>CAXSAY010000002.1:0-1122848 GCA_964235665.1 uncultured Acidobacteriaceae bacterium
TTGTTCTCAAACACGCCTTGGCCCTGGCCCACGCCAGCAGGGGCGGCAAGTGCAAGCGGTGGGTTCCCTCTCCGGAGTGCAGCGGAGGGCGAGCGAAGCGAAGGTCTGCACAAACGAAGTGCGGAAGATGAGGGTGCCGCTTGCGCGCGCCAGGGACGGAGTCCCTCAGGAAGGCTTGGTGACCTTGTTTGGCGCGCAGCGCAGGAGATCTATTCCGATTTTGTTCTCAGGGGGTGGGCGTTGCGGGCGGGAACGGCCCGCGGAGGTGGGGGTCGGAGGACGGCAGAGCCGGCCGCAAGAGGGAGGAAACTTCCTCCTCTCTCATCTTTTGTGGAGCGCGTCTACACTGCTCAGAACGCCCACCCGAAAAAGGCATCTTTGCTGTTAAGGCCGGTCCGAAGCTCCACCCGAGAGCTTCTGGCTGGACGACGCTCAAGGGCCGTCTACTTCTGCAATGCTCGATGTCTCTGTATCTGGTCGGTTCTGCTGGCAACGAAAATAAACCTTCCAGCGAAGTAGGCAGTGGGGAGACCTCCACCTGCAACTCCATAGAAATGTCTTTCGATCTGGAAATTGCTAAAACGACCCTGAGCTTCAGGTCTTCCACATTCTGCCAAAGATGTGGGCCGTGTCATCTCGCAAAGTTGAAACACGAAAGCGCCGGGGGTATCCCGACGCTTTCCGTTGCTAACTGCCTCAACGGGCTAGATCTTTCCGCCAAGGCAGAGCGGACATGATAGGTGCCTCATCAAGGTACGCTAGGTGACATGTATCTATCGGGGGTTCGCCCCATTATTGTTCAGCAGATTGCCGAGCTGTTGCGCGCCCGATTGATTATTGGAGCCGTTCTGAGTGTTAGTGCTGTTCTGACCGTTGCGATGATGGCGATGCCGATGCTGGCCTGAGTTCCCAGTGTTGCCGAATGAAGACTGGTTGTTGCCTTGATTATTGCCGTAGTTTGCATTCCGATCGGACCCAGACTGACGGTTGTTGTTCTGGTTTAGCCCGTTCTGGTTCGAACCGTTCTGGTCTAAACCGTTCTGGTTCTGGTACCGCTGATCGTTGCCGTTCTGATTGTGATTGGAATTGTCCGTCTGAGCAACGACGGGCAAGGCAAGTGCGCCGAAGGCAACAGCAAGGAGAATGGCTTTTGTGGTGAGCATGGAGACCTCCACCTCATGTTGGTCTCCGCTTCGATACAGAAGAGATTTTGAGGCTCAGTGGTCCGATGCCATTCAATGAACACGCCAGAACCAATCACTTCAATTGTTGAAGTGAGCAACACTGCTCGCGATAGATGGAGTGCACATCCATCGTTTTACGTGAGCCTCATTCCAGAGCCGCTTTGCTTTAGCAGAGCTAGCGGGGAAAGCTTGGAGTGATGCTTTCCATTCGCCAGATCGGGCCGCCTTCATACAGCGGTCCCTCTTCACGGATGAAGGCAGGCGGAGCGCCGCTCTGTACCCAGATGTGGTAATCCGGCGGCGCTTTGCCGATCATCGGTGCGATCACACCGGCAATGCCGCCCAGCTCAACGTGAACGGTATAGTCCGTCGCTTTTCGTCGAAGCCAGCCGACTTTGAAAGGTATGTTCTTTGTCGGCTTGATCGAAAGCTGAATGAGGCGAGGCTTGTCACTTGGCATCATGTACGAGATCTTCGTCTCGGAGACGGAGGGAAGAATACAAAAAAGAATGTTCGGCGGAAGACCGTTCGAGACATCATTCGGAAGGTCGAAGTGTTTCTCGATCACCTTTCCGTCTTCCGTGCGAACGGTGACCTGACCCGTCGTTCCGTCGATGAGGAAGTCGAGCGGCTTTGGAAAGGTCGGACCACGCTGAATAGGATGGTCGCTGATGAGTCGAAAGACGTGGTTTTGAGTGAATACCGTTCGGTCATCGTCGACGGAACCGTCGCGAAAGTGAAAGATGAGCCGGGAGCTGACACGGTCACCTTGAACGCTTTGGACCGATTCGCCCGTGGCGATCAACTTGCCTTCCAGTGTTTTCAGGGCGAGATAGCTGTGACTGGAGCCCTGAGGGTAGCGGACGAGAACCGGGTCGGCATAAGCGCTCAGAGAAGAGCATGAGATCAAGGATGCGATTGCGAGGCTTAACAATCGGGTGGAACGAACGTGCATCAAGGGATCCTTTGCAAAGTCTGAAGTGACCGGAATTCAGCTGATGTAGCGGTTTGATGTTGAGAATCCAACCCTAGTTGGTAGCGGCAAAGTTGCCCCATTCGCTTGCGGCACCATCGATGAGGGGCGCGCGCGAAGCAGCGGGAACCCCTGTTTGTGAAATCATGGAGTCGTTTGTAACCCGGTGCGCGCACAAGACCTTAACAGAGGATGCGGATTGAATCGACTCGATGTCAGTTTGGCGATCAGAGACCTTGCCGAGCGGCTTGTGGCCTTTGAGGATGCCGAGACGACGGTTTCAGATGCCGACTCCGTCGCGACGTGTCGTGTCTGTGAAAAGCTACGGCGTCCTCTCAGTATGTTGGCGGGAACGGCAGGATTCAGCTCGCTTCTGACCCGTTCCCTGACCTTAGCCAAACGTGAGGCTCCAGCCCTGAGCTCTGTGCGGGTGAATCCAGACGGCACTATCGAAGGTCTGGTGGACGAAGCTGCTCGGTCGAAGTCAGTTTTGATCGCCCATCTGCTCGCCCTGCTCATAACCTTCATCGGTGAGGCTCTAACGATGCAGCTCTTGCAGGATGTATGGCCGGAGTTTCCCGGTTCCAATTTGAATTCCCTGGGGAAGGAATCCTGATGAATCAGCACAACAAAGTAAAGATCAACCAACTTCCTTCGGGAGTCTCTGGGCTTGACGAGATCCTTGGCGGCGGTGTCCCGGAGTTCTCCTTCAACATTGTTGCGGGCGCTCCGGGTTGTGGCAAGACCACGATGGCGCACCAGTTCATCTTCGCCAACGCCACAGAGGAGAGACCCGCGCTTTACTTCACGGTTCTCGGCGAACCCGCTCTCAAGATGCTTCGGTATCAGCAGCAGTACACCTTTTTTGACGCCTCGAAGATGAGCAAATGCATTCGCTTCGTCAATCTCAGCGCGGAACTGGTCGAACACGGTTTAGAGGGCGTCCTAAATGAGATTTCGAAGCAGGTACAGGACTCGAATGCCGGCATCGTCGTTGTGGACTCCTTTCGCACCGTGCTGCGCAGTGAACATCATGGCAACCGTGAGGTGGAGGTGCAGACCTTCGTGCAGCAACTCGCATTATTGCTGACGAGCTGCGAGGCAACGACGTTCCTGATCGGCGAGTATGCCGAAGCGGAGCTGATGGACAATCCGGTGTTTACCGTTGCCGACGGCCTGTTCTGGTTGTACCAACAGGTTGAACGGAACTCCGTCGTCCGTAAGCTCCAGATCATGAAGCTCCGGGGCCAGATGTCGGTTCCCGGGATGCACACCTTCCGCATCAGTGATGCTGGTCTGCAGGCTTTCTCGCGGACGCTTGGACTTACAGGGAAGAAGGCAAAAGCTCCCAATCGAAGGCGCCTCTCCACTGGTTCTCCCGTACTGGATGGAATGCTAGGCGGCGGCATCCCGGAAGGTGACAGCTTCCTGGTCGCAGGCTCTTCGGGGACGGGCAAATCGCTGCTGGCGACCCAGTTCATCGCCGCCGGGCTCCGGGCAGGTGAGCCAGGCATCGTGGCCGTCTTTGAGGAGCGGCCAGAAGAATATGCCCAGCGGGCCTCCAGCTTCGGTCTCGATCTGGAAACTCCGCAGAAAGACGGTGCCCTCGAGATCATTTATCTCCGTCCGCTTGATCTGTCCGTGGACGAGATGATGCAGGAGCTGATCGACGCCGTCCAAAGGACAGGTGCGAAGCGTCTGGTCATCGATTCGCTGGCAGGGTTTGAGATGGCGTTGGCGCCCGGCTTCCGAACCGATTTCCGGGAGTCGCTTTACCGCATGATCTTCGCTTTGACGGGTGTCGGGATCACCATTCTGAGCACCTTGGAGATGGAAGAGGACTTCAACAAGCTACTCTTCAGCAGCTACTCGATCTCCTTCCTCACCGATGACATCCTTAGAATGCGGTACGTGGAGATCGACGGTCAGCTCAGGACAGTCATGATGGTTCTCAAGATGCGTGGTGGTGCCCACAGCAGAGACATACGCGAGTATGAGATTACGTCGGAAGGCATCGTGATCGGAGAACGATTGAGGAGCTATGTTCATCTCATCACCGGCTTGCCCGAACGGGTGAGCAGTCCGCATTCCGACGAGCCGCTTCCCAAATAAGCTTTTGACACAGAGGTGTTTGTGGCCGCAGAGCTGACGAATCGTGTAACAGACTTCGGACTAGATGCAGCCGCCCTCAACGAGGCGCTGATGCTTGGCTTAGTTCGCCAACATGAGCTGACGGAGGCTGCGGAGTTGTTGAACACTCAGCTGCAGGCCGAGATGATCGCTCGCAAGAAGGCTGAAGACGCCTTGGTCAACAGCGAAAAGCTTGCTTCGGTTGGACGCATGGCGGCTGTCCTGGCGCACGAAATCAACAATCCTCTTGAAGCCGTCATGAATACGATTTACCTGGCCCAAACTGCCGGAGATCTTGCCGGCGTTCATGAGTACCTGGCGATCGCCGATGGGGAACTCAGGCGCATCGCTCATATCACGCGGCAAACCCTTGGGTTCTATCGGGACTCCACATCGCCCATTACATTCCGTGTCGCCTCTCTGCTGGAATCCGTGTGCGATCTGTTGCAAGCCAAGATGCTTTCGAAGCGGGCCGTCGTTACACGGCAGTGCGATGGCCACCTGGAAATGAACGCCTTTCAAGGGGAAGTTCGGCAGTGCTCGCGAATTTGGTGATCAACAGCCTCGATGCCGTGCCCGTGGATGGGAAGGTCACCCTGCGGGCCGCACATGCACTAAGAAGAGACGGCAAAGCAATCGTCCGAATCACAATTGCCGACAATGGTTTGGGCATCAACAGCGTGGCTTTGGCCCAAATTTTCACGCCTTTCTTCACCACAAAGGGATCGGTCGGAAACGGCTTGGGGCTATGGGTCAGCAAACAAATTATCGAGAAGCACGGCGGCTCTATCCAGGTACGTTCTCGAACGAGTGCGCCTTCGCGCGGAACAACATTCTCGATCGTTTTCCCTGAGAAACCAGTTTGATCCGTAGAGGAAAAGCTGATGTGCGGTCGATACGTCCGTCGGAGCGATAAACAAAGGATTGCGGAGTGGTTCCACGCGGATCCAAACCCGGCCGATCTGCCAATGCCCGATGCGGACTACAACGTGGCTCCGACGACGCACCAGCCGATCATCCGGCAGAGCCGGGAGACGGGTGACCGGGAACTCGTCCTGGCTCGGTGGGGCCTGATTCCGTTCTTCACAAAGGATCTGGAGGATGTGAAGGGCCTCACGACCATTAATGCGAGGTCGGAAACTATCACCACGGCTCCGACCTGGCGCGAGCCATTCAAGAAAAGGCGTTGCCTTGTGCCTGTGAGCGGCTTCTATGAGTGGGTGCGACCTGAAAGTCGTGCCGATGACTGTCCGGCGTGGTCCCGCGACCGGACCTGCCGTCCCATCGGCAGTACCTAGGAGGTCAAGCGGAGCGGTAACGCTCCGTTGAGAAGCCCTCCGACAATGTAGCCGCAGCCGTGAGGCGGGTGGACGAACCGCGAGGGGAGTCCACGCCTGCCAGCATCGAAGCGGGTCGGAGCTAGGGTTGGTGGCATGGCCAGCATATGCGAACTCTCGATAAAGCATCGTCAAGAATAAGGAGCCTCAAGATGCTGACAGGCTCTGATAGGCAGCGAGGACGGAAGTTCCATTCTCTTCCGTCATGGGCAAACAGCGCTGCCGGTGTTCGAGAGAGGGCCTAACCCATCGTGTCATCGGAACGGAACAGGGTAAGCCCGTATCGCTCCCGCAAGGGAAATCAGACCGTGAGGCCTGACCATGGCGATGCAGGTAAAGGAGGAGAGAGCAAGCAAGCCGCCCGGTAACAGGGCGGATATGGACCTTGTGTCCGGCGCGAAAGCGAGCCCACTTCTCTCTGGTCTTTCTTCACGAGAGAGCCTGATCAACCGGGGTAAGGACGCAAAGCAGATGGAGGCGGAGCGATCCGCTGGTGCGGCGTCCGGCCTTCCCGGTCACTGGCGCGAGATCGACTGGCGCTCTGTGACCGTGGAGGTTCGCCGGCTCCAGGTGCGTATCGTGAAGGCGGTGGAAGCAGGCAGATGGGGCAAGGTGAAGGCCTTGCAGCGTCTGCTCACAACCTCGTGGAGCGGCAAGCTGTTGGCCGTTCGGCGAGTGACGGAGAACCAAGGCAGAAAGACACCCGGAGTGGACGGCGAGAGCTGGGATACTCCGGAGAAGAAGATGGATGCGGTCGGTACGTTGCGCGGCCGAGGGTATCGCCCTCTTCCGCTGCGGCGTATCTACATCCCGAAGTCGAACGGCAAGCTGCGTCCGCTGGGTATCCCCACGGTGAAGGACCGGGCCATGCAGGCACTTCACCTGCTTGCGCTCGATCCTGTGGCGGAGACCACGGCGGACCAGAACTCGTACGGATTTCGTCAGAAGCGCCGCTGCGCGGACGCGGTGGATGGGTGCGCGATTGCCCTCAGACGCCGCGGTTCGTCACAGTGGATTCTGGAAGGCGACATCCGGGGCTGCTTCGACAACATCAGCCACGACTGGCTCTTGGCTCACGTTCCAATGGACCGAGCCATTCTGCGCAAGTGGCTGAAGGCGGGATACATGGAGAGCCAGGTCCTCTATGCGACCGAGCAGGGGACGCCACAGGGCGGGATCATCTCGCCCGTGCTGGCGAACCTTGCACTCGACGGTCTCGATCTGCGTCTCCGGGAGCAATACCCGTTGCGCGGGAAAGGATCGGACCGGGGCCGCAAGGCAGGCGTTCATCTGATCCGCTACGCCGACGACTTCATCATTACCGGCAAGACGAAAGAACTGCTAAATGAAGAGGTGAAGCCGCTGGTGGAGAGCTTCCTGCTCGAGCGTGGACTGGAGCTCTCGGCGGAAAAGACGAAGATCACGCACATCGAGGAAGGCTTCGACTTCCTCGGCCAGAATGTGCGTCGTTACAGCCATGGCAAGCTGTGGGTCAAGCCTTCCAAGAAGAACATCCAGACGTTCCTTGAAAAGGTGCGATCCCATGTGAAGAAGTCGCTAAGTGCTCCGGCATGGCGGCTGATAACGGACCTCAACCAGATGATTCGGGGTTGGGCGATGTATCACCGTCACGTCAAGAGCACACGCATCTTCAGCAGCGTAGACCGTGCCATCTTCATCGCACTCTGGCGCTGGGCCTTGAGGCGGCATCCACGGAAGGGCAAACGGTGGCTCATGCGACGGTATTTCGCACGCCGTGGTGGCCGCTCGTGGTGCTTCTTCGGCAATCGGAAGCGAGAGGGGAACAAGGAGACTGTGTGGCTGTTCCATGCGACCTCTCTGCCGTTCTCCATCTATACCAAGGTAAAGCGAGCCTCGAACCCATACCATCCGGCGTGGGAGATGTACTTCGAGGAACGTGAGAGCAGGCTCATGGCCCACACCCTTGCGGGTCGTGCAGTCCTGCTTTACCTCTGGCGGACGCAGGGCGGCAGATGTCCTGCGTGCGGTCTCCCGATCTCCCGGGAGACCGGGTGGCACAGCCACCACGTCGTCCCAAAGGTCCTCGGCGGGCACGACGGCGCGACGAACCGCCAGCTTCTACACCCCGAGTGCCATCGTCAACTGCATAGCCGTCTCAGCTACAACCGCCGCTGCGTCTCGCAAGAGGCGTTTGGAAGGCTTGAGCCATGTGAGTTGGAAACTCTCACGCACGGTTCTTAGAGGGGCGGTCGGCGGCAACGCCGACTGCCTACTCGACCCGAAGGAAGGGAAGCCTCCCAAGCAGCCGTATGCCTTCGAACTGACGAACGGCCAGACATTTGCCTTCGCCGGTCTGTGGGACGCATGGAAAGACAGTGCGGGTCACTGGCTCCAATCCTTCGCCATCGTGACCACTGAAGCGAATGAGATGATGAGCCGGATTCATTCGCGCATGCCTGTGATCCTCCACGCGCGAGACTACGATCGCTGGCTCGACAGGGAAGAAACGGAGCGGCTGCCACTTAATCTGCTGCGACCCTACGAGTCAAACGAGATGGAGGTGTATGAGGCGAATCCCAAGGTAGGCAACGTCCGGAACAACGGTCCCGAGATGATGCGGACCGCGGCGAAAGCGGCTGAGGACGGGGAACTACCGCTCTAGGGTCCTATGGTCGACTGCTATCCTACAACTGGTGAGCTCTGCAGTTGCGAATGAAACCATCAACGAAGTCGACTTCTGCGCCAAAGTTGCCGCAGCCGCTGGGCCGATCTTCGGCCAGCTGAACGGTCGCACACCCTTTGTTGAAGCCCGAATCGAGGGCATGGGTTCCACGAGCGGAAAGAGCAAGAGGAAGGACCTTCGTTTTTACGGGGCAGACAACAAGATTCTGCTTACCGGCGAGGTCAAGCTCCCTGGGACTACATCCGCATTTGATAGCGGTCTGATCGAAGATGCCCAGCAGAAGGCCGACCATGCCGGCGTGCAGTTCTTCTTCACATGGGACGTAAATACCTTTGTCCTCTGGGACCGATTTCAACAGCACAAGCCCCTCCTCGATCGTCGAATTAAGGTCTGGCAGCTCCGCCTAAATCTCTCCTCCGCGAGGGAAGTTGCCCGCCCGGCCATTCTCGATCACATTGCTAACAAGTTCCTTCCCGATCTCATCGCTGACATCTCGGATATCGTCCTCGGTGTCCGGCGAGACTGGTCGCTTCCGCCCGACGAAGTCTTTTTGCGCTCGCTTGAAAGCCACCTTGACTGGCCTGTCATGCTGTTGCGGGAGCATCTTTATCGAAGTGCAGAGAGCAGCAAACCTTTTGACGCCAAACTCCAGGAATGGCTTGTCAATCAGGGCCGCCAGTTCCTTAGAAGCCAGCCGGAAGAGTGGCGCGAGGCAGTCGACAATGCCGCCCGCACCCTTGCGTATGTCTGGACGAATCGATTCATCTTCTATAAAGCTCTCAGGGCGCGGTTCCCGCAGCTGCCAAAGCTTGAACTCGGACCGTCGATCCAAACTGCGGCGCAAGCGATCCGCCGTATTGATGAGCTTTTCCGAAAGGCTTCGGAGGAGAGCGGAGACTACGAGACGCTGCTTTTTCCAGACGAACACGACTGGGCGAACGACCAGGTATTCGCACCTGACAGTGCTGTCGACGCCTGGAGAGGTTTTCTTCGCGGCATCGAGACCGTTGACTTTCGTGACGTAGCGGCCGACGTAGTCGGCCTCATTTTTCAAAAGCTTATCAGCCCCGAAGAGCGGCATCGGCTTGGCCAGCACTTCACCGGCCCCGATCCGGTCGATCTTATAAATTCGTTTTGCATCCGGCGCTCTGATTCGGTCACTCTCGATCCGTCTTGCGGCAGCGGCAGCTTTCTTGTCCGCGCTTACTATCGCAAACGGGCGATGAACGAGGTTCGCTCCCATTCCGAATTGCTGAATGATCTCTATGGTTCGGACATCGGGCTATATCCGTCCCATCTTGCGACTCTCAATCTAGCTGCCCGTGAGATCAACGACGAAGCAAACTACCCGCGCATAGCGCGCACCGACTTCTTCGACGTGCTTCCTGGAAAACCGTTCTGCGAGCTTCCTCTCGGCCGGGGACGGACGCATATTTCAGTTATGCTGCCCGCACTCGACGCGATCGTCGGCAACCCTCCTTACGTTAGACAGGAGAAGGTTCAAAAGGCCGACAAAGCGAAGTACGCGAAACGGGTCGAGGAAGCGTTTCCGGGCATGAAGTTGCGAGGGAGAGCCGACCTGCACTGCTATTTTTGGCCTCATGCCACGCGATTTCTCAAGGAGGGCGGCTACTTTGGCTTCCTGACGAGCGGCCAATGGCTAGATGTAGATTATGGTTTTGCGCTGCAGGGATGGGTGCTCAGAAATTTCAAGATCATCTCCATACTAGAGAGCGCAACGGAACGCTGGTTCGCCGACGCTAGAGTGAAGACCTGCATCACCGTCCTGCAACGATGCTCGGAAGCCAGCCAAAGGAACTCGAATCCCGTGCGCTTCGTTCGATTCGAGAAGCCGCTCTCTGAACTCATCGGAGCGCTACCAACCGGCGGCGTCGGAAAAGACGCAGAAGCTGAAGAGGCCCTGCGTCAGAGTGCGGTGGACAGACTTAGAGACCAGATCGAGAACATCACCGCCCCTGTGCACGACGACAAATGGCGGATCACAATCAAGACACAACAGGAGCTCTGGAATGACGGTGTCAGCGCTAAGGCGGTCTTGAAGGCGCCTGTTCTGCAAGCGACCCCGGACGAAGAGGGGGAGTTGGACGAAGACGCGGATGCATCTTCGTGGCTAGAGAGCAATGCTGTTGAAAGCGACTATGCTGCCGGGAAGTGGGGACGCTACCTGCGGGCACCTGACCTCTACTTTGAGATCATGGGTCGCTTCAAAGAGCGTTTCGTTCCGCTGGGCAAACTTACGAAAGTCCGCTTCGGCGTGAAGACCGGTTGCGATGACTTTTTCATGCCCCGCGACGTTACGCAGCTCGCCTTACGCAAGGGTGCTAGCGACAAGGAGTTCAGAAGGTTGGTTGGGGTTCCGCGCGAGCTTGTCGAAGATGGCACACTCAAGGTCATTGAAGACGGTGCTGGAACCTGGCACCTAATCGAGACCGAGTTTCTCAAGCCGGAAGTTCACAGCCTCATGAAGGTCGACAGGCCAGAGATACGCGCGCGCGATCTCGACCGTGTCGTGCTCATGGTAAGCGACGCCATGACTTCTCTGAAGGGCACTTACGTTTACAAGTACCTGAAGCACGGTGAAGTTTCGACCTATGCTTCCAAAAAGTCTAAAGCGGTGCCCGTTCCGCAGCGCTCCACATGCGCTGCGCGAGAGCCCTGGTACGACCTGACCCGTCTAGTCGACCCAGGCTTCGCGCTATGGCCCATGGCTCAGCAGTACCGGCACATAATTCCCGGCAACTCCGAAAGCCTCATCTGTAATCACAACCTTTTCGATCTGGGCTCAGCCGAGCTGTCAAAGCAGGAACAGCGGGTACTCGTTGCGATCTTGAACTCCACCCTTATTGGCCTATTTAAGACCTTCTACGGAAGGTTCGCAGGCACAGAGGGAAACCTCAAAACCGAAGTCATCGATGTAAACCTAATCGATGTACCAGATCCTCGCGGTGTTGACCGCGAGGTCGCGAAGAAGCTGACGGACGCGCTCAAGAGTATGACGAAGCGTGATGTAGGGCGGATGGTGGAGGAAGCTCTCATGGACTGCCACTCCTACCAGCGAGCCAAGGACCTCGCCGCACGCCCTCTGGCCTTATCCGAGGAACTGCGGCAACCAGACAGGCGCCAGCTCGACGAAGCGGTCTTTGAAGTGCTTGGCGTGACGCGAGCGACCGACCGCAAGTCGCTGGTCGATAGGCTATATACCGAGACCGCTTCCCACTTTCGCGCGATCCGGGTCACCGAAATTCAAAAAATGGAGGACCGCGCGAAAGGAGAGAGGAAACGCTTCTCGGCCTCAGAGCAGGCGGCTGACGCTTGGGACGCTTCTGATCTGACCGAGGTCACGCCACTTGCGGAATGGGTTCGCCTGCATGCGACCGGAGCTACGCAGGAGATGCCGATACCCGACGAGCGGCCCGTCGATCTGACTCCTGGTAGCATGTTCGATTACGAGACGGTGTATTTCGGGAGGAAACGCCAGAACCACGTTGTTTGCCCGTCGCGGGGTACCGCTGAATTAATCGCGCGCATTGCGAGCCACGGAGTTACTGGTCCAGTCTTGGTCCCGTCTGAAAACAGTGCAGCTGTCGAGCTGTTGCGGCGCCTCGACGAACGCCACGAGTCTTCAACGGCACGCTTTAGGCAGCTCGTGGAAAGCCGCACCCCCGATATCGAAACCCAAGATGAGGTGATGAACGTTCTTGAGCGGTGGTTTGTCCTCGGGCGCTCACCGGCCAAGTAGATCAAGCTCGGTTGGAAAGTCCTGCCTCTGAACCCGGCCAGAGCTTCTGCAATTCGTGATCATATCTGCGCCGGACACGGCGTCGTGCAGCACCAGAGGAGAGACGCGTGCGCATTTCAGCCAATTACACGGTGGACGATTGGAAGTCACTCACATTCAGGAGTGAGGTCGATTGGGCACTAGCCGTGGAAATGTTCAGGGACCGGCTCAGAACGCGGTACCTCGACCACATCGATTCAATACTTCTGAGGAAGACTAGCGGTTTTGCCGTTCTCTCGCTCGACTGCATCCTGGTGGAAACGTTGCAGCAGTTCAGGCAAGGAACCAGGAGCACGCCATGGGGAAAGGGCAAGCAATACTTCGTTGATTTCCTGACTGGCACCGCGTTTTCTGAACACTTCACAGTCCACAGTGCGGAAAGGTTCTACACGGAGATCCGGTGCGGACTGCTGCATCAGTCAGAAGCGGAAGGCGCATGGCGACTAAAACGCGGCGCACTGCCGCTCGTAGAGATCACTGAAGATCAAAAGAGCATCGTCGTTAATGTGCACCTCTTTCACGCGCTCTTAAAAGAGGTCATCACTTCATATGCTGATGACATTCTGCTGCCGCAATCGTTTAATGCGCGTACCGCGTTTAGAAAGAAGATGAACTTTATATCGCGCGTAGAAGGCAAGGCCTTCTGAACGCCCTCACTTCATTCGTGCCTCGCTGTCTTCTAGGACATGAAGCACGAATCAGGAATTCATTTAGGTAAACGCCAACTGTATCAACGGCGTGCTCTCAATCGCATGCACATGTCGTTGCCGGATCTGCTGAGGCAACGTCGGGTTGATCGTCCGTTTCGGAAAGCTGTCATAAGTGCGCCCCCGTAGCGCTCTTCCGTGATTCTTCTTATGCACACCGCCCCACTGCTTGAAGAAGAAAGGCACACGTGCCTCGGCGCACTGCTCCATAATGGACGTCACCCACGCCTCTGCCATTGGGCGGGCACCGGGACCGCTTTCGCCTCCGACGATGACCCAGGAGATGCCTTTGAGCGGTAACCTGCCTAGATCTTCGAGCAAGGGCTCGACGGAGAGGAAGCGAACTGCTGCCGGCGAATCCTGAAGTGCTGCAATTCTCGGCAGGCCGTATCTTTTGTCCTCTACCGAAACGCCCCACCACATATGCGCCTCGCCTGCGGCTTTTTGCAATGGGCCTGAGAGCACCTCGCGCATGCGCTTTGCGCGCTTCGTCAGGATCTGGTAGGTGTGCCAGTTCGCCAGCTGCATCGTATCTGCAACCCGCGATATGAAGTCAAGCGGAACATCCTGCTGGAAGAGGTCGCTCATGGAATTCACGAAGATCATGCGCGGCTCGGCCCAGCGGAGCGGTTCGGCAAGCTTCTCAGGCACGAGCCGGAGATCAAAGCCTTGCTCGAATGGATGCCCTTCCACGCCTCGGAAGCGCTCTGAGAACCTCGCTGCATAGCAGTGCTTGCAACCGGGACTGACCCTAGTGCAGCCGCGCACCGGGTTCCACGTCGCGTCCGTCCATTCGATCTTTGAGTTCGTCGACATGCATCAATCTCCGAAAAGAGAACGCTGATTCGTACCATACTTCATGACCGACCTCCAGAAGTCATAAGCTCTCGGGTTCTTCGAGAAGAGCGCGAGATAGTAAAGCGCCATGTTGTTGTCATAAGTCTTTATCCGCTTCATGTCGGCAGCCGTTCTCGGCAGATATCCGAGCCTCGACAGACTTTCAGAAACCTGCTCCGTGAGAAACACCGGGAAGCGGTCGCGCGCCATCTTCGAAGTCTCCCATTTCACACGCCAGTCCTGGCATCCCAATGCGTCGGCTATCTTCGTGCTTCCGGGCGCCATGTATGCGCCGTAGTTACGGTTCGCGTCCATCTGAGCCGCGAGCAGCATCAGGAAGTCTATATAGACAGACGACAGGCGCTCCAGCGTCCTGAACTTGAACCCAAAATCGTATGGGTCCACGAGGCAAAGGCTTAGAACCTTGTGAGCGCTCGATCCCCGTGGAATCGCGCGCAAAATATCCTCCACCCGTTCATCGCAACTGCCTTCGATGTAAACAACGTCAGCCGTCGGGGCGACTCGTGCCACCCGCTGCCGTAGCGCTTCAAGCTTCTGCGGGTCATCGTCGCAGAAGATGTACTTGTTGAACGGATGCTCAACGCCGAGCGCAATCAGCGGCGAACCGATGTGCCTTGTGTCGGTTCCCTTGAGCCGCCCGATTCCAGCGCCCGCGTAGAGGTCGACGTAAACTCGAGCGTCCCATTTGTCCTTCATGCCCTTCGAGAAAAGCTCGTCGTAGAGAGCGATGAGGCGGTATTTATCCTCTGACCACGGCCCTACGTCCGGGCAAATTAGCCCGTCATCTTCTGAAAGCAGAATCTCGGCAATTTTGCTCACGAAAGGATTGTAGTTGCTGAAGATGGTTCGGAGGCTGAGCGACTCTTGCTTGGCAACAGCTAGGCCTAGCGTGCAGCGCTCGGGTTGTGCAAGCTTCGCCCGTCATCCTCGTACCTCTCGAAGTTCTCGATCGAGCCATCAAGACTGCCACGTGATGGCCTGATCGTCTCGGTGTCGTGATGCACCCGTCCACAGAAATCGTCTGGCGACCTCTCGCCTATTAAGATGTCCGGCTCAAGCCTGTCGATAATTTCCCTGTGGTACCCTCATCGGACGAAACCGGGCCTGAAACCTCTATTCCTATCAAGGATCTGCCCATGCCTGACAAAGCGTTTGAGTTTGCCTCTCCGGAAGAACGAAAGCTGTATCTTACCCATTCACCAGTCGATTTGCGGCAGCAGTACGTCACCACCAGCCCCGTGGTTTGGGCGAACGCAACCAACGACAATGTCGATCAGACCGATCCGGCCTGTGGCTACAATCACACGCAATGCGAGAACGTCGACGCTCGTCTTCCTGGAACAACGCCAAGTGGAAACATCTACACGGCAGTGGACCGGGTTGAGTACTTCTACACCTCCGTGCCGGCCGGAGGGCCAGCCGGACCGATTTATTGGGTTGGTCCAGTACAACCGGATTCACAGGGGAAGATCGACATGGCATGGGCCAAGCTCTACCAGGCTGCTGACCACGTCGAAGTGGAGAACGGCTTAAACGTCCGTGTCGTTCGATCCAGCTTGAAGAACTGGTGCGACGCTTTTGGGCGCGCGGCACAGATTCGCGTCT
This sequence comes from uncultured Acidobacteriaceae bacterium, assembly GCA_964235665.1. GTDB lineage: Bacteria > Acidobacteriota > Terriglobia > Terriglobales > Acidobacteriaceae > Edaphobacter. Next base: position 15,259 of record CAXSAY010000002.1, read on the forward strand.
TTTGGTCCTATAGGGGACCAGGTATTTAGGCAGCTGGTGTAAAGGGAATACGTCGTTCGCTGCGCAAAGCGATCTGTCAATGTAAGACCGTCTCCGTTTATGCGGTGCGTAATGTGGGAAACGCTGTTCTTCGGCGCTGTTCAAGGTCTGTGGGAAGGGTGGGACGGTTTCATCGTTCCACCCTTCCCACAAGACCGTCATATCACCGCGGCGCGCGAACCCAATTTCTCGACGAACTCCGGCCCGTAGATGGCTCGTGGATTCTTCTTATAGACAGTCTTCTCACCGTTGGTCATGACCTTCGTCGCCCGCTTGAGGCCCTGCTGAGTCTAACAAGGGTCAGCGCGGGCTGAGCCGCTTGTCTCCACGGTGGCTGGTTGACTGAGCACGCTGGTCTTTGCGGAAGACGCGATAGGGAAGCAGCATGCCGTTCCAGCGAACGTCGAGCGGCCGTTCGGAGAAGTCATAGAGCTCCACAGGTTTTCGGGCCACATTGCAGTAGCGTGCGTATCCGTTGGAGAGGTAGCAAATTGTGACGTACGGTTGAGGTATACGCATGTAGTACACCCAAGATGACGCAAAACCTCGTACTACTAGACTCTGTTCTGCGTTGTTATTACATATCGTGAAGCAAAGCCTTAAGTCTATTAGGACGACAGTTCAGGAAGCACCTGCCCGGCGAGGTCTCCAAGTCGGGTACCTGCGCGTGAGCGCGCTTGATCAGAAGGAAGTGCGCCAGCTCGATGGCCTCGACCTGGACAAGCGGTTCACCGACAAGGTCTCAGGGCGTGATCGCAACCGCCCCAGTCTCGAACAGATGATCGACTTCGTTCGCGAAGGCGATACCGTTCTGTGTCACTCCATGGACAGGCTTGCGCGAAACCTCGATGATTTGCGGCTGCTGGTCAAGAAGATGACTGGCAAGGGGGGTAAAGGTTTGCTTCGTGAAGGAAAGCCTCATCTTCACTGGTGAGGACTCTCCGATGGCGAACCTACTTCTGAGCGTGATGGGAGCGATTGCAGAGTTTGAAAGGGAACTGATCAGGGAGCGGCAGAGAGAGGGCATCGCGCTCGCGAAGAAGCGCGGCGCCTACCGGGGGCGAAAGCGGACCTTGACGGCGGCGCAAGCCGTCGCTCTCCTCCAGCGGATCTCGGCCGGCGAGTCGAAGACCAAGCTCGCGAAAGAGTTGGGCGTCTCAAGGAACACGGTCTATATGTACCTGGGCAGGGGAGGGAACTGATGCGGGTCTTGGTTGACGGCTTGGAGACGGTGATCGAAGGGGAAGTGATCGGGGGCGAGATGCTCGACGGAGTGAGCGGACAGTTCGACCTGGAAGCTGCGTTCACGGTACGTTGTGACGATGGCGCGTGTTTTCGCATTCACGGCTGGATGGTGGAGATCGAGATCCTGGACGACGCTCCGCGACGGGTCATGTAGGCGATGACGCGTTTAGCCCAGCAATCGATGTGCTGCCCATGCGGGAACGATAAGGTTCTCGCCTTGGGGCTCTGTGCGACCTGCTACACGCTAAAACGGCAGGATGAAGAATACTTCGGCGGCCATCGGGAAGAGGTCCTGGCTCGCGACGGGTACAGGTGTGCAGTGCCGGGCTGTACCACGCTCAAGCGAGGGAAGCGCTCCGTCGCTGTGCACCATCGCATGCCTGGAAACAGCGACCCGAAGCTGATGATCACGCTTTGCCTCCCCTGTCATGCGAAAGTGTCTCGAACGCGTTACCTACGGCAGGCGTGGCCGCCGCTGTTGCGGGTTCTATGGCGGGAGCAGCACCCACAAGGCCATGAACAAACTGCGCTTGATTTCTTTGAAAAGATGCCTGTGGCGAAGCTAGTGTCGTTGTTCATCGACGAATGAGGCGGGAATCCGTAAGAGAAGCGCGAGTATGAGGACTTGCTCGACTGATAAGAAGGTCGTCTTAAGGTTTTCGGTTATCTTGGGGAAATTGGCCAGGTGCCGGCTGGTAAGAGAAGGTAAGCCCAAGGGCGGAGCCAATGTAAGCACCTCCACTCATAGGTTCCCTGGCTATCGGTCATTGTCGCAACTCACCAAACCTATACATTACTTTCGTCATCTTCTTTCGAAGTCTTCTATTGCATACTTGGCTGCGCAGATGAGTAGTTACTAATACTTCTCACACTCTCACTATTGAGCTAAGGGTGCTATGTCCATCTTTGTCCCTCCGCGCCTCATTCTGGCGCGTGTGCGCCCTTGCGGTGTTGACTTTGGTTTGTTTTCCGCGAAGGTTCATCGTTTCAGTGCCAAACTACTTGGCAGGAAGTCACCGGCGATGCTTCAGCGGGAGAGCCCACCGAAGCATGCCTTGCATTTGGCCGCTGCCACTACTCTGCTGAGTCTATTTCTCACGCCGGTCACCGGACTCGCACAAGACAACTCCTACGCTGTCACGATTGGCCAGCAAGCATACCAAATGTATGCCGAAAACTCAGTCGAATCCGTCAACGTCACTAATGGAAATCTGAATATCCAGATTCCGCTGCTTAGCTACAAGCAGCGGGGCTCACTGCTTCCTATTACTTTGGAGATCGTTTTCAACGCGGACAACTGGATTCTTACGCCACCGATTGGGCCAGCTCCTAATCCGAACGAGCCGGGCGCTTTACAGCATCAAGTCTATCAATTCATAGGAGGAGGCGCTGCTTTCTCCGTCTCCCCGTTTTTCCAAATAATGACTCTAAGTGAGAGCTACAACTACAGTTCAAACTCTTCCAACGTACCCACTCAGTACACCATTACTGAACCAGCACTCGTGGATTCTTCCGGTGCCGTGCACCTCCTAGCGCAAACAACACCAACTGGCGGTCCAAAGCGTTCCGTTGATGCGACCGGATATCTCATCGATACCGAATACAACTCTACGACAGGCGCAGTGACGCAGCAAACATGGCTGGGACCGGATGGCGTTGGATACCGGAATGGCGTCTTTTCAGACCCGAACGGCAACAGCATCACGCCCAACCTTACATCAAATGCAGCTGGCGTCAGTCAAGGCACAGTCGGTCCCATCGCGAGCTATACCGACTCTTTAGGACGCTTTTTGCCCATGCCAAGCAACTACCAGGCCAATGGGCCGCAGCCAGGCTGCCAAACCTTCCAGTACCCGGGCCCGCCAGGATCACCTCAGATTCCGCTTACCTTTTGCTACACGAACTATTCCGTTACCTCGCCATTCAATAATCCTGACGTAGGGGCCCTCCCGGCATCGCATCTGGTGGCAATCTCATCCGTTACCCTGCCCAATGGTACTCAATGGAAGTTCGACTATAACGGCTACGGCGATCTCACGACCCTCACATACCCCACGGGCGCTACGGTCACTTACAACTGGGTTACTGGAGGCGGTTGCAGTACTACTGGTCCTTCACGCAGTATCCAGTCAAGAACGGTCAACACCGGTAAACGAAGCGATACCTGGACCTATGATTTCAGCTATGACTCAAATCAGGTGTGGCACGGGACTGAAACAGACCCCCTAGGAAACAAAATCGTACACGGGGGCGGTCCCTGCTCGCCCGAGACCTCCACGCAGTACATCGATGCGACTGCGGGAACCGTGTCGACGACAACTTACAGCTATACGGGTAGTGGGAATTTTGGGGAACTGGTTGGTGTCCTTAAATCGACCAACCAAGTACGTCGTAAGGCGACCACTACGCTCTCGAATGGGCTTGTAAAGCAGACCTGCTTCATTTACGACAACGACAGGGATACGGCCTGCTCGGGTGATCAGCAAAATCCCGGTGCTACAAATCTGTTGTTCTACGACGACGAAGGCGCGCAGGAACCGGCCGGTACAAACCAGTCACCCTACCAACCCACGCCTTTTCCACTCGTACTCGGAAAGCTTCTATATCAATACGAGTCCGACTGGGGCCAAGGCTCACCCGGGCCGCTTCTGCGCCAGACCACCACGCATTACAAGTGGCAGGACGATGCCGGTTATCTTGCGGCGAACCTGATCGACATACCAACCTCCGTTTGTGTGCCCCTGCCGGGAGCGAGCGCATGTAGTCCCTCCACCGGCGACACGGCTTCCTACACCTCCTACGGCTACGACGAGAACAACGGAAGCCCCCAGGGCATACTCGGCAATCAGACCTCGGTGACGACCTGGACCGGCACGGGGCCTTCGCTTACGAGGAGCACCGTCTTCAATGCGAGCGGGATGCCCACAACTGTGGTGGACCCTGCTGGCAACGCTACAACTATGGTCTATGACGCCTCGGGACTTTTCCCTAAACCGTGACCGGGCCTTCGACGAACGGAGTGAGTCACAGCACAGCTTTTACGTACGACGATCCTTCCGGAGTGCTAGTTTCGACCACGAATGAGAATGGAGAAGTCACCCACTATGTCTACGACGCGATGAGCCGAGCAACTACCCTTACAAACCCGATCGGTCAGACGACTTACACCTACACTGACGTATCCTCATCGGTGCCGCTGCCATCCTACTCTTCCGCGCAAGGCATCAATGATGCGAGCAACCTAACCCAACAGATCAGCCTGGACGGGTTAGGTCGGCCGGTGACAAGCGCGCTCACATCCGACCCATCCGGAGCCATGATTACTGATACCGTCTACGATGCGCTTGGGCGCCTGTTTACCGTCAGCAACCCACATCGTAGCGGCACCTCAATAACTGACGGAATAACAACGTCTTACTATGACGTACTTGGCCGAACGACCAGCATCAGCCTGCCTGACGGGAACTCGCAGACCTGGAGCTACACGGGCAACGTCACGACAAAGACGGATGAACTCGGCAGGCAACGTCAGCAATTCACCGACGGGCTTGGACGACTTACCGAGCTTATGGAACCGGATTCCGTTACAGGGAAGCCCGCATATCGGACTGATTACAAATATGACTTGCTAGGCAATCTGACGAGTGCAGTCCAATCTGGCGCTAGCGGAGATGTAGCCAGGAGTCGGAGATTTACATACGACGGTATGTCTCGCTTGATCACCTCCACAAATCCAGAAACGGGTACTGTTTGTTACGGCCAGTTATCGAATACGAATTGCTCGAGCGGTTACGATGGGAATGGCAATCTTCGTCTAAAAACCGATGCGCGCGGAGTCGTCACGACATACAATTATGACGCTCTCAACCGCATCACTTCAAAAAGCTACACACTTCCGGTCGGCAGTAGTTTAGATCCCACTCCGAGTTCTTGCTTCGCTTACGATGTAATGCCCGACGGCACTTCCGTTTCGAATGCGTCGGGACGACTCGTCGCTGAGTGGACGCAGGCCGGCGTATGTTCATCGCAGGCGCTCAGTGCTTCGGGCGGGGCGCTCAACTGGAAGAAGATCTTTGCCTACGATCCGATGGGAAGGATCACGCAGGAACAGCAATGTACCGTAGCACCATGCTCTACGAGCGTGGGCTTACTGAACTGGACTTACGATCAGGCGGGCAACGTCATCTCTTCTACAAACGGCGCAGCCGCAGTGAACAGTTTTGGTTTTACCTACGGCTATGACAGCGCTTCCCGATTGGCAAGTGTCACGAGTACCTGGGACGATCCGAGCCATCCTCACACTCTGTTCCTAGCAGATGGAAGCACAGTGCCTTCAGCGTATGGTCCTTTAGGGCTGACAAACGCGCAGCTGGGTATACCCTCCGGCTCGAGCTCTCCACTACTTACGCGTCTTCGAGAATACGACAATCGGGGGCGTGTAACACACGATAAGTACTCTGCCACAGCTGTGACTCCTGAAGTGAGTATTAGCTCAGCTGCACCCGCCGTCCATCTACATGCAACAAATTGTTCCGATTGCGGGAGTGCTCAGGTTGCGGCATGGTTCCTAAGCTTCGGAAAACCAACCGATCCAAGCTGGTGACAAGATATCTTGGCGACAGTATCAGTCGGGCTCTACTCAGGGTGGGATCTCGTTCTACCTGCAGGATCCGAGCGGCAACGGCTTCGGCTTGAACTGGGTTACGACGGACAGCGCTGGACAGACCCTCAACAACGACACGGTTCATGGAAAATGGCAGACGAGAACGCTCGATCTGACACCTTACGCTGGCGATAATCTCTACACGGCTGCCTTGGTATCAGACTCTTCCAGCGGGCCTGGGGACTGGGATCAGTGGTTCCAGGATCTCGACTACTACGGAAGTGATGGGTCTGTCACTCCGATGCTTGGACTGCCTGACAGCACGGGCCTAACCTATTCGGTTGTGTACTCCGGGGTGACGAACGCTTCCGCTTCTGTTGACACAACGACAGTGCCAGCCTCAGGAACTCAGTGACGACCCTGCCTTCCCACAATCCGTTCTGACGGCAATCAGGCATTAAGCTTGAGAAGCTTTGTTCTTATGATCTGAGGCATTATGCAAAGTTCGTGCACATGCTCATCTAATCACCCGAGCTAAATACAAGTTATCCCTTGAAGTGTTCGGAAGCAGAAATCACAAGAAGTGCTATGGCAGCATCGATGAGCTGTACTTTTTCAGTGCAAGGTCGATTTGGTTTCGAGAGGCTGATTATGAAGAACAGTGGTTTTAGCTTTCGGAGATCTGCAGCTATCTGCTCTTTCCTCGTTTTAGCTCTGTGCTGCACAATCTCTCTGGGGCAGAGTACGGTTTACGAGTATCAGGTACCCGCCGGAGGGTACGACGGCGTCGGCAACCTGATGAGCTCCTTCGATAGCGTGAACGGTACCTGGACGCTACAGTATGACTCGCTCAATCGCTTCATGAGTGGATCGAGCAGCACTGGGCCTAATCAAGGCTATGCGATGGCCGAAGGCTATGATTCCTTTGGCAACCGGCTCTCACAAAATGTGGCTTATAACGGCTCGTCGACACAGCAGACGATCACCGCTGACTATGATGGTACGAGCGGATCGCCCTGCCCACACCCAGGCTCGAATAGGTTATGCTTCACTTCCCTCAACGGAGTCCTTCCCACAGACTCAACGCAAGGCATGGACAATGGACACGATGCGGCCGGCAATCTACTCAGCGATGGAGTCCACTACTATAAGTACGATGCTGAAGGCCGTCTCTGCGCTTCTTACAGCACCGTGGGTGAAGGCTATACACAGTATTTCTACGATGCTGAAGGGCAGCGGGTAGCAAAGGGATCTTCCCCGACCTTCAATTGCCCCGGCAGCACAGCTCCAACTTCCGGGTCGATCACGGCCAAGTACCTCGTGGGACCGTCGGGCGAACAGGTGACGGAGCTTGACGGCAACGATAATTGGATTCACACGAACGTTTATGCTTCGGGAGTTCTGCTTGCAAGCTACAGCTCAGCTGGCCTGCACTTCCCACTCGGCGATCCTCTCGGTACAGTGCGCATGGAAGTCCTCGATACCGATCTGGCCGCGGGCAAAGTCGATCAACAATGCACTAGCCTGGCATTCGGTGACGGACAGGTCTGTAACGGACCGGACGCTACCGAGCACCATTTTACCGGCAAAGAAAGGGATGTCGAATCAGGACTCGACTACTTCGGAGCTAGATACTACGCCAGCTCAATGGGAAGGTGGACAAGCCCAGATGAAATTAATCTTACGGAAGACCGTTTGATGAATCCCTCAAACACCTTGAACAAATATGCTTATGGTGCTCAGAATCCGCTAAAGTATTCCGATCCTGATGGGAAGGACATCACCATTTTCTACGAACCATCAAATATGGTCTTTGCTGGTTCTCCTGGCCATACGATGTTGCTCGCATATGATCAATCGAATAACCAGTCGGCAATACGAAGCTTTGGACCCGATCACTATGTGCCTGACTACAATTTCACGCACACTCTCACCGGAACTCCAGGAACTGACAGCTTCGGATTTGAGACTTTCAAGTCTCCAGACGACCTTAGAACCAAATTCTCCAGCATTACGATTTCCACAACTCCTGCCGAGGCCGAAGCGGTCATTGCAGAGATCAAGAAGCATCCAGACGGAGCATATAATCTTTTCTCTTCAAACTGCACGACCACCTGTAGCAGAATCCTGCGTAGTCTAGGCACGACGACATCTACGGCTCGAACACCTGGCGGGTTATTTGACGATCTTTTCGCACAATACATTCATCGTAGTCCAACTGGAAAAGCAGGAGATGCTGGCTACCAGCTCGGGGCTCGATACGGCTTTGTAAGGGCGGGATACAATCCCTACCAGCTGTTCTTCAATGACATCCCGCAGCACTATAAGGTAACAAGTACGTTAATTTTCAAGCCCCTTCCCCCCGATGCCTGATGGGAACCAACCGCAGTAGAATTAGGTAGGCTAGGGAGACAACTGATGCAGGAGTACGAGCAACCGACGAAAGATGACTCTCATCTTCTCCCACAAATTCTGATGTGGCTGTTCTTCGTTGTTCAAGTTTGCCTTCTTTGCTTGTTGCTAATCATTGCTTATTTAGTGCCGGTCGTACCAGGTCATCCTTGGGCAAAACTTCCTCAAGATGCGCTCTTCGCAGGCCTTTCTGCAATTATGTCTCTTCTATCGGGATTACTCTTTGTCAGAAACTCGGGAAAGTCCTTTTCCTTCGGAAGTCTGATCTCGACACCTCCATGCGTTGTCGGGATCACTGTGATAACACTCGTTGCTACACCCTTGCTCATTGGTTTTTTAACCAGCAAGGGAAAGTTATAAAAAAATGACAGCACATAAACGTGTTCGCGCTCAGCAGAAACGACAGGGTAATAGGGTTAATAGGAATGTTAGTAAGAGCCCTCATCGTGGTGCGGTGGGATGTGTAAAGTTGCCACTCTTGCGATCTTCAAGGTCTGTGGGAATCGCAGCCGCTGAAACCTCTGTCCGCTTACGCGCGAGAACCTCTGACAAGACCTCGATCCGGTGCAGCTCGCTTCCACTCATCGTCAAAAGTCCTAATCTCCGCCTCCGCCAACTCTCGGGAGGGTAGTTTGGACACTTCAACTTTGCAAAAACCGGACATTTCTCTACTTGGGCGCTACAGCTCGACTAGACATAATATGTGTTATCAGACATAGAAGCTTTGCTCCACGAAGAGAAGACCTGTCAGCTCGGAGCTAAAACCTCAGAGAGCCTGGGCGCTCGCGAGCGCGTGCTTCATGCCGTCCCAGCTCACGCGAGTTGAGGCTTCCGGCGTACCAGCCCCACGCCAGTGCGTCTCCAGACTGACGGCATCCCGATATCCCGCCTGCTTCAAGGCGCGGAACTGCGCAGTCCAATCGACGAAGCCCGTGTTCACAGGGGCCCACTCGATCTTGCCCGCTGCATCTTTTACCGCGTTCTTGCAATGACAGTGGTGGATCCTGTCTTTCGGCAGTGCGTCCCAGCCGCCAGCGAAGGCGTCGAGTTCCCCGCGCATAACAGCATTACCCGGATCCCAGTTCAGTGCAAGGTTGCGGGACGGAACGCCGGCAAGGGTCTCAGCAGCTTCACGACCCGTGGCGGTGTTGCACGCGAACTCATTCTCTAGCACCAGCATGACCCCCTGCTTGCGCGCCTCTTCGGCAGCCGTCTGCAGCTTGTCATTGATGGAATGCCGATACGGCTTGACGTCGTCCAGTCGCCAGAAATCAAAGCACCGCACCTTATCAGTCGCAAACGATTTCGCCAGATGGATCGACTGATGAAGAACGGCATCCTGTTGTTTGAAGGTGGCATCCGCGCCAAACTGATCCCGTCTCTCGGCGTAGCGGGAAAGCGGTGCGCCTGGCCAATCAACCTTGAAGAGCGGACTGGCGATATCAGTCACGCGCAGGTTGTACTTCGCGAGCGTCTTTCGCGCTGCAGCAATCTCGTCATCACTCAGCTTTTGTAAGTTCTTGCCATTGATCTCGCGAAGCTCAACCCATTCCAGACCGAAATCCCTGGCGATCACAGAGCACGCATGATCAAAATCGTCAGAGATCTCGTCCGAGATGACGGCGATGCGGAAAGGGCTCTGAGACGCGAGCGCGGCCGCTGCCGGAGCTGCTGCCACAGCGCCCATAGCCAGACCCGCATGCGCAAGAAGTGTTCGTCGAGAAAGAAGAGGCATCATCCATCCTGAGGTGCTGTGTCGATTCAACGAAGACAGTGTAGCGGAACGGAGAGAACATCGGCGGCAGGTAGATATTGTTTCGGGGATCCCAAACGATCGCGCACCCTGCTTATAGCGCTGAGACTTGAGCGCAGCTCTGGACGAAAAACGCCGAGGCTCATAGTATCCGCTGCATGGAACGTTTTCTTACACGCCGTACGCTGGTCCGCGGAGGGGTCGTGCTTGCAGGCAGCAGCGCTCTTCCCTTTGTCTCTCGCCTCCCGGCGCAAATACACCCCGAGCTTTCTCCATCTCCTGTAAAGCTGGGAGTTGCGAGCTATACCTTCAGGAAGTTCGACGCGGCTCACCTGATTGACTTCATGAAGCAGCTGCGAACGCCATACCTCAACATCAAAGACACGCATCTGCCGATGGGATCTTCCGTCGACGTGCAGCAACACGCGCAGCTCTATCGGGCAGCGGGTCTCACGTTGACGGCTGCGGGCACCATCTACTTCCTGAAAGATGAGGATGCCGACGTTCGCGCTAAGTTCGAGTACTGCAAAGCGGCAGGCATCTCGCTCATCGTCGGTGCCCCGACCCATGCCACGTTGCCACGCGTCGAGAGGTTTGTGAAGGAATACAACATCCGTCTCGGCATCCACAATCATGGCCCTGAGGACAAGGAGTGGCCGTCGCCTCTTGCTGTCCTGGACGCGGTTGGGTCGATGGATCCGCGGATCGGATGCTGTATTGACGTCGGCCACACGATGCGGGCCGGAGTCGACGTCGTCGATGCAATTCGCAAGGCTGGCCCGCGCTTGTTTGATCTACACCTGAAGGATTTGTCGAGGCAGGACGCCAAGGACAGTCAGGTAGCCGTTGGCGAAGGCGTCATGCCGATCCGGTCCATCTTTCAGGAGCTCATCCGCATAGGGTACAAAGGCTATGCCGATCTCGAGTACGAGATCAAGGAAGAGGATCCACTGCCGGGAGTTATGGAGAGTTTCGCGTACATGCGCGGCGTCCTAAGCGGCCTTGGCTACGCGACGGCGGAGTAGTCACACCGTGTTCCGAGGCTCGGGAGCGACACTCTCGGCTACTGAAACACTCGTGGTAGATTCAAAACAGATTATGCGCTGTGGAGAGATGGCCGAGTGGCTGAAGGCGCACGCTTGGAAAGCGTGTATACCGCAAGGTATCCAGGGTTCGAATCCCTGTCTCTCCGCCACTCCTCTGCTGATCCACTAAGCCGTCCTTCGGTTCACACCAAAGATCTCGGCTGAGCGACACCAGCAGCGTGGGTCCGCTTCCCTCCCTATTGTGAGTATGGCCCGACAGTAGAGAGGCCGCTGTCGACCAACACGGGTGGACGCCGCAGTTTGGTCGCCTGTTCGAAGCTGTAAGCCCATCCCAGCAGATCACCATCCCGCCAGGGCCTGGCGCTGATCTCGAGGCCGAACGGCAGCCCATTCGGGTAGAAACCTGCCGGCACCGTAATCGCCGGAACACCAATCTTATTGACCCACCCTGTCTCTGAGTGCGGTCCGCCGGAGAGCTTGCCATTCTGCGGCATGGTCTCGTCAGGTGGAGGCATTTGCGCGCTGGGATAGATCAACCCATCCAGGTGAAATCGTTCCAGAGCTTCGACATAGCGTGCGAGCATCGCGGCGCGTGGACCGAAGTAAGTCTCCTGCGCCTTCGGATCGTCCCGCAACACCGTTTGCTTCGGCAGATTGCGCATCCGATCCGCGCCTCGACGAGCACCTGAGGATGGAGCCGCACCAGGTGCTTCTGCTTCCGGCGTCGGTGGACCGGCCGGCTCGCCTGCCGAGACGTTGACCAGATCATCGAGCGACCCGCTCACCCCTGTGAACACCGGTGGCAGCGATCGCCCGGTCGCCGCCCGGTATTGCTCTGCGTCGTGGTACTCTGCCGGGCCAAACGCGTGCAGCCACTGCATGGCGCCGTCCCGGCGATAGGGCCCCGTATCCACCTTCTTCTCAGCTTCCAGAAAGCTGTTCGGCAGCAGCGTGTCATCAAGCACCACCTCGGCACCCGCTGCACGCACCAGCTGCAGGGTCCTTAGCAGCATCGCCTTCGTCTCCGGCTGCAACGGTGTGCCGGTGCTTGTAAAAATAAACGCCGGCACTCCAAAACGTTTGCCGCGCAAGGCATCAGGCTTTAGGTACTGTGTATAAGGCCCTGCCTGCGCCTTTGCCGGGGATCCTGTCGTCTTGAAGTCCAGGGGATCTTCCCCGGCCATCACTCCCAAAGCGATCGCCACATCCGTCACAGTGCGTGCAATCGGCCCGGTGTTGTCCAAGAGCCAATCGAGAGGTGCGATCCCGGCGATGGAGACCAATCCACGCGTCGGAAACAAGCCGACCACCGAGCTCGTTCCTGCCACCATACGGATGCTGTTGCCCGTATCCGTGCCCGTACCCAAGACCGCCTCGTTGGAGGTGATCGCGGTCACAGTCCCGCCGGATGACCCGCCAGGCGAGAACCGCACATCGTAGGCATTTCCGGTTCGGCCAAAGGCACTCGAGCGATTGGTGTCGCTCGCAGCAAAGTCCGGCATGTTTGTGATGCCCAGAACGACCGCGCCTGCCGCGCGTAGTCTGGCCACGACGGTCGCATCCTTCGGCGCGAGAAACTGATGTCCCGGGATCGCGAAGCCCTCCCATCCATCCGTGTCCGGCAATCCGTTCACTGCGGTGTTCGCTTTGATCACCATGGGCACACCCCACAGCGGTCCATGCGCTTGGCCCTTGTTCGCGTCCTCTCTGCGCGCCGTTGCCAGCGCTCCGCTCCCGTCAGCCGTTTGCACAGATCGGTAGATGCCGTTGTAGCGCGCGATCCGTCCGAAGTACCAGCGAGTCACCTGTTCGACCGTGTACCGGTGCTTCTTGTACAAGGCCTGCAGCTGTGGAATCGTCACCTCGATCAGGTCGCGATCCATCGCAGCCTGTTTCTTCGCCGAAAGCACAGGCAGGTTGCTGGGCACGGCAATGGGGAACGCACTGGGCACAGGAACGTCCTGCGCCTCCAAAGGATAGAGAAACAGCAGAAGAGCAAAAGCCTTGCCCAGAAGGGAACGGGTCACAGAAGAATCCTTGTGGAGGTTACCTCGCTTGTATCACGGAGCACCTCTTCCCTGCTAAGCCGTTCGCAGCAGAAGGAGCTTTCCGTCGCTTCGTCTCAGACGCAAGGCACTCTGCATCGTGTCGTGAGAGCCGCTTGAGCCGCCGTACATGCCTGCATCTCTAGGTGCGGTAGCTCACCGCGCACAACCTATTCCAGCGTGTTGCCGCCGTTCACGGCGACCTTCTGCCCATTGATGAAGGCAGCCTGATCACTCGCAAGAAAAGCGACCGTATGGCCGACCTCTTCCGGAACACCCATGCGGCGTAGCGGGACCTGGAGAGCGTAAGCCTGTTTCTCCGCCTCGGTAGCATCAAGAGCGCGTTCAGTGGGAATCCAGCCTGGCGCCACGAGATTGACCGTGATGCCATCTGGTCCAAGTTCTCGTGCCCAGGAACGTGTCTGGCCTAACTGCGCTGCCTTCGCGGCAACGTAGTTTGCGAACCGCGGGTTACCCAGCTCCACGACCTCACTGCCGATTTGGATCACACGGCCGAAGCCGCGTTGCCGCATGCCGGGCAGCACACCCTGCAGCAGCAAAAGCGGCGACTTCACGAAAAACTCAAGCTGATCCAGGTACGACTGCCAGGTCTGCTCCTCTACGGAAAGAAAGGGCTGATGGCCGGTCGCGTTGACGACCAGCACATCGATAGGGCCAAGCGAGGCTTCGACCTGCTGAATGAGTTGACCTACTGCATCCGGATCCCGAACATCAGCTCCGAAAGGCTGCGCCGTGAGACCACGGTTTTGGAGATCATGACACAGCGTCTGAGCGCGTTCGCTGCTGGCGAAGAAGTTGACGGCTACCGCATGTCCGGCTTCGGCGAGGCAGGTGGCAATCGACGCTCCGAGACCGCGTGAGGCGCCAGTGACCAAGGCAGTTCGTGGCATGGTGCCAGTGTACCGGTCCCGTCTACTGCGGTGTATCAAGAGGATGCTGCGCCTTTTCGAAGAACTCGTTTTGCAGCTTCAAGCTCTGGTCGTCAGCTTTGATGGCGCGGATAGCCTCTGCGATCTGGCTGGACCAGGTCTTCTGATCAAACGCCCCAAGTTCCTTCGTCCCGGCAGCACCCACCCCTGCGTAGTGGTCTGGAAATCTGGCGTACCACCAGATCCCGGTGTAGACGGTGTCCGGCAACGTGAGACGCTTATGGTCGGCGCCGGATTCGCTGGCCGCCCGGTCTTGATGGACCAGATCGGGACGGGCGATCAGCATGGCGGAGGTTTCGGTCTCTCCGGCGTGCTGATCTGTCGTGATCTTCATCGCGGGCCGCCCTGGCACGTTCCTGTGAGGCGCAAGGAACACATAAATCACGAAGTCTCGCGGCGTTGCAAGTTGCGCCTGTGCAAAGAGGGGAAGCAGGCTTTCATTTCCACCGTGGCCGTTGACGATGACAATCTTCTTGCAACCGTTGCGAGCCATCTCCTGCGTTGTCTCCTGCAGCAACGTGAGCTGGGTACTCAGGCTGTACGCCATGGTTCCAGGTTCCTGGCGCGCCTCAAAGATCTGGCCAAAGTAATACTCAGGAAAAACGACGGCGTACTCCTGCTGCACGGCATTGAGCACAGCGAATCGAACATCCAGCAGGTCTGTCCCAAGCGGAAGGTGTGGGCCATGCTTTTCGAGAATGCCGAACGGAAGAACGCAAACACCCTTGGATTGGCGAATCGCTTGAATGAAGTCGGGCCCGGTCAACTCCTCCCATCGCGGAGAGAAGCTCTGGGCATCAATGGTGTCGCACACCGCAACGGCAAGCAGCACAGCGAATAACATCAGAGTCTTCACACGCACAAGGAAGTTGTTCCTTTCAGAGGATGCCGAAGTGTAGCAGTGACGGATATCAGCCTCTGTTTCTTCCAGTCGCTCGCGCCAGGCGTTTGCTCGTGCTGACTAGGAGGGGCCGCCCTCTTGACCAAGTGTGTTCGCGCCGCAGACACAACCAGTCCGGCTCCATATGTTCGGCGTCGGACCTCGTCTAGGTTCCACAAAAGGTCTGGGTGACGCATTCTTCGGCAAGGGCCGGGGTCGAAAACCGCTCCAGGTCCGGCCTGTCGTCGTACGGCCGCGTGACCACAGCCAGCAGATCCTCAAACGGCCTGAAGTCCTGATCTTGCGTCGCGGCATGGAGCGCCGCCTGGACCAGATGGTTCCGCGGAATGAACGCCGGATTCACGGCACGCATGCGCGCCTCTCGCTCCTCGGCAGACGTGGGCTCCTCACGCAATCTGTGGCGCCAGCCGGCGGCCCAGGTGTCAAACGCACCTGGATCCGCAAACAGATGGCGAACTTGGAGGTCACTGTGCGGCTCTGCGGCGGCATCGCACAAGAGGCGAAAGGTCCGCGTAAAGTCGGCACGATGTTCAGCCATCCGCCCGAGCAGATCCTCAACCATCACGCCGTCACCATCCTGCTCCGTGACGAGCCCCAGCTTGCGCCGCCATCCCGCGAGTCGCGCTGCTTCAAACCGCGTTCCGAATCGAGCCAGTGACTCTCTCGCCGCCGTGAGAGCGCCTTCTTCACCTCCCTCCCCCTCGCTCAATAGGGGCAGCAACGTCTCGGCGAGCCGCGCCAAGTTCCAGTGCGCGGCATGCGGTTGGTTGCTGTACGAGTAGCGTCCCCGATGATCAATCGAACTGAACACCATGTCTGGGTCGTACGCCTCCAGGAACGCGCAGGGGCCATAGTCAAGCGTCTCCCCGGAGATGGACATGTTGTCTGTGTTCATGACGCCATGAACAAATCCCAACAACAGCCAATGGGCGATCAGCTGAGCTTGTCGAGCGATCACAGCATCAAGGAAAGCCAGATAGGGCCGTTCCGCTGTGGCGCACTCCGGATAGAAACGCGCGATGGCATAGTCAGCCAGCCGCCGTACCCCTTCGCTGTCTCCCCGGGCAGCAAAGTACTGAAACGTTCCAACGCGAAGGTGGCTCGCCGCGACACGTGCGAGCACGGCCCCTGGCAACACCGCGTCACGAATCACGCGTTCTCCAGTTGTTACAGCCGCGAGCGCCCGTGTCGTTGGCACGTCCAGTGCCGCCATGGCTTCACTCACCAGGTACTCGCGCAGAACCGGACCGAGTGCGGCCTGCCCATCCCCACCGCGCGAGAACGGAGTCCGTCCGGATCCCTTGAGTTGAAGGTCGTAGCGCCGGCCGTCTCGCCCAAGAAGCTCTCCCAACAGATTCGCTCGCCCGTCTCCTAGCTGCGGCACGAAATGCCCGAACTGATGTCCGGCGTACGCCATCGCCAGCGGTTCTGATCCTTTCGCAACGCGATTGCCGGCAAGCACCGCTACGCCTTGCGGACCGGCCAGCTTGTCCGGATCCAGATTCAATCTCTCGGCCAGGTCTCGATTGAGGTGAACCAGTCGCGGTGACACCACGCGTGCCGGATCGAGTCGGGCAAAGAAGTGTTCCGGCAGGCGTGCGTAGCTATTCGCGAAGCAGAAGCCCGCAACATCCTGCTCGCCGCTCATCGACATGCTTGGTACAACAGCTGAACTCTCTCCTGAACTCATGTTCCTTCGATGCGCTCCGTCTGCGTCAGGCTAAGGGTGACTCGGCGCCACATGATCCCGGAGATCCATTTGCTTCTTGGGGAGGGTTTCGTTTCCGAGCTGATATGCGGCCTGCGCCGCCTCTGCCTCCGCAAGCAGCATATCGAACGCTGACGACCATCCTGTTCGCCGAACGGCTGCAGGTCAGCAGAAAGCATACGCGGCCTCTAGCGGCTCTCCCCGTCCGGCGTGTTGGATAGCAACGTTCCGGTCGCTGGAGTGAGTACCTGACGAGGGAGCGCGGGCCCCTCCCACAAAACCATCGGTGACCCACTCGCGTTGGCCGGGAAAGAAGTTGCGTTTTCGAGCGACGCGTCCCTCGTCACAACAAGTTGGTGTCTGCCCTTTCGCAACGCAGCATACAGACGGACCGGCTGCACGGCATTGCCCTGTGACCCACATACCTGCGGCCGTCCGAGCGGCGTAGAGACAGGCGCACCATCGTCGATGGCCAGGCTGCCCTTTGTGCTGGTAAGCAGCGTAAAGCTATATCCGCCGTCGGCCGGGATGTCCACGCCCCAACGATCAACATGGTTCTCCTGCCCTCCGGGTGCATCCTTCGTCACGGCGGCGCGGCGGGGATGTCGTTCGCTTTTGGCAAGCACAACGGACTGGCTGGACCACGCCTCCGCCCCACTCGCTGCAATCAGGTGGAGCAGAACGCGATATCGTCCCGACCCATCAAGCAGTGTTCCCTCGTCATCGGGGAAGAGGTGTGTCACCGCCGGCCCATGCGCACGCGATCCATCGCCAAAGATCCACTCAAAGTCCACATGCGGAATCTTCTGCTCGGCCGCGTTAAATGTAATCCTCTCTCCAGACTTCAACAAGCCCGACGTGTAGCTGAAGCCGCTGTCAAGCACACTCCTTTCCTGCACCGGAGATTGAGCTCCTTCCCGCACCTCTGGCGCCGCCGAGGCAAAGCCCTGCAGTGACGCGTCATCGAGACTTAGTCCTCCAATATCACCCAGAACTACCGATGGATTCATCGCTGGCCCATCCATCGCCCACACCCCCGAAAAGCTGATGTTCCTCACCGAGGGCTCAGGCTGACGCACCTGAAAGAGCGAATACCACTCTTCCAGGCGAATGTTCCGAAAGCTGTAGTCCTCATGGCGTCCATGACCATCCGGATCAGCCCACAGTTCGAAGAACGCAAACGGAACCTTGCAACCTCCGAAGCCCGTATGAATGACGTCCATGTTGCTCATGTGGAAGTGAGCGCTGTTAAACGTCTTCTGCGGCCAGCCAACGCGGATCGTATTCGAAACGCTTGTGGAGGCAACCGTGTCGTCGATGGTGATGTTGGTGACGTCATGGCCCGGACGTTTCAGTAGTTCCGGATCGTAGCCCTCCCAGTTTCCCTGCAGGGCAAAGACATCGTCCGAGGCACGAAAAAAGCTGTTACGCACGGTCGTTTCACCGCCGCCCAGCCAGTCCAGGCCATCCTGATTAGCGTCGTTAGAATTTCCGCCGATTGCTTTCAAGTTGTAGAAGCCGATGTGGTGGGAGTCCTTCATCTGTATCTGCCACGAGCGGCTTCGCGTGATGCAGGTGATCCCATCGATCTCGATGTTTTCAGCCTGATCCATAACGATGCAATGCCAGTTCGGTCTATGCATCCAGCCTTCATCGCTGTGCGGATCCTGCGGGCCGTCGTAGATGATCGTGCCGCGGCCGGAGACGTGTACGTCTTTAACCTGCCACACGTTCAGTGCCCCAAAAACGACAGCACCCCCATCCAGATAGATTCGGTCGCCGCTCTTGGCATCGATATTCTCGTGGTGGACGCCGGGTCCAATGTAGCGAAGGGACGAGTTTTCGACGCGGTTTGGCGCCTCTTCGCGCACATTCGCAAACAGGAAGAGCATATCGGCATCGGCGAAGTGATCTCCCGGTCTCGCAATCGTCAGCTTCTGCGAACCCCGCAGCGGAAACGTGATGGTGGCTCCCTTGCGAACCGGCCGAATCCCCAGACGCATCGGCTGAATCTCGACACCGCGATCCCAGAAGTACGGATCCTCCGCAGTGACCGACACGGTGACCGGCCCGTCGATATCAAAGTTCAACAGGTAATAACCCGTTGCAGCATGCAGCACATCAGCGTTCTTGCCATTGATGCGAACGCGATAGTGCGTGGACCGAACCTCCTCAGGCAAACGATAGGTCTTGATCTGCGTGGCCCCGGAGGCCAGCGCTGGAGCAGCCAGAAGAACCAGAAGAAGTAGCACAGCAGAAGCAAGAGGCGGCAGCGAGCAAGGCAGACGACGCGGCAAGCAGGGCCTTTCCTGAAACGGTGAACAGATGGTCTACGGTAGTGAGTCTGAGCCGTCCTTGCTCTGAGGCTCGGAAGGAACACAGGTCTGCTTAGTATCTAACAAGAGCGCCCTTCCCAAGCCCAGGACAGCGGGCTTCCCCAAACATTGGTCACTCCGCGCCCCGCTCGTGCGATGGCTGGCTGGGCCTTCGCAAAACTCCGGCACTCCTCCGATCCGGTCGACTTCAACACAGCGCAGGATGGCGCAGTCCGTTGCGTGCTCCTACTCCAACCGTAATCGATCGTCAGGCCGGCACACTCTGCGAGCTCGGCGGCTCAAGCGCCGTGATCGCAACAGCCTTCTGCGGCAAGACCACTCCGTCGAGGGCTTCCTCTGGCTGGCTTTCACGAACGCTATCGACCTCCAAGAAGATATGTTTGATCTCCGGAAAGGCGGTTTGAATACGGGCCTCAATCAGATCAACAGCGCGCTCAATCTGTCCGCTGGAAAAGCCGGCGCGGAACTGGATCGTCATAGTCAGCAACGCATCATGCGGGCCAAAGAACGTCGTAAACGGATAGCCCATCCGCTCAACCCCTGCGACATCGTCCGCAATCTCCCGAATCGCGTGAAGAGTGTTGCGGTCCACCCCTTCCCCGATCAGCAGCGCCTTCGTCTTTGAGCCGAGAAGAAACGCAACGCTCATCAGCAGCAATCCGATCAGGATCGATGCAACTCCATCAAGAAGGCGAAGGTGAAACGAGTGCGTCAGTACCGTCGCCAGAAGCGCGATGAAGATGCCGAGCACCGCCGCCGAATCCTCAAAGATGACGGTAAAGCAGCCCGGGTCTTTACTCCTCCGAATCGCCTGCCACAACGTCAGCTCTGAAGGAGAGCTCCGGAACGCGCGGAGCGCAATCACAAGCGAGCTGCCCTCAAAGATCGCCGAACAGAACAGCACCACGTAGGTCGCGGTGAGGTGCTCCAGTGCATGCGGATGAAGGATGTGCACGACGCCCTCATAGAAGGACATGCCTCCACCCAGCGCGAAAACAGCCAGGGCAACCACCATGGTCCAGAAGTACAGCTCCTTGCCGTAGCCAAAAGGATGCAGCTCGTCCGCGGGTCTCCGACTCAACCTGAGACCGAGCAGCAGCAGACCACCATTGCCAGTGTCCACCATGGAGTGAATACTTTCAGAGAACATCGCAGAGCTGCCAGTGAGGCGAGCGGCAATCAACTTCGCAATCACGATCGCCACATTTGCCGCGATTGCGGCGTAGATGACCTTCGACGTAGTAGAGCTTCCCTGCTTCAGCATGCATCCCGCTTGCCATCGTTCCATTGGTGTCCTCGCCGCGCGGCCCGCGAGACCACATGCCCCGCCACGGACCATCTCTGCCCCATACCCAAACCCGTTCTCCCGCTCATCGAACGCATACGGCTCTTCACCCCAGGCTCGCAATCGCGCCACGAGCTATCTCTCGACCATAGAAGGGCTCATATCAGGAAGGCATAAAGAAAGGCTTGGGGCTCAACTGCCGGTTACGCGGCATCTTGCCTGGAGGTGAGTCAGGCTGGCGTACGATTCGCAGTGACGATCTCAGGCGATGTGCCCGAGCGAAAGCGATAGCCCACATAATTCTCCGTCAGCAGATACTGCGGGTCGGCCGGATTCGCTTCGAGCTTCCGTCGCAGCTGGCTGATGTACGTACGTAGATACTCGCGTTCACTGCCATACTCTTCACCCCACACCGTCGTGAGCAGGCGCTGATGTGTGATGGGGCGCCCGGCGTACCGCATCAGCAGATGCAGAAGCTCGAACTCCTTGGGCGTCATATGCAGCTCTTCTCCGCCCTTTGTTACGCGGTGCTCAACCGGATCGAGCTGGATCGCGCCGATCTCAAGTGGTCGCATGGCATTGTCATCCGGCTGCCGTGTTCTACGAACTGCTGCTCGCACCCGCGCCGCCAGCTCAGGAATGCGAAACGGCTTGGTGACATAATCATCGGCGCCAGCATCGAGCGCGGCAATCTTGTCCTCATCGCTGTCTCGCACCGTCAGCACGATGATCGGCACCTTGGGATGGAGATCGCGCATCTTCGCGCAGGCCGCCATCCCGCCCATACCTGGCATGTTCAGATCAAGCAGCACCACCTCGAAGCGTTGGTGCTGGAGCTCGCCTAACCCGATCTCACCGCTAGGTGCCTCGCGTACCTCAAATCCGAGAGCGCGAAGCGTACTTGCCAGCGATCGGCGCAAGGTGACATCGTCTTCCACGAGCAGAACAGTTCCCTGGTTCACTGCGATTCCCTCGGGAGAGGCAGATAGAGGTGAAACGTGGTTCCCTTGACCGGATCGCTCTCCACTCGGATCTGGCCCCCATGTGCTTCAATCGCTCGTTTTGCGACAGATAGGCCAACGCCCGTTCCTGACGCACGGTGTTCCATCGCGGGGCTGCGATAGTAGCGCTCAAAGATGAGCCCTCGCTCCCGCTCAGAAAGGAACGAGCCCTCATTGTGAACGGCCAGGTCGTAGCTGTCCGGCGTTGCGGTGATGTTGAGGCGTATCGTCGTGCCGTCCGGGCTGTACTTCAGAGCATTCTCGAAGAGCTGCACAAGCGCCATCTCGAGCAGCTCAGGATCAGCTTGGAGAGTCAGCGCAACCTCGCCTGCAGGCACGCGGACTCGCTCGACGTCGTACTGGACGCGAAGGCTAGCAAGGGCATGCTCGACCAGAACACTGAGGTCGACCGATTGAGGGTGAAACAGCAGATCGCCGCTCTCGAGCTTCGCAGTTCGCAAAAGCTTATCGGTCAGCGCGGCAAGATAGGTGGCCTGCCCTTCAATCACCTCTGCAAGCTCCGCCTGCAGCGGCGACAGAGCGCCGATCTCACGCATGCCGGAGCTTGAAACCATGATGGTCGTCAGCGGCGTCTTCACCGCGTGCGCTAGTCCATCAAGCACCGCCGTTCGCAGACGCTCCGAGATCGCCTGTGACTCCGCAGAGACCTCTGCCGTAAGCGCCCGTACACGTTCCAGGTGCGTCGCGATCAGGGTGGCGACAGCATCCGCCGTCAGCTTGTCAAAGCTGCCGTGGAAGAGCACGGCTCCAACTGGTCGCACACCCGAACGCAACACACGAATACGTTCGGAGCGGACCGGCAGATCATAGCTCTGCGTCGCTCGCAGCGCCGCCCGTAGCGTCTCTGCAGCACCGCCCGCATCCCCCGCAAACGCGAAATCATTCTCTCTGTCATCGAGCAGGGCCACGCCGGCAAGCCTGAATCTGTCGAGCACCAGTGAACAGAGCTGCGCCGTCACCGATGCCTTCCAGTCCAGCAGCAGAGCGCTTCGCGACAACTCATACAGGGCGCGCTGCTCCTCTTCCGCCACGCGCAGTCGCTCCGCATGGGCGCGGAGTACGCTCGAAAGATGGCTGATAAACAACGAGACCGCAGCAAACGAAACAAGAGCAAACACATCCTGCCCGGATGCGACACGCAGCGTAAAGCGCGGCTCTGTAAAAAAGAAGTCGAGGCCAAGTGTCGCGCAAAGGCTCACCAGGATGGACGCAACAAGACCAACTCGCCACGCGACAAAGATTGTAAGCAGAAGATAGAACGGCATCGATGCCGCCGGACCGAGCTGACGCCCGATCGAAAGGCCTCCGGAAGCAAGCACCAGCGCAGAGACAAACACGACCCAAAGCGCCGACCTGAACCTCTGAGTCCTCACACAACCTCGATCCAACACTACGCCGGGCAGACATAAGGAGTCCGTAAGAACCAGTCGCCACGCCCGTCGATCTTTATGCCTTCTTAAGCATGAACCGTATGAACTGCTTCTACCGGCACCCGTCCCGGGAGGAGAGAATCGATGCGGCACGTAAGCATTTCAGGAGACCGATCCACAGCAACTCACACCGAAGACTACGAGAGCACAGCCTTGCGGTTGCGGCGAAAGACACGGTCGAAGCTGCTGCGTCGGGATCACGCTCTCAAGCAACGATCCTTTTCTCTGCGCGACGCGCTCGCGTTCGGTCTCGCGTGTCTGGCCCTCTCGGGCGTCTGCCTCGCGCAGTCCACCTTCGGAACCATCCGTGGAACCGTGCAGGACTCCAGCGGCTCTGTTCTGCCGGAAGCCTCCATCACCCTCCATTCCGCAAACGAAAACACAGACCGCATCGTCAGCAGCAACAGCACCGGTGAGTTCGAGGTGCAAAATCTCAAGCCCGGTCAGTACCGGCTGACGATCCACCACGATGGCTTTGCCGATGCGCTCGTCTCCTCCGTAACCCTCGCCGCAAGACAGGATCTGCGTCTTCCGGTATCACTCGCAATCGCAACCGACAACACCACCGTGACCGTCGAAGCAAACTCCGCGAGCATCGATACCGAGGACGGCGTGATCGGAGACGAGAAGAGCAACATCCAACTGACCCAGCTGCCGCTGAACAACCGCGCAACCACAACCAGTCCGCTCGGCGCACTCGCGCTTTCGCCCAACGTGCAGACCGACAGCCAGGGAAACATCAACGTTGGCGGCGCGAGTTCGTCCATGGTGAACTTCTCCGTCGACGGCATCTCTACCTCGAACGTTCGCCAAAACGGAGCCCTTGCCGACGCATACCCGTCTCAGGAGGGCATCTCCGCCCTCAAGGTCACAGCCTTCAACAACAGCGCGGAGTTCTCGCAGGTAGGCGACGTCACATTCGTAACGAAAGGAGGCACCAACAACCTTCACGGCAGCCTCTTCGAATACCTGCAGAACGACGCGCTCGATGCCGCTCCCTACAACTTCCCGACCAAAGCTCCCAAACGCTACAACACCTTCGGCGGCTCGCTCGGTGGCCCAATCGTCCTTCCTCATCTCTACAACGGCCACAATCGCACGTTCTTCTTCGCAACCTACGAGGGAAATCGCAGAACCCTGTCCGTGCCGCAGCAGTTCCTCGTGCCGACCGCGGCGCAGCGCGGCGGGGATCTCACCTCACTCCCTTCCTGCGTCACCAATTCCGAGGGCACACAGACCTGCACGCCTGGTCCGATCATCCCGCAGGCTAACCTCAGCACCACTGCAAAAGCTCTGCTCAACTCGTATTACCCGCTGCCAAATGTCTCCGGAGAGCCAAACTTCAACTACGAGCACTTTCAGGCGACTCCAGCTGCGCAGGACGGCGCCGATCTTCGCATCGATCAGACCATCAACTCCAGGCAGTCTGTCTACGCGCGTTTCAGCCGCAAAAACATCACCACTAACGTCGCGAATAATCTCTTGCCGAACGACGTCGATAGTGTGTACAACCGCAGCCTGCTTGTCTCGCACACCTTCACCATCACGCCGCGTCTCCTGAACGAGTTCCGCTTCGGCTTCACCAAGGTCGGCACTTCAGTTGACTTCCCCATCTCCGGCGCGGCAGCTCTCTCCCAACTGGATCTGCAAGGCGCAAATCTCTCGCAGCACCCCACCTCGCACGCCTTCCCAACCTTCAACTTCAGCAATGGAACCGGCTTCACCCCGATCGGCCGCGACAAGGCCGGCATCACGCAGTCAAATACTATCCAGTTCGCTGACAACATCACCCTCTCCATAGGCAAGCACACGATCAAGACGGGCGTCGATCTTCGTCGTGTACGCTACTTCGATCTCGAAAGCTTCGCGCCCTCCTATGCATCGGATGACTTTGGCGACTTCACCTTTCAATCGACCTACACCGGCAATACCTTCGGCGACTTCCTCACCGGCCAGCCCACCACCGCGGCCTTTGCTGTATCCAGCCCTGACGTCTCCGGCCAGGCATGGCAGACCAGCGTCTTCGCGCAAGATTCTTTCGAGCTCACGCCGAGGTTGACCGCGAGCTACGGTCTTCGCTGGACAACTCTCCCGGCTTTCTATCTTCAGGGCGGCAACGCGGCCAGCTTCGATCAGCGAAACAACTCCGTCGTAGTGCCGGATCAGCTGGCGAGCTATCTGGTGAAGAACAATCTGCAGGCATCGAACCTCGCGTTTCAGCAGTCCTTCAATAGCTGCGCTCTTGGCGTCACAGCTCTTCCCTGCACCAACTACGTGACAGCCAGCCAGGATCATCTTCCTCGTGGTCTTCGCCGCACGTACTGGGGCAATGTGCAGCCACGGATCTCCCTCGCCTACCGGCCCTTCGGCGACACCAAGACGGTCGTGCGCGCCGGCTTCGGCATCTACACCATGACCAACCTCGGCCCGCTCTCCTTCAATAACAGCGGCAATCCCACCTCCAGCCTGCACACCTACACGAACGTCAAGTTCCCCAACACCACTCCTGCCGGCGGCGTCACGACGCAGATCGGCGGTGGCTCTCTCGATCAGGGTGTCGACCCGAACTATCGCGATCCGCAATCCAATCAGTGGAATCTGACCGTGGAGCGTCAGCTCTCGCGCAACGACACCGTGCGTATCAGTTACGTCGGCATGCACACCTATCGCCTCAACATCACGGAAGATCTGAACCAGCTTCCGGCAAGCACAATCCCCTTCACCCCTACCGCCGCAAGCCCCTATGTGGACCCAAGATCGCCGTACCCGAACTGGCTTGAGCTCTACAGCACCTTCAACGCCGGGCGACAGAACTACACCGCGCTCGAGATGGAAGCGACCCACGCCCCCTCGCACGGGCTCTACTTCGACGCGAGCTATACGCTAGCCAAGAACCTCGCGGACAACCAGGGAGACACGCCCACAGCCTTCGCCGGAGAGGTTAACTACGGCATCCCGATCGCAGACCGCTTCCATATCGGTGCGGACTACGGCAACGTCTCAGGCACGCGTCGCAATCGAGGCCTCATCTCGGGCGCCTACCAGCTCCCCGTCGGACCGGGTCGCGCCTATCTCACTACAGGTTGGCTCGGCCGGATCCTTGGTGGCTGGGAGCTCAATACCATCTCCCTCCTCGAGTCGGGACCATGGCTGACGCCGAGCATCAGTCCTGGTCTCGATCAGTCGAACACCAACGTCGTCAATCGTGGGGCGTTCGCGCGTCCGGATCAGGTGTCACGCAACCTGGTGGGCGGCCAGTCGCGCGCACACTTCTTCAACCTGAGTGCCTTCGCCCCAACTCCGGCAGACGCAGGTCGCTTCGGAAACGCGGGAGTCGGCATCCTCGAAGGTCCTGGCACCATCGCTGTAAGTCTGGGTACCGCCAAGATCCTGCAGCTTCGCGAGAACGTCAGACTTCGCTTCGAGTCCAGCTTTACCAACGTGCTCAATCACACCAACTTCGCACCGCCGGCAACACAGATCGATAACCCCGGCACCTTCGGTGTTCTGAGCGCACCGCAGACGGCTGAAAATGCGGGAAACCGCACCGGCCAGGGAGCCCTGCGCCTCGAGTTCTAACTGTTCCTATCCAGGGACGCTCGCTTGGCCTGCCATACGTGCGTCTCTGCCCCAACCACTGTCCCTCCACTAAAAATGAACCTCTCGGTCACATCATCGGTTGCTCGCCTTCGTCCGCAATCTGTCCCGCCGCTCCGTGGAACGACGGCGGAGGTACCCCACGGGTCGGAGTTTCTCGCCGGCATCTGCTTCCTTGTTGCTGGCATCTGCCTTCTCTGGCTCTGCTTGCTCTAGACTTCGCTTCGTTGAGGAGGTACCGACATGCTTCCACGCTTTCAGCTTGATATCAGTCGCGAGGAGCTCGCCGCCTGGGGAAAAGTTTCAACCACCTCCCTCCCTGAGATCCCCTTCGAGCAGCGCCTCTACAGCCATCAACACTACCCCGTGCTGCGCGCCTCCGTGCATCCCGGCCAGCACGAGATCGCCTGGATGCGCGAAGGGCTGATTCCCTCCTACGCGCACGATGAGGAAGGCGCCGACGAGCGCGCTACGGCCCATGCCGAATCGCTCACCTGTACCTCCTGCTTCCGAAGCGCCTTTCGCCGCCGCCGTTGTCTCGTGCCGGCAACCCGGATGTTTCAGTGCCGCCATGATCCATCTGGTCTCGAAACTCCATGCTCCTTCGCCCTCACCTCCGGAGCCGCTTTCAGCCTGGCCGCCGTCTGGGAGTCGTGGCAGAACGATGACGGCCATGCAGTCCAGACCTTTGCCGTCGTCACCAGCTTGGTCGCACCTTTGCTTCGTTCCATCTTTGACCGTCTGCCGGTCGTGATCGAAGCCGCCGATCAGTCGCGCTGGCTGCGATCCTCAACGCCCGACGCGCCTCCCCTCGATCTGCTCAAGCCGCTCTCCGCGGCAGAACTCCGGGCTTGGGATCTCACGCCATGCGCGCAGCAAACCACAGCTCAGCTCTGATCGGCACGAGCGCCTCGCCCTCCTGCGTTCGACAAAGCACTCTCCTCAAAGCCGGTCGCCAGTGCTAGACTGCTCGCCATGCCTCTCATCCTCATCCTGCTTGTTCTTCTTCTCGTCTTCGGTGGCGGCGGCTACTACATGGGTCCGGGCGTCGGATACTACGGCGGCGGCGGCCTCAGCCTCATCCTTGCTCTGGTCATCATCTACCTTCTCTTCGGAAGAGGTCGTAGCAGTCTCTAAGGGCGGCGGCAGATCACCGCTCCAAAGTCACGCGCGATAGGACAGGCCGCCCAGCTCACGCCCTGGCGCACGGTTCCTCTTTCACCCTCAGTGCGGGTCCCAGCGCGCGTCGTCACGCTCGTCACCCTGGCGCCTCGGCAGCGCAACCGCTCACCAGGTGTCTCTCTCCCCCGAAGCTGATCCCGCCCACGAGCCCACTGGGAGGGCTCCGAAAGTACCTGCGCCAAACTGAAGCAAAAGACCCCTTCACCTCCGCGGAAACCCCTCGCACCTCGACCAGTTACCCTGCTTCTATGCGCGTTATCCAGACCACCTTCGGAGTCTTTCATCACTTTGAGCTCGCCCGTGAGCTGCTTCTCCGCGGCCATCTGGAACGGATTTACTCCACCTTCCCATGGAGCAGACTCGCCCGCGAAGGCATTCCCCGCACCCTTGTACGCAATTATCCGTGGGTCCATACCCCGGAGATGCTCTCCCGCCGCTTCCACTTCGAGCCCGCATGGCTCATCAATGCAATAGGTTACGCGAACGCTCTGACCTTCGACCGCTTTGTCACGCAGCAGCTCCGTAACGAAGACCCCCCCGATGCGCTCATCGCTCTCTCCGGCTCCAGCCTGAACGCAGGCCAGATCGTCCAGCGAAACGGCGGCGTCTTTATCTGTGACCGCGGCTCCTCCCACCAGCGTTTTCAGGAAAACATCCTTCGCGACGAACACAGCCGCTGGCCCGTCCCTCCACCTCAAACAGATGACCGCGACACTCGCCGGGAAGAAGAGATCTACCGCCTCGCGGACGCAATTACGGTTCCCTCAACTTTTGCAAAGCGATCGTTCGTGGAGATGGGCATCAGCAACGAAAAGATTCACATTATCCCTTATGGTGTACGCTTAGAAAGGTTTACCAAAACTCGGGAGCCATCCTCTACTCACTTCGAAGTACTCTTTGCCGGTGCGGTAGGCCTGCGAAAGGGCTTTCCGTATCTCCTCCAGGCCTTCGCCGCACTACGACATCCAGGCAAGCGTCTTCGCGTAGCTGGCGCGATCCAGAATGAAATGAAAGCTCTCCTTCCCCAGCTTCCACAAGACGGTGTGGAGTATCTTGGCCCAGTCCCTCAGGAACGCCTCATCGAACTCATGAACATAAGTCATGTGATGGTGCTGCCCAGCATTGAAGAGGGTCTAGCGCTAGTTCAGGGGCAGGCGCTTGCGTGCGGATGCCCCGTTCTCGCCTCGACCAACACCGGCGCGGAGGATCTATTTACCGACGGTGTTGAGGGATTCATCGTAGCCATCCGCGATCCCGCGGCACTAACCGATCGCCTGCAGCGGCTAGCCGACGATCCAGCGCTACAGCAGCAGATGAGCCAGGCAGCTTTGGGTCGAGTTCGTCATCTTGGCGGCTGGGGAGATTACGGAGCGCGGTGGGAGGACTTGCTGCATCACCTCACCAAACAGCCACCCCCAACAAAATGAACGACTTCAAGCCGATCTCCGCTAGCCAGCACGATCTCCGGCCATTGCCTGCGGGAGACGATGTCGCCATTCCGCTCGACGGCAATGCGGTCTGTCTTCAAACCTCGACCTACAAGGAACGCTTGCAGCGACGGCGCGTTTACGTCAGCGATATCAACAGGTTGTCCATTGAGTGTGATTGTCATGACCGGTGCTTAGAGTATCAGTCCAGCACTGTGTCGCCCGTCGCTGGCTCTCGGTTGACCCCGAAAAGAAGACCTCACGATTACGCGCTCTAAGCAGAGCGATCGCACCCTCAACTGCTTCGATACGGGGCGTCGTCGCCGCAGAGAAAGGTTTCGTATCTTCCAGATACTCAATAGCATGCGCGAGACATTCGATCGCGCGTGCGCTCTGCCGATCCAGACGCACGGTCGAGATGCTCGTTTGCATCGAGCGGAACGGGCTTCGGTTCATGCCGGCAACAAATTGTAGGAACGCAGAATCGGGACGAGGGTAGGTTCTGAGGAAAGAGCGTAGCGCCATGGTGGAAAACCTCCGATACTGTTCCTAAGATCGGCCGCATGACCAGAATGTTTAGAGGCGTTTTTTACCTCCTTTGACCTCAGTTGATCCACCAGCTTTGGCATATGGACCTAGACTCAGCTTCATCGGCCCCTTCCCCGACCCAAGTTGAGGCGCAGAGCGCAAGCTGTTCTCTACATAGAGCTTCGCCTGCTTGGCGGCGTCGAGCAGACAGTCACCGAGAACGATGCGGCTCAGGAGCGCACTCGAAAAGGCACATCCCGTACCATGTGTCGCGCGCGTGTCCACCCTCTGACCGGTCAGCCAGATCGGGTTCCTCTGCTGCTGCAAGAAGAGATCGGCGGGCGGATCATCATCACCACCAGTGACAACCACGCTCTCTGCTCCGGTTCGCTGCAACAGAATCGCCGCTGCCTCACCTAGATCTTCGGGCAGGAAGTCCCCTCGCCCTAGTAAACGAGCTAACTCCTTATGGTTCGGAGTCATGCAGGTAGCGTGCGGAAGGAGATCGGCTACCAGCGTTGCCACGGCTTCTTCGTCCAGAAGCATTGCACCTGAGCTCGACTGCAAAACGGGGTCCACCACAATAGGGATCACCCGGTCCTCGTGCAACACCTGCAGGAACTCGGCGACCACGCGCGTTACAGCCACATCGCCAAGCATGCCGATCTTCACTCCTGCCGGCGGCATATCCCTGGTCAGGTGAGTTAACATCTCCCGCAGCAGGGTTGGATCCGTCACCTGTACCCGTGCCACTCCCATCGTCGATTGCACGGTGAGTGCCGTCGGGCACGCTGTGCCAAACAGTCCATGCGCCGCGAAGACCTGAAGGTCAGCCGTCGCACCCGCACCCGAGGAGGGATCAAAGCCCGCGATCGTGAGCACGACAGGCGGTTGGCTCGAGCCTGGATCCATCGTCATACAGCTAGGATAGTGGGTAGCGATACGTCACGGTTCGCGAGTTGTTCGAGAAGCGAAGAGAGATCGGCTTCGAAGCCAAAGACCGGGAGCTTTCTATGCAGAGTGTAGAGCCAGTTGCGTTTCCGGAGAGCCAGCGCGGAGACTACGCTCTTTCTTCTGATCCTAGAGACCGTCTCGTCGCGGCTCTCGATGTGGGATCGGCGTCAGAGGCACTATTGCTTGCCGATCAAGTAGCCGGCCGGTGCCGCTGGGTGAAAGTCGGCATGGAGCTGTTCTACGCTGAAGGTCGAGACTTGATCGCTCGCTTGCAGGATCGCGGATTCCGGATCTTCCTCGATCTCAAGCTTCACGATATTCCAAATACTGCTGCCGCTGCAGTCCGTTCCGTAGCGCCCCTCGGAGCAGAGCTTCTCACGCTCCACACGGCAGGTGGAGCTGCGATGCTGGAAACTGCGGTAGCCCAGGTGAAGATCCTGCATCGGGCGCCGCTGCTTGCAGGCGTCACGGTGCTCACAAGCATGAATGAAGCCGAGCTGCACGCCATTGGAGTCGAGGCAGCTCCGCAGGAGCAGGTGCTCCGACTCGCCACGCTGGCACTTCAGAGCGGCCTAGCGGGGCTAGTCTCGTCCCCTCTGGAGGTCTTAGCCCTGCGACAACACTTTGGTCCCGCGCCGATCTTGATTGTTCCGGGGGTCCGGCCTGCTGGAAGTACCTTAAACGACCAACAGCGTACCGCCACGCCTGAACAGGCTATTCGTGATGGTGCTTCCCTGCTGGTCGTTGGTCGACCGATCACACGGGCCATCGATCCAAGCCGAGCGGCAGAAGCCATACTCGAAGAGATGGCCAGAGGTCTCGAGAGGCGACCGGTGACTCAGGCTTGAAGTGAAGAGTCGCTGAGGCGAAGAACCAGCGACCGCACCGAGCCGCCGCCACGCAAGAACTCGGACATCGGAAAGCTCTGGACCATAAAGCCCAAGGTGACGAGTCGCTCCACAAACGTTCCGCGAACGTCACCCATCAGAATGTGGGGGCCGATGTTGATCACGTTGCAGGCAAACTGTGTTGCTTCAGCTTCGTCGACCACAATGCGGCGATCTGCAGGAAAGGCCGCCTCGATCTTCACGCGTGAGGCATGGTCAAACGCTTCCGGGTAGTAAAGGACAAAGCCTCCGTGAAGGAGTGCAAAACAGGTGTCGAGATGGTAGAAGCGCGGATCCGTCAGATGCAACGACTCGACACGTGTATGCCAGGCGGAGGCCATATGAGCATGGCTGCGCTCACAGGTTCGCACACCATGTCCCGCCCAGAGTACCTGGCCATCCTGATCAAAGAGTGCGTCACCCTCGCCTTCAAAGGCCGTCTCCCGAGGTGTCTCCCAGATAAGAAAACCCGCCTCTGCTAGCCACCTACGCATATGCGCCTCTTCCGGCTGACGCTGTAGGTGCGCGAAGCTCGCAATCGTGGCGAGGCCATGCTGCAGCAGAGCCGCATGGGCGACGAAGGTCATGTCGGGGCATCCACGCTCAGCAGGAAGCACGCGAAGATCCGCTAAGCGGCGAAGCGCCTCAAAGAGCCTTCTCCATTGGGCAAACGCCTTGTCCCGTGACGGTCGATGCAGATTTCCCGCCATCCAGGGATTGATAACGTAATCTACGTCATACCACTGGGGCGGGCACATGAGGTAGGTAGGGCGATCGAAGCGCGGAAGAGCTGCGTGGTACTCGGGCAGGACTGCTGCGGATACGACTACTTGCATAAACGACAAAGCCCTGCTTTCGAGAGATCAAGTCTGCCCAATCGAGGAGACGATCGTCAAGAGAGAGGGTGCGCAAACGCTACAACTTTGGAGTGCTTCTTGGTCGTAGATAGCAGTGCTAACGACACACTCTGATGCTACAAAGCTCGAGCCGTGTACGACGGCCCGAGCTTCTCGCGTTCTTAAAGCTTTTCGAAGAAGTCACAGGCGGAGCAGGAGATGTACACACCACCGGGGGTGCCGCGCTCGCGGTCCTTGACTCGCTTGACAATCCGCGTGGGCTTCGAGCACTTCGGACAGTCCGTACTCTTGTTCGTATCCATGACCTTCTTGCGGTCACCGGTTTTGGCAATCTTAGCCATGATCTAGTCTCTCCTGAGCAGCTCTGTCGCACGGCCGCATTTACGACGTCACGCGCAGAGTATTGCGTTTGGGGCTGCGGGCACATGGACGCAATTTGAACGTCATGCCACAGCACTCAAGATTGAAGTTTACACCACAGTCAGAGCGACCTGCCGAGCGTCAGGGTTGCGCTATGGGAGCAGGGCTGGCCGGATCACTCGATGACTTTGGCAGCTGCACCCGTCCCGTTGGAGAAGCCGGCGCCGTCTCACCGGGCTTGCGGAGCGTTGGCGGCGCTGCAGCCTCAGTGTCAGAACCCTTCGCGAGATCCCCCATCCTGACCTCGCGCGTAGGCGGACCAGGGTTGTACCCACCCATCTGATCCTTGTCATGGATCTGCAGCGGCTTACCAAGTTCGGCAATCTCCAGCATCGTGACCCGGTCTCCGACGAACCGGACGAAGCGAACCGTTTGCGGCACATGGCCGTAGATCCACTCCTCATAGTGACTCGCATTGGAGTCGCCACCCGTGCGCTCATGAACCTTACTGTCAGGCTGCCCGAGCGCGGCCAGCACCATCCGATGACTCATCCCGACGAGCACCTCATGGGCCGCAATCGCCTGCTTCAAAGCTGGTGGCAACGTGTCGGCATAGGCCTGTTCAGACGACTTCACCCCGAAATCGATCACCGGCTCAAGCAGTGCCTTGACTTCAGGGGCGCTGACATCCGGAATACCATGCGGAAACACGAGGGTCACACGCGCGCCAGTCGCCTGTTCGGGGGGCGGGGCGCCGGAGTTACCAAACTGAACGTGGCTCAAGAAGCGATGCTTTGCATAGGGTCCACCGTTTAGATCAAAGATCAGGCGGTTGGCTTTGACTACAAGTGATGTAATCTGCACTCGATCTCCCGGCCCGGCTGCCTGTCCTTTCTCATACAGCATATGACGATACTCTTTCGCGCCCGGAGTCAAAGCACCGTTCGCCTCCAATGTGAGTCCGGATCCAAGCGGGAGAGCTCGATGCGCAAATCCCTGCTCAGCTACAAGCATTCGTTCCAGATCTCGCGAGCCGCGCTCCGTCAGGTGATCCGGCGAAAGTGGTACATCCGTCGGCATAAACTCGGCTGCGACGTCAGAGGTGGCCGATCGTTCTCCGACGACAAAGACCTGAGCTTGAGCACAACTCGGAAGCAGTACAGCAACGAAAGTGAAGGTGAGTAAGTAACGCACACGGGGAGGCATGGCGAACCTCGAATATGGCTAGCTTGCACCTTCAATACGGCTTTTGCAAGAGATCCTGTGATTAGACCTTTGCAAGATCGCAGCACGTGGAAGCGACGCCACTTACTTCAAGAAGTCGGCCTTTGAGACGTCTTGCGGCGTCGTTGGTAGGATCTGCACCAGCGGCGGTGGCGGCGCCGAGTGTTCCATGGCTGCGTGGGCTGTGGGCGGCGCGACGTCCATCGGATACCCTGCGGCGATGATCGGCGGGTGAGTGTAGGCCCAGGCAAACTCGCGTGTCACCCACACAAGCAACGCGATCGCACCCAGAAGAACAAACACCGTCCATGGTGCGGCGATCGGGCCCAGACCGGCTCCCGTCAGCCTTCTAGGACCCTGTACCTGGGCCTGAATGACATTCGAAAGCTCTGTTCCATCGAAGAGGGGCAAGCCAAAGAGAACGCCCAGGATCGCCGCCCAGGCGAAGTGGAGTCCCCACGCCAGCCAGATCGCGTGAGTTCGCCGCCACGCCGTCGTTAGCAGAAGTGCGAGGGAGAAGCTGACAAGAAACGCCGTCATGCTGGCCAACGAGAGGCTGACGATAACGGCATAGGCGAGGGAGAGGAGCAGTGTCGCGCGGTTGGAGCCGAGCGACGCCTCTAACCTTTGAAATCCATAGCCGCGGAAGACGGTCTCCGTCGTCAGAGTCCCAATCGCCAGCGTTATCAGTGACAGCGAGGCTTCGAGCAGGCTCCGAGGCGAAAACCACGTCTGTATAAAGAGAGCTCGTCGGAAGACCAGCGGGAGCACCGCAACAACGACGACTCCCCATCCAACAGCAGCTCCGATCAGCCACTCACGGTTTGCGGTCGCACGCTTCGGCAGGCCAAGTAGGCTCCGCATGGAGCTTCGGGTACCCCGAAGAATCTCTACTGCGAGAACTCCAAGCAGCGTTAGAAACAGAAGAAAGGCGGCTGCAAGAAGAGGAACCATCGCGCCACCCGCAAAGGTCCCCAGCAGCCCTGTCGCAGCCCGTCCCGCGACTTCTCGACATGCACCCCACCAGACCACGAGCAGCAGCGTGAGCACCACTCCATTCGGGGTACGTCGTGCAGGTCTAAGATTGGCGTTGGCAGCAAACACGAACGGTAGCGCTCCTGGAATACAGTTCAGGCAGTAACGTAAAACTGCGCGATGTTGCGGAACTTCTCGTACCGTTTTTGTCGTCGGGTTTCGTCCGACATGGTGAGCAGGTCGGCCAGCGCGCGGCGCAAACTCTCGCCGAGAAGCTCCGCCGCCAGAACCGGATCAGCCTGCGATCCACCAGTTGGCTCCCTGACCACTTCATCCACGCAGCCAAGTCGCTTCACATCTTCTGATGTGTACTTGAGGGCAGCCGCGGCCTGCTGTCGCTTCGCGGAATCCTTCCACATAATGGACGCGCACCCTTCCGGCGAAATCACGGAATAGATGGCATTCTCCAGCATCAGAACGCGATCAGCGACGGCCAACGCCAGGGCCCCGCCTGAGCCACCCTCGCCCGTAATCGTTGCGATCACCGGGACGCGCAGACGAGACATCTCTAAGAGATTGCGAGCAATCGCCTCCCCTTGCCCACGCTCTTCGGCACCAATCCCCGGGTTTGCGCCAGCGAGATCGATAAAGGTGAAGACGGGATGTCCGAATTTCTCTGCGATCTTCATCGTACGGAGTGCCTTGCGATACCCCTCAGGGTCCGGACTGCCAAACCGGCGCTCCACTCGCTCCTTCAACGTGCGGCCTTTCAAGTTCGCCACGACCAGCACTGGCTGGTCTCCAAAGCGAGCCATACCGCAAGCAAGCGCCGCATCATCACCGAACGCGCGGTCGCCATGGATTTCGCTGTAATCCGTGAAGAGCGCTTCAACGAAGTCCATGGGATAAGGACGCTGCGGATCTCGGGCAATCTCCGTCTTCCGCCACGCTTCCGGCACGACGGGAGCTACCGCCGAAGCGCTTGCTGCTGGTCTACGATCCTGATCGGGCATGTTCACCTTTGGGATACACACTATTGTAGTTCAACGCATAGGTGAGCCTGGTAGAGAGGTCGGCCAACGTCCGTCACGACCCCGACGAGACCCGCAACGCCGCTAAGACAGAACAACTCAGCTTTGTCTACTTCTGCTAAGGCACCGCAACGCTCTGAGCTCAGGTCTTATAGAGCAACAGATGGCTGCGCAACAGCCACATAGTATCGGCACTCTGAAAGCGGGTCCCGTCGGGCTGGTGTAGCAGAACGTCGGCAGGACGCCGTATGAGTCGAACCTTTAGGTCTCGGGAAAGCTGGTCTACATCCCTCTAATCGATCACACGGACTCCGCCTCTGCCGACCAACTCCTCAATTCGATCGATGAACAGACGATCCGCTGCAACCATGACATTCTGTGGTTCCAGCACAGCACAGAACTCTCCGGGCTCCTCGAGGTCGAGCAGCAGCTTACCCTTGCCGGGCGTTTCAAGAAAGATTGCAAGCAGCTTCTCTAGAAGAGCGCTATCGGGATGGTGCAGGGGGACTTTGATTCGCAGGGACTCAGGAAGCTTTAACTTGACGTCCTCCAAAGCCTGGATGCTCGATATTGCTAGCTTCGGCGCCGCATCTTCTTCTCCGCGCAAGACGCCGCGAATCACCACCGGAACATCGATCTTCAGGCGCTCTGCCAACTTTTCGTAGTTCTGCGGGAAGGCAATAATGTCGATCTTCCCGACAGTGTCCTCCAGGCAAGCCTGCGCGTACATCTCACCGGAGCGCTTGGACTTTGCAACCTTTAGACCGGTGATCACGCCAGCTATGGCGATTTCCGTCTGGGGTGCCTCGTCCCGGCCTCTCCGGAAAACCTGTGGCTCCGGCTTCATCTCGCAGGCAGCAGCCGTATCCACCACCTTCATATTTCGTAGCTTCTCTCGATACTTATCCATCGGGTGCCCTGATACGAAGAAGCCGAGCACCTCTTTCTCATTCTGCAATCGCGTATGCTCATCCCACTCGGGCATCTGCGGCAGTGGATCGGCAGCCGTCGACTGCGCCGGACCATCGTCGAAAATTCCAAACAGCCCGCTCTGCCCGGCAGCCATGTCGCGTTGCGACTTCTGCGCCCGCTCCATCGCCTTATCCAGCGCTCCCATCAAGGGGGCCCGCTTGCCGAGCGGATCCATAGCTCCGGCTTTGATCAGAGACTCCAGTACCCGCTTGTTCAACAGCCGTAGCTCTACCTGCTCACAGAAGTCCCACAGGCTGGCAAACGCCGGCTTGCCTGTTGCGGGCAAGGCTGTTCGAGCCGCCAGGATGGCGTCAATCGCGTTATGCCCCACGTTCTTGATAGCCGCCAGTCCGAAACCAATCGAGTCACCCGTCGGCGTGAAGTTCGCATAGGAGGTCTGCACGTTCGGCGGAAGCACCGGAATCTCCATCTCGCGGCACTCAGAGATGTACTTCACCACATTCTCCGGTTTCGAGGTCTCGCTTGTGAGCAACGCCGCCATAAACTCAACCGGGTAGTGCGTCTTCAACCAGGCTGTGTGATACGCCAGCAACGCATACGCCGCCGAATGGGACTTGTTGAAGCCATACCCCGCGAACTGTGCCATCAGATCGAAGATCTTTCCGGCCATCTCTTTAGGGTGTTTACGCTCCGCAGCACCGGCCATGAAGCGATCGCGCTGCTTCGCCATCTCGGCCGGATCCTTCTTCCCCATCGCGCGACGCAGAAGATCAGAGTCACCCAGCGAGTAACCGGCGAGCACGTTGGCGATCTGCATCACCTGCTCTTGGTACACAATGACGCCGAGCGTCTCCTTAAGCAGCATCTCCAGCTCCGGTAAGAGGTATTCGACAAGGCGCCGTCCCCACTTCCGTTCGATGAAGTCATCGATCATGCCGCCCTGGATCGGTCCCGGCCGATACAGCGCATTGAGCGCGGTGAGATCTTCGACACTGGTCGGCTTGTAGCGTCGCAGCACATCGCGCATCCCGCCTGATTCGAACTGAAACACGCCAGACGTGAGCGCGCGATGAAACACCTGCTCATACGTCTTCTCGTCGTCGAGTGGCACCGTCGCCATGTCCACCGTCTCACCCCGGTTCTGCTTGATCAACTTCAAGCAGTCGTCGATGACGGTCAGCGTTGTCAGCCCAAGAAAATCCATCTTGAGCAGACCCATCTTTTCAACCGCCTTCATGTCGTAGGCCGTGACGATCGCATGCTCTTTGGTTCGCGTCACTGGAACCAGTTCGGTCAGCGGTTGCGGCGCGATCACCACCCCCGCCGCATGAACACCAGCCCCACGCACCAGACCTTCCAGCCGGATCGCTGCGTCGATCACCTCCTTGATCTTCCCGTCGCTCTCGTATGCCGAGCTCAGGATGGTGGAGTCCTTCAGCGCCTGCTCTATGGTGATTCCGATCGTTGGCGGAATCATCTTCGCGATACGATCAACCTCGCCATACGGCATATCAAGCGCTCGACCAACGTCCTTGATCGCTGCCTTCGCAGCCATTGTGTTGAACGTGATGATCTGCGCGACCTGATCGACGCCGTACTTTCGCCGCACATACTCGATGACCTCACCGCGTCGATTCATGCAGAAATCGATATCAATATCCGGCATGGAGACACGTTCAGGATTCAGGAATCGCTCAAAGAGCAATTCGTTTTGCAGCGGGTCAACGTCCGTGATCTCCATCACATACGCCACCAGCGATCCCGCAGCCGATCCGCGACCCGGTCCCACGGGAATGTTCTGCTCTCGCGCATACCGGATGAAGTCCCAAACGATCATGAAGTAGCCGGGAAACTTCATCTGCTTAATGCACTCGATCTCCCGATCAAGCCGTGCGTAGTATTCGTCGAGCGACTTCTTCTGCAGACCACGCGCTACCAGTTGCGCATAGGCTGTCGCCAGCCGCTTCTGTAACCCTTCCCGGCACACTTGTTCGAAGTAGCTCTCGAGCGTCTCTCCGTCGGGAACGATGAAGTCCGGAAACGGATTCTTGACCTTCGACATCTGCAAATTGCACCGGTCAACAAACTGCATCGTTCGGGTGCAGACCTCCGGAGCATGCGCGAACGTGCGATGCATCTCTTCGGCCGACTTGATGTAGAACTCCTGCGTGTCGAACTTGAACCGCTTTGGATCATTCATCGATCCAGCCGTCTGCACGCAGAGCAGAATCTCATGAGCGCGGCTGTCGTCATGCGCCACATAGTGACTGTCGTTCGTCGCGATGAGTGGAATGCTCAGCTCGCGCTCCATCTTGAAGAGCGCATCGCAGACCGCCTTGTCCGGCTCGAGACCGTGATCTTGGATCTCGAGAAAGAAGTTCCCTTTCCCGAAGATGTCTTGGAAGTGGCCGGCGGAGCGCTTAGCGTCGTCGTACTTCCCTGCCATCAGGTGCTGATTCACCTCACCAGCCAAACAGCCGGAAAATCCGATCAGACCCTCCGTATGTTTCGCCAGAAAATCTTTCGAGACACGAGGCTTGCGATAAAACCCATGCAGCGCCGCCTCGCTCGTCAGACGCACTAAGTTCCGATAACCCTCTTCGTTCTCAGCCAGAACGAGAAAATGGTTATACCCGTCTGCCATCTCGCGATGATCGTCGGTCTTCGAGAGATACAGCTCACAGCCCAAGATCGGCTTGAGCTTTTTCTTCTGCATGGCATCGAAGAAATGCACCGCACCATAAATGTTTCCGTGATCTGTGATCGCCGCAGCCGTCTGTCCTACGTGGCTCAAGTGAGTCGCTAGTTTGTCGACATCACAGGCTCCGTCCAGAAGTGAGTAGTCAGAATGCAAATGAAGGTGCGTGAACTCGGGTGCAGCCGGCATACGGGGGAGATCTCCAGCTCTAAGTTTATTCGCTCCGCCTTCGCTGCCCCGTGAGGAAAAGCCGGTACACATCTCTCATCGCGTGAGAAAGGGTGTCGCTTTGAATCCGACCCATCGCAGCTTGGCACAGTAGAGCGCTTCCGCCCCGTAGGCCGTGGCGATATGCGTTACAGAAAACTGCATCGGCCACGGTGCGGCATGCGTACGCCATTCCATCCCGTTCCTCTGAAGGATCAAAGCAGCGCGCGGCAGATGACTCGGTGAACTCACGATCTCTGCGCTGCGCCACCCATGCTGTACCATCAGCGCCCTGCTGTAAAAGATGTTCTGGATCGTGTTCTGTGCCTGCCCTTCTTCCAGCAGATCGGCTCGTGGCACATTTTGTGCCGCTGCGAGCTCCACCATGGTGTGCGCTTCGACAAAGCGATTATGGGCGGCGCCACCGGTCATGATAAGGCGCGGTGCAACCCCCGCCCGAAACTCGCGAACTCCCTCCATCACCCGCGCGCTCTGCTCGAGCGACGGTGACCCATCCGGAAGCGATGGTGTCCCGAGTACGATGATCGCGTCGAAGTGCTTGGCCGCTGTGTTCTCCTCTGGAATCGCTTCATACGTCCATGCGACCGTACCGAGAAATAGGAACGGAACGGCGACAAGGAAGGCCCAGAAGCTTCGTGTCACGCGCCAAGTCAATCGTCGCTGCCATCGTTCTGCAAGGAACTCTCGGCCAGCAGCGCCTCCGTCAGTGCAACATAGAGATCCACCGCCTCCAGCAACTCCTGCTTGGATATCCGTTCCGCCGGCGTATGCGCCACATGAATTGATCCAGGACCCAGCAGGAATGGCTCCCCCCATGCGTTCAGCGAGGGAATGTCCGTCGTGAACTTGGCAACCATCGTTGGCATCGCAGCCAGGCTGCGCATCCGGATGAACGGCAGATCGAGACTGAACGTCACCTCAGCCCGATCGCCGACGATCGTCTCAATGGTCATACGCGTCTCCTCTGACGGCCCAATGAGCCGTACCAGAAGATGAGCCTCAGCTTGGTCGGCAATCACATTGGGCGCACGCCCCCCGGAGATCAGACCCACATTCAAAGTGGACGCGCCAATCAAGGGGTCCACGGGCAACGTCATCTCCTGCAGATCGTGCAGCACGCTCACCAGCTTGTCGATCGCGCTTTCTCCAAGTTCAGGGTAGGCCGAATGAGCCATCCTGCCTCTCGCTCGCAGCTCAACGCGCAACGCGCCCTTCGAGGCAATCGCCAGCCGATTATCCGTCGGTTCCCCGTTGATGAGGTATCTCGATCCCTTTGGGTGCCGATTCGCAACCGCCGCTCCCGCAGAATCGCGCTCTTCCCCCACTACAAACAGCAGGCCCACAGCAATCTCTCTGCTGCGCAGGCGCTCTGCCGCCGCAATTTGCGCGGCCATAATGCCCTTTGCGTCGCAGCTTCCTCGGCCATACAGGAAAGCATCATCTTCTGTACTCGCGAAAAACGGCGGAACGGTATCCATGTGTGTCGAGAACACCACAGTAGGTCTTCTGCCCGGCGCGCAGGCATACACGTTGAATCGCTCATCCAGACCACTTCCCGGCGTAACTGCTGGGTCGGGTTGGTCTACCGGTTGCCGCTCCACATCGTACCCAAGCTGTTCCAGGTACGTCGCCAGAAACCTGCCAGCCTCTCCCTCATGGTAGGTCGTCGATTCGAGATCGACCAGCTGTCTCGTCAGCGCAATCGGATCGATCTCCATGCGTTCAGCATACGTGAGCGGCCGCCAGCGAAAGCCTGAACGACTCAGCCTGCCCCGTACACTGAAGCAATGAGCCAGGACCTGCAGCCCTCCCCCACCACGTCGCACCTTCGTCAGGTCGAGGATTTGTTTGGTCCCGCGGGTCGGTTAGAAGCTCTCCTCAACACCGGATCGCGCGAAGCGCGGTGCTGCGCTGTCATCTGTCACCCGTACCCACCGGCCGGCGGCACCATGCATACCAAGGTCGTCTATCACACGATGAAGGCGCTGACGGCCCTTGGCATCCCCGTTCTTCGCTTCAATTTTCGGGGTGTTGGCCTCAGCGCGGGCCGCTTCGATCACGGCGTCGGCGAACAGGACGATCTCCGCGCCGCCCTAGATTGGCTTGATGGCACCTTTCGTGGTCCATTACTCCTCGCCGGCTTCTCCTTCGGATCCTATGTGGGCCTTCGCGCCACATGCTCGGATCCTCGCATCCTGGGCCGCATCGCACTAGGCCTTCCCGTGCGCGCCGCTGGCCGCGACTACAGCTACGAGTTCCTCGACAGCTGTCCCGGTCCGCTTCTCTGTGTCAGCGGCGGCGATGACGAGTTTTGCCCGCCCGAGATCCTTCACCGTCTCGTCGGTTCTCAGCCTCGCCGTCGTATCGTCGTCCTCCCCGGCGCAGACCACTTCTTTCAGGGAGTACCTGGCTCGCCCGCTCCGAAGCTGCAAGAGATGCAAGCGGTCCTACAACAATGGCTCTTTGACGAAGATGTCGTTCCACTTCGCACAACGTAGCCAGCCCCATCCAACTTGAACATTGCGAGCAGTTGATTGCTCCAAGGGCAACATCACGCTACGCGGTCCAATTTAGCCGCCGACTCTAGATCCGACCAGGGAGCCTCACTGGCACCGGATCTCCGCGCAAGCGGAGATGATCAGCTTTGTCTATGATTTTTGGGAACCTCTTCATTACGATAGAGAAACCAGTCCCATTTTGACTGTATCTCCACGGCGAATCCGGTCTTGATGTTGGCCCTCAAATTGCATTCTGAATCTTCGTCGCGGTCATTCCCATGAAGGATGCGTTCCAAACTCGCGTTCTTGCTGTCGTGCTCGCCGTTGCCACGGTTGCCGCCGCAGTCTTTGCTGTTCTAAACCTGCGCCAGGAAATGCAGTTCGATGTCCCCACTGACGGGGTCTGGTGGATGGAGGCCGCTGGCGGCCTTCGTGCCGAGCAGGTGCCAGCCGGCACACCAGCCGAGCGCGCCGGTGTTCGCCAGGGTGATATCCTCCTCGCCGTCAACGACCGCCCGACGCCTCGTCTCGCCATGCGCGAGCGAGAGCTCTTCCGCAGCGGTATCTGGTCCCACGCCACCTATTCCATCCAGCGCAACTCCGGTTATCGGCCCGGCTCCGGCACTCGACTGGAGATTCCTGTCATTCTGGAGCCGCTCGATCGCTCGAGCAACGACGGCTTTCGTCTCATCGCGCTGATCTATCTCTCGATCGGCATCTACGTTCTATTTCGTCGCTGGACCGCTCCTAAAGCCACTCATTTCTACGTCTTCTGTCTCGTCTCGTTTGTCCTCTATGCCTTCAAATACACCGGCGTGCTCGACAGCTTTGACGAAGCCGTCTACTGGGCCAATCTCGCCGCCACAGCTCTCCAACCCGCGCTATTCCTACACTTCGCCGTCAGCTTCAGCAACAGCAGTACCTCCTCGCGGCGCTCGCGCTGGGCACGCCTCCTTCTCGTCGCCACGTTCTACGTTCCTGGAGCCCTCTTAGTAGGCCTGCAATTCGTGGCGATTTACTACTGGACAGCCACCGAGATCCTTCGTCATCGCCTGGACCAGATTGGCGTCGGCTACCAGGCCCTCTACTACGTCATCGCTGCAATCGTCTTCTGGATCCGCTACAAGCGCGCCCACTTCGCTCTAGAACGGCAGCAGCTCAAGTGGCTCACCCGAGGAACCTTCGTCGCCGTCACACCGTACACGCTCTTCTTCGCCATCCCGTACATGGCAGACGTACCTACCCCGGGTCTTCTGACCAAGGTCGCCGGCCTCTCGCTGGTCGTTCTCCCACTCACCTTCAGTTGGGCGATCGTTCGCTACCGCCTGATGGATACGGACCTGATCTTCAAGCGCGGGGTTACCTATACTCTCGCAACTGCCTCACTTGTCGGGCTTTACTTCGCCGTTCTCGCCGTCACCGCTGAAACAGTTCGGAGCCGCTTGCCAAGCCTGCGCCTTTGGGGTCTGGTAGCCGCCGTCACAATCACCGGCCTTGTCTTCGATCCACTCAAACGAG
Source organism: uncultured Acidobacteriaceae bacterium (assembly GCA_964235665.1). GTDB lineage: Bacteria > Acidobacteriota > Terriglobia > Terriglobales > Acidobacteriaceae > Edaphobacter. The sequence goes on from CAXSAY010000002.1 coordinate 58,931, forward strand.
CCATCCAGGCGCGAGTCGACCGCCTGTTTGACCAAAAGCGCTTTGATTACCGAGAAACCCTCGTCGAGTTCGGTCGGGGCCTCAACTCGCAGACCGACCTGCGCACCCTCGTCGATGCCATCGTCGAACGCCTTCCGCAAACCTTGCTGGTGACGCGGGTCGCCGTCTTTCTTTCAGACGACAGTGCCGTGAGTCGTTCCGCCTTTCACCTCGCTGCCTCGCATGGTCTCGCGGATCTGTCCGCCGCAGAGCTCCCGAACCTCGACCTTCGCTTTCTCAACTTCGATGAAGCACAATCGACCAACCACATCTTCTGGGAAAATCCTCGACAGGTCCTGCGACTTCCAAAGAGCGAACGAGCGTCAGCGGCACGACTGGATTTGAACTACTACCTCCCCTGCCGGGTCGCCTCCCGTGAAGGTCTCGGCACCCGGACCGTCGCCGTCATCGGCCTTGGTCTCACCCGCCTTGGGGACTTCCTGTCCAGTGAAGATGTGGAACTGCTCGAATCGCTCGCCAGCTACATCGGTATCGCCATCCAGAACGCCCAGCTCTATCGTCGACTGGAACTACAGATCGGCGAGTTCGAGCGCCTAAAGGAGTTCCACGAGAATATCGTCGAGTCGATCAACGTAGGCGTCTTCGCCGTCGATCTCGAGGATCACATCGAAAGCTGGAACCGGCGCATGGAGATCCTCTTCGGCATCACTCGAGCCGATGCTCTCCGCAAGCCGCTCTCTGCGGTGCTGCCGGCCGACTTCCTGCGAAAGATCGAGACCGTTCGCTTCGAACACGGAACTCACGCCTTCTATAAACATCGCATCGAGCTCTCTGATGGTGAGCTGCATATTGCAAACATCGCCGTCGCACCCCTCGTCTCGAAAACAGCCGTTCCTGTCGGCCGTATTATCCTCATCGATGACATCACCGATCGTGTCGAGCTTGAAGCACAGCTCACCCAGTCCGAAAAGCTTTCGTCAATCGGACTGCTCGCCGCCGGCGTCGCGCACGAAGTCAACACACCACTCGCCGTCATCTCCGCCTATACGCAGATGCTTACTAAGCAAATGGCCGGGGACGCTCGCCTCACGCCAGTCCTCGAAAAGATCACGCAGCAAAGCTTCCGTGCCTCCGAGATCGTCAACGGTCTCCTCAACTTTTCACGTACCAGCGGAACAGAACGCACTGATGTCGATCTAAATCGGCTTGTTCGCGACACCGTCAACTTGATCGATCACCAACTAAAAACCGCAAAGATCTTTGTCGATCTCGATCTTGATCCCGCACTCTCTGCGGTCCAAGGCAATCAGGGAAAGATCCAGCAGGTTTTGCTCAACTTCCTCCTCAATGCGAAAGACGCCATGCATCGCGCCGTGAACGGTCGCATCGCCATTACAACTACGAACCGCGCCAGCACCGCCGTCATCCGCATCCAGGACACCGGGAGCGGCATCAGTCAGGAACACCTCCACCGCATCTACGATCCATTCTTCACCACAAAAACCGCACCGCGCGAAGGCGAGCATAAAGGCACCGGCCTCGGTCTCGCTGTCAGCTACGGCATCATGCAGGAGCATGGCGGCAAGATCCATGTGGAAAGCGCTTTGGGCATAGGCACCACCTTCGAGCTCGAGTTCCCCGCCTTTGCTCCCGTATTTCCAGAAGCTGCCTCCACTGCAGGCGAAAGGACCATACTGCATGCCTGAAGCAATCGCTGTTCCTGAGGCTCCCGGAACGGCCGAGCAGTCCGCCAGCAATCGATCCCTGACTCGCATCCTCATCATCGATGATGAAGCAGCCGTCCGTGAATCGCTCGAGACCCTGCTCACCTTTGAAGGATTCTCGGTCACGATCGCTCCCGAAGGAACCACCGGCCTTGATCTGCTCTCGCGCGACGAGTTCGATCTGCTTCTGTTAGACCTCGCCCTTCCCGGAGAAAGTGGCCTCGATCTACTGCCACGTATCGTCGAGCTCCGCCCGCAGCTTCCCGTCATCATGATCACGGCTTACGGCACCGTCGGCAACGTTGTCGAAGCCATTCGCGCCGGTGCCGATAACTTTGTCCAAAAGCCGTGGGACAACGAGAAGTTGATCCTCGACATCCGCTCCGCCATCGCGCGCCGCCGGGCCGAGTCTGAGGTTGTCCTGCTTCGCCGCACCCTCAAGCAGCGCTACAGCTTCGACAACATCGTCGGCAAAAGTGATCCCATGCTGCGCCTCTTCGACGTCGTCGTCCAGGTCGCGCCCTCTCGTTCCACCGTACTCATTCAGGGAGAAAGCGGTACTGGCAAGGAACTAATCGCGAAGGCTCTCCACGCCAACTCTCCCCGCCGCGATCGGCCCTTCGTTCCCGTCAATACCGGCGCCGTCCCATCCGAGCTCCTTGAGTCCACCCTCTTCGGACACGTTCGCGGCGCATTCACCTCCGCCGTCTCGAGCAAGAAAGGTCTCTTCGAGGTGGCTGATGGTGGCACTCTCTTCCTCGATGAGATCGGCACCATGGGCATAGACATGCAAGCGAAAATCCTGCGCGTCCTTCAGGATCGCCGCTTCATGCAACTCGGCGGCACGCAAGAAATTCAGGTCGACGTCCGCATCATCGCCGCGACCAATGTCAATCTGCAGAACGCCGTTCGTGAAGGTCGCTTCCGGGAAGATCTCTTCTATCGTCTGAACGTCATCGCGCTTGAGCTTCCGCCGCTCCGCACCCGCAAGTCTGACATTCCCCTTCTCTCACAGCACTTCCTCGATTTCTACGCCCGAGAGAACGCGGTGGAGCAAAAGATTCTCTCGCCAGAGTCTCTCCGCATCCTCATGGACTACGACTGGCCAGGCAACGTACGCGAGCTCGAAAACGCCATGGAACGTGGCATCGTTCTCGCCAACTCCCGCGTCATCGCCCCCGATCTCCTTCCACCGCAGATCACCGGCAGCAGCTACACCGCCACGGCGCTGGAACACCGCCCTGACGCCTCCCTCTTCGAACTCATGGAGGAGATCGAACGTCGCATCATCTCCGATCGGCTGGAACGCTGCCACTGGAACCAGACCGAAGCCGCCGAGTTCTTCAAAATCCCGCTCTCAACCCTCAACCAGAAGATCAAACGCCTCAATATCGAGATCCGCAAACGTCCTCGCGACTAAGTGATCCCATTAACGCCCCGGCTGCAGCACAATCTTCATCGAGTCAGCCTGCGGGTGCGACGCCAGATCAATCGCCGCCGCCGCATCCGCCAGCGTAAAGCGATGCGAGATCAAGCGCGTTAGATCGAAGCCCTTCCGATATCCCTCAAACACCAGCTGCTCCACTTCTTCATTAATCGCTACCGACGCGCTGTACGACCCCATCAACGTTTTCTCCTCCATGCACACCGCCGCGGGATCAAAGGGAGCCTCGCCATGCTGCGTCTGCGCAAACAGCATGACGCGTCCACCTGGCCGGATCGCCGCCATCGCCGTCCCAATCACCGCATCTCCCCCCACCGCCACCAGTGCCACGTCTGCGCCTCGTCCATCCGTCACCGCCCGTGCTGCCTCGGCCACATCGTCGCGCGCATCGAGTGCATGAGTCAGCCCAAACGCCGCCGCAATCGCATGCCGCTCCGGGTACAGATCGCTCGTCAGCACGGTAGCGCCCGTCCGCTTCGCCAGCGCAGCGAGCAGAATCCCGATTGGTCCCTGCCCAATCACCAGCACCGTCTCATCCGCCTTTAGATCTAGCATGCGGATCGCCTTGTAGCAGGTATTCACTGGCTCAAGAAAACACGCCTGCTCAAACGGAATATCGTCCGGAACCTTCACCAGGCCGCGCTCCACGATCCAATCCATCACTCGGATATACTCCGCGAAACCGCCCCCGGCCGGGGTGAATCCGGCCGTACAGCCCACCCGCTTGTATACCTCGCACTGCGCATACGTCTGCTTCCGACAGAAGTAGCACTCGCCGCAGGGAATGTGGTGGTACGCCATCACGCGATCCCCTACAGCAAAGCGTGTGACGCCCTCACCTACCCGGGCAATCGTGCCGGCCATCTCGTGTCCGAAGATCCGCGGCGCTGAGTGCGATCCCGTGTGGATCTTCTTCAAATCCGTCCCGCAGATGCCGCACGTGTCGATCCGGACCAGCACCTCCCCCGGCCCGATCAGAGGGACAGAGATCTCTTCCACCCGCACCACATTCACATCGCGATACACCGCCGCGTGCATCGTCGCGGGAACCTCCGTCAGCTGCATCGCCTCACGTTCAACCATCGTCGCCATCACATCGTCCCCTTATGAAGGTGCTCTCGCTGTCCCTAGCTCATCTTGGATTGCAACCGCCAGCGCCCGCAGTGCCAGAGCGCTGTTCCGCCCCAACTGCACGGCACTTCGCCATCGCATCGGCCGAACTGCTGTAAACAGGGCAAACGCCAGCTCGCGAACCTGCCCGTCCGCAGTCGCGAATCGATCCAGCCCATCGAGCGAAAACATCGCGTCATCTGAGATCGCCTTGATTACGCCGCAGTCGATGCCATGCCCGCGCGCCAGTCTCACCACGCAGGCAGCCTCCATGTCCACTGCCGCCGCTCCATAGCTCTCATAGAGCCTCCGCTTCTCCATCACGCTCGCCAGCCCGCCTGAGGTTGCAAGCACCGCCCCTCCCCCTTCGACCGTAGCTCGCTCACCCGACCGGACATCGATCACTGTCCCAAATCGCAGCACCTCACCCGCCTGTACTCTCGGATCACACGCACCGGCCAGACCGACTGAAAGCAGCCTGCCAACCTCGCCAGATGCCATCGCTGCCGCAACGGCCTTGCTGACCCGATCGCATCCCATGCCCGCGCATACGGCCACCCTGTCCACATCCTCGGCCATCCACACGCTGCGTTCCTTGGTCGCAACTCGCCGCCAGCCTCGCGTCAGCGCCGCAAGCTCTCGCGGCAGTGCCGCTATGATCGCTGTCCTCAACGCTCCAAACCCGCGCCTGCCGGTAGCGCCGGCGCATAGCCGTTCCCGACGAACCAGCGGATGGCCTGCCGCAGAGCGCCATACACCGGCATAACCTTGAAGCCGAGTTCGCGCTCTGCTTTTGCGGAGTTGGCAAACATGATCTTTTTACCCATGCGCACCGCCTCCACCGTCGCGCGCGGCTCCCGTCCCAACAACCGCCCCGTAATCCACTCATCGAAGAACGCGAAGAGCATCGCCGCCGCGTGCGGCACCTTGCGTGAAGGAGACGGCAGCCCCGTGATCGCCGACATCCTGTCCAGGATCTGTTTGAGCGAAAGGTTTTCTCCGCCCAGGATGTAACGCTCACCCGGGCGTCCTCGCTCAACCGCCACCACGTGCATTCGCGCGACCTCCTCCACGTCCACCAGGTTCAATCCCGTATCCACGTATGCCGGAAACCGCCGATTCAAGAAGTCCACAACAATCCGTCCCGTCGGCGTCGGCTTCACATCGCCGGCTCCGATCGGCGTCGTCGGATTCAGAATCATCACGTGCTGGCCCTGCCGCGCTGCTTCGATTGCCGCCTGCTCCCCGAGAAACTTCGATCGCTTATAGTGGCCGATCATGTCCGCAAGCGAGACAGGCATCTCCTCGTCCACAATGCTTCCGTCCGACTTGAACCCCATCGTCGCCACACTGGAGGTATACACAACTCGCGCAACGCCCACCTCGCGCGCCAGCCGCAACAGATTCCGCGTCGCCTCGACGTTCGCGGCATACATTGCATCCGGATCACGCACCCAGAGCCGGTAGTCCGCCGCCACGTGCACCAAGGCGTCACATCCGCTGATCGCGCTTCGCAGCTCCTCCGTCCGCCGAAGATCACCCCGGACTAGGTCTACGTCAGCAATCCCCTGAAGTCCTCGAAGGGTGCTCGTCGGTCGTACCAGAACTCGCTGCCGTGCTCCCACTTCGGCAAAGGCACGGGCTACATGTCCACCGACAAACCCGGTCGCTCCAGTTAGAAAGATACGCATAGTTCCGTAGGCCTTGCTGCAGCCAAAGCGCCCTGCTTAGTCCAGCCGCTCGGGTTCAATTTGGATATCTCGCTCCCCAGCCGCCTTCTTCTCCCAATACTTCTTTACCCAGGCCTCGAACGTCCGTCCTGCAGCCGTGTCCCGCCCCGTGAAGGCAACAGCGGCTATCTCCGCATAAGCGACCGTCATCTTCGTCTTGTCCCTGCTCGGAATTACCCGGACATAGGAGTCAGCCAGCGATGCGCCCGTCCGCCGATCGAAAAGATATCCCTCAACAACGCCACCGTCTTTCTTGGTAAGCGTCACGTCGCCGCGATAGTCGAACGCCTTCTCGAGCGCCTCACGCACCTCGCCGTCGGTGGCCATTGCAGGAATCCACCCCTCAAGCTGTTCCCGCTCACGCCCGGCAGCGACTTCTATCTCATCCGGATTCTCGTGCGATAGCTGTTCCAGCTTGGCCGACTCCTGCTGATCCGTCGCCATCGTTAGTCCCCCGAGACCATGGCGACCGAAGCTCGCTCGTCTGCCGTCTTCAACTCAGGCGTCGCAATCTGGACCAATGGCGCTTGGTGCGCTGGCTTCCACTCATTCAGCAGCTTCTGCGCACCTTCGTCGTCATACGTGGAAAAGAACATCGCCTTCGCCGTCTGGAGCAGTCCCTTCAGCGAGCCGAACGTGTAGTTCACGCCACTCGCCTCATAGCCGGAGTGCACCATGCAGTTCGCGCAGCGCGGGTTTCCACTCTCCGTGCCATAGTTCGCCCACTCGACCGACTCCATCAGCTCTTGGAATGTATCGGCATAGCCATCCTGCAGCAGGTAGCATGGCTTCTGCCAGCCGAAGATAGAGAAGGTCGGCATGCCCCAAGGAGTGCAGGTCAACTCCTTCTTGCCCATCAGGAACTCCATGAACATGGGCGAAGCATTGAAGCGCCACGTCTTCTTCCGATTCGAAAGGATCGAGCGAAACAGCTTCTTCGACCGCGCGCGCCCAAGAAAATGCTTCTGATCCGGTGCCTTGTCGTACGTGTAGCCCGGCGACACCATCATGCTCTCGACACCGGCCGTCATCAACTCGTCAAAGTGCAGCCGCACGCTGTTCGGGTCCGCGCCGTCAAACAGAGTCGTGTTGGTGGTGACGCGGAACCCGGCATCTACCGCCGCACGTACACCCTCCATGGCGATGTCGTACCCACCCTCGCGGCACACTGAAAAGTCATGGTGTTCACGCTGGCCATCCACATGCACGGAGAACGACAGGTACTTTGACGGCGTAAAGAGGTGCAGCTTCTCCTTGAGCAGCAGGGCGTTCGTGCACATGTACACATACTTCTTCCGCGCCACCAGCCCAGCCACAATCTCCGGCATCTTCGGATGCAGCAGCGGCTCACCGCCGGGGATCGCCACCATCGGCGTTCCGCACTCATCGACCGCTCGGAAGCACTCCTCCGGCGACAACTCAGCCTTTAGAATATGTGCCGGATACTGAATCTTTCCACAACCCGCGCACGCCAGATTGCAGCGAAACAGCGGTTCCAGCATCAGCACCAGCGGATAGCGCTTGCGCCCGCTCAGCTTCTGCTTCATTACGTACGAGGCAACAGTCCACGCCTGAGAAATCGGTACCGCCATCAGTCACTCCTCGAAATCCTGCAGCCACTCGTCAGGCTGCGTTTGCTTCCCGCTCCATGGCGCGTGTGTAGGTCGTCAGCGCCAAAAGCGGAAAGTACTGTTTATAGAGGTGATAGCCCAGGTAAAAGACTCGCGGAAATCCCGTTCCAGTGTAATAACTTTCGCCATTTCTGCCCGGCATCAACTCATCCCAGCTGCCATCTTCATGCTGCCGTTCAATCAACCACCGAACCCCTTTCGCAACCGAGTCCGACCGCGTATCTCCTGCCGCCAGCAGGCCCAGAACGGCCCATGCCGTCTGCGATGGTGTGCTGGCCCCAATACCCCGCTGTCCCGGATCATCATAGGTTCCGCAGCTCTCGCCCCATCCCCCATCCCCGTTCTGCACCATGCGAATCCACTCCGCCGCCTGCTGCACCGCTGGCTCATGATTCCAGAAGCCCATCGCCTCAAGACCACGCAGCACCAGAAATGTGCCGTAGAGATAGTTCACACCCCATCGTCCAAACCAACTGCCGTCGGGCTCCTGCTCGCTCAGAATGAACTGCACAGCCCGTTCGACACGCGGGTCCTGCCGCGTAAACCCGTACAGCGACAGCATTTCGAGCATCCGCCCCGTAATGTCGACCGTCGGCGGATCCAGCATCGCATTGTGGTCGGCAAACGGAATGTACTGAAAGATGCTCTTGGTATTGTCCTTGTCAAACGCCGCCCAGCCGCCGTTCTTGCACTGCATCGCCCAGATCCACGTCAGCGCGCGTTGACACACCTCGTCCTGATATCGCTCGCGTGGGTTTGACACGCACTTCAGTGCTAGCAGAACCTGCCCCGTATCATCCACATCCGGGTAGAACTCATTGTTGAACTCGAAGTACCAGCCACCCGGCTCAACATTGCGTACCTTCTCCGCCCAGTCTCCCTTGTGGCGAACCTCTTTTGAAAGTACCCAGTTTGCGGCACGCAGCAATCGCGGATCATCCTTCGCCAACCCTGCCTCACCCAGGGCATAGATAGCTTGCGCCGTGTCCCAGACCGGCGGAAAGCATGGTTGCATCCGAAACGTCGGCGTCGGATAGTCCGCCGTCCCCTCGGGACAGTCAATCCCCAGCCTCTCAAACTCATCAAGCGCTCGAATCATCTGTGGATCATCAGCCGACCGGCCCAGGCAACGCAGTGCCACGATGGAGTTCAGCATCGCCGGATAGATTGCCCCCAGCCCGTCCGATTTCTCAAATCGCTCCAGCATCCATGCCTCAGCCTTCCGCAACGCCACCTTCCGCAGCGGACGGATGTGCACACGCTCCGTCACATGGGCAATGCGATCCCAAAAGAGAAAGAAGTTACGCCAGCTTATCGGCTTCTTCTTATCCCATCGCAGCCGCAGGTCAGCGTTCTCTCGACCGCCGACGAACAGTTCGCTGATCCCCTGCTCTGGCGGGATCTTCTTGAACGGCTTCTTGGCGTAGATGATCGAGAGCGGCACAAGAATGCCGCGCGACCACGAGCTGATCTCGTATATGTTGAAATAAAACCAGTTCGGAAAGAGAACAATCTCAGGTGGGATCGCCGGAACGGCGTCGTAATCGTACTGCCCCAGCGCGCAGAGATAGATCTTCGTAAACGTATTGCACTCCACCACACCACCAAGTGCGAGGACGTTCTCCCGGATCCGCTGCATTGTGGGATGCTCTGCCGTGTAGCCCATCAACTTCAGCGCCAGGTAGGACTTCACCCCGTAGTTCACATTCGCAGCGCCTCCCGGGTAAAGGCTCCAACCGCCATCCTCATTCTGGTGCCGCAGGATCTCGCTGACTGCCCGCTGCATCTTTCCCGGATCCCCGGTTCCAAGCAGCGTGTGCATAAAGATGTAATCCGCCTCAAGCATCACATCTGCTTCGAGCTCACCGCACCAGTAGCCATCCTCATGCTGCTGTCCGAGCAACCAGTCACGTGCCTTACCAAGACCTTCTTTGACTCGGTCAAGACCAAGATCCATTCGCCCGAAGCGCGGCTGTGTGGAGCCTGCTGTCGCCGATCCCGAGTTGTAAGGAACGTCACTCATGATGTGCGGGAAGACTCCCTACCGCGCCACCGCGGGAGCCGAAGCAATCGCCTGCACAATCTCAGGTGGCAGGCCGAACCGCACATTCTCCGGCATCACCTCAACCTCGGTCGCATCCCCGTAGCCGCGTTGCTTAAGGAATGACACGACCTCCTGCACCAGCACCTCTGGCGCGGAAGCCCCAGCGGTTACGGCGACCTTCCCGATACCCTGCAGCCACTCCGGCTGAATGTCCTCAGCTTTGTCGATCAGGTAACTGCGCGTCCCCAGGTTCTCTGACACCTCTACCAGACGGTTTGAGTTTGAGCTGTTTCTCGACCCCACCACCAGCACGAGATCCGCCTCATGGGCCACGTTCTTTACCGCCGTCTGCCGGTTTTCGGTCGCGTAGCAGATATCCTGCGCATGCGGACCGATGATGTTCGGAAACCGAAGCTTCAACGCCTCAATCATGTATCGCGCCTCATCCAGCGACAGCGTGGTCTGCGTCAGATACGCGACTTTGTTTGGGTCCGGTACCACCAGCTCGCGAACCTCTTCCACCGTTGACACCACCTGCGTCACATCAGGCGCCTCACCCTGCGTTCCTTCCACCTCTTCATGGTCTCTGTGCCCGACCAGCACCAGCGAATACCCCTGCTTGGCGAACTTGATAGCCTCCACATGCACCTTCGTCACCAGCGGGCAGGTCGCGTCAATCACCTTCAAGCCGCGCTCCTTGGCGCGGTTCCGCACGGCAGGAGAGACCCCGTGCGCGGAATAAATTACCCGGCACCCCTCTGGCACCTCGTCCAGTTCGCTGACAAAGATCGCGCCCTTCTTTGCCAGATCGTTCACAACATAGCTGTTGTGCACGATCTCCTTCCGTACATAGATCGGTGCCCCAAACGTATCAAGCGCGATCTGCACAATATCAATCGCCCGCACCACACCTGCGCAAAATCCACGTGGCTTCAGCAGCATCACCTGCTTTGTCAGAGCGTCCATGTTTTCTTGTGCTTCCGGGTTTGCGGAGATGGGTGCCAAGGCTGAAAGACTCACAGGGAAAGTATACCGCGTTCATCGATGGTTCACGTCGGAATGGAGCCGTGTGGAGTGCACACAAGGCATCCAGTCGGGTACCCACGCGAACTCCGCGCACCGGGACTCATGCGAGCAGGCTCCTGCTCGCGATCATGCCCGCTCCGTCCTTCAGCTGAGGAAAGTCACAGACCACAGTCGTCCCTCTCTTGTGTCTTCGCACGCCTACGAGCAAGATCGTGCGCAACCGCGCAGCCGCAGGGTCCCTCTTGCAGGTTCCCTCAATGCCGGAAGCAACTACCGGCTCTCGGCAAGCAGGTGCTCGGCGTGGCGCAGGCTCGTCTCCGTCAGCTTTGCTCCGCTCAGCATGCGCGCGATCTCCTCGCGCCGTTCCTCGTCGCTGAGCGGCCGGATCGAAGTCTGCGTTCGCCCCTTCGTCTCCGTCTTCGCAATCAGATAGTGCCGGTCGCCAAACGCGGCAATCTGTGGCAGATGCGTGATGCACAATACCTGCTGCCCCTTCGCTAATGCCTTCAGCTTCTGCCCTACCGCCTCCGCCGCTCGGCCGCCGATCCCCACATCGATCTCGTCAAAGATCAGGCTGCGCTCCATCTCGCCCTTGCGGTGTCGCCCGCGAACCTCATCCTCCACTGTTACCTTCAGCGCCAGCATCACGCGCGACATCTCGCCACCTGACGCCACCTCGTCAAGTGGCTTCAACGGCTCTCCCGCATTCGTCGCAATCAAAAACGAGATCGCATCGTACCCGTGTCCTGTCCACGCCCGCTGCTCATCCGGCAGCGCCTCGACCGCAATCCCCAGACGCGCCCGCATCGCCAGCTCGCCGATCGCCACCTCCGCCCGCTTCCGCAGACGCTCCGCCGCTGCCTGCCGCAACTCACTCAGCCGGCTCGCCGCGGCGTGGTACGCCTTTGCTTCGATCGCAAGGGAAGCGCGTAGTTCCTGCAGTAGTTCATCCCGGTTCTCGACCTCGTTGAGCTTCGTCGCCGCCTCTTGCCCGAACGCCATCACCTCGGCCAGGCTCGGTCCATACTTTCGCCTTAATCGTTCGAGCGCCGCCAGTCGATCCTCGAGCGTAGCCAACCGGTCCGGGGATGCCTGCACGCTCTCGCCGAAGTCCCGCACACTCGCATCAACATCCTCCAAACTGGCCTTTGCCTCCGCTAAACGCTGCGCCACCTCGACGAAACGGGGGTCAAATCGAGCCAGTTCCTCCACCTGTTTCAGCGCCGCACCCACCGTCGTCTCGGCCGATTGCTCTGCCTCATACAGCAGTTCATGCGCCTTCATCGCCGCCGTAAATAGCCGTTCCGCGTTTCCTAAAATGCGCTTCTCCGCCTCCAGCCGCACATCCTCGTCCTCTCCCGCAATCGCCGCCTCCGCGATCTCTGCACTTTGAAACCGCCACAAATCCGCCATTCTCAACCGATCCGCAGACGCCGTCTCGATCTCCTCCAGCCGCCGCGCGGTCCCCTGCCATGCCGCAAACGCCGCGCGCACATCGGTCAGATCTACCCCACCAAAGCGGTCCAGCAACAGCCGCTGCTGCGTTCCATCAAACGAGCTCGTCGTCTCGCTCTGCGCATGGATCGACGCCAGCTCCGGGCCAAGTTGCCGCAGCACAGCCACTGTGGCCGGCTGATTGTTTACGAAGACACGCCCCTTGCCGGCCAGCGTGATCTCGCGTCGCACCAGCAGGGTGCCGTCTTCTCCATCAATGCCGTTTGCCTCGAGCACTGCCGCTGCCCCTGGGGTCGTCTCAAACACGCACGCCAGCGTGGCTCGCTCCTGCCCGTGCCGCACCACGTCGCTCGATGCCTTACCGCCCAGCAGCAGGACCAGCGCATCAATCAGGATGGACTTTCCCGCACCCGTCTCACCCGTTAACAGGTTCAGTCCAGGCCCAAACTGCACCTCCGCCCGATCAATCACGGTGTAATTCTCCGCGCGTAGCTCGAGCAGCATGCGTCTCCTCCTGCTGAGGACCGGTCAGCCCTCACCGCGAGCATAGCAAAGCGCCCGTACCCGCGTGCAGCTGTTGTAGAGCTGGTCTCAGGACCATGCGTCGCGCATCCCGCGTGGTACCCCGTCCACTGGCCGTCCTCCTCCAGCCGCTCGCAAAACCAGTACACTAAGCGCCAGATCAACCCTTATGCTCTTCACTCTTTCCTTGGTTTTGCTTTTCGTTCAGGACGATGCCGCTCCCGCCGCCGCCGCTCCCGCCGCTCCCGCAAGTTCAAGCGCTTTGCTCGAGATGATCCACAACAGCGGTCCGCTCGCCTTCGCGGTGCTCATCGTCCTTCTCATCGCGAGCATCTTTTCCTGGACTGTCATGATCTCGAAGTGGACCTACTTTCGCCGCGCCCAGACCCAGGGAACCCGCTTTGTTCGCGCCTTTCGCAAGTCGGGTCGGCTGAGCGAGATTGCCTCCGTCGCCGAACAGTTCAAGCCCAGCCCCCTCGTCACCGTCTTCACGGAGATCCACGACGAGTACATGCGACAGAGCGCGGGTCGCGGCCTTCCCCGCAATCCGCTCGGTCTCGAGCGTGCCGCCCAAACCGCCTCAAGCGAGGCCCTCACCGTCATGGAACAGCGTATGACCTGGCTTGCGACCATCGCTGCCATCGCGCCCTTCATCGGCCTATTCGGCACCGTGATGGGCATCATCGACGCCTTCCATGGCCTGGGGACACAGGGCTCGGCCACGCTCCGTGCCGTCGCACCCGGCATCTCTGAAGCCCTCATCACAACGGCCGCCGGTCTCGTCGTCGCCATCCCTGCCGTTGTTGGCTATAACCAGCTCACAGCACGCCTTCGCGACTTCGGCGCCCGTATGGATGACTTCGGCCGCGAGCTCCTGAACGCCATCGAGAACGCTGCCATGATGACGCCTGCCTCCGCGCAACCGACCGCACCCGAAGAGCCAAGGCGGAGGAGCTTCTAGCCATGGCCTTCACTGCCCGCAGTGGCGCTCAGGCGCGCACGCAAACAGCTCTCGCCGAGATCAACATCACCCCGCTCGTTGATGTCGTTCTTGTGCTTCTTCTCATCTTCATGATCAGCGCGCCCGTGCTTCAGTCCGGCCTCGAAGTCGCCATTCCAAAGACCCGCACTGTTAATGCCCTCTCTGAAGAGCGTCTCGTGGTGACCATCAACAAAGACCAGAACGTCTACCTGCAGGACAAGCTGATCAACGTCAACGATCTTCCAGCTCGTCTCAAGACGGCCGGTACGGGAGACCCCGCGCGGCGGGTCATCTATGTCAGAGCCGATGAGCAGGTGCCCTTCGGTGCCTTCGCCTCCGTCATGGACGCCGTCAAGCAAGCCGGTATCACCAACATCAGCATCGTCACCCGCCCTGTCGACAAGTAGCGAACACAGCACGACATCTCCGCACCAAACCCATACCGCTATGAGCGCAACACAGCAGCAAGAGAGCACCGCGACCGCACTCGGCGGCGAACAGGAAGGCGCAGGCCTCGCCGGCTCTCTGTTGCTGCATGCCCTCCTGTTCGGCGCCATCACTGCCGGTTCTCTTCTGTTCCATCACCACGGCCAGAGTTGGGGGCAGCACGACATGGCCGCCGGCGCCATTCAGGCGACCATGGTCAGCTCGCTTCCGCTGCCGCCCCGTCAGAAGACCCTGGACACTGGCGTTCTGACCTCGGAAAAGCCAAGTCCCGCACCCACTCCGGCCAAAGAGCGCACGGAGCCGCCGCCCTCCCCCAAAGACATCCCCATCCTCAAGAAAGATCAACCCAAGCCGCCCAAAGTCGCCGAGCGACCCTCGCCCGAGCCGATCAGGCACCCCCAACCCGTTCGCCCGGATCCCACCAAGGCGACCTCCGGCGAGACCGCCGGCATTCGCATCGCCCAGGCCACCATGCAACTGAAGAACGGGACCGCCTCCATTAGCGTCGAAGATCGCGCCTTCGGTGCCCGCTTCGCCTATTACGTCAACATCGTCAATCGCAAGGTCGCCCAGAACTGGTTCACCCAGGAGGCTGACCCGCGCGCCAGCGAAGGAAAGCGCGTCACCATCGTCTTCGATATCAACCGTGACGGCATTCCCTCCAACATTCGCGTCGACGGCGCAAGTGGCTCGCCATCGCTCGACCAGTCGGCCAAGCGTGCCGTGCAACGGGTACAGGACGAAGGCTTCGGTCCGCTGCCCGCCGGCGACCACATCACCGTCGACTATGCCTTTGATTACCGCCAGCAGTAAGCCTCCGCTTTCCTGCGCCCCATCGCACACTTTGCAGCTACCATAGGGGTGCATGTTCAGCATGACCCTACCTCTTCTCTCCTCGCGCCGCGCTCTCTCCGGCCTGCTTGCACTTCTGACACTCATCTCGGTAGCAGCCGGTCTTCAGGCGCAGGACACCTTCCACACCGAGACCTCGAGCGGCGCCGATCGCATCCGCATCGCTGTAGCCGACTTCAAACCCGCTTCCGCTGATAGCCAGACATCCCCGCTCAAGCAGGTCTTCGACTCCACCCTTTCAAGCGACCTGACTGCAGCAGGCATCTTTGACATCGTCTCAAAAAGCTTGCAGCCGCAGGCCACCCCCGGCGGTCCGCAGGAGATCAGCCTTCCCCAGTGGTCGGCATCACCCTCTTCGGCCGCGATGGTCGCCTTCGGTTCGCTTGCCGCGCAGAGTGGACGCGTATCCGTTCAAGGCTTCCTCTTCGACGCGAAGAACGGTCAATATCCGCAGGTCCTCGCCAAGCAATACAGCGAAGAGGCTTCCGAAGACTCCGCTCGCCAGATCGCCCATCGCTTTGCGGACGAAATCATCTTCCGGCTCGGCGGCGGCATCCCCGGCATCGCCGAAACTAAGATCTTCTACATCAAGATCGCTGGCGGCTCAAAAGAGATCTGGGCCATGGATTATGACGGAGCCAACCAGCATGCCATTACGCATCTTGGCACCGTTTCTATCTCTCCCCGCGTGGCTCCGGATAATTCGCGCGTAGCGTTCTCCTCGCTCGGCCGCGATGGCTTCCAGATTCGCATGTACTCACTCCTGCTCGGCCGCATGGTGACCCTTCCTATCGCCGGTGGAACTAACCTGTCGCCCGCCTGGTCACCTAGTGGTCGTGAATTCGCCTACTCCTCCTCGCGCTCCGGGGATCCCGAGATCTGGATTGCCGACTCTAACGGTGGCTCTTCGCGCCGCATCACTAACTTCCACGGTCCCGATGTCTCGCCCACCTACAACCCGAAAAGCGGCGCCCAGATCGCCTGGATCAGCGGCCGCACGGGTCTGCCGCAGCTCTACCTCATGGAGACCGACGGATCCGGCGTGCAGCGCATGACCGACGGTGGCTACGCGACCTCTCCCTCCTGGTCGCCGAACGGGCAGTTCATTGCCTACGCCTGGAATCGCAAGTATGGTCCTGGTGCACCCGGCGGTCAGGACATCTATGTCATGGAGGTGGCGACCAAGCGCTGGATTCAGCTTACCCATGACATGGGTCGCTGCGACTTCCCTTCCTGGTCACCGGACGGCCGTCACATCGTCTTCTCAAACTCGGCGAGCAGCCGTGCTACCGATAACAGGATCATGACCATGCTTGCAGACGGAACCCAGCGCCGCGCCCTCACCGAAAATGGTGCAGACATGCCAAACTGGAGCTGGAAGTAAGCTGTACGATATAGCGCGGAAACCACGCGACACTTTGGATTGCCTCTGCCGGGAGCAGAGCGGGAGAAAGCTCGATGATGTTGAAGTTTGCAGGATGGAGAAACACTCTTACCGCGGCGGTTGCCGTCACCGCGATGGCAGCCCTCTCCGGCTGCCATAAGAAAGCGAGTGGCGTAAACCCTTCCACTCTCGGACCCACGACCGACACGACGACCTCGGCGCCAACGGCGACCATCAGCGCTGATCCGACCGCCATCGATCTCGGCCAATCCGTCGTTCTTAACTGGCGCACCACCGGTGCTACAGCTGTCACTATCGATGGTATCGGCCAGGTACCCGTCAATGGCACTCAGACGGTCTCCCCTTCAAACTCAACCAACTTCCATCTGGTTGCAAAGAACGACAGCGGCACCACGACCGAAGCCAACGTCCGTGTCACCGTGCGGGTCGCTGCCGCGCCGACTGCACCCACCGGCGACACCGCAGGCGATATGGGCTCGGACGCTGCCTTCCATGCCGCCGTGCCGGACGCCTTCTTCGATTACGATAGCTTCGAACTCCGCCCCGACGCCCAGCAGGCAGCGACTTCGGCCTCTGCCTACCTCGCCAGCCATCCCTCGATCCGCGTCGTCATCGGCGGCTACTCTGACGAACGTGGCTCCGCCGAGTACAACCTGGCCCTTGGGGAAAATCGCGCGAACGCGGCTCGTCAGGCGTTGGTCTCTGCCGGCATCGCGCCCTCTCGGCTCCGTGTCGTCTCCTACGGTAAGGAGAAGCAGTTCTGCTCCGAGTCGACTGAGAGCTGCTGGCAGCAGAATCGCCGGGCGCAGTTCTCGCTCGATCGCTAGGTCCACACAGCACATGGGCAGCCGCGTCCTCCTGAACGCGGCTGCCCTTCCTGTTCCTCAACCCCGGTTCTGTGAAGGTCGATCGTATGCTCCCCAGACTCTCCCGCCTTGCTCCGCTGCTGCTGTCCGTATCGCTCTTCTCGGCCTCTCCTGCCTTTGCCGTCAGCAAGGACATGATCCAGCTCCAGACGCAAATCCAGCAGCTGCAGGATGCCGTCGCCCGTCTGCAGCAGTCCAACGACGAGCGAATGGGCGTGCTCAAGGATTTGGTACAGCAGAGCGCCGATCAGACAAACAAAGTTGCTGGTACGGTGGACTCCCTGCAACGCCAGCTGCAGACGCAACAGGAATCCGGCGGCGGCAAGATCGATCAGGTCTCCGGCCAGGTCCAGTCGCTCAACGATTCGCTCGACGAGATCAAGACCCGCCTCGGCCGCCTCGAAAAGCTCATCCAGGATGTTCAAAATCAGCAGCAGTCGATCGGCGCGAGTCCCACCGCCTCCTCCGTGCCTCTCAGCACGCCGTCCCCCAGCGCCGCTCCGTCTGAGACCGGCTCGCTCCCTCCTTCAGGTCTGACCGCAGGCACCCCTGCTGAGACCGCGCCGCGCCGCGGAGGGAAGCCTTCGGCCGCCATCGCTCCAGACAACAGCCTCAACGCCCCGACCTCGGCCTCTACGGGCACAAACCCTCCCGCCGATCAGCTCTACAAGACTGCTCTCGGCGACTACATGGCCGCCAAGTACGGCCTAGCTCAATCTGAGTTCACTGACCTCACTCATGCCTATCCCGACAACCCTCTCTCCGGTAACGCTTTCTACTACCAGGGCGAGATGGATTACCGCGGCGCGCGGTACGGAGCCGCCATCCAGGACTACGATCGCGTCCTCGAGCAGTATCCCGAAAGCAACAAGGTTCCGGCCGCCCATCTGCACAAAGGGCAAGCTCTCATCCAACTGAAGCAGACTGACGCCGGTGTTCGTGAGCTTCGCTCTCTGATTCAACGCTTCCCGAACTCGCCCGAAGCCCTGCAGGCTCGCAGCCGGCTCAGCGGCCTCGGCGTTCCCGTCAAGCCACGCACCAGCGAATAGATGTCTAGTTGCGCATCTCGCGCATAAGCCGTTGCACCTCATCCTGCTCGCTTTGTAGTAGCGGCACGCCCGGCAGCCTCGGCGATCCTCCGAAGTACCCGTTCAGGTCGCACGCGGTCTTCAGTCCCGCAACCCCCATCTCATCCTCGATCCTGCGCGCCGCTCGGGCCACGCGGTCATACTTTTCCTGCATCAAGGCTTGGTCGTCGTCTTTCCAGGCAGCCAGAACCTCATAGCACGCCTGCGGAGCACAGATCCCAAACGGCAGCATCGCTCCCTTTGCCCCGCCACCGAGCATGGCGAGCGATGTCTCCGTGCGACCAGCCAACACCTGAAAGCTGACCTTCCGTGTGCGTGTCTTAATTCCTGGCTCCATGGTGGGAGATGCCAGCACCGTCGTGCCGCCTGCCATTAGGCTTTCTACTGCAATGTAGGTCGTCGCGGTAGCAGTCGTGCGCTGGTGCAGCATGCGCCCAGTCACAGCCGCAAACACCGGCGTCACCGTAACCTCGCGCGCTACAGTTTTCGTGAGCTCCAGCACCTGGCGCATAGCGTCGACGTCTGAGGCACTCGCGACCCAGCCAAGCACCTGCGGATGCCCGGCAAGCGATGCAACAAACTCAATGGGCAGCGCTTCGCCGCGTTCCTCCAGAAGAACTACCGGCAGCGGAGACCGGTCCGCTATTGCGAGTGCCAGGATACGTTGCTCCGCAGCAGAAACTCCACCTCCTAGCCGTGGCAGCCGCAGCAGCGCCACATCGTAGTGCATCGCCGCGGCTGCCTCCGTCAACTCCAACGCCCCCCGCACACTCTCACGCGAGATGTCCGCCAGCAGAACTGTCTCGCGTGCCGTCGCCTCCGCAACCGCCTTCAGCGCCAGCCGCTGTTCTTCGTCACTCAATCGCGTTGGCTCGCCCACCGGCGTCAGCACAGCCAGCCCGGCAGCAAGCGTCCGTGAATACCGTTCGGCGTTATGTTCGAGCTTCCGCAGATAGAGCCGGCCATCCCCATAAAACGGCGTCGTCAACGGCAAAAAAAGTCCTTCAAGCAGCATCTCTCCATCTTACCCAGCGTGGAAGCGCCGTTGCCAACTCCCTTGCGGATCGTGACCATCTCGGGACCATGACGCGAAAGATGTAGCGCAAGTCCGATCGAATCGCAACGATCTCCAGTACCCTCGAAGGCGATGCATCAGCGCGACATCTCGAAGGACAAGTCCGTCGGGGAGCTCGGCCGCGAGGCCTTCTGGTTCCTGACACACACTCTTCTCGCGATCGTCGTGCTCGGCCTTGTCATCGGCGGCATGTCGCTCGCCCACCCTGATCCAGACGCCTCTTCCCCCAAACTCCTGGCCACGGTATTGTCTCTCTTCGTTCCGATGGTCGGCGGCTTCCTTCTCTCCCGTCTCCACCACAATGAGATCGCTCGTTACGTCTGGATCTCCGGCCTTCTGCTCTTCTCGGTCATCTGCGTTTGGGTCATCGATCTGCCGACTGGAAACGGTCTCTGCGAAGACTGCGCGGGTCACGTCACGGAACGCCTCTGGCGCACCTTCTTCTCTATCAGCAACGGCAGCGGCCTCATGGGTGGCGATGGCCTGATCATCGGCACTTGGCTTCCCTTGTCCATGATCGGCTACGCCGTCGGCTCACACTTCGGCCTCGAGGAATAGTCCGCACCTTCAAGACGCAAGCGCCGCCGCTGACTCTCTCGTAGCCGGCACGCTCTCCCGAGGAGAGCCTAAGCCGTGACCGCCTGCTTCGCATGCAGCTCCTGCAGTGAGACCACATCCATCCGGCCACCCTGCAGCGCAGAGATTCCCTCTGCTGCCGCCCGCGCCGCCGCAATCGTCGTGATGGTTGGAATGCGTGCCAGCACCGCCGCCCGCCGAATCGCCTTCTCATCAAAGAACGTATCCTGCCCGCGCGGCGTATTGATGATCAGCTGAATGCGATCGCCTTTGATCAGATCCACCACGTTCGGCCGGCCTTCCTTCACCTTGTACACCCGCTCCGACCGCAGCCCCGCCTGCTCCAGCACCTCAGCTGTCCCATGCGTCGCCACCAGCTGAAAGCCCATCTCGCTGAACTGCTTTGCCAGCCCGACCACGCTCGCCTTGTCATGGTCGTTCACGCTTAGAAACACCGTTCCGCGCGTCGGCAGCATCTGTCCTGCGGCAATCTGTGCCTTTGCAAACGCCTCGCCAAAGGTCTTCGCGACCCCCATCACCTCGCCCGTCGATCGCATCTCCGGTCCAAGCACCGGATCTACCCCCGGAAACTTGCCCCACGGAAACACCGGCGATTTAACGAAATACCGCGACCCCGTCTCGAGATCTCTGCCACTCGCCACCTGCTCCGGCAGCAGCTGTCGCAGACTCTTGCCCGTCATGATCCGCGACGCAATCTTCGCCAGCGGAATCCCCGTCGCCTTTGAGACATACGGCACCGTGCGCGACGCCCGTGGATTTACCTCGATCACGTACACCTTCCCACGCTGAATCGCGAACTGCAAATTAACCAGACCGCGCACATCGAGCGCCAGCGCCAGCTTCCGGGTGTACTCGCGAAGCGTGTCCAGCACCTCCGCACTCAGATCCACCGACGGCAGCACGCATGAGGAGTCGCCCGAGTGAATCCCTGCCTCCTCAATGTGCTGCATGATGCCCGCGATCAACACGTCTCTGCCATCACACAGCGCGTCCACATCGACCTCGGTCGCTTCCTCCAGAAAGTGATCGATCAGCACCGGTCGCTCCTGCGAGTACTCGATCGCCGTGCTCATGTACTGCACAATCGCCGGCTTGTCATACGCAATCACCATCGCGCGTCCACCCAGCACGTAGCTGGGCCGCATCAGCACCGGGTATCCTACCCGCTCCGCACCCGCCGTCGCCTCGGCAACGCTCGTCGCCATCGCCCCTTCAGGCTGCGGGATCCCCAGCTCTTCAATCAACTTGCCGAATCGCTTCCGATCCTCCGCCAGGTCGATCGACTCGGGCGACGTCCCGATGATCGGCACCCCCGCCTCCTTTAGTGGCAAAGACAGGTTCAGCGGCGTCTGCCCGCCAAACTGCACAATCATCCCGATCTCCGCGCCGCCCGAAGCCTCATGCTCGTACACGGCCAGAACATCCTCAAGCGTCAACGGCTCAAAGTACAACCGGTCACTCGTGTCATAGTCCGTCGACACCGTTTCCGGGTTGCAGTTCACCATAATGGTCTCAAATCCATCCTCGCGCAGTGCAAACGCCGCATGGCAGCAGCAGTAGTCGAACTCAATTCCCTGTCCGATCCGGTTTGGCCCGGAGCCAAGAATCATCACCTTCTTACGCGTCGTCGGCGCCGCTTCATCCTCCTCGTCGTAGCAGCTGTAGAGGTATGGCGTAAAACTCTCAAACTCCGCCGCACACGTATCCACCAGCTTGTACACCGGTAAGACGCCCTCGCGCTTGCGCACCGCCCGCACCGTCGCCGTTCCTTGTGCCCCTGTCAGTCCCCACGCCGTCGCCAGCCGTTCGTCCGAGATCCCCATCCGCTTCGCCGTCCGCAACGCATCCTCCGTCACGGCATCGGCAGAGGTCTCGGACATCGTCTGGATCTCGTCCGTGATCTGCTTCACCTGGTGCAAAAACCACGGATCCATCCCGGTCAGCCGAGCTACCTCGCGCACCGTCATCCCGCGTTCAAATGCGTACCGCACATACGAAAGTCGCTCCGGATGCGGTGTCACCAGGCGCTGCGTCAGCCGCCTCGGTTCAATATCGTCAGCCGTCGCCTTCTTGCCCGTCTCGAGCGACCGTACTGCCTTCATCAGCGCTTCCTTGAAGGTCCGCCCGATCGCCATCACCTCGCCGACCGACTTCATCTGCGGCCCCAGAATCTCGTCCGCTCCGGGGAACTTCTCAAACTGCCACTTCGGAATCTTCACCACGACGTAGTCGATCGTCGGCTCAAAACACGCCGGCGTCGCCTTCGTGATGTCGTTTTGCAGCTCATCAAGCGTGTACCCCACCGCCAGCCGGGCCGCGATCTTTGCAATCGGAAATCCCGTCGCCTTCGACGCCAGTGCCGAGGATCGTGACACCCGAGGATTCATTTCTATGACTGTCATCCGGCCGTTCTGCGGATTCACCGCAAACTGCACATTGCTCCCGCCCGTCTCCACGCCAATCTCGCGGATGACCGCAATCGCCGCGTCGCGCATCACCTGGTACTCGCGGTCCGTCAACGTCTGCGCCGGCGCCACGGTGATCGAATCTCCCGTATGCACCCCCATCGGGTCGAAGTTCTCGATCGAGCAGATGATAATCACGTTGTCTTTTAGGTCCCGGACGACCTCAAGCTCGTACTCCTTCCAACCCAGCACACTCTCTTCAATCAGGCACTCCGACACCGGCGAAAGATCAATCCCACGCGAAAGGATCTCCGTCATCTCCTCGCGGTTGTACGCAATGCCTCCACCCGATCCACCCAGCGTAAAAGACGGCCGGATCACTGTCGGAAAGCCGATCTTCGCCGCGAACGCCAGCCCGTCACCGACATTGTTGACCAGCTTCGACTGCGGCATGTCGAGGCCGATCTTGGTCATCGCATCCTTGAACAGCAGCCGGTCCTCCGCCTTCTTGATCGGTCCCAGCTTCGCCCCGATCAACTCCACGCCGTACCGGTCAAGCACACCCGCATCCGCAAGATCCACCGCAAGATTCAACGCCGTCTGTCCGCCGACCGTTGGCAGCACGGCAAAGACACCCGCCCCTGGCTGCAGCATCTCGCTCTCAACCCGCAGGATCTCCTCCACATAGGCCGGCGTGAGTGGCTCAATATACGTGCGGTCCGCCACCTCCGGATCCGTCATAATCGACGCCGGGTTTGAATTCACCAGCACGACCTCGTAGCCCTCGGCTTTCAATGCCTTGCACGCCTGCGTGCCTGAATAATCAAACTCGGCCGATTGCCCGATCACGATCGGCCCTGATCCGATCACAAGTATCTTCGCGATGTCATTCCGACGCGGCATCGTTCTCTCTTCCTGAATATGTTCCTGGATCCGTTACGTACTTGCTCCGGCTTCATAGCAAGCGCCGTACAGCAAACGGCGCGACCATCGCCGCGCCTGAAATTACTTCTTGAACTCTTCCATCATCCGCCGGAAATCCCGAAACAGATAATGTGAATCGTGCGGCCCGGGGCTCGCCTCCGGATGGTACTGCACGCTGAACATCGGATCGCTCGTATGCTTCAGCCCCGCACACGTCTGATCGTTCAGATTGACATGCGTCACTGCAACGCTTCCCGAATCGAGTGTCTCCGGATCAACCGCAAAGTTGTGGTTCTGCGACGTAATCTCGACCTTGTCAGTCTCCAAATTCTTGATCGGATGGTTACCGCCATGGTGTCCAAACTTTAGCTTGTACGTCTTTCCGCCCAGTGCCAGACCAAACAACTGGTGCCCAAGACAGATCCCGAACATCGGCGTCTTCCCCTGCAGCTTCTGGATCGTCTCAACCGCATACTCGAGCGGCTCCGGATCCCCCGGCCCATTAGAGAAGAACACTCCATCCGGCTTCATCTCGAGCACATCCTCCGCCGATGTCCTCGCGGGAACCACCGTCACCCGGCAGTTCTCGCGTGTCAGCATCCGCAGAATGTTTTCCTTGATGCCAAAGTCATACGCCACCACGTGCATCGGCTCGGTCCCTTCGGTCCCCATCCCCAGCAGCCCGTCGCCCGTCTGGTTGCGTGGCTCGCGTGCATCCCACGTGTACGCCACCTTTGTGCTCACCATGCTCGCCAGGTCCGCTCCGACCATCTTCTGGATCGACTTCGCTCGATCGACCAGATCCTCAGCCTTCAGCCCCTCACCCGAAGCAATGACACCTCGCATGACACCGTTCGCCCGCAGATGCCGCACCACGGCCCGCGTGTCTACCTCAGCAATTACCGGCACGCCATAGCGCTCGAGATACTCATCTGCCACCTGCGTCGACCGCCAGTTGGAACTGACAGGCGAGAACTCACGCGTGACCAGCCCCTCGATATACGGCCGTTTGGCTTCGGCATCGGAGGGCGTCGTTCCATAGTTGCCAATGTGCGGATTTGTCAGAACGACGATCTGTCCCGCATACGAGGGATCCGTAAAGATCTCCTGGTAGCCGGTCAGCGATGTATTGAAGACCACCTCGCCCAAAGCTTCCGTCTGGGCGCCAAAGCTCTTACCGCGAAAGGTGCGCCCGTCTTCGAGCGCAAGCATTGCCTGCATTGCCTCTCCTAGGAGTGGATTCCACTGATTCTATCAGGCAGAACCCGGCCCCTCAGCAGGACTCCGCGACGCCACCGCCGTCGCCGGCAAAACCTCCCGAACGCTCTTCCCCGCATTTGCTACCGCGCCAACGTTGACGACCTTGCAGCCACATGCTGTAATGGCGCGCCTCAGCGTTCTAGGCTGTTCCGCGTTCGCCAAAGGAGATTCCCTGCATGCAGATAGCAGCAGTTCTCGTTGTACTTCTTCAAGAGCAGCAGGCCAGCTACCCACTCTCCGCACCCCCGGCCGCAAACGGTGCTGCCTGGCTCTGGGGAGCCATGGCCGTCGGCTTCCTTGCCCTCCTCGCCGCCGGTCTTCTTGTCCGCTCCGTTCTCGCTGCTGATACCGGCACCGCCGAAATGCGCCTCATCTCCGACGCCATCCGCGAGGGGGCCGAAGCGTTCCTGCGTCGCCAGTACCGCACCATCGCCCTCATCGCCGTTGTCCTCGCCGTCATCGTCTTCGGCGGGTATGAACTCTCTCCACGCACGGCGCCCTTCGCGCTTAAGACCGTTATCGCCTTCCTCGTCGGCGCCATCTGCTCCGGTCTCGCCGGTTTCACCGGCATGTACTGCTCCATCCGCGCCAACATCCGCACCGCCGCAGCAGCCCGCACCAGCCTCAACAGTGCGTTGCAAATGGCTCTCCGCGGCGGCGCCGTCACCGGCCTCGTCGTCATCGCTCTTTCGCTCATCGGCGTCGGCATGCTCTTTCTTGTCTTCGGCGGCCTCGATCATCCCCAGCAGGTCCCCTATCAGCTGGTCGGCTTCGGCTTTGGTGCCTCGCTCGTCGCCCTCTTCGCCCAGCTCGGCGGCGGCATCTACACCAAGGCCGCAGACGTCGGTGCCGATCTCGTTGGCAAAGTCGAAGCCGGCATCCCCGAAGACGATCCTCGCAACCCCGCCGTCATCGCCGATCTCGTCGGTGACAACGTCGGCGACTGCGCCGGTCGCGGCGCCGATATCTTCGAGTCCACAGCCGCCGAGAATGTAGGCGCCATGATCCTTGGCGCCGCCCTCTACCCTGTATTCGGCATCCGCGGCATCCTCTTCCCGCTCATCGTCCACGCCATCAATCTCATCGCCTCGGTCGTCGGCGTCGCCGTCGTGAAAACTCGCGAAACCGAAGATCCCATGTCCGCCCTTAATCGCGGCTTCTATGTCACCAGCGCGCTTGCCCTCATCGGCTTTGCCGTCGCCGTGTATGCCATGCTGAATGGTCCACTCGTCCAGCCCTTCTGGCTCCTCAGCTGCGGCATCGTCGGCATGGTCACGGCCTTCCTCTTCGTGTGGATCACCCAGTACTACACCGAAGCCAAGTACCGCCCCGTCGCCTCCATCGCCGAGGCCTCGCTCACCGGCCCCGCCACCAACATCATCTCTGGCCTTGCCGTTGGCATGGAGACCCCCGCCCTTCCTGTCATCGTCATCTCCGCCGCGCTTCTGCTCAGCTACTACTTCGGGGTGCACGGCCTTGCCGGCGTCACCGGCATCTCCGACTACGCGAAAGGCATCTACGGCACCGCCATCGCCACCATGGGCATGCTCTCCTCTGCTGCCTACATCCTCGCCATGGATACCTTCGGCCCCATCACGGACAATGCGGGCGGCATCATCGAGATGTCCGAGCAGCCTGAAAACATCCGTGATCGCACCGACAAGCTCGACTCCGCCGGCAACACGACCAAGGCCCTCACCAAGGGCTACGCCATCGGCTCCGCCTCGCTCGCAGCATTCCTTCTCTTCTCCGCCTACCTCGAAGAAGTCCGCTCCATCGTCGCTGATAAAGTAGGGCACGCTGGCGGCTTCATGCCCGCCAACTGGAGCTTTACCAACATCAATCTCGCGCAAATCCCCGTCTTCGTCGGTGCGCTCCTCGGCGCCATGCTCACCTATCTCTTCAGTTCTCTCGCCATCAAAGCCGTTGGCCGCACCGCCCAAAAAGTGGTGGCCGATGTTCGCGCCCAGTTCCACGAGAACCCCGGCATCATGGCCGGCACCTCCAAGCCTGACTATGCCCGGTGCGTCTCGATCGTCACCGGCGCCGCTCTCCGCGAGATGGTTCTGCCCGGCCTGCTCGCCGTCGGTCTTCCTGTCGCCGTCGGCCTCATCTTCCGTAACTTCAGCCCCAGCTACTCGGCCGCTGCTGCCGGCAACCTCATCCTTAACGTCCCCGCGATCGCCGGCGTCCCCGTCAACCTCGCCGGCGCCGAAGCCGTAGCCGGTCTGCTCATGGTCGGCACCATCTCCGGCGTCCTTCTCGCCATGCTCATGAACAACGGCGGCGGCGCCTGGGACAACGCCAAGAAGTTTATCGAGACCGGCAAGTACGGCGGCAAAAAGTCCGACGCCCACAAAGCCGCGGTCGTCGGAGACACCGTCGGCGATCCCTTCAAAGACACCGCCGGTCCTTCACTCCACGTCCTCATCAAGCTGCTTGCCACCATCACCCTCGTGCTCGCGCCGCTCTTCGTCTGAAGCATCCCCTGACCGAAAGTTGGGTGCCCCACGTCTCGCTTCTGAGACGTGGGCCCCTGCCGCACCGCCGGCTTCACCCGTTATAACTTCATCGCAACGCGATCCGCTCCCCAAACCGCAGCAGCGCTCCATCCGGATCGCTCACAGCAAACTCGCGCATCCGCCACGGCTTGTCCTCAGGCGGCCGCAGGCACGTCACGCCGGCTGCACTCATCTGGTCAAAGAGCACGTCGACGTCACTCACATAGAAGTGAACGCTCATTGGATTTAACGTCCACTCCGGATTTAACGTCCACTCCGGCGCGTTCATCCGTGTCGAACGGAGCGATCGGTCGTCCCAAAACAGAAAGGCGTACTCTCCCCGGCCCGTCGTCATACGGCTCACAGAGAAACGCCAGCTTCTGGTAAAACTCCACCGATCGCGTCATCTCACGCACAGGCACAATCGGCGCGATGACCGCAGCGGCGCCCGATTTACCCCATCTAGGAAGTCCATCCCGGTAGCTTGTACCGGGTGCCGGATCAGGTGCCGACGCAGTACAATCAACCCTCGTGAGGACTGGATGGCGAAGACCGTAGCAGCGGAAAACGGAACTGGTGTGCTTGAGGCAAACAGCACTCCAGGCACACTCTCCCACGAAGAGCTGGTTCGCTTTTATCGGCTCATGTTGCTCTCCCGCCGAACCGACGATCGCGAGATCATCCTCAAGCGCCAACAAAAGATCTTCTTCCAGATCTCCTGTGCCGGACACGAAGCCCTTCTCGTCGCCGCCGGCCTGGCTCTCAGACCCGCCTACGACTGGTTCTTCCCCTACTATCGCGACCGCGCCATCTGTCTCACCCTCGGCAACACCGTCGAAGAGCAGCTGCTACAAGCCGTCGGCGCGAAAGATGATCCCGCTTCGGGCGGTCGCCAGATGCCCTCGCACTGGACCTCGAAGCGCCTCAACATCGTCAGCCCCAGCTCCTCCACAGCCACCCAATGCCTGCACGCCGTAGGCTGTGCCGAAGCCGGCCGCTACTTCTCGAACCATCCCGCAGCTGCCGAAACGTATCCCGGTGACTACCGCGAGTTCAAAGACGTCACCTTCCACGCCGACGAAGTCGTCTACGTCTCCATCGGCGAAGGCTCCACCTCACAGGGCGAGTTCTGGGAGGCCCTCAACACCGCCTCGAACGGCAAACTACCCGTCCTCTTCGTCGTCGAAGACAATCAATACGCCATCTCCACTCCCGTTGAAGCCAACACGCCCGGCGGTAACATCTCCCGCCTCGTGGCGAACTTCCCCAACTTCCACTTCGCCGAGATCGATGGCACCGACGCCGTCGCCAGCTATCAGGCCATGGCGGAAGCCGTGCAGTACTGCCGCGATCGCCGCGGTCCCGCGCTGGTCCACGGTCACGTCATCCGTCCCTACTCGCATTCGCTCTCTGACGACGAACGTGCCTACCGCTCCGAGGCTGAGATCGAAGCCGATCTCCTGCGCGATCCCATCGCCCGTCTGCGTCTGCAGCTTCTTCGCGATCACATCCTCGACGAAGTCGGACTAAGCCGTCTCGAGCGCGATGTCGACGAGGAGGTGCAGAACGCCGCAGACCGTGCCCTTGCCGCCGCTCCCGCCGAGGTCGCCTCCATCCTCACCCACGTCTACTCCGAGGATCTGAGCCCATCCAATCCGGTCTGTGTCAGCGAGCCCCGTTCCGTCGCCGGCGACGACCTCGAACGCACCATGGCCGATCTCATTAACACGTGCCTCAAGGACGAGATGCGGCGTGACGAGCGCATCGTCGTCTTCGGCGAAGACGTCGCCGATGCCACCCGCGACGACGCCCTCCGCGCCGGCAAGCTCAAAGGGAAAGGGGGCGTCTTCAAGCTCACCGCCGGCCTTCAGACCGAGTTCGGCTCAGATCGCGTCTGGAACTCGCCACTCGCCGAAGCCAACATCGTCGGCCGCGCCATCGGCATGGCGGTACGCGGCCTCAAGCCCGTTGTCGAGATCCAGTTCTTCGATTACATCTGGCCTGCCATGCACCAGATGCGCAACGAGCTCTCTGTCATGCGCTGGCGCTCAAACGGCCAATTCACCTGCCCGCTCGTCCTGCGCGTTCCCATCGGCGGCTATCTCACCGGCGGCTCCATCTATCACTCGCAGTCCGGCGAATCCATCTTCACCCACACTCCCGGCGTCCGCGTCGTCATGCCGTCAAACGCCCTCGACGCCCTCGGCCTTCTCCGCACTGCCATCCGCTGCGACGACCCCGTCCTCTTCCTCGAGCACAAGCGCCTCTATCGCGAGACCTTCGGCCGCGCCGTCTACCCCGGCCCCGACTTCACCATTCCCTTTGGCAAGGCGAAGATCGTCCGCCCCGGCAAAGACCTCACCGTCCTCACCTACGGCGCCGTCGTTCCCCGCGCTCTGCAGGCCGCTGCGAAGCTCCACCGCGACTCCGGAACCGACGTCGAGCTCATCGATCTCCGTTCCCTCTCCCCCTACGATTGGGAGGCCATCGCCGAAAGCGTCCGTAAGACCAGCCGAGTCCTCATCGCCCACGAAGACATGCTCAGCTGGGGCTACGGCGCGGAGATCGCCGCCCGCATCGCGGACGAGCTCTTCCACGACCTCGACGCCCCGGTCCGCCGCGTCGGCGCCATGGACACCTTCGTCGCCTACCAGCCTCTTCTCGAAGACGCCATCCTCCCCCAGCCCGACCACCTCTACCGCGCCATGGCTGACCTAGCCGCCTTCTAGCCCGCTTCCGGGAGCTAACCCCACCCCAGCCCTAACCACCTTGGCTCCAACCTTCTTCTTCCTTGCCTCTCTGTTTGGTTGTCGTTCCGAGGCGAAGCCGAGGACCCCCGCATTTCGCTCTTAATGTCGGAGCGAAGCGACGTACCCGGAAACAACCCACCTATCCGCAACACCCTTCCACGTCCCGGGTCTACTCCCACAGCGCCACTCGCCAGGATCCAGGGCGCTGCGTCCCTCCGGAGAGACTTCATGCCGTCCCTCGCACTCTCATCCCGCTCCGCCTTGGCGCTCATTCTCTGCGCGACCCTGCTCGACACCTCCCTCCCTGCACAGCCCGCCGCCGCCCGAAACGTCCTTCCGGCACCACATCGCGACCGCACGGCTCCGCTCACGCAGCAGGAACGCATCCTTCACGCTCTCAACCGCTTCACCTTCGGCCCGCGTCCCGGCGACGTTGCCGCCGTCTCTCGCATCGGCCTCGATCGCTGGTTCGAACAACAGCTCAACCCATCCTCGATCGACGACTCCTCCCTCGAGACGCGCCTGGCTGCCTTCCCCGCCATGCGTCTTTCGCAGCCCCAGCTCGTCTCCCGCTTTCCGTCAAACCAGCTCATCCGCATTGCCGCCCGCGGAGATCTCGCTCTTCCATCCAACCCCACCACCCACGCCATCTACACCGACAGCATCGCCTTCTACAACGAAGACCAAGCCCGCAAAGCCGCCTCGTCCTCCGAAGTCCAACCCACCCCACAAGCAGCGACAACGATCGCCAACACGGCCAAGCCTCAGCCCAAACGCGGCCCACGCCCAGACCTCCTCGGCCCAAACTCCCTCTACACCATCGCCTACGGCCCCAGGAAGCCATCCGCCGCTGCATTATCCGATCTCGCGAATACTATGGACCTCCAGCCTCCTGCCCGTCAGGCCCCTGGGAATCAGCACAAAGATAACTTCTACCCCCAGACAGCCACCACCGCCCTGCTCGCGTTGCCCCCAACACCCCGCGTCGCCCGCATCCTCGAGCTCTCTCCCTCTGACCTCGTCGCCTTTCGCCGCTCCCTCTCCGCCGATGAGCTCCGCAGGCTCTCTGACGGTCTCTCGCCGGAGCAGGAAGAGACCCTCGCCGCCCTCCAGAGCCCGCAGCGCGTCGTCACCGCTGAGGTCCTCGACAGCCGTCTCGAGCGAGACCTCTACTCCGACCGCCAGCTTGAAGCCGTCATGACCGACTTCTGGCTCAACCACTTCAACGTCTTCCTCCACAAAGACGAGCAGGAACCCTACCTCCTTCCGGCCTTCGAGCGCGACACCATCCGCCACAACGCCCTCGGCCACTTCGAAACCCTCCTGACCGCCGTTGCCTCCAGCCCCGCCATGCTCGTCTATCTCGACAACGCCCAGAGCATCGGCCCGGACTCCCAGGCCGCCGGTCGCCCGAAACGCAGCCCCACCACCTTCCCCAACGGCAAGCCCAGACCACCCGCCCCCGAGCGCGGCCTCAACGAGAACTACGCCCGGGAGCTCCTCGAGCTCCACACCCTCGGCGTCCGCTGCGAGGTGAGCAAGGATCACACGCCCACCGACGGATCCTGCGGCACCGGCTACGCCCAGGCCGACGTCACCGAGGTCGCCAAAGTTCTCTCCGGCTGGACCGTCGATCGTCCCGCCCTCGGCAGCATGGCCTCCTACGACGATCGCCGTCACCAGCCCGGCGACAAGCACGTCCTGGGCACTACCATTCCGTCGAGCGGCGAGCGCGAGGGCCTCCAACTCCTGCATCTCCTCGCCACCAGCCCCGCCACCGCTCGCTTCGTCTCCACCAAGCTCGCCGTCCGCTTCGTCTCGGACGACCCACCACCCGCACTCATCAATCGCATGACGGCAGCCTGGCTCAAGAGCAACGGCGATCTCCGCGTCGTTCTCCGCACCCTCTTCCACTCGTCTGACTTCTGGGCAGCCTCCGCTTATCGGGAGAAGGTCAAAACTCCGCTGGAGTTCGTCGTCTCCGCCCTCCGCGCCTCAAACGCTGACGTCTCGAATCCCACCGCTCTCGTCTCCTCCCTCGACCGCCTCGGCATGCCTCTCTACGGCATGCAAACACCAAACGGCTATTCCTGGCTCTCCGA
Source organism: uncultured Acidobacteriaceae bacterium (assembly GCA_964235665.1). Classification (GTDB taxonomy): domain Bacteria; phylum Acidobacteriota; class Terriglobia; order Terriglobales; family Acidobacteriaceae; genus Edaphobacter. The sequence continues at coordinate 90,871 of CAXSAY010000002.1, forward strand.
GCCCTGGGTCTCCACCTCCGCGCTCGTCACCCGCATGAACTTCGCGCTCACGCTCACCGGTGATTATCTTCCTGGGGTCAAACTCAATCTTCCCGGCACCCGTGAATATCCGCCCACTCCCACTGATCAGGAGCGTCTCCTCGAACAGAGCTTCCTCGGCGAGCCCGTCGGTGATCGCACTCGCGCCATCCTCCTCCAGCAGTCGCCCGACGCCTCCCTCCCGACACAGGCAGCCCAGCACTTCCTGCCCGTGACGTCCCCCTTGAAGACGCCCTCTGCTTCTCCGATCCAGACGAGCGATCATCAGGCTCAAACCATGGCCGGCCTCCTTCTCGGCTCACCGGAGTTCCAGCGTCGCTAGCCCTTCAGCAACTTCATCCCCCGGCATGCGTTTACAAAACCGCTCGCCGTCTTCGAGGTCAACCCCATGAACGCCATCCGCACCGCCATCCACGACACCACAGACTGGGGCTGCGATCTCCACGGCCGCGATCTCGCTCCCCGCCGCATCACTCGCCGCGGCTTCATGAAAGGTGGCGCCCTCGCACTGGTCGGCACCTCGACCATCCCGGCTTTTCTAACGCGCTCCGTGCTTGCTGAAGCCACCACCGCCGCCGCCTCGCGCAAGAAGCTCGTCGTCCTCTTTCAGCGCGGTGCCGCCGATGGCCTCAACATCGTCGTTCCGTATCGCGATCCCAACTACGTCGCCATGCGTCCGTCGATCGCCATCAAGGCCACGGAGGTCCTCGACCTCGACGGCACCTTCGGCCTCCATCCCGCCCTCGCGAGCTTTAAACCGCTCTACGATGGGGGCCACCTCGCCGTCATCCACGCCGCCGGCTCGCCCGACACCACACGCTCCCACTTCGACGCCCAGGACTACATGGAGTCCGGCACCCCCGGCGTCAAGAGCACGTCCGACGGCTGGCTCAATCGCGCTCTTCTCTGTGAGCATCTCGCCGGCAGGCCCTCAGCCTTCCGCGCCGTCGCCCTCGGTCCGCAAGTCCCGCGAACCCTCCAAGGCAAGCTCCCCGCCATCGCGCTGAATAACCTCAACGACTTCTCCGTAGGCGGCAGATCCGTCAGTGCCGCTCCCGTCGCCCAGGCCTTCCAGGCCCTCTACGACACGAGCACCGACGCCGTCCTCCATGGCACCGGACAGGAAACTTTCGAGGCCGTCCGCATGCTCAAGTCCGCCGATCCCGCACAGTACAAGCCAGCCCCCGGCGTCTCCTACCCCACCGCTCCCTTCGGCAACTCACTCAAGCAGATCGCCCAGCTCTTAAAAGCCAACCTCGGCGTTGAAGCCGCCTTCGCTGACATCGGCGGCTGGGATACCCACGTCAACCAGGGCGCCAGCACCGGCCAGCTCGCGAATCGTCTCAAAGAGTTCTCCGACTCCATCGCCGCCTTCTGGCAGGACATGGGCGACGACGCCGAACACATCACGGTCGTCACCATGAGTGAGTTCGGCCGCACCGCACATCAGAACGGCACCGGCGGCACTGATCACGGTCACGCAAACGTCATGTTTGTCCTCGGCGGCCACGTCAAGGGCGGAAAGGTCTATGGCAAATGGCCCGGTCTCACTCCCGAGCAACTCAACGAAGGCCGTGATCTCGCCGTCACCACGGACTTCCGTCGCGTACTCGCAGAGGCCTCCTATAAAACCTTGGGAGCCCGCGATCTCTCACTCGCCTTCCCCAACGCCGACCTCACGCCATCGGCCTTCCTCAATCTGCTCTAGCCCTGTGTTCATCAGGGTTTCACGTTACGTTCAACCCTTTAGTAACGTGTTCAACTTGATGCCAAAAACCCGCATGAGCTAACACTAAGGTGGCAGAACAAAGGACAACTTTTCATCTGCACCTGCGTCATACTCTCTGTAGTTCACAACGCCAGACACAAACTCCTTCCGTCTGGTTTCCCCTATCTGCAAGACCCTCCCCACCTAAAGACCGTAAGGCTCCCAGAACACCGGGAGCCTTCACTCCTTAACCACTCTCTATCGCCAGCCAAAGCGACGATCGACCGCCGCCGCCCCGCCGCCGGTGAATACCAGCATCACCGCAATCGCCGCAAGCGCCACGCCGTACTCCGAAGCGTCATAGCCGCGGTGCAGCGTCACGCCACACAGCGCCACAAGCATGTTGCCCGCAACCAAAAACGCCGCGAGCCGCGTCAGCAAGCCAAGCACGAGCAGAATGCCACCCACAAACTCCACCAGCGCGGACACATACCCTAGCCACGCCGGAATCCCCAGACTCGCCACGTAGTGGCTGTAATGCGCCATCGCACCAAACGGGCTTCCCACGAAACCGTGCGCCGGAATCACCTTCGCGTGCCCGTGATACACCATGGCCACACCCAGCACTACTCGCAGCAGGGTCGCTCCCCACGGCTCAAGACTGCTCAACCACCCAGACATCGTTCTTCCCTCTATCCTCAGCCTACTGCCCGCTCTCGCCGCTTATACCTACTTCGCCGTCTGAGGTGTCCCGTCAAGCATCAAGGGCTCTGGCGGCGTCGGCGGCGCGTACGCATCCAGAAAGCGACGCAGCGCCTGATCAAACAATCCCTCATCAAACCGGCCCATCTCGACTGTCATCTTCGGCTCCCCCGCCCGCGCGCTCTCCCCCACTCCGCCCGCTGCAGTCGAGAAGATCAGCTTCGGCACCTTGCTCTCCGCCAGCGCCGGCTCCATCGCGAAGCGATCATGGAGTAGCCACTCCACTGGCAGAAACCGCACCCGTGGATCCGCCTTCACCCGCGCCACGACGTCATAGCGCGGCGCGTCCAGCATCACCGCCGCGATCTCCGTGTGACGCTGCACCAAATCCATGGCAAGCGCAGCTCCCACCCCCGCGCCGTACGGAAGCACATCCTGTGTACTCACCTTCCGCTGCTCAACTAGGTAGCTCCACGCCGCCTCCGCATCGTCCCGCATGGCCAGTTCACTCGGATGCACCTCCGCGCTCTCCCCGTAGCCGCGGTAGTTCACGGCGAACACCGCCACGCCCAGCCGCCGCAGACCATCGAGCACCGGCACTGCGTCTGCCAACGATCCGTCACCCGATGGCAGATACAGCACCACCAGATGCCGGTAGCGATCGGCCTCGCCCGGCGGCATCCACCATGCCGTCCTTTGCGGAATCCCCGAGCTGTCCGGCCCGAATCGCACCACCTCGTACGTCGATCCGCCAAGCAGCGCCGGTCGTGTCGCAGTCCGTACCGGACGGAGCACCAGCTGCCACTGCCCTTGGTAAAACAACCCGCACAGCGTCACATACCCGCACACCAGCGCCACTACGAGCACGACCAGCGCCGCCTTCAGCAACCATCTCGGGTCCACCACGATCGGTGCTTCATCCCGTTCGGCTCGTCCCCGTTGCGGTACCGGCGTCGCCATCGCTCCATCCCCCTGCGAGGCCCTCTGACCAGACGTTCAGCCCGTCTCTCGCTATCATCATTAGAGTAAGCGACCCGGCCCCCGCACTGGGCTCACCTGCTGCCCGGTCGTTTGCAGCGAAGGAGACGTGTTCATGCCGCACTGGGTCCAGCTTTGCCCTCACAGCGACGCACCCGCCGAGGGTCAGGTCCTCGAAGTCGAGGCCGAAGGCATCAGCATCTGCCTCGCTCGTCACAACGGCGAGCTCTCAGCGCTCGATAACTGGTGTCCCCACCGGCGCGGTCCGCTCGGTCAGGGATGGATCGAAGGCGACGCCGTTCTCTGTCCATGGCATGCCTGGGCCTTCAATCTCCAGACTGGCATCGTCGACCCGCCTGAACACGCCAAAGTCGATGTCTTTCCCGTTCGCATCGAAGGAGAAGATGTTCTGATCGAGATCGCCTAACAAGCCTTCAGGAATCGACAGAGGTTCCATCCCGTGGCGGATGAAAAATAATTCGAGCATTCGCCCATCTTCCACGTAAGCTGCAACCAACGCCGACGCGGATCGCCCAGCTTCTTCAAGCTCCGCCGGCTGATAGGGGTCACTGAATCGTCATGAAACTAAACCGTCTCATTCTGTCTGCCGTAGCCCTCCTCGTGTTCGTCGGTGCAGTCACGCCCGCCGATGCCCAGAGCCACCATCATCGTCGTCATCACCATCATCATCACCATAGCTAGACGCCTTGGTGTCCATCTCTCGCGGGTAGAGCTTCGGCTCTACCCGCGCATCTTGTCCTTTACACTTCGTGCCAGCCGCTCAATCTCCTCCGCCTTCTTGACCACATCGACTGACAGCGTGTTCTTGTCCGACTTCCCGACCTGCTCTTTCAGCTCCGCCGCCAGTTCGTAGAGCTTCGCCGTGTCGGTCACCAGCTTCTTCTGCCGCTCCTCATTCACCTTCTTCGCCTGGTCCTCCTGCAAACGAACCCGCAACGGGTCGGGCGGCTCATTCTTGTGGTTCGGATCAAACGGCCGGTCCTGCGATGCGTTGGGCACCGCCCACGCCCCACTCTGGCCCGCGTGGAGCGACACACTTCCCAGCGCACTCATCACCACCGTCCCCAGCAAACCCCGTCTCCACCTCATGCGCCCCTCCTCGGAACCTCTGCCGGTTCACTCGCGTCTAAACTCAAACTCATCTCGCCTGACACTGCTCGCCTGGCGATTCACTCTCGAGTGCAAGAGAAGGTATCATCCTGCTTCTAGCGACCTCCGTGCAAGCCGCAGACCCCGTTACCCGCTCCCTTCAGCGGGATTGGCGCAACGATCTCGTCAACTTCGTGCGTGGGGATGTTCCCCGTCTTCTTGTCCTCATCCTCGTCGCCTTCCTGCTCTGGCGTCTCGTCGTCTTCTTCACCAATCGCATGCGCCGCCTCGCAGAGCGCCAGGTCGGCAACTCGCAGCGTGCCGCCCAACTCCGCACCATGGCCAGCATTCTCAGTGCCACCGCGTACGGCGTCATCGGCTTCATTCTGCTGCTTCAGGTCCTGCAACTCTTCGGCGTTCACATCGAACCTCTCCTTGCCTCAGCCGGCGTCGTCGGTGTCGGCATCGGTCTCGGCGCGCAATCCATCTTCAAGGACGTCCTCAACGGCATTTTCATCCTCGTCGAAGATCAGTTCAACGTCGGCGACGTTGTCCGCGTCGCTAGCCTCACGGGCACCGTCGATCGCCTCACCCTTCGCACCACCACGCTGCGCGACGGCGATGGAACGGTGCACATCATTCCCAACAATCAGATCGCGATCGTCTCCAATCTGTCTCGCGACTTCGCCATCGCCTCGCTCGCCATCTCCGTCGACGCCAGCGCCAGCCCTGATCGCGTCCTCACCCTCCTGCGTTCTCTCGCCGGCGGCATCCGGGCTGACCTTGCCTTCAACGACGTCATCGTTGCAGACCCCGACGTCCCCGGCATCGACAAGATCAACGGCCGCGAGATCGTCTACCCCATCAACATCCGCGTCCGCCCCAATCAAAAAGACGGCGTCCTCCGCGAACTTCGCTTTCGCATCCTCAAGGCCTTTGAAGAGGAAGGTATTCCCCTCGGTAGCGACGCCGCGAATCTGCTCGTTCTGCTCAAACCGAACTCCCGGCCCGATGCCACCGCCTCACCTCCACCCGGCCATCCGCTCGGCTAGCCGCTACAGAGCCCCATTCAGAATCTCCAGTAACTCCTCAACCGTGCTCACCGGCGGCTGGCATGTGTTGCCGCTGCACACAATCGCCATCGTCTGGCCAGTACCGATCCCCGGCAGATGCGGCAGCGTCTGTGCCAGCGAGGGCGGCAGATCAGCCAGCTGATCCACTCGGAGACGAACCACACACTTGTTCACCGCAAAGCGCGCCAGCGAGACCGCCTCCATCCGCCGCGCCTCCGCATCGTCGCCCAGGATGCACACCTGGATTGGCCGCTGCGCAATCCGCTGCAGCGCCAGCCCATAGGTCGCCGCGTACAGCCCGAAGTGCTCCACCACGCCCGCGAACGCCTCAAGCGTCTCCTGCGCCGCAACCAGGTACTCCGGACGACCGTTCAGCGTCTCAAGCCGCAGCAGCAGCGAGGCCGCCACCGGGTTCCCCGCCGGCGTAGGCGAGTCCTGCAGCGGCTTCCGACGCGCCGTCAGGGCCCCCAGCCGCCGCTCCCCCTCCGCCATCATCTCCGTGTCAAAGAAGCCGCCGCCGGCCTTGTCATGGAATCGCGCCAGAATCTGCGTCGCGATCCCCTCAGCGATCCGGCAGTACTGTCCAGCCCCCGTCGTCTCCCAGGCATCGAGCGCCGCATGCGCCAGAAACGCATAATCGTCCAGCACCCCCGCTACCTTCACGTCCGTGCCGCCCCGTTCTCCATAGGCCACCACGTGATTCACCCGGCCGTCACCGTCCCACGCAGCCTCCAGCACCCGGCCCAGCGACTTCAATCCAAACTGCACCACTGCCGGCATCTCCAGAGCTCGTCCAGCCTCCAGGTACGCCGAGATGCACATCGCATTCCACGCCGTATACATCGTCTGGTCGATGTACGGAGTCCGCCGCTCCAGCCGCGCCGCATACATTCGGTTCTTCACCCGTTCCAGCATCTTCGGCGCATCCGCGGGTTCGATCCGCGCCGCCCGCGCCGCAACCTCCATCGTCCCGGTAAGGTGCAGCACATTCTTCGCCGGATTGTGGTGCATGTCCCCCACCTCGCCGATATCGAAGTACGCCGCGGCAAACTGCAGCTCCTCCCGTGTCAGAACTGCCGCCGCCTCATCCCTCGTCCACGTAAAGTAATCGCCATCGTCATCGAGCGAGAAATCCGCATCCTGCGACGCATAGAACCCACCCTGCTCCTGGTCGCTCAGCCACGCATCCATCCACCCGATGATCTCCTTCGCCGTCGTCGCAAACTCTGGCGCCACAAACGTCTGGAATCCGTGCACATAGTTCTTCAGCAGCTCGCTGTTGTCATACGCCATCTTTTCGAAGTGCGGCACCACCCATTGGTCGTCCACCGAATAACGATGGAATCCTCCCGCCAGGTGATCGTAGATCCCACCCTTCGCCATCTTCTCAAGCGTGAACCGTGCCGCCTGCCGCGCGCCTTCCGCCAGCTCCGCCTTCGCCCCCACGCTCTCTCGCGACGCCGCATCGATCAGCAGATCAAGCGCCGACGAGTGCGGAAATTTCGGCTGCGATCCAAATCCACCCGACCGCGTATCAAACTGCTTCAGCGCCGAGGCCACCATCTTCGACACTAGCTCCGGCCCCAAATTGCCGCTCCGCCCGGAAAATGTCTCGTTATGCTCGATCGCCTGCATCACGCTACCCGCCGTCTCGTTCACCTCGTCTCGCCGGTTCTGAAACGCCTCCGCCATCGTCAGCAGCACCCGCGCAAGACTCGGCCGTCCGTGCCGGTCATCCGGCGGAAAATACGTGCCCCCAAAATACGGCTTTCCCTCCGGCGTCAGAAACGCCGTCAACGGCCATCCCCCCTGCCCGCTGATCGCCGCCACCGCCGCCTGGTACCGCGTATCCACATCCGGCCGCTCATCCCGGTCCACCTTCACCGCGACAAAATGCTCGTTGATGAGCTCCGCCGTCCGCTCGTTCTCGTACGACTCCCGATCCATCACATGGCACCAGTGACACCACACCGCCCCAATATCCAGCAGCACCGGCTTGTCCTCCGCCTTCGCCCGCGCAAATGCCGCCTCGCCCCACTCCTCCCACTGCACAGGCTGGTGCATCGCCGATCGAAGATACGCAGAAGACGCCGTCGCAAGCCCGTTCAACTTGCGTTCAGGAAACGAAAAGGTCTGGCCCATAGACCTCCAAGTTTACGCGTTCTTCCATCTCACCAGCTCGCCCCGACACACACCAACTCCCAAAGAAGAAAGGCTCGCCGCACTCCATATCTGGAGCAACAGCGAGCCTCACCCTCCAAATCCGCGTCTACGCCGGCGGCGGCGTCGCCGAGATCGGCTTCGGCGGCGCCGGAGGCTTCGGTGCCGTCAGCCCAGGAATCGTCGGCTGCTGGCTGACTACGCCGCTTGCCGCATCCACCAGGCTGATCCCATACCGATCGAGCGTATTCGCCAAGAGCTGCTGCAACGCCACACGATCCGTCGCATACGTGCCTGTCGCCGTGATCAGGTTGTTCTCCGCCGTCGCTAGATTCCGCTCCTGCGACAGCACATTCGCCGTCGTCGACGCCCCCAGCTTGTACTTCTTCTGCTCCGCATCCAGACTCTGCGCCGCAAAGTCCCGCGCCGCCTGCGCCGACTGCACGCTCGCCCGGTCATTCGTCAACGCATACTGCCCATTCACGACATTGATCCGCGTTTGGATATATAGCTGCTGCAACCGCAGCTGCGTCTGCCGCAACTCCATCTGCGCCCGAGCCTGATCCGCCTGCGCCGGCCGGTTCCGCAGCGGAATGTTGATATTCACCCCGACGCCATAATCCGGAAAGTTGTTGTTGAAGCTATTCTGCAGCACCGTCCCGTATCCGGCCGGAACAGATGTGTTTGTCCCCGTTTGACTGAACTGCGTTCCGTAGCCTGGGTTAAGAGCACCACCCACACCTGATCCGCCATAAAACCCGTAGGCATCCACGACCGGCAACAAGCCATTGCGGAATGCCTTGATCGTGATCTCATTGTTTTTTAAGCTCAATACAGACTGCTCAATTTGCGGATTGTTGACGAACGCCTGCTGCACCAGATCCTCAACCGCGGTGTCCTCTTCAGGCAGTCGATCAAGCCCTACCCGGTCGGTCGGAATCACTGGCGCATTCGACAGTTGCGGGTCTGCAAGGTCTCGAGCAATTGCCTGCTTCATCAGCAACTGCTGGTACTCCAGATTCGACTGCGCCAGGATCAAGGCTTGCTTGTCACTCGCCACTGTCGCATCCGAGTTCACCACATCGAGCGGTGCCAGCGTTCCAATCTCCAGTTGCTTGCGGTTGTCAGCCGAGAGTTGCGTGCTCTGCTGCAGTGCCCGCTCTTTCGATTGCTCATTCTCATACGCACTCACCAGCGTCCAGTAGATGTTCTCCACCTGTGAAATCGTGTAGATCACCTGCTGACGAAAAGCGGAATCCGTGATCCGCCGGTCATTTTTCGCCTGCAGAATGAACCGCGTATTTAGTCCCACGCCGAACCCTTGCAACAGGTGCTGCGTCCCTTGAACCCGGATAGTCGATTGAAGTACCGGGCTGAAGTTCGAGGCCTGGCTGTTTGTCGTCTGCCGCGAGTTGTCGAAGGTCACATTCAGCAGCGTTCCTGTCTTGAATCCCTGCTGGTACCCAAAGTTGTAGCTTTCCGTCGCCTGTGACAGTGAGTTGCTCCCAGTCAGAAACGTTGTTGACTGCGGCGACGTTGCATTCTCGTATTGAATCGTCCCTGTCAGTGCCGGATCAAAGCTATACGGCAGCGGTCCACCACCATTCGTACTCAGTACCAATCCCGACGCACCCGTACCGCCGCCGCCGGTGGCCGTCGTCGTTCCACCCGGCCCGCCGCCGCCCGTCACTGCCGTAGCCGTACCGCCTAACGTCCCCGTCACCAGCCCGGTTGACACACCGCGCAGCGTGGCGCCCGCTTTCGTCCGCAAAATATCCGTGTCCGCAATATCCAGATTGATTCGTGCAATCTCAATATCAAAATTATTCTCGACCGCCAGCGTCACCGCGTCCGCCAGACTCAAATAGATCTTGCCGTCCCGCAGCAGCGTCCCCAGGCGTTGCGAGTTCGTCAGCTTCGGCAGCGGATACCCAATCGCCGTATACGGTGCGATCGGGTTGCGAAAGTGCGACTTCGGCTGCGTATAGTCCACTGCCGTGTCCCGCAGCCCAAATGGCTCCGTCGCCTTCGGCTCCGGCGTCTGCGGCAGCCCCACTCGCCCGGTCTCGGCGTTCTCCACCGGAGCCGTCGTTCCCGGTGCCGGACTTGGCTGCGTCGGCGCCTGGGTCGGGCTCACCTGCTGTGGCCCCGCTCCGGTCTGCGGGGTCGTCCCCGGCTGCTGTGGCACCGTCCCCGCCTGCCCCGTCGCCTGTGCCAGCATCGGCTGCGTCGTCAGACTCATCACCAGAAGGGCGCTGCTCGCCGCCGCCTGCAACTCTCGAATCGTCACGATACGTTCTCCAACTCCTGCCCTGCCACACACCTTCGTGCGCGACACAGACCATTCCCTGTCTCGTACATCATGGGCCAACCACGCCCACCATCGTCTACATCTCTGAATACAGCACTAGACGCGCTATGCTCCGGCAAGGACTCGTTTCTTTCTGGCCGGGTAGTCACGCCTTCACTCGACTGCGGTCACATACGTGGCCATCGCCCACTTGGTTCCAGACATCCGCAAAAGAGTCTCCGCTGTCCGGAAAAGTATACCCGCATCACACCCCTGCACCCGCCGTGGTACCGTCGAGCCAATGCCGCTTTGGAAGTCCATCCTTAGCTACGACGGCACGTCCCTCCACGGCTGGCAGATCCAACCCACCCTCCCCACCGTGCAGGGTCACCTCGCCGATGCCCTCGCACACATCACCGGCGAGCGCACTCTTCCGCAGGGCTCCGGCCGCACCGATGCCGGCGTCCACGCCCTCGCACAGGTCGCCAGCTTCTCCCTCGCCGCGCCTATTCCCGCCAGCAATCTTCACCGCGCTCTCAACCGCATCCTTCCCCCTTCCATCCGCGTCCTCTCCGTCCAACCCGCCACCGCGCCCTTCCACGCGCGTCACAGCGCCGTCGCCAAAACCTACGAGTACCGCATCTTTCCCCGCCGCACTCTCGCGCAGCAAGCCTTCCTGGCCACTCGCGAACAACCAGGTCTCACCGAACGCATCTGCTCCCCCATGCTCGCCCCCTTCGTCTGGGATTGCCCCTTCTCCCTCCATCTCCCGTCCCTGCAGCAGGCCGCAACCCACATCCTCGGCACGCATGACTTCACCAGCTTCGCCGCCACCGGCTCCCCCGCTCTCGAGCCCGGCCTCCCTCCGCGCCTCCCCAGCGATCCCCTCCCCGACTACCCCAGCACACCGCCCACCCCCTGCCGCACCATCTACGCCTCCACCTGGACCCACACCGCCGAGGGCCTGCTCGTCTATCGCGTGACCGGCAGCGGCTTTCTCCATCACATGGTTCGCAACCTCGTCGGCACCTTTGTCCTCGCCGGCTCCGGTCGGCTCCCACCGGAAAGCATCCCCGCCATCCTCGCCGCGCGTTCCCGCTCCGCCGCCGGCCCCACTGCACCCGCTCGCGGCCTCTTTCTGGTTGAGGTTCACTACCCGTGAGCCCCACCGCCACCAACGCCATCGCCAGCGCCCAGCGACGCATCAGCACGCTTGCCGCCGCCACGCCCGTCCACCGTGCCTTTCATTGGCTGCACCTGCATCAGCCTCAACTTCGCCAGTGGCTCCTTCATCTCGTCAGCATCCCCGCGCCCTCCTTTGCGGAACACAATCGCGCCCACGCCGTCCTCGCCCTCTTCGCCTCGCTCAATCTCAGCAACCCACACCTCGACGACGAAGGCAACGCCCTCGCCGAACTCCCCTCCTCCTCCGCGAGCGCTGACGCCCCCGTCCTCCTTCTCTCCGCCCACCTCGATACCGTCTTTCCCGCCGGCACCCCCTGCACCCCTATCGAGGACGGCTCCCGCGTTCTCGCCCCCGGTGCCTGCGACAACGCCGCCGGCCTCACCGCTCTGCTCGGTCTCGCCGCCGCTCTTCAGTTCGCCGCCATCGCACCGCCCGTCACCATCCTCTTCTGCGCCAACACCGGCGAAGAAGGCGAGGGCAACCTCCGTGGCATGCGTCATCTCTTCACCCGCGGCCTCTTCGCCCGCCGCATCGCCTCCGCCATCGTGCTCGATGGTGCCGGAGACTCCGCCATCGTCACCCGCGCTCTCGGCAGCCAGCGCTTCCGCCTCACCGTCTCCGGCCCGGGCGGCCACTCCTGGACTGACTCCGGCGCTCCGAACCCCATCCTCCTCCTCGCTCGCATCCTCACCGCCCTCGCGGATCTTCCGCTTCCGTCCAGCCCCCGCACCACCCTCAACGCCGGCACGGTCACCGGCGGCACCTCCATCAACTCCATCCCGTCTTCCGCCACCGCCCAGCTCGATCTCCGCTCCACTGATCCCGTCACCCTCCATGAGACCGCCACGCTCCTCCAGCACACTGCCGCCCACATCCTTACCATCAGCAATCAAGCGAACGCCGCGCACTCGCCTGCAGTCCTCGAGATTGAGCTCATCGGCAACCGTCCCGCCGCCGCCCTCCCGTCAGACTCCCCCCTTCTCCATACCTTGCACGCCGTCGATCGCCATCTCGGCCTCCGTTCCGAGATCCGCATCGGCTCGACCGACGCCAATCTTCCGCTCTCGCTCGGCATCCCCGCCGTTGCCGTCGGCACCGGCGGCACTGGCGGCGGCTTCCACACCCTCGGCGAGTGGTACGACCCCACCGGCCGCGAAACCGCTCTCCGCCGCATCCTTCTCACCGTCCTCGACACCGCCCACCTTCTCGCTGCCGCCGCACCCACCCCATGAGCTCCTCCTCTCTCACCGGGTACTCTGGTCTGGCGCCAGCCGTCGTGCCGGAACCGCACACCTCACGTGCATCCAACAGGCAACTGGCAGGCACACCGCCCGCTCCGTCTGCTTTGCGGACATCTCACTCACGCCCCACCGAACCTAAGGAAGCCTTGTAATGCCCACCAAGAAAACCCCTGCGGTCAGTTCCTCCACTGCCATCTCACCGAAATCCAAAAAGCACGCGCCGCCGCCCCCTCATCACGGCGAGCCGCACGAGAAGCCGCACAAGCCCGCCAAGAAGGAAGCCAAGAAACACGACGGCAAGCCAGCCGGCAAACATCTCCGCCGCGCGTATGAGCACCTCGGCCGCGTAGAGGCCATCCGATCTCTCACTGAAGAGCCTGCCGTCGCCGCGCTCGTCCACCTCGCGCAGCTCAGCATGGACCGCAGCGCCGCGCGCCCTGCCGCTGATCTTCTCCGCGCTGCCGAACACCTCAGCTTTGCTGCCGCGGCTGCGGGCGCAAAAGCCGCGCCAGCCGTCTCGCGCGACCTTGAAGAAGCCATCCGGCGCGAGTTCCGCAAACTTCTGGAGCATGCCGAAGATCACGAGCTCGCCCGCGGCTCCACCCTCGGCGTCCTTCTTCGCCAGACCCTCGACGACGCCCGCGCCGCCTTCGATAAGGGCAGCTTCCGTCAAGCCCTCGAGCTCGCCCACGCCGCCGAGTCCCTCGCCACCATCGACCGCAAAGATGCCGACAAGCTCGACGACCCCAGTCCCCAGCGCGCCCTGAAGAGCTAACCAGGCAAGTCGTTTCGCGGAAGAGTCATGGGATGTTCGCTGATCGAGGCGCATCCCTCATGCCTCTGCTTCGCCCTACCTTGAGCCGCAGCACGCATCCGCACACTCCGGTGCCCGCCGCCCACGCGCCTCCGCAGCGACGCGCCGTCACCTTCGCTGGCGTACCATCCCCGCAGACCCTCTTTTCAGGAGCCCATTTCCTATGAATCGTCGTTCCCTGCTCAAGTCCGCCGGTGCTCTCGGCTGCGTTCTCGCCTCCTCCAGCCTCGCTGACCTCTCCGCCCAAACTCCCGCAGCCACCCCGCCCGCCCCCACCGGCCCCTTCACCCTTCCACCACTTCCCTACGCCTACGACGCCCTCGAGCCCTATATCGACGCTGAAACCATGCACCTCCATCACGACAAGCATCACGCCGCCTACGTGAATAACCTCAACACCGCCGTAGCCGGCCACCCCGAGCTCGCCGCGAAAACCCCCGACCAGCTCGTCGCTAGCCTCAACACCGCCCCGGACGCCATTCGCACCGCGATCCGCAACCAGGGTGGCGGTGACAGCAATCACTCCTTCTGGTGGCCCACCCTTTCGAAGTCCGGCGGCACCGCCCCCAAGGCCGAGCTCGCCAAAGACATCGACGCGAAATTCGGCTCACTCTCCGCCTTTCAAACGCAATTCGCGAAGGCCGGAGCCGGCATCTTTGGCAGTGGCTGGGCCTGGCTGACCCGCGATGCCTCCGGCACCCTTGCCATCGAGACCACCCCTAACCAGGACAGTCCCCTCACCCTTGGCCACACCCCCGTCCTCGGCATCGACGTCTGGGAGCACGCCTATTACCTCAAATACCAGAACCGCCGCCCCGAATACATCGCCGCCTTCATGAAGGTCCTCAACTGGGATCACATCTCGGCCAACTACGCCACCCTGAAGCAGACCAAGGCTTAGCTCGCCGTCTCCAGCTGGCGAACGACTTCACCTTAAAGCAGAAGGGCAGAGACGAACCTCTGCCCTTCTTCGTGAACACATACAGGCTTAGCGTGCGGCTTTAGGAGGAAACTTCTCCAACATCTTGTCAACGGCTTTGTCCAACTGCTTCACGTTCTTGTCGGCCTTGTCCGAAAGATCACCACTGGCCGAACCGCGCCACACCAGCTGGTGCGACGTTCCGTCATAAATATCCAACAGCAAGGTTCCTACCGGGATCTGCTGTACGGTTGTCGTTGCATCACCTCCGCCGATACCACCACCACCACCGAAGCCGGAGCGCCATCCGCCACCCCATCCGAAACCCCGGCCACCAAGTCCGTCATAGAACGTGTTGTACTCCTGCTCCGTCTTTGCTTCACCAATCGCGGTAATCATGACGTCACCCCCCGTCGGCAACTCCCGCATACCCCGCGCGCCCAGGTCCTTTCGGACGGCATCCTTTACCCGTTGCACATTTAACGGATTGACGGTCTGTATCTTGTCAAATGAATAGCTGTGGAACCGCGTGAAGTCCGCAGTATGGTCGTAGTCCGTCGCGATCTTCTGCGCCAGCGCTGGTGAGGCAACCAGCAACGCGGCGCCAAATGCGATGGCGGAGACACTCTTTTGTGCAAACCAAACCTGAGAACGTTTCATGCGTAAACCCCTTCGCGGCGGGCTGCTTCATCTCCGCCTCGCCCTCTGTACGATGCCGTAGCCCTCTCTCTCCTCCTCCGTCAGGCAACGGTCTATGCATGGCACGAACAAAACAAAAGGGCAGAGACCGAAGTCCCCACCCTTCCACGTCCCGAGCCTGCTCCCGCCCTTAGAAGTCCTCTCCGAACCCAACCTCGCCCGCCACCGCCGTCTGGTACGCGGATACGCGCCGTTCAAAGAAGTTCGTCAGCTCCTGCACATCCTGCAGCTCCATAAAACTGAAAGGATTCTTTGTTTTGAAATGCGGCTCCATACCCAGTCGCGCCAGCCGCGAGTCCGCCACATAGCCCAGGTACGCCCGCATATCGCGCACGCTCAGCCCGGCCACGCCGCCGCTCAGCAGATCCTCGGCAAACTGCGCCTCGGCATCGATCGCCTCTTCGAGCATCTCGACGATCTGCTTCTCAAGCCCCGCATCCCACAGATCCGGCTCCTGCCGCCGCACCACATTCACCACCTCGAACGCAAACTCCAGATGGCAGCTCTCGTCGCGGAACACCCAGTTCGTCCCGCTCGCCAGCCCATGCAGCAGGCCTTTCGACCGCAGGAAGTACACATACGCAAACGCCGCAAAGAAGAACATGCCCTCGATCGACGCCGCAAAGCAGATCAGGTTCAACAGGAACTGCTTGCGGTGCTCCTTCGTCTCGAGCGTGTCCAGCTCCTGGATCGAATCCATGTACTTCATGCAGAAGTCGGCCTTCTTCGAGATCGATGGAATGTTCTCGACCGCCGCAAACGCCGCCGCCCGCTCATCCGGATCCGGCACATAGTTGTCCAGCAGCGTCAGGTAAAACTGCACATGCACGGCCTCCTCATACAGCTGCCGCGACAGATACAGCCGCGCCTCGGGCGAGTTGATGTGCTTGTACAGGTTCAGCACCAGATTGTTCGACACGATCGAGTCGCCAGTCGCAAAGAACGCCACCAGCCGCTGAATGAGGTGAACCTCCGCTGGCGTCAGCCGCTGCTTCAGGTCGACGAGATCAGTCGAGAAATCAACCTCCTCCACCGTCCACGTGTTCTTGATTCCATCCCGGAACATGTCATAGAACACCGGGTAAGCCATCGGCCTTAGCGTCAGGCAAAGACCCGGATCCAGGATCTGCTGGGGTACTGCTACGGACGAAGCCGGTGTATGCTCCGTCGCCGCTGTGTGCTGCTCCACTACTGGTGCTGTTGCCATCTCTCACACTCCTCAAAACTTTACGAAGCCCTTTGGCTGCCTCAGCGCCGTTGCTGTTCCTTTTTGTTGTCATTCTGAGCGAAGCGGAAGAATCCCCGCATTTCGCTCGGAGCGCCGAACTCATCGACGCTCCGCCATTCCAACCTACTGGCAAGCCTCACAGCTCTCCGGGTTTTCAAGCGAGCAACTCACCGCATCCGCTGAGCTCACCGGTCCCGCCGTCGCCACACTTGCCGCAACTGACGGTACCGTCGGGACGGGCCGCGCCAGCGTATGCTCCGCCTTTGCGGACTGCACGGTCGTCTTCGCAATCCGCGTCGCCGGCCGTGAGCGCAGGTAGTAGGTCGTCTTCAACCCGCTCTGCCACGCATACATGTACATTGAGCTCAGCCGTCCAATGTTCGGCGACTCCGAGAACAGATTCAGCGACTGCGATTGATCGATATACGCATTACGCGCCTTCGCCATGTCGATCAGCCCCCGCATCGGAACCTCCCACACCGTCCGGTACACCAGCTTCAGATCCGCCGGCAACTCATCGATGCCCTGCACCGACCCCTCAGACAGCTTCAGCTTCATACGCATCTCTTCCGTCCACAGATTGCGCCGCTTCAGCTCGTCAATCAGGTATCGGTTCACCTGCAGGAACTCACCCGACAACGTCTCCCGCTTGAACAGGTTTGAAATCTGCGGCTCGATGCACTCGTAGCAGCCCACAATCGACGCAATCGTCGCCGTTGGCGCAATCGCAATCAGCAGCGAGTTGCGCGTGCCGCTCTTTTTAATTCGCTCCCGCAGCGCGTCCCATCGATTTGTATCGCTGGGAGTTACATTCCAAAGATCGAACTGGAACTTGCCCTCCGCCATCCGCGTGTCCGGGAACGTCTCGTGCGCGCCCTCGCGCTCCGCCAGCTCGCAGCTCGCCGTCATCGCATGGAAGTAGATCTCCTCCTGGATCTTCGTCGAGAGCGCCTGTGCCTCCGGCGCGTCAAACGGCAGACCCATCTGGAAGAACACATCCTGCAGCCCCATCACGCCCAGACCAACCGGCCGCCACTTCGAGTTTGACTTCGACGCCTGCTGGATCGGGTAGAAGTTGATGTCGATCACGCGATCAAGCATCGGCACCGCCGTCCGCACCGTCTGCTCCAGCTTGGCAAAGTCGAAGGCCGCCTTGCCCGCCTCGTCATAGACCACGTGCCGCCCCAGGTTGATCGAGCCCAGGTTGCAGACCGCCGTCTCATCCTTGCTCGTCACCTCGGTGATCTCCGTGCACAGGTTCGAGAGATGCACCACGTTGCCGTTCTTGCCCGTCTGGTTGTTCTTGATGTTGCAGGCATCTTTGAACGTCATCCATCCGTTGCCCGTCTCCGCCAGCGACCGCATCATCCGCGAGTAGAGCTCGCGCGCCTTCACCTGCCGCTCGTAGAGCTTCTCCTCCTCGGCCTTCTCGTACGCCGCCACAAACTCGTCGCCATACAGGTCCGGCAGATGCGGCACCGCCTTCGGATCAAACAACGACCATGTGCCGTCCTCGCTCACCCGCTTCATGAACAGATCCGGTATCCAGTTCGCCAGGTTCAGGTTGTAGGTCCGCCGGCTCACATCGCCCGTGTTCTCCCGCAGCTCCAGGAACGACTCCACATCCGCATGCCACGGCTCCAGATACACGCAGCACGCGCCTTTGCGCTTGCCGCCCTGGTTCACCGCCGCTACCGAGCTATCGAGCGTCCGCAGCCACGGCACAATCCCGTTTGAAAGTCCGTTCGTCGCCCGGATCAGCGATCCCTCGCTTCGCACCCGGTGAAACGCCAGCCCAATTCCGCCCGAAAACTTCGAGAGCAGCGCCACGTTCTTGTACGCGTCGTAGATCGACTCGAGCGAATCACCCGGCGAATCGTGCAGGTAGCAGCTCGACATCTGCGGATGCTTCGTCCCCGAGTTGAACAGCGTCGGTGAGCTCGGCATATAGTCATGGCTCGCGATCAGCCGGTAAAACTCAATCGCCTCGTGCGCCGTCCCCGCCAGGCCGCACGCCACCCGCATAAAGAAGTACTGCGGTGTCTCAATCACCTTGCGCGAGATCGGGTCCCGCAAGAGGTAGCGGTCATACACCGTCCGCATCCCGAAGTACTCGAACCGGTCCGCCAGCGTCTCGTCAATCGCATGGTTCAGCTTGCGCTGATGTGTCTGCACAAACTCCGCCGTCGCCGGGCTCACCACACCCTCCGCCCGCCCATATGCCACCGACTGCGAGAAGCTATGGAGGTTCTGGTTCGCCACCTCTTTCAGGATCGTCTGCAGCAGCAGCCGCGCCGCCAGCTTCGAGTACTGCGGCTCCTCCGCAATCAGCGAGGCCGCCGTGTCGATCGAGATCGTGTCCAGCTCCCGGCTGGTCGCCCCGTCATAGAGCCCACCAATCGTCTTCGACGCAATTCGGATCGCATCCACATGGGTCAGCCCATACGCGCTCCGCTGCACCGCCTTCACGATCTTGTTCACATCCACCGGCTCAAGCGCCCCATTCCGCTTGCGCACATGCATCGTTGGTGTCTCTTCCACCCGCGCCGGAAAGCTCGGCGTTAGATCGGAAAGTTCTCGCTGTGTGTTGATTGTCGCCATCTGGTCTGGTTCTCCCACCTTCGTCTGTTCTGTACCGGCTGCAGTCGTCGAAGTCCGCTGCCGCCTGCGCCCCTCGCCAGAGCACTCACCAGGAATCATCTCGGGCCTGTTCTGATCCGCTTCTCAGGCAAAGAAGCCAGGTCCATCCGTACCGCCGCACCGCAACCTCGACCAAACCCCGCAGCACCTCAGCCCATCCCGCCCAAACCACCCTCTAAGTCATCCAAACAGCGGTGCAAAGAGGCCGTATCGCGTCCCCAGGCTCGTTCCGGGGGATCGTCCACTCCCTGAGTATAGCGAAAGGAGTGGCATGAGCACCACTATATATGGGGCTCACCACGCGTCAACCTATCTTCTGTTGTGGATAAGTCGCAAATCACAGCTTGATCTCTCATGCGCACAGAGGCAGCGCTACCCCACACAAACCAAACCACCTAGCGCCCGCCGCGCCAGCCATCCCCAGCATCAAACGCCGCCTGCAAGCGTCGTTCGAAGAGGCAAACAGCCGCAACTTCAGCCATGCGCCCTCCGCCTTCCATCAGCAGACACATTCATCCTAGAAAACATTGCGCCTGTGGAAGATCAACTCTGCTGTGAAGAAGCAGGCCAATGCACTCTCATCAAACACGTTACTGCCACCCGCGAGGCCTCAGCCTCGAGCGGGTGACAACACTTCCAGCTTCACCGGGGCGATTCCCGTCCGCAGCATGCCAATCTTGATGGCAGCCCCCGACGATAGATCAATCACCCGATCCGGGAACAAGACCCCGCGATCTGTAATCCGGACCACCACGGACTTTCGATTACGAAGATTGATCACCCGAACCAACGTCCCGAACGGCAGGGTCGGGTGACATGCTGTCAACTCTTCTTTATGGAAGATCTCTCCACTTGCCGTCGTGTGGCCGTCGAGCACCTCTCCATACCAGGAAGCGATGCCAGCCAGCAGGTGACGTCTCTTCTTCGCCTTTACCTGCGCCTTGGGAGCCACCGGTGCTGGCGGAGTCACCCGCGCCTGCATCGTCGCCGCTGCTGGGGTGAGGAGGTGTGTTGTTGTATAGCCAAGCCCAACCGCGCCGGCTGCCATCAAAACCACGGATCCTAGAACCTTAGGAGAGGAAAAAATCAAACAGACCTCGCTTTCTGTACCATCGCGAACAATCTGAACAGTTTACTAACCTCATCTCCGCCTCGCAAGCGCGGCACCCGCGGCAACGGACATGACGTAACCCATCAAACGGACTCATCCGAGACACCTCTCCAGCAATTCTCAGCTGGAAACCATTGCACCCGCATGCGTTTCATGATGATCTAAATACGTTCAGCCTCCCCGCTCTGGCAGGCCTGGACGCTCGAAAAAAACTTCGCGAAGTTCTCCATGCTCCTCAGCACGCCCCCTTTCTTTGCCTTCTTCCTTGTTGTCTGCCTGCTATTCTGGGCCGCCACGCCCAGCCGTCGCTTGCAGCAGCTTCTCCTTTTGTTCGCCAACTGCTTCTTTCTGCTCAAGTTCGGCCCCATCTATCTCCTGCTCGGCGTCAGTGCCAGCGTCGACTTCGGCCTGGCCCGCTCCATGCCCACCGCCACGCCAGCCCATCGTCGCCGCCTCCTGGTCTTCTCGCTTCTCCTCAACCTCGGCGCGCTTCTCACCCTCAAAAGCCTTCCGCTCGTCGTCAATGACCGCTTCGCCTGGCTTTTCACTCTCTCGCTCTCCTTCTACTGCTTCCAGTCTCTCAGCTACACCATCGACGTCTTCCGCGGCGACACCAAACCCACCTCGGACCTGCTCACCTATCTCAGCTCCGCCCTCTTCTTCCCGTCCATCCTCGCCGGCCCTATCCCGCGTCAGAGCAAGCTCCTCCGCCAGGTCGCCGCGCCCTTCCGTCTCGACAACGCCCTCGCCGCCCGCGCCCTCCTCCTCATCGCCGTCGGCCTGGTCAAGAAGCTCCTCATCGCCGACTACCTCGCCGATAATCTCGTCAACCGGATCTTCGACACCCCCACCCTCTACAGCGGTCTCGAGAACCTCGTCGGCGTCTACGGCTACGCCCTCCAGCTCTTCTTCGACTTCTCCGGCTACACCGACCTCGCCCTCGGCGTCGCCCTTCTGCTCGGCATCGAGCTCCCCGAGAACTTCCGTCGCCCTTACCTCGCCATCAACCTCCAGGACTTCTGGAAACGCTGGCACATCACCTTCTCCTCCTGGCTCACCGACTACGTCTTCGACCCCATCCCCAAAAGTCGCCAGTGGCTGCGCCTCAGCTTCTGCACCGCCTTCTTCATCACCTTTCTGCTCGGCGGCCTGTGGCACGGCATCGCCTGGACCTTCCTGATCTGGGGAGCCCTCCACGGCGTCGGCCTCTCGGCCGTCTTCCTTTGGCAGCGCTACCGCGCCCGCGGCAAAGCGCCCGCCCGTCGTCAAGCAAGTCTGCCCGGCAAGATCCTCGGCACCGTCCTCACCTTCAACTTCGTCTGCTTCACCTGGATCTTCTTCCGCGCCTCCTCCGTCCCTGAGGCCCTGGCCGTCCTCAACCAGATCCGTTCCTTCACCTTTGGCACCGAAAACCTCTCCCTCCCCGTCCTCGGCGTCATGGCTCTCGCCGGCGTCTTCCATTGCCTTCCACCTATCACCTTCTCTCAATCCGAGAAACTCGCCGCCACCCTCCCCTTCTGGGCGCAGGGCGCCGCCCTCGCCGCCCTCATCCTGCTTATTCAGACCTTCGCCGGCAAGGGCTCCGCGCCCTTTGTCTACGGCAACTTCTAGCCCGCCATGGCAACCCCAACGCAAACTCCCGCGCCCAGCAAGCCACCCGGCTCCGCTTTCCCCCAGAAGGCCGCCCTCGCCGCCCTCACCGCCACGGCCCTCCTCTACGCCTGGCATCGCCTCAAAGACCCCACCGCCGGCCTCTCCCCGGACATCTTCCGCCAGGCCGCCGAGCTCCGCGTTCCTCACGCCCCCGTACCCGCCAGCCCTACCGCCCCGCTCAACGGCATTCAGCAACCCGCCAACGAAGCCAGCACCTACCAGCCGAAGTCGGCCTCCAGCAAACCCGGCACCCCCGCCCCCATCTCCGCCGTCCTCGTCGACGACTGGGGCGCTCTCGACCCCTTCTTCGCCTCCCTCTACACCCTCGAAACCCACCGCAAACCCGAAGTCGTCACGATCCTCCATTACGGCGACTCCCCCACCACCGCCGATCTCATCACCGGCGACGCCCGTGCCCTCCTTCAGGGGCGTTTCGGCGACGCCGGCCCCGGCTTTAATCTCATCGCCAAACCCTGGGCCTGGTACGGCCATCGCGGCGTCACGGTCTCCGACCACGGCTGGAAGTCCCTCACCGGCGTCGGCGCCATGCGCCAGAGCACCTACGGCCTCGGCGGCGCCACCCTCGTCGGCGGCCCCGACGCCACCAGCACCCTCAAACTCGCCGACCGCGCCCTCACCGCCGCTGACCTCCAGTTCCTCACCGAGCCCAATGGCGGCTCCGTCACGGTCTCCGCTGACGGCAACCCGCTCGTCACGGTCTCCACCGATGGCCCCTCAGACACCCCTGCAGACCGCCTCATCCCACTCCCGCCCGGCACCGCCAGCCTCAGCCTCTCCGTCTCTGGTGGCTCCGTCAAGCTCGCCGGCATCGATCTCCGCCGCGGCAACTCCGGCGTCCTCTACGACTCGCTCGGCCTCAATGGCGCCTCCACCACCGTCATCTCGCGCACCTTCTCCCCCACCGCCTGGGCCGCCGAACTCCACCACGCCGCACCCTCGCTCGTCATCATCAACTACGGCACCAACGAGAGCACCTTCGCGAGCTTCGTCAGCAAGCAGTACGAGCCCGAGCTCCGCCTCGCCATCGCCAAGCTCCGCAGCGCTCTCCCCGACGTCCCTATCCTCATCATGAGTCCCATGGATCGCGGCGAGCGCGGGGGCCTCAACGAGATCCATACCATGGCCACCATCCCGGAGATCATCAGCATCCAGAAGCGCGTCGCCGCCGATCTCCACTGCGCCTTCTTCGACACCTTCAACGCCATGGGCGGCGACGGCACCATGTCCCGCTGGACCTCCGCCAAGCCCCGCCTCGTCACCGCCGACCTCATCCACCCCACCCCGCAGGGCGCCCTCATCGTCGCGGAGCAACTCATCAGCAACCTCGACGGCGACTACGACCGTTGGAAGCAAACCCACGGCCACGGCGCTACCAACCCCGTCGTCCCGACGGCAGCGAATCACTCCAGCCCTGTCATCCCGGCCGGAAGTACGCGCAGTGAAGGGACCCGCTCCTTCAGCACCGAAGGACCACCCAAAGATGCCGTCAATGCGCCCGGAGCGCAGCGCAGCGGAGAAGGCCCTGCGTCCGTCGAGGGTGCCCCGGACTCCAGCAAGCCGAACTCACCCGCTCACCCCGTTCCCCAGAAACCCTCCGCCGCAACCCCCACAGATCCACCCCCACCTTCCCCAACCTCCGCAGATCCGTCAAACTCATCTGATACCGGAGGACGATGATCGTCAGGCCCCTGTACGTCTCCCGCGAGTTCCAGCCCGCCCTTCGCTGGTTCGCCCTGCTTCTGCTTACCCTGGCTCCGCTCAGCGTCCGAGCCGTCGCCCCGCCACCGAAAAAGAAGCCCGCCGCAAAGTCTCACCTCGTCAGCAAGCCCGCCGCCCGCAGCACCCGGTTTACATCCGCCTCCAGAAAGTCTGTGGCCTCCCGCAGCACCAAATCCCGCTTCGGCTCTCGCCATCTCGTCCACGTTGACCCTGTCTCCCGCCTGGACACCATCAGCAGCATCGCCACCACCCTCTCCCGCGGCAACACCGCTATCTCCTTCCCCGCCGCCCTCAATCGCTTCTTCGCCACCCTCGCCGAGCACCAGCAGGATCCCGCCGCCTCCACCGTCCGCGTCCTCCAGTTCGGCGACTCCCACACCGCCGCCGACATGTTCACCGGCGAGGCTCGCCGTGTCCTGCAGCGCCAGTTCGGCAACGGCTCTGTCGGCTTCTCCTACGCCGGCCACCCCTTCGCCGGCTATCGCATCCTCGGCTCGCAGCGCTCCCAGTCCGGCGGTTGGCAGACCCTCGGCACCCACTTCTCCGACCTCGGCGACACCCTGCTCGGCATGGACGGCGTCGCCATCACCACCAGCCGTCCCGGCGAGTTTGTCACCCTCGATGCCCCCTGCACCTCGCTCCAGCTCGACTTCCTCAAGCAGCCCGGCGGCGGCGGCCTCACCGTCACTGACAACGGCTCCGTCATCGCCGATCTCCCCACCGACGCCAGCGCCTCCACTCCCGGCACCTTCCACTACACCTGCCCCGAAAGCGCCGACGAAGACGACCACCACTTCGTCGTCACCACCGAAGCAAACGCCCCCGTCCGCCTCTTCGGCCTCACCACCCTCGAGCCCGGCGCCACCTGGGAGTCGATCGGCATCAATGGCGCCGTCGCCCCCCTCATCCTGCGCTGGAATCAGACCCTCTTCACCACCTACCTCCACCAGACTGACGCCAGCCTCGTCGTTCTCGCCTACGGCACCAACGAAGCCGCCGCCCGCTCCGACCCCGACACCTACTCCGCCTCCTTCGCCAGCATCGTCGACAAAATTCACGCCCAGCTTCCCCACGCCGCCGTTCTCGTCCTTGGCCCCACAGACCGTGCCACCGCCGCCCGCGTCGGCCGCCATTCGCGCGGATACGCCCCCTTCGCCGGCACCGAGCCCATCCTCGACGCACAGCGCGCCGTCTGCCGTACCCACGACTGCGCCTTCTGGAACCAGCAGCAGCGCATGGGCGGCTTCGGCTCCATGGGACGCTGGGTCTACGCCGGCTGGGCCCAGCCCGATCACACCCATCTCACCGGCGAAGGTTACCGCGCCCTCGCCGATGCTCTTCTAGCCGACCTGCTCTCAGGCTACGATAGCTATCGAAAAGCCCACGGCCTCGCATCCTCTGAGATCACCCGCGCAATCCCAGGGACCACCAGCCCACCCACCAGCAACTAGCCACAAAGATCGCGCACCAAAGAAAGGAACCTTTGCCATGGACACACGCCCCGGCATCCTCAAAGTCCTCCACGCCGTCGCCGGCTCTGACGTCAACCCTGCACCCGACGAGAGCCTCTTCGGCTCCGGCCTCCTCGACTCCTTCGCCCTCCCCGACTTCGTTAGCGGTCTCGAGGCTGAGTTCTCCGTCACTGTCCCGGACTCCGATCTCTCCGCCCGCAAGTTCGACACCATCGAGAAGGTAGAAACCTACCTCGAAGCGAAAGGCAAGTAAGCCGCGCGTCGGTGTCTTCTATGGCGCAGCCCACCACTGCATCGTCATACACTGAAGGTCCAATCGTCGGACATGCTTCTCCGCTGCGTTTCCTTCAAAACCGTCGTTCCATCAGCGCCCCGTTCGAGCACCGTCCACCTCAAACCTGTCATCCCGATCGGAGCAACTTACCTCAAACCTGTCATCCCGGCCGAAGCAACGCGAAGTAGAGGACCTGCTTTGTGCCTCTGCTTTTGCTGGTCCTTCAGGGGCACCGTTTGAAAGGCCGCTTCTCTCGACCAGCAGCTGGGCCGAGCGCACGAACGGTCCCATCAACGGTCCGAGGAATGGTCCAGAGCTAAGTGCAATCGGACCAAGATTTTAGACAAGAAGTATGGGGGGGTAGCCCATCTCCTCCGCAACTCGGACACACCACTAGAGGGATCACATGCCCTTCCTCCGCGCCTTCGGCCATTACCTCCCCGAACGAGTCGTCACCAACGACGAGCTCGCGGAGGCCTGCGCTGTCGACCCGGCCTGGATCGTTGACGTCTCCGGCATCCATGAGCGCCGCTACGCCGCCCCGGACGAGACCGCCGCGTCGCTCGCCACAGCGGCCGCCCGCCACTGCCTGCAGAACGCCGGCATCTCCGCCGCTGACCTCGGCATGATCGTTTGCTCCAGTGGCTCTCCAGACCGTTTCTGCCCCGGCCCCGCCGCCACCGTCGCCGCCAACCTCGGCCTCACCGCCACTCCGGCCCTCGACATCCCCGTCGCCAGCGCCGGCTCTCTCACCGGCCTGGCCCTCGCTACCCAGTTCGCCCCCGCCGTCGGCCGCGTCCTCGTCATCGGCTCAGAGATCATGTCCCGTCGCGTCGTCCGCACGCCCGAAGGCAGGAACACCGCCATCCTCTTCGGCGACGGCGCCGGCGCAGCCCTCGTCGACCCCGACGGCGGCTTCGCCCGCGTCGCCGGCCACACCCTCTACACCGACGGCAATGCCTCCGAGATCCTCTACATCGCTGACGGCCTGCTGCACATGGAAGGCGGCGCCGTCATCCTCCAGGCCTCGCGCAAGATCCCCCGCGCCATCACGGCCCTGCTCGAGAGGCACAGCCTCACCCCCGCCACCGTCGGCCACGTCCTCATGCACCAAGCCAACCTCAACCTCATCAACAAAGTCGCCAAAGCCACCGGGATTGATCCCACCCGCTTCTTCGTCAACATCGCCCGCTACGGCAACACCTCCTCCGCCTCCATGCTGATCGCCGCATCCGAGTGGCACGAGAGCAACTCCACCCTCGACGCTCCCGTCATCTTCACTGCCTTCGGCGCCGGCCTGAACTGGGGCGCCCTGCTGGCGCTCCCGGCATAACCAGCTGCGCATCCCGCAGAAACGTTGCGGTGAGGGACAAGGCGTAGCACAACGCCCACAGGTCAACACCCACAATCGCAACGGTCTTTCCCACCGTCAGTAGGATCTCGACCACCATGGGCGCGTGTGGTCGGAATTGCAACGCGATCTCGGTCACTCCGGTTGCCAGAATGGCGCAACCCATCACCACACTCCAGTAGAGTGGTTCCAGCAGCAGCCACCCTGCACGTCGTATCCACCGTCCACGGATCGCGCTCGCTACACCCTCCATCGCGAATGGCAGCAACGCCGTTAGAACCAGGTACCGCAGCACGGACCAGAGTGCTCCCTGAAGAAGCATCAGAGAGTCTGCACTGACTCGCGTGTTCACCCCCGGCTTCAGGGACCACCAGGCCGCCCGCGTTACGTCTCGCATCTCACCCACGTCGAAGAAGGTCGTCACTGCCGTATACACGACTCCGAGCCCAGCCAGCAGTAACGCTCCTTTCCACAGCTTTGCCCGCTGTTCTCCGCGACGCCGCACCAGGATGAAGATATAGCTCTGAGCGAGAAGAAACACCGCGCATCCTCCAATCGCGATGACGAACGAGAGCGTTATCTGTGCCGTCGTCTGATCCGGAATCTCGAGCCATAGTGCGCCGACGGCGACACTACTCACCACGAGCACCGTCTCCAGCATCACCCACGGTGACCGCAATCCGCGCATCGCTCGTCGCAGCCGAGCCGCCACCGTCGCATCCGCCGCCGTCCTGCTTATCGTTACGCTGCCTTGGGCCACCCGCCACCTCCTTCGGCATTCTCCTCCGAAATCCTCTCGGCGAACATGCCATCATAGGGTCATGAGTGAATTGACCGCAGTCGCAACCGGTGTCCCGCGCACCCACGTCACCCTCTCTGAGATCTACGAGCAGCCTCAATCCATCGCCGACACCCTCGCCGCCTACGTCTCTGGCGAAACCCTGAACACCGAGGCTTGGGCCGCGGTCCGCAACGCCCTGCGCGGACCGAATGGCATGACAGACCGCCTCATCGTGGCGGCCTCCGGCACCAGCCGGCATGCCGGCCTGGCCGGCGAAATCATGATCGAAGAGGCCTCCGGCGTCGCCGTCGATGTGGAGTACGCAAGCGAATACCCCTATCGCCGATACGACACACTGCAGACGCCCTCCGTCCTTGTCTTGTCACAATCTGGAGAGACGGCCGACACCCTCGCCGCTCTCCGCGAGGCCACTAGCCGCGGTGCCCGAACCATCTCCATTACCAACGTTCAAGGTTCCACCATGGCCCGCGAGGCCGATGCCACACTGCTCACTCGCGCCGGCAAGGAAGTCGCTATCGCTGCCACCAAAAGCTTCACCACTCAGCTCGTTGTCCTGCATCTGCTTAGCCTTCTGCTCGGCCGTGAGCGTGGCCGCCTTTCCGCCGCCGAGGTCGCCGAAGATCT
Organism: uncultured Acidobacteriaceae bacterium; assembly: GCA_964235665.1. Classification (GTDB taxonomy): domain Bacteria; phylum Acidobacteriota; class Terriglobia; order Terriglobales; family Acidobacteriaceae; genus Edaphobacter. The sequence continues at coordinate 118,685 of CAXSAY010000002.1, forward strand.
CCAGCAACTCGCGACCATCCCTGGAATCATTGCAGCGAGTCTTCCCATCTGGGAACAGCGCATGTCCGAAATTGTCAGGAGCTTCGCCAAAGCCGAAGCCTTCCTCTTCCTCGGCCGCGCTCTTCACTACCCCATCGCCCGGGAAGGCGCTCTCAAGCTCAAAGAAGTCTCTTACATTCACGCCGAAGCGTATCCTACCGGGGAGTTGAAACACGGCCCCAATGCCTTGCTCGGTGAAGGTGCCCCGGTCGTCATCCTAGCCACCCGCGACGACGCCGATCCTTCCTCCATGGTCCGATATCGAAAGTCATTCCAGTTGCTGGAAGATATCGCCCGTCAGCGCATCAACGCGTTAGTCATCGCCACTGAGGGTGATGCAGAGATCCAGTCTGTCGCGTCCGATGTCGTCTTCGTCCCCCGCGCCACCGAAGCGTTGCTGCCTATTCTCGAAGTGATTCCACTTCAGCTCTTCGCTTACTTCATGTCTCTCCAACGCGGTCTCGATGTGGATCGCCCTCGGAATCTGGTAAAGGCTGTCGTCACCGAGTAGCTGGTGGGGCGCGTTAGAAAGTGAAGCTCAGCCCCGCCCGAAGCTCCTGCAGAGCGCTTGCCAACAGAGCTTCCTGTCTGCCTGCTCCGTAGCTTTGATAGCCTTCCTGCAGAAGATTGTCCCCATCAAACGTGATCTCCACCAAGGATCCATCCCTCCAGCCCGGCAGCGCCTGACGCACATGAACGCCAAGGTAAGGGGCCGCGGTGCCCAGCTCGTACGGTGAGAGTATGCTGACCGTCCTGCTTGGCTGCCAGCGGTAGGATGCAGTGACTTTGGTGCCAGTCTTCATGACGTGCCCCTGTACGCCAACCAGGAGAGCTTGTGAACGAACTGCCGCAAGGTGGGCATCGGGCTGGCTCTTTGAGCCCGGACGCACATTGATGCCCATGCTCGTCAGGCACCCACCTGAGACGGAGAAGCGTTCCCTCACGGGAAGATCAAAGAACATACTGCCGCCACTGCTTTCGTATCCCTGGGAAAAGGTGCGGAAGCTACCATTGTTGGCGTCAAGTGAGATAGCATCCGCGAAGCCAGGTTCAGTCCCTCGGCTGGGAAGAGCAGAGGTGGAAGATCGCGGCAGCAAACCTGTAAGAGCCGTTCGTTCTGTGTAGTCATGGCTATAAGCAAGGTGCATCTTCGCTCGCCCCACGGTCCGCGCTATAGCAACTTCATGATGCATTCCAGCTTCGGTTTTAACACTCGCTCCGTTGTTGATCGCAGTTGGTGTTGGTGGGTTGCTGGCGCTGAGATCGTCATACCGGGTTACGCCAGGAGCAGTCGCGAACGTGTAACTCGCCCCCCATCCATGAATTGGACGTGTGGTCAGGTGGACAAAGGGGTGTGTCACCAGAGTTGAGGTCCCACTTGTCAGGATCTGCATTTCGCTCCCCACTTCGAGCGCGACGAGATCACCCATTTCCATATGCTCTGCGGAAGTGGCCGCTACCTCAGTGAGAGATTCCCGACTGTTTTCACCTATCTGTGGGAAGGTCCGGACTCTGATGTCGGTGCGACGCTTGTTCGACAGTCCTGTATCAGCTTCGAACGTCATTGAGAGAACGAGAGGTTCAGAGAAGACGGAGCCCCTTGTCGCTCCTATCGAAGAATGAATCCCTACGCTTCGCTTCTGGTCCCACGAGCGATGAACAATTGTCAATGTACCTCGACCACCACCTTGGCCGAAGTTCCCGCTTCCCGCTGTCATTGACACAACCGCGTGCGACTCACCAGGGTGATGACCCTGCTCTCGAGTGGTTGCGTCAAGTGCATCATCCTTAGAAGTGAGGCGCAGCATCGGGCGGTTCGCAGGGGAACGCAATGTCCATTTCCAATCGTCAGGACCGTTGCCAGTGTCTGCGTGACTTGAGGAGAGCCAAGTCGTTTCGTCAAACAGACCGCTCATTGTGAGATTTACGATCGGCCGAGTTCCTGCGGCAATGTGTAGCTGGCGTCGCAGGCTTGGCGCGAAAAGGGAGGCACTCGCACGCACCTGGTAGACACCAGGCAGCACGTCTTTGATCTGGTAGTGACCTTCAAGATCGGTCAGCGCCGTCGCCACTGCGGCCGATCCTAACAACTCGACCAGAACACCCATTTGAGGCTTGCCATGAGTATCGCGAACGACACCGACAACCCCGGTCAATCGTTGCGCGTCGAGAGTGCCGGCGGTCACTAAGATCAAGAAGGAAAGCGAGATTACGAGTTGTCTGGTTCCATGCAGCACAGGGTCACCCGTGCGTCGTTGGCCCTGCTCCTAGAAGGAGCCCCCTAAACGCTTTGAGGAGTGGCAATAATCTGCTTGCTTCAATCATCGCCATCTGCTCTGCGTGATCGTGAACATCTTCGAAGCAGTGCCTAATCCACTACAAACGGCGCAGATTCTGCGATCTGCTGCTTGGACACACCATCATTGACCTTGATAGTAACCTGATACTTTCCTGGCTGCAGACTGGCAAGAGGAACACTGCGTTCCAGCGTGACCTGATCTGCATTCGGACTGATCTTTGATGTTGACTCTTGCGTATCTAGCAGAAGTTTGTTTGTCGCCATATCGACGATTTGGTATTCCACTGTCGCGGCATTCTGCTTACTTTTTTCATCGATACCGAGATTGTAGACCTGCATCCAGAAGTTCAGGCTCTGTGCTCGGTGAAAGGTAACGGCAGCGGCAACCCCTGGGGGCACCCTGGGACGAATTCGTGTATTCCCGATGACGAAATTACCAGCTCCAATCTCTTTGGAGGGAACCCGTTCCATCTGATCAGCCAAAATAAGAGATGAAGCGGACAACTTATCGTCGTCGTACTTTGGTACGTTCACGCTGCGTCGCCACGTTCCAATGTGGTCCGGCGCATTCACATCCTTGATCACGATGTCGATCTTGTACAGACCAGGACGCATAGGCAGGGACTTCCACCAGACCGATACATTGTTTTGCGTCTTGGCGAGTAGTTCGCTTGGAACCGGAACGCTCACTGTGTCTTCAAAGGTCTGTACTGCCCGATGATTCAGGTTTGACACACGCCCGAGAATATTGACCGTACCCGTCGCAACACCATCTTTGTTAGAAAAGGTAATATCGCGGTTTCGAATCTGGAGAGTGAGCGGAACCAATACTGTGTCGTTCGTCACCTTCACATAATCTGTACGAACGTCGAATAGGAACGGTGGGCCGGTCAAGATCTTTGACGTGGCCATGAACGCCTCAAGATCTTTAAACTTGATCTGTGGCGCAGCCAGCAACTTTGAAAAAGTGTTCAAGCGGTCGAACTGCTTGCTCTGGTTGGACTGGCTCATTGGACCTGCGCCGAGCTGCTCCAAGCCGCCACCGGCGAAACGATCGGCCTGCTTAGCCTGTCCTGTCTGCTCGTAGAGGGTCTGACCTGCTCCTGGGGTGTGCTTGAGAGCATCCTTCTCGGATCGATCCAGTGTCATGTGGTAGTCACCACACATGCAGGTATCTACAAATTCTACGTCGATGTTGTCGCCGATGCCTTCCAAATAACGATAGTGCCAGACCTCGAATGGGAAGGTAGATGTGCTTCCACCGCCTTCTTCCATCGGACGTTCGTAGTTCCCTCCGCTGGGATGTGAATCAATGCTGTCCGGCTTGCCATACGCGATGTATATATGACCACGGTCGGTACGCCAACCAGGTTTGCCAGCAGCAAAGTGCTCGTTAGAATACGCGATCCGGGCATAGTGCTCTTCCCTATACTCATTGTCGGGCGAGTCTGGATTCGGGTTACGACGTAACCAGAAGTTTTCGATAAATTGATCGCGTTCTTCGTCGTTGCCCAGAGCCTTAAACGCCTGCATCTCCTGATCGGTGATGATCCAGCGCACATCTTGATCGAGCCACGTCTTATAGCTTCCCTTCAGTTCGCCTCTCACATCTTTGTGCTGCTGAATCCTTTCCTTGTCACTCAACCGACGCTTTAAGGGATCAGGCTTCTCCTCTTGGACCGGCGCCTTGGTCACAGTGTCTGCCCCTGTGCTTTCCTGCGCGACTGCCCTGGGCGTTCCGAGCGGCAGAAAAGTGAGCGCGAAGAGCGCGAAAGCAGCAGCAGAACTGTGGTTGAGCTTCATGCGGAGGTACTCCTATCGACGCCTCATTCTACGGCCTGTCGGTGTACCAGACAAGAGCCGGCGCTTTGATGGCGGCGTTTCCCATCAGGCTGTATATAATCTGTTTCGATTCAGTAGGTGACACTTGATTTTTCTTCGTCCCGATCTGCCTGCCACCCCCATTCTGCGACTCCGCTGCTCTGCGCCACCGCCCAGGGTGAGCCATGACATTTAGGAAAGTTAGTCTCATAGTTGGCGTTCTTCTGCTTGTAAGCGCGGTCGTCTTCGGCATTGTCCGACACAACGAAGCAGGTGTGTCGAAGGTGACAACCAGCAAGGTTGCTCGTCAAGACCTCGTGTCGATGGTTAGCGGAACCGGGCAGATCAAACCGAAAACTTATGTGAACGTCGGGGCCACAGCATTCGGACGAATCACAAAGCTTGACGTGAAGGAAGGTGACCACGTGCGACAGGGCGCCGTTCTCGCCACAATTGAGAATGTTCAACCGTCCGCTACAGTCGCCGCCCAGCAGGCTACGATCTCTTCCTCGAAGACAGATGTCCTTTCGAATGTTGCCGCAGAAAAGACGGCTGCAGCGAATGTGCAGCAAGCGGTCGCTGACCTCGAGCAGAAAAAACTTGACTACGCGCGAGCACACTCCCTGTACGATGAAAAGCTGATCTCGAAGCAAGATTTTGACGCCAAGCAGGCCGCCTACGACATGTCGAGTGCAACGCTTGCGCAACGGCAAGCGGCTGAGAACCAGGCGCAAGCGCAAACGCTTTCTGCTCGAGCCCACGTGAATCAAACTGTTGCCAGTCAACGGGCCAACTATGATGCTTTAGACAAAACGGTGAGTCGTGCCCCCTTCGACGGCCTGGTGACGAACGTTCCCGTTCGTGAAGGTGAAACCGTAGTCGTCGGCATCCAGAACGCAGAGGGATCGACCTTGATGACATTGGCTGACATGTCCGTAATTACTGCGGAGGTAAAGGTGGACGAGACTGACATTGTCAACGTTCGTCTTGGCCAGCCCGCGGAAGTTACTGTAGACGCTCTACCAGGAAAGTCTTTCAAGGGTCACGTAACCGAAGTTGGCGATCAAGCTCTGCTGCGAACGACTGGCATTGCCACCAGTCAGAGCACCACAGGAACTGAGGAAGCGAAAGACTTCAAAGTAGTTGTTACGCTCGACGACACTTCGGACCAACTTCGCCCCGGGCTATCGACAACAGCGAAGATAACGACGGCCCGTCGCGCCGACATATTGACCATACCCATTCAAGCCCTTGTTGAGCGTGATCCCGAGGCTGAGAAGGTCTTTGCCGCCAATGGCGGCAAGTTGAAACCCGGAATCACAGATGTAGCCGCGAGTGCAAAGCCGCATCTCGTGCAGGGTATCTACCGCTTAACGGTAGACCGCGGAAAGGCGCATGCCGCCTTTCTTCCTGTGACGACCGGTATCACCGGGGCGACCGAGATCGAGGTTATTTTCGGCGTAAGGCAAGGAGAGGAAATCGTTACGGGAGCTTATAAGGTGCTGCGCGGTCTTAAGAGCGGTACCATCGTAAAAGCAGACAACACGCCTGACACGCCGCCATCTACCGAATAGGGTCGGCTGCGGCTTGGGAACTGTTCCGTCAGCCAGCACGTATACCCGCTTGTGCATCCCCGGGGAGAGTAGGCGCGATGATCTCAGAAGTAGAATCAACCCTCAACGACCAGTCTGCGAAGGGACCTCAGCCAGGCGACATTATCGTCACGGACAATCTTTGGAAGACCTACTCTATGGGCGACCAGGAGGTCCACGCCTTACGTGGCGTCAACCTGCGCATACGGCAGAATGAATATGTTGCCATCATGGGACCTTCGGGCTCGGGAAAGTCTACGCTGATGAACCTGATCGGCTGTCTCGACTCTCCTTCTCAGGGACGATACTGGCTTAACAGCCACGATGTTTCTGAATTGAATGATGATGAATTGGCTCGTATTCGGAATAAAGAGATAGGGTTTGTCTTTCAAACCTTTAATCTTCTGGCTCGTGCGACATCGCTCCACAACGTGGAGCTTCCCCTGATCTACAACGGAACGCCAGCAGTGGAGCGAACGGCTCGTGCGAAAGCAGTTCTCGAGTCGGTAAACCTTGGCACACGCATGATGCACAAGCCAAATGAACTCTCAGGAGGGCAGCGCCAGCGGGTTGCGATTGCTCGCGCTCTTGTCAACCGGCCTTCCATCATCCTTGCGGATGAACCCACCGGCAATCTGGATTCGAAGACTGGTGAGGAGATTATGGCGCTGTTCGACGATCTTCATGCGAAGGGCAACACCATCGTCCTGGTTACACATGAGCCCGACATCGCTGAGTTCGCCGATCGTATTGTAACGATCCGCGACGGTGTAATCGCAAGTGATCATGCGTCGAGCCGACGTCGATAGCTGCCTTGGTTCTACATCCTTCGTGCTGCAAACGCCTCACGCGAGCCGGCTAGAATGAGTTCATGGGTCTTTTTGCTCGATTGAGTGTTCTGGCACCGCTCACCTGCTTTGCCATCTCTGCTTCTCTGCTCGCTGCGGACTCCGCGCGCTTTGATCTCAGCGGACCGAAGCTGGATGTGCGTGTCACCCGTGACGGCAAGTCTCTTCCAATTGCAACGGTGCCGAACCTTCTTGAAGGCGATCATCTTTGGCTGCATGCGGACCTTCCGGAGACTCAGTCTGTGAAGTATCTGCTGGTCGCGGTCTTTCTTCGTGGGACCACAAACCCGCCACCGGATACGTGGGTAGTCAAGATTCAGACCTGGGACAAGAAGATCAAAGCGGAAGGAGCAGAGGTTATCGTTCCTCCCGGAGCGCAACAGGTTCTTCTGCTTCTGGCACCTGAGACTGGGGGCGATATAAGCGCGCTGCGCTCAGCGATCCGTGCGCGTCCGGGGGTGTTTGTTCGGGCGTCCCAAGATCTGGATGAAGCTGGGTTTGAACAAGCACGTATCGAGAAGTACCTTGACCAAATGCGTCAGGTTCCGCCGAACGATCCAAAAGCAATCGCGGAGCATTCTGATCTTCTTGCTCGCACTCTCAACCTGAAGCCGAATCCGGACTGTTTTAAGAAGCCTGTCGACGCACAATATGCCTGCCTGACGCAAAGCGGGAGTCAGAGTTTGCTCGACGATGGCCATGGACAGTCCATCGTTAACACGCTTACTAGCGGCGCAAGTTCCGACCTGATCAACTCTGCCACAACGACGCAGGTAGCCGGAGGTGGTGTGTACAGCGCCTACGTCGGGTCGATTGTGGACGTCGTCAGAATCATGAGCAACTTGCACACCGCTCACTACTCCTATATTCCCGCCATTGCCTTTCCGGAGAAGGAAGCTCTCAACCTGCGACTGAATACGCCTCCTTCCTTCGAGAACCCCAAATCCGTTATTGTGATTGGCCTGCCCGCTGTACAAAAGGCACCTTCTCCTACTCTCCGCGCCTCTGATGCGAAACAGGTCACATGCTTGTTGCGTCCCGATGTAGCTCTGCCAGTTGAGGGGGCACCGCTTGTCTTTTCCACCTCATTTGCCCGTGACTTGGTGCTCCATCTCGAGCCGCCTTTTTCTGCGCCGGATCTTTCGCTCAACCCAGACGCGTTCCAAGGCGGACTCGTCGTGCGTGTCGGCTCGGACGATCGCCGACACGTTCCGCAAGCGTCCGACGCAACAGCGTCAACGATCCCTAAGCCACTTGCGAAAGACATCCATTCAGTAGATTCCCCGGTAGCGGTCCAGCCAGGTAGCGCTGACAAGGGCAACTCTGTTGAAGGAATGGCCACCGTGACGGGGCAGTGGGGATTTGATCACTTTGCAGGACCGACACTTCCGGTGCAGGACGCTCCCGGTGCGGACTGGAGGCTTACCACAGCCAGTGACCATATCGTCTTGGGAGAGCAAAATCACCTTCTTCTCTCCTCGACCGGAACTTCCTGCATCCAGTCCATCACCGCACAGGAAGATGGCGAAGCTGCTCAAACTCTCGAGTGGAAGCCGAGTGAGAAACGGAATGCCGTCGCAATCAACCTACTATTGCACTCCAATAATCCCGGTGCTGTTCACCTTCTGGTGCAGCAATATGGCAAAGCTGATCCAGAGATCCTATCGGTTCAAGCCTTTTCGAAACCGGCTGAACTGAAAGGCATCGAGTACCACCTGGGAGATCAAAGTCTTTCGCTGTCTGGTTCAAATCTGGCTGAAGTAAAACAGGTGCAATTCGACGCTCTTACCTTCACGCAGCCTACAGGAGTAGATCATCAAGGCACAGTGATCGGTTCGAGCGGGTCAGCGCCGTCTTCGTCTCTGGTCTTTAAGGTTACCTCTGGAACTGCATCTTCTAAACTGCAGTCTGGTGTGCAGCTTGCTGGTGACGTCATCCTGGCGGACGGACGAAAGCTGACGATTCCATTCACGGTGCAGGCGCCGCGTCCTCAGCTCACGATTTTGAGTCGCCGGATAGTGCGTGCTCCGGACTCCTCGCAGATCGAGCTGACGAATCAAGACGAGGTTCCACTCGATGCTCATCTCACGCTTTCTCTCCGCTCCGCAGCCCCTTTCCCGCGAGATGGGCAGATTGAAATCACGAGTGACGATGACTCATTACACGCCAAACTAAACCTGTCAGAAGGCTCGCTCGTTCTGCAGGATCGAAACACCGTTCTAGCGGAGCTTGATCTGCGAAAGACGTTTGGTAGCTCAGCCTTTGGACCACTTCGCCTTCGTTTAGTCCTCCGTGACGGCACTGCTGGCGACTGGACACCCTTGGCGAAGCTGGTGCGTCTACCGCAGCTTACCGATCTTAACTGCATGGCCACCGGAGCACTTAACTGCGCACTGACCGGAGCCAACCTTTATCTGCTAAGCAGTGTCTCTGCTGAGGAATCTTTCAGCAAACCTGTTGAAGTTCCAGACGGTTTTGTGGGTTCAACTCTTATGGTGCCAAAGCCACTAAATGGGTCGCTCTACTTGAAGCTGAGAGATGACCCAACATCGATAAGCACCATCACGCTACCACCTCACTCATGACACTTCGCGAGAGAATAGTTAGACACGGTGCTTCTGAACCTCGCTGTGATGACGACTGTAGCCGAAATAGACGAGTAGTCCGACCAAGAGCCACACAACCAGACGGATCCAGTTCCATTTACCCAGTGTGTACATCATGTAGCCGTTGAACGCGATGCCAAGCACCGGAATGAGAGGAACAAGAGGGGTCTTAAACGGTCTGGGGCGATCGGGATCAGTCTTTCTTAAGACGAGGATGGACACACAGACAATGACAAACGCAAGAAGCGTCCCGATATTCACCATCTTGCCGATATCATCGATCGGTGTCACGCTACCAACGATTGCCGCGAGAACACCTGCGAGGATTGTGCCCTTCCACGGCGTGCGAAAGCGTGGGTGAATATCCCCAAAGAACTTTCTTGGTAGAAGACCATCGTGCGCCATCGCGTACAGCACCCGGCTCTGCCCTAAAAGCATCACTAACATGACGCTCGTCAGGCCAGCAATTGAGCCGATTGTGACAATGTTCGCAGCCCAGCCGACCTGGTAGTCCAAAAAAGCCCGCACGATCGGAGCCTCGATGTTGACGGACTGCCACGGCACCATCCCGGTCAGAACAGCCGCTATGCCGATATACAGCAGCGTGCAGATGAATAGTGACAGAATGATCCCGATTGGTAAGTCTCGCTGAGGATTCTTCGCTTCTTGCGCCGTCGTCGAAACCGCGTCAAAACCGATGTACGAGAAGAAAACCAGCCCGGCCGCCAAGCCTATTCCGCTCACACCCGATGGTGCGAAGCTGTGCCAGTCCGAGCCCCAATTCGCACGATTGACATAGTGTGATCCGAAACCGAGGACAAACAGGACGACAGCAAGCTTCATGACAACGATGCCGCTGTTGAACTTCGCTGATTCCTTGATACCGACAACCAGAATGGTCGTGATGACGAGCGCGATCAGAAAGGCAGGGAGATTGAAGCCGATCTCCACGCCAAAGAGTCGCGGTGCATTGAGCAATGCATGCGCTTTTGCAGTCAACTCGGGGGTCGGGTGTTGCACAACTGAAAGAAGGGCAGCGCTGAACTCGCGAGTACCCTGAACTAACTCAGGGTGTGCGGCATGTACAGAGTCGCGACACACGGTCGTCAATGCGGTGCGCAGGCCTGTCCAGTGGTCGTACGCCATCCAAAGTGGGAACTTCAAATCGAAGATCGCCAGAAACTCAACGAAGTTGTTCGACCATCCTGAAGAGACCGTACTTGCGCCCATCGCGTATTCAAGCGTGAGATCCCAGCCGATGATCCACGCGAACAGCTCTCCCAGCGTGGCGTACGCATAGGTATATGCCGATCCGGCCAGCGGAATCATTGCAGCGAACTCAGCATAACAAAGCCCGGCGAAAGCACATCCGAGTCCGGAGAGGACGAAGGCCAGCATCAAGGCTGGACCTGCGGAGTGCGCACCGATGCCCGATAAGACGAAGATGCCGGCGCCGATAACAGCACCGATGCCCAGTGCTGTTAGGGAAACCACGCCGAGAGAACGTTCGAGTGTGTCGCTTCCCTCCTCTTGAGCTTGCGCAAGCAGAACGTTCATCGACTTTTTCGCGAAAAGGTCCGACATCCTTGAGTGGTCCTCAATCTTCCTAAATAGGACAACCGCGCGGTACCTCTTGGCGCTGCGCGATGTGTCACCTTTCACCTACACCGCTCCCCATGTTTGCTGAAGCAGAACGAACTCTGTCTGTGTTTACGCAATAGTAGTGCACAGGCGATGTTTCTGGGTACGCTCTGACGAACTTGCTCCGCTTCTGATGGGATCAACTCGGAAGTTGTGTGCTACGCAAAAGGCTTGCGGCTCGCGTTTGGAGGCTTTGCTCTTCGGAGAAGAGGGCGCCGATAACGGCAATGCTGTCTGCACCGGCAGCGAACACGCTAGGCATTCGCGCGTCCGAGATGCCGCCGATCGCGATCAAGGGTCGCTGACTCAACGTCCTGACCTGCCGCAAGCCCTCAAGACCTACTACCGCCTCCGCATCAAGCTTCGTTACCGTGCTGAATACGGGTCCGTAGGCTATGTAATCAGCATCTGTCAGGATCGCAGCACGAAACTGTGCAACGGTATGCGTTGAAACTCCGACAAGCCGATGCTGCCCCACAGATTGACGAGCTTTCTCGACAGAAGCATCCCTCTGTCCAACGTGCACGCCGTCCCAACCCGCTTCGACGGCGATCTCGGACCAGTCATTTACCACGAGGAGGGCGCCGGAACCACGGAAGATAGTGCTAATCGCCTGAGCATTTTGGAAGATCTCTAGATGGTTGGACTTCTTTTCGCGATATTGCAAAAATTGGACACCGGCGTCGCGTAATGATCGCGCTGCATCGAGAAGGTCAAGGCCCGCAGCGCGAACTGTGTCGCCATCCAAGATGGCGTAAAGTCTTGGAAGCTGGACCGGCACCATCAATCTTTTTGTCGATCGAGAAAGCGTTCCATAAACTTGGTATCGAAGTCACCCGAGCGAAATTCCGCGTCAGCGAAGATGCGTTGGTGCAGCGGAATTGAAGTGTGAATGCCTTGAATGACAAACTGGTCTAGCGCCCGCTGCATTTTGTTCATGGCCTCTTCCCGATCTTGGCCATGACAAATCAGCTTGGCGATCATGCTGTCGTAGTAGGGCGGCACAATTCCTTCGGCGTACTGCGCGGTATCTACTCGGACGCCATTGCCGCCAGGTGGATTGAAGGCAGTGATCAAACCTGCACTTGGTGTGAACTTCTCAGGATGCTCCGCGTTGATACGACACTCGATCGCGTGCCCTCGAATGGGCGGAACAACTGGCACAATGTCATGCAGTTTCTCTCCTGCGGCAATTCGGAGTTGCGCCTTGACAAGATCAACTCCGGTAACCATTTCCGTGACGCAATGCTCCACCTGAATGCGCGTGTTCATCTCAATGAAGTAGATCTTGCCATCCTCATCCATCAAAAACTCGATTGTTCCGGCGTTCTGATAGCCGATGTTCGCGAGCGATCTCTGAATGGTCTTACCTAATTCTTCGCGCAGCTTCGGAGAGACTTGCAGGCTTGGCGCTTCCTCGATCAACTTCTGATGTCGTCGCTGGATCGAACACTCCCGTTCACCGACGCTCATCACATTTCCATGCTCATCAGCCAGAACCTGAAACTCAATGTGACGCGGCCGTTCGATGAACTTCTCCATATAGAGATCGCCGTTTCCAAAGGCGTTAGCTGCTTCGCTTGACGCCTGCTGGTACAGTCCCGGTAGCTCCGACGCCGATCGACAGATACGCATGCCACGTCCGCCACCGCCGGCTACCGCCTTCAGAATGACGGGATATCCAATGCTCTTCGCCCAGGCAAGCGCCTCATCTTCGCTCGCGATCACCCCATCCGAACCCGGCAGAATGGGCACCTTGGCCTTCTTCATGGTTTGTCGCGCGGTGGACTTTTCCCCCATCATGCGTGTGACCTCTGGCGGGGGTCCGATAAACTTGATATTCGAGGCGCGACAGACTTCAGCAAAGTTCGCGTTCTCGCTTAGCAGACCATAACCAGGATGAATGGCATCGACGTCGGCAATCTCGGCCGCAGAGATGACCGCAGGCACATTGAGGTAACTCTCTGCCGACCGCGGCGGCCCAATGCAGATCGCTTCATCTGCGAAGCGAACATGCAATGAGTTTCGATCCGCCTCACTGTAGACTGCAACCGTCCGAATCCCCATCTCTTTGCAGGCGCTGATAACGCGTAGCGCGATCTCGCCTCGATTCGCAATAAGGACCTTCTGAAACATAGAAACTCTATCGCCTTCCCGTGTTGCTGTTCCTTGCATCTCTGCAAAGCCTAACGTGGCCGTATGGTGAACAAAGGCTGTCCATATTCAACGGGTTGCCCGGTCGCGGCAATCCGCTGCACGACCTCTCCTGCGACATCGGCCTCAATCTCATTCATCAACTTCATCGCTTCGATAATGCATAAGACCTGCCCGACCTCGACCTGTTCTCCCATCTTGATGAAGGACGCCGCGCCAGGAGATGGAGACTCATAGAAAGTGCCGACGATCGGAGACTTAACCGTATGGAGGACCTCCTCGGAGACCGTGACACTGTGTGCCAGACCGCCATCCGTCTCCGCTCTATGCGTACCACTTTCTGTGGCTTGAACCGCATTGGTAGTCTGAGGCGTGACAGCCATCATGCGGGCAAGCTGGCCCAGATCAACCGAAGCAGCGGTGGGGTCGCTGGCAAATTTGAGCCGAACCTTGAAGTCCGGCTGCTCCATGTCAAACTCTGCGACCTCGTTCACCTTCAAGAGTTCAATAAGTTCGCGAAGCTCATTCACCTTATTCTGATCCATCTTTCCGTCCCCGAGTCGAGCTTAGAGTTCAATCAATGTCTTAGTCGTTGGCGTAAGAACGTCTCCGCCGGTTTTGGTTACCAGGACCATGTCCTCAATCCTTACACCGAATCGCTCAGGCAGATACACCCCAGGTTCTATCGTGATGACCATTCCCGCCCGAAGGAGGGATGTCTGTTTCGCAGCAATGCGGGGACCCTCATGAATCTCGATTCCAACACCATGCCCGGTCGAATGGATAAAGTATTGATCCAGGTTGGCTCGTCGTAGAACCGATCGCGCAGCTTCGTCGACGACCCCAGCTTCTACTCCTGCTCGAACTGCAGCGACTGCAGCGAGCTGCGCTTCCAAAACGGAATCATACACTTTGCGCGCTTCATGGTTCACTCTGCCGAGATGGACAGTGCGTGTCATATCCGAACAATACCCGTTGAGCACGACACCGAAATCCAACGTAATGAAGCCATTTCTCTTCAGTGGTGCCGAGGTCGCTTTCCCGTGAGGGAGAGCACTGCGTGCACCGGACGCCACGATCGTGTCAAAGCTCATGGCATCAGCTCCGGCACGCTTGGCCCCTTGCTCCAGAACGCCGGCAACCTCCATCTCCGTAACTCCTCTAACGAGTCCACTCAGGGCATCATCGAAGAGCCGGCATCCGAGCGCCGCCGCCTCTCGCATGGCCTCGATCTCGTCCGGATCCTTGATCTCGCGTAGCTGGGCCAAGAGGTCCTCGTTAGGATGGAGAAAGCTCTTGCGCTTCCCCGTTTCTAATGCCCTGCGCATCGCTCCGAGGGAGGCCACCGTCACGTGCGTTGAGTCAAATAAACATCGATCCGCCGTCTCACTCAGCCATAATGCGGCAGCCTGCACCGCTGGTCGGTTCTCAATCGCGACTGGCGTTCCTAACACTTCAGCTGCCGCCTGCTCGCGATAGCGACCGTCTGTGAACAGGCAACTGCGACCTTTGCTGAGAGCCAGCGCGCCTGCTGAACCCGTGAACCCGCACAGATAACGCACATTGGGCAGATAGCTAACAAGAAGAGCGTCCGCACCAGCAGCTCTCGCTGCTTTCAGAGCTCGTCTCTTCCGTAATTGAAAATTCATCGTCACTATTCTAGCGAAGTCCTCCGACAAACAGTTGTGAGACGGGACTCGGTATCATGGTTCTAATGACGGAACTAGCCGAGTCGCACGGACTCACGCGCCGCACCTTCCTTGTTGGGTCAGGAGCCTTACTGGCCGGTCTTGGTCTCTATAGCAGCCTTTTCGCTCGACACGAAATCAGCGTTCTCTCCCGACGCATCGAAATCCGTAACCTGCCGACTGCTTTCCTTGGTCATCGCATCGTCCAGGTTAGTGACTTTCACCTGGAAGAGTTCACTGAACCATTCTTCCTCGAACGGGTCGTCGCTCACATCAATCATCTCGATCCCGATATCGTCCTGCTCACAGGCGACTTCATCACACGCGGATCTCTTAACTTTCTCTTCGAACACCACGCGGCAATACGATGTGCCGAGATCCTTGCGACCATCCGCTGCCCACAGAAGTTCGCCGTCCTAGGGAACCATGATGTCGCGGTGAGCGCGCCTATGGTGACAGCGGCGCTGCAGTCCCAAGGGCTTCCCGTGCTGCATAATCGCTATGAGACTCTGCTCCTGCGAGGAGACAGTCTGCACATCTCCGGAACAGCTGACCCCGGCACCGACCTTCCCGATCTTAATATGGCGGTGCCCTCTGCTCCGCGAGGTCCCGTTCTTTTGATGTCCCATGCGCCGGACTATGCCGACACCGTTATCAGCCATCCACGGGGACCTCTGGTTGACCTGATGCTCTCAGGCCACTCACATGGCGGCCAGGTGCGCCTTCCTCTGCTCGGCCCTCTTGTTCTTCCCCCACTCGGCCGCAAGTATGTGGAGGGCTTGTTCCGCTTCGACCGGATGCAGCTCTACGTCAATCGGGGAATCGGAACCGTGGGCATTCCGATCCGCCTCAACTGTCCGCCCGAGATAACTCTCTTCACTCTTGACCGAAGTGCCTCGTAACATCGTCAGCCGTGACGCGTTCTACCTGCCGGCTTCTTTTCTCGTGGCATGATGGTGACCTTACTTGCAGTCGGAAGCACACCAGATTTTTCATCCATCCACGCGTCGAGTAGCGACTTTTTGAATCGCCACCTGTTGCCTAATTTGAACGCGGGAATAAAGCCCTCCGACGCATACCGGTATAGCGTGTCACCACTAACTCCTAGATACTCCGACGCCTGCCGGATATCCATCACCTCACGCAGCGTAGATGTCTCGGCGGATCCAGGCATAGATGTCTCCGTGGGAACGCCGGCGAAGGCCGTGCGTTGCATCCTCTTTGTACCCGCTTTTCACTCCTCGAGACAAGCTAAATCGTGGAGAGCATCACCTCTCACTTCAGAGAAAAGGAACGAGTCACTACGGTTGCTTCTCCCACCAGCGATCAAGTAACGGTTGGCCGGTAATCACGTCTGTGGGGCGACCAGGCTCGGGCGACCAGAGAGCCGTCCCGGTCTCCTCTGCAATCCCAGTCAGCCTCTCGATCGGCTGCCGCCATGCATGAAGTGCCAGATCAAAGAGTCCCCAATGAATGGGCATAAGCAGACCTTTGGCGCCCATCTCTCGGAACGCAAGCAGGGCATTATCAGGCCCAAGGTGGATCTCTTTCCAAAGCTCATTGTACGCGCCGATCTCAAGCATCGTTAAGTCGAACGGACCGAACGCAGCCGCTATTTGCTTGAAGCCATCCCACCATCCTGTATCCGCTCCGAAGTAAACGGTATGCCCCTTTCCTTTCAGCACGTATGCACCCCAAAGCGTCTCGAAACGGTGTAGCAGACTTCTTCCAGAGAAGTGGCGCGCCGGGACGGATGTGATGCGCAACTCTGCGCCGAGTTTGCCCGAGACCAGCGCCTCCGACATCCAATCCAGCTCTACAATTCCACCCGGCTTTACACCCCATTCCCGCAACAAGGACCCAACGCCCAGAGCTGTTATCCATTTCGCCTTTGCCACACACGGAAGTCGAACAAGATCTCGAAGCGTCTGTTCCCCCATGTGATCGTAGTGGTCGTGTGAAATAAGAACAGCGTCAAGCTCCGGAAGCTCGGTGAGAGCAATGGTCGGCGGAAAGAATCGCCTAGGCCCAAACCATTGTCGCGGCGAAGCTCTCTGCTCCCACACTGGGTCAATCAGCAATCGAACGCCATCTATCTCCACTAACATGCCGGAGTGACCAAACCAAGTCACCCTTAAACCACTCGTTGGCTTCGTCTCAAACAACTTTGTATCAGTCGTGAACGGTCCAGGTGGAACCAGCGGAGTTCGCTGTTCATGATTCCTGATGTACAGAGGCATAGCTTTGAAGATAAGTCGCAGCGTTCCGACCTCGGTAGGTACCGGGTTCTGGTACTTTCCTCTTATCTTCCGAGCTGGAGCTAATAGCGGTCCAACTTCAGTCCGGACCTCAGACTCCGTCTCGATCACCTTTTCCTGCATCTCCTCGGTACATCCCCTCAATGGATTCCTTGTACTTCTCTTCCACAACGCGCCGTTTCATCTTCATACTCGGGGTTAGCTCCCCGCTCTCCACGCTCCACTCCTCCGGAACAATCGTAACCTTCTTAATCGATTCGAAGTGCGCGAGACTGTGATTTACCTGTTCCACAATGCGGCGATACTCCGCATTAACCTTGTCATCGCGAACCAGAGCTGATCGATCACCTGCCGGCACGCGTTGGCTCTTTGCCCATTCTTCTAAGGCCTGGAAGTTCGGAGAGATTAGCACGGAGGCAAACTTTCGTTTATCGCCTACGAGTGCCGCGTGAGCAATCAGACCATTCGCCTTCAACTTATTCTCGATTGGCTGTGGTGCGATCAGCTTGCCGCCGCTTGTCTTCAGCAGCTCTTTCTTCCGGTCCGTGATGGTGAGGTAGCCATCTTCCAATTTGCCAATGTCTCCGGTTCGAAACCACCCGTCTCCATCGAACGCTTCAGCCGTCTCCTTTTCGCGGTTCCAGTACGCCTTGAAGACCGAAGGGCCACGAACCTCCAACTCCCCGTCTTGCGCAAACCGAACTTCGAGATTTGCAACTGGGACACCTACACTACCAAGCCGGTAGTGCTCTGGTGTGTTCACTGCGATGACGGGCGACGTCTCTGTCATGCCGTACCCCTCCAGGATCCGGATGCCAACGTCAGCAAACCAGCCAGCGGTATCTATACCGAGCGGCGCCCCTCCCGCACTGAAGGTTTTCACGCGCCCGCCGAAGGCCGCAGCGACCTTCGCGTAGATCAGCTTGTTCGCGAGAAACCAGGAGAGCGATCGTGGTCTTCGGCCCTTCGCGATTGATCTTCGATTCCGCTCTCCGACGCGAAGTGCCCAGCGCAGAATGCGAGCTTTCATGACAGACGTCTCTGCCTTGCTCTCCACCGACTGACGGATCTTCTCATATACTCGCGGCACTGCCAGGAAGATCGTTGGTCGAACGGCCTGCAATGCCTCCTGTAACTTATCGATCTTCGGACAGTAGGCTACAAGAGCTCCATGGCATAGAAACGCATAGTCCAGGTGGCGTGCCGTGACATGAGACAACGGCAGAAAAGAGATGGCGCTGTCCTCTGGTGTAAAGCCCATCTCAGCGGTTGTTACATTGACGTTGCTGGCTAAGTTCCAGTGCGTGAGGCGAACCCCTTTCGGCTGCCCTGTCGTGCCTGACGTGTAAATAATGGTGGCGAGGTCCTCTCGATCCACCCCTCGTAGCCGCTCATCAAAGACATCATCCCGTTCTCGAAGCGATTCCCACCCCTCCAGCGCCTTCGTGAAGCTCTCCGCGCCTTCGATCGTTGCTTCATCCATGAGGATAATGCGCTCCAATGTGGGCAGGTCTCCAGCCTGCTGAAGCTTCCGAAATTGTTCCACTGTTGAGACGATGGCGACTTTTGCTCCAGAATCCTTGAGCATGTAGCCAAGCTGCTCAGCCGTCGTTGTCCCGTAAAGGGGAACATCAACCGCGCCCAACGCTAAAATGGCGAAGTCTGCGACCGGCCACTCCCATCGATTCTCCGCTACCAGGACGACTCGGTCTCCCGCCTGCAACCCCCAAAGTTCGAGTCTTCGCGCAAGGGCCCTTACCTTGCCGTAGAGCTCGCTGGCCGATATAGGTGTCCAGTACCCATCCCGTGTCTGCCACCGCATCACTACGCGTTCGCCACGACTCATTGCCATCAGCAAAATGTCATTGACTGATCTAAGTTCGAACATGCATCGTCCCCGTCAAGCAACACTCAACGCTATCACCTGACATTGGATGCTGCTAGATTTGCGGCTTCGGTGTCAGGCGAACGAAATCCATTGCCAAATCGTGCCAACTTTGCAGTGTCTCTGACCCCAGGCTGCTTGCAGACTCCGCGACGTGACGCTCAATTAGAAGGCGCAACTCCTCCTGCGCTGCAGCACCCACTGCCGCAAAACTCTCGGGAGTGACAAAGTCGGGATGGAACCGCCCATCTCGCATAAAGGATCCATCAGCGTCATGCACCCACGCGAGACCGCCGGTCATGCCTGCTCCGAAGTTCGACCCCACTTCACCAAGCACGGCGACTACGCCGCCTGTCATGTACTCGCAACCATGATCACCGACGCCTTCAACAACGGCAGTTGCCCCCGAGTTCCTCACAGCGAATCGTTCCCCGGCACGTCCCGCAGCAAAGAGCGCGCCGGCTGTTGCTCCGTACAACGCTACATTGCCGAGAATCACATGTCGCCCGCTGCTCTTCGCCGCCAGTCCGCGCGGACGAATGACCAGTTTGCCCCCTGAGAGTCCCTTCCCCACAAAGTCATTCGCCCATCCATCAAGTACCAGCGTCATACCTTCCACAGCAAAGGCGCCAAAACTCTGACCAGCTGTTCCTTGAAGGCGCAGAGTGATGTCGGCGGGCGTGTCTTTCTGAGCTCGCAGCAGCGCAATCTCGCCGGCTAATCGCGCTCCGACGGCCCGATCCCGATTCGCAATCTGGGCCTCCGCCAGAAAGGCCTGGTTGCCTTCAATTGCGTCCATCGCAGGCAGCACCCATTGCTCATCAAGCAACGGCGGTAAAGGCTGATCGTTTCGGCCGCCAGCCCATCGCCTCGCTCCGTCACCGGTCCTCGCGAGCATCGGCTGCAAGTCCACGCTCCCATCAAACCGTACCTGCTCGAGCAGATCTGTCCGTCCGATCGCCTCTTCGAGAGACGGGAGACCATAGCGAGCGAGCAAGTGCCGCAAATCCTCGGCAACCTCTTCAAAGAAACGCACAACATGTTCCGGCTTTCCGCGAAACTTGGCTCGAAGCTCTGGTTTTTGCGTCGCGATTCCCGTCGGACACGTGTTGAGATGGCATTGCCGCGCCATATCGCAGCCTATGGCCACGAGAACCGCGGTCCCAAAGGCAAACTCATCCGCTCCCAGCAGGGCAGCAATGAGGACGTCCTTGGCCGTTGCCAGACCACCGTCCGTTCGCAGGCGCACACGCCCACGCATTCCATTTTGGGAAAGCACCTGCTGGGCTTCGGCTAAGCCCAGTTCCCATGGGTTGCCGGCATATTTAATGCTCGACAATGCCGCCGCACCGGTTCCGCCTGTGTTTCCCGCGATGACGATAAAGTCGGCGTATGCTTTCGCGACGCCCGCTGCGACGGTTCCTACCCCAAAGCTCGATACCAGCTTCACACCTACAGCAGCCCGCGGATTCACTCTCTTCAGATCGAAGATCAGCTGCGCTAGATCCTCAATCGAGTAAATATCGTGATGGGGCGGCGGTGAGATCAACGACACGCCGGGCTGCGCATGGCGCAGCTTCGCGATCAACCCGCTTACCTTGAATCCAGGTAGCTGCCCGCCTTCTCCGGGCTTCGCGCCTTGAGCAACCTTGATCTCAATCTCATCCGCGTGGGCCAGGTACTCTGCCGTGACTCCGAACCGTCCCGACGCTACCTGTTTGATCTTGTTGTTGAGAGATACTGCATCTGCCGCCGCGGGTGCCTCCATAATCAGTGTGGCAGTCCCTCCGCCTTCGGCCATCACAGAGGTTGCACCTCCGCCCAATCCGCTTGCAACAGGAACTGGTGACGGCTTGCGATAGACCTCGCGATCTTCGCCGCCTTCTCCCGTGTTCGAACGTCCACCCATCATATTCATCGCGGCCGTGATGGTCTGGTGCGCCTCAGGGCTTAATGAACCCAATGACATCGCACTTGCCGCAAAGCGCTTGAACATAGTAGTTGCAGGTTCCACCTGTTCGAGCGGAATTTCCGGCCCAGCCGGCCGTATCTC
Organism: uncultured Acidobacteriaceae bacterium; assembly: GCA_964235665.1. Taxonomy (GTDB): domain Bacteria; phylum Acidobacteriota; class Terriglobia; order Terriglobales; family Acidobacteriaceae; genus Edaphobacter. Next base: position 139,569 of record CAXSAY010000002.1, read on the forward strand.
CAGAAGCTCACGCAAGACGACAGCATCCCGCGCGTGAATACCCTGGTTGTAATTCGCGAACGCGCTTGCACGATCGACCGGTTGCGACGCACTACGAGCACTTCCTACAAAGGTCTGGAGAGCCTTCACGGTTGGTGGCTGCCAGGCATGCGGCTCAGCGACATCCGATTTCCGAAAGCGCACCCAGCCGTAGTCCGGCAGATCGGAACCAGCCCCCACGGCCGGCGCCTCCCACGTTTGCCGAAGCTGTCGTTCTAGATCGGCAAAGCCAACTCCCCCTAACGGCGACGGTGTGCCATAAAAACACTGCTCGATGATCTCCGCGTGCAGTCCAAGGCTGTCGAAAAGATGAGCATCTCGGTAACTATCGACGACGGATATCCCCATCTTCGACATGATCTTCGCCAGCCCGGCGTCTAGTGCCCGCAACATCTTCATCTCGTTCTGCTCTGCAGATTGCGAGTCCTCAGCCAGATCTCGCGCCGTCTCGAGTGCCAGCCACGGGCTCACCACGCCCGCACCAAATCCGATCAGCACCGCGGCATGATGGACATCCCGACAGTCGCCCGCCTCTACCGCCAGCCCTGCCAGCGTTCGCAGCCCGGCACGCACTAGAGCGTGGTGCACACCACCTGTAGCAATGGCCATTGGAACTGGCAGGCGATCTTTCGTCGCACAACGATCACTGAGCAGCAGAATTCGCGCACCCCGTCGCACCAGATCAATCGCGTGCTGACAAAGGTCCTCAACCGCCTGCTTCAGTGAGCCTGAAGCAGCAAAGCAGCAATCCAGTTCTTCGACGCGCAAGCTCTTTGCTTGAGGATGCCTCCCCTGTCGCAAAGTTTCCACCTGCCCGAGGGAGAGAAAGGGTGATGGCACCGCAATCCCGGGCAAGGGCGCAGTTTTATCCAGCATGTGTGACCACGGGCCAAGCCGCGTATGCAGACTCACCACGCAGGCTTCGCGCAAAGGATCGATCGCCGGATTAGTTACCTGCGCAAACCTCTGGCGAAAGTACGCATAAACGGGTCGCGGAGCCTTCGCAAGAAAGGCGAGCGGGGTGTCATCGCCCATGGACCAGACAGCATCCTTGCCGTCCTTCGCCATCGGCTGCAGGATCATCCGAACATCCTCCCGCGTATACCCGAATCCTCGCTGTGCCGCTTCACGCGCCTCCGGCTTGTTCTCTGCCATCGAGACGCTCGCCTCCAACGCCTCATCTTGAACGACTTGCTGGATATATGTCGCATCTCGATCAAACAACTCCAGTAGCTCGCTATCTTCATAGATCGTCCGAGCCTCCAGATCAACCAGCAGCATCTGCCCCGGCCCAAGGCGTCCACTATGCACCACCGTCTCCGGGTCAAGATCGACTAGTCCCGCTTCTGATCCTGCAACCACCAGACCGTCCGTCGTCACTGCAAAGCGGCACGGCCGGAGACCGTTGCGATCAAGCGCTGCCCCAATGACTCTTCCATCGCTGAAGGCGATAGCGGCCGGCCCGTCCCACGGCTCTGCGACATCCATGTGGTATCGCAGGAAGGGAGATGTTGGCCGTCCAACTTGAGCCGGGGGCAGCAGAATGCGAACGGCCTCGGCCACAGTTCGCCCATTCTGTGCAAGCAATTCGATGGCTTCATCTAGGCTGGTCGAATCAGTGCCTCCCTGCGTGAGGATCGGCTTGCACTCCACAGGAAGCGAAGAGTCTCGCGCATCCATCCGTGCCCGGTTGCCCCACACCGTGTTGATCTCACCGTTATGCGCCAGGCTTCGCCCTGGCTGCGCGCGATGCCAGGTTGGTGCTGTGTTCGTCGCGTATCGTTGATGGAATACCGTAAACGGCGTGACATACTCCGAAGAAGCAAGGTCAGGGAAGAATCTCGGCAAAAGGGCGCCGGAGCACATCGCTTTGTAGACAAGAGTGTGTGACGACAACGAGCACACATACCCCCCGACCTGGTTCTCCGCGTGGAGCCTTTCGAATCCTTTCCTGGCCAGGTAGAGGCGCCGTTCCCTCATCGCTCCGCCATCCACCTGTCGGTCCCCTACAAATACCTGCCGAATCAGCGGCATCGTGCTCCTTGCGATCTCACCTAAGCAATTGATATCGATCGGCACATCTCGCCAACAAAGAGCCACAAAGCCATGCGCCCGTAAACATCGTTCGAGCACAGCCTCGGCGCGTGTCTCCCCTTTTGGAATAAACAGCATGCCTACGGAGAAGGCTGCCGACTCTGCCTCGTCCAGACCCGCGACCGCCGCCAGCAAGGCGCGCGGAATCGCCGTCATGACGCCCACCCCATCGCTGCTCTTGCCATCTGACGCCGTCGCTCCACGGTGCTCAAGTCGCGCGAGTGCCGTCAGGGCCTGCGTCAGAATGAGGTGGGTCGCGGCGTTCTCTTGAATGGACGCCACAAACCCCACGCCACACGAATCGTGGTCGAATCGCTCGTCGATGAGCGACACAGGGTGTTTGTCGGAATGGAAGGGATGCGGCCGCTGAACGCGGTCGACGGAAAACACCTTTAGCTGTTCCATAGCTCACTATACGTCGAAACGAGATCGCAACTTCCTCACTGAATTACGCATTAAATAAGAAAGTTGACCCTGCATAAATATACAGCGTCGTGTATATTTATACTAAAGGGGGAAGCGGATTTATGAAGCAGCAGCGTCACACAACCATTCGCGACCTTCTGCACGAAAACCCTGTTGCTAATCAAGATGTGCTCCGTCGTCGTCTGGCGGAGCGTGGCTTCCATGTGACTCAGGCGACACTCTCGCGTGATATCCACGAAATGCATCTTTCGAAAGGTTCGTTGGGCTACATGCTTCCGAAGAATGACGACGACCTAGGAGAAGGTCTTCCGGGAATACGAGACGTTCTCCGCAGCTTCGGCCTTGAAGTTCGAGCCGCCGCGAATCTGCTGGTAGTCATCACCACCACGGGCGGCGCGCAGCCGGTTGCTGCCGGAATTGACTATGAAGATTGGCCAGAGGTCGTTGGCACCATTGCGGGTGATGACACGGTCTTAGTCATTTGTCCGAACCAGCGGCAGTCACAGGCTCTACAAAGCCGCTTGGAAGTCCTCATTGGATAAGCTCAAGCAGCGCGCCACCGTTCCAAAGATCGCCGTCGCAGGTGTAAGCGGATACGCTGGTGCTGAACTCGCACGGCTGCTACTGACGCATCCCCGCCTCAACCCCGACTCACTCCTCTTTCTCAGCCGTCCGGGCGAGCCCTCTGTGGTCTCGCTTGATCAAGTGCACCCCCAACTCAGCGGTCTTGCGCCCACCTCGCCTTCAATTAAGCCATTCACATGGGACCGAATCGAAGAGTTTCAGACAGACCTTCTCCTTCTGGCAACACCGCATGAACAATCGCGGGAGTGGGCGCCGATCGCAATAGATCGCGGCGTGCGCGTTGTTGACCTGAGTGGCGCCTGGCGGCTGAAGGAGGAGCAGAACCGATCCGTCTACGAACTTACCGACGCCGATCCTGCTCGCGCTGCTGCCCTCCAGGCAGAAGCCGTTTTTGGCGCTCCGGAACTTCATCGCGAAGCGATTGCTACGGCTCGCTTGGTCGCCAATCCAGGCTGCTATGCCACTTCTATCATCCTTGCGCTTGCTCCACTGCTCCGAGCCAATGTCGTAGATCTCGACCGCGGCATCATCTCTGATTCGAAGTCGGGCGTAAGTGGAGCCGGAAAGGCCGCGACGGCCAAAACCCACTTTATGTACGCCGCCGACAACCTCTCGGCCTACGCACTCTTTGGCCATCGTCACACCGGCGAGCTGCTCGAACAGCTCTTCCTCACCGCCGAACAGATCCAGTTCACGCCGCACCTGCTGCCGATTCCTCGGGGCATCCTGTCTACGATTTACGTGCGCCTCCTTCGTCCCTCGACGTCGGTCGACCTCGAGCAGATTTTTAATGACTTCTATGCAAGTAGCCCGATGATTCGCCTGCGCGCCCCTGGGACGCTCCCGCAGATTCAGCACGTTGTACGCACCAGCTTCTGCGATATCGGCTTCGAACTTGGCCCAGACGGGCAACGCCTCGTCCTCATCTCGAGCCTCGATAACCTGCTCAAGGGAGCATCGGGTCAGGCCATACAAAATCTAAACCTTATGCTCGGCTGGGGAGAAGCGGAGGGTCTCGCATGAAGTTCGTTGTCAAACTTGGCGGCGCCGCGATCGACGATAAGCGGCTCCTGCATCTCTGCGGCAAAGCGATCGCAGATCTTGTTGCGGATGGCAATCATGTCGCTGTTGTGCACGGCGGTGGCGCGCAGCTCACGAGGACCTTGGCCCAGCTCGGCAAGGAGAGTGTCTTCGTCTCCGGACTGCGCATTACGGACGAAGAGACCCGTGACGCCGCGCTGATGGTCCTCGCCGGTCGAATTAACAAGTCGCTTGTCGCCGCCATCGGCTCTCACGGTCAGAACGCCGTTGGTCTCTCCGGAGGCGACGGTAACGTCTTTCGCGCCCGCAAAAAGAAGAGCTCAACTGATCTCGGCTTCGTTGGTGAGATTGCCGCGACCGATCCTCGCTGGCTTGAGGCAATCTGGACGATGAACGCTGTTCCAGTTATCAGCTCTATCGCCTTGGGATTTGATGGGGAGTACTACAACATCAATGCCGATGAGATGGCTGCCGCAGCCGCCATCTGTACCAAAGCCGATACGCTGGTCTTCCTCACCGACGTTCCGGGCGTCAAAGGGGCAGGTGGGGAGATCCTTCGCTGGCTTACTCTTGCCGAGATCCCTGCCCTGGAGCAGAAGCAGGTGGTTTTCGGCGGAATGCTGCCGAAGCTCAATGCCTGCAGGGCGGCCTTGACCGGAGGTGTTGGTCGCGTACGCATCCTTCCCGCAGCATCCGCTCCGCTGCTTCCAGATATCTGTACAACCCGCGTCAATGAAGGAACGGAGGTCATGGTCGCCTGATGAAGCTTGAAGATTTCGAAGCCGCCGAGAAGAAGCTGATGGTGCAAAGCTACCAGCGCAGTCCGCACTTGTTCGTCGACGGTCGCGGCGTCTACCTCATTGACGAGCAAGGCCGCGAGTATCTCGATCTACTTAGTGGCATCGGTGTCTCAGCGCTTGGATATGGGCATCCCGCCATAACTGCTGCGATCGCGGCACAAGCCCCTCGCCTGCTGCACACCTCCAACCTCTTCTTTCACGAGCACACCGCACCACTCGCGTTACGTCTGACGGAAATCAGCGGCCTGGATCGCGTCTTCTTCTGCAACTCCGGAACAGAGGCTTGGGAAGCTGCGCTTAAGATCGCGCGCGCCCACGCCACACGCCGCACCGAACAGGGCAAGCCTCTCGGCCGACGTTTCCTCGCGTTGGAGCACAGCTTTCACGGTCGAACGATCGGCTCGGTCGCAACCACGCATAAGTTCAAATATCGGGAACCCTTCGCACCTGTCATGCCAGATGTCGACTTCGTCCGCTTCAATGACTTAGATCATCTGCGTGAACTCTTTTCCTCTGAGGTATGCGCCATCTGTGTCGAGCCTATCCAGGGCGAAGGCGGTGTTCATGCTGTCTCACAGGAGTTTTTCGCCGTAGCTCGGGAGCTCTGCGATTCAACCGGTGCGCTCCTTCTGGCGGACGAGATCCAATGTGGCTTTGGACGAACCGGGGAATGGTTCGCCTTCCAACATTTCGGCATCCGTCCCGATGTGGTCACCCTTGCCAAGCCACTCGCCGGCGGTCTTCCTATCGGCTGCATGCTGGTGACGGATGCAGTTGCCGAGGCGTTCTCTCCTGGGATGCACGGTACGACCTTTGGTGGCGGACCACTCATCACGGCAGTGGCTTCGGCAGTAATCGATGCCATCCGCAGCGACGATCTTCTCGCGCATGTCCGCGAGGTAGGTACATACTTCCTCGAACATCTTCACCGTCTTGCGATGAAGCACGCCAGCATCCTCGAGGTGCGTGGACGCGGCTTGATGCTCGGCCTCGAACTCCACTCCGCGGAGCATGCCACTCATGTTGCCGCAGCCATGCTCGACCATCAAATCATTCTCAATCGCACCAGTGAGACCGTTTTACGGTTTCTTCCGCCGTATATCCTTGAACGCAAACACGTCGATCATGCGATCACTGTCCTCGATGAGATCCTCATGGAGGCTCCGCTCCTCGCTTCAACTGTCGCGTCCGCACCTGGAGATCGCTTCCATGAATAATGAAAAGAGTGCGAGCTTTGGCACGCGAGTGGAGACCGCATCGGTAGCCGCCCGTTCCGCGTCGCTCGGCATCCAGTCCGATACAGCTTTTCACGAAGCCTCACGTCGGCTTGAAGGTCGGGATCTCTGCTCAATATCCGATCTCACCGTGGACGAGACGGCGGCCATCATGGAACTCGCTCACACCGTAAAAGCGCACCCAGAGGACTTCCGTGAGGCCCTTGGAGCCAAGCAGATGGTGCTCTTTTTCGAGAAGGCGTCACTTCGGACACGTCTGACCTTTGAGGCCGGCATCAATACCACTGGCGGCAATGCCATCTTTGTCGACCAGACACAATCACCGCTCGGCGAGCGTGAGCCCCTCGCAGACGTCGCCCGAAATCTCGAGCGATGGATGAACCTTATCGTCCTTCGTACCTATGCGCATGAAACCATCACCGAGCTCGCAACATACTCGCGCATCCCCGTCATTAACGCACTTTCCGATCTGGAGCACCCCTGCCAGGCAATCGCCGATTTTATGACACTCGAAGAGCGGTTCGGGTCTGCCGAAGGGCTCAACGTTGCCTACGTCGGCGACGGCAATAACGTTTGTCATTCACTTATGCTTACGGCAGCTCAACTCGGCGCGCATATCCGCGTTGCCAGTCCGAAGGGCTATAGTCCAAAGCTCGAGATCATCCATAAAGCCATCGAGATCTCCGAAACAACGGGTGGCTCAATCACGTTGATGACTGATCCGGCAAAAGCCGTAGTCGGTGCCTACGCCATCTATACCGACGTCTGTACCAGCATGGGATCTGAACATGAAGCGACCAAACGCGCGCCGGTGTTCAAGGCTTATCAGGTGAACGACGCCCTCATGAACCTTGCCGAGCCGGACGCGGTCTTCATGCACTGCCTTCCCGCGCATCGCAACGCTGAGGTGACCGACACGGTTCTTGATGGTCCTCAATCCATCGTGTTCGATCAGGCAGAAAACCGGCTGCATGCGCAAAAGGCCATCATCCTTATGCTTCTCGGTGGTGCAAAGCGAGTGCCCCAGATTCGCAATCGCCTTGGCAACCGACGTCGATCTGCATGACTTGGCCATTCCTCCCCACCGCCGGGTCAGACACCCGCACAGCCTGAAAGGATTCCTACGATGGCAGACAAAGTTGTTCTCGCATACTCCGGTGGCCTTGACACCTCCATCATCATTCCATGGCTCAATGAAAACTACGGCTATGACGTCATCGCCTTTATCGCTGATGTCGGCCAGGGCGAAGACCTGGATGCCGTCGTCAAGAAGGCGTACGCCACTGGTGCAAAGAAAGCCATCGTCCAGGATCTTCGCGAGGAGTTCCTGAAGGAATATGTCTGGCCCACGCTGCGTGCGGGCGCTGTTTACGAGCACAAGTATTTGCTCGGCACCTCGATCGCGCGGCCAGTCATCGCGAAACATCAGGTCGAGATAGCTCTCGCGGAGGGCGCGACGGCGCTTGCCCACGGATGCACCGGAAAAGGCAATGATCAAGTTCGGTTTGAGCATGCCTTTCAGGCGCTTGCCCCTGAACTTAAGGTCATCGCGCCTTGGCGTGAATGGAATCTCGTCTCTCGTGAAGACTGCCTTGACTACGCTGAAGCGCACGGCATTCAAGTGGAGGCCAGTCGTACCAAGATTCACTCCCGGGATCGCAACTTGTGGCATGTCTCCCACGAGGGTGGCGAACTGGAAGGAACGGACCAGCCGGTTGAACCTTCTACCTGGCGCATGTCGAACTCTCCGCAAGCCGCTCCCGACCGCGAGGAGATGGTCGAGATCGGCTTTGAACATGGCGCGCCCGTGTCTGTCGACGGACATCGTCTCCCTCCGGTTCAGCTGGTTGAACTGCTCAACGAGATCGGCGGCCGGAATGCCATCGGCCGAATCGATATCATTGAAAATCGGTTCGTCGGCATGAAGAGTCGTGGTGCCTACGAGACTCCCGGTGGCACGCTCATCCTCGAAGCGCTGCGACAGCTTGAGAGCCTGTCTCTGGACCGCGAAACAGCGCACTACAAGGAGACGCTTGCGCTCAAGTACGCCGAGCTTGTCTACTTCGGCCTTTGGTTCACGCCGCTTCGCGAATCGCTCGACGCCTTCTTCTCGAAGACGGAAGAAAATGTAACCGGTTCAGTCAGACTCGCCCTCTATAAGGGCAACATCTCCTTCGTGAGCCGCTCGTCGGATCACTCGCTCTACAACGCTGACCTGTCCTCTTTCACCATGGGTTCCAGTTATGACCAGAAGGATGCCGCAGGCTTTATCAAGATTCTCGGTCTACCCGCACGCGTTCGCGCTCAGGTTGTGAAGCATCACGAGAAGGAGTTTGCTCAGTGAACCAGGAGGACAGGGAGGTCGCTCAGCCGGGAAAGATGTGGAGCGGTCGTTTTCGTGAGCCGCTCAATACACGCTTTGAGGCTTGGCAGCGGTCGTTTCCATTTGACTGGAGACTCATACAAGTTGAAGTGCAGGCCAGCACAGCGCATGCGCGCAGCCTTGCTGCAGCCGGCATTCTGTCGGCTACAGAAGAGAAACGGATGGTCGCGGGTCTCGAGGCCGTCGGACTTCTTCCGCCGACGACGGCGCGTGAGCGCAACGATCTCTCCTCGCCCTCCTCGACCTCCGCCGCACAAGCGGAAGACGTGCATCACTTCGTCGAGCTGGAGCTCACGAGAGAGATCGGGGATCTAGCCCTCAAGCTTCATACCGGCCGCAGTCGCAATGAGCAGATTGCAACGGATATGCGCTTATATGTCAGGGGTTCGATCGATCGCATCATCGAAGGGCAGCAAGCGTGGGCACGCTCGCTGGTTGATCTCGCACAGCAATCAGGCGAAGCCGTCATGCCGTCCTATACGCATCTACAACGGGCTGAGCCGGTGCTGGTTGCGCACTGGCTACTTGCATACGTGTCCATGGTGGAGCGAGACATCTCTCGTTTGAAGGATTGTCGAACGCGCCTCAATCTGTGTCCTCTCGGCTCGGGAGCGATCGCGGGTGCAACGCTTTTACTGGATCGCACCATCGCCGCGAACGCCTTATCCTTTGATGGCCCTACCTCAAACAGCATGGACGCGACCAGCGACCGCGATTTCGCAATCGAATTCACGCAGGCTCTTTCCATCTTCGGTCTGCACCTCTCGCGATTCGCAGAGGAACTCACATTATTCTCGACTACAGAGTTCGGATTCCTGGATCTGCCCGAGGCCTTTTCCACCGGCTCGAGTGCGATGCCACAGAAGAAGAATCCTGATCTGACGGAGCTGATTCGAGGTAAGTCGGCTCGCTTATTTGGTTCGTCGGCCACGTTGGCAATGCTGCTTAAGGGTCTCCCGCTCGCATATAACAAGGATCTCCAGGAGGGCCAGGAGCCCGTCTTTGACGCCGCGGAGACCGCTCTGGAGATCCTCGATGTACTTTCAGCCTTCACCAGGGCGCTCCGATTTCAGTTTGGTCGCATGGCGATAGCAGCGTCATCCGGGTATCTGAATGCCATGGCTGCAGCAACGTACCTTTCAAATAAAGGCGTTCCATTTCGCAAAGCACACGAGCAGATTGGTCGTGCGGTTCGTTTCGGGCTGGAAACTGGACGTGAATTGCAGCAGCTTTCTCCTACGGAGCTGCTCCAATTTGGCGATGCCTTCGACGGTGACTTCTACGCTGCCATTACGGTAGAGGCCACGTTGGACTGTCATGATGTAGTCGGTGGGACTGCGAGGCGTCGTGTCGCGGCAGCGTTGGAGGCGGCGGAAGACCGTCTTGAGCGACGTGAAGAGCAACAAGAAGAGGGAGTTAGTGGTGTTCGCTAGACCTCTTGCGGTCACAGGTGTGCCGCCTGGCGCGAACCAGGATGGTGTCTTCGTGCGCGCAGCGAAGCTTCCAGATGCTGCGAATATCTTCCAGCTGGTGAGTTCGTTATCACACGACGGGACACTTCTGCCGCGAAGCTATGCGGAGATCTGCGAGAACGTCCGCGACTTCGCGGTGGCAGAAAATGTGGAGCGAGAGCTTCTGGGATGTGGTGCGCTGCACCTGTATGGTCCTCATTTAGCTGAGGTTCGGTCTATTATGGTGCGACCTGAGGCGAAGGGGCGAGGAGCCGGAGGAGCGCTGCTGCGGGCTTTGCTCGAAGAGGCGGATAGCCAGAAGGTCAGTTGCGTTTGTCTGTTCACGCGCATTCCGCACTTCTTTCTTCACTATGACTTCAGAGTCGTTGAAAGGACAGCACTTCCGGACAAGATCTACAAAGATTGCCAGACTTGTCCGCGGCTCTATGCGTGTGATGAGGTAGCGATGGTGAGGGGTGCTTTGCCGCGGATCTCGGTGCTGGGACCGACAACGTTTCCCGGACCGGTGCTAGTGAAGCTGCAGGAAGGCACGATTAAGAAGCCGCTTTAGCGCCAAACGGGTGTTTTTCGCTGAGGTGAGGCTCCCTTTCGCCGAGGCAAAGGCCGCTTTTGCGTAGTTTGGAAGAGGTCTCCAGTAGACGGAACGGTTTGGCCACTACCAAGCGTGATGGTAGCCGTCCCGTTCGGTGACTTCGAGTGGAACTCCGAAGAGAGACGAGAGGCGGGGCGCGGTCAGCAGGTCGCGTTTTGATCCGGCGGCTGCGATGTGGCCATCCTGCATGAGGAGGATGCGACCGATCTCAGGGATGATGTCAGCGGTGTGGTGGGTGATGAGAAGGAGCGTCACCCCTGCCTGAGCCAAGGAGCGAAGCAGTGCTCGCAGGTCCTGCTGCGCCGCGAGATCAAGGGCGTTCGAGGGCTCGTCGAGCAGAAGCATCTCTGCCGAGGCAGGACTCTGCGCGGAGGTGTCCGTGCCCTGCTGGTGAGCGGCGGCTTTCGAACCGGCAAGGGCACGGGCGATCATGATGCGGCGCTGCTGACCGGCGGACATTTCACCGACAGGCTGATCGCGCAGGTGTTCCGCACCGACCTGAATCAGGAGCTGCTCAGCCCGCTCGCGCATGGGTGTAGTGACGGTGAGATTGGGCCAGAGCGTGGAGCTTGAAAAGAAGCCGGTGAGGATGGCGTCTAGACCAGTGGTGGAGAGGGTCGGCTTGCCAGGCAGGTCGGCGGAGACGACGCCGAGGCGCTGACGAAGCTGGGTGAGATCCCAGCGCTCGCGACCGAACAGGCTGACAGCGGGGCGGCTGCCATCGGGATTGACGGCGAGGGGATAGAGCTCGCAGGTAAGGACCTTGAGCAGGGTCGACTTGCCGCAGCCGTTGGGGCCGAGGATGGCGAGGTGCTCACCGGCGGCGAGCGAGAGATTGATATCGGTCAGCACAGCGCGCTGTCCGCGAGCGACGTGGACGTGCTCGAGAGAGACGACGAGTTCCGGCATGGTTCTGTTCAGGATACCGGCCGACGACGTCGCAGAGCGATGGAGCGACGCTGCACGAAACTCCTGTCGCAATCAAATGCGCGAGTGTGCGACCTCCAGGACCGAGGCGAATATGTCCGGGCACCAGGACGGCCGCGCGAGCTAGAGCCGGGGCCCAATCCACCTCCGCGCCTCGCGCGATGATCTTGCGCGCAGCCAGCCCCGGTGCTGGTGTTGCTAGAGAGGATACCGTGGGAGGCTGGGCACGCCTGATGGCATCGGGGGCCGCTTCGGTCGCATCGCTTCCCATAATGCGACTTGTCGGTACTCTGACCGTTCCTATCGAATCGCCTTAGCCAAGAACCCTTACAGACAGAGGTACTCTTGGGCGAGTTCATATACTTTGGAGGTTTTCTAACCGATGTCGAAGATGATCGGCGAACGTTGGTGGAATCCGGCTTTGCCGGTTGATGCTCCAGCGGTGAAGATTGTTGGGATTACTGTTGCCGCCATACTGAGTACAGGACTTCTCTACCCCGACGTCGAGCCGGTCTTGCGAGCTTGCCTTTGGAATATAGCGCACCATTCACACGCTAGCGTCGGAGGACTCGATGTGAAGGTCCCTCGGATGTGGCGACAAGAGGAGACGCCCGCAGGACGACACGAGTTACAGCTCGTGCGAGCACGTTTGGGAGAACCTGTCGAGTTCGAGTCAATAGTGATTAGCGAAGGTCAAGGCTCTTCCCCAGAATTACAGACTGCTAACGAGCGACTTAGAGTTTTGGCTGGCAAGCTGGGCTTTGGGGAATTCCGAGGCACGTCGTTGAGTCTAGATCCCAGGTTCACGTGTGTGGCCCCGCACTTTGCTAAGCTGCAAACCTGGCAAATCTCATGCCTTTCGATCGACAACGGTTGGTCAGCAAATCTTTACGGAACCGCAGCTGACATCGACTCGTTGAGACTTGTACTTCGAGGTATGTCTTGGCGGGTCTCGGTACACTGGAGCCTTGACTGTTGCGGTCCGGAAGTAGATTAGTCCCGATAAACGCCGTTAGCGGAAGTTGAAGCCGCGCGTCGCCATGGAAGGGCTTCCTCGACCGGGTTACTGACGAGAATGCGACTTCACAGGACTTATTGTGCGGTTCTGTGAATCACGCCGAGCTAGTAGGCGCCGATCCATCGCCAAGTTGTTTTGGCTCTTTTGTCGGCAGCGCCTTCTGTAACAACAAAAACACAGGAACTCCTACAGCGTAACCCGTAAGGATCGCGAGGAATGCGGCCCCTTTAAGCTCGGTTCGTGACTGAGGCGCCAGATGCGCGTTGATCCGATGCCCTACGAGCAAGTCCACGACGAAGACAACGGGAAGGGACAACCAAAAACTTCTTGCCTGCCTGAGCCAGGCTGAACTCCTGATATCGCAACCACAACGCCATAGAACGCAAACATGAGCGGAAGGATCCAAGCCTGCGAAACGATGTTGGGAAATGACAAGAGGGGAATAATCAAAGTCGGAGCGAAAAGCAGAAGCAGCCAGCGGCCTCGTATCTGCCGAACGAAGTAGCGTCTTGGCTGTTTCGACAGACCACTTTCCACCGATCCATTCTAGCGATGCGCTCGGTAACGAGAAACGCCATTATGTTCAGTTGAACCGCCGGGGCGACTCCTTAAAGCCGCTCTGGCCGCTTTACTGACGAGAATGCGACTTATGAAGACCGATCCTCAAGTTCGTTCAGGAATCCTCTCAGGGCATCATTGACTGCAGCTGGCGCTTCAACCGTCACGATGTGCGAAGCATCTGGAATGACCACAATCTTCGCGCCCCGTATAGCTTCAGCGAGCCCGTAGGCTACGCTCTGCGGCGTGCTTGGATCATGCTCTCCAACCAAGATGAGGGTAGGACAACGGATTTCGCCGAGTCTTCCGTGTACGTCGAAGGTTGAAATGAGATCCCATGTCGCAGCGTGTGTAGCAGGATCGTCTCCAAGGAGTGTCTTTGTAACCCGGTCGATGATGTCGGGACGCTGCGTTCTTGTGATCGGGGTGAACCACCGTTCCAAACTTGACTGAAGAATCGCCGACATACCACCCGTGCGGACTGTCTCTGCTCGAAACTTCATGCCCTTCCTTACCTCTTCCGGAAAGTGGGAGGCTGCTCCGATCAGGGTAAGGCTGCGAACAAGGTCTGGTCGCGCGAGTGTCGTGACCTGCGCAATGAAGCTGCCAAACGAGATTCCTACGAGGTGAACTGGCTTGGTGCTGATTGTCTCGATCAGTTTGGCAACCGTAATGGCTGCATCATCAAAGGAATAGTCTTTGGCGATACCAGATGATCGCCCATGGCCGGGCAGATCGAAGGCAACTACGTTGTAATCATTTCGCAAGGCTTCGATCTGTCGATCCCAATAGGTGAGGTCGTAGCCAACCGCATGTACGAGAACGATGGTCTCCGGTTTTTCCGTGCTCGTTCGTACCCAGTTGAATCTCGGTTCAGAAGATGCTTCCCCCTGCGTTTCGCTCATGGTCGATTCGATGGTACCCAGCATCCGTATGATTCGTGACGTGGGTACCGAGAAGCGCGTCTCTCGCCAGTCAGCGGCCTACTAGGAATGCTTGGAACGAGCGGCTTCCGCGAATGCGACTTGGCAGGATCAAACGGCTTCGCGTTCAGATTAGGCCATTTTCAAGCATGCTTTCAGCGCAAGCAACAACCACCTCGCTGGATGGACGTGGGTACCAGCCTAGGACAGAAGCTGCCTTGCCGGCGTTAAACTCGCGACGCTGCCCGAGCATAGGAGCTATGAAGCGGGCCTCTTGCTGAAAGCCTGCAGCGAGCTTCACCACAAAATTGGGCAAAGCTCGACTCCTGACAACACTTGCTTTCGGGCCGAGCCGCTCGCGCAGCAGACTTGCCATCTCGGACATCCACAAGAACCCTCCGACAGCAAGGAATCGCTGGTCTGCCGCTCCGGGGCTCGTCATCGCTCTCAGTTGAAGATCGACCAAGTCCTCGACATCCGTAATCGCAAAACCGATGTTCGGAATGGCTGGAACCTTGCCTTTCAGCAGACGGTGAATCATCTCAAGCGAGCCGGAAACACTCTTCGCCATCACAGGGCCAAGAATCATGCCGGGCAGCACGGTTGTCAGAGTCGTACCTGACGAGTCCTGCTGAAGGAAGTCCCAGGCCGCTTTTTCCGCAAGCGTCTTGGACTTTGGGTATTCACCAAGTCCCTTCTTCTGAGCGTCCGTCCAGGTGGACTCATCGCTTCGTGGCTGGAGCTCGCCGGAGGTGCTCGGTGCTTCTGCTGCCGCTGTCGAAGAAGTGTAGACCAATCGGCGGACTCGGTGTTTTGAGGCCGCCTTCAACACCCGCAGGGTACCCTCGCGCGCTGGACGGACGAGGTCGGCCTTTGCATTCCCCTGTCCCATGGGTGAAGCGACGTGAAAGACAGTATCGCAACCGGCTACAGCGTCTTCCCATCCTTCGTCGCTAAGCAGATCGGCTTGGAAGAATGCCAACCTGCCGCCTGCGTCCACTTGCCTCGCAATCGCGGCACGAACGTCATTTTCGCGCTCCAGGTTTCGCAGCGTTGCTCTAACTCGATAACCCTGTCTTAGCAGGCCCACGATCATCCATCCCGCAACATATCCGGATCCGCCCGTCACCAGAACCGCTTCTTTTTTCTCTTCAGGCATCATCTGCTTTCAAGCTCCCCCGCCGTCGTCACGGTGCCATCCGCACCGCAGTATCCAACGGGTACCGAGATACTATGGGTAAGCCCATGCAGCTACAAGGAGGCACTTTGAAGAAACCGACTCACCTCAAGGTTCCCAGGCCTCGTCCGTGCGTTCAAAGCTTCAGCGATCTGCCGCCTGCAGTCTGCCAGTCCGTCGGTGATGTTCTTGCTAGGGTGGGGGACAAATGGTCGATCCTCGTGATCGCGATGCTCGCCCGCGGGAGCAGGCGCTTCACAGAGATCAAACGGAGCATCGGATCCATCTCGCAAAAAGTGCTTACAACGACGCTCCGTGGCCTCGAGCGAGATGGCTACGTTTCACGCAAGGTAACCCCCAGCATTCCGCCACGAGTCGACTACGAACTCACGGACTTGGGCCATGACGTGCTTGTTCCTGTGACCGCTCTCGCGAACTGGGCCCTGTCGCAACGGGAGCGGGTGGAAAGGGCACGGAACGACTTTGACCTTCGCGCAGGTGCATAGAAATCGTCGCGACTATGCGAACGCTCTCATCCGACTCGATTCTGCTTTGTCCTTGAACATCTGATTGATCGGGGAGGGAACAAATCGGTCCTGATAGACAAATTTGCTGTCGATTGAGGCTCCGGGGACGAGTCAAGCGGATCACCTCCCACACTCCGACTTGTCAGGATTGCCGTGCTTGCGCAGGGGAGCTCATCCACTTGACGTGAAGGCAGAGATTGCGCCGTCCAATGAGAATGCGCTAGGCAAACTTTAGTCGCGAAAAACGGCGGTCTAATCTCAGCCATTCGGCTGAAAGGCTGTCGAATACAAGTCAGTCACGCCCTCTGTGATTCGGCCAGCGTCTCCAACGCAACTGCAGTGCAAGTTGCGACAGTCAGCCCGCAAGGCTGGCCAAGTATAGGAGCGCGTACATGCGACATCACGTCACAATCATTGGTGCAGGTCTTGGTGGCCTAACGCTCGCCCGTGTTCTCCATCGCCATGGCGTCGCTGCCACGGTCTATGAAGCGGAAGCATCGATCCATGCCAGAGCGCAAGGCGGACTACTCGATATTCATGAGTACAACGGACAGATCGCGCTCAAAGCTGCCGGTCTGTACGAGTCGTTTCTTCTACTCATTCGTGCTGGCGAGGACGCGAAGCGCATTGTCGACCAGAATGGGAACATCCTCTTTGACAAAGCCGGAGGACAGAACGACGAACGGCCGGAGATGGATCGCGGCGAACTGCGGAGGATGCTCCTTGATCCATCCCTGGTGAAATGATCCAATGGGATCACAAGGTGATGGCCGTCGAGGCAATCGGTAACGGAACACACGAGCTTACCTTCTCCAGCGGCTCCAAAGTTCACTCCGAGATACTTGTTGGAGCTGATGGAGCGTGGTCGAAGGTGCGCCCACTTGTATCCAAATCGAAGCCGCTTTACACCGGCACCTGCTTCATCGAAACATTTCTCTCTGACGGCGACATACGCCACAAGGCCACTGCAGAACTGATCGGCAGTGGCACCTGTATGGCAGTAGCTCCGGGCAAGGGCATCCTCGCGCATCGCAACGGGGACGGGACGCTGAAAACGTATGTCGCTTTAAACAGGCCAGAGAGTTGGGTCGTGTCCATCCGCTCCAACGACGCAACATCCAGCTTGTCCCTTATCGCAGATCAATTCCAGGGATGGGCAGCGCAGCTCACGGCACTGATCTCGGACAGCGAGATCGATCCAATGCTTCGACCGATCCATGCTTTGCCGGTCGATCACCAGTGGGAGCGGGTGCGGGGAGTAACCCTACTCGGAGACGCGGCGCACCTTATGTCTCCTTTCGCAGGGGAAGGTGCCAATCTTGCCATGTACGATGGCTCCGAGCTAGCCCTGGCCCTGATCGCACACGCTTCGGATTCCGAAGCCGCACTCGCCGCCTACGAAGGTGAACTCTTTGCCCGGAGCAAGAAGTTCGCTCGTGAGACGGCACAGAACCTCGAACAATGTTTCGACGATTCAGCGCCCCAAAGTACAGTTGAACTTTTCAGCAGGCGCCTTGCGTGATGAGCAAGACGATTACGCAGGCCGTTCTGTTCACGGCAGGCATACTCATCCGCGTGCGTTGATCAATCCTATAAACGCTTCTGGCGCAGGTAAGCCGCTTCAGCCCCGGACGATCGAGGCGGGCAAGATTGATCAGCACTGTGCACCTTGCGGGTACCGACAATGGAGAGCATCAGGGTAGGAGGATCAGTTTCCCCCGCGCCTTCTGGCTTTCACTGACGGAGAGTGCCGTCTTCCACTCGTCAAGAGCGAACGTGCGGGCGATCGGAATGGAGAACCTGCCTTGTGCAGCGAGATCCGCAAATGCCGGCAGAACGTCATAAGGTATGCGCATGCCGGGTTCTTCAAGATTGGAGCGAACACCCAGGGTCTTTGCAGCCGCAAAGTCGCTGATTGTCATGACGCGCTTTGGGTCGCCGGCAATCTGAACGAGCGCGGGCAGAGCACCACTCACGGGGGCAGTGTCAAGGATCAGGTCAGGCGAGCTTCCGGGTAGTGCCGCAATCCTCTCCGGCAAGCCATCTCCATAGGCCGTTACGACGACTCCGAGCTCCCGCAAACGGTCCGCGAATGTATTGCCAGCCGTTGCGATCACGTGTGCCCCGCGCAGCAATGAAATCTGAACCGCGGCGAACCCAACCGTGGTCCCCGCCCCGTTGATCAACACCGTCTTTCCCGCCTCGACGCCGAGGCAATCCAGGCTGCCGTAGGCAATTGCGACTGCCATCGGCAGAGCCGCAGCCTCAAGCGCGTCTAACCCAGTGGGAACGGGCGTCCAGTGCTGCAGGATGGCGTAATCGGAGGCTCCTGCACTGCTGGTGTTCACAAAATCCACTGGACCGAACACAAGCTGACCGACCTCTACGTCCGTCACCTCCTCGCCAACGGCATCGACGGTTCCAGCTACCTCCAAACCGATTCCACGGGGAAGGCTTCCGGCGAACAGACCCCGGCACAAGGCCCAGTCGGCCGGATTGAGACCACAGGCCTTGACCTTCACGCGAACACGCTGACTCGCAGGCGCCGGCAGAGTTGTCTCTTCCAACCGCAACACCTCGGTCGGTTCACCGTAACTCTGAAACCGAACAGTTCTTGTCTGGACGCTGGCTGTGACTGGCATTTGCTCTCCTTTGCAGGACCGCGAGAGGTCTGTACAAACCAACTTAGGCCGCCTATTCGGTACGATCAATCCTGACCCGTACAGATTTATGTCGTGTGCGTACACATCTTATGGACCCTCTTTCGGACGTACTCTCGTTACTCAAACCACGGGCCTATGTGACCGGCGTGCTTTCCGCAGGCGATCCATGGTCGCTGCAACTGCCTGCCTACCAGGGGATCAAGTGCTACATGGTCGTCGAAGGAACCTGCTGGTTGGCGATTGACGGTGAGCCTCCCGCCCGGCTTCACCAGGGGGACTGCCTGCTGCTGCCGCATGGAAAGCCTTTCGTCATCGCCAGCGATTTAGACCTGCCGCCGGTGGATGCACGCAAGATCGTCTCGGGAATGGCTCGGTACCAGGGCGTGCTTGCAGTGACACCGGGAAAGGGTTTTCTTCTGCTTGGAACCCATTTCGATTTTGAGGGCGATGCGGGCTTTCTCCTGGATGCCTTGCGCCCACTCGTTTTACTTACTGGGGATCAGCAATGCGCCTCGATGCGGTGGGGCGTGCAACGCCTGTTAAGCGAGATGCGCCAACCGCAGGTGGGCGGAACGCTGGTCGCGCAGCAGGTAGCGTATACGTTGCTCATTGACGCGTTGCGTCTACACCAGGAGCAGAGCAAACACGGTCCGGGGTGGTTCGCCGCTCTTGCCGAACCGCAGATCAGAACAGCACTCGCCTGTATGCATGAACGCCCCGCTCACGCGTGGACGCTCGAAGAGCTGGCACGTGCCGCAGGGCTGTCTCGGACTGCGCTCGCCCAGAACTTCAAAAGAGTGGTTGGGGACACGCCCATCGCCTACCTCACTCGCTGGCGAATGACACTAGCGGCGCACAGACTCAGGGAGGAGGGAGACACGCTGGGTGCAGTGGCACTCCACGTCGGGTATGAGTCCCCGAGCGCCTTTGTGCTGCTTTCAGAAGAGTTTTCGGCATGTCTCCAAAGAAGTTCGTGGCGGTGACACAGCCTCTCAATGTCTCGAACGCGCGCAGCACATGACGCGTGCCCATGGAAACCGCAGTATGAGGCGCCTTTTGCGATGCGAGCATGACATACACCACGTCTGGAGCAGCCTCTCGCACTGCCAAGGTGATCTTCTCAGCTTCATGCAGAGCGCCAATAGAGGTGCGCAGGTGCGGACGTGACGCAACAGCCTCAGGCAGCTTCGACACGCTGCGGACATAGATCGTTACAGAGTGGCCACGTGCGAGCGATAGTGACAGAAAAGGTAAGCCAGTGCGTCCCGTGGCTCCAAGAAGGAAGAAGCTGAGAGGCTTGGGAGCTACACTGTCCAACGCTTTAGAGCTAGAGCGGAAAACGAGACCGAGTTGGAAGCCGTGTCGCCCAGTGCTGGTGATGATTGCATACTCGGACTCTCTACGTCGACGGCGTGCTGTTCGTCGGTTCTGCAGCTGAATTGCTGTCAGTAACTCGACGAGTCATGTTTTAGAAGCAATATTTGGTCTTTGTGATCTCCTCAAGCTTGTCGAAGAGCGCCTTTGCAGCAGGCATGTCCTTTGCTGAATCGGTGGTCTTTGCCTCAATGGGGTGCCCGCGGAGCTTGAACAGGCCACCCGGGCCGTAGTACGCGCCGGGCTTAGCCTCGGGATAGGTTGCCGCCATCAGCGTCGGTTCGGCTCCTTGCGCGGCACTTTGCAGGATCGGCTGCATGAAGAAGGTGATCAGATTCATGTAGTAAACGGTATTGCTTCCGAAATTGGTTCTGGACGCCCCTGGATGACAGCATGTCGCGAGAAGCCGGTCTCCGGCACGGCGCTGTAGCTCGCGCGTGAACAGGATGTTCTCAAGCTTGGTTTTCGAGTAGGCACGCACTGGCGCATAGCTCTCTTCTGAGTCCAGGTCCGTCATCGGCGTCGGTCCACCACGTGTATGAGCGTACGAAGAAACCGTCACCACCATGGGCGTTCTGGCCTTCAGGATCGCAGGCAGCAACATTCCAGTAAGACGGAACGGTCCAAGCACGTTCGTGGCAAACTGCAACTCGTGGCCGTCTACGGAGACCTCCCGCTTCGGGAGTGCCATGATCCCTGCATTGTTGATCAGTGTGTCGATCGGCCGCGGGTCGGCGAGTTGGGCTTCAGCGAACCGCGAAACAGATTCAGGATCGGAAGTGTCAATGGTGCCGGTCCTGACAGAAGCGTTCGGCACGATGGTCATAATCCGCTTTGCCGCATCCTTCAGCTTCTGCGGATTGCGCGAGGCAAGCGTTACGTCTGCACCCGCTCTGGCAAGCTCCAGAGCGGCATAAAATCCGATGCCGCTGTTTCCCCCGGTCACGATAATGCGCTTGCCGGTCTGCGGAGGGATTTCCTTTGTGGTCCATGGTCGGCTCATGCCGACATCATCCCGCTTCTAGTATCCTTGCGCAATCAGGTACCTTGAGGTAACAACGTGCTAAAGCGCAAAAGTGCTGAATCTGAACCCGACATCAGTGACATCTGTGCCAAGATGCCGGCAAACGAGCAGCATGAGTTGCGCGCGCTTCTGGCGCGACTGCTGGACAAGTGGAGCCTCTGGGTGCTGGCAGAGCTTTGTAGTGATGGGCCGCTTCGTTTCTCCCGCCTGCTGGAACGATTGCAAGGCGTCAGCCAGAAATCACTGACGGTCACTCTGCGAGTATTGGAACGCGACGGCCTCGTTACACGAACCGTCGTGGTACAGGTGCCCATCCGGGTCGACTACGCCGCGACAGACCTGGCGAAAACACTTGTCCAGGAGGTCCAACCCATCTGGTTGTGGGGAGTCGCAAACCTGTCTGCACTCGAAGAAAACCGCCGCAGATTCGATACAGATGCACAGCAGTCAAACCTGCAAACAAGTTAGTCCTGATAACGCCGTTGTCGGAAGTTGAGCACTTGAGGCACGCCAGACCGGCCCTTCAAAGCCGTCTCTTACAAGAATGCGATTTCTCGTGACTGTTATCGCAGTGAAGCACCCCAGCGTTCTAACATGCAGTCCGCGCAATCATCATGATTCGGCAGCAACAACCAGCCCGTCGAGCTCGGCTGCTACTTCCGAAGTGAGGGAAACGGTTCCAGCAGCAAGATTCTCCTCCAGGTGAGCGATGTCGGTCGTACCCGGAATAAGCAGCGTGTTGGTGCTGTGCTGGAGCAGCCAGGCGAGGCCAAGCTGCGACGAGGTGATGCCGAGCTGGCCCGCTATGTCGATCACTTTCGGCTGGTCTGTGACCTTGGGCATTCCAAGCATGGCTCCGCCTAAAGGAAAGAACGGCACCCAGGCAATCTGATTAGCCAGACACAAGGCAAGCAGCTCTTCACAGCCGCGATCTACAAGACTGTAAGCGTTCTGAACGCATGCGATACCGGCAGGAAGAACACGTTCTACGTTCTCTAGGCTCACGGCGCTTAGGCCGATGCTTCCGATCTTGCCTTCCGTACGCAGCGCGATCATCTCGGCCATCTGGTCGTCAATAGGTACGACTTGGTCGCCCTCGGCCCGCAGGCCCGGCCCCACATCCGTCCTGCGTAAATTGACCAAAGGAATCTGTTCTATACCCAGGCTCAGCAGGTTTTCCTCCACGGTCGCGCGGAGCTGCTCTGGGCGCTGAGCCAGCCGCATCGGGATGGGTTTGCCGATCTCAGGATCTGCTCCTACCTTGCTGGCGACCACGATATCTTCCCGGTCAGCAAGAACCTTGCTGATCATTCGATTGGCGAATCCGTTGCCATAGAACATGGCCGTATCGATGTGAGTGACGCCCAAGTTGAAAGCTCGCCTGAGGAGCGCCTCCGCCTTGGCCGGATCGCCCTCAAGCTTCCGCAGTTGCAAAGCACCGTATCCCATACGGGCCACTTCTTTCCCGTCGAGAAAGTAGGTGCCGCCTGGTGCCAGGGCGGTTTCTGTAGTACCGGTCATAACCTTGCTCCTGAAGTAAAATTGAAGCGGAGGCAGCTCCGCCTATGAGAGAAGCCTATCCGGAGGACCCTCCGCTTGTCAAAACCGTCTGCATTGCGCGCAGACGCAGCCCGAAATCGGCAGCGACTCGTTGAGATAGCTCGCGAGCAGTTTTCCAGGCAGAACAGCCCTGTCACGCTCGAGGACATCGCTCGGCGAGCAGAAGTAGGCATAGGTACGCTCTACCGGCATTTTGCGACTCGTGAAGCTTTGGTCGAGGCAGTCTATTCCTCAGAACTCGACGGGCTCATGGCGGATGGGGAAGATCTGCTGAAACGTCATTCGGCGTTCCAGGCGCTACGGCTGTGGATGGATCGATACGTCGCTTTCGTGGCGACCAAGCATGCTATGCGCGAGACGCTAAGCAGCGCGTTCACTTCGCGGTCTGGACCATCGCTAGAGACACGCTCCCGGATTAGGAGTTCGATCGCACGCTTTCTGTCTGCCGGGATGATGGACCATACCATTCGAGACGACGTACAGGAGGATGATCTTACGGTCGGCCTCGCGGCTACGGTTCTGGCCATGAAGCTCGCAAGCGATGAAGATCAGTTGCGTCGTGTTCTGGATTTGTTAATGGATGGATTGCGCCCTCGTAAGTAAGGCGAGCTACTGCGCCCAAGCGTGCGAGTCTAGCCCATCGCATTTGGGCATGGGTCTTGATAAACGCGGTTGTGGGAAGTTGAGCTGTCGCTTGGAGGTGAATGCCGCGCTCGGGTGACTTCAGCTTGTGCGACTGCTAGGGTACTGATCCGGCGACGCGCTGGAAGGTCCCTTCACTTAATCCAGCAGCACAGATCGTATCGCTCATCGCAGCGGTGAGTTTTCAGAAGGCTTGAACCTTGCTGCTGCTCGTCCTGCTGCTGCTAGACGGATATGCTGCACCTGCCATTCGGGTCGCCTTGCAGTCCAAAGTAGGATGACAGCGCCGAACGCCAACGCGGGTATGCCGAAGAGGCTGCCTTCTGGTCCGGTTGCCCCGCCACTCAGGTAGCTGCTACCAGCTGGATGAGATGAGAGCAGGCGCCCTTTGAAGATCCAGCCACTATCCGAGACTCCGAAGAGGAAAGACTGCGCCCAATCCCACGCAGCATGGAATCCAATCGCCCACCAGAGTGCTCGGTTCGACAAAATCCAAGGCAAGAGGTCCGTAGTTTATGAGTACTTCCGGCTCCGTAGGCTGCCAAAGGCCAACGCTCGACCTTGGACATGATCCATGTCGCTCCCAGGAGGTCCAGGAAGTTACCAAGCCTGATCAAGGTGTAACTCATCGGGTCAATCGAGAACGTCTCAGGTCCGCTTATGTGGAGAAAACGGAGCAGCAGGTTTTCCGCCTGCCCGATGGCAACTACAAGAATGAGGAAGAGGATCAGGCTCCATCCGGCCCGCAGGCCGTCGCCGCCGACAAAGATGAGGCCCAGGACCCTGCCTCGCCGTCGATGATGAGCGGCACCCGTCGTCTCTGAGGGCAACTTCATGGATTTCCTTTGATTGATTCTGCTGTGCCTCTTGCAGGAGTTCAAGTGCTAAGTGGGGGTTGTCCATAGCCGCTCGTGCGGTAGCAACTCCTGGCCCCTTACCGCGAGCGCGTGGCGGTGGAGGCTTCTTCTAATCGGTTCCTGTAAATGCCGCTGTCGGAGTTGACCCGACAACCCGGCCTGCGGGAGCCCCGAGTTTGGGGCGGCTGCGGCAGAGGTAATGGCTGAGCGTTTCTCAGCCTCAGTGAGCTTTGCGAGCTGTTTTAACGTCGGCGGCGTCTTTGGACAGGACACCATCTGCTGCTGAGACATGCTCGGTCATCAGCTGTTCGTAGACCCGCTCAAGGCTTCCCGGCCCGATACTGACCTTGCCGCGAAAGGGATTGTCGAGCGTGCCGATGAGAAAGACCATGAGACCCAGAAGGGTGCTGAGCAGGGTGGTCATCCAGAAGTGCATGCGGAAGCTGTGGGTGTGAAAGAAGAGAGTGGCTGTCAGGGTGATGAGACCGCCGAGGATGACGAGCGACCAGAGAGACTTCGGCATGCCGCTGGTGACGCTTTCGAGGCGTGCGCGGCGAGCCTCAATAAGGGCGTTGAAGACGCGATAACTCTCTGCGGTCACAATCTTTTCGCGCTCTGTCTGCGGCTCGAAGCGGAGCAGATCTGCCTGGAAGACGTCGAGCATCGGACCGGATTCGTAGGGAACGATGCCCCTTCGTTGCTGCGGCCAGCTGACGTCGATGACCTGGCGGACGTAGGCGCGTAGATCGTTGTCGAGGGCAGTGCGCTGCGGCTCCGGGAAGCTGTTCACGTCGCGATACAGGCTGGCGACGCGCTGCGACTCGACATCAACCTTATCCTGAGTGCTCGAGTAGTTCGTCCAGGTGGCGACGGCCAGGAGACCGAGGGTGATGCCGTAGAAGACTGTGATGGCTGCCAAGAAGTAGCTGACGATGTCGTTGTGGGAGTGATCGGTGACGTGCTGTTTGCGGATCCAGGTGCGCGTGAGGAAGAGCCCCAGAAGGCCGTAGAGCAGAAAGAACGTAACGACGATGACCCCAAAGAGCCAATTTGGCAGGTCGTACAGCCAATAGAAGGTAAATGAAGGCATAGCTTCATTGACTCATAGAACAAATGCTGGCGCTCCTGGTCGCCGGGCAAGAATGAGTTGAAGCCCTTTTTCATGAACAACTTTGTGGGGCTCTTCGGCCTCTACTTGTGCGGCGTGCCTGCTGGGGAGCGCCGGAGACCAACGCGGAAGAGGACTTCGAGGATGCGGGTGGCGGCTTTGAGGGAGGCCTGAAGGTTGCCGGCGACCTTGGATTCGCCGCCGATGCGACAGCGGTAGTCGACGGGCAGCTCGAGGATGCGGAGATGGTGCTGGGCGGCCTTGATCTGCATCTCGAGATTCCAGCCATAGGTGCGTTCGGACATGCCGAGCTCCGTAAAGGAGGTGCGGCGGATGGCGCGAAAGGCGCCCATGTCCGTATAGCGGACACCCTGGAAGAGGCGAAGGAGCAGGCTGACGAAGTGGGCGGCAAAGATCTGCGAGGAGAGCATCGAGCCGGGCTGGCGGCGGCCGCGGATGCGGGAGCCGATGGTGAAGTCAGCCTGGTTGGCGAGGATGGGGTCGAGAAGGCGGGGGAGGTCGTCGATGATGTCGGCGCCGTCGCCATCCATATAGACGAGGATGTCCGAGGTGGGAAGGGCGGCAAGCGAGCCGGCGAGGCAAGCGTTTCCGTAGCCGCGGGGGCTGGTGAGGACACGGGCGCCGGCGGCAGCAGCGACGGCGGCTGTGGTGTCAGTAGAGCCGTTGTCGACGACGATGCACTCGGCTATACGGGACCAGGGCATGGAACGGACGACGTGTCCGATCGACTCGGCTTCGTTGAGGGCGGGAATGATGATGGAGACGGGCATGACCGGATCTGAGGATACAGGGTGAGGAAATCTTTCGGAGGGCTGCAACTAATTGTGCAGAGCTGCGTCTATATGGTTAGTGGAATCGCAGAAACTGGTTGCTACCAAGTTTGGAAGATGGTAGCGTAGCCATAGTGGAAGCGAAGGTCACCCACGACATATATCGGTCAGGGCTCGTGGGAGTTCTGATCAGGGTTGCGTCACTGGCCTCCCGGCACGGATTCGGATTCTCGGAACGTGCCGTCCTTTTTTTAATCTGGCCCTACGTCGCGGTAGAATGCGAGCTATGAAGCGCGTTCTTGGGTGTGTGGCTTTAGGGTTGGCAACGCTGGCGGCCTCGGCGCAATGGTCAGATCCTGCTGATGATGTTCCGGCGTATAACCGTGGAGCTTTGTTGAAGACGGCGCCTCCGTTGCTGGCGGGTGATCAGCTCACGGGACCGTACTTTTCGCACTCCTACCAGACGACGGCCTATGTGATGGCCGGGAAGATCCCTGGCGTTCTGAACCAGCAGCCGTGCTACTGCCGGTGTGACCGCGCGCTTGGACACAAGAGCCTGCACAGCTGCTTTGAAGGAACGCATGGGGCAGCGTGCTCGACCTGCATGAAGGAAGCGGTGTTTGCGTACGAGCAGACCAAGGCAGGCAAGACACCGGCCCAGATCCGGACGGCGATCGAGCACGGTGAGTGGGAGAGCGTCGACCTGCTCAACGCGTCGCTCTAGGCTTGGGGTTAGGGCGATGCGATAAGGACTTCCTAGTCGGTTGGCGGTGCTGGCAGCTCCAAGGATGATGGGGCAACCGGCGGCGGCGGCGGCGGTGGAGCGGCCGCGGGGATCGTCGCGCCTTGTGGGGAGAAGAAGCCTGCTAGTGGATTGGGATGTAAGCCTTTCAGGGCAGCGATGATGGCAGTCGCATTGTTGTCCGTCGAAACGGGCTCGCTTCCCTGCTGCTTGACGATGGCGAGAAGATCCAAAAAGGCGATGCGTTGCTGGGTGGCAATGGAGCGAGCCCAGCCGGAGTAATCCTGCGGCGTTGACCGTGCGGCGGCCTGAGCAGTCGAGCCTGACAGAGGCGAGCAGAGGATGGGGGTCGCCCCATGAGCAATACTGTCGACGACGATCTGGCGAAGGTACCAACCGTAGCTGTGGACGATCTCACGCTGGTGGGTGGTGGGATTCGTGACCTCGCGAAAGTCGTCGTTCAGCCCAGGAAGACTGGAGTTGCCGGAGGGCTGGCCAGGAAGAGAGTTCGTGAGCGGATCCGCGTCGTGCGCGCTGAATTGGACCAGAACAACGTCCTCTGGTTTGAGGAGAGCAAGGGTTGCGGCCCACTCGCCGCTCGTGATGTAGGTTCGGCTGGAGTGCCCGGGTGACGTTCGATTGACAAGGTTCAGCTTTGTGGCGTCGAAGAGGCCGGCGAGACTGCCGGGCGAGACGGCTTCGATGTCGCTGGCCGACGTGGGGGCGAAGTTTCCAACCAGGAAGAGAGAGCGCAGGGCGGGATTGGCAGGAGTGGTAGATTGCGCAAGCAACGACGGAACGAGCAAGAGGGTGATGGAGGCAAGGGTGAAGCGAAACGATACAAGCATATAGCTTGAGGGTGACGGTCAGGGGGGATCGGCGTCAAGCGGCAGAGCGCTCGCCTGTGGACGGCAATGACCGGATCACGAGAAGAAGATGACCAAGATCGCGATATACTGATAGGAGATCTTTGTAAGTGCTTCAAGGCAAGGTTGTTGCTAGTTCCCTAAGATGGGGGCGTCACGGCTTCGACGGGATTGCTTGTGGCAGAGAGGCATGCCGGGGTGTGGACACCCGTAATCGCTCACAAAACTATAAGTGCCGAACCTCAATTCGCGCTTGCTGCTTAATTAATTAGGTAGCCGATCGCTCAGGCTTCGCCTACGGGCTTGTACCGATCGTCGCACAGTAGGCTGGTCTGCGCTGTTCCGTCTGGACGGCAAGGACGAGATTGATCAGGCTGGTCGGTGTTGCGTCTTCGCCCGTTCTAAGCACCACTGACGAGACAAAGATGAACTCGGGAAAAGCATGAATGCTCTCTGTTGTCGGTAGTTTCGGACGTGGGTTCGACTCCCACCGCCTCCACCATCTTTTTTCTATCTCAAACTCGACTATGTCGTGCTGCGGACGGCGCCGCGACATCAGCGCTCGAGATCCAGCTCCACTACATCAATCAGGGGTACCAGCCACGTGAGCAGGGCCATGTGGGCCGGGTGCGTCTCGTAGGCTACGTAGGCGTTGCGATCCGTGAAATGCATCACGCCGCCGAAGGTGTAGCCGTTGCTGCGCGGTGAGAGGTTCTGGCCCACGTATGTCTCGTGGAGGCCAGGGATGACTCCCTGAAAGGCGCGGATCTGCTGCTCTGCGTTCCGGCGTTGTACGTCTGTGGTGCCCTCCTTCCAGCTAAAGGCGAAGGCGTGAACGAAGGTCGTTTCCGAGGTGTTTGGCAAGAGGGGGCTCCCTTAAGGCGATGGTTGAGGCGTATTCGACTTGGTCCTTGTCACTCGATGCCTGGGACGAACCGCAGCGGGCTTCGGTTAAGTCCTGCCGAAGGCAAAGTGCATGAGGCACAGCTTAGCAGGGCGGGCCGGCTGGGCTGATAGCGCTCGACGGCAGATCGGGCAGCAGAAAGGCGGCTGCTTGCTACACTTCCCTTCGTGCGACTTCCTCTTGCTTTCGCTCTGCTCTTGACTGCGGCCGTGGCGCCTTGGGGTCTAGCGGCTCCGGCGAGCGCTCCACGAGAGCCAGAGACGCTATCGGCGGATACGATTTTTGTTCATGGCGTGATCTTGACGGGAGCGCATCTGCGCGCATCCGATGCGAGCGCGACGCCGGCACGGGCGAGTGCCGTGGCGGTGAGCCATGGGCGCATCATCGCTGTCGGTTCTGATACTGACATCCTGAAGCTGAAGGGCGCGGCCACAAAGGTTGTGGATCTGGGCGGGGCCTTTGCGATGCCGGGGTTCAATGATGCGCACGTGCATATAGCGGAGGCAGGACGGCAGAAGCTGGCGGTGGATCTGGTGGGCTCGCGATCGCTGGCTGAGATGCAGCAGCGCATTCGCGAGTATGCCGGACATACGGAGCCAGGGGCCTGGATTACCGGCGGCGGCTGGGACCAGACGCTGTGGTCTGCCAAGGCGCTGCCGACGCGGCAGGATCTGGACACGGTGACCGCGGGACATCCGGCGATTCTGTCACGCGTGGACGGCCATATCGCGGTCGTGAACTCAGCCGCTCTGGCGGCGGCGGGGATCGACGCGAATACGCCAGATCCGGCGGGAGCCAAGATCGACCGCACCCCGGACGGCGCCGCGACGGGCATTCTGCGGGAGACCGCGGCGACGACTCTGGTGTTTGCGAAGGTGCCAAAGCCGACTCTCGAGCAGCGACGGCGGGCATTGCTGCTGTCGCTTGAGGACGCCCTGGCGCATGGGGTGACGAGTGTGCAGGACAACTCCGAGTGGGAGGACTTTCTAGCGCTTGAGCAGCTGGAACACGCCCACGCGCTGAAGGTTCGGGTGGCGGAGTGGATGGACTTCAATCTCCCTTTGCCGGTGCTGCAGAGCCGGCGAGCCAGTCACCCGACGGACGACCCGCTGCTTCACCTGACACAGCTGAAGGGGTTTCTTGATGGGTCGTTGGGCTCACGGACAGCGGCGATGGCAGAGCCCTACGCTGATGATGCGAACAACTCCGGACTGCCGCGCTACGACGATGAAAAGCTGAACGCGCTCGCGGTGGAGCGGGCGGCGGCAGGGTTTCAGATTGGGTTCCACGCTATTGGGGACCTGGCGAACACGATGGCGCTTGATGCGTACATGGCGGCAGAACAGACCGGGCAGCCGGCGAACCGGCCCCCACCGCCGCTTCACCCGGATGCCGCTGTGGTGAGCTCAGATGCCGCGCCGTTCACGCCGGCTGATCTGCGTCTTCGAGTCGAACATGCGCAGGTTCTGCTGCCCGAAGACTTCGACCGGTTCGCCTCCCTGGGAGTGATTGCGTCCATGCAGCCATCTCATCTGCTAACGGATATGAACTGGGCCGGGGATCGGCTGGGGCCGGAGCGGTCGCGGTTCGCCTATGCGTGGCACACCTTTCTGGTTCATGGCGTGACGCTGGCCTTTGGCACGGACTATCCGGTTGAGTCGATCGACCCATTTCGCGGGCTGTACTCGGCGGTGACGCGAAGGAATGAGGCGGGAACGAAGAGTTTCGAGATGGGTGAAGCGATCTCGCTGAATGAGGCGATTTACGCCTACACGCAGGCCTCGGCCTTTGCGGAGTTTCGCGAAGGGATCAAGGGGCGGCTGGAGCCGGGCATGCTGGCCGATCTGATTGTGGTGGACCGGGACATCACCAAGGCGTCGCCGCAGGAGCTGTTGGCGAGTCGGGTGTTGCGGACCGTGGTCGATGGCGAGACGGTATACCAGGTCGAAGCGGCTGGCCAGCCAGCAGCCACATCGCCGGCCATCGATACTGCTCCGGCGGCGAGTTCTGAAGGCAAAGGATCTGATCCTGCATCTGCTGGACCTGCGACACCGGCGAAGACGGCGCCTGCAGAGTCTCGGCAGCCGGCGGATCCGGACGATAGGGCGCGATCCGGCACGAGCCACCCGCCGGAGTGACGGGCTCAGACAGCAAAGGGCGGCAGCCGACCTCCCCCGCGCAACGCCGATGGGCGCTGATCCTGCTGCTTGGGGTCGTGGCGGTGTGGGGGAGCACGTTCGGGCTGGTCAAGGCGGCGCTTGCGGATGCGTCTCCGCTTGTATTCAACTTGCTCCGCTTCACTCTGGCGGCGGTGATCCTGCTGGTTGTGAACCACCGCGGTCTGCGCGGGATCTCGCGAGCGAGTGTACGAGGCGGCGTGGTGGCAGGAACGTTGCTGGCCGCGGGATACGAGCTGCAGACCGCAGGCCTGGCAAGAACGACGGCGGTTCACTCGGCATTTCTTACAGGTCTGGTGGTTGTGTTTGTGCCGCTGCTGTCGTTTGTGCCAGGGCTGCGTGCGGCGGGAGAGCCGAGGCCGAGGTGGCCGGCTTTGCTGGGCGCCAGCATCGCGTTTGTGGGGCTGTTCCTTATCACGACGCCCGCAGGCGTGACATTGGCGTCGAGCTTCGGCGCAGTGGGCGCGGGAGATCTGCTCACGCTCGCGTGTGCGATTGCGTTTGCAGGCCATCTTCTGTCGCTCTCGCGGCTGGCCCACCTGCGTGCAGAGCAGCTGGTGCCGCTGCAGATTGCCGCCTGCACCGCCGTGATGGCGATCTGCCTGCCTTTTGGCGGGCACGGCTGGGTGCATGGAACGCCGCGGCTGATCGGGGCGCTGGGCGTGACATCGCTGCTGGCGACAGCCGGGGCGTTTTGGGCGCAGACCTGGGCGCAACAACATCTGCGCGCGACCACAACGGCGATGATACTCACGATGGAGCCAGTCTTTGCTCTCGCCGTCGCGATGCTGTTCTTTGGTGAACGGCTGAGTTTGCGATCAGGCCTCGGCGCAGGTTTGATCCTGGCAGGGATCGCCGTAACGGAGCTTCTCTCACCCACATCGCCTGTGGCTTTTGAACCCGCATGAGGAAGCGGTTCGCAATACCCCATACTTTTTTCGGGTCGATCGCGTCTAAATGTTCGTACAGCAACTCAAGGTTCACGGAGATCTGAGTTCCGGCTGGATCCATCCGGTATGCAGCGCACGCGGTGAGCTTTCATCGCGCACACACTAAAGAGGAAATTCCGACAATGGAAACACCATCATCTCGCACGCCCGGCTTTCTCGACAAAGCCCGATCGCATCGACTTACGACCTCCTTTGTTCTGCTCGGAACGCTTTCTGCTGGTATTTTAACCGGCTCGATCCTGACACATGGCGTCAGTGGCAAGGAGACGCAGCAAGCTGACAGCTCCGATGCTCGGCCGATCGTTGTTCCATCGCCGGCTACGCTTTCAAACGGCTTTTCGCAGATCGTTAAGCAGGTCGGCCCGGCTGTGGTGAACATCAATACGGAGTCTTTACCCAAGCAGACGCCGCGTCGGAACGGGCGTCGTGGGGCGCAGCCAAACTCGCGTGGTGGCGGGAATGGTGGTGGTGACGACCAGCAGGACAACATGCAGGATTTCTTCAATCGCTTCTTCGGCGGCCAGGGTGGCCAGGGTGGACAAGGCGGCGGTGATGGCGACGATGAGGGAGGCCAGGGCGGCGAGCGCCGGGCGCTCGGGTCGGGCTTCATTGTAGACACCAAGGGATACATCATCACGAACAACCACGTGGTAGACAAGGCTGACAAGATCTTCGTCAAGCTTTCAACCGATGCAGAGAACCCGTCTGATCCAGGTCGGCCGGCAACCGTGGTGGGTGTAGACAAAGACACTGACATCGCCGTGATCAAGATCGATCCTCCAGCGTCTTTGCCGACCATCAAGATCGGCAACTCGGATGGTGCTCAGGTCGGCGACTGGGTCCTGGCGATTGGAAGCCCCTTCTCGCTATCAAAGACGGTCACCGCCGGTATTATCTCGGCGAAGAACCGGACGATTGATGAGCCGGCGGGCCCGGGCAATGTTGCAACCAATCAGTTCCAGCGATTTATCCAGACCGATGCGGCCATCAATCCTGGCAACTCAGGCGGACCGCTGGTAGACATGTCGGGCGAGGTGGTCGGCATGAACACTGCCATCTTCACCTCGGGTGGAGCTTCGTCCGGTGTCGGCTTCGCGATGCCGTCGAACACGATCGCCAGCGTCTACAACATGCTGATCGGGCCGGAGCACAAGGTCACGCGCGGATCGATCGGGATCACCTTCCAGGCGGCTCAGTCTTCTGCCGTCAGCCGGATGTATGGTGCGGCCAATGGCGGTGTGATCGTTGGCTCCGTTTCGCCAAAGGGCGGAGCTGGCAAGGCAGGCCTGCAGCCGGGTGATGTGATCACCACGATCGATGGCCGCTCCATCAAGGACGGTGATGACCTTGTGGCAGACATCTCAGCTCGCAAGGTCGGGTCGAGTGTGAAGATCGGCTATCTCCGCAGCGGCAAGCAGCAATCGAGCGCTGTCGTCGTTGGGGACCGCTCGAAGACCTACGCGGACCTTGGTACGCCGCAAGAAGACGACAATGATCCGGCGCAGGCGGAGAACGACGCTGGACAAGCGAAGCTCGGGATTGCTGTCGCAGCGGTTCCACCACAGATTGCCAGCAAGATCGGCCAGAAGGGCGGCGTGATTGTAACCAATGTGGCGCCAGGATCTTTTGCCGAAGAGATCGGTCTGGGCAAGGGCAGCATCATCGTCGAGATCAATAAGAAGCCGGTTGCTGACGAGGCAAGCTATCGCTCGATCGTCGCTGGGCTGCGCTCGAAGGACGATGTGGTCTTTGTGGTTCGTGATGCACAGGGCCGACAGAGCAACAATGTCTATGTCGGTGGAACCTTGCCGTAAACTTAGCCGAGAGATAGCGGTACCCGGGTGCGTCGATTCTGGCGCACCCTACCTGTTTAAGCCGGCAGGCGGTAGAAGAAGGGTGACGCAAAAGAGTCACGGTCCAGTCAACGTGTGACTTGCATTCCCCGTTACTGAAGCGTTACTCTTCACCGCATGCCGACACGCACTACTGCATGTCGACGATCTTGACTGATGAGGTCTCCCTTCTGATGATGCGATCTGGCCGTCTGCTCACTGGCTTCGTGCTTGCCTTCACCGCGCTTCCCAGCTTTGCGTACAGCCACTCTCGTCGTGGACCGACTGCGCCACACAGCTTCTCAAAGCGGGCCAGTAAGGCTGTTGTTCGACCAACAGGACAGCGCACTATCGATGACAGTCGGGCCACGCAAATTCAGACAGCCCTCACCGGCGCCGGCTATCTCCAGGGCGAGCCGACGGGCCATTGGGACCCCTCAACGCAGGCTGCAATGCAGCGCTACCAGTCTGACAACGGTTGGCAGACCAAGTTAATCCCGGACTCGCGCGCCATCATCAAGCTCGGTCTTGGGCCGAACAGCGCGAGCGAATCATCTGCTTCTCCGAACGACAAGGCTGACGCTTCGTTTCCGATCCATCCCTAACTTCCCCCCGAACTCCTATGCCGATGGTCCCCGCGCTTAGCGAACGGTCTCCAGGGACGTCCTAAGCCGCTGCACCGCTGCCGTGCGAAGCTGTGAGACGCGTGACACCGTGATGTTGAGCACCTCGCCAATCTCCTTGAGCGTGAGCTCTTCGTAGTAGGACAGTGTGATGATGAGGCGCTCACGCTCTGGTAATACCTCGATCGCTTCGATCAGCGCCTGCTTGAACTCTCCTTCCATGCAAAGCGTTAAGGCGTCCTGGGCAGCGGGATCCGCCAGGGACGCGAGGAGGTCCTGGCCCTCGGCATCCTCTCGCTCCGCCTGCAGGCTTTCGGTCTCAACGTTGCGGGCCTCGGTCAGTGTCTCGCGCAGCTCAGCGAGGGAGATACCGAGTTCACGAGCCAGATCGGCATCCTCCGGCGCGTGGCCGAGCAGTGAGGAAAGCGTCTGTCGCGCCTGCTCGATCTCGCGCACCTTCCGGCGAAGGCTGCGGCTGGCTGAGTCAAGCTCGCGAAGGCTGTCGAGGATGGCGCCGCGGACGCGAAACTCAGCGTAGCTGCGAAAGTGAGCCTGGCGAGACTGCTCGAACTTCTGGGCGGCGTCGACAAGACCGAGATACCCGGCCGAGATGAGGTCTTCAACCTCGATGTGGCGCGGCAGTGTGCGATGGATCCGACGGGCCACGGCGCGCACCATCGGCATATGGTCTGCAACATTGATCGGGGTTGACGCAGGCGAGACAGCTGCAGGGCGGAGGGAGGGGGCCGAAAGAGTTGCTGCGCCGGGGATGAACTCGTGTGTGGGAACTGCAACCAATGTAGCCATTTTGTCTGCCTCCGTGATGCTCGGCGGGGAATCTACCGATGCCAAGGTAAAAGCAAACAGAATGCCAGTTCGCCAACGCTTCTCTTAGTATTCTTCTATTCTTCGCCTTTCACCCTGCCAAGTTGTTGACTTGTATAGCGAAGAACCGGAGAAACAAAGCGAAAAGAAAAGGCGAAAACAAAAGCGAAGAGACTGCGAATCCCTGTTTCGTTCGCTTCCTTAGCCGGCACTTACAGCAGCATTAGCGCATATGAAGAAAAAGCGAAGAGAGAGCGGATGCGAGGCGAATCTCAAGCGCAATACTTGGCCTGTAACAGAAAGCGACCCAACTCTCCGGGCAGTTGGGTCGTGGAGGTGATGGGTGCGCGAGGAGAAAGAAGGCTACGAGCGGGGACGGCGGCGAATGCGAATGTCGGATCGTTCGATCTGCGTGAGATCACCGCTCAGGATGGTGGCTCGCTCGAGAACATGCATCAGCTCCCGGACGTTTCCGGGCCAGCGATGCGAGAGCAGCTCCTCAAGAGCGTCGGGGGTTAACTGCTTGCGAGCAGCACGCTGCCCTAGACGATCGAGGAAGTACTCGGACAAGGCCGGCACGTCTTCCATGCGATCGTGCAAGGCCGGGATCTCTACCGGAAAAACCGCCAGCCGATGATAGAGGTCGAGGCGGAAGGCACCTTCTTCGGAGCGCTGCTCGAGCGGCTGATGCGTCGCGGCCACCACGCGGACATTAACGTAGGAGACTGAGTTGTCGCCGACGCGTTGAATCTCACCGCACTCCAGGAACCGGAGCATCTTCGCCTGCAGAGCCAGCGGCATTTCGCCGATCTCGTCCAGAAAGAGCGTGCCGCCGTCCGCGGCTTCGATGCGTCCGATGCGAGATTGCGTCGCGCCGGTAAAGGCGCCGCGGGTGTGGCCGAAGAGCTCTGCCTCAAGCAGAGTCTCCGGGATGGCGGCGCAGTTCAACACCGACATGATCTGATCACAGCGGGGACTGAGGGCGTGGATCGCCGCGGCGACCAGTTCCTTACCAGCCCCGGTCGGGCCTTCAATCAGGACCGTGGTATTGCGAGGAGCTACCAGCCGCACCATGCGGCCGAGTTCGCGCATCGGGGCGCTGTCTCCGATCATGCCGGGGAGAGTCTCGTGTGCCGGAGCAGCGGATGTCGTCCCGCGCGGGAGCTCATGCGACGTTGAGGTCGCGCCCGCACTGCGAGTGGCGGCTACGGGGCGCGTCTCTGCCTCGTTGCGCCACTGGGCGTTGCGAATGGCGGCCAGGAGCTCTGGACGGCGCGGACTGCGAGCTTCCCGCGTCAGAGCATGACCATCCGCGCGTAGCAGATCAAGGGCAGGAAACATCGCCTGCACCAGCTCTGCGAACTCATTCACTTCGATGTCGGGCAGCCATTGGTCAAGGATGAGCGCCTCAGGCATGTGCCGCTCGAGTTCCGCCAGGGCCTCGGCCGCGCCGCTCACCTCACGCACCTGCCACCGCATAGCCGAGAGCGCCGCTCGCAGCGGGGCTCGAAGCGCCGGGTCAGACGAGGCCAGCAGCACGGACCGAAGCTGTGGCTCTGACTTCGGAAGTACCGTACGAGGAAGCGCTGTGGTCGCCATAGATCTTTCCGTCGGTGCGAGCAGGGTTGGTTACAGAGAGGCCGCCTGGAGCAGGGGCATGGGTCTCTGCGGCATAGACGCGCTCGTGAGTGCGGCAACCCTGTATCCGGAACCGCGCACGGTTTCAATGATGGGCGGAGCGCCCGCTAGAACCTCAGGAGCAAGCTTTCGACGAAGATAGTTGATATACACCTCGACGACGTTGGTCGCGGCCGTCTCAGAAAGCTGAAAGACTTTATGCAGAAGCTCTGCACGGCTGCTGCAGCGGCCGCGTCGCTCAAGCAGATGTTCAAGCAGCGCGAACTCTTTCGTGGTCAGATCGATGGCGATACCCTCTCGCTGAACGGTCCGATCGCGACGATTCAGAACGAGACCATTGTGCTCGAGCGTCGCCGTACTGAGACGGGAGCGCCGGCGAAGCTGAGCACGGCACCGGGCGATAAGCTCCTGCAGGCTGAAAGGCTTCGCAACGCAATCATCTGCGCCGCTATTCAGGCAGCGAACCCGGGCCTCAGCAGACTCTTCCCCGATCAGAGTAATCACGGAACAGTTAGCGTGACACTGCTGCATGCGCTCCAAAACTTCAAAGCCGGTGAGTTGCGGAAGCACGAGATCAAGCACCATTAAGTCGAAGTCAGAGGCCTCAACCTGCGTGAGGGCAGCTTCGCCGTCTGCGACCCAAAGAGTCTCCTGTGTGTCGCTGCTGAGTGATCGTGCAAGAAACTGGCCTAGTGCTGCATCCTGTTCAACAACAATTATGCGCATCGTTCCACTTCCTGACCCATGCCTGCTCATGTCGCTTCCGGTCATTTGGGGAGTCTCCGCAAGGCGCTCTGGACGGCGCCCTCTTGCTGCGGTTGACTTCATGATTGCGCCTGCAAGTCAATCTGGCTCTGCAACTTTCGGCGCAGCGATGGTGACGGCGAACTGAGGAATCACCCATGCTGGGGAGGACCGGAACCAAATTAGTTAGTCCAGTTCGCTTTTTATTCGCTAGAATGGCGCCATGGCTATCACGCGGCGGCAAAAAGAGGTCATCGACTTTCTTTCGAACTTCACCCAGAAGAACGGATACAGCCCCTCCTATGAAGAGATCGCAAGCGGCCTGGGGCTGAACTCACTAGCGACGGTGCACAAGCATGTCACGAATCTGCAGAACAAGGGCTTGCTGCAGCGCGCGCATAATCGTAGTCGTTCGATCGACGTGCTGCCTTCTCGTCCAGGCAAGAAAGGATCAGACCGGATGCCCCTGCTCGGTCGCATCGCCGCCGGTCGGCCCGTTGAAGCCATTGAAAGCGCGGAGAGCATCTCGCTCGGTGACATCATCGGCAATCGAGAGGTGTTTGCGCTTGAGGTTCAGGGAGACTCCATGCGCGACGAGCATATTGTGAGCGGTGATTACGTCCTGGTGGAGCGAACACGCACCGCACGAGAGGGAGAGATCATCGTGGCGCTCGTCGACGGCACGGATGCAACGCTGAAGCGCTTCTATCGCGAGGGCAACATGATTCGACTGCAGCCATCGAATGCGGAGATGTCACCCATCTACGCGCCAGCGGCTAATGTAGCGATCCAGGGCAAGGTCCTTGGAGTTCTTCGCAAGTACGCGTGAGTCGCCTGGTGCCAAGGCGCTTTGCTCGGGACTCTTGCTACTGCAGCAGACTTTCCTCGCTGGACCGAAGGCGCAGCGTTCGATCGACAGCGTACGGTGCACGGTGATTTGCCGTGTGGAAATGGCGTACCTGCAGCTCGCCAAGCAGACCGATACCCAGCATCTGGATGCCAGCAAGGATCAGAACACCGGCAATGATGAAGATCGGGCCATGCTGGTCAAGAACGTGGCCGCGAGTCGTGATCTTGAGGATCAGCATCCACAGAGCAAGGGCCATGCCGGTGACCATGCCAGTCGCGCCCACCGTGCCAAAAAAGTGTAGAGGCCGGGTCATGTACTTCAGCAGAAATCGGATCGTCAACAGATCAAAGAAGACACGGAACGTGCGAGAGATGCCGTAGTGGCTCTTTCCTGCCACGCGGGCCGGATTGGAGATGGGAATTTCGCAGATGCTGGCGCCGTACCAGCTGGCAAGCGCCGGGATGAAGCGGTGCATCTCGCCGTACAAGGGAATGTTCTGAATAATCTCTCGGCGGTAGGCCTTAAAGGTCGTGCCGAAGTCGTGGATATCGACGCCAGAGAGAGTCGCCATCAACTTGTTCGCTGCACGCGACGGAATGCGCCGCATGAGATAGTTATCCCCGCGCTGGTATCGCCAGCCGCTGACGACGTCGTAGCCCTCTTCGAGCTTGGCAAGAAAGCGCGGAATCTCGTCTGGATCATGCTGCAGATCGCCGTCCATCGCGAGGATGTAGTCGCCTTGTGCGTGGTCGAACCCTGCAGCCAGCGCTGAGGTCTGCCCGAAGTTGCGTCGTAGCTTCACCACAAGGACGCGAGAGTCTACCGCGGCGATCTCTTCGAGAAGACGATAGGTACGATCCCGTGAGCCATCATCCACGAACACCAGCTCAAAGGTTTCTCCGACCTGCTCCATGACTGCCTTCAGGCGATCGTACAGTGCAGTAACGTTCTCTTCTTCGTTGTGAAACGGGACGACCACGGAGTATTTCGGCACTTTTCAATGATACTCCGGGAGCGCGCCGGAATCGAGCTTTTCCGGCCGCGAGGTGTGCTGTCCGACAGCAGGTCTTGAGCGCATTCCTGCCGAGACGTTACCCTGTTGTGTGGAATGGTACTTGGCAGCACGGCGGGGACGCATCAAAATAGGTGCAGCGGCGAGGTAGACCCGGTCATGAGACGCGAGCACAGTCGAGCGGAAGACCGGCACTGGCGGACGGCACCATGCTGAGGACGGTGCTGATCGGTCTGGCCGTTCTCGTGCTTGGCGTCTTTCTGTACGTTGGCTATAACAGCTACGCCGTCGCGCGCCGTCCCACGGGGGACGAGGTGTATACGGGGGCAAACACCACATCTCCATCGGAGACGAAGCCCTCCAGCACAAGCTCCGCCTTTCCGGCAACAGCGGTCACCGGCGCCGATCCGAACGGAAGCCCCGAGACGACCGCGCAGGGTGCGTCAACCGCGGGCGGCATAGCTCCTCCGGCAACCGACAGTGTTGCGCCAAATCCTCCGAACGGTATGACCTTCGGCGGCTCCGGCCACTATCAGCTCTATCGGCAGGGTGACCTCACGTGGCGGCTGAATACGGATACGGGTGAGACCTGCGTCATCTTCGCTACCGATGAGGAGTGGCACAAGCCAAAGGTGTACAAGGCCGGCTGTCGCGGTAAGTAGATAGTCGCTCGTCGAGATCCTGCGCGCCACGGAGCCCTCTCGTATGCAAGGATGGTTCCCGATCCAGCTACGCCCGTGAGGAGCTCTTCGATGTCTCGTGCCGTTA
The DNA here is from genome assembly GCA_964235665.1 of uncultured Acidobacteriaceae bacterium. Classification (GTDB taxonomy): domain Bacteria; phylum Acidobacteriota; class Terriglobia; order Terriglobales; family Acidobacteriaceae; genus Edaphobacter. The sequence continues at coordinate 179,316 of CAXSAY010000002.1, forward strand.
AGAATCAAAGCAGGTCCAGCATCTCCAGGCTGCAACGCCGATCCATCGTGGTTCTTCCTCCGCGAGCCTTCCTGTTGCTGCTCGCGTGCCTGACGCTGATGCTGACCGTACCCGGCTCTGCGCAGAGCCCGGCGGCGGTCCGCTTCGACGAGGCGAGCCGAACGTTTCGCATCGACGCTGCAGGCACTACGTATGTTCTTGGGATTAACCAGCAAAAGCAGGTTCAAGCGCTCTACTGGGGAAAGCGCCTGGGCGCGGGAGACCAGTTCCCTGCCGCCACGTCCATGCCGGAAGCTGCGTCCTTCGATCTATCGCTGACCACCACCCCGCAGGATTTTGTCGGCTGGGGCGGCGGTCTCTACGTCGAGCCGGATTTGAAGATCACCTTCCCGGACGGCAATCGCGATCTCGCGTTGAAGTACGTCTCCCACACCATCGCCGGCGACACACTTCGGCTGGTCCTCAAAGACGTTTCACGCGAGGTGTACGTCACGCTTGAGTACAAGGCCGATGCCGAGACAGGCATTCTTCGACGATCGGCGGAGATCGAGAACCGTACAGGTGCGGCGTTCACGATCGAACAGGTCGCCGCGGCAACATGGAATCTGCCGCGTGACACGGACTATCGGCTGCGATACCTGACGGGCCGCTGGGCGGCGGAGGACACCGTGCAGGAACGCGCCGTGCAGCCGGGAAAAACTTTGCTTGAGAGCCGGCGTGGAACGACCGGCGCGCAGAACAGTCCGTGGTTCGCGATCGATCATGTCGGCACGAACCCGCAGGGGAACGATAGTGTGTGGTTCGGCGCTTTGGGATGGAGCGGCTCGTGGCAGATTGCGGTGGAGCAGGATCAACTGGGGCAGGTGCGAATCTCAGGCGGGCCGAATAGCTTCGACTTCGGCTATCGGCTGGGCAAAGGGGAGACCTTCAAGACACCACCTTTTTATGGAGGCTACTCAAGCGACGGCATGGGTGCGGCGTCGCGTCTGCTACACCGCTTTGAGGTTGATTCGCTCCTGCCGCACGCGCCCTCGCCGGCCCTCCGGCCAGTCCTCTACAACTCCTGGGAGGCAACGGGTTTCGGCGTGAACGAAGCAGGGCAGATGGCGCTGGCCGAGAAGGCCGCAAGCATCGGGGTTGAGCGCTTCGTGATGGATGACGGCTGGTTTGGCCAGCGTAAGGACGATCATGCCGGTCTTGGCGACTGGTACGTGAACAAAGAGAAGTTTCCAAACGGTCTTAAGCCACTGATCGACCGGGTGCACGGCCTCCATATGGACTTCGGTCTGTGGGTTGAGCCCGAGATGGTGAACCCTGACAGCGATCTGTACCGCAAGCATCCGGACTGGGTGTTGAATTTCGCGGGACGACCGCGCACCGAGGCACGTAACCAGCTGGTGCTTAACCTGGCGCGTCCGGACGTCCGCGCCTACGTCTTCGGTTTCCTCGACAAATTGCTGTCCGAGAACGAGATCGCCTTTCTGAAATGGGATTACAACCGCAACTGGTCAGAACCAGGATGGCCCGCCGTCGCCCCGGAAGATGAGAAGAAGGTCTACGTCGACTTCATCCGCAACCTATATTCGATCCTGGCAGAGCTGCGCGCAAAGCATCCCAAGGTCGAGATCGAAAGCTGCTCCGGCGGCGGCGGTCGTGTGGACCTTGGCATCCTCGCACTGACCGATGAGGTGTGGCCGTCCGACAACACAGATGCCTACGACCGGCTCCTAGTCCAGAACGGCTTCACCTACGCGTACACACCCGCCGTGATGATGGCATGGGTCACGGACTCACCAACCTGGGTGAACCAGCGAACGCTCTCGCTGGACTACCGCTTTCTCTCGTCAATGCAGGGATCGCTCGGTATCGGCGCGAACCTGAACAAATGGTCACCAGAGGACTTCGCCACGGCAAAGACGATGGTGGCCCAGTACAAAACGGTTCGTGAGACCGTGCAGCGCGGCTCGCTCTACCGGCTCATCTCGCCCGAGCACAACAGCGAGCAATCAGTAACGGAGTCCGTCTCGCGCGATCGCACGCAAGCCGTCGTCTTCGCCTTCCTGCACTCGAGCCGCGAACTCTACCCATTCCCGCGCGTGTACCTGCAGGGTCTCGATGCGGACGCGACCTACCAGATCACAGCACTTGACGGAAAGCTGGCCGTAGATACGCCGGCCTCGGCAAGTGGAGCTTTCTGGATGTCACGGGGCGTGGACGTTCTGCTGCGCGGTGACTTCCAGGCCGCAGCCTTCACCCTGACGAGGCAGTCACAGCTTCCGCAGTCCAGGCCCTAGTGCAGCTGCCGCCTATCGCAGAGATCCTTCGGCAGCTTGCCGCCGGTGAGATCAGCAGCCGCAAGCTGGTAGAGCGGTGTCTTCGCGCCATCACCGACCCCGCGGGCGAGGGATCACGCACCTTCCTTCATATCGATAGCGAATCGGCGCGCCAGCAGGCGGACGCAGCTGACGCTCGTCGGGAACGCGGAGAGGAGCTTGGCCCGCTAAACGGAGTTCCAGTCTCGATCAAGGATCTCTTCGATGTGGCCGGTGAGACAACATCGGCGGGGTCGATCGTCCTCGCGGGCGCGCCCCCGGCTAAAACAGATGCGACCGTCGTGCGACGGCTGAAGCAGGCAGGCGCTGTCCTGATTGGCCGGACGAACATGACCGAGTTCGCTTACTCGGGACTGGGCTTGAATCCGCACTTCGGAACGCCGCGCAACCCGTTCGATCGAGCCATCGGCCGCATCCCGGGAGGATCCTCATCAGGAACCGCGGTCTCGGTGTCTGATGGCATGGCCGCGGGCGGAATCGGCTCTGATACGGGCGGCTCGGTCCGGATCCCTGCCGCCCTGTGTGGTCTGACTGGCTTCAAGCCAACCGCCCGACGAGTTCCGCGGGATGGCACGCTGCCGCTGGCGCCTAGCCTGGACTCGATCGGCCCCATCGCAAGGTCGGTCGAATGCTGCGCAAGGCTCGACGCGGTCCTGGCGGATGAGCCGTTCCGGCTTCCATCAGTGCGGCCGCTTGCGACGCTGCGCCTCGCGGTTCTTGAGGGCTATGTTTTGGAGGACTTGGACGCGGGGGTCGGTATCGCTTTCGCGCGTGCAGTGCGACTGCTCGAAGCTGCCGGCGCACGCATAGAGACCCTGCGCGTTGCAGCACTCGATCGAGTCCCGGCAGGAAACCAGTTCGCCTCTGCAGAGGCCTACGCGTGGCATCGATCTCTGCTCGACCGCCAGGGAGCTCAGTACGACCCGCACGTTTCCCACCGCATCCGGCAGGGCGCGACGATCCTGGCTGCGGACTACTTGGACATGATGCGACTGCGAGATGAAGTCACAGTGGCGGCGCGGGCAGCCTTCACTGGCTATCACGCCGTGCTGCTTCCAGTGACGGCCTGCGTCGCCCCTCCCATCGCCCAGCTTGAGGCGAGCGACGCTGCGTACTTTGTGGCGAATGGCGCCATGCTGCGTAATCCGAGCCTGTTCAACTACCTGGACGGCTGCGCGCTTTCGCTTCCCTGCCACGCCCCCGGTGAGGCCCCCGTTGGCCTCATGGTGGCAGGGCTGGGTGGATGGGATGGGCAACTCCTGCAGGTCGGAGCAGCCATTGAGGCCGGACTTCATCCTCTTACCGCACAGGTCCGCTATCGTTAAGAAGAAAGGGCCGGCAGAATGCCGGCCCTACCCTGCCATCTGGAGAAAAACACTAGTTGCCGTTGGCTCGATTGGCCTTACCGCGGCGGAATAGCTCGTTCACCGTCGCGATGAAATGCTGGGCACTCGGCGGCGTTGGTACGCTTCCGCTCAAAATAGTCTGATAGGTGACGTCCTTGCCGTAGTACGACTGGGTGTCGCCGCCATTCTGGTTGACTACATCGCCGGTAAGATCGATGCCGCCAAACAGACCCTTGCTGCGCGAATAGGTCAGGAACTCCGCATTTGCAAGCTCGGTGGTAGAAGCCTGTGAGTTACGACCGACCGGACCTGCCGCCACGGCCAGATCGCCGCCAAGTTTAACCTTGTCCTTCAGCAGATCGTCCAGACTTTTCTTGTTGACGCCGATCAACACAAGGTCCGTCGCCTGTCCGCCCGCTTGCAGGCCGAAGCTTGCGCCCGTCATTTGGATAAACACCGGCGCACTCCAGCCGCTGCCGGTGCGGCACGTCGCAATACCCTGCCCGTACTGCGCGCCGACTAGGAAGGCACCCTTCTTGAAGCTTGGAACAACGGCAACGCATTCAGCCTTCGCCGCGATATCCAGGGGGATACCCTTATCCGGCGTCGCCATCAGCTCATGAAGAACGGCATGGGCGGCAGAGATGCGGGCATCGAGCTTGGCCTTGTCTGAACCTGCGGCAAAAGCCATTCCATTCAACGAGAGAGCGACACATACGGTTGCCACGAAGCTTTTCATACACTTCCTTTTCGAGAGACAAAAATAGATTCCACATACATAGATTCCATTGTCGGACAGAAGTCTGTCCAGCTTTGTTTTTTTGCTGAATGACCCTTATTGCGACTCTGGTTCCGACAGAGTCAGCCACCATGCGACCACGTGACTGAGATCACGTCATCAAGAGCTGAGTCAACGTGCTACGCCACCACCCGCGCGTTACGATGCACGCTGCTTCGTCGAACCGTAAGCGCCTCAATGCGGGCCGTATTGATCACGAAGCCGCTCCCATTGCCTTCCGGTACAACAATCTCGCCCGCGCGGCTTACCGTGACCTCCGGCTCAATCACGTCCTTGGCCCAGTATCTGGCTGACGCCGAGACATCCCCCGGCAGCGTGAAGTTCGGCAAGGACGACAGCGCGATATTGTGCGCGCGGCCGATGCCCGTCTCCAGCATGCCACCGCACCATACCGGTACACCTCGTTCCGCCGCAGCATTATGCACCGCGATCGCCTCTGAAAATCCGCCAACCCGTCCCACCTTGATGTTGAGGATCCGGCACGACTCCATGTCGATCGCCGCCAGCGCATCGCGGCGGTTCCGAATGGCCTCGTCCAGGCAGATGGAAGTCTCCATACGTTTCTGCAGCATCGCGTGAAAGTAGAAGTCATCAAACCAGAGCGGCTGTTCGATCATCAGCAGCTTATATCGATCCCAGCCCGCGATCCGATCGAAGTCCCGCATCCGGTACGCCGAGTTCGCATCGCAGCTCAGCAAAATCTCCGGCCAGCGCTCTCGCACGGCGTCAAACACATCCTCATCCCAATCCGGCTTGCACTTCAGCTTGATGCGCTGATAGCCCGCATCGAGCTCCATCGCGACCGTATCCAGCAGCTCCTCCAGCGAGGGTTGGATCCCGATCGAAACACCGCATGGAATCACCCGTCGCGTTCCGCCCAGCAGGCTCGCCAACGATAGCTGTTCCCGCCGCGCCGTCAGCTCCCACACGGCATTCTCAAGCGCGGCCTTTGCCATCCTGTGCCCACGCACCTGCTTGAATACTTCGGGTACCGATCCGCCGCCGTTTAGTTGGGCGGTCAGCAAGCGCGGCGCCAGCTCGGTCTCCGTGATGATCCACGCCGTATCAATCATCTCGTCGGAGAAGTACGGATGCTCGCCCGCAACGCACTCGCCCCATGCTGTCAGCCCCTCGCTTTCGAGCTCTACCAGCAGAATGCGCCGACCAGTCGTCAGGCCGAAGCTCGTCTCAAAGGGACGCGCGAGCGGCAGATTTATCTCGCGCAGATGGATGGCGTCAATGGTAAACATAGCGGTCTGTCCTTATCGTGTGCTCCTAGTCTACTGCTCTCATAGCAAGCGCACGCACTCTAGCTTTTCCCCACTCCATCTGTAACGGATGGAGGCACTTACTGGAGACAAATCAAGATTGCTCGTCCGGAAAACCCAGCAAATAGTTGCCATTTCCGTCCGCGTCGCGTTCGTAGCCTATCGCTGCCAGCCCTCTGCCAAAGCCCTCCAGCAGCTGCTCCCGTACCCGCGTCTGCGTCTCTCGCGCCCGTTCCCGCTCTGCCTCTTCGCGCTTCCAGGTGTAGATCTCTGCCGGCACAGCAATCCGCTCCACGGCCTCGTTGGCAAGAGCCTCATCCCGCAGCGCCCGCGTCACATGCGCGGACCCGAGCCACCACTCGGCATACAACCGATCCGTCGGCAGCCCACCCTGCAGTGGCGAGCTCGATGGCCCATAGAAGTCCCGCTGATACCGTCGGCAGATGGCGCCCAGCCGATGCAGATTGAGATGAGCGTTCTTAATCTCCAGCGGATCAAAGGTCCACTCCATGAGTGCAAAGCCGCGCTCGATAGCATCCTCTCTCTGCGCCAGTTTCAGGCGCCGTCCCAGCCCGGCGTTGCGAAACTCCGGCAGCACCGCCAGCATATGCGAGTGCAAGTACGCCATGCCCGCGCGGTAGCCCGGCAGACTCATAGCGAAGCCAACCAGAACGCCTGCTACATAGGCGCCCACCACCTGTCCGCCGATCCGCTCTGCCACCACAAACACGCGTCGCGGAATCACATCACCGTCGTTATACCCCCAGACAGCGATCTGCAGCTCCACGCATCGCGCAAACTCCGCAAGCTGCGTCAACGGCCGGATCTCGATCTCTGCCGTTGTTGCCTGCTCCGCCAGCGCCGTCATCGGCCGTTGACCTCCTGTGACTTCGCCGCGCGCCAGCGACGGTCCCACTCTTCGGCCGACACGCCGTCCATGCCAGCTCGTCCGCCCGCCTCCCGCTCCATGGCCGCAAACCTCCGCCGGAACTTGGCATTCGCTCCGCGCAGCGCTCCCTCGGCGTCCACCTTCAGATGTCGCGCCAGGTTCACCGCGGTAAACAGCACGTCCCCCAGTTCGTCTTCCAGCCTCTCGTGACTCTGCGTTGGGGCCAGCATCTCCGCCCGCACCTCGTGGAGCTCTTCCGTCATCTTCTCGAGCAACCCACGCCCATCCGGCCAGTCAAACCCCACCTTCGCGGCGCGGCTTCCAAGCTTTGCCGCCTCCATCACTGCCGGCATTGATCGCGGCACATCGTCAAGTAACCCCGCATCGCCAAACCCGGCTTCGCGCTTCTCCTGCCGCTTGATCTCCTCCCAGTTGCGCAGTACCGCGTCGGCGTCTGCCGCGTCCACCTCCCCAAACACATGTGGATGTCGTCGGATCAGCTTGCGAGTCAACGCCTCGGCAACGTCCGTGATGCCGAAGTAGCCCGCGTCCTTCGCCATCTGCGCGTAAAACAGCACCTGCAGCAACAGATCGCCAAGCTCGTCTCGCAGCTCGCCCCACGATCGCCGCTCGATCGCGTCGAAGACCTCATACACCTCTTCAAGCGTGTGCCGCTTCATCGAGTCAAAAGTCTGCTCCCGGTCCCACGGACAACCAGCCGCTGACCGCAGCAGCCGCATGATCGCAGCTGCCTTCTCCATCGCCGGCATATCCTTGTCTGCGGCCAGATCTCTGGCGCTTCTGCTGCTCGCGGAGGCCGTCGCGGCTTCCCCATCCTCGTGTGCCTGCTCGCTCGTCATGCCCCTACTCTAAAACGCCACGCACCGGTCTGCGAAGCGTTCACCAATCACGGCGAACGTGCCATCGGCTATGCTGAAGGCTACATGCCTCCGCCCCCACCAGAGCGATCGCGCAGCCGCCATTCTCGCGTTCGGCTGCTCCTGCTTCTGCCATACCTCGCTCTGCTGGCACCTGCTCTTTACGCCCGCAACACGCCCGCGCTGTGGGGTATCCCGTTCTTCTACTGGTATCAGTTCCTTTGGGTGCTTCTCGGCTCGGCCATCATCGGCCTTGTGTTTCACCGCACCCGTGATTGCCTCTAACGACCGCACACGCAGAAACGCGGCAACCAGGTATGCCGGCTGCCGCGTCCCGTACAGCATCACCACCGTTAGTTGCCAGAGGGGCTCGTAGCCGCCGACGTCGTCGGGGTGCCACTCATGTTTGAGAGAAGCCGGATCTGCACCCGCCGGTTCTTCTGCCGGCCTTCCGCAGTCTTGTCCGTCGCAACCTGCTGGTCCTTGCCGATGCCCACGAGGTAGAACCGATGCGGCGGAATATTAAACTTCGCCTGCAAGTAGTTCGCCACGGCATCTGCGCGCTTCTGGCTGAGCTGGTAGTTGTAGTCAGCCGGTCCGCTCGTATCCGTTCCGCCCGTCACCTCGAGAATGTACCCTTTGGCCGACGTTGTCCCAGCGGCGAACTGATCGAGCTGCGCCTTGTCATCCTTGGTCAGAACGTACTTGTTCAGTGCGAAGGTCACACTGACATCAGCCAGAGGCTTGTAGTTGTCCAGGTTGGCCACTACGCCCGTCAGCGTGTCGACGCGGTTGTAGGCCTCCTTCGCGTTTCTGCCGGCAGAGTCCGCCGACTGCCCTGCCGCGTCCGCATGTTGTCCCGCTGTATCCGCCGCGCCCTGGGCGCCCGCGATACCCTTCGTCGCTCGCTCATCTGTCTCAGCGATCGTCTTATGATCCTGCGCCGTGTTGGCGTCCAACTGGTTCGTCTGCTGCACAATCGGGGCTGTCTGCGCCCGCACATACTTCTTGCTGGAGCAGCCAGTCGCCATCGCCATCAGGCCGCACAGCGCAAGCGTCCCCATCACCACAGATCGGTTCACACAGGCAAAGCAGGTCGAGTTCCGCATTCGGAAATCTGTTTGCATCGGTGTAGTCTCCTTTGGACACACATAGATCGTCCCAGAAATATCATGCAATCCATGGGCCAGCGCTCTCCGGCCACGCAAACCGCCTGCTTTGAACCACTTCCTCAAAGCGAGACGTACCGCGCCCCCATCGTCATCGCGACTTGCACAGCGTACTTTTTTCACGCTACCTACGTCATATCTTCGCGTTACACGACGGTCAACATGACCTTTCCCTCGCGCCTAACCTTCGCCCCTGCACCGTCTAAACTGAGTCTGGCGCTCTGCCACCTTCCCCATGGATCTGCACGCCAAAATTCGCACCATCCCGCCTAAGCCCGGCTGCTATCTCTACAAGAACGCCGAAGGCACGGTCATCTACGTCGGCAAGGCCAAAAACCTCCGCTCCCGCGTCCGCTCCTACTTCCTCGAGGCCTCCCAAGCCAACCGCAAGACCGGCTCCCTCATGCGCGAGGCCGTCGATGTCGACTACATCGTCGTCGATAACGAGCGCGAAGCCCTCGCACTCGAAAACAACCTCATCAAGCAGCGCAAGCCCCGCTTCAACATTCTCCTTCGCGACGACAAGACCTACCCCTACATCAAGCTCACCATGGGCGACCGCTTTCCCAAGGTCTTCGTCACCCGCAAACTCCGCAAAGACGGCGGCCAGTACTTTGGCCCCTACTTCCCCGGCAACCTCGCCCATCGCCTCGTTGACCTCATCCACCGCTCCTTCCTGATCCCCTCCTGCAAGGTCGATCTCTCCCGCTACCATCCCCGCGCTTGCCTGCAGTTCTATATCAAGCGCTGCCTCGGCCCCTGTGTTCAGGACCACACCACGCCCGAGATCTACAAGCAGACCATTCGCGACGTTCAGCTCTTCCTCGACGGCCGCCCCAATGAACTCGAGAAGCTCCTCACCGCCCGCATGGAAGCCGCCGCCGAGAGCATGCAGTTCGAGCTCGCCGCCCGCCTCCGCGATCAGATCGTCACCGTCCACCAGGCCCAGGACAAGCAGCGCATCGCCACCGCCGACGACAGCGAGGCCGACGTCTTCGGCTTCCACTTCGAAAACGAAATGCTCGCCGTCAACCTCTTCCACATGCGCGGTGGCAAGATCGTCGACCGCCGCGACTTCTTCTGGGAAGACCTGCCCGATCTCCAATCCTCGTTCGGCGAAAACCTCAACGAGCTCGCCACCGAAGACGACTTCGTCAAGAGCACACGCGAGACTGGTTCGGAAGTTCTCGTGGCTGAACAAAACAGTCATCCTGAACGGGAGACGCGAGTCGAAGAACCTGCCTCTTTTCCTGCCACGGAAGGCCTACTCGGCCCGTCCGACGTCACTGAACCCGAAGACCTCCCCGCCCTCGAGCCCAATCCCTCCCAATCCGCGCCCGAGTACGACCAGTCCGAAGAGCTCCTTGGTCGCGCTCCCATCCAGCGCACCGCCATCGCCGACATCGGCGAGCAGTTCTCGCCCGCCTCCTTCTTCTCGGCCCTGCTCAAGCAGCTCTATCTGGACCAGCCCTACGTCCCCCGCTCCATCTATGTCCCGGTCGACTTCCCCGACCGCGCCCTGCTAGCCGATCTCCTGTCCGAAAGGATGAAGCATCGCATCGAGCTCGCCGCCCCGCAGCGTGGCGACAAGCGGTCCTTAGTTGACCTGGTATGCCAGAATGCCAAGCAGTCCTACGATCAGCGCTTCCGCGTCCTCATCCCCACCCAGAACGCCATCGCCCGCTCGCTCCAGGACGCGCTCATGCTGCCCGAGCTCCCCACCCGCATCGAGTGCTTTGACATCTCGCACATCCAGGGCGCCGAGACCGTCGCCTCCATGGTCGTCTGGGAAGACGGCAGCATGAAGAAGGCCGACTATCGCAAGTTCCAGGTCAAGACCGTCACCGGCGTCGACGACTTCGCCTCCATGCGCGAGATCGTCGGGCGCCGCTACGCTCGTCTGCTCGCCGAAAACAAGCCCTTCCCCTCGCTCATTCTCATTGACGGCGGCCTCGGCCAGCTCCGCTCCGCTGCTGACGCTCTCGCCGAAATCGGCGTCCACACCCAGGCCCTCGCCTCCATCGCCAAAAAAGAAGAGATCGTCTACGTCCACGGCCAGGAAGACACCCCCGTCGTCCTCGAGCGACGCTCTCCCGTCCTCCATCTCATCCAGAAGATCCGTGACGAGTCACACCGTTTCGCCATCACCTACCACCGCAAACGTCGCCAGATGCGCGACCGTGACTCCGAGCTCGACAACATCCCCGGCGTCGGCCCCCGCACCCGCCAGCGCCTCCTCCAGCACTTCGGCTCCGTCCGCGGCATCAAGCAGGCCACCCCAGACGCCCTTACCGCCGTCGTCAACGCCGCCACCGCCGAAAAGATCCGCGCATTCTTCAGCGAAGAAGTAGCTCCCGACGAAGCGACCTCCCTCGTCCACATCTCTATCTCCGGTCAGAGTACGGAAGTGTCGAAGTCAGCTTCGAAGTAAAGCCCTCATCACGAGTGCGGCAACCTTCGACGAGTGGATTCCTCTAATTTCCGCTCGCAAAGGTGTTGCAAGCCGCCGGATTGCCCGTACTCAGCCCCCGCTTGAACCATTCCTCCCGCGACGCACTCGAGCCGTGCGTCCAGCTCTCCGGACTCACGGCTCGCCCGCTCATCTTCTCGATGTGATCATCCCCCACCGCCGCCGCCGCTTTCAGCGCGCCATCCACATCGTCCTCGTGCACAATGCCCCGCTGCTCGGTCGAGTGCCCCCACACCCCCGCATAGCAATCCGCCTGCAGCTCCAGATCCACCGACAACTTCTTCGCCTGGTCCGGATCCTGCTGCTGCAGCCGCCGCACCTTCGCCTCGGTCCCCAGCAGATCCTGCACATGGTGTCCCAGCTCATGCGCAAGCACATACGATTGCGCAAAGTCTCCGGTGTCGCCGCCTAGCTGCTTCAGCTCCTCCCAGAAACCTAGATCGATGTACACCTTTCCATCCGCCGGGCAGTAAAAGGGTCCCGTTGCCGACTGCGCCGTGCCACACCCGGAGTACGTTCGCCCGCGAAACAATACCAGCTTTGCCCGCTGGTAGGTTTGCCCTTTATCGGCAAAGGTCTTCGCCCACGTCTTCTGCACATCATCGAGCGTGAACGACACCAGCTGCGCATCGCGATCCGCCTGCGAATCCGTCCCACCCTGCGTTCCGTTCGCCGGCCCATACTGCCCGCTCCGCTCACTCGATTGCCGCGGTTGCGTCTGCCCGCCACCGCCGCCACCACCACTCAGGTACGCGCCGATATAATTCCGACCCGTGAGGAGACTCACCACCGCAAGCACCAGCACTCCCACAATCCCCAGCCCGCCGCCGCCAAAGCCGAACCCACCGCCACCGCCCGAGTCTCCCCGGCGATCCTCAACATCGCTGCTCATTCCACCCGGCGTCCAATCCATCGTCAAAGCCTCCTCGTTCAGGCGAACGCTCGCCATCCCGCCCCAGAAAGTATGGCATGATCGCCCGGCAACGCTGCGGCTGCTCTGAGCTCCCTTCTGCCCCGTCCACGGAACCTTCACCATCGCCACGTCGTACCGTTGCTATCCGTGAGACACCGCGATCCCCAGATGCCCGCACCGTACCCGATCTCCACCCCTAACCGCGCGCCAGACCAAACCGTGGACCACGCCAGCGCCCTCCGCCTCGCCTTTGCCTTCGCCCTCGTCAAACTAGCCCTTCAGATCGCCGGCAATCTCTGGCAAGCCCACCTCGGCTGGGGCTACTTCCGCGATGAGTTCTACTACCTCGCCTGTGGCCGCCATCTCGCGTGGGGCTACGTCGACCACGGCCCGCTCGTCGCAGTGCAGGCACGGCTTGCAGAAACCCTCTTTGGCCACTCCCTTGCCGGCCTTCGCCTGCCTGCTGCCCTCGCCGGCGCCGCCCGCATCGCCCTTACCGGCCTGCTCGCCTTCGCTCTGGGCGGCCGCCGCGCCGCACAGTCGCTCGCCATGCTGGGCGTCCTCGTCGCCCCGCAGTACCTTGCCATTGACAGCTTTCTATCTATGAACTGCTTCGAATCCTTGTTCTGGATGAGCTGCCTTCTCGCTCTGCTCACCCTCCAGAATCGACTCGCGCGCGTCACAAGCCCCGTCCCCTCAACCGAAAACCGTGCCACGCGCAACCGGATCGGCAAGATCCCCTCATTCAAGCAACCCGCAAAGCTTGACCTTCCCCTAACGGCTGTCCCATGGTCGCTTTCGGACAATCGAGCGGCGCCTCGTCACCTCACCCCGCCTTCCGCTCTGACCCTCTGGCTCCTCTTCGGCCTCTCCGCCGGCCTCGGTCTCCTCAACAAGCCCTCGATGACCTTCTTCCTCGTCGCCCTCGGCCTCGCCCTCCTTGTCACGCGTCCCGGCCGCACCCTCCTTCTCCGCCGCGAAGCCCTCGCCGGCATCGCGCTACTCGTCACCATCGCCATGCCAAACCTTCTCTGGCAGATCAGCAATCACTGGCCCACCCTCGAGTTCCTCCACACTGGCCGCGTTCGCGGCAAGAACGCTATCCTCGGCCCCGTCGCTTTCGTGAACACGCAGATCCAGACCCTCAATCCTCTAACAATCTTCCTTTGGCTACCCGGCCTTATCTGGCTGCTCCGCTGCCCTGCCTGGCGATGGATCGGCCTAACCTTCCTTCTCTTCTTCGTCAGCATGTTCGCCCTGCACGCCAAGGACTACTACGTCACCCCCATCTACCCGGTCCTCTTCGCCGCCGGCGGCATTGCTTGGGAGCGGCGCCGCTGGCGACCCTTCGGCAATCTCTCCGCCACCGCCGCGCCCGATCGCGCGGACCGCCTCCTCGCCTTCCCCCTCTACCAGGCCACCCTCGTGGTCACCGGCATCCTTCTGCTGCCCATGGCCGTCCCCGTCCTTACGCCTCAGTTATGGCTCCGCTACACGACTGCACTTCATCTCCGCGACACCGTCGGCAACGCCGAAACCGCCCGCACCGGCCCGTTCCCGCAGTTCTTCGCCGACCGCTTCGGCTGGCAGGAGTACCTCGACATCGTCACGGGCGCCTACATCGCGCTCTCGCCCGAAGACCGCGCCCGCGTCCTCATCTTCACCAACGACTACGGCGAGGCTGGCGCCCTCGACATCCTTGGCAGCTACGAGCACCGCAACCTCCCCCCCGCAGCCAGCGGCCAGAACAACTACTGGCTCTGGGGAACGCACGGCCGCGGTCCGGACCTCGTCATCGCCATCGTCCGCGACACGCCGCAAGAGGTCGCTACCAAATACGCCTCCGTCACTGTCATCGGCCACATGAGCCATCCCTTCGCCATGCCCCACGAGCACCGCAACGTCTATCTGCTCCGCGGCCGCCGCGCCTCCGCCCCCTTTGACTGGCGAGACGAACGTTACTTCTACTAGCGACGTTCATCCCCTAAACGCCTGTCATCCCGACCGCAGTGAGGGACCCGCTTCCTTCCGCCCACCACAAACGCCTGTCATTCCGACCAAGCCGCCAACTCCGGCATGCTACCCTCACCCATCCGCATGCCCTCAAAGCCCCTCTCGCCGCCGGTCCAAACCGCCGAGCTCCCGCGCGTTCTCTCGGCCGCGCACGCCACCTCGGTCGTCATCGGCATCATCATCGGCTCCGGCATCTTCCTCGTCCCGCGCGAGATGATGGCCGCCGTCGGCTCCTCCCGCATGGTCTATGCCGTCTGGATCACCGGCGGCCTGCTCTCGCTCTTTGGCGCCATGACCTACGCCGAGATCGCCTCCGCCCGCCCCCACTACGGCGGCGAATACGCCTTCCTCCGCGACGCCTTCGGCGACACGACCGCCTTCCTCTATATGTGGACGTGGGTCCTCATCACCAAACCCGCCTCTCTCGCCACCGTCGCCTTCGGCTTCGTCCGCGTCCTCGGCACCTTCGCCGTCTTCGCCTTTTTCGCCAGGCCCGCCCTCGGCCGCATCTCGGGGGCTCAGCTCATCGCCATAGCTGTCACCTGGGCCATGACCGCGCTCAACATCGTCTCGACCCTTGAGTCCGCCAATATCCAGCTCGCCCTCACCTGGCTCAAGGCCCTGCTCATCCTCGTCATCGCCGGCTTCTGCTTCTTTGCCGCCGGCCACCACGGCGCGCTTGCCAACCTCCACACCAGCGTCGTCACCCACAACTCCCCCCTCGCCGGCTTCATGATCGCCCTCACCGCCGCGCTCTGGGCCTACGACGGCTGGACCGACGTCACCCAGCTCGCGGGCGAAGTCAAGAACCCACGCCGCGCCTTTCCCCTGGCCCTTATCGGCGGCGTCTCCGCCGTCGCTCTGCTCTACATGCTCACCAACGCCGCCATCCAGTACGTCCTTCCGGCAACGCTGATTGCATCCTCAGACCGTCCCGCCGCCGATGCCATGCGCCTCGTCGCCGGTCCCTGGGGCGCCGCTCTCGTCTCGATCGGCATGGCCGTCTCAATCGCCAGCACCTTCGTCGGCTCATCCCTCTCCGGTGCCCGCGTTCCCTTCGCCGCCGCCCGCGATGGCCTCTTCTTCCGGGGGCTTGCCCACGTCCATCCACGCTTCCACACTCCCTCCACCGCCCTCATCCTGCAGGCCATCCTCAGCACCGCCCTTCTGCTCGCCATCGGCCAGTTTCAGTCGCTCTTCTCCCTCGCCATCTTCGCCGAGTGGCTCTTCTACGCCCTCACCGCCAGCACCGTATTCGTCTTCCGCCGTCGCGGCGCGGAGCGAAGCGACGTACAACCTACGACCTCGACGGCCCCCTTCCGCACCCCCGGCTATCCCGCCGTCCCCATCCTCTTCATCGCCGCCGCCACCCTCCTTCTCGTCTTCTCCTTCCGCGCGCAGCCCCGCAACTCCCTCATCGGCTCTCTCGTTATTCTTCTCGGCATCCCCGTCCATCTTCTGCTTCGCCGACGATCCCTCGCCCTTCCTCCATCCGGGGGCAGTTGACGCTCCCGCGTTCCAGCAGGTACTCCTCTACAAGCCGCAATGATCCGCAAGCTGAAATCCGACAGCCCCTCCCTTACTCGCGTATCGACATCCGCGACGTCGCCCGCGCCGCCAACGTCTCCATCGCCACCGCCTCCCGCACCATCAACAACATCCCCACCGTCAATCCCGCCATGGCCGCGCGTGTGCGTGAAGCCATCCGCGATCTCAACTACTACCCAAACACCCAGGCCCGCGCCCTCGTCTCCGGCCGCTCCCGCCTCTTCGGCCTCCTTGTCTCCGACATCACCAATCCCTTCTTTCCCGAGCTGATCAAGCGCTTTGAAGCCGCCGCCGTCCGCCACGGCTACGAGATCCTTATCGACTCCACGGACTACGACTCTGAGCTCAAGCTCTGCCTCCGCCGCATGATCGAGCGCAACGTCGACGGCGTCGCCATCATGACCTTTGGCGTCGAAGATCCCGTCCTCGATGAGCTCTCCAGCCGCAACATCCCCATGGTCTTTGTCGACATCGCCCAGGAAGAGTTCGCGCGCAAGGAACGTCCTCAGAGCGAAATGCAGCCCGCCACCCTCATGGTCGACTACCGCCACGGCATGCAAGAGGCCGTCGAGCACCTCGTCGCCCTCGGCCACCGGCACATCGGCTTCATCAGCGGCCCGCTCTCTCAGCACTCCGCAACCCTCCGCCGCGTCGCCTTCTTCGCCTCCATGCAAGCCGCCGGCTGCACCCCGCAGGAGCATCTCATCATCGAGGGCGATCACCAGCTCGAAGGCGGCATGATCGGCATGAGGGAGCTCCTCAACCGTCCCGATCCCCCCACCGCCGTCCTTTGCTCGAACGACCTCACCGCTATCGGCGCCCTCCGCACCCTGCACAAGCGCGGCCTCCGCGTCCCCGAACACATGTCTGTCGTTGGCTTTGACAACATCCATCTCGCTGCCTTCCTCAACCCCGCCCTCACCACCGTCAACATGTCCCAGACCGAGATCGCCGACGGCGCCATCGCCGCCCTGCTCGCCCACATCACTTCACCCGCCTCTGCTGAGCGCCTTCCCGCCACCCCCATCTCCACCAGCCTCATCCTCCGCGAAACCACCGCCCCACCGCCCGCGAAACGCCCCTCTGCAGCTCCCTGAGCCCAAGCCCGCGTACCCTGATCCCAGCATGTCCCGCAAACACAAACCCAGGCTCGGCCAGAACTTCCTCTCGGACCTCACCGCCCGCCAGCGCATCGTCGACGTCCTCGGCGACCTCTCCACCGCCACCGTCGTCGAGATCGGTCCCGGCCACGGCGCTATCACCGAGCTCCTCGCCACCCGCACCCGCCGCCTCATCGCCATCGAGCTCGACCGCGCCCTCGCCGCCGAACTCCGCTTCCGCTTCCGCAACCATCCCCACGTCGCCATCGTCGAAGCCGACATCCTCACAGTCGACCTCCCCGCGCTCCTTCTCGCCAACACCGCCGCCCTCTCTGATCCCTCACCATCCGAGCCTCCGGCGTTGGCCTTTTCTGGTCGTCATTCCGAGCAGAGCGAGGAACTCCCGCATCGGCCCTTAACCACGGAGCGAAGCGACGCGACCCTCCATCCCCAGACCCCCACGCAAGCCGAGCCCGTCGCCGCACCCACCCACGTCATCGGTAATCTCCCGTACTACATCACCTCTGACATCCTCCTCCATCTCTTCCGCACGACCCTCGCCGCCCCCGGTCTCCTCACCTCCGCCGTCCTCATGATGCAGCGCGAGGTTGCCGACCGCGTCGCCTCCCCGCCCGGCCGCCGAGACTTCGGCCTTCTCTCCGCTACCGCACAGATGCACGCCGTCCCTGACATCCTCTTTACCCTCGGCCCCGAATCCTTCTCTCCCCCGCCCGAAGTCGACTCCACCGTCCTCCGCCTCCGCTTCCACCCCCGCTTCGCCGAGTTCGGCGTCGATCCCGTCCCCTTCGACCGCTTCCTCCACCACGCCTTCGCGCAAAAACGCAAGACCCTCGCCAAGAACCTTCGCCACGCCGGCTTCATCCCCGATCAGCTCACCCGCGCCTGGCCGCCGACCCTCGATCCGCAGATCCGCGCCGAAGCGACGTCGCTCAATGACCTCGCCGCTCTGCATCGCGCCCTATCAAACAGCGCTTGATCCGCCAGATCTCCGGCAATCCATCCGCTCCGTCGCAGGCGTATAACGAGTTGCAAGAGATCGACCCACGCCGTTGCCTCACACGGGCGTGAGGAGGCCATTCATGCTCAGCTCGATTCGTCCTGTCGCTGTCCTCGCCGCCGCCGTCACGGCCTTCCTTCCACTCTCGGCGCAGATCGGCGTTGCCCCCGTCCCGCCCTCCTGGCACACCCAGCAGCCCGGCGCCAGTCCTACGCCAAACGTCCACAACAGCCAGCCCGTCGAAGACCCAGCAGACGCCATGCGGCGCGCCCAGTTCACAAAACTTAACCTCAAGCGCCAGGATCAGGCGAAAGCCGATGCCGCCAAGCTCCTCGCCCTCGCCACCACCCTCAAAGAGCAACTCGACACAGCCTCCGCCAACACTGCACCCGCCAAAGTCTCCGGAACCACGGACGAGATCGTCAAGCTCGCTAAAAGCGTCAAGAACAACAGCCAGCCGCTCTAGATCGCGTGCCCCACGCGCACCCAAGGGTGATCTCGCCTTCACCCTCGCCCTCGCCAAGTCTGCCCTGAGCTGTTAACCAACCGTCCGGCTCGCCCGTTGTACTCAGTGAACGCACCATTCTTCCCCTGCGTACATCGACTCGAGGCCCACATGGTAGACATGCTCGTCCCCTTCTTCTTCTTCGCCACCGTCGCATCCATCGTCTGGATCGTTGTGGTCTCCATCCGCCAGGTCCTGCTCGCCCGCGCCCAGACCGCTGTTCAAACCCGCCTGCTTGATAAGCTCCCCACCGCCGAAAGCCTCATGGCCTACAGCGAAACCACCGCCGGCCAAAGCCTCCTGTCCGCTCTCGCTGCAAACGCCATCACCGCAAGCTCCCCCTACAAAGGCATCCTCAACGGCGTCAAGACCGCCATCCTGCTCGCTGTCTTTGGTGTCACGCTGCTCGTACTCCCAAAATTCGTGCCGACCCTGTCACCATCCGGCGTTGCCCTGGCAGACTCCGGCATCGTCATCTTTGGCGTCATCTCGCTCGCCCTTGGCATCGGCTTCGCGCTCGCGACCGCGGCCACCTGGGTCCTCTCGCGCCGCTTCGGCCTCCTCACCGTCCCGTCCCTCCCGCACATCCTCGCCGCATCACGCTCCTAGCTCACTCCGTCACCTCGCGAAAGGAGGGCTCGATGTCCACGCACAGCACAGATGTTCCCGGCCAGGTCCTTCCCTGGCCGCGTGAGTCCTCCACTGCGCTCGACGAAGCCGGCTTCCACGCCCTCTACACCACCCTCTCTCGCCCGCTACTGAGCTATCTCGTCGGCGTCACCGGCCATCGCGATCGCGCCGACGATCTCCTGCAGGAGACCTTCTGCCGCTTTCTTCTTCGCCATCCCACCGTCATGCCCGAAGAGGAGACCCGCCGCTATCTCTTCCGCATTGCCACCAACCTCCTGCGCGATCGTTGGCGTCGCGGAGACGATCATCCCGCCCCGGCGTCAGAACAGCCGCATCCCGATCCCGGCACCACACCCAACCTCGAAACCCGGCTCGACATCCACCGCACCATGGCCGCCCTCAAGCCCCGCGAGCGCGAACTTCTCTGGCTCGCCTACGTCGAAGGCATGAGCCACGCGGAGATCGGCGCCGTCACCGGCCTCAGCGCGCTCAGCATCCGCCTTCTTCTGTTTCGCGCCCGCGCCCACGCCGCCACGCTCCTTGCGCCCCGAAAGGACCTCCCATGAACCATCCCCGCTGCGACTACGAACCCGCTCTCGTCCAGGCGCTCCGCGACAGCGCCCTCACGGATCCCCTCCGCTCGCACGTCGTCACCTGCCCCGCCTGCCAGCAGACTCATCGCCTCACCACCCTGCTCCGCGACTACGCCGGCACGCTCGCCATCTCCGCGCCGCCATCGCCGCCGGCTGCCGTTATCTGGCAGCGTGCGGAGCAGCAACGGGCGGCCCTCGCCCTTCGCCGCGCCTCCGTCGCCATGCTCGCCATGCGCTTGCTCGCCGCCCTCTACGTCCTTTGCCTTAGCCTCTGGTCGCTCCGCGCACTCTGGGTCGCCCAGCCCGCCGTGGCCCGGAACGCCCTCCGCGCACTTACCACTGGCACCATTCCGCTTGCCGCCGGCTCCGCGCTCGCTCTGCTCCTGCTTGGTACGTCGGCCCTTCTTCTGGTCAGCCAGCGGTCGGGGCCATCTCAGCCATCTCTCCGCTAAGCCCGCGCCCTCGTCACAAGGAGCGGGCTCCGCCCGTCACCTCCCCGCTCACCGCATCCGCAGCTGCTTCGCGATGCCCAGAAAATGGGCAACGATCGGCCGCGTGTCTCCCACCACTCGCGCCAGATCAATCTCGCTGACTGCCTTCGCCCCGCGCAGGGGAACGCACACGACCTCCGGCGAGGCGATCCGCGCCACACACGCCGGCGCCACAGAAACTCCCAGCCCCGCTCCGACCAGGCGCAAGATCGTCAGCCAGTGAGTCGCCTCCTGCACAATCTTCGGCCGAAATCCATACTCCTCAAAGATCGTCAGCGGCTTCTCAAACGCACGCACGCCTGCGCTCCGCGGGTAGTACACGAAGGGCTCCTCACGCAGCGCGCCGGGCGAGACACTCCGTTGCCCGGCACATCGGTGAGACCGCGGCAGCACCGCAAGATAGGGCTCGGTAAAGAGCGTTGTCGTCTGCAGCGTCCCCGCTTCGTCCCCATCCCGCAAGATTCCCGCATCAAGGGTCCCGTTCTCCAGCCCCTCCGCAACCCGCGCCGTAAACGATTCATGCAGGTGCAGCTGCACCAGCGGGTATCGCTCGCGGTACGCCCTGAAGATCGTCGGCAGCGTCGTCAGCATGGCCGAGCCCACAAAGCCAAGGTGCAGCGACCCGCTCTCACCCTGCCCCATCCGCCGTGTCTCTTCGATGTCGCGCTGCACCGTGCGCAGCGTCCGTCGTGCGCGCTCGAGGTACGCTCTGCCAGCCTCCGTCAACGCCACCGATCGTGTCGTACGCACCAGAAGCGGATAGCCCAGCAGCTCCTCCAGCTGCCGGATCTGCTGCGACAAGGGCGGCTGCGAGAGATGCAGCCGCTCTGCCGCTCGGCCAAAGTGCAGCTCTTCTGCCACCGCGACAAAGTATCGAAGGTGCCGCAGCTCCACATCGTGATCCATATGTCAAACATCCTAATGCGTTCGAACAAGATATTGGACGTCATCATGTTTGGGAGGCACACTCAGTCACAGAGGTCGTACCCATGATCCCGAACACTCTGCCGTCGCGTCCCGCTGAGTCGTCCGCTACCCTCTCACCCGAGTTCGACATTCGCCCTCTCCTCCCCGGAGACGATGCCACTGCCTTCCGAACGCTCAACGAAGAGTGGATCACCCGCTACTTCACGCTTGAAGCCAAGGACCGCGAAACGCTCGGCGATCCGGAAGCCACCATCCTCCGCAAAGGCGGCCGGATCTTTCTGCTGTATAGCGACGGGGAGCCTGTAGGCTGTGTGGCCCTGATCCCCATGGAAGGTGGCGTCTACGAGCTCTCGAAGATGGCCGTCGCGCCCTCACAACGGGGCCAGGGCCTTGGCCGTCGCCTGCTTCAGCACGCCATCGCCCAGGCCCGGCTTCTCGGCGCTACGTCGCTCTTCCTCGGCAGCAGCACCCGGCTGGAATCTGCTGTCCACCTCTATGAGTCAGCCGGCTTCCGTCATGTCGCGCGCGAGTCGCTTCCGCACCTCGCCTACAACCGCGCGGATGTCTTCATGAGCCTGCCTCTATAACCACCAGAGGCGGGGCTACTTTCCTGCGTCTGCCATCGCGAGCAGATCCGTGGCCCGGTTCCGTACCCGCTCCATCACATCTCCGTCCCCCGCCAGCGTCCGCAGCACGTCCGAGATGTTCCCCAGCTCAATCGCCCGCCCGGACTTCACCGCCTCCAGAAACGCGTTCACCTCCGCGTCAAGCCCCAGCCGGTCGTACCGGTGCAGATGCGCCAGCTTCGGCCCCTCTTCGAGCGTCAACTCAATGGCTCCGAAGTCACTCACCGCCTCCTGCATGCGCTTGTCGTCCGAGTAGTTGAACGTACAGGTCAGCACCTTGCCATCTCTCCGCAGCGTCACGGTCTTCTTCCCCGTCTGCGCCAGCTTCTTCGGTCCCGTCTCGCACCCCTTCGGTCCGGCTATCACTGGCTCTACCGCGAACAGCTTGTCCCGCGTGGCAATCGAAACACGGATCGCGGTCGCCCCACCCGCCTCACTCGAGCTCTCGCGTGACATCGCCACCGTCCCGCTTCCATCCCCCCGCACCACCACCCGAAAGTACGGAACCAGTTGCGCCGGCCAGTCACGCTCAAACGCCACCTCATCCGCAGTCGCCAGGGGTGTCTGGCCCCCAAACGCGGCCGAACAAACCATCATGCACAAAATCGTGACAAAACACCCTCGTACCTCGGCGAAACCGCGCTTCACCGTCACCGATTCGACCCATTCAGACCAGCCGCTGGCCGCTGACGATCCATGGTCTGCGCCGTGTGCAGATGGCAGATAGCGATCGCCAGCGCATCTGCCGCATCCGGGCTATCTGGTTCATTCGCAAGCGCCAAAAGCCGCGTCACCATGAACTGCACCTGCTCCTTCTGTGCCAAACCATACCCCACCACGGCACTCTTGATCGAAAGCGGCGCGTACTCCGTCACGTCCACTCCGCAGTTCGCCGCGGCCAGGATCGCAACCCCGCGAACCTGGCCTAACTTCAACGCAGATTTGGCGTTAGCCGAAAAGAATACCTCTTCGATCGCAACCACATCCGGCGCGTGCAGCGCGATGAGGCCACTCAGCTCCGCATACACCTGCGCCAGCCGCTGCGCCGTCCGATCCTTCTTCGAGAGCCGTATCGTCCCTGCCATCAGGTACTTAAGTCGTGGCTGCCGAGCCTCATAGTCCATCTCGACTACGCCGTACCCGGTGAACTCGGTCCCGCAGTCAATCCCAAACACCCGCATAGGGAGGAGTGTATCGGAACCCGCGCCCACACCCGTTATCTATCCAGTTCCCAAACTGAACCGCAGCCACATCAACATCCCAAACAGCCCCAGCGCATCGAGCACCATCGCACCACCCGCGGCGACAGTGAAGCATACAGCCGTCCGCAAGCGGTACACCGCACGCAACGTAAAGGCCATAAGCAGGGGCGAGCTCAGCTGCAGCACCACGAACAACAGAACCCACAGCACCGCTACACCATGCAGATGCTCGATGCTAGTTACCCTCTGGTGCAGGCCATCCCACCGCGCTTGGAGGTCCGCCGTCTGATTCGCCTCCATCGCCAGTCCAAGGGATGCGATCGACAGGAGCCAGATCAGCCAGCTGCCTAACATTCCGATCCGGCCAAGGCGAGTCCCCATGCGGAGCTAGCGGGAGATCCCTTCAAGCGGAGAGCTCGCCGAAGCATACAGCTTGCGTGGCATGCGTCCGGCCAGAAAGGCCTGTCGGCCAGCCAGCACTCCGTGCTGCATCGCCTCAGCCATCAGAATGGGGTCATTCGCCCCGGCAATCGCCGTGTTCAGCAGAACCGCATCACATCCCAGCTCCATCGCCAGGGCCGCATCGGACGCTGTACCCAGCCCGGCATCGACAATCAGCGGCACCTCCGTGATGAGTTCCCGCATCATGCGCAGGGTATGCAGATTGGCAACGCCTACACCGGTGCCGATGGGTGCACCGAGCGGCATCACCGCCGCCGCCCCGGCATCGATCAGGCGCTTCGCAAACACAATGTCGTCCGAGGTATACGGCAGAACCGTAAAGCCCTCCTTCACCAGCACCTTCGTCGCCTCAAGCGTCGCTTGCACGTCCGGGTAAAGCGTGGCCTGGTCTCCAATCACTTCAATCTTCACCCAGTCTGAGAGCCCTACCTCACGCGCCAGCCGTGCCGCCCGGATTGCCTCCTCAGCCGTATAGCAACCAGCCGTATTTGGGAGCAGGAAATAGCGCCGCGGATCGATGAAATCCAGCAGCGACTCGCTCGAGCGATCAAGATTCACACGACGGACCGCCACGGTCACCATCTCGGCGCCCGAAGCCTCGATGGCAGCCTGCGTCTCGGCACCATCCTTGTACTTGCCTGTACCAACAATGAGTCGCGACTGGAAAGCCCGTCCCGCGATGACCAAAGGATTCATAGATGTCTCGATCGGCATGGAAGTACGCCGCAAACGCAAACGGCTCGCACTCATTCGCGAGTTGCGAGCCGTCTGGCGGTGATCTGTTGAGATTGACCTGAGGGCACCCGTCTTCGGATGGGCCTCGGTGGAAGAATACTGCTGATGAAAACCACCAGGTCTAGAGCGAAGTGCCCTAAGCCTCAGTCACCTCACGTACGTTGATGCAACTATTACAGTCTGATTTCATAGGCTGGATCATCCTCCTTTCCCGTGTAAAGACAACATAATTCCTCAGGCACATGGATTGCAAGTGCGGCTGCCGCCTACGTTTCGATCGCATAAACACGGCAGGAGGATCTGCTCTGAGCGACTGCGAAGAGGCTCCGGAATTTAACGTCTTTCCAACGACTTCGCCCGGTAAACTTCCCGGATGCGCTGTTGTTTCTCCCTGGTTCTTTCCCTCCTGCTGCCCACCTGTGCGATCTCGCAAACCAGAGCGGCAGAGACACAAGCAGACCAGGCCCGCACCATGGCATTGAGCGCGCCCGCAGAGTTACCCGACGGCCCGGAAACCACCACCGGCGAGCCTCCTCCCGGACCCTTCCTCACCGCAAGGAGCAGTGGGGAGCGTCCCTGGGAACTCTGGCCCACCGCGCTGACGTCCCAGACCTATCTCTTGCACCCTGCCATCGGAGGCACACTGGCTGCGGCCGCAGGTCAGGATGCCGCTCCCGCTCCCGTTCCAGACCAGCAGCCCTCCTTCATGAAGTACCTGTCCAGCCGTGGAAAGCACAACCTGGAAAATGAACGATGGAACGTCTACGGCCAGTTCACCTACATCTACGCCTGGAAGAAGGCCTTTTCGGCTCCGTACACCAACCTCAACGGCAGCACCAACTCGCTTCTGCCTACACCGGAGCAGAGCTTCACCGGCACCGCCACCGCCTATCTCGGCGCCCGTCTCTGGCATGGCGGTGAGGTCTACTTCGTCCCGGAACTCATCTCGGAGCGCCCGCTCTCGCAGCTGAAAGGCCTCGGCGGCGCCATCCAGGACTTCGAACTGCAGAAAGGCGGCGCCGAAACCCCCACCCTGTATCGCTCGCGCACCTACCTGAAGCAGACCGTTAGCTTCGGCGGCGGCAGCGAAATCAAAGAGTCCGGCCCGACCCAGCTCGGCACGACCTACACCAGCCGACGCCTCGTCCTCGTCGCCGGAAACTTCAGCATCCTGGACTTCTTCGACAAGAACGCCTTCGACATCGATCCGCGACAGGGCATCTTCAATCTGGCCTTTCTCACCTACACCGCCTATGACTTCGCCTCGGACGCCCGTGGCTACTCCTGGGGCGTCGTCTCTGAGCTTTACTGGGACAAGTGGGCTGTACGCTACGGCCGTATCACCCCGCCGAGAGATCCCAACCAATTGCAGATTGACTGGCGCTTGCTCAAGTTCTACGGCGATCAGGTCGAGCTCGAGCACCGTCATCAGCTGCGTGGCAAAGACGGCACCCTGCGCGTTCTTGCCTACCGGAACAACGAGAACATCGGCCGCTTCACCGATGCCATCAACGTCTTTCTCGCCGATCCAGCAAAGAACGCCACCACCTGTCCAGGCTTCAACTACGGCTCCAACAACGCTACCGCGCCAGACCTCTGCTGGGTTCGCAAGCCCAACACCAAAACCGGCGTCGGCCTCTTCGGCGAGCAGTTCCTCGCCAGCGGTATCGGCGTGTTCTCCCGCGCCATGATCTCCGATGGCAAGACCGAAGTCGACGCCTATACCTCGACCGATCGCTCCTTCGCGGTCGGCGTTCTGGGCAATGGCACGATCTGGCATCGGTCGCTGGACGTCGCTGGCGCCGGCCTGAACCTCGGCTGGATCTCTAACGCGCACGCCAAGTATCTCGGCCTTGGCGGTATCGATGGCTTTGTCGGCGACGGGCGCATCACTCCAGCCGCCGAACGCGCGCTCGATCTGTTCTACAGCGTCAACTACCACAAATCCTTTTGGCTCTCTGGCGACTACCAGCACCTCGCGAACCCCGCCTTCAATCGCGATCGTGGCCCGGTCAATATCTTCAGCGCCCGCGTCCACGGCGAGTTCTGATTCCGCCCATCGCTCCTAGCTGGCAAACTATACTTAGGCCGATGCCGCTCTTTGACCTCGCCGCCGTCGTCCTCGGCCTGCTCCTCGGCAGCTTCCTGAATGTCTGCATCGCCCGCCTGCCGCGCGGCGAAAGCATCGTCACTCCCCGTTCCCGCTGTTCGGCTTGCCAACATCCTGTCCGTTGGTTTGACAACGTTCCAATCCTGAGCTGGCTCCTCCTGCGCGGCCGCTGCCGCGATTGCAAACATCGTATCTCCCTCCAGTACCCCCTCGTCGAGCTCGGCCTCGCTCTCTGGTTTCTCCTCGCCGCCCATCGGCTGGCGCCGCTCCTGCTTCGGTCCGGTCCTGTTCCCTTGCCGCTCGACACACTGCTCGCGGCCGTCGTTCAGACCGTTGCCTTCGCCATCGTCGGCTTCCTTCTGCTCGGCCTTCTGGTCATGGACTGGCAGACCCAGCTCCTGCCAGACGGCTTCACCTACGGCGGCATCGCGGCCGCCTTCTTTCTGGTCTGTTGTCAGGCCATTCTGCTGGGGCCGACCGACGATCAGATCCGCCTCAGCAACCATCACATCCATCTCTCCAGTCCCGGCAACGTCGTCGAGCACGGCAATCTCTTCATGACCGGGCCAGAAGCTCTCATTGGCGGCCGTCTCTTAGCCACAATCGCCGCTGCTCTGGTGCTTCTAGGCATTCGGGCGCTCTATCAACTCATCCGGGGCCGGCCCGGTATGGGAGCCGGAGACGTCAAGCTCCTCGCCATGATCGCCGCTTTCCTCGGCTTCTCCCCGGCTATCCTGTCCCTCTTTGCTGGCGTCGTCGCCGGCGGCCTCTACGCGGTCACGCTCCTTGCCACCAGGCGAGCCACCGGGCAAAGCCGCATCCCGCTCGGCAGCTTCCTCGCCGCTGGTGGTCTGCTCGCCGCCCTGTATGGTCAGGAGATTCTCGACTGGTACAAAGGCCTGCTATAAGCGCCTGCCGCGAACGTCGACTGCGTCCAAGCCGGTACCAGCGCGTCCTTGACACCCGCCATAGCCAAACCTAAGCTCAAGCCAGGCATGCAAAGCTACCCCTACATCTGGAACTATCTTCCGCTGGTGCTGCAGATCCTGGTGGCTCTCGGGATGGCCGTCGGCATGGTTGGTGCGTCTTTCCTTATCGGCAAACACAAGAACTCCCGCACCAAGGCTGGCGTATACGAGTGCGGCATGGACGCCATCGGCGACGCTCGCGGTCGCTTTTCGGTCCGCTTCTATATGGTGGCGATGCTGTTTATTCTGTTCGACGTCGAAGCCGTCTTCATGCTGCCCTGGGCCGTCATCTTCCGTCGACTGCCAGCGATCACCGGTTCCCGCATGTTTGGCTTTTGGGAGATGTTGGTCTATCTCGGCTTTGTAGCCGTCGGCCTCTTCTATGTCTGGAAGAAGGGCGTTCTCGATTGGGCCAACGACAAGGGAGATCTCTAGCCATGTACGATCCCGCATCGGCCGTTAGCGGCGTGCCCGCCGTTCTCGCGGCGCAGCCCGAGCATCCCGGCATGCAGGCGCTCTCTGCCCTCGCTGCAGATGCCAAATTCGATCGCAACGAGCTTACGGTAACCGTCCCGCGGGAGCGTCTGCGCGAGGCTGGCGAAGCCGTAAAGCAGGCTGGCTATAACTTCCTCGAAGACGTGACGGCGGTCGACTGGTACCCGTCCGAGCCCCGCTTCCAGATCACGTACCACATCCTGTCGCACTCCCTGAAGCAGCGCGTCCGGCTCGTCGTTCGGTTGGACGGAGACGATACCTCCGTCGACTCCATTACGCGCGTCTGGCCCTCCGCGAACTTTTACGAGCGCGAAGTCTTCGATCTCTTTGGCGTTCACTTCGGCGGCCATCCCGGCCTCACCCGCATCATGATGCCCACTGATTGGGAAGGGCATCCCCTGCGCAAGGACTACCCCGTGGAGGGCTATCGCTAATGGCGCCTATCGCAGCTGAAGACATGATCACCCCCGGCATTGAAGACGTCATCGCAAGCGCAACGCGCGGGCACGAAGGCGAGGATGCCGTCTCCGATCAGACCATGATCATCAACATGGGCCCGCAGCATCCCTCGACCCATGGTGTTCTGCGCCTCGTCCTCGAAGTGGACGGCGAGGTCGTCGTCGCGCTTGCACCCGATATCGGCTACCTCCATACCGGGATCGAGAAGACCTGCGAGGCGAAGTTCTATCAGCAGGTTGTTCCGCTCACTGATCGAATCGACTATCTCAGCCCGATGTCGAACAATCTCTGCTACTGCCTGGCGGTCGAGAAATTGCTTGGCCTCGAGATCCCCGAGCGCGCCCAGTACCTTCGTGTCCTTCTCAATGAGCTCACCCGCATCTCCTCGCATCTGGTCTGGCTCGGCACGCATGCGCTCGATATCGGCGCCCTGACCATGTTCCTCTACTGCTGGCGTGAGCGCGAAGGCGTCTCCCGCATCTACGAGAACGTCTCCGGCCAGCGCATGATGAGCTCCTACTTCCGCATCGGCGGCCTGTCCGTCGAACCGCCGCTCGACTTCTACGGGCAGGTGCAGGACTTCCTCACCATGATGCCGTCGCGCATCGATCAGTACGAGAACCTGCTTACCGGCAACCCGATCTGGATGGGTCGGCTCAAGGGTGTTGGTCATCTGTCGGCAGCCGACGCCATCGCGCTCGGCGTCACCGGGCCGCCGCTTCGTGCCTCAGGTGTCGACTGGGATCTGCGACGCGATATGCCGTACTCCGGCTACGAGAAGTTTGACTTCAAGGTCCCAACCTCCGATGTCGGTGACGTCTGGGCGCGCTACGTCGTTCGCATGGCCGAGCTTCGCGAGTCCGTCAAGATCGCTCAGCAGGCTCTTGACGGCATGCCGGCCGGTCGCATCGTCGCCGACGCCCCCAAGATCGTCCTTCCGGACCGCGAACAGATGAAGACGCAGATGGAATCCATGATCCATCACTTCAAGATCGTCACCGAGGGCTTTGCAGTTCCGGCCGGCGAGGTCTTCCAGGCCATCGAAAGCCCGCGCGGCGAGATGGGCTACTACGTCGTCTCGGATGGCACCGCCAAGCCCTATCGTGTGCACATGCGCAATCCCTCCTTCGCCACTCTTCAGGCGCTCGAAGCCATGTGCAAAGGTCGTCAGCTCGCCGATGTCGTCGCCGTCATCGGCTCCATCGATATCGTCCTCGGAGAGATCGATCGCTAGCGCAAGTCAGGCCAGCACCATGGACCCACGTCTGCATCGCGAGCTCTGGACCTCCTGGGCCTCGCTTCTCCGCTCCTACGCCGGCGCGCATGGTCTCTCGAGCCGGCACCACGCTGTCGTCGAAGTCGGCCCCGACGAGATCCTTCTCCGCGTGAACACCCGCTGGTTGCGCTTTACGCACAACGCCGTCTCGGATTCCAATGGCGCGTCGCAAACCTTTTCTCTCGAAGAGGATGGAACAGCTAAACTGGATGGAGTCACAGAAGAGATGGACATGGCCGCCGAACGGCTGGCGCGGGAGATGATGGGACAGTGAGCACAGTCGCAACAACGATCTTTTCTCCAGGGCTGGCCGCCCGCTTCGACCACCTCGTCACCATCTACCCGCTCAGGCGCTCGGCCCTGGTGCCAATGCTGCTCTATGCGCAGGACGAGATCGGCTACGTCTCGGACGCCGTCGTCAACGAGCTCGCGACTCGTCTGGATCTCTTCGAGCTAGACGTTCGTAACGTGCTCAGCTACTACTCCATGCTTCGCACCGTACCCGCGGGCAAGTACAACGTGCAGGTCTGCACGAACATCTCCTGCATGCTGCGCGGCGGCTACGAGATCCTCGACCACTGCAAAGCCACGCTCGGTATCAGCCACAAACAGGTCACCCGCGACGGCATGTTCTCGCTTGAAGAAGTCGAGTGCATTGGCGCCTGCTGCTGGGCGCCCGCCATGCAGGTCAACTATGACTTTCACGACGACCTCACCACCGTCAAAGTCGACCAGATCCTCGACGCCTATCGCGCCGGTCTGGGAAAGGATGTGAAGTAATGCCGTCTCTTGTCTCCCATCCTGATGAAGTGAAGGTCCTCTCCCGCCGCTTCGGCCAGGGCGCCGCTGAGATCGACAAGTACATCGAGCTCGACGGCTACAAGGCCGTCCAGCAGGCCATCGAACAAGGCCCCGAGTGGATCATCAACACCATGAAAGCCTCCGGCCTGCGCGGCCGCGGAGGCGCCGGCTTTCCTACCGGCATGAAGTGGTCGTTCGTCCCCAAGCAGTCCGAGAAACCGAAGTACGTCCTCGTCAACGGCGACGAGTCCGAGCCCGGCACCTGCAAGGATCACGTCATCTTCCTGCACGACCCGCACGCCGTGATCGAAGGCACCATGATCGCCGGTCTCGCCATCGGCTCGAAGGTCGGCTTCATCTATCTGCGCGGCGAGTATCGCTATCTGCTGAAGATCGTCGAAAAGGCTGTAGCCGACGCCTACGCAAAGGGCTTCCTGGGCAAGAACATCTTCGGCCATGAAGGCGTCGACTTTGACATCGTCACCCAGACCGGCGCCGGTGCCTACGAGGTCGGTGAAGAGTCCGCCCTCATGGAGTCGCTTGAAGGCAAGCGCGGTGTTCCGCGAATCAAGCCACCCTTCCCTGCCGTAGTCGGTCTCTATGGTGGCCCCACGGTCATCAACAACGCCGAGACCATCGCCTCCGCGCCGCACATCCTCCTCATGGGCGGCGAGGCCTACGCCAAGCTCGGCTCCGAACGCAACGGCGGCACCCGTCTCTTCGGCATCTCCGGCCACGTCGAGCGCCCCGGCATCTACGAGCTGCCCATGGGCTATAACCTCAAGAAGGCAATCTACGAGGTCGCCGGCGGCGTCAAGGGCGGCAAGCAGCTCAAGGCCGTCGTTCCCGGCGGCTCCTCCTGCCCGGTCCTCACCGCAGACGAGCTCGACGTCGGTCTCGACTTCGATCAGATGGGCAAGGCCGGCACCATGCTCGGCTCGGGCGGCATCGTCGTTCTTGACGAAACTGTCTCAATCGTCGAGTTCGCCCTCCGCACCATCAAGTTCTACCAACACGAGAGCTGCGGCTGGTGCATCCCCTGTCGCGAAGGCACGGACTGGATCAAGAAGACGCTGCAGCGCGTCTATGACGGCGGCGGCGCCAAGAAAGACGTCGACAATGTCCAGTACCTTGCCGAAAACATGATGGGCCGCACCTTCTGCCCACTCGGGGATGCTGCCGCTATGCCGACGCTCGCCTTCGTCAAAAAGTTTCGCAAAGAGTTTGAAGACTACATCGAGGGCTGCCGCGCTGGCACCCCCCTCATCACCGAGCAGGAGCTCATCGGAGCGCACTAACCATGCCAGATGTTTCCTTTATCGTGGACGGCAAGCAGCTTACCGCACCCGCCGGTACCCTCCTCATCGACGCCTGCAAAGCCTCCGGTATCGAAATCCCGGCCTTCTGCTACTACCCCGGCCTCTCGCTTCAGGCAGCCTGCCGCATGTGCGTCGTCCGCATCGAAAAGATGCCCAAGCTGCAGACCGCCTGCACCACCCCGGTCGCCGAAGGCATGGTCATCCAGACTGAGACGCCTGAGATCGCCCAGGCCCGCAAAGCCACGCTGCAGCTCCTGCTCGGCAACCATCCGCTCGACTGCCCGGTCTGCGATGCCGGCGGCCAGTGCGAGCTGCAGGACATGACCTTCAAGTATGGTGCCGCGGACAGCTTCTACGCCGAACCCAAGAACCATCGAGAAGAGCAGAAGTGGTCTCCGGTCGTCTACTTTGATCGCCCACGTTGCATCCTCTGCTATCGCTGCGTCCGCATGTGCGGTGAAGGCATGGACGTCTTCGCTCTCGGCATCCAGAACCGCGGCGCCGCGTCGGTCATCGCTCCCAACATCCCTGCCTCCGAGTCACCGGATGACCTCGCCCATGTGGACTGTGAGCAGTGCGGCATGTGCATCGATGCCTGCCCCGTGGGCGCCCTCACCTCCGGCACCTATCGCTACAAGACGCGTCCGTGGGAGATGAATCATGTCGCCACGGTCTGCACCCATTGCGGCGATGGCTGCAAGACGACCCTCGGCGTGCGCGCTACGACTGACGGCACAGAGATCATGCGCGGCGACAATCGCGACAAGAGCGGCATCAACGGCGACTTTCTCTGCAACAAGGGCCGCTACGCCTTTGACTTCGCCAACCACGAAGATCGCCTCACCAAGCCGCTCGTCCGTCAGCCCGACGGCACCCTCAGGCCTGTGAGCTGGGAGTCTGCACTCGACCACGTCGGAAAGAAGTTCCGCGAGCTGCGCGACACCCGCGGCGGCAAGTCCATCGGCGTTGTCGGCGGCAACCGCCTCACCAACGAAGAAGCGTACCTGCTGCAGAAGTTCGCCCGCACCGTGCTCGGCACCAACAACATTGATCACCATCGCACGGCGGACTACGTCACCTTCGCTCGCGCGCTTGCCGGCAAGGGCGCTCGCACCGCCTCGCAACGCGACAATCAGACCGCCACCGCCGTCCTTCTCGTCGGCGGCGATCCCTCCAATCAGAATCCCCTTACCGCCTGGAACCTTCGCTCGGACGTCCGCATCAATCGCGCCCGCCTCTACGTCGCCAACTCCGCCGAGATCAAACTCCGTAGACAAGCCAAGGCCTTCGTCCAGCTCGCCCCCTTCGGCTACGACGCCCTCGCCAGCTATCTCGCAGGAGACGACGCCTCCGCTTCAAGCGCTCTCGAAGGCGGCGATGCAACCAAACTCACCAGCTTCCGCGACGCACTCCGTGCCGAAGAGTCGCTCCTCATCCTCATCGGTTCCGAGCTCCGCAGCCGCTCCCTCGAGGCCCTGATCGACTTCGGCCTCACCCTGCCCAACACGAAGTTTGCCCTGCTCTCAGACTACGTCAACAGCCGTGGCGCCGCCGACATGGGTCTCTTGCCAGATATGCTTCCTGGCTACACGCCCGTCTCTGCCCCCGGCGGTTTCTCCGAGTACAACGCGCCAACCGAACCCGGTCTTGATCTGCTCGAGACCTTCGACGCCGCCGCCCGCGGCGAGCTCTCCGCCCTCTTTGTCGTAGGCGCCAATCCGGTCGCCCGCTACGGTGTCGACCCCGCCGCGCTCAAGAACACCTTCGTCGTCGTGCAGGAGATGTTCCTCACCGAAACCGCCGCGCTCGCCGATGTCGTTCTGCCCGCATCCAACTTGTACGAGAAGTCCGGCTCCGTCACCAACAGCTACGGCGATCTGCAGCAGGTCAACAAAGCCGGAGACCGTGCCGGCGTCCGCTCTGATTTCGAGATGATCGTCCGCATCGCCGACAAGATGGGCGCACACATTCCTTCGCTCATCCCCTTCGGCAAAGGTCTTCGCGCCGACATGGGCCAGACCCGTGGAGCCCAGTCCGGCGAGGCCGATCGTCACGCCGTCTGGCTCACCGCGAACAATCTCGAGCCGCGCGTCAGCCCCTTTGATCCCTACGCCATCCTCGACGAGATCCAGCGCCTCGTCCCTGGCTACGATCTGCTTCGGTTACAGCTGGTCAGCGGCAACGATCAACACCTGTCGCCTCCGTCTGAGCTCGTCCAGATTCAAGCAGCCGCGCCCCGTCGCGACCTCGTCCTCCCCGCCAGCGACTCTCTGTTCACCTCAGGAACCCTCGGCCGCTACTCCCCCATGCTGAACGACCTGCAGGCCTACGAAGGTCGCCGTACCGAGCAGCTCAACCAGGCCGCCGCCGACTGAGCATGGCTCTCGCATGGAGCGGGACAGATCGTCTCAATCCGCTTGAGGCTGTCCCGCTCGCCATCGATGTCGCTGCTGTTGTATCGGTTGTTCTTTTGGCTCGCCGCCGCAAAGCGCGTGTCGTTCGTCGCGTCGTCGCCATCTATCTCGTCTCATTTGCGTTGGCGCTCGTCCTTGCGTTTGCCTCTCGCGATGAGTTCGGTTTCAGCTTCATCCCAGCGTTCTTCCTGGCGACCCCCTGGACCTTCCTCATCCCGCCTTCCGTCCAGAACATCCTGCCACCCTCCTTCCATGGCAGCCACTTCGGAATCTTTGCACTCGCTGCTCTTCTGAACTGCCTTACGCTCTTCCTCATCGGCCAACTCAGTTATCCTAAGCACGCCACTACACTTTCAGGCGACACCCGACGTCGAGGAGTTTCCCGCCAGCCGTGACCCATCTCAGCCCCTTCGTCACCTTTCTCCTTCTCAGCATCTTGAAGATCCTTGTCGTCTTCGTCATCACCCTCACCGCCGTCGCCTACACCGTTCTGCTTGAGCGCAAGGTCCTCGGCCGCATGCAAAATCGCTGGGGACCCAGCCGCGTCGGCCCCTTCGGCCTTCTCCAGCCGCTCGCTGACGGCATCAAGCTCTTCCTCAAGGAAGACCTCCTGCCCATCGCCGCAGAAAAGCCCCTCTTCATCGCCGCACCCATGATCGCTCTCGTCTGCGCCTTGGTCTCGATCTCGGTCGTCCCCTTTGGCGCACCCTATCGCATCGCCGGCGTTGATATGTTCGATATCGCCGATATCAACATCGGCCTGCTCGTCATCCTCGGCATCACCTCCATCGGCGTCTATGGCATCGCCCTCTCCGGCTGGAGCTCGAACAATAAATTCGCTCTGCTCGGCAGCCTGCGCGCCACCTCGCAGATGATCAGCTATGAGCTCGCCCTTGGCCTGTCGCTTGTCGGCGTCGTCCTTCGCGCCGGCTCCCTGCGCCTGCGTGACATCGTCGGCTCGCAGTCCGCGCACGGCATGCTCTCGTGGAACGTCTTCGGCGGCTTCCAGACCATCGCCTTCATCATCTATCTGCTCGCCGCCTACGCCGAAACCAATCGCGCCCCCTTCGATCTTCCCGAGGCAGAGTCCGAGCTCGTCGCCGGCTACCACACCGAGTACTCCTCGATGAAGTTCGCCATGTTCTTCATGGCCGAGTACGCCAACATGATCACCGTCTCTTGCGTCGCCACGCTGCTCTTCTTCGGCGGCGCGTCTAGCGCCTTTGGCCACATCTTCGACGGCTTCCTGAACAACGCCTTCTTCAATGCCGTTCTGCCAATCGTCTGGTTCGTCGCAAAAATCCTGTTCTTCCTTCTGCTCTTTATCTGGATCCGCGCCACCGTTCCGCGCTTCCGCTACGACCAGCTCATGGGCTTCGGCTGGAAGTTCCTCCTTCCCGTAGCCATGATCAACATCCTCGCTACCAGCCTGGTCCTCGCTCTGCATCCGTAGCTGTCCCCGCGCACGTTGCTCTGCTTTACAATCAACCGACACCCAAAGACGTCCATCCCGCAGGAAAGACGAACCACACATCATGCAACTGGCACTCTTCATCATCTTCGGCGTGCTTGCCGCGGCAGGAGCGATCAACCTGCTGCTGCAGCGACACCCCATTAACAGCGCCCTTTCGCTGGTGGTCGTCATGATGTCGCTCGCCGTCCTCTATTGGTCGCTCGGCGCTGAGTTCCTCGCCGCGGCCCAGGTCATCGTCTATTCGGGAGCCATTATGGTCCTGTTCGTCTTCGTCATCATGCTGTTGAACGCCGGCGAAGAAGAACGCACCACCGGCAGCAAAGCCGCGTACATCGCCGGCTTCCCTGGCGCCGCGGCCATCTTCTGCCTGCTCAGCTTTGTCTTCCTGTCTGAACGCGGCAACCTCGGCTTCGCTCACCTTGGTGGACACCTGAATGCCGCCACCAGCAACATCTCAGAGATCAGCACCGTGCTCTTTCGCGATCTGCTGCTTCCCTTTGAAGTCACCAGCGTGCTGATCCTCGTCGCCATCCTCGGTGCCGTGGTTCTGGCCCGGAAGGAGCACTAGCCGATGACGCCTGCCGTTCCCATCGCCTGGTACCTCATCCTCGCGGCCTTCCTCTTCTCGACCGGCGTTGGCGCCTTCCTCGTCAAGCGCAACATCATCTCGATCTTCATGTCAATCGAACTCATGCTCAACGCCGTCAACCTCACCTTTGTCGCGTTTGCCCATATGTGGAACCGCGTCCAGGGCCAGATCTTCGTCTTCTTTGTCATGGTCGTCGCCGCAGCCGAGGCCGCGGTTGGCCTCGCCATCATCATCGCCATCTTCCGCGCCCGTAAGACCCTCAACGTCGACCAAATCAACCTGATGAAGCTCTAACCAGGAGCTGCGAGACCCTTCTGATGCCTGCCTCAACTCTCTGGTGGATTCCGCTTCTTCCCTTCACCGGCTTCCTCCTTAATGGAACCATTGGCCGCCGGCTACCCCGCGCCGCCGTCACCGGTATCGCTCTGCTCTTCACCGCTATTCCCGCGGTCCTCGTCGCCTGGCTCTGGTCCACCATGCTGGCCCCCGGCGCACCCCTCGTTCTTAACGCCGTCAGCCGCCCCTGGATCGCCATCACCGGCTTTCAGGTCAACTTCGCCTTCGCCGTCGATCACCTCACCCTCATCATGCTCGGCGTCATCACTGGTGTCGGCTTCCTCATCCATCTCTACTCCGCCGGCTACATGGCGCATGAGGACGGCTACTGGCGCTTCTTCGCCTACCTCAATCTCTTCATGTTCTTCATGCTCGTCCTTGTGCTCTCGTCGAGCTTCCTTCTCCTGTTCGTCGGCTGGGAGGGCGTCGGCCTCGCCTCCTACCTGCTCATCGGCTTCTATTTCAAGAAGGACTCTGCCGCCAACGCCGGCAAGAAGGCCTTCATCGTCAACCGCATCGGCGACTTCGGCTTTTTGCTCGCCATGTTCCTGCTCATCGCCCACTTCGGCTCGCTCGATTTCGCCATCGTCTTTCCCGCCATCGCCTCACATCCTGAGTGGCACGGCGGCTTCCTTACTGCCATCGCCCTTCTGCTCGTCGTCGGCGCCGCCGGCAAATCCGCCCAGATTCCCCTCTACGTCTGGCTGCCGGACGCCATGGAAGGCCCAACCCCGGTCTCCGCCCTCATCCACGCGGCGACCATGGTCACGGCGGGCATCTACATGGTCGCCCGCGCCCATGTCCTCTTCGATCGCAGCCCCTACGCTCTCGGCGTGGTCGCCCTCATCGGCGCCGCCACCGCCCTCTTCGCCGCCTCCATAGGACTCGTCCAGCACGACATCAAGCGCGTCCTCGCCTACTCCACCGTCTCGCAGCTCGGCTACATGTTCCTCGCCTGCGGCGTCGCCGCGTACTCGGCCGCCGTCT
Source organism: uncultured Acidobacteriaceae bacterium (assembly GCA_964235665.1). Classification (GTDB taxonomy): domain Bacteria; phylum Acidobacteriota; class Terriglobia; order Terriglobales; family Acidobacteriaceae; genus Edaphobacter. The sequence continues at coordinate 216,459 of CAXSAY010000002.1, forward strand.
TCCATCTCCTCACCCACGCCTTCTTCAAGGCCCTGCTCTTTCTCGCCGCCGGCTCCGTCATCCACGCCCTCTCGGGCGAGCAGGACATGCGCGTCATGGGCGGCCTTCGCCGGCGCATTCCGGTCACCTTTTGGACTATGACCGCCGGCGTCTTCGCCATCGCCGGCATCCCTCCACTCGCCGGCTTCTTCTCGAAGGACGAGATCCTCTACCAGACCTTCTCGAGCCCCAACCCGCTCGGCAAGCTGCTCTGGCTCGTAGGCCTCCTCACCGCCGGCATGACCTCCTTCTACATGTTCCGCCTCTGGTTCAAGACCTTTTTCGGTCAAGCCCGCTTCGACGAGCAGGCTCTCGCCCATGGGCAGAGCACCCATCCACTCCCGAATCAGAAAGACGGCCAGACCGGCTCGCACGCCACCCATTCGGAGGCCGCAGCCGCCGAGCATGACTCCGGCCAGGCTACCCACCCCCACGGCGTTCACGAGTCCCCCTGGACCATGCTCGGCCCGCTCGTCCTTCTCGCCATCCTCTCCGTCGTCGGCGGCTGGGTCGGCATCCCCGCGGCTCTCGGCGGCCACAATGAGATCGAGCACTTCCTTGATCCTGTCTTCACCTCCACCGCCGTCGCCGGCAGCGCCCTCAACGCCGACAACGTGTCTCACTCGACCGAGCTTGGCCTGGCCGCCATCTCCACACTCGTCGCCCTCGCTGGCCTCGGCCTCGCCTGGCAGCTCTACTACCGCAAGCCCGGCACCGCCGCCGCCCTCGCCCGCCGCGTTCCCGCCGTCTATCGCCTTGTTGACAATAAGTTCTATATCGACGAGATCTACAGCGTCGTCATTGTCACCCCGCTGCTCGCCTTCTCCCGCCTCTTCCTCGGCCTATTCTTCGACAAGGGCCTGGTCGGCGGCTTCGGCGCTGGCGCCGGTGCCGGTACCCGCGGCCTCAGCGATCTCACCCGCCGCATCCAGTCCGGAAACATCCGCTCCTACGCCGGCTGGCTCGCCCTCGGTGCCGCCGCCGTCATTGCCGTCATGCTCTTTGGCCGATCTCTTCTGCTTCACTAGCACGCACCTGAACACCATGAACCCAAAATGAATCCAGATCACGCCATCCTGCCGCTCATCACCTTCTGCCCACTCGTCGGCGCCCTCATCCTCGCCGTCCTGCCAGACCGCGGCCGCACCATGCAGTGGGGCGCCCTCGCCGTCACCCTCATCACCTTCCTCCTCACCCTGCATCTTCCCTCACACTTCGACTTCTCCGCCACCCACCCAGCCTTCCAGTTCGAGACCGACGCCGCCTGGATCGTCTCCCCCGCCATCCGCTTCCACCTCGGCGTTGACGGCCTCTCCATGGGTCTCGTCGTTCTCACCGGCCTGCTCGCCCCCCTCGGTGTCCTCGCCAGCTGGAACGCCGTCGCCGACCGCCGCAAGACCTTCTACGTCCTCTTCCTGCTCCAGCAAGTCGCCATGCTCGGCGTCTTCACCGCCCTCGATCTCTTCCTCTACTACGGGTTCTGGGAGCTCTCGCTCGTCCCCATGACGATCCTGATCGCCACCTTCGGCCGCACCCACAACCGCCGTCGCGCCGCCATCAAATACTTCCTCTATACCTTCATCCCCTCCGCCATCCTGCTCGTCGGCATGCTTTGGCTCTACGCCCGCACCGGCACCTTTGACCTGCCGCGCCTCGCCCACCTAGCCGAGCAGCACGGCATCTCCTCGAACACCTCCGCCCTCTGGCTCGCCTCCCTCGCCTTCCTCCTTGCCTTCGCCGTCAAGGTCCCCATCTTCCCGCTCCACGGCTGGCTCGCGGACGCCATCACCGAAGCCCCCACTGCCGCCGTCATGGTGCTCACCGGCAAGCTCGGCCTCTACTCGATCCTCCGCTTCTCCTTCAGCATCTTCCCCGAGCAGTCCCGTCATATCGCCCCGCTCATGATCGCCCTTGGCGCCATCGGTATCGTCTACGGCGCCCTTCTCGCCCTCGTGCAGAACGACCTCAAACGCTTCGCCGCCTTCGCCACCCTCGGCGCGCTCTCCTTCATCACCCTCGGCGCCTTCTCCTTCACCATCTCCGGCCTCGATGGCGCCATCTTCCACATCCTGTCCGAGAGCCTCTCCGGCGCCGCCCTCTTCCTTCTGCTCGGCTTCCTCTACGAGCGCTTCGGCACCTACGACATGCGCGACTTCGGCGGTCTCGCCGCCAAACTTCCATGGATGGTCACCTTCTTCGTCCTCATGGGTCTCTCCGTCGTCGGCCTGCCCATGCTCAATAACTTCGTCGGTGAGTTCCTCATCCTCTCCGGAGCCATGAAGTCCGTCTTCGCCCACCACGTCTTCTGGACTGTCGTCGGCACCACCGGCGTCATCCTGTCGGCCGCCTATATGCTCTCCATGATCCAGCGCGTCTTCTACGGCGATCTCGGCTTCCGCGCGGTTGAAGTGGAAGCCCGCGATCTCAGCGTCCGCGAGCACCTCGCCCTTTGGCCTCTGGCCGCCACCTTCCTCCTCCTCGGCCTGGCCTCCCCCGGTCTCATGCGCTCCATCGACCCCGTCGGCGTCCACCTCGCCCGCTCCCTGCCACAACCCGAGCCCGCCGTCTCTGGCGCCGATAGCACCACCGCCCTCACAGCACCGGCACCCGCCGCCATCCCCGACGGAGGTCAACGCTAGTGCTCTCGCCCAACATCCTCGCCCTCCTGCCAGAGATCGTCCTCACGGTCGTCGGCGTCCTCATCATGCTTGCCGAGCCCCTCCTTCCCGCCTCCAGCTCACGCAAGCCCCTTGGCTGGCTCGCCATCGCCGGTACCGTTCTTGCCGCCGCCGCCAGCTGGTACCAGCTCGGGTTCGGCGTCCTCCACGGCTTCTACAACACGATCCAGGCAGACAGCTTCTCCGTCTTCTTCCATCTCCTCATCGCCGCCGTCGTCGTCGTCACCCTGCTCGGCTCGCTCGACTACTTCGACGGTCACGGCACCTACTCCGGCGAGTACTACGCGCTTTCGCTCTTCGGCGCTGTCGGCATGATGCTCATGACCAGCTCGGTCGAGCTTCTCATGGTCTTCATCGGCCTTGAGATCTCGTCCATCGCCACCTACATCATGGCCGGCTTCCGCAAAGGTCAGGCCACCGCGTCCGAGAGCTCCATCAAGTACTTCCTGCTCGGCAGCTTTGCCACCGCCTTCTTCCTCTACGGCATCGCTCTCGTCTTCGGTGCCACCGGCTCCACCAACATCCTTGCCATCGCGCACGGCGTCGCCGTCACCCACACCCCGACCCTCGCCTTTCTCGCCATCGCCATGATCCTCATCGGCCTTGGCTTCAAGGTCTCGGCCGCTCCCTTCCACGTCTGGACGCCGGACGTCTACCAGGGCGCGCCCTCGCCCGTCGTCGGCATGATGTCCACCGCCCCTAAGGCCGCCACCTTCGCCGTCCTTCTCCGCATCCTCTTCGGCGGCTTCCCCGTCATGGAGCATCGCTGGGCCGCGCTCATTTGGGTCATCGCCGTGCTCTCCATGTCGATCGGCAACCTCGGCGCCCTGCTCCAGCGCGACGTCAAGCGCATGCTCGCCTACTCCTCGATCGCGCACGCCGGCTATCTGCTCGTCGCCTTCACCGCCTTTCCCGCCGACGGCGTCGCCGCCGCCTGCTTCTACACCGCCGCCTACGCCGCCATGAACGTCGGTGCCTTTGCCGTGATCACCCAGCTCACCGGCTACGACGAGACCGCGCGCTCGATCGAAGACTTCACCGGCATGGCCGCAAAGCGCCCGGTCCTCACCGCGCTGCTGGCCTTCTTCCTGCTCTCGCTTATCGGCATCCCCTTCACCGGCGGCTTCTTCGGCAAGTTCTACGTCTTCGCCGCCGCCCTGCACGCCGGCCGTGTCTGGCTCGCCGTCATTGGCCTGCTCAACTCTGGCGTCGCTTGCTTCTACTATCTTCGCCTGCTTGCCGCCATGTACGCCCGCCCCGCCCAACAGCTTGAGACTGTGCCCGACCTGTCAGGCGACCACTCCCGCACTGGCAGCAGCCAGCCGCACGTTGGCAGCACGCTCCCGCAGCGCCCCATCGTTCCCATACCTGCTGCGATCGGGCTCGCCATCGCAGCCCTCGCCACCCTCCTGCTCGGCATCCTCCCTGGCCGAGCGCTTGGCCTTGCCCAGGCAGCCAGCGCCCAGAATCACGCCGACACCTGCACTTCGCAGTCCTCGACCTGTGACACCACCGCCTTCGATCAACCCGCCACCAGCCGCTAAACCAAAGTCGCCACGGCGGCGCGATCACCCACCCGGCGCGCCGTACTTCCCTCGGTCACCCTTTGCAAAGCGCAGGTCTCGCTTCTCGACGGAAATCGCAGGGAACACCAGTACGTCACTTCTGAGGCGTAGGGCACCGATCGACAAGCGCTAACCCCAATGGCGCAACCATCACCCGCCTCCCGCTACAGTGAGATCAGCGCGCCTGCACGGACCATGAGAGCGACAACACCGAACATCTCTTGATCCAGACCTAAGTCGCCTGAATTGAAGATTTTGCGCAAGAAGTGATAGGGGGTACGGAGATCCGGACACAGCAAAGCCCTTCGCATCGCGAAGGGCTTTGCCATTCCACAAACCGCTCGGACCTACTTCACCTTGAGGAAGATGATGACGAACGTGAACAGCGCCAGTGACTCGATGAAGGCGAGACCAAGAATCAGGAAGATAAAGATTCCGGGACGTGCACCCGGGTTACGCGCCAGCGCCTCGGCGGCCGAAGCCGTCGCGCGACCCTGACCGAGACCACACAGACCTGCCGCCAGGGCCATGCCCAGACCGGCAGCGAGCGGTACCCACTGGTTTGCAGCGCCTGCACCGGCCGCATCCTGCGCGAACGCCGGCGATGCGAGAAGTATTATGGCGAGAGTCATAAACAGATATTGCAACGTCTTCATAGATCTCCTTCACTCCCTGAGATCCACTGTCAGTGGGTGGTTGAGGTTCACCAGGCTGACCCCCTCACGCTCACAGCGGGACAACATACCAGGAGGCGGGAGGACAACCCCTCGGCAAACTCAAACTTAGTGGTCGTGCGCAACCGCCAGCGACAGGTAGATAGCAGCCAACAGGAAAAACACGTACGCCTGAATGACAGCGACCCCCAGATGCAGCCCGAGAAATACCAGCGGAATGCCGATCGGCACCAGCGAGAAGAATGCAATCGTCAGCAGATCGCCGGCAAACATATTGGCGTAAAGACGCACGGTAAGCGACAGCACGCGTGCGCAGTGCGAGATGATCTCGATCGGAAACAGGAGCGGCGAGATCCACCACACCGGCCCCAGAAACTGCTTGATGTACCCAAACCCGTTCGCCCGGATGCCGTGGTAGTGGTAGTAGACAAACGTGACCAGCGCGAACCCAAGCGGAACCACCACATCCGCTGTCGGTGACTCCAGCCCCGGAACCAGGCCCATCAGATTGCTGACCAGGATAAACAGGAAGAGAGCGGTGAGGTATCCGGTGAAGCGCTCGTAGCCATGGCCGATGATCTGCTCGCCTTGTTCGCTGGCAAACTCATGGGTCATCTCGGCCAGGTGCTGGACCGCGCCCGGTCGTTCCACGTTCAGACGCACCCGGATCACGATGAAGTAGGCAATCAGGAGCAGAAACACCAGCAACTCCATCGCGAACGAGTTCGTGATGGGTGCCTGCGGATACTTTGGCTGCACATGAAGCGCACGCAGCAGGCCGTCCACCGGACCGGCAAGATGAGCATTCAGAAGTCTTGTAAAGAGTAGCTGTGTCGGCATGATCGTAAAGTCTGAAGCGAACTCAAGCGCCTAAACCGTCCAGGCCTGCATCAATCGGATACCTTCGACTGTGAGCGCAAACACACCCAGTCCAAGGCCCGCCGCCAGTGCATACACAGAGCCGTTCAGATACTTGAGGCTAACATACAGAACGGCTACCGTCCCGAACAGCCGTAGGAAGAACCCGATCAACATCGGTGCCAGTGGCCTTGCATTCTCACCGGTATCCATGCGCGCCATCACCGCCGTCATCAGTCGTAGCCACTCCCACAACCCCGACCCCGAAATCACCGCACCCACCGCCAGCAACGTGGCACTCTGCCACCCGCCCTTCCACCACGCCAGCGGCACCCCCAGCGCCATCCCGATCGCCACCAGCCGCAGCGCCCGCAAAATCGTCCGGCGAAAGTCCTCGTCGGAGAAGCTCTCGAGCGTGCGCATCAGTCTCCCCGCTTCAGGTAGCGCGACGCCGTAAGGAAGATCTGGAAGAATCCCGCGACTGCCCCGAGGACAATCCCCGCAATCCCCATCCAGCTCTGATGGAAGTGCCGGTCCAGCCATTCGCCCAGCAACCAGCCGATCACGCATCCAGCCGGCAGCGCGATCGCCAGCTGGATCATCGACTCGGCCTTCACCAGGTCGCCCAGCGACCCGCCCTGCTTCTTGCCCGCCATCTCGGCTCCCATTACATCACGGCTCCGCTCATCCCGGCACACCGCTGACATTCAGCCCAGCACACGATACTCTGGAACTCGATCCACGGCAGCACCGGATCAGCCCGTCCGGTGCCCAGGAGATCCCGCCCTATGACCCGTCCCCTTCTTCTCGCGACCTCGCTCCTTACCCTCGCTCTTTCGCGAATCGCCCCAGCTATCCCAATCGACTGCAGCAAAGCGTCCACCACCAACGAACGCACCATCTGCACCGATCCTTTCCTTCTCCAGACCGACGCCCGGCTCGATACCCTCTACGACATCAGCACGCGCCTAGTCTCCTCCAACGAGCGGGACGGCCTGCTCGACTCACAGCGCGCCTGGGTCAAGGAACGCGAGCAGTGTGGTACGGACAAGAACTGTATGCGCGCCGCATATGCCAGACGCGCCTCTATCTTTGAGGCCATCGTTCAGCGTGCCCAGACACACGGCCCTTTCTAACCGGCTCAGCCGACATCCCCACTGCGCCTGCCAAGGAATCCTCACTTTGTTTGAATCTGACTTCGAAGCAAACCTCTACGCTCTCCGGCAAGACAAGCTGAACCAAATCGCCGCGCTCGGTACCCGCGCGGGACTGTCAGAAGCCGCCGCTCGCTATCCGAGCCGCTTCCCCCTTACAGGCGAGCTCGACAGCATTCCCGCCCTTCGCCACAGCTACGACTTCCCAGCCTCGCCTGTCTCCGCCGAGCAGTTGGAATCTGACAAGCCCGTCGTTCGCATCGCCGGCCGGCTGATGGCAATTCGCGTTCAGGGCAAAGCTGGCTTCGCCCATCTCCAAGGCGGCGGAGAACGCCTGCAGATCTACGTCCGCCGCGATGCTGTCGGCGACGACGCTTTTGCGCTCTACAAGCTCCTCGATCTCGGCGATCACATCGGCGTCACCGGCTATCTCTTCCGCACCCGCACCGGCGAACTCACCATTCACGTCGAGACCCTCACCTTCCTCACCAAGGCCATGCTCGCCCTGCCCGACAAGTACCACGGCCTTGAAGACACCGAGCTGCGTTACCGCCAGCGCTACGTCGATCTCTTCATGAATACTGGCGCGACGGTAAAGCAGGAGACGCACGCACCGGCTCCCCCACCCCCGGGTGACGCCGCACCGGACGCCCTCCCGGTCCAAACCCGGGTCATCCCGACCAGCGCCGCAGCTGGGGTGGAGAACCCTGCGGGAGCTGTCTCAGAAGAAGCTATCGGCAGTGTCCGCGAAGTCTTCGTCAAGCGAGCCGCCATCCTTCGCGCGATCCGCCGCTTCTTCGACGAACGTGGCTACCTCGAAGTCGAGACGCCCATGATGCACACAATCGCCGGCGGCGCCGCTGCCCGTCCCTTCAAAACACACCACAACGCGCTCGACCTTGACCTATCGCTACGTATCGCGCCCGAACTCTACCTCAAGCGCCTGGTCGTTGGCGGCCTCGATCGCGTCTACGAGATCAACCGCAACTTCCGCAACGAAGGCGTCAGCACCCGCCACAACCCTGAGTTCACCATGCTCGAGTTCTACCAGGCCTACGCCGACTACCGCGACCTGATGAACCTGACTGAGGAGCTTGTAACCTTCATCGCTACAGAAGTAAATGGCAGCACGAAGACAAATTTTCTCGGCAACGACATTGATCTCTCGAGGTGGCAGCGCCTCTCCATGCGCGAGGCGATTGTTGCCTTCTGGCCCTTGGCGCTAACAGCGAAGCCTGACAAGCTCACATTCCAAAACCAATTCAATCTTGTACACTTACTCAAGCATGTTATTGACCAAGATCTTTCTGGCCTGGACGAAGAGGGCCGTGACAGTTTAGCTGCCCTTCAACAGAATTTGATTTTTCCACTTCGCGACCTCGAGCAGGGCATCCCATTTGGAAATGTCATTGCAACTGTGTTTGAAGTTATTGCCGAAACCCACCTCATACAGCCCACCATCATCTACGACTTCCCTTTAGCTGTCTCTCCGCTTTCCAAGCAGAAACCTGACGAGCCAGACTGGGTGGAGCGTTTCGAGTTCTACATTGGCGGTTTCGAAGTCGGCAATGCCTTCTCCGAGCTCAACGATCCAGCCGAACAGCGCAGGCGCTTTGAAGATCAACTCAAAGAACGTGACCGCGGCGATGACGAAGCCCATGCCATGGACGAAGACTACATCCACGCCCTCCGCTACGGTCTTCCACCTACCGGCGGCGAAGGTATCGGAATCGATCGCCTCACTATGGTGCTCACGGGCGCGAAGTCCATTCGCGACGTGATCCTGTTTCCTTTGCTCCGTCCGCAGACCCGCACTGCTGTGTAACCGTCCAAGGGAAGCAACTCTGCCGCACCATAACTCTTGCTTTCGGAAGAAAGATGTCAGTCAGCTACATGATCGAAGTCACTGCAGCTAGATTTCAGACGAATCAACCGCGACCAAGAGATCCTTAAAGCTTCCGCAACAAGCCGTCGGTCCTTCTTGCAACAGTTCCTCATAGCTGTAAATGCCGGTTGCAACTGCGAGACACTCGGTTCGATTGATCCTTGCGGATCGGATATCCTCTGGCGTGTCTCCGAGGATGCAGGTCGCTAAAATCTTACCGTCTTGGCGAGGCGCCGAGAGAAGCGCCCTTCGAAACACGTCCTCTCGCACCTCCAGTCCATCGCTATAACTTCCAATTGTAAAGAAAGGCAGAATGCCAGCTGCTTCAAGCTTTAATCTGCCGATAACCTCTAGATTTCCAGTTGCTACTCCCAACACGGCCCCACGTTGACTCAGATAGGCAAGCACCTCTCGAACTCCTGGCAGAAGCCGAACTGAGAGATCGTCTTTTCTCTTCGCGACAAAGTTCCCCATCCGGGCACAGGCGTCTTGAAGCAGCGGACGCCACGAGGTTGCTGGAACATTCGCGAAACGAAGCGCATCGCGCAAAATACCGATATCCGTGTTCCCGTGCGCTACAACGCCGTCGAGGTTGAGCGGACGGCCCGAAAGGAAAGCCAAAGCGTCGCAGAAGGCGAAGTAATGAACTGCGTCCTCACTGCTGAGAAGCGTTCCGTCAATATCGAAGAGGTACGCATCGTACGTATCCCAGGGTCTACTTAGATCTGAAACGAATTGTCCTTGCATAGATACCTAATTAGGCCACCTGGCGCATAGAACTTCCTCTACAGCCCGAACCACTCCGCCCCAGTCTCCTGGTGAAGGTTGACGAAAGAGCCGCATCGTCGGGTACCACGGAGAACGATCCCCAGTCATCCATCGCCAATCCGCAGCGTGCTGCACCATAAGCCACACGGGAATGCCGATCGCCCCGGCTAGATGAGCGGCTAAGGTGTCGGTCGTTATCACTAGATCCAGATGTGTTATCACAGAGGCTAAGTGCAAAATCCCTTCACCAAACTGCGTGCTGTTTTTCAAATTGACAGCAGATGCCAAGAAGAGTGATTCCGGATGATGTCGTAAATCGACAAGGCTCCAGAAATCAACGGGAGCCCGAAGAAGCGGCTTTAAGATCTCTAAGCTCATCGCACGATCAGGATTCCATGCTCCCGCCGTCCACACTAATCCGACGCGTGGACGAAAACATGGTCCCATCGCTTCGGAGACAACATTTCTCTCACGATCTGGAATTTGAACATAGGATGATGCGAGCGGAAGGTCTTTCTGTTCCGTCCTAAATAGGTAAGGCAGCTCCATAACTTCAACTTGACTGTCCCACGCAGGTATCGTCTCTGGCACCTCATCCCCCCAGGTAACAAGGTGCAATCGATCAGAGTGCGTTATGGACAGAACTGCCAGTAGCGGCAGAAGCCTCGGTTGCACTTCAAGAACAACCCGCTCTGCGAGTCTTAGTAAATCCGGCACATAGCGAAGCATCTGAATGGTGTCACCGAAACCATGTAAGCAACGCACAATTAGCTTCTTGCCCTCGATAGGGACTCCATCCCAGAATCGATGCGGATCAGGTCGGCTTCTCTCACGAATGCTATCAGTCTGTCGCCACGCTGAAGCCATGTCGCCTATCAGCATATAGGCTTGCCAACGGCCGCCGCTACACTGGTCTGCGTCCGCGCCGGCGAACTCCGCATCGTTGAATGCGACCAAGGCTCGCTCAAGATGGCGTTGCGACAGCAGTTCAAAAGCCCTCTGCAGTAAGCTGCCAGCTGCAAGATCAGCCGTAAGGTCCGTCACGTCGACTATGACTGCTTTCCAGATCGCGGGTAGACACTATGAGGGCCGTCGGGAGGAATCGAGATCTCTCGTCGCCGACAGAGATACACCTCCTCCTCAGGTTGCTCTTCGATACTGAAACCCGCTGCCCGAAGCATAGCTTCCATGCCGGCGCGATTGGGAATCCACCAGTTTGTCTCGTCATGCGAATACTTATGCTCGATGAAATACATCTTTGGGAAAGAAGACAATTGAAATATGTCTAGGTCAGTAATGTCGTAGTCTGCGGCAATCGAGAGAAGTTCCCGACTTCCTCGCTGCATACTTTGAAATAGCAGCAGATCCTTTGTCACGTGTTCATGGAGAAGATCAAGCGCCAGAAGTGGGTGGCGAAGGTGATAGAACACTCCCATGAAGATCACCAAGTCAAATCGTTCTCGCAACGCAGCAACATCCCAAACCGACATTTTCTCAAATTGAATGGAAATATCCGATATCTCAGCTGCAAGTTTTGCCTGCTGTAGATAACGTTCATCCGTGTCGATCCCAAGAACTCGTTCAGCGCCTCGTCGCTTCATCTCCAATGAATAAAATCCTGCGTTGCAGCCAATATCCAACACCGATAGGCCCGTCATATCTTGGGGCAGCGTATTTCGAAATCGCTCATACTTGACCTGAGGGTAATCGCCAAGAAAGTGATCCGGCGCCGTTTGGATGCCTTGCAGACGCATATTGTGAAACCAAGGTTCCAGGGCCAAAATCTTTGCTTCTAACGCCCTGTTGTCCTCTCTTGTTTGCGGCATTGTTCGTCTTCTCCCTCTCGTCGATTACTGTGACGTCTCTAAGCTTGGGTCCTCTTCAAGGAGACGAATAGCCGAGCGATATCCGTGGAGGGTTCCTACATCGACGTAAGCCCGTCCAGCAGGGATGCCTAATGCCGTTCCTCCCTCCGCCAGCCATGCATTAACTAACGAACCAAAATACTCGTCTTGGCGATCTTGCCTGGACCACAACTGCTGCAACTGCTGAAACACCCTTCCAGAAAGTCGCACCCCGCCCCAAATCCACTGCGTGGACGGAGACCTGCTCTTTACTTCGATTCGCTCAACAAATTGCTCCGGCGTCGTCACAACAGCATCGAAAAACTCGGGATGTTCAACCGGGAATAATAGGAACGATAGATCACCGGCGGGTAGTCTGGCAAAGCCATCCGCTGGCGACCAGATCGTGTCTGGCAGTCCGAGCAGTACGGATTCCTCCGAATGGATCAGCGGCAACGCGCGAAAAAGTGCGTCGCATAAGCCCGCCGGTTCGGGTTGTACAACATAGACGATATCCGCGCCCCAGACACGTGATCCAAAATATTCCAGGATATCTGTTTTGCCGGGCGAAATGACGAAGCAGAGTTTGTCCGCGCCGCCGAGAATCATACGCTCGATCAGGTATTCGCAGACGGCGCGTGGCCTCTCCATTTCGCCTTCGCGGCGGCTTCCTACAGGCAGAAGTTCCTTCGAAAAAGCGAGCGGTTGAATCCGGCTCCCATGTCCCGCGGCTGGGATAATTCCCCACATCGTGCGCAACTCCTTATCAGACTATAGCTGCCATTCCGGAGGCTTCGAGCACTGCTTTACAAATGCCCTCTAACTCGACAATGCGAGCAGCACCCGTATGTTCAGCCAGCGCACGCCGACGAGCCGCATCTCCGATGAGGCGAAGCTCCTCCTCATCGCGATCAAGGGCGGCGAGGACGTCTGCAGTGCTGTGCACAAGTAGGATCTCTTCTCCAGGCTTAAAGAAGGTTTCCAGTCCCTCCCACCAATCTGAGAGAAGACACGTCCCACAGGCCGCTGCCTCAAATAAGCGACCGCTCGGGCAAAAGCCATAGTTCGCCATTGCTTTCCGAGTGATGTTCAGGGTCGTCCGACTCGAGGAGAAGAAGGCTGCATGATCCGCAGGTCGCATGTGTTCCACAAAGGCGACATTTGCTGGCCATTGGATCGTCTCCGGATATTGCGATCCGCCGAGAAGGAAACGATCAGTCAGCCGCAACTGCGCCGGTTCAACGAAGAACCGCTCGAGCGAACTCTGTCGGTCGGCCGCATACGTCCCGAGATACGAGAGCCGTGAAGCAAACTCGCCTTGAGTAGCCGCTGGCTGGTGGACATCGGGATCGACCGAGCCGTACAGCGGCGCCACAAATCGTGCTCCCAATGCTGTCTGGAGTTCCTCGAGCGCACGGCCACCGGTATAACTTAGAACCAGATCAAAGGGCGCTAGCCCCTGCGCAGGAAGGTAATCGACGGTCGCACTTCGCGCGAGAGCATCAAGCGTCACCGGCGTATCTAGATCGTAAAAGCATTTGATCGTCGCCTTCGATTTAACAATCAAATCGCTGGCGCGGAGCCCATCCGGACAATAACTCGTGCAGATAGCTAGGTCTGCTTCGTCAAGCGCAAGCCGGGCCTTGGATTCGATCGCCTCAAACGTCTCGTAGAGACAGAGTTCCCCTCCCGCTTCAAACGAAGAGAGATCGCGGGTGTTGGCGTAATACGGAACATCCCTCTCGTAAAACGTAACGCGGTGTCCTCGTCGCAGCAGGGCTTTGATCAAGGATCGCCATAGTGTCGCGTGTCCGTTTCCCCAGGATGAGGAGACCGTCAGCCCGAAGATCACGATCGTCATAACGCTCCTACGTCCTGCTCTCGTTACTTTGCTTCGGATGAAACGATCTGCTGCAAGGATGTACCTCGCATTTGCCTCGCAAAGCGTCGCTGCGAACAGCAGTCACCGCATTGCCACGCCACCTCAAACCCCTCTATACTTCGGCGGGAGCGCAACAGCATGACGGATGATCGCCGCGGCTTTCTGAAAAGTCTCTGCCGGACGGCAATGGTCTTCTCCCTCGAAGACGTTTTGTCGCTCGCCGTTCCCGCGCAGGCACCGGCGCAGAACTCCCGTCAAAGCTACGATGCCCCCGCTCGTCCTGCTCCGAAAGCGCTCCCTTCCCCGGTCGTCGGCACACCGCTCAGCTTCTCCTTTGTCGATGTGGCAAAGTCCTCCGGCCTGAACGCCAAGACCATCTACGGAGGCGAGCACAAGAATCGTTATCTCCTTGAAACAACCGGCTGTGGCGTCGCCTTCTATGACTTCGATCACGACGACTGGCTGGACATCTTCCTCGTCAACGGCACCCGACTCGAAGGCTTTCCTGTCGGTAGTGACCCCGTCTCTCGCCTCTTCAAGAACAATCGCGACGGCACCTTCACCGACATCACAGCCAAGAGCGGCATTACGCGCTCCGGCTGGGGTCAGGGTTGCTGCGTCGGAGACTTCGATAACGATGGCCTCAACGATCTATTCGTAACCTATTACGGTCAGAACATCCTTTACAAAAATCACGGCGACGGCACGTTTACCGACGTCACCGCCAAGGCCGGTCTTCTTCAGAAGTCTCGCCGCTGGAACTCCGGCTGTGCCTTCCTCGATTATGATCGGGACGGTCATCTGGACCTCTTCGTCTGCAATTACATTGACTTCGATATCAAGACTGCTCCATTGCCCGAAGCCGCCGGCTGCGCCTACAAAGGCATCCAAGTCGCCTGTGGGCCGCCCGGCCTCAATGGTGGCACAAACCTTCTCTACCGCAACAACGGCGATGGTACCTTCACCGATGTCTCCGACAAAAGCGGCATTCGCAACACTATTGGCACCTATGCGCTCTCGGTCGTTGTAGCCGATCTGGACAACGACGGCTGGCCCGATATCTACGTCGCCAACGATTCCACCGCGGCCACCTACTACCTTAATCAGAAGGACGGCACCTTCAAGGATCAGGCGATCGAAGCCGGTATCGCGTACTCACCTGATGGTAAGCCGCAGGCTGGCATGGGCGTTGCCGTCGGTGATTTCAACCGAGACGGCCTCCTCGACATCGTCAAAACCAACTTCGCTGGCGACACCGACTCGCTCTACCAGAACCTCGGCGACGGCAGCTTTGAGGATCACACCTACCTCTCCGGCTTGGGCGTCAACACGCGCTACCTGGGTTGGGGCGTGGCCTTCATGGACCTCGACAACGACGGCTGGCTCGACATCTTTATCTCAAACGGTCACGTCTATCCCGAGGTCGATGGATCGCACATCGACTCGCCTTATGCCGAGCACAAGTATCTCTACCGCAACCTCCGTAACGGACAGTTTGAAGAGGTCACCAGCATCGCCGGGCCAGGCATGTCTGCTCCGGTTCCCGCCCGCGGCTGCGCGTTCGGCGACTACGACAATGATGGTGATCTGGACATCGTCGTGAACTGCGTTAACACCACGCCGCAGTTGCTTCGCTGCGACACAACGATCCGGCGCAACTTCCTCAAGATTCGAACCGTAGGAACAAAAAGCAACCGGAGCGGCATCGGGGCCAGAGTCATCGTCACCGCGCAAAACGACCCCGCTCTGCACACGACCCTGCGCCAGATAGACGAAGTCCGTAGCGGCGGCAGCTACTACTCGCAGAACGATATGCGGCTGCACTTCGGGCTGGACCGCGCGATCAAAGCAGACCTTGAAATCCTCTGGCCGTCCGGAACCCGCGATGTCCTCAAGGATCTGCCCGCCAATTCTTTTTATGTTGTGGAGGAAGGTGGCAAACTGCTCAAGACGATGACCATGGGGTCTTCAGGATCGGAGCCGACCGCAAGGCCGAAGCCATGATGGCGCGTCTCTCCGCGCTGCTGCTGCTTATAGGCCTGCAGGCTTTCGGACAGGCCGCTCCGCATCCGAAGCAGATGCCGTATCCACCCTCCGCTGATCATCCCTCGCCAGCCTGGTTTGTCGACGTCGCAACTAAGGCTGGCATCACCGTTCGCAACGTGAACGGGAGCACCGATCAGAAACGCTACATCGTCGAATCCACCGGCTCCGGTGTCGCCATCATTGACTACGACCGCGACGGCTGGCCGGACATCTTCCTGGTCAATGGAACCCTCGCTGCGGGTCTCGGTGCGGAGGAGACCGGCGCTTCGGCAAAGATTCCAGCCACCAACCATCTCTTTCACAATAACCACGACGGCACCTTCACCGACGTCACCGAAAAGGCACACCTCGTCTCTACCGGCTGGGGGCAGGGCGCGTGCGTCGGCGACTATGACAACGACGGCTTCGACGATCTATATGTAACCGGCTATGGTCTCAATCGACTCTTCCATAATCAGGGCGATGGAACCTTCCGTGAGGTAGCCACTGCGGCCGGTGTAGCCGGCAGCGGTAAGGAATGGAGCACCGGCTGCGCCTTTGTCGACTACGACCGTGATGGCCGGCTTGACCTTGTCGTCGCAAACTACGTTCACTTCGACCTCAAAACTGTACCCACACCTGGCGCAGAGCCCGGCTGCGTCTGGAAGGGAGCTCCCGTCATGTGCGGCCCACGCGGTCTCGCGAGTGCGCCAAACCTGCTCTTCCACAACCGCGGAGACGGCACCTTCGACGATGTGAGCGCGACCTCCGGCATTCAACAAACCACCGGTCACTACTGCTTCTCCGTCACCACCCTTGATGCCGACGAGGACGGCTGGCCGGACATCTACATGGCCTGCGATTCCACACCGTCGATCCTCTACCGCAACGACCATGCCGGGCATTTCATCGACGTCGCCTCCGATGCCGGCGTTGCCTTTAATGAGGACGGACGTGAGCAGGCCGGCATGGGTTCAACCGCCGCCGACTTTGACGGTGACGGCCACCTCGACCTCTTCAAAACAAACTTCTCGGACGATACTTCAACCCTCTATCGCGCTAACGGCGACGGCACCTTTGCCGACGTAACCGCCTCGTCCGGTCTCAGCCTCAACGCCGACTCGCTGGGATGGGGAACCATGTTCGCCGACGTTGACAACGACGGATGGCCTGACCTGCTGGTCGCTAACGGCCACATCTACCCGCAGGTTGACGCAGCAAAGCTCGGTGCCAGCTATCGGGAGCCGCGCTTTCTCTACTACAATCTCGGCAACGGACGCTTCAAGGATCTCTCAAAGAGCTCCGGCCCCGGCCTCTCTGCGCCCACGAGTGCTCGAGGCATGGCGATCGCCGATCTCTGGAATGATGGTCGTGTCGAAGCCATCGTCAACAACCTTAACGATCGACCTATGCTTCTGGTCAATCAGGCAACGCTGCACAATCACTGGCTTGGCCTGCACCTTATCGGCACTCGATCCAATCGATCCGCCATCGGTGCCCATGTAATCGTCAACGGGAGTACCCGGCGATGGGTCGACGAAGTACGCAACGGGTCTAGTTACAATAGCTCCAGCGATCTTCGGTTGCACTTCGGTCTGGGAGCGGAGACCCGGCTGCAAAGCGTCAGCGTGATCTGGCCCAACGGAGAAGCAGAACAGTTCCTTGCACCCTCAGTGGATCAGATTGTCGATATTAAAGAAGGCACGGGCACAAAGCCGTCGGCACACATCTACCCGACGCACTCTTAGCGATCACGAGCTTGTCTACTGCAGCGATTGCAGCTTCGGTTGCGCGTCCGCCTGGAGCCGTTGCGACGCATCGGCCTCCTTGCGCGCCTCGTCCACTCGTCCCATGCTTCGGTAAGCCTGTCCCAGCAGACTGTGGGTCATGTAGTTCGCCGGATCCATCTTCTCCGCCCGCTCCAGGTAGCCGGCAGCACTTGCCGCGTCTTGCCGCTTCAACAACACCTTCCCTAGCAGAATGTACGGTCCGGTAGATGTCGGTTCCAGCAGCAAGGCGCGTTCGAGCATCTGCTGCGCCTTCGGGTAGTCCCCACTCCGGGTATACACATCACCCAGCCGATCATAGGTACTTCCATCCAGCGGATTTCTCTGTCGCTCCTGCTCAAACTCCGTCGCCGCCTCATCCAGGTGATCTCCTGCGAGCGCAATCTCGCCTAACAGTCGGTGCGCCAGCGGCAAGCCGCGATCGAGCTCGACGGCCTTCTTTGCCTCGTCCTGTGCAGCCGGCACGTTCTCCCGGCGCAGCAGCATCCGCGCTGCCAGCAGATGGGCGGCCGCACCGTCCGGGGCCAATCCATATTGGTCTGCAAACGCATGCCGCGCCTCATCGAAGCGACGCGTGTCCAGGTAGCACAAAGCCAGAACGTACGCGGGATCCGTCTCGGTCTCGGGTGTCCACGTGTGCGCTCGCTCTAGCAGCGGAATCGCCTCCGCGGCACGGCCCAGGCGAAACAGAATCAGGCCGCGCAGTTGAACAGCTGCCAGGTCCTTCGGATCTTCCGTTGCCGCCGTCGCCAGGACCGCCTCGGCCTCACGCAATCGTCCCAGCGCATACATCGCCTCGCCTCGTAGCCTGTTACGCCCAGGTTGCGCGGGCAAGGCATCTGCCATCTGCAGCGCCGTGTCAGGATGTCCGGTTTCCAGGCTGTGCTGCGCCTGACGCAGCGTCGAAACCGATCCGGCAGAGTCCTTCCCCGACGAAGCCCCCTGCCCGCTCGCCGCAACCCCGACGCCCAGCACGACGCTCAGAGTCAGCATGGATGGCCATCGGCAACCGCCCGCTCTAAAATTCCATGAAAACATCACCTCTACCATAGCGGTCAGGCGACGCCCTAGGCAAAGCGCAGTCCTGGTAGATCGACAAACACTACACATCGCGCAGCGAGTCGCACGCAGGCCGCTTCCACGTGTCCGGCTCACCGTTCTCCTTCATCTCGTCACGCTTCCCGGTTGACGCTCAGTGCCGTATAGAAATGTCCGGCCGTCCTTCCTGCAGGTCCCTTCCGCAGGCGCTACAGTGAGCCTCATGCCGACCTTCGCGCAACAGATCAACTCCTTCCGACCCACCCCGAGTGATCTCTCCCATCGCCGCTGGATCTACATCCCTTACGATCGCTTCACCGATCGCACCGGCCCGCTCACCGAGCAGCCCGCCGCCGATACCGGCATCGTCATCGTCGAGTCCATTGCCAAAGCCCTCCG
The DNA here is from genome assembly GCA_964235665.1 of uncultured Acidobacteriaceae bacterium. Taxonomy (GTDB): domain Bacteria; phylum Acidobacteriota; class Terriglobia; order Terriglobales; family Acidobacteriaceae; genus Edaphobacter. Next base: position 235,055 of record CAXSAY010000002.1, read on the forward strand.
TCGCCCGTACCACAAGAAGAAGCTCGTCCTCCTTATCAGCAACATGCGCCACTTCGCGCTTGAGCAAGCCGCCCGCGGCGTTAGCGTCCTCTATCACTTCACTCCCGGCAGCCACGGCCAGGGACTGCTCGAGCTCCAGCAACATCACGGCGTCCCCGCCCTCACCACCATGGCACCCGCCGAACGCGAACTTCGCCTCGATCTCGCCACCGCCACCGCCGCCGGCCTCCAGCTCCATCAGGTCACAGACACCACCTGGCTCTCGCAAACCGAAGACTTCCTCGGTGTCTATGGCGAGTTCCGTAACGGTCGAAGTTACGTAATGGATCGCTTCTATCGCAAGATGCGTCAGAAGTCCGGCATCCTCATGGAGCGCGGTAAACCTATTGGCGGCAAGTTCTCCTTCGACACCGACAATCGCAATCCCTACAAAGGCGAGGTCCCCATCCCGCGCCCGCCCCTCTTCCCTCCCGACGCCCTCACCCAGGAAGTCATTGCCTACGTCTCAGAGCACTACGGCCATCACTTCGGCTCCATCGAAAACTTCAACCTTCCCTGTGACCAGACCGGCTCTGACGCCCTCTGGCACTTCGCCCTGAACGAGCTCCTTCCCTTCTTTGGCCCCTTCGAAGACGCCATGCGCGACGACGAGCAGCAGCTCTTCCACTCCCAGACCTCACCCCTTCTCAATCTCGCCCGCATGCTCCCCCTCACCCTCATCCAGGACGTCGCCGCCGGCGCCGCCGAAGGCGTCATTCCGCTCGCCAGCGCCGAAGGCTTCATCCGCCAGCTCCTCGGCTGGCGCGAGTTCATGCGCCACCTCCACGAGCAGACCGATGGCTACCGCCTCATCGACGCACCACGCGAGCAGCGCCAGCGCCCGCAGGAGCTCTCCCCCGATCTCCCCCCGAACTCAAACGCCGTAGCCGCCGCCTATCCCCCAACTCCCGTATCTGTCATCCCGACCGGACCCGCGTCTCTACCGCCGGGTGCCCCAGGTCTCTCCTCTGACACCTGGGTTCCAAAGTCCGGCACCAAAGCTGAGCGAGCCTCCGCACCACCACCCGATCCCTACGCCGGCGCTACTCCCTCCGCTCTCGGCGCCAACCTCCCCCTTCCCGCAGCCTACTGGGGCGTCAAATCCGGCCTCCATTGCCTCGATACCTCCGTCCAGCAAGTCGTCGACCACGGCTGGTCCCACCACATCGTCCGCCTCATGGTCCTGTCGAATCTCGCCAACCTCTGCGGCTTTTCCCCCCGTGAGCTCACCGACTGGTTCTGGTTCGGCTACGTCGACGCCTACGACTGGGTCGTCGAGCCCAACGTCCTCGGCATGGCCACCTATGGCGACGGAGGCCTCACCGCCACCAAGCCCTACGTCTCCGGCGCCGCCTACATCAATCGCATGTCGAACTTTTGCGGCCACTGCCAATACGACCCCAAGAAGTCCCTCACTGACGACGCCTGCCCCTTCACCGCCCTCTACTGGACCTTCCTCGAACGTAACGAGCAGCGGCTCGGCAGCAACTTCCGCATGCAGATGCCCTTTCGCACCCTCCACAAAAAACCCGAGTCCGAGCTCGTCCAGCTCCGCGCCCGCGCTAAACAGGCCATTGACCACCTTCAATCCTTCAGCCGGCCCACCTACTGACCTTCTTTGCGGTCCCCACCCTGATCCCTGACCGCGAAGTCGCGAACATCATTGGGCACACAAAGTCGCGGTACCATCACCTCACGCATGAGAGTCCTTGCCTTTGCTCTAACGCTTTCAGCCTGCTGTGCTTCGGCTCAGGCCCCTTCACCCGTCGATGACACGCTCATCTTCCAGACGCAAAGGAGCTGGTCCGAGCGCGTCAACGTCGAAGCCGGCACCGTCATGACCTACGGGATCAACAAGGATCTGCCGGAACGCATCCGTTCCTGGAAGGACCACGGCTACCGTGTGACCGTCATGACTGGCGTCGCCTGGGGCGAGTACGGCGACTATCTCCGCGGCGACTTCGACGGCAAGGAACACTGGAACGAAACCCAGCAGGAGTCCAGCGGCAAGCTCATCCAGCACGGCGGCCGCGAAGTTCCCTACGTCGCGCCCTCCGAGAGCTACGGCAACTACCTCGCCCAGGGAGTCATCCGCGCTCTCGATGCCGGCGCCGAGGCCATTTACCTCGAAGAACCGGAGTTCTGGGCACGCGCCGGTTGGTCAGATTCCTTCAAAAAAGAATGGCAAAGCTTCTATCACGAACCGTGGCGTGCGCCTGACTCCTCACCCGACGCGCAATACCGCGCCAGCAAGCTCAAGTACTTCCTCTATCAGCGCGCCCTCTCTCAGGTCTTCACCGCCGTGCGCGCCTGGGGCACACAACACAACCGGCACATCCCCTGCTATGTCGCAACTCACTCGCTCATCAACTACGCGCAGTGGCAGATCGTCTCGCCGGAGTCCTCCCTGCTCGACGTCGGTGCCGATGGCTACATCGCCCAGGTCTGGACCGGCACCAGCCGCGCCGTCAACGTCTACGAGGGCATAGAGGCCGAGCGCACCTTTGAGACGGCCTTTCTCGAGTATGGTGCGCTCCAGAACATCGCCCGCTCCTCCGGCAAACGCATCTGGTACCTCAATGATCCCATCGAGGACAATCCCAATCACTCGTGGACGGACTACCAGCGCAACTGGGAGTCCACCCTTGTTGCATCTCTTCTGCAGCCAGAGGTTAGCAGTTATGAGATCCTGCCCTGGCCCGATCGCATCTTCGGTCCAGACGCCCTTCGCCCGTCATCGGAGCCGACTGACAGGGACCCACACCCCCCGCGCACGCTGATTCCGGCCGCGTATGAAACAGAACTGCAGACCGCCTTTCATGCTCTTGGCCAGATGGGGCATCAACCAACGCATTGGCAGGTCTCGGGCACCCAAAACATCGGCAACCTGGTCAGCGACACGCTCATGTTCCAGCGAGCCAGGCCGCTGCCATCAGACGCCGACCTTGGCAACGTCTACGGTCTCGCTCTGCCGCTCCTCATGCGCGGCATCCCTGTGGAACCCGTGCAGATCGAAAGCACCTACCGCGGCGAGGGAGCAGCAGACTTCCTCAAGCAGTACAAGCTCCTTCTTCTCACCTACGAAGGCCAGAAGCCGCCATCGCCGAAGTTCCACGACGCCCTCGCCACCTGGGTCAAGGCCGGCGGCGCGCTGGTCGTGGTCGACAATGACGGCGATCCTTACAATCACGCCCAGGATTGGTGGAACGACAACGGAAAACTCTCTACGACACCACGTGAGCTGCTCTTCGGCTCGCTCGGTATCGATCCTCAAGGTGAGGGCACGCACCGCGTCGGCAAGGGTGTCGTTCTCTTTCGAAAAGTCTCACCGTCAAGCGTGGCCGCTAGTCCCACTGGGCCCGCCGTAGTTCTCAGTGCCGTCAAAGATGCCGCAGCGCAGATTCATCTGCCCTGGACTGAAAGCAGCGCCTTCATTCTTCGCCGAGGTCCCTTCGTTGTCGCCGCCGGCTTTGACAAGCCCGAAGGCACACCAGAGCATCCCGTCACACGCGTCGCCGGCAGCGCCGTCGCCTCTCTCGATCGCACTCCTGCCGCGGGCAGCAATGCCCTCGCTCCGCCTCATACCGCGCCCGCACCAACGCCGATCCGCGGTCGCTACATCGATCTCTTCAACGCACACCTGCCCCTCGTCATCAACCCGCAGGTCGCCGAGGGAGAGCGCCGGTTCCTGCTTGATCCTTCCTTCTTTCCTCCGACCGAGGCCCGCGTCCTGGCGGCCAGCGCGAAGGTTGTTGACGAACAGGCCACCTCTGGCACCTTGCGCTTTACGGTCACCAGCATCGGGGCCCGCGATGAGCATGACCTCACCGCCATCCGCCTTCTACTGCCGCGGCCAGCAAAGAAGATCACCATAGATGGCAAGCCACTCGCTCCCGCAAAGGCGGAAGCCGGAACTGTCTTAATGGAGGTCCAGGCACACGCCACACCGCAAGCCATCGCCGTCGAGTTCTGACGTTTCTAAGGAGTTGAACCGTGCAAAGGGCGTCAGACTCTCACCTGACGTCGGTGCCGCGATCTATAAGGTACCTGTTCGACGACGCTTGCTGGCGTTTGCCGCTCGACGCCGAACACCGTGCGCGCAGAGAGCTTGGTGACCTCGCAAGCATCTGACAGAAAGCTCGTACAATAAAGCGATGGATCTTGGCGCAAAATCCGCTCTGCTCGACAGCACTCTGCGGCAGTGCGGCTCGTTGATGGTGGCGTACTCCGGTGGGACTGACTCAGCGTTCCTTGCCTTTGCCGCTCACCGCATCCTCGGCGACTGCATGCTCGCCGTCATCGCGGACTCCGCATCACTCCCGCGAAAAGAGCTTAAAAGTGCCCTTAACCTCTGCGAAACCCTGCGTATCCCCCTCCGAATTTTGCATACAAACGAGCTTTCCGACCCCAACTATCAGCAAAATGACGCCCACCGCTGCTTCCACTGCAAGGACGAACTGTTTACCCGCATGGAGCACCTCCGCCAAGAGCTGCACTTTGACGCTATCGCTTTTGGAATGAACACCGATGACCGCGGTGAACATCGTCCAGGGCAGACTGCTGCCGCTAATCACCATGTCATCGCGCCTCTTGTCACGGCCCAGCTCTCAAAACCAGAGATTCGGCAACTGGCGGCAAACGCTGGACTTACGGTGCACGACAAACCGGCAAGTGCCTGCCTGTCGTCGCGCCTCGCCCCTGGCCTGCCCGTCACCGCCGATCGCCTCGCGCAGGTAGAGCAGGCTGAGGATCTGCTTCATTCGATGGGTTTTAGCCAGGTCCGCGTGCGTCACCACGACACCATAGCGCGCCTTGAGGTAGCCCGCGAAGACATGGGCCGCATCCTCGATCTCACCCTGTTCGATGAACTCTCCAACTCACTGAAAGCAATAGGATTTACCTTCGTTACCTTGGACCTTCAAGGCTATCGGTCCGGCTCCATGAACTCGCTTCTTCCCGCCTCCGCCATCACCCCTGCTCACTATGCGTAAGAACGCCTTACTCGATCTCCTGTCCTCCGTCGAACGCGGGGAGCTAAGCTCAATAAATGCAGCAGATAGGCTCGCCGATCTTCCCTTTGAAGACATCGGGGATGCCCGCATCGACCATCATCGCAGCCTGCGTGTCGGCCTCCCGGAGGTCATCTACGCCGAGGGCAAACAGCCGGATCAAACGGCCCGCATCTTCGCCAGAATGGCCGCCTCCGGCCAGGACGTCCTCGCCACAAGAGCTTCGGAGGAGACCGCGCAAGCCGTTCAAACCCTTACACCTACAGCGACTTACAACGCAACAGCACACACGGTAAGCCTGCGGCAGAGCCCTCGTTCAGGGGACTTGGGGCGGGTCGCCATACTTTGCGCGGGAACCAGCGATCTCCGTGTAGCTGAAGAGGCGTCAACCACTGCGGAACTCTTCGGATGTTTCGTGATCCGACTCTATGACATTGGTGTGGCAGGACTTCCGCGCCTACTCGGAGTTCGCGACCAGCTCATCGAAGCCGACGCAGTAGTAGTTTGCGCCGGAATGGAAGGAGCGTTGCCGTCCGTCGTAGGCGGTCTGGTCTCCGTTCCGGTACTCGCAGTACCCACTTCGGTGGGGTACGGAGCCTCTTTCGCTGGGGTTAGCGCCCTTTTAGGCATGCTTAACTCATGCTCCCCAAACGTCTCCGTCGTAAATATTGACAACGGCTTCGGTGCAGCATACTCCGCGGTTCTAATCGCCCGATCTGCGGCAAAAGGGAGATCTAGCGCCCTTATTACTGGTTGACACCACTCGCCAGAAACCCGCCATCTACAACTAGAATCTCTCCCGTGACAAATGATGCCGCGTCGCTTGCCAAGTAGACCGCGGCTCCAGCTAGTTCATGTGTTTGACCGAATCGGTTCATCGGCGTTCGTAAGCGAAGCTCTTTTCCCCGCTCGCTGTGATCCAGGAGATCCGCATTCAGCGCGGTCCGGAAGACACCTGGTGCGATAGCATTCACGGTCACACCCTGTGAACTCCACTCCACGGCCAAGCTCTTTGTAAGAGCGCCCACGGCAGCCTTGCTGGCTGCGTAAGCAGTCACCTCTCTGAGCGAAACGAAGGTGTTGAGGGAGGCGATGTTGATGATGCGGCCCGACCCGCGATCCAGCATATGGCGTCCGAAGATCTGGCAAGCGCGCAAGGTACCAGTCACGTTTGTGCTCATGATGTCGTTCCAGAGCTCTTCGGGAAAGTCGACGGTAGGCGCTCGCTTGATCTTGCCAGCGCAGTTGATCAGGATGTCCACATTGCCGAAGATCCCTACTGTTCCCGCGAGAAGCTGCACCAGTGAGGAGCGATCCATGACGTCGCTGACCAACCGCAGACTTCTTCGGCCAAGCTTCTCAATCTCATCTGCGGCGGCATCGACCTGATCCTGCCGGCGTGCGCTCGCGACAACGTCTGCACCGGCTTCGGCCAGACCCAGCGCCATCGCGAGACCGATGCCAGAGGTCCCGCCAATGACAACAGCGGTTTTTCCACTTAGATCAAAAGGCGGGTGCCCCACAGTCTTAGCCGCCTTCCTTCGTCGAGCGCGCAGCCTGCTCTGCCGTACGTGCCAGAATTTCGACCACCACAGCATCCGGATCACGATCGTTCTTGACTTTCAACGTGTCTGCATCTGAAGGTGCTTCCAGAGTGGCAATTTGGCTGTCCAAAAGATCGGGGTTCATGAACTCATGATGCCGCGCTTTGAGCCGTTCCAGAAGGAGATCCTTCGGCACCTCAAGCAGGATAAAACGAACGGTTCCTGAGGGCATCTCAGTCGTGAGCGTGGTTCGATAGCTCACTTTCAAAGCAGAGCAGGCCAGCACGCCTCCCTGTCCTGATTCGTGCCAGTGCAGCAGTAGACCATTCAAGGTCACCAACCAGGGTTGCCGATCCGCGTCGTCCAGCGGATGCCCTGCCGCCATCTTCTCCTTGTTCTGCTCCGAGTGGTAGTCGTCAGCATCGGCAAAGACGATGCCGGATCGCTCGGCCAGCAGCTTGCCAATCGTGGTCTTGCCTGAGCCAGTGACTCCCATGATGACGAAGATGGAGATGGGTGGTGCTGCATGCAGAGTTTGCGTTTTATTGTCCAAGAAATACCGGCCTTATGTGACGTTCAAAGAGGTTCGCTGTGACATTCTTCGCGATAATGGCTTGGTGGGCGTCGAGCCCCTGAGAGTAACGATCGCCCATCTTTGCTGCGACCTTGAAGCCTACATGCAGGAGTTGGCGGAAGCTCGGATTGTAGGCCGAATCTGTCGAACTGTGCCGTAATGCGCGCGTGTACTGATCACTTGACCAGGCATTGACAAGTTCCGGCCGCGGCAGCTCGGCGGGATCGATATCGATAACAGTCGCATACGGCTGCGTGAGTTCATCAGCATGAGCGAACGCCTCGCTGTATACCTCCCTAGCGAGCGCCAAACCGTCGCTGCCTGCCTCCGCAAGGCCAATCAATTCCTCTAGCCATGTCGTGCCCGCAGTCTTGAGATGTAGACCAGCTCCGACGTGCTGAATCGCTTGATGAAGGACTGGATAGATCGAGAACTTATCAGATCCTGAGTGGACACTCAGCTTGAGATTGCCTGGTAGACCGTACGTGACAACGCCAAATGCGATGGCTGCTAAGTGTTCCTCAAGTTCACGGCCAAACTGCTGGACATCGCCGACGTAATCGACACCCTTGTTGAAACGACCGGTAAATTTCGGAGCAATTGTTTGAATTGGAATCTGCTCATCTGCCACAGCCGCGAGAATAATGAGCAGCTCGATGGGCGTCTGCGGACGATCGGTCTCGTCCATGGAGATCTCGGCGATGAAACGCCCGACACCCTTTCGCGTAGCGATTGAACGATAGATCAGTCCTGCCTGCTGAATTGCAGCGAGGAAGGTATCAGCGACGCGGCGGACCTGTGCCCGGTCGGTTCGGAACGGTTCTTCAACCGTAGGGATGCGGACCTCACCAATAAGCTCAGGATGACGGTCAAGGAAAGCGTCGACCGTTGCAGGCGGAGCGGCCTGGCCGATCAGGTCGGCAACATCCATCGTGAAGAAGTCGCAGGGCTCAAGGAAGCGCCCAACTGTCCTCAGATTGACGTGATCGGCGTCTAGAAAATATGGTCGCTGCCAGTTGAGTGCCCGAACGGCCGCTGCGGCTGCAAGGCGCGTCTCAAATGGCTGGCTGCCGATAATGGTGTGCTCGCGGTTAGATTTGTTCCAGACAGGAACGACTTCGACGCCCTGCGCGAGCGCAAGCACGCATGCCTCTAGCTGCGCCTTGGCCTGATGAGCAAATCGATCGCCCACACCGATTGAGAAGCGAGGAAGTTCGAGAGTTGTGCTCAACGACTGTAGCGCCTCCATGCTGCCCAAGTGACGAGCACTCTATGAGAGTCAGCATACGCGGCATAGCGAAGTACGGGCAAAGTGGTGGCGCGATCTCAGGCTATACGTGCCAGAAACGGTGCTTATTCAGCCTCGGCCAATGAGAACTGATGTCGAACATCTGAGCCGCGTACCCAGAAGATAACGTCCTCGGCGATATTGGTGGCATGGTCGGCCGAACGCTCGAGATTACGCGAGATGATGATGGCATTCAGCGCCTGGTGGCTGACGACGGAATGCTGCTGCATCACTTCGACCAGCTCGCGATGCACGTGCTTGTTCATGTCATCGACCTCATCATCAAGAGAAAGAACGGATTCAGCAAGCTTTGCGTCAGCTTCGAGCAAAGCCTGGATAGCTCGACGGATCATGACGCGCACCTTATCGCCCATATCTGGGATATCGATAGGAAGAGAAATCTGGGGAAGATCGCGCATGCTCTCAGCGCGGTCCGCGATGTTGGTCGCCTGATCGCCGATGCGTTCGAGATCGCCATTAATTTTGATGACGGAAAGAATAAAACGAAGGTCGATGGCCATGGGCTGCTCCTTCGCGAGAAGGTCGTATGCCATCTCATCGACGCTGCGCTCCGCAGCGTTAATGGCCATCTCGATCTCACGGACGTGGGCGCAAAGGCCCATATCGCCGGTGAGGTAAGCCTCTAGTGAAAACTCAAGAGCCTGCTGCGCGAGTGCGGCCATTGCGAGCAGCTTGTCCTTTAGAGCGTTGAGCTGTAGGTGAAAGTTTGTGCGGGGCATGGGGAGGATCCTTCCGAACGAGATGCAGCCTTTATCTTCGCTGGAATGAATGTGAGAAGGCGATGAATTTTGTCACGACAGTAGACAGGTAAACACTTCTCCAAGGAAGTGAGACTACGGATACAGCAAGTAGAGAGAACGGCGGGCACGGAACTCATCTAGACGTGGCTTCCAAGCGGCAAAGATTGTAAGGGGATCGTCACCGCGCTCTAGTGCCGCCATCGTTTCGGCGTTCGTGACGAGGCGAGCTGCCTTGTTCAGTGCAAACTGCTGTGGGTACAAATGGTGCAGGGCGGCTAGGATCTCGATACCCATGCGGGAAGTCTCAAAGCTGGAGCGATCACTGATCACGGGCCGTACAGCTTCGATCGACTGGCCGTGAAAGGGGTAATGGTTGGCGTCGTCCACAATGGTGGTCGTGGTTACTTCAAAATGCATGCCGGGCAACCTTCGAGCGTTCAGGTATTGTGCGACGGCAGCGGCCCGGAACCAGACAGGCTGGGACGGGGAGCCCGCTTGTACGGCCACCGTTCCCGCCCCGAAGACTTCGAAGGGAGTTGCGGAACCGCGCCCTACGGAGAGGTTTGTAAGTTCGAGGAAGCCGAAGCCGGGGTAGAGGAGAGCCGCGTCCTCCGTGCGGAGATTTGGGCTCGGGTTGACCCAGGGGATTCCGGTCTCGTCGAAGAAAGCAGCACGATGCCAGCCAGTAACAGGAATCACGCTAAGCGGGACCGCAAGTTGCCTTTCACCATTGAAGAAGCGTGCCAGTTCACCGAGCGTCATGCCATGGCCCGCGGCCAGGGACATGTAGTTCGTATAGCTTTCCTGGCCGGGGTCGGAGACGGGCCCATTGATTGCGAGACCATTGGTGAGGGCAGGGCGATCAAGGACAATCAGCTCGGTGCGGTGATTCGAGGGCGATTTCCCAAGAGCGTCCAGAAAATAGCCAAGGACTGTTTCGTAAGTGTAGAAACGGCAACCGGCATCCTGAAGGTCGACCACTATGGCATCGAGGTCGTTGAGATCGGCAGCGTGAGGACGGCGATCAGCATCGTGGGGACCGTAGAGGGATCGTATCGGGAGATTCGTAGAAGCGTCCGTTGAGTTGGCGATATCGGTCGAGTCTTTTGCGCCGGCGATGCCGTGTTCGGGCGAGAACAGGCGGACGAGCTGAACGCCAGGAACAGTGTGGGCAGCATCGATCGAGAGGAGATCGATGCTACGACGGCCAGCATGATCGACACCAGTCTGATTCGTAAGAAGACCGAGACGGAGATGGCCTCCGTGGCGGGCAGCAGCTTCTCGGAGAGCGGCAAAGTTGGTGGTCTCGAGAACATCAATGCCGGTCTGTACTGCTGCGGTGTGGACCGGCACTGGAGCGGCCATGGCGGTGGCGCGTTCGGGGTAAAGATCGAGGGCGCGAGCCGCGGCCGTAGCAATGTCTCCGCGAAGGCCGGAGATCGGTCCGCGCTGGTCGCGAGGATGAACGGCATTTGCGAGCAGGATGACGTAGGTGTCAGAACCTGGATCCATCCAGAGCGTTGTACCGGTATAGCCAGTGTGGCCAAAGCTGCCAATGGGAAACACAACGCCACGAGGACGTGAGTAGGCCGTGTCAATGTCCCAGCCGAAGCCGCGAACCTCGTGGCCTTTACGGCTGGGATAGGTAACGAGAGTGCCGGGAGGGCTCTGGGTTAGATCGGCAGAGCTATGACCCGGCTGCTCAGGACTGGTCATGAGTTCGAGGCTGGACTGTGTGAGCGGAAAGCTGCTAGGGCGGCCAGCCAGGCCGTCAAGCAGAGCCTGAGCGTAAAGGCCGATATCGTGTGCGGTCGAGAAGACGCCAGCCTGTCCAGCAACGCCACCCATGCGGCGGGTGGTGGGATCGTGAACGGTTCCCCGCAGCATGCGGTCGAAGTTCGGGTTGGTGGCGGCAGTACCTTCGCTATCGTGCGTCGTAGGTGCGGTACGTGGATCGACCGCGAGCGGGCTCCATGTATCTGGAGCACAGGCCATACGAATATTGTCGCGTGGTAATGGTCCCGGTTCAACGTTCGCGCCCGTCTTGACGGCGGGGCCACAGGTCTTCTTATACGGATGGAAGGCCGTGTTCGTCATGCCGAGTGGACGAAAGATACGCTGTGCGGCGTACTCCTCTAATGCTTGCCCGGAGAGGGTCTCGACGAGGTCGCCAAGCAGAATGAAGTTGATGTCTGAATACCGAAAGTTACTGCCAGGAGCGGACTGCAGCGGCGTCATAAGAGCGCGATGAATTCCTGCGGCTTTGTCGGGCTGTACGAGGCCCCATGAATCCTTAAGGTCTACATCCGGCGCCTCGCCCGAGGTGTGGGTAAGGAGCATGCGAACAGTGACCTGAAGCCGGCGCGGATCCGGCTTGCCGGCTGTGTCAGCTGCCGTGGCGAAGTCGGGGAGGTACTTGGCGAGGGGATCATCGAGCTGAAGCTTGCCCTGCTCATAGAGCTGCATGATAGCCGTCGCAGTCACGAGACACTTGGTCAGTGAGGCCATATCGAAGAGGGTATCTACTGTCATCAGCTCGACTGCAGGCTCTTCGGACCGGTTGCCATAAGCCTTCTGATAGACAATGGTGCCACCATGGCCGACCTGAAGGACGGCTCCGGGCAGCTTCTTAGCAGTTAGGGCGTCAGCCATCAGACGGTCGATCCCGGAAAAGTTCGGAATGATCGCGCTCCGAGAAGCCGGGGTCTGTGCGGACGATCGTATCGGCATGATGGCTGTACTCAGGAGGGTGACACCAAGGAGAGCCGCTACCGCACTGCGTGTCTCAATCTCTTTGCTGAACGCCAGGCTGGCGAAGCTCCCTACGGCAAAGGTAATGACGGATCCGATAAGAACGTACCAGGTAAAGGCAATGTGCGGAACGGTGATGTAGCCTAGTGCGTTGAAACCGAGCGTGAGCACTCCGGAACGCTGCCAGAGTATGACATTCGTGACAAAGCCGAGGATCATGCCGCAAATAGCTCCGGTCTGAGTGGCGCGAGGGTTGAGGGTTCCGAGAAGAAATACACCGAGCAGAGCTCCATACGCGACTGATGCGATCGACAGCCCGATCTCGACAACATGGCCCTTGCCGCCGGAGTGCACGGCGTAGATCGCAATGGCGAAGAGGACAAGCGACCAGAAGAACGTCGAGCCCCGCGCGATGCGCTCTCGTTCGGTGTCGTCGGCATCAGGTCGCCAGCTCATCCAGAGATCCACCACCGTCGTTGAAGACAGAGAATTCAGCGCGGCTGACAGATTCGACATCGCCGCCGCAAGAATAGCGGCAATTAGAAGGCCAGCGACGCCGCGAGGCATCTGCTGGACGATAAACGTGGGAAAGATTCGGTCTGCACTCGAAAAGATCTGTGGATGTTGCGCGTAGAAGACGAAGAGGCCGATGCCGATGAGCAGGAAGAAGGTGAACTGCAGGAAAACGACAACACCGGAGCTGAGCAGGGCGAGACGGCTCTCACGAAGGTTTCGCGCCGCAAGCATGCGCTGCACCATGAGTTGATCGGTTCCGTGCGAGGCCATCGTGAGAAAGGTACCGCCGATTAGACCGGCCCAGAAGGTGTAGCTCTCCGTGAGATTGAACGCGAAGTGCAAAACGTGGAACTTCCCTGCTGCTGCGCCGACGTGATGGATCGTAGCCCAACCGCCGCTCACATGGGACCCGAGTGTCGCGATGGCGATCGCGGTTCCGGCTATGTAGATGCCCATCTGTACGACGTCCGTCCAAACAACGGCCGCCATCCCACCCTCAAAGGTATAGAGCAATGTAAGCGCGCTGATGACGGCGATAGAAACGATGTCTCCGATGCCAATTGCGATCCCGACAACGATCGAGATTGCGAAGACCCGCACTCCTTCAGCAGCAGCGCGAGTAAACAGAAAAAGGGTCGAGGTGATTTTGTGCAGAGTATGGCCGAAGCGTCGGTCTATCAATTGGTAGGCGGTCAGCATACGGCCTTCAACGTAGCGCGGAAGGAAGAGTAGGGCGACAACGATGCGACCGACCATATAGCCGAAGACGATCTGAAGAAAGCCCATGTCGCCGGCAAAGGCTACCCCGGGAACGCTGATGATGGTCAAGGTACTCGTCTCGGCAGAGACGATCGATAGAGCAATGGCCCACCACGGAATCATTTGATCTGCAAGGAAATAGCTGCGTAGCGAACGAGCTTCGGCGTTTGTAGATTTCTTTCTGAAGTAGAGTCCGAACAAAGTGATGCCAATAAGGTAAACGGCAACGATTGCAAGATCGATCATCGAAAGCCGCGGGCGCAAGACCACGCTCGATCGACTAGGCGCGAGACCGTTGGAAACGAGACTCAGGACGGCGGAGAGCGAAACGGACACTGATACCTCATGCGCCTTCGAATGTCACGAACCCAGCTCTCTCACTTCCTGGAAAGAGGAACGGGCGTGCCGCGAACATAGGTTTGAAGCAGACTACCATCGCGATCGAACCGGTTCAGGTTGGCAAAGGCGCTTAGGCGTACTTCGCCGACATTTGCAAAGCCGGTCATCCGGGCAGGGTTTGTGGACGCCAGGCCAACTGCAGTGGCGAGATTTGCGCCGGTCATTGTTTGAAGATTGCAAACGGCCTGATCAAGGGTTAGAACGGAGCCCGCCAGGACACCGTCCGCAAGGCAGACACCGCCGGTGACAGTGACGGGCATACCGCCTAGCGTGTATTCGCCTTCAGGCATGCCTGCAGCAGCCATGCTGTCCGTGATGAGGATGCCATGGTCCGGTCCTTTCGTCTTTAGCCAGAGGCGCACGATCTCCGGGGCGACATGAACCCCATCGCAGATAAGCTCAGCGAAGAGTGTCTCGTCATCGAGAACAACGCCAAGAATACCCGGCTCGCGATGATCGAGCGCACGCATCGCATTGAACGTGTGGGTCACGCTCACAGCGCCGGCATTGATCGCGGCACGAGCCTCCGTCGCGAGAGCGTTGCTATGCCCGATGGAGATGCGAACGCCGAGGGCGGTGGCGTACTCGATCAGATCGAGAGCTCCAGGTTCCTCGGGCGCAATCGTAAGAACGCGAATGTGACCGCGAGAGGCGCGCCAAAAACGATCGAAGATGGCGATGCTGGGAGGGAGGATATGCGCAGGAGGGTGAACGCCACGTTTAACATGCGAGACGAAGGGACCCTCCAGATGGATTCCGAGAGGTTGGGCCTGCGGATAACCCTCTTGGCTTTCAGATGAGACTGCTGTCTCGATGGCGTCAGCGAGCCGTTCAAGCGCTTTTACGGTGTCATCAAGCGGCGCTGTTACCGTCGTCGGCAGGTAAGCGGTAACGCCGTGCATGGCAAGAAAGCGTTGAATCGCGGGCAGCGCGACGGGATCGGAATCCATCACGTCATGACCCGCACCACCATGAGTGTGAACATCAAAGAAACCAGGACAAAGCGTGTCTTCGCTACGAATAGATGGATCACTTTCGATCGCGGCGATACGGCCGCGATCGTCAATCTGTAGCACGGGATGCTCAATCGATCCGATACCGGTAATTAGACGTCGAGCTGTAAGGGTCTGCATCATGGTGCAACCGCGGGCGCGGGTGGGATACCAAGGTCGGAGGCTAGCGGCAAGGTCTTCGCATCGCTCCATTGACGCTGTGCGGCCTTGAATTTATCCGAGCGGGCAAGCCAAAGTCCGATGGTGTAGTCGTAATGTTCGAGCACAGGGCGAAGCGCATAAGGGCGGTTGGATTGAAGCCATGCCTGCTCGTACAGATCGCGCAGCATGGAATAACCGTCACGCAGATCCTCGATCCGTCCATTTGCGGCGTTGTTGATCTCGCCTAGCTCGTGACTGACGCTGGCGCGCACTTTCTTGTCGGTGCTGGTTTGTGCAGTGAGCGCGTTGGCATAGCTGAGTCGCATCTCATCGGCGAGTTGAAATTTCAGGCCTATGAAGTCCAAGCGCCGGGCACCCAGTTCGAGCGCGTCAATCGCGTCAGTCTCACGCAAAGAGGTCGGAGCCGAAGGATAGGCATTGGCCGGGTTGTAGACCGGAGCGGAGCCAGGTGATGTCGTAAACGTGGCAACGGGTGCAGGAGCGGCGGCACGGGCTTCAGCGATCAACGCAAGGGCGCGTTCAGCGTGCAGGCGCACGTCGTGGGTGAACGGGCGAATCTTATCGGCATAGGTGACGCCATCGCGCGACCACGGATCAATCCAGAAAAGACCGTCAGAGCCGTCGCCGGTCTTGGCCTGGTCCCGCAGCAGCGTGTGAGCAGCCATCATCTCGAGCTGTGCCTGATTGAGCTTGCCAGTGCTGTCTCCATGAAAAACCTGGCCGTAGCTCTGCTGAAACTGCGGGATAGAGCTCTCACCCTTTTGCCAGCCAGCAGCGGCTCCGAATAAAATCCCGTACCAATCCTGATTGAACAGGCCTTCGCCGTCGTCGTTCCAGATGGTATTCAGTAGACCATCGGCACCAAGACGCTGGCCGTCTCGCACGAACCCCTGAATGTTGGCCAAACCCATTGTGTAGTTGGGGTAAACCCGAGACCAATTATTGACGCCGGACGCAACCCAGGTTTCATAGCCGTTTCGCGAGAAGGGAGCGATGTACTTGTCGAAGCCTTCCGGATGGGGGTTGTACTCCCAGGAGACCGCGACAGTCGCGTCTTTGAAGCTCTGTGGCATGGCTTTCACAAGGTCCGGCGAGTTGAGGGCGATATCACCCCAAAAGAGCAGCTTGCGATGCAGCGGCTCCAGCGTGGTCACAATGCGCTGCATAAACTCCAGGTAGGGAGCACCCAGACCGCGCGCATCCACATCCGCCTTCGTCTGTCCAAGTCCGAGATCAACCGTTTCATCAGAGCCGATGTGCAGGAAGGGGCCAGGATAGATGGCGGCAAGTTCGCTAAACCACTGTTTGATAAGCGTGAGTGATCCGGGCTGACCGGGAGCGAGAACGGCACCGTGCGGCGTTTCGGCGAGATCCCGATACTGCTCCCACACAAGGGTGTGGTGAAGGTGCCCGAAGGCTTCCTGCTCGGGAATTAACGTGACGTGATACTGACGAGCGAACGCAACAAGCGTGCGGGCATCTGCGGCGCTCATGCTGCCATTTGGGAAACCTGGCAGAGGATGAGCGGTGTACTGCATGGTTTGCTCAAAGTAGGGCGAATACAGGTTGATTTTGTACTCAGCGAGTGTGCGAATCATCTTCTTTTGAAAGTCGAGCGTTGGAACCGGACCGCGGGAAAGATCGTCATCCAGGCCACGATAATGCATCGCTGGCCAATCGCGAATGCTGGCCACATGTAGCGTTGCACGGCCGTTAGTGATAGCAAGCAGCTGCTTGACTGTTTGTGCGCCGTAGAAGAGACCTTCCGCGGTAGCACCAAGCACACGCAGACCAGCTGCAGAAGGCTCGATCCGATATCCTTCGGCGCGCATCTCCTCCGTGAAGCCGGCAGGCAGGCCGGCTCCGCTGCTATGAACAAGCTCAATGATAAGGGCTCCCGGGCCAGCGCCTGCCGAGACGCTACGTTGTGCGAGCGTCTGCATCAGGTCGTCGGCAGTAAATTGATCGTCGCTTGCGCAGCCTGTGCAAACGACGCGAATACCCGCAAGCACGGAGCGATCTGCAGCAGCGTGTATCTCGCGCGGCAACGGAATCAGCTTCAGCGTCTGGGCGTAGGCGCCTGCAGTGAGAAGGCCAAGTACGGCTCTCCTAAGCACGCTTAACCAGAAAGAAGTCATAGCCTTACCCTACCGCACTGCACTTTTCTCTGGCTATCGCAGTCGCATCTTGGTCGTTAAGTGTTGGCCTACCGATCGTTACCATCTACAGACGTAAGCGCTGGGAATTGTTCCACCATTCACATAAGTCTGGGACCATGGAAAGAAAGGACAGCGTGGCGAAGTACAACCCCAGATTGGGGTCACCTTTGTCTCGAGGTGCCTACGAACTACTTTGAGAGGTTCCATGACGAAGCAACTTCAGGCGACCATGGCGGCCATAATGGTGATGTCAGCCATTTCGGTTCCGGCGCAGCTGAGCACAACGACTACTACCCAGAAAACGTCGCCAACCACGACGAAAACCACGGTAGTAACGACCGATCGCTCCGCCACCAAGGCAAAGAAGAGATCCACAACGCGGCGGCCAACAACGCGAAAGGCTCCTGTCGAAAGCGCCACCGCGCGTGAGCTGCGGGAGTTGCGGGAACTGATGGTAAACCAGCAGGCACAGCTTGACACCCTACGGCAGCAGCTGGCTGACAAGGATAAACGGATCGCGGATGCGACAGCCGATGCTTCCACTGCGAACGCGACGGCTGTGCAAGCCAATCAGCAGGCGCAAACTCTGGCTCAAACCATTCAGGCCAACCAGACAAGAATCGAAACACTCAACAGCGATCTCGGCGACTTGAAGCTCGCGAACACGGGCTTGGCCAACACGCTGGTGACAACGACGCGGGATCTCAACGAGAAGATCGAATCGCCAACAACGATTCACTACAAAGGCGTCACCATTATGCCGGTCGGCTTCTTTGCGCTCGAAGGTGTGGTCCGGACGCGGTCGATCAACTCCGACATCAATACGCCGTTCAATACAACGCCCTACAACGGCGCGAACGAAGCGCACGTGTCAGAGTTCAACCTTTCTGGTCGACAGAGCCGTCTCGGAGCCTTGCTGACCGGCAACGCGGGCGCATACAAGCTCTCGGGCTATTTCGAGGGTGACTTCCTTTCGGCGGGAACCAGCTCGAACGAGAATCAGTCCAACAGCTTTACCTTCCGTCAGCGGCAGATCTGGGGTCAGGCTGCAACACAGTCCGGCCTTACTGTTACCGGCGGTCAGATGTGGTCGCTGGTTACTGAGACCGGTCACGCCACAGACAATCGCACGGAAAAACTTCCGAACACCATCGACCCGCAGTACATGGTCGGCTTTAATTGGGCGCGTCAACCAGGACTGCGCATCTCCCAAAAGTTCGGCGCTTCGGGTTCGCCGAACGGTCTCACCGTGGCCGCCGCCGTCGAGGAGTCACAACTCACAAACTTTGCCGCCGCAAATGCGCCGACAAATTTCTTCTATGGAGCGCCCGCGCAGAACGGCGGTCTCTACAACGCCTTCAACGGAACGCCAACCAACAATATCTCGCCTGACGTCATCGCGAAGCTCGCCTTTGACACACCGCACAGCCACTTCGAACTGGGTGGAATCGCACGCTTCTACCGAGACCGTTACTACCCGATCCTGACCACCAATCCGACGACCGGCGCCGGCTTGACCTTCAGCAACACGGGCGTGAATGACACTAAGCTCGCAGGCGGTGTTATCGGAAACGCTCGCGTCACCATCAGCAAATACGTTGATATCGCCGGCAGCGTCATGGGCGGAAGCGGCACAGGTCGTTACGGATCGGCGCAGCTTGCTGATGTGACTGTTCACCCTGACGGAACGCTGGCTCCGATCCGGAACTACCATGGTCTGTTCTCGCTGGAGACACATCCGGCGAAAAAGCTGGACCTTTATGGCTACGCTGGTGCGGAATATGCACAGCGGACGACCTATCAAAATGCAGCGGGGGCTCTGGTTGGCTACGCGCCCATCAACTTGAACCTGACTGGCTGCAATACCGAGGTCGCTGTCACAGCAAGCGGAACAACCGGTTCGGACACACCACCCGCAAACTGCGCTGCAGTAACACGGGACATCATCGAAGGAACGATCGGTTTTACCTACCGCATCGTCACCAGTCCGAAGTTTGGCCGCCTGCAATACCAGGGCGTCTACAGCTATCTAACGAAGAATTCCTGGGATGGCGTTGTGAGCGGAACCTTTCCGGCAACTGCGACCTTTGGTGGACGTACCGCCATCAACAACATGTTCTTCACCGGTATGCGGTATTACATCCCGTAAAGCTAGAAGAAGCCAGAAACGAAGGGGCGCCTCTGGGCGCCCCTTCGTTTGCCCCTTCCCACGGCCACTGTCACCAACCTGACCAAAACTCCTGATCTTTGCTAGTCTGAATCGCGCCTATGACCCAGCCGGCTGACCTCATTCCCTCCCTCATACACTCCGACCGGCTCTTCCCTGCGGACTCTAAGACACGAGCCATAGCAAAGCGCCTCTTTGAGGCAGTTCAGGAGCTTCCGCTGCTGTCGCCACACGGGCACACAAGCGCCGCCTGGTTTGCGGAGAACAAACCGTTTCCCAATCCTACCGAGCTACTGATTCAGCCGGACCACTACATCTTTCGCATGCTGTACTCCCAGGGCACCTCGCTTGAGGCGCTCGGCATACCAGACGCTCAGGGACAAACCGCAGCAGCAGACCCACGCGAGGTGTGGCGCATCTTTGCGGAGCATTATTTCCTCTTCCGCGGAACGCCAACGCGCCTTTGGCTGGATACCTCTCTGTCGCAGATCTTCGGAGTGCACGAAAGGCTTTGTGGCGGAAATGCAGATGCAATCTATGAGCACATCGCCGTACGCCTCCAGGAGCCGGCTTTCCGTCCCCGCGCGCTCTATGACGCCTTCCGCCTTGCCGTGCTGAGCACGACCGACTCCCCCCTTGACACCCTTGAGCACCATCGTGCGATTCGGAGCTCAGGCTGGCACGGCCGGGTCCTTCCAACCTTCCGTCCAGACTCTGTCATTGATGTTGAGTTTGCCGGATTTCGTAAGAACCTTGATCGTCTCGGCGAGCTCACAGGCGAAGATGTCGCAAGCTGGACCGGCTACCTGAATGCCCTGCGCGTTCGCCGAGCCTTCTTCAAGGAAAACGGCGCGACTGCGACAGACCACGGACATCTGACAGCCCAAACAGCCGATCTTTCACTCCGCGAGGCTGAGGACTTGTATGGCCGCATCGTTGCAGGTACCTTCAGCCAAGCCGACGCAACACTCTTCCAGGCACAGATGCTAACCGAGATGGCCGGTATGAGCGTCGAGGATGGCCTGATAATGCAGCTGCATCCCGGCTCCGTACGCAACCACAATGCTGCGCTCTATGCTCGATTCGGACGCGACAAAGGCGCCGATATCCCATCATCGACCGAGTACGTGCGGTCGCTGCAGCCGCTCCTTGCAAAGTTCGGCAACGACAAACGACTTACTCTGATCCTCTTCACGCTCGATGAAACGACCTACTCCCGGGAGCTCGCTCCCCTCGCAGGACATTACCCAGCAGTACTCCTCGGACCGGCATGGTGGTTCCATGACTCACCCGAAGGCATGATGCGCTTTCGCCAGCAGGTCACGGAAACCGCCGGCTTCTACAACACAGTCGGCTTCAACGACGACACCCGCGCATTCTTGTCCATACCGGCCCGACATGACGTCGCCCGTCGCATCGACGCCACCTTTCTGGCGCGATTGGTCGCTGAGCATCGATTGGACGAGCATGAGGCGTATGAAGTTCTACACGCTCTTACGAACGATCTCGTCCGCAAGGCATACAAGCTCTAGCGATGCTGCGTCAGACAAACATGGCGTCTTGACGTGCCATCACGCGATACGTAGCGTTAACACATGGTCTCCCCGCCTCTCATCGTTCCTACTTGTCGTACGGATCGCGTGAGCATGCTGTCCTGTGGCTGACTCCCCCGACTCTGGTCATCCACCAACAGAGCTTTTCGCACCCATGACAATCTCATGGGCTTTTCATTTCGCAACAGAGGAACTGGACTTTATGCCCGATGTCATCACGCCTGCCCCGGCTACCGTTCCCGCGAAGGAAACCAAGGCTCAGAAATCTGAACGCCTGAAGCTTGAGAAAAATCCATGGGACGCGTGGGATGAGGTGCGTGCCTTCGCAAAGCAAGGGCGCGAGTCCGTGCTTCCTGAGTGGGCAGGTCTGTACTTCAAATGGTGGGGCGTCTACACGCAGGGCGATGGCGTGGGGGTGACAGGCGGTGTTGGTGGCGAAGGCAAAGCGACTGAGTACTTCATGATGCGCATTGCCTTGCCAAATGGAATCCTGACGAGTGCACAGCTGCGTGTCATCGCGGATCTCACGCAGAAGCACGCGCGCAATCTCGCCGACATCACTACCCGCCAAAACATTCAACTGCACTGGCTGACCATCGCGTCGCTCGTTGAAGTTGTCGATGCATTAACCGCTGTCGGCCTCTCACCCAAAGGTGCATGCGGCGATGTCGTCCGAAATGTAACAGGGTGTCCTCTGGCCGGTCTCGATGGCCATGAAATTCACGATGGCAGCCCCCTGGCTCAGGAGATCGCTTCCAAACTCACAGCCAATCCTGAGTTTTACAACCTTCCTCGCAAGTTCAAGATCTGCGTTACAGGCTGCCCGCTATGGTGCTCCTATCCGGAGATCAACGACCTCTCCTTAACCGCGGTGCACCGAACCGACGAGAGCGGCAAGCAGGAAGTTGGCTACGCACTTCGAGTTGGTGGTGGCCTCTCCACGGAACCGCACATCGCAGTGCGTATCCCGGCCTTCATCCGGGAAGACCAGGCATACGCCGTATGCGAAGCAACATGCCGCATCTTCAAAGAGCAGAGCGAGCTTCGGGAAAATCGCACACGCGCTCGCATTAAGTATCTCTTCATGCGGCATGGCTGGACAGCCGAGAGCTTTCTGGTTGCTCTTGAAGAGAAACTGGGCTACTCGCTCGCGTCGCTTCCATTTGACGTCTCCGCAGAAGTAATTCCAGACGATGTCTATCGCGATCATATTGGTGTTACTCCCCAACGACAATCGGGCGTTTCTGCCGTCGGTGCATCCGTCTTGCGTGGGCGGCTCTCAGGCGACCAGTTGTTACGACTCGCGGAGCTCTCCGAGCAGTTTGGCTCAGGTGAGCTGCGAACTACGATCATGCAGAACCTCCTGATCGTTAATGTTCCAAATGAAAACGTTGCGACTCTTATCGCAGAGCTCAAGCTGATTGATATTCAAGTTAATGTCACGCCATTCTGGCGCGGTGCCATCGCCTGCACTGGGACAGAATTTTGCAAGCTGGCCATCACGGAGACCAAAGGCTTTGCGAAATGGCTGGTGAGTGAAATGGAAGAGCGGCTACCCGGCTTTGACCAACAGATCAAGCTGCATGTAACTGGCTGCACGAACTCATGTGGTCAGCATTGGATCGCCGACATCGGTCTCGAAGGCAAGAAGATTAAGAAGGACGGCGTAAGCGTAGATGCCTATTTCTTCTGTGTTGGCGGCGCTGTCGGACGAAACGCGCGCGCAGCAAGACCGCTAGGGTATCGTGCTCCTGCCGATGAGGTACCAGCAGCTATTGAGCGCCTGTTGCGTAGCTATCTCAGCTCTCGAACGATTGGCGAGGATCTGCGCAGCTACTTCGGTCGAACTGCGGATGAGGAGCTTCGGGCACACTTGTCAGGAACCACTCCTGAAAACCTGCCACCTCCTGTCGAGCGAGATGCGCCTCCGAACGGGCATCCGGCGCCGGACGCTTGAGATAAGCCATGAGTCTATTTCCCTTATTTCTAAAATTAACGGCTCGTCCTACCGTCGTAGTCGGAGCCGGCAGCCTTGCCGAAAGCAAGATTGAATCGCTGCTCGCAGCACAAGCGCACGTGAAGGTCATAGCCTCTCAGGCAAACGCCCGGATTTGCGAACTCGCGGAGAGTGGCGAGATTCATCTAGAAGAACGGCCCTACCAGCACGGAGACATCGCCGGTGCGTTTCTTGCCGTGGCAGCAACTGACGACGCCGCAGTCAATCGGGCCGTCTTCGCAGAAGCGGAGGCCGCGGGTGTTCTGGTTAATGCCGTGGACGATCCGCCGTTTTGTGACTTCTACTTCCCTTCCGTCGTGCGCCGTGGCGATCTGTTGATTGCTATCTCTACGGCTGGTCAGTCTCCGGCACTGGCACAAAGGCTGCGCAAAGAGATCAACGCGCTCCTTCCGCTTGACACCGGAGACTGGTTAACCGAATTGGGGAATCTGCGACGTGAAGTGCTGCAATTAGAACCACTCAACGAAGAACGGAAACAGGTGCTGCACCAACTAGCTAGCCGCGACGTGTGTGCGTACGATGCTTGCCCTTCACGAACCCTTGCACGGCATCATGCCCGCACCAACCCGAAACCCGCAGCGGAATCTGAGACGTGACGGAGCCTGCACAGCCCGGTCATGTCTATCTGGTCGGTGCCGGCCCGGGCGATCCGTCGCTGCTTACGGTTCGAGCGCATCAACTGCTGAGCACCGCTAGCCACATCTTTCCCGACGGCCTGATTTCGGAAGAGGTGCTCGCCATTGCGAACGAATCGGCCCTCATTACACCCGTCGGAAAGCGCTGTGGCAGGCCACGCGTAACGCAGGGCGAGATCAATGCTCTCATCATCGCAGCCGCACGCGCCGGCCAGTCAGTCGTTCGATTGAAGTCAGGCGATCCGCTCGTCTTCGGCCGCGCTGGCGAAGAGCTTCGGGCACTACAAGCCGCCAGAGTTCCTCTTGAAATCGTGCCCGGCATCACCGCTGCCTTTGCTGCTGCGGCTACCCTGCAGACCCCGCTTACGGATCGCACGAAGGCGTCTAAACTGATTCTTGCAACAGCACACTATGCAGCAGACAAAGCTGAGCTCGACCCTGATCTTCAGCCAGTCTGGCAAGGATCACTTCCGCACGATGCGACGCTGGTGCTCTACATGCCGGGTCCCGATCTGGAATCTCTCGCACGTGACTTGATAGCCGCTGGCATCGATACACAAACGCCCGTTATCGCGATCTCACGCATCTCTGCACCGGACCAACGTATCCATCATGCGACCTTGAGCACTCTTCGGTCAGCACACTGCGGCCCCGCACCGGTCTTGCTGATCATCGGCCGGCTGCTTGGCACATCAGCGACCTGAGTACGACTGCGTTCGAGCAACACCGATTGTCTAGACCCGTCTCGCATTGCACCTCTTCTGTAACTAGCGCCTCGCTCCAGCTTGCTCAACCTGCCAGCGATGTCTACACTAGCCACAACCACCGGGATCGGGCGGTTAGCTCAGTTGGTTAGAGCGCCTGCCTTACAAGCAGGATGTCGGGGGTTCGAGTCCCTCACTGCCCACCACTCTCTTTTTAGAAAATCACCGGAAACTGCCAGAAACGTGAAGGCAGGCGAGACACAAGCGTAAGCCAGCTATCAAACAGTTGCTCGTGTCGCCCCGGTCGTGATGCCACCGTCGACTAGAAGTGTCTGTCCTGTGACGTAGGCACTCGCGTCCGAGGCAAGAAACACGATTGCCCCGTTCAGGTCGTTCGGCTGCCCCGGACGTCTCAGCGGAATGCGATCCTCAAGGTACTCCACCCACTTCTCGTTCTCGTATAAGACTGCGTTCTGCTTGGTCTTGAACCATCCCGGCGCTAAACAGTTCACCGTGATCCCATGGGAGCCCCACTCGTCCGCTAGGCTCATGGTGAGCTGTTTAATTCCGCCGCGGCTCGCGCAGTAAGCTCCGATCCCGGCATAGCCGAAGACGCTGGTCACCGAACCTATATTTATAACGCGGCCGTACTTACGCGCGATCATATGTGGCGCGAAAACCTTTGCCACAAAAAAAGAGCCGCGTAGATTCGTATCGAGCACCAGATTCCAGTCATCCCAGGTCACATCGACGGCAGGTTTGCGAACATTGCATCCAGCGTTGTTCACCAAAATGTCGACCGTTTCGAACGCGCTTAGCGCGTCTCTCCCCATGGCAAGAATGCTGCTTTCGTCCCGCACGTCGAGTTCAAGCGCCACCACCCGGCGGCCCATAGCTTCTATCTCATCCCGGAAGGGTCTAAGGTCTGTCACACGGCGACTCGTTATGACGAGGTCAGCTCCTGCGCGTGCCAGAGCACGGCCTAGATACTGACCGAGTCCACGGCTCGCGCCCGTCACAACTGCCACCTTTCCGTTCAAATCAAATTGCTGATCGGCCATCAAGCATCCTCGTTCAGGGCGTCAGAATTACCTTCATCAACCCGGGTTCCCGTGCATGGAGTCGCTCGAACCAGCCGGCACCTTCACGCAGCGGAGCAACGACCGAGATAAGTGGATCTACGTTGATAGCACCGCTCTCCATCAGCGAGATGCACTCGCGATACTCGCCCGCAGAGGCACAGGATCCGAGCAGCCGAAGCTGGCGCGTGACCACCTGCTGCAAAGGAATCTCAACCTTCGGCGCTAAGTTCCCGATCAGCGTGACCGTTCCACCACGACGTACGGCCGCTATCGCCAACTCGACCGTCTTCTGCGCCCCTACCACCTCTACCGCGATGTCGGCCCCTCGCCCTTGAGTCGCGGCCAGCAGTCTCGTCTCTAACTCCGGATCTGTCGCCAAAAACGTTTGGTCCGCGCCAAGATTGCTTGCCAGCGTAAGTTTGCTCTCGTCCAGATCAACTGCAAGTACAGTCGTGCAGCCATAGTGCCGGAAGGCCTGAATTACCAGCAGCCCGATCATACCCGCGCCCACCACCACGGCTGTACTACCAGGCTCAATACGCGTAAGCTTCGCCGCGTGCACCGCGATTGACACGGCTTCGATCAAAGCAGCCTTCTCAAAGGCGAAGGAATCTGGCAACGAATACACAACATGATCCGGAACGGCCACATAGTCGGCAAACGCGCCGTTTCGCCGATACTCGCCACACGAGACGCCCAGAACCTGTCGATAGTCACACAGATTGACCTCGCCTTTCACGCAGAACCGACACGATCCGCACGACACGGTCGAGTCAAACGTGACTCGATCTCCAACACGAAAAGCGCGCACCTCGGAACCGACCGCAGAGATGACGCCAGAGGCCTCATGGCCCATGATCAGCGGCGGAATTCTGCGCCCCGTACTACCGTCATAGCCGTGGACATCACTGCCACAGATCCCGCAAGCCATAACCTGGATGAGAACGTCACGGGATCCAAACGATGGCATCGGAACATCTCGAAGGCTGAGGCTACTTGCTTCTTCTAAAACGAGAGCGTGCATACAGAAACAATAATCCAATCGTTCCACTCTCGAGAGTCCATGGCTTACTGAGCGTCTCTTCAAGCCTTTGCACATTCGTGAGAGAGGCATAAATCTATCGCGGAAGCTCCTGCCTGCCTTCAAACGCAAACTCTGCTATCTGTGTCTTTCCTTATTTGGCTGAGCCCTCCAAGTGAAACACTGTGCTGGCCTGCCGCCATCATGTGATTTCCCCTGGCATCATGCAGCCCTTCGCTCACCAAATCCTAAGCACTCCCGGCCGTGGGATCACGGAGCTGTGTTGAAAACTGCGAGACCTTCTCGTCAAGCGTCATTCGCGGAAACCAGATCATCCACCGTGCTTCAGTCGAGCGCGAAGCACTTGGTACGGCAGGGCTCAGAGGGTTGGTTCTGAGCAGGTAGAGCCACAAAAGTCAAAACAAGTACAAACGATGCATAGGAAGGATCTCTCCTTCAACCGCCGGTTTGGGCGAGAGCTCTACTTTATCCACAATGAATCCCGTTAGCCGCTTTGTTGCTAACTAGCACGTTTGTTAACCTTTAAGGTACGTTTGCTGCTCCAAAATCGAAGCACCCTCGCCAAAAATCTCGTTCAAAGAAGCACAAATCAGAGCAAATAGGCATTGCATCGTAAATACCTTTAGGCGAACATAAGGCGAATGTCGCGCGCCGCTCAACTTCGCTCTGCTCTCGAAAGCTCCCTCGAACGGCGCATCCCCTCCGCCTTCTCACCGCAGGCAAAAGTGGAGTTGCCGACTGTCCCTAGCGGCGTCCCGGAGCTCGATGCATTGTTGGAGGGCGGTCTTCCGATCGGCGCCATCACTGAGATCGTTGGCAGCCCATCCAGCGGCCGGCTCACCTGTGCCTCCACCTTTGTCGCGCAAGTCATGCAAGCTGGTCACGTCTGTGCCTGGGTGGATGTTTCTGACAGCTTTGATCCCGAATCAGCCGCTGCGAACGGTGTTGATCTTGATCGTCTGCTTTGGATCCGGTGTGGCGACTCCCTTGCTAATCACTGTCAACAGTCCACACCCCCGTTTGTACCTGCTGCGACCAGTACGCATCCAGGGTCTCCGCAGCCGCTGCAATCCGGCGGTAGTCCTCATCCGCGTAGCGAAGTTCGCGGTCTCTCGCAGGCAGTCGACAACCTGCTCTCCCGCAAGGCACTGCCGTTGCCGCGTCGTCGTCAGGTTGGAACGCCCGGTGCTCCCAATCGCAAATTAAGTCATGAGCGTGTCGAGCAGGTAGCCTTTGATCGCCTTCCTGCACGTCGTGGATCCAATCTTCAGACTCATCCGGACGCGGTACGGCGGCCTGTGACATCGGCAATCAGTTCTGTAAAGCCTTCAACACTCAGCCCATTTCAGAAGCCAAGAAAGCCTTGGTCCCGATTGGATCAGGCTCTACGCGCAACCGATTTAATTATGCAGGCCGGCGGCTTTGGAGCTCTGATCCTTGATCTCGGCGAAGTTGATCCTCAGTTCGCGACACGCATTCCGCTTGCTACCTGGTTTCGCTTTCGCGCCGCTGCAGAGCGTACACGAACAGCTTTTCTTCTGCTGTCACAACATCCCTGCGCGCAGAGCAGCGCCGAGGTGGTTCTTCGTACCAGCCTCTCTCTTCCAGACGCAGGTTCCGTGTTGACCCGTATTTCCTTCACCATGGATCGCGTGCGGCAGCGCTTTACGCCTCCGACCAGCAACGTCATCAGCATGCGTAAGCCGCCCGCCCGTGCAACCTCAGCCAACTGGTCCATACCAACTTCGTGGACAAGAGACCAATAGATGGCGCGCTTTGTGTGTGTCTTCATCCCCAATTTTCCGGCGCAAACGCTCGTGCGTCTTCGTCCTGAGCTTCGCGAAGGTGCCATCGCCGTTCTTGAAGGCGATCGGCCCTTTGAACAGGTCTGCAGCCTCAACCAGGCCGCCCTCCACCTCGGTATAGAAACCGGCCTCTCGCGCGCGGAGGTCGAAGCCTTTCCCGTGCATCTTCTCCCGCGTTCGGCGGCGGAGGAGCTTGCTGCAAAGGCGGCGCTGCTCTCCTGCCTCGCCGCTTTTTGTCCGGCCATCGAAGAGTTTCGCGGCTCGACCGAGTGCATCTATGTGCTCGACCTGCAAGGCACAGATCGGTTACATGGCACAATCGCTGCCGCCATGCGCAGAATACGGACACACCTTCTCGATCTCGGCTTCATCCCTCGATTAACCTCAAGCGTCAATGTACACGCCGCCTTGTGTCTCGCCCGCTCCGGTCATACTGCCCTTGCTCATACCCCCGCCGGGACTGAGGCTGCTGTACTTTCGGCGCTTCCGCTCCGTGTGCTGAACCTCAGCGAGGATCATGCCACAACGTTTATGCAATGGGGCATTAGGACACTCGGAGAGCTCGCACGGCTTCCTGAAGTGGAACTCATCGCTCGCTTCGGTCAGCAGGGTCAGCGCCTGCGGCAGCTCGCACGTGGAGAAGCCTCCCACCAGTTCCAGCCCATCCTGGCGCCCTTCACGCTCGAAGAGTTCATCGAGTTTGATAGTCCAGTTGAGGCTCTTGACTCTTTGCTCTTCCTTATGAACTCCATGCTCACGCAGCTTATCTCGCGTGCCACAACGCATGCTTTGGCGCTGGCCTCGGTAACGGTCGTCTGCACCCTCGATGGTGCCTCGCCCCATACACGAACACTTCGACCGGCGCTCCCTTCCATCGATCGTGCCATCTTCCTGAAGCTACTTCATCTCGATCTCGAGGCCCATCCTCCTGGTGCCGGTGTTCTGGCTCTGCGGCTCACGGCAGACTCAGGCTCCAGTAGCAAGGTGCAGCTCGGTCTCTACTCGCCTCAGCTTCCCGAGCCCATGCTGCTCGAGGTGACGTTGGCCCGTCTGGCCGCCATTGTGGGAGAAGACCGTGTCGGCCAGGCCGTCCTTAGAGACACGCACCAGCATGATGCCTTTCACATGCAAAAGTTCGCTATACGTTCATCCTCAAAACCTCCTCTCTCCTGCCTTCAGCAAGCCCCTGCATTACGCCGTCTGCGGCCTTGCGCCTCCATCCGAGTCGAACTGCAGGGCGACGCGATCTTCGCCTTCTGGCATGAGCGAGCGCGCTATGAAGTACAACGCCTTTACGGCCCCTGGCGCTTCAGTGGCGAGTGGTGGACCGGCCTTTGCTGGGCCGTCGAACGCTGGGACTTCGCCGCTCAATCAGGTAACACGCTTCTGCTGGGCGTCATCCTGCGCAATCGTGTTGACCACTCCTGGTGGCTCGAGGCCATTTATGACTAGTTTGTCTCGCGGAATCAGGCTGTCCTGCCGAGCGCGCCATGGCTGAGCCAGCCTATGTTGAGCTTCATGCTGCCAGCGCCTTCAGTTTTCTTGAAGGCGCCTCGCAACCTGAAGCTCTTATCGAACGCGCTGTCGAGCTTGATATGCCGGCTATCGCTCTTCTGGACCGCAACGGTCTTTACGGCGCGCCGCGCCTTCACAGCCATGCCGTGCGCAATGGTCTGCAGGCCCATATCGGTGCGGAGATCGCTGTCTCTAACCTTCCCTCGCGTCTTCTCCCGCCTTCCTGGCTGCCCCATCAGCAAGCCCCCGAGCCTTCGCGTCTGCCGCTGCTCTGCACCTCGCGAACGGGCTACCAGAACCTCTGCCAGCTCATCACCCGCTTCAAAATGCGTGAACCAATCAAATGCGAGGGCGCTGCAACCATCACCGACCTGGAAGAGTTCTCCAGCGGCATCATCTGCCTTACCGGCGGTGAAGAAGGCCCGCTTGCCAGCGCTCTTACACACGGAGGCGAGCCAGCCGCACGCGAACTCCTCGAACGATTAATCCGCATCTTTGGCCGTTCCAACATCTATGTCGAACTGCAGCGCCATTCGCAGCGCGATCAGGAAGCACGTAACCAGTGCGCCATCGCTTTAGCTACATCGCTTGGCTTACCCCTTCTTGCAACCAACGGTGTCCGCTATGCAACACCCGTAGAACGCGAAATCCTCGACATCTTCACCTGCATTCGTAACGGAATGGATCTCGATCATGCCGGCCGTCTACTCTCGCGCAATTCGCAACGCAGCCTGAAGAGTGCTCGTTCCATGGCAAAGCTCTTCCAGGATCTTCCTGAAGCCATTGCCAACACGCACCTGCTCTCGCAGCGACTTGACTTCAAACTGGACGATCTCGGCTACGAGTTTCCCCGCTATCCCGTGCCGGACAGCGATTCCATGGATAGTTATCTACGCAAACGGGTTGCCGAGGGCATTGCAAGACGCTACAGCCCCAAAAATGATCCTGATCTCATGCAGCGCGCACGCACACAGGCAGATCGCGAACTCGCCCTCATCCAGAGCTTTGGCTTTGAAGGGTACTTTCTCATCGTCTGGGACATCATCAACTACTGCAAAGCCAACGACATCCTCGTCCAAGGGCGCGGCAGCGCTGCAAACTCCGTCGTCTGCTACGCGCTTGAGATCACCGCCATTGACCCAATCGCTATGAACCTGCTGTTTGAGCGCTTTCTCAATGAGAATCGTAACGAGTGGCCCGACATCGACCTCGATCTTCCCTCAGGTGACAAGCGCGAACAAGCCATCCAGTACGTGTACCAGCGCTATGGTGAGCTCGGCGCCGCTATGACTGCTAACGTCATCACCTATCGTGGCAAGTCGGCGGCGCGCGAAGTAGGCAAAGCATTAGGCTTTGATGAAGAGGCACAAAGCCGTCTCTCCAGCCTCGTCGGTCAATGGGAGTGGAAGGGCGCCACGGACACTCTTACGCATCAATTCGGTCACGCCGGCTTCGATGTCGCACATCCACGCATCGCCCGCTACCTCGATCTCTGCCTGCGTCTGCAGGATCTGCCGCGGCATCTCGGCCAGCATTCTGGCGGCATGGTCATTTGTCAGGGTGCACTTAATCACGTCGTGCCAATCGAGCGCGCCTCCATGCCCGGACGCGCCGTTGTGCAATGGGACAAAGACGACTGCTCCGAGCTCGGCATCGTCAAGGTTGATCTGCTCGGTCTCGGCATGATGGCCGTTCTAAAAGACTGCATCGAACTGATCCCGCAACACTATGGCGAAACCGTCGATCTCGCCCAGTTACCTAAAGATGATCCCGATACGTACGCCGTCCTGCGCAAAGCCGACACCGTCGGCATGTTTCAGGTGGAGAGTCGCGCCCAGATGGCATCGCTACCCCGTAATGGCCCTACAACATTCTACGACCTCGTCGTGCAGGTGGCCATCATTCGTCCCGGTCCCATCGTCGGCAAAATGATGAATCCATATATGCGACGTAGACAAGGACTGGAAAAGGTTACATATCCCACCGAATCCCTGGAACCTGTCCTCAAACGCACACTCGGTATTCCGCTCTTTCAGGAGCAGCTACTTCGCATGGCCATGATCGTCGCCAACTTCTCCGGCACAGAAGCCGAAGAGCTTCGGAAAGCCGTCGGCATGCGCCGCACCAAACAGCGTATGGAGCAGCTCGTCGTCAAGCTGCGCGACGGTATGACCGGCAACAACATCGCTGCTGAAACTCAGGACATGATCGTCCAGAGCATCCAGTCTTTTGCGCTCTACGGTTTCCCCGAGTCGCATGCCGCCAGCTTTGCCCTGCTCGCTTACGCCTCCGCCTATTTCAAGGTCAAGTACCTCGCCGCGTTTACCTGCGCCATGCTGAACAATCAGCCCATGGGCTTCTACATGCCGGCTGTTCTGGTCAAGGATGCACAACGGCACAAGCTTCGTATGCGCGCGATCGATGTGCAGTGTTCCGAAACACAATGCACAATCGAGCATCAGCCAGATGGCTCCCTCGCTGTGCGTCTTGGCATGCGCTTCGTCAAAGGTCTGCGCACTCAGGCAGCCAACGCCATCACCCGCGAGCGCTTGAACAAAGGTCCTTTCTGTTCCGCTGAGGATCTAGCTTTGCGCGTCCCATCACTCAACCGCAAGGAGCTCCGCGAACTCGCAAGCATCGGCGCCCTCAACTGGATTGACGGTGTCTCGCACCGTCGCGACGCTCTCTGGCAGGTAGAGCAGATTGGTCGCCCCGCAGGTCCACTCCTGCATGCCGCCTCACATGCACCTGCCGCCACGCCTCTTTTCAAAATGTCTATCGAAGACAGACTCGTGGCCGACTATGCAGGTACCGGCCTTACCGTCGATCATCATCCCCTCTTCTACCGTCGTGCAGAGCTTCGTCGAAAAGGCGTTCTGGCCGCCAAAGATCTCGCATTTGTAACCAATGGAGTACAAATCGTTGTAGCCGGTTGTGTCATTGCGCGCCAGCGGCCCGGTACCGCCATGGGGTTTATCTTTCTTTCCATGGAAGACGAGTCTGGTATCGCGAACATCATCGTTCATCCGGAGCTCTATGATTCTGACCGCGTCACCATCACGCGCTCCAAATTCCTGCACGTCACGGGCAAACTGCAGAATCAGGATGGCGTCATCCACGTACGTGCCACCAGCATCGAGCCCTTACACATGCAGACCATGAATGTGCACTCACATGATTTCTACTAAGCCTTCCGCAAAACCACAGAGGTCGCACAGACACATACTTTTAGGGGAGTGTTCCTTTCCGTTCGACACAGCTATGGTGCAGACATGGCAAACGCCTTTATCATTCCGCCAGGAACCTTCATCGAACACGCTACCAAACTTCGTGCCCGCAAGCTGGAACAGATTGCTGCCCAAGTGGAACGGGACCTGCGCATTCGCCTCGTCCCCGTCGAGCAAGCAGCCCGAGTTCCACGCAAGGATCTCTCCTCTGTGCTCCGGCACTTTCGCGGCAGACTACGCTAGTCTTATCTCAAGAAATCATGCTGGTGCTGGTTCCACGTATTATGACACGGTGATGACTAAACGTTCTTTCGTTCTCGCTCTTTTGCTCGCCTCACCGGGCATGGCTCTCACGCAGACCTCCTCGCCTTCGCCCGGCACCTCTGCCAACGAGCAGCAGCCAACTGGCCTGCTCTCCCCCACTCTCACCGAAAAACTCCTTCCTTCTTCCGTCCTCTACAAGGGCCAGCAGGCACCGGTTCAGGGTCGTAACTCCGGCGCCATCCGCTACGCCGATGGAGCTCTTGTCATTGCGTCGCTGGTTGATAGTTCTGGCTATTCGACCGGGGTTCGCGAGAAGTATCAGTTCTTTCTCTATACAGAGAAGACGCTTCGCTTCGGAGATAAAACGCTCACTCCGGGTTTTTACGGCGCCGGCTTTCTGGCGAACAATACCCTTATCATTACGGACGTCTCGGGCAAGGATCTAATAAGCGCGCCAACCACCAACGATGCGAGCTTCAAGCGACCGCGACCGTTACAAATCATTGCGGCACCGGATAGCACTAGCTTTCGCCTGTATCTCGGCCGCTCGTTTGTAACGCTGCCTTCCATAAACTAGACGCTTCTAGCGTTGGTCATTTATGGCCAGCGCTAGGTCGCTTCGGTCTGAGTCAGCGACGCGCCCTTCGCCTCACGTCCGAAGGCCGTCAGCACTGCCACACAAATTGCGACAACAATGACCGTTCGCGAAAGAACCGGGCTCAAGCGTCCCCCAAACAGCCCAGCTGCCAACGTAGCCTGTACCACTCCGTTCTTCGATGACAGCAGATTGCCGAGTTGGTATGCGAATCCCGGAAAGGTCGCGCGCACCGGCCCAGGCGAGAGTTCATTGAGATGCGCCGGAATCACACCCCATGCGCCCTGCACCATGAACTGCATCAGAAAGCCGCCGACCGCTAGCAGAACAATCGAATGCGACCCCGACCAGAACGGAATCATGGGAATCGCCAGCAAAGAAGCCATCACAATCGTACGCCGACGTCCCCATCGTTCCGACAGAGTCCCACACACAATCCCACCCGCAAGCGCTCCGAAGTTACCGATCGCAGTCAGCAAACCTACCATCCCCGGCTTCATACCGTAGTCATGTTCCAGCATCGTCGGATAAAGGTCCTGCGTTCCGTGGCTGAAAGAAGCAAACGCTGTCATCAAGAGCGCCAGAAAGATGAGCGAAGGCAAGTAGCGCCATAGTGGGGAACGGCCCGCAACTTCCGGTATGGACGTAGACCTCAGCCGATTGCGTGCCTCCAATTTTGTCTTGCGTGACGCAAGCCATGCTGGCGATTCTTCAACCTTGAACCGTAGATAAAATGCCAGCAATGCCGGCAATGCTCCCAGCATGAAGAGCACACGCCATGGCGTCCACATTCCCGTGCCATGCAAATGCGGAAACAGCAATCCATAGAGTGCTGCCGCCATCAGATTGCCGACAACATATCCTTCCTGCAGCAGACCAGAGAAAAAACCCCGCCGTTCAGCTGGCAGCACCTCGAGCGCAAGAGCCGCGCCAACTCCCCACTCGCCGCCCATCGCAATCCCAAACAGAGCTCGGCACAGCAGAAACAACGGAAGGCTCGGCGCAAAGGCACTTAGAAGCTCGAACACGGAAAAAGAAACGACGTTGATCATCAACGTCGGTCGGCGTCCATAACGTTCGGCCATCAACCCAAATAGCAGGGCCCCCACGGGCCGCATCGCCAATGTCCAGAAGATTGCTTCCGCCACCATCGGCAGCGTCGCATGAAACTCCGCCGCAACGGACCGCAGGCACAACGTCAGCAGGAAGAAGTCGAATGCATCCATCGACCAGCCCAGAAAGCAGGCCGTAAACGTACTCCGCTGAATCGGCGTCAGAGGCACGCGCGGCGCTTTCCGATCAAGGTCCTCCACCACTCCCTCTCAGCCGCCACCTGTGCGTCCCGCCTTGAAAGAGACGGCCTGCGTCAGAGCGCAGACCGCATCCCTTCTGCACTGCACGATCTAAGCTTTGGCACCTGCCGCCTGGAAGCCGTCCATACTTCCCGCAGAAACGCCGTCCTGCACCTCGTTGTAGTTCTTCAGCAATTCATGGTGCAGACAATAGAGCGCAAGTTCCAGCCGATCTGAAACGCCGAGTTTGTCATACACCTTCCGCAGGTAATTCTTGATGACCTGCTCTGTCGTGCCAATTTGGTAGGCGATCTCTTTGTTTCGCATCCCACGCGTGATACAGCTAATGATAGCGAGTTCTTTCTTGGAGAGCTTTGGTTGCACCTTAGGATTTGTTAATGCCGTTGCCTGTGCCCGGTAGGCCTCAATCACCCAGCTAATTGACTGATTGTCGATCCACGTCTCACCGTCAGCGATCTTGCGAACACATTTGATCAGCAGATCCGGCGAGATGGATCGTGGCACAACCCCCCGGACACCGCGTCGATAAAGCTCAACCGTGTTGGCTTCATCATTCTCTGTAATCTGAACGATCAGCTTGGCATTCGGCGCCTGTCGCACCAACTCCGGAACCGCGTCTGCCATGCCAGCAATCAATTGCCCTTCGAGCAGGACGACATCGGTTGGGTATCGGGCAAGAGCCGCATAAAGATTGTCCAGCGTCTCCACCTGAGCCACCACGCGAACATCGTCTTCCACCGCGAAGATCTTCTTCATGCCCACACGATAAATTGCCTGCGAATCGGCCAGAATAATACGGATCCCGCCACCTGACCCGTTATCCTGCTCCCGTTCCGCACTCTGCGCAAACCCATTGATAGGTGTTGGATTCATCCGTCTAAGCCTTCAAATAGTACTCGTCGATAACTGCCGCTGCCTGTTCCCGATTGCCTTGTTTCTCATGACGCACAACACGCCCGCGGCAGTGAATCTCCACGTCGTTTGTCGATCCCATAATCTCAGACGGCATCTCGATCATGAACTCAATCACGCGATCGACCTGCGGCAGGCGATTGCCGACAAACAGCAATCCATTTGCTGAAATATCTTCTGTGACCGCCTCAAAGACATCCTCATCGGCGCGAAGATGGATCGCCAGCTTGACCGGAAATCGAACTGCTGAGCGCAGAGGATTCTCTCCTGCCGCCTTCTTCCACTGAATCAACTCATTTCTCCGTAATCCTGATTCTGACACGTCCATAGAGGCCCTTCCAGAGGCTCAGCCGAGTGTATCTTACCTTTTCAGAAAGCAACACGTAGTTTTTTGCCGCATCTAAGCACCTTCGTGTACCAGAAGCGCGGCAGATGCACCGACCCACGCCTTGTCTCGATTATGATCCACGCCCATCATTAGCCCGCGACCCAATCGCACCATGGTGATCACCGGCTGCATCTCGCCTCCATCTGGCCACACAAACATGATCCGAACTTCGGCCTGAGTCAGTCCATGCGGTGTAGCAATGATCGGCTCGAATCGCACACGCTCCTGCAGCAGATATCCCGATCGCTGCTCCTTCGGGATGGACTTCAATTCTTCAATCGTCGGCGCAAACTGTATGCCCTTTCCCGCAAAAGAAAACAGCGGCTTCAGAAGCATCTCGTCTGGCTTTATCGGCAGAATGGCTGGCTCGTTGAACCAGTCCATCAAAAACGCTGCTCGCGGCACCACCGCATGCCGAAAAAATGGCAGGGAAAATTTACTCAGACGAAAGTACCAATTTGGATGGCCGGCCCATTCGACCTGCAGCTCGGATCGCAGATCAAACCCCGGCGTGATCCCATCCCGTTCCATCTCATCGGCAATCGCTCGATTGAAGATGCGCCGGATCGGCGTCCAGCGCCCATCGCGTTCATACTCCAGTTGCTGACCTCTCTGGCGCACGCTTGTGATGTCTACGGTCTGCACCTTCAATCGATCCTGATACACCTGGAAGTCTGCTCGCGTCTTTTGCAGCTCCGGCGTCACCTCCAGCAGCACCACCTCCGCCGGATCATGCTCTGCCACGATGACCTGATCGAGCAGCTTCCAGTATGCTGCTCGATCCAGCCCGCCTAAGTGCCACTCCAGACTCCGATCCAGACCGTATGCGTCAAGGTATGCCGCTCCCAATACATCTTGAAAGCCAAACACCGACGGAAAGGCCTGCATCTCGACCAGGCGGATCCCGAGTCCTCC
Organism: uncultured Acidobacteriaceae bacterium; assembly: GCA_964235665.1. Classification (GTDB taxonomy): domain Bacteria; phylum Acidobacteriota; class Terriglobia; order Terriglobales; family Acidobacteriaceae; genus Edaphobacter. The sequence goes on from CAXSAY010000002.1 coordinate 272,163, forward strand.
GTCCGGCTCACGAACAAAGCCGAAGTCTACAGTCATGAAATGTGGTGGCGTCACACCGTCCGGCTCTGCAAGGGAATATCGCTCCGGGATCGCAGCCGTACTCGCCCGCATATACTCCGGGTTACAAAGCAGCTCGCGCGTCAGTTCCTGGCTGGTTGTCACCATATGGTTCACCAGGTCCTTCGGCAAAAATACGGGGGTCTCGGCAACGCGAAATCCAACTGGCGTCCGAACAGCGGCGTCCACCGCCTGCAAGAGGCGGGCATACCCCTCGTCCGTGTACCGCGCATTGAAGTCCCGCCGCAGACCTTCGATCACTCTGGCTTGCCTCCATCCGCACAACTAGCCTTCGATCAAAAACGTTCCGTTTCTCATGATCAGCTCTTCCCCACCCGCGTCCCCTAGCCAGATGTTGAAGCCCAGCCCGACCACGTCAATGTGCGTTGACGACTTCCAGGGCGCTCCTGTGTGCGCTCCATAGGGATCCCCAAACGCAATATGAACGCCTGGAAACTTCTCATCCTGCAAGATATTCCCGATAACCTTCTTCACTCCGATGTTGGTGCCAATGGCAAACTCACCGACCCGATCCGAGTTTGCGTCCGTATGCGTATACGCCCAGAACTCCCGCTCAAGCGCTTTGTTATCCGACTTGACCTGCGTAATCCGGTTCCTCTCAATGTGAATCGTCAGCGGCGTCTCCCGCAGAATGCCAAACCGCGCACATAGGAAGTCTCCAACGACCCCGTCCACCACAAACACGCCGTTCACCTCACCCGGCGCCGTAAAGCACTCACCGCCCGGCAGGTTTCCCCACTTCTCACGACTGATAATGCCTGAAGTCTTGAACCATCGGTACTCCGGCGAGAGCTCCACATGCAGATCCGTCCCGGCGGACGTCGTTGCTCGTACATACGTCGCCTTTCGCACTCGATCGAGTACCGCCTGGCTCAGCCGGTCGACTGCCGCGAAGTCCGCGCACATGCCTTCTCCCATGATCTCCGGCGTGATGTTCACCATATGCGCGTGCCGCATCTTCCGCCGGTTCACCACGTCCGTCATCTGCATGCGACTACGCAGCTCATTCGGCTGTACCGTGACAGCAAAGATGCTGACGTCGGCGTTCTCCATGTCCTCAAGGACCGCAGCCGGCATTTCCAGGCACGGTCGCGACGCCAGTTCTTCGAGGAGAAACCCGCTCCATCGGCACCCCGCACGATCCAGCGCCTTCGCCAGCGACGCTGCGATCTCCCGGCAGCTTTGGTCGGCGATCAGCGTTACCCGCTCGTGTGGCTGAACCCGCAAACATGTCTCGACCGCGTTGCGCGCCCCTGCGTCAAACGCCAAAGGGTACAACACCTCCCTGAGATCCGTTCTTTGCCCAACCATCTCTTCGCTCATCGCCTCGGTCAAACTGTCACCTCTCCCGCCCTCGGGTCCATCGTCCTATCCGCATCGTCTCGTTACTCTGATGCACAGCTGCACGTTGCTTCCTCTTCCTGCTGCCATGCGGAAACCATCCGCCCACAAGCCATGTGAGTCCCGCGCAGCTACAGCCCGACCCGTGTCTCTGCGGCCATATAATCCACCACGTCCCGCAAGCTTCCAGTCTCCCGAAAGACCTTCAGCTGCCGGTCAGCGCCCGACCCCTGCTCGAGCATCTGGCGCACATAGCCGATCTCCGTCTCACTACCTAAACGCCGCATCTCATCGCCAACGAAATCCAGATACTCCCCGATCAGGTCGCGCAGCGGCACCTCTTCCTGCTTCCCGAAGTCGATCAGCTTGCCCTCCAGTCCATAGCGCACCGCGCGAAACTTGTTCTCCATCAGCAATGCCCGCGAATACTGGCGATAGTCCACGTTCAACGAGTGTAGCCGCCATAGCGTCGCTGCCGTCGCCTGGATCAGTGCCGCAATCGCAATCGACTCCTCCGCGCGCATCGGAATGTCACAGATCCGCACCTCAATCGTATTGAAGAACGGATGCGGCCGGATGTCCCACCAGATCTTCTTCGCGTTATCGATGCAGCCCGTCTTGATCAGCAAAGCGACGTAGCTCTCGAACTCCGAGTAGCTGGCAAACGCATCCGGAAGGTTCGTCCGCGGAAAATGCTCGAACACCTTCGCCCGATAGCTCTTATACCCCGTCTCCATCCCTTGCCAGAACGGCGAGTTGGTCGAAAGCGCCAGAATGTGTGGAAGAAAATATCGCAGTGAGTTCATGATCCGGATCGCCGCTTCCTTGTCCTCGATCCCCACATGCACGTGCAGACCGAAGATCAGGTTCGAACGCGCCACCAGCTGCAGATCCTCTACCACCTGGAAGTATCGCGGATCCGGATAAATCTCCTGCGTCCGCCAGTCGGCAAAGGGGTGCGTTGCCCCGGCCACCAGCATCAGGCCATGCTCCTCCGCTAGACGCACCATGTTACGGCGCAGATCGTACAGGTCCTCGGCGGCCTCCTTGATATTGCTGCATACCCGCGTCCCCACCTCGATCACCGACTGGTGCATCTCGGCCTTCACCCGCTCTTCGAGCCGTCGCTTTCCCTGCTCCAGCATCTCCGTCGCAATATGCGATCGCAGATCCCGCGTCTCCGGATCTACCGTCTGGTACTCCTCTTCGATCCCAAGGGTGAAACTAGGCTCCATCACGTTCCTCACTCGGCTGTCTGCACCGTTGTTCCCTGTACCGCTTCAGTCACACGCAATCGACTACTTGGGCTCAGTACTCTTGCCCTTCGTAATAACTTCACGCTTCTTGGCCGCCGCCGGCTTCTCCACCTGCTTCTTCGCCAGAGCAGCCGTCTTCGCAGCAGCAGCCGTCTTGCTTGCGGCCTTTCCCTTCGCCGCACTCGCCCTGATCTGTTTCGCGACCCCGGGCGCGCCGTTCAGCAAACTCATGCAGCGAATCTCGTCTCGCGTTCTCGGACCGGCCTGCGCCTTCTCTACTGCCAGCCGCGCCACTGCATCCACGATCCAGTGAAAGTTGTCCTGTCCCACCGAGTAGAAATCAGCATCCGGCGCCGGATTCATGAAGTCGATCGCGTACGGCACGCCATCCTCTACGGCAAACTCAACGGTATTCAGGTCGTACCCTAGTGCACGGCACAGCGTCAGCGCGTCCCGCTCCACCCGCGCCAGCAGCTCCGGGTCATACTCCGGCGGATCTTGGATGTAGCGCTGATCGTGCGGTCGTCGCGGATCGTACGGCATCACCCGCACCTCGCTCTGCCCCACCACATAGCAGCGGAAGTACTCCTCGAAGTTCACCGCGGCCTGCAGTGTCATGCACAGGTCGCGCGTCTGGTCGTAGGACCGGAAGAACTCATCCCGGTCGTGCACATGGAACACATCCCGCCATCCACCACCGTCATGCGGCTTCAGAAACGCCGGAAAGCCCACAGACGCAAATACGGCCTCCCAATCTAACGGGTACTCGAGGTTTCGTAGCGACTCCGTATTGATCTGCGGCGGGTAGTTCTTATGCGGCAGCAAGACCGTCTTCGGCACCGCGATACCCAGGCTCTTTGCCAGCGCATAGTTGAAGAACTTGTCGTCCGCCGACCACCAGAACGGGTTGTTGATCACCTCCGTCCCCGTCAGCACCGCATTCTTCAGATACGCTCTGTAAAAGGGCATGTCATGCGAGATGCGATCCACTATCACCGCATATCCGCACGGCTCTGCCATCGTCACCGCACCCAGCGTCACGGCCTCCGCTCGAACATCCTGGAGCTTCATGGAGTTAATCCGGTCCACTAACGCCCCCGGAAACGTGTTCTCCACCCCAAATAACACCCCGATCTTCTTCATTCGCCCTCGTTCTCCCTCTCTCGACCTGCGACCTATAAGTAGTGCTCCACCATCCGCAGCCAGACTGGCCAATCATGCAGCGCGCCGTCGCCCCAGATGTCCAGCCGCACCGGGACGTCCTTCGCCCGCATCACTCCTGCCATGTCCTCGTTGGCCCCCCTGCAGATATCATGCTCTCCCGCCGCCAGCACATAGGTCGCACTACGATAGCGATCGAGGTACCACCCGTCCTGCAGCTGCTCCATAAAGGTCGCAGGAGAGTGAAAGTACACATCCTCGTCCCAGTACCCGTCTAGAAAGCGTTGCGGGTTGAAGATGCCGCTCATGGCCAGGAATCCGAGGATCTCCTCTGGACGCCGTAGCGCCAGATTCGCCGCATGGAATGCACCCATGCTGCACCCCGCCGTCACCGCCCGTGCACCACCGCTGCGCCTCTGCATCAGCGGCAACACCTCGTCTAACAAATAGCGTTCAAACTGCATATGCCGCGCAATCCGCCATCGCGGCGGCACGTCGCCGTTATACCAACTCTCGCCGTCTACCGAATCCACACAGAACAGCTGCACGCGCCCCTGCTCGATCTGCCGTCCCGCCGCCCCAACCATCCCGCGCTCTTCAAATTCATAGAAGCGGCCGCAGGAGGTCGGAAACACCAGCACCGGCAGGCCCCGCGGTTCCCCCTCCGCGGCAAACGTCAGCATCTCCATCTCGCGGCCAAGCGCGCCTGAAAACCACCGGTGGTACTCCCGTCGCAAGCCGCTGTCTCCTCTGCTAGTCTGGTGCCATCCTAGCGCATCGGGGCGCGGCCACTGGAAGTGCAAATCACCATGAATTCGCCATTCTCCGAGCCTGACGAAGTTCCCGGTCCTACCCTTCCTCTCGCACCCTCCTCCTTGCCGGATCTAATCCCTGCTGCGGTCGCGAACCCTGAGCTTGCCGCTAACCCGCGCTACCTGCTCCGCACCCTGCGCCACAGCTCCATCCCCTCCGATCGCACCATCGCCATCTATCTCCCAGAAGCCTACCTGGCTGAGCCGGACCGCCGATTCCCGGTCTTCTACCTCCACGACGGCCAGAATCTATTCGATGGCACAACCTCCTATCTCCCCGGCCGAACCTGGCGCGCCCACACCACCGCCGATCGCCTCACTGAACAGGAGTGCATCGAGCCCCTCATCCTCGTTGGCATCGCGAACGCCGGCGACGGCCGCATGCCCGAGTACACGCCTGAGGCCGACCCGCAGTTGGGTGGCGGTCTTGGTCCGCTCTACGGCCAGCTCCTCATCCACGATCTCAAGCCCCTCATTGATCAGCAGTTCCGCACCCTTCCCGACGCCCGCCACACCGCACTCGGCGGCTCCTCTCTCGGTGGCCTCATCTCGCTCTTCCTGGCGCTTGAGCATCGCGACCTCTTCGGCCGAATCGCCGTCATCTCGCCCTCGATCTGGTGGAACGGTCGCAGCATCCTGCGCCTTGCCCGCCGCGCGGCGCCTGACCCTGCTCTCTCCATCTGGCTCGACATCGGTACCGCCGAAGGCTCTCATCATCTTCGCGATACCGATCTGCTCTTCAGCATTCTCGTCGAACGCGGCTGGGAGTCCGGTCGCGACCTCACCTATCAGCGCATACTCGGCGGCCTCCACAATGAGGACGCTTGGGCTGACCGCTTCAGCGATATCCTGGCCTTCCTCTTCCCCGCCAAACGCCCTTCCATGCTGTCCTTGGAAGACGCTGTCGCCGTCCATCCTGAAGCCGGTCGCATCCATCGGTGACCTCAGGTAACCTCCTCATTGGACAGCCCTCCGGACCGTGACAGCGTTGCATCTTCCTCCGCTTTCCGCGATACTTAGGTGTTGCGCGGAACGGACAAACGTTCTCCATCTCCGTGCCTCTTCGGGCACCTCCGCCCTCACCCTGGTTTTGAAAGGCAATCACCTGTGTTGATGATCCGTCTGGCGCGCGTCGGCGCCCGCAAGCAGCCCCACTATCGCATCGTTGTCATTGAGAAGGATCGCGCCCGCAATGGCCGCGCCCTTGAAGTAGTCGGCACCTACAATCCCCGCACCAATCCCGCCAGTGTCGACCTCAAGCGCGAGCGCATCGAGTACTGGACCAGCAAGGGCGCACAGCTCTCCGAGCGTGTTGGCAAGCTTCTCGCTGCAGCCCCCGTTGAAGTTCCCGTCGCCTCCTAAGTAACTCCGCTCTAGCATTCTGGGGAGTCCATACGGGTTCCCAAAGATCCCGCTACCTCATCGTATTTCCCTCTGCTTCCGATAGGCTGCGACGTAGACTCATCTTCGGGCGGCATCCCTTCCGGGTGTCGCACAGAGGCGTTTCGCAGACTTGCTGCGATCGCCTCAAACGCTGCCCGTTCGCATCGGCTTTCGTCGTCAGATCCTCCTCAACGGGACATTCGGCACGAGCATTGAGCGGTCTGCGTCATTCCCAGGAGGTTGAGAGAATGACCGAAGCTGCGGCTTCCCAGAATAGTCCTGTCGAACAGTCCATCGACATGCAGACGTTGGTTGAAGCAATCGCCCGGTCGTTGGTCGATGCTCCACAGCTCGTCAGTGTGGAAAGCATCCCGGATGGTGAAGCTACTATCCTCCGGCTGCGGGTCGGCCCAGGTGACATCGGCAAGGTCATCGGCCGCCAGGGTCGCACAGCCCGATCCTTCCGCACCATCCTCGGTGCAGCGAGTATGAAGCTCAAGCGGCGCTTCTCGCTCGACATCGTCGAAGCCGAATAGAGAGAGGACGCGGGACACTGGCGTCCCCTCTCTCTTCTGTACCTACGCCGGCTTCGCGACAGCCAGGCACGATCGGAAGTACTCGAGCGATCGTTCCAGACCCTCGCGCAACCGGATCTTTGGCTCCCATCCCAGCAGCGTCTTTGCTCGCGTGATGTCTGGCCGGCGTCGAAGCGGATCATCCTGAGGCAGCGGCTTGAACGTGATCGGATCCTTGCTCCCTGTCACCGCCCGCACCTCCTCCGCGCACTCGAGGATCGTCCACTCCTCCGGATTTCCGATATTGACCGGCATCACCTCGTCCGACTTCGAAAGCCGCACAATCCCGTCAATCAGGTCCGACACATAGCAAAAGCTGCGCGTCTGCGATCCATCGCCATAGATCGAGAGCGGCTCGCCCCGCAACGCTTGCATCATCAGGTTGGAGATCACCCGTCCGTCGTTCGCCTGCAGCCTCGGTCCATAGGTGTTAAAGATCCGCACCAGATGTGTCTTCACTCCGTGATAGCGGTGGTAGGCCATCGTCGCTGCCTCGCTGAACCGCTTCGCCTCGTCATACACAGATCGTGGCCCGACCGGGTTCACGTTGCCCCAATACGTCTCGACCTGGGGGTGTACCTCCGGGTCGCCATAGCACTCCGACGTCGACGCATGCAGATAGCCCGCACCGTACTTCTTCGCAATCTCAAGCGTATTGATCGTGCCCGCCGACCCTACCAGCAAAGTCTCTATCCCCAGCCGCGCATAATCCACCGGACTCGCCGGACTCGCGAGGTTGAACACATACTCCACCGGTCCCAGATCAAACGGTTGGCAGATGTCTTTCTCCACCAGGCTGAAGCGCGACTCACTCTTCAGATGATCCACATTTGCGGTGCTGCCAGTAGATAAATCATCCACGCCCAGCACGGTATTGCCCTCCGCCAGCAGCACATCGCAGAGGTGAGATCCCAGAAAGCCCGCGGCTCCCGTCACAAGAATGGTTTGCGCCATAACAGATCTCCCGTGGCCGCCTTCGCATCCTGCTCAGCTCGGCGATGCCACCATGTTCGAACGAAGCCATCAGCCTCGTCCTGCTCGTCCGAGCCAGAGCTCGATCGAAGGTGCAGGACGCAGCCATCCTGCTGCCGCGTCCCTCTCCTCTGTTTATCGTTGCGGAAGCGTCGCCCCGGCCGATTCACGCGTGGGATGAGCTGTTGGCCGCCCCACGCTGATGTAGGTGAAGCCCAGACCGGCCATCGTCGCCGGGTCATACAAGTTCCGCCCGTCAACAAGAATCGGATAGCGCAGCGTCTGGTGAACCTTCGCCAGATCAAGCGAAACAAACTCCGCCCAGTCTGTCAGCACCAGGAGTGCATCCGCATCCTTGGCCGCCTCGTACGCGTCCTCCACATAGCGCAGTTGCTTGCCTTCCGGCAGCACCTCAGCCGCTCGCTCTTTGGCCGCCGGATCATAGGCAGCAACTGAGCACCCCTCCGCCAGCAGCATGCGGATCATTTCGATCGCGGGGCTCTCGCGGATATCGTCCGTCTCTCCTTTGAACGCCAGTCCCAGCACGCCCAGTTTCTTGCCGCGCAGCGTCCATAGCGCCGAGCGAACCTTCGCGAGAAACCGCCGCTTCTGGGCGACGTTGATGTTCTCCACTTCGCTCAGCAAATTGAAGTTGATCCCGAACTGATCCGCCACGGATCGGAACGCCGCGACATCCTTCGGAAAGCACGAGCCACCATACCCGATGCCGGGCCGCAAAAACTTCGGTCCGATGCGGCTGTCAAGGCCGATGCCCTTGGCCACCTGCTCCACGTTCGCCTCTGTCGCCTCGCAAAGGTTCGAAACCGCGTTAATGAACGAGATCTTCAGCGCCAGAAACGCGTTGGAGGCATGCTTGATGATCTCGGCGCTCTTGATCGAGGTATTCAGCAGCAGCGGTGGTGAGCTCTCGTTGCAGCAACCGGCAATTGCGCCCTCCTGCTTGTAGTAGGAGCCGCCAGTCAGTGGCGCGTAGATAGCCCCCAGCACCTTCACCGCCTCGGGAGTGTCAGCTCCGACGACAATCCGATCCGGATGCATGAAGTCCTCGACCGCGGTTCCCTCCCGCAGAAACTCCGGATTCGACACCACATCAAACAATCTCTGCGGCACTCCGGCCCGCTCGATTGCCCGCCGGATCCATTCATTTGTGTACACCGGCACCGTGCTCTTCTCAACGATCACCTTATAGCTGTCGATCGACCGCGCGATCTCGCACGCCACCGCCTCAACGTAGGAAAGATCGGCGTCCCCGGTCTCGCTCTGCGGCGTTCCCACGGCGATAAAGATCGCCTGCGCCTCGCGCGTCGCCTCCGCCAGATCCGTCGTAAACCGAACCTTGTTGTTTCGGTATCGGTTCAGAAGCTCAGGAAGATGATTCTCATGGATCAGCGTATCGCCGCCCTGCAGTGCAGCGACCTTCCGCTCATCGTTATCAACGCAGATGACAGTGTGGCCGATCTCTGCGAAACAAACGGCCGCGACCAGACCAACGTAGCCCGACCCCACAACAGCAATGGATATGGATTCACTCATGGGTTTGATTAAGTTTTCCCCTTTTGCGTAAGAATACCCGACCTTCGTTCGACTACCTCACACAAAGGTGACATCACCTTGGGGTAATAGGCCAAGCGAAATACCCGCTCGGCCCTTCTCGCTCAGGTAAACTCTAGGGAATGGACCCGCAGAGAGTGCCGACCCCGCCCGCGATGGGTGCTCCTGAGAGTGTGCCCACCACCTCCGGAAGTGAGACCACCCTCTCTGAGGCTCTTCTTACTCTTCGCAAACGCAAATGGGTCCTCATCATCGCAGGGATTCTCGGTCTGGCCTACGGCGTCTTCAAAGTTCTCTCAGAGCCGCGCGTCTATGAGGCCTACGGTCGCATCGAGGTCCGCACCGGATCCTCCAACGAGTTCCGCGTCAACGGCTCAACCGGCTTCGATACCGGAAGCAACAAAATGCTCACCGAAATTGCCATCCTCCAGAGCGACTCCCTCATGCTCAACGTCGCCCGGCAGATGAAGTTGCAGGACAACCCTGACTTTCTCGAAGTCAAAGGTCCCGTACCGCATAGCTCGCTCGATGACCCGGGCGTGCGCGATGGCGTCGTCGGTCAGCTGCAGAGCACCCTTAGCTTTCAGCTCGTTCCCAAAACCGACATCATCCGCATCGGCTACACCTCCATCAACCCTAAGCTCGCCACAGATATCGTCAACACCGTCATCTCGAGCTACATCCATCGCAGCTACGAGACTCGCTTTGAATCCACCCAGCGCGTCTCACAATGGCTGCAAGGCCAGCTTGACGATCTCAAGCAGCAGGTTGAGACCTCTCAGGAACAGCTGATCCCCTTGCAGCGCAAGCTCGGCATCCTCGGCTTTGATCCCAACCATAATCAGATCTCGAGCGAGGTCGAAGATCTGTCGCGCGCCGCCGGTCAGGCCCGCCTCGCCCGCATCATCGCTGAGTCGCGCTATCGCATCCTCGCCGGCATGGATCCCGATACCATCACCGACACCATCGACGTGCAGCCCGGAACCGCTCCTGGCGGCCTCAGTGCCCTGCGCGGTCAGATCGCCGGGCTTCGTGCCAGCTACGCGCAGCTCACCGCCACCCTGGGCCCCAATCATCCCCAGGCAAAGGCACTCCGCGCCCAGATGGACCAGCTCGAGCGCGAAATCTCTTCCGAACAGAACCGCCTCCTCATCCAGGCAAAAGAAAACTACATCGCCGCCAGAGCCAATGAAGAGCAGACCAACGCCACCCTCGAGCAGCAGAAGACCGAAGCCTATAAACTGGGCGACGCTCTCATCGACTACCAGCTCCGTCAACGTGAGTTTGAAACCAGCCGCACCCTCTACGAAAGCTTGAATCAGCGTCTTCGCACCGCCGGCATTCAGGCCGGTCTCGAGTCGCTTGAGATCGATATCGTCGATCAGGCACAGATGCCCGCCAATCCGGTGGTGCAGAACCAGACCGGAACCATCACCTCAACGCTGGTCTTCAGCCTGCTCGGTGGCATCGTCGTCGCCTTCCTGCTTGAAAGTCTCGACACCGGCCTGCGCGGCGTTGCTGAGATCGAACAGATCACTGAACTTCCCTCGCTCGCCGTCATTCCTCGCGCCCGCCGCAGCACCGCCGAAGAGGCCGCCCAACTCACGACCGCGCAGCGCAACGTCGCCGTTCTCTCCAAACCCAAATCGCAGTTCGCCGAAGCCTTCCGATCTCTTCGCACGTCGCTTATGCTCTCCACTGCGGGTCATCCCCCGCGCATCATGCTCTTCACCAGCGCCACGCCCTCCGAGGGCAAAACCACCGCCGCGACCAATCTTGCCGCCGTTCTTGCCCAGGGTGATGCGAAGGTCCTCCTGCTCGATGCCGACCTTCGCCGGCCCAACGTGCATCATCGCTTTGGTCTAAATGGGCGCGTCGGTCTTACCACCCTGCTTACCGGCGCCACCACCCTCGAGCAAACCATCCAGCAGGTCCCCGAGATCCCCAATCTCGACGTCATCTCAAGCGGTCCCGTTCCCCCACTCCCCACCGAGATGCTCGCGTCCGAGTCCATGCGCGCCCTGCTCGAGCGGCTGGCAGGCCTTTACACACACGTCATCATCGATTCGCCCCCCATCCTCTCCGTCACCGATGGCGTCATCCTCTCGCGTCAGGCCGACGCCGTCGTTCTCGTCGTCCGGCACGGCAAATCCAACAAGCACGTTGTTCGCCGCGCTCGGGATCTTCTCCTCCGCTCCGGAGCCTCCATCACCGGCATCGTGCTCAACGCCATCGACGTCTCCTCGCCGGAGTACTACGGCTACTACGGCTACTCCAAGTACAACTATGCTGCGGCTGACTCCGGAACCTGGGAGCCGCGCGTCAAGCCCGCATCCCGCGATGACGCACCGCCAGAGAATGACGACACACGATGATGCTGCCCCGCCCATTCCGGTCCCGTCTCCCGCTGGCCCCCTCTTTGGCTAGAGCGCTCGTCTGCGCTCTTCTCGCGGTCGCCACCCTTCTTGCCCCATCCGCCGCCTCGGCCCAGTTCAGCGGCCCCACCCCAACCGCGTCTCCAGCCGCCAACGTACCCGTCAGGATCACGACCGATCCCGCCATCCTCTATCCCGGCGAGCGCGAACTGGAACTCGGCCCCGGCGATCAGATCGTCGTTCATCTCTTTGAAGCCAACGACTACAGTCCCACCAACCTGCGGATCAGCCTTGACGGTTCCGTGCAGCTTCCTCTGATTGGAGTCGTGCACGTAGGCGGTCTTACCCTGCATCAGGCGGAGAACCTCGTTGCGCAACGCCTCATCGACGCGGGCATGTACCGCAATCCGCAGATCTCCATCCAGCTCATCGAATCGCCCAACCAGATCATCACCGTGACCGGGGAGCTACACGCCGTTGTTCCCGTACTTGGCGGCAGCAAACGCCTCTTCGACGTCCTCTCCGTCGCCGGTGGCTTCCCCACCAATGCCAGTCATATCGTCACGATCAACCGCCCCGGTGCCGCCGATCCCATCGTCGTCGATCTCGGCCCGGATCCTCTCCACAGCGCCCAGGCCAACATTCCCGTCTACGCACGCGACACCGTCGTCGTCGCGCGCGTCGGCGTCGTCTACATTCTCGGTGCCTTCCGCACCCAGGGAGCCATCCCCCTCATTCAGAACTCACCCCTCACCCTCATGCAGGTCGCCGCGCTCGGCAACGGCTATGGCTGGGAAGGCGAGCTCGACGACATGCAGCTCATTCGCACCGTCGGCCTTGAGCGCAAGGTCGTCCACGTCGACTTCAAAAAAGTCCTTAAGGGTAAAGCGCCCGATCCAGTCCTGCAGACCGACGACATCGTCTATCTGCCCCCCAGCGCTGTCCGCTCCGCCATCAAGGTCGGCGGCATCAACACGCTCTTTGGCATCCTCTCCACCATCATCTTCTCCGTCCGGTAGCAGCATGCCCCCATCTTCTCTCTCCGGAGTCGTCCGGCCGCCTGCGCATCACACCTCGGAGCGTCCGTGACCCTCTCGAGAAATCTCCAGCTCGGCTATCTCGTCAGTCATCCCATCCAGTACCAGGCACCTCTGCTCCGGCGCATTGCCGCCGAGCCCGATATCGATCTGCGCGTCTTCTTCGGCTCGGACCTCTCCCTCCGCAGCTATCAGGATGAAGGCTTCGGCGCCCTCGTTAAATGGGACGTCCCCCTCCTCGAGGGCTACCACTCGGAGTTCCTCCCCGTTCTGCGCGACAAGCGCACCATCTCCGTCGCTTCCCCGGTGAACCGCGGTATCTACCATCGCCTCAACGGCCGGCTTGGCACTCCGCCTATTGACGTCCTCTGGGTGCACGGCTACAACACTGTCAATGCCCTTCACGGTATGCTCGCCGCTCGCGCCCTCGGCATCCCCGTCCTCCTTCGCGCTGAATCCTGGCTCAAGGATCGCGAGCGCTCCGGCGTCAAACTCGCCGCCAAACAGGCTTTCTTCCACGGCCTCCGACACCTGGTCGATGCCGTCCTTCCCATCGGCACCCTCAACGCCGACTACTGGAGCCACTATCTCGGCGAAGACATCCCGCAATTCCTCATGCCCTACGCCGTAGACAACGCCTTCTTCAGCGCCCGCAGTGCGGCGGCCGCAAGCGGTCGACCCTCTCTCGCTCGCGAGCTCGAACTCGAGCCCAGCCGCCCTGCTATCCTCTTCGCCTCCAAACTCCAGACCCGCAAACGCTGCAGCGACCTTCTGGAGGCCACCCTCCGCCTCTCTACTCACCTCCCGCCAAGCCGACAGCCCTACCTCCTTATCGTCGGCGACGGCGAAGAACGCGCCGCGCTCGAGCGCCAGGTCGCCGACGCCGGAGCCACCAACGTCCGTTTCTGCGGCTTTCGCAACCAGTCTGAACTTCCCCGCTTCTTCGACCTCTGTGACGTCTTCGTCCTTCCCTCTCGTCATGAACCCTGGGGCCTCATCGTCAACGAGGTCATGAACGCCGGCCGCGCCGTCATCGTCTCGGACGACGTCGGCAGCCAGCCCGATCTCATCACCGATGGCGTTGAAGGCTGCGTCTTCCCCGTCGGCAACGTCGACGCCCTTACCACCGCCCTCCTCCGCGTCCTCGCCCATCCCGGTGTCGCTGCAACCATGGGCGCTCGCGCCCGCGATCGCATCGCCTCCTGGAGCTTTGACCAGGACCTCCTCGGCCTCCGCGCAGCGCTCGCGCATGTCGGTCGTCACCTTCGCGCCTAACCTCACCCGCCAGTCTTGCCTCACTAGAGGCCGCTGGTACCATGCACAGAACACGTTCTCCACCATGCGCCTTCTTCACATCATCGGAACCATCAGCCCGGAGGCTGGCGGTCCCACTGAGTCGGTTCGTTCCCTGCTCAACTTCGGCCCTCCTGACTACCGCGGTGAAGTCGTCACCCTCGACGCTCCCGATGCACCGTTCCTGAAGGAACTCAACTTCACCGTTCATCCCCTCGGCCCCGGCAAAGGCGTCTACGCCTACTCCGCCAAACTTCGCCCCTGGCTCAAAGCCAACGCCCATCGCTTCGATGGCGTCGTCGTCAATGGGCTGTGGCAATACGTCGGCTTCGCGGCCTGGCGCACCTTCTCCGGCAAGAAGCCCTACGTTGTCTTCACCCACGGCATGCTCGACCCCTACTTCAAACACCGTTTCCCCCTCAAGCACGTCAAGAAGTGGCTCTATTGGCTCTCCGCCGAGTACTGGATCCTCCGCGGCGCCTACCGCGTCCTCTTCACCACCGACGCCGAAGAACGCCTCGCTCGGCAGAGCTTCTCGCTCCATCGCTGGAAGGGCTTCGTCGTTCCCTACGGTGCCAGCACCTCGCTCGATGATCCCGCCGATCAGCTCGAAGCCTTCTACGCGCAGTGCCCCGATCTTCGCGACCGGCGCTTTCTCCTCTTCCTCGGTCGCATCCACCGTAAAAAGGGCTGCGATCTCCTCATCGACGCCTTCGCCCGGGTCGCTGCCCTCGATCCCACCCTCGAGCTCGTCATGGCCGGCCCCGATCAGCAACGCTGGTCCGCCGAGCTCAAAGCCCGCGCCGCCTCGCTCGGTATCGCCTCGCGCGTCCACTGGCCCGGCATGCTCAAAGGCCGTACAAAATGGGGAGCCTTCCGCGCCTCCGAGGCCTTCATCCTGCCTTCCCACCAGGAGAACTTCGGCATCGCCGTGGCCGAAGCGATGAGCTGCCGTCGTCCCGTCCTTCTCGCCGATAAAGTCAACATCGCCGAAGAGATCGCTGCCGACGGCGGCGGTCTCATGGAACCCGATACCCTCGCGGGAACCGTCAATCTCCTCACCCGCTGGATCCAGCTTCCATCTGAAGAGAAAACGCTCATGGGCGAGCGCGCCTTTGAGACCTTCACCCGTCGCTACGACATGCGTCGCAACGCCACTCGCATCATCCGCCTCTTCGATAACGCTCCCGGCATGCCCACCCGTGCGGAGTCGCAGCCATGACCGCATCGCCCACCCCGCGGCACCCAGGCTCGCGTTCGTCCGATCCCCACCCGCTAAACTCTCGTCAGCCGCACTACAACGCCGCCGACTCCATCGACGCCGCGAGCGCAGCCGACCCCTACAAGCGACCGGCCTTCTCCACCTCGGACCGTCTCCGCCGCCTCACCTGGAACATTTGCCGCCTTCTGCTCTTTCGGCCCTCGCCCCGTCCCTTGCACGCCTGGCGCAGCGCTCTGCTCAGGCTCTTCGGCGCCCAGCTTGGCCCGGAGTGCCACATCTACCCTGGCGCCAGAATCTACGCTCCTTGGAATCTTCGCGCGGCCGATTCCGTCGCCATCGCCGACACCGCCGAGCTCTACAATCCTGCACCCATGGTCCTTGGCTCACACGCCATCATCTCGCAGGGCGCTTATCTCTGCGGCGCCACGCATAACTACGACAGCCCCGACTTTCCCCTGCTCGCCTTCACCACAGAGGTCGGCGCCTACGCCTGGGTCTGCGCCCGCGCCATCGTCTCGCCCGGCGTCAACGTCGGCGAGGGTGCCGTCCTTGGTCTCGGCTCCATCGCCACTCGATCGCTTGAGCCCTGGACCATCTACGCCGGAGCCCCCGCACGCCGCATCAAGGATCGCCAGCGACCCAATCCGCAGTCACCCCATCTTCCGCGCCAAACATAAAAAGACCCTCGGTATCGAGGGTCCCTTGAGCAGACTGGCCAAGCCTCAGGCGCGTAACTTCGCTAGGAGATCCGTCGGATGAACCGGCTTTGCCAGGATCTCAAACTCATGGCCTTCAATGCGCGCCTTCTCAAGCAAATCAGCCGTCGCTGCTTGCCCTGAAAACAACAGGATCTTGCAGGCCGGAATCTTGCTTCGCGTGATGATGGCTGCCTCAATGCCAGTCATGCCGGTCATGATGACATCACTGATCAGCATGTTGGGTTGGAAGCTATCCAGCGCCTCGACAGCCTTCTCTCCACTGAAAACAGCACGTGCTTCGAATCCTGCTTGGTTCAGGATAATCGCCAGCGTATTCGCGATCACCTGCTCGTCGTCTGCTACTAGCACGCGAGGCTTGGAGTGATTCGGTGTTGACTCTGACATACGTTTCAATGTCCCCAGGAATAATCTACTGCGTATGGGCCGAGTGCGTTCCCATCGGCTCGTTGAAAAGCTGCAAACAAGCTAATGATACGCTGAGCGCAGGCCTTCGAAGACCGTCGCCCATGAAAAACTCCGGGGTGGTTTCGACCGCCAGCGTCAACCGAACATGCCCATAGAGCCACCCATCATCCGTGCCGAACGTGTGGAGAAGTACTACGCTCAGCCAAGCGAAAATCGCATCCAGGTCATCTCCCCCACGGACCTGTCGATTCCCGCCGGTGAGATCATTGCGCTGCTCGGCCCTTCCGGCTCTGGCAAGTCCACACTTCTCCGCATGCTCACCGGTCTCTCCCGGCCCTCCGCCGGTGAGGTCTTCTGGCATGACAAGCCCATCGCCTCCGCGGATGTCAACGTCTCCATCGTCTTCCAGAGCTTCGCTCTGTTTCCTTGGCTCACCGTCTTCGAGAATGTAGAAGCGCCCCTCAAAGCGCGCGGCATGGATGCCGCCGAACGCCGCAAACGCTCCCTACACATCCTCGACACCGTCGGTCTCGATGGCTTCGAGCTCGCCTACCCCAAGGAGCTCTCGGGCGGCATGCGGCAGCGTGTCGGCTTCGCCCGCGCCCTTGTCGTCGAGCCGGAAGTCCTTTTCATGGACGAACCCTTCTCCGCCCTCGACGTCCTCACCGCAGAGAATCTCCGCTCCGAACTCCTCGAGCTCTGGCAGAAAAAGACGATCCCCACCCAGGCCATCTTCCTCGTCACCCACAATATCGAGGAAGCCGTTCTGCTCGCCGATCGCATCATCGTCCTCGGCCGTAACCCCGGCCACGTCCGCACCGATTTCAAGGTCTCCCTCGCCCATCCTCGCGACCGCAAGGCCTCCGCCTTCACCCAGCTCGTCGACTACATCTATAAGGTGCTCACTCAGCCAGATGCCCAGCCGCCCGCGCTCCCCCAGAGCTCCACCGGCAAGCGCGTCCGCGATCAGCGCCTGATGCACTATCAGATGCTGCCCCACGCCCGCCCCGGCGGCATTGCCGGCCTGCTTGAGCTCCTGCTCGACCACAACGGCAAAGACGATATCTACAAGCTCGCCGACGACCTCGCCTTCGAAGTCGACGACCTCCTTCCCATCGTCGACGCCGCCCAGCTGCTCGGCTTTCTCACTGTCAACGAGGGCGATGCCAGCATCACGCCCACCGGCGCCGAGTTCGCCAACTCCGAGATCCTCCGCCAGAAAGAGCTCTTCCGCAACGCCGCCGTCGAGCACGTCCTCCTCCTGCGCCAGATCGTCCGCGCGATCGAGTCCAAAAGCGATCACTCCGTCTCTGAAGAGTTCTTCCACGACATGCTTGACGAGCAGTTCAGCGAAGAAGAGACCCTCCGCCAGCTTGAGACCGCCATTAACTGGGGCCGCTATGCCGAGCTCTTCGACTTCGACGCCTCTCGCCGCCGCTTCTTCCAGTCCGAAGAGCTCCCGCCCGAGCTCGAGACCGCCGCCGAGCTCGACGCATGACCTCACGCCGACACGGGAGTCAATCGCAACATCATCTTTGGGTTGTCATTCCGAGCGAACCGAGGAAACCCCGCATTTCGTCCTTCCTAACAAAGCAAAGTGACGCGTTCAGCTCTTCGCAACCTGTCGCCGCAGTCGGACAACCGCATGATTGATCTCCGCAACAGCTTCCCCGGCATGCGACCCGGTGAAACCCTCGCCCGCTCGCAGGTGCTCAAACGCACCTGGCCCGTCGTACTCGATCTGTTGGTCGCCGTGATCGGCCTCGCTTGCTTCTATGGCATCGTCCGCATCGGCCATTACTGGTTTGGCCATCCCACCCCAGCCATTGAGATCTCTCTCAGCCCCCGTGCGCTTCCCCTTTACGCCTTCTACTCCGTCGTGCGCATCGGCCTCGCCTACCTGTTGTCGCTCGTCTTCGCCATCGGTTACGGCTACGTCGCCGCCTATAGCAAACGGTTTGAAGCGCTCATGTTGGCCGCCCTCGACATCCTCCAGTCGATCCCCGTCCTCAGCTTCCTCCCCGGCGTCATGCTCGCCATGGTCGCCCTCTTCCCCACTCGGCAGATCGGCGTAGAGCTCGGCGCCATCCTGCTCATCTTCACCGGCGCCGTCTGGAACATGGCCTTTTCCTTCTACTCCTCCCTCCGCAGCATCCCCAAAGAACTGCGCGAAGCCACGGACATCTACAGCTTCTCCCGCCTGCAACGCCTCCTTCAGCTCGAGCTCCCTTACGCCGCCATCGGCCTCATCTGGAACTCCATCATGTCCGTAGCCGGCGCCTGGTTCTTCCTCATGGCCTGCGAGATGTTCGTCCTCGGTCCACGCGACTTCCGCCTTCCCGGCCTCGGCTCTTACCTCCAGACCGCCGCCTCCGTCGGCAACGGCCGCGCCATCGTCTGGGGCCTCATCACCATGGTCGCCATCATCGTCCTCACGGATCAGCTCATCTGGCGTCCGGTCATCGCCTGGAGCGACCGCTTCAAGTTTGAGCAGGTCGAAGGCAAGGCCCGCGTCCGCTCTCCCCTGCTTCACCTCGTCCAGAACTCCCGCGTCCTCCGCAGCTTCGGCAACGCCACCGCCTCGCGCCTCGAAGACCGCCACTACCGCGCTGTGGCCCTCCGCCGTCAGTCGCGCATCGCGCAAAGGGAAAAAGGCGAGGTGCGCCGTGGTCACGCTGCCGCCTTCATCCTCCGCATCTGCCTTGGCCTGCTCCTGCTCATCGGCGTTCTATCCCTCGCCGGGCACGCCTTTGGTCTCCTCCGCACCGTCCGCCCCTGGCAGCTCGGCAACATCCTCAAAGGTGCGGGAGCCACCTTTCTCCGGGTCAACCTCGCCCTTTTGCTCGCCTCCGCCTGGACCATCCCTGTCGGTGTAGCCATCGGCTTTCAGCCCAAACTGGCCCGCATCGCCCAGCCGCTCGCCCAGATCGCCGCCTCGGTCCCCGCCACCGCTCTCTTCCCTGTCCTTCTTCTCGCCCTCATCCGCTACGGCGGCGGCATGGGCATCGGCTCCATTGCCCTCATGCTCCTCGGCACGCAGTGGTACATCCTTTTCAACGTCATCGCCGGCGCCATCGCCATCCCCAACGATCTCAAGGAAGTCGCCACCCTCTTCCACTTCACTCGATGGCAGCGCTGGCGCACCGTCATCCTCCCCGGCATCTTCCCCTTTCTCGTCACCGGTCTCGTCACCGCTTCAGGCGGTGCCTGGAACGCCTCCATCGTCGCCGAGTACTTCCCGCTCAAGAATCAGATCCTCCAGACCACCGGCCTCGGCAACCAGATCTCCGTCGCCACCGCCGCGGGCGAGTTCCAGATCCTTCTCCTCGCCACCATCGTCATGGCCCTGATGGTCGTCACCATCAACCGCCTCGTCTGGCGCCCGCTCTTCCGCCTCGCCGAAACCCGCTACCGTCTCTAACCCCGCCTCTAGATCCGCTCCCCGCCCTTCCGCCCAGCAAACGCGAACACCACCGCCAGCAGCGGCGGCGCGATCAACACTCCCCATGGCGGCAGCAGCACCCCCAGCACAATCGGCCCCAGCAGCGCCGCCCACCACGGCACCAGCGTCGATCGATGCAGCACAAACGGCCCGATCACCAAACCTTCCAGCACCACAATGATCGCGTACAGCCCCAGAACATACCCCAGCCGATACCAGTCCTCGCCCCCTGACACCGTCAGCGCCACACTCAGCACTGGCCCGATCAGCGCAATCATCCCGCCAAAGCTCGGTATGAACTGACACAGCGCTCCGAGAAACGCCCACAGCGGTGCGAGCGGCACATGCAACAACTCCAGCCCAATCAGCCACAGCGCCCCCACAATCAGCGCATCAAGCGTCGTCGCCCGCCACCATCCCAGTAACGCCCCACCCGTCGTCGCCAGCACCGATCCTCGCCGGCCAGCGGACCCGTCTCCATGCTCCAGCTCCGTGCCGCGTCTCGCCTCATCTCGTTCCATTGATCTCTCCTCTAACTCTTCGCTACTTCCGGCCGGCCGACGGGTACGACGATCAACTTCGTCAACACATCGCACCACGCCGATTATCTCCGTTACAGGACGAGTCCTCCTCTGTGCATCGCAAACCCGCGTCGCTTTCTCGCTTTGTCTCTGCTCCTCCCGCCTTCGCCGCCACCGTCACCGCAACAAGCGTCGCCACCACACCTCCCCACTCCATCCAGCTTCACCACCAGCATCGGTACCAGGCGACATCGCCTTCCAATCCGGTGCCGTCACATGCGGCAGCACAGCAACATCCTCCCGATCATGTCTCGGCCGAGGGGTTGCACGAAGTGGAACCGGCTACCCTCTGCTACCCTTTTCCCATGAAGTTCGGCGTTCTCGTCTTTCCCGGCTCTAACTGCGATCACGACACCCACAACGTCCTCGCCCGCGAGCTCGACGCCCCCGTCACCTATCTCTGGCACGCCTCGCATGACCTCGAGTCCTGTGACGCCATCCTCGTCCCCGGTGGCTTCGCCTATGGCGACTACCTCCGCACCGGCGCCATCGCCCGCTTTGCCCCCATCATGCAGTCCGTCGCGAAGTTCGCCGCATCCGGCGGCCTCGTCATGGGCATCTGCAACGGCTTCCAGATCCTCTGTGAGTCCGGTCTCCTTCCCGGCGCCCTCATGCGCAATCGCGGCCAGCGCTACCTCTGCAAGCAGGTCCACCTCCGCACCGAGTGTGCCGGCTCCCCGTTCACCCACACCTCCCCGCGCGGCACCGTCCTCCAGATGCCTATCGGGCACATGGAAGGTAATTACTTCTGCGACGACAGCACCCTCGCGGAGCTCCGCGCCAACGACCGCATCGCCTTCCGCTACAGCACCAGCGCCGGCGACATCACTCCGTCCGCAAACCCCAACGGCTCTCTTGAGAACATCGCCGGCATCCTCTCCGCGGGCCGCAACGTCCTCGGCCTCATGCCGCACCCTGATCGTTCCTCAGAGTTCCTCCTCGGCTCCTCCGACGGTCTCCGCCTCTTTCAGTCCCTCGCTCACTCCCTCTCCATCGCCTGACGCATCACCGCCCGCCGCAGCCTTCCGGCCGCAGTCGGCCCCGCCCACGCCGCTCCCACGCCCCCCTAACAAAACCGGCCACCCGGTCTCCCGGGCAGCCGTGCTCAGCGGTTTTAGTCAAGCCAGACGGTACTCGAGAACTGACCGCCCTCTGTCATGGACCATCCTGACCATCTCAGTGCTGCAGGCTAAGGAAGCGCAGGCGGCGTCTCACGGGGCACCGTCGCTCCTTGCCATGTCGTAGAAGTGCAAAGATCCTAGCCAGCCCTACGCCTTGAAGCGCCGCCGCACTGCACCCGCTGCACCCAGCAGCCCGGTCGCCATCAGGCCCAGCGTTCCGGGCTCAGGCACCGCGCTCGGCGTTACCGTCTGAGCCGGCAGCGCAAACGCCACCGTCTCGGTCGCTGCACCCAGGCTGCCATCCACCTTCAGGGTCGCCAAATTGGTCGTCAGCGTCGTATCGGCCATCGCCGCCGCACTCAGCCCCAGCCCAACTGACACCGCCGCCGCATTCGCATCCGCAATCGTAAACGTATAGCCCTTGCACGGCACCAGCGGACCCACGTTCGCGCATACCTCTGTGACCGCAAACGTATCCGCCAGACCCGTCTGCAGATAAACCGCGGTCACGCTGTTCAGGCCATCCGTCGCCACAAAGGTGCCCGGCGTGGTCTGCAGAAAGGTGTAGTTGGTGGTGCCGTTGACCAGGTTCAACGTGATGCCGGGCGAGATGGTCGAGGCGTGGGCGGCGACAGTGGAGGCAGCAGAGAGAACAACCGAGGCGAGCAGCGAAGCAGTGAGTTTCATGTGAGTAAATCTCCTATGCCAGGAAATAAAGCAAGACATATGCCAAACTTTGCACATAAGCAGCAAATTCTGTTCCGCCCAGCAACTCTCATGGAAACAATGACATAGTGAGTCCACTCTCTGACCGCGGCCCACTATCCCGCAAAATCCTGCACCCAAGTTTGCTGACCTACAAGCGAAACCAGGGAAAGCAACTTCCCTCACCACCCCCGCATGAGCAAATCACTTCCACATCTGAACGTCGGCGCGCCCAAACTTCACACCCGCCCGCCACGCCTCCCTCCCGGCTACACTCGATCTGTTCCTCCGGAGCCCATCGCCCATGAGCCTGCAGCGCGCCACCGCCTCCCTCTTCCTCCTTGCTCTGCCCGCCATCGCCGTGCAGACTCCCGCTTCGTCCGCACCCATCGTTCTTGAAGGCGCGGACCGCCGTCCGGCCACCTCGCTCAACGGCGAGTGGCACGTCATCGTCGATCCTTACTTCACCGGCCTCTACAGCTTCCATAACGCCGAACGCAAAGACGGCTTCTTCGAGAACACGCCCCTTCCAGCACCCGACGACAACACGCTCGTTGAGTACTCCTTCGTCAAGAGTCCCACCCTCCACGTCCCCGGTGATTGGAACACCGAGCGCCCTGACCTCTTCTTCTACGAGGGCCCCCTCTGGTACCAGCGCGACATCAACTACACCCCGCAGCCCGGCCATCACACCTTTCTCCACGTCGGCGCCGCCAACTACCACTCCTTGTTCTGGATCAACGGCACCCGCGTCTGCGAGCACGAAGGCGGCTTCACCACCTTCGATTGCGACGCGACCGCCGCCCTCAAGCCCGGTGCCAACTCCATCGTCGCCGCCGTTGACAATACTCGCCACCCCGAAGACCTCCCCACCATCAAAACCGATTGGTGGAACTACGGCGGCCTCACCCGCGACCTCTCCCTCATCGACCTGCCCGAGCGCTACATCCAGACCTACGACCTTCATCTCGACCGCGCCACCCGCACTAAGATCGAGGGCTGGATCCAACTCGCCGGATCCCACGAAGAGAATGGCAACGCTGTCGACATCTCCATCCCGGAACTCCACCTCAACGCCCATCTCGGTCCCGACGCCACGGGCAGAGTCGCCGTCTCGCTCCCCGTCCCCGGACTCCAGCCCTGGACCCCTGAAGCTCCCAAGCTCTACAAAGTAGACATCACCGCGCGCCCAGCGAAGTTCGCTGGTCCCTCAGCCACACTCACTCAACTCTCAGACACCCTCCACGAAGAGCTCGGCTTCAAGACCATCGAGACCCGCGGCTCCGAAATCCTGCTGAACGGCAAGCCGATCTTCCTGCGCGGCGTCTCCGTTCACGCTGAGGCTCCCTACCGCACCGGCCGCGCCAACACCGCGCAGGACATGAACACCCTGCTCGGCTGGGCGAAAGAGATGGGCTGCAACTTCGTCCGCCTCGCCCATTACCCTCACGACGAGAAGATGACGCGCGCCGCCGATCGTCTCGGTCTGCTCGTCTGGTCTGAGATCCCCGTCTACTGGGCCGTTGAGTTTTCCGATCCCGCCGTCCTCGCCAAAGCCAAGGGCATCCTCCACGAGGAGATCGACCGCGACCGCAACCGCGCCTCCATCGCTCTTTGGTCCGTCGCCAATGAAACCCCGAACACTCCCGCTCGAACCCAGTTCCTCACAGCTCTCACCGAAGAAGTCCGCGCCACCGATCCCACCCGCCTCGTCACGGCCGCCCTCCTCGTCCACAGCGGTCCCATCACCGCCGATGGCAGCCACACCAAGGTCATCGACGATCCACTCGGCAAGGCCCTCGACGTCATCGGCTTCAACGAGTACATCGGCTGGTACGAGGGAACTCCCGCCACCGCCGACTCCACCACCTGGACCGTCGCTTATGACAAGCCCCTGATCGTCTCCGAGTTCGGCGGCGGTGCGGTCGCAGGTCGCCACGGCCCCGCCAGCCAGCGCTTCACCGAGGAGTACCAGGCGGCCATCTTCGACCACCAGCTTCCTATGCTCAACAAGATCCCTCACCTCCGCGGCATGAGCCCTTGGGTCTTGATGGACTTCCGGTCTCCCTCTCGCCTGCTCCCTGGCACCCAGGACTACTTCAACCGAAAAGGCCTCATAAGCGAGCAGGGCAAAAAGAAGAAAGCCTTCGCAACACTGCAGCACGCCTACAAAGACGGTACGATCGGTCATGCCGAGTAGCCGTTAGGGAACGTCCGCGAAAACATGCTGCACCTCCGCGAAACTGCGTCCAACTGTGACGAAAAGCGTCTTATCTAGCGATGATTGACATCCATAATCACCTGCTTCCGGGCCTCGACGACGGCTCTCCTGACATAGAAACCTCGCTCGCTATGGCCCGCATGGCAGCTGAAGACGGCATCACTCACATCGTTTGCACCCCTCACGCCAATCATCGCTATCCCTATGACCCGTTTAGGGTTGAGGACCGCATCGCCAATCTGCGCGCTCGCCTTTCTGACGAGAAAATCGCCCTCGAACTTGCCCGCGGAGCCGATTTCCACCTGAGCTACGAGAACATACAAGACGCTCTCGCCGATCCGGCCCGCTTCTCCATCGCCGGCCGCGGCTACATCATGACGGAACTGCCTGATTTCGGGTCGTTTAGCAGCTTTGACGAAACGTACTACGAGCTTCGCCTCGCAGGAATGACTCCCGTTCTTACTCATCCGGAGCGCAATCCAACCCTTCAGGAAAATCGTGCTAAATTACACGATTGGCTCCACTTAGGAGTTCTCGTACAGGTCACGGCAAACTCGATCCTGGGTGACATGGGAAAGAAAGCTCAGCGCATGGCCCTCGAGCTCCTCGAAAAAAGACAGGTTCACTTCATCGCCACAGACGCTCACAACACCTCGTCACGTCCACCAAAACTGCGCCAGGCATACGATTTCGTCACCCGTCGCTTTGGCTCCACCTACGCTGACGCGTTGTGCAAGTCGAACCCACAGTGCGCTTTACACGGAAACCCTCTGCCAGAGGACTCACAGTCGGATAGCCCGGACTCCAGTCCAGATGGCCTAAGCTGGTGGCGTCGTCTGATACGCCGCTAGAGCCCCAACCCGCCATCCACGACCAGCAACTGACCCGTGATAAAGGTCGGAGCCGTCGCGAAAAAGGCGACGGCATCAGCGACCTCCGACGCTTTCCCATTTCGTCGCATCGGAGTTTTCTCAGCAAGATGCTGGTACAGCGAGCCTGCCTCACCCTGCACAATCATCCCGGGCGCCACACAGTTCACACTTACCTCCGGAGCCCACGCCTTTGCCATCGTCTGCGAAAGCATATGCAGTGCGGCTTTCGAGGTGCAGTAATGGGCATGCGTCTCCCACGGATGGAGCCCGCCCAGGGAGCCGATGTTGATGATCCGACCCCGTGTCGCTCTCAGAGCTGGAAGTGCGGCTTGCGCAACCAGAAAGGGGGCGCGTGTATTCACCGCGAACATCTCGTCCCACGCCTCGACTGAAATGCTTTCCATCGAGGCGGATGAAAACATGCCGGCGTTGTTCACCAACAGATCGAGCCGACCCAGACTCTTCGCAAGAGTCACGAAGACCGACTCAATCTCCACCGGCAACAAGAGATCACAGCGAATTGCCAAGCTCCTGACACCTAACGCCGCAATCTCCGCAGCTGTTTCCTTCGCCTCGCGCTCGGAGCCTTTGTACGTGATGGCGACATCTGCCCCTAACGTCGCAAGTCGAAGCGCTATCTCACGACCGATGCGCTTCCCTGCCCCAGTTACCACGGCTGTCTTCCCCGTCAGCTCTCCGCTAGACTTCCCCGTCATTGCGGCGCAGACGGAGTAGTTATGGGCAGAGTCTGAGGCGCTGCTGTCTGCGGCGTGGACTTCAATGGAGTTGGCGGCGGGGTGGGCTTTGGCACAGCCCTTGGTTCTTGTACGCCCGCCTTGCGTCCGGACTCTTTACCGGAGTTATCTTCGTAAGCCGAAACCTGCTCTTGCGGTCTTAATAGGGCAATATGGATTTCGCGGCTCGGTTCATCCACTTGAAATGAATCCGCATAGGTCGCCAGTCCGTTCGCTATCACTTGCACCTGCACCAGACTTCCGGATGTAATGACATCAATGCTGGCTTTACCGTCCGGGTCTGTCTTGACCTCCAGGTTGCCGTCATCCTTCCCGTCCCGCATCGCTCGAAAAATCACGGCAGCATTCACGACAGGCTTTCCCGTAGCCTTCTTCGTAACATAGACCTCGATATGCGAGGTCGGCGGCGGAGCCTTGTATTTGCGACCGTGACGCCGGGACGTATCGTCCTGCGCGGTCAAATGTAGACCTGAGGATAGGAGAAGCCCTGCGACAAGAAAGCGAGAACGAAGCGTACGCACCAACATGTCGGCTATTTTACGCTGAGCAGGTGAGACAAATCGCTCAGGCCTAGTGAGGCTGAAGGCGGCTTCAGCCACCCCATAAGTGCCCGCGAAGGTCGCTTCTCGTTCTGCGCCTCATTCACTCACATTTGACACCCGGAAGTTGACAGGGCAGAAGCTCGTGGCCTATGTTAGCAATCGTGAGGTGAGAGTGCTAACAATCTCACCCGGCTCACTACGCAGGAAGCGGTCTGTCCTCACAGTCTGCTTCCAGCCTCGGTTTGACCAAACCTAATTGAACGCTTTCGCTAACCGCGAAGACCCTGCGTCTTCGCCCAACGTTATGAAGGAGATGCAGCAATGGCAACAACCTCATTTACTCCCCTGCACGATCGCATCCTGGTCCGCCGTGTTGAAGAAGGCGAAACGCAGCGTGGCGGCATCATCATCCCAGACTCAGCAAAAGAAAAGCCGCAGCAGGGCGAAGTGATCTCCGTTGGTAAGGGCAAGTCCAATGACGAAGGCAAGGTCTTCCCGCTCGATGTTAAAGCCGGCGACAGCATCCTCTTCGGCAAGTACTCAGGTACCGAGATCAAGCTGGACGGCGATGACTTCCTGATCATGCGTGAAGAAGAAGTCCTGGGCATCCTCCAGAAGTAAGCAGTACTTGCAGTGAACGCGACTACGTCGCAAGGGATCGAAAATAGCGGCACAGCATGTGCTGGCTCGAACACAAACGGCTCAGGCCGATGAACCAACAGGAGCAACAAGATGGCAAAGCAGATTCTGCATGGAGAAGATTCGCGGCAGGCAATCCTGCGCGGCGTGAACATCCTCGCCGACGCGGTCAAGGTAACTCTCGGCCCCAAGGGTCGCAACGTTGTGATTGAGAAGAAGTTCGGCTCCCCCACGATCACCAAGGACGGCGTCACCGTCGCCAAGGAGATCGAGCTCAAGGATGCGCTCGAGAACATGGGCGCGCAGATGGTGCGTGAAGTCGCATCGAAGACCTCAGACGTAGCCGGCGACGGCACGACCACCGCTACCGTTCTCGCCCAGGCGATCTATCGCGAAGGCGTCAAGACCGTTGCCGCCGGTGCAAACCCGATGGCGCTGAAGCGCGGCATCGACAAGGCGGTTGAGGCCATTATCGGCAAGCGTGACGAGCACGGTGTGGTTCAGGGCGGCGAGCTCTCCAAGCTCTCCAAGCCCGTATCCGGCGACATGATTGCCCAAGTCGGCACCATCTCTGCCAACTCGGACTCGCAGATCGGCGTCATCATCGCCGAAGCGATGAACAAGGTCGGCAAAGACGGTGTCATCACCGTAGAAGAGTCCCGCACCATGGAGACCCAACTCGACGTCGTTGAGGGAATGCAGTTCGATCGTGGCTATCTCTCACCCTACTTCGTCACCGACGCCGAGCGCATGGAGTCTGCCCTCGAGAACCCCTACATCCTGATCTACGAGAAGAAGATTTCTTCGATGAAGGACCTGCTTCCCTTGCTCGAGCAGATCGCCCGCACGGCGAAGCCGCTCGTGATTATTGCAGAAGATGTTGATGGCGAAGCATTGGCGACCCTGGTCGTCAACAAGCTGCGTGGCACGCTCAACGTTGCAGCCGTCAAGGCTCCTGGCTTCGGCGATCGTCGCAAGGCGATGCTTGAAGACATTGCCACGCTTACCGGCGGCAAGGCCATCACTGAAGATCTCGGCATCAAGCTCGAGGGCGTCAAGATCGAGGATCTTGGCACAGCGAAGCGCGTCACCATCGACAAGGACAACACCACCATCGTCGACGGCGGCGGAGAGGATGCTAAGATCGAGGGCCGCGTGAAGGAGATTCGTGCGCAGGTCGACAAGACCACCTCGGATTACGATCGCGAGAAGCTGCAGGAGCGCCTGGCCAAGCTGGTCGGCGGTGTTGCGGTCATCAAGGTCGGTGCGGCAACCGAGACCGAGATGAAGGAAAAGAAGGCTCGTGTCGAGGATGCGATGCACGCAACCCGTGCAGCCGTCGAAGAAGGCATCGTCCCGGGCGGTGGTGTGGCCCTGGTTCGCTGCGCTGTCGCAGTCGACGCACTGGTCAAGACGCTTGAGGGTGACGAGAAGATCGGCGCCAACATCATCCGTCGCGCAATTGAAGAGCCGCTTCGCATGATCGTCTCGAATGCCGGAGAAGAGGGTGCAGTCGTGATCGGCAAGATCCACGAGTCAAAGGAGTCCAACTACGGCTACAACGCCGGAACGGGCGCCTATGAGGACCTGGTCTCCGCCGGTGTCATCGATCCCACTAAGGTCACGCGTACCGCGCTGCAGAACGCAGCGTCGATCGCCGGCCTGATGCTTACCACAGAAGCCATGATCTCCGAGATCCCGGAGAAGAAGGAAGCAGCAGGTCACCAGCATGGTGGCGGCGGCGGCATGGACGGCATGTACTAAGAGGTAGATCTGCTTCATCCAGCAAAGGAAGACCCCGGAGAAATCCGGGGTCTTTTTCGTTGCGCGCGAGAACTTAATTGGGCTCTCCCCCGGTAAGCTGGATCTGCGTTGCCGCTCGCAGCTTCACTCCATGCTCTTTGGTCTTAAACCGCAAAGAGACTAAGTCTTTCTTTTCAGGTGCCTGAAAGCCAGCGACATAGGTGTGATCGAGCGCACCAAGAAACTGGTCAAAGAAGGGGGCAAGTGATGGAATCTGCCCGCGTAACTGGTTCAGCGCAAGTCCCCCAGTCCCTTCTGCAATCTCATTGAGGTAGCTCTGACCGCTGAAGGCGGCTGCACCGCCGCGAATGCCAGCATCGGCGTAGTAGATGGAGTACACGGAAATACCGGCCCGTTGTGCGTCGGAGGTCGCATTGTCCACATAGGGGCTGTTCTGGTTCAGCGGGGAGACACTTCCGTTGTACGGATCAACTCCGTTGGTGATCATCAGAACGATGCGCGTCTTCCGCATATGGGGGCTGGCAGGACGGCCATACTCAGCCGATTCACGAGGCCAACTCTTCGCAAAATCCGAAAGACAAATGTAAGGACTCGCACTTAGCCCTGGACTTCCGAAAGGAAGACGCAGCTTCTGCGCCGCCGCAGCGTGGTCAGTGGTAAACGCCTGCACCGGATCCACTCGCCCGTTTTGCATGTATCCGACCATAACCTCGACACCAGGCTTAAGACCATTCAGGAAGTGTTGAATATCGGTGAACTGCCGGCCGATCGAAGTTCGCAGGCCATCATCAATCAGCAGCGCAACCTGAGTATTTTCTGGCGCAAGTGGCTCAATGGTCGCAAGCGGCGTGACGTGACCGGCGAGATCCAGTGACACGCTGGCCGGCGTCACCGCAGCGGTCTGCTTTGAATCAACAACCAGCGCCGTATAGGTTGAGCTTTGTGCCACCGCGGACGCGTGCAGTACAGCGGCAGCAAACACGATGGTAAATACTTTCTGGTGCACGTGGAGCAGCATAGACGTACCTCACGCTATTAGACGTCGTGGCGCGGTCTGCGACTCCCGCCCACCCGCTTAGCAACTAGCGATCTGTGCTCCGGTCAATGCTGATCAAAGAGAAAAAGGGTTACGGATCTCATTTGTTGGTCGCGTGCTTCTTTTTCCTGATCTTGGAACTGCTTCTGCAAAGCGATCTCCTGATCGCCCTTAATGCGGTCACCGAGGTGGAAATAGGCCCGGGCCAGGCGGTAGTGCGCCTCAGCGAACGTCGGACGGAGGTCGACGGCTTTCTTCAGGGCGGCAATGCTCTCTGGCCAGCGCAGCTCCTGTTGGTACAGGATGCCCAGCTGGTAGCAGGCTTCGCTCTCCTCCGGCTTGCTCTGGATCGCGCGTTGCAGAAGCTTCTCAGCGCGGGGCAGGTCCTGCTCGCCTTGTGGCCGGATCAGCAACGCCGTCGCGGCATGGAGAGCGATCGCGGCGTTCTCTGGATGGGCGTCTGCGAACGCCTGCAGCTGGCTGCACCGGCTGCGGGCGTCTTCAGCCATCAAGCTGCATGCCCGGCCCAAAACTTCGGCGTACATAAGATTGCCAGGGCTGGCGGCTAGCAAGTCTGCAAAGATATCCGCCGCTTGCGGGTAGCTGGCGTTTCCATACTGCGCGATCCCTTGTGCCGCGCTCAAACGGTCGCTCGCCGGGTACCGCGATCGTGCGAAGGCAGTTAGTTCAATAGCCTGCTGCCATGACCAGTGCCGTAGAAGCTCAACAGCAAAGGCGTACAGATTCGGCTCTGAGGGAACGAGTTCAGCCGCGTAGCGCAGATGTGTCGCGGCACTCTGGAAGTGGCCAAGCTTCTCTTCCGCATCGCCACACAGGGCTTCCGATTGATCGCTGACATCGCTTGGCTTGATCCGCGACAACACCTCAGGAACTCGCGCGAACTCCTCACTGTCATAGAGCGCGAGCGCCCAGTTATAGAGCAGGTCAGCGGAAGACGGCTGAAGCGTCACGGCTTTCGCAAATGCCTTTGCAGCGTTTCTCGGTTGTTTGAGCTTCATCCATCCACGGCCCAGGTTCGCAGCCACCTCGGCGTTGCCGGGGTCGAGCGTACTTGCCTGTTCCAGTTCCGTTACCGCCCGCCGGTCAAGATGGAGCACCAGCAGCGATGCTCCCAGATTGGTGTGAGCGGTAGCCTCTTTGGGAGAAGACTTTGCTCCCGCCTCGAAGTACGGCAGGGCCTGGCCGTAATCCCCTTTGTCGGCATAGATCAGGCCGAGGCTCTCGTTTGCCTCAAAGCTGGTGGCGTTCCGGTGAAGAACCTCGACAAAGACAGGCATCGCCTGCTCAGGATGTCCTTGATCAAGCAGGTTGCGAGCCTTCTCCAACAACTGCACCTCAGCCTCCCTTGAAGTCTGAGAGGAAGGAGACGTCCTCCTATGATCCTGTGTCGCGCCACTCACGGGCACAGACCACATGGCGAGACCGAGCAGCGCGAACGGAGTCAGCAGAAAGGAACGCATCGGGATCAAGAGTACGGCGCGCGCCTCTGCGCCACGCTCGTCGACTCGCACTTTAGTGTACGGCTCGAAGACCCCTCGAGGAGAACCGGCGCCCGGCGCGCATCGTGAACTCGATTATGAGAGCATGCTGCTGAAACATGACGGCCCCTCTCTTCGTCGCGAAGAGAACTCATCGTCTAAGGATGTTCCAATGCGCAAACCCTTCACCTGCTATCTCGCAACCATCTTTCTTTCTCTTACCGGACTCTCCTGGGCAGCCGAGCCCCCGCACATCGTCCAGCAAGGCGGGCGCCATGCCCTGATGGTTGAAGGCGCTCCCTTTCTGGTACTCGGGGCGCAAATCAACAACTCAAGCTCCTGGCCGGAGACCTTGCCAAAGGTCTGGCCAGCTCTTGAAGCGATGCACGCCAACACGGCAGAAGCGCCGGTTTACTGGGAGCAGATGGAGCCCCAGCCGGGTCACTTTGATCTGTCCGCCGTAGATCTTCTAGTTCAGGGCGCCCGCGATCATCATCTGCATCTCGTCTTACTCTGGTTCGGTACCTGGAAGAACGGCAACATGCACTATGTGCCCGAATGGGTAAAGACGAACACCGCAAAGTATCCGCGGATGATCAACGCCGCCGGAGAGCCGATCGATGTACTCTCGGCCAACTCCCGAGCCAATCTGGAAGCGGACAAAGCCGCCTTCGTCGCTCTGATGCATCACCTCAAAGAGATCGATAGCGTCGACCACACGGTACTGATGGTGCAAGTTGAAAATGAGTCTGGTGGAATCGGCAGCCCTCGTGATTTCTCTCCCACCTCCAACAAGGAGTTCGCCTCCGACGTTCCGGACGAGCTCCTCAAAATCACACGCAAACCCCATGGAAGTTGGCGAGATGTCTTCGCTGGAAGAGCAGATGAGACCTTCCAGGCCTTTCACCAGGCACGCTACGTCAACGAGATCGCCGCGGCAGGCAAACGCGAGTTCGACATCCCTCTTTACTGCAACGTGTGGCTGAACTACCCCATAGCTGAGCTCCCGGAGCGGCAGGTTCCGAACCCTGGCATCGGGTACCCGTCTGGCGGTCCCACGCAGGATATGCTGCCGCTCTGGAAGGCACTCGCGCCATCCATCGATATCATCGGGCCAGATATCTACAGCGACGACACCCCCTTCGACAAGACGATCTTGGAGACCTATAACCGGCCAGACAACGCTCTCTGGATCCCCGAAACCGGACACGGCGACAGCTACGCCCCCCTGCTTTTTCTGGCGCTGGGCAACGGCGCCATTGGCTTCTCTCCTTTTGGCATCGACCGTACGGCGTGGACCTTCGCCGGTACCGACGGGCCAAAGTCGCACACGGAGAACTATGCCCTGCTTGCGCCGATGAGCCGCGAACTCGCCAAGCTGAACTTCGAAGGCAAGCTGAAGACCGCAGTGGAAGTCAGTGGCAGCTCCGAGCAGGAGGTCGACTTCGGCCCATGGCAGGCTTCCATCCGGTTCGGGTTTCCCCAACGTGATGGTCGCCGGCCGCCAGGCACAAGCGACAAGAGTGGCCGAGCCCTCGTCGCCCAGCTCGGTCCTGACGAGTTTCTCGTCACCGGCCTGGATGCGAGTGTCGCGTTCCATGTGCCGGGCAGACTTCCCGGCTTGCGTATGCAGATTCTTCAGGCGGAAGAAGGCTTCTACGACCACGGAACGTGGCATCGCACGCGGCTGTGGAATGGCGATCAAACAGATCGCGGGCTGAACTTCAAAGGAGAAGGCAGCGTGGTTCGCATTCGCCTCGGAACGTTCTAGCCTCGCCGGCGTTGCGGGCGTGCCACGACCGCAGCCGTACAATCAAGAGGCGTCCGGCGCCGTACTTGGCCTCACGTGCAAGGACCTACTTCTCATGCAGCCGCCAACTCCCACCGGGGCCCGTCTCCTCCACGCGCCCAGCTTCTATCTCACCAGCAGCCAGCCACTCCGTCCGGGAGCCATCCTGCTCGCAACCGTAGCAGCTGTAGGTGTGCTCTCCTCAGTGCTCTTTGCCCTTGGTCGCACTGGACACGTCCATCCTACCCTTAGCAGTTCTGACTCTGCCCGTTCCGCCAGTCCTACGGCCGGAAACGCCGCGAACACGGATAAGGATGACGATACGTCTCAGATCGACACCGTCGTCCTTGGTGACCCTGCCGATGCTCCGGTTCCCGGTCGTCGAGGCAACCACGTCAGCGCCGTTCACCCCACGATCATTGTTCACTTACCCCGCTTTGGCGATCAGCTTGGCCTCATTCCCGACAGTCCCGCCGGTCGCCTGCTGTACGGTTGGCTTGCCGCCTTCAATCAAACCAACTCCTCCGCGCTTCGCAACATTCAGCCCGATGTAGCATTCACGTCGGCCATCGCGACCGAGCTCGAGCTCCGTAAGCAGACGGGCGGCTTCAACCTGCTCTCCGCCAAAGAGGTTCAACCCGGCGTCCTCGTCTTCCGACTCCGCGACCAGACCCCTTCCGCGACTGAGGTACTCGGCACACTCCAGGTGCGTTCCGACGCAAATCCCGCCGCAATCGAGAGCTTCAGCCTGCGAGCCGTCCCTGCTTCCGGAAAAAGCCCCATCCCCGAGGCAGCGCCTTTGCCGGCCATTTCACCCCGCTGAGGCGAACACACACGATCTCTCCCGCAGCGCTGTTTCAGCGACGTGACTACCGACCAGGAGTGTATGACCGAGCACCGTCAGTAGAAGGAGCGAAGGAGTGGACTGGTCCTCTGCTCCAACGAGGAAGAGGTAACTGCACAGAGCGGCCGTTGCCAGAAACATTCCGTAGAAGCGGCCATCAGATGCTTGCCAGAGGATTCAACAGGGATCAGGTTGAGGACGCTTATAGCGACAGTCACAATCAATGTAGTGCCAAACCGGCGTCCACAAAGCCAGATGAAGAACAGAGAGATCAACTTGCCGAGCGTAGAGAACAGGCATGCTTAGTTTGCTTACTCTAAACAGATTCGTGTAAAGGCGCGCAAATAATTGGTATAGAAGACCGTCCCCGTCGGCACCTCATACCAACCACGTAGCATCGCTTTCACAGTAGGAGTTGCACGTAATCGGTACCCCAATACCTCATCGGACCAGAACAATGTGTATTCAATCGACGGACACTAACGGCTACAATACCCACCGCTCTTGTCGTGAGAATACTGTAGTTTGTGTGCGACATACCTCGCTCTGTGGCATGCATCTGCGTTTCCGTTTCTTCCATCACGGGATCTCCCGGATTACTGTTGTTGACCAGGCGAAGCAGGCGGCTCACAAATAATCGTCTGCTCAGGATCCTGCTTCAATCCTTTGAGCCGGTAAACGGAAGAACGCGTTTATCATTCGGCTTAAAAGGCGCATTAGCCGTATCGAGAGCTCCGGGAGGGACTGTGACCATAAAGACATCGTCGTTGTCATAGCTGGAAACAAACTTTCCGAGATAATTAACGTTAGCGCCGCTATCGGCCAGCTTTCGCGGAAGCCAGTCCTCGTAGCTGGGGTATGCCGCGACCATGTAGAACTTCGGATGAAGAATAACGAAATCCCGTAGCTTAGCTGTGTTTGAGCGCAGTTCCAGAATCCTTCGAATTTTGTCTTCATTGTCAAAAAGTGTGTACCCGGAGTAGCGCTTAGCGGCTTTGTAATCAGTAAGGTAGTAGACCCTTGAGACAATCTCCAACGGCTCCCTATCGGACATTTCCATATAGGTCATAGGACTTGCATCCACAATCGGTAACGACGGATCCAGATCTTGGAGGTGTTTCGGAATCCTGCCGATCGTGAAGAGCCCTGCGCTATAGGTGCCGACTACAGTCCACTCGCTTGATGCTTTAGCGATAACGCTGCCAATCATTGCGAAGAAGATGAAGACCGAGAGCGTTCTTGGGAACCTTGATCGAGTCGAGATAAGCCATGGCGTAAGCGCAGCAACTCCGATCATTGAACAAAAGCCATAGCGCCGCCAGAATTGAATGTGGAAGATCCCGCCAGCAGTCAGAGTGAGAACTGGTAAAAGCGCTAGTGCCACAAGCATCAAAATCACTTCGCGCCGTAGGAGCTTCTTAGGCATGTCCGAGAACTCACGGGCATGAGGCATAAAGGCTACTCCAATAATGCAAAATGCAAGTGCAAAGAAGAAGTCATGGAATAGCTCTCCATACATGTCCCACCCCATCAGGAATGAGGGCATGCTCTGAAGTGGAAAAGAGTTCGTGCTCAAATGGTGGAGCTGATAAAAGAGTCCCACTCCAAGCAGAGATGGTATGAATAAGGCTAGCCATAACGTCCAATCCGACTGACGTCTACGTGAGAGCCTAACTGCCTCTCCGACAGCAAAAGGAGCTAGGCAAGCCACTCCAATCAGGTGGTCTGAAATCATCAGAGTGCTCGCGCAGAGCACACACACAATACTTCGCCAGGTGCGATCCGGCGAAATTGCCTGTTCCCATGCGTAAATCAGGAGCATCAAAGTACACATAAGAATCATGTAGGGGCGATTCTCCCACGCATAGCGAATAGCAGGGCTAACAATGAATGCCGCCGCCGCGGTCATTCCAAGCGTGTTTCCGAAGCGCTTCGCAGTAAAACGAAACAACACGAGGATGGTAATCATCCCGGCGATCATGTTTGGCAGCCTGGAACCCAGCCAACGAGGAAGATCGAGCTTGAGGGACCATCGCTGCAGCAGGTAATGCAACGGCGGATGAAGGTCTACCTCGCGAGCCATGGCGAGCATGCGATGAAGCGTTGGAGCCTGAGCTATATGCCAGGTATAGATCTCGTCATTGGTCATGAGGTGCGAGTGCGCCTCGATGACGTCAAGTGGGGTGTAAATTAAAACGAGAAGCAACATGCATTGGATCGGACTTCGCTCCATCCATTGAGCGATTGCTTCAACGATATTAGAGAATATCGAGCTCGCTTTTTCTCGAATTTCAGTTGGAACCTCCCGCTTTAAATCCTGGATTCCGCTCACGGACATACTCATCGGTCTCTGGTCCTTTCACTTCTGTGGGCTACATAGACATGCTTCTTCAAGTCGCTGTCCGCCCTACCCTGTCAACACTAACCATCTAATCATTGTATCGAGGTGCGTTGTCCCGAATCGGGAAGCGCCACTCATTGCTCCCTATAATCGGGATAGCTCGCGATTCGGTGCGGGATTAGAGTTCCAAGTTGTCATTGACAGCCTCGGCGATCTCCTGCCCTGACCAAAGGTACCGTTCGGTCGGCGCTGAAGGGTCTCGATCTCGAGCGAGGACAGCTCCTACCAGCGCAGGGCGTAGCCGACCAGAAGCGACAGGATCATGTAATGCCGGTCGATCGGTCAGGCACGGCTGAGGGCTTTTTGGTCTGCTCGCGGGTGAGCCAGTTCCCGAGCCGCGTTTCCTGCTGCCGCACGTTCGGGACATCGGTGAATGAGGTCGCCTCCTCGACCTGAGCATGCCGTTGCGTCGGGCCTCCGAGACTAGCTTCCTGACGGCCGAGAGCCGGACGTTGATCGAGCAGGGGGGCGGTACTCACCATGCTTACCTTCCACTCCTGCAGCAGGGCTGGGGTCAGAGACCCGCCGGTGGCGAAGGCGAACAGGTGATCGAGGGCAGCCCCGTAGGCCTGCTTCGAGGTCGGAGCTCTGACCGAGTTAACCACCATTCGGCGGAGTTGTCGCTCGGCGGGCGAGAGAGCGGGGTCCGCTGCCGCCTCTGGCAAGGGCGACGGGGTCAAGGCGGCGCTCCCCGGCCCTGCTGCTATCTCTTCTTCCATTTCGACGACATCAGCCATGGCTGATGTCCACCTCTGACAATCATCATTACGCGAACAGAATGGATCTGATGCGTGATCCCGAGATGTGCTTCGAACTTGGACCGGCAGGACGAGCGCACTTGGAAACCCTTTCTCCTGGCGCAGCGACTATGTCCGTGTCGAGCAATGGTCAAGGTTCATCAGAGGAACAGACTACGTGTTCCATCGTGCGCGCTACCGACATCGAAGAAACCCGATTGATGCCCCAGCGCAAGACAACAGTTCAACAGTGCGTTTGGGGAGAACGCCTATACGCTGGACCATGCGGAACAAGGAGGAAGCGACCCTCCTATCGGGACAGCTACGCGCGATGGAACGAGGATTGAGTGGACGGGAACTTCCACATGTCAGTTCCCGGAGCAGGTTGGCTAAGGAGCTGTATCTAACACGCTTTATTAAACGAACGGAGAACAACTTGGTCCGAAAAGCGGCCAAGTCGGCGTCGGAGTGAGTCATCGTGCACAAACGCGGCACCACGCCACCTCCCTGCTTCAATCAAAGCATCTCAGAAATTGACTGACAAGACTGATCTATCAAGACTGATCCTGTCGCTCCATCGCCTGGCTAAAAAAACGTTCTGCAGAATATCTCTAATTAGTAGTTTTAGCCGTCGCGGTGTACTTCATGAGCTGAAGAGGCTATCGAGGACATCTGCACCGGGCCAAGTTCTATCGTACCTTCAGGTTCAGAGTAAACAGATCGCCAGTGCCTATTCTTGGTTGGACAAGAAGATCATTCTTTAGCGTAAGACCCCCAAAAAAATAATTGACCGTCGCTCGATCGTGAAAGCCGCTCAGGTCCGTCACGACATGAACGTCGCCATTCGGCACACCTACTCTGAGAATAGGCTGCTTGTCCTCGAGAAATGCATGGACATACACCGACTTACTATCCGCGCTCCAACTCGGGTCGGCGGCACTGGTTTTTGCGAGTTCCTTCCATCGTTGCTCGGCCACATCGAACAGCATCAGGCTTTTCTGATTGAGTGAAAGTGCGGCGATCCATCGCCCATCCGGCGACCAGCGCGGGCTAAACATGCCTTCTGAACCCGGCACGATCTCCGTCTTCCTGGTCGCGAGATCGACAATCTGTATGGTGTGCGACCCGCTCTCCTTTCCCATCAGATCCGGTTCTCGGCCAAACACGAGACTCTTGCCGTCCGCGGACCAGCTCGGGTCGGCGGCGTTTCGCTCTTCCTTTAGCAGGGGCTCGGGCGTTCCTCCGTTAGCATCAATTAGGTAGATCCGCCAGACCTTTCCTGGTTCGCGAGCCATGACGGCCAGCTGTCTACCATCCGGCGACCAACGCGCCATAAAGCTTTCTATGTAGTCGGGCGTGAGCTGGACCTTGTCTGAGCCGTCACTCGCCCGAGCGCGCCACAGCTTTCCCTCATCGCCTGTCCATGCCACCCATACACCGTCCCGGGAGAAGTCCACACGGGTCGCGTTGGCCAGAAACAACGGAGCCGGATGAAATCCCTCTTTTTCGGCAAACTGCTGTAACCCGAAAGTCTGATCCATCCCAACGAAGAAAACACGAGAGCCGGCGCGGGCGGTCACCGGAGAAAGAAAGCGTAGCGGTCCGTTGGTCAATTGCGACAGACTTGCGGTGCGGCCATTCCCCCTCAGCTGCCACAGGTTATCTTCCGATTCAAAAACATACGCACTTCCATCAGCTGTCCAGCTGCCACAACAGGCAGAGGTAAGCTCGGCTTGCGAAGTGTGGATCGGCCTTGGTGCTCCACTCTTCTTTGGCAGCTCCCAAAGACTGAAGCTATGGGTCACAGGATCCAGTAAAGTAAATCGCAGTACCTCACCGTCCGGCGACCAGCGCATCCAGAAAGCTCGTCCTTTTAATCGCGCGAAGGGCGTCGAAATCCCGTTGTCCAGCCGAATCACAGTTAGATCGTTGCCACTGCCATAGAGAACACTAGTTCCGTCCGGCATCCATGCGGCATCGTGGGCGAGCACGCTGCCCACCCGAAGAGCGCTTCCCCCAGAGGAAGGCACAATCCACAACGGCTGCTCTGAAGCCGAGGACAAATGGCTTTTCAGCAGCAGCTTCGATCCATCTTTAGAGATGTCGGCGAGCAGACTGGACGCCAGCTCCTGGGGTAATGCGATCGCTTCCACCTCTCCCGTGCTCAGGGAGATAGCTGAAAGGTGGGGTCTTCCACCTTCCATGACCGACGTCAGAATACGATTTCCATCAGTGGCCAGGGTGAGTAGATTTTCCAAGCTCGGTGGCCCGGCGGAGATTGCTTCACTATGGGTTAGCTGGTCCACTCGTAACGGAGCAGGATCCACTTTCTCCTTTCTGAGCAAAAGCACCAGGAGTGCCAAGCAGAGCACCAATCCAGCCAAGCCTCCCCCAATCGCTTGCGCGACCGTCCAGCCGCGTTCAACTGAGGAACCGGTATCTAGCGAGCTGACATTGCCGGAGAGAAGAATGCTGCCGACCGGGGGCGCCATGGGTGCCGCCAGTTTTGCCGTGTCGTCGGGCGAACTCAGCTCCGTTTCTCCAGTGGAGACTGAAGTCTGATTGACTGTCGGCTTGACCGGTGACAGATCCTTGGAACTGGAGGGCACGGAGCCGACTGGCGCGATGAAGCGATACCCCCGTTTGGGCAGAGTTTGAATGAAACGGGGATTCTCAGCCGAGTCGCCCAAGGCTTCCCTGATCTTATTAATGGCGCCGGCGACTGCGCGCTCAAAGTCGACGTTGGTATTCGCACCCCAGACTTGAAGCTGCAGCTCCTCGCGCGACACCACCTCTCCAGGTTTGCTCAGAAGCGCGGTTAGCACCTTGAAGGGCTGACTCGCAAGCCGGACCTTGTACCCCGCCTTCCAGAGTTCTCCCGCACGCGGATCTACCTCAAACAATCCGAAGGCAATGCGTTCTGTTTGTTCGAGGATAGACACCCTCTCGCCCTCCGAACCTCGCACTAATCTACCGCATTTGGCCAACCAAGCCTCAACGTCAGAAAGGCTTTCCTCTATGTGGTTCATTGTAAACAGCTTGATTACCAATCTGAAATCAAGTGAAAAGGAACGTGGATTCGATTGCGCCAACCGCGGCGTTAGGAAGAGGTTCATGTCCGTTAGGCACAACGGATCAAGAGCAGCCCGGAAAGACTGTAGGTCCGAGATCAGCGTTTATGGAGACCGTATGAAGATCAACCGAAAACAACGCATGTTACACGGCTCACACCTTGGTACGACCTGCGGGATCATTCTGGCTACCGCCCTCGGATCCGGAGTGTGTTCAATCGCCATTGCGCAGTCCGACTCCGGTCGCGTGGTTGGCACCGTTAGCGACTCCTCAGGAGCGGCGATTCCACAGGCCAACATCACCCTCCTGAACAAAGCAACGGGAGCGAAGCTGACTGGCAGCACCAATGGCAATGGCGAGCTCAACGTGTCAGCCGTACCCGCGGGCGACTACACTGCGACCGTGACCGCGCCCGGTTTTCAAACTCAGACGCAGGCGTTCACCGTTCGAGTGACTACGAGTCTGACGCTGAACTTCTCTCTTAAACCTGGTGCGGAGACGACCAACGTCGAAGTCACGGACGCCGCCTCCCTTGTAAATACGACAGATCCCACCCTCGGTGAGACGATCGAGGAAAAGCAAATCACTGAGCTGCCGTTGAACGGCCTCAACTCCCTGAACCTCGCCATCTTGACCCCGGGCGTGACCCAGGGGGCCAATGGCGAACTGAACCAAGACGTGGCGGGTCGTCACGGGAACACTGGAGGAAGCGCGCTTTCTGTTAATGCCACGCGACCCCAAGCGAACAACTTCATCCTGGATGGTGTGGACAATAACGACAGCCTGCAGAACGTCATCCTTTTCTTTCCGCCGGTTTTTGCCACACAAGAGTTCAAAGTCGACACGAGTGTGGCCCCCGCGCAGTACGGTCGCGGAGGCGGAGCCATCGTGGTGAGCTCCATTAAGGCTGGCTCGAATGGAATTCATGGATCCGCCTTCGACTACTACCGCAGCAACGCGTGGGCCGCAAACCCCAACTACCAGTTTCCTTACAACAATTCGCCTGCCGGGCCAAAAAGCACCTACAACCAAAATATCTTCGGTGGCGCAGCAGGCTTGCCGCTTATCAAGAACAAGTTATTTCTCTTCGGTGACTACCAGGGGACGCGCTATCAACAGCCGGTGGGTAGTGGTTATGACACCGTGCCTACGGCGCTGATGCGTCAGGGTAACTTTACCGAGCTGCTCGATCCTGTCTTGGCAAGTAACGGCGAAACCAATGGTCGCGCACCCTTTTACACGACTTACTTCCCTGCTTGCTATCCAAACTCGGATGTATTGAACAAACAGTTCCCCACCACCGGCAGTAAAGGGCAGATTTTCGACCCACTGACCTGTGCGCCGTTTGCGGGGAACATCATTCCGCAGAATCGTATTAACCCCATCTCTCAAAACTATCTGAACGCCTTTCCGCTACCTACGCGCACGGATCGGCTGATCGGCAACTACTTCTACCAGCAAACGCAGATTGGTAAATACAACACCTTCGACACGCGTCTGGACTGGACTGCTTCCCCCAGCAATCTGTTCTTCTTCCGGTACTCCTATGACAACACCTCGTCGAATCAGAACTCCCAGCTTGCGGTTAATCCCGGCCACCCGCCCCTGAATGCCAGCGGGCAGATCAATTACCTGCATGCCCGAGGACACGTCTTGGGATACACGCACACCTTTTCTCCCCGTGCGGTAAATGAGTTCCGTCTTGCGTATAACCGCGACAACTACGGCTACACTCCCCCAAACTACGGGATCTCGGTGGGCGAGCAGCTCGGGATCCAGAACACGGCCCTGGGTGCTGCGGCAAACACGGGAGGACCGTTAACCGGACCCTATGATGGAGCTCTCACCTACACGGGCGATTACGGTCCGTATGAGGTGCCGCAGAACATCTATGAGGGCACCGACACACTCAGCCTCACCCGGGGTAGTCATCAACTCAATGTTGGCGGAACGCTGATTCGCCGCGTGACCAACTACTATCGACCGATCGAAGGTAAGGGCGGATTCTTTTATAACGCACAGCTCTTCACTGGCTATAGCGAGAGCGAGTACCTGACGGCCGGCGCCGCCGCGTATCAGATTGGCTCTCAAACAGGCTTCTTCTCAAATATCAACCAGGAAGATGCTCTCTTTGTGCAGGATGACTGGCGTGTCACCAAGCGGCTTACCTTGAATCTCGGCGTCCGTTATGACCTAATTACCTGGCCATACGAGGCGCACAACCAGCAAAGTTCATTCAACGTGAATAACGGCCAGGTCTTGGAAGCCGGCGTGAATGGCACCTCCAGAACCATCGTCAATCAGGATTACCTGAACTTCGCGCCCCGCGTCGGATTCGCCTATGACCTCAGTGGTGACGGCAAGACAGCTCTCCATGGTGGGTATGGAATCTTCTATTTTCCGGACTACGGTGGCATCAATAATCAGTTGGGGCAAAACGGTCCCTTTAGCGGAAATAACTTTTTCAACGCATCGAGCGGGTACTGCATTACCTTGAGTGGTCAAACATCGACGTTGCAGGCGCCCAACTCCTGTGCCGGCTATACGAGCCCGACGGCTGTTACATCAGCACTACCCCTTCCCTCTTCCGTCGCCAACTTCAACATCGCTAGCCCGCCCCAAAATCTCGCTGGCACGGCGATCAATGTCAACAACAAACACAGTCAGATCCAGCAATACAATCTGCAGTTGCAACAGCAACTCTCTCCTAGAGATGTCATCAGTGCGGCGTATGTCGGCACGCACGCTGATCGGCTTTCGACTTTCTACAGCCTTACGCAGTACCACATCGGGACGACGACACTGCCGTACGCAAACCAGAACGGCGGGATCACGTACAACCTCTACAACGGCAGCTCCAACTACAACGGTCTACAACTGCACTATGAGCATCGGGCGAAGAATCTGTTGGCGACCGCTTCCTATGCTTGGTCCCATGCGCTCGACAATACAGATAGCCCCTACGGTGGGTATCCTGTCGCTGTCCTGTTGTGGTACGACCAGGCTGCGAACTATGGCAACTCCAGCCAGGACGAACGACACATCTTCAGCTCGTCGTTCGTCTACAGCCTGCCGTTTGGCCGCGGGCAGCGGTTCGGTACAGGCGTGAACCGTGGCCTAGATCTGCTGATTGGGGGATGGCAGGTGAACGATATCGTCCAGCTGTCAACCGGGCAGCCTCTTGACCTCCAGGCAGGTGGCAGCAGCCAGCAGGCTGTAGGCAACCGGCCGGATCTGGTTGGAGCGATCAAGTATCCAAAGACGCTGACGCAATGGTTTGACACTTCTTCGTTCAGTTCCAATCTTCCCTCGCAGGCAGCAACGGACCTGCCGAACACCCAGGTGTACACGCGCCTAGGAACGCTGGGCCGCAACGCAATTTACGGACCGGGATTTCGCGATATGGACCTCGGAGTTCAAAAGAACTTCCATC
This sequence comes from uncultured Acidobacteriaceae bacterium, assembly GCA_964235665.1. Lineage (GTDB taxonomy): Bacteria > Acidobacteriota > Terriglobia > Terriglobales > Acidobacteriaceae > Edaphobacter. The sequence continues at coordinate 315,817 of CAXSAY010000002.1, forward strand.
TCCTTGAAGGCAAGCAGCTAGAGCTTCACGGCGACGCGTTCAACGTAACGAACACCCCCAGTTTCGCTAATCCAAACGGCGTTCAATCAGGCAGTACTTTCGGTGCTATCACGGGCGAGCGGAGTACGGCCCGGCGAATACAGCTAGCCGCTCGGCTGGTGTTCTAAAACCTTGGGGCGGGCGCTGATCTCTTGCCAGCGCCCTCTCCAACTTGTTCATAATGTCCTTTGCTTAGAAAGCAGAGCCGGTCTGCCTCTTTCACTCGGAAAGACTTCGTATGAAAATCGTTCAACGCCGTAGGCGTATTTCTCTGCTTGCTTTGGGCCAAGTGTTCCTCGCGTTGACCGGCTTCGGACAAATGCCCACCGATGCGCCAAACTCTCCGGCCAAGCCGCTCATGTCCGTCATGGGGCGCACTTCCCCCGAGTGGCTCAACGCCTCCGTGATTTACGAAATCTTCCCCCGGTCCTTCTCGCCTGAAGGCGATCTCAACGGGGTCACCCGGAAGCTCGATACACTCCAGCACCTGGGCGTGAACGTACTATGGCTAATGCCGATCAATCCGGTCGGGCAAGTACAGAAGAAAGGCACGGAAGGTAGTCCCTATGCCGTGCGCGACTACTACGCCATCAATCCGAGCTACGGCACCAAGCAGGATCTGCATCGCCTGATCGAGCAAGCTCATCGCCGGCAAATGAAGGTCATCCTCGACATCGTCGCGAATCACACCTCCTTCGATAACGTGATGATGGCGCACCCCAGCTTCTACAAGCACGACGCGCAGGAAAAGGTCCTCTCTCCCTATAACTGGACGGATGTGGCCGCGCTCGACTACACCAACCCCGAGCTGCGCCGTTACATGACCGATATGCTTCTCTACTGGATCAAGGACTTCAACCTCGACGGCTTTCGTTGCGACGCTGCCGGCGAAATTCCCACCAGCTTCTGGGAGAGTGCCCGCACGGAGCTCGACCGCGTGCATCCCGGCACCCTCATGCTTGCCGAAGCCTCCAAGCCCGAGCTACTCCATAGCGCCTTCGATCTTGACTATTCATGGCCGATGATGGCCGCGCTGAATAACATCCTCGAGCACGGAGCGCCTGCCAGCTCTCTGCGCGCTACCCTCGAGCACGAACAAGCACTGTTTCCCAGACACGCCGTGCACATGCGCATGTTCGACGATCATGACGAGCAACGCGCGCTGGCTCGTTACGGTGCTCCCGGTTCGCTGGCCGCTGCGGCGCTCATCCTCACGCTCGATGGCGTACCGATGATCTACAACGGCATGGAGGTCTCGGATGCTACAGAGTCCGGCGCCCCCGCCCTCTTTGAAAATCAGAAAATCTGGTGGCAGGCAGGCGAGATGCGTCCCGAGTTCCCCAGGTTCTACGACTTCATGATCCCGTTTCGGGAGCACCAGCCTGCCTTGTTGCGGGGAAAGACCGTGTGGGTCCACAACTCCGAAGAAACGCATGTGGTGAGCTATTTTCGCCAGACAGAGGACGAGGAGTTCCTGATCGCGATCAATCTTTCGGACTCTCCGTTTCACGGGACCGTAGAAGCTGCGGGCGCATGGGACGAGGTAAACATTCCGTTGCCCAGGCAGCGGCGGAATACCAACGAGACCGAAGTGTCACCGGCCGAAGCTCCCGCTGCGGCACTGCCGGCTCTGTCGCTTGACGCTTTCGGCTTTCGGATCTTTCACCATAGCTTCAAAGACTCACCCCACGCCGCGCAGGGCAACTGAGTACCTTAACCTCGGCCTCCTCGCCTCCTCTGCAAAGTCGCTCACCTTCACCCCCATCGATGTACCGCACTGCTCCTCCAGGGACACTCCATGACACTTCTCTGTACGGCTCGTCACTCCGCTCTTCTGCTTCTATCTCTCTTCGCCGGCCTGGTTGCGTGCAGGCCCGCGTCGGCGCAGACCGATCCACCTATCCCCACTGGCGACATTCGTATCCACTACTTCCGGACCGACGGCAACTACACAGGCTGGACGATCTATGCATTCTTCGACACCACCGAGCCGAATAACTTTCCCGGTGGTCCGGTCCCGGTGACCGGGAAGGACAGCTTCGGAGCCTATTTCGACGTAGGCGTTACGGTCGCCGCGCAGAACGTCGGCATCATCCTCCACAATGGCGACACCAAGGACCCCGGTCCAAACCAGTACGTCGACCCCGCTACCCAGGGCAACGAATTCTGGGAGCTCTCCGGTAGTGATGTCCTGCTCACCTCCCGGCCGCCCACCGGCGCCGATCCAGCCCTCCCTCCAGGCAAAGCCCGCATCCACTACTTCCGGCCTGACGGCAACTATGCCAACTGGGTCCTCTACGTTTACGGTGCCACCACCGACCCCGACAGCGACTTCTGCGGTACCAACGATCAGATATCCGGCTATGACAGCTACGGCCCTTACTTTGACGTCAATGTTGTTCCCGGGCACCTCGGCTTCATCATCCATAACTGCCAGACCGGCACTAAAGATCCCGGCCCCGACCAGTCTCTGCAAATTCCCCAACAACTCGAAGGCTGGGTCGTCTCCGGCAACCCCGCCGTCTACCCGCAGCTACCCACCGCCGCCCAGCTCCTCGCGGGACCATTCAACCAGCTCCAGGCGTACTGGATTGATGCCTCCACCATTGCGCTCCAATCCACATACTCTCAATCGGGCAACACCTATGCGCTGAACTTTAGCCCCACTGCCAGCCTGCAGATCACGGCGACAGGCCTGACCGGCGGCACCGCGATCCCTCTCACGCCATATAGTGGCACCCTCACCGCCGAGGAACTGACTCGGTTTCCACAGCTCTCGTCGTACGCTCTCTTCAAGCTTTCGCCACGAACCCCTGAGAAAATGCTCGTCCAGGCGCTCAAAAGCCAGTTGGAGGTCTCCTCTGTAGCCTCCGACGGAAGCCTCAAGTACGCCACTGGAGTCCAAAGCTTCGGCGCCATCGACTCCCTGCTCGCCTACAGCGGAAAGCTGGGCGTCGTCTTCCACCATCGTGGCGAGTCCCTCTGGTCCGATTGGGCCGACGACGAATCCGCACCACTGAAGATCAAAGTCTGGGCCCCCACTGCCCAGAGTGTCTCCCTTCTCCTCTTCGATCGGCAGACTGACACAGCACCGGAGAAAACCATTTCCATGCATGCTCACGGCGGCGTCTGGGTGGCCGACGGCGACGAGACCTGGCTGGGCAAGTTCTACCAGTACACCGCGCAGGTTTACGTCGCGGCCGACCAGGCCATCGATAGCAACACGACTACAGACCCCTACTCCGTCGACCTCGGCCTCAATGGAGTCATGTCCCGTATTACGGACCTCGAGGCCGAGACCACCAAGCCTCCACTCTGGGATCTGCTCTCTTCCCCACCGCTCGCCAACCTCAACGACTTCAGCATCTATGAGCTGCACGTCCGCGACTTCAGCATCGGCGACTCGTCCGTGCCGGCCTCCCTACAGGGCACCTATCTCGCTTTCGACGACCTGGCCAGCCACGGCATGCGTCACCTTCACGAGCTCGCGCAGGCCGGCCTGAAGTCCGTGCATCTCCTGCCTACCTTTCATTTCGGCAGTGTCAACGAAGACAAGAAGACCTGGACCAGCCCTGGCGCCCTCTCGCCCACACCGCCCGATGGAACCGAACAGCAGGCTGCGGTTCAGGTTGTCCAGGCGACCGACGCCTACAACTGGGGCTATGACCCCGTTCATTACATGGCGCCCGCGGGTCAGTATGCGGCGGATCCGAACGACCGCGTCCGGGAATACCGTGCCATGGTGGAAGGTCTCCACGCCACTGGTCTCCGCGTCATTCAGGACGTCGTCTTCAACCACACTTACAACAGCGGCGAAGTGCCAGCGGCTAATCTCGACGAGCTCGTGCCGAACTACTACCACCGGCTGGACGCAAGTGGCGTGCTTGAGACCGGCTCATGTTGCGCGGATACGGCGAGCGAACATCGGATGATGGAAAAGCTAATGATCGACACTGTTGTACTGAATGCGAAACAGTACAAGATCGATGGCTTCCGCTTCGACGCCATGGGTCTGCACTTTGTCTACAACATGGTCGATATCCGCAACGCTCTCAACGCCCTCACCCTCGAGAAGGATGGCGTAGACGGCAGCAAGATCTACATGTACGGCGAAGGCTTCCAGATCGCCGAAGCGGCCAACAACGCTATCGGCCCCAATGCCAGCCAGATCAATCTCTACGGAACCGGAATCGGCAGCTTCAACGACCGTATCCGTGACTCGATCCGCGGCGGCTACATCTTTGCATCCGACAACGCCACGCTCCAGACCCAGGGCTTTGCCACCGGCCTGGCTACCGATCCAAGCGCCTATACCAGCAGTGTTACGGGCTCTGCGGACCAACGCGCAGCCGTGCTCAACCAAGCCGATCTGATTCGCGTTTCGCTCGCCGGCGCTTTGAAGGATTACAGCTTTCAGAACGCCCTCGGCCAGACTGTTACCTCGGCTCAACTCAACTACAGCGGCCAGCCGGCGGGCTTCGCCGGCACTCCTCTTGAGGACGTCAACTACTGCTCCGTGCACGACAACCAAACCCTATTTGACGCAATCCAGATCAAGTCCGCAGCATCCGACACCATCGCTGCCCGCGCACGTCGTCAGGTGCTTGCCATGAGCCTGCTCACCTTGGCTCAGGGTGTTCCCTTCTTTCACGCCGGGGACGATCTGCTGCGCTCTAAGGACATGGACAACGGAAGCTACAACTCCGGCGACTGGTTCAACAAAATAGACTGGAGCCTTCAGGGCAACAACTGGGGCATCGGTCTGCCGCTCGCCAATGTCAATCAGGCGCAGTGGCCGATCGAGCAGTCGCTGCTCGCCGACACCGCCCTCAAAGCCACTCCAGCCAACATCGTTTCCACCACCGAGGCCTTCCAGGACTTCCTGAAGATCCGCTATAGCACCGGCCTGTTCCGCATGACCACCCTCGCCGAGGTCCAGGAGAATCTCAGCTTCCTCAACACCGGCCAGAACCAGACCGCCGGCCTCATCGTGATGCGGCTCGATGACCATGGTAAAAACTACGGCGGCGCGCATCACATCGTCGTCTACTTCAACGCAGCCAACGCCGAGACCACCTACACCGACGCAGCGCTCGAAGGCCTAAAGCTGCACCTGCATCCAGTGCAATTGCGCTCGTCAGACGCAATCGCGCGGCAGTCCACCTTCAATCCAAAGACCGGAACGGCCAGCATCCCGGCCCTCACCACCGCGGTATTCGTCGCGGACCAGCAATAGAAAGCGGGTTATCCTCACCTCGGGGCGCCATGCAGACCCTCTGCCTGGTGTCGCCGAGCCCGCTGTCGGCATCTCTGCCAAACTTTGAGGCTCTCATTCGCACCACGCGCGCTAACCAAAGACCACCAGGAGTCTTCTGCATGATCCCTAGCCTGACCCCAGGTCTCGTCCTTGTTTGCATCCTCTCCGCGGTGCCCGGCCATAGCCAGTCCGTAACGATGCCGGCCGGCCTCACCCACACAGCAAGCGGCTTTGAGCTCTCCTCTTCCTCGGCTACGCTCCGTGTTGACGCCCTTCGGCCTGATGTACTTCGCGTCCGCCTCTATCCAGCCGGCCACCCCGCCGAGGACGCCTCCTGGGCCGTCTTGCCCAGTGCCCGCACTGCACACTCTCCCGTCATCGCGGACGCCAGTGGCTTTAGCACGCCTTTGCTGCACGTCCGCGTTAGCGCAGACCTGCGCCTGATCGTCACGGACCTGGCCGGCAACATCGTGCAGCAGGACGCAGCTCCCGTCGTCTTCGAGGGCGCCAGCTTCAAAGTCAGCAAGCAAAAATCCTCTGAAGATCACTTCTTTGGACTCGGCGACAAGCCCGGTCCCCTCGACCGCGCCGGCCAGTCCTTCGTCATGTGGAATACCGATAACTTCGGTTGGCAGGAATCTACCGACCCCATCTACAAAGCCATTCCCTTTTTTCTGAACGTCCACGCCGGCCGCACCCTCGGCGTTCTCTTCGACAACACCTTTCGCACCTTCTTCGACTTCGGCCATGAACGCACCGATCGTTATAGCTTTTCCGCACCTGCCGGCCCGCTCGACTACTATCTGCTCTACGGTCCAGACCCCAAGCAGGTGGTCGAGAGCTATGCCTGGCTCACCGGGCCCACGCCCCTGCCGCCGCTCTGGGCGTTCGGATACCAGCAGTCGCGTTTCACCTACTCCCCCCGCGCCAGGGTGGAAGAGATCGCGTCGCGGCTTCGCGCCGACCGCATCCCCTCCGATGTCATCTGGCTGGATATCGACTACCAATACAAGAATCGGCCATTCACCATTGACCCGGAGACCTTCCCCGACTTTCCCGGCCTTGTCCACAAGCTCTCCGCCGAGCACTTTCACACCGTCGTCATCACCGATCTGCACATCGCGGACCAGCCCAACCAGGGATACGCCCCCTATGATTCCGGCAAAGCCGGTGATCATTTCGTGAAGGAGAACGGGCAAGACTATGTCGGTCCGGTATGGCCTGGGCCGTCCGTTTTCCCCGACTTCACCCGCAAGCGCAGCCGCGACTGGTGGGGAACACTCTTTAAGCAGCTCGTTGGAGACGGCGTTGCCGGCTTCTGGAACGACATGAATGAGCCCGCGGTCTTCACCTATCCCACCAAAACCATGCCCGATGACGTGCAACATCGCATCGAAGAACCCGGCTTCACTCCCCGCACCGCCATGCATCCCGAGATCCACAACATCTATGGCATGGAGAACTCACGCGCGACCTGGGATGGCTTACTCGCTCTTCAACCGAGCCTTCGACCCTTCGTCATGACCCGGGCCAGCTATGCCGGCGGCCAGCGCTACGCCGCAACCTGGACCGGTGACAACTCCTCTACCTGGAACCACCTGCGTGAGACAACCCCGCAGTTACTGAACCTCGGCCTTAGCGGTTTCTCGCTTGCCGGGGCGGATGTCGGAGGCTTTGCTGGCTCGCCCTCTCCCGAGTTGCTGACACGCTGGCTGATGCTGGCCGCTTTCCAACCCATCGATCGCGATCACGCGGTTAAAGGGTCACGCGATCATGAGCCCTGGGTCGATGGTTCCGAGCAGGAAGCCGTCCGCCGCCGCTACATCGAAGAACGCTACCGCTTGTTGCCCTACCTCTACACGGCTGCGGAAGAGACCTCGCGGAACGGGTTGCCCATCGTCCGCCCACTCTTCCTCGAGTTTCCCCATGCCACTACTGACGGTCATCCCTTGGACCTCGAGGCTACCGGTGAGTTCCTCTTCGGCGCCTCCATCCTCGTTGCTGCCGCCCCTTTTCCCGAAGATGTTGGACCCTATCAAGTTCACCTGCCGCCAGGCATCTGGTACGACTACTGGACCGGCGAAAAACTCGATCGGAGAGCGCCCATCGCGGCACAGGATCTCGAAATCCGCGATGCGAAAAACGAAGGCCTCAAACCTGTGATGGTCAACCCGGGCCCAACCGATCTGCCCGTCTATGTCCGCGAAGGAACCATTCTGCCGATTGCCCCTTTAGTGCAATCGACCGGCGAGAAGCCTGTCGGCCCCATAACTCTGCGTGTCTTCCCCGGAGACAACTGCCAAGGCATTCTTTATCAGGACGATGGCCAAAGCTACGACTTCCGTAACGGCGCATACTTCCGTCAGCATTTCACCTGCAGCCGGGCCGCCGACGGCTCGATCACTGTCGATCTCGCCGCGCAAGAGGGTCATTACTCTCCGTGGTGGACGACAGTGCGTATCGAAGTTGTCGGCCTCGGTTCTTCTGTTCCGACTGCAACAATCTTAGGAAAACCTACTCCAATCCAACACACGCCCCTCGGCTGGGCCGCGACAATACCATTCACCGGAAAAGCGCAAAGCCTGCGCTTTGCAGGCGCACCTTAGACTGACACGACCAGCTGTCGTTTACTGAAGATGCTCTACCTTTAGGATTACCCCTTGCACCCGCGCGCACGTTGGCCACGATCACCTCATGGCCGAGTTCCTCAAGCTGCTCGCTGATTCAGATCGAATGCGTTCCGGCCTCCATCGCAACCCCTGTCTGTGGCATGTCGGTAAACCCCTTGTCGATGGCCTTCGGTGTAGTCCGGAAGTGGCCGCGATCAATCACCTCACCATTCGCCAACACTCCCCAGTTCGATGATGATCCTATGGTGATTCTCGAGGTCGGCGCAGCCTCAAACTGGATTTGCTCCGGAGACGCCGCGACCTTCGCGCCTAGCTAGCTGCCGAGACCACGCCTATCGAGAACTGGCTCGAGCTGGAGGCTGGAGTCTCTCATTTCTACACTCGAGACTCGACGGAATGGGATGCAGACTTTCTCTTCGAGAAGCCTTGGTTCCTGACAAATCCGAGTTCATGGTTGTAGTCGAACCAGGATGGACTCACCTTACGCAGAACGGAAAAGTCAGCGACCCATCTCAGGCAAGATCGCGGGAGACTTCATGTGTTGGCCAAGTGGCAGCCATCGATTCGGCTGGTCCCTATAACCGACATACGAGTGCAGCTTCGCAGCGGGTCACCCAAAGTCGGCCGCGTTGACCGCCGGTCTCCTCGTTGGTTTGCTCGGAAGCGTAAATAGTGGAGCGAACTCACCTTGGAGTGATGCTGTTGCACGCTCTCGCTCCTGCAACAAAGACCTTTGATCTACGCCACTGCGGAACGAGTTTGCCACTCCTCCTCTAATTGGGTCTGTCAGCACCAGCATCTACCACGCCTCGGGCTGGGCGCGGATAGGATTCATCAATATACTTCTCATCTGATAAGTCGCAGTGTGGCCAGGAATGCAGATCGCTCCCGAACGATGGTCGATCCGGAAGTGATCGACGGCTTAGAATTCGCCATCGCACTCTCGTTTATATTGCTGAGCCGTAGTGCGATCACGAGGAGTAAAAGCCATCTAGAGGCTTTGAGAGCCACTTTGAGACGGTGGTCACCGTACATTCAATCTAGTCACTTGAGCCGGAATAGCCTGTTGCCCTGTTCCCTTGGGAGGCAATTCGCCGTTCAACGCTTTCACCGTGATGGAGAGGCTCGATAGCGCCTCCTTCACGCTCCGAACCGACATTCCCCGACGATTCCTTGTTCACTCGGATCGCGGACGGAGAAGTCTTACTTCAGACTGCCTCCACCGCCAGCACTTGTCTCCTTTGATCTACGGAGCTTCAGCGACGGCCGGCCCGGCGGTCGGCGATGTAGTCGGCTTCGAGGGTACGACGATTGTCCAGCGCAGCGGCGGTGGTTCTGCAGAACCAGCGATAGAGAAATTTAAGGCCTGGTACGACGTCTCTGCGGTACCCGGTGTGCTCGCTTTTATGACCAACCGGTAGCTTCCCTCGGTGAGAGAATCCGTACTGAAATCGCGACCCAGCAGAAGGTTCCCATCAGGATCAAATTGGGACCGATCTACCTTCTGGTCCTCTTCATATTTCTCGCCGCCGTTTACCTGACCGATCAGGTAGTGAATGTCCATCGGTCCACCGCGGAGCGATGCGGGGTCGCGTGGCCGTTCCCAGACTTGGAAGACGGCGCGGAGCGGAGTGCCTGCAGGAATTACTACGTTCTCCCCGCCACGGGGAGACAGCTTTACTCCAGAGAAGCTGAAGGGCTGGGCGCGACTCGGATCGTTGATCGGCGGCAGCATGTTCGCAAAGAAGACCTGACTCACTGCTAAAGACTGATTGAAGCTGGGCACCAGAATCGTTCGGTTCTGGCGAAAAGCCTGCCGCGTTACGTTGTTCGTCAACTCCAACTGCAGTTCATACTTGCCTTGCGTGATCGGTAGTCGGCCCTCCACGCTGAAGCTCTTAGCCTTCAGCGCCGACACCTGCTTCGCATCGAGATCATGCGAGAGATCCTGCTCGGTATGCTGGACCGTCTTTCCGGATGCGTCTAGCAGAGCGGACCGGAGGTGAAGCGAGTAGTAGTAACGCCCGTCAACTCGCTGACCGAATCCGAAGTCAGCAGGAGACCGCAGACTGAACAGGTAGTGCAGGCTTTCTTCGTTGGCACCATCTCGGCTCGCTATCACCGTTAGATCGCTGAACTCTGTTCCGAGCAGAAGACGATGAGAGACACCCTCAAGGATGGAGCGGCGGAACTCAAGCGCACGCTTGGTTGAAGCAAGGTTCCGGTAATCACGGATTTGGTTGAGCAGCACATCCGATTGCAGGCTTATCTGCGGGTTCCTAAAGTCCACCGGTTCGCCCGGGATCAGCGTAAGTGCAACATGTTCAACCTCTCTGCCAAGCGCGCTATCGATAAAATGCAGCGCCGCCTGGTCATTGTTCACCGCGTCCGTACCATTCACCAGCTTCTCTGGCCGGTCGCCGTAGGGCGAGTAGAGCCGGAAGTCCTCGCCGAAGTCTGGTCGATAGAACATGACGTAAAAGTGAGTCGGCAAACCTCCCCCGGTGTTCTGATAAAACCAGATCTCAATGGGGCGAAGATGCGGCGCCTCCGTGTGCACCTCACGCTGCTGCGGAGGACCGAGCGTGATGTAGACCATACCGCGATCCGAATGAACGCCGTCGTCGAAGTTCAGCGATCCGAAGTGGTCCTTCGCATATGCAAGACGACGATAGTGCTCTTCGCGCGCTGTATTGGACGGCGAGTTAGGATCCGCGTTCCGTACGCTCCAGAACCTTTGAATAAAGTTGTCGCGGGCCGCGTCATCCCGTAGTCCAAGGAACTCGGTCTTCTCCTCATTCGTAATGAGGTAGTTCACCTCGTCCCGAAGCCAGGTAGAGTACCTTGCTTCCAGCGCGACATGCTTCTCCGCATACGCGAGGGCTCGTGGCCCGAGCACAAGGAGCAGAAGCAGAGAGCACAAGAGGTGACCGACAGGTACAAGCTTCATAACTGAGCCTCAGAAACAGCCTCGGATCCCGGCCGCCTCGTCATCGCACGTGGTCTCACCCGACGAAGCTAGACGTCGGACTAGAGGAAAGTCTAAATGGAATGCGTGAGCGAGTCGGCGATCAACTACTCTCCCATCTTCTATGACTCTTCATAGATCCTTAACACTCGCCTCCAATCGTTTGGATCCTTCGTTCGCGACAAGAGACATCAGTGCACGCAGCCCTGCCTTTTGCAGGCATTTCTCTTTGGCTAGCTAATTGCAACACGCTTGTCACCCCGCAAGAAACCATTTTGGAGTGCTCATGATCCCTCGTGTGGCTCGAAGCTCTGTCGCTGCTTTTCTCGTTCTCTCTTCCGGAGTGATTGCGTCCTATAGCATCTCTGCGCAAGAGATCTCTGCCGTGAAGGGAGGTCTGCAGGGAGTTGTAACGGACGGGAGTGGCGCCGCCATTCCCAACGCGAAGGTCACCGTAGTCGGAAACTCTGATCGGCGTGTGCTGACAGCAGACGCCAATGGTGATTACAGCATCGGCGGGCTGACACCCGGCCTTTATACCGTGACGGCAACGCTTGAAGGCTTCAAAACCACGCAACTGAAGGGTGTTGAGGTCGTGATCAGCCGACTCTCAACGCTCAATCTTTCGCTGTCGCTCGGCGCTATCTCCGACACGGTTAATGTCGACGCGAACTCTGTTGAGATCGAAACGACCTCAACATCGATCGGCGATAATCTCGACGCGACCTTTTACCAAGAAGTGCCTGTTGCCCGGAACGTCGGCAGCCTCTTTTACATATCCCCAGGCGCCGTCAATTCAGGAGGAACGGGAACCGCGAACCCTTCTATTGGCGGAGCGACCGGGCTTGAGAACCAGTACATCATTGATGGTGTGAACCTTACCGACGTGGGATACGGCGGTCTCGGCGTCTTCAGCCCGACCTACGGCTCGTTAGGAACTGGCATCAACCTCTCCTTCATCCAGGAGGTTCAGGTCAAAGAGGGCGCGCTGGAGCCCAAATATGGCAAAGCAAATGGCGGCGTCGCCTTGATCGTGACGAAGACGGGCGGCTCTCACTTTCACGGGGCCCTTTCTGCCTACGCCGCCCCGGAGCAGTTTGGCGCTACCCAACGTTATGCGGATAACTTCTTCAATCGTGTCAACACGCACGGCCGCATCTACGCTGTACCGCAGTTCGACGCCGCAGTCGAACTTGGCGGCTATGTTCCTCACCTTCGCGATCATCTCTTCTTCTTTGGCGCTTTCAACCCATCGCTGAACCAGGTGAGCTATGTGGCTCCTGCAGGTTCGGGGCTCGCCGCGCATGGGCCGTTCACTAATTCCATCACGGGATATAGCTGGGCCGGGAAGCTGACCTACAAAGCGAGCGACGCGGTTACGCTTGAGGCCTCCGCGTTTGGCGATCCCTCCTCAAGCAACTTTGGTCTCGGCGTTGCGAATGAAGACACTTTCCCGCTATATCCGAACATCAATGCTGCAAATACGACCCTGTTCAGCCGCTGGAGCTTTGGCTCTCGCAGTGAAGTGGCCCGCCTTAACGCTGCGCCCAGTTCGACCTGGTCTCTCAACCTTGCAGCGACAGCAAAGCAGAGCCACTTTACCGAAGGTGGTTTCGACAACATCTATAACATTACCGACTTCACCGCGACGACAACAAACCCACTTACGGGCGCTCCGTATGGTCCAAATTCCACCGCACAGGGGTTAGGATTCTTTCAGAATCCAACCAGCCATTCCTACAGCGTTGCGGCAGATACAGAGAAGGTCGTCAAGCTTGGCCGGCTTGGAACGCATTCGTTGTCGATCGGTTGGGAGTTTGATCGTGCTATCTACGATCTCCTCAAAGGCTATAGTGGGCCGAACTACACCATACCTTCTACAAACGACGTCGGCACGCCGACCGATCCGCTCGTTGCGGGCGCCAGTACGAATGCTGCGTTTCGTCTTCAGCCGGCGCGCGACTGTCCTCTTACCCTGTGCCCGTTTGTTTCCTTTGATGAGGGCAACGGAGTTCAGGATCACGTTCCCGTCTATCTGCAGCAGGTTCGCGGCATCTACAGCAATCCGCAGGCCTTCACCAGCGTCAGTTACCACCAGATCTACGGAAACGACGATTGGACAATCGGCAAGCGTGTGACGTTCAATGCTGGTATTCGCTGGGATGAGGAACAGCTGAACGGTGTGGTGCAGCAATACGTCTTCAACCGCAACTGGTCGCCTCGTGTGGGCATCAACATCGATCCCTTCGCCGATCGCAAGTCGAAGATCTTCTTCAATTTTGCACGATACACGCAGGCGCTTCCGGCCGACGCCGCCGTTCGTGAGTTGAATCAGGAGTCTGACATCCTGCGAGCAAACTTTGCACCTGCGGCGAATGCGGACGGAAGCCTCCTCCTCAATGCGCAGGGGACCGCAACACCCGTGCTGGACGCGGCTCACCTGCTGAGCGGCAACTCGGCCGCTGGCACACTGGCCGGGAAAACCATCGCATTTAGCGGCGGTGGTGTCCCGGAGCTTATCGCTCCGGGCACCAAGCTGAACCTGGAAGAAGAATTCGTCGGAGGAATCGAACGTCAGATGCCGGGCGGCTTCGTCCTGAGCGCTCGCTACATGGATCGACGCCTGCTTCGGATCATTGAGGACATGAGTGGCATCTCGCCTGAAGGTGCAAACGCTGGGCTGAACCAAATCTTCTTGATCGGGAATCCCAGCTCAAGCGCCGACTACTTCACGAACGAGCAGGAGCAGGCCTACGATCCCGCTGTTGGTCCTCCGGCGAACTGCCCACTCGACTACGGAACACAGCTCAACAGTGCCGGGCAGTCCGTCGGCGCCGCTTGTGGCCTGAATTCGGATGTCGCTGGCATCCCCACGCCGGACGGCGTTAGTGATGGCTTTGCCAATCCGCGTCGGCACTATCAGTCCTTTGAAATTGAGATGAACAAGAACTTCAGCCATAACTTCCTGCTTCGCGCCAACTACCGCTTTGCCAAGCTGTATGGAAATTATGAAGGTCTCTATCGAAACGATAATGGTCAATCTGATCCCGGCATTAGTTCCCTCTTCGACTTCACTCAAGGCGTTCTAGGTCTGCTCGGCAGTCAGTTCACGCCCGGATACCTGAATACGGATCGGCGTAACGTTGGCAATCTGTATGGTTCGTATGTTGTCCCTAAAACATTCCTTCGCAATTTGACAGGGGGCCTGGGGCTTCGAGGGGCTTCCGGCACGCCAATCAGTAACTTTGGCGCGCATCCGGTCTATGACAATGCGGGCGAGATCCCAATCGGCGGACGAGGATCGCTGGGCCGGATCGCTTCCAACTATCAACTTGATCTCCACGCTGACTTTCCCATCAACATCAGTGACAGCAAGCGCGTGAAGCTTACGTGGGATACGTTCAACGTAACTAACTCGCGATCGCTCGTCTCCATCGATCAAGACTCAGCACTCAATTCCACTACCCCCAACGTCGACTTCCTGAAGCCACTCGCCTTCCAACGGGCGTTCTATGCTCGCGGAGCAGTTCGCTTCGAGTTCTAACTTCTCTGCCTAAAACGGCATCCTGTGCTGATGAAACTCACAGGTGCGGGTGCCGTCTTTGTGCGGGAATGTTAGCGGCTTGATAAAGAGCTGTAGAGGCGCAGTCGCCGTTGCAAACTCGTTCTACTATTGCCCTGTGGCCCCACTCTCTTTACTCCTGAGTGCTCTTCTGCTGCTCTCCTCCCCAGGAGTGGCGCAGATCCTGTCCATTACGCACGTGAATGTGATCGATACGGAGACGGGCGAGGTGGCGCCTGACCGCACGGTGACCATAGAAGGAACACGCATCCGCAGCGTCAATCCTTCCAAAGCACAGGCTCCTACCTCCGGCAAAGTCATAGACGGCAGGGGCAAGTACCTCATCCCGGGCTTATGGGACATGCACACCCATGTCTACTTCGATCGAACCGCGTCCGATGGGGATGATCTCATCCTGCCTCTCTTTATCGCGAATGGGATAACAAGCATTCGCGATATGGGCAGCAACCTCGATGCCGTCCTTCGCGCGCGGGAACAGGTCTACTCACATCATTTGCTGGGACCGCGCATGATTGTCTCTGGACCGATGCTTGACGGACCGCGTTCAAGCTATAAGGCAGCCATCCCGATCTCAACACCGGGAGATGGCCGAAACGCCGTGGACATGCTGAAACAGCGCGGCGTCAACTTTATCAAAGTCCAGTCGGGCGTGCCACGCGAAGCTTACTTTGCGATCGCCGATGAGGCGAAGAAGGTGAATATTCCCTTCGAAGGCCACGTACCCGATGCTGTGCGCGCCTCTGAGGCCATAGCCTCCGGTCAGCGCACATTCGAACATCTGATCGGCATCTTCGAGGCGAGTTCTCCGGACGAAACGAAATACCTAACCGGAACCAAGTCGCCTGGCCTCTTCCTCGCGAGCTATGATCCCGCAAGAGAGACAGCCGTCATTCGCCTGCTCGCGGAGCATCACGTGTGGCAATGTCCTACGCTGTTCTGGGAGCGCGGACAGTGGCTCGTGGATGTGGTCGACTACACCAAGGATCCGAACTTGAGCTACGCGGCTCATACTTGGGTCGCCGACCAGTGGCCAAAGTCCCGGTCCGCAATCCTTCACTCCCTGGACACGGACCCTTTGCCAACACGCCAACACTTTGTAACGCACGAGCTCGACCTGGTCAGAAAGCTTCGCTCAGCCGGCGTTCCGTTTCTTGCCGGCACTGACACCCCAGCGGGCGTTGATGTGATCCCTGGTATCAGCCTTCACCTGGAGCTGCAGCGTTTCGTAGCAGCCGGCTTCACCCCCCTGCAGGCGTTGCAGACAGCCACGCTGAATCCTGCCCGCTTCTACGGCACTGTCGAGACTGAAGGCACAGTGAGGTCAGGCCGGCGAGCTGACCTCGTGCTTCTGGAAGCCAATCCACTCGATGACATTGTGAACACGCAGAAGATCTCTTGTGTCGTTGCGGACGGCCGCTTCTTCTCCAAACAAGATTTGTCTAAGCTTCGCGAGAAGCTCCGTCAACGTGCCGCCGGAAGATAGCAGACTTCGAAGGGCAACCCGAGCCGGTATCGGTGTGGCCCAGCTATACCGGGCTCGAGGATTGCGGGGCAAAGGTGGAGGTCATCCCTCTCCCGCACCCGCCAACTCCTTGAAGAAGTCTCCTAACATGCGCGGTTTGCGAGCTAGGATCCGCACGACGGTGCCGGGGAGAAGTAGTCGCTGGCTTTAGTGAGTTTTCTTCGCTCCGAAAGGAATGTGCGCCGTCAGGCGATGCCGCGCGCGCTCTTCGAAATCGCCAGTCGTTTCATGTCTACACCGGCGGTTTCGGTTCCTATCCAGCGTTGCTCGAGGCGCACGCCGTGCTCAAGGGTGAGGGCATGTTCTTCTCGCCCGAACAAGCGGTGTCGGAAGATCTGTTGCTCGAAGGACCGGTGCTCAGGCTGCCTACTCTTTCATTCCTGACCCGGTAGCCCGGATCTCTGCGGCTGCTCAAACCAGCCCGTTACGTGCTACGGCTTGTTGAGAATGACACGTCGGCACCATGTCAACCATCTGCAACTAACGTGATGGGTGTAACACCTCGCGACCGGTAGAGGGATCACGAGGTGACTCCTCACTAATCGCCTCGTGACCGATTACTTCTTGGCTGGTCCGTCATGGCCGGTCATATCGTGACTGGGACATTCGAGTTGTAGATCGTAAAGATTGGGCCTATTCGTGCGTCGAACGATCGTTAGGAACTTCTTCTCTTCCATCCTGCGATCGCCAGCCTTAATCCACTCCGTGACATACCGATCTCATCAGCAAGGCTGTCTAGGGAGCAAGCGAAAGGGGGCAAATCATCAGGTTGTCGTCTCGACAACCGCAAACGCCTTCCCTGTGTACAGGGAAGGCGTTTCGTCGTCCATCGCGAAGACGATGTTTGCACACAGGAATGGCAGATCCCTGCACGAAAGCTTTCAAGCGATGAGCACCGAGACTTCGACGGAAAGAGCTTTTTGGACGTCTTCTCGTCAATCCGGCTTTCAGCGGAAGCAGCATCTTTTCTTGCCGTGTGTGGGCCCTTTCGTGAGAGAAGTGCTGTTCGTCAAAGGGTGTCTTGGGATGAGTTTCAAGCGTGGCAGCGCTTCATTCGCTCGGGGCGCGAGGGCGGCCCTCCGATGCTCCCCGGAGGTGCCCCGATTGCAGATGGAGAACTCCTGGACGCAATTCTTGATCCAGCACCGACGTTTGATCCTGCCGGCGGTGCTCGCGCACGGCGGGCGATGACGTTCCGTGTAGAAACTGCCCTTGAGTACTTTGGAGCTGCGGTTCTCGTAGACGATCTGAGAAAGGCTGATTTCATAGAGTGCCGGCTTCGTACTTGCAGAAAGCTTTTCGAGCGAAGGTCCGACCACGAAAGCAAGTTCTGCTGTCCACCTCATGCACGACAACATGCAAAGCGAGTCGAATGCGGAACGGAAGAAAAGGAGCTCACAAATGCCAAAGCGTAGAGGATCGGGCGAAGGCAGCATTTAACGAGCGCAAAGGTGGCCGCTGGTGCGCCCAAGTTTCTCTCGGCTACGTCGCTAGCAAGCTCAAGCGCAGAGCGAGAGTGGTGCGGATCCAAGTGGAAGGAGAGCGGGCAAGTTTTCGCCACTACCATCGGCACACCCGTCATTCCAGAAAAGATCAACGAAACACTCGCGCGGGTACTAAAGGCTGCTGGGCTTCCGAAGATTCGGATACACGACCTGAGGCACAGCGCAGCAACGATCCTTTTAGCCATAGGCACCCACCCGAAACTCGTCCAGGAGATGTCGGGACAAAGCACATTCACCTTGACGATGAACACCTACAGTCACGTCCTTCCCTCGCTACGGAATGAGGTCGCAGACCGAATGGATCAGGCGTTTGCTGTCAGCGAAGCTGTCAAACCGGATACGACAACGATCCAGTGACAGCAAAGCTGTCGACTCTTTGGTGCCCGGAGGGGGACTTGAACCCCCACGACCGATTAAGGTCTGCGGATTTTAAGTCCGCTGTGTCTGCCGATTTCACCATCCGGGCGTCTCTCCATGCTAGCGCAGCTCCGCTCCATCGACGAACGCTATCGCGGCGCGTACAGCGCCCGATACATCTCCCGGTTCCGCAGAATCGCTTGCACATACTCCCGCGTCTCCGTGTACGGAATCGACTCCACATACTCCGCCGTATCCTTGTAGTCATTGCTCGACATCCATTGCCGCACCGGCACATCGCCCGCGTTATACGCGCCCAGCGCATACTCCGGTTGTCCACCAAAGCGATCCAGAACCTCACGCAAGTTGATAGTCCCTAACTGCAGATTCACCGCCGGTACCAGCAGTTCATTCGCCGTAAACCCTTTCAACCCTCGCTTCTTTGCAATTGACTTCCCGACCGAGGGCAGCAGCTGCATCAGCCCGTACGCATTCGCCCGGCTTACTGCACCCGCGTTGAACTCCGACTCCTGCCGTATCAGCGACGCAACCAGATACGGATCCAGCCCGTTCGCCTGTGCATTCGACACGATCCCGTCCCAATATGGCTTAGGAAACAGCAGCTGCCAGTAAATCTGCGGCACCTGTTCCATTGGAAGTGCGAAGAACGAGATTCCACTGTGCTTCATGGATTGCAAGGACCGCGTGACCTCGCCAAATGACGCGTAGATCTCCGCTTGTGCCAGCGCCCCCCACTCCCCCGCCGTCGCACTCGCCTGGATCTCTGGCCCGATGTATTCATTCAGCGAAGCATTGGCAAGCAATCGCGCCTTGATCAGATGGGGATCGTCCTCCGGCAGCTCTCCTGTCAGCTCCGGCACCTCTGGCCGTCGAACTCCGGCGAGCACCGCACTCGTCACCGACGGCTGCACACCAAGTACGGAGAGCCGCTGTCGCGCGAGACCAGCATAAAAGTAGTTGGTATACGTCTGCGCTACTGCCCTGTAAAAGGCCGCCGCTGCCGGAAGATTGTGCTCCTCATCTTCGTAGATGCGCGCCCTCCAGTAGATCGCCGACGGAACCTCCTGCCCACCCGCATAGTGCTGGATCTGCTCCTCCATCAGCTGCGACGCGTCTGCATACTTTCTCTGCCGGTAGTTCATCCACGCCGTCCGCCAATGCGCAGAAGGCGCATAGGTGCTCGTCGGAAACATCTTCGTTAGCAGGGCGTAGTGGTAGATCGCCTGTCCTGAATCATGGAGCAGGAGATACATGTTGCCGCCCGAGTACAGCGCCTCCTCGAGCCATCGGCTCGCCGGATACTGCTGCACCATCTGCCCGATAAGGGCATCATGTCGCGATCGGTCTCCCTCACTGCGCGAGAGCTCCGCCAGCAGGTACATCTTCAGCGCTCCGCTGTCGTCTGCCGTCGACGGCAGCTTCTCCACCTCGCGCCGTCCAATCCGCTTCAGCTTGTAGTCGCACACCGCGGCGTAGATCAGCAGAGCGTCCCGGTCCGCCTGTGACAGACTCGCGTCATCTCGGCCGATCGAGTGGTACTCATCTGCCGCCTCCGCATAATGCTTGGCGTCAAAGAGCTGGTCCGCATGCACCTTCCGTTGCGCCGCCGTCAGCGCCTGCCCCATCGCTTGCAGCTGTTGCCGCGCCTGAATTGCCTCATTCGTCAGAGGCTGCCGGGCATATATCTCACGAAACTGCGTAGCCGCTTGGGTCATCTGCCCCGTACTCTGATAGGCGCGTCCCAAGGCGTACCGGAAGTCCACATTCTTTGCAGTAGCCGTCTCTCGCAGCGGCTCCAGCACCTTCACAGCGCCACCCGAATCTCCTTGCTGCAGGTATAGATTCGCCAGCAACACCGGCGCATTCGCCAGAAAGATGCTGTCCGGGTGTCGCTCCGCAAAGTCTTTGAGCAGCGCCGCCGCGACATCGAATTGGCTCGCCCGGATCGCGGCCTGGGCCCCCAGGTAGTCGGCATAGTCGCCCAGCACGTCGCTCCCGGTCAGCGCCGTGCGGAATGCCCCCACCGCCTCTGGATATCTATGATCCAACGTGTACGCGTGTCCAATCGCCAGGTACGCCGCCGAAGCTGCATCGCCCGGGTGGCTCTGTGCGTACCCCTGCACCCCCGCATAGGCTGCCGGGGACCGTTGCTGTGCCAGCTGCTGCGCCATCGGTCGCAGCTCCGTAGTCGCTCGGAAGGCGCTGGCAAGCTTCAGCGTCTGTGCCGAAGGCCCGCTACTCGCCGCATGCCCCCGCGTTACGGTCTTTCCCTTGGCTCCTCGCCCAGCAACCTTCGTCCTTGTCGCCTTGCCCGTTCCTGCCTTGTTCTTCGCCGCTGCCTTCTTCTTTGCTGTCGCAGCTTGCCCTGCATGCGTGGTCGCTCGCTTTGCTGAATGAGCTGTGGATCCTCCTTGCCCGATCATTGGCAGGCTTAGCAGGGCAACAACAACGGCAGTTAATCGTATCGTCCAGGACATCAATCAGCTCACTCGCTCGGGGTAGCCCCCGCCTTCAGTATGCCTCGCACCACCTTTTTGGGCGCACAGCCCACCTGGCCGGAATCACTCGAGGTACGTTCCCCGCTCGTTCCTGCCGCGCCGCCTGGCCGTCCTTACCTCTCCCCGGTTTGGATCAGCTGGCCTCGCCATTTAGTATGTTCCTTGCCGAACCTTCACGCGGCGATCGCAATTCCGCGCTCGTCGCTGGAGTTCTTGCACCTTTCCCTATGCCCGCAATCGAAACGCCCGGAACTGAAGAGATTCACCCCGACGTTGCTCTCGTCGAACGTTCCCGAGCCGGCGACGCTACCGCCTTCGCGCAGCTCGTCCGGCAGTATGAGCGACAGATCTTCCGTGTCGCCCAGCACATCACGCAGAACCGCGAAGACGCCGAAGACATCACGCAGGACGCCTTCCTCAAAGCCTACGAAAAGCTCAACCAATTCCAGGGCAACTCCAAATTCTCGACCTGGCTCACCCGCATCGCCGTCAACGAGAGCCTTATGCGCCTCCGTAAGCGCAAAACGTCCAAGACTGTCTCCATGGATCAGGACGTTCAGACTGAAGACGGCAGCATTCCTCGTGATTTCGCCGAATGGCGGCCCAATCCTGAGCAGATCTTTGACCAGGGCGAGCTGTCGGACATCCTCCGTCGCGCCATCCAGGGTCTCCCTCCAGGTTTTCGCACCGTCTTTACCCTCCGTGACATCGAACATATGTCGACGGAAGAAACCGCTGAAGCTCTCAACTTGAGCGTTCCCGCGGTAAAATCCAGACTTCTGCGCGCTCGCCTGCAACTTCGTGAGCGTCTCAGCCGTTACTTCAAGAAGCGTAAAGAAGAGGGCCTTCCGGCATGACCTGCACAGACTTTCTCAGCAAGTTGACCGACTACTTCGACGGACACATCAGTCCAGATCTTCTTGAAGAAGTTCGTGAACACTCTGCAGCCTGTCATCACTGCGAGGTCGTACTCGACACCACGCGCAAGACCATCGAGGTCTATCGCGACAATGAGCTCTACACGCTCTCGATCGAGTTCCAGCAGCGATTGCACACCGCCATCCTCAATCGCTGCGAGGCTGGAGCGCCCGGCGCTTATGGAACCTCGACCGCCTTGCCGGACATCAAGAAAGCTGCTCAGGCCCGCTAGGAAAACGGTTGTTGCCGTAGGTGCAACGACATCGCTTCTCACCTCGCATCAAAGAAGTACCTGTGCTTCTGGCATCTGGCAACCGTCAGGTCTGGATCGCCGGCGAAGCTGTCAGTCTTTTAGCGCGTACGGTTCGTCAATGATCCAGAACAACAAAGGACACCTACTCGTATGTGGATCGTTAAACTCGCGCTTCGCCGTCCATATACCTTCGTTGTCCTGTCCATCCTGATCGCTCTGCTCGGCATCGGCTCGGCCTTCCAGGCTCCTAAAGACATCTTCCCCTACATCAATATTCCAGTCGTCACGATCGTCTGGACCTACACCGGCCTGACCCCAAACGAGATGGAAGGCCGGGTTGTCACTGTCTGCGAGCGCGCCCTCACCACCACCGTCAACGATATCGAGCACTCCGAGTCTGAGTCCTATCAGGGCGTTGCGGTCATCAAGGTCTTCTTCCAGCCCACCGTGAAGGTAGAGCTTGCCTTCGCGCAGGTCACCTCCGTCGTCCAGACCATCCTTCGTACTCTGCCGCCCGGCACCTTCCCACCCCTTATCCTCAAGTACGACGCCTCGAGCGTACCCATCGTTCAACTTGCGCTCGCCGGCCAGGGTCTCAGTGAACAGGAGCTGTACGATCTCGGCCTCAACTTCATCCGGCCTCGTCTGGCCAACGTGCAGGGTGCTGCGGTTCCCCTCCCCTACGGTGGCAAGGTTCGCCAGATTCAGGTCGATACCGATCCCAACCTTCTCCAGGCTCAACATCTCTCCGCAACTGATGTCTCGCTCGCCATCAACCAGCAGAACCTGATCCTTCCCGCCGGTACCGCCCGTCTTGGTGACCGGGAGTTTGTGGTCAAGCTGAACTCCTCCCCGAACGAAGTCTCTGCGCTCAACGACCTGCCTATCCGCGCCGCTAACGGCTCTGTGGTCTACATCAAGGACGTCGCTCAGGTTCGTGAGGGCTACGCCGTACAGACCAACGTCGTTCGCGAAGACGGCAAGCGCTCTGCTCTTCTGACCGTCCTCAAGAATGGCCAAACCTCTACGTTGAACATTGTCGCCGGCGTCCGTGCGGCCATTCCCCGTGTTCGTGCCGGCCTGCCTGACGCCCTCACCATCACCCCGCTCTTTGACCAGTCCGTCTTCGTCCGCGAGTCCATCTCAGAGGTCGCTCGCGAGGCCACCATCGCCGCCCTGCTCACCGGCCTCATGATCCTGCTCTTCCTCGGGTCGTGGCGATCCACCCTCATCGTGTGCGTCTCCATTCCTCTGTCGATCGCTACGTCGCTCATCATCCTCACCGCCTTGGGGGAGACTATCAATGTGATGACGCTCGGCGGTCTAGCCCTTGCCGTCGGCATCCTCGTCGACGACGCTACCGTCGAAATCGAAAACACGCATCGCAACATGGCGGAGCGCAAGCCCCTCGTCCGCGCCATCCTCGATTCCGCTCAGCAGGTCGCCGCACCCGCCTTTGTTTCTACGCTCTCTATCTGCATCGTCTTCATCCCGGTCGTCCTTCTTACCGGAGCTGCGAAGTACCTCTTCACCCCGCTCGCCATGGCGGTCGCCTTCGCCATGCTGGCGTCTTACTTTCTCTCCCGTACGCTCGTGCCCACCATGATGCACTTCCTTCTTGGGGCCGAGATCAAGCTCTATCAGGATGAGTCCGCCGCCCGCGCTGAGGAGAAAAACAACTGGATCTGGCGCTGGCACCAGCGCTTCGACGAAAAATTCGAGCGCATGCGTCACGGCTACAAGAATGTCCTTGAGTGGTGCCTGGCGAATTCAACCGTTTGCCTCATCGGTTTCTTCGGCTTCGTTGTTCTCTCCTTACCGCTGCTCTTCTTCATCGGTCGGGACTTCTTCCCCTATGTCGACTCTGGCCAGATGCGTCTCCACGTCAACCCACCGGAAGGCATGCGTATTGAGGACTCCGAACAGTATTTTGCAGCGATCGAGCGCGAGATCCGCCACCTTATTCCGCCGGAAGAGATCCAGCTCATCCTCGACAACATCGGCCTTCCGAACAGCGGAATCAATCTCGCCTTCGGTACCTCTGCAACCATCTCGAACTCCGACGGTGAGATCCAGATCGCGCTCAAGCCCGGTTCCCGCAAGACCGAAGAGTACCAGCGCATCATCCGCAACGACCTGCAGAAGAAGTTCCCGGATGGCACATTCTTCTTCACTCCTGCCAACATCACCAACCAGATTCTCGACTTCGGTCTTCCGGCTCCGATCGACCTTCAAGTCGTCGGGCGCGGCAAGACGAACTACGCCGTAGCCACCAAGCTTCTGCAGCAGATCAAGACCATCCCTGGGGCGGTTGACGTCCACATCCATCAACAGGTCACCTACCCCACCATGCAGGTCAACGTCGATCGCACCCGCGCCCGCCAAGTCGGCCTCACGCAGAACGACGTCGCTCAAGGTACCCTGATCTCGCTCAGCGGCACTGGCCAGACCGCACCCAATGAGTGGCTCAATCCACTCAACGGCGTCAACTATCAAATCGTTGTGCAGACGCCGATCTACCGCATCAACTCGCTTCCCGAGCTTGGCCGCACCCCCATCACCTCACCGAACGGCAACACCTCGCAGATGCTCGGCAATCTGGCCGAGTTCCGTCGCGATGAGAGCCCCATCATCATCGATCACTACAACATTCAACCAGTCTTCGATATCTACGCTGATGTCGATCAGCGCGATCTCGGCGGCGTTGCTTCAGCCATCCAGAAGATCATGGATAAGACCAGGCCTTCCCTGCCGACGGGCACCACGCTCGAACTCCGCGGCGAAGTCCGGACCATGCAGGACTCCTTCCTTCGGCTCGGCATCGGCATCATCTTCGCCCTCGGCCTTGTTTACATGCTGATGGCGGTCAACTTCCAGAGTTGGCTTGATCCGCTGATCATCCTGATGGCCATCCCATTCGGCTTCTCGGGCATTCTCTGGATGCTCTTCCTCACCCAAACTACCTTCAATGTCCCGTCGCTCATGGGCGCCATCATGACGATCGGCGTAGCCACCGCGAACTCCATCCTCATGGTCGTCTTCGCGAACGACGAACGCGCCCTCGGCAAAGATCGTGTTGAGGCCGCTCTCAACGCCGGCTTCACTCGTCTTCGCCCCGTCTGCATGACCGCCCTCGCCATGATCATCGGCATGCTCCCCATGGCACTCGCCCTCGGTGAAGGCGGTGAGCAGAACGCTCCGCTTGGCCGCGCCGTCATCGGTGGTCTGCTTCTCGCCACCGTCGGCACGCTCTTTGTCGTTCCCGTGATCTACTCTCTGCTGAAGAAAAATGCTCCGATCGACTTCGATCGCGAAATCGACGTTGAATATGACGGCGGCGCGCTTCCTCAACAAGAGCAGGTCGCATGAGTCTGCCTCAGCCAATGGGACAGGGCTGCCGTCACAAGCTCAGCCGCACCGCGGCGAACTCGGTTTCCTTTTGCGTTCCATAAGGGTCGCGACCTGGTTAGACCGGCCTTTACCACCTCGTACTCCCCCAACTTCCTCTGATCCGCAGCAAGAGCTCTCAGCGCGGCCGAAACTTTAGAAAGCTCCTATGCCCGACATTCCCGACGATCACAAGCTAGGCTCCGGTCCCGAGCAGAAGCGGCTCTCCGACGACCGTTCGGGTCTTGGCCAGGACTTCGAGCACGCCCCCAGCCATGAGCTTGAACAAAGCTTCATCGAGCACAATCGCGGCTCCGTCCAAACGGTAGGCGATCAGTTCGCCGATCCCTCTCTCGCAGAGCGGCATCGCCTCGGCGAAAGCTTCGCCGATCCCAACTCTCTCGATGACGCCAAGATCGGCAGGAACTTCGTCGACTCCAACTCGACCCCGAAACACCGCAAAGCGCGCGACCAAGCAGCGTCACATCCCAAGCAGCCTGCTAACTACCGCGTCTTCCTGACCGTCATCGTCGTCGTCTTTGTCCTCTTCCTCATCATCTTCTTCGCCGGCTTCCTTCCTCGCCATGCCCGTGACAAGCGCACAGCACAGGCCGCCGAAGACAAGCAGAATGCCACGCCCTCGATTGAGGCCATTCGCGTTGCTCGCGCCGCAGCAGGTGCGCCCCTCGTGATTCCCGGCACCACCACGCCGCTTACCGAAGCCTTCATCTACGCCCGCTCGAATGGCTATCTCAAACGTCGTCTCGTCGACATAGGCGACCACGTGCATCGCGGTCAGCTTCTTGCCATTATTGACTCGCCTGACCTCGATCAACAGGTCGATCAGGCCCGTGAGCAGCTTCGCCAAGCCGAGTCCCAGCTCACGCAGCAGCAGGCTCAGCTCGCTCTCGCTCGCGTCACCGTCGAGCGCTACCGCGTCCTGGTCGGCAAAGGTGTCTTCTCCCGCCAGGATGGCGACACCCAGGAGACCAACTACAACGCCCAGATCGCCAACGTCGCCGCTGCTGAGCGCAACGTGGAAGCCTTTCGCGCAAATCTTGGCCATCAGATCTCGCTTCAATCCTACGAGCGCGTTACCTCTCCCTTTGAAGGAGTTATCACCCAGCGCAACGTTGATCTCGGCTCTCTAATCTCTGCCTCCGGTACCGGGTCAAGCAGCAGCGCGCCAGTCGGTCAGTCCACCCCCGGACCCACGACGGCCGCCACTTCAAACACCTCCGGCACTACCGGCAACGCGCCCACCTCCGCCACTCCGCAAAATGCCGGTGGCCAGGGTGGTCCACTCTTCGCCGTCGCTCAGGTCGATCGCCTCCGCATCCTCGTCTCTGTTCCTGAGGGCTACGCCTCCGGCATCCATCCCGGGCAGGTCGCCTCCCTGCACTTCCAGGAGTTTCCCGCGGCTCAGTTCAACGGAGCCGTTACCCGGACCGCCTCCTCCATCGACCAGAACACCCGTACCCTCCTCACAGAAGTGCAGGTCGACAATCGCAAGGGCCAGCTGCTGAACGGCATGTACACCGTCGTTACCTTCGGTCCATCGCACGCCGGTGCCGGTCCCGTCACCATCTCCGGAGACGCCATCGCCGTCCGCAACGCGCACAACGTCGTCGGCCTTATCCGGCCGGATAACACCATCCACATCCAACCCGTCGATGTAGGTCGTGACTTCGGCGCCGTCCTTGAAGTCACGAACGGTCTCAAGCCCGGCGACGTCATAGCTTCCATCGTCACCGACGACGTCCTCGAGGGCGCCAAAGTCAACGTGCACATCGCACAAAGCAAGGGTCAGGCCGCCGCCGCACAACCTCAGTCACAGAATCAGCCAATTGGCGGTTCGTCGCAGTACGGCGACCAGTCCGTCACTGATAGCAACATGCAGGGCATCGCCGCACAGGGTGGTAAAAAGACCACCGGAGGCGGCCCGGGCGGCGCACCGAAAAGTCCGTCGCAGGGAGCAAGCAAGCAATGAGCCCGCTCTCCTCCACCGCTCGTCGCCAGTCCCTCTCTCTCCTGCTTGCCTTCTCCCTCACGGGTTCCCCGTCTCTCGCTTTGGCGCAGCAACAGCCCCTACCCCCTGCGGCTGCTCCACTGGACCCGAACGTACCAGCCATCTCCGGAGCCGCACCAGAGGCTCCGCAGCCCAGTGCCACAGTAACCGCCGCTGCGAACGCTCGTCCCACCTCCCGCGTCGCCCCGCAGGGTCTCGGCTTCGCCGTCTTTGGCCTCATCGGACCATATCGCTCGCCCCGCGTCCCTGAGCTCTTCCCCGGCTCCGGCACACGGCTCGCCTCACTGGTCCGCGATGGCAAGCTCTATCTCTCCGCCCACGACGCCATCGCGCTCGCACTGGAAAACAACCTGGACGTCGAAGTCTCCCGCTTCAATCTCGCCCTCGCCGACACAGACATCCGTCGCGCCCAGGGTGGCGGCTCCCTCCGCGGCATCGACTACACCGTCAACGAGACGCCCGCCGGCGTGGGCGGTCCTGGCTCTCCACTTCTCAACTCGACAGCCAACGCCCCCAATCCCACTACGCCTGCGGTCACCGATCTCACCGCGCTCAACTCCACCAATCCGTCCGTCACAAATCTCTCCACCAATGTCGCCGGCGTCGTCCCGGAGACGAGCGCCAATGTCCCTTTGTTCGACCCGCAGCTCATCCTCTCCTCCGGTTACCTGCGCCGCTCAAAGACCGTCAATCTCATCAACACAACAACCACCGGCACCTCTGCCGACAGCAACACCGCCGTAGCCACTCAGCCGCAGGCGCTCAACTACATCGCAACCAACCTGGCCTATCTCCAGGGCTTCAGCACCGGAACTCAAATCTCCGCCACGGTTAATAACGATCCCTCCGTTATCTACGGCACCACCTCGCAGTACGATCCCTTTTCAACGCCGTCTACCTCCGTCACTGTCACGCAGCCGCTCCTCCGCGGCCGTGGTCGTTCCGTCAATCTCCGCTATCTCCGCATCGCCAACCTCGATCGCAACGTCTCCCGCCTGCTCTTCGAGCAACAAGTCCTCGATACCATCTACGGCACTGAGCGCCTCTACTACGACCTCGTCAGCCTTGGCGAAAACGTCCAGGTCCAGGAAGAAGCTCTGCGCGCCGCAGCGAAGCTCCGCCAGGACGACGCGGATCAGGTCATTCAGGGCACCCTCGCCCCCATCCAACTCACCCAGGTCTCCGCCCTCGTCAGCACCGCACAGTTCGCCGTCGTGCAGGCTCAGGGCCTCTATCGCCAGCAGGAGGTCATCCTCCGCAACCAGCTCATCCGCACCGGCTCGCCCCTCTTCGCCGCCTCCTTTTCGGAGATCGTTCCCACTGACCGCATCATCGTCCCTCCCGTAGCCGATGCCTTCAACGTTCCGGATCTCGTTCAGGAAGGTCTTGCTCGCCGGCCCGACGTCGCTCAGGGTGGCATCCAGGTGCAAGCCAATCAGATCACCGCCAATGCCGCGCGCAACCAGGTCAAGCCGCAGCTGAACTTCTACGCCAACGCCGAGACCCGCGGCGGAGCTGAGGTCGCCTTCGAGCCACTCGGCAGCCCTGGCACCGGCGCTCCGGCTATTCCCCAGAACCTCGCCCTCGGCGGCCTGCGCGTTTCGACCATCTTCCAGGGCGGTGTTCAGCTCACCCTCCCCCTGCGCAACCGTGTCGCTACATCCGACGCCGCCCGTGACGTGATTCAGGTTCGCGAGTCGGAAGCCCGCGCGGAAAAGCTCGTCGAGCAGGTCCGCGAAGAGATCGAAACGGGCGTCATCGCGGTGCAGACCGCCTTTGCCGCCTACACCGCCGCACGAGAAAGTAGCGAACTCCAGGCCCAACTGCTGGACGCGGAACGCGACCGGCTCTCCGCCGGGCAATCCACCCAATTACTCGTTATCCAAAATGAGAGTTTCCTGGCGCAGGCCCGCTCCACCGAGATCGCCGCCCGTTCCAACTATCAGAAAGCTCGTATCGCTCTTGACCACTCGGTCGGCACGCTGCTCGACAGCAACAATATCCAGCTAAATGACGCCATTCAGGGCAGCATCACTCACTGATGCGCACGGGCAATGTGAGATATTAATTCCTACTTACATAGAGCTTCTGTGCAGATCTGTGCGGTTAGAAATGCCTTGGCTCCACAACATTCAACCTAAACCCAATGATCGCACCGCACTCTGGTCTGCACCTTTGGCCACCCATGTGCACTTCCCTGCGTAGAAACGAGGCCTCTTCGTGAACATGCTCCCCTTGGCAACACTTTCCTCCTTCGCCGTACTCGCCACTCTGCAGGCGGTCGCGGATCCGATCTACCCGGACGTAGGTCAACCAGTCCTCAGCAGCACCATCACGGCTGGTGGCACCGGATCGCTCATCGGCACCTATCTCGGTGGAAACACGCTTGGCTTGGACTCCGTCCGTCTCACCGACCTCACCTCCGGCGTCACCTTCTCTTACGTCTTTGTGCAGGCCACAGCCGTTCCCGGAGAGCAATATGTCCTCGGCAACGTCTCCGCCGGCGACTCTCTCGCCTTTCAAATTCAGAACGCCGCCTTGGCCGACCCAAACGGCTACTATCTCTCGAGCGGTGGAACTCCGAATCCTATCCTCTCCTCCGACAGCAGCATCAGCACTGACGGCATCAGCCACACCTGGGTAAACCCTGACGGCAAAAACGGGCTCTTTGTCGACTTCGAAGATATCCCCCACCTGCCCGATCACAACTATCCAGGCTCCTTTTACACGGACTCCGACTACAACGACGTTCGTTTCGACGTCAGCACCGTCTCCGGCGACAGCGTTCTTCCGGTCGCAACCCCGGAGCCCGGCACCTTTGTTCTTCTCGGAACCGGCTTGGTTGGCGCGATCGGCGCAGCAAGACGTCGTTTCACATCGCGGTAAGTCGTCCCCAAACAACACGAGCAAAGCCCCAGCCCATGGTTGGGGCTTTCTGCTGCCTCGCATCATCGCCGCCCCGCACTCCACTCCCTCTACGCCCTCACGTGCAAGTCGCCATCCGCACCTGTGTCTCAGGGAACTCCCCTTCCGCCCTCTTCTATTCTGACCTGCATTCGCTTGCGCACAACGTGCACTGCATGCATCTCCCCCGCCTGCTAAATCGTTCCACAACAGTCATTTAGTGTTCGATCCGCTTTGGTCGCCGATGTGCACAGTCCTGCCTAAAGTCCTTAGGAGACCTCTGTGAACCTGCTTTCTTGTGCACCTCTATCCTGCCTGGTCGCCGTTGGTGCCCTCCACGCTGTGGCTCTTCCCATCTATCCTGATGTCGGCACGCCAGTGGGCCCCACCGTCGTCACCGCCGTTGCGACCGGAGCCGTCACCGGCCTGCACCTTGGCGGTATCACCCTCGGCAACGACTCCGTTTGCCTCATTGACCTCACCACCGGCACCACCTTCGCCTACGTACAGGACAACCTTCCCTCGGTGATCGGGCAGACCTATACCCTCGGCTATGTGAACGCTGGCGACTCCCTCGCCTTCGAGATCAAGAACACGCAACTCTCCGACCCCAACGGCTACTACCTCTCGAGCGGCGGCCCCGCAAATCCGGTCATGTCCTCTGATGATTCGATGAGCACCGACGGCGTAAGCCACACCTGGGTCACCCCGGACGGGAACGGCGGTCTTTACGCCTACTTTGAGGATGTCCCGCACCTCTCCGACCTCAACTACCCGGGAACCTTCTACACCGACTCTGACTACAACGATGTCCGTCTGGATATCAGCAACGTCACCGGATCCACCGTCCTCCCGGTCGCTACCCCGGAACCTGGCACCTTTCTTCTTCTTGGAACCGGTCTCACCGGCGCCGTCGGAGCAGCGCGGCGCCGCCTCCGCGCTCTCTGATCGCACTCCCCCACCACCGAGGCCCTGCCGGTTGCCGGGGCCTCTGTGTTCCACTATCCCTATCGTCGCGGATGCGCTACCTCCGCCACGGCAACCACCATGCTCACCCGCCGCACACTTTGCCGCTCCGCCGCCGCCCTCGCCGCGACACAGCTCCTCCGCGCGCAGACCGTACCTCCTGAAACCTCCCGCCCGGACGTCGCCACCATTGATCGTCCCCACATCCTGAGCACGGCCGATAGCGCCCTCACCCTCAAGCTCTCCTCAAATCTCAATACCGGCGCCATCCCCGCCCTCACTGCGGCCGCCGTGCTCGTCCGCTCTTCTGATCCCGCCCGCGCCGCCGCCTACGCCACCGCCGCCGCCGCGCACCTTCGTCACCTCTTCGTCGATCCAGCCTCGGTCCTCAACAACGAGCTCGCTGACACTAACAACCCCGAAGACCTCGTGCCGCTCGCCCCCTTGGCCGAAATCGCCGTCACCCTTCCCTTCCTTACTTACCAAGCCACCCTCCAGTCCGATCTCCTCTCACCCTCCGACCTCGCCGCCGTCCGGCTCTGGTTCGCCGAGCTCCTCCATCAGCTCAACACTGCCCGCACCGCCGGCCTTGCCCGCGACCGAAAGGATCACGTCGGCGGCGTCTGGCTTCTGCTCGCCTCTACCTGCGCCCGCTCCCTAGCCGACGAATCCGCCCTCGTCGCGCTTCGTCATCACTTCCGCTCCGTCATCCTCCGTGCCCAGATCGTCGCTGACGGCCTCTTCCCTCACGAGCTCTCGACCAGGCTCCCGTACCGCAACTCCCTCTTTGCTCTGGATCTGCTCGCCGGTGCCGCCGAACTCCTGTCCACCAAGTTCGAATCCCTTTGGGACTTCCAGCTGCAGGACGGCCCGGGCCTCCGTGTCGCCATCGCCAAACATGCGCCCTGGATCGCCAACCGCGGCACCTGGCCCTACCCGGCCGATCAGACCCACTTCCACGATCTCCCCTGCCGCCGTCCCGCCCTCCTGCTCGCCGGCCGCGCCTATGCCCACCCCGACTACAGCACCATCTGGCGCACCCTCACGCCCGCCGAGCCCACCAACCCCGACCTCCTCGCCACCTTTCCCATCCGCCAACCCCTTCTTTGGTTCACCCGCCCCCATCCCTGAGCATGCTCACCTTGCAACCGTCTCGCCCTCGCACGTACCCTTGGCTGTGACCATGTCTCATTCGCTTGAGCTCGCCCTCCTCTCCTGTGCCCTGCTCGGCCTCCGCCATGGCTTCGACTACGACCACCTCGCCGCCATCACCGACATCACTGGCGTCCAGCGTAACTGGCGCGAAGGCATGCGCCTCGGCTTGCTCTACGCCCTTGGCCACGCCCTCACCGTCGCCGCACTCGGCGTCGCCGTCATCGCGCTTCATCTCACCATCCCGCCCGGCCTCGATGCCATCGGCGAGCGCCTCGTCGGCGCCACTCTCATCGTCCTTGCCCTCTACGTCGCCATCTCCTGGATCCACCATCATCGCGCCCACCAGCGCGATCCCGCGCACACGCTGCCGCCCCCTCGCAGTCGCATCGCTCTTCTTGTCTCCGGCACCCGCTATCTAGGATGGCGCCTCCGCCGCCTCTCCAATCCCACCCTTCCCCGTCCCGATACCTTCCGCTTCAGCTACTCCAACTCCTCCGTCTTCTTCGTCGGCATCATCCACGGCCTCGGCGCCGAAACTCCCTCGCAGCTCCTTCTCTTCCTTCTCGCCGCCCAGCTCGGCGGCACAACAGAAGGACTTCTCGGCCTGCTCTGCTTTGTAGTCGGCCTTCTCGTCATGAACACCCTGATGACCGCCAGCTCCGGCGGCGTCTTCGCCGGCAGCACAAACCTGCCGCGCCTTCAGACGATTGCCACCTCGCTCGCCGTCGCCTACAGTTTCATCATCGGCGCTATTTTCCTCTTCGGCATCTCCGACAAACTTCCCGCCCTCGCCCACTAATCCAGCTCTAGACACTTCGAAGATTTCCTTCGTCGCGGCGTCGTGTTCTTACCAGGCAGAGATCAACCATCACTCGCGAAGACGCACCACCCGCCTCACCTGTCTTCCGTGCCAGCCACACACCGTAGCGTGTCTCGGGAACAAGGCGCCTGCCGGCAGCGACAACCGCTCTGTCCCAAGATGAGCACCCGCTCTCCATCTTTGGGATGATGCTTTCCAGAGATGGCGGAGTGTAAGTTGTTCTCACTTTCAAAACCTCACGAAAACCAGGTCTCGTTGTGAAGCGCATTGCATTCTCTCTCGGTATCGGATCGTCTCTCATTCTTCAGGCGGGTCTCGCCAGCAGCCAAAGCGCAACCGCGTCGTTGCGAGGCGTCGTCACCGATGCGACGCGGGCCGTCGTGCCGGGCGCTGAAGTCATCATCACCTCCACCGACACCGCGCAACAGCGTATCGAGCACTCCGACAGTCACGGCGAGTTCTCCTTTCAGGAGTTGTTCGTGGGCGAGTACCGTCTCGACGTACGGTCTTCCGGCTTCGCGACCTGGAAGCATGCAGGCATCCGGCTCGACGTCGGCAATCAATCGCAGATCGCGGTGCAGCTCAGCACGGCCTCGACAGAGCAGACCGTCGAAGTAACCGCGGAGACCGCGCAGCTGCAGACCAATGAGATCGGTCAGGGTGCCGTGGTTGGTGAGCACGAGATCAGCAGCCTTCCGCTCAACGGCCGCAACTTCGCCCAGCTCGGCATCCTCCAGCCCGGCGTTCGTCCCGCCGCCGCGGGTATCTCCGTGCAGGCTGGGTTCCGCCGCGCCGGTCAGAACTACGAGGTCAACGGTCAGCGTCCCGAGTCCAACACCTTTCTCATCGATGGCATGCGAGACATTAATCGTCTCGACGCCGGCTATGCCTTTCGGCCGCCCGCCGATGCCATCGCCGAGTTCCGCATCCTCACCACCACCGCCCCAGCCGAGTTCGGCGGAACCAACGGCGGCATCACCACCATCGTCACCCGCTCAGGCACCAACAAGTTCCATGGGACCCTCTACGACTTCTTCCGCAATGATGTCCTCAACGCAAATAACTTCTTCGCTCCCCGCAAGGAACGCGACCGGCAGAACCAGTTTGGCGGCACCGCAGGCGGTCCCATCGTTCACGACCACGCCTACTTCTTCGCCTACTATGAGGGCCTTCGCAACAGTCAGGACGTCACGCACGGCGTTGTCGTACCGACAGTAGCCGAACGCGCCGGTGACTTCTCCGCCGATGCACCCATCCTCCTCAACAGCAACCGGACAGCCTACGGCAACAATCTCGCCGGCAAGATCAGCCCTATTACCGCCCGCTATCTCAGCTACTTCCCCGTTCCAAACACGCTCGAGAACCCGAACCTCGCGCAAACTACGAATCTGAGTCAATACACGAGCGACCAGGGCGGCATCAAGGCCGACTGGCTGCTTGATTCTGCCAACTCCCTAAGCGCGCGTTACAGCTACTCCACGCTCTCGCTCCACAGTCCCTACTCAGAGCTCGGCGCCGACGTTCCCGGCTTTCCCGTCGGCTACTACACCAACACCCATCTCGGCGGCCTCACGGAGACGCACACCTTCTCTCCCAAGACCGTGCTGACGGCCAACGTCAGCTTCTTTCAGAACCACATCCTCCTCGACAAGCGCTTCTCCGGCAACTCGCCGCAGTCCTTCGGCTTCGGCTACGCCTCCACTCGGCCTGAAGCCACCGGTGCGCCCCTCATCATGACCCAGGGCTTCTCAAACGTGGGCGACCCCGTCATCAACCCGCGCGACACCATCCAGAATGACTACGCCTTCAGCGCTAACCTCGCACACACGCAGGGCCAGCACGTCACCAGCTTCGGTGCGCAGTTCCGCCGCACCCAGATCAACGGCTACCAGGCAAACTTCGCGTCAGGCAGCTTCAGCTTCACCGTGCAGGGCGTCACGAACAACTCTCTCGCCAACTTCCTCCTTGGTCGACCGGACATCTTCACCCAGGCCGGCGGCGACTTCTCCCGCGACCTGCGCGGCTGGGAGCTCGGCGCCTACGCCCAGGATGAATACCGCCTCGGTCCGAGACTTACCTTGAACTACGGTGCGCGCTACGAGATCACGACGCCCTTCAACGACATTCACAACCGCCTGTTCGCCTTCACTCCCGGCCAGCACTCGACCGTTCATCCCAACGCACCCACAGGTCTCTTGTTCCCCGGAGACTCCGGCGTTCCCAACACCATCGCCCCCGTCTTCAAAGCGGATATCGCCCCCCGCGTCGGCTTCGCCTGGGATCCGCGAGGCAACAGTCGCACCGTGATCCGGTCAGCCTACGGCATCTTCTTTGACGAGTTGGTAAACGGCGTCGGTATGCCGATGCGGGCCGCGAGTTCAAGTCTTCCGAACACGGTCGTCCGCACCCTCACCGGAAACATCAACTACGCCAATCCGCTCGCAACCGTAACCGATCCCTTCTCGCCCGGTCAGTTCGCCCTGCCCGCCTCCACCTTCACCATCGCTCGCAATCTGCTTCCTCCCTACACGCAGGATTGGAATCTGACGGTCGATCAAAGCCTCGGAAGCCAGGTGCTGTCGATCGGCTACATCGGCGCCAAGGCCACCCACCTGCCTCGTCTAGTGGAGGGCAACCCGGCCATCTACCAGCCCGGTGCTACCCTCGCTAACTCCGGTCGCCGCCGCCTCTACTCCGGCTGCACCTTGACCACTGGCGTCTGCCAGCTGGGCACCGCCGGGCTGGTCGAAGGAAACGCCAACTCCAGCTTTCACTCGGGCCAGGTCTCGCTCACGCGTCGCGGCACCCCCGGTCTCAACTACACGCTCGCCTACACCTTCTCAAAGGATCTCGACTACTCCTCAAGTCTTCACCTCTCCGGCCCCGCGCCCTGGCTCAATCTCGGAGAACTGGACGTACCGCAGAACAACCTCAATCTGAAAGGCGAGTACGGCCGGTCCCTTTTTGACTCGCGCCATCGTTTCGCTGCCAGTGTCACCTATGCCATTCCCTTCGCGCATAGCTTCACAGGTCTCTCCCGCGCCATCCTCGATGGCTGGCAGTTCAGTGCTTTGTCCGCCATCAACTCCAGCACGCCGTTCACCGTCTACGACTCTGCCAACGTCTCTCTGCAGGCGCCACATCCCGGTGTCTCCGGCATGTTCGGGGACCGTCCCAACGTCGCCGGTAATCCCAACAAAGGGGCGCCACACTCCGTCTCACAATGGATCGCTCGTTCCGCGTTCCAGCGGCTCGACCCCGTGGCGAACGCCGGCCAGTTCGGCAACGAGCAGCGCAACAGCATCGATGGTCCCGCCTTCGGCAGCCTGGATGCCTCGCTCGACAAGAGCTTCGCCCTCAACGAGAGAACGCAGGTGCAGTTCCGCACTGAGGCCTTCAACGTGACCAACCACGTCAACCTCATCCTGCCCGTCGACGACATCAACTCGCCCGTCTTCGGCCAGATCACAGAAGCGCAGGCCCCTCGCGTCCTGCAGTTCGCCCTCAAGATCCAGCGATAGCTCAAAAGGCGGAGCAACAGCATTCGATCACCGGACAGGACGGGGTCGCGTCGTTACTTGACCCCGTCCTGCTTGGCCTGGAACGCCACAATCTGCTTCAACGTCTCATACGGAAGTGCCGCCGGCGACACCGGGATCAGGTGCCCATTGACCGCAAGAATCGGTGTCTGGTCCACGCCCACATCCGTCCCCAGCCTCACCGAGGCATCCACCTGCGCCTTCGTCGCCGCCGTTGCCGCACACGTGTCCACCGCCGTCGGATCGCCGCCCGCCTTGGTCACCGCCGCCTTCAGCGTCGAGTCGCCCTCTTCCGCCGTCAACCCGCCCTGCGTGTCATACACCGCCTGCAGGTACGTCCAGAACGTCTCCGGCTTCGCCTTCGCCATGCAAACCCCATACTCCGCCGCTTTCATCGCAAACGGATGGATCGACGCGATCGGAAAGTGTTGGTACACCACGCGCGCATTCGGAAAATCCTGCAAGAGCCGGTCCATGCTGGCCTGCGCATCCTTGCAGTGCGGACATTGCATATCGGCAAACTCAACCAGCTCGAGTTCCTTGCTCGCCGATCCCCGTGCTGGCCCATCCGCTCGCGCCTGCAGCTTCTGCCGCGTGTCCGCGAATGGCTTCGCACCGAAGTCCACCACGCCATCCCCCGCAATCGCGTGCTTCCCGTCCGGCGTCACAAAAAACGCTGTCGGCTGCACCTTCGCGTTCGCACTCTTCTCCGCCACCAGCACCGTCACCCGGCTCACCCCCGGCGCGGCAGTAGTTTGAATCGAGAACACGCGCCAGATACGATTTGTGTC
The DNA here is from genome assembly GCA_964235665.1 of uncultured Acidobacteriaceae bacterium. GTDB lineage: Bacteria > Acidobacteriota > Terriglobia > Terriglobales > Acidobacteriaceae > Edaphobacter. The sequence goes on from CAXSAY010000002.1 coordinate 352,959, forward strand.
GTACCCCCACAAGGCCGTCAGAAACTGATCCACAGTCTCAGTCGTCGGCGTGGACGTGGTGAAGTTCTTTGGGTCGGTCGGTGGAAAGGGATCAAGCCGCGCCGAGGGGCCCAGGCCACGCAGCTGCAGACCAGCTGCGGGCTGCTGCGCCGCCGGGGTCGCCGGCGTCCCTGTCGTCTGTTGTGCCACACCCGGCATACCCAACAACCAGCCACCCACCACCATCATTACGCCCATCTTCATCCCGTGCTATCTCCTCACCGCCGTTCTCGGCAGCCTCTGCTAAACCTGCACCTTGACTGCGATTGGAAAACGACGTCCCAACCCAAACGACTTCGCCGTCACCTTCAGCACCGGCGCTGCCTGCTGCCGCTTGTACTCACTTCGTTCCACCAGCTTCAGCACGCCCTCGACCATACCCGATTCCAGTCCCTGCGTCTCTGCGATCTGCGTGGCGCTCTCATACCGCTCCACATAGGCTTCGAGAATCGGGTCAAGAACCTCATACGGTGGCAGAGAGTCCGTATCCTTCTGCCCCGGGCGCAACTCCGCCGACGGCGGTTTCTCCATCGTCGATCGCGGAATCACCTCACGCTCACGATTGGCATACGCACATAGCTGGTACACCCGCGTCTTCCACACATCGGCGATCACGGCCAGCCCGCCCACCATGTCGCCATAGAGCGTGCAGTACCCGGTCGACATCTCGCTCTTGTTGCCGGTCGTCAGCACAATCGCTCCCGTCTTGTTCGAGAGCGCCATCAGCAGCGTGCCGCGAATCCGGGCCTGCAGGTTCTCCTCCGCAAGCCCAAAGCCCGTTCCTCGGAACATCGGCTCCAGGGCAGCCATGTCCGCCTCGAAGATCCCCCGTATCGCCACGAGCTCGAAGCGAATGCCCAGGTTCTCCGCCAGCGCTCGCGCATCGTCTATTGATCCCGAAGAAGAGTACTCACTCGGCATGCCGACGCCGGTTACATTCTCTGACCCAAGCGCCTCCACAGCGATCGCCGCCACCAGCGCAGAATCGATTCCTCCGCTCAAACCCACCAGCGCCTTCCGGAACCCGCACTTGTACAGATAGTCCCGAGTTGCCAGCACCAGCGCATCCCACGTCGCCGCAATCTCGTCCCGCTCATCGCGATCGAGGCCAACCACCGGCTCAGACGAGCCCACCTCCGCGATCAATGCCGTATCAAAGACCAACAAATCTTCCTCAAACGACCGCGCTCGTGCCGCCACGCGTCCGTCGGGCGCCAGCACCAGCGACGATCCATCAAAGATCAGGCTGTCGTTGCCACCCACCTGGTTAACCATCGCCACCGTCGCGTTATGCCGCCGCGCCAGCGCCCCCAGCATCTCCTCGCGAACTCCCCGCTTACCCTTCCAGTAGGGTGAGGCCGAAATATTCAGGATCAGGCGCGGCTGCTCTCCCGACGGCCACGCCTGCATCAGCTCATCAACCGGATCGATCGCGTAGCGCCGCTCCGGCCAGAACAGCTTGTCATTCCATGCGTCTTCACAGATCGTGATGGCTAGAGGATGTCCGCGCAGCGTCGCGAGTGACTGGCTCACAGCCGGTTCAAAGTATCGCTGCTCATCAAACACGTCATAGAACGGCAGCAGGCGCTTCGTCTGCGTGAAGAGCACCTCACCGGCCTCGAGAAGCACTGCAACGTTTGCCGCTCGCTTGCCCTCCCGCGACGTAGTCCGCCGTACGCTGCCGCAGAGCACTGCCGGTCGCCCCGCCTTGGCTGTCCATCGCGCCAGCTCGGCAATGCTCTCTTCAGCCCGATCAAGAAACGCCTCTTTTTCGAGAAGATCCGCTGGCGGGTACCCGCACACCGCAAGCTCAGGAAAGACCACCAGCTCCGCATGCAGAATGGCCGCACGCTCCGCAGCATCAAGGATCCGCGCAAGATTCCCGGTAAAATCCCCCACCGTCGGGTTGATCTGAGCCAGTGCAACCTTCACAGCTCTAGTCTATCGTCTTCGCACCGCGGGAACCTTCAGCTACCGGTTCCGCTCAGCACCACACTGATCGTACGGGCCAGGATTTTCAGATCCAGCCATAGACTCCAGTTTTCGACGTACGCTGTATCGAGAGAGATATAGCTGTCGAACGACGGGTCCTGCCGGGCCTCCACCTGCCATAACCCCGTGATTCCGGGCAGCACATCCAGCCGTCGCAGATGCGGCAGGTCATACTGCTCCACCTCAGACGCAATCGGCGGGCGCGGTCCCACCAGACTCATATCGCCGCGCAGTACATTATAAAACTGCGGCAACTCGTCAAGCGAGTACTTGCGCAGAAACTGCCCGACCTTTGTGACTCGCGGATCATTCTGCATCTTGAACAGCACACCCGCCCGCTCGTTCATGTGCTCCAGATCGGCCTTCATGTGGTCCGCTCCTACCACCATGGTGCGAAACTTGTAGCAGACAAAGGTCCGTCCCTTTCTGCCGATGCGCTGTGCCCGATAGAGCATCGGTCCTGGAGAATCTAGTTTCACCGCGATCGCCAGCAGCAAGGTCAGTGGAGCCGTGACCAGGAGCGCCAGCAGCGACAGGCTGATATCCAGAAGGCGCTTCAGCAGAAAAGCACCGATCGGAAACTCGCGGCGATGCAGAGGAATCGTGGGAAACTGCCCGATGTACTCTACTGGAGCGTTCCACGCCAGCCCGTCATACAGATCCGGAACAACCCGCACGCCGATCCCGGCGCTTCGTGCCTCTTCCACCAGGTTGATCACAACCTTCTTCGCCGCTGGTACTGAGAAAAAAATCTCATCGACAAAGAGCGACCGCGCGATGGCAACGCAGTTCCGCAGATCCCCGATCACATCAACATCACCCGTCTCCGCCTCGCGTTCTGTCAGAGCTACGAAACCTTTGAAGCGAAACCCCAAATGCTGGAGAGACTCCAGGTGATTGCGCAGTGCGTGCCCCACCCGGCCCGCTCCCACGATCATGATGTTGCGCGTCTCAATGCCATCCAGATAGCGCTTATACACAATGCGGCGGGCGACCGCACGTCGCATGCAGAGAAAGAACGCACTCAGCACGACCAGCATAAACACCACCAGCCGCGACACATCCAGGTTCCGCGTCACATAGAGCGATCCGCACAAAACCAGTCCGGCAGTCAGCGTAGACTGCACCACCATCCGCTGCTCATGCAGACCGCTGCGATACTGCAAGGCGGTATACAGGCCGTACGAGCGCATGAAGAACACCACACCCACGGCAAACCCGCCGATATAAAGGGGAGCCACCGGCGGAGAGGATCGGAGGATATACGGCAGAACGCCAAAGAAATGAACCTCTGATGGAACCGTGGCCCGCAGTCGCAATGCCACAACCCACGCCAGGAAAATCGTCACCACATCCAACGCACTCCACACTAGGCTGGTAACCGACGGTCGCCAGCCGGTGCGCGTACGACCGCCGAAGGCGCGCCGGTCCTCGCCGGTCCGCCGCCGCCCTGAGACGATCACCTGCTGTAAATAGTCTGGCGTTGCCAAGTGCGTCAGCCTCGTTAGGGTTCGGCTAGGAGTGCTCCGGAGCCGGCTGCAATCAAGTCGAACGGTGCCGCGTTAGCACGTTCGGATATCTAAGTGTTGACTTAAGTCACCTTGAGGTCTCAGCGGCAACCTGGACATTCCCCTTTCGGGTGACACGTTCGACGTTCGCCAGCGTACGGCAGGAACTTATTGCTTCTTATAACGATCCAGGCGGATCATGACAAAGCCTCAGCCGCTGACGACGAGGTCACTGTGGGCAGGACGAGCTGATCGAGTGAGAGAAACTCCTGCAAGATAGGGTCCGTACTCTTCTCCATCTCATCCATGGTCCCGAAAAAATGCGCGCTTCCTTCGTGCAGGAAAACAACGCGATCGGCCAGCCGCTTCGCAAATCGCATATCGTGCGTTACCACAATACTCGTGAGGTGCAACTGCTGCTTCAAACGATCGATCAAATTCCCAAGAAGTTGTCCCATCAGCGGATCGACCATCGTCGTTGGCTCATCATAAAGCACCGCCTCCGGCTGACTTGCCAGCGCGCGAGCAATTGCCACCGATCGCTTCATCCCAGTTGAGAGATCGCTCGGCAGCAGAGAGTCCATCCCCGCAACACCAACCATCTCAAGCAGACCCTTCACAACCTGGAAGATCTGATCCTCGCCCAGCTCTCCGCGCTCCCGCAGTGGAAATGCCACGTTCTCCCCCACACTGATCGAGTCGAACAAAGCTCCGTTCTGGAAGACCATGGTCACCTTCCGCCGGATGTCCTGAAGGTGTTGCTCGTCAAAATGTGTGATGTCTTCGCCCGCGACCAAAATCGTTCCTGCATCCGGCTTCAGAAAGCCCAGCAGCATCTGCAGCGAGACCGACTTCCCTACGCCCGACCTGCCCAGAATGCACAGCGTCTCTCCCGGATTTACAAAGAAGCTGACGTTCTTCAAGACATCGAAGTCCCCAAACGACTTCGAGATGCCCTGGAACGAGATATATGGCGCTGTCTCACCGTCCTTGTCCCCCTCCGCCACCACCTCAAAGGCCGCCTCGTTCTGCTGCGCCGCCTCCTCCAGGAACTCTTCCACTGCAGGGGCCACATCCGCAGAGATCCCCTCTGTCAAAGAGCCCTCTGCGCCCGCCTCCGCGGTCCTTGTCTCCGGATGCTCGTGCCGCTCCGGTACCTGCACGACTGTAGATTTCGGCCCTCGCTCCGCCGCGACAGCAGCTTGCGTGCCCTCCGGAGCCTCCGTAAGGCTCCTCAGCTCCGCGCCGCTCTGCGGGTTGACCCGCTCGTCACCCATAGGATGTTCTACCTTCCCCTGCTCCAGAAGTAAGATGCTTCAGACGGGCGCTAAGCCTCGGTCCAGCTTAGTCTTTCTCCCCGCCTGCCAGAGCCGCCTCCAGCTCTGCTGGCGTATTCAAGTTAGCAAACCAGCTCCTCCGCCGCGTCCACTCCCGCGCATCCGGCCGCCATGCCAACGTAACCCCCTCCCCCGTGCGCACAACTCCGTCTCTCTCTCCGTCTCCAAAAACCAGCGACGTAGCAAGAAACACAGACTCCACCCGCACCTGTAACCGCACCGCCTCCGCCCCCGCCGCCATCCGCAGCAGCGGTTGTAATTTGTAGTCGCCTCGCTCAAGAGCCGCGGTCATCGCAGGCAAAACATCCACATGCACCATGCTGATCAGCGGCTGCACCCGCCCATCCGCTTCTGCAACCGCCACACGAACTCCCGGCGACTCCGTCCAGATCTCCACCAGAGCCCGCAACAATCCGCCTGGCAGCAGCGGCACATCGACCGGAACAAACACCGCAAATTCGGCCCCATGCTGCTGGCAGTCACGCAACGCAGCCTCCATGCCGCCCATCGGTCCGCATCCTGGAAACAGATCCGGAAGAACTGCGGTGCCCTCCGGCACACGCTCGCGCACTCCCACGATCAGCACGTCCTCGCACACCGCGTGCATCACAGCCACGGCACGCTCGAGCAGCGTCCGTCCCGCAAAGATCACCTCCGCCTTGTCAGTGCCCATACGGGAGCTTCGCCCACCCGCGAGCACGTAGCCGCGTCTGCGGGATCTACCCTGCATGCTCTCCAAGCCGGTTCAGAAATCCGATGATCGAAGCAATCCCTCGGTGAAAGTTCGCCAGGTGGAACTTCTCGTTTGGTGCGTGCAGGTTATCGTCCGGCAAGCCAAAACCCATCATCACCGTGGGCGTCTTCAGCTCGCGAACAAAGTCGCCCACGATCGGGATCGATCCCCCGCCGCGAACAAATACCGTCTCCTTGCCCCACACCTCTTGCATCGCCTCGGTCGCGGCGTGCACAAAGCGGTTCTCCGTGCTGACGACAATCGCATCGCCCGCATGGATAAGACGTACCTCCACCTGCACTCCACGGGGGGCGATCCCCTTCACATACTCCTGCAGTTGCGCAAATGTCTCGGGGGGCGTCATATCCGGCACCAGCCGCAGACTCACCTTCGCCACCGCCCGCGCCGGAATCACCGTCTTCGCCCCCGCGCCCGTGAATCCGCCCGGCATCCCATGCACATCGAGCGTCGGCCGCGCCCACGTTCGTTCCAGCACGGAAAACCCCTCCTCCCCCACCAGCTCTGTTGACCCAACCTCAGCCTCCCGGTACGCCTCTTCATCAAACGGCAGCGCCCGCCAAGCCGCCAGCTCCGCCTCTGTCGGCGCTTGCACCTTGTCATAGATCCCCGGAATCAGAAGCCGGCCGGTCTCGTCCTTCAGCTTCGCAAGGATCTGTGCCAGGGCGACAAACGGGTTCGGCGCCGCTCCACCGTAGATCCCCGAGTGCAGATCCGTCCTCGCCCCGCGAACCTCAATCTCCGTGTAGACCATGCCCCGCAGCCCCACACACAGCGTCGGCAGATCCGGCGCAAACATCTCCGTGTCACTCACCAGCGCCACGTCGGCCTTCAACTCCGCGCCATGCGCCCGCACATAGGCCGCAATCCCCTCACCGCCAACCTCCTCCTCCCCCTCGAGCACCACCCGTACATTCACCGGCAGCCGTCCATCCCCTTCGGCAAACAAACTCTCAAGCGCCTTCACATGCATCCACATCTGGCCCTTGTCATCGACCGCCCCGCGCGCATACAGGTTTCCGTTTCGCTCGGTCGGCTCAAATGGGGGCGAGTGCCACAGCTCGAGCGGCTCCGCTGGCTGCACGTCGTAGTGCCCGTAGCACAGCACCGTCGGCACATCCTGGCCCGCCTCCAGCCACTCCGCCAGCACCAGCGGGTGACCAAATCGTGGCGGCACCACGCGCCCCACCCCATCGGGACTTGCAACAATCTCCTCCGCCTCCGACGTCTCCACCAGACGCGCCCGCCGCATCCCGATCCGCTCCAGCTCCGTGCGACAAAACTCCGCCGCACGTCGCACATCCCCCACCCGCTCCGGATCAGTCGAGATCGACGGGATCCGCAGCAGCTCCTTCAACTCCTCAACAAAGCGCGACCCATTTCCTTGCGCAAAACCAACCGCAGATTCACTTCCCATACATTCCTCCAAACCTCGCAGGCGTTTGCGTCACCGATGCGGCTGGCCATCCTTGGTCCACGCGGGCTTGAAGTCACTTCCAGCCAGCCATCGCACCGGCTCGATCAGCGACTGAATCGCCGTCGTCATAAACTCCACATTCAAGTGCGCCAGATCGTCATCCGGCTGGTGGTAGGTCGCCGGCGTCCCGTACCCCGCCGCCGTATGCGCCACCACCCCTTCGAGCGCCAGCTGGTAGTTGTCCGATCGCTCAAAGAAGTGCTGCTCCGGATACGGATCCGGCCCTAGCTTGGCCCCATGTGCCTTCAGTGTGGGGCCAAGATCCGATCGCTCCCACCCTGTCAGCAGCAGCGTATCCTTCGGCATCTTCGGATCCTGCGTCCCGATCATCTCAAACTCCAAATTCGTGATCAGCTCTTTGAGCGGCACCGGGCTGTGCCGGCCAAAGTACTCACTGCCCAGCTCGCCCGCCTCCTCGCTCCCGTAGCAGACAAACAGCACACTTCGTCTCAGCTTCGGCCCACTCGCCAGCGCATGCGCCAGCTCCAGCACCGCCGTGGTTCCCGCCGCGTCGTCGTTCGCGCCGTTATAGATCGCGTCCCCATTCACCGGCTTGCCGACTCCCAGGTGATCCAGGTGCGCCGTAAGCAGAAGCGTCCCGCTCGCGGGGTCGCTGCCCGGCAGGTAACCGATCGCGTTATACGTCTTCCTCGCAGCGGTCGTCGGCACGATATGCACAGCCAGCGTCACCTTCTTCCCGGCCTGCTCACGTAGGCGCGCCGCCGTCGGTTCACTCACCGCAATCAGCGTCGTTCCCGGCCCGGCAGGCTGCTTCTCCGCCAGCCGCATCGGCACCCGGGTTCCACCACCCCATTGCGCTGCGAGCGAGCTCGCCGTCTCGCCGTCCCTCACCAGCATCGCCGCCGCTCCCGCCCTTCGGCCCGCCTGCACAAACTGTCCCATCTGCGCCCGATCCATCGTCCCGGAGCTCAGCAGTACCGCCCCCTTCGGTGTCTCGGGCGAAAGGGGCTTGCCTGCCTCCACCACCACCAGGGGGCCGCTCACCATCGTCGCCGACGAGATCAACAGCCGCATTGCCCCGCCCTCGGCCACCGTCGTCGATCCCGCCGTCAGCGTCGCATGCCCATCCAGCTGCGGCGAAAATACCTCCGCCGCCTGCAGAAATCCATCCACCCCCGGCGCCGGCTTCAGCCCGTATTGGAGAAACTCACTCGCCACATACGTTGCCGCGATCTGCTCGTCCCGCGTCGCGCTCCCGCGCCCGGCCAGCACATCACTCGCCAGAAACTCCTCGTGCGCCCGGATCCACTCCGACTTCACCGTCCACGGCTGCCCACCTTGTGCCGGCGCCACACCGGACAGCAAACCCATCATCCCCGCCGCGAACCCCGCCCTGATCCCTGCTCTCCAGGTTCCAAAACCCGTCGCCAAACCCAACCTCATCATCCCGTCCACCCTTATGCGTCCTTCAGAACTTCTTATCTGAACCGGCCTGCGCTCGCACAGCGCGCGAGAATTCCAGTATATGGATGCATCTCTCATCCCGCCGCCTACCGCCGCCGTCCCGGTATCCACCCCCGCCGCCCGCCACACCTGGGACGCCGTCGACTACGCCGCCAACGGCCGCTTCGTGGCGACCATGGCTGGCGCCGTCGTCTCCCTGCTCGCACCCCAGGCCGGCGAGCGCATCCTCGACCTCGGTTGCGGCGACGGCGCCCTTACCGCAGAGCTCGCCGCTACCGGTGCCCACCTCACCGGCCTCGACGCCTCCGCAGCAATGGTCGCCGCCGCGCGCGCTCGCGGCCTGAAGATCGTGCACGGCGACGCGATCGATATGCTCTTTGACACGCCGTTCGATGCCATCGTCTCAAACGCCGCCCTCCATTGGATCCCCGCCCGCGACCAGCCGCGCGTCCTCTCCGCCGCCTTCCACGCCCTCCAACCCGGCGGCCGCTTCGTCGCCGAGATGGGCGGCCAGGGCAACATCGCCGCCATCCGAACCGCGCTCTCGGCCGTTCTCCGTCCCCATGGCCTCGACGCGGAGGCCGCTGCCGCCTCCTTCTTTCCCTCACCCGCCCAGTACCGCCAGCTCCTCGAGCAGGCCGGCTTCATCGTCCACTCCATCTCCCTCCACCCTCGTCCCACTCCGCTGCCCGGCGGCTCTGCTGGCCTGGCCAACTGGCTCGCGACCTTTCGCAGCGGCGTCCTCAACCAGCTCCCGCCCAGAGCGCGTCAGAGCGCCCTCGCCGAGATCCTCAGCCTCCTCCAGCCCATCCTCTCTGACGCCGCTGGCAACTGGACCGCCGACTACGTCCGCCTGCGCTTCCACAGCACTCGCCCGTCCGCCACCCCTTCGTCCGATCCCTCCAGCCCCTAGGGACCGCCGTCTCGCGCCATCCGGGGCAGACGTTCGGGCACCCCGGCGTTTACACTAGGGATTGGGCGTACCTCGTCCACTGAAGGACACCAGCCGTCTTGTTCAACTCCGCTATCGCCAAGGTCTTCGGTACCAGCAATGAACGCGCCGTGAAGCGTCTGCTTCCGGTTGTCGAGCAGATCAACGCTCTCGAACCCTCCATCCAGGCGCTTTCGGATGAGCAGCTCCGAACCAGGACGGTTGAGTTCCGCCAGCGCATCGCCGACGCCGTCGCCAAAGTGCCGGCACCCGGTGATCCCGCAACCCTCTCTTTTGAGGCTCGCAACGACTACAACGACGCCGTCTACGCCGCCGAAAAAGTCATCCTCGATGAGCTCCTGCCCGAAGCCTTCGCCGTCGTTCGCGAAGCCGGCAAACGCATCGTCGGCATGCGCCACTTCGATGTACAGCTGATCGGTGGCGCCGTCCTCCACTCCGGCCGCATCGCCGAGATGAAGACCGGCGAAGGCAAGACCCTCGTCGCCACCCTGCCCTGCTACCTCAACGCCCTCGCTGGCCGCGGCGTCCACGTCGTCACCGTCAACGACTACCTCGCCAAGCGCGACGCCGAGTGGATGGGCAAGATCTACGGCTTCCTCGGCCTCACCGTCGGCGTTATCGTCCACGACCTCGACGACGCTCAACGCCGCGCCGCCTACGCCGCCGATATCACCTACGGCACCAACAACGAGTTCGGCTTCGACTACCTCCGCGACAACATGAAGTTCGACCTCAACGATCAGGTGCAGCGCGCGCACTACTACTGCATCGTCGATGAAGTCGATTCCATCCTCATCGACGAAGCCCGTACCCCGCTCATCATCTCCGGCCCGACCGACCAGACCACCGACAAGTACGCCCGCGTCAACGTCATCATCCCCAAACTCGATCTGGGTGAGCTCAAAGAGACAGTCGACGAGAAGATCTACACCGGCGACTTCGTCGTCGACGAAAAATCTCGCTCCATCACCGTCACTGACGAAGGCTGGGAGAAGCTCGAAGGTCTGCTCGGCATCGGCAACATCGCCGATCCGGAGAACTGGGACCTCAAGCACCACGTCGAAGTCGCCATCAAGGCCCACAGTCTCTACAAGCGGGACGTCGAGTACGTCGTCAAAGACGGCGAAATCATCATCGTCGACGAGTTCACCGGCCGCCTTATGCCCGGTCGTCGCTGGTCCGATGGTCTCCATCAGGCGGTCGAAGCCAAGGAAGGCGTCGCCATCCGCAAGGAAGATCAGACCCTCGCCACTATCACCTTCCAGAACTACTTCCGCATGTACAAAAAGCTCTCCGGCATGACCGGCACCGCCGAGACCGAAGCCGCGGAGTTCGACAAGATCTACAAGCTCGATATCGTCGTCATCCCCACCAACCGCAAGATGCTTCGGCTCGAAAACCAGGACGTCGTCTTCCGCACCGCGAAGGAAAAGTACTTCGCCGTCGCCGACGAGATCGCCCGCCTCCACGATCTCAAGCAGCCCGTCCTCGTCGGCACCACCTCCATCGAGAAATCCGAGCTCCTCTCGGAGATCCTCAAGCGCAAGGGCGTCCGTCACGTCGTCCTTAACGCGAAGTTCCACGAGAAAGAAGCCGAGATCGTCGCCCAGGCCGGCCGTCTCGGCATGGTCACCATCGCGACCAACATGGCCGGTCGCGGCACCGACATCCTGCTCGGCGGCAACTCCGACTTCATGGCCCGCCAGGACCTCGTCCGCAAGTCCCAGGCCCGCGCCGTCTCCGCCGCCCAGGGAGAGATCTCGCCCGTCGCCGGCCCCGGCATGGTGCGCTTCTACTACTCCGGTCAGGAGTTCGAAACCACCGAAGCCGCCTGGGAGGCCGCCACCGCCTCCCACGAAGGCGCCGCCAGGTCTGAGCACGACTCCGTCATCACCGCCGGCGGCCTTCACATCCTCGGCACCGAGCGCCACGAGTCACGCCGCGTCGACAACCAGCTGCGTGGCCGCGCCGGCCGCCAGGGTGATCCCGGCGCCAGCCGGTTCTATCTCTCGCTCGAAGATGACCTCATGCGCATCTTCGCCCGCGAATGGGTCTCGACGCTTCTCCAGCGCCTCGGCATGGAAGAAGGCGTTCCCATCGAGAGCGGCATGATCTCCCGTCGCATCGAGGCCGCCCAGAAGGCCGTCGAGTCGCAGAACTTCGAGTCCCGCAAGCACGTCCTCGAGTACGACGACGTCATGAACAAGCAGCGTGAAGCCGTCTACGGCCTCCGTCGCCAGCTCATGGAAGGCACCGACCAGAAGGCCCTCATCACCGAGGACTATCTCTCGACCATCCTCTCGAACCTCCTCGACAAGTACATTCCCGAGAAGGCCCACGTCGAAAACTGGCAGACCGACGATCTCTTCAACGCCCTTTACGAGCAGTTCGGCGCTCACCTCGAGACCGAAGTCGATGTTCACGCCCTCACCCGTCACGACCTCGGCGAGACCATCTTCACCAAACTGCAACAGCGGTACGAGATGAAGGAAGGGATTCTCGGCGCGTCCGGCATGCGGTATCACGAGCGCATCGTCATGCTCTCCGTGCTCGACGGCTTATGGAAGGATCATCTCCTCTCGATGGACCACCTCAAGGAAGGCATTGGTCTGCGAGGCTACGCCCAGCAGGATCCCCTCGTCGCCTATAAAAAGGAGTCGTTCGAGATCTTCGAATCGATGATGATGCAGTTCCAGGAGGATGTGGCCCGCCATCTCTTCCGCATGCAGATCATCGGCCCTGACGGCCAGCCGATCGAGAGCACCGAGCAGCTCGAGCAGGCACAGCTCGCCTCGCTCCAGCACCAGCCTCGTCCCGATCCCGCCATTCCGGACCTGCTCTCGAACGGCAGCAAGCCAACCATGGCCGTGACGCCAACTAACGCCCCTGCGCAGGTCAGCGATCTGCCGCCCCTGCAGCAGCGTGCCGCGCCGCGCATCGCCAAGGCCCCTTCCACCACCATCGATGCTCTCGAGCGCGAGTTCGAGAAAAAGAAGCAGCGCGAGCTCGAGCAGGCTCGCATGAGCGGTTCGAACGGTTCAACCAACGGCAACGGTCCGCATCTGGTCGGCGAGAAGATTGGTCGAAACGACCTTTGCCCATGCGGCTCCGGCAAGAAGTTCAAGCGGTGCCACGGAGCGGAGGCTTAACCGCCTCCCTCCGGCTCTCTCCTGCCGCCTACTTTCCTTCCCCTTTGTCCAGGTCGTCGAGCAGGAGCTTGCCCTTCGTAGCCAGCGTCTTCGCCCCTTCCGCGTCGCCTGATGCCATCGCCACCTGCGCCTCCTTCTGGAAGTTCCTCACCTTCCCCACCAGCTCTGCCTGCGCCTTCATCGCGTCCGAGCTGATCCCGTTCAATCGCCGCTCATTCGAGGCGATCAACTCGTTCGCCTCCTGCAGCGCCCGCGGGCTCTGATCCCCTCCCACCGTCAGTGCCCCGATCCCCACCACTGGGGTGTCCACCTTCGCGACCACCACCGCCCCTCCCGCATCCGCGGGCTTCTTCGCCTGCCCGGCCGCGTTCGCCGCTGCCTGTTGCGTTGAAGCACTTGGCTTCGGCGCCCGTTTCTTCACCCGCTTTGGCTTTCCCGCAGATTGCGCCGTAGGCACCGCCGGAAGCGTCGGCGTCTGTGCCTCCACCAGCGGGGCACTTTGTGGCTCCGGAACCGGCACCAGCGCCACCGGCGTCTGCGGCGGCAACAGCACCGGCTGCGCTCGACGATGATGGCATCCCGCTAGCGCGATCGCGCCGGTCAACGCCAGCACCCATCGTGCCCTGCCGCCCCGTCCTCCCGCCCTTCCGGCACTCCTGTCCAACTGCCTCAAACAATCTCTCCCGCCGGTCGCCGCTCCGGGCTGGCCGAACTCACGCGCTTCCGCACATCGATCGCGGTCGATGTCGGCAGGCGCACCGTAAAGACCGTTCCTTGCAGCGACCCCGTCGTAGCCGCCTGCCCGGCCGTCGTCGATCTCACGTCCATGGACCCGCCATGCATCTGCACAATGCGATACGTCATCGCCAGACCGATCCCACTTCCCTTCGCCTTCGTCGTAAAGTACAGATCGAAGATACGCGGAAGAATGTCCTCCGCGATACCATCTCCCGCGTCCGCCACCTCGACGACAACGTCACCCTGATCCCGGTAACTCGTCATCCGCAGAATGCCGCCCTCCGGCATCGCCTGCATCCCGTTCAGTACCAGATTCAGCAGCGCCTGCCGGATCAGCTCTCCATCTACCCGCACCATCAGCGGCTCGCGCGGCGTCTCGATCAGCACCCGCACGCCATTCTCGTCCATCTCCGCCTCGGTCAGCTCCGCCACGGCTTCGATCACATCCAAAATGCTCCGTTCAGCCAGATGCACCTCCATCGGCCGTGAGAAGTCCGCCAGCGTCTCCACCACCCGGTCCAGCCGCTGCATCTCCCCGGCCAGAATGTCCACATGCCGCTGCGCCCCCGCCGTCGCCGCCTTGTCCATCACCGCCAGCTTGGACTTCAGCAGCTCCAGATGCACCACCATGGCATTGATCGGATTCTTCACCTCATGTCCTACCCCCGCCGTCAGCCGGCCCACCGCCGCCAGCCGTCGCGAGACCTCCAGCTCCTTCTCTAGCTGCGCCGCGGACTCCATATCCCGCAGCCGCACCAGCGTGCCCATCGCCCGTCCCGTTCCCGCCCCGATATGCTCGAGCGAAAACTGCACCACGCGCCCATCCTCAAGAGATACCCGGTCGATCACCTGCGGCTCTCCGCCGCTGTACGCCCACAGCACGGCATCTCCCAGCGCCGTACCCCGCGCAAAAATCTCTCCAAGCGTCCGGCCCACCATCCCCTTCTCCGTCCGGTCCAGAAAGTAAGTCGCCGCCCCCGAAACCATCGCCGCCCGTCCGTCCTCCCCAAACAGCAGCACGCCATCCCGCAAGGTCTCGAGCATCTGGTTCACATTCGCGCGCAGCGTCGTATAGCCCGCTTCTGTCGAGCGCATCTGCGCATCCAGCCGGTCAATCGTCTGCGTCATCCGAACCACCGCGTCCCGTGGCCCGCTCGTCTCCTCCGTTGTCTCCGGCACTTCGCCCTCGCTGCCCGCCAGGGTCGCCAGCCGCTCGTTGATGCGTTCAATCGGCCGCAGTGCCGCGCTCGCCAGCAGGCCCGCGGCTACCATCGCCCCCGCCGCCGCCAGGATCGCAAACAAGAGAGCCGCTCGCAGCCACGGCTCATAGGAGGCTCGCACAAAGCTCGACCGCACCCCCACATGGACAATCAGAAACGGCCGTCCATTCCGGTCCAGCGGTTCAGTCAGATCCAGCACCCGCGGCGTTCCAAACACCTCCCGCGTCTGTCGGTAGATGCTCTCATCCCGCATGCGCAGCAGATCCATCCGCGACGCCATCATCGTCTCCACAGCATCGGGATCCGTGCTGATCAGAATCCGTCCTTCCGGGTTGGTGACGCTCACATCCTGCACCGTCGGCGAGTAGCGCACGATCGCTTGCATCACGTCCAGCAGAGGTCCCTCGGTGCGCAACGCGTCCGCCACCGCATCGTCAAACGAGCTCTCACCCGGCTCCGTCGGCGGATGCTCCCGCAGCCCGCTCTCTACCGTCTGCCGCGTCATCAGCAGCACTTCATGCACCAGCACGTCGTTGCTGGAGGCCGTCTGCTCGATCCGCTGTCGCATCAGCTCGGCCAAAAACAAAGTTGACAGCACCAGCACGATCGCCGATGTCAGCGCCGTCGCCGATACCACCAGCTTGGTCTTGAGCCTCACGCCGTGCTACTCCGCTCCGTGTACCGCCGTCGCGCTTGAGTACTCCTTCAGCTTGTTCTGCAACGTCTTCGAGCTGATCCCCAGGATCTCCGCCGCGCGCGTCTTGTTGTTATGCGTCGAGAGCAGCGTCTTCAGAATCAACTGCCGCTCAGCCTCGTCCACCGTCGTCCCAACCTCGACGCGCACCGTGTTCTCTTCCCGCCGGAATCGCTCGGCTTCGATCGCGGCATCCGGTGGCGCCGCCATCATCGGGCTTCCCTGCGCCCGTGGTCGGGTCGCCGCCGGTGCAAAGCCCGGCTCGCCAAAGTGCGGCGGCAGATGATCCACCCCCAACCGTCCCCGACCCGCCATGATCGTCGCCCGTTCAATCGTATTTCGCAGTTCGCGCACATTCCCCGGCCACGTGTACGTCTTCAGCCGTTCAAGCAGCGCCGCGTCAATTCCCGTAATCGCGCAGCCGTGCCGCTCATTCATGTCGGCAACCATCCGCTCCGCAATCGCGCCCACGTCCTGCAGATGATCCCGCAAAGGCGGCATCTGGATCGCAAACACATTCAGCCGATAATAGAGATCGCCGCGTAACTCCCCTTCCGCCACCGCCCGCTCCGGATCCTTGTTCGTCGCCGCAATCACCCGCACATCTACCGGCGTCTCTGCCTTTGATCCCAGCCGCCGCAGCTTCCTGTCCTCGAGCACCCGCAGCAGCTTGGCCTGCGTCGCCGCCGGCATCTCGCCAATCTCATCGAGCAGCAGCGTTCCTTCCTCCGCCAGCTCAAAGCATCCCGCTCGCCGCTCGAGCGCTCCCGTAAACGCACCCTTCTCGTGCCCGAAGATTTCGCTCTCAATCAGCGTCTCCGGAATGGCCGCGCAGTTCACCGCCACAAACGGCTTGTTGCGCCGGCCGCTCAGCTCATGCAGGCTGCGTGCCACCAGCTCCTTGCCCGTCCCACTCTCGCCCGTCACCAGCACAGACACGTTCGACGGCGCCACCCGCTCAATCAACTTGTAGATCGCCCGCATCTGCGGCGATGAGCCCACCAGCGGCCCCAGACCTCCGGAATCGCGCGCCGGTCTGCTCGGAACCTCGACCTCCGCCGCTGAAACCTCGCCCATCTGCCGGCTCACACTCTCCAGAATCCCTCGCAAGCGCGTCGGATCCACAGGCTTCGGCAGATAGTCGAACGCTCCCATCCGCATCGCCTCCACCGCGCTCTCGATCGATCCCTGCGCCGTCAGCATCACCACCGCAACCCGCTGCGGTAAGTCGCTGAGTCGGCTCAGCATCTCCATGCCGTCCATTCGCGGCATCTTCAGATCGGTCACTACAATCGAGGGATTCCATTGCTGAACCTTCTCCAGCCCCTCCAGCCCGTTCGCTGCGCCCTCCGTCCGGTAGCCCCAGCTCTCGACCAGCTCCATCAAACCCGTCCGGGCATGAACCTCATCTTCGACAATCAGTAATTTCTCCAAAATACGTTCCTCATCTCTTCAATCAGGGGCAGCCCAGCAGAGTCAGGCGAAGTGCCGGAAAATCTCAGAAATACTGCACTTGGTCCTGGGAACTCTAAGTGTACGACCGTTTTGGCCCGCAGAGGAAAGCAACCGACCCCGCTTTGGACATTTCCAGCCTCGCACCCGGTATCCTCACACCATGCCTGATGCTCTTCCGCCTGAGATCTCCGTCGATGCCTACGCCGCCCAGCGCCACCAGCCCGCGGCTCCCCTCCTGATTGACGTCCGGGAACCCTGGGAGGTCGAGATTGCCAGCATCCCCGGCTCCACCCCGATCCCCATGGGCGATATCCCGACCCGCCTCGTAGAGCTTGACCCCGAACGTCCTACCGTCATCCTTTGCCACCACGGCGCACGCTCGCTCAACGTCACCATGTGGCTCCGCCAGCAGGGCCTCGAGCACGTCCAGTCTCTGGCCGGCGGCATCGACCAGTGGTCCCGCTCTATCGACCCGTCTGTTCCCCGCTATTAGCCCCGTCTAACCTGCCCCGCGTCCTCAGGGGATTACCGCGCTCGCGGATGCGTCTCGTCATAGACCCGCTGCACCTGCCCCAGCGTCATCCGCGTGTAGCGTTGCGTGGTGGAAAGCCGCTCGTGGCCCAGCATCTCCTGAATCGCCCGCAGATCCGCCCCTTCCGCCAGCATGTGCGTCCCAAACGCGTGCCGCAGCGTATGCGGGTGCACATCGGCCGCCAGCCCCCGGCTCAGCGCAATCACCTTCACAATCCGTCCCACACTCCGCGTCGTTAGCCGCCCGTCGCCCCGCAGCCGTGCATTCAGCAGCAACGGCCCCACCTGCACCATGCCGCCTCGCCCCGCCGCCCCGAGCCGCTGCTCTCGCTCCGCAAGGTACGCCCGTACCGCCGCCCCAGCCTCGTCCCCCAGCGGCACCTGGCGCTCCTTCCTGCCCTTGCCCCGCACCAGAATCACACCATCCCGCCAGCGCACATCCGCAAGATCGATCCCCACCAGCTCCGAGTTCCGGATGCCGCATCCATACAGCAGCTCAAAGATCACCCGATCCCGCGCTGGCCAGGCCGAGTCACCCCCCGCGCTCTTTCTCCCAACCTCATCCGTCGCGTCTTCCCCCGCATCGCCCCGGCTGCGCACCGGCTGTGCCTCCAGGTCATCGAGCACGCCGTTCAGCGTCTCCATGCTCGGCACCCGCGGCAGATGCTGCGACCGCTTCGGCGTACTCACCAGCACCGCCGGATTCTTCTCCACCCGGCCCGTCTTTGCCATCCACCGGAACCAGCTGCGAATCGCCGCCAGCGCCCGCGCCACACTTGCCTTCGTCAGAGCGCGGCCAAACAACACGCCCAGGTACGCCCGGATGTGCGTATGCTCCACCGCCCTGATTCGCCCCTCCACCCCAAACTCCCCTCGCAAATACAGCGCAAAACTCCCCACCTCGCGCCGATACGCCCGCACCGTGTGCTCGCTCGAACCGCGTTCCACCGCCAGCATCGTCAGAAACAGCTCCGCCAGCTCCTCAAACTCGCTCCGGCCCTCGCTCATCCCCGGCCCGCCGCCTTCGGCCGGTCAGGAGCCATCCCATCACCCCGCCGTTTCCCTCGCGGATGATGCGCCCGGTGCACCGCCTTCAATCGCCCCAGCGCCACCTGCGTATACACCTGCGTCGTCGCGATATCCGCATGCCCCAGCAGCGTCTGCACACTGCGCAGATCCGCTCCATGCTCCACCATGTGCGTCGCGTAACTATGCCGCAGCATGTGCGGACTCGCCGTGATCGCCTGCTCAACCCCCGCCCGCCGCACCATCGACCACACCCAGTTCCGCGTCAGCGGCCTGCCGCGCACACTCAGAAAACAGTGCCGCTCCAGCCGCACCACCCGTGCCGCCCGCTGCAACTCCGGCCGCCCCCGCGTCACATACCGCTCCAGCGCCTCCACCGCCGCCCGCCCCAGTGGCACCATCCTCTCCTTGTCGCCCTTCCCGCGAACCTGCGCATACCCCACATCCAGCCGCAGATCCTCCACCCGCAACGCGCAGATCTCCCCCACCCGCACACCGCCCCCGTACAGTAGCTCCAGAATCGCGTGATCCCGCAGCGCCAGCCCGTCCGCATCGTCCGCCCGCGCCGCCGCCCCCATCCGCTCCAGCATCTCGCTCACGTCGCCCTCGGCCAGCGACTTCGGCAGCACCTTCCAGCTCGAAGGCGACTCGAGATTCATCGTCGGATCCCGATCGATCCGCTTATCCAGCAGCAGCCACCGGTAAAACCCCCGCAGCGCACTCAGCTTCCGGGCAATCGCCCGCCCCTCCACCCCATTCGCCCGCAGTTCTTCGAGCAGCGCCCGCACATCCGCCTCACGCGCACCCAGCAGAATCCCGTCCCGCAACCGCTCCAGATGCTCGGCAAACTGCTCCAGATCCCGCCCGTACGCCTCCACACTCGCCGGCCGCAAGCCCCGTTCCACCCGCAGGTACGCCGCATACTCCGCCAGCAGCCTCTGGTCCTGGAGCAGCGTGCAATCAGTCTCCTCTTGCGCCATAGATCTCGATTATCCGCGTCCGCCGCCCACCCTCCTTCCACACACCGGTAACCGAGAACCCGCCTCGACACGCACCCCCTCCGCCAACGACCTTCCCCTCAACCTTCGGTTGTCCTTCCGAGCACATCAAGCAACCCCGCATCTCGCCTAAGGCAACGGAGCGAAGCGACGTGCACCCCTACGCAGCCGCCCTCTGGCACGCTGATAAACTCAGCCGTAGACCATCATGTTTGAAAACCTAAGCGACAAGCTCCAGCGCTCCTTCAAAACTCTCCGCGGCCAGGGCACCCTCACCGACGAAAACATCGCCGACGCCATGCGCGAGATCCGCACCGCCCTCCTCGAGTCCGACGTCAACCTCACTGTCACCCAGTCCCTCGTCGAGCACATCCGCACCCGCGCCCTCGGCGCCGAAGTCGCCACCTCCCTCTCCCCCACCGAGCAGCTCGTCAAGATCGTCTCCGACGAGCTCCAGAACCTGCTCGGCCGCGACACCGCCCGCTTCAAGTTCGCCCCCCAGCCCCCCACCGTCATCCTCATGGCCGGCCTCCAGGGCTCCGGCAAAACCACCACCTCCGGCAAGCTCGCCCAGTGGCTCAAAAAAGGCGGCCACCGGCCTATGTTGGTCTCCGTTGACGTCTACCGCCCCGCCGCCCGCCAACAACTCAAAGTCGTCGCCGACTCCATCAAAGCCCAGATCTACGAGGGCACGCTCTCCGCGGACGAGCAGCACGGCACCACCGACGTCCTCCGCCTCGCCAAAGAAGCCCTCCGCGACGCCCGCAACTTCGGCAACGACATCCTCCTCATCGACACCGCCGGCCGCCTCGGCATCGACGAGCTCCTCATGGACGAGATGGCCGCCCTCAAGGCCGAAACCAAGCCCTCCGAGATCCTCTTCGTCGCCGACGCCATGACCGGCCAGGACGCCGTCAACTCCGCCAAAGCCTTCAACGATCGCCTCGGCATCACCGGCGTCATCCTCACCAAGATGGACGGCGACGCCCGCGGCGGCGCAGCCCTCTCCATCCGCCACATCACCGGCGCCCCCATCAAGTTCCTCGGCACCGGCGAAAAACCCGACGCCTTCGAGGCCTTCCACCCCGACCGCATCGTGAGCAGAATCATGGGGCAAGGGGACCTTGCCACTTTATTGGAGCGCGCCGAAGAACGACTCGACCGGGGCAAGGCCGAGCAGTTCGCCAAGAAAGCCCTCTCCGGCGACGGCTTCACCCTCGATGACTTCCGCGAGCAGCTCCGTCAGATCAAGAAGATGGGCTCGATGAAGTCCATCCTCAAGATGCTCCCCTCCGTCGGCCCCTTCGCCGGCATGGCCCAGGCCGCCGAAAACGTCGACGAAGGGCAGTTCACCCGCGTCGAATCCATCATCAACTCCATGACCAACCGCGAGCGCCAGGACCACGAGATCATCAACGGCTCCCGCCGCAAACGCATCGCCACCGGCTCCGGCACCACCGTGCAAGAGGTCAACAACCTCCTCCGCCAATACGCCCAAATGCGCAAAATGTTCAAAATGATCGGTGGCGGCGGCGGCCTCAAAGCCCAACAACGCATGATGAGCCAAATGCAAGGCAAACAAAAGTTCGGAAGGTAGTCAATGAAGCAAGACAGACAGCCTCACAAGGCGCTTCCCGCAGAGATCACGGAACAAGTTCTCAGATACTGTGACCGGGACTTAGCTAGAGATGAGGTCTACGAGCGAAGCTTTGATTTCATTGACGACATTGTGTTGCGCGAGAGACTCATCAAGGAAGTCAAGTCTGCGCGTTACATATACAAGTTGATGTCCGCACTCGGCGTGGCCGGCTCCAAGCTCGAAGCTCACCTGAAATTCCAAGTGACGCAGTACGCTTCGATCTACGAGTCCATTATCTGCCACCTGCTATGGACAAGGTTCAAAGATTCACCTCAGGTGCGTGCGTTAGAAGTTCACAAAGTGTACAAAAAGGTTTGCGAGCTTCCCAAGACCCTTGAGATCAGCTATGACGACGAGCCAGTTTTTTTCTGTTCACTTCGTGATCAGAAAACATCCATAATGTCTATTAAGTTTGATGACAAGGTCGACGCAGCGGTGTCACTGGGTTTACTCGGCAACTCATTAGCGGAAGAGATTAAGCAGCTGTATAAACTTCGCAATTCCATTCACATCGAGTCAGCCGTCAAACACAATACGGCTTTCGAGCTAGAGCAGGCACGCATTGCCTACATGCGGCTACAGCCGTTCACTCAGGCGATTCGTAAGTGCCTTCAGGCGAAGCCTGTACCGAAGAAAGACCTAGCGAAACTCGCAATAGAGTCAAAAAGCCTATCGGAGTCGGTTCTCGGCTGACAATCGAGCATAGGGTATGAAGATTTATTTTGATACAAACGTCTGGAATCAGTCGCTAAGTCAGAGTCTTCAACCCCAGCTCGTTATGCAACCTCTTGTGGCTGCGGGACTCGTCCCTGTATTAGGCATTCACGTCGTCTATGAACTGCAAAAAACGTTTCATTCAGCTGCCGACGGGGCCCGCGATAAGGGCCGTGCGCTTTTCTCACACCTAAGCGAATACTTCGCAGCAGGGCTGGTCTATGTTGCGAAGGAGGTAACTGAGCTGCTCGTGGCGGAGATGTACAGCCTCAAAGGAGCCGCAGGCGGCGGGAAGTTCCTCGAAGTCGACGATCTAGCTAAGTTATTTCTTGCCGTGGAGCGGTTCGCATGCGGTGATGTCGCGCCCAAATGGCTTATTCATACCTTTGAGAAGGCTAGCGAGATAGACCGAGCGAGATCCACTCTAAGAGCACAGGTAGACCAATCTGGTCCCGTAGAAAAGACTTTGAAAACAATCCCCGAAGCACAACTCGAGCAGTGGTTGACACGCGAAGCGCGGTCCGAACAGTCCCTCTTGCGTCTCGCAGATCACATCATGCGGCTATTCCCGGACGCGCCTCGACACGAGGCGATAGATTGGGCTGTTGGCCTGATAAGCCACTCAGGAAATAGCCTCTCGTTAGGGCTATTAAAGGCCGACTTATACTGTAACTGGCGCTGCGCGAATCGTGGTTCTATCCCAACGGACTTACTCGATGACATCTATCACGTTTTGAATGCTTGTTATTGCGACGTGTATGTGACTGCGGAGCCGAAGCAAGCGAATTATGCTTCTCTCTTGTTACCGAGGGCGACCCGAGTCGAGATCTACCGTAGAGAAGAGATGCCTCTAGATGAATGGCTCCAATCGCTCTAAAATGGGCCATCGACCGACAGGTGGACCGCTCTTAAACTCCCCACAATGCCGGGTACCCTATTCATGACAGACGGGTAGCCCACATCTCACCTAACCACGGACCCGGATCGCCTGCGGTCAGGTGCCCCACGTCTCGCTTCTGAGACGCGGGTTTCCACTAAACCCCTCTCCTGCCGAGCCGCCGTCATCTCCGACTCGATCTCGACGGCCCCAACCGACACGGCAAAGTTGTAGCGTAGGCGCATCGTCTCGAGCGCTCGTTCAAACCACCTTCGTGGCGCACCATCTCTCCGCAACTATCTATCCTGAACACAGATCTACGTCTCCATCGACCTGAGCGTTCCTCGTTGAACAGGGACAGGCCACCCGAGATCCGAACCTATCTCTCCTGTTCTGAAGATTTTGCGATCGATCGTAGGGGGAGGGGTACATAGTCTGCAACCCACCCCTCCCAGAGCTCGCGCACACCATCCGGGCCGCTGTGCGTCACTCTCTCGTGCTCCGATCCCGACCCCTCGCCCTCGTCGCCGCCCTCACCCTCACCGCCGCCGCCCAGTTCCCGCCACCCAAGCCCGCCAGCCCCAACCCTTGGAACGGCACCTGGAAGCTCGACGTCAAACGCTCGAGCCCGGTCGCCGCGGAAGAAGGCGTTCCCCAGGCCTACCGCTTCACCCTCGGCCCCAGCGGTCCCACCGCCGTTCCCATCACCTGGGAGATCCCCGAGCTCGGCGAGGTCGTCACCGGCCGCACCGACGGCTCCCCCATGCCCATCCACCGCACCCACCCCTCCCCCGGCCTCGCCCTGGGCGTCCGCACCGACGGCCCCGCCGCCCTCACCTACATCGTGTACAAAGACGGAAAAAACACCGGCGGCGGTCACATGATGCTCGTCGATAACGGCAAATCCTGGGTCGATCTCACCTGGCCCGCCGAGAATGGCCACGACCGTCAGGACCTCGCCTCCCAGCTCGTCTACACCAGGCAGTAATGCCGGCGGCCGGCCAACGTCGCCAGCCGCCAAGCTCCCCGTAGACCATCCCCACCGCGAGGCAGCCCACCGCCGCCAGCGCAGCGCTACTTCCGGGCCGACGACTCGATCGCCTCTACCAGGTCCTCATACGCGAATGATCCTTTGTGCTGCTTGCTATTGATGTAGAACGTCGGCGTCCCGTGAACGCCGCTCTTCTCTCCACTCGCCACATCCCCTTCCACCCGTTCCGCGAAGGTTCCATCAGCAAGCGCCTTATCGAGCTCGTCGACCTTCAACCCGAGCTTCTTAGCGAGCTCTGGAAAGAGCTCGTCCTCAAACTCGGTCTGGTTGTGGTAGAGCGCGTCGTGCATCTCCCAGAACTTGCCCTCGCTCGCTGCGAACTCCGCTGTCTCCGCTGCAGCCTCGGCAAACTCATGCTGCTCCAGCGGAAAGTGCCGGTAGACGAGCCGCAGCTTCTTCCCGAAGTGCTCCTGCACCCGCTTGACGATTGGCGCCGCTTCCCCACACGTCGGACACTGATAGTCGCCGTACTCCACCAGCGTGTATGTCGCTCCCGCATCCCCTTGCACGTGGTCGTCCGCACTCACATCCTGCGCTAGCTTGCTCATGGCACCCCCTTTAGGTTCGTCTGCAACAAGCCGAAGCCTGCAACCTTCCGTAGGATGCAACGCGCAAGAAGCTCGACAGCAGCTAAGCTCCCGCCTCCCGCAGCCATCCTTCCATGACAGCCGATTGCACCATCCCAGGCTGTTGCCGTACCGGCCTTCCTCCGGCAAACACCATGAAGTTCGGGATACTTTGAATCCTGTATCGTCCCGCCAGCGCCTGCTCCTTCTCTGTATCCACTTTCAGCACCACGGCTTTGCCGGCCATCGCCTGCGCGGTGCGTGCTACCTCCGGAGCCGCCGCCCGGCACGGCCCACACCACGCCGCCCAGAAGTCCACCAGCACCGGCACCCGGCTCTTCGCGACAATTTCGTCGAACTCCGCCCCGTTCACCGCCAGCGGCTCCGCCACCGCCGGCAACGCTGCCTTACACGCACCGCACCGGCCCGCATCGGCCAGATGCTCCGCCCCAACCCGGTTTCTCTGTCCACAGCTCGCACACTCTCGAATCATCTCGCCACCTCCTGTCCTAAGACGCAGATCCTACCCGTAAAGCAGAACGACTGCCGAAGGCAGCCGTTTGCACCAAACACCTACGACTTACCGCCGACCGCCGCCGCCGTGAAATCCGCCCCCGTAGCCGCCGCGAAACCCGCCACCGTAGCCGCCACGCGCATAGCCGTAACCGCCACGACCATAGCCATAGCCGCCGCGACCGTAGCCATACCCACCGTAGCCGCCGCGATATCCGTAACCACGATAGCCGTAGCCGTATCCACCCCGCAGCCACGGTCCCGCGCCGATGAAAATGCCACCATTGAACCAGCTTGGCCCGTAATAGCCGTACGGCGCGCACGTGTACGGAGCGTAGCCGTAGTAGCCATAGCTACAAACCGGCGGTCCATAACCATAGCCCTCACTATAAGCACCCGGATAGACACCTACCCCAACTGACACCTGCGCCTTCGCGTACGTCATCGGAAGAAGCAGCACTGCAAGCAAAACCACATATTTAGCCGATCGCATTCTCTCTCCTCGCTGACGGTCCTGCCGAAACAGAAGGTCAGGCACCCACGCCCAAGTTCAGGCTGTATGTGACATCTATAGAAACCCGACCGGAGGGGGAAGGTTGCGAGGAGAAGCTCCTTAGAGTCTGCGAACTCCTGTACATAGCGCCCGCAAACTCCTGCATAGGGCGCACTTCGGTGCAAACTTTAGTTTGTATTAATGCTGCCTCAGCGTCACTTGTGACTTCGGCAAAATGGCCCCGTTCGTGCATACTCAGCTCCATCTCTCGTCTTCGCTCCGTTATGGAGTCTTCCCTAACTCCCATTGCAGTCCTTACGAGGTCGCGTCTTATGCCGGTTCTTTCGCCGAAGTTCCTCTCGTTTCTCTCAGCCCTTCCACTCGTCACAACCTGCTTTGTCTCGCCCGCCCGGGCTGACTCGTACAAGCTCTACGTCGTTGCAAATACCCAGAGCGAGCACTTCGTGATGGGAGACGACTTCGGCGACTATGCCTTCAACTCCTCCTTCTCATCCATCACCGGCGGGCACACCAATCTGTGCGGTACCTCTTACCTCGACCCTTGCTACCAAGTTGGCAATGTATTCACCGGTAAAAGTTACTTCTCCAACACCATCCCTGACCCTGTTACCGACCCAAAGCCGCTTCCCGGTCACGCCGAGATTCCTACTGGACCTGAGTGGACGCTTACGAAGGATCTCGGCAATCTCTTTGTCGGCTACTACCAGTCACCAAGTGGACAGACGAAACGAGGTATCTGGGACGGTTCGGATCCAGTCGCCAGCTTTCTAGGTTATGGCTCCATCGATGGCGGCTTCGCATCAAGCAATGGCGATGTTTTTTATATAGACGGAATCAATGATTCCCTTGTTGTCGGCATCGACCAGCAGACCAGCCCGGTTCCCGAGCCAGGTACATTGCCGCTCACCGCGACGGCGCTCCTTGCCATCTCAACGCTGCGTCGCCGCGTCTTTCACAACTAGGGTCTGACTAGATCTTGGTTCTCCATATAGCAAACCCAGCCCTTGAGGCTGGGTTTGTTGTATGGATCTTTGCGTTGCTTGTCTAAAACCTTCCACTAACGGTGAGAGCCGCCGCCGCCACCATGTGAGGCACCGGCGCTGGAGCCACCACCACCACCACCACCGAACCCGCCGCTTCGAGCGCCGCCTTGTATGCCGCCGGAGCTTGACCGGGCACCTGGAGCTCCAATGGCGCTACCTTGACCCGACCTGTTCAAGCCGCTGCTGCCTTGCCCCGGCAACGGTCGACCAACACCGCCGCGATTGCTTAGTTGTCCGCTGTACCCACTGCGAACGCCTAGCCCATTGTAAGGTCCGCCTCCGCCCAGATATCCATAGCCGCCGCCGTACCCGCCAAAGCCATACCCAAGTCCACCGTAGCCGAAGCCCGATCCACCGTAGAAGCCGGAACCAAAGCCCGGATATCCGAAACCAAAGGGTCCGCCATAAAACGAAGAGTACAGACCCAGGCCGTAAGGATTGTAGAAACCGGCGCCTCCAGGAAACCAGGGATAGGACCCGTATCCAAGACCGTAACCACCTGTGCCAAACCCGTTTCCGTATCCACCACCCGATTGCACCAGACCTACATTCTCCTGGCCCACATACTGGGAACGCACATCGCTCCACTCGGTCAACTCGTCTGTAGACCGCTTCTTGTTGAAGCTCTGAGGCTTGCTGGAATCGCCATTCAAGGCCAGCAGATGGCCACCCTTCACGGCCACAGCCTTCTCTGAATTGGCTCCTAGTGAGACCTCAGCCTTCCCTTCAAAGACACGCACAACGCCTGCATTCGCATCGAATTCGTACAATCCCGGCTTGACCACCTGCGTTTGTGATTCTCCAAGACCGCCTCCCAGCATCACGCGCACATCATTTTGCTCAAAAACCTGATCGGCTTCGATTTCCGCACGGCCGCGCTGCACTTCAACGACCGTGTGAATCAGGCTGGCTGAGACCATCCTCACAATGCTGTTCTGCCCGACACGCAGAAAGATTCCAGGCGTAAGCTGCACCTCAGCCCGGCCTTCTGTCGTCTCGAGTGTCTCTCCTGTTCGCAGAGAAGCCGACCCGACCGACTGGTTGTTGAGGCTTTCCCCACCCGAAGATCTCCCGAGCGATACTTGCCCTTCGATATAGCTGATAGTTCCCGGTCGGGCTGAGATGACGTTCTGCCCCCATGCAGACGCCATCAGAGTCGTGGCCAGGGAGACGGAGAAAAGAGCGCTCGACCTTGGCATGCGTAATACCTCTGCCATTAAGATGCTTCCGGACGGCCAAGGTCGCGTCCCACACACATCCTATGCGCCCTCACTGTAAACCATCTCCCGCGTTTATATCTAGCACCATAAATTTCTGTATCCTCAGCGAGGTACGGAGTTAACGAGGTGTGATGAACGAAGGTCGTTGGGTCGTGTTGATTGCTAGCGAAGTTGGGCGTACCGACTCTGTCTCTGACCGCGCCATGGAGCGCTTTGTAGAAGCCATCCAAACCGAGGGCTACGAAGTCGTTCGCACCTCCACCCCCGAAGATGGCCTCTCGCTTGTCACCTCTGATCCTTCCTACTCCGCCATCCTGCTCGACTGGGATCTCGAGGGCGACAATCAATTTGCCGAGTCTGCCGCGCTCCAGATCCTGCGCGCTGTCCGTCATCGCAACAAGAAAGTTCCGATCTTCCTCATCGCCGACCGCACCCTCGTCTCGGAACTCCCCATCGAGGTCGTCAAGCAGGTCCACGAGTACATTCACCTCTTCGGCGACACCCCCGCCTTTATCGCCAGCCGCGTCGACTTCGCTGTCGAGCGCTACCACGAGCAGCTTCTTCCACCCTACTTCCGGGAACTCCTGAAATACAACGACCAGGGCGCCTACTCATGGGACGCGCCCGGTCACATGGGCGGCGTCGCCTTCCTCAAGCACCCCGTCGGCCAGGAGTTCCATCGCTTCTTTGGCGAAAATCTGATGCGATCCGATCTCGGCATCTCCACTGCCCCGCTCGGCTCCTGGCTCGATCACATCGGCCCTCCTGGAGAGAGCGAACGCAACGCCGCCCGCATCTTCGGCGCTGACTGGACTTTCTACGTCCTTGGCGGCTCCAGTACCTCCAACCAGATCATCGGCCACGGCGTCATCGCCCAGGACGACATCGTCCTTGCAGACGCCAACTGTCACAAGTCCATCTGCCACTCCCTCACCGTCACCGGAGCCCGGCCCGTTTACTTCAAGCCCACCCGCAACGGCTACGGCATGATCGGCCTCGTTCCGCTCAAACGCTTCAGTCCAGAAAACATCCAGGAGCTCATTGCCAAGAGCCCCTTCTCCGCTGGCGCCCGAGCACAGCAGCCCACTTACGCCGTCGTCACCAACTCCACCTACGACGGGCTCTGCTACAACGTCGATAAAGTCGTCACCGAGCTCGCCAAGTCCGTCCCCCGCATTCACTTCGATGAAGCCTGGTACGCCTACGCCAAGTTCCACCCCATCTATCGCAACCGTTTCGCGATGGGTGTCCCGGATGACATGCCCGACCGCCCCGCCATCTTCTCCGTGCAGTCCACCCACAAAATGCTCGCCGCCTTCTCCATGGGCTCTATGGTCCACATCAAGCTCAGCCCGCGCGCTCCGCTTGACTTCGATCAGTTCAACGAAGCCTTCATGATGCACGGCACCACCTCCCCCTTTTACCCGCTGATCGCAAGTCTCGACGTCGCCGCCGCCATGATGGACGAGCCTGCCGGCCCCACGCTTATGGACGAAACCATCCAGGACGCCATCAGCTTCCGCCAGGCCATGGCCTCCATTAAGCATCGCCTGCGCGCCGCTTCTGAGAATGGCGATGGCTGGTTCTTCGGCGTCTACCAGCCCGAGCAAGTCACCGACCCCGCTACCGGCGAGCGCATCGACTTCGAGGAGGCCGAAGACGACCTCCTCATGAACCACCCCTCCTGCTGGACCCTCAAACCCGGCGAGGACTGGCACGGCTATAACGACGAGGACATCGCCG
Source organism: uncultured Acidobacteriaceae bacterium (assembly GCA_964235665.1). Classification (GTDB taxonomy): domain Bacteria; phylum Acidobacteriota; class Terriglobia; order Terriglobales; family Acidobacteriaceae; genus Edaphobacter. Next base: position 382,131 of record CAXSAY010000002.1, read on the forward strand.
ACGAGTACTCCATGCTCGATCCGGCTAAGGTCACCATCCTCACCCCGGGCGTCAACGCGCAGGGCACGGTCGCCGAGTGGGGCATCCCCGCCGCCATCCTCACCGAGTTCCTCGACAGCCGCCGCGTTGAGATCGCCCGCACCGGCGACTACACCGTCCTCGTTCTCTTCTCGGTTGGCACCTCCAAAGGCAAATGGGGTTCACTGCTCGAAAACCTCTTCGAGTTCAAGCGCCTCTACGACACCGAAGCTCGCCTCGAAGAAGCTCTCCCCGAGCTGGTCCAACGCTTCCCCGCCCGTTATCGCAACATCACCCTCAAAGAGCTCTCCGACGAGATGAACGCCGCCATGATCGAGCTGCGCCTCGCCTCCCTCGTCAACGAGGCCTGCGATGAGGACTTCGATCCCATTCTCACCCCGGCGCAAACCTACCAGAAACTCCTCCGTCAGGAGACCGAGAAGATGCGCTTCAACGAGATGGCCGGCCGCATCGCTGCCGTCATGCTCGTTCCCTATCCTCCCGGCATCCCCATGTCCATGCCCGGTGAGCGCCTCGGCGGTCCGGAAAGCCCTGTGATTAAACTCATCCTCGCCATGGAAGAGTTCGGCAAGCGCTTCCCCGGCTTCGAGCGCGAGGTCCATGGCATAGAGACCGATGCCGAAGGCAACTACTGGATGCGCGCCGTCATGGAGCCCACCAGCAAGCGCCGCAAAAACGGAAAGAGCCGTCCGCCCAGCTCTGCGCCCCGCGTCTCGAAGCGGCTGCCAAGCACCCCCGTCCGCCGTTCTACCTCGTAGCGTGACAACATCCCCGCAGCCGAACCGTCGTTGCGGACGTTTACCGCTTCCCACCGCCCATCAAACTCCCTAGCACCCCACGGATCAACTGCCGCCCTACCGTGCTCCCAATCGATCGTGCGGCCGACTGCACCATTGCCTGCGCCGGCGTCATCCGCCCTCTCGTTCCGCTTCCCAGTAGTTCCGTCAGCACGGACCCACCAACACCCATCGCCTCTTCCATCCATCCGCCGGCGCCGGCCTGCGGCGCTGGCGTTGGTGCCTGGCCAGGCGTAGGCAGCGGCACCGTCTCGACCACCGGTGCATTCACAACGGTCGCCGACGCCACCGCCTTACCCTTCAGCTTTTCGTACGCGCTCTCGCGATCGATCACCGTCCCATACGCCTTATCCAGATCCACTGACGCTGCGATGATCCCAGCCCTCTGCTCCGGCGTAATCGGCCCGATCTGCGAATGCGGCGGTACCACCATCGCCCGCTCCACGACGCCTGGCGTTCCCTGCGCATCCAGAAAGGAAACGAGCGCCTCGCCCACGCCCATCTGCGTAATCACCTCTTCCACGTTCACTGCAGGGTTCGCCCGAAACGTCTGCGCCGCCGCCCGTACCGCCTTCTGATCTCGCGGCGAAAACGCCCGCAGCGCGTGCTGCACCCGGTTTCCTAGCTGGCTTAGGATCACATCCGGCACATCGATCGGGTTCTGCGTCACAAAGAAGACGCCCACGCCCTTGGATCGGATCAGCCGCACTACCTGCTCAATCCGGCTCGATAAGACCGCCGGCAGATCCGTGAACAGCAGATGCGCCTCATCGAAGAAGAAGACCAGCTTCGGTTTATCGAGATCGCCCACCTCCGGCAGCTTTTCGAACAGCTCACTCATCAGCCACAGCAGAAACGTCGCATACAGCTGCGGGCTTTGCATCAGCTTGTCCGCCGCTAGCAGGTTCACCACACCTCTGCCATCCTGCGTCTGGAGTAAATCCTGAATGTCAAGCGCTGGCTCGCCAAAGAAGCAGTCTCCGCCTTGCTGCCCCAACTGCATCAGCCCTCGCTGAATCGCTCCCAGACTTGCGGCGGACATGTTGCCGTACTCCGCCTTGTACTCCGCCGCGTTGTCGCTCACATGCTGCAGCATCGCCTGCATGTCCTTCATGTCGAGCAACAACAGGCCATGATCGTCCGCGATCTTGAAGACCAGCGTCAGCACCGCCCCTTGCGTGTCATTCAGGTTCAGAATGCGACCGAGCAACAGCGGTCCCATCTCACTTATCGTCGCCCGTACCGGATGCCCTTCCTTGCCGAACACATCCCAGAACACCACGGGACATCCCGAAAAACTGATCGGCCCAAGCCCCATCGCCTGCACCCGCGCATCAAGCTTCGGCGAGCTCTTCCCGGGCTGGGAGATCCCAGACAAGTCCCCTTTCACATCCGCCGCAAACACCGGCACTCCGATCGCACTCAGCGCCTCTGCCATCACCTGCAGCGTCACCGTCTTTCCCGTTCCTGTCGCACCCGCAACCAGTCCGTGCCGGTTCGTCATCGCGGCGGCGAGCCGCAGCTCCTCGTCGCCGCTCTTTGCTATCAACGGAACTTCAACCATGTTCGTCCACACTCTCCGTTCGCTGAGACTACACGCTCATATCGGCACGCCGGGCGAGCTACTTCGACCCACCCTCCTCTGCCGTCCCGTCCCGGGGGATCACCGCATGCGCCGCCTTGCCCAGTGCCCCGCCAAGATGTTGCACACTCCTGCCCAACGCATGCACCGTATTGTTTCTGCTCGTCGCCAGCGCTCCCGCCGCTTGATCATCGGCCGTTCCCAGCGCCCCCGTTGTAGTCGCCGCGCTCGTTGCCAAACCACCGTAGGTCGCATTCGCCACATAGATCGTCCCTCGCACCGATCCATGGGCACCATTGCTCAGCACCGGCTCACCCAGGTCCTGCCGCTCCAGCCGCTCGAGCGCCGCCGGCGAGAAGTCCGTCTTCAGCTTCCCTCGCAAGGGCCAGCGCGCATCGCTGACCCAGAGAGCCCCATGCATGGCAGCGTCCGGCTCGCCCAGATTAACCACTCGAGCCACCGTCATCGCCTTACTTCGCTCGCATCGATCAGCGCCACACCCGCCGTTACAGATCGCCTCACCCAGATAGGCCGCATGCTTGCCACCCGAAATCCAGACCTCCGGCCCGTGCGTCTCCGCCCGCAGCGCCGCTCCCGTCGCCACCTGGCTCATGTCGCACATCGTCGCCTCATGTGCTGCGGCAAACCAGTAGGCTGCGCGCCATTCAGCCGCCGGCGCGCTCGCCTGCTTTGCCGTCAGCAGGACGGCCACATGTTCCGCATCGAGCATGTGCCCCTTGCGACCGCAATCCTTGCCCCACAGATCGTAATAATGCACTTCAACCATCGCCCGGCCACGATCATCCCGCCCACGCGGTGTCACCTGCCCATAGATCGTTCCATCCTGTCGCATCGCCGTCGCCTTCTCCAGGCCCTCGACAAACAGCGCCGGCTGCACGTCGCACTCGCCCGCACTCAGGCGGAAGTGTGGCAAGAATCGCTCGAGCAACTGTTGTTCCGTAGCATCACTCAAGCCATCATGATCCGTATCGGCTATCTCGACCTGCCCGGAAGCAGACCCTGCAAAGCTGAACAAGCATCCGCACACCACCATCAGGCTCGGCAGTCGTCGATAAACATCGCGCCAACTATCCGTACCCGATCTACGCTTCCTTAAGAGTGACATGGTCAACATGCTATCCTCCGCCCATTCCCCGGAGGTCCACCTCGATGCATCACCGCAGTCGCTCCTTGTTCGCAGCTCTCCCCCTTGCTCTGCTTGCGTCCTCCGCCGTCATGGCACAGGTCGTCGTCACTCCGCTCATCCCGCAGCTCGGTACCTCCCAGCCTGCGCCGATCGAACCGCCAATCGCGAAGCCAACCACGGGCCCCTGCACCGTGACCCTCCTCTCCGAACAGGCCTTTGCCAACTTCGACAACAAGCCCCTTACCTACACACCCCCTTCCGGCTGCGCTGGCCCTTGGGCGAAGGTCGTCTTCTCGGCCGATTTCACCGTCACTGCCGGCCGACAGTTCGATCGCACCGCCAAGTTCTTCCTCGGCGGCGCCAATATCTACTTCGGGACTACTGCGGAACCACGCTCCACCCTCAGCCCGTCCTGGCACGTCGAGCGCGATATCACTGACCTCAGCACCCTATTTCACAGCAAACAAACTGGCCAGGCGATCCTCGGCAACTTCGTTGGCACCGACAGCGGCACCGTCTACAACGGCATCATCTACGCCAACGCCCGCCTCAACTTCTACCCCGCCAACGCTGCCATTGCGGCACCCGCCGTTCCCGATGCCGTCCTCGCCTTCCCTAGCAACGACACCTTCCGCGTCAGCACCACGGCCGATAAGTCCGTTGGCACCTTCACCTTTCCACGCAATCTCGAGCGCGTCTATCTCGATGTCATCTCGCAGTCCCAATCTGCCGACGAGTTCTGGTACACCTGCGTTCCGTCCAATGTCGCCGGTGAACTTGAAAATTGTGGCAACTCCGCCTTCCGCGAGACCGAAGTCTCGATCGACGGCAAGCCCGCCGGCGTCGCCCCCGTCTATCCCTGGATCTACACCGGCGGCATCGATCCTTACCTTTGGGAGCCGATCCCCGGCGTCGAGACCCTCAACCTCAAACCCTACCGCGTCGATCTCACGCCCTTCGCCGGCGTCCTCGCCGACGGCAAGCCGCACAGCGTCGCCGTCTCTGTCTTCAACGCGAACAGTGGCTTTGACATCGCCTCGACCCTGCTCCTCTACACCGACCGCGGCGCCTCCACCACCACCGGCGCTCTTCTCTCGGATACCCTGACGGCAGCACCCGCCCCCGTGATCGAAGAAAGCCTCAACACCGCCGCTGATGGAACCGTCTCTGGTCCCGTCAACGTCAGCTCCGCTCGCGCCTGGACCATCTCCGGCTACATCAACACCTCACACGGCCGCGTCAGCACCACCATCCAGGCCTCAAACTCCTTCGGCAACATGCAGGACGAAAAAACCTCCAGCACCATCTTCAAACAGAACCTCACCCAGGAGACCGATCAGCACGAGCTCACCACCACAACCTCGACCGCCGGCACCATCCAGACGCAGCACGACATCTCCTACCCGCTCATCGTCGACTACAACCAGGCACCGGACTCCACCGGCAACTACGCCATCACCACCTACGTGAAGCAACAGAAGATTGACGCCCTGCGCAGCCCGATCGGCCCCAACAGCCCCAGTCCCGTCGTCAGTCAGGAGGTCATCGAGACCACCGACACCCTTCACTACAGCCCTGACTTCTCCGTCTTCCTCGGCCACGACGCCAACACCGCCAAAGCAAGCTACGGAGCCAAAGACGCGCAACACACCTGCGTCGCACGCACCCTCGCCGCGAACGCCCTCATCCTCACCGAAGCCGAGGACAGCACCAGCTGCTCTCTCGCTCCCTAATCACCTGCCCATTACCTTTCGTTGTCATCCCGAAGCGGACCTGCTTCATCATTCCTCCGCGGAGCCCGCCCGCAAAGCAGTCCATCGCTGCGCAGGCGGGCTCTTCGCCTTCCACTCTCACGAAGCGCCACCGGTCCCGGCGCATCTATACACCCCATGAAAGCTGTCGGCTACCAGACGCCCTCGCCCATCGACGCCCCGGATTCGCTCCGCGACATCACCCTCCCTGAGCCACAGCCCTCCGACCGCGATCTGCTCGTCGAAGTCAAAGCCGTCTCCGTCAATCCGGTCGATACCAAGGTCCGCGCCTCCGCTAAACCCGCCGACGGCCAGCAATACAAGATCCTCGGCTACGACGCCGCCGGCATCGTCCGCGCGATCGGCTCGGGCGTGACCCTCTTCCAGCCCGGTGATGAGGTCTTCTATGCCGGCTCTATCGCCCGCTCCGGCACCAACGCCGAGCTTCATCTTGTTGACGAGCGCATCGTCGCTCACAAGCCAGCTACCCTCTCCTTTGCTCATGCCGCCGCGCTCCCGCTCACCTCCATCACGGCCTGGGAGCTTCTCTTCGACCGCTTCGCCATTCCGCGTATCGGCAGCACGCGCGCTTCGCCTACCCTCATCGCCGCCGCTCGCCTCCACCCGGCACCGACCGGCACGCCCACCACCAAATCCGCAGCCATCCTGGTCCTTGGCGGCGCCGGTGGTGTTGGCTCCATCCTCATCCAGCTTGCGCGTCAGCTCACCGGTCTCACTGTAATCGCCACCGCGTCACGCCCGGAGACCAGGCGATGGTGCGAAGAACTCGGCGCCCACCATGTCATCGACCACTCGCAGCCCATGCAGCCGCAACTTGACGCCATCGGCATCCGACAGATTGAGTACATCGCCTGCCTTACGGCTACGGGCCAACACTATCCCGGCATCGTCGAGTTCCTCGCCCCGCAAGGCAAGATCGGCGTCATCGACGACCCACCCACCCTCGACGCCAAGCCCCTTAAGCGTAAGGCCGCCAGCCTTCATTGGGAGTTCATGTTCACCCGCCCCGTCTTTGAAACGCCTGACATGATCGCCCAGCACCATCTCCTCACTGATGTCGCCCGACTCGTCGACTCAGGCATTCTTCGCACCACGCACACTGCGTCGCAAGGCACCATCAACGCCGCCAACCTCAAGCAGGCTCACCGTCTCATTGAGTCTGGCAAAGCTCAGGGCAAGATCGTTCTCGAAGGCTTCTAGTCCCTCTCGGTCATGCCCTCATCCCCCACCACCGCGCGTCAGCTCTGGCAAGCCGAAAACCGCCTCTTCACCACCTGGCAGCAGCGCGAGCCCACCCTCCTGCGCGACGGCGCTCTCGGCGGCGAGCACAGCACCTATCTCGCTCAACCCCTTCGCATCCTCTTCGCGCTCAAGGAACCAAACGACTCGGGCAGTCGATGGTCCTCCACCGGCGCCGACCTTCGTCTCCACACCTCTGCCTTCGCCGATCTGCGCTCCACCTTTCCCGTTCTTCTGCTGCTTGCGCTCCTTGCCCAACACCCCGCAGATCTCTCCTTCGAAGTCGCTCGTGAACAGCTCCGCGACCGTGCACGCCGTGTCACGCTCCTGCAAAGCATCGCTCTGGTCAACCTCAAGAAAACCCCCGGCGGTCCCGTCTGTAACGATCGCTCGCTTGCCACTTCCATTCATCACAATGGCGACCTGCTGCTTCAGCAGCTCACCCTCTACCATCCACACCTCACTATCGCCGGCGGCAGCAGCGTCCACACCCTCCTCGCGCAGCTCACGGGCAACGTAGTCCGCCCGGCGTTCACGCCGCAAACCCGTCCCTTCTTCCACGATCCCCGCCTTGGCCTCTGCCTCTCCTTCTTCCATCCGCAGGCCACCAAAGGCTATGCCTACCTCTACGACCTGCTCCGCGAAAGCCTCGACTTGCATCGCTTCCCTCAAGCCGCCCTCTTACAATAGAGATTGCATCGCAACGCCATGACCAGCCTCCAGGACAAACTAGACGCCATTACAGCGCGCACCCGCAGTCTGGTGCAGGCCGACCGTCTCGCCGTCTCCGAGCGTGCCACTGAAGAGCTCTTCGCGACCGGCATCGAAGACCGCTGTCTCAACGTCGGCGACCTCGCACCCTCCTTCACTCTCCCTGACGCCGCCACCGGCAAGCTCATCCACTCCGCCGACCTCCTCGCCCTCGGTCCCCTTGTCCTCAACTTCTTCCGCGGCCGCTGGTGCCCGTACTGCGTCACCGAACTCGAAACCTGGCGCGACACCCTCCCACAGATCCGCCAGGCCGGCGCCCTCCTCGTGGCCATCTCTCCCCAAACCGAGCGCCAGAACAGCTTCGCCGTCGAGCAGCATCACCTTGCCTTTCCTCTCCTTACCGATCACCACGCCGCCCTCGCCGATCAGTTCGGCATCACCTACACCGTACCCCCGGCGGCGCGCGCCTACTTCCGCTCCATCCTCGTCAACATTCCCTTCGCCAACTCCGGCGAAAGCTACGACAAGGCACCCGACAGCGCCTGGCGTCTTCCTTTGCCCGCCTCCTTCATCCTCCGGCAGGACCGCACCATCGCCTTTGCCGAGGCCCATGCCGACTTTCGAGTTCGCCCTGAGCCCGGCGACATCCTCGACGTGTTGCGCACCCTCTAGCTCCACTCTCCGCAGGGTCGCCTCACCCGTGTCGGCTCCGTTTCACCGCATCCACCAGCATGGGCGCTTTCCTTGCCTTGCTGCGGCGTGTGCGTTTATCGTTAGCGCTAGGCGACTATCGAACTGCACCCGGAGCTCCCGCATTCCGTGCTCTCTCCCGGCCGCCCAAGGCTGACCCTCCATGACCGCCGTCCCCGCCCGTCCCGCCTCGCTCGCCTCTCCTGCCGGAGAGCCCGTTCACCTCCCCGCTGCTCCTGCGGCTCCACTCCGGATTCCCACCGCCGCCGGCCTCGATGCCTTCGCCGGCGATCCCAACTTCATGATGTCGCTCGCGCGAGGCCTCAACGTCGTCCAGGCCTTTACGCAGCAGCATCAGCAGATGACCATCTCGCAGCTCAGCGTCAAGACCGGCCTCTCCCGCGCCGCCGTGCGCCGCTGCCTGTACACCCTCGCCAAACTCGGCTTCGCCGGCACCGAAGACGGCTCGCGCTACAGTCTTCGACCGCGCATGCTGACCCTGTCGCACTCCTTCACCGCCTCAAACACCCTCTCCACCGCCGCCCAACCCATCCTCGAGCGCATGTCCGCCCAGCATCATGAGAGCTTTTCGGTCGCCACCCTCGACGGCGACGACATCGTCTACGTCGCGCGCACCACCGTCTCCCGCGTCATGAGCGTCGACCTGCACATTGGCTCGCGCCTGCCCGCCTACTGCACCAGCATGGGCCGCATGCTGCTCGCCCATCTCCCCTCGGACCAGCTGGAGAACTATCTCGGTCGCGTCGACCTCATTCCCCATACGCCACGCACTCTCGTCTCCGTCGAGAAACTCCGTGTCATGCTCCGCAGCATCCGTCGTAACGGCTGGGCGCTCTGCGATCAGGAGTTTGAGGTCGGCCTCCGCTCCCTCGCCGTCCCCGTTCATTCTCCGACCGGTCGCGTCGTCGCCACCCTCAATCTCTCCGGCTCCGCCCCCCGTCTCTCCACGCTCGACATGCAGACCCGATTCCTTCCTTACCTGCGCGCCGCCGCCAACGAGCTAAGTGTCTTTCTCCGCTAGCCGAACACCATCGACACATCAACCTTGGTTGTCATTCCGAGGCGCAGCCGAGCATCCCGCATTTGCTCTCACAACGGAGCGAAGCGACACGGTAGACCTCCCCACGAAGTGAGACTCACGCCTTCGAAGCCATCTCCACCAGCCTCCGGATCGTCCGCACATTCCGCACCGTTCCCACCGTCTTCAGCCGGCTGTCGAAGTACGCTGTCGTCAACTTCGATCGCCCTGCGCCGTTCGGCATGTCGAGAAAGATCTCCCCGCCCACAACAGCGAACCGCTCCGGCAGAAACCGCTCGGCCTCTAATCGCGCCAGCACCTCCGCCATCGGCCTGTCCCGTAGAAACATCACCGCAAGTCGTTCCTCCGCCACATCGGCAAAGGGATTTTTCCGCAACACGGTCTGCATCTCCTCCCGTGTCCGCACCACAACCGGTACGGCAAAGCCAAACTGCTCTTCAATTGCCGCAGCCAGGCGCTGCTGCAACGTTCCGTCGGCCTGCCTCGACCAAAACACCACATTCCCGCTCTGGATGTAGCTCTCGACCTCAGTGCATCCAGCCGCCGCAAACACCTCGCACAACGCTCGCATCGGCAGCTTGTTCTTTCCGCCCACGTTCACGCCTCGTAGTAACGCCACCCGCCGTGCCTCGCCCATGGCTCCTCCACTCGCACCAGAGTGCGCCTAGAATAGCCTCTGTTCTGCCAGGCGCCACAGCCGGCAAACCGAGGTGCAGCTCTGAACGAAGTCGACGCTCTCTGGCTGCGCTGGTCGAAGTTGGCTCTCTCCGCCTGGCTCATCGCCCTGGTCGCCACCGGTCTCGTCCTTACCCGCCACTGGCCCCTCGTCAACGATGGCGCCCTTCTCCACTACATCAGCTTCCTTACTGACGCCGGCCTCGCTCCCTTCCGCGAGATCTCCGACATGAACCTGCCCGGCTCGCTCATGATCGACTGGACCGTTATCCACACCTTGGGCCCCGGTCCCGTCGCATGGCGCCTGTTTGACGCCCTCGTGATGCTCCTCGCAGCCGCCGCCATCCTGGTCATCGCCCGCCCGTACGATCCCTTCGCCGGCCTCGTCGCCGCCAGCCTCTTCTGGTTGCTGCACGCACGCGACGGGGTGGGCCAGACCGGCCAGCGCGACATGGTGGAGGCAGCCCTCCTTCTCGCCATGGTGGCCGCCGCCTTCCATGCCACGCGCTCCGGCAGGCAATGGCCCCTTGCTGTCGTTGGGGTATGCGCCGGCATCACCGTCATCATCAAGCCGGACTCTCTTCTCCTGGCCATCATCCTCGTAGTCTTCGTCCTGTCGCTCAGCCGCCGTCGCGGTCGACAAGCCCTCGTCATCGCCATCGCGTTCCTCATCCCGCTCGCCTCTGCCGCTCTGTACCTTCTGCATCATGGGGCAGTACACGCTTTCTGGCTCTCTCTGACCGAGATCACTCCCTACTACGCCGGCCTCGGCCGCCAAGGTCTTCGCGAGCTCGGGCGCGACTGTCTCTCCACGCCCATGCGCGTTCTTCTCGCCCTGGCAATCCTGCTTGCAATCCTTAATCGCCGCTGCTCAACGCCAGAAAAGACGATCCTCGCCGTCGCGACTGCCTGGGGCCTGGCCTCCTTCTTTCTGCAGGGCAAAGGCTACCTCTACCATCGCTATCCCACTCTCAGCTTCCTGCTCATTTGGTCCGCCCTTGAGTGCGCCGACGCGCTCCGCGGCAGCCCGCCTCTGCGCGCTCTTGGCGCTGCCGGTCTGCTGTACGCCAGCCTCCTCGTCGCGCCGCTCAGCCTCATCCGCGCCGGCCGTGCCACCTGGAACGACTCACTCCTTAGAGCCCTTCAGGCAGACCTCACCCGCCTCGGCGGCAACACCCTCGCCGGCAAAATCCAGTGCCTCGACTGCATCTCCGGCTGCAACACCGTCCTCTACCGCATGCGCCTTCCAGAGGAGACCGGCATACTCTCAGACTTCCTCCTCTTTGGCCCGCCCGATCAACCCGCCGTACATCGCGCACGTTCGACCTTCTGGAAGCAGATCAACACCCATCCGCCTCGCGTCCTGGTTATTACCGGCTGGCTCTACCCGGTCAGCTTGGACCACTACGCCAAGCTCGCCCTCTGGCCGGATTTCGTTACGTTCCTTGCGACCCGCTACACTCTGGCCGAGCAGCGCGACTTTGCGCCCGGCCAGAACGGTCCACTTTCCTACCGCATCTACGTTCTTCGCTAACCGCGGCGCCTTACAGCCAGGTCGCTGTGAGTGACACCTACCGCGGCGCCATGCACCGTGCGAAACTCACCACACCGTCCACAGCCTCCACCGTCACCTGCGTCCCCGCCGGCACCACCACCGCCGAAGCCCGCAGCAACTCCACCTCACCCGCACCTGACTGAATCCGTGCCGTTCCCGACAGCCCGACCAGGCATCCTGGCCCTTCCATCGTCACCGTCACGCCACCGCTCGCCAGATCAAAGCGGTCCACTGAGAAATACTGCTCTTCAATGAGCCGGACAAATCTGTCCATCGGCTGCGGCGTCACCTTTCCCGCCCGTGTCAGCAGCTTGGTCACCCCGAGTCCCTGCTCCACATGCAGCTCACGCGGCCGCCCATAATCAAACATCCGGTACGTCCGGTCGCTCAACTGCTGCGTCTCGAGCAACACCACCCCCGGCCCGATCGCATGCACCGTTCCCGCATCGACAAACAGCATGTCCCCAGCCGTAACTGGCACCATCTTGAGCTTTCCTTCGAGCGTTCCATCCGCAATCGCCGTCCGCACCTCGTCCAGCGTGACACCCTCCTTTAAACCCAACGCCACCTCCGCCCCGGGCTCCGCCTCGAGCACATACCAGCACTCCGTCTTTCCTCGCGGCTCACCGATCAGCTGCGCCTGCATATCGTCCGGATGCACCTGCACAGAAAGCTTGTCTGCCGGGAACAGCATCTTCACTAGCAGCGGAAACGCCGGCTCGTTGTTGTCACCGGATGCCTGCCCCAGCACAGCCGCTCTGTCTTTTGCTACCACTGCGTCCAGCCGCTCCCCCGCATACGGTCCTGTCTCGACCACCGACTGTGGTCCGGTTAGCCACGCCTCGCCCACTAGCTCCTGCGTTCCCGTACTCCGAAACCACGGCGCCAGACTCGTCTTCCCCCACACCCGCTCACTGAAAAACGGCGCCAGCCGAAATGGCGCTATCGCGCCTGTCCCCTTCGTGCTTACCGCATCCGCCGTGCTCGTCGTAATCGTCATCTTTCCTCGCCTTCCTGGCTCACCGCCGCAACCCTCTGCTTTGCAGAGTGGAACTCTGTCATTATCTCGTCACTCCTTCGGGGAGCATTACAAAAGTCTTACACCCCCCATTCTGCCGAACTGCTAGCGTCGTTACAGCAGCACAAAGGATGGATTCCCGACACAATGACACCCTCGGTTCTTATTTCCCCCGAAGCAGAGATCAAGCCCGAAGCTCCCTTTGATTCTGCAGCCGCCTCCGATCACATCCACGGCGTCGCGTCGCCCGGCTCTAAGCTGGCCGCCGCCCAGGAGACTGCTCGCAAGATCAAGCAGGATCTCCGCATGGGCCGCGAGCACCAACAGGGCCGCATCAACTGGATCACCTCCATCGCTATGGGCGCCTTTCACGTCGGCGCTATCGCCGCCCTCTTCCTTTTCTCGTGGAAGAACCTGGCCTGCTTTGCCATCATGTACTTTCTCTCGATCAACGTCGGCATTGGCATGGCCTATCACCGCCTGCTGACCCATCGCGGGTACCGCACTCCCAAGTGGGTCGAGTACTTCGTCACCGCCTGCGGCTGCCTCGCACTTGAGGGCGGACCCATCTTCTGGGTCGCCACCCATCGCGTGCATCATCAGAACTCCGACCATGAAGGCGATCCACATACCCCGCATGACGGCACCTGGTGGGCTCATGCTGGTTGGATCCTCTCCGGCCGCGCCCTCCACTCAGAGACCGCTCTCCTCGGCCGCTACGCTCCGGACCTTACTCGCGACAAGGTTCACGTCTGGCTCTCGAAGTACCACTATCTGCCCCTCATCGTCACCGGCGTAGCTCAGATTGCCATCGGTGCTGCTCTCAGCCCGGGCCACCGCGCGATCGGCGCCTTCAGCATGGTCCTCTGGGGCACCTTCCTTCGCACCACCCTCGGTCTTCATGCTACGTGGCTCGTCAACTCCGCTACTCACCTCTGGGGAAACCGTCGCTTTGAGACGAAGGATGACTCGCGCAACAACTGGTGGGTCGCTCTCCTCACTGGCGGTGAAGGCTGGCACAACAACCACCACGCCCACCCCGTCAGCGCCCGTCACGGGCTCGCCTGGTACGAGTTCGACATTAACTATTACGGCATCTGGCTCCTCGAGCAGGTCGGCCTGGCAAAGAAGGTTCAGGTCGCCAAGTTCGATCGCCACAACCCGAAGCCGGCCGGTGCGAACTAGCGCCTGACAGCACCGCATCGCCAAAGGGCGCAGAGATCATCTCTGCGCCCTTTTCTCTTGTCTCCTTCAACCATTGCTATCTTCTTAAGGTCTTTGCGCTGAGTGTCTCTTCGGCAGGAGCATCTGCCGGGCTCCGCTTCTGTAGCGCAGCGCTGTACCCGTCACCAACCTCACCGCCGCCACACCTGCCCTGGATCCTCGACATCCGCATCGTCCCACCGCCGATCCTCGTCACTCATCCGCACCCCACCCTCCCACAATTTCTCAAACCGCGGAAACAGCACGAACTCCTCCGCCTCGTTCGGCACCAGATAGATCACGTCCATCTCCCCTACCCGCGCCCCCGCATGCGCCTCTAACCGCTCTAACATCCTCCGCACCACCGGCCCACGGAACGGGTTGTACAAATACACCAGGAGCGGCAGCTCCGGAAACGTCACCTCCGTCGCATCCCCTTCCATCACTCGTACCGGACACTGCGCCTTCCCTGTCCTCGCCCAAGCCTCCAGATTCCGCCGCGCCACTGTCGCCAGCCCCGGATCCAGCTCCACCCCCGCACACTCCCGAAATCCCATCTCCGACGCCAGCATCAGTGCCCGCCCTTTCCCGCAGCCCACATCGAAGAAGGCATATTCCCCAAGCGCATGAGAGCCCGCCCGATCATCCACAACCCCCCGCCACTGCGCCACCGCATGTCGCAGCCGCGATGGTGGCGTTCCCAGGTACGCCGTGTTAAAAATGTCGTGCGCGTGGCCGGCGCCTAGCCGCGAGCCGCCAATCCGCCCACTCGTCTCGACCCCATGCTCCGTGTCAAACGGATGCACCGGCCGCGCAACCTCCTTCGCGCCCGCATCAGCTCCCACCACTCGCCGCATCAGCAGCGCGGCCGTCCCACCCACGCCACGCATCTCCACCGACCATCGCAACTGCCGCACTGCCCGCCCCAGCAACCCCATCCCTCACCTCCTCCGGCTCGCAGTCTACTCTGGCACTCCCAACCATCGCACGTCATCGACAGGTCGCCTCCAGCGCCTTGTACGGCTTCGCGTTCGCCGGAAGCTTCAATCCCCGCCTCGCCATCAACTGCTCCGTCAACGCACCCCCACCGGGGTAGCCGATGCCCGGATCCTCCGCATACACCGGATCGTGTTCCGCCTCCGGCAAGCTCACAAAGCGAAATCCTCGGGAGCGATAAAGCGCCAGCAGCTCCGGTAGCATCCGCGCGTCAAACGCTCCTGCGTGCAGCAGCAGCACATACGGAATGTCGCGTCCGTAGAGTATCTTCGCCATCGTGCGATACGTGTCAAGGTAGCTGGCCGCTGTCGCCAGGTATGAGTCATGCAACGCCCCGATGGCCGCTGCGTCCCCCTTCGCCACGCACCGCGCATACGGCTCGTTCCACAGGTAATCCTCGAAGTCCATCGTCACCTCCGCCACCCGGTAGTGGTGCGCCGTCAACCAGCGCCGTACCGCCCGATGCGTCTCGACCGTCTCCCCTTCATGCAGATAGGGATACCGCAGCCAGTGCCAGTCGGTGTCGCCCATGTACGTCCGCAGCAAAGGCTCGTTCTTCTCGATCTCCGTCTCAAACTCTGCCGGCGTCGTCGCCTCGAGATCCGGGTGCGACCACGTGTGATTGCCAAGCGGCTGGCCCGCATCCCGCCATGCCCGCAACACGGCGAGCGTACCCGGGTCCTCCTCTGTGCGAACCCCATTGACAAACCCATACACCGGCGGCATCGCCTCGCGTCCGAGCGTCTCCAGAATCGATTGCGCAATCTGCACCCGCGAGATCGTCGCCGGCCGCTCCCCTGACGCCGGCAGGTCATCAAACGTGATCGCTATCTGCTGCGCACCCGCCGCAACCGACCCCATCAGGCAAAACAACACAAGCCATCGCCGCATCGAGCCACCTCCAGAACGACAGTACAAGCATCTCCACCAAGCCTCGCCGTTCCCTGCCGGAATTAATCTCAGGAGTGACACCCTCATCGTGGCTGGTACGCTCTGGCATATCGCTCGCCCCCAACGTCTCCGCCATGAGACCATCTCTCCATGAGCGATTTCATCCCAAAACCAGGCGCAGTCAAGATCGGCGGTCTCGGCCGCAAAGCCCAGAAGCTGCAGGCCCTGCGCGACAAGGCCGAACAGGGAAAGTCCGGTGCCAAGCCCCTGGCCGCAGCCTCCGCGTCTTCGTTCAAAGCGAAAGACTCCTTCGCCAATACCAAGAAGACCACCTTCCAACGCAAAGCCGTCTAGCGCTTCGCTACAGCGTGGTCCCGCTCGGCCGCAGGGACCACCACCTCCCGCCCGCCGTCCGACCTGACGTATCGCAGTCCGTCGCTCTCGAAGTGTCTCGCTGATCGCCCGCCATGAACTTCACTCAACGCCGCGGTGCCATCGCCTTCGCCATCGTCCTCGGCGTTCTGCTCACCGGCGTCACCGTCACCCTTAACATAGGCTGGATCATCCTCAACGAGCGCCGTGCCGCCCTGCTCGTCCTCGGCATCATCTTCTTCGCCGCCCTGCTCACCGGCGTGGTCCTCAACACCATCTTTCTCGTGCGCGAGGTCCGTCGCAACCAGCGTCAGGACTCCTTCCTCAACGCCGTCACCCACGAGCTCAAAACTCCCATCGCCTCCATCCGTCTCTACCTCGAAACCCTCCAGCGCCGCCCTGTCGACGAAGACAAGCGCCAGGAGTTCTACCGCATCATGCTCTCCGACGCCGAACGCCTCCACGCCACCGTCGAACGCGTCCTCAAGGCCGGCGAGCTAGGCCAGCGCCACCGCGACCGCCGCCCCCTCGAGATCGAACCACTCCTCGCTGAGTCGATCGCAACCGTCCTCCGTCAGCACAATCTTCCAGCCGAAGCCATCGCCCTCCTTCCCGTCCCTGGCGCCGTCCGCCTTCATGTCCTCGGTATCCCCGAAGATCTCCGCACCGCCTTCATCAACGTCCTCGAAAACGCCGTCAAGTACTCCCCGAACGGCGTCCACATCCGCGTCTCGCTGCTCATCGAGCGATACACCAACGCCGTCCTCCGCATCACCGACACCGGCCTTGGCCTTCCGCCCGGCCAGCAGAAACGCATCTTCAAGCGCTTCTACCGCGTCCCCGGCCGCAACGCCACCCTGATCAAAGGGACCGGCCTCGGCTTGTATCTCGTGCAGCACATCCTCCATCAACACGGCGGCAGCGCCACCGCGGAGTCCCGCGGTGCTAACCAGGGCACCACCATCATCCTCACCCTGCCACTCGCCCCCGCCTTGCACCCGTAAGCCCACATCCTCCACCTTAGCCGGCACTGACCTCCCCTTTGCCCCCCTTCGCAGACGCCTCGATCGACCCGAAACCTCGCTCCTCAACCCGGGAATGCGGTACCCTTATCCCTCCGGAGGTCGGACGTGCCCGACTCAGAGCAGAAGACCCGCGACGCGGTCCTGGCCCCAGCAACGCCCGCCACCATCACCCCCTCAGACAACCTCACCGTTGCTCCCTCTCCCGCCAGCACCTCCGGGCTTCTGCCAGAGGTTAATTGGACCGGCGACGTCGGCGTTCTCTTCCCGCCCGTCACCGATCCGCCGGCCGCCGAACCTTCCGAGATAGCCTCCGATCCAGAAGCTTTCTGCCCCGCTACCTATCCCCCACCCGAGTGCGCCCCGCTCCTCGACCTCCCGCTCAACCACGAAGTTAACCAGGCCCTTGCCCGCCTGGAGATGAACTCGCTTCAGGTTCGGCTGTACCTCGACTCCATCGAAGAAAAGATCGGACGCATGGAGCCACGGCTCGAGCAGATGTCCGAGGGCCAGCAAACCCCGTCGGCATCCGCGCCCCAAACTCCTGCTTCGATCTCCCCTGAATCCACCACCGACCGCCGCAGACGCCGTCTCGAGATTCCGCCATCTGCCCCGCTCGACCGCAACCTCCCCGTCTCCCCGCGGGACGGTCTCTCGGATGATGATCCACGGTCGATCAAGCCGTGGCTTCTCGCCCGCCGCAAGCAGCTTGCCATCACGGGCGCTGTGCTCATCGCCTTCGTCACCCTCCTCCTCTTCGGCACCGGGGATCACTCCGCCAAACCCGCACCCTCCTCCGTTCCTCCCGGCACGCCCGCGCCCGCCCCATCCAGCAGCAGTGCCTCGATCCCCAAGATCTCCGCCGCCATCCCCTTCACCCCCTCCGCTAACCCTCAGCCCCCCAGCGAAACCGATCCGCAACTCGCCGCAAGTGATCGGTCCGCAGCCAACGCCTTCCCTCCGGACGCCGCGTCCTCGCCCGCCGCCCCCGCTAATCCTGATCAGCCACCAGCCCCCGGCACGCCCACCGCCTTCAATCCGTCCCGTGCGACAGGCTCCGTTCGTGCAGCTGCCTCTATTCCGTCGGCGATACCCGAATCCGGCCGCGTCCGCGTCTCCTCCGGCGTTATGGCCGGCAACCTACTCTTTTCTACTACACCAAAGTACCCCGGTGGATTCGCCACCCTCTTCCACATGGAAGGCAAGGTCACCATGCAGGCCGTCATCGCCCGTAGCGGCCGGGTCGAGAACCTCCGCGTCCTCTCCGGTCATCGCCTCCTGCGCAGCGCCGCCCAGGACGCCGTCCGCACCTGGCGCTATCGTCCGTACCTCATTAATGGCGTCCCCGTGGAGGTCGCAACCATCGTCACCGTAGAGTTTCATCGCTGACGCCAGATCGATGCTGCCGCTCATCATTCTCGTCGAAGACGAAGCCCACCTCGCCCAGGGGCTCCTCTTCAACCTTCAGGCCGAGGGCTACCGCACCGAGCACTTTGCTGACGGCGACCTCGCCCTCGCCCATCTCCTTGCCGTCCCCACCTCCAGCCCCGAAGCTCCCGCCGCCATCATCCTCGATTGCATGCTCCCCGGCGCCGACGGCTTCACCATCGCCCGCGCTCTTCGCGAAGCGCATCGCTTTTTTCCCATCCTCATGCTCACCGCCCGCTCGCGCCCCGAAGAGATCCTCGAAGGCATCGAGGCCGGCGCCGACGACTACCTGCCCAAACCCTTTGACCTGAACATCCTCCTCGTCCGCCTCAAAAGCCTCCTCCGCCGCATGGCTTGGCAGAGCTCTCCCGGTACCCCCACGCCGCCTCCCCCGCAGCCCGCCGATGAGCTCTCCTTCTCCGGTCGCACCCTCCGCTTCGATACCCTCGAGCTCCTGGCTCCCGGCCGCGCCACCCAGCTCACCCTCATGGAGGCCGACCTCCTCCGCTATCTCACCGATCGCCCCGATCAGATCGTCTCCCGCAAAGAGATCCTCGAACAGGTCTGGCGCGTCCACGAAGACACCGACACCCGCGCCATCGACAACTTCATCGTCCGCCTCCGCCGCTACATCGAAGACGACCCCAGCAAGCCTCGTCACCTCACCAGCATCCGCGGGGTCGGCTACCGCTTCACCCCCAACCCTGATTAGGTTCCTCTCTCCCGTTTTGGCTGCTGTGTTTCTGCTGTCCCGAGCTTCTCTGTTCTGTCTTGGTGCTCCCGTCTTCTTGCCTTTCACCTCTCACCAAAACAAAAAGCCGTCTCGCCCGAAGCCGTGCGGCTTACCGAACGGCGCAGTCGACTTCTGAACCTCCCTGGCACCTGCTCGCATGACGAAGACACGCGTCTGCCGTGTCACCGCGCCATCTACAATCAAGCTGTGACCCGCTCACGCGCCAGCCTTGTTCTCGCTGCAGTCGTTCTTCTTGGCGCCTTCCTCGGCTTGCGTGCCGTACTCCGCCATCCGCCGCAGAGCACCGTCCCGCCGGCCGCCGTGTCGCCTGCTCTCACCATCCCATCTGCTCGCGGAGACCATCCCGAAACCCCTACCACTCTCTGGGCCCACAACATCCGTCTCCGTAAAGGTCCGATCTTCCGCATTTACATCAACTGGATGCGCGGGCAGATGCTCCCTGCCAATCCCGCCCTCATCCCTTCGCTCGACGAACCCAACTCCTTTCAGTTCCGCATCGAGAAAGGCGTCATCCACGCGAACTTGGCGGATTTCGGCAACTACCTTAACTCGGCCGCTCCAGCCACATTCCCCCTCAAGAACATCCGGGTGGGTGCCGCCGGCAGCCAGATCCGCCTCACTGGCACCCTCCACAAACTGCTCCTGCCACTGCCCATCGAGCTTCTCTGCGACGTCGCGCCTGCCTCGCGCGGCCGCACCGTTCTTCACGTCACCAGGATCAACGTACTCAAGCTGCCCATGAAGTTCATGCTCGGCGGTATGCACGTGACCATCGATGACATCATCGGCAAGGATCCCATTCGCGGCATCGAGGTCACCGGCAACGATCTCTTCTTCGACACCACCACCCTCCTGCCCCCGCCTCACATCAGCGGTCAGCTCACCAGCACCACCGTCGCCGGCCCTGACCTGGTCCTCATCTTCGGCAACGCCAAAGATGATGAGGCCTACCTCAACCAGTGGCATAACTTCCTCCGGCTCACCGGCGGCACCATCAACTTCGGCAATCTCACCATGCATCCCGCCGACCTCACCCTGGTCGATGCCTCCAAGGACGTCTGGTTCGATCTCGACCTCGTCCACTACCAGGCACAACTCCTTCAGGGCTTCTCTCGCATCACCGCCCAGGCCGGATTGGAGATGTTCATGCCTAGCCTCGACGAACAGCACCACACCAAGCCTTCGCCGAGCCTTGATGTGGAATGGCTCCGTAATCGCAACGAGCGACTCCCCGCCGACGTTCCCGTCCACTAAACCCTCCGGCCCCAATCCCTCCTGCCGCCGCTACACTCAAGTGCAGGCCCGTTCATGCGCATCCTCACCCGCTACATCCTCGGCGAAGTCCTCTCGCACGCCCTTCTCGGTGGCCTGCTCTTCACCTTCATCCTCTTCATGCCGCGCCTTGGCTCCCTCCTCGAACTCGTCGTCCGCGACTCCGCCTCGCTCGCCGATACCGCCCGCCTCTTCCTTTATCTCCTCCCCAACACCCTCACCCTCACCATCCCCATGGCCGTCCTCGTCGGCATCCTTCTCGGCCTTTCGCGCCTCGCCGCTGACTCCGAGATCACCGCCATGCGCGCCTCCGGCATGGGCGCACTCGACTTCGTCCGCATCGTCTCCCTCGTCTCGTTCGTCGCCCTCATCGTCGGCCTCGCCAATTCCCTCTATCTCGCCCCTCGCTCCGCCCGCGCTCTGCTCGATCTCGAGGCCTCCCTCAAATCGTCGCAGGCCTCCTTCGAGATCCAGCCCCGCGTCTTCTACGAAGATCTAAAAAACTATGTCCTCTACATCCAGGACGTCCGCCCCGCCGCCGGCGCCGCCGTCTGGCACCACGTCTTCCTCGCGGATCTCTCGCAGGCCGCCGCCCCCGCCATCACCACCGCAGACCAGGCGATCGTCATCTCTGGCCCCGCCAACACCCCGGACGCCGGCACCCTCCGCCTCCATCTCCTCAATGGTGGCCAGCACGGGACCTCGCCCACCGACCCCAACCAATACACCATCTCCACCTTCAGCACCACCGACGTTCCCATCGAGCTCGCCGCCCCCGATGACACCCACGTCTCCCGCACCGACACCCCCATCCTCGCTCTCTCCCTGCATGATCTCTGGCAGCTCGACCGATCAAACAGCCACGCCGCTGGCGGCAACATCTACCGCATCGAGTTCAACCGGCGCATCTCCTACCCCTGCGCCTGCTTCGTCCTCATGCTCGTCGGCGTCCCGCTCGGCCTCTCGTCCAAGCGCGGCGGTAAATCCACCGGCTTCGTCGTCACCCTTCTGCTCGTCTTCCTCTATTACTTCCTCTCGTCAGTCGGCGTCGCCCTCGCCAAGAACGGTAAGCTCAGCCCCTTCCTCGGTGTCTGGGGCTCCAATCTCGTCTTCACCGCCGCCGGCGCCTTCCTTCTCTATCAACTCTCTCGCGGCGGCATCGCCCTCTCCGTCTTCGCCCAGCTTGGCGACGTCCTCAAAAGCCTCACCACCGGCCTCCTCGGCCCGGCACAGCGCAATGGCGGCACCACCACCGCCGGCCGCTTTCCCTCGATCGCCACCACCCTCCGGCGCCTCCGCGAGACCTTCGGCGCCCGCTTCCCCCTCCTGCTCGACGACTACGTTCTTCGCGAGTTCTCCCGTAACCTCGCCCTCGTCCTCACCACCTTCGCCACCCTCTTCCTTGTCTTCACCTTCTTCGAGCTCATCGGCGACATCATCCGCAATCGCACACCCCTCGTCACCGTCGGCGATTACCTCCTCAACCTCATCCCCTACATCCTCTACAACACCACCCCGCTCTGCGCCCTCGTCGCCGTCCTCATCACCTTCGGCTCGCTTAACCGCACCTCTGAGCTCACCGCCATGAAGGCCACCGGCACCAGCCTCTACCGTGTCGTCATTCCCGTCCTCGTTCTCTCCGCCACCATCGCCGTCGCGCTCTTCGCCTTTGACGAGTTCTACCTTCCCCAGGCCAACCGCCGTCAGGAAGCCCTTCGCGCCACCATCAAGGGCAAGCCCGCCCAGACCTTTCTCCGCCCTGATCGCAAATGGATCTCCGGCTCCAACACCCGCTCCGGCGACCCCGGCCGCATCTTCTACTACCAGTTCTTCGACGCCGACCGCAACGTCTTCGCCAATCTCACCGTCTTTGAGTTCCAGCCCGGCACCTTCACCCTCACCCGCCGCATCTTCGCCGCCTCCGCCCATTGGGACGACCACGCCAGCCAGTGGATCTTCGAAAATGGTTGGCAGCGCACCTTCTCGGGCGAGACCATCTCCGGCTATACCCCTTTCACCCTCTCCTCCTTCCCCGAGATCCACGAGCAGCCCACCTACTTCAAAAAAGAAGATCGCCCCTCGCAGGAGATGAGCTACAAAGAACTCTCCCGCTACATCACCGACCTCTCTCAGTCCGGCTTCGACACCATGCGCCTTCGCGTGCAGCTCAACCGCAAGCTCGCCTATCCCCTCGTCACCCTCGTCATGGCCATCCTCGGCGTCCCCTTCGCCCTCTCCATGGGCAAACGCGGCGGCCTCGCCGGCATCGCCACCGCCATCGGCCTCGCCATCGCTTACTGGATCGTCGCCGGCACCTTTGAAGCCATGGGCAACGTCAACACCCTCCCCGCCCTCCTCGCCGCCTGGTCCCCCGACGTCCTCTTCGGCCTCACCGGCGCCTACCTCCTCATGCGCACCCCCACCTAGCACCACCCACCACCCTGTCATCCCGACCGCAGCGGAGAGACTGGCGCATCGGCCCTTGTCATGGGCCGTTATCCCGCACTCAGCCTGAGCATTCCGCAGGCGCGAAGCTCACCCTCAACCTGACAAAGCGGTTCTCTTCGCAGCCTCTCGGCCGTACACTTCGCGCGGAGGTGTCCCATGTCGCGAGTTCGAGCGCTCCAAAGTGTGCTGGGTATCACCGGCGTCTTGTTCCTGCTCCTCGCCGTCCCTATGGTCACCTTCATCCGAACCGAAGCCGCGCTGTCCATGATGCTCAGCCTCTATGTCACCCTCGGCGTCTTTCTCCTGCTTAGCATCCGCCGGCCTTGGGAGAGCCGCAGCGTCATTGCCTTCACTGCCTGGTCCAGCCTCGTTCACGCCGCCTGGATGGGCGCACAGGCCCTGCTCGGCATGGTCGATCGCGGCGAGTTGATCGGCTGCGCCGTCCTCCTTGTCATCGGCGTCACCCTGCTCGCACTCGCACCCAGACCGACGCCTCTCTCTTCTTCGACCGCATAGGACGACCCTAAAAGACCGCCGCTACCACACAAGCCCGGATGCTTCCTTCTGCTCGGCGGCAGCTTGCTCCTTCCTCCACTTGCCCGTTCGCTTTCCTTCCTGAATAATCCTCCCACTGTCCCGTCGTCCACATCCCTCAATGTCGCTCCGCCTCAAATCGATCGCCATCGCCATCGCCACCTGCGCTCTTCTGGCCGGCCTTGTGTCGCTTCACATCCACCACCACGCCGGCCAGAACGCCGACTGGCCCGCGTACGGCGGCCCTACCGGCGATCGCTTCTCCCCCTTGACGCAGATCACTCGCCAGAACGTCCGCCAGCTCAAGCCGGTTTGGACCTTCAACCCCGGCGAGCCTGGCGGCCTCCAGACCAACCCCCTCATCGTTGACCGCACCCTCTTCGGCTTCACCCCCACCCAAAGGGTCATCGCCCTCGACGCCGCTACCGGCAAACTCCTTTGGAGCTTCTCAAGCGGCACGCCCGGCGGCCAGCCCACACGCGGCCTCACCTTCTGGTCTGACGGCACCCACGGTACCCTCTTCGCCGGCCTGTCCACCTTCCTCTACGCCCTCGATCCCGCCACCGGCAAACCAATCTCCAGCTTCGGACAGGGTGGCCGCATCGATCTCCGCGCTGATCTCGACGCCCCCAACCTCGAGCAAAGCTTCGCCGCCATGACCACCCCCGGCGTCCTCTACAAAGACACCCTCATCGTTGGCTTCCGCGCCCCCGAAACCAAGCCCGCCGTCCACGGCGACATCCGCGCCTACGACGTCCGCACCGGCAAACTCCGCTGGATCTTCCACACCATCCCCCATCCTGGCGAAGACGGCTACAGCACCTGGCCCAAAGACGCCTGGAAGTCCACCGGCGCCGCCAACAACTGGGCCGGCATGGCCGTCGATACCGCCCGCGGCATCGTCTACGCCCCAACCGGCTCCGCCGTCGACGACTTCTACGGCGGCGACCGCGTCGGCAACGACCGCTTCGCGAACACCCTGCTCGCCCTCGACGCCAACACCGGCAAACGCCTCTGGGACTTCCAGGGTGTTCACCACGACATCTGGGACCGCGACTTCCCTTCACCGCCCTCGCTCGTCACCGTCACCGTCGCCGGCAAACCCGTCGACGCCGTTGCCCAGACCACCAAGCAGGGCTTCCTCTATCTCTTCGACCGCGCCTCCGGCTCCCCGATCTTCCCCGTCAAGGAACTCCCCTTCCCCGCTTCCACCGTCCCCGGCGAGCACGCCTCCCCCACCCAGCCCGTTCCCCAAGGGCCCGAGCCCTTCGCTCGCCAGCAACTCACCGAAGCCCTGCTCACGGAGCGAACGCCGGAGGCCCACGCCTTCGCCCTCAAGGCCTTCCGCGCCTTCCAGAGCGCCGGCCAGTTCCTTCCCCTCAGCCTCGATCAGCAGACCGTCGTCTTCCCCGGCTTCGATGGCGGCGCCGAGTGGGGCGGCTCCGCCGTCGACCACCGCACCGGCGTCCTCTACGTCAACGCCAACGACATCGCGTGGACCGGCGGCCTCACCCGCAATCAGCCCACCAGCTCTCCCGGCGCCACCGCCTATCTCAGCCAGTGCGCCACCTGCCACGGGGGCGATCGCCGCGGCGCCCCGCCCGCCTTTCCCTCGCTCGTTGAGGTCGACCACCGCCTCTCCGACAACGAGATCACCGCCGTCATTCACAACGGCAAGGGCCGCATGCCCGCTCTCCCCAACGTCGCCGGCACGGAGCTCACCGCGCTCCTCGACTTCCTCAAATCCGGTGGCGACCTCGCTCCCAGCCCCACCGCCGTCTCGCCCGATCGCTCTGAGACCCGCGGCGCCGCCCTCTACGCCGAATCCTGCGCCCTTTGCCACGGACCCAACCTCACCGGCGCCTCCGCCCTCTACCCCGCCATCGTCGGCGTCCGCTCCCGCCTTCCCGACGCCCAGATCCTCAGCACCATCCACAACGGCAAAGGCCGTATGCCCGCCTTCCCGCACCTCGCCTCCGCCGACACCGCCGCCCTCCTCCGCTTCCTCGGCAAACCCGCCCCTCCCGCCAGATCCCAGCCCGCCCCCCGGCGCATCGTCTCCGAGATCACCAGCAAACACGAAGCCGCATCCGGAGCCCCCACCACCGGCGCCTCACCCTATCGCTTCACCGGCTATCGCAAGTTCCTCGACCCCGACGGCTACCCCGCCGTCGCCCCACCCTGGGGCACGCTTAATGCCATCGATCTCAACACCGGCCGCTATCTCTGGAAGATCCCCCTCGGCAACTACCCCGAGCTCGCCGCCCAGGGTCTCAAAGACACCGGCTCCGAAAACTACGGCGGCCCCGTCGTCACCGCCAGCGGCCTCGTCTTCATCGGCGCCACCATCTACGATCACACCCTCCGCTGCTTCGACAGCCAGACCGGCACCCTTCTCTGGTCGGCCGATCTTCCCTTCGCCGGCAACGCCACCCCCGCCACCTACATGGTCGACGGCCGCCAATACCTCGTCATCGCTACCAGCAACGCCCGCAACCCCAAACAGCCCCAGGGCGCCGCCTACGTCGCCTTCGCCCTCCCCTAAGCCTCACACCGCAAGCCTCAGCGCGAGTACGTATACGTCCCGCACACCGCTGTCGAGTTCGCCAATCCCTCCGCCGTAAGCACCGGGATCGTCGCCCCCGAAAAGAACGCCAGTCGCAGCGTCTTCCCATCCACGTTCGTCGCCATCCACTGCGTCTCCTCGCCTCCGCAAAACGTGTTCTTGTGCAGAAACTGCTTGTCGGCCGGGATGCTCAACCGGTACAGATGACCCGTTCCCGCCGCTGTCCCATCGAACGCCGCCGCCGTCTCCGCCGCCTGCAGATCTCGTATCTCCGCGACCGCAAAGTTCGAGAAGTTGATCGTCAGCTTCTCATCCGAAAACACAATCGGCCCGGTAATCGACTTCGCCGTCGTACTCACCGGCCGCCAGTTTCCCTTCTCCTGCGCCCACATCGCGCAGCAGCTCAGCCCCACTATCATTCCTGCGAAGATCCGCGTCATGCTCATCATGCTCCGAGCATCGCACCTCCGGCATTGCACATTCAACCAGCCATCGCAGAGCTCGCCATCCACAACCTGTGCCCAGCAAGAAGATCGACCTCTTTCCTCCATCACAGAGCTTCCCCCCAGAAACGCTTCCACATCCGAGGCAACGATCACCCTCTCCAAACACTCGCATTGACCTGAGGCATCTCCCCATGGGCATTCTTACCGCAGCAATCATCCTTGTCTTCGCCGCCAGTCTTCTCATCGGTGCCGTCGTCTTCGGCCTCGTACGCAACAATCGCACCCGCGGCCTCGCCAACATCGCCGCCAATGCGGATGTAACCGTCCATCGCCGCTAGCCCTCTGTGACGCCGCTTCGACCAAGAGACACGCGCAGCGTCTTAGCGGCCGTCCAGGTACCACGGCACATTCACCACCACAATCTGCCCATTTCCTCGAATCAGCAGCGCCGCCTTCAGCGCCGTCGACCGATGATTATGTAACAGGTATTGATACCATTGCCGCGCCACCAGCTCCGGCACCACCACTGCAATCGGTCGCCCGGCATGCTCCGCCTCCACCTGCAAGATGTGCTTCAAGATTGGCCCGGTAACGAATCGGAACGGCGAGGCCACCGTCGTCACCTGGGGCAGCCGAACCCCCGCCCGCTCTGCCGCCTCGCCGATGATCGGCGTCCAGTCCTCGCATCCCGCCTCGCCCTCCTCACCTGAGCAGTCCACATGCAGCACCTCCACCTCATCCGTCAGCGTGCACGCAAACCGCATCGCCTGCTCCGCTGGCCGATCCCACCGCGACACCGGCACTACCGCCATCATCTTGCCCACTGGCTTGAAGTCGAGCGCCCCCACGCGTGTCGTCTTCTCCACCCGCACATAGTGCCGGTGCACCGCGCGCATCAGCAGGATCAGCAGCGGCACCAGCACCACCGTGATCCACGCCCCTTCCACAAACTTCGCCACCAGCACCAGCACCACCGTGATCCCAGTGGCCACCGCACCAGTTCCGTTGATGACCATATTCAGCCATTTGCTCTTGCCACCCTTCCGCCACCAGTGCGCCACCATCCCCGCCTGCGACAGCGTAAACGCCAGAAACGCTCCAATCGCAAATAGTGGGATCAGCCGATCCGTCACCCCGTCAAACACCACCAGGATCCCCGCCGCCAGCACCGCCAGCACCAGGATCCCTTCCGTGTACACCAGCCGCCGTCCCCGAATCGCAAAGAACCGCGGCAGGTAGCCATCCTCCGCAATGACTTGGCACAGCTGCGGAAACCCTGCAAATGCCGTGTTCGCCGATAGCGACAAGACCAGCAAAATCGCCCCGATTGTCACGTAGTACACCGCGCCTCGCCCCGCTACTGCCGCCGTCACCATCGACAGCAGGCTCTGGTATCCGGAAGACCCCGGCTCGGTCGCTACGATCCCATACGCCGGCACCAGGTACGCGATCCCCGCCAGCATCAACGCCAGAAGCACGACCAGCACGGTCAACGTCCATCGTGCCGTCCGCGTGCGCGGCTCCCGAAACGACCGCACGCCGTTACTCACCGCCTCCACCCCCGTCAGCGCCGTGCATCCGCTCGCAAACGATCGCAGGAGCAGCCACGCTCCCACCGCCGCCACCGCGTGCCCCGCCCCCGGGTGCGGCGGTGCTACCACGGGCTGTGGATGCCCGCCGCTCACCATCGTCTTCCACGCGCCCCACCCCAGCACGCCGAGCATGCACACCACAAACACATACGTCGGCGCCATAAACAACGCCCCGCTCTCCCGCACCCCACGCAGATTCACCACCGTCAGTGCCAGCAGGATCACCAGGCAGATCGCCAGCGTATGCGGCCCCAGCTTCGGCACCGCCGAAACCAGCGCCCCCACTCCCGTCGAAATCCCCACCCCCACATCCAGCAGGTAGTCCAGCATCAGCGCCGCCGCCGCCAGCAGCCCCACGTTCTCCCCTAGGTTCTGTCCCGCGACCGTGTACGATCCGCCCCCATTCGGGTACGCATCAATCGTCTGCCGGTAGGAAAAGAACACAATTCCCAGCAGCACCAGAATCGCCACGCTGATCGGCCACACATACGCGATCCCCGCCGCACCCGCCGGAATCAGAATCGTCAGTGCCGCCTCCGGCCCGTACGCCGCAGACCCCAGCGCATCCAGCCCAAACGTCGGCACACCCGCTGCCACGCCCACCCGCTGCTCCGCATCCTCCTCCGACCGCAGCGGTCGCCCCAGCACCACATCAAGAACGCTCATGCGCTACTCTGATGCGCTCCTGTCCTGCTGTTCCACCCTCCCGCCAGCAGAGCACGCAAACTTTCTGACGAAATTGAAGACGGCCAGACTCGCACGCGAACCCGGTCCCGCACGGCAGCAACGCCGTACGATCGACAAGAACTCCGCCCCCGCCTCACGCGCGCCCGTCCTTGCTTCGAGATCGTGCAAGAATCACTGCATCCAAAGCCGGCCGCTGTGGCCTTACGTACATGCCGGGTGCCCCACATCTCACCTCTGAGATGTGGGCCGCCACCACACGCCGCCTCGGCAACCCCGCACAACCTCCAGCGTGCCGCCTACCGTGCTGGCACCAGCTCAAACTGCTCAACCGCCACCTGCGCTCCCATCCGTGACCGCTCAGGCGCCGGCCGGACCGCCACCGTGATCTCGGCAATCGACCGCGTGGCTGCCCCGCCAGGCACCGGGAACTCCAGCACCTCCGTCGCCCCCCGCCCATCCCCCTCGCGGCGCGGCAACAGACTCGATGGAATCACCAGGGTTCCCAAGGACTCCCGCCACACGCCGCCCTTACCCGACCGCCCGCCCAGCACCAGCTCCAGCCCGATCGCCCCCGGCTTCGTATCCGCGTTCTGCACCGTCACCCGAATCGCTGAGCAGCAGTCCATCCGCAGCGCCGGCTCGAGTGTCTGGTGCGCCTCCATGACGATCGCCGCCAGGTCCGTCGATCGGATCTGCACCTTTGTCGGATCGCCTCGCACCGTCCTCGCATCCGGCCGTGGCTGTACGTCCGGGCTGCGGAAGTACCAGTACGCCCCATCGAACTTCAGGATCCGCGGCTGCACCCTTGCCACGCCGGCGATCATCGCGCCCATCGGCGGCGGTGGCACCACCGTCTGCCGCGGCTTCGGTGGCAGCGTCAGGATCACGCCGGAAAGCGCACCGCCCCTTGCCTCCCCCGTCTGCGCCGGCGAGGGCATCGGCGGCGCATGCGCCGCGATCGGTCCCATCCCCAGGAACCGCCCCGCCCTGCTCCCCAGCGAGCTGCCGTTGAGCGAGGGCAGCAGCGTCCCCAGGGTCAAGAGCAACGCCACCGCCGTATCGCGTGCCACTCCGCCCCATCCCCGATCTCCCTTGCCCGCCACTTCGGTCCCGAGCGGCACACGCCACAGCACTACCGCCACAGCTATCCCCAGCAGCAGGCTTGCCAAGGCGTACTGCCACGAGAGCAGCATCGCCACCGTCAGCTCCAGCACCATCGCGACCAGCACGGCAGACAGCATCGTCCCAAGCAACGCCGGCGGCGGCGCGTACCCAAACAAGCCCGGCGCCATTCCCGCCGGCGCAAGCGAGTGAGCATTCCGCCCAGCCTCGGGCACCCCGCGACGCACAAACAACACCGTCATTCCCGCAATCGCCGGCAGCATCGGCGTCGCCCACGCGGATCCCCCGTGCGCCAGCAGCACCGTCACCGGCAGGAGCGCCGCGCTCAACCATATCCCCCGCACCACCCGTCCCACCGGCGCTCGGGGTGTCTCGCGGTATACCCTGCAGATCCCCCATACCGTTCCCGCATGCGCCAGGAGCGCAATCCCCACATACGTCGTTCCCAGCGCCAGAAGGCTCCACCAGCTCGTGAATGGCTTGTCAGGCGTCCGGCACACCCGGCTCACCACCGCTCCCGTCACCAGCAGCGTTCCGATCACCGGGTACACCAGCGCCTCTGTCCGCAGCGAGCGCTCTTCTCTTGCCTCCGAGGTTTGAACCGAAAGCGACAGCAAGCTATCTCCTCCCAGCCCGGGAGATGCCTGCCCGCACGCATCTCCCAAACCCAACCTACACCGCCCAGGCACCTTCGGCGAAGCCCGGGAAACCTCCATACTCGCGACACCCGGCCAGAGTAGACTCGAGCCCGCCTGCCACCCAGGTCCCTCTCATCATTCGTGGCATCTCCCACGTTCGGTAGGTTCCACTCCGCGCCAGGCCATACACTGTGACCACGATGATCAGTCGCGCCTCTCTCCTCTTCCTTCTCGCCTCGCTCCCCCTCGCCGCCCAGACCACGACCCACCGATCCACCACCGCCCCCGCGCATCATGCCGCCACATCCTCCTCAGCGGCATCGACGGCCAGCAAAGCTGATAACCCGCCCGGCGTGCCCCCCGTCTCCGCTACCCCCAAATCCCTCTACGCCCTCCGCTACGTCGATATCGTCACCGGCACCGGCCCTCTCGCCGCCGCCAACAAGTACTACACCGTCAAGTACACCGGCTGGCTGACCGACGGCACCAAGTTCGACTCCTCCTACGACCACCCTGGCCAGGACCCCATCACCTTCCCCTACGGCGCCCATCGCGTCATCCCCGGCTGGGATACCGGCTTCACTGGCATGCGGGTCGGCGGCAAGCGTCGCCTCTACATCCCCTACCAGCTCGCCTACGGGGAAGCCGGCCGCGAAGGCGCCATCCCGCCGAAGGCCGACCTCATCTTCGATATCGAGCTCGTCACCTTCGCCGACACCCCGCCCGCCCCCTCGGCGCCGCCCGCGACCTCGTCCGATCCTTCGCAAAACCCCGCTCAACCTCAGCCAAATACCGCCGCACCTCAGCCGAATGCGCTCCCGAACGCGGGGCAGGACAAACCGCAATCCACGAATCCAAAATAGCCCGCAACCATCTCATTCCTCAGTGCTAAACCGCCTCAAACCGCTCGCTCCCTACCTCCAGCGCTACTGGACCAGCTTTGCCTGGGGCGGTCTCGCCACGCTCGCGTACAACGGCTCGAAGGTTCTTATCCCCCTGATCATCGGCATCGCCATCGATGACATGCGCCGCGGCCTCAACCCCGCCCGCCTCGCCCATCAGGCGGAACTCCTCCTCCTGGTCGCCGTCCTCAGCTCGCTCTTTCTCTATCTCAACCGACAGATCGTCATCGGCGCCTCGCGTGAGATCGAGTTCGATCTCCGCAACGACCTCTTCCGCAACCTCGAAAAGCAATCCGCCAGCTTCTATCACACCCATCGCACGGGCGACATCATGGCCCGTACCACCAACGATCTCGCCGCCGTCCGGCAGCTGCTCGGCCCGGCCATCATGTACTCCGCCAACACCCTCGTCTTCACCGCCGCAGCCCTTCCCTTCATGCTGCGCATCTCCCCTCGCCTCACCCTCTTCGCCTTTGTCCCGCTCCCCATCGCCAGCGTCCTCGTACAGTACTTCGGCAACCGCATCCACACCCGGTTCGAGCGCATCCAAGCCATGTTCTCCGACATCTCCGCAAAGGCGCAGGAGAACTTCTCCGGTGCCCGGCTCATCCGCGCCTTTGCCCAGGAAGACGCCGAGATCGCCCACTTCGAGCAGGCTAACCTCGAGTACATCGCCCGCTCTCTGCACCTCGTGCGCCTGATGGCCATGCTCTGGCCCACCCTCGAGTTCGTCCTCGGCCTCTCGCTCATGATCACCCTCTTCGTCGGCGGTCATGAGGTTCTCCTTCATCACATCTCCGTCGGCCAGTTCACCAGCTTCACCGTCTACATGGTCCAGCTCACCTGGCCCATGATCGCCATCGGCTGGGTCGTCAACCTCTTCCAGCGCGGCACCGCCTCCGTCATCCGCATCGACGAACTCCTCAAGCAGAAACCGTCCATCGCGGACGACCCAGAACGCCTCCAGCAATCCACCAGCGCCGCCGAGCCAGAGATCCGCGGCGCCATCGAATTCCGCCATCTCGACTTCTCGTACCTGCCTGACACGCCGGTTCTGCGCGATGTCACCCTCACCATCCCCGCCGGCTCCTCGCTCGCTATCCTCGGCCCCACCGGCTCCGGCAAGAGCACACTCGTCGGCTTACTTTCGCGCCTCTTTGACGCCCCTGAGGGCGCGCTTCTAATCGATGGCCGCCCTATTCGCTCCATCCCGCTTCATACACTTCGTCAGGCCATCGGCTTCGTCCCGCAGGAGACCTTTCTCTTCTCCACCACGGTCGCTGAAAACATCGCCGTCGGCCTCCCCACCGCCACCGAGGCCCAGATCGAAGAGGCGGCCCGCATCGCCTTCATCGCCGCCGAGATCCGGGAGTTCCCCGCAGGCTTCGCCACTGTCGTCGGAGAGCGCGGCGTCACCCTCTCCGGCGGGCAGAAGCAGCGCTCCGCCATCGCCCGCGCCGTTCTCCGCGACCCCAAAATTCTTGTCCTCGATGACGCGCTCGCTTCGGTCGATACCTACACCGAAGAGCGCATCCTCGCCTCCCTGCGATCCGTGATGGGCGGCCGCACTACCATCCTGATCTCGCATCGCGTCTCCACCGCGCGCAACGCCGATCAGATCGCGGTCCTCGTCGATGGAAGCGTCGTCGAATACGGCACCCACGACGACCTCATCCTGCGCGATGGCTACTACCGCGCCCTCGCAGAGAAGCAGCAACTCGAAGAAGAGATCTCCGTCACCGCATAAGCGGCACAGCCTCACCAGCCACACCGCACTCCGCCTCTGGTACCGGCCCGTGCCTCTCATCTCTCTAGCGTCGTCGCCTCTATGCGATCTCGCATCAACCTGAGAGAGCGACCAGCCCCACGAGGACTCCTTATGCACCTCCTTCTTCAGGCACTCAAGATGTCCGGCATCATGGCCTGGGAGCTCCTTTGGGCGCTCTGTCTCGGCTTTCTTCTCTCAGCTATCGTCGAAGCCATCGTCTCCAAAGAACAGCTCGGCCGCCTTCTGTCCAACTCCTCCGCCAGGACCATCGTCGTCGCCTCCGCCCTCGGCGCCGCCAGCTCCTCCTGCTCCTACGCCGCCACCGCTCTCGCGCGCTCGCTCTTTCGCAAAGGCGCAGACTTCATCGCCGCCATCGCCTTTCAGTTCGCGTCCACCAACCTCGTCGTAGAGCTCAGCGTCCTCCTCGCCGTCCTGCTCGGCTGGCAGTTCACCCTGGCCGAGTTCACCGGCGGCCCCATCATGATCGCCCTCATCGTCCTTATGCTCCGCGCCACCCTTACCCCAAAGCTCATCGCCGCCGCGCGAAAACAAGCCGAAACGGGCCTCGCCGGCAGGATGGAAGGCCACGCCGCCATGGACATGAGCCTCCACACTGGCACCTTCTGGCAAAAGGCCACCTCAGCACAGGGCTTCACCAGCACCAGCCACTACTTCTGGATGGACTGGTACTCTCTATGGCCCGACATCGCCGGCGGTCTGCTCATCTCCGGCTGCCTCGCCGCCTGGGTCCCGCAGCACGTCTGGCAGAGCTTCTTTCTCGTCGGCCACCCCGTCCTCGCCAGACTCTGGGGGCCCTTCGTCGGCCCTCTCGTCGCCGTCCTCTCCTTCGTCTGCTCAGTTGGCAACGTTCCCCTCGCCGCCGTGCTCTGGAACGGCGGCATCTCCTTCGGCGGCGTCCTCGCCTTCCTCTTCGCCGACCTCATCATCCTTCCCATCCTCAACATCTACCGCAAGTACTACGGCCTCCGCGTCGCCGCCATCCTCTTCGTCACCTTCTACGCCGCCATGGTGGGCGCCGCCCTCGTCGTGGAGTTCCTCTTCAGCGCCCTCCACCTCATCCCGCAACATCGCTCCGCGCAGATGGTGACCGAAAGCATCCGCTGGAACTACACAGCCGTCCTCAACCTCGTCTTTCTCGCCATCACCGCGGTCCTCCTCTGGCGCTTCCTCCGCACCGGTGGCCCCGCCATGCTCCGCATGATGGACGCGGCCCCACCCGAAGGCGACCACCATCACCAGCACTGCTGCCACTAGGCAA
Source organism: uncultured Acidobacteriaceae bacterium (assembly GCA_964235665.1). Classification (GTDB taxonomy): domain Bacteria; phylum Acidobacteriota; class Terriglobia; order Terriglobales; family Acidobacteriaceae; genus Edaphobacter. Next base: position 416,336 of record CAXSAY010000002.1, read on the forward strand.
GTCCGTATCATCGAAGCATGCTTCTCTATGCCGCCACCTCCAACCCCGGCAAGCTCCGTGACTTCGCCGCCCACGCTGATCTCCAGCCCCTCCCGGGTCTGGCCGACATCCCGCCTCCACCGGAAGCCGCTCCCACCTTCGCCGAAAACGCCCGCACCAAGGCCATCTACTACTCCCTCCAGCGCCCCGGCCTGCCGGTCCTCGCCGACGACTCCGGCCTCGAGATCGATGCCCTCCACGGCGCCCCTGGCGCTCGCTCCGCCCGCTACGCCGACGATCAGAACTACGTCACCCGTCGCCCCCTGCCCATAGATCAGCGCAATAACCTCTGCGTCCTCGACGCCCTCGCCACCACTCGCGACGGCGATCGTCAGGCTCGCTATCGCTGCGCCCTCGCTCTCGCCCGCGACGGCAAGATCCTCGCCGAGGCCGACGGCTCCGTCGAAGGCGAAATCCTCGCCATTCCCCGCGGCAACTCCGGCTTCGGCTACGACCCACTCTTCCTCCTGCCCGACCTTGGCGTCACCATGGCCGAGCTCAACCCCGAAGAAAAACTCGCCCTCAGCCATCGCGGCCGCGCCCTCAAAGCCCTCGTGGCAAACCTTGACCAAGTCGCAGATATCGCACAAAGCTGACGATAATCGCACGAAGCCGAGCGAAGTGGTTGACCACCCTTTCCCCGCGGCAGAATAATCAGGGTGCCTCCCTAGGTCGATCCGGGCAGCCCCTACGCCCGCCCCGCCTCCAGGCAAGCGAAGGAGTCCCCGCAGATGGCCGCAACCGCACCCATGGCAGCACCGGACCTTGCGCAGTCGCCCACCGGCAAACGGCGCGGCGTCCAGCCCCTCCGCGCCGGGGAGGGACACTCCTTTCTCTGGCGCAAGCTGCACTCGCTCTCCGGCATCGTCCCCATCGGCGCCTTCCTCATCGAGCACATCGTCTCGAACTTCGAGACCTGGAACGGTCCCCTCGCCTACGCCCAGCAGGTCAAGTTCCTTAACGCCCTCCCGCTCGTCCGCGTGCTCGAGTGGGCCTTCATCTTCATCCCCCTCGCCTTCCACGCCGGCTATGGCGTCTTCATCACCGTCCGCGGCCGCGCCAACGTCAACGTCTACCCCTGGGCCTCGAACTGGATGTACATCTCCCAGCGCGTCACCGGCGTCGTCGCCCTCGCCTACATCATCCAGCACGTCTGGCGCCAGCGCTTCTCCGGCGTCAGCCTGCCCGAGCACCCCGGCGCCGCCTTCGCCAAGGTCCAGCACGAGCTTTCGAACCCCTGGATGCTCGCCATCTACGTCATCGCCATGGTTGCCACCACCTGGCACTTCGCCTATGGCATCTGGCTCTTCTCGGCCAAGTGGGGCATCACCCCCGGCGAGCGCGCTCGCAAACGCATGGGCTACGCCTGCGCCGCCCTCGGCTCTGCCCTCTGCCTGATGGGCTTCATCAGCATCTACGCCGTCATCTGGAAGTACCCCAACGCCCCCGCCGATGTCATGCCCGCCCAACCCGCCGGCGTCACGCTCCCCGCGCCCACCACCGCCGCCCCCGGCACCACCAACCCCACCCAGCCCGGCGAGGTCCGTTGATCGCCCATGAAAACGAGCTCGGACGAAGACCTGTCGACAAAAGACAAGATCCTGGTGACACCAGCTGTCCTAAGTGGTCTTCTTTGCATTGGGCTCTCGTTTGGATTACATCAGTCGCTCTACCGCAATCGCTTCTTCATCGCTCTTGCAGTCTTTCTAAGTTGTCTCTTCATAGCTGATAACCGGCGGGTTCTTCTCCTCGCGTTTGTGCTGTTCTTTGCGATTAGATCCATCTGGTCAGTCATTCTTCTAATCGCCAATCACTGAGGTAGCATGCCCACAACACCCCGCATCATCGTCGTAGGCGGAGGCCTCGCCGGCCTCGCCGCCGTCATCAAGATCGCCGAAGCCGGCGGCAGCGTCGACCTCTTCTCGATCGTCCCGGTCAAGCGCTCGCACTCCGTCTGCGCCCAGGGCGGCATCAACGCCGCTAAAGACCTCAAGGGTGAGGGCGACACCGTCCTCAAGCACTTCGACGACACCGTCTACGGCGGTGACTTCCTCGCCAACCAGACCCCCGTCAAGAACATGACCGCGCAGGGCCCGGCCATCATCGACCTTCTCGACCGCATGGGCGTCCCCTTCAACCGCACCCCCGAAGGCCTGCTCGACTTCCGCCGCTTCGGCGGCACCCTCTACCAGCGCACCGCCTTCGCCGGCGCCACCACCGGCCAGCAACTGCTCTACGCCCTCGACGAGCAGGTCCGCCGCTATGAGAGCGAAGGCAAGGTCACTAAGTACGAGGGCTGGGAGTTCCTCTCGGCCGTCCTCGACGACAACGGCGCCACCCGCGGCGTCTGCGCCATGGACCTCCGCTCCATGGAGCTGCGCACCTTCCCTGCCGACGCCGTCATCATCTGCACCGGCGGCATCGGCGCCATCTTCGGCAAATCCACCAACTCCGTCGTCTGCACCGGCTCCGCCCAGTCCGCGCTCTACCAGCAGGGCGCCTTCTACGCCAACGGCGAGTTCATCCAGGTCCACCCCACCGCCATCCCCGGCGAAGACAAGCTCCGCCTCATGTCCGAGTCCGCCCGCGGCGAAGGCGGCCGCGTGTGGGTCCCGCGCGATCGCAACGAGAGACGCGTCGCGCGCTCCATCCCCGAGGCTGACCGCTTCTACTTCCTCGAAGAGTGGTACCCCAAGTACGGCAACCTCGTCCCCCGCGATATCGCCACCCGTGCCATCCATCGCATCGTCTATCAGGAAAACCTCGGCATCGACGGTCAGCCCATGGTCTACCTCGATCTCACCCACCTGCCGCCCGCGCGCCTCAACAAGCTCGAAGGCATCCTCGAAATCTACGAGAAGTTCGTCGGCGACAACCCGCGCGACGTCCCCATGAAGATCTTTCCCGGCATGCACTACACCATGGGCGGTCTCTGGGTTGACTTCCACCAGCAGACCAACCTCCCCGGCCTCTTCGCTGCGGGTGAGGCCGACTACTCCATTCACGGCGCCAACCGCCTCGGCGCCAACTCGCTGCTCTCCTGCATCTACGGCGGCTTCGTCGCCGGCCCCTGCGCCATGGAGTATGCCAAGTCGCTCGCCCCCCAGCCCGGCGACGGCGGCCACAGCGCAGAGCTCAAGCGGCAGCACGAAAAGAACAACGCCCTGCTCTCCAGCACCGGCAGCGAAAACCCCTTCAAACTCTGGCGCGAGCTCGGCGACACCATGACCCGCCACGCCACCATCATTCGTTACAACGCGGGTCTCGCCGAAGCCGACGCCAAAATCGTCGAGCTCCAGTCCCGCCTCAAGAACGTCAATCTGTCGGACAAGAGCCAGTGGGCCAACACCTCCTTCGCCTTCGGCCGCCAGCTCGACAACATGCTCCATCTCGCCCGCGTCGTCGTCGGGGGTGCCGCCGCCCGCGACGAGAGCCGCGGCGCTCACTACAAGCCCGACTTCCCCGACCGCAACGATGAGCAGTTCCTTAAGACCACCAAGGCCGCCTTCGTCGATGGAGCCCCCCAGCTGTCCTTCGAAGACGTCGATATCAGCCACATCACCCCCCGCGCTCGCAACTACGCGGCGACGGCATAAGCCTAAGGAGGCTCAGACCATGGTCAAGCCGCTTCTTTTGTTGCTCGCCCTCTCCACGTCCAGCCTCTCTGCTGTCGCCGCCGCGGACGCCCTTGCCGACGATCGCGCCCACCGCGACACCGCCATCCACTGGCCGAAAGAGTACGATCCCTCTGTCGCTCCGGTCTTCTCCCACAACGAACTCCTCATTCACACGGACTGCCATCACGCCTTCACGCGCCTGGCCGACGCCACCGCCTGGCCCACCTGGTTCATCCTCACCAAAGATGTCGTCAACGAAACGCCCGGCGCCGTAGGCCAGGGCACCCTGCTTCGTCTAAAGATCTTCAACAGCCCCATCGAGAGCCGCATCACGGAGTTCGTCCCCGACTCCCGCCTCAGCTGGAATCCCTTCGGTGCCGACGAGACCGAGACCCGCCATGGCCACTACCACGCCTGGCACTTCATCCCAGAGTCCGGCAGCTGCCGCGTCGTCACCGAAGAAACCGGCATCGGCCCCAACGACGTCAAGGACCCCACGACCAACAGCCGTATCATGCATCGCGCCCACGATCTCTGGCTCGCCTCTCTCCGCTGGACGGCCGAACCATGACAGCCTGTGCAAACGAGAGCCATCTCTTTACAGGACCATCGCAATCGATCCGGCACTGTGGCGTACACCCCCCGCGGAGGCACTATCCTGTAAGTGGGGCTCCTCCGATGTAGCTTTGTCAGCTGTCCCGTCTGTGTCGAGAGGTCCAGACCTACGTCTAGCCGTTTCAAGATTTTACGCAATATATGCCGGGTGGGGTACCCTCCGGCAACACCGCAGTCGCCGGCAGCCCAGCACCGGAGGAGCACGATCATGGCCACCACCGTTCAGACCCCCAGCACCACCCACACTCCCGTCGCCCAGTCCGAGACCGCCGCCAAGGTCAGCACCCGCACCATCAAGGTCGAGATCAAGCGCCAGAGCACACCGGACGCTCCCGCCCGCACCGAGAAGTTCGAGATCCCCTACCGCCCGAACATGAACATCACCTCGGTCCTCGGGGAGATCGCCTGCGATCCCGTCACCAGCGCCGGCGTTGAAACCACCCCCATCGCCTACGACGCCAACTGCCTCGAAGAGATCTGCGGCTCCTGCGCCATGCTCATCAATGGCCGCGCCCGCATGGCCTGCTCCGCCCTCGTCGATAAGCTCTCCGGACCCGACGGCCAGGGCACCATCACCCTCGCTCCTCTCTCGAAATTTCCGGTGGTGCGGGACTTGGCCGTCGATCGCTCCGTCCTCTTCGAGAACCTGAAGGCCGTCAAGGCCTGGGTTCCCATTGACGGCTCCTACGATCTCGGCGCCGGCCCCCGCCAGTTCCCGCAGCTGCAGGAGACCCTCTACCCCCTGTCGAACTGCATCTCCTGCACCATCTGCATGGAGGTCTGCCCGCAGTTCAATGACTCCACCAACTTCGTCGGCGCTGCCACCATCGCGCAGGTCAAGCTCTTCAACAATCACCCTACCGGCGCCGTCCTCAAGGAAGAGCGCCTTCGCGCCCTCGCCGGCGACGGTGGTGTCCAGGAGTGCGGCTTCGCCCAGAACTGCGTCGAAGCCTGCCCCAAGCAGCTTCCCCTCACCGAGGCCATCTCCGACGTCAGCCGCGACGTCATCGTCCAGCAGGTCAAAGACTTCTTCACCCGCTAGCCCGCCGAGTGCGAGGGCAGTGCAACCTGCCCGTCATCGCACTCGGCTACTATGCCAAGCATGGATCGCCGTCGCTTCCTCTCCTTCGCCGCTGCAAGTGCGGCAGCTACCAGCCTCCCAGCGGTTGGCCAGTCCACACCAGCCCGCCCCGGCTCGCTCAGGCTCGTCTTCTTCACCGACACCCACACCCAGCCTGAGCTCAAGGCCGGGGAAGGCACGGCCCTCGCTCTTGCCAAGATCAGGTCCCTCAAGCCCGACCTCTGCATCCAGGGCGGCGACCACTGCTTCGACCTCGCCGCCGTCCCGCGCGATCGTTCGCTCCTGCTGCTCGACCTCTACACCAGAACCGAGCAGACCCTCAACGGCATCCCGATCCATCACGTCATCGGCAACCACGACGTCTTCGGCCGCGTGCCCTCCACCGGCGTCGATCCCTCGGACCCCCTCTACGGCAAGAAGGCCTTCGAGCAGCGCTTCAACACGAAGACCTTCAGTTCCTTCAATCGCAGCGGCTATCACTTCATCCTGCTCGACTCCATCCAGATCACGCCTGAGCGCGAGTTCGACGCCATGATTGATCCCGCGCAACTCGCCTGGCTCGCCGCCGACCTCGCAGCCACACCCGTCGGAACCCCAATCGTTGTTGCCTGCCACGTCCCACTCGTCTCCGCCGCTCCGCAGTACTCTCCACCAGACGACAAGGCCGCAAAGGCCGCCGCCTACCAGGCCCTCACCAACCTGCACGGCTTCCTCGTCGGCAACGCCCGTCAGGTGATCGACCTCTTCGAGGGCCATCACGTCATTGCTGTGCTCCAGGGTCACACCCACATCAACGAGACCGTCTTCTGGCGAGACGTCCCCTACATCACTTCGGGTGCCATCTCCGGCAACTGGTGGCACGGCAGTCGCTGGGGCACCCCCGAAGGCTTCACCGTCCTCGAACTCGCCGGCGGCACAGCACACTGGCGTTACGAGACCTACGGGTGGAAGAGCCCGGAGCCAACACCTGATCCACTGCGATCGATCGCTGAGCCCGCTCTTGCGCCAGCTTAGGCTTCTACAACGCAGGAACAGAAATTGCGAGGCATCATAGAAGCGTGACCAAGCGTCACGCAGAGGAGTGACACCATGCTGAACCTAAGCGACGCCCGGAAGATCATCGCCGCGGCTACCAAGAAGGCTGAAGAGCTCGGCCAGCCCATGTGCATCGCGATCGTGGACGAAGGCGGAAACCTGCTCGCCTTCGAGCGGATGGAAAATGCCTGGCGAGGATCGATCGACATCGCCATCAACAAGGCCTTCACCGCGCGAGCCTTCGACATCACCACCAAGGATCTCGGCGACAACTCCGGCCCAGGTCAGCAGTTCTACGGGATTCATGTTTCGAACCACGGCCGCATCATGATCTTCGCCGGTGGCGTGCCCCTGAAGCAGAACGGCTCCGTGGTTGGAGCGCTCGGTATCTCAGGTGGCTCAGGAGAGCAGGACCATGCAGTCGCCGTCGCAGGCTCGCAAGGATACTAGAGTCATACAACGCGAAGAAAGCCCGCCGTTATGGCGGGCTTTCTTCGGTCCTACTTATTAAAGGAGGTTCAGAATTACTTGGTGAAGAGGCTATCGCCAGAGCTTGTCTCTTCATTGGAGTGGATACGGTTCTCAGCGCGCTTTGCGCCTTCCATCGCCACGTGATCCAGTTTGTGCTCCTCGGACTTCGCTACATCAGTCGCATCGCCAGTGCCACCCTCGATCGCTTCATGCGAAGGTCGAGCCGGAGTCTTTGTCGCATCAATGCCCTGTGCCATAAATCACCTCATATTGTCAGACGAGATGCCCTGCCCGTAGGTTGCCGGAAGCCGTCCTGAACGCGTCCACTTCTACCTGGCACAGCACAGCAGGGTAGCGTTGGTACACTGCAGCCAGACATGCCAGCACAGACGATTCCCCGTCCCAGGCTGCTGCTTGACGGTCACGCCGACACACCGCAGCGATTTCTCGACGAGCACTGGCACTTCACGGACGATCGCGGCAGCGGGCATCTTAATCTCGCAGCAGCTCAGGCAGGCGGTCTCACTGGTGAGTTCTTCGCAATCTGGCCGGAGCCGCAACAGTGGCGTGGCTGCTATGCCGATCGCACCTTCAAGCTGATCGAGGCGGTCCACCGGGAAGTCCGACGATCCCCGGAACAACTCGCCCTCTGCCGGTCCGCAGACGACATCCTGGCCGCTCAGACCTCAGGTCGATTCGCTGTCCTGCTCGGTATCGAAGGCGGTCACGCGATCGAGAGCTCGCTCGACCTGCTGCGGCGGTACTTCGCCCTCGGCGTGCGTTATATGACACTCACCTGGGCCAACTCCAACGAGTGGGCAGACTCCTCGGGCGATCTGGACGATCCCTCGGTACCCCACAATGGCGGTCTGACCGACTTCGGTCGCACAGTGGTTGAGGAGATGAACCATCTCGGAATGATGATCGACATTTCGCACGTCTCGGACGCCACCTTCGTCGACGTCTTGGCAACGTCCCGCGCGCCCGTCATTGCCAGCCATTCCAGCGCTCGCGCTCTCACAGCAGCGCCGAGAAATCTTACCGACGAGATGATCCGCGCCATCGCAGCGAGCGATGGCGTCATCATGGTCAACTTCTATGCCGCATTCATCGACGAAGCGTGGCGTGACGCCTGGAACCAGTCAGCCCCGGAACGAGAGCGCGCTCACGCTCAGTTGCAGCAGGAGTGTAGCCAACGTGGCGTTCCGCGTACGCATGCCCTTTGCAACGCGATCGACCAACGCTTCGCGGCTCAACTTCCCCGCCCGCCGTTTCGCTCGCTGATCGATCACATCGACCACATCTGCTCCGTCGCAGGTGTTAACCACGTCGGCTTAGGCTCGGACTTTGATGGCATCTGTGCCCTTCCCAGCGAAATCGATTCTGCAGCCGATCTCCCGAAGATTGCAGAAGCTCTTGAGAAGCGCGGCTACTCTGAAGCCTCCATCCGGGGAGTCTTGGGTGAAAACCTCCTTCGCGTCATGAGGCAGGTCGAGCACGGCGCGTCCATGCGCGATTAGGTTTACTTTTCGGCCAGGACCTCAATCTTATTGATCTGCGGTGGTTCACTTAAAAGCTCCTCCGCGTTGGCCATCAGCGCCTTGCCGATCTCGCCACTCAGGTGTGCCTCTCGGCCAGCTTCATCCTCGAACGTGTCAAAGATCCCGTAGTGGCCCTCTGCCTCCTTCACCGCATACCAGGTAATGGTTCCTTTCTCCTGCCTGGCCATCTCGGCCCCTTGCTTCAAGAACGCCTCAACCGCTGCCTCTTTGCCCGGCTTCGCCCTAAGCGAGCCATAGATCGCAAACTTCACCATAGAATCCATCCTCTCGAAATCACTTCTATGATGCTCTGGACCGATTGGTACTGACCAGGCAGAGGCAAAATAGCCCTGAGAACCCGCCCAACCTTGCCCCTCAAAACTCCGTACCATGCTCACGATGGGGGCAACTCTCGCGTAAACTGATGGAAGTGATGTCGCTCCGTTCTACGTTCCGATTCGTCGTGGTTTGCTTCCTTGCGCCGCTCGCACACGGCCAAACCGCCTCACCTCCCGCCACCTCGACTCCGTCGCAAACCCCAACTCCCAATAGCTCAGCGGCTGATCTGCCGGACGGTCCGGACGCCGTCTCACAGGTTCATCCGCCTGTCGCTCCAACGGGACCAACCGCGTTGATCGACACCAACATGGGTCGTTTGACCTGCAAACTGTATAGCAAGCAGGCGCCGGTTACAGTTGCAAACTTCGTCGGCCTCGCGCAGGGAACCAAGGACTGGACGGATCCCAAATCGCTCAAGAAGATACATGGCCAGCCCTTCTATAACGGCACCACCTTCCACCGCGTCATCCCAAACTTCATGATTCAGGGTGGCGACCGAGTCGGCGACGGCACCGGCGATCCGGGTTATTTCTTCCAGGATGAAATCGACCCAACGCTCACGTTCAGTGTTCCCGGAAGACTCGCGATGGCGAACTCCGGCCCGTCAACCAATGGTAGCCAATTCTTCATCACGGAGTCGCCCGTCGAAGAGTTGAACGGCAAACACACCATCTTCGGTCAGTGCGACTCTCAGACCGTGTCGCGCGTCGCTTCCATCGCGCGCGTAGAGCGAAATGCGAGCGACAAACCGCTCTCTGATGTGACCATCAACAAGATCACGATTGTTCCCGATGGGCAGCCTCTGCCGCCCGATCCAACACCGCAGCCGGTTCGATCTGCGCCCTCTCCCGCATCTGGGCCAGGATCGCTTTGATCCTCAGATAGTGCACTCTGACCTATCTCGACTGGCCTTTCCTCAACGCTCACCATCTCACCGCTAGGAACGAAGAAAAAGGAGAAATGCATGCCCAGCACCCCCGGCACTTATGCCACGTTCAAGACCTCGGAGGGAACAATCGTCTGCAAACTTTTCGAGCAGGATGCGCCCGAGACCGTCGCTAACTTCATCGGTCTCGCCGAAGGCTCAAAGGAGTGGAACTCCCGTTCGAAAAAGGGAGCCAAGCTCTACGACGGCACCATCTTCCATCGCGTCATTCCCTCTTTCATGATCCAGGGCGGCGATCCCGAGGGCACCGGCATGGGCGGCCCCGGCTACAAGTTCGCCGACGAAACCAAGGGCTCGAAGCATGGCTTCACCCAGCCTGGCAAACTCGCCATGGCAAACGCCGGCCCCAACACCAACGGAAGTCAGTTCTTCATCACGACTGCTGAGACCAGCTGGCTTACCGGCAAGCACACCATCTTCGGTGAGGTCGTCGAGGGTTATGACATCGCCGAGAAGATTTCGAAGCTCTCGCGCGACGGCATGGATCGCCCCAAGACTCCCGTCGTCCTCGAGAACGTCACCATCGATCGCGTCGCATAAAGTGCTTTTGAAGTGAAACGGCCTGCATCGTGGCTCTGCAGGCCGTTCCTCTCTGAGGCAGAGGACGGTCCTACACCACGCCAATCACAGCGCAAAGTTCCTTTACCGCATCAGCGCTCTTCTGAAGCGCAGCCTGCTCCTCGGCAGTCAACTTGATCTCGAGAATCTGCTCCAGACCGTTTGCGCCAAGCTTACATGGCACTCCCACAAAAAGACCGCTGATTCCATACTCTCCCTGCAGATACGCCGCACACGGCAGAATTTTCTTCTTGTCCTTCAGGATGGCTTCTACCATCTCCACGGCAGCTGCACTCGGCGCATAGTAGGCGGATCCCGTCTTCAGATACTTCACAATCTCTGCCCCGCCATCTCGCGTGCGTTGCACCAGAGCCTCTACCCGAGCGGGATCCATCAGCTCTGTAATCGGAATCCCTGCCACCGTCGAGTAGCGCGGCAGCGGCACCATCGTATCGCCGTGCCCTCCAAGAACAAAAGCAGTTACGTTCTCGACTGACACCCTTAGCTCCTGCGCGATAAACGTGCGAAAGCGTGCTGAATCCAGTACGCCCGCCATTCCGATCACGCGTTCGCGCGGCAGTCCTGCCTGCCGGAACGCCGTCTGCGCCATGGCGTCGAGCGGGTTCGAGACGACAAGGATGATGCAGTGCGGCGAGGCCGCCACCACCTTCGTCACCACGTCCGACATGATCTTGTAATTCGTGTTCAACAGATCGTCACGGCTCATCCCCGGCTTGCGTGCAATTCCTGCCGTCACCACGACCACATCAGAGTCCTTGGTGTCGGCGTAGTCGTTCGTGCCGATGATGGAACAGTCCCGCTTCTCAATTGGCATCGCCTCAAGTAAATCCAGGCCCTTTCCTTGCGGTATTCCCTCCGCAACATCCAGCAGCACCACATCTGCTATCTCTTTAGCTGCAAGCCAGTGTGCCGCCGTCGCTCCCACATTGCCCGCCCCGATGATGCTGACCTTCTTCCGCATGGTTCTCCGTTTCCTTCACATTGCAATGTGTACGCGTTACGTCGTAAATCATACGGAGATCGAAACCGTTTGTCCTCTAGCAGGCAGCTTGCTGCCTAGCCGCCGCCGGGCTTCGGCTTTATCTTTTACCAAACCGAGTCGCACGAAACGGGAGGCGATTGCCCCTGCCGTTCTTGCATGTGAAGTTGCTATTTCTCTGAGATCTAATTTTCGGAAGAACTCGAATCGAAGTTCCTCGTCTTCACCCGCCGTCCACGGGTTTCCTGCCGCGAAAGCCGATAATCTCGTGAGGGACGACGACCTCACTTCCACTCGACCTGTCTTTCTCTCTCGTGATCGGAGCACGTCAACTGCGACGAAAAGGGCTCGTACGACGCTGACGTCGTGAATAATTTCTGTCGAGTGAAGTGGCTCCCCAGTCTCCGGATGCAAGCCATGAGCAATAAGGTCTATCGCTCTCCGATGAGCCGCGTATGAAGCTTGATCTCTAACTCTCTGATGCATGAAGAAAGTCCTCTCAGGCCATCTGAGAGGACTCTAGGGGAAAAGGTGGAGACTCTGGAAACAGAGTGGGTCATGCACTTACAACCTCTGCAGCCTAAAACATCCCCCACAGCAGCTGGTTGTACACATCGTGGTGAAACTGGATCTCCGGCGACTTCACGATGGTTCCAAGCAGTCGCGCACATCGGTCCGCAGACGCCTGCTTCAGATCCGCATAGCGGCCCTTCACATCCTCCCCCAGCAGCTTCGTCGTCCACTCGGCCTTGCGGAAATCTTCAATCGCCGTGTAGATGTTGTCCGGCAGATACCGCTCCGCCTGTCGCAGATTGTCGATCTTCGCCGTTTCGCCATCCAGACCACTCTTGAAGATCGAGTACAGCACCATATACGGGTTCGCGTCTGGGCCAACCGACCGCACCTCCACGCGCGCCGATTTTTCGTTGCCAATCGGGATCCGCACCATCGACCCGCGATCCGTCGCCGACGCCTTGATCTGGTTCGGCGCCTCGAAGTGCGGATCGAGCCGCCGGTACGCGTTTACACTCGCATTCAGGAGCAGGCACAGATCATTGCCATGCGTCAGGATACGGTCCGTGAACTGCCACGCCATCTCGGAGATCTTCTCCTCGCCCTGTGGATCCCAGAACAGGTTCTTGCCGTCCTTGGTGATCGAGATGTTGGTGTGCATCCCGCTGCCGTTCACGCCCGTTACCGGCTTCGGCAGAAAGCTTGCTGTCATGCCCATTTGCGTCGCGACCTGCCGACAGATCAACTTATATAGCTGAATCTGGTCTGCCGCCGCAACCACCTCACCATAGCTGTAGTTGATCTCAAACTGGCTCGGCGCCACCTCGGGATGATCCTTCTCATTCTCGAACCCCATCGCGCGCTGCACCTCGGCCGCGATGTCGATGAAGTCGCGCAATGGATCGCCTGGCAGCGAGTGGTAGTAGCCACCCTTATTGACATACTCGAACGCGCCCGTCTCGTGGAAGCTCCGCTCTGCCTCTACCCCCTCAAAGAGAAATCCCTCGATCTCGTTCGCCGCGTTGAGCGTATAGCCCTGCTTCTCGTACAGCTCTTTCGAATACTGCTTCAGTACGCCGCGAATGTCCGCCGCATACGTTCCGCCGTTCTTATCAATGACCTCGCCAAAGACAATGACCTTACCCGGTCCAAAGATATCCGCCGGCACCCAGTAGAAGGCGCTCCAGTCGATCCCTAGCCGGAGATCACTCTCACGCTGCGCTGTAAACCCACGAATCGACGAACCATCGAACGTCAGATTGTCATAGCTTTTGACCAGGAACTTCGCGTCGTAGTCGAGCATATGAAGCCGCCCTTCCAGATCGCTGAACATGACGGTCACCGCCTTCACGCCCTTCGTGTCCGTCAGGTACTTTAGCCGCTGCTCCTGAACCTGATCGATCGGCACCCGCTTCCTGCGCTGGTCCTTCGCCTCCAGGTTCAGTTCTTCAAGCTCGGCGTAGGATAACTCAAGAAAATCGCGAAACTCTCTCATGGCGCTCCTTCAATCTCGTTAAGGACACAGCTCCCGCAAAAGGAGCCTTCGCTTCGGCGAAAGCTTCTTCCAGTGACCCTGCGCTGCCCTGCTGCTGTGCGTGTCTTCAACCTATCAGAAAGTCTTCCGAGATTCACCCAACGCCGGCGATCATCTCTGCTACAGCCATCACGCTCATGCCGCGTGGCGCCGCAGCAAGGCGTCACCTGCCCGCCAAACCTGCATACCCTGATGTTCAGGTCATCGGCCGGCCCAATCACCAACCAATCCCTGCCATATCCAATGTCCTCCACCGAGGAACTGTCAGCATCCACTGCGGGGTGCCCTCCTGCACGATCGTCGCCAACTATCCTCCTTAGAGGGAGGGCGACGACGAGATCACGTCGCGTTCATGGATCGCAGCTAAACTAGCGACATGCCTTCAAAACCCACCCGCGTCGCGCTGATCCAGATGTCCTGCGACCCCGACCCGGAGAGAAATCTCACCAAGGCCATCGACCGCTGCCGCGAAGCCGCCACCGCCGGCGCAAAGCTGATCTGCCTGCCCGAGCTCTTCCGCGCCCAATACTTCTGCCAGCGCGAAGATCACGCCCTCTTCGCCCTCACCGAGTCCATTCCCGGCCCCTCCACTGCCGCTCTCTCCGCCGTCGCCCGCGAGCACAACGTCGTCATTATCGCCTCGCTCTTTGAGCGTCGCGCTCCTGGCCTTTATCACAACACCGCTGTTACGCTCGACCCGGCCAGCTCCACGCCCGACGGCATCGCTAGCGTCTACCGCAAAATGCACATCCCCGACGATCCGCTCTACTACGAGAAGTTCTACTTCACCCCCGGCGATCTCGGCTTCAAAGCCGTCGATACAGCCGCAGGTCGTATCGGCACCCTAGTCTGCTGGGACCAGTGGTACCCGGAGGCCGCCCGCGAAACCGCCCTGCGCGGCGCCGAGACCCTCTTTTACCCCACCGCCATCGGCTGGCATCCCGCTGAGAAGGCCGAGTTCGGCGTCGCTCAATACGACGCCTGGCAGACCATCCAGCGCGCCCACGCCATCGCCAACGGCGTCTTCGTCTGCGCCGTCAATCGCGTCGGCCACGAGCTCGGCGATGTCCTGATCAACGGCCAGCTCAACCGCGTGCCGCCCACCGCCAACGAGGTTGTGGGCATGACCGGCGACTTCACCGTCGGTCCCAATCCCGGCCTCGAGTTCTGGGGCGGCTCCTTCATCGCCGACCCCTTCGGCCGCATCATCACCCAGGCCTCCCACGACAAAGAAGAGATCCTCACCGCCGATCTCGACCCCAAACTCGTCGAAGTCACCCGCCAGCACTGGCCCTTCCTCCGCGACCGCCGCATCGACGCCTACACCGGCCTCACCAGCAGGTTCATCGACTGATGACCGATCGCTTCCGCATGCCCGCCGAGTGGGTCCCGCACACCGCCACCTGGATCGCCTGGCCCCATAACCCCGAGGACTGGCCCGGCAAGTTCCAGCCCATCCCTTGGGTCTACTGCGAGATCATCCGCCACCTGTCTGGCGTGGAAGACGTCCATATCCTCGTCAACGACGTCGCCACCGAAAAGCGCGCCTACGGCATGCTCCGTCGTCAGGGCGCCAACCTCGCCCGCCTGCACTTCCACACCTGGCGCACTGATCGCGTCTGGCTGCGCGACTCCGGCCCCATCTTTGTGAAGGATCCTGAGAGCAACCTAGCCATCACCGATTGGAAGTTCAACGCCTGGGCCAAGTACCCCAACCACCGTAACGACGATCAGATCCCACAGCACGTCGCCGACCTCTACAACCTGCCGCGCACGCAGCCCACCATCACCCTCGCCGACGGCCCCGATGCCGGCCAGGAGCATCGTCTCGTCCTCGAGGGCGGCAGCATCGACACAAATGGTGCCGGCGTCCTTCTCACCACGGAAGAGTGCCTCCTCTCCGACGTCCAGCAACGCAACCCCGGCATCTCTAAAGCTCAACTCGAACAGTCCTTCCGCGACCACCTCGGCATCGATCAGGTCCTCTGGCTCAATCGCGGTTGCGCCGGCGATGACACCCATGGCCACGTCGACGACATCACTCGCTTCGTAGGCGAGAACACCATCCTCACAACCGTCGAGTTCAACACCGCCGACGAGAATCACCTCCCACTCGCCGAGAACCTCGATCGCCTGCACTCCGCTCGCAATCTGCAAGGCCAGCCTTTCGAGATCAAGACCCTCCCCATGCCCGCGCCGGTCTTCTTCGCGAACCAGCGCCTGCCCGCGTCCTACGCCAACTTCTATATCGCCAACTCGCTGGTCCTCGTCCCCACCTTCAACGACCCAAACGATCGCCTCGCCCTCAACACCCTCGCCGAGTGCTTCCCCGATCGCACCGTCACCGGCATCCACTGCACCGACTTCATCTGGGGCCTCGGTGCCCTCCACTGCATGACCCAACAGGAGCCCGCCTAAACCTCGGCGTTGCTCAACTACCTCGATAGCGCCGCTACCACTCATGACGGACCTCGAACTCATGCACCTCGCCCTCGCCGAAGCGCGCGCCGCCGAACTGGCCGGCGAGGTCCCTGTCGGCGCCATCCTCGTCTCTCCTGAGAACCAAACCATCCTCGGCCGCGGCAACAACCAGGTTCTTCGCACCCTTGATCCCACAGCCCACGCAGAGATCGTCGCCCTCCGCGCCGCGGGTCTCGTTCTCAACAACTACCGCCTGACCGGCTGCACCCTCGTCTGTACCCTCGAGCCCTGCGCCATGTGCGCCGGCGCCATCCTCCACGCCCGCATCGATCGGCTGGTCTACGCCGCGCCCGATCCCAAAGCCGGTGCATGCGGCTCCGTCCTCTCCGTCATCAATCATCCTCAGCTCAATCATCGCGTAGAGGTCGTCTCCGGCGTGCTAGCCGAGGAGTGCAGCGCCCTGCTCTCGAACTTCTTCCGCACCCGCCGCGTCCAGCTCCGCGAAGCCGCATCCAAACCCTAACGTTCATCGCACGCCAAGGAGCTTTTCGCATGTCAGGTCGTCTTGCAGGCAAGGTTGCCATCGTCACCGGCTGTGGTTCGGGCATAGGTCAAGGCATTGCACAGCGCTTCGCTCAGGAAGGCGCGAACCTTGTCATTGACTATCGCGGCCGCATCGATCTGGCTGCAGAGACACGCTCCAGAGTCGAAGCCGCCGGGGCCAAGTCGATCATGGTAGAGGCCGACGTCTCGAAGCTTCCGGACTGCGAAAATCTCGTCGCGCAAGCCTGGCAGCAACTCGGCCGTTGCGACATCCTCGTCAACAACGCCGGCGTCGAAAAGCACGCGGCCTTTCTCGACGTCACCGAGCAGGACTACGATGCCGTCCTGGACGTCAACCTCAAGGGCGCCTTCTTTCTTACGCAGTTCTTCGCCAGGCGCCTCGTCGAGGCAAAGCAACCTGGCACCGTCATCAACATCAGCTCCGTTCATGAAGATATGGTCTTCCCTAACTTCTCCACCTACTGCGCCTCGAAAGGTGGCATGCGCATGGTTATGCGCGATCTCGCCGTCGAGCTCGGCCCCGTCGGCATCACCGTCAACAACATCGCTCCAGGCGCGGTGGACACTCCGATCAACGCCAACCTGATGGCTGATCAGCCCAAACTCGAAGCTCTCTTAAGAAACATCCCGCTCGGTCGCATCGCAAAGCCGGAGGAGATTGCCGGTGTCGCCGCCTTTCTTGCCTCATCCGATGGCGCTTACGTCACCGGCTCTACCTACTTCATCGACGGCGGCCTCATCCGTAACTATCACGAGCAGTAACGCCAATCGGGTGCATCTGTATGTACTGCCACGGCGCTTTCGCTGCTTCTTCGTTTCCGCCTGCCATCCGACGTGATCGATCCTCGACTCTCAGCCCTTACCCTAGAATGGATCCCATGGACCTCACCCTCTACTCCGCCGCCTGGTGTCGTGACTGCCGCGAAGCAAAACGCTTCCTCGCTAAGCACAACATCCCCTATAAAGAGATCGACATCGAAAACACGCCGGGCGCCGCCGATGAGGTGCTTCGCCATGTGGGCAAGCGCGCCATCCCGCAGTTCGTCATCGACGGCAAGTGGGTACAGCCCTACAAGCCCGGCCAAGGCTTCCTGCACGAAGAAATGGCCGCGCTCCTCGGCGTCTAGGTCACGCGTCGCCGTCTCGCGCGGCATGCATCATCGCGGCACCGCAGAAGACGGCTCTCCCTCCATTGCTTCTGCATCTTGCCCGGATGGCCGTATCGATCACGGGCTAGGCAAGCTACCAGATCACCCTATACCTGCTCCCGCTCCTTCTGCGTCTGCTCACTTCGCACCTCCTGCGACATCGACACCTGCTGCACCGCGGCCTGTGCGGCAGGTGCGGCACCATCGCCATCGAGAGCTGCCATTGCCTCTGGGGACCGCGATGCTCGCCTGGCAAACGGCCATCGTAGCGACAACACACGCATTCGATCCTTCTCTCGCTGCGTCGCTCGCGTCGTCGCCGTCAGCAGGTCATTGATCGTCATAATGCCGGCGAACTTCCCCGACCCATCCACCACCGGAAAACTCGTAAGTTTCGTCTCCGCCATCTCTGTCGCTGCCTGTCGCAGCGTCTCTCCCGGCGACATCACCATCGGCTCCGGATCCCCATCCATCCACAGCGCGCGTCCTTCGTCGCCCGCCTTCGCCGCACGAATCATCTGTGACCGCGTCAACACCGCCGTCAAGCTTCCATCCTCATCCACCAGCGGAAACAGCCGCTGCCAATGCGACCACGCATCCCCTCCCCGCTCCTCCATGGACCGCAACCAGTCCGCCGCAGCCCTCCGGTTCGCCGTCGAAGCCATCGCGTACACACTTGTGTGCATGGCCTGTCCTACCAGCACCAGCTCCATTGGATCCACGCCATACTCGCGGCTCAAATGTAACCCCCGCCGGCTCAAACCTTCCGTCAGCATCGATCGTGGCTGCACCAGCACACTGATCGCGTAGGCAGATACACACGCCAGCAGCACCGGCAGCATCAGCCCGCCATTATGCGTCAGCTCCACCGCCAACATCGCCGCCGTTAATGGACTGCCGATCGCCGCCGTCAGCACTGCCGTCATTCCCACCACCACCCATGCTCCAGTCGACATCGTCGGCATCCAGTGCCCGAGTGCCGCTCCCATCGCCCCGCCGATCATCAGCAGCGGAGCCAGAATGCCGCCCGCCGTCTCCGATCCCAGTGAGAAGATCCAGATCGCGCTCTTCACCAGCAGCACCCCCGCCAGCAGCTTCCATCCGGCGTTGCCCGAGATCATCTGCTGGATCACGCTATACCCCACGCCCAGCGCCTGCGGAAAGATCAGCCCACCCAGGCCGATCCCCAGACCGCCAATCGCCGGCCACCACATCCAGTGCATCGGCAGCTTCTTGAACATGTCTTCAGAGAAGTACACCGCACGCGTCAAACCTGCCGCCAAAAACGCCGCCACAATCCCGATCGCCAGCGCTCCCAGCATCGCCATGTGGTACACCGGCGCACCGGTCGGCACCATCTCAAACAGCGGTCGCGGCCCCAGCAGCAGCCGTCGCACCGCGCCCGCCGTCACACACGCCATCGCCACCGGCACCAGGCTCCGTGGCTTCCACTCAAACAGCAGGATCTCGACCGCGAGCAGCACCGCCGACATCGGACAGTTGAACGTTGCCGCCATCCCTGCGCTCGCGCCCGCCACCATCAGCACCGTCCGCTCGGAGTCCGTCATCGGCAGCAGCTGTCCCAGCACCGACCCGATCGCGCCGCCCGTAATAATCACCGGTCCTTCGGCGCCAAATGGACCACCCGACCCGATCGACACCGCGGTCGCCAACGGCTTCAGCACCGCCACCCGCGGCTGCACCTTTCCGCCGCCAAACACAATCGTCTCCACCGCCTCCGGCATCCCGTGCCCGCGAATCTTCTTCGAACCAAACCGCGCAATCACCCCCACCATCAGCCCGCCCAACACCGGCAGAAACATCCGCCACCATCCGGCATGCCCCTGCCACGGGTCGACCTCCGCGAAGCTCCATCGCTGGAAGTAAAAGAGGTTCGTAAACAGCGCGATGAGCTCCAGCAGCGCCCACGCCGCAACGGCTGACACCGCTCCCAATGCCGCCGCCAACACACTCACATAGAGGATCCGCGAGTCCGCCGAGTAGTCCCGCAACGACGTTCGTGTCAGCGCCATTTCGCCTCCGTTCCCCGCCTCCCCGCCTCGCCGACACCCAGACGTTCCAGCGCTTGCACCATCGCTGGCCCCGCCGTCTCGAGCTCCGCCAGGTGCGCCGCCGCCATCTGCATCAGCACCTTCCTCCCACGCTCGGTCAGCACCACGATCGACCGCCGCAGATCTTCCTTATCCGCCAGCCGCGCCACCAACCCTGATCGCTCCGCCCGGTCCACCAGCTCCACGGCACTGTTGTGCCGAAGCAGCATCCGTTCCGCAATCGTCGAGATCGACACTTGCATCTCCGCTGCGATCGCCTCCACGGCCTGCAAGAGTTGATACTGCTGCGCGGAGATCCCCTGCGCCTCCGCACTCGTCTCGCTGAAGTGTAAAAACCGCCGTAGCGCGTAGCGAAACTCCGCCATCGCACTCAGCTTCTGGGCATCCACCGTTTCCACCATTCGCGGTCCCGCTCGTGTCATCTCAGTATTGTATCGTGCCACGATACATCACCTTCGACCGCCCTCCTCCGATCGACCATCAGCCGGTAAACTGAAGATGTCCTGAAAGGATTGCCTCTTGATCGCTCGCTACACCCGCCCGGAGATGGGCCAGATCTGGTCTGACGACAACAAGTACCGCAGCTGGCTCACCGTCGAGATCGCCGCCTCGCAAGCCCTCGCCCGCGCCGGCATGGTTCCGCAATCCGCCGCCGACATCATTCGCGATCAGGGCAACTTCACCGTCGCACGCATCAACGAGATCGAAGCCGAAGTCCGTCACGATGTCATAGCCTTCACCACGACGGTCGCCGAACACATCAACAATCCTGACGCCTCCCGCTGGCTCCACTTCGGCCTCACCTCCACTGACGTCGTCGACACCGCACAAGCCCTGCAACTCAAAGCCGCCTCCTC
Organism: uncultured Acidobacteriaceae bacterium; assembly: GCA_964235665.1. Taxonomy (GTDB): domain Bacteria; phylum Acidobacteriota; class Terriglobia; order Terriglobales; family Acidobacteriaceae; genus Edaphobacter. The sequence continues at coordinate 436,687 of CAXSAY010000002.1, forward strand.
CATCATTCGCGCCGGCATCGTCACCCTGTCTGAAACTCTGCGTCGCCGCGCCCTCGAGTTCAAGCACACACCGTCCATCGGCCGCACCCACGGTGTCCACGCCGAGCCCACCACCTTCGGCCTCAAACTCCTACTCTGGTACGCGGAGATGCAGCGCAACCTCGTCCGCTTCGACGCCGCCGCCGAAGATCTTCGCGTCGGCAAACTCTCAGGCGCCGTCGGCACCTTCGGCCATCTCAAGCCCGAGCACGAAGAAGCGATCTGCGCTGCCCTGGGATTGCGACCCGTAGCAGTCGCAACTCAAATAGTCCAGCGCGATCGCCACGCCGCCTACACCGCTACCCTCGCCGTTCTCTGCTCCACACTCGACAAGATCGCCACTGAAATCCGACACCTCCAGCGCACAGAAGTCCGCGAAGCCGAAGAGTTCTTCTCCGAAAAGCAGAAGGGCTCCTCCGCTATGCCGCACAAGCGCAATCCCATCACCTCCGAGCAGATCTCCGGCCTTGCTCGCGTCGTTCGCGCCAACGCCCAGGTCGCCTTTGAGGACGTTGCCCTCTGGCACGAGCGCGACATCTCCCACTCCTCCGCCGAGCGCGTCATCCTTCCCGACTCCACCATCCTTGCCGACTATCTCCTCACGAAAACCGCCAACCTGATCGACAAGCTCCTCGTCTATCCCGCACGCATGCTCAAGAACCTCGAGTCCACCGGTGGCCTCGTCTTCTCCGGCCAGCTTCTGCTCGATCTCGCCGCCGCCGGCATGAGCCGCGAAGATGCGTATCGCCTCGTTCAATCCCACGCCATGCGCGCCTGGAAAGAAGATCTCGTCTTCCGGGATGAAATCGCCAAAGTCTCCGAGATCACCTCGCGCCTCTCGCCCGAGCAGCTCGGCCGCGCCTTCGATTACCGCCGCCAGCTCACCAACGTCGACACCATCTTCCACCGCGTCCTTGGCCAGCAGGCATGAGCCTTCCCTTTGCCGTCGTTCTTCTCGCCGCCTCCGCAGCCTCCTCCGCGGTAACACCCGTGCCCGCATCAGTCGCCTTCACTGACGCCATCGCCCGCGCCTTTGTCATGGCACGCACCAGCGCCCATCTCCGTCCGCTCTCTCGCATCCCGGATCGTCCTATCCTTCGCCGCATCGTCTGCTCTGCCGCCGCCAACAACTCTGCCATCGGCCACAGCGAAGGAAACTCTCCTTTCATCGGCCGCGAGTCTCAGGCCGACGGCGCACTCGTTCCCGTCCCCGATCTCACGCATCTGCCCGCCGCCATCCAGCGCGTCGCCGAGTATGACGATCGCGCCACAGCTCGCGGCCGTCGCATCACCCGCTTCTCCGTCGCCGCCTTTGTCTCACCGGAAGATCCCTCCGTCACCTGGGTCGGCGTCGCCCTCTATTGGAGTCGCTTCACCGAGTACACCGCCCTTCACTTCAGCCGCAGCTACACGCCACCCGACCTCCAGTACGATCTCGCTCCCGCCTGCCTTCCCATTCAGTAACAACTGAAGTTACGTACCTTTGCCGATATCATGACCACACCCGAACAGCTCGTACAGATCGTCGATGCCGCTCTCGCCGACGCCGTCCATCGCTCCGGTCCGTGGCTCGCCTGTCGCCCCGGGTGCGCACAGTGCTGCCATGGCGTCTTCGCCATCTCCGCCTCTGATGCTCATCGCCTCCGACAAGGCCTCGTCGCCCTCGGTGCGACAGATTCCGCCCGCGCCGCAGAAATCCGCGCCCGCACTGCCGCCTCGGTCGCCCGTCTCGCTCCCACCTTCCCGGGCGACAGCATCACCGGCGCCCTCGCGGCCACACCCGAGGCCCTCGAAGCCTTCGATACCTTCGCCGACGACGAGCCCTGCCCCGCCCTCGACCCAGCCACGCAAACCTGCGATCTCTACACCGCTCGCCCCATCCTCTGCCGCACCTTTGGCCCGCCCCTCGTCACCCCCGACGATGGCCTCGCCGTCTGCGAACTCTGCTTCGACGGTGCCTCCCCCGAAGAGATCAGCCGCTGCCAGCTCGATCCCGCCATCCTCAACGCCGAACAAGAAGCCGAGACCCTCTTCACCGCGCGATCTCCCGAACAGCCGAGCAACAACCAGCTCTTCCGCACCATCATCCCCTTCGCCCTCGCCTCCTCGATTTCAGGTTCAGATCTCCTCGGCCGCTAACAGGCCGTCATCTCGAGCGAAGCGCGCCGTGCGCAGTGGAGAGACCGCGTATTTCGCTCACTGTGCTACCCAGCTTCCAGCAACTCGCGAAAGCCACACCTCCACCAACTTGCTCACGCGATAATGAAGCACCGTATGTCGCAGCCACCCATCCCGCCCCTCAATCTCACCCTCGCCATCACCGGCGCGAGCGGTTCGGTCTACGCCGCCGAGATGCTGCGCGCGCTCGAAGCCGACCAGCGTGTCTCCAAGGTCAATCTGATCGTCAGCACCAACTCCCTCCGCGTCCTCGCCGAAGAACTCAAACTCAGCGGCCGTGCCAACCTCGTCGAAAAGCTCCTCGGCACCCCCAGCCCAAAAGTTGAGCAGCATAACGACACCAATATCGGCGCCAGCATCGCCAGCGGCAGCTATCCCACCTTCGCCACCATCGTCCTTCCCTGCTCCATGGGCACCCTCGCCGCCATCGCCAATGGCCTCGCCGCCACCCTCATCCAGCGCGCCGCCGATGTCACCCTCAAGGAGCGTCGCCCGCTCATCCTCTGCGTCCGTGAGACCCCGCTGAATCGCATCCACATCCGCAACATGCAGTTTGCCTCGGACGCTGGCGCCGTCATCTACCCGTGCATCCCCACCTTCTACGACCACCCGCAGACCACCGCCGACATGGCCCGCAACTTCGTCCATCGCGTCCTCGCCCACATCGGCCTTCCCCAACCCGACGCCTACACCTGGCAGCCTGACACTCCATCCTCTGATCCCGCTTAGTCCAACCGCCTCCACAGTTGCTCCACACCTTCAGTGTGTGCAACTGCGAGCGAAGCAAGGAGCCCCCACATCTGTCCTTGGCAACGGAGCGCAGCGACGTGCAGCCACACCACGTGCGTCAAGCTTCATGCACCCCCAGTCGCCTGTAATCCTTAGCTTCTAAGGCTTTACCGCGAACCCGCCACCCTGCCCTCACGCAAGAACTCAACCGTAGCCGGCAGCACCTGTGCCTCACACTCCGCCGGTGCCAGATGTCCGCATCCTCCGTCCGGCTTGGTGATCGGCACGAATACCGCACCCGGGATCCCGTGCGCCATCTTCTCTCCCGCCGACGGCGGGATCAGCCGGTCGCTCATCCCCCACATCACCGCAGTCGGCCGCCGGATCTCCCCCAGGCGAAACTCCATCAGATCCCGCCCGCTTGTCATTGACACCAGAGACCGTTGCAGCACCCACCCGTTCCGTGCCATCCGCCGCAGAAAATCTCGCGCCACAAACCCCGGCAGCTTCACCCGCTTCGGCGTCAGCCGTTCCATCAGCGCATCCATACCGGCCGCATCGGTCGGCGTAAACAGCGACGGCTTATACTCCAACGGAAAATACACCCCGGCACTGTCCAGCAGCACCAGCTTGTCCACCAGCTCCGGATGATCCGCCGTCAACTTCATCGCCACCCATCCGCCCATCGACCAGCCCACCACCTCCGCACGCGACACCCTCATGGCCTGCAGGAAGTCCTTCACCGCCGCCTCTTCATACGCGATGGTGTACGCCACATCCGGCCGCTCCGATCGTCCATACCCCGGCAGATCCGGCGCATACACGTGGAATCCTGCCCGAGCCAGTCCCGGAATCAGCTTGCCAAAATCCTCACCGCGCGCTCCCAGCCCATGCACCAGCAGCAGCGGCGTTCCCGCTCCTCCACCCTTTGCCGGAGCCTCGAAGTAGTGAATCCGCAGTCCATTCACCACCACATACTCGCTTCGCACACCCGCGCGCCACAGAGACACCCGAATCAACGCATCCACATACGAGAGTGGCCGCAGAACCAGGCTCACCACCACCAGCATCACCGCCCCGAGCACCACGCCCAGTACCAGCGGCCACCGCCGCCTGCGGCTCACGATCGTGCCTCCGCTCGTCGTAGCGCGTCTGTCACCACTCGCCGCATTGCCTCGTCCAGCCCCTCAATCGCTTCGATCTCCTCTGCGCCCATCCACGCCACCTCAGCCGCATCACTCCCGGCCGTCGCCGCAACGTCCCCATCTTCTTCCACCACATCGCAGAGCCAGTCCAGCAGCACGTAGTGGTACTCCACAGCCCCTGCCTCATCCCGCACAATCCGGTCCAGCATCGCCAGCAGCTCGAGCGGCCGGACCCGCAGGCCTGTCTCCTCCAGCACCTCGCGGACTACCCCGTCCAGAATCGTCTCGCCCGTCTCAAGTGCCCCACCTGGCAAGCTCCATATCCCCAGCATCGGCTCCCGCCCACGCCGGATCAGCAGCACCTTGCCGCCAGCGACGACCGCACCAGCCACACCCACAATCGGCCGCGCCGGATACCGTCGGTCATCTACCAACGCCTCGTGCACCGTCTCGGCACTCACTTGGTCAACGGCTTCCCGAACTCTTCCCCGAAGACAGTATGGTTCAGGTCAAAGCGCCCACCATCAAACTTGTCCGCACCATGTCCTCGGCCGAGGCACAAGAGCGCTACTACCCAGTAGCTCAATGGCAGCCGCAGCACCTCGCGTACCTTCTCCTGCTCAAAGCCTTCCATCGGCGCCGTGTCGTACCCCAGCACCTCAGCCATCAGCAGCATGTGCGTAAACGCGATCGTCACGTGCTTGTTCAGCCATGCATGCATCTGATCGGTATTGAACCCCGCCAGATACTTCGGCACACTGCTGCGAGCCTGCGCCGCGTAGCTCTCTGGCATGCCTCCCGCCAGACCCTTCTGCAGCATCATCTCCAGGTCACGCCGCCATCCGTCCGCATCGCCACACGCGACGATCACAGCGGACGCTTCCTCTACCTTGGCCTGGTTGTAACTCGCCGCCCGCAGTCGACGCTTCTGCTCCGGCGATTGCACCACCACAAATCGCCATGGCTGCAGATTATACCCGCTGGGCGCGAGCAAGCCGGCCGTCACAATCTCTTGAATATGCGCAGGATCAATCGGCGCCCCGTCAAAACTCGGTGTAGACCGCCGGTGCCGGATCGCCTCATGCAAACTCTTCTCTTGCTCTACCATCGCATCTCTGAAAATCTGTCCCGGAACCTTTCAGAAGCCGGCTCTTCCCTCGAGCGAAAGCCCTCAAAGGCAAGCTCAACCTCTCGTCGTGCCTCTTGGCTGTCGTCTCCAGCTCGTCGTATGCACCTGCAACGTGCCACGGCGTAGCTCTCAAACTTTGAGCGCCCGCTTCAATCAACGAAGCGCAACAACGGGTAACTACGAATCGCGGCGCGGTGTACCGTTTTCAGTATCCAGACGCAAACTCGCTACCAAAAAGAATAGCATCCGGTCTGGGTCGCCAGGTCCCTTCAATCCGCGTCGTCAAATGGACTGGCCCACGCTACAGCCTCGCTAAACCCAATCCCTTACTTCAGCTCCGTCATCGGGTGCTCCGTCACAAGTGAGCCGCGCCCCGTCGCCTCGAGCGACACCAGAACGCCGTCAAAGCTGCTCCGAAGCTCGGGATACGCACTCACCAAGGCCCGTGCCATTCCATCGCCACGCGCCCTAAGCTCCACCGGATCGGTCGTCGGCTCTTCCAGCCGCACCACTACATCCGTCTTGCTCCGTCCACTCAGCGCCTCCACACCTAAGCCGACGATCCGGTACTCTTTTCCATCCGGTCCCTTGATCACCAGCGGCGTCGTCGAACTCACGCCGCTTGAGAGCACCGGCGGCGCCGCCGCCTTCTGCTCGTTCTGCAGTCGCTCGAGATGGGTCGATTGCACAAACCCCGCCGGCCGTTCAAGCGTCTGCGCCTCCGTGTAGTACAGCCACGCCGTCCACGGCTGCTTCGCCGACGCCAGCCGTCGCGCCTCACGCCAGTACCAAATCCCGTCGTGCCCCGCCGCCTGCGTCGGCCCAGGAAAAAATCCCGCGAGCAGCCACCGGCCCGCATCGCGGCGCAGCAGCAGCGAAACCCGCCACGGTGACACCCCCTGCCCATACACCACCGCGAATCCGTACGTCCCCGCCGTCAGTCCCGCAATCGACAGGTCGACCTCCGCTTGTGACTTGTTCAGCGTGCAGAAGAACTGCGCCTCACTCCCCCCCGCCAGCGTCACGGCGTCCAGCAGATACACCTGGTCGACAACCAGCGTGTCGCCCTTCAGGTGCGTCGCCAGTTCGGCCGTCGCGGACCGGATCCCGCTAAAGTCCTTCAGCAGCTCCGGAATCGTTCGCGACTGGAGCGAAGTCGTGTCCCCGCTCTGTAAACTTCCTGCGATCTCCTGTGCTGCCTGCGCCAGCGCCACCCGGTCTGTCGTCTGCATCGCCGACTGCGTCGTACATGTCTCCGCCGCGGCCTGTCGTACTTCACCGGCTCCGGCACCCATCAGCGTCACGCCCATCGCGACCACGCTGTTAATTCTCCACCTCCGGCCGCATCGCCAGCCCCAGCTTGCTCGCCCTCTCATTAATCCCAACTCCCCAAGTAGACTACTCCCAGCATTCCGCCATCGCGCCAGTGTCGCTTCGGCAATCCCGTGCGTCAAAGACTGTGAGACGCGTCCCACAGAGAAAGAGAGTGCGCATGCTGACTCAATCCCCCTTCCGAGCCCTCGCACCCTCCATCTCCTCCTCCCGCCTGCTCGTCCGCATGCTGGCGATGAGTGCCCTTTCGCTCCCTCTTTTCGCCCAAACCGCGGCCAAGCCCTCCGCTGCTCAACCTGTCGTTCCCGCCACCCTTCCCACCGCAGACGCCGGTGCTGCCCCGCAGCAGGGCTCTCCCCGCGCTCCTCGCCGCTCGCACATCACCTTCGAGCACGGCCTGCTTACCGTCACAGCTTCAAACGCCAGCCTGAACGGTCTCATCCGCGACATCGCCCGCCAGACCGGCATGAAGGTTTCTGGCGCCGTTGCCGAAGATCGCGTCTTCGGCACGTATGGTCCCGCCGATCCGCAAAAGGTTCTCGCCACGCTTCTCGACGGCACCGGCTCCAACATCCTCATCCTGTCGAACGCCGCCGACTCTCCTTTGCAATTGATCCTCACACCCCGCACCGGCGCCGCAACCCCTCCCAACCCAAACGCCAACCTGGATCAGAACGACGAAGACGACGACGGTACGCCACCGCCCGGAGCCCCTACTGCCGCCGGGCCGCGTGGCCGGCCTGCCATCATCCCCGGCAGCATTCCGAATGCGCCGCCCGCACCAAACACCGGAGCCTCAGCCCCGGCCAATCAAATTGCCCCTGCATCGCAGACCCTCGCCTTCCCGCCGATCGACTCCACCTCTGCACCCGCGACCGCCACCACAACTCCGGACGCCGGCACTTCGCCTGATTCCTCAGCTGACGCCGTTAGAACGCCACAGCAGATCTTCGAGCAGCTTCAAAGGCTTCGACAGCAGAACACCACCACCGGTGTGCCCGCCCCACAGTAACTATCCCTGAACGACCTGCACCGTTCCACCCACGGCTCGCTTCGCCTGCACCTGCCGCGCGTGCATCCGGAACACCTGAAACATTCCCTGGCACACCCAGTACGCCACCAGAACCCCCACCGCTAAACTCATCAACACCGCACACACCAGCATGATCGACGTAGTCACCCAACATCCTCTTTCTCGATTCCAACCGGCGCCGTCGTCCTGCACACCCACGCGAGGTGGCAAACGCCGTATTCACTCTGGCAGACCCTCCTTGGAGAGGTAAACGTAATTCAGCTACGCAATGGTGACTCTAAAGATACCAGTCGCCCGCGCGGCGCTTGTCATCCTCTAGCCTCAGCGCTCTTCAGACTCGGCCCGAATACCGTATCCTAGAGTCTTGGCTACCGTGCCCCAAACCCCGACGCAGACCCCGTCCAAGGCTCCCCCTCGCGCCGCCATCACGCACATCACCGTGCGCGGCGCCCGTCAGCACAATCTCAAGAACATCTCCGTCTCCATCCCCCGCAACACCCTCACCGTCGTCACCGGCCTCTCCGGCTCCGGCAAATCTTCGCTCGCCTTTGACACCATCTACGCCGAAGGCCAGCGCCGCTACGTCGAGACTCTCTCCGCCTACGCCCGTCAGTTCCTCGACCAGATGGAGCGGCCCGACGTCGACGCCATCGATGGCCTCTCCCCCGCCATCTCCATCGAGCAGAAGACCACCTCGCGTTCGCCTCGCTCCACCGTCGGCACCATCACCGAGATCTACGACTATCTCCGCCTTCTCTGGGCCTCCGTCGGCCAGCCCCACTGCCCCAACTGCCACCGCCCTATCACCCGCCAGTCGGCTGAGCAGATCGTCGAACGCATCGCCTCTTTGAATCCCGGCGAGCGCATCACCGTCATGGCCCCCATCGTCCGCGGCCGCAAAGGCGAGTTCCGCGAAGAGCTCGAAGCCCTCGATCAGCAGGGCTTCCGCGTCCGCATCGACGGTGAGATCACCGAGATCTCCGAAGGCATGCGCCTTGAGAAGCGCAAGAACCACACCGTCGAAGCCATCGTCGACCGCATCATCCTCAAGCCTCTTACCGATCAGACCTCCGACAATGCCAACCCCGCCCTAGCCACCCCCTCGGGCGTTGCCACCCCGTCCAAATACGACACCCGCCGCCTCGAGACCTCCGTCACCAAAGCCCTCGCCATGGCCAACGGCCTCGTCCTCATCGGCATCCAGGACCCGAGCACCCGCGAGCAGGTCGAGATCCTCTTCTCCTCCTCCATGGCCTGCCCTGACTGCGGCATCAACGTCCCCAAGCTCGAGCCCCGCTCCTTCTCGTTCAACTCCACCTACGGCGCCTGCCCCGAGTGCCACGGCCTCGGCTCCATCTACGACTTCGACCCCGCCAAAACCATCGCCGACTGGTCCAAGCCCCTGCTCGACGGCGCCATGGGACCCGGCTCCGCCTCCGCCTACCTCCTCCGCCTCATCAAGCTCGCCGCCGACAAGTACAAGATCAACATCAAGGGCGCCTTCGGCCAGCTCTCCCGCGAGCACCAGGAGCTCTTCCTCTACGGCCCACCCCGCTCCGAGGCCGCCCGCACCGGCTTCCACGGCATCTTCGCCTACCTCCGCTCCAACCTCGAAGAGACCAAGTCCGAGGGCTACCGCGAGTACATGATGCAGTACATGTCGGCGACCAAATGCCCCAGGTGCGACGGCAAACGCCTCCGCCCCGAGTCCCTCGCCGTCACCATCCCCATCGCCTCCGCCACTAACCCGGGTGCCCCACAGCTCGCCTCTGAGATGTGGGATGGAGCGGCAACCGACCCTAAGGGCACCCGCGACCTCTCCATCGCTGACTTCACCGCTCTCCCCCTCGATCGCGCCCTCCTCGGCGCCCGTTCCATGCACTTCACCGGCCGCGAGCACCTCATCGCCGATCGCCTCCAGCGCGAGATCATCGAGCGTCTCGAGTTCCTCAACGCCGTCGGTCTCACCTACCTCGCCCTCGATCGCTCCGCCGCCACCCTCTCCGGCGGCGAAGGCCAGCGCATCCGCCTCGCCACCCAGATCGGCTCCCGTCTCCGCGGTGTCCTCTACGTCCTCGACGAGCCCTCCATCGGCCTCCATCAGCGGGACAACCAGCGCCTCATCTCCGCCCTCGAGCGTCTCCGCGATCTCGGCAACACCGTCCTCGTCGTCGAGCACGACGAAGACACCATGCGCAAGGCCGACTACCTCCTCGACCTCGGCCCCGGCGCCGGCAAAAACGGCGGCTTCCTCATCGCCGAAGGCACCCCCGCCGAAGTCATGGCCAACCCCGCCTCCGTCACCGGCCAGTACCTCTCGGGCGCTATCGACGTCATCAATCGCCCACCCAACGCCCTCGGCGAGACCGGTCCACGTCCCCTCACCGGCCAATGGATCACCATTGAGGACGCCCGCTCGCACAACCTCCAGACCGTCACCGCCCACTTCCCGCTCGGCGTTATGACCGTCGTCACCGGTGTCTCCGGCTCCGGCAAATCCTCGCTCGTCAACGACATCCTCTACCGCTCGCTCGCCAAAGAGCTCTACGGCTCGCGCGAAGATCCCGGCCAGCACGGCCGTGTCGTCGGCATCGATCAGCTCGATAAAGTGATCCAGATCGATCAGTCCCCTATCGGCCGCACCCCCCGCTCCAACCCCGCTACTTACACCGGCGTCTTCACCGCCATCCGCGATCTCTTCGCCATGCTTCCCGAGTCGCGCGAGCGCGGCTACAAGCCCGGACGCTTCTCCTTCAACGTCGCCGGCGGCCGCTGCGAGGCCTGTCAGGGCGAAGGCCAGCGCCGCATCGAGATGAACTTCCTCCCGGACGTCTATGTCCTTTGCGAGGTCTGTAACGGTCGCCGTTACAATACCGAAACCCTCGCCGTCAAGTTCAGCGGCTACTCCATCGCCGACCTCCTCGATCTCCCCATCGCGGACGCCGTCCCCATCCTCAAAGACATCCCCAACGTTCACATTCGGTTACAAACCCTCGTCGACGTCGGCCTCGGCTACATCCATCTCGGCCAGTCCGCCACCACCCTGTCGGGCGGCGAAGCCCAGCGCATGAAGCTCGCCCGCGAGCTCTCCAAGCGCCAGACCGGCCGCACCCTCTATCTGCTCGACGAGCCCACCACCGGCCTCCACTTTGACGACGTCCGCAAGCTCCTCGAAGTTCTTCATCGCCTCACTGACCTGGGCAACTCCGTCGTCATCATCGAGCACAACCTCGACATCATCCGCAACGCCGACTACCTCCTTGACCTCGGCCCCGAGGGCGGCGAAGGCGGCGGTCGCATCGTCGCCCACGGCACCCCCGAGCAGGTCGCCACCGTCGCCGAATCGCACACCGCCACCTTCCTTCGCGACTACTACCGCACCCATCCCCCAGCCACCTCCACCCTCAACCCCAATACCAGCTACGCCGGCCCGCAGCCCGACTCCATAGCCGCCGCAGCCGACGCTGATCGCCAACTCCGCGCCAAGTTCGTCAAACCCGAGCGCAAGACCGGCGTCCCCAAGGCCAACACCACCAAACCAGCTGAAACCTCGCGCGCACCGAAAAAAGCTGCTACAAAGACTGCATCCGCATCCCCCACCAAAGCCGCAGCGAAGACCGCAGCAAAGAAAGCAACGAAAAAGGTCACACAATGACCCCCGTCCCACCCACCCACCTGTCATCTCGACCGAAGCGCGAAGCGCGCAGTGACGAGCCACTCGCAGAACGCCTTCGCCATCGCCTCTTCCTTGGTTGTCATCCCACGGGGCTCTGCTCTTCGACCAGGATCGTTTCCATCCCGGGAAACCTCGCCCCACTCCCGTCATCCCTTACCTTTTCCACCCTCCCCAACCCCGACGATCTCCCCCTCACCCCCGTCCTCGCCGAAGGCGACGCCATCGCCCTCCCGCCCACCGACGAAACTCCGAACAGCGCTCCCTCCGACCCCTCCACCCGCGTCCCCCATCTCGGCCACGCCCTCCTCTTCCTCGCCTTCACCAGACTTTTCCTCATCCTCTCCCAAGCCATCGCGCTTCTCGCCGGCCATCCCGCTCACCCGCTCGATCTCGACCCCCGCCTGCTCATCGCGTCTGAGGCCTTTGCCTACCTCTTCACTCTCACCGCAGCATTCTTCGTCTTCCCTCCCCTCTGGCAGCGCCCCTTCCTCATCGGCCTGCAATGGAACTGGCCTGCGGCCACCCGCAACGCCCTCCGTCTCATCCCGCTCGGCCTTCTCCTCTCTGCCATCGTCCAGGGCCTCTCGAACTACATCGAGGTGCCCAAAGAACTTCCCATCGACGTCTTCTTCCATAGCAGGTCCACCGTCTGGCTCATCACCGTCTTCGGCACCGTGCTCGCACCCATGTTTGAAGAGGTCCTCTTCCGTGGCTTCCTTCTGCCCGCCTTCGCCATCGCCTATGACTGGCTGTGCCTCCCGCGCACAGACGCCGCCCGCGCCTCTTGGCAAAGCTCGAACGCCCTCACCCGCAACGCCCTCCTCTTCTCCGCCGTGCTCACCAGCGTTCTCTTCGCCCTCGTCCACGGCAAACAGACGGCCTTTACCTGGCCCATCCTCGCCCTGCTCTTCTGCGTCTCCCTCATCCTCACCACCGTCCGCATCCGCCTCCGCTCCGTCGCCGCCTCCACCCTCGTCCACGCCTCCTACAACTTCACCGTCTTCCTCGCCGCCTTCATCACCACTGGCGGCTACCAGCACCTCGACAAACTCCCCAAGTAGCTCGCGGTTCCGTTTGGTCCAAGACCGTCATATCGACCGAAGCTCATCGCGCGCTGCGGAGAGACCTCTGTGTTTCGTCGCCCGCCTCCCCCCGTCACACCGTTTACCCTTGCCCACAAGGTCCTCTTCATGCACAAACTCCTCCTCACACTCCTCTGCATCGCCGCTGCAGCCCCCGCACAAACCCGCAGCATCTCCCTCACCGTCGACGACCTCCCCGCTATGAGCGCGACCAATCTCAAAAGCGCCGACATCACGGCGCTTAACACCAAGATCCTCGCCACCTTCAAATCTGAGAAGATCCCCGGCATCGGCTTCGTCAACGAAGAGCGCCTCTACAAGACCGGCGAAACCGACGCCCGCATTGCCGTCCTCAACGCCTGGCTCGACGCCGGCCTCGACCTCGGCAACCACACCTTCTCCCACACCTCGCTCAACCACGTCGAGCTCAAGGACTGGGAGGACGACGTCATCTTTGGCGAGACCGTCACCCGCATGCTCTCGCAGGCCCACAAGAAAGACCTCCACTACCTCCGACACCCGTACCTCGACGTCGGCCCGGACCTCAACACCCGCCGTGCCGCAGAAGAGTTCCTCATCGGTCGCGGCTACCGCATCGCCCCCGTCACCATCGACCCCCGCGACTGGTACTTCGCCGATCTCTACGACGAAGCCCACACCCGTCACGACGCCGCCCTTATGCCGAAGCTCGCGGAGGCCTGGCTTACCTACACCGACGAGGTACTCACCCACGACGAGGCGCTCTCCCGCACTCTCCTCGGCTACGAGCCCAAGCAGATCCTCCTCCTCCACGCCACCTGGCTCGAGGCCGATCACCTTCCCGATCTCATCGCCCTCCTCCGCAAACACGGCTACACCTTCATCTCGCTCGCCGACGCCCTCGCCGACCCCGCCTACGCCCAGCCCGACACCTATGTCTCCGACGTCGGCGCCACCTGGCTCGATCACTGGGCCGTCACCCGCGGCCGCATCAACCTCACCCAGACCAAACCCGAGATCCCGAAATGGGTCGACGCCCTCCACAGCAAACTCGACGACGCCGACCCTCTCTAGACCTCTGCAAAACCCCGCTTAACCTCCGCCAAACCATGCTGAACCTCGGCGAAAATCGCCCTTAGAAACGCTAAAATCGCCCCATGCCTCCACAGCTCGACCACCGTCAGACCCTGCTCAACCTGCTCGCCACCCTCTCCTTTCGCCTCGGCGACTTCACCCTCGCCTCTGGCCAGAAGTCCGACTACTACATCGATTGCCGCATCACCACCCTCCACGCCGAAGGCGGCCGCCTCGCCGGCCTGCTTCTCTACGATCTCATCAAAGAACACATTCCAAACGCTTTAGCAGTGGGCGGCCTCACCATGGGAGCCGATCCCCTGGTCTCGAACATCGCCTCCGCCAGCGCCTGGGCCGCCGCCGACTTCGCCGAAATCCTCGATCTCGCTGAGCAGCTCGACCTCGATGAGGCGGACCCGCTTCGCGAGTCCGCCGACGCAAAACCCCACCTCCTCCACGGCTTCCTCGTCCGCAAAGCCGAAAAAACACACGGCACCACCCGCCGCCTCGAAGGCTTCCTCCAACCCGGTGCCCCGGTCGTCATCGTCGATGATGTCTGCACCACCGGCGGCTCCACCATCACCGCCATCGAAGCCACACGTGCCACGGGCATGATTGTCGCCGGCGTCCTTTGCCTCGTCGATCGACAACAAGGCGGTCGCGCCGCCATCGAGGCTGTCACCGCCGGCGCCCCGTTCTTTTCTCTCTTCACCGCAGACGATATCCGAGCTTCCCACACGCATCTCCACACCCTCAGCTCGAACGCATGACTACTTCGCACGAACGCTCCCACGGAGGAGGGATGGCCGCGCTCCAGTATCGCTTCTACTCTGCTAGGTGAGAGCCCACGCAACAGAGGCTCCTGCACCATTGCTGTCCTGCTTTCCTGTAGCTCTTGGTAATGTTCTACGTCGCGAAACCTGCCCGCGGGGCCACTCCTCGGGTTCCTTCTCTGCTTCACTCTCAAAAGCGTGCGGCGTGGGTCATGCTCTCGCCGCCGCTCCTCTTCTGCACTCTGCTCTACACCGTCGGTCATCTTCGATAGACTGAGTGGGACATGATTCCCACTCTGGAATGGCTTTCTACCGGTGTAAATTTCCTTGACCAGACCAAGCTCCCGCTTGAGGAAACTTACGTTCTCGCGACCGACTACAGACAGGTCGCCACTGTCATCCGCGACATGGTCGTTCGTGGTGCCATGGCCATCGGCGTCTCCGGTGCCATGGGCGTTGCGATCGGTATTGATCGCTCGCCCGCCACTAACCTCGCTGACCTCACCGCCGAAGTCGCTATCATCTGCGACACTCTCGCGAGCACCCGGCCCACAGCCGTCAATCTCTTTTGGGGCATCGGCAAGGTCCGCGACCTCTACAATCAGCTCGCCGCGGCCAACACCCCCATCGCTGAAATCAAACAGCAGGTGGTCGCTCTCGCACGCCAGATGTATGACGAAGACATCGCCGCATGCAAGCAGCTCGGGGCCTTCGGCGCCGACCTTCTGCCTCAGAAGGGTACGATCCTGACCCACTGCAACGCCGGCGCACTCGCCGCTTGCGGCTATGGCTCTGCCCTCGGCGTCATCCGCGCAGCCGTTGAGCGGGGTCATCAGATCGACGTCTTCGCCGATGAGACCCGTCCCTATCTGCAGGGCGCGCGGCTTACCGCCTGGGAGCTCATGAAGGACAACATTCCCACGACTGTCCTCTGTGACAATATGTCCGCTCACCTCATGAGTAAGGGCCGTATCCAGGCCGTCATCGTCGGCGCTGATCGCATCGCCGCGAACGGCGACACCGCCAACAAGATCGGCACCTACGGCGTCGCGATTCTCGCTCGCGAACACGACATTCCGTTTTACGTGGCCGCTCCCTGGGCTACGCTTGATCTCGCGACTGCACATGGAGATCTCATCCCGATTGAGCAGCGTGACGCCCGTGAGGTCACTCACTCAAACGGAAAGCAGATGACTCCGGATGGCGTCTCGGTCGAAAACCCTGCATTCGATGTCACGCCAGCGAAATATATCGCGGGAATTATCACAGAAAGGGGTGTTCTCACAGCTCCCTTTACTGAGTCGATCGCGGCGATGGCGCGACAAGCAGCTCCAGAACTAGTCCCCGCCTAAGCAAACTTAGGTTTAAGGCAGCCGTCGTATCTACCTCCTGGGGCTGGATGACCTTGTTTTGGTGAATGTCGTCTTCACCCTCCACCTAGTCCGTTCATCAAAATCAAAGCAGCCTCATCTTGATGCCCCGCAGCCTCCTTCATGACCTGTGTACCGCACTATCCGCTCAGGCCTATCCTTGGGGCAAGGTGATCGTAGACGTCTTCAATCCGCGCCGACCATCTCTCCTTCGTGGATGTCTCGTCGTTGTGCTTAGCTTTGCCCTTTCGTTGATCCTCGCTGATTTCCCAGCAAATCGTGCCAATCCCTTTCTGGTTCTACCCTTCCTTCTAGCCGGCCTTGGCACGCTAGACACTGCACGTAATATGCGTCGCCGCTGGAGTTGGTATCACGGAGGGGTGGTTCTCTGCCTCTACACCGACCTCATGATCTTGAGCATGATTGCGTTCTTCTGGCTCTACCCATATGCAGCGTGGCTGTCTGGCACCCATTGAGAGGTGCGCCTCTTTCTTGCCGTCGCGACCGGTCAGAGTGGTAGACTTCCCCAACTTAGTACAACTTCACTCTTTCAGGGGCGACCATGTTCAAAGGTTTTCGTGACTTCATCCTGCGCGGCAATGTGGTTGATCTCGCCGTTGCGGTCATCATCGGAGCTGCGTTCTCCGCCATCACGAACTCGCTTGTCACCAACATCTTCAATCCGCTGATCTCTGCGGTTGTCGGCAAGCCGGATTTTTCGGCGCTCACCTTGAGCGTTCACGGCGGTGTCATCAAGTACGGCGACTTCCTGAACTCCGTGATCTCCTTCCTGCTTATCGCGTTCGTTGTCTACTTCTTCATCGTTCTTCCCATGCAGAAGCTGCTTGCTAGGCTGACTGGCCCGGCAACGGTGACCACCAAGTCCTGCCCGCAGTGCCTCTCAGAGGTTCCGCTCGCGGCAACGCGTTGCAAGTTCTGCACACAGCCCGTCTAGCTTACGAGTCTTCCCGACTGCTCGCGTCATCACGCTTCGATCGCCATCACAGAAGCGCTCCTTCCTGCAGTTCGCTTCCAATCATCCACAATCCATACCTGGAGATCTCTCGATTGCCGATGTCTCGCCTTGTTGTCGCTGCCACCCTCGTCGCGCTTTCCGCGCCGACCTTTGCGCAAGTTGCCGCTCCCACACCTTCCGGCATCTTCGGCTTTCGCTCACCCGAGGCTCAGCTGAGATGGGATGCAGCCTTCCTGAAAGTCCCTGACGCCCAACTCGCCGGTCAGCACCTCAAAGTCCTCACCGCTGAGCCTCATTGGGCGAGCTCCCCAGAGGACTACAAGACCGCAGAGTACGTCGCCGCCAAATTCAAAGCGGCTGGCATGGAAACGACCATCACGCCCTACAAGGTCCTGCTCAACAAACCAGTCAGCATCAAGATTGAAGCGTTCGATGCGCAGCACCGTCTACTCATGTCCGGTCCGACCGCCGAGCACGTTGATCCCTCGGATCATGGGGGTGATCCCTTTCAGAACAATCCCAACATCCTCCCTGCCTTCAATGGCTCAAGCCCGTCTGGCGATGTGACCGGAGAGGTGGTCTACGCGAACTACGGAACACGGGAAGACTTCGATCAACTCGCGAAGTTGGGAATTTCTGTGAAGGGCAAGATCGTTCTCGTCCGCTATGGCGGCAACTTCCGCGGCGTCAAGGTCTACATCGCCCAGCAGCGCGGCGCGATCGGTGTACTCATCTACTCCGATCCGGCAGATGACGGCTACGACCAGGGCGACATGTATCCGGCCGGGCCGATGCGTCCGGAGTCAGCCGTCCAACGCGGCTCCACGCAGTTCCTCCCCATCTACCCCGGCGACCCCGAGACCCCAGGGATCGCTTCGACCCTCGATCTTCCTGACTCGAAGCGCCTCACGGAAGCGCAAACTCGCCAGCTCCCCGGTGGGGATGAGCCGTCCATCCCCGCAAATCCACTGTCGTATAAAGATGCCGCGCCCATCCTGCGCGCACTCGCTGGGGCTGCCGTCCCGCATGAGTGGCAAGGCGGCCTTCCATTTACCTATCACCTCGGGGGCACTGGCGTGACGGCGCATATGGCTCTCGTTCAAGACACCAAGCTCCGCACTATCTGGGACGTGATCGGAATCATTCCAGGCACAGATCCGACGGAGAAGGATAACTGGGTCGTGGCCGGGAACCATCGCGATGCGTGGGTCTTTGGAGCGGTCGATCCAAACTCCGGAACCGCTGCCATGCTTGAAACAGCGCATGGATTTGGTGAGTTGCTGAAGCAGGGCTGGAAGCCCAAGCGCACGATCGTGCTGGGCTCCTGGGATGCGGAGGAGGAAGGCCTCATCGGGTCTACCGAATGGGCTGAGGAACACGCGGATCAGCTTGCTCATGCCGTGGCCTACTTCAACACCGACGTTGCCGTCTCTGGCCCGGATTTCAACGCATCCGCAGTTCCTTCCCTCAAAGACTTCGTCCGCGACGTCACCCGAAATGTTCCCAGCCCACAGGGTGGCACGGTCTACGACCATTGGCAGACGTCGCAGGCGGAGAAGCCGCGTCGTCGCCGCACCGAGAACCCCTTCAACGCGTCGTCTAACTCACCTCATGCAACACAGGCGATTCGCGTTGGCGATCTCGGCTCGGGGTCGGACTACACCCCGTTCCTTCAACACCTCGGGGTGCCATCGACCGACATCGGCTCGGATGGTCCGTACGGCGTTTACCACTCCGCCTTCGACAATTATGCGTGGTTCACGAAGAATGCCGATCCTACGTTCGTCTATGAACAGCAGCAGGCTCGTGTGTTCGGCCTTGAAATCCTGCATATGGCGAGCACGGACGTTCTGCCGTACGACGATGTCAGCTACGGTGCGGAGATTGCCTCCTACCTTGAAGCTGCGAAACGCGAAGCGGCATCAGCTTCGCTAAAGCTCGACTTCTCCGCTGCCGAGTCCGCCGCTCGTCGCTTCGCCGCCGCCGGAACGACCATCCATTCTCGCCAGGTACAGGCGCAAAGTGGTTCAGGCAATCCTGCCGGCTTGAATCAGGCACTCCGTGCCGCGGAGACAGCTCTGTTGAATCCTGCCGGGCTTCCGCAGCGCCCGTGGTACAAGCACACCATTTATGCACCCGGTGAGTTCACCGGCTATGCCGCAGTAGTCATCCCAGGTGTCACCGAGGGCATCGAGGCCGCAGACGCGGCACGAACTGCGGCGCAGCTCGGGGCCCTTACCGCGGCTCTGAATGCAGCGTCGTCTATTTTGGAATCTGCGGCGAAGTAGGTGTCGCGTGTGATCTGTACTGCGCAGGGCAAGGTGAACCAGGAGGCGATCCAGTCGTAACGAGCTGATACTTCGACGACGCGGAATGGAGATAGAGTCGCCCCGGCTACGGCTGCGATAAAGCCTGTAAACTCTGCAGCTATGGATGACTGGCGAAGAGACGATCGTGACCTGCCGAAGTATCTCGGAGACGAAATCCCACGCGGAGTTTCGCGACGTAAGAAGGCGCTCTTCGCTCTGATAGGAATCGTTCTGGCGCTGCTGTTCGGAACCAGAACTGCCGTGTCGTACTGGGTAGACCTGCTCTGGTTTCAGTCGCTTGGATACGGAAGCGTCTTCTGGACATCATGGAAACTTGAGTGGGTTGTCTTCACCTTATTCGCGATCGCGACCTTTTTGCTGTTATACGGCGCCTTCGTCGCGCTCGAACACACCTATCAGGACGATCTTCTTAGCGAATACAGGATGGTTATCGGAGGACAGCCCGTCTCCTTCTCCGCGCAACCCACCCTGGGCCGCATTGCTTTAGTTGGGTCGTTAGTCATAAGCGGGTTCACAGGCGCTGCAATCAGTGCCGACTGGTCGACGCTTGCTTTATTTTGGTATGGCAGCCGTGGGAATAGTAGCCTGAGCGATCCGATCTTTGGCAAACCATTGTCCTTTTTTCTCTTCACTCTGCCAGCTCTCAACTTGGTTGTGGACTGGCTGCTGACACTTGTAGTGATCGTCTGTGCTCTCTCAGCATTCTTCCTCTTTCTCACGGGAGGATCGCGCGCCCTCCACAAGCTTTCGGATGCCAGGCTCCGGTCGCCATGGCGTGGCCTTTCACTAGCGCTCTCTCTGCTGCTGGTCGTGCTTTCAGGCAAGGTCTATCTAGGCAGATTTGATCGCTTGCTGGATCACCACACCATCTTCGACGGGGTCACCTACACCGAAGCTCACGTCATCCTTCCAGGTCTCCTTCTGCTCTGTGCGGCGCTCCTCATAGGATCTGTGCTGGCTGCTGTCGCTGCGTTCCGAAAGAGTGGTACGCGATCTCTTATTGGTGCGATCCTGCCGGCTGCTATTTGTTTCGTTCTCGTGCAAGTGGCCGGGTGGTATGTCGGCAACTTCATCGTTAAGCCGAACGAGTTAGTGCGGGAGCAGCCATTCATTCGGCATAACATCGACCTGACCCGTAAAGCTTTTGGCCTTGATCTGTTTCAGCAACGTGAGTTTCCGGCAGAGACCTCAGTAGAGGCGACGGACCCCACGAAGAACCAAGCGACGCTGCAGAATATTCGCCTCTGGGATTGGCATGCCTTGCAGGATGCGCTCCGTCAGGTTCAAGAGATCCGCACCTACTATGATTTTCCAGACATTGATATTGATAGATACAACCTTGACGGGACTCTACGGGAGGTCATGCTCGCAACGCGAGAGCTGAACATAGAAAAGCTACCGGAGAGCAGCCGTAATTGGATCAACGAGAAGCTCGTGTACACCCATGGCTATGGCATAACCATGAATCCGGTGAATGGATTCACGGCGGAAGGCCTACCCACTCTTCTGCTCAGTAATATGCCCGTACAAAGCGCAGCCAAGACACTTAGTGTCGCTCGCCCCGAAATTTACTTCGGCGAGCTGACTGACACGGATGTTTATGTCAAAACGCGGCAGCAGGAATTCGATTATCCCCAGGGCCAAACCAACAGCGTTACCTCCTACCAGGGAACAGGCGGTATCGCTCTTGGAGGCTTTCTGCGCCGTGTTGGTTTGGCATTTGACCGTGGTGACATAGGAAAACTTCCTTTCAGCGACGATGTCTCCCCCGACAGCCGTCTGCTGATGCGTCGCAATGTGCGAGACCGCGTAGAGACACTTGCTCCCTTCCTGACGTATGACCTCGACCCTTACATCGTCGTAGGCGATAACGGCAGACTCTCTTGGATGATCGATGCCTTCACTACCTCCGATACCTATCCATATTCAAGTCACTACTCCTTAAACGATCAAGCAGTTAATTACATGAGGAACAGCGTTAAGGTCGTCATCGATGCGTACGACGGAACGACCACCTTTTATGTTTTTGATCGTACCGATCCAATCCTTGCAGCGTATCAACGTATCTTCCCAACATTGTTTCGAGACGCTGCCGCAATGCCCGAGGATCTGCGGAAGCACATTCGCTATCCAGAGCTCCTTTTCAAGCTACAGTCGGAAGTCTACGGTCTCTACCACATGACGGATCCGGCAGTCTTCTTCAACCGTGAGGATCTGTGGACAGTGGCGACTGAGGTCGGAACGGGCGCTAACGGCGAGCAAACGAAGCAACCAATGCAGCCTAATTTCGTTTTGATGAAGCTGCCCGGTGAGAGTGAAGCTGAATTCATTGAGATCCTTCCCTTTACCCCAGCTAATCGAAACAATCTGATCGGCTGGCTTGCAGGACGATCGGATGGTCCTAAGTACGGATCCGCTGTGGTGTACGATTTTCCGAAAACCAAGCTGGTTGATGGACCGCAACAAATCGAGTCCCGCATCGATCAAAATGCGCAGATCTCGGGCCAGCTCACCTTGTGGAACCAGCAAGGCTCGCATGTAAGACGTGGCAGCCTGCTGGTGATTCCTTCAGGACGCGCTCTGCTGTACGCGGAACCCATCTATCTGCAGGCGCAGGAAAGCCCGATGCCAGAGTTACGCCTGGTTGTCCTCGCCTTGCAGGACCGTCTGGCGTACGGACCAACCTTTGAAGCGGCGCTCACTTCTCTGTTTGGTGGATCGACCTCGTCGCTGAACAACAATGACGCTACGCTGAGTAACACCACACCGCATGACGCTCCACAAACGCATGATGTTCACGCACTGATTGGAGAGGCTGCGAAAGACTTCTCCGCGTATGAGCGCTTGACAGCTGAAGGAAAGCTTGCTGATGCCGGACGGCAGTTAGACGACCTGAAGCGGGTTATCGAACAAATGAACACGCAACAAAAGTAAGCCGCCTAGAACAATCTGAACTAAGTGTCTGAAGTAGGATGCTCGCGCATGAGCTAAATCTATGCGGAACTTTCTAAGTAGTATGAAGCATCTATTTGGAACGTGTATCGTTCTCAGATAGTGGAGAAAACGCCGTAACCTGGATTTCCAGGATACCGTCTTCTCGAACAAACCCCGTCGTTCCAACTGCCGTCCAGGTCGGATGTGGAGGAGAGATAAATTCATCCTTCACAGCCTGGAAGGCCTAGGCCTGAGCTCGAGAATTGCCGCCAAATTCAGGTGCCGACCAGTCAAGAAAAGTACTGAAAGCCACGATGTCAGTGAGGGTGCTGCCATAAACCTGCAGCTGACGCCCTAACTCTTGAAACGTCTGTCGTAGAACCTCCTTGAACGCCTCGGGCGATGGTTATTGGTGTGGCGATCTCGCAACAACTATCCCGGAGACGTACACGTAGTCACCGGCTCGTCTAGCGGGAGCGTAGCGCCAAATTTCATAGGCGAAGAAGTCTCGCTCAGTTGTTAGGATGATTTGTCCATCTGAAGTAGCAATCCGTTTCGTACTTCGATCATGAGACATGCTTCTCTCCAAACTGCCGCTCCACGTATCACCGTCTGACCACAAATCAAGCGCATCTTAGTTCGCGTTCTCGGGATCAGTCAGAAAGAGCTAAACTCGCCAATCATTCGATTTCAAGCAGCGAGTGAAAGAGCTGTGGCTCGCGATCCAGGGCTTGGGAGATCGTGTAAGCAGCATTAATTAGACCTACGTGGCTGAACGCTTGTGGGAAATTCCCTAGTAATCCCCCGGTGACCGGATCAACTTCTTCTGACAGCAATGT
The DNA here is from genome assembly GCA_964235665.1 of uncultured Acidobacteriaceae bacterium. GTDB lineage: Bacteria > Acidobacteriota > Terriglobia > Terriglobales > Acidobacteriaceae > Edaphobacter. The sequence continues at coordinate 459,305 of CAXSAY010000002.1, forward strand.
CAGATCATTGGCGAACTGGATCGCTCGTTCGAACGTCGACGTCGCTTCCCCTACCCGACCGGCTAACGCCTGCGCCTGCGCCAGCCAGAAGGTACAGAGGAGAAATGTTCCTTCCTTACCTTCCAAGCCATCTGTGGCGCGATACCGGTATACCAGACCGCGATCGTCTGTCAGTCTGGTGGCAATGGCATCTATCGTACTGAGGACGCGCGGATGATCTCCCGGCAGGAAACCTACAATGGATAGAAGAAGGCAGGAGGCGTCCAATTCCTGCGAGCCAAACGCTTGCGTAAACGCCTGAGCGTGATCACTCCACCCTTGCTCAAGAATCGCCTGACGGATCTTCTCTCGTTCGTCTCGCCATGCGGCAACACGGTGCTCGGCTTGCAGGAGTGCTGCGATGCGAATAGCGCTATCAAGGGCCACCCAGCACATCAACTTCGAATGCACGAAATGCTTCGGTTCGCTTCGTGCCTCCCAGATGCCCTGATCAAGCTGCTGCCACACTGTTGCAGCAGCGTCCGCAACGGCGACGAGAAACGTCCGGGTAGATGTATCCATGTTCCCAAGCTGATCTGAAAGTACGTCTGCAGATCGGAGCAACTCGCCATACACATCCAATTGGCGCTGAGTCCATGCTCCATTGCCGATGCGAACGGGCCGGCTATTGTTCCAGCCCGCGAGATGCGGAAGCGTTCGCTCGGTAAGATCGTGTTCTCCACCAATGCCGAACATAATTTGCAGCTCGGAGCTGCGAGACACCTGAGCTGATGCCGCGTTCGCCAGGTACTGAAAGAAGCGCGTCGATTCAAAGGGACAGGCGGCAGTCCACAACGCTTCCATAGTCAGGGAAGCATCGCGAATCCACGTGTAACGATAATCCCAATTACGATCACCGCCACTGACCTCAGGCAACGAGGTCGTTGGTGCTGCAACGATGGCCCCGGTAGGTTGAAACATCAAGCCCTGAAGAACGCGCCCACTGTGCGCTACCAGATCGCGCCAGGGACCTTTGTAATGCTGGTGAATCTCCGACCAACTTCGCCATGTCTTCGAGGTCTCTCGCAACCGTTCCACAATCTGATGGTGTGTATACGGTGCGGGCGTCGACTCCGTCGTAAGTGCATGTTGCAGGCTAAAGGCAATGCTCTCGCCTTCAGCTATCCTGACGCTCGCAGAAGCCGTGTTGTCATCCAATCGCATGGGCAGGCTGGAAGAAAAGACAAACAACGAAGCCCCGCCGCGACCGAGCACGCCACCGTCGACCTGCAGCAGCAGCGGTTCCACCAGACCATACTCCAGGCGCGCCGCCAACTCTATCCGCAGGGTAACCTCGCCCTGAGTACAGGCGACATGCCGCAGGAGCAACGCTGGAGAGTTCTCGCCCAGCTCGTGCTTGCGCTTTCCCTCGGCAAAGGCAAGCGCGTCGGTCAATACGCAAGTTCCAGTATCTGCCGTAAAGGTGCTCTCCAGCACTAAGGACGATTCCGCATAACGTCGCGTGCTCGAGGTACAGCCATCGACTGCAATCGACCAATGGCCAGCACGATCATCTAAAAGCCGTCCAAACATCGCCGGTGAATCGAAGCGCGGAAAGCAAAGCCAGTCTATGCTGCCGAGGCGGCTTACGAGCGCTGCAGAACGACAGTTCGATAGAAACGCATAGTCCTCAATCGGCGTACTCATACTCTCTCCGTTGGTCATTTCATGACGTGTTCCTCGGGTACGCGTGACGACAGTGCAGGACAGCCAATCAGGCTATTGCTGAGACGTTGGCACAGCAAAAAAGGAACAAAGTAAGTCTAGGTACCTATCTTCAACCTACCTTGTTACTTTTTCCGCGGAGTCTCCTCTCACGAATGAATACGAAAGGATCACTGTGTCCATCAGCATACTTCACACTTTCAAGAGAGTCGCGGTGGGGGTGTGTACGTCCGCAGCCTTGTCACTTTCAAGCTTGTTAGCGGCACAAACTCCAGTCGTCGGTACACAAGCACCGGACTTCTCCCTATTTGAACCAACGGGTGCTCCCGTCCAGTTGTCAAAGCAGGACACCACGCCGGCGATGGTGCTGATCTTCCTGCGTGGGTATCCCGGATACCAATGTCCTTACTGCCAGAAGCAGGTGCACGAATTTGTGGAACTCGCAAAAGCCTTCGAGGCAAAGCATGCGCGCATCCTGCTGGTCTACCCGGGGCCACCAGCCGAGCTTGATCAACGAGCCAGAGAGTTTCTAGCAAAAGAAGCGAACCTGCCGTCCAATGTCGTCTTAGTTACTGATCCTGACTACAAGGTGACAAACCTGTACGGTCTTCGCTGGGATGCCCCACATGAGACGGCGTACCCCTCTACCTTCATTCTCGGGCAGCGCCGTACGATCATCTTCGAGAAGATCAGTCACTCGCATGGAGATAGGCTTTCTGCTCAGGATGCCCTAGCCCACCTTCCAGCGAATGAGGGAGAGGTCAGGTAGTTCTGGATGGAAGGATGACCGCGGCCCAACGATTGACATTGCTGAAGGCGGAGGAACTCGGCTAGTGCACCGGCCTCGAGGTAGCCACGCGCGGACTAGGACCGCTAAGTTTCTCCGCGAGCAGATCCCCTCCGGTTGCGCGACACAGATGCAGAGCCTGGAGCCGTCGCGCGTGAACCGTCGATCAAAATGTCAACGATGCGGCGAGCACTCTCTTCCCAAGCCGGAAGAGCTGTTGTATAAAACACTCCAACCAGCGCCCGAACGAAATCATCCGGATGCAAGTCGGCGCGGAGGTCCCCGCTGGTAATGCCGCGTTCGACCGATCGTACAAACGCTGTGTGGATGAGACTGCGTGAGCCCTCGACCAGGCGCATCGACCCGCCAGGAATTGTCTCCATCGCGGGGATGATGAGCTTCTTTTCGGAGACATGATCAATGAAAAGAAGCATCCAGGCGCGGAGAGCTCCCAGTGGCGACAGCGTTTCAGCGAAGCGTTGCGCAGCACCTGCAAGCTTCTCGACCTCGCCGCGATAGACTGCTTCAATCAAAACATCCCGCGTTGGAAAGTGGCGGTAGAGGGTCCCGGGACCGATGCCGGCCTGACGAGCAATATCATCCAGGCTGGCGGCTGCGCCATGCAGGGTGAACGCCTTCTTTGCAATCTCGAGGATGCGTTCGCGATTGCGCTGTGCGTCCGCACGGATCTTCCGTTCAGGCAGAGGGAGACTTGGCTTCATCTTCGGCATACGGGCGATTGCAAAAGTATATGCAACCGGAGATGGACTCCGGTAATCTACTTTACGGAGACTGTCTCCGCTTGCTGCTAGGCGGAGATGCCGATGTTCACCCGGCACAACGCGGATTGTGCCTCTACAAGCAGAGGAGACGGTGATGCGTGTATTTGTGACAGGATCAACGGGCTTTATTGGGTCGGAACTGGTGAAGGAGCTTCTCGAGGCAGGACATCACGTGCGCGGGTTAGCGCGCAGCAATGAAGGTGCTGAACAGCTAAAGGCCGTGGGTGCGGAAGTACATCGGGGTGACATCACCGATATGAATAGCTTGCGCAACGGAGCGACGGGCATGGACGCAGTCGTGAACCTTGCCTTCAATCATGATTTTTCGAAGTTCGCTCAGAGTTCACAAGACGAGATCAATGCCATTGAGACACTGGGGTCTGCGTTGGAACCGGGCAAGTTGCTGGTGGTCACCTCAGGAGTCCTGGGGGTCAGCGGCGCCCCCGGTCAGGTTCGAAAAGAAACGGATGCTTCCATGCTCATTCCGATGATTCCGCGACGGCCCGAGCAGGCAGCGCAAGCGGTAGCGGAGAAGGGCGTGCATGTTGCCATCGTGCGGCTGCCGCAGGTGCATGACACTCGCAAGCAAGGGTTGGTGACGTACCTCATTCAGATCGCCCGAGACAAAGGCGTCTCCGCATATGTCGGAGACGGCGCAAATCGATGGGCGGCCGGCGCGCTGAACGATGTAGCGCACCTGTATCGGCTCGCGCTCGAAAAGGCTGGTCCGGGTACAACGACCTACCACGCGGTAGAGGAGAAGGGCGTGTCACTCCGTGACATCGCTGAAGCAATAGGTAAGGGGCTCAAAGTCCCTGTTATCTCGATCGCTTCAGAGAAGGCGGCCGAGCACTTCGGTGCTTTCGGACACTTTGCCGCGCTCGACGTGCCTGTGTCCAGCGAGTGGACCCGTACGGCGTTGCAGTGGGAGCCAAATGGTCCGGGGATGATTGAGGATCTAACCAATATGCAGTTCTAACGAGTTGCAGACATTGGAGGAGCCAGTTCGTTCTGATACACGCCTTAGCGAGCAGCAACGACAGCACCGGAGCACTTGTGAGCGCCAAGCCTAGCCACAGATGCTCGTCGATGACGTCGAGCAGGTCGAATGCAATCGCGCGAATGTGCCTGCGGTGTCGTCCCACCTGAAACCCTACTCACCGCGCCGCTGCCATGAAGTGCTCTTCATTAACTCGTCGCAAAGCTTACTGCGGTAGAAAGGCGTGAGGTCAAACCGAAGGCTCTATGACTCCTCCTCGAGGAACATACTTGAGTACTTGAGAGGTGGCGTATGAAGGATACAAAAGAGCAAACACCAGCAATGAGCCATCTGCCTGAGCTACCCGCTGGCGCCTTCCTCAAAGAGGACGGAAGTGACGACGCGGGCTTTTACACGCCAGCCCGGCTGTTGACCCACATCGATGAAGCGGCAGTACGCGCGCTCACCACCTATTATCGTACAACCCTGCCGGCCGGCGGCGTTCTGCTGGATCTCATGTCGAGTTGGGTTAGCCACCTGCCGCCAGAGATGGCCTTCACGGAGGTGATCGGCCAAGGCATGAACGCCGAGGAGCTCAGGGCAAACCCCCGGCTGAGTCGGCACTTTGTGCAGGACCTGAACCGCACCCCTGCCCTGCCGCTCGAGGCCCAAAGTTGCGATGGCGCTCTGTGCTGCGTCGGCGTTCAGTACCTGCAGCGTCCTTTGGAGGTATTCGCAGAGGTTCTGCGGATCCTGCGACCGGGTGCGTTTTTTAGCGTTAGCTTTTCCAACCGCTGCTTCCCGACAAAGGCAGTGGCGATCTGGCGGGCACTCGACGCCGATGGACATGCCGCTCTGGTACGCCTCTACTTTGAGCGAGCTGGCTTTCAAGAAATCAGCGCGCAAGTGTTGCGGGACGGCTCCCAAAGTGATCCGCTGCTTGTGGTCACGGGCCGGCGCTAGAGAGGTCGCAGCAGAGTCCTATCTTTCATTACTGCGCGGAGGTGCGAGCTACCAGACACACTGTCATACATCGACATAGCGTCGAGTCGCGGAGCCTGGCCCCGGAAGTGCACCTCGTCGGTTTTCTCTGAAGCCCTTGCCGTCACACATCGCCCAGAACAACGTTCCGAGATCAATCGCCTCTCGACTTTCTGGAATGCTTGTTTTAGTATCGAGCTAGGATGGCACGGACGGTCGAATTCGATGAAGAAGTGGCTATACGGCGCGCCATGGAGGTCTTTTGGGAAAAGGGCTACAAAGGCGCGTCGCTTCGTGATCTTACCGAAGCCATGCAGATTAATCCCAGCAGCTTGTATAACACCATTGGAGATAAGCAGGAACTCTTCGTCCGGTGCGTGCGACGTTACACAGACGACCGCAAAGAATACATCGCTCAGCATATGTCAAGCTCCGAGTCGCCGCTCGCAACCATCAAGATATTCATCAACGACGCGGTGACCAACATCACCACAGGGGAACATAGCTGTCTGGCGATCAAGGCAGCCTTTGAAGTAGCGACCGAAGATACACGCGTGAAAGCGATTCTGAAGGACGATGGCGAAACTATGTATCGCTTTCTCTGCTCGCTTCTTACCCGTGCCATGAAGATGGGCGAGATCCGGAAGGAAGATCCCGAACTGCTCACCGATTACTTGCTAAGTGCCTATACGGGCTGGCATGAGTCCTTTATCCTAAACCGAGAGCCCCAGAAAATTCAGAGGATGGCGCAGTACGTCCTCAAGCAGCTTTCACGCTGATCATGTGCTCCTAGCATCCGATCAGAACCGGCGAAGCGCATCCTTTGTGCGCCTCATTCTAAAACAGTCACTTCAATAAGGAGAACGAGAGCGATGTCTGAATCGATAACACAGGAGGTAAGTCTTGAAGGCAAGATTGCGTTGGTCACTGGCGGCTCGAAAGGTATCGGCAAAGCGGTCGCAGACCGCTTGTCTCAAGCCGGCGCTAAGGTGATCATCACAGCACGAACCCGGCCCACTGACCGAGACCCGGCATATCACTTCATCGCGGCCGATCTGGCAACGTTGGAGGGTACGAAGGCTGTCGCAAAGGAGGTTAAGGAGACGTTCGGTGCTGTCGACATCCTCATCGACAACGTTGGCGGACTGACTTCGCCAGGAGGGGGCTTCACTGCACTTACCGATGAGCATTGGGAACACGAGCTGCAGCTCAACCTCCTCGCTACCGTTCGTCTGGACCGTGAACTGCTGCCCAGCATGCTTGAGAAGCGAGCGGGCGTTGTCATCCACATCTCCAGCGTCTCTGGCAGGGTTCCGCTTTGGCCGATCAACATGGCCTACGCAGCATCGAAGGCGGCGTTGAACTCCTACAGCAAGGCCTTGGCGAATGAAGTCGCCAGTAAAGGCGTGCGGGTCCTGACCGTCTCCCCTGGCGCCACTGCGACAACGGGCATGGTTCAACTACTTAAGCAGTTTGCGGGCGGCTCCGGCGCAAGCGCCAACGAGGTCTTCATGGATCTCGCGGCGAAGTTCGGTGGCTTGCCGATTGGCCGCATGGCCGAGCCAGAAGAGATCGCCTCGCTCATTGGCTTCCTGGTCTCCCCGGCGGCGTCCTATCTAACCAGCACCAATATCACGATCGACGGCGGTTCCGTCGATGTTGTCTAGCTCTGCGCTTCGATGTGCAAGGCCGAGCAGCTGTCTTGCAGCTCGGCCTCGCTACTCGTGATTGAGAACTCCCTTGGTACCGAGAAGTTGTTTCGTCATCAGCACGGCTCCCATCAGGGTAGCGGAAGCTCTCCGGTGTGCGTCGATAGGCGTAATCATGCGTGCCGAACTCAATAGCTCGCATCGAGTTACCTGCTAAGTACCCGGTATGCTCGATGACGCGGAGAGAGATACTCGTTCAAACACGAATGCCGGCAATAAGCGTATCCACCACGGCTTCCGCAAAGACTTTCGGCGGACCGAAGGGAAACCGTAACTGCGTAATCTGAAGCGAGACGCAACCGTGAATCCCTGCCCAAAGAACCTTTGCAAGCTCAAAGCGCTGTCCTGACACCAGTCCCGCCGCGATCGCGGCGTCAACGTACTCCAGCATGCGCCGGAACGCGTTCTGTCCTCCAGCATCGTCAGGAATATTCGCTTCGTTAGATATCTTCGAACTCGCGCTCTTCTCCAAAGATCGGCGAGTCATGAACACCAGCTCATACTCGTCCGGATGCTTCAGCCCAAAGTCTACGTACTGCAACATCGCTTTTCGCAGCACTGCTAACGGCTCGCCGCTGCCAGGCTTCGGAAGTGCCTTCCCGATCTTGGCGAAGCCTTCCCGCGCCAATGCTACTAAGATGTCATCTTTATCCGCAAAGTGGTTGTAAAGAGACATCGGGGAATACTCGATGCGGTCTGCGATCTTTCGGATCGTCAGCTTCTCATACCCGTGTTCCCGTATCAGTTCCCGCGCAGCATCCAGGATCCTGCTGCGAAACAATTCTTTATCACGCACCTGTCTTTCGCGAACTCCCATCGCCTGTTTACTCCGTCCCCTCAGCTTCTGTTCATGACCGAGCTGCTGACACACCCCTGCGCCGAGTATATGGCGAGCACAGCACTCGATGAGCCCTGTGTCCATGGGGGAGGGTTGCGAGAGCACTAATTGCCGCCTCCGGGTGCAGTTGGGAGATTGATCGTCGTGGCATCCTGACCGACGCTCATCGGCTCGTCGAGTGCGTTCATCAGCGTGAAGTTCTGCAGCGCGATCGCAGCCCGCCACTCCTCATTGAGCGCCTGAATATAGCTCAACTGAAGCGTAAACAGCATGCGCTGTGCAGTAAGGACGTGAGGGTAGGACTGACCCATCTGCTGATACTTCGTAACCTCTAGCTGGTACGCCCGCCGCGCCCTCGGCAGCATCTCAGTCCGATATTTCTCGGCCGTGTATCGAGCCGTTTGGTACTGCTGCGCATAAGGCTCGGCCCGGTTGCGCGTATACAGCTGAGTGCGGTCTACATCTTTTCGGGCGCGCTCAAGCTCTACTTTGGAGGCTTCGATGTTGCCTTGGTTCCGATTCCAGAGAGGAAGTTGAACGCCCGCTTCGACGAAGCTTTCCGGACCCGCTTTGACGTTTGTCGCACCAAGACGTTCCCCGGAGTACCACTCGCCCGCTTTCAGATTCAGATTAGGAACCTTCTCTCGCTGGGCTGATCTCACGCGAGCTTCAGCAAGCGCCACGTTTGCCTGGGCCTGCCTGACCGCAGGACTTTCCTGCATATCCACGACGACCATGCGCTCAGCGTCCAACTCGGGAGGATCGACTAATCCTCCCGTAAGCGGGTGCGGAGCAAGCGAGGTCTGACCGGCAAAGGTCGCAAGCTGGCTGAACGCGGCCAGAAACATGCGCTGTGCGTTGACGAACTCTACTTTGGCCTGCTCTGCCGCAATCTCGGCATTGAGAACGTCGGAGGCATCAGACTGGCCAATACGTCCCAACTCATGAGAGTTCGTGTCTCCATCAAGCGCGACCTTCAGCAGACGGTCATACTCGATCACCATCTGCTGCGCAGCTAGCGTGTCAAAGAAAGCGCGACTCACATCGTTGTGGATCCGCGCTCGCTGGATGTCAGCAGCCAGCTCGTTTGAGTAGCCCTCGGCGCGGTAGATATCACGCCGGAGAGCCAGCTTACGGCCCAGAACAAGCTCCTGAGAGAAGAATGCGCCCTCCTCACCACCGCCGTATTGCCCACCACGAATATGGTCGCCCGAATACCCAAAGATTGGGTCAGGTGGCAAACCAATCTGCCGGGCTTGCTGTTTCGAGCGATCAACATTTCGCTCGGCCTGAGCCAGTGTCGGATTTGTCCTGTCCGCCAACTCAAGAAAGCTTTCGATTGTCATCGGCTGTTGGCTTACGACATCTCGCAGGAGTTCTGGCGCCGGAAGGTCCGCCCCCGTTTGAAACCCGACCGCCTCCGGTTCTTGGAGCTCCTGAATGGGCAGCTTGAGCGAGCTGGCATCGCTTTCTTCGCCAGGTTTGCTTTGCGGCTGATCTGTTTGCTGCTGAATCGAGCCCTCCACACTGGCTGCTGCCGCTTTAGCCTTCGCGTTACCAGCCTCGTGCCCTTCCACCTTCATCTTCTTGCCAGTGGGGCCGTTTGACTCTTCCATCTGGATCGATTTCGGAACTGCGGGTGGGGCCTGCTGTCGAGGCTTTGGCTGGACAGGATCCATCTTCATGCCTGGCATCCCTGGCATGTCGGGCATCGATTGCTGTGCCTGCAAAGTGCAGGCGGCGATGCCAAGGCTGAGGCCAATCGCCACGTGTCGAAAGTTCATCTCTGCTCCTGGAGTTCTGTTCTGCTGCGGAGACGCTCACCTGCTTAGGTTCCAGGCGAAGCACCCGCGCGTCTGCTGTTCTTCTAGCCGCGAGCGCCTTCGCTCGGTATCTTGTAAAGGGAGTCGTACGGATCATGAGGCCGCTTGGCATCGCGCATCGCCGTGACGACCCGGTCGTACTGCTCGGGTGGCAGAACGCGAATAAAGGTCATCATGCCCTGCATGAACCGGCTCCAGTCGGGGCGTAGCCCAAGATTCTCCGGCTTCTCCACCAGCTTGTCCATGTTCATCATCGGACCTTCCATGTAAGCGTCCTGCGGAAAGTTAGGCACGTTGTTAGCGTCGGGAGAAGTCTCGATCTCTTGCTGCAACATGCTATGGTCGCTCATGTCGAAGGCATTGAGGTCACGCTGCTGCTCCGCACTCAACGTCGGCGGTCCGTCCTTTATCTGCTCTTTCATAACGCCCATCATGCCGGCATCCAGCTGAGTATTCGCCAGTGGTCCACTGGGCGCGGTCGCCTGCTCTCCAGCGCCGAGTGCGGCGTTTGGGATCGTCGGGTCACCTGAAGCGTTTAATGTATGGGCATGCGACCTTTGCATGCTGTGCATACCGCCCATGTCCATGCCCTTCATGTCGCCCGCCGCCATGCTCTGCATGGCATCTCCGTCCTCTCCACGCGACGTAGTATGACCGTGGCTGTCGTCACCTCGAAGACCTTTGCCGCCAGGAAAACCTGCCATTCGGGTCATCGGTCCGGCTTGGGGGGCCATCTGGTTCATCATGTGGTGCGGCAAATGGCAGTGCAACATCCAGTCGCCAGGATTGTCCGAAACGAACTCTATCGTGCGGCTCTGGGCGACACCGACCAACACGGTATTACCCGGCCACCATGCCGTCTCTGGAATGCGTCCGCCTTCGGTTCCGGTGACATAGAAGGTGTGTCCGTGAATGTGCATCGGATGGTGATCCATTCCGAGATTGACAAAGCGTATGCGTACCCGTTCGCCCTGACGCACTATCAGCGGTGTGGATGCAGGGCCAGCCTTACCATTCAGCAACAGCCAATTGAACTCCATCATCATGGTGTTCGGGGTCGTTGCGTTTGGCAGAACGGCGTACTCCTGCAGGTGAACAACAAAATCCTTCTCGCAGTACGGCCTGTAAGGAACCTTCGGGTGCATGATGAATGCGCCCAACATGCCCGCCAACTCCTGCATCGCCATGTGCGAGTGGTAAAAGAAGGTTCCTTCCTGCCTGATAGTAAAGTTGTAAGTGAAGCTTTGACCGGGGCGAACCGGCTCCTGACTAATGCCGGGCATTCCGTCATAGCCGATCTGGTCCTCAAAGCCATGCCAGTGGAGTGAACTGGACTCGGGCAGTTCATTCTTGAAAATCACCCGTACCCTGTCACCCTGCTGGACCTGAATCGTCGGGCCGGGTGCCGAGCCATTAAAGCCCCAGACATCAATCGTCTTGTTAGGAGCAATCTGGCGCTTGAAGACGTGGGCCGTGAGTCGAAAAACTTTTACATCTCCGTCTATCTCGAACGGCAGATCCCCGACATCGGTCGTGATGACCGGCGTGTTGATCACTTCCCCGGTCCGGTGGTCAACCTTTGAAAGGGAGCCACTGCTGTTGCCGAAATAACCGCCGCGTGCGGCAACCTGTTCGGTGGGATTGTTGGTCGTGGCTGTCGGTTCCGCTACGGCGCGGTTGGCAAACAGCCCGGCACCAACGCCAAGAGCACTCTGAAGAAAAGATCGGCGATTCGCCATTGGGAAAGAACTCCGTGTTGCAGTTAGGCGCAAACGATTTCTGCCGGACACGGAGTGACGACTGCGAAGAGGTCTCATAACGAGAGACAAAGCGACGCACTCCAGCCAGCGACATAGACCTCTGTCGACTGATAAGAGGTCGGTGCGCTAGATGCGAAGCGTCGTATGGAGAGAAACAGGTGTATCTGCTCGAAGGAGCGGGGGGCCTCGAAGTGGGATCAACACATCGACGGCCGCTGGCACAACGAGAAAGGCTTCAAAAGGTGAGTCAGCAGTCTCTGAAACGGACTGAAGACCAAATTCGTTCCTTTGCACATCGGGTGCCGGTTGAATCATGCATGCTTGGTGCGAACAAGAGCGCTGCACAAAAGCTCTGACTCTGTCGTTTCCGCAGGTGTGTCGATGGCTCACACCAGCCATCGCAATAGTCTGGCTTTCCATGGGCTGCGCTTCGTGGCAGCTTCGCATCACCTGGGGTAAATTGCATTTCATCTCGCAAGCAGACGCAACGGACGAGAAGGACAGCAGCATGGCTATCAACAAGCTCGTCAATATAAAGCGAAAGCGCATGAAGATCGGTGGCGTCCTAAGTATTAAATCGAGTAGCGAGATGAAGAGATCAAGGCGTGCCTCGATACCCCGGCGGGCTGCGCGTAGATCGAGTTTAAAGCTTCATTACCTGAACCAACAAGGCGACACTGCTCAAAGTGCCTTGCTTAATCAATTCTACGCGCCATGATCCACAGTACAACTCGCTCTATCAATAAAGCTACGGTACTACATACGCCCTTATTGCTTGAACATAGCAGCTGGTGTCCACTAGCTCTTCCGAGTTTCGGAGTCTACTCCGTCGAGATTTTCCTTCCGTAAAAAACCACATGAACGCTTCTAGTAACAGCCTTCGATCCCTCGAGTTGAAACTCTCTAACCATCGAGTGCTACGAGACGCAACACTCGCCGAAATGTCCGCGCTGCCCAAGAAAACCACCGCGAACGATGCAAGTAATATAGTACGTTCAAGCAACAGTCACGGACAAAGTCGGAGCACCTTGAACCTTACCAGTCAGAACCTGCGCCTTAGTGATATCGCACCGACTCTCATCCAATCGGAGATCCGGGCCATGTCGGTCGAGTGTGATCGCCTGGGCGGTATCAATCTCGCTCAGGGCATCTGCGACACGGAGCTTCCGGAGGTCGTCGCAGATGGCGCGATAGATGCTATCCGAGCAGGGCTGAACATCTATACGCGTCTGGATGGTGTTGCTCTGCTGCGTCAGGCGATCGCCGCCAAACTCGAAAGCTACAACGAGCTTGTTGTTGATCCGGAGACTCAGATCCTGGTCACCAACGGAGCGACCGGCGCGCTCTATGCATCCTTGCTTGCTCTTCTAAACGCGGGCGATGAAGTGATCTTGTTTGAGCCCTTCTACGGCTATCACGTCAGTACTCTGCTCTCGCTGCGAGTACAACCCGTCATCCTGCCGCTCGAAGCGCCCCAGTGGGAGCTTGACCTTGAGGCGGTTCGCAAAGCGATCACTCCTCGCACACGCGCGATCCTCATCAACACGCCCGGCAACCCATCCGGAAAGGTATTTCGCCTTTCGGAGCTGCAAGGCCTTGCTGACCTCGCTGTGGAGCATGACCTCTTTGTCTTCGCAGATGAAATCTATGAGTACTTCCTCTACGATGGCGGAAGACACATCTCGCTCGCAAGCTTGCCGAACATGGCTGAGCGCACCATCACCATCTCCGGGCTCTCCAAGACCTTCAGCATTACCGGCTGGCGTGTTGGCTACCTGGCCGCTGCGCCGCAATGGCTTTCCGCAATCGGCTACTTTCATGACTTGACCTATGTCTGCGCTCCGGCTCCGCTGCAATATGGAGCAGCGGCGGGCCTGCTTAAGCTGCAAGAGACGGACTTCTACTCTGATTTAAGAACAACCTATCAGCAGAAGCGAGACCAGCTCTGCAAGGCTCTCGGCAGTGCGGGACTTACTCCATGCGTGCCGGACGGCGCTTACTACATCCTCGCCGATGCTAGCCGCATCCCAGGTGCGACTTCGCGAGAAAAAGCCCGCTCATTACTGCAGCGTACCGGTGTAGCCGCGGTCGCAGGATCCGCGTTTCATCAACAGGGCGGCGGCGAAACGCTTCTTCGGTTTTGCTTCGGCAAGAAAGCACATGACCTTGATCGAGCCTGCGAGCAGCTTCAGGCTGCGCTTTAGTCTTGCCGGACTGCCGACTTCGAATAGAACTTGTTTTCAGACTGCGTAGCCCCTCTCCGCGGAGATGGCTGCAGACGTAAAATTGCACAAGGAGAGCGGACAGATGAAGCGTCGTAACTTTCTCAAGCAAGGGGCGGCTGCCTTGGCGACCCTGAAAGCGAGCGCAGCGCACGCCGCGACGCTCGATCGCATGCAGCCGAAGACGGGTAAGGAGCCGTCACTGAAGACCGTGGCTACGGTCAATGGCATTGCGCGGCGCAAGCTGGGCCGCTCTGACGCAGAGGTTTCGATCCTCGGAATCGGGGGATATCATCTTGGTCTGGCAAAGGTGACGGAACAGGATGCAATTGCAATCATTCACCGTGCCCTCGACGAGGGCATCAACTTTCTCGATAACTGCTGGGACTACAACGATGGCGTAAGCGAAGAGCGCATGGGGAAAGCGCTCGCGGGCGGATACCGCGACAAAGCCTTCTTGATGACCAAGCTGGACGGCCGCACCGGCCCGGCTGCACGGCAGCAATTGGAACAGTCATTGCAGCGGCTCAAAGTCGATCACATCGACCTGGTTCAGATACACGAAGTCATCCGCCCGGGTGATGGCGAACAGGCGTTCCAGCCAGGCTACGTTGTGGATGTTTTGCGCGAAGCCCGAGACCAAGGGAAGATCAGGCACATCGGCTTTACCGGGCACAAAAGCCCACAGATGCACCTGAACATGATCGAGGCTGCGACAAAACACAGCTTCTCCTTCGATACAGTACAAATGCCTGTGAACGCGCTGGATGATCACTTCGACAGCTTCGGGCAGAAGGTTCTGCCTGTAGCCCGTCAGCACGGCATCGCGGTGCTAGGCATGAAATCATTCAGCAACGGACTCATCTTGCAGACCAACACTGTCTCAGCGGGAGAAGCGCTGCACTATGCAATGAGTACACCCGTCACGGTGACGATCACTGGTTGCGACTCTATGGCGATTTTAGAGCAGGCACTCGGCGTCGCTCGCAACTTCAAGCCGATGGAAGAAGCACAAAAGCTCGCAATTCTTCGCAAGACTGCAGCCGTTGGTGGCGATGGTAAATTCGAAGCGTACAAGTCATCGCACATCTACGACGGCACCATCAACAACCCGCAATGGCTTGGCTAGACTTGTCTCTGTGGAGACATGAGCTTCCTGGTTCGCACAGCTGCTAGGTACGCCTCCCACCGCACAACTGCATCATCCCGCATGCTGAGTGAAAGCCTTAGAAGGCAGCAACTAACGCACCCTGATACTTGGTCTGGATGAACTGCCGAAGATCCGGCTTATTCAAGGCTTCGGCAACAGCACGGATAGCAGGGTCGTTCTCATGACCCGCGTTTACGGCGAGCACATTGACATAGGGAGAGTCAGGCGACTCCCGGAACAGCGCATCCTTCGCCGGGTTGAGACCGGCAGGTAAGGCGTAGTTCGTGTTGATCACCGCCAGGTTGACGTCAGGCAGAGCACGCGGCACTTGTGCCGACTCCAGTTCGCGGATTTTGATCCCGCGCGGGTTGCCGACGACGTCCTGCACTGTGGGCTGCCCGCTTGCTACGGGCCGGAGCTTTAGCAAGCCAGCCGCCTGCAGCAGCAGCAAAGACCGCCCTGCATTTACGGGATCATTTGGAATCGCAATGGTCCCGTTTGCCGACAAAGCAGAGAGCGACTTGGTCGTTCCGGCATAGATGGCCAACGGTGCAATAAAGACCTTGGTGACAGCGACGAAGTGTGTGCCGTGATCGTGATTGAACTGCTGCATGAACGGGATGTGCTGGTAGAAGTTGCCATCCAGGTCACCGGAGGCAAGGGCCATGTTCGGCTGAATATAGTCGTTGAAGCTGACGATCTCCACATGTATGCCACGCTTCTCAAGCGGCGCGATCGCCCGTTCCAGGATCTCCCCATGAGGCACAGGGCTGACGCCGATGCGGAGCACGTTTGCGTTGCCACTGCGTTTGCACGCAGTGGCAAGCAGCAACAGAAAGACGGGAAGGCAAAAGAGACGGCGCGACAGCGTACTGCGAGACGAACGTGAGTTAATCAAGGAGGTCTGGTTGCTCCCGAACGATCATGTCCCACAGCGGCTGGTACTGAAACCAGCCGACGCGGGGGTTGCCGACCTGCCGATGCGCGATGCGGGCGCTCTCCGGCGTGATCAGTATGGGCTTCCCGATCGACTCCGCAAGGAACTGTGCCTGGCAGGTACGATCCAGCGTGATAAAGAACCACGCAGCCTCATCCACAGTCTGGCCGACTGTAAGCATGCCATGGTTCTGCAAAATGACAGCTTTGTTTGAGCCTAACGCGTGAGCGATGCGGTCCCCTTCGGACATGTCATAAACGACCCCCGTGTAATCGGCAAACAGGCTGTGATCCTCATAGAACGCGCAGGCATCCTGCGTCAATGGGTCCACAAGTCTGCCAAGAGAAGACCACGCCTTCCCATAGAGCGAATGCGCGTGCGCCGCAGCTATAACATCCGGCCTTGCCATATGGACACGCGAGTGGATGGCGAATGCAGCCTCATTGATCGGACGTTCCCCTTCCACAACTTCGCCCTGCTCGTTGACCAGAACCAAATCTGCAACGCAAATGTGGCCGAAGTGCAAACCAAAGGGATTAACCCAAAAATGGTCGTTATACTCCGGGTCACGAACCGTGATGTGTCCGGCGACGCCCTCGCTGAATCCAAACTTCGCAAACAGCCGAAAGGCTGAGGCAAGCCGCTGCTTGCGATGCAAGCGCTCTTCAGCAACAGTGGCGAAGACAGGCGGCTCAGGAGTCTTCGCGATTTTCACCTCAGACAAGACGACGTCGGGGGTAAGGGTGCTGTTTGTCATGTATGAGCGTCACTCCGTGGTGGACAATACGTTCGTTGTTTAGACTTGATAGAGCACGTCGCGGTTTCAAAAATGCTTAGTCCGGTTCTGTGTTGTCCAAGGTTCGGTCTATCTCTGTCCCTTTAATAGTACCTGTGGGTATCTGCCGCTCCGGTAAGAGTTCAGGTGAAATCGTGCGCATAGCTCCGGAAAAACTCCTTCAAATCGACCCACGAGACAACGTCGCTGTTGCGCTGGTGGATCTACAAGCTGGCGAGCCGCTGACGTTATCCGGCGTAATCTACACACCGTCGCAAGCCATCCCGGCGAAGCAGAAGTTCGCCCTGGTCGACCTCCCCGTAGGGCAGCGAATCATCATGTACGGCAGCGTAGTAGGACGAGTCCGCGAGACCATCGCCTGCGGCGGTCTGCTCAGCACGCGCAACGTTCAGCATGAGGCAGAGGCCTACGGCTGGAAAGGTCTTCCCGCCGCATGGCAGGCACCCGATGTTAGTCGCTGGCAGGGACGCACCTTTGCCGGATACCACCGTGAAGACGGCCAGGTTGGCACACGCAACTACTGGCTGGTCGTGCCGCTTGTCTTCTGCGAGAACCGCAACATCAATGCCATGCGCGAAGCCATGGAGGAGGAGCTTGGCTACGGCCGTCCCCGGCCCTACCGGCAGCAGGTTCGTTCACTGCTTGACCGTTATGCCCATCGCAGTCCGGACCTGCAAACCTCCGCAGCGACGTCGCGGGATCGCCTCTTCCCCAGCGTGGACGGCATACGCTTCCTTACACACGATGGCGGCTGCGGTGGAACACGGCAGGATTCGCAAGCCTTGTGCGGCCTGCTTGCCGGCTACATCCAGCATCCCAACGTTGCCGGCGCTACAGTGCTCAGCCTTGGCTGCCAGCACGCGCAGGGCGACATGTTGCTCGAAGAACTACGGAGCCGTAATCCAGGCTCGACCAAACCAGTCCTGCTCTTTGATCAGCAGCGGTCTGGTCTGGAAAGCACCATGCTTTCAGCAGCGATCGCGGAGACGATCGACGGTCTTGCAGAAGCCAACTGCATCACCCGTCAACCCGCACCGCTCAGCAAGCTCACCGTCGGCCTAAAGTGTGGTGGATCGGATGGCTTCTCCGGCCTATCGGCGAATCCGGCTCTTGGTCGAGTCTCGGACCTGCTTGCCGCCCTTGGAGCGAGCTCTATCCTCTCCGAGTTTCCAGAGCTGCATGGCATGGAGCAGAACCTGATCGATCGATGTGCCAGCCCCGCCGACGCCGAGCGTTTCATGCAGCTCATGCGCGACTACAACGCGCGCGCCAAGGCGGTTCACTCCGGCTTCGAGATGAATCCTTCTCCCGGGAACATCCAGGATGGCCTGATCACGGATGCGATGAAGTCGGCCGGCGCCGCGCGCAAAAGCGGAACGTCGCTAGTTCGCGCGGTGCTCGATTACCCGGAAGCCGTCGCATCACCCGGGTTGAATCTGCTTTGCACCCCGGGCAACGATGTGGAATGCGTCACCGCCCAGGCAGGAGCAGGTGCCAATCTCGTGCTCTTCACTACCGGCCTCGGCACTCCCACCGGCAACCCCATCGCGCCCGTGCTCAAAGTAGCGACCAACACCCGACTGGCAGAGCACATGGCCGACATCATCGATGTGGATACCGGAGCAATCGTTCGTGGCGAGGCAACAGTCGATCAGGTTGGAGACTCCCTCTTCGAGACCGTGCTTGCCGTCGCGAGTGGCCAGCTGCTTACCAAGGCCGAGCTGCTTGACCAGAATGACTTTCTACCATGGAAGCGGGGCGTCTCTCTCTAGCTTGAGCCCGCTCGCATCCTGAGGAGATCCACCCTTGATCCGTTCATCTCTTTCCGCATCGGTAATCGCTGCGACCATCTTCGCCTCGTCCGCCTCTGTTGCCCCGCTGTCAGGACCTTCGCCGTTGCAGAACTCCACTCCACCCCCAGCAATAGAGCGCCTCGATCCTGCCGCGAACGCGCTCGTCCCGGTCGGCGCACAGCTTGAGAAAGTCGACAGTGGCTTCACCTGGACGGAAGGACCGGTTTGGCTGCCCTCAGAAGATCTGCTCTTTGCAGAAATCATCAGCAACAGCATTCGTCGCTGGAACCCTGCGGCAGGCAGCACCATGGTGTTGCAGCCGAGCGGGTATCGTAGCTCCGCGCCCTTCGGCGGCAGAGAGCCGGGCTCAAACGGGATGGCGCTCGATCCAGAAGGCCGGCTCACTGTCGCAGGTCATGGGGGCCGCAACGTCTGGCGTCTGGAGGAGAGTGCCGCCAAAAACTCTGCCTTCAAGGCACCGGCAACCATCTTGGCCGATAGCTACAAGGGCAAACTGCTGAACAGCCCCAACGATCTGGTCTACAAGTCAGATGGCTCGCTCTACTTCTCCGATCCGCCGTATGGTCTGCCAACTCAGCGGGATGATGACCCCCGCAAGCAGCTCCAGGTGAACGGCGTCTATCGCCTTCCCGAGGCGGTAAAGCAGGCGCCACACAGCTCGCCCGCGCGGGATCGGCTCCAGCTGGTCATCAGCGACCTGCCTCGGCCAAACGGACTCGCGTTCTCCCCCGATGAGCAATACCTCTATGTCAGCAACTCCGAGCCAGAAATGCTGTGGATGCGCTATCGCTTGGCGTCCGATGGCTCGCTTGGGGATGCGAAGGTCTTCTTCGATGCGGGTCCCTATGCACATCACGGCGCACCGGACGGAATGAAGGTGGACAGGCGTGGCAATCTCTATAGCGCCGGACCTGAAGGCGTGTGGATCTTTTCACCGGCCGGCGTTCACCTGGCAACGATCGCGGTACCTGAGCCCGTCGGCAACGTCGCCTGGGGCGGCGCCGATCATCGCACTCTCTACATCGCGGCCAGCACCAGCATCTACCGCATCGCCCTGCTCGAGCCCGCAGCGGTCTTCCCGCAGACCTCGAAAACTATGCGCTAAATCAAGTACCCTCGGGATCGTGCTCTAGTCGCCGTACTGCGTCGGAGCTACGCCGTCCACCTCGCAATGAAACCCTGCACCGTGAAATCGCACATGCAGCTCCGAGCTCGATGGATTCCACCACCACTGTGAGCTCGCACGGCCCCCAGGGCCTGCAGTATAGGCAGCCAGCAGTGCACCATTGAGATGGACCGCAGTCGGCTCTAGCTTGCTTCGGAGAATGAGCTCATAGTCGCGCTCTGTCTTGCTCTTCCCTTCGATCGCCGCTGTCGATCCACGCTGTAGGAAGTGAGCGCTGGTTCCATTCGGTAAGGTGAAAACGCCGTCGGCAGTGCCCGTCCTTGAAGGAAAGGCCCGCCAGATGAGAGACGTGGCCAACACCTGCGGATCGTCCCAGCTCCACCGGCCAGCATCCTCCTCTGGCTTGAACGGCAGGATGGATCCACCGCGCACAAGGATCGGGATCACGGAGGAGGGCACGGTCACGTCTTGACCTCCAGTAAGGAAGTCGCCGTTCCAGAAATTAACCCACTCCCCCTTCGGCAGGTACAGTGTGCGCAACGTTTGTCCGGCTTGAACTACGGGAGCCACCAACAGCTCATGCCCGAGCAGATATTGGTACTCGGCCGTTGCACTGCGGGGATCATCCGGAAACTCAAGCACCGTGTGCCGCATGATAGGTATGCCGGTGCGGCTCGCTTCCGTCGCGTACGTCACGAAGTACGGAAGCAGCGAACTGTGAAAGGTGGCCCATCGACGAAAATACGCCGTGGTCGCTTCATCGGAGAAAATGTTGAACGAGCCCGCGGGTTTGTCCCACACGTGATCGCGCATCACCGGCGACAACGCACCGAACTCCACCCAACGCTGCCACAGATCGCGATTGGATCCGGTGCTCAGAATATCCGGACCCCACGTCGAGTAGCCCGACATCCCGGCAGTAATGCCTGCGGTCACAACAGAGGGCAGACCATAGTCGCGGGACCAGTCCGCTGCCTGATCCGCTCCCCACAGAACCGTGCTGAAGCCCTGTGAACCCGACGAGCCTGAACGTGAAAACGGCACCACGGCAGGATTGATCGATTGCGCAATGCGCACCGTAATCTTGTGATACAGCAGCGGGTAAAGTTCAGAAAGCGTTCGTCCTGTGCCAGCGGCAAACCGATCCGTATCTCGCACCCACTCGCCAAAATCTTCCATCCATCCATCAAATTCTTGGGTCCGCACGGCCGAGGTGATCATGCCTTGCCACCAGTCCACTGCTGCGGGATTGGTGAAATCAACATTGCCGACAGGCACTGTCTCGAAGCGCGGACCCGCTGGTTTGCCATCTGCGCCTGTCACCAGTAAGCCGTTGTGCACGCCCTGCTCAAACTGCGGGCTGGGTGTAAAGAAGGGTGATACCTCGGAACGCACGTAGGGGTGAACGTACGTCAGTACCTTGAACCCTTGCCCATGCAGCTGATCCACAAAGCGGCGAGGGTCACCGTAGTAGCTGGCGAACCAAAACGGCCAGCCCAGATTATTCGATTCATCATTCTGATCGTAGATCCACAGCGCACTGGCAGGCATGTCCTCTGCGCGAATGCGGTGAGCAACATCCAGCACAGCGCCCTTCCCTCCCAGTGCCGTAATCCAGGGCCCAAAGGTCCACTGCGGCGGGTTCTGCGGACGCCCCGTGAGCGCCGTATAGCTGCTCAGAACGTCTTTGGGCGACGCCCCAGAGAACAGGTAGAGCGGCACCGGCACATCAGCCATCTCCATATCGAACGAGGTATCCGGCAGGCCGAAGCGGAACCTCGTATCGAACGCCGTATCCGCATACATGCCGAGTCCCGCGACGTTGTAGACAAAGGGAACCGCTACGTACGTCCAGTTGTGGCCGGGCTCGCCCGCACGATCCTGAGGCCGCACATCCAGACTGGTGCCGGCGAGGCCTGCCTGCCAGAATCGCTCGCCCAGACCAAAGAACGGACCTCCGCCCGCAACGTGCAGTCGCACTCCATGCCCCGTCCCATGCGATGGGATATCTCCTGCAGGTCCCTTGGGTTTGCTTAGCGTCAGACGAGCCAGTCCCTCGGCGAGCACCTCCAGATCAAGCGTGGCTGGCCCGCAGCTGGTGCTAAGTAACATCACCCATCGATTCGTCCCGCTGGGCTGGATCGCGTTGCCATCTCCGCCTGCAGGGTGAGCCCCGTTCTCACACTCATCACCCCTGAGAGACAGAGTCCACTCCGCCTTCGTCGTCCCGTTCTGCATGGTCAGCGTGCCAGTGCTCCCATCGAGTGTCAGGTGCATGGAGTGAAGATCCACCTCCACGCGCTGTGGTGTGTTCTGCACGTTAACTAGAAGGCTTGGGTCAGTCGCAGGGCGATGGCCCGTAGCTAGATAAATCGGTGACGGAGCCGGCCTTTGTACCTCTTCGAGCATGTGCCGGTACTCCGCGGTTTGCGAGTAACGCGCATCCTGTGCGAACAGCGACGATGCGACGGCGCAGGCTGCAACGCAGCAAAGACGGACAGCGAAACTCGAGCAGCGCGCTCGCCACACGGAACGGTGCAAACGAGGCGCCTCTTCACCAATCGTTTTCATACGGCTCCATGCTACCTCGTCGTTGATCCCTCCGCCTGTGCTGTGCCGTTCGTCACCCGCAGCCGCAACGCCCTGAGTGCCCGCATTGACGAGCGCTTGGCGCGCAGCTAACGTAGCACTATGCCATGCAGCCCGGTCGCCCTCCTCCTATCGTCGTGTCGAGCCTGCGCAATGGGATCGGTCGTGGCTGCACTGCGTTGAATCGAGGCAAAGTCCGCCAGCGAACCTCTCCCGCATACGGCTAAACCCGAGCGGGATTTTTGTTGCCTGCACCTCAAGTCCTGCGTCTACATCTCCGTAAACATGACCACCTTCGCCGTCGAACTCGAGAACGTAACCAAGCGCTATCAGAGCGGAGACGGCTGGTCGAACGCCCTCTCAGGCGTAACCCTTTCCGTTCCGCGAGGTACCATCCAGGGCATTATCGGCTTCAGTGGTGCAGGCAAAAGCACGCTGCTCCGCTGCATAAGCCGCCTGGAGCGACCCGACGGTGGACACGTACGTATCGACGGTTCAGATCTCGCTCAGGCCGACGGCGCAGAGCTGCGCCTCGCCAGACGCAAGCTCGGTGTGGTCTTCCAGCAGCTTCACCTGATGCGCTCGCGCACGGTCGCTGAGAACATCGCCTTGCCGCTGGAGATCGGGGGCGAACCGCCCGCCTCAATCGCGACGCGTGTGCAGGATCTTCTCGGGTACGTCAGTCTCGAGGACAAGCGAGACGCGTACCCAGCCCAGCTCTCCGGAGGACAACGACAGCGCGTCGCGATCGCACGAGCGCTGGCAACCAAGCCGGCCGTGCTCCTGACCGATGAGCCCACCTCTGCCCTGGATCCTGAGACCACAGCCTCAGTGCTCGATCTGTTGAAACGGGTGCGCGATCGGCTTGGCGTCACCATTGTCCTCATCACACATGAGCTCACGGCTGTACGGGCCATCTGCGATCGTGTCGCCGTGCTCGATGGGGGCAGCATCGTTGAGGAAGGGCCAGTCGAACAGGTGCTAACCCGTCCTGCGACTCGCACTACGCAACGCTTGCTTGGCAAAGATGTGCACCTGTCGCAACTCGCCACCCATCTGGGCAAACGATCCGATCACCCACACTCTGTCTTTCTCGAACTTCAATTCTTTGGCGCCGATGCTACTGACCACATCCTCTTCGATGTCGCGCGATCGTGCGAGGCGACCTTCAGCATCCTTCACGCACAGATCGTTAACCTCAATCGACTCGGACATGGCTCCATGCTTGTCGAGGTCACAGGTACGGAAGCGACCTTAGCCATCGCGCAGGATCGATTGCGTGCTCGCGGCGCCAACGTCACCGTCGTCGAGCCATGGCAAGGCTTGCCGCTTGAGGAGTCAGACCATGCCTGAACTGCTGCATCTCCTCATCCAACCAACGCTGGAAACCCTCGAGATGGTTCTCGTCGCCGCCACGATCAGCGGCCTCTTCGGTACCATCCTCGGTACGCTGCTCGTCGTCACGGAGCGTGATCGCGTCCTCTCGACGCCCTGGCTCTACCGCGCGCTGAGTACCCTGACCAACATTGGCCGAAGCATCCCCTTCATCATTCTTCTGGTCGCCATCATTCCGTTCACGCGATGGCTCGTTGGAAGTGCCATCGGCACCACCGCCGCAATGGTGCCGCTCGTCGTCGGAGCCATCCCCTATGTCGCAAGACTCGTCGAGGCGACACTTCGCGAGGTGGATAATGGCGTCATCGAGGCCGTGCTCAGCATGGGTGCGACGCCATGGCAGGTGATCCGGAAGGCCTACCTCCCGGAGGCGGTCCCAGGCATCGTTCGCGCGATGACTGTCGTCAGTATCACGCTCGTAAGCTACTCCGCGATGGCTGGCGCCGTCGGCGGCGGGGGTCTGGGTGATCTGGCGATCCGCTATGGCTATCAGGGCTTTCGCACAGACGTCATGGTCAGTACCGTCGTCGTTCTCGTGCTGTTGATCCAGACCATACAGTGGACCGGCGACACCCTGGCCAGGTACTACCAGCGGGACGTGACGCCCTCGCAGCCGCGCCCCTCTCGCCTTCCTTCCCCCCACGCGACGCTGTCTTCGTGAGGTCCCCCTGTGCCAGCTAGCGCGACCCGTACAAGGAGCGAACTGGGGCTGAGGTCTTCCCCGCTGCTGATGTCCGTCCTACGCCGCACACCCGCCAGCCCGGCGCACCATCCCCAACGTAGTAGCCTTGGCGGATGACGACCTCCAACTCACCCCAACGACTTCTTTTCACCTTTCGCCGCAACGGTGACAACAACGGCAAGCGTCTGGTTGAAATCACGGCAGAACCGGTCGAGCAGCATGAGGCGCCCGCGGGTGCCGCAAAGCAGAGCTGGTTTGGAGCAGAAGACGATGTCGCCGCGACGATGGAAGGTCTGACGTTTCCGTCCGAGGACGTCGAAGGCGTGGTTGCGGCACTCCATACCAATCGAGTCGCCACGCGGGAGCTGGACACGCTTGCCTCCGATCTGACAGCGAGCGGTTTCATCCGCTCAGCGTAAGAGTCGCGACGTTCGTTCGCGCCACCCCGATCCATTTTCTTTCTCGAAGCTCAAAGCCTTGATGCCTTGGCAACGAGAAGGGGCAGCACTTGCGTAAGAACGACATGCAGTCGACCTGCCCGCGTGGTAGATGGCTATCCTGAACCTGTGACCCATAACGAACTTAAGCAGAGCCCCGATCGGCAACACTTGGCCGCGGTTCTCCGCACCTTGCTGCCCTACCTTGCCAACGACGTCACCCTCAGCCCCACTGTTGGAGGGCGGAAAGCAGCACTGGAGACACTCGCGAAGATCAAGCCGCAGGCCTACAGTGGCACGCGCAACTTCCTTGCAGGAGACGTAACCCGCCTCTCAGCCTATCTCCGTCATGGCGTACTCACTCTGGCTGAGGTGCGCGACTACGCTCTGGACGCGGTGGACGATCCAGCTCATGCAGGCAAGCTGATCAACGAACTCGCCTGGCGCGACTACTGGCAACGGCTCTACGTGCAGCTGGGCGAGGCCATCTGGCAGGACCAGGAACCCTACAAGACCGGACGCGCAGCCTCCCACTATGCCGACCTGCTTCCCGAAGACATCGCGTCAGCGGAAACAACGCTGACCTGCATGGATAGCTTCAGCGCGGATCTCAAACAGACCGGCTATCTCCACAACCACGCCCGTCTGTGGTTCGCTTCCTACATCGTTCACTGGCGCCAGGTACGCTGGCAGGCAGGTGCCCGCTGGTTCTTGGAACACCTGATCGATGGCGATCCTGCCAGCAACAATCTTTCTTGGCAGTGGGTGGCCTCCACCTTCGCGAGCGCGCCCTACATCTTCAATCGTGACAACCTTGAGCGATACACCGACGGAGCCTACTGCAACGTCTGTCCTCACGCAGACACAGGGACCTGCCCCTTTGAGCGAAGCTATGAGGCTCTGCAGGACGACCTCTTCCCTCGTCTTGATACCTACGCCGGTGCTTCCGTCCCGCCTAGACCGTACGCCTCTTCAGAAAAGAAGCAAGATGCACAACGGGCCGGTGGCAGGCCTCTCTTCTGGCACCACACCGACAGCCTCAACCCCGCATCATCTACGCTTGCCTCACACACCGACGCACCGGCTGTGTTCCTTTGGGATACAGGCTGGCTCATCCCAAACCGCATCTCGCTGAAGCGCGTCATGTTCATCGCGGAGTGCCTTCAGGAGATGCCAGGCACCATCGCCATGCATGTCGGGGAACCTGCAGAGCAGCTTCTTGCAGCCGCCCAGGCCGCTCAAGCCGACTACATCCTTGCACAGCGTACGCCAGACCCTCGCCTCAACGCCGCCGCAGCGGCAGTCGAACGGCATCTGCCAATCGTTTGGTTCGAGCCACCGGCCTTTGTGGAGACGGGACGCGGCTTCGACCTGAAACGCTTCTCGCGGTATTGGAAACGCGCCCAAAGCGCCGCAATGCAGCCCACAGGTCAGCCTCTCCATCGGTAGATGCCAGGTATCTGAGGTAACACGTCTCTGAGCCGGGTTTGCCCGTGCTACTCGAAGCGCTTCGTGTACCCGCGATGCACCTTCCTTTTCACGCTCAGGTGCGTTGCCAATCAAGTAGCACGATCGGTCGTGTTAGGCTCGCCGAATGAAAACTGTTCTGCTAACGTCCTTCGCTGCCATCATTGCATTCGTTCTTGATTGGGCTATTGGTGCGGCCGCACCACGGTTTACCCATGTGCCGCAAACGTTTCCGCCGTTTACAACGTGGCCTGTCCTCGCCGGCGCTTGCGGGGGAACGATCCTCGCTTCGCTGGCATACTCACTCCTCCGAACTTTTACCAAGCAGCCTGACCGCGCCTTCTTCTTCGTTGCAGCCTCTGCTCTGGCCCTGTCCTTCTTGCTCCCACTTCGGCTCAGCTTCACGAAGTCTCCACGCTTCGCAGGCGTCACCACGTCAGCGCAGATGGTCCTGATCCTGATGCACACCCTTGTTGCCGTCGTGAGTGTCGTTACGCTGCTGTCGCCGGCGGAGTGATAGGCGAGCTTTAACGAGGTGCTTCCTTCGCGGCAACGCCGCGCTTACGGCTGCTCTGGCGTGCCGGTTTGAGAGGCGCAGCAGAGCTGCGGGAGACCAGACCGTTGAACGCCATCATCGCTCGCTTCCTGGCGCGTGGATCGCGGAGAAAGCGTTGCGAAGTGTGGTGCACGAGGTAAATCCCGCACATCTCCCAGGCGAACTGTTCCGGATCAAGATTGGCTTCTAACTCTCCAGAAGCAACAGCATCCGAAACCAGTCGCTCAAGCAGGTCACGCCACGTCTTCTCCATCGTCAGCAGTCGCTGCCTGACCGGGTCACTCACCTCGACATCATCAAGTTCGAACATGCCTGCCGCGATCGGGCAGCCACCAGCAAGCCCGGCTTTCTGAGTCCAGCCTATCCACCCCTCAAAGACCGCTTTTAGCCGGGCCAGTCCCGCCGGCTTTGACATCGCATTGTTGAGAAACGTAGCGTTCGCCACCCGCGTCGACTCTTCCAGAAGCCGAAGCTGCACGTCCTCTTTCGAACCGAAATGAGCAAACAACCCACTCTTTGACATGCCAGCCTGCTGCGCAAGCACGCCTAAGGTCACGCCCGCAAGACCTGTGCGAGACGCGAGATCAAGACTCTCACCAAGAATGCGTTCCTTCGTTGTAGTCACAACTGTCCCCTCGCATAGTGTCCCATGAACGACCTGATGAGAGTGCCATTCTGTATTGGTAAACGACCGGTCGTGCTATATTTATCGCATGATCGATGCTCCTTCCTCTGCTCCACAGCCATACCATCCTTTACAGGTCGGCATGCTGCTCTATCCCAATATGACTCTGCTGGACCTCGTAGGCCCGCAGGCCGCGCTCGGCATCCATGGCAAGACGTTCCTGTTGGCTCGGACGCTCGATCCGGTCACCACGGACACGGGTGTCTCTCTCAACCCGACCACCACCTTCGCCGAGTGTCCGGCAGACCTGGATGTCATTCAGCCCAGCATCGACCACGGACTCGCACTTTCGCGCACACTCTATCAGAGCCGCTCGAGTCATCAGACGGCCTGAAGGTCTATGCACAAGCACTGGAATTCGAACATGGCCAGCAAAAAGAAAGAGAGCCTGATGACTACACCCATTTCAAACAACGAGCAATCCGCGGTCATCGATGTCGTGAAGCAGATGGAGAACGCCTGGAACGCAGGGGACGCCAATGGCTTCGCAGCACCAATGGCGGAAAACGTCGACTTCATCACCATACGAGCGGACCACTTGTACGGTCGTCAGGCCGTGATCGACAGCCATGTTGACGTGCTCTCCACCTTCTACGCCGGAAGCACAAACCACTTCAACATAACGGACGTGCGTCTTCTCGGAGCCGACGTAGCCCTGGCCCAGATTCGCGCAGTTCTCGAGTCTCCAAGTGGGCCGCTGAAAGGCACTCGCGAGGCAACCTACTCGCTGGTCTTGTACAAGGAGAGCGGCCATTGGCAGGTTGCCTTGTTTTACATCACGTTAGCTACTCCAACTCCGGAACACTAACCCCGTTCCGAAAGACGCACCTTGCGTCATGAATTCCTGACGCAAGGCCCACAACGGTCAGAAGAAACCGCGGCGGAGTCTAGGGGTGCGGATCAGGCATGGAGGTCAGTTGAGCGTCGAGTTGGAGCAGAGCTGTCAGCAGCTCGCTTCCTCTCGCTCCTGCTTCACCAAATAAACGGTTCTGCACCGCAACCGCCCGGGGCAGAGCCTTTCGAAGAGTCTCAAAGCCTTTCCGTGTCAGCGTCACCTGCTTGGCCCTGTTATCCTCCTCACCTCGTTGACGCAGGATGAGTTGCTTGGCTTCCAGAAGCTTCAGCATCTGTGAAGTCTGCATGGGATGTATGCCCCCAAAGTGCGATAGTTCGATCTGCGTCGCGATCGTCCCGGAACGCTCAAGCCAGCCAACCAGCGCGAGCGTCACAAACTGCAGGTTGCTTAGGTCAAGGGCATGGAGAGCACGGTCCATCTCTCGTTGGTAGCGCGACGAAATGCGCCAGAGAACGAAGCCGATCGCATTCTCGGGCGCGCCCAGCGAAACGTCCTCGAACATCCGGTGGAGCGTTAACTTTCTTAAGGCCATGGTCCATCCTAAAGCGGTCCTTCAGGAACTACTAAATATGTTTATGAAATCCTGAGCCCCTTATGGTTCCGCCCTCATCCCATACGCGAGGGTTGATACCATGTCCAACTTGAAACTCGACATCGCGTTCTGGAATTACGACCGCACCAAGGCGTTGGCAGATGGCACCGTCGCCATACCAGGCGTCCAAGCCACCTATCACACCGCACCAATCGTGACCCAGATCTTTGAAGGAATGGTGCAAGGACAGTTCCAGGTCTCGGAGCTCGGCCTCACTTACTATCTGCGAACCTTCCGCGGCCTGGATTCTCCGTTCGTTGCCATCCCGATCTTCCCGAACCGTGCCTTTCGGCACTCCGCCGTGTATGTCAACAAGGCAAGTGGCATTGAGAAACCGGAAGACCTGAATGGCAAGGTCATCGGCGAACTCGCTCTCTATAGCCACGATGCCGGCATCATGCCGAAGGGCATGTTAATGGAGGATCACGGCTTTCGGCCGGAGACCTGCCAATGGGTCATCGGTGGCCTCGATTGGCCGATGAAGCCGATCGACTTCGTGCCCAGGCCTCACCCCGCAAACGTCAGCGTTCGCGACATACCGGAGGGCAAGGAGCTCGGCGCCATGTTGGAAGCCGGCGAGATCGATGCGCTGATCTCAGCGGATAATCCAAAATGTATCTTGGAAAACTCGCCAAAGGTCCGTCGCCTCTTTCCTGACTACCCCGTCGTGGAGCGCGACTACTTCAAGCGCACGGGCATCTTCCCCATCATGCACACCATCGTCCTACGCCGAGACGTTCTCGCATCAAATCCAGGGCTGGCCAAGATACTCTATCAATCCTTTTGTAAGGCGAAGAATGCTGCGACGGAGAATCACGAGCATAGCCGCATCTTTAACAACATGGACATCATGTTCCCCTGGTTCTCCCGCTTGATAGAAGAGGACCGCGAAATCCTTGGTAAGGATTGGTGGCCATACGGCATCGCAGGGAATCGGAAGACGCTTGAGACTGTCCTTCGCTATCACTTCGAACAAGGAATCACAGAACGGCTCTACACCATCGAAGACATCATGGCTGCGGATCTGCTGGACACCTAGATCAACGAATGGAGATGAAACGGAGGAAGGCAGGCGTCGACATTGTCACGATTGCAGTCAAAGCCCCGGATCATCGCGGGGTGCCGTCAGGGAAAGCTGCCATGGTCTCTGAACGACGAACTTCAGCTCGTCAGGAAAGGCGTCATAGCCTCGATGCCGAGGCTGCAGCCGACGTAC
Source organism: uncultured Acidobacteriaceae bacterium (assembly GCA_964235665.1). Lineage (GTDB taxonomy): Bacteria > Acidobacteriota > Terriglobia > Terriglobales > Acidobacteriaceae > Edaphobacter. Next base: position 489,188 of record CAXSAY010000002.1, read on the forward strand.
CGGGGATCGATGCCTTGCTGCAACCTAATATGCGGAACCACACGAAAACAGTACCGGGCTCAAGCGTGCGCCCAGGATGACCCGCTTCGTCGATGCCGCGCTGGCTTCCTCAACAGAAGAAGTTCGATACGTGGCCGGCCAGTAGCCATCATCTCAATGCTCTAATCAAAGGGATTCTGCCCGGGCCCATTCGAATGAATCAACGACTTCATCAATCGCGAGAACTGCCATGACAAAACTCTCACTGCAAGCTCCTCCCGAAGGAAACCTGCGCATCGCTGTGATCGGTATGGGAGGGATCGGCAGCGCCTTTGCCTTTCAACTTGCCCGGACCGGGCACCATGAAGTGACAGCCATCGCACGGCCGGGATCGGCGCGGCTCGAACAGCTGAAGCGGGATGGCGGCATCGTCAACACACGGGACGAACGCGCCGACATGCACCTGGCTGACAGCCTGGATGAGAGCGTCCCGTACGACCTCATACTCGTAACCCTGCCCGCCCATCGCCTCGCACCAGTCCTGGCGTCTCTGCAACGAAGTTCTGCCGCATGGATTCAATTTATGTTCAATACCTTTGAGCCCGAGCAGCTTCGCGACACGATCGGTGCCGACCGTTGTTCCTTTGGCATGCCGTTCATCCAAGCGAGCCTGGAACCAGATGGCAGGCTGAGTGCAAAGATTGGCGCCGGCGGTCAGAAAACTAAGATGAATAACGAAAGGTGGACGAGCCTCTTCAACGCTGCCCAAATACCCGCGGTCTTCGAACCTGAAATGCTTCTGTGGCTTCGCTGCCACGTCCCTCTCTGCGTTGCCTTTGAGAGTATCTCCGTGGCCGCCATGCGGCGAGGAAGGGGTGCCTCGTGGGCCGAGGCGATCACAATCGCACGAGGACTCCAGGCAGGTCTTACCCTGGTTCAGCGATTGGGCTATCGACTGTACCCGGCCGGCAAAGCACGGCTTCAGTCAGCTCCGGTGTTCGTGCCGGCAAGCCTGTTGTGGTCCGTGTCTCGCATCCCTTCGTTTCGCAAACTCCTCGCAACCGGGATCGATGAGTGCGCAGCACTAGTGGACCTCTTGGTGAAGGCCGCAAGAGTGGAGCTGCAGCCTCCCGCTATTGCCCGGATCGAGGCGATGAAACCCTAGAGACTCACCCTCAGCACCAACAAAGAACTAAGACCCCCGCGAGTCGCTGCACCTGAAAACGAGCAGCATCGTTGGCACGAACAGCACACGGCACGATCCAAAAGTGCAGTGCTGATCTCTCTAAATCAAAGTCCTGATCGCCGCCGTCTCTCCGGATCTTGCAATGCAAAGTATTTGTGCTCGACATAGTCACAAATATGATCAATACGGCACGCGGGCTCCTGGTCCTCAAACGCTGGTACGCAGTCGCTAAGAGGGCGCACACGAGAGTTGTTGCGGCCGTTCGCGGAGTTGCTCCTGCAGGCGCAACAAGAGAGGCTGCTGTTCTCCGCGGATGAAGACCGCTGCATCCGAGAACGAGAACCAGGCACCGCGGTCCACCTCGGGGATGACGATGCGCTTTCGGGATCGCGGTGGCCATTCCACCTCGCAGGTGTTGCTGACCAGCAGTGTGGGATCACAGTCACCTTCGAACGCCCAGGCCGTCACCACCTTGCCGCTTTTCTGACGTACCGAGCCAAGTTCGAGGAAGGGTCCACTGGCCGAAAAGCTAGTCTCCTCCAGAAACTCGCGTTGCGCTGCGGCAAGGGCCTGCTCGCTGTCGTCGTACTCGCCCTTAGGCAGCGTCCAGGCTCCTTCATTCTTCTTCGCCCAATACGGTCCACCAGGATGCACAAGAAAAACTTGAGTGGCGTCTCCGGTTGCACGAAACATCAGGAGACCAGCGCTCTGCTTGCTCCGAGTCGTCATTGAGACAATTCCATTGCTCGTTCCGGCGAGTGTTGCTCTACGCACTGCTTCGCGGCCGCCGCCGATCGATAGGATACCCGCAAGTGCTGGTACCCGAACACACCCTGCCGGTCGCCACAGACGAAAGCTTTGGACTGATCACTCAATACCCGCTGGAACCGTAACTCAGGTGCGCTCTTGCCCCGTATTGCACCCTATCGAAGTGTCACTGTGGGTCGCCATAGCTCCTAAGTCCTTCAGAAACTATGGCGGGGACGACGGGGCTCGAACCCGCGACCTCTGCCGTGACAGGGCAGCGCTCTAACCAACTGAGCTACGTCCCCACGTCGTCTTCTGCATAGCCAGAGGTGATCTGAAAAGCCGTCGCAAACGGAACGACCGCTTCACCAACCCGTACCGCTTTCCGCACAATCGCATCTGCGGAACAACGATCAGACTGCTGCATCGACAAAACAAAGTCTATCAGGATTCTGAACGACGCTCCACTCGATCGTGAACCGTCGAAATCTCGCCGTGTAAACGCACGCTCCATTCTCTCGAGCCACGCAATCTATCGCCCTTTAGACAGGGCGCGATCGAGGCGTACATCCCGCTCTTACTGAACCTTCCCTTGCGGACGAAGGCTGCGCATACCAAGAGCGCAATCGATCGCATTCGCCGCAGCAATCTTCAGGTTATCCGCCGCGACACACAGCCAGAAGCGCGAACTCATCTCATCGGCTCCGGCCTGCGCAACCTGCAGCAGCAGGTCGCTTCGTCCGGCCGCCAGAAGATTGCTGGGCGCAGTATCCCCTCCCGCAATTTCGGTGCGACCGCCCTTCAACGCTTCTTCGACGGCTTGCCGCGTCACCTTCTCTTCCAGCTCCAGAAACACCGAGCCTGTGTAGCCGTGAAACACCGGCACCTGCAGCAGCTGCAGCGACAGCACAGCCAGCTGCCCATTTGAGAGAGCCGTGTAGTGTTCCTGGATCAGCCGCGCCCGCTCCGAAAGCTTCGAAGCTCCCTCTTCCCCTAGCTCCGCGAGCACATTGAACGCCGTCTGCGTATCGAACACCTCTTGCGGAAGATCCTTGAAGGAAAGCAGGCTCACCGTCTGCTGATGCAGCTCGTCAAGCCCTGGATTGCCAAACTCGGAGGCCGGTTGCAGGATGGTCGCGGCCAGGTTCTTCGGCGCGTGCCCCGCTGATCGCAGCCGCGTCGCAAGCAACGCCAGCATTGTCGCCATCGGATGCGCGGGAACCACCGCGGCCGTCTGCAGGTCTGGCCGCCGCATCATATCGCTCTTCAGCGCCTTCGTGAGACTGCCACCAAGGGGAGCCACCCAGGGCGACCAAATCATCACCTCCGGTAGCCCGGCCACCGCATACGTTAGGTCCACGACCATCGCGCCGGCTCGGCGTGCATTTTGCCAGTGCTCCAGAGCTTGTTCCTGAGAACCCGCAAAGAAGACAAAATCAGCTCCCTCAAACGAGCTCGCGTCCACTCGGCGGATAAACGAAGCCTCATCACCGACCGTCGTAATCTGCCCTTCAACCGCCTCTGTATCAAACAACAGGATCTCTGCCGTCCCCAGCGCAGATCCGGTAATCTCTTCACTCAGTTCCTTGCCCAGCAGGGAAGAAGCGCCGACAAGTACGACTTTCAATAGGTGTGCAGGCATAGCTCTTCAGATGCGGAAGGCTGGGCTCCGGCTCCGTCACGCCCCGGTAATCGCGCGGCGCCTGGATCGCCCGCGAGAGTACAGCAGCCGCGCCAGCACACCGGACACAAGGTATCCCAGTGAAATCACCATCAAGGCATACTCCGAATACGCCACCACAACGGCGATGATGAAGGCGAGTACGGCCAGGAATTGAAAAGGGTGTTTTCCGCGCAGCGTCAGCTCTTTACCACTCCAGAACCGCCAGGAACTCACCATCAGCACGCCCGTGAACAAGATCAGGCCAAGCCACACCAGCGAGATCCAGGGGTTATAAATCGGCGATCCTCGAAACCCATGAACGATCGACGCCAGAACGCCCGCCCCGGCCGGTATTGGCATGCCAACGAAATACTTCCGATCCGGCCGCCCTGGGTTTCGCGGCTGTGGATTGATGCTTACGTTGAATCGTGCAAGTCGGCTCGCACCACAGATGAGAAACAGGAAACATGCCAGCACCCCAAAGTGCGCGACCCGCTCTCGCAGATACGGGCTGACCGTCAACGGCAGCATCCGAAAACCCCAGATATATGCGAGAATCGCCGGCGCAACACCGAAGGTGATCACGTCTGCCAGCGAGTCCAGTTCCCTGCCAAACGCACTCGTCGTATGCGTCATCCGCGCGATCCGGCCATCAAGCCCGTCAAACAGCACCGCAAAGCCGATCGCCAAAGCCGCACGATCAAAATACGCCGGGTCCGCGACCGAGCCCTGAATGCTTTGCGTCATCGCGTAAAATCCCGCTGCAATATTGCCGGCGGTAAACAGCGACGGCAACACATACATCCCACGACTCGGTTGCCGCCGCGATCTGCTCTCCGGCGCCTCGCTCATCCCTTGTTCCATCAGCGGCCTTGTGCCCCTGACAAAAGATGCGATGGCACCACCGCCAGAACCGTCTTGCCACCCACCACGCGCATCCCAGACTTCACCCTCAGGTCAGCCTCCGCCGGCAACAAAACATCGCATCGCGATCCGAACTTGATCAGCCCGATCCGTTGACCGCGCTCAACGCGATCCCCCGTCTTCAGAGTGCAAACGATGCGGCGCGCCAGCAGACCGGCAATCTGCTTAAACCCCACCTCATACGTTCCCGCGTCAATCACGATCAAGGTCTGCTCGTTCTCGAGAACCGACTCGGCCTTCATCGCATTCATGAACCGGCCTTTGCGAAACTCATACAGCTTCACCACACCGCTCACAGGTGCGCGATTCACGTGAACATCAAACACATTGAGAAATATGCTGAGCCGAAGCCGGCTGCCACTCGGCATCTCGATCCACTCAGCCTCGGTGACCAACCCGTCCGCCGGCGACACAATCTGCCCTGGCAACGACGGAATCTCACGCTTCGGATCGCGGAAGAACCAGAGAAAGAAACACGCCAGCAAAATGGGCAATACCAGCAGCCACGCAATATGTGTGGACATCCAAAGAACAACGGCAACCACGCCGAAAGCCAGACCGTAAAGATACCCGTCACGCACCATGATTGCCGCAATTATAGATGCGTAGGCTCGCCCTCAAGAGCAAGCGACATCACCAGAGCATCATCCATGGGATAGGCGTAGTACCGTGACCGTCGACGACTCTGCAAGAATCCCAGCGAGTGGTAAAGCGCGATCGCTGCGGCACTCTGCGAGCGCACCTCGAGCTCAAGGCTTCTTGCCTGCTTTCGTCGGCTCCACCTCACAACGGCAAGACACAGCAGCCGTGCAACACCGCGGCGCCTTGACTCCGGCATCACGACCAGGCTCTCGAGCTCCACAGGGTCGCCGTTTAAACCCGTCCCCGCCGCCGCTACAAAACCGCAGAGGCTTCCATCCCTGATCGCTTCCGCAACCATCAGCATCCGCTCCGTATCATCGCGATCGTTCAGGTAGCGCGCATATACGGTCTCGCTCCAGTGCGGCAGCTCCGGCGTCTCACGTTCCATCTGCACGATCCGCTCCAGATCCTGCGCCCCGCCGCGCCGAAGCGTCACCGTCATCGCGGCTCCACCTCACGCGATCGTTCCACCTGGTGCCGTCGCTGCCGATCCAACGTCTCCTGCTCCGTCTTGTGCAGATACAGAGCGTCCAGCAGGAGCGGATCCTCGAAGCGCTCTTCTCGCAGCCGTGCCAACCCGAGCGGAATCGCATCGGCAGCCGTTAGCCCTGGGACCTCCCGGATCTCAACGGCCGCAAACTCGTTCGCGTAGCCCTCCTCGCACAGCAGCGGCACTCCCTGCGCCCGCGCGGCCGCCGCAACCCGCTCCTGCGGCGCGACACCCTGCTCGCGGCTGCTACCTTCCACCACCCGCGCCCAGAACGCCTCACCCCTCCCCGCCTGCAGCACCGCAAAGCCATCGACCCGCGCCTTCCCCGCCAGCACCTCCAGCCGCGAAACGCCGATCAGCGGCAACGCGCTCGCCTCCGCCAAAGCCTTCGCCGCACTCAACCCGACGCGTACCCCCGTAAACGATCCCGGCCCTCGCACCACAAGCAGCGCCTGGAGATCCCGCAGCCGCCAGTCTTGCCTCTGCAGACTCGCGCCGATGGCCGCGATCAAGCCCTCCGACGCACTTCGTCCAGCAAGCGAGCTCTGCCCCACCAGCGTCGTTCCTACCGCCAGCGCCACCGTCGCCTCACTCGGGCAGGTGTCGAGCAGCAGAAGTCGCGGTGCGCTCGCATCCCGTTCTTGGCGTAACTCATCCGGCATCGTCCTAAATCATAGCGTCGCCTCCAACCACCGCACAGCAGCCGTCCCTAAAGTCGCTCGCTTGACAGGTGCCGACTCGGACCCGCTATCCTCATCCGCGTACCCGTTTCCCTCTCTTCCATCCTCCCTACCCTGACCCGCGCGGAGTCCCTCGACGTATGCTGCCTCGAGTCGCCAGAACCAGCCCGGGCTTCACCACCGACGCCCCCCAGAGCCACAACATACGCTGGTTCGTCTGCGGTCTTCTCTTCCTTGCGACCACCATCAATTACATGGATCGCTCGGTTCTCGCCCTGATCGAACCGCTGCTCCACCAGGCACCCTTCATGGGCTGGGATCCCTCAAAAGACGCCGCCCACCAGGCCGTCTTCAACAACCACTACGGCAACATCGTCATCTGCTTCCAGATCGCCTACGGCATCGGCCTCCTCACCGCCGGTCGCATCGTCGATCAGCTCGGCACCAAGATCGGCTACGCCCTCGCCATCTTCATCTGGGGCCTCTCCTCGATGGGCCACTCCATCGTCACCTCCGTCGCCGGCTTCTGCATCGCGCGTGCCTTCCTTGGTCTCGGCGAGTCAGGCAACTTCCCCGCCGCCATCAAGGCCACCACCGAGTGGTTCCCGTCCGAAGAGCGCGCCCTCGCCACCGGTCTCTTCAACTCCGGCTCGAACGCCTCCGCCTTCATCGCCCCCGCGCTCGTCGCCGCCGTTACCGTCCGCCACGGCTGGCACGCCGCCTTCCTCACCACCGGCTCCATGGGCCTGGTCTGGCTCGTCATCTGGCTTCTCTTCCCCTACAACCGCCTCCGTCGCGGCTCCACCATCACCCAGACCAACCTCGCCGCCACCCTCGGCGACCGCCCTCGCCTCTCCACCCTCCTCCGCACTCGCGGCCTCTACGCCTTTTCGCTCGCCAAAGGCCTGACCGATCCCATCTGGTGGTTCTACCTCTTCTATCTGCCCAAATATCTGAACGAAACCTACGGCCTCTCACTCGCCCACGCCTACTGGCACATCGTCGCCGTCTACGCCGTCTCCTCTGTCGGCTCGGTCCTCGGCGGCGGCCTCTCCGGCTGGCGCATGCAGCGTGGTCATAGCGTTGACAACGGCCGCAAGGTCGCACTCCTCACCTGTGCCGTCTGCGTCCTTCCGGTCCTGTTCGTCCCCACCATGCACCGCATCTCTCCGCACAACGCCTGGCCGGCCGTCGCTCTGTTCGCCCTCGCCGCCGCCGCGCACCAGGGCTGGTCCGCCAACCTCTTCTCCACCCCCACTGACATGTTCCCGTCCACCGCCGTCTCCACCGTCGTCGGCATCGGCGGCGCCACCGGCGCAGCGGGCGGCGCCCTCTTCACCTCCCTGGTCAAGAGCTTCTTCTCGCTTCATCCGCTCCTCATCTTCTCGCTCGCTGCCTTCGCCTACGTCACCGCCCTCACCGTCTTCCAAATCCTCGTCCCCCAACTAGGCCGTCGCAACGCCTGACCCCCAACCCCTTGTCACCCTGAGCGAAGCGAAGGACCCGCTCTCAGCCCCCTGCTAAACTCAGGGCAACCACCCGCAATGTCCAGCCCAGAAACGTTCTACATCACCACGCCGATCTACTACGTCAACGCGCGTCCTCACATCGGCCACGCCTACACCACCGTCGTCGCCGACGTCATCGCCCGCCGCCACCGTCTGCTCGGCGAAAAAACCTGGTTCCTCACCGGCACCGACGAGCACGGCCAAAAGATCGAGCGCTCCGCCGCCGCCGCCGGCATCCCCCCGCAGCAGTTCGCCGACCAGGTCTCGCAGTCCTTCAAAGACCTCTGGGCCCGCATGGGCATCACCAACAATGCCTTCATCCGCACCACCGACCCACACCACAAAGCCGGCGCCCAGAAGCTCTTCGCCGAGCTTTACGCCCGCGGCGAGATCTATCTCTCCTCCTACACCGGCCAGTACTGCGTCTCCGAAGAGATGTTCGTCGATGGCCCTCCCGGCACCATCGGCCCCGACGGCCGCCCCACCGAGACCGTCACCGAAGAAAATTTCTTCTTTCGCCTCTCAAACTACCAGCTCCCCCTGCTAAACCTCATCGAGTCCGGCCAACTCACCATTACCCCCGAAGCCCGCCGCAACGAGGTGCTCTCCTTCCTCCGCGGAAACGTCGCCGAAGCCACCGCTCTTTCAGAAACGCCACCCGTAACGAGCCTTCAGACACCCAACGAACCCCTGGGTGCCCCATCCATGGCGCAGTCTCATCGCGACATGGGTGGGAACGTAAGCCCTTCGCCGGCCACTCCGCAAGCCGCCACCAACAACCCCCGCATCACAAACGTGCCCGAGCGTCCCGCACCCACCCTCGCCCTCACCGCCGCTGGCACCCCTTTCGTTCCCGGAGCCCTCAAAGACCTCTCCGTCTCCCGCTCCTCCTTCACCTGGGGCATCCCCGTCCCCGAGCCCGCCGCCTCCGCCGCCAAAGACCCCCACGTCATTTACGTCTGGCTCGACGCCCTCGCCAACTACATGACCGCGCTCGGCTACGGCTCCGACGACGAAGCGCGCTTCCATGAGTTCTGGCCCGCCGACCTCCACCTCGTTGGCAAAGAGATCATCCGCTTCCACTGCGTCTACTGGCCCGCCTTTCTCCTCGCCGCCGGCCTGCTGCCGCCGAAGTCCGTCGTCGCGCATGGCTGGCTCCTCTTTGAAGAGAGCAAGATGTCGAAGTCGCGCGGCAACATCGTCCGTACCGAGACCATCCTCTCGGGCTTCGGCGACCACTACCGCCGCGAACTCGTCCGCCTCGGCCAGCCCGAGCCCACCAAGACCGATGCCGACCTCTTTGCGTCGGACGTCCTCCGCTACTTCCTCCTCCGCGAGATCCCCTTCGGCCAGGACGGCAGCTTCTCCTTTGACGCCATGATCACCCGCTACAACGCCGACCTCGCCAACGGCTACGGCAACCTCGTCAGCCGCACACTGACTCTTGTAAACAAGGGAATGAGCGGCACTTTCCAGAAGGTCTACAACGGAGGTTTTGCATTCGCTTCGAGTAGTGGTTCGGACATAGATGATCCAAACAAACCATATGAGTGGAAGTTTGGCGTCTTCATGAATGAGGACTCCGACACAAAGCTCTTAGCGACTCCAACGTTGGAAGAAGTCTTCGCTTCAGCGATCACAGACCACAGATACAGCCAAGCGTTGGAGCGAATTCAGCAAGCAGTAAGAACGGTCGATGGATACCTAAGCTCCTCAACGCCTTGGAAGTTAATCGGCTCCACATCCCCAGGAGCGCAAGAGCTTGTAGAGACGACCCTCTACACCGCCGCCGAGTCCATCCGCATCCTCACCGCCCTGCTCTACCCCATCCTCCCTTACTCGACCGCAAAAGTCTGGACCCAGCTCGGCCTCGGTGACATCGAGCAGGCAGCCCGCGAGGGCAAGCTCCGCAACCTCCAGTGGGGCGGCCTCGAACCCGGCACCAAGCTCGGCCCCCTTGCCCCCATCTTCCCCCGCGCCCCCAAGGAGCTCGCCCAGATCATGACCGACATCGAAACCAAACCCTCGCTCACCGTGGTCACCGCCGACAACGACGCCACGACTTCCGAGCGCACCGAGTTCCCCGAAGCTCCCCTCAGCGACCTCGCCCCAAACCCTGTCGCCCCAGCGCCGGGTGCCCCATCCATGGCGCAGTCTCACCGCGACATGGGTGGGAACGAAGACACTCCCTCCGCCACTCTCTCCAGCAGCACCGGCCCCGCAGCCCCGCCCCGCACCGCTACTCTTCCGCACGAGAACCCCGGCTCTCAGGTCGGCGCCTCGAGCGCTCCCAGCGTCGTCCTCCCCCGCACCCCATCGCACGTCGATGCCGAGCCCTCCGGCGTCTTCGCTGGCGCCATTCCCTCTCCCATCCCTACCAGCCCCCAGGTCGATGCCCAGATCACCATCGACGACTTCGCCAAGATCGAACTGCGCGTCGCCAAAATCCTCGTCGCCGAACGCATCCCCAAGGCCGACAAGCTCCTCCGTCTCGAGGTCGACCTCGGCCCCCTGGGCCAGCGCCAGATCCTCTCCGGCATCGCCGAGTGGTACACCCCCGAGTCCCTCGTCGGCCGCAAGATCGTCGTCATCACCAACCTCGCCCCCCGCAAGATGCGCGGCCTCGAGTCCCACGGCATGCTCCTCGCCGCCTCCGCCGGCGAAGCCGGCAAACCGGTCCTCGCCACCTTCGCCGATGACATCGAAGTCGGCGCCCGCCTCAAATAGCACCCGTACACCGCACCTCTGAACGTTCATCGCGGCGCATCTCCGTCTCGCTTACTCCGTTGTGCCGGTCGGTTCTCTTGCCCTCGACCTGACGTATCAAGTCCACCAGCCCCGGTACAATAAGCGAGCAGGCTGACCTCCAACCGCCTCCCAACCCGGCCTGTCGGTCCAGACCTAACCGCAATCGTTTGAAGATTTTGGACCATATGTACCGGGGAGGGGGTAGCACACGCCGTCATGCTGATCGACTCCCACGCCCATCTCGACCTCTACGACGATGCCGAGCGCGACGCCATCCTCCGGCGTGCCCACGCGGCCGGCATCGGCACCATCCTCGCCATCGGCATCGGTGATGGCCCGGACACCATGCATCGCGCTCGTGACCTCGCCCGCAACGCCCACGCCACACCCATCCCCGGCCACCCCCGCCTTTTCGCCACCGCCGGCATCAACCCCGACGAAGCCGCGAACGCCACCCCGGAGGCCCTCGACCGCCTGGCCACCCTCCTTACCGACCCCCTCGTCCTCGCCTGCGGCGAGATCGGCCTCGACTACTACCACGTCGAAAATCCCCTCCCCCCCATTCAGGCCGAGACCCTCATCGCCCAACTCCGCCTCGCCGCCGATGTTCAAAAGCCGATCATCCTCCATTGCCGCACCTCCGAGCTCGCCACCCCCGCCGCCAAGGCCAGGTTCGGCACCGCCGACGCCTGGGAAGATCTACTCTCCCTCCTCTCTGAGCATTGGCAGCCCACTGCCCTGCCCGGCATCATGCATTGCTTCTCCGGCACTCCGGAGCAGGCCCAGCGCTCCGTCGCGCTTGGCTTCTACATCTCCTTCGCCGGAAACCTGACCTACCCCGCCGCCAAGGCCATCCGGCAAGCCGCCACCCCCCTCCCCGCAGATCGGATCCTCGTCGAAACGGACTCGCCCTTCCTCGCCCCGGTCCCCCATCGGGGTCAGCGTAACGAGCCTGCGCTCGTACAGCACACCACTCGCGCCCTGGCGGAGCTTCGCGGCATCTCATGGGAGGATCTGGCCACACAGACGTCTGAGAACTTCACGACGCTCTTTCCTTCCACACGCAACCAAGATAGCTTCATCTAGACCAAAGAGGACGAGACTCCCATGGCAGCCGAAAACAGCTTTGACGTAGTCAGCAAGGTAGATCTGCAAGAGGTTAAGAACGCGGTCGACCAGGCCACAAAAGAGGTTAACGCCCGCTTTGACCTGAAGAACTCAAAGTCCACCATCACAGTCGAAGGAAGCGATGCCATACAGCTCGCCAGCCAGGACGAATACACCTTGAAGGCAGTCATCGAGATCCTCGGTCAGAAGCTGGTCAAGCGGGGTGTGTCCCTCAAGAACCTCGAATACGGCAAACTCGAGCCCGCCTCCAACTCCTCCGTTCGTCAGAAGATCACCCTGCAGCAGGGCATCCCTTCCGACAAAGCCAAGCAGATCGTTGCCCTGATCAAAGAGTCGAAGAAGAAGGCGCAGGCGTCGATCCAGGGGGATACCGTGCGCATCGTCTCAAAGGAGCGAGACGTCCTGCAGGAGATCATCGCTTTACTGCGGGGCAAGGACCTGGGCGTGGATCTGCAATTCACCAACATGCGATCCAACTAGCTGATGTCTGCCGCCTTTCTTTGTTCCAACGCGAATTCCTAAAGCTTCTTTGCGTGTCTTGAAGGCGCTACCGTCCTCTATGATCCGCGACGAACCGTCGAGAGCGAACTGATACTCTCATGCATAGGTGAATACCCTCTCCATCTCGAGCGCGAAAGAGGTATTTGACCTGCTTCGACCGGATTTGATCGCAGTCGAACGACAGTTCGCCGTGCAGGCCGTGTCAGAAGTAGAAGTGGTGACAGAGATCGCCACCTACCTTATGGCAGGCGGTGGCAAACGCATCCGCCCCATGCTTCTTCTGCTCTCCGCAAAAGCTCTGGGCTCAAACTCTGAAAGTCGAATTCGCCTCGGCGCCGTCGTCGAAATGCTCCACACCGCCACCCTCGTTCACGACGACATCATCGACGAGGCGGACATGCGGCGTGGACGGCCTTCGTCGAACACTACATGGGGCAGCGCCAAATGTGTTCTCGCCGGCGATTGGCTATACATGCAAGCCTTCTCAGCGGCTCTGGCGGAACGTAACTTCCGCGTTCTTGATTTGTTGATCTCGCTCACCCAGCAGATGGTCGAGGGCGAGCTGCTGCAGATGGAAAAGCTTGGCCACCTGATCAACGAGGAAGAGTACTTCGATCTGATCTTCCGTAAGACCGCCTGCCTCTTCAAGGTCTCCATGCAACTTGGCGCGGCTATCACGCCAGGCACAGACGATATCGAGCCGCAGATGGGCGAATACGGACGGAATCTTGGTCTGGCCTTTCAGATCGTTGACGACGTCCTCGACCTTACCTCGATGGAGGGCGTTCTTGGCAAGCCGGTCGCCAGCGATCTTCGAGAGGGCAAAGCCACACTTGCCGTCATTCATGCCCTGGAACGCGGGACCGGCGCGGATCGCGAAGCGATTCGAACTGTCCTCGCCGATCGCAGCTTTGAACACGTCACGCACACGCAGATCCTTGAGATCCTGGAGCGTCACGGTTCGATCGAATACGCCATGGACACCGCTTGTGCCTACGCGGAAGCCGCCCGTCTCTCCATCTCGGACCTGCCAGACTCCGACGCCCGCCGTGCGCTCCTCTGGATGCCCGGCTTTGTCACCGCTCGCGATCGTTAGACGGATCGGTCTTCCTCGTCTTCATCGATTCCATTCACCTCGACCGCCAGATCTACGGCCACCATACCCCCGCCTGGTCGGCTTGTAAGCACCTGCAAGCGCCCCTCAGCTGCATCCAGCTCCTTGCGGCAAGACGCCGTCAGTCGCATCCCTTCTTCAAAGAGCCGGATCGACTCCTCTAACGGAAGCTCTCCGTGCTCGAGCCGGTCTACAACTTCTTCTAGCGCTGCCATCTGCTCCTCAAACGTGGCCATGGGTCAGGACCTCACCCCGCCAGGGTTGGGCAGCAATGTATCCAGCACCTGCGCGGCTGCTTCGTACTTGCCGAAGGGCGCACTCACTTGGACTCCCTGCACGTCACCCCGAACCTGCGTCACCATCTCCTGCGCGATCAGCACACCCTCCGCCCGTGCTGCTTCTGCACTCCTCGCCCCCGTCATACGCGCGATGATCTCGTCCGGCATGCTCACCTTCAAATCCTTCTTCATAAACTCTGCATTCTTTGCACTTGTGAGCGGCCAGATTCCAGCAATCACGGGGATACGGAAGCCTTCAATGCGTCGAAGAAACTGCTCCAACAAGTCCAAGTCGAAGACGGGCTGCGTAATGCAGAACTCCGCGCCTGCTTCGACCTTATGCTCAAAGCGGCGGATCTCCTCATCAAGATCCGTAACGCCCGGGTTGGCCGCGACTGAAATCGTGAAGCCCGTCGTTCCCAGCAGCGGATTCTTGCCGATGTCCAGGCCATGATTTAGACCGTGCACAATCCGCGTCAGCCCGATCGCATCGACGTCAAACACCGCGGTCGCATCCGGGTAGTTGCCCAGTTTCGGCGGGTCCCCTGTCAGACACAGAATGTTCTTCAGGCCCATGGAGGCGGCGCCCAGCAGATCACTTTGTATGCTCAGGATATTCCGATCGCGACAGGTGTAATGCAACACCGTTTCAATACCTACCTGCTGCTGAATCTGCACGCACAGGGTCTGTGCGCTCATCCTCGCACTCGCACGCGGAGAATCTGGCACGTTGATGGCGTGCACACCGAGTTGGTGCAGGTACGCCGCCCCTTCAATCTCACGGCTTGAGTCAATGCCACGCGGCGGCACAATCTCCACAAGCGTGCAAAACTCACCCGATGCCATCATCGCGCCCACCCGAGATCGGTCCCGTAGCAGAGGCGGTTCGACCTTCGGCGCAGCCGTCGCGGTCTGCTCGCTTACCTCGGCGCCCTCGGCCTGCGCCTCCAAAGCTCGTAGTGCACCACGCATCGCGCGGATATGGCTGGGCGTCGTTCCACAGCAGCCACCAATCAAGCTCGCGCCGGCCCTCATGAACTTTCGCGCAAAGCTCGCCATGTACTCGGGGGACGTCATATAGATCGAGCGACCATCCACCGACCGCGGCATGCCTGCGTTCGGCATCGCCGCCAGCGGCAGCGCCACCATCCCCCGCATCCGTTCAATGACGTTCAACACAATCGCCGGGCCCGAGCTGCAGTTGCACCCAATCGCATCAGCGCCCCAGGCTTCCATCTGTTCCGCCGCCGTCTCGGCGCTCTCTCCATCGAGGCACTGCCCGGCTTCGTCAACTGTCAATAGAACAAGCAACGGCAGCCCTGGCGCTTCTGTCTTCGCCGCCCGAATGACCTGCTCCGCTTCATCCAGAGACGCGATAGTTTCTGCGATCAGAAGGTCCGCGCCAACACCCGGGCCACCTTCGGCAAGCGCCCGAACCTGTTCTGTGAAGGCAGTCCGAGCCTCCTCCCGCGTGAGCTTACCTCTTGGCGCCAGGCGAACTCCCAAAGGGCCGATCGCACCGGCAACAAACGCCTCCACCGACTGTTTCTCTGCGATCTGCCGAACACTCTCGCGTGCCAGGCGTACTCCGGCAACATTGATCTCACGTGTCTTCGCCTGCAGGCCGAATCGTTCTAGACGGACCGCATTGGCGCCGAAGGTATTTGTCTCAATAACCTCTGAGCCGGCCTGCAGATACTCCATGTGAACGGTCCGCACCAGGTCCGGCTGCGAAAGGTTCAGCTCGTCGTAACAACGATTGATGAACACACCTCGCGAGTACAGCATCGTTCCCATCGCGCCGTCACACAAGACAGCCCGACCAGAGAACAGCCTGTCCAGCGCCACGGATGACGGCGCTACATTCTCTACCTCGGTTGCCATAGGGATCCTCGTTCGGTGTAACCGCCACCTGACGACTGGGAATACCAGACGCCCTTCCTCATGCTAAGGCAGCGGACCGCTGCGGTCCAAACCGCAACCGATCACGCCTTGCGATCGCGTACTGCCCACGGTTCAGAGGTGTCACTTTGGTATACTTGCCTCACATCACAGAGCCTGCGTTCTCCAGGATTTGCAGGCTCGGAGCATCTCCTCTTGAAGAATAGAAGTTCGGTATTTCAGTTGCTCCGCACGAAGTTCGCCTCTTTGCTTTTGCTCGGCTTTGCGACTCTCACGCTCAGTTCTTGTGGCCCGCAATACTACAAATTTCCGCAGTACACGTTTGCCAATCGCCCCATCCCTCCAAGCAAGCTGGCTAATCGGGTGCTGGTCTCAGTCAGTGCCGATGGCACCACCGGAGGTCTCACCGTCATCGACGGTCTGCGCGACATTCGCGGCAACATTCAGAACACGGTTCGCAACTTCACCATCAGCGGCTACTCCTCGGGCTATCCCAGCACGATCCTCAACTTCCCGGAACAGGTACGGGGCTATGTGTACTCCAGCTCCGACGGTTCCCTCTTTACCGTCAACTATGGAACGGAGTCCGCTACTTCAGCTTCCGGTCTTCCATCCGGATCCCGTTCGTCCTCGGTCGTGGTCTCACAAGATTTCCTCGACGTTTATGCCGCGCAGGAAACTTCAGGTCAGCTCATCGTCTCTGACAGCAATGCCCCCGCACGCACCTATGCGCTTAACTTGCCGGGCGTGTACAAGGTTGCCGTCAACCGCGGTAACACCGTGATCCTCGCCATGGTGCGAAACTCGAACACGCTCTACCGCGTCGTCCGCCTCAACGCAAATGAGGCAAACCCACCCGGCTTTATCGATTGTCAGCCGATTAACAACCCCATCTATTGCATCGTTCCCGTAAGCGGCACGTACGATCGTCCTGTCGATGCCTACTTCTCCCTCGATGGCACGACCGCATACCTCCTGAACTGCGGTCCGGAATGCGGTGGCCAAACAGCCAGCGTTAGTGTTCTCCTGCAGGCGCCGCTCAACTACAAAGCGATTCCTCTTACCTCGCCAGAAGCTAGTCCCGTCTCGGCAAACATCCCGGTTCCAGGAGGCGTCACAACGGCCCTCGCCGATGCAACCACGCTGTATGTGGCAGGCCAGCAACTCCTCCCTGACGGTATGTACACCGGAAACCTGAGCACCATCAGCCTGGCTACAAATACCGTGACCGGAACGTATGGCGTCTCGGATGGGTATCACAGCAAGTTGCTCTTCGCGGATGACAATACCCTTTGGATCGGCTCGCAGTCTTGCGCGGGTGGTGAACGGGCGAAGCTCAACCAAAACTATAACTGCCTCACCCGCTTCGATCTGGGCGCGAAGACGGCACAGATCGTGCCGAACGCGACACCCGGTGGCGCTACTACGGTTCCCTTTCCCAACGACAACCTGGATCAGTACTACTACGGCAGCCTCACAGGGCTCTGCTGGGTTCAGAACCTGCATAAGGTGTACACCGCCTATGGCGGCCAGGTCCACGCGTTCAGCACGACGGACGGCTCAGAGATCAACAACACACTGATCACCGTCCAGGGAACCGCCCTTGATGTCGCCTATATGGACGCCGTAACCAATGCAGCGAACTAGGGAGCATCATGCCGCCCGCTCCAGACTCCATTGACATCCTCGCCATCGCAGCCCATCGCGATGATGTCGAACAAACCTGTGGGGGTACGCTGCTCATGATGCAGGCACGCGGTTGGCGAACCGCTATCCTGGATCTCACGTGCGGAGAGTCCGGGACCCGTGGAACGCCTGCCGAGCGCGAGGCCGAAGCTGTGACCGCCGGCCAGATCCTCCGCGTCGCTCACCGTGAGGCACTTGATCTTCCCGACGGCAATGTTCAGAACACCTACGAGAACCGCCTGAAGCTCGCCGCCGTTCTGCGTCGCCTGCGTCCCCGTGTCGTCGTACTCCCTTTCTGGCAAGGTCGGCATCCAGATCACTACACATCGGCCACGCTCGGCTATGAGGCCTGTTTCGTCAGCGGTCTTTCGCGGGTCGATCTACCCGGCGGCCATGCTCCACATCGCCCCTACAAGATCCTCTACGCCTCGCTCTACGCGGATGTTCGTCCCACCTTCACTGTCGACATCAGCCCCGTCATCGAAGATCGTCTACAAGCCCTTCTGGCCTACCGTTCGCAATATGCCAATCAGGATCTGGGTGGCAGTCTTTTCGTGCCAGCAGAAGAGATCCGCGAGCGAACGTTTGCAACGGCGCGACACTACGGTCTGCTGAGCGGTGTCCGATACGCCGAGCCCTTCGTGCAAAAAGAGGTGAGCCTCGTCGACGACCTCATGATGCTTCCCGTCGCCTCTATCTAGCTATCGCCGGCGACGCTCGTTCATCTGCGCCGACGCGCCCAGCAAACTCTCCGCATCAGCCGGCGCATCCACAACCTTTGTCGCCGCAATGACACGGGTGTTCCCGGCCCGCTTCGCCTCATAGAGCGCCGCGTCGCTCTCGTCGACCATTGTCTGCCAGTTCCATCCACAGTGATCACTGCAGCTCGCACCAAAGCTTGCCTGGATCTTTACGATCTCACCGCGGTATCGCACATCAAGCAGCCCGATCTGCTGCCGCAGGCGCTCCGCAACGATGACAGCTTCCGCCAGATCCGTATCGGGCAGCAGGATGCAGAACTCATCGCCTCCCATCCGGGCTACAGAGTCACGGTCGCGCAACGCCTCCTGCAGGCTTCCCGCCACTGCCTGGAGCACAGCATCTCCACCACTATGCCCCAGCTTGTCGTTCACACGCTTCATCCCATCCAGATCCATCATCAGCACGGAAAGCTTGCCCTGCCTCCGCAACGATCGAAACGTCTCTCGCACCGCCACCCTCTTGAACGCCCACCGATTCAGCAGACCCGTCAGCTCGTCAATCTGAGCTCGCCAGAGCAGCTCAATGCGCTGCTTTCCTGCGGCGATGAACGTGAAGCCAAACGTGGTCGCGCCGCCTGACACGAGAGCGCCAGCCAGGCAGACCGTAGTCGTCTCGTCAAGAGCGCGTGCATAGTTCGGGGATCCGAAATGCAGCACGACGACTGCACGCAGGAGGTAAGACAGCGCATACACCAGCATCGCCACGCCTGCAAAGCGACCCGCCAGCTCCACTCCTTCACCTGAAAAGCTGAAGAGGGCAGAGGCCGTCAGGGCTGCCTGGATTCCCACAATCGTGCTCACCAGCAACGCCAAGACCGGATACGTCGTTCGTACGAAGGAACAAGAGATCGCGCCCAGAAGTGTCAAGAAAAGCAGCGTCAGCTGCAATCGCCAAAGCAGCTTCGGTCGATCAAGCTGCTCGGCAAAGCTTCGATGCAGCATCGCCAGAGCGGCCACCGTGAGTACAGACACACCGGCCAGGGTACGAATGTCAGAGGACGAACCAAAGAGCGAGAGTGCCAGAGCCATCGCGCGCATCGCATTCGATCCAGCAAACCAAACCGCCGACTGGACACCTCCAAAGAGGCGCATGCCGATCATCGCGGTGATGAAATATAGCGCGAACATGATGAGCGTCGCCAGTTGCAGCGCCTGTACTGCGGTCATAGATTGACCCCAGAAAAGCCCGGCCGCAACCAGCACCCTGCGTTGACATCCAGGCCCCACCTGCAGAACGCCTTTTTCTTCTCTCGCAAAAAGCCCTCAACGCTTGGTGTCGTCTCTCAGCCAACAATTCGTGCCACCCTCACCCGAAGTTAGGTCTGAGCGCGATGCGTCTTCGTGGTGTACGTCGTTGGCATCTCAGCCAGTCTACTGCCCACAAAGCGGACGAGCTCCTCACTGACGTAACATTCGGGATCAAAAAGCAGTACCTTTGATCTCTGAACAATACCCTTCAACGCATCCTGCCAGCTAGCTTCAGTGTCCGTTCGTCGGGCCATCAGGATGAGATCCGCGCGATCCAGATATCGACGCGCGGATCCTTTGAAATCCTCAACTGCGGGATCGAGCACTGACACAAAAAGGTCGGGCCGCACAAACTGAAGAAGGCTGTTCGACTCGGCAATAACGTCTCCTCCGTCCGCGATCTCCCGTCGCAGCCTTGGCATGGCTTCAAACAGCTTGCCTTGTTGCGTTCGCACCCACAGGGATCGCTTTGCCCCTGCTACAAGGTAGCGCGACGAATCAGATTTGCCCGACCGGTCGCGCTCTTCGCTGATAGCGATCGTATGGTCTGCCGTGGCACAGTCACAGTCCTTGCCGTTGGCCGAGCAAACGCCGTGGCCGTACTGCGTAATCTTGATTGCGGTCCAGTTCCTCTCCCGGAGCGCGGAAATGAGACCGGCAACGACACTGGTTTTGCCGATGTTCCGCGTACTTCCACCCACCACGACCAGCGCCATAAAGTCTGCCTACTTCCCCGTCATCTGCTTCAAACGCGCAAGCTCCCGAAGATACTGTTGCAGCGGCCGGGCCGGAATGCCCCAGAACACCTCCCCGGCTCCCTGCAGGTGCTTCTGCGATGGCACACCGGCCTTTGCACCCAGTATGACGCCGGCCCCGATCCTGACATGATCAGCGATGCCTACCTGTCCTGCGATCACAGCGCCATCTCCGATAGAACTTGATCCCGCGATACCGGTCTGCGCGGCAATCACGACGTTGCGGCCGATCGTACAGTTATGTGCAATATGAACGAGATTATCGATCTTTGTTCCTTCCCCGATGTGTGTCTCTCCCAGAGCCCCTCGATCAATCGTCGTGTTCGCCCCGATCCAGACGTCGTCGTCGATGACCAATCGTCCCCGCTGTGGAAAGGCAACATACTCTCCGGTCTCCGGGTCGCGAACAAAACCAAACCCCGCAGATCCCAAAATAGCGCCGGCCTTCACTGAAACATTTCGTCCCATCGACGTCCCGGCATGCACTACCACCCGCGCCTCGAGCAAACATCCATCTCCAACCACAACATCACGCTCAACGACGGCTCCCGGACCGATCCGTACCCGCTCTCCCACCACTGCTTCGTTCGAGACAGTCGCCGTCGACGCGATCTCACTCGCCTTCCGCGTGGGCAGAAGCCGCTCCCCCAAGCGAGCAAATGAGAGACGTGCGTTCCGAACCCAGAGCACGCGCTCGAATCCCGCGACACTCCCACGCAGCTCATCACTCTCGAGGGACAATGTCTCCTCAGCTAGAATCGCTCCCGCCTGCGATCGAAGCGCCTGTACCAGCGACGCCATATCCTGCGCAAACACCACGTGCTCGCGGGCCGCCGTTGCCGGAGACCGTACCTCTTCGAGAAGCGCCGAGTACCCGGAGTGCACGGTCTCGGGCCGCGCATGCAGAAACGTGGCAACCTCATCGAAGGTCATCATGCATAGATCCTTGACTCACCGGGTGGCCGTGTCTTCCATCGCCGATGCATCCATAACCATTGCTCCGGATACTGTCGGATGTACTCCTCTAGAACGGCTGTAAATCGCCCTGTATTGACCAGGACATCTCGCTCCGTGTCGTTCGTAGTTTCGACCTGCAACTCCTCGCCAAAATGCAGCCGGTAGCTCCCACCGGGTTCCTCGAACAGAAATCCTGGCAGCACCGCAGCTCCGGTCTTCCGCGCAATCCGCGCCAGACCCGAGCCGGTACACGCAGGTACACCAAAAAACGGCACAAACGTACCTTGAGGAGGAGTCATGTTTGTGTCCATCAGGATGCCAACTGTGCGCCCAGCCTTCATCTCGGAGATCAGCCCGCGCGCAAAGTCGTCCTTATGAAGCACTCGGTTTCCATGCAGGCAGCGAATCGCGTTCACGTATTCGTCGACCCACGGGTTATCCAGCCGCCGGATCACCATCCCCATGGGATACCCCATCAATGAATGGAAGAAGCTGGACAGCTCCCAGGCGCCGAGATGCCCCGTCAACACCAGAACACCTTTGCCTTTCCTGCTGGCCCGCTCGAAGTGTTCCAACCCGTCGTACCGGATCCACCCCGCTACCGTTTTCCGGTCATAGCGGGACATCAGGGCAAACTCCGCCAGATGGTGCCCCAACTGACGATACTCACTCCTCAAAATCTGTTCCCGCTTCACCTCCGTCATCTCTGGAAATGCAAGTCGTAAGTTCTGACGACCGACCGAGCGCAGCCGCTCGAACGACCAGAACGCGACCATGCCGCAGAGAGCCCCCAGGCTGCGGGCCCATGCTCGAGGTAATCCGTGCAGGAAACCAAGAGCGAGCCGCAAGACCCCATACTCCAGCCGATGCCCAAGACCGCGCTTCGTCGCGATCGTTAAACCCGATCCTGATCGCCCCTGAAGTTTGCCGTCGTTCATCTGGTCAGCTCCAGTCTATCCATTAAGCTCCAGGGCTTAAATACAACGGACGACCCCTAAAGGCCGTCCGTCGTACGCTGTACCTTCAACTACTGATTCTTGGCCGTCACAAAGTACTTGGCTACTGTTCGCACGAAGCCCAGAGCATCCGCCGGAGTCTTCTGGTTCCCCTTCAGGATCGTGTCGAAGGGAAGGTCCGCACCGTAGAAGGTTCGTGTATCGTCCTGATTTTGCGACAGCACCGTCCCGTCCAGATTGATACCGGCGAAGAGACCCTTCGCGCGCGAATAGCTCAGGAATTCGGCATTCAGCTTCCAGTCCGTTCCTGCCTGTGCATTGCGACCGACGGGGCCCGCAGCCGCCGAAGCGTCGCCGCCGATCTTGAATTTGTTCTTCAGCATGTCCTGGAGACCATTCTGGTTCATAGCGACCAGAATGAGGTCTGTGGCCTGCCCGCCAATCTGGAAACCGAAGCTGCCACCGGCTAGCTGCACAAAAACGGGAGCGCTCCATCCTCGCGGCGTTCGGCAGGTCGCCGCGCCTTGGCCGTACTGCGCGCCAACGATGAAGGCGCCCTTCTTGTAGCTCGGAATCACAACCACACAGGACGCACCCGCCAGGATGCTGGATGGGATGCCCTTATCCGGAGTAGACATGATCTCGCGGATGACCGCGCTCGCATCCGTCAGCCGCCCATCAATCTTGGCCTTATCCGCTTCACCAAATGCAGAGACTGACGTTGCCGTCATCACCAGCCCACAAAGAGCAGCCGTAAACTTGATCATAACTTTCTTCCTCTTTCGTCGATCTTGCTGACCTTCCAGCCTCTCAGAATACACGACGTTATGACAAGCAGTGATGTTCTCTTCGTTTCCGGCGGCTGTTTTGTCATCTTTGTCTTGAGGGAGCAAAAAATAGGGGCCGCGCCTGGCCGTAATGGCCCGATCGCGACCCCTCTCCCAGGTCTGTGTTGCTGGTCATCAGAGTCTCTCGATCCGCCCTATCCCGCAACGGTACGGAGGTCTATAGACCTTTGGTGCCATCACTATCACTCAAACGTCCGCATCCAGAAGCCGCTGCCGCATCGCTTCGACACTCAGCGCCGTCCGGTTACTTACCCCAATCTTCCGCATCAGTCGTCCCACATGCGCTTTAACCGCTGACGCATCGATCTCCAGCTCCGCCGCGATCTCCTTGTTCGATGAGCCCGTGCCCAGCTTCCGCAGCACATCCTTCTCCCGCGGCGTAAGCACCAGCGGTTTCTTCCCCTTCTGCTGCTCTGCCATCCCGCGTTCGAGCAAACGCGCCAACACCTTCCTTGGGGCCCACACGGATCCATCCAGCACAATCGCAATGGCCATCCGGATCTCCGCCTCAGATGCGCTATGGGTCAGATAGCCCTTCACTCCCGCGCCGATCACCCGCTCCACATAAGCATGGTCTACCTCCAATCCAACCACAATCAGACGCACCGCTGGCTGTGCTTTCAGAAAGGCGTCGATCAACTCAAACAGCAGCTCCGTGCAGGTTGCATCAACCACCACCAGCGAGAGACTCTTCACCGCCTCTGTTGTCGTCCGGTCGAGCGCCACCAGGTCCACCCCGGACTCTTCGGGAAACATCGTCTGCAATCCTAGGAAGCGCAAAGGGTCCGCAGCGACAATCCCGAAGCGATGGCGCTCCGTACCCTTCTGAACGGTCAACTTGGGACTCCATAAACGAAGCTGGCGATCAAACAAAGGAGATGCGTGTCAGGCGAAAGAAGGTCGACCCTCAACAGCAAGAGGCACCTAAGTCAGACGCGTGGTCAGGCACTACAGCTTTGGCAACACAATCCCTTGCTGATTCTGGTATTTGCCTCGGCGATCCGCATAGCTCACTTCACATGGCTCATCGGACTGGAAGAACAGGATCTGACAGAGCCCTTCGTTCGCATACACTCTCGCCGGCAAAGGTGTCGTGTTCGAGATCTCAAGCGTTACATACCCCTCCCACTCCGGCTCAAAGGGCGTCACGTTCACGATGATGCCGCACCGCGCGTACGTACTCTTTCCCACACAAATCGTCAGCACATCGCGCGGAATCTTGAAGTACTCAATGGACCGTGCCAGTGCAAACGAGTTTGGCGGCACGATCACACTCGGAGCCTCCACCGTCACAAACGACCGCTCATCAAACGCCTTCGGATCAATGATCGCGCTGTTCACATTCGTGAAGATCTTGAACTCGTCCGACACCCGCAAATCATAGCCGTAGGAGGAAAGCCCGTAGGAAATCACACCTTCGCGGACCTGCTTCTCACTAAAAGGAGAGATCATGCCGTGCTTCGTTGCTTGCTCGCGAATCCACCGATCGCTCTTGATCGCCACAGTCGTTCATCCCCACAATCTGCCTAATCCGTTACACACAGTGCATCATCGCGGTCGCAAAGAAGTGCAAAAGATGCGCGATCTACCCCTAATCCTACGAAAGCGCTCTTTCGTTGACAACGGAGAGGTGAGTTCTTAACATCACGGTACTACACGCACCGGTCCCCTCCCCCCGTTACGGAATCCAGAGCGAAGGATCCTTACTCAGATGATCAAGCAAGACCTGATACAGCGGGTTGTCGAACGCACCGGACTGCCACGCACAAAAGCCGAAGCGGCGGTGGACGCCATCTTCGAAAGCATGAAGCGATCTCTGGTCGAAGGAGATCGCATCGAGCTTCGTGGCTTCGGTGTCTTCACGGTCAAGCCTCGGAAGACCGGTATCGGTCGCAATCCTCGCACTGGTGCAGAAGTCTCCATCGCCCCGGGCAAAGCTGTCCGTTTCAAGCCCGGTAAGGAACTTCATCTGCTGACCTGATCAGCGCGTCAGACTTTGCTCTACATCAACCGGACCGCATCAACGTCGATCAGCAAGGATCGTCTGGGAATCTCCTGCGCCTCGGCATGCGCCAGCATGCCCCGGAGCGCCTCTCCCAGCACCTTGCGCGACTCCGTCTTCAATACGAAGTGAAACCGGTAGATGCGCTTGATGCGGGAGATCGGCGCCACCGCCGGCCCCAGCACCCGGACCGACTCCATCTTGACCCGTGCGAACCATCGCCCCAGCTCTGCCGCCCACCCCGCCGCCTCCTCCAGATGTTCGCTCTGCACCAGGATGTTCGCCAGCACCGTGAACGGCGGGTAGTGCATCCATCGCCGAAACTGCATCTCCTTCGCCACAAACCCCGGATAGTCATGCCGCTCCGCACATTGAATCGCATAGTGCTCCGGATGATACGTCTGCACCAGCACCCGGCCCGGCAGCTCCCCTCGTCCCGCGCGCCCGGCAACCTGGGTCAGCAGTTGGAACACGCGCTCGGACGCACGAAAGTCCGGCAGCCCCAGCGCTAAGTCCGCACCCACCACGCCGACCAGCGTCACGCCATGCACGTCATGTCCTTTGGCGATCATCTGCGTCCCCACCAGCAGGTTGATTTCGCCTGAATGCAGCCGTGTCAGCAGTCGCTCCAGATCGCCACGCCCTCGTACCGTGTCCCGGTCCATCCGCCCGATTCGCGCACCGGGAAACAGCTCCTGGAGCCGCTCCTCGCCCTGTTGCGATCCGGCGCCCAGGTAATACAGGTGCTCGCTCTGGCACTTCGGACATCGCTCCGGCACACTGCGCCGCGACCCGCAGTAGTGGCACTCCAGCCGCTGTCCCGGCTCCGCCTCCAGCCTGTCGCCTACCTGCTTGTGAAACGTCATCGAGATCGCACAGTTCTCACACTCGATCTTCTCTCCGCAGCTTCGGCACATCACCACAAACGAGTAGCCGCGGCGGTTCAGCAGAATGATCGCCTGCTCCCCGCGATCAAGTGTCGCCTGTGTTTCCATCAGCAGCTGCCGCGAAAAGATCTCTTCTTTGCCCACCTCGCGAAACTCTGTCCGCATGTCAATCAGCTCCACCACAGGTAGCGGCCGCTCCGCCACCCGCGTCAGCATCTCAATACGCCGGTATCGCCCTCGATCCGCATTCGCCCAACTCTCAAGCGATGGTGTCGCCGATCCCAGCACCACCACGCACTCCGCCAGCTTCGCCCGCATGACTGCCACATCACGACCGTGATAGCGCGGCGTCTCCTCCTGCTTGTAACTACCGTCATGCTCCTCATCCACGATCACCAGCCCCAGCGCCACCATGGGTGCAAACACCGCCGATCGCGTCCCCACCACCACCTGCGCCTCGCCTCGACGGATCCTGTGCCATTGCTGTGCTCGCTCATCGGGCGTCAGCGCGGAGTGCAGCAGCGCCACCTCGCCCCCAAACGCCGCGAACATCTGCCCCGCCATCGCCGGCGTCAACCCAATCTCCGGCACCAGCAGCATCGCCGATCGTCCCGCCGCCAGCGCCCGCTGCATCGCCGCCACATACACCGCCGTCTTCCCTGAACCCGTCACGCCATAGAGCAGATGCGGCTGAAATCCGCCCTCCTCCATCGCCGCAACAATCGTCGCCAACGCCTCCGTCTGCGTCTCGTTCAACGAGTGCTCGTGCGCGCTCTTCTTCCCCGCCACGCCCACGCCTCCCAGCCGAAACGCCGACTCCTCTTCCTCCAGCCGCACCAGCCCGCGCCGCACCAGCGTTCCCAGCGTCGACTCCGGCACTCCCGCGCGCACAAGGCGTTCTCGCAAAGGTCGCATTGACTCTCGGCCGCCCGCCGCAGCCAACTCCGCCAACACCGCCGTCTGGTTCGCGTTCAGCTTCGGCAGCCGCGCGTCGTCCACCAGCACCACCACTCGCTCCACCCGCCGCGCATCCCGCTCCTCCGCCTGCGCCTCCCGCGTCAACCACCGCTTCCGCACCATGCCATCCAACAGCGCCCTTCCCGCATTCGTTGCGGATCGCAGCGCGCTCGCCTTAGCAGCCTCCCCACTCTCGAGGTAGTTCAGCACCGCATACTCCCGGTTCTGCTCCTCAGGCGTCAGCCGCGATCGTCGCGATGATCCCTTCTCCGCCCCGTCATACAGCACCTTCCGGCCCTGCTCCGCAACCCGGTACACCCACTGTCGTCGCACCTCCGCCATCAGCGGCAGCATGCCTCGCAGTACCTCGCCCATCGACGCCACGTAGTAGCTCGCAATCCATCCTGCCAGCCGCATCAACTCATCTGACAGCGGTGCCTCATCATCCAGCACCGTCTGCACCGGCTTTGCTTCTATGCCGTCCGGTAGCGGTGCATCATGCAACCGCACCACAACGCCCATCAATCTCTGCCCACCGAACGGCACCAGCACCCGCGCCCCGATCGCCGGCACACGCTCGCCCACCGCATAGGTAAACAGCCGATCCAGCGGCACCGGCAGCGCAACGTCGCAGAACAGGGGCATCTTTGTAGTTTAAACGCCTCGCCACTCCAGGCGCCAAACAGCCATACCGTCCTCCTCACTCACACGGTATGGTTAGAAAACACCGTCATGTACAAGCGCCTTCTCGCCCTGCTCGTCTTCGTCCCGATGTTCCTCATCGCCTGGTACGCCCGGAACACTCGGCAGGCTACTGGCTTTCCCGGCAATGCCTCCCTCACCGAGTCCCCATCTCACGCCCGCGAGCCTCAAGATCCTTACAACCGCTCCTCCCGCGAAGACAGACCGCATGACGAACGCGCGGACACCCGCGACCAGGACGACAACAGTGAAGATCAGCGTGAGAACGGGCGCACTGGCGAGCGACGCAGGTCCCATCGCGCCTCCTCGACAAGCCAGCCCGGCGTCTTCGACTTCTACCTTCTAAATCTCTCCTGGTCCCCCGAGTTCTGCGCCACCCATCCCGACAAGCCCGAGTGCTCCGCGCAATCCGGCTTTGTCCTCCACGGTCTCTGGCCCCAGAACAACGATGGCTCCTATCCCGAACACTGCTCGGACGCACCCGGGCCGTCCGATGCCTCCGCTTTCCACGATCTCTACCCCGACTCCGGTCTTCTCAGTCACGAGTGGTCAACACACGGCACCTGCTCAGGCCTCACTCCTGATGCCTTCTTCACGCAGGCCCGCACCGCCCTGCGCGACATCCAGATCCCCGCAACCCTCGGCCATATCACCCAGCAAACCGCAGCAGCACCGGACGAAATCCTTGCGCAGTTCACCCGCGCCAATCCGTCTCTCCCGCGTGAGAGCTTCGCTCTGAGCTGCGGCAACAATTATCTAACCGCGATTGAAGTCTGTCTCGATCGCAACCTGCACGCCACGGCCTGCAACAACATTCGCTCCTGCCGAGCCACCAGCATCCGCATCGTCCCGCCTGGCGGTGCGAGCATCCGCTAGCCCTTCACTGCAGCCTTCAGCCCCAGCTCCGCCATCGCCATCTGGAGATCCTTCCAGGCCTCACCCTTCTGTCGCGGGTCTCGCAGAAGAAAGGCTGGATGATAGGTCACCACCAGCTTCGCCCCGCGACATGCATGCCATCGGCCCCGCAGTGAGCTCAGCGATTGCTTCACTCCCAGCAGATAAGTCGCCGCCGTCGAGCCTAGCGCCACCACAACCTTCGGCTGCACCGCATCCATCTGCTCCAGCAGAAACCGCGAACACGTGTTCGCCTCCACCGGCTCCGGCGCACGATTCTGCGGCGGCCGGCACTTCACAATGTTTGCGATGTACACCTGCTCACGCGAGAGCCCCATCGCCCCGATCATGTTGTTCAGCAGCTGTCCGGCCTTGCCGACGAAGGGCAACCCACTCGCATCCTCATCCGCGCCCGGACCTTCCCCAACAAAGAAGATCTTTGCATTCGGATCCCCATCCCCAAACACGATCGTATGACGACCTGCATAGGCTAGCGGACACCGCGTGCAGTCGCCAATGCGCTGCCGGATCACACTCAGAGCCGCAGCCTTATCCTTCGCGGCAACGCGCACCTCAGGCAAAGGTGCTAGATCATCAAACGGGATCGGTTTCGGAATGGAACTCTCCGTATTCGGTTTGGCCACCACCGCTTCGGGTAGCTCAGCCACATTTCTTCTCTTAGAAAGCGGGGTCGGAGCGATGGGCAGCAGCGATGCGGGGTTGGTTCTCTCATCCGCACTGAGGTCGTCCGCAACTCGCGCCGCCGGTTCCGCAGCGCGGACACCCTTGCTCGCCTCGCCCAGCAGCTGTGAGACCGCAGCCATCCCGGCTGAGTCGCGGCGATACCAGTCGTACACGCCCAGATCCCGCAGGTACTCGACGAACGCGCGGATCTGCTCTACATCGAGTGCCATCCCTCAGCCCTGCTATGCGAGCGGTTCAGTCGGCGCAGGATCTGCCTTCACAGGCATTTCCAGCACCACGGCCTCGCCCGACGGCTTCTTCACTCCAAACCGATAGCTGACCTGCCCTTGCG
Source organism: uncultured Acidobacteriaceae bacterium (assembly GCA_964235665.1). Taxonomy (GTDB): domain Bacteria; phylum Acidobacteriota; class Terriglobia; order Terriglobales; family Acidobacteriaceae; genus Edaphobacter. Next base: position 518,367 of record CAXSAY010000002.1, read on the forward strand.
TAATCTCATCCTGCGCCACCCGGCACGCCTTCATAGATTTACTCGCGATCATCGCCGGCGCGCCACTCTGTAGCTGCCGTGCCCGTCGCGCTGCGCCCTTGACCAGGCTGTATTTGTTGTGGAGCACTCCGTCTGCTGTTGTCATCCGTTCACCCCGTACCCAAGACTCTACCGCACCCCCACGCCTCGCACCAGAGAAACCGCGCGGAGTGTCTCTCCGCTGCCTTCGTGCCCGATCATGCGAAACGATCGAGCACCGGCCGTAGCCGCCCCGCGTCCGCACCCGACAGGCAGGACTCCGCCATCACCCGCAGCTCGCCATTCTCTCCCCGTGCCGTCAGCACAATCGATCGCAGCTCCGCCACTGCGCGATCCAGCGTGTCGTTGACCAAGGCGTACTTGTAATCCCATACCCGCATCAGCTCTTGTCGCGCCTGGGCCAGCCGTCGCGCGATCACAGCCTCCTCCGTCACATGCTCTGCCTGGCTCCGATTGCGCAATCGCATCTCCAGCACCTCCGGACTCGGCGGCACAATAAAGATCGAGACCGCTGCCGGCAGCGCTCGCATCACCTGCAAGGCACCCTGCACATCAATGTCCAGCAGCAAATCCTTGCCCACCGTCTTCGCATGGTCAAGCGCACTCCGCGCCGTTCCGTAGTAGTTCCCAAACACCTCGGCCCACTCCAGAAACTCGCCCGCTCGGATCATCGCCTCGAACTGCGCACGCGTCGTGAAGTGATATTCCCGCCCATCCTCCTCCGATCCGCGCGGCAACCGCGTCGTATACGAGATCGAAAAATCCAGCCCTTCCACCAGCGTTCGCAGCTGACTCACCAGCGTCGACTTCCCCGAGCCCGAAGGCGCCGAAATGATGAACAGAATGCCCGCCATAACGCTGTCGTTCAGTCCCCTTCTCGCAACCCTCTCACGAGTATGCCGCAGAGCTCCACGTTTGCTCTCTCTTGTTTGTCAACCGAAGGCGAGATCCGCAATCGCCTTCCGCCCGTCTACCCGTCCAAAACTCCGTCGTGCGCCGCTACTCAAGGTTCTGCACCTGTTCGCGCGCGCGCTCGATCTCCGTCTTCATCTCGAGCCCCAGCTGCGTGATCCGCAACCCATCCGGCCCCGCCGCACTGCCTGTCTTCGCGAGCGTTGTATTCGCCTCGCGGTTCAGCTCCTGCAGCAGAAAATCCAATTGCTTCCCTACCGCTCCACCCGCATCCAGAATGCTGAGGAAGCGCTCGATGTGCGTCCGCAGCCGCACGATCTCCTCCTCCACGTCACTCTTCTCCGCCAGCAGTCCAGCCTCTGTCAGGAGCCGCTCTTCACTCACAGTCATGCTGCCCAGCAACTCCTCCAGCCTCCCGCGCAGTCGCGCAAACTGCGCCTCCCGCACCCCCGCGCGCAACGCACGCATCTCGTCGCTCGACAGCAGCAACCGCCCCATGCCAGCCCGCAGCTCTGTCGCCAGCTCGGCTCCCTCTCGCTCGCGAACGGCCTGCAGGCGCTCCACCGCCGGCGTCATCGCATCCAGCAGCGCTGCCGTCATCTCGGACGGAAACGGCTGGCTTGCTGAACTCTCGGCCGTCATCACTCCCGGCACCCGCAAGAGCGCCGCGAGCTCTGGCTCTTGGGTCAAACCAAGTCGTCTGGTTGCCGCTAGCAGAGAGCCCACCACCGCATCGAGCGCCTTCTCATTTATCCGATACCCTGCACTTCCACCCCGGCCCATCTCCACTGTGACATCAACATGTCCGCGGTGCAGCTGCTCCTTCAACATCCGCCGCAGATCCACCTCCAGCTCCTCACACCCGCTCGGCAGTCGCAGCTGCAGATCAAGAAAGCGATGATTGACGCTCTTCAGTGTCAGCGTGAACGCCGTCCCATCCGCCAGGCTGCCCTCCACCGCAGCAAAGCCCGTCATGGATTTAACAACACTCATGCGATCCCCTCCACCACAGCCAACACCGGCGCCTCTGCCTCACGATCTGCAAACTGCATGTCGTACAGCCGCTGATAGCGTCCGCCGGTCTGCACCAGTTCGTCGTGCGTCCCGATCTCAACAATGCGCCCGCCTTCAACCACCACGATGCGGGAAGCCTGCCGCACCGTCGATAGCCGATGCGCGATCACAAACACCGTCCGCCCCTGCATCAGGTTTCCAAGCGCCGCCTGCACATAGCGCTCGCTCTCGACATCCAGGGCCGAGGTCGCCTCATCCAAAATCAGGATCGGCGCATCCTTCAAAATCGCCCGCGCAATCGCAATCCGTTGCCGCTCGCCCCCGCTTAGCCGTGTTCCCTTTTCACCGATGATTGTGTCGTACCCGTCCGGCATCCGCTTGATGAAGTCATGCGCCAACGCCGCTCGCGCGGCCGCTTCCACCTGTGCTATCGGCACATCCGGCCGGCCATACGCAATATTGTTCCGCACCGTGTCGTTGAACAACACCGTCTCCTGCGTTACCTTTCCGATCAAACGCCGCAGCGACTCGATCGTCACATCCCGCACATCGTGTCCGTCAACCCGGATCGCGCCCTGGTTCACATCGAAGAAACGCGGCAGCAGATTGACGAGCGACGACTTACCCGCCCCGCTCGGCCCCACCAGCGCAACGACCTCGCCCCGCTCTACCCGCAGGTCGATCCCATGCAGCACCTGCATCAACTCGCCTTCTGTTTCGTAGGCAAAGCCCACCTGCTCGAAGCGCACCTCGTGCTCAAAGCCCGTCAACACAAACGCCTTGCGCTTCTCGGTGACATCGTCCTGCGCATCCATAAAGCGGAAGATCTCTTCACTCGCCCCCAGTGCCTGCTGAAAGCTGTTGTAGTACAGAGCAAACTTCCGCACCGGGTCGTACAGCGTAAACACCGCCACCAGGAAAGCGATAAAGGATCCGGTTGTCATCGCATGCTGCTTGATGCGTTCTCGCCCTAGCATCAGCAGCAGCGCGATCGCTACCGACCCCAGCGCATCCATCAGCGGCGAGCTGATCGCCTGCACACTCACCGACTTCAGATTCGCCCGGAACAGCCGCCGTGCCGCCTGCTGAAATCGCCCCATCTCCCAGCGTTCCATCCCAAACGCCTTTACGATGCGATTGCCGGTGATCGTCTCGTGCAGAAGATTTTGGATCTCCGCGAGCTTGTCCTGCCCACGCCGCGTCGTCTGCCGCACCCGTCTGCCAATGCGTCGTGCTGACAACACAATCACCGGCAGGAACAGCAGCAGAACCCACGCTAGCTTTCCGCCGTATAGCACTACTACACCTATCAGAAACAGCAGCGTAAAAATCTGCTGTAGGAAATCTCCCAACACGCTCGACATCGCAAACTGAACCTTCTCGATGTCGTTGATCAGCGTCGACAGCAACGTGCCCGTCGCATGCTTCTGAAAAAATGCGACCGACCGCCGCAGCACCGCCTCGTACAGATCATTGCGGAGATCGGTGATCATCCCGAAGCCCGCGTAGTTCACCAGGTAAGTCCCGACATAATCACAAGCCGACTTCACCAGCGCCGATGCCACCAGCGCATAGGCCACCACCGTCCACGCATTGTGAAAATGGCTCGGCACCAGAAAATGCAGGTTCAGCGCATGCGCCATGCGTGGCACCTTGAACACCAGCACATCCCGCGACTGCGCATCCGGAGCCAGCACATTGTCAAAGATCGGCTTCACCAGCAGCACCCGAAAGGCTGCCATCGCGCCAACGATCGCCAGCAGCACCACTGAGCCCAACGAGTACATCAGGTACGGCCGCACATACAGCAGCAGTCGCCAGAGTCGTCTCACGCTGCCATCATCCTCTGGAGTCGTTCCGCCATAGCGTTATTGTAGGTCTCCCGCCGCAACCCGATCAGCGCGGCATGTCGCGATGTCCGGTCTTCACGCGGTAACCATCTTCGGCCAGCCGCTTCTTCATCTCCTCGGCGATAAACACCGACCGGTGCTGTCCGCCCGTACATCCGAACGCCACCGTCAGGTAGCTCTTGCCTTCCTTGATGTAATGCGGCAACAAAAACTTCATCAACTCCGTCACCTTGTCCAGAAACTCCTGCGTCTGCGGAAACTGCCGAACATACTTCGCCACCTTCGGATGTTTGCCGGTCAGCTTCCGGAACTCCGGGACGAAATGCGGATTCGGCAGAAACCGTACATCAAACACCAGATCCGCCTCCGCTGGAACGCCGTTCTTGAACCCGAAGCTGATCGTTGAGACCGTCAGATTCCGGTCACTCTCCTCGCGATCGAACTGCGCGTTAATATGCGCGCGTAGCTCATGCACCGTGAACTTCGTCGTGTCCAGCAGAATGTCCGCAACGTTCCGAATCGGGTCGAGTCGCTTTCGCTCTGCCCGAATCGATTGCAGCACTGTCTCATCCCGCCCCAGCGGATGCGGCCGGCGCGTCTCTGAGAATCGTCGTACCAGTGCGTCGTCTGAAGCCTCCAGATACACCACCCGGGTCGGCAACGTCCGCTGCACCTTGCGCAAAATACCAGGGAACTCGTCGAGCTTCATCCCCTCACGAACATCCACCACCAGCGCCGCCCGCTCAATCGACTTGGATTGCCGTACCAGCTCTGCGAACTGCGGAATTAACTCGAGCGGCAGATTATCTACCGAGTAGTAGCCTAAATCTTCAAACGCCTTCAGCGCGGACAGCTTTCCCGAACCCGAAAGCCCGGTCAGCACCACCAGCTCGCGCGGCCCGACCGGCGCATCCTTCTTCGGTTTCGGTCTTGTAGTGGTCCTGGGCACACGCTTCTTCGCCGGCATGGTGGCATCCTAGCACTCGTTCGCGCGCCCGCGAAGCCTGCACCCCACCTGCTAAACCTCAGCCGTACCTTCATCCGCCAGAGCAGACGACGCATTCTTTAAGTCGTCCTTCGGATGTCTGCGGCCCACCGTCTGCCGCTGATTGTGTCGCACCGTCTGCTGCTCCACCTTCGCCAGCGCATCGTGCAACGCCACGCCCATGTCAGCGCCCTCAGCCGTCGCAACAAACTCAATCTCTTTGCCCTTCACCGTCACTTCGGCAATCTTCCGGTACTTGTCTTCAGTCAGAATGACGTGGCAGTTCCCAGTCTTCCCAACAATCGTCGAGATCTGCTTCAATCCCTCTTCCGCCTGTTGTTTTAGCTTCGAAGTCACCGTCGTCTGTCGTCCCGTCACTTCAACATTCATCGCGCACGCACCTCGTTATGTCACCGTAGGATGCGCCTCAGCGCACACGACGTTGGTGCGTGCTGGGGATCTGCAGATCCTCGCGATACTTCGCCACTGTACGCCGTGTCACCTGGATGCCCTGCCGTTGCAGCTCCGCCGCTAGCTGATCATCGGTCAAGGGCTTGCGAGAGTCCTCGTCTTCAATCAGCTTCTTCACCTTGCGCTTTAGCAGCACCAGCGGCAGATCCCCGCCTTCCGGCCCGTTCACACCCTCTGAAAAGAAGAACCGCAGCTCAAACACGCCCTGCGAGGTGTGCACATATTTATTTGCCACCGCGCGACTCACCGTTGAGGGATGCACGCCGATCTCCTCGGCAACTTCCTTGATCATCATCGGGCGCAAGGCTTCCACTCCATGCTCCAGGAAGTCCACCTGCCGCCGCACGATCACTTCACACGTTCGCAAAATCGTATTCTTTCGCTGCTCGATATTGCGCAGCAGCTGAATCGCAGACTTATACCGTTCCTTGACGTAGTCCTTGACCTGCTTCTCCGTCTGCTCCTGTCCAATCATCTTGCGGTAGCTCTGATTGAGGCGCAGCGCCGGCATATCTTCTTCGTTCATCAACACGACGAACTTATCGTCGCGCTTAACAAACGCCACGTCCGGCTCAATCAGCCGCGTCTCGGACTCGTTGTAGCGCTGCCCCGGCCGCGGATCGAGCGTGCGAATGTACTCCACCGCCGCATTCACCTCTTCGGCCGTACATCCGCAGGCCCGCGTCAGCTCGCGCATGTCTTTCTTCTGCAGCAGACTCAGACAGTTCGTCACGATGTGCAGCGCCGTCCCAAAGATTCCCGCTGCAGCCTCGGCCGTCTCGCCCTTCCGCACACTGCGCGTCGCCGCTCGCCGCAGCGCTGCTGCCGCCTCCATCCTCTGCGCCTCAATTTGCAGCAGCAGGCACTCCCGCAGATCACGGGCACCCACACCGATCGGATCAAGCGAATGAACCACCTTCCGCGCCTCGCATATCACCCCACGCAAGCGCTCGCGCTCCAGATCAGCGCTCGAAACCGCCGCGCTCACCACGCTTCCATCCGGCGACGAAGCACCGCCCCCGAGAGCCATCTCGCCTGCCCGCCCTCGCATCCCGCGCTCAAACGGAATAGGGAGCGCTCGTGGCGGCACAGCAAACTGCAGCATGGACTCAATCAGCTCTTCATCCGTCGTCAACAGGTAGCCGCTGTCTTCCAGGTTGCCGATGATCAGCTCGGCAGCCATCTTCACCTCGGGCCGCAGCGTCATCGATCCCAGCTGCCACATCAGGTGGTCTGTCAGCGTGCTCGGTTGCGAGAGGAAATGCTCAAACGATGGCTTGTCGTACTCCTCAAAGTTCGAGGCCGTCTTGTAGCCCGGATCCAGAAAGTCCTTGAAGTACTCGCCGAAATCAATCTCGTCGAAAGGATCCTTGTCCACCCGCTCGCTCTCCGCGGTAACCTCCTCCGCTGAGCGTTCCCGGTCGCCTTCACGGCCCGCAATCTCCTCAAACGAAATGCCCGTCTCTTCAAGCTCCTCGAGCACCGGATTCTCAATCATCTCGGTGTTGATCATCTCCTTCAACTCAAGCTTGTTCAGCGCCAGCACACTGACCATCTGGACAAGTCCAGGCGTCAGTACCTGTCGCTGCGACACCTTCAGATTCAGCTTCGGTTGAAGTAACACGATCCCTCGATTCCTTCCTGCAGCCATCGCATCGCCGCGTGTCTAACGCTTCGTTACTCAGCTCTGCGGCTCATCACTTGGTTGGCCACAGTCTACATGCAGAGAAGTGCATGTGTGCCAGTCTATGCTCGCGTGCTTGCCCGCGCGCCGTTGAAATCCCGTGTTTACAACGGAAGTTGTAACGTTCTACAAAGCTCAGCGCCTCAGTCCATCGAAAACTTCTCGCCCAGGTAAATGCGCTTCACCTCCGCATCCCGGCCCAACTCCGCCGGTGTCCCCGCACGAAAGATCTTACCCTCGTTGATGATGTACGCCCGGTCCGTGACCGAAAGCGTCTCACGCACATTGTGGTCGGTGATCAACACCCCGATCCCGTTACGCTTCAATCCGAAGATAATCTCCTGAAGATCAAGCACTGCAATCGGATCAATGCCGGAAAACGGCTCGTCCAACAAAATAAACGCGGGCTCGATCGCCAGACATCGCGCAATCTCCACCCGGCGCCGCTCGCCGCCGCTCAGCGCATACCCTCTTGTCTTACGCACGTGCCCAAGATTCAGATCCTCAATCAGCCGCTCTGTTCGAGTGCGCCGTGTCTCCCAGCTCAGCTCCTGCGTCTCGAGCACCGCCAGAATGTTGTCCTCCACCGTCAGCTTGCGAAATACCGATGGCTCCTGCGGCAGGTAACTGATCCCATGATTGCGCGCTCGCAGATACATCGGCAGACGGCTGATGTCTTTGCCGTCCACCAGCACGCGTCCCGTATCCGGCCGTACCAGCCCCACGATCATGTAGAAACTCGTCGTCTTGCCCGCGCCGTTCGGTCCCAGCAGCCCCACCACTTCTCCCTGCGCAATAGCAAGCGTTACCCCGCGTACCACCTGCCGCCCGCCGTACTGCTTCCCGATCTCCTCCGCCGCCAGCGTCTTCATCCCTACTGCTTCACCCTCGTCCGCGTGTGCACCCGCCCGTCACCCGCCACTGCCGTTCCGTCCTTCACGCGCCCATCCACCATCACGCTATTATCCCCTGACCGAAATCGCAGAGCCGCCCCCGTCACAGACCCATTCGTCTCGTCCGTCGCCGTCGGCCGCACATTCCCGGTCCCGGTCAGCACAAACCCACCATCGGCTGCTGTATACATCGCCTGCTGTCCCGTTGCCACCCGCCCTGGCTGCCGGATCACCACATCACCCGTCGCCAGCACTCGGTCAAGCCCCGCCTTCGAAAGCCCGGACAGCCCCGAGAACTCGCCTGCCCCCTTCGCCCTGTCCTTGGGTGTCTCTCCCCCGCTTCCGGCAGTCCCCTTGGCCACCTGCGCCAGCATTGCCACCGCATCCCGGCTCGTCATCGTGCCGTTCGCTTCCTCAAGCACCACGCCCTTGCTGAACTCCGCCCGTCGCAAAGCATCCGCATAGTGCAGCCGTCCGCTCTGCACCCGCAGCACCTGCGGTCGTCCCTTCGGGTCGCCCACGGTTGCGCTCTCTCTCCCCTGCTCCGGCCTGCTCACCAGTACCGTCCGCACCGGTAGCACCTCGCCCGCACTGGTTCCATAGGCATCCAGCGTCGCACTCTCACGCCCAAACACCAGCACCGGCGCCTCCACCTGCGATCCTCCCTGCCACAGCCGCGCCCGCAACCCAGCCGTCCCGCCGCGAGGCGACGACGTTCCTCCAAAGAACGTCGTCACTCCCGTCTCTTTGCGCATAACCGCATGCTCCGCGATTGCATGGATCGGCTCTTCCCCGTCTTCGCCCGCTCCCGCTCTTACCCCCTCCCGCGTCGCCTCCTGCTTGCTGGCCGGAGCCCGCCAGTAGGTCACCTGCACTGCACCCATCGCCTCTGCGTCACCGCTGCCTTCAGTCATCGTCACTCGTTCCGCGCGCAGGGTACTCGTCGCATCGGCAATCTCCGCCTCGCCCGCCAGGCTGACTTGTCCGGAGCCGGCATCGTAGCTCGCCCGCTCCGCTCTCCCTCGCGTTGTTTCGCTCTGGCCATTTTTTGCCTGTATCACTCGTTCGAGCGCAACGCTTCCCTCCTGCGTCGCCGTCGTAATCCCCTGCCGTGCCGTCGCACCCGCACTCCCAGCCACCACGCCAAACTCTGCCCGGAGCCGCCCTCCCCGGCTCACCTCCTCCACCCCGTCTCGGCTTCTACGAATCTCGCTATGCCCCTCCCCCGTCATCGCGCGCAACACCGACCCTCCCTGCTCGAGCCGCCACGTTCCTATCAGCACATCCGCCCGCATTGCCTCCGATCCCGCCGTATGCCCCGCCACCGCCGGCAACGCACTCTCCACCCGCGCATTGCCCTTGAGCGTCGCCTGCTCGATCCATCGCCTGCTTCCCCCCGCCTCGCCAGCCAGCCGCAGATCCATCGCCTCGCCTTCCATCGTGCGCACCTCTGCAGCAGTTGCCCCCTGCGATCGCGCCTGCACCCCGCCTGTCAGCTGCACCCCCTCGATCGCGCCCCGTGCGTCAAAGTGCGTCACCCCGCTTGCCGCTTGTCCCTCGAGCGTGCCTCCCGGCCTCCCCGGGTCCTGCTGGTCACTCGCAAATCGAACTCCTCCGGTCATCTGCGCGATCTCCGGCCGGCCCGCGGCGTTCATCCGCAGAGCACCCTCCGGCGCCTCGATGCGGCTCATCCCACTCGCCACCGTCACGCCGTTCCGGCCTTCCAGGCGTTCAATGCCGCCGCCATCCTGGCCCAGATGCACCACCATCGTCCGCGCCGTCATCGTCTCGCCTTCGCCCCGCTCGCTTTCCACCTTGGAGAGCGCCACGTACCGCGCCGTCCCGAGTGTCAACTCGTGACTCACCCGATCCAGCTCCGCATGCGCCGCCGTCAGCACCGTCGGCCTTCCTTCCCGCACCGTCGCCACACGAACGTCACTCTCGAGCGTCGTCACGCCCGTATCCGCGTGGTACGCCGCACCGCGCGCCTGGCCCGTCATCCCGCGATACGAAAAGCGAATTGGCTGGTCAGTCGACGCTACCCCCAGCCGCTGCACATACACTAACCCGCTCGTCACCACGTGGATCGGCTGTGCCTCCGCCGTACTTGCCTTCGTCTCTTCCGTGCCGCCGCCCGCATACTCGGCTCGCGCGGCAGCGCCTGGGGGCGCCGGCGCCTGCAGATCCAGCTGCACCTCCCCCATCGCCCGTACGACCCCACTCTTTTGGTCATACTCAAACTGCTTGCCGTAGATCCGGTCCGCCCGCCCGTCCTTTTGCCCGTACAGCACGATCCCCACATCCTCAAGCCCTGTCCTGCCATCCTTGTGCTGCGTCGCCTTCGCCGCGTGGATCGTAAACACAGTGCGGCCCTTCAAGGACTGAGAATACGTATAGCCACTCGTCTCCTTCTGGATATCCGCACCCAGCCGCGCCGGCAGACCCCCCAGCAGGCGATGCGCCTTGTAGTGCGCCGCTAACAGAAACCCCGCAACCATCAGCGCAAGGAGGGCCGCCCCCACCACCACCGCCGCCCGCACCTTCTCAATCGTCGTCCGCATGAGCCGTCCCCACATCTTCTCACCCAGCCTCGGCTCACCCACCGTCCTGGCCCATCGGCGACCGCCACGCCGGCCCGCTACAATCACACCATGGCCGATCAGCTGTACCTCAGCCTCTGGTTCCCGAACTTTCGCCTGGAGACCCTTCCCGCAGCGCTCGTCAGCGTCATGCGCCAGTTCGCGCTCATCAGCGGAGGCAACCAGACAGATCCCCAGACCAAACGCGTCGCCGCCGCCGCCGCCTACCCCATCAGCTTCTCTGAGGCTCCCGTCTACCAGCGCCTGTACGTCACCGACGAGCGCGCCGAAGACAATCAGGACACCTCCGCCTCCATCATCGAGACCGCCGTCGCCGAAGCGACCGAAATCCTCCACGACGACATGGCCTACGAGTTCGAGATGAAGTGGCGTCTCTGGACCCCCGACTCCGGCCCCGGCAGTCCCAACTACAGCGCCGACTCCGCCCTCACCCTCGACCCCTCCGGCCAGCTCGACACTCTCTGGCGCCCCCACCCCACCACCGTCAAGTTCCTTGGCTTCGCCCCGGAGTTCGACGACTCCTCCTTCGAGCAGAACGGCCACATCCGCGTCGACTTCGGCCTCGACTACCCTTGGGTCCTCGAGGACGAAGACGCTCTCGACGACGAAGACCCCCTCGATATCGGCGCAGCCGACGCAGACGAGGAAGAGGACGACACCGCGCCGCGCTCGAACCTGCTCGCCTTCAACTCCGACCGCTCAGCAAGCAAGGCCCACATCGCTGAGCCTCTCTCTGAAGCCGCCCAGTACATCCAGCGCAACGTCGAAATGCTGCTCGCCTTCACCCTCTCCGTTGAAAAACACTGCGGCATCTCCAGCCGCCTGCTCTGGACCGAGTCCGGCGAACCCCTAGCCGAAAAACTCATCGCCCGCCTGCAGCGCCTCAACTAGCACAGAGCTGCGCCTCATCTCCGTTTGCTGTCATCCTCTTCGGTTTTCACCACTCGGGGATCTGCTTCTCGACCGGCAACGCCTCGCCCTCGCTACCACCCGGCACCCCTGACGCCGCCATGCCGAGTCGGAAGCCGTTATCTCGACCGAAGCGCAGCGACGCGGAGAAGTCTTCCCTGAGCTTGTCGAAGGGACCCTGTCACTCAGCGTGGTGACCGACGGTTCAAGGCCGGCTCCAGACCCGCGCCATCATCCTTGTACCGTGCCAGCCCTACCATCCCACCGACACATCCCCCCAGAAACATCCCCACCAACCCGCCCAGCAGCCCCGTCACACCCCATCCTGCCGCCGCGCCCACCAGAGCCACCGAGCCCGTCGTAAACTGCCGCTTGTCCTCGTTCCCCACCTGCCGCCAGAAGTCCCGCAGAGCCTCCCGCCGCGACTCTCCCGCACACCGTGAACACGCCATACCGCACCCCGGCCCTCAGGAGATCGCACACCCAAGTCACCGTCCATAGCACCTTCGCGGCACGCCCCCCTGCATCTACCCCGCTGTCACGATCTCCGAGAAGTCCGCAATTCGCGAGAAGTCGCCCAGCACCCGCGCCAGCAGCGCCAGCCGGTTCCCCCGAACCTGTGGCTCCGGCGCCATTACCATCACCGCGTCAAAGAACGCATCCACCTGTGGCCGTAGCCCCGCAATCGCCCGCAACGCCCCTTCGTACTCACCCGCAGCCCGCAGCGCATCTACCTGCCCCGCCAGATCACCCGCCCGCTCCGCCAGCGCTGTCTCCTCCGGCTCCAGCAGCAAACTCTCCTCCACCTGCGCCGGCACCTCGATTCCCTTCTCCCGCGCCTGCGCAAGGATGTTCTTCATCCGCTTGAATGCCGCACTCACCGCCGCAAAATCGTCAGTACCCGCAGCGGACGCGACTCGCACCGCCGTCACCGCCTCCGCTCGCGCCACCGCGTCGCGAACCTCATCAAAACCCACCCCCAGCACCGCCGCCACAACGTCGTACGCCTGTCCCTTCGCCTCCCGCAGGTAAAAGTCCACCCGCTCCCGGAAGAAGCCCATGAGCGCACCAACCAACTCCAGCTTGCCCTCCGCCCCTGCCTCCGCCACCTCCCGCAATGTCAGCGGCAACGCCGTCTCCGCCAGGATCGTCACGATCCCGTTGGCCGCCCGCCGCAAGGCAAATGGATCCTTCGACCCCGTCGGCTCCATCCCCAAACCGAACATCCCTGCAATCGTGTCCGCCTTGTCCGCCATCGCCAGCAGCGCGCCCTCGGTCGTCCGCGGCACACCATCCCCCGCCCCCACCGGCCGGTACTGGTCGTAGATGGCCGCGGCAGCCGTCTCTGAAACCCCCTGCGCCCGCGCATACAGCCCGCCCACCACACCCTGCAGCTCCGTAAATTCCTTCACCAGCTCCGCCGTCAGATCCGTCTTCGCCAGCCGCGCTGCCTCATCAAGCGCCCCTGCATCGACGTCCGGCACTCGCTGCGCCAGCGCCGCCGCCACCCTTCGCACCCGCTCCGTCTTCGCCGCGTAAGTGCCCAGATCCTTCTGGAACGTCACCTTCTCCAGCAGCGCCGTCCGCTCCTCGAGCGACACCCGCTGATCGAACTCCCAGAAGAACCGCGCATCGTTGAACCGCGCCCGCAAGACTCGCTCGTTGCCATGTCGGATCACCGCCTCGCCCGCCGCCCCCACCTCGGTATTCAGCACCGCGAGAAAATGCGGCGCCAGCTTCTTCGCTCCATCCTCCACCGCAAAGTACTTCTGGTGATCCCGCATCACCGTCACCAGCACCTCTTCGGGCAGCGACAGGTACTCCGGCTCAAAGCTGCCCAGCAACACCGTCGGCCACTCCGTCAGCTGCGTCACCGTCTCGACTAGCTCATGGTCCTCACGCCACCGCGCGCTATCGACGCCCCGGCACACCCGATCCAGCGCCTTCCGAATTCGCTGCCGCCGCACCTCCACGTCCGCCAGCACAAACGCCTTCTCGAGCATCGCCTCATACGCGTGCGGCCGCTCCACCACCACCGGCACATCCCCATGCAACACCCGATGCCCATACGTGATGTTTCCCGTCGCCTTCCCCGCAAAGCTCACCGGCACCACGGCATCGCCCAGCAGCGCCAGCATCCATCGCACCGGCCGCACAAACCGCTCCGGCTTCCCCGGCCGCCAGTACATGGTCTTGGCCCAGTAGATCGCCGCCAGCTCCTTCGGCAGCTCCGCCGCAATCACCTCCGCCGCCGTCTTCCCCGCCCGCACCACCTTCGCCTGCAGATACTCGCCCTTCACCGTCGTCACCGTGGTGAGCGCCTCAAGTGCCACCCCGGCCTTCTTCGCAAACGCCATCGCCGCCGGCCCCGCCACGCCATCCTTGTAGGCGATCTTCGCGTTCGGCCCCATCAACTCCTCGGCCGCATCCTCCTGCCGCGCGCGCACGCCACGCACCCGTACCGCCAACCGTCGCGGCGTCGCAAAGCTCTCCGCCGCCGTCTCCGTGCCCAGCCCCAGCTCTACCAGCCGCTCCCGCTCGAGCATCCCAACCACCCGCCGCCGCAGCTCCGCCTCAGCCCCCGCAAGCATCCGCGCCGGCACCTCCTCCAACCCGATCTCAAACAAAAACTCAGCCATCACACTCCTGTTCCTTCCAGCCCACCAGCCAAGAGCCTTTGCCCTCAACCTGCGCCGTCCTAAGCCACAACGCGCGAAGCGCCTCCGCCCGGCCCGCTAGTTCCCCTGCGCCGCATACATCTTCGCTACTCCAACCACCAGCGTCCGGATCCGCGCCATCACGCCCACCCGCTCTGTCACGCTGATCGCCCCCCGCGCATCGAGCAAATTGAACAGGTGCGAACACTTCAGCGCCAGCTCATACGCCCCCAGCACCGGAAACCGCTTGGCCGTCAGCGCGTCCACACTCTCAACCCCAAGCACCGCCCTCCCGCGCTCCAGCAGCCCGAGACATTCCGCCTCATACAGCCGCAGATGCTCCCACAGCTTCGGCACATCCGCATAGTCGAAGCTGTACGCCGAGAACTGCTCCTCCTCCGGCAAACGCATCTCGCCGTACGTCACCTTGCGATCCGGCAAGGCACCCTCTCCCGGCTCCACCGCCCACACAATGTCATAAATTGAATCCACGTCCTGCAGAAACCCCGCAATCCGCTCGAGACCATACGTGATCTCTCCACAGATCGGATCCAGATCCATCCCGCCGCACTGCTGAAAGTACGTGAACTGCGTAATCTCGAGCCCGTCCAGCATCACCTGCCAGCCCACGCCCCACGCCCCGCCCACCGGCCACTCCCAATTGTCCTCTTCAAACTTGATGTCATGCTCGCCGAGATCAATCCCAATTGCCTCGAGCGACTCAAGATAGATCTCCTGCACCCGCTCCGGCGGCGGCTTCAAAACCACTTGCAGCTGCGTATGCCGAAATAGCCGATTGGGATTCTCGCCATATCGCCCGTCGGCTGGTCTACGGGAAGGTTGCGCATACGCAATCCGCACCGGCTTCGGCCCCAGCACCCGCAGAAACGTATCCGGGCTCATCGTCCCCGCCCCCACCTCCACGTCATACGGCTGCTGCAACACACATCCCCGCTCCGCCCAGAACCGCTGCAAGGTAAACAGCAGCTCTTGAAACGTCAGCGCTTTCTTCTTAGCCACATTCGCCCGCATCTCACCGATTCTAAACGGAGCCCTGGAACCGCCCGCCCCACCCCACACTGCCACCCTTAGCGCAGCGAAGGACCCGCTTCTCTACCGCAAGCTCTCGCACCGCCCGGCACCCTTCTCACCGCCGCACATACACCCGGTACGCAAACGGCCTACCCGCCCGGCTCCAGTACCGCTGCACTTCCATCGGCTGCCGTTCCTCCTGCAAGACATAGTCCTTCGCCAGATAGGCCGAAAACTCCGGCCACCCCGCATACTTGCCAAACCCCCGCGGCTGGTCATAGCACACCGAGTCCGTCACCACCACCACCCCCGGCCGCCCCAGCTCCATCTGCTCGGAGAACCGCCGCCGCAGTCCCTCGACCACCGCACTCCGCCCATCCAGCAGGTAGCAGTCATACACAAAGCCCGTTGCCTGCACCCGCCCGCTCGCGAGCATCGCGTCGATACACGGCCCCGCCGTATCCATGCACTGGACCCGCAGAGCCTTGCCGCCCAGCGCATCGAGATCCGCCACCAGCGGCCGCACCGGCTCGCTCCGATCAAATGTAACCACCCGTCGCACAAACAATCCCGCCAGCACCGCGACCACCACTAACCCCGTGGCCCCGGCCCACCGTACCCACGTCCGGCGCGCAGCCACAGCCTCGAACAAGTCCCCAACCATCACCGGAAGCAGAAACACCAGAAACGGATATCGCTGGTACGAGAACCCCTTCGCCTGCGCCACATACGACACCCATCCACCCGCCGCACACAGCAGCAGCAACCCCCGCTCCGCTCCACCCCACGCCGCGGAATACAGGCTCAGCCCCACCGCGCACACCACCCACACCCCCACCAGCCCCCCGATCGGCGACACGGCGTGCGCCAGGAGGTACGCCATCGGCCGGTGCCCCAGCCCCGCGTGGTACCGCACAATCCCCGTCAGCGCCTCCCCAAACGCCCGCATCACTCCCCATCGCCACAGCCACACCGCCTGTACCACCACCGGCACCAGCAAACCAGTTATCGCCAGCCCCAGAGCACCCTTCAACGCCCGCCCAAGCCGCCGCAGCAAAACTACCAGCCACACCATCGCCACCAGAGGCACCAGCCCCGCCGTCGGCTTCACCGATACCGCCCACCCCGCCAGCACGCCGAACCCCACCCACCCCCACCAACTTCCTTCCGAATCCCGTACACCCCGCACCAGCAGCGTCACCGCCGCCACCAACAGCACGGCAACCACGAAGTCCCGCTCCCCCGCCATGATCACGCCATCCTGCCCGTGCAGCAGCGCAAACATCCCCGCCGCCGTCAGCCCCGCCGCCCACCCCTTGGCCCGCAGCACATAGACCATCGCCGCACCCGCAATCGCTAGCAGCAGCAGATCCCACACCCGCCACCCCGCCGATCCCGCCCCGAGCGCCCGCATCACCCCGGCCTCAAGCAGGTATGCTCCAGGCAGGTTCATATCCGCGATGTCTGCGTACGGCCGCATACCGTGGCGCATCAGCAGCACAGCATAGTGCAGATACGTCGCATCCCCCACCAGTGGCCACCGCAGACTCACGGCAACGAACACCGTCACACACACCGCGACCCAGACCGCCACCAGCCGCTCAGGCCGTGACCACCCGGCGGCCCAGTTCCGTGCCTCACCCATGTAGCAGCATCGCCGAGACCGCCGCAGCCACTCCCACCACCCCTAGCACTAGTCCGAGTAAAAAGAACGTCTTCTTGCGCGTGAGCAAGGTGATCGACGCCAGCACCACGCCAATCTGCAGCAGCGCCTCCGCCAGATCGAACCGGCCAGCCTTCCGCTCGGCCAGCTTCACCTCCGCCTCGTCCTCGCGCGCCTTCGCCTGCCCTTCCTCCAGATCCTTCGTCCACTTCTCGATGTGCGCCCGGTACTCCGCCATCTTGGCCTGCGCCGCCGCGGTGGGCGCCGGCACCAGCGCCATCTGGTCTACCACCACCATCAGATTGTCCTGCCGGATCTTCTTCGCCTGGTACTCGCCCCATTGGTCGTTTGCCCGCGACTGCATCAACAACGCATCGTTGGCCGGCCCATGCCCCAGCACCGTCACCAGCGCTACCAGCACCGCCAGGATCGAGATCGCCAGCGCAATACGCGTCAGGCTTTCGCCCTCGCCGGCCTCTGTCATCTGCTTTGAAAACTCGTGAACTTCGGTCGGTTCCATAGCCGCGATTCTACCCGCGCACCCCGGTTCGCCTCGCCGCACCTTCAGCCAGCCCCAGCACCACCGCGCTCCGTAACCGCCGCCCCAGGTGCCGCTCGAGCAATCCCACCCCAAACCGCAGCAGCTCCATCACCCTCACCCGCTCCCACGGCTCCCCCACAAACTCCGCCACACCCACCCGAAACATCCGCACCACTGCCGCTACCGATTCGCCCGAAAGCCGCACACTCCCGCCACGCCGATCGTCCTCGCACGTGACCCCATCCGCCGTCGGCGACCACCACACCGCCGCACCTCGCCCATCGCCCATACGCCCGTCGTTCGTCCGCAAATCGAGCCCACACACGACGCAATGTCCCAGCTCCGGCATCCACCCCATCAATCGCGCCATCCACAGACAGAAGTACGCCGCCGGCGCCACTACCCGTCCCGCCTGCATCTCCCCTAGTACCGCCACCGCCAGACGAAACACAGCATCCTCCGGCGCCATCTCCGGCAACGCCTCTTCCAGCACCTCCGCCATGAGCTGCAGCCCGGCCGTCCGTTCCCAGTCGATCTCCCCCCTCAGCGGCGATCCCACAATCTCAAACGCATCCATCCGCACCAGATCCTGCTTCGGCCGCTCGGCATACGTCGCCCGCACGGTCGTCATTGGCTCGAGCGCCCCGCCAAACCTCCGCCGACTCCGCATCGCATGCCGCGCCACCCCCTTCACGCGCCCTTGCTCCCGCGTGAACAGACTCACCAGCAGGTCCGCCTCGAGAAACGGCCATGTCCGAAGCACGATCGCCTCCCCAACGTGCAGCATCACCTTGCTCTTAGCCATCCTCCACCCGTCCGAAATGCACAACGCGCAGCCCCGAAGAGCTGCGCGCCACCTGCATCACACCTGAAGCTCTAAAGAACTCTACCGGCCGAAATGCGCTGCGTTTGTCTCCTGGAAACTCGCCCACTTGTCAGGCAGATCGTCCCCGGCATAGATCGCCGACACCGGACACACCGGCACGCACGCACCGCAGTCAATGCACTCCACTGGATCGATAAACAGCTGCTGCGTGTCCGAGTAGCCGTTCTCGTCCTTCTTCGGATGAATGCAATCCACCGGGCAAGCGTCCACGCACGCCGTATCTTTCGTGCCGATGCAGGGTTCCGCAATCACATACGCCATCTCTAACTCCTCCCAAATCTGCAGCTATTCGTCTAATGTCCAGACCCCAATTCTAGCAGTAAGCGGCATCGGGGCAATAATGCCCGCTCTCATCCCATCAACACACTCACTATCGCTTCTCCGCCGCGCGCCGCTCTGCAAACTCCTTCGCCGTCGGGATCGGTCGCATCTCCCGCCCGGCAAACATCTCCGTGAACACATGCACCAGCTCGTCCTGAATGAGCCCATTACTCGCCAGCGTCTCCCGGCTGTCCAGCGTGAACGTGCTTCCATCAAAGTGCGTCACCACCCCGCCTGCCTCCCGCACCAGCAACACCCCCGCCGACACATCCCACGGATTCAGCTTGAACTCCCAAAACCCGTCCAGCCGTCCGCACGCCACATACGCCAGATCAAGCGCCGCCGACCCCGCCCGCCGCACCCCGTGGGACCGCAGCGTGATCTCCTGGTAGAAGTGCACGTTCGGCGACTCGTGCCGCTTCTTGCTTGGAAATCCAGTCGCTGTCAGCGACTCCTGCATGCTCTTCACCTTCGACACATGCACCTGCCGCCCATTCAGCCAGGCTCCCTTGCCCTTCTCCGTTACGAACATCTCGTCCCGCAGCGCGTCATAGATCACACCTGCCACCAGCTCGCCGTCCGCCTCCGCCGGCAGCCCCTTCGGCCGCTGCTCACACCCCATCACCACGCAGAACGCCGGAAATCCATGCGCAAAGTTTGTCGTCCCGTCCAGGGGATCCACATACCACCGAAACTCCGCGTCCAGCCCTTCGCGTGTTCCTTCCTCACCATAGATCCCATGCCCCGGAAACTTGGCCTTGAGCTGAGCAACGATCAGCGCCTCACTCGCCCGATCCGCCTCGGTCACGATGTCGACGTCACCCTTGTACTCCGCCGTCACACCCTTCTCGTAGTAACTCTTCAGCAGCGCCCCTGCCTCGCGCGCAATCTCCGCAGCCTTGCCAGCCAACTCCATCTCCACCACAAATCCCTCCACACTCTCATTGGCATCACGCGCCACCATTTCAGCGAGCGTCCGCATAGTACCCACTACGGTATCGCAGCCCATCTCTCGCCGCGAGAGCTGGATCGGTCAGTTTCACCTTGATCTTACGAAAGCTGGTGTCCCGGTCGCCCCGCGGTGCGTAGTACCCAATCACATATTGCGTCCGCAGATCGTCCGACACTCGCGCAAACGCCCTCACGAGATCACTCGGATCCTCGACGTAGTAGTACTTTCCGCCTGTGTCCTCACTCATCGTGATCAGCGCATGCTCGCCGCCCGTATTGCGCCCCGCGTCCGCCGCAATCGGCACAATGATGATCGAGTACAGCATCGCCCCCGCTCGCTGGGCCTGCTCCACCGCCTGCTTGTAGCTTGACTTGTTCTTCGTGTCGCCCCCGTCCGTGATCAACACCATCACCCGCCGCCGCCCCGCATCGTTCCGCGTCTGCGCCAGCCGCTGCGACCCCAGATACACCGCGTCGTACAGTGCCGTATCCGTCCCGCGCTCCAGCTCGCCCAGCCCGTTCTCGATCCGCTTCCGATCGTTCGTGAACGACACGATCTCCCGCACCGAATCCGAAAACTCCATCAGATCCAGCTCATCCTGATCCCGCAGCAACGCCCGCACAAACCGCTTCGCCGCCTCGCGCTCCAATCGCTCATTCCGCAAAACGCTCTCGCTGCCATCAATCGCCAGCACGATGGACAGCGGCGTCGCCGACTCCTTCTCAAACACCGCAATCGTCTGTCCCTTGCCATCCTCGCTGATCGCGAAGTCCGCCTTCCCCAGATCCCCGATCGGCGCCCCATGCTCATCCGCCACATTCACCGCCACGTTCACCAGCCGCGACTGCACCTGGATCGTCGGAACATCCGAATCCCCAGTCCCCTGCGGCGCCTGCCCTGCACTTGTCCCCGATGGCGCCCGACGCACCACCGGCGCCTGCGCCCAACCCGCCCGCACCAACACCACACCCATCACCAGCGCCACCGTCCACTGGGCGCCCCATGTCTCGCGTCTGAGACGTGGGTTTCCCCGATGACACCGGGCTCTCCATAACCACGATACCCCGCCTGGTGGTGTCATTGCCCCGCGCTCCCGCGGAGAATCTCCTCCGGAAACGGCTCGCCGTCCGCCCACACCGCGCCGTCCTCAAACTGCTCTTTCTTGTAGATCGGCACCGTCTTCTTCAGCGTGTCGATCACCCATCGGCATGCGTCGAAGGCCGCTCCGCGATGCGCGCTCGACACCACGATCAGCACGCTCGTGTCGCCCACCACCAACCGCCCCAGCCGATGCAGAATCGCCACCTCCCGCACGGCAAACTTCGCTATCGCCTCCACCGCCAGCCCGCGCATCTGTCCGAGCGCCATGCCTTCATACGCCGTGTAGTCAAGATGCAGTGTCCGCCGCCCGCGCGTGTTATCCCGCACAATCCCGTCGAAGACGCACACCGCCCCATCCGCGCCCGCCTTCATCGCGTCCATCACCGCCGCCGCGTCGATCCGCTCGCGCACGATCGCTACCCGCTCTGCCGCACTTGGCCCCACCGTACGTGTCTCCGTCGACATCCGCTCATTAGACGCGACGCGTCCGGAAAGCGCATCCCTCCCGAAGGCCCGTGTCCTAACCCCGTCCCGTGCCAGTCAGGGCGCCCTACCTGTTCCCTTGTATGGCCCCAAACTCCTTCACATATGCAGCACTCAGCGTGCCCTTCCGGCGCGCAAGCGGCAGCAGCGTCGGATAGAACTGCACAAAGGTCGCATCCACCGCCGCGTGCTCCTCGTGGCACGTGTAACACGTCGCCGGCTTCGGAATCAGTGTCCCCACGCCCGCCTCGTTTACGTCAAAGAACGCCCATCCGCCCGGAAAGCGCGACGTGTCCTTCAGATGGATCTCCGTCCCCATCACACCTGTTCCCTGCGAGTGCCCGCCCTTGTTGATTGAAGGGTTCGTCTCCGCCCCGCGAACCTCGAGCACCATCACCGTCTTGTCTGGCCATGTTCCATCGACGAGAAAGCTCTTGTACGACGCCGGATCGACGAACACGTTGTCAAAGACCGTATGACCCGCATCTCCCGCCGCCTTCGGCCCGTACACCATGTCCACACCCGAGCTCAGAAAGATCCACTCCCGGTAGTCTCGTGGAGCCACCAGACTTCCATCCTTGCCATAGAGGATCGGCCCTGCTGCGGCCTTCGCCGTCAGAAGACTCGCTGGCGGACATAGCAGAAGCACCGCCCCAGCCAGCGACGCCATCAGTGCAGGCGCAACCACCCGCAACTTCCTTCTTATCCCGTCTCCCACAGGCACCCGCTCCTTGTTCGGCTTCAGGTCCGGTCCAGCCTCTATCTGGCGTTCCTTCTGCACCCGATTCGTTGGCTCGCACCCACCGCTTACCGGCGGCAGCAGGGCTACCTCGTCCCCCTCCGCCAGCAGCCGCTCCCGCCCCGCATACTCCTGGTTCACCGCAACCGCCAGCGATCCCCAAACATCCCCTCGGGCCCCCGACCGGCACATCTCTACGGCATCCTGAGCCGTAGACCCAGTCTCCATCTCCAGTTCTTGCGCAGACGTCCCCATCACATCGCGCAACAAACCGAAAAAGAGCACTCGAACCCGCATACCGCCAGAATACGCGTCCGCGCCGCCTCAACCATTTCCTCCTTCTACTGCGGCGCCTTGGCTCCCGCCGTGCCTTGAAACAGCGAGGGCAGGTCCACAACCAGCAACTGCAAACGGGACGGATCATCCTTCGTCCCAATCCCCACCACGTGTTGGTGCAGGCGCGATCCAGCCCGCAGTTCATATAGCGCATCGGTGTTGATGTGCATATGGACACTCACGCCATGTGTCGCCTCCTCATCGATGCCGCACATCGGTCCGCCCTGCGTAATGGTTCCTACGACCATATCTTTTCCCCTGCACTCGATCACCCGGCCATACTCGCCGAGAATCGGTCGATAAAACGCCAGCATCTGCTGTTCTGTCGCTGTCGTTCGGTAAGCGGCGCTCTGCGATCGCAGCTTGAAGTCTCCAAATGCGAGATTTACGTCCGCGGCTTCGTTCTTGCCGTCCTTCTGCTCAATCAGGACGGCTCCCGGATACACAGCCATACCCAAGTGAGCGGCAGCCATCTTCGTCCTCACCTCCACCTTCCCCAACGGCGTCCCGACCGTGACATCATCACCCGCCTTTCCGTTCCTCGCCGCGACATGGCATCCCGCAACCAACGGAAGAACCAGTCCCCCGAGCAAAGTGACGCAAACAGCAGAGACACAAGAGCGAAGAGCAGGTCGGGCGGCACCCCGTAGGGGGAGCCGCCCGCGAAGTCCGACCATCCCGTGATACTTCCTTAGCAACGACATGCCCTCGAATACGCGAGACCACGCCTTCCGGTTCCCCGAGGCAGACAGCCCTCCCAACTCAAGGAGCAACTGCCGCCCGAGCCGCCCCGCTAAGCACCTCGAGCCATCTCGCGTGCTTCAGGCCTTTTTTGCCGCAGACGTTCCCGCCGCCGGCCTCTTAGCCGGCGCCTTCGCCGCAATATCCTTCTTCGCGGGAGCTTGCTTCTTCACAGCCTTCTTCGCAGGAGCCTTGGCTTGCGCCTTCCTCGCAGGAGCCTTCGCCGTCGCCTTCTTGGCAGGAGCCTCCGCCGGTGTTTTCTTCGCCGACGCCTTCCCACCGTCCTTCACCCGGTGGTACTCCTCGAGCAAATCCGATCCCTTTGCCGCGAGCTTCTTCTCATCCCCCTCATTCTTCGGCACCGGCTCTCCCCACGCAGCTGCCTGCAGTGCCTGCCGCGTCGGCTGCCCCTTGTCGTCCACGACCGGGCCAGGCGGGTTCGCGAAGTGACGGCGCAAAAACGACCCCTTCCGCACCATCTTCTCCGGCGTATCTGCCTTCCCTTGCACACCAGGCTTCAGGTGCAATCCCTCTGTCTTCTCAAAGAACTCCCGCCCAATGTCCGTCAGCCCACCCTTTGGATCTTTGCCCGCCTTCGGCAGGCTCTTCGGTGTCTTCGCAGCACTCTTCTTCGTCGTCGCCATCGCGTGTCCCTCCTCCACCTGAGAAGCACAATCGCGCCATGCAGTTTTACCTCTCCAAAACAAAAGCGGCAGCCTCGAAAGGGCTGCCGCCTTCATCGTGCACGCCGTTACTAGGCCGTAGCCTGCAGCACCTCGTCTCGTAACTCTTCATCCTTTACCGCCTGCCGCGAGCTCTGCGGCAGCGCAACCGCCAGCACATCCTCAAAGCGGGTCGCATAGTGGATCGTGATGCCCTCGACCTGATCCTTCGTCAGATCTTCTTCAACGTTCGTCTTCACGTCGATCGGCAGGATCACGTCCCGAACTCCCGCCCGCTTCGCCGCCAGAAACTTCTCCTTGATCCCACCGACCGGCAACACATTGCCGCTCAGCGTAATCTCGCCCGTCATCGCTAGCAGCGGCCGAATGGGCACATCCGTCAGCAACGACACCAGCGCCGTCGCCATCGTCACGCCAGCACTCGGCCCGTCCTTCGGAATCGCTCCCGCCGGCACGTGGATGTGCAGATCAATGTCCTTCAGCACATCCTCGTCGAGCCCGATCATGGTTGCGTTCGATCGCACCCACGTCAGCGCCGCCTGCATCGACTCCTTCATCACGTCGCCAATCTGGCCCGTCATGGTGAAGCCGCCCTTGCCTTTCATCTTGTTTGCCTCGATGAAGAGCACATCGCCGCCCGCCGGTGTCCACGCCAGGCCAACTGCTACGCCCGGCCGCTTCGTCCGCTCGGCGATCTCCGTGTCCACGCGAACCTTGATGCCGCCCAGGAACTCATGCACGATCTCCGGTGTAACCACCACCTTCGTCGTATCACCCTCGGCAATCCGTCGCGCCACCTTGCGGCACACCGTGCCGATCAGCTGCTCCAGACGCCGCACACCGGCCTCCCGCGTGTAGTGCCGGGCAATTAGCCCCACACTCTCCGTCGGGAACTCGATCACGTCGGCAAAGCTCGTCTCCGTCTCGGCCGATGGCTTCGCTGCCGGCACGACATCGTTCGCGTTCTCATCCGCCGGATCAACCGCGGTCACGGCCGGTTCCGCCTTCGGCACGTCCTTGGTCAGGCCGTTCTCCTTCGCCTGCCGCGGAATCAGGTAGCGCTCCGCGATGTTGACCTTCTCCTCCTCGGTGTACCCGGTGAGTTCAATGATCTCCATGCGATCGAGCAGCGGCGCCGGAATCGTGTCCAGCTGGTTTGCCGTGCAGATAAACAGCACCTTGCTCAAATCGAAGGGCTGATCCAGGTAGTTATCCCGGAACGTGTTGTTCTGCTCCGGATCAAGCGTCTCCAGCAGCGCACTTGCCGGATCTCCCCGGAAGTCGCGTCCCAGTTTGTCAATCTCATCGAGCATGAAGACCGGGTCCTTCACCTCAACCCGCTTTAGGTGCTGGATGATCTGCCCCGGCAGCGCGCCAATGTACGTTCGGCGATGCCCGCGGATCTCCGCCTCGTCATGCATGCCGCCCAGCGAGATCCGGCTAAACTTCCGTCCCAGCGATCGCGCGATACTCCGCCCCAGCGAGGTCTTACCCACGCCCGGAGGTCCAACAAAGCACAGAATCGGCCCCTTCATGTCCGGCTTCAAGCGTCGCACGCTCAGGTAGTCCAGAATGCGATCCTTGACCTTCTTCAGCCCGTAGTGATCCGCATCGAGAACCTCCTTAGCCTTCCGGATGTCGATCTGAGCGGAGCTCGTCTTCGACCACGGCAGCACAGCCAGCCATTCCACGTAATTCCGCGTTAACGAGTAATCGGCCGCCATCGCGTTCATCCGGCTCAGCCGCCCCAGCTCCTTCAGCGCGTCCTTCTTCACCTCCTCCGGCATGCCCGCGTTCTCAATCTTCTCCTTCAGCTCGGCGATGTCCTTCTGCGTGTCGTCCTGGTCGCCCAGCTCCTTTTGAATCGCCTTCATCTGCTCGCGCAGGTAGTAGTCCCGCTGCGACGACTGCACCGAGTCCTGCACCTCGCTCTGGATCTTGTTCCGGAGCTGCTGCACCTCGAGCTCCTTCGCCAGATGCTTGTTTAACCTCTCCAAACGCGCCGTTACCTCGGCCGTTTCGAGCAAATCCTGCTTGTCTGCCGTAGTTAGGAAGGGCAGATTTGACGCGATAAAGTCCGCAAGCCGGCCCGGTTCGTCGATATTCAAGGCAATCGTCTGCAGATCGTCTGACAACGTCGGTGACGCCGCCACAATCTGCTGAAACTGCTCCACCACACTCCGCTGCAAAGCCTCTGTTTCGGGCAACTTAGCAGGCTCCACATCGCCGAATCCATCTGACTCCGCAGTGAGGAACGGAGTCCGCTGTACAAACTCCCGCAGCCGCACCCGCTCATTTCCCTCGGCAAACACAAACAGGCTCTGGTTCGGCATCTTCACGACCTTATGCACCGTCGCCAGCGTCCCCACTGCGTGTAAATCAGTCGGATCAGGCGCATCCTGCCGCGCATCCCGCTGTGCCACCACCAAAATCGTCTTCTCCTCACCCAGCGATTGAATGAGCTGGATTGAACTCTCCCGCCCAACCGTCAGCGGCAGCACTGCGTGTGGGAACAGAACCGTATCGCGCACCGGCAGCACCGGCAGCGCCCGCGATCCCTGCTCTCCGTCACCACCACCCTGGCTGGACTTGCTTCCTGTCGGCTTAATCACACTTACAAAATCGTTTGGCATTGAGTGTCCTTCTGTCAGATTTCCTTATATCAGATGTGGCATCTCTGAATCGGTCGCAGCCATCCTAGAGCCGCGGGTAGCAACCTTACCCACCCATGAGGCACCTTGCGTCGTCCATTCCGCTCGTGTCTCTCCTAGAGCGGATGAGGTCCATCCTCTACAGGGTGCCTGCTCTGGCTACTCCACCTTCGTGTCACGCCGTGAGCGTGCTACACCGCCGCGCGGTATCGCCCCAGCTCCCGCACCATCCCGCAGCAGTCCCCCAGTTTTTCCACGATCTCGTCCGCCACCCTCGGCTCCCGAAACCGTAGATCCACGTAGAACAGGTACTCCCAAGGCCGCCCTGCGACCGGGCGCGACTCGATCTTCGTCAGGTCGGCTCCGGCCCGCGCCATCCGGTCGAGTGCTGCGACGAGCGTTCCCGGCCGATGCTCTACCGCGAACGCCAGGCTCATCTTGTCTGCACTCGCCTGCTCGGCATGCCATGCCTCCATCTCACCCTCACGCACGATCAGATGGAAGCGTGTGTAGTTCTCGGCATGATCTTCAATATCCGCGGCCAGCACCGCGCCGCCGTAAACCTCGGCCGCAAGCACCGGAGCGATGCCCGCCGCATCCAGCAGCCCTTCGTCCATCACATGCTTCACACTGCCCGCTGTGTCGTAATACGTCACCGCATCGATCTCCGGATGCGCCGCCAGCCACCGACGACATTGCGAAAGCGCCACCGGGTGCGACATCACCCGCCGTACCTCGTCCAGCTTCACTCCCGGTTTTGCGATCACCTGGTGTCGCACCCGCAGATTCATCTCTCGCACCATCCGCAGCGGACGTGCCAGCAGCAAGTCATAGTGATCCACCACCGAACCGTGCAGGCTGTTCTCAATCGGCAGCACCACGCCATCCACTTCGCCGTTCACAACACGGTCCAGCGCCTGGTCCGAAAGCAGAGACGGAACCACAAGAGCCCCAGGAGCAATCTCAAGCCCCGCCATGTGGCTGTTCGATCCTCGTTCTCCCTGGATTGCCACTCGTTCTAATCCGTTCAATCGCGTCACCATACACCGGCAATATTTTCATATTCTGGCAACCTGCAAACTGGACCCCGCACCTTATCACGAGTACTTTAGAGACGCCTCGCACGATGTGCAGGCGGATCATCTCACCGGGCGGTACGAGGAGACCGGCAAATGCTTTGGACCATTACGATCATTCTTTTTGTCCTTTGGTTGGTGGGCGTCGTCAGCAGCAACGCCCTGGGTGGTTGGATTCATATTCTGCTGGTTCTTGCAGTCATCGTTCTCATCTTCAATCTCCTCTCCGGCCGTCGCGCGCTATAGCACAGCCGACGGACGCCTCAGGGTGAAACTGCAGCGCCAGCGACTTGCTTCAAACTCGTTGGAAACTCAAACCGAAATACAGCCAGGAGAACCTATGAGCACGGACGCATTCGAAGGAAAAGTCGATCAGGTTGTAGGCAAGGCAAAGCAGGGAGTCGGTGAGGCCGTGGGCAATCAAGAGCTCGCCAACTCTGGCGCCGCAGATCAGGTCAAGGGAAACGCGAAGGAAGCCTGGGGCAACGTCAAGGACGCAGCGAGTGATGTACACGCGAATGCGCAGGCAAATACGGTTTCACATACAACAGATACCCGCGCCGACGCGGAAGATCATGCGCACGACCTGCGCGACAAAATCACCTCAGCCGCTGAAAACCTGAAAGACAAGATCACCGGCAAGACCGATGAAGTTCGCGATCGGAATAGCTAGACCATTTACTTCGTTTCATAAGAGCCCGCCACTTCGGCGGGCTCTTTCGCATCAGCGAGCCACCGTACGATCGATCGCCACGGCGACAAAAAAGATCATGGAGATTACGCCATTTAGCATAAAGAACGCTGCATTCATACGCCGAAGGTCGGTTGGGTGAACCAGGCTATGTTCGTAGAGCAGCAACGCCGCCACCACACCAACACCCAGCTTTGCCGCGATGCCCAGCCCGAACAGGACAGTCAACCAGCACAGCAGCACAATCATCGCCACATGCATGCCACGGGCAATCCAGAAGGCGCCTCGAAGCCCGAAGGCCTGCGGCACACTGTTCAGTCCAACGGCGCGATCGTGGTCGAAGTCCTGGCAGGCGTACAAAATATCAAATCCGCCCACCCACAGCAGCACCGCTGCCGTCAGCACCACGATCCGCACATCCAGCGTGCCCCGTACCGCAATCCACGCGGCAGAAGGCGCAATCCCCAGCGCAAGTCCGAGCACCATATGAGACCAGCGCGTAATCCGCTTCATATAGCTGTACAGCAGCACCACACCGAGCGCGACCGGCGCCAGCAGCAGCGTCTCCCGGTTCAACATCGCTGAGCCAAACAGAAACAGAGCCGAGGCGGCCACCACAAACCCGACCACAAAGCCGCGCCCCAACGTTCCTGCCGGCAACGCCCGCATCGCGGTCCTCGGGTTCGCCGCGTCCAGATCAGCATCAGCCAGCCGATTGAACGCCATCGCCGCCGATCGCGCCGAGACCATGCACACCAGAATCCATCCCAGAACCCGAGCCGGCGGCCATCCTCCAGCCGCCAGCACCGCGCCAGTCAGCGCAAACGGCAGCGCAAAAACGGAATGCTCCCACTTAATCATCTCCAGCGTTGTTGCCGTGCTCTTCCACACACCTGCCATCTCTCCATCTTAGAAGGCAGCAACATAAACAGATAGCCCCGCGCGGCACTCACACCGCGCGGGGCCGTCTGTTTCTCACACCATCAACCTACTTCGACGATCCCGATCCACCCACTACCTGCAGGTCATTCGTCACCTTGAATACGCCCGGCACTGTATTCGCCCGCAGGTTGGCCACATCCTTGTCCGTCTGGTTGTCCACGACGCCCGATAGCGTCACATTGCCGTTCACCACAGTAATCCGGATCGGCTTCGCCGGATCAAGCGCATAGCGATTTAGCTGCGGAGCCCCATACACCGCTCGCGCCGTCGCCAGACGAATCCGATCATCGATCGGCGACACCGGCGCGACCTCGATGTTATCGACGACATCCTTCACGCCAGGGTAGTTCTCCACCAGACCTACCGCCGACGACTTATCCGCCGGCCCGTACGCCACACCGCCCAGCGTCACAACTCCATTCTGCACGCCAATCGTCAACGCGTTGAACGCCGTCGTGCCGTACCCCACGCGGTCGTACGCCAGCTTTTCCGCCAGCTTGTTTTGCAGAGTCGCGTCTTCGACGACTGGCCCGGCAACTTCGATTTCGTTCTCGACACCTTTCACGTTCTTCCGGTGATGCACCTTCTTGTCCGCATCATCCTTCTCGGCGTACACGCCAACTGTGCCGGTCAACGTCACCACGCCATTCGTCACTGCGACCTTTACATCTTGAAACCGCTTGTTGTCGAGCGCCTTCATCACGTCCGCTTGTATCTGCGGATCGTTCGGCCCCGTTCCCGCACCAGTCACAGTTGCTTGTCCCTGCAGCAATCCCCCGCCCGCAACCGCAAGCGCTACTCCAAGCATCGACATCCGTTCGAAGCGTCTCATCGTTCTCCTCCCGCCGTTGCCGATCACGGCTCCTCCGCGTCGGGCATACAGTCTCAGAAGTAGGACGTACCCTGCCTCTCAGCCGTGGTACGCCCATTCCCGCTTCAACTCAGTGGTACCGCTGTCGTAGCTTGTACACAATACTGAACACACCCGCTTCGTCCCGTGTCGCCACGATCGACTGGTTCTCCTTCAGCTGGTACGAGACCTGAATCAGCTGCTGTGTCTGTGCGTTGACGCTCGTCGCGAACGTCACTGAAAGCTGCTGCGTCAACTGCTGTTGCACCGTAATCCGCGGCCCCGAGTTCCCTAGCGTCCCTACAAACGCCGGATCGATCTTCACACTGCCGCCACCAAACAACTTTGACACCCGGTTACTCACCGTCGCGTTCAGCGCCCCGCCCAGCAGAGCATTCGTCGTCGGATCCGTTCCCGCCTGCGTCTGCTGCGTACTGCTGATCTGCGCCTCTTCTTGCGTCTTACCCAGCGCCAGCAGGCTGAAGATGTCAGCCTCCGTCAGCGGTGGCTCCGACCGATAAGTCGGCTTCAAGGACGTCGATGTCCCATGCACGCCGATCGTCACGTCATAGTTCTCCACCCGCGCCGTCGCATCCAGATCGACCACCGGATCGATCCGCACTGGGTTGGAAAAGTAAATGTTCCCGCGCTGCAGTTGATATGTCGTTCCGGCAAAGGTCGCGCTGCCGTCCGTAATCTGGATGCGCCCCAGCACACTCGGCTCTGCCAGAGTTCCTCGCACCGCCAGGTTGACCGTTCCTGCCAGCTTGGCATACGAGTTCTGGAAGTCGAGCTGCGGCGAACTGGCTACCTTGATGTCCAGCAGGATCTTGTTCAGCAGTGAGTTCGGATCCGGCGGCGCCGCCACCCCGCCCGGCCCGGCAAACGCTGCGAAGTCTACATCCGCACCAACCGTAAATCGTGTAATCAGCACCGATCCGCTCAGCCGTGCGCCATCGGTTCCACCTTGCAGTTTGAAGTCCGCATCCGCCGTCGTACTCAGCCCGTTCAGTCGCACGCGAACCTTCTGCGCCCGGGCGGAAAGATCCGCATACAAGCCGCCCTTGTACATCACGAACCCGCCAAACGTCAGCTGCCCGCCGCCGGTCGTCGCGGTTAGCGTCTTCGCCTCAAGCCGGTTCTCGTTGAAGACCAGCTGTCCATTCAGATTCGTCAACCCGTTAGAGATGCCGTCAACCGCCGCATCCACATGCTCGAAGTCCACCGTACCCGTCAGCTCCGGGTCCTTGACCCGGCCTCCCGCCGCGATGTTGAACTGTACCTTCCCCTTGGTGATGAGGTCCGGATCAAACGTGTGCGCGATCGCCGTGTCGATCGATCCCGTCGCAGTCACATCAAGCTTGCCGCCCTTTGGATCCGTCACTCCCAGCACCGCGGCGGATCCGCTCGCTTGCAGGTCTGTATCCTGCCCGGTGATGTGCAGCGGCTCCAGCGTTGCAATGCCGCCGCGCAGAGTCGCTCGCAGCGGTCCCTCAGACTTCAACGTGATCCCTTGCAGCGTCGCCTCGAGCGGATTCAGCTCCGCCGTCCCGGAAAGCGCCTCCGGCTTCTTCAACGGCCCATTCACCGTAATCACGCCATTGATCCGCGAGGACGCCGCCAGCCCCGGCCTTGCCGCCAGCAGCGCCATCGGCTTTGCAATATCCAGTCCCGTCAGCGTCAACTTCGCCTGGGTGTCATAGTCGCCCACCAGCTGGGTCGTCGACGTTGCCGCAACCTGCGCGCCCACCACACTCGAGCTCAGCGTCAGATACGCCGTCGTGCCTTGCGAGTGCGCCTCCGCCGTGACTTCGCCAATCTGCTGTCCGCTGTAGGTAATCTGCGTTAGACCGAGGTTTGCCTTCAGCCCTGGCTCCGTCACCGTCCCTCGTGCATCCGCACGCAGCGTCAACACCCCATCCACCGGCAGCTTCTGCTTCTGCACTGTGTCGAACTTCGAGAGCAGCAGGTTGTCACCCTGCACATGCGCGTGCAGCTGTTCCGACGCCATGTTATATCCGCCATTACCCGCGATCTGCATCCCGTGCAGCTTCACTAGCAGCTGCGTCGCCTCGATCTGCTTACCTTGCACTGTCGCGTCCACCAGCACCGACTCGTACCGCTCGCCGTACGCCACCCCGTCGTGCAGATTGATCTCGCCCGAGCCGTTCAGCGCCTTCAGCGTTCCCTGTGCCTGCCCATTCACAGAGAGCGTTCCCGTCACCGGGTACTTGCCCTTCTGCCCTGCCAGATCCAGCACATCATCGAGTGACGCATTGTTCAGGTTAACTTTCGCGTCCACCATACTGCCGTCATCCCACACATACGAGACAAAGCCCCGTCGCGACACCGCCCGTCGTGGCGTAAACGTTCCCGTCGCCGTCAGCACCGCAGTGCCCCGCCTGATCGTCGAGCTTCCGACAGAGATCCCCTTCGGCTGGTACTCCGCATCCGCTACAACTGAATCGATATGAACATCCGCCTGCGTCCCCGCGTGCAGAAACAGATCACTCGCCTGCAGATGCCCTTTCACATCGATGTTCGCCAGAGGTCCCCGCGCCGTGCCCTGGAAGCCCAGCGATCCATGCAACGCAATCGGCAGCGCCGCCGATCCCTTTTTGCCATTCGACTGCACCCCAAGACTCGTCAGCAGCTGGTTATATTCGCCGAGATCCCGCACCGAAGCATCCAGCCGCAATGCCGTCAGAGAATCACCCTTGTTCACACCCAGCACTCCGCTCGCATCCACCGTCGACTGCGGCGTCCGCGCCAGGAATCTGTCGAGCTTAACGATCTGCTGTTGCCCGCGATAATGCGCAACTGCCTCGCCACTCAGCGGAATGTTCGCCAGGGCTCCCTTGCTACGCGCACCCGTCGGCGCAAACTTCACGTCCGCATCCACGTTCACCGTGTCCGCAATCTCCGTCGCCGGTCCACCCCACTCCGCCTTCACCGGCCCGCTAAAGGCTGTATCAAAACCAAGATCGTTCGTCTTCGATTGGACAATCTCAAGAATCGACCGCAGCGCGATGCGATTGATCGACACGTTTAGCAGCGCATGTGCTCGCTGCACCGGTGTAATCGTCACACTGTCAACCGGCGCCTTTGCCCCTACGCCGACCGCCGCCTTGTTCGCCGTCTGTGCCGCAGCGACTGTTGTTGGCGAAGTCGCCGGCGCATCCGCAGGCACCTCCCCCAGCCAGTTGGAGATCCGCAGCTCGCCCGTCGCGCTGCCTCCACCCGGCAGGTATCCCGTCAGCGCCGTAAACAGCAGCTCCGTCGGCGTCACATGCAGCTGCGCTCCGCCGTTGATGTCATGCACCCGCACGCTCCCATCGCGATATCCCGCGTCGTGCAGCTTTACCTCGCCCACCACCAGGTAGCCCTTCACACAATCCGGATCCGCTGGCAACGCCTTTGTGCTCGGTGCCGCCGCATCCTTCGGGTGCCGTCTCTGCCAGAAGTGCGGCTGCTTCTGCGCCTCTTGCGGCGCCGTGTAGCAGTTGTGCCCCTTCACGTGCAGCTCAAGCGATCCGGCGTTCAGTCCATCCACTCCGCCCAGCACCGCAATCTGTTTCAACTCGAGACTTCCATCCACCGCTGCCGCAAACTCCGGTTTGGCAAAGTGGTTCAGTGATCCCGTCGCCGTCAGCTCTGAGTGCTCGCCCGTATGCAGATCAAACGCTTTTAGCGCCGCCGCATCCCGTCCCAGCTCTGCCTCCACATGAAGCTTCGATTGCGCCTCCGGCTCCTTCGCCATCTTCGTGCGCAGATCATTCAAGTCGATCGTCATCCCGTACCGATCGCTCGCCGAAAGATAGTTCACCTGCGCCTGCAGATCCTTCGCCGCCACATCGAAGGGGATGGCACGGTCATTGATCAACACCAGCCCGTTTGCTAGCTCCACTCGTCCAGCCTGCAGATCCAGCAGCGTGTTCTGCACCGGCGTCGTACTGGTGCTCGGCTTCTTCGGCACCGGCTGGTTCGTCTTTCCATCCTTGTCAATGATCAGGTGCACATGTGGTTGCTCTACCCGCAGGTAGCTCAGGCCAATGTGCGACTGCGCCCCCCTGCCCACCGTGTGCGAGATCACGGTATTGATCTTCGCTCGCAGCAAAATCCTGTCTGCTGAAAGATACGGCGCCTCACCCGGCCCCTCCAGGCCGTGGATCACCAAACCATCTGCCTCTACCGCCAGGTGCCACAAACTCAGACTGATCCCGCCCAGTTCGACCCGTCCGCCCGTCGCGTCCTCAAGCGTGCTGATCAACTCCGTCTTCACGCGGCGCTGGAAGTCAGGCGTCGTCGTGTACCAGGTCAGCCCCACGGCCAGCAACACAAGCAACATGACCAGACTACCCAGAGTCCACGCCAGCACCTTCGCCATCTTGCGCGTCACATGCCGGCCACCGCCCATCTTCTCCGGTCTCTCCTCGCGCTCCATCGGTTCGCTCATACCGGGTCCGCTCCATCCTGAACAATCTGCACGGTTCCCTGCGCCCGTAGCGATTTCAACCAGTCCGACAGCAAACCGCTGACCTGCTGCTGTAGCAAGACCTCCTGGATCCGGTCCGACAGCGCATCAAGCGGCGGCGCCTTGACCTTCCTCTTCGCGTACTCCGGCAACATCGTCTTCTGGTAGTAACTCTCGATCTCCGCGTGCGAGATCCGGATTCCCGACCGGAACCGCACCTCGATAAACTGCAGCGCCTCCATGCGCTCGCGCCAATGCGCCCGTACCTCGTTCGAGGTCACACCGTGCGTCGCCAGAAACCGCGCCCACCCAGCGTCCGTCTCGCAGTGCGCCTCCTTGCACGCCGGAATCTCCTTACGTAACTGATCCAGTTGCACATCGATATCCGCCTCGGTCACAGCATGTTCCGGCTGCAGCTTCGCCTGCTGCAGCAGCAATCTGCGATTCACCAGCCGTTCGATCGCCTTGTCTCGCGTTGTGCTTCCCTCCGGCGATGAGATCGGCTGAAACGCGGCCATCCGCCGCTCCTCGTCCACATCGCTCTCCAGCACCACGTCTCCATTCACCACTGCTACCACCCGGTCCAGCAACACTCCCGCGTTGGTTGGTGCCGGCATCGCCTCTTGGGCCTCCTCCGCCTTGGCCGCAGAGTCCGCGCTCTTCGTCTGCTCGGCGCGCTTTGTCTCGTCCGGGTTCGATACCTTGCCGCCCGTTGTCGGCTTCGCTCCAGGCGCCTGCGCCTGAAGACCACCTCCATACGCAGCCACCAGCGCCAGCCCAAGCGCTGCCGCTCGCCATCCGACCCTTCCGTTCGCCTCGTCCCAGCTGCCCGTTCTCATGCTAGAAACTCTGTCCAATACTGAAAAAGAAGTTGATATGGCTCGCCTCGCCGACGTGCGGCGCTGCACTACTGCTGAAGTCATACAGCACTGGATACACCGGCGGATTCAGGTTGTAACTCAGATCCACACGTATCGGCCCGACCGGCGTGTTATACCGCGCCCCCAACCCAATCGCATGCGAAAAGTAATTGAAGTTGCACGTGCCAACATGCGTCGTCTGTACCTTCACGCTCGAAACATCCCGGCACGTGTCCTGGTCCGGCTGGTGAAAACGCAGAAAGCTCGGAAACATCTGGCTCGCATTCTGGAACACGTTCCCCATGTCGTGAAAGACCACAAAGCTCACACTGCTTCCCACCACCGGCAGCACCGGCGCCGGCAGGCGCAGCTCCAGCTGGTTCAGAAACACCGCCGTTCCACCCACCGGATAGCCGGTCTGCAGATCTCTCGGACCCGCTCCATTGATCGAGAACCCGCGATGAGACGTCGCTCCACCCTCGTACAACCGCTCCGGCAGCGGCACCGCCGTGCAGCTCGCGTTCGTCGTCAGCAGGATGCCCCGGCACGGATTCGTGGAGCTGCTCTGGTCGCCCACATTTGGGTTCGGGCCGTAGTTCTGTTCCACACCGATTCGCGTATTGCGCGCAAAGACATACTTCCGCTTGCCAAACGAGTAGTAGCTCGCGAACGACCCATCGAAACGATTGAAGTCCGTCTGCGACCCGAACTTCGACGACGCAAAGAACGTCGTCACCGTCGTATACGATCCCTTCGTCGCGTCCAGCTGCGAAGGCGAGCGCCGATCGTGGTACCACGTCACACCCGGGCCACCCACACGTACCGGCTGGCTCAGCAGCGGTATTAGGTTGGCTGACACCTGCAGGCTGTTCGGGTCAACCGAAACTCGTCGATACTCGAAGTCATAGATCAACGTATCCGTCTTCGGGATCCGCTGCGTCAGCCGAACATCCCCTTGCAGCGTCGAAGACGCGAACGTCGTGACATTCTGCACATTCGAGTAGCCTCCCGTCGCTGACGCCGTAAGATTCGGATGGCCAAAGAGGTTCGGATTACTAAACGTCAGCTGCGCAACCTCTTCGAGCAAGCCGTAGGTGGTGTGCAGCGTGAGCGACTCCTCCGTCCCCCGAAGATTAATGCGCGATACATCAAGCGATACCCGCGGGCTCACTCCCGCTCGTCCATTCTGCGTCGTCTCCGCTCCCGGCGTAAGCCCCAGCAGGATCGCCGACGCCGGCGAGATCATCCCGCGACTCGGTGTCCCCGTCTGCGCCTCAAAGCCGAAGCCGTACGTCACATCCCACCGCTTCGCCTCGGTCAACTGCAGCAGCACGTTCTTCTCCGGCAGCTGCCCATTTGGGTTCTGCGTCACCGCCGTCACTTGGTTAAACAGTGCCAGGTTGTAGAGATTTCTCTGCGTATCGAGCAGCGCCGTCTGGTCCAGTGGATCCTTCGCGTGCACCAGAATCTGCGGGTTCACTACATCCTCTCGAACATGGTTCTCGCCAGACTTCAGCACGGTATCGATCAACACGTGCGGCCCTTCCACCACCCCCAGCGTCACATCCGTCTTCGTCGGATCAGCCTTGTCAACCTCCTGCCGAATCGTCACCTTCGACTGCTCAAACCCCTGGCTCAGGAAGTAGCTCTGTACCACATCGCGATCGCCCGAGAGTGTAATGAGCGAGAACGGCTGCCCCGACTGCGTGTTCAGCATGCCCTGCACGGCCGCCTTGCGCGCATCATCCACACCGTCCAGTCCCACCGTGCCAAAGGTCTGCTGCGGCCCTTCCACCACCGTGTACTTTACAGAGACGTCCGCAACCTTCAGCGTCTTGCCATTCTTGCTGTCCACGTCGGCAATCGTCGGCGTCACCTTTGTCTGGTTAAATCCATTCGCGCGATAGATCCCTTGGATCGACGCTACGTCGTTCTGCACCAGCGCCTGGCTGTATCGACCATTGCGTAAAAACGCATCCGCCTTCTGCACTCGCAGCCGCTCGCGCAGGATGTCGTCGCTGAAGTATTTATTGCCCGCGAACGTCACATCCAGCACCTTGTGGTTCACGCTCTTGTCCGCCGTATACACCACGCGCTCGGCCTTGGTTCCCTCGCCGATCACCTTCACATCCACCTTCGCGTCGAAGTACCCCTGCTGTTGCAGAAACTCGCGAATGTTATGCGATCCCTCGTTCAAGAGATCGTTGTCAATCGTGCCCTCTTCAAAGATTGGGATCAGCAGTTTCAGCCGCGGCTTTGAGACCTTCACGCCTTCAATCAGGACCTTCACCTCCGGCCCCTGGTTCGCCGTGAACGTATAGTTCAGTCGGTCCGTCGCCGCGTCGTAGGTCGACTTCGTCAGCGTGATCGTTCCCTCGAGCCGATCCTTCTTCTGGTACACGCCCCGTAGATTGCTCAGCGCATTGGACGTCGTATCACGCGTCACCCTGCTCTTCACTTTCAGCTTGCCCTTCTTGCGAAACTCCTTCTCCGTGATTCCCGGATCGTCCCCCGCCACGATCACGTCGCCCACCCGCGCCTGGGGTCCCTGCACCACCGTGTACACGACGTCCACCTGTTTCGTGTCCCGCTGCCGCTGCGTCTCGCTCGTCACCTTCGACTCGTAGAACCCGTTCTGCTCGAGCGTCTGCCGAATTCCCTCGGCTCCGGCCGGCACCTGGTTCGGCGAAAACGGCGTCCCCGGATCCAGCTTCGTCGCAAACTCCAGCAGGGAGCTCAGCCGATCGCTCTTGATGCCCCGCACTGAAACCCGTCCAACAAAAAATCGCGGCACGCCGGCAAACGTCAGCGTCACGCCATCTCCGCTCTGCTCCGCCCGCACCGCGATGTCGCGGTACAGTCCACTCGCAAACAACCGTCGCGTACTTTCGCGAACCAGATCGGGCTCAAGCGGCTGTCCCGGCTTCTGCGTCAATTCACTCGGCAGCGTCTCCGTACTGCTGAACACCACGCCCGAAAACACGATCTTTATAACCGTTCGTCCCTTGTAGTTGAACAGCGAATCCTTCGCACCGGTCGTCAGCTCTCGGATCGCCTTGCCTCTAATTACCTCATCCTGCGTCGTCTCCTGCGGCACTGCGGAGTTGGTCGGCTCGTTCGCCGGCGTCGTTGCCTGTCCCTGCCCAGCCGGCACCGTCGCCTTGGCTGGCGCGTTCTCTGCCGGTGAGGCCGTACTCGCCGGAGTTCCGCCCGTCTCTTGCGCCCGCAGCCGGGCCCCACCCGCCAGCGTCAGCCACAACAGAGCATAGGTCATCCTCGACCCTCGATTAGACATCCGAAGCCCGAACACGCCTCGACTCACCTTCGTCGCATCTGCTCCATCTATCCGGCCCAACAAACCCACTCTCTCTCCTCAGTCATCTCCCGAACCTCCGCAGATGACTCACCCCGTAGCCATCCCCCACTGCCTTGTTCCTTCAGTGGACGTGTCTTGAGTCCCCTCTCCTCCGCCGTGGGAAACAACACCTGGGGTGTCGCCAGGACGTGCTTCGTACTCCCATGCAGACTCGAAGAAAGGGCTCTCCCTGCCTTACCGCCTCGGGGACGCGAAGCGGTCCTTCTATACTATCTAGAGCGCTTCGCTTCCGTCTCCCGGGAACCTCCGCCAGCACTAGAGCCTTCACCCTTTCGACCTTCCAACCCGCCCCAGCATGCTCTCCCCAAAACCACTCGCCGCCATCCCAGCCACCGTCATCCCGTCGGCCGACCGCTACTCCCGCCAGATCCTCTTCCCCGGCATCGGCGAGACCGGCCAGCAGGCCCTCGCCCACGCCCGCGTCGCCATCGTCGGTGTCGGCGCCACCGGTGCCGCCTCCGCTTCCCTGCTCGCCCGCGCCGGCGTCGGCCACCTCACCCTCATCGACCGCGACTTCGTCGAGCCCTCCAACCTCCAGCGGCAGATCCTCTTTGACGAAGAGGACGCCGCCAGCTCGCTCCCTAAAGCCGAAGCCGCCCGCCGTAAACTCGCCGCCGTCAACTCCTCCATCACCCTCACCGCCCACATCGCCGACCTCGTCCCCGCCAACATCCACGACCTCCTCGGCTCCGCCCACCTCATCCTCGACGCCACCGACAACTTCGAAACCCGCTATCTGATCAATGACTTCGCCGTCCAGCAGGGTATCCCCTGGATCTACGCCGCTGCCGTCGGCGCCTACGCCGCCACCATGACCATCCTCCCCCGCTTGCCGATTCAAGCCGTCGAGCAGCCTGCCGCTCCTGCACCACCCACCGCCGACGCGCAAGCCGCCACAACGAGGCGATCTTCAGGCGTCCTTCCGAGCGAAGCGAGGAACCCCCACACGTCGCCTTTAGCAACGGAGCGCAGCGACGCACCTCCCCCAAACGATCAGTACACCCCCACCGCCTGCCTCGCCTGCATCTTCCCCAAGCCGCCAACCGGCCCCGTCGATACCTGCGACACCGCCGGCATTCTCTCTACTGCCGTCAACCTCGCCGCCTCCCTCCAGGTCACCGAAGCCCTCAAACTCCTCACCGGCCAGCCCCATCTCCTTCGTCGCACCCTTGTCTCCTTTGACCTCTGGCAGCCCGCAGCAGCCCGCCTCGACCACGCCGAGATCTCCGCCGCCACCCCGCGCCCCGGCTGCGAGGTCTGCGATCTCCGCCACTTCAGCCACCTCTCCGGCGCCCTCCGCCCCCACATCACCCTTTGCGGCCGAGACTCCGTCCAGATCCACGAGCACCATCGCCCTCTTGATCTCGCCGCCCTCGAAACTCGCCTCGCAGCCCACCCCGATATCGATAGCATCCGCTCAAACTCCCTCCTGCTCCGCTTCCGCCGCGGCCCGCACACCATCACGGTCTTCGCCGACGGTCGCGCCCTCATTCACGGCACGACTGACATCACCCTCGCTCGCAGCCTGTACGCTCGTTTTCTCGGCACGTAACCCTCCGGTAATCACCAGTAACCTGCGTTCAGTCACTACACGCAACCTTTCCCCCTACGCGATCCTCTATCACAAGAGCGTCGGCATCGCGGTTGCGGTAGGCTTGCTACAAGCCTGATCGCACGCCGACACGGTCGCCCTTCGACGGAGTCAGGCAAATGTATCCACAAGGTCAATCCATGACTATGAATCAAGCAAAGCCAGTGCCTGGCTCGTTCAAGCGAAATCCGCCGATTGCCGGCGAAGCAGAAGCGATTGAGTCCGCAAAGAACGGGGACGCCGAGGCCTTCTCGAAGCTCTACGCCCTCCATAAGCGGCGCGTGTACACCCTTTGTCTCCGCATGCTCGGCAACGTCTCTGAAGCCGAAGACATGACCCAGGAAGCCTTCCTTCATCTCTTCCGCAAGATCGGCTCGTTCCGCGGAGAGTCCGCCTTCTCGACCTGGCTTCATCGCCTCACGGTCAACCTTGTGCTCATGCACCTGCGCAAGAAAGGTCTGCAGCTCGTCTCGCTTGAGGAAACGATCAACCCCTCCGAGGAAGACGCACCAAAGCGCGACTTCGGCGCACGCGACCCGCAGCTCTCAGGCTCCGTGGATCGAGTCGCACTCGAGCGTGCTGTCGGCTCCCTTCCCCCCGGCTACCGCATGGTCTTCGTTCTTCATGATGTCGAAGGCTTCGAGCACAACGAGATAGCCACCATGCTCGAGTGTTCAACCGGCAATAGTAAGTCCCAGCTCCACAAAGCCCGTCTCAAATTGCGCGAGCTCCTGCGCCAGTCTGAAGCTCTTCCCAACACCCTGCTGTCTGAGGTGCTCCAATGAACGACTCTGGCACCCCCCTCAACCTCGACTCCATGACCCCCGACGACTTCCAGGCCCGTCTTCCAGAGCTCTTCGCCGCCGGCAGCGGCCGCATCAGCGAGGATCCGCGCTTCGCCAAGTTCCTCATGGATAATCCCACCTGCGAAGCGCTCGTTCGCGATCTCGAGTACATCGCCGACGCTGCCCGCCAGCTCCTTGACCCCGTCACCGAAGAGCCCAGCGACGCCGTCTGGACGAATATCCAAAGCAAATTGAAGATTGCCGCCGTCGGAGAAGAGCCCAGTTAACCTTTCTTTTCTCGCGCATCCGCAAACGTTGCGCTTGCATCCCGTACCAGACCGGAGTACTGTCTCCACAGCAATGAACACGAACCTCATGACCGGCCGATTTACCTACTGCTACTGGTGGTATCCAGCGGCTGCGGCAGGTTCGTGTCTCTCTAGCTGAAACTTTCAAAGAGACCTCTCCTCCACAGCCGCGACCCGCCAGGGTCGCGGTTTTGTTTTGGCCCACCTCTCACCGGAGCCCGTCATGCAGATCCAGTCCCTCGAAGCCGCTGAAGCCGTCACCGCCATCCTGCCCTCCACTATCACTCGGATCGTTCTCACCGGGTTCATGGGTGCCGGCAAATCCACCGTCGGCCGCCACCTCGCCGATCGGCTCGGCTGGAGTTTCCTCGACCTCGACGACGCTATCGAGGCGCTCGCCGGCCTGCCCATCCCGGAGATCTTCAGCACCCTCGGGGAAGCCGCCTTCCGCCGCTTCGAGTCGCGCGCCCTCGCCCGCGCCCTTGCCCGCCCGCACACCATTCTCGCCCTCGGCGGCGGCGCCCCGGAGACCGTCGGCAATCGTCTTCTCATTGAGCAGACACCCGGCACCGTCGCCATCTTCCTCGACGCCCCCTTCTCCACGCTCTTTGACCGGTGCCTGCTCCAGGCCCTCAATCCTTCCACCACCCCGCGACCCAACCTCGCCGATCCCACCCTGGCTCAGGCCAGATTTCATCTTCGCCATCCCCTGTACCGCCGTCTCGCCCATCACACCCTTGAGACCTCCGCCCTCACACCCCTCGAGACCATCCCCGCCATCCTCGACCTGCTCACCAGCGAAAGAATCTCCTCTCATTAACCTGAATCGTTCGTCGACCTGCATCCTACGGACACATGGACCAGCCAGCCCACGCGCTCGAATCAGCAGGAAACACCGCGCAGTCACCAAAAGAGCGCAGACAGATCCACGGCCACATCCTCTTCTTCTTCGCCATCATTCTTGCGCTCGCCCTCGCCTGGCACCTGATGAAAGAGCTTGAGATCCTCTACGTCAGCGCTCTCTTCGCCGTCGTTCTCATGCCGATCGTCAAGCGCTTTCAGAAAATCCACATCAGGAACTGGTCCCCCGGCCGCGGCATCGCCATCGTTCTTCTCATTGCTACGGTGGGCCTGGCTCTCTTCCTCTTCTTTTGGATCGCTCTTCCGCCCGTAGCCCGTGATCTCCGCGCCTTCATCGCAGACGCCCCAGGCCGCATCCCGCAACTCGTCGGGAAAATTAAGAAGCTCCCGCTCGCCGATCGCTTCGGCGTCGACTCAGCCGCCCAGCGTGCGCAGCAGGCTCTCGCCGCCACCGCCGGCTATCTCTTCAACTCACTCCCAAACTGGCTCTCGCACATCCTTGATCTCCTCACAACGGCCTTTCTCAGCATCTACTTCATGCTCGAGGGTGGCGACGTCTACGAGTACTTCCTCTCTCTGTTCAATCCCAGGCCGCGCGCCCGCCTGAACTTTACCCTGCAGAAAGCCGAAGTAAAGATGAGCAAGTGGCTTCTGGGTCAGGGTCTGCTGATGCTCATCCTTGGCGTCTGCAGCACGGTCGTCTTCGGCATCCTGCACGTCCGCTACTTCGTGCTCCTCGGCGTCCTGATGGGCCTGCTCAACATCATCCCTATCGCCGGCGGTGTCGTCACCATTATCCTCGCCGGCGGCGTTGCCGCCCTCGACTCCTGGCCCAAGATGGCTGGCGTCTTCATCTTCTACGCCATCTATATCAACCTTGAGAACGCGGTCCTCACGCCGCGCATCATGAAGTCCTCGGTCGATCTCATGGGCATCACCGTCCTCGTCGCCTTACTCATCGGCACTGCACTCGCTGGCATCGTTGGTGCGCTCGTCGCCGTTCCCACCGCCGCCCTGATCTCTGTCTTTCTCGATGAGTACGCCGTCAAGCGCGACGCGATCGCCAACGCCAGCGCGCAACCCGTCTTCCAGCAGACCTGACTAAGGCAGGGCGCGGATCGCTAGACCCGCCTCCTCGCCACACCGTTGCCCACCACTCTGGATCGCCTGAAGACTCTTCCGCGCCGCCTCCACTCCTGGGCTATATACCAGCACCGTCTCGAGCACAGCCTCAGCCCCGGCCTTGTCGCCCAGCCGGCACTCCACGGTCGCTAGATTCTGCCCCAGCTCCGGCACATCCTGGTTGTTGGCAAACGCACCCTTCCAAAGACCAACCGCAGCCTCCAGATCTCCGCCCCGCGCCAGCAGCAGACCCAGGTTCGTCCCCGCCACATAGTTCTTCGGTTCCGCCGTCAGTGCCGCCTTGTAGAAGCCTGCCGCCCGCCCGTCAGCGCCATCCATCTGCGCCAGAATTCCAAGCGATCGCAGCACCGCAGCATCCCCCGCCTCCAGCCGTGCCGCAACCGTCAGCAGCCGCTCCGCCTTCGCCCGCGCTGGTTTCACCCCGTCCACTGCCAGGTTGTAGTACGCCAGCCCCAGATCTCGCGCCTTCGTCGGTCCCGGCAGCACGGACACCAGCTCGACCGCCGCATCTCCCGTAGTAGCCACACTCGCCACCGCCGGCTCCGTCTGCAAAGCCTCAGGCCTTCGCCGGATCCGGTGATCCGTCCACGCCACATGGGCAATGTTCTCCGATCCCGTCTTTGGCATATGGCACCCAACGCAATCCGGATTGCCCCCAAAGTGTGTCTCCGCCACAAACCCCTGCCCGGCATGGCATCCCAGGCACTTCGCCCGGTAGAACCCCACCTTCTCCGCCTCCGGCACCGACCGGTGCGGATCATGGCAGTTCATGCACGACATCGCCGGCCCCGTCGCCACCTTGCATCGGCTCGCGTTGAACTGTTCAATCTCGCTCACCGCTCGCTTCGTCGTCATCTCCCCCGCCGTCACGAAGTATGTAATCGATTCGCGAAGATCATCCCCCGGCTTGTAGTCGAGCACTGTCTTGCCGCGCTGCTCCACACTTGTATCGCCCTCCAGATGGCACACGATGCACGTGCTGTCCCGCCGCTCCGCTGAGAGCTTCATCGGATTCACCACCGCCGCCGCACCCTTCGTCGCCACATGCTCGCGCGCATCTCCGTGGCATCCTTCGCAGGTAATCCCCACCTGCGCAAACGGCAGCCCGCGATACAGGTTGTCTGTCCCCTCTACCTGCTTCGCCACTCCGCTCATATGGCATCGCAGGCAGCTCGGGTTCAAGGGCAGCGCCGGCGGCATCGTATGCATGCCCTCCGCCCCCGGCTTCATCGCATACCCCTGCAGCTTGGCGTAGAACGCCACCGGCGTCTCCAGCCAGTACCCGTTCTTC
Source organism: uncultured Acidobacteriaceae bacterium (assembly GCA_964235665.1). Taxonomy (GTDB): domain Bacteria; phylum Acidobacteriota; class Terriglobia; order Terriglobales; family Acidobacteriaceae; genus Edaphobacter. Next base: position 562,758 of record CAXSAY010000002.1, read on the forward strand.
CCATATAGGTACGTCAGCCCGATATGCCCCGACCCCAGAAAATACTCCAGCCGCTCCGTCCCGCGCAGACCATCTGCCCCCGTCGCCGCTCCACTCGCATACCGCAGCCGCGCCCCGTCCGCTTCCTTGCTGACCGCATATTCCATCCCTGACGGCCCGTCCGCGTACGTCCCTGGCAGCAGCCGATCCTCCGCCAGCCCACTCGCATTCGCCATCGGCGTCTTCAGGTAGCTCTCAAGAATCTCGCGATGGCATGCCCCACACACCGCATCCGCCTCGCGAACCGGTGCCGCCGCGACCCTGTGCCGCACCGCCGGCGTCGTCGCATGCCCCGCAATCGTAGCCGGGACCAGCACCAGCCACAGCAGGATCAGCATCATACGAAGCCAGGGCAGCATCGCGTCATTCTATCGCCCGCGCCAGCACCCACGCGAGTCGTACCCATTGCACCACTTTTGGGGCTTGCACATCTTTCGTTACAGGGCGTACTGTCTACGTCGTTGCAAAACACGAGCCCGCCCTAGACGGTCTCGCTTTGTCGAATTCACGCACGTTTCTGCCTTGGAGCCGTATGACTGTCTTTAGCTTTTTTATCGGAACCTTCTCAGGTGTCCTCGTCACTGCCCTTCTCTTCGGTCTCGCCCGCGCCTCCGCCGCCGGTGCCGAGTCCCCGGTCTTCCTCGCCGAGCATCAGGAAGTCTGAGCTACCACCTCTGGCCCACCTCTTCTCGCGTCAACCATGCTCACCGTCCGCGCCACACCGCTCCGGTGTAGCCGGTCTCCTCACGCTGCTATCCTCAATCCGTGGCCGACTTCACCCTCTCCCAGCCCGAGCGTCGAAACCTCGCCGTCCCCATTCTCCTCGCGCTTGCCGTACTCGCCATCACCGGCTTCTTCGTCATCCGCTTCACCCCGCACACCACTGCGGATCTCACCGTCACCCACGTCGACGTCTTTCCCGCTCACACCGTCTTCAAGTCCGACTCCATCATCGTCGGCGCTGATCCCGCCCAGGACGACCTCTATGCCCTCGTCACCGTCCGCATCACCGACAAGCTCCGCCTTCCGCTCTTTCTGAAGGACGTCACCGCCACACTCATCCCGTCGGATGGCTCCCTTCCGCCTGCCACCAGCGCCGTCGAACACGCCCAGCTCGAGAACCTCTACACCAGCTTCCCCGCCGTTCGAAAGCTAGCCGCCGCCCAGCACGCTCCCCTGCTCCTTCGCGAATCCCGCATCGACCCCAACCAGACCGTTGAGGGCTACGTCATCCTCCACTTCCCCGTCACCGCCGACACCTGGAACACCCGCAACGACGCCGTCCTCACGCTCGACCTCTACCACCAGCAATCTCTCTCCATCACCATCCCGAAGTCCCCTTCGATCGCGGCCATCACTCCGGCTCGCCCAACGCCAGCGACGAAATAGTTAAGCCAGAGCCTCCCGCATCGACGCAACATCCCGCCGCGGCGGCACCCCAAACAGGCGGGAGTACTCGCGGCTGAACTGTGACGCACTCTCATAGCCCACCCGGAACGCCGCCGTCTCCACCGTCACCTCATCCGCCAGCATCAATCGTCGCGCCTCCAGCAGACGAAGCTGCTTCTGGTACTGCAGCGGTGTCATGGACGTAATCGCCTTGAACTGACGATGAAACGCGGAGGCACTCATCTGCGCTAGCTTGGCAAGATCCCGCATACGAACCGGCTCCGAAAAGCGATCCCGCAGCGAGTGGATCGCCCGCAGCACCCGTTCCGTATGGCTCTTGCCCAGCGTCATTCGCATCACCTCACCACCATGCGCGCCCGTGAGCAGCCAGTAGCAGACCTCCCGCATCACCGCCGGGTAGAGCGCCGGGATCGCCTCTGGCGTCTCCAGCAGCTTCACCAGCCGCAGCGTAGAGTCGGCCAGCGGTCCGTCAAAGTCCGTCACGAATACGCCTTGCCGCACCTCTCGCCCCACGGTCGGCGGCGCCTGGAGGCTCTCCATCACCTCCCGCATCACGCCGAGATCAAACTCCAGGATGAACCCCAGATACGGCTCCTCCGGGCTCGCCTCCGCCACCGTGCCCAGGGCCGGCATCTCCAGACTAATCACCAGCGCCTGCCCGGCCCGGTAATCCATCCGCTGCCCTCCAAAGATCGCCCACTTCGCACCTTGCACCACCACACAAAGCGCCGGCTTGAACAGGATGTAGTTAGGCCGCTTCTCATGGTCTGATCGCAGGAGCTGCAGCCCCGGTATGAGCGTCGCGACCGGGCTTATCCCCTTATGCGCATCGGTATACCGCCTCACGACATCAATGAACTCCCGAAGCCGGTGACTGCTCGCCATCGTCGTTCCCCTCCCTTCCAGCTTACCGCCGTGACGACACAATTAGGCAAGGAATGGCGGAGTTCCGGCATAGCTTCCGCCCGGGCGCAAACCCTAACCTCAGGTACGGGCTATGGCCCGGGAGGAATCATGTCGACAGCAACCAACGCGTTATCGCAGGGCAAGATCGCCATCATCACCGGCGGCAGCCGCGGCCTCGGCCGCAACACCGTCCTTCATCTCGCCGGCCGGGGTATCCGCTCGATCTTCACCTATCACTCCAATCGTGGGGAAGCTGACCTCGTCGTCGCCGCCGCCGAAAAGGCCGGCGCGAAAGCCATCGCCCTTCAGCTCGATGCCGGCGACATCAGCGCCTTCGATCCCTTTGTTCAATCCGTGCGTCAGGCTCTCACCACCCTCGATGCAGACCGCTTCGACTACCTCGTCTCGAACGCCGGCACCTCGCACCACGCACCCATCGACCAGGTCACCGAGCAGGACTTCGACAGCCTCTACAACGTCCACCTCAAAGGCGTCTTCTTTCTCACCCAGAAGCTTCTTCCCCTGATCAACGACGGCGGTCGCATCGTCCAGGTCTCGAGCGGCCTCACCCGCTTCAGCTTCCCGGGAAGCGCCGCCTACGCCTCCATGAAAGGTGCCGTCGAGGTCCTCACCCGCTACTTGGCAAAAGAGCTCGGCCCGCGCGGCATCGCCGTCAACACCGTCGCACCCGGCGCCATCCAGACCGACTTCAGCGGCGGCATGGTCCGCGACAACCCGGCAGTCAACAAGATGGTCTCCGATGCCACCGCCCTCGGCCGCCCCGGTCTGCCCGATGACATCGGCCCCATGATCGCGTCCCTGCTCTCAGAAGACAACCGCTGGGTCAACGGGCAGCGCATCGAGGTCTCGGGTGGTATGTCCCTGTAGTCTCATTTCGAGAGTTGGGCAAAGTGGGGCCTGGGAGTCGATGTCGGCTCCCAGGCTGCCCGTGCGAGGAGGATCGTCCCTCCTGGAGGCGGAGAAGCGGATCGCCGAGGCGTCGCTCTCGTAACGGCGAGGTACTTTGCATCTACGCCGCGAGATCTAGCCCCCACATCGTCCCACGGCAACTCCCAACTAAACTACCTCCATGACCCGCCGCCGCTTCATCGCTGACACCTGGGACCGCGACCACCACGCCGCAGCCCTCACCGGCGATCAGGCCGCTCATCTCGCCCGTGTTCTCCGTGCGGAACCAGGCCAGGTCTTCGACCTCGTTGCCGGTGGCTTTCTCCACCGTGCTGAGATCACCGCCGTCGCCCCTGACCGCGTCACCTTCACCCTTCACGAAGAGCTCGAAGCTGACACCGCCCTTCCGCTTCATCTCCTGCTCGCCATCTTCAAGTTCGATCACTTCGAGTGGGCCATCGAAAAAGCCACCGAGCTCGGGGTCGACCGCATCACCCCCATCCTCGCCCGCCGTACCGAAAAGCATCTGGCTCAGGCAGCCTCCAAGCGAGCCGACCGTTGGCGTCGCATCGCCCTCGAAGCCTCCAAGCAGTCCCGCCGCACGTCGGTCCCGGCCATCGCCGATCCCTTCCCGCTCCCGGCCATCCTCGCCGCCGAAACCGCCCCAACCCGCATCCTCCTCAGCGAGATCGAGCAGGCCACCCCCCTCCAGGCAGCCTTCCAAACCGCGATCGAATCCGTCGCCCTCGCCATCGGTCCGGAGGGCGGCTGGACCCCTGAAGAAGTGGCGCTCTTCACCGGTCACGGCTGGCAACCGGTCACCCTCGGCCCCCGCATTCTCCGTGCGGAGACCGCCGCGATCGCCGCCATCGCCATCGCCGGAGCAAACCTCCGCTGAAACGGCCTCAACCTCAGCCAAACTGCGCATATTCGTCTCGTACCTCAGCGAAAACAGCGCAAAAAGGCCCAGGCACGAAGCCTGGGCCTTCCCGCGATCCCCAGCCTTCACTTAGCTGAAGATCTCCTTTACTTTGTCTAAGATACCCCGTGCGTGCGGAGTATTTTCAACCACCATCGTGTCCCCCAGCTGCCGCAGCAGATCCTTCTGCTCGCGCGTCAGCTTGGCCGGCGTCTTCACTCTAACTTCAACAATCAAATCACCTTTTCCGCGTTCATTCAGGTGCGGCACACCCTTGCCCTTCAGCTTGAACTCACGCCCGCTCTGCGTCCCTTCCGGAACCTTGATAACCTCTTTCCCTTCAAGCGTTTCGAGCTCGAGCTCCGTCCCCAGCGCGGCCTGCGGAAAGCTGATCGGCAACACACAGTGCAGATCATCTCCATCCCGCTCGTAAAACGCATGCGCTCTAACACTTAGCACGATATAGAGATCGCCCGCCGGACCTCCAAACCTCCCTGCCTCCCCTTCGCCGCTGTACCGGATCCGGGTCCCTTCTTCGACGCCGGCCGGAACCTTAACCGCGATCGTATGTTCCCGTTGCACCCGCGTCTCACCGCGGCAGACAGAGCACGGATCTACAATCAGCGTTCCCGTCCCATTGCAGACCGAACACGTTCTCGCCACCGAGAAGAACCCCTGCTGGAATCGCTGCTGCCCCCGTCCACCGCACTGCGTGCACGTAATAGGAGACTTACCCTTGGCCGCCCCCGACCCGTGGCACTCGGCGCAGGTCTCCATTCTACGGAAGGTAATCTCCTTCTCCTTGCCGAAGACCGACTCCTCAAACTCGAGCTGCATGCTCATCTGCATGTCGCGCCCACGTTGCACGCGCGACGCCTTCCGACCACCGCCGCCGCCCATGTTAAACATCTCGCCGAACAGGTCGCCAAAGATGTCCCCGACATCCTGCACATTGCCGCCAAACGGGCTACCGCTGCTCGCCGGCCCACCCGCCTGGAACGCCGCATGACCATACCGGTCATAAGCCGCACGTTTCTCAGGATCGCTCAACACCCCATAAGCCTCGCTGCAGGCCTTGAACCGCTCTTCAGCCGCTGGATTGTCGGGATTCCGATCAGGGTGATACTGCATCGCAAGCTTACGATAGCTGGTCTTGATCTCACTATCGGCTGCGTCTCGGGAGACATTCAACTGCTCGTAGTAGTCAATCTTGGTCACGTTTGCCGTCGCACTCATCCTTTGTCTCAACCATCCCTGCTGCCGCCTCGCCGTACCAGCAGCAAGGGCTCTGAAGCGTCCTTAGTCGCTGACCTGATCCGCATTCGCCGCAATCCGCACCAACGCAGGCCGAAGCAGCTTGTCGCGGAGCCGGTAGCCGCGCCGAATCTCCTCCAATACCTGATGATCCGGAAACTCCTTGGTTTCAATGGAGCCCAGTGCCTCGTGCACGCGCGGGTCAAATTGTGCGCCGATTGACTCGACCGGCTGCACGTTCAAGCCCTTCAGCGCCTCATCCATCTGCCGCAAAATCATCTCAACGCCGGCCTTTAGCTGGTCGGTCGAACCCTTCGCATTCAGAGCCAGTTGGAAGTTGTCCATGACACTCAGGAATGGCTCGACCGTGCTCTGCACCGTGTAGTCCCGCGCATCCTGTCTGTCTTTCGCTTCACGCTTCCGCGCGTTATCAAACTCTGCCTGCAGTCGCGCCAGGCGATCACGCAATTGGTCCCGCTCTGCCGAGATCTGCTCGACCTCCGCCTGCATCAGCTGCGGGGCAGCCGGCGTTTCGTTGCTCTCCTCTGTTTCAGTCGCAACGGCATCCTGTCCGATCAATCCTTCATCCTGCATCGTTTCCTCGGTTCGCATAGTGTCCTTTTTACTGTTTCCCATCCCTGTCCATCGCGGAAATCGTCCCCATCGAGTTTGCTCGTCCACACTTCCACCCCTGCCTATCCGATGCGCCCATACGCTTCCAGTCAACCAGAGGGGTACAGCATGCGTTGAAAGGCGCCGGCAACGTAGCTCACGGCACTCATCGTCCTCTCATAATCCATCCGCGTCGTTCCAATCACGCCAACCGTCCCCCGCATCTCGCCATCGACGCGCGCCGGCGCGGCGATCAGCACCAGGCCCGCCATCTCCGGTGCCTGCTCTTCGAGATCAAACACCACCCGGACGCTTTGCTGCCGCGTGTCAATATACGCACTCAACAACTCAAACAGCCGCTGCTTGGCTTCAAGAGCCGTAAGCAGGTCACGCAGGCGCTCCCGGTCCGCATCCGATCCCGTTCGCGGGACGAGATTTCCAATCCCACCCACAAACACCGTCTGTTGCTGGGTCTCCGGAACCGCTCCCGTCCACAGCTGCTCCACAGAATGCAACAGTTGCTGGTACTCGTTGCGCTCGCGCTCCACGCGTTGTGCGATCTCGGCCCGCACGCGCTCCACACTCCATCCACGAAAGCTGTCATTGAGGAAGGCAGTTGCAATCTCCAGCTCCCGCAGCGTGAAATCCCGCTCCATCGCCAGCACCCGATCGCGCACCATCCCGCTGCGCGTCACGACGACCGCCAGCACCCGCGACGGTGCCAGGCGTGAAAAGTGCACATGCTCCAGAAGTTCACTTTCGCCAGCGGAGGCGATGGCCACACCTACCCCGCTCGAAAGCGTCGCGAGAATGTGGCTTGTGCGCTCCAAAAGCGCATCGGTCCCCTCCGATCCGGCTAGTCGGGAGTCGATCTCGCGGCGCGAGTTAGCCGAAAGTCGAACCGCCGCCATTCGCGTTCCGCCCGCGAGCGCATCCACATACACCCGAAATGCGCGCGCCGTAGGAACGCGCCCAGCTGAGGTGTGCGGCTGTTCGAGCAAGCCGGCTGCCGTGAGTGCAGCCATCTCATTGCGAATGGTCGCGGAGCTCACACCCGTGCCATCCCCTGCCAGCCGTGCGATCGCCGCCGACCCGATCGGCTCACCCGTCTCGATGTAGCTCGCAATAATGGCAGAAAGGATCGAGCGCTGACGAGCGGTAATGTTCTCCGTGGCTGCCATACGCTTCTCCTTGTTCCGAAGATCATGTCCGCAGTAAATCTAAGCGAGCACAACTCAAGTTTACCGGATCCGTCAAGACTTACTCGACTTCAAGCACACCGCCGCCCTGTGCGGCGACGCGTTCCGCCGCCAGAGCGACCTTTTCCGCCACGCGAAAGAATCCGCCGCCAGAGTCGCTCTCCGGACCTCCGAGCGAGACCGGCATCCCGCGATCGCCACCCTTCCGAATCGATGGGTCCAACTCAAGCGAGCCCAGGAACTCTACCCCGAACTGTGCCGCCGTCCGCTCCGCCCCGCCCTTTGAGAAGATATCGATCTCCTCGTGGCAGTGCGGGCAGTGAAACGTACTCATGTTCTCCACAATCCCAAGCACCTCCACCCGCACCTGATGGAACATCTCGAGCGCCTTCCGGGCATCCTCGAGGGCAACATCACTCGGGGTCGAAACCACCACCGCGCCCGTAAGCGGAACCGTCTGCACCAGCGAGATCACCACGTCGCCCGTTCCAGGCGGCAGATCGACGATAAGAAAGTCGAGTTCGCCCCACTCCACCTGCATCAGAAACTGCCGCACAATCTGGTGCAGCATCGGTCCCCGCATCATCATCGGCTTGTCCCCGGGAGAGATTAGCCCGACAGAGATGAACTTCACACCATGCGACAGGATGGGCTCGATGCGGTTCTCGCCGATCACATTCGGCTGCCGCGTCACGCCCAGCATCGTGGGCACATTCGGACCGTAGATGTCGGCGTCAATCAGGCCTACCTTGTTGCCGAGCTTGGCCAGGGAGACAGCTAGATTCACCGCCACCGTCGTCTTCCCTACGCCACCCTTTCCACTGCCGACAGCAATGATGTACTCCACACCCGGTAACGGTTGCGGACCCTGCGGTACGGCTGCCCCTGTATGTCCCATCCTGGATCTCCCTGCTGATGCTAGGCAACGTCTCGCGTGCCCTGGTTAGGTCGTGCGCTTTAGAGGTTCCATGAAGCCCCAAGCGAGGAGCGAAGCTCCCGCGTGCGGAGCACCTCCGCGCCGCGCATCTCGCGTCGTCGACCGGCATCCTCATAGCGCCGGTGCTGATGCTCCGTCTCAGGAACAACCTGCGGGACGACCAGACGCTCGCCCTTCATATCCATCGCGACATAGGTCAGATACGCACTCGAAACATGGCGAAGGCCGCCGTCATGCAGGACGTCCTCAACCATCGCGCGCACGCCAACCTCCATGCTCGTCCGAAAAGCGCGATTGACGCTGGCCTTCAGGATCAGCATGTCTCCCACATGAACCGGTGCAACAAAGTCGAGATGGTCCATGCTGGCCGTTACGGTAATGGCGCGCGCATGGCGAAACGCGGCCGTCGCGCCGACCAGGTCGATGAACTGCATCAGCCTGCCGCCAAAGAGGTTCCCAAGAGGGTTGGCATCCCCCGGGAAGATGATCTCGCTGCGTTCAGACTGCGATTCCGCAACGCTCCGCATCGGTACGGCTTCTTTCATCCTCTCAGTGTACGGCGGGGGCTATGACGGGCTGAACAGATTCTGCCCTTCTCGTGGAGCGCAACGGCAAAGACCGTCATCTGAAGCAGCATGGACAAGATCGCGGCTCTCTCCGACATCCTCGAACAGAACCCAGCCGATTCCTTTGCGCGCTACGGCCTGGCCATGGCCTACGCTGCTGAAGGCCAGACCGATCATGCACTTCAAGAGTACGCCACTCTTCTGAAACAGGCTCCCGAGTACGTTCCGGCCTATCAAATGTCCGCCCAGCTCCTTCTCAAACTTGGGCAAACCGCCGAAGCTCGTACCCGGCTGGAAGACGGGATCAAGGCGGCCGCGCAGACACAAAACGCACACGCCGCTGCGGAGATGCAGGCCATGCTCGACGACGTAGCCGTATAAGCGAGGGCGGCGCTCAAACGTCTTCGCCCGGTTTGCATCTGACCTAGAGAGCCTTGTACGAGTTCTGTAGGCTGGTTGCACCGGCCCAGTACGAAGGTGTTTCGCTTGCTCTGGTGAACGCTGCCGCCTCTTCCGCTCGCTAACCCCCTACCCTCGCGTTCGTTGCGCCCCGGAGCTCTCTCTTGCCCAAACGCCAAGACATCCCAGTCGTGCGATGGGTCCTCTACGCGTTTGCGACCTTGCAGTTCATCCGCTTCTACGTTGTCAGTACTCGCTTCTACCTCAAGATGCCGGCGTACCTGAACGGTCATGAGCGGCTTCCATTCCAGGAACGCGTGCTCCCAATCCTTCTCATGTGGCCTATCAATCACTGGGCCGCCCTCATGCACGCCCTGGCCAATCGCGGGCATGATCCTGAAACGGCATCCGCAGCCACACCACAGACGGTTGCCTTTTACCTTCTAAGCCTCGCTGCGTTCTCGATTGCAGGCATCTTCACGGTTAAGCTGTATCGCGCCGTCACAGAGAATGGCGTTCTTTCCCCGCTGGTGTATCCCGTCTTTCTCGTCATCTCCATGTGGACCTACGTCATCCACATTGACGCCAACTACTCCTATCCCTACGACATGCCGGCGCTGGCCTTCTTCACGGCCGGCCTCTACTTCATTTATACCCGCAACTTTCCAGCTCTCTTCGCCGTCATGCTTCTCGGCACGTTGAACCGCGAGACCACCCTGTTCCTCATCGGGATCTATATGCTCGATGCAGCGAGTCGACCCGTAAGCGACCCCCACACACCGATCGCCGAGCGCTTCAATCTCCAGGCCGTTCCCTGGCTGCGGGTCTTCAGCCTGGCTATCCTTTGGCTTGCGATCAAAGTCGCTCTCGTGCTCCACTTCGCCGGCAACAGCAACGCAGAAAACTACAATCGCGTCGTCGAGAACGCCTTCCGCCTCAAGCTCCGGCTCCTTCCCTCGTTGCTCAATATTTGCGCCTATCTGCTCCCCGTAGTCTGGATCTATCGCCGCCGGCTGACCCCGGTTCGTTTCGCGAACTACCTGTACATCCTGCCGCTCTGGTTCGCCGTGATGTTCTACACCGGCGTCATTCTCGAGACCAGGATCTATGGCGAGCTCTCCGCCTATGTCGCAGTCTCGGTTGTACTCTTGCTTGAAGAGCATGTCCGGGAATGGAAGTTTGGATCGAAATTCAGGCGAGAAGTACCTGCATCTCGCGAGCCGGTACGAACACCTGCAGTGCGGATCAGCAAGCCTGAGATGGCTGCCAAGTAGCCGCCTCGCGTCATCGTCGGCGATCGTCTCCCCTCGCCCTCAGCACGGCAGATCAAAAGAACCTCATCCGTTTACGTCACACACACGCATCAGCATTGGTCAGGATCGTGTCTCTGTCGGGAGTTCTATACTTCTGTCATGGCAATTAGCACCGTACCGGACTCCCTGCCGAAGACTCTTGGCGCGCTCCGCTCCAGTGATTTCACCCAGGAACGTGTAGGACGCAGTGTCAAAGATGAGCTGCGCGACAACCTTATTACCCGGCTGCGCTCCATCCAGAGCACCGGTGAGGCGCTCTTTCCTGGCATCGTCGGCTATGACGACACCGTCATTCCGCAGCTCGTGAACGCCGTACTCTCCCGTCACAACTTCATCCTCCTTGGGCTCCGCGGGCAGGCCAAGAGCCGCATCCTCCGTGCGCTCACCACGCTGCTCGATCCCCATACCCCCTTCGTCGCCGGCTCGGAGTTGCGCGACAACCCCTACGCGCCTCTCTCGAAGTTCTCCCGCGATCTGCTGGCACGGCTTGGCGATGACACCCCGATCGCCTGGATGACACCGCAGGATCGCTATGTGGAAAAGCTCGCAACCCCCGACGTGACCGTCGCAGATCTCATCGGCGATGTCGATCCCATCAAAGCAGCGCGTTCCGGTCACGAACTCGGAAGCGAACTCACCATGCACTACGGCCTTCTGCCACGTGCAAATCGCGGCATCTTTGCGGTCAATGAAATCCCTGATCTCGCCGGTAAGATTCAGGTCGCGCTCTTCAACATCATGCAGGAGGGAGACGTTCAAATCAAAGGCTATCCGGTCCGTCTGGAGCTCGATGTGGCCATCGTCTTCAGTGCCAACCCGGAGGACTATACAGCCCGCGGCAAGATCGTAACGCCCCTCAAGGATCGTATTGGCTCGGAGATTCGCACGCACTACCCGGAATCGATCGACGATGCCATCAGCATCACAGAGCAGGAGGCTTGGACCGCCCGCACCTACGCAGGCGACGACACGATTCAGCAGATCGAGATTCCCCACTACATCCGACAGATCGTGGAAACAGTTGCCTTCGCGGCGCGCGACGACAAGAAGGTCGACAAGCGATCCGGCGTCTCGCAACGCCTGCCCATCTCCACCATGGAGCTCGTCGTCTCAAACGCAGAGCGTCGCGCCCTGCTTCATGGCGAGTCTGCGGTTGTGCCACGCGTCGGCGATATCTACGCCGCACTTCCTGGCATCACCGGAAAGATCGAGCTCGAATACGAGGGCGAAATGCGTGGCGCGGACACTGTCATCCGCGACATCATTCGCAACTCCGTAGCCAGCATCTTTGACCAGTATTTTGCCGAGACAAACACTCAGCAGATCGAACAGTGGTTCAATCTCGGTGGCACCGTTCAGCTCAGCGACGCCCAAGCGTCCGAGGTGAGCCACGCCGAACTGAAGCAGATTCAGGGTCTGCTTGAGAAGCTTTCCCCGCTCAATATCAATGCCAAATCCTCGCCTGAGCTCACCGTCTCAGCAGCAGAGTTTCTCCTTGAAGGCATGACTGCGCACAAGCGCATTAGCCGCAGTGAAGAACGGGCGTTCTCCGCTGCCGAAAAGAAGCAGCGCAACGATCAGGCCGCACAATATGGAGACAAGATGCGGGATCAGGCGCGTGAAGAAGCAAGCGCCCGCAACCGCACGCGACGTGGCTTCAACTAAGAAGTTGGCTTGGACCAAGACGTGGCCCACTGAATAACCAGCGGTTCGGGTCGGCATCCTTCCTCGCTGCGACGTTCCCTGAATCCACCTCGACACAACACGATCCGCCAGCGTCACACCGCATCCGCAACGCAACATCGCTTTCGCAATCACGCATCGCCCGGCTACGATGGCTCCCTCATGAGGGAGCCATCCGGGACTAGACTCAAGCCAAGGTTGAACCATGAAGCGTACACGCTATACCAAGTTCACCGGTGATCTCTCCTCCTCGTTCGGTCTTGAAGACCTCATGCAGGCACTGTCCGAGTTCTTCCTCGACTCTGGTTTCCAGGACCCGATGTCTCGCTTCCAGCAGTTCGATGGCGAACAGACGATGGACAACCTGCGCGAGGCCATTCGTCAGGCACTTGAATCCGGCGAGCTCTTCGACGACGAAGCTCAGGAGAAGTTCGACCAGCTCGATGAGCCGCAGGTCGAAGAGCTGATCGATAAAATCATCGCAAAGATGCAGGAGCAAAACTTCATCAACGCCGAGCAGCCGTCGGAGGGTCAGGGTCAGCAGGGCGACGGCGAGACCGACGCCAAATTTGAAGTCACCGACAAGGGCATGGACTTTCTGGGCTACAAGGCCCTTCGCGAGTTACTTGGTCCGCTCGGCCGCTCCAACTTTGGCAAGCACGACACCCGTTTCGAAGCCTCTGGTGTTGAGACCAATGGATCAACGAAGCAATACGAATTCGGCGACACACTCAATCTGGACATCACCGCCACGCTGAACAGCGTCTTCGCCCGCGAAGGCTATAACGCAACCCCTGACCCACTGCATCCCGGCATCCTCAACGTTGAATACAGTGATCTGCACGTCCATCAGGCTGACTACCAGAGCTCCTGCGCCACCGTCGTTCTGCTCGATTGCTCGCACTCCATGATCCTCTATGGCGAAGATCGCTTCACGCCCGCCAAGCGCGTCGCCATGGCTCTCTCACACCTCATCCGGACGCAGTTCCCCGGAGACACCCTCTCGCTCGTCCTATTCCACGACTCCGCCGAAGAGATTCCCATCGGCCAGCTGCCTCGCGTTAAGGTCGGCCCTCACTACACCAACACCCGCGAAGGCTTACGCGTTGCACAACGCATCCTCGCCCGCCAGACCAAAGACATGAAGCAGATCGTCATGATCACGGACGGCAAGCCCTCGGCACTCACCTTGCCGGATGGCCGTATCTACAAGAACGCCTTTGGTCTCGATCCCCTCGTCATCTCGGAGACGCTCGAAGAGGTCTCCCGCTGCAAACGGTCAAACATCATGATCAATACCTTCATGCTTGCCGAAGACTTCGCGCTGATGCAGTTCGTTCAGACAATGAGTTCGATGTGTCGTGGCAAGGCCTACTTCACCAGCCCCGAGCGCCTTGGATCGTACCTCCTGATGGACTTTATGAATCGTCGCGTAAAGACGGTCCACTAGAGGAGTTACGGTCGTCCCTCCTCAAGGCAGAGCACGGCATCCTAGCAGGCGAGACCTGTTTCGTGTCCATGCGTCTATCCTTTGATCGCGGACCGCAAACAGGCAGCGATGATAAAGATCACCCAGGGAGCGAGCGATGACGCCACAAGAGCAGGACATGATCAACGGTCTGATCGACCGCGTGCAGAAGACACAGTTGCAGGAAAAAGATGCCGATGCGGAACGGCTGCTTCAACAGGGTCTCAGCCGCACTCCTGATTCTCTCTACATCCTGTCGCAGACCGTGCTCGTGCAGCAGTACGCACTCGATCAGGCGCAGCAGCAGCTTGCCGCTCTCAAGAAACAAGTCGATCAGCTCCAATCGCAACAACAGCACCCCAAGCCTGCAACTAGTTTTCTCGGCGGCCTCTTTGGCGGTGGCTCCAGCGATCGTCCGGCCCCGCCGTCTCCACCCTCTCCGCAGCAGTCCGGACAGTACGCTCCGGTTCCTGCTTATCCCTCACAGAGCAGCTACGGGCAGCCAGCACAGAATGTCGCTCCCGCCTACGGCAATCCGCAATATGGCGTCGCACCGCAGCAGGGCGGAGGCTTCCTACGCGGCGCCGCGCAAACCGCAGCCGGGGTGGCCGCCGGTGCACTCGCCTTCGAAGGCGTTGAGTCCCTCCTGCACGGCTTCGGCAACTCCATGACCGGCATGGGCGGCGGCGGTGGTCGCCCCGAAGAGATCGTCAACAACTACTACGGCGACGACGCACGCGACCACGGCAATCGCGGCGACAACTTCACCGGAGACGATCAATCGCGAGACAACAACGACCCCGGTAGTAATGCGTTCACGGATGACGATCGCAATAACTTCGCTGCATCAGGCGATGACGCGGGCGCCGACTCCAACGATAGCGGGGATGACAACGCCTTCGACGGCGGTGGTGATTCGGACGACAGCAGCTTCGACGACGGTGGCGACAGCACGTCAGACGACAGCTCGGCCGACGACTCCTACTAGCAAGCCCGTTGACGAGCCTGGCAGCGCCGCGGTGTTACTGCTGTGGCGCTGCTTCTGCGTTCATCGATCCAGACGTTCCGCGGCGCCGCCACACAAGATACAAACCCCAGGCTGCCGCCGAACAGTTGTCCTGCACTCTGCCGTCGAGCAGCATGCGCTCAAACTCCGCTACCGCGACACGATGAACGGCCATATCGTGCTCCTCGGGATCCCGCTCCGTCGCACCGGGGCTGAGACCCTGCGCAAGAAAAATATGGTGTCGTTGCCGCATCACCCCATACGCAATCCAGAGTGACCCGATGTGCGTCATCTGCTGTGCGGAAAGACCGGTCTCCTCCCGCAACTCGCCACGCGCTAACTCTTCCGGCACCACATCGGGCCGCTCCCACCCGCCCTGCGGAAACTCATGCAAGGTCTCCTGAACGGTATAGCGAAACTGCTCGACCAGATACACGAACTCGCCGTCCACGGTCTGCTCCAGCGGAATGATGATCGTTGCCGGATCTTTATCAACAACGCCGTAAATGCCGCGCTGCCCGTTCTCCCGCTCGATAACGTCCTCCCGGACGCTCGTCCATGGATTGCGGTAGACCTCACGCGTGCTGATCGTCCGTATACTCAACTCGCTCCTTCTGTTCGCACCTTACCTGCCCTCGGTTGAGGGCTCCAGAAACTCAAGATGCGACGGGTACTTCTCTGACCCATAGATCGAAATCGTCTCTGCCTTGTACGCGTTTGCCGGTGCAGACATGATGTTCGGCACGAAGGTCTGAGGATTCCGATCGTAAAGAGGAAACCAGCTGGATTGCACCTCGACCAGGATCCTGTGTCCCTTCAGAAAGGTATGATCGGCGCCGTGGAGGCTCCAGCGATACTCATTGATCTCGCCCGGCTTCACCGCCTCCGCTCGCTCAAGGCTCTTGCGATATCGTCCGCGAAAGATCTCCTCTGCCACCATCAATTGATAGCCTGCCATCGGTGCCGCCGCGTCGTCCGGATACACATCGATCAGCTTCACCACCCAGTCCGCATCTGTGCCCGTGGTCGCTGCGAACAGGTCCGCCATGATGTCACCCGTCACCGTCATCTCATGGTCGAGCGCTTCTGTCTGGAAGTTCGCCAGGTCCTTGCGCCCACTCACAAAGCGTTGATCCTCCACCAGCCAGGTGCGCCACAGCGAGCCGTCACCATAGGTGGATTGAATCGGCCGATGCCGATACGGAACCGGATCCGCCGGATCCGCGACATACGCCGCAGCCTTCAGATCATATTGCCCGGTCGGCTGCGTGGACGTCAGCTGCTTCTGTTGCGCCAGAAAAAGCTTCCTCGGCGTGAAGCCGGCCTTTGGAGGCCACGCCTCATACCGCTTCCATTGGTTCACGCCCGTCCGGAAACTTGCCGTGTCTTGCAGCGCAAATCCAGGTCTGCCCTTCAGGTAGAACTCGAAGAAAGGTGCCTCATAGGTCTTGCGATACTCGTCACCCGTCGGTTCGGCGAAGTCGACGGTCCCCAACCGCTGCCCCGACCCTCCCCAGCCCCCGTGATTCCAAGGACCGAGTACCAGGAACACCTCATGCTTCTGGTCATGCGGCTTCAACGCGGCATACTCAGCCTGTGGTCCCCACATATCTTCCTGGTCCCAATAGCCGCCAACCTCAAGCGTCGGAACTTCGACCTTCGTCTGCCGCTGTTCAACCGCCATATCCTGCCAGAACTTCGAGTAGTTCGGTTCGTTGAGGAACCGCACGGCCGTTGGCAGCGCGGTGATGCCGGCCGACTTCGCCGCACCCTCGAAGTTCACATTCTTAAGAAAGAAGTCGAACGTGTCGTCCTTTGCCTGCACCCGAACGTCCGTTTTTTGTGCCTCCAGCTGTTGCACATAGTCAAAGCCATAGGTCTCGCGGAAGGCACCGTTATGAAAGAAATCATCCCCCAGCCAGACGTCCGTCATCGGTGCCTGCGGGCTGATTGCTTTCACCGCCGGATGCGCATCCACCCCAGCCATCGCTGCCAGAAATCCAGGGTACGAGACCCCGTACACTCCAACCTTGCCGTTGTTATTTGGAACGTTCTTCAGCAGCCAGTCGACTGTGTCGCGCGTGTCCGTGGTCTCATCCACATCCTTCGGGCTGGTATGCGCCACCACCGGACGGTTCATGACAAACTGCCCTTCACTCCGGTAGCGCCCGCGAATATCCGCAAACACAAAAATGTATCCGCTTTCGAACAGCTCAGGTTTCCGATCCCGCAAACCCTCCGGCGTCACCTGGTCCGTGCCATAGGGTGTCCGCTGCATTAGAAACGGGAGCGTCTCACCACCGGTCTCTGAGCCTGACGGTCTCAAAAGCACAACATGCAGCTTTGCTCCGTCCCGCATCGGAATCATCGCCTCACTCTTGACATACGAGCGCGACGCGGGCACCTCGAGCCCTGCTGCGGGCACACTCGATGCCTGCGCCAAAGGCCTCATTGCCATGAGCGCAACACCGAGTGCAACCGCCCCGCTCCAGAGTCGAATACCTTCAAACACCCGCATCGCTAGATTCCTCGAGACTCGAAGATCTTCCCTACTGTCCTGTCAGGTTTCCCGGTGAGGCCATGCACTGCCAGCCAGCCTTGTTGTGCGATCCATCGCAAAACGGCCGCTTTTCACTTAATCCGCAGCGGCACAGACTAACCGCCGGCTTCCCCGTTAGATCCCACGTCTTTCCATCTGCGTCCTGCAGAACAACGTGCCCTTCAATCCGCAGCGGCCCGTTCGGACGCACTGTGATTTTCACTGCTTCTTCGGCCATCGCCAGCACACTCCGCTTTCTTGAACAGGCCCAGAATAACAAAGAACGGGTCCCGCGCCTTCGGGTCCAATCTCACCCAGACCCCTATAATCGCTGTATGTGCGCGGTCTCTGTCTCCCCTTCCATCTTTCGTCCAGACCATCGCGCCGCCGACGCGCTTCGTGCTACGACCATCATTCCAAACTACGTCCGCACCGCTGAAGGGTCCGCCCTCATCGAGGTCGGCAACACGCGCGTCCTCTGCAACGCAACCATAGAACAAGGAGTTCCCGGTTGGCTGCGCAACTCCGGCCGGGGCTGGGTCACCGCAGAGTACGGCATGCTTCCCCGCGCCACCCTCACCCGCACCGCACGCGAAAGCGAGCGAGGGAAGATCGGTGGCCGCACGCACGAGATTCAACGCCTCATCGGTCGCAGCCTTCGCTCCGTCGTCGATATGAAAGCTCTCGGCGAGCGCACGGTCATCCTTGACTGCGACGTTCTGCAGGCTGATGGCGGCACTCGCACCGCCGCCATCACCGGCGCCACCGTCGCCCTCGCCATCGCGCTCAACAAGCTGGTCGCCGCTGGCACCCTCAAATCCACCCCCCTGCGCCAGATGATCGCCGCCACCTCGGTCGGCATCGTCGACGGCAACCTTCTCCTCGATCTCGCCTATGAGGAGGACTCGCGAGCCACCGTGGACATGAACGTCGTCATGCTCGCTTCGGGCGGTCTCGTCGAGACCCAGGCAACCGCAGAAAAAGAGTCCTACACCCGTGCGGAACTCAGCGGAATGCTCGACCTCGCTGAAGCTGGTATTCAGCAGCTCTTTGCCATACAAGAGGCCACCGTCGCCGTCGCCTGACTCACACCGCGCCTCCCAGCCCGTCAGTCTCCGTCCTATCGCGTCTGTATAGAATCGGCGTTGGAGCGCATCACATACTGTGAAGGAGATCCACGCTGTGCTTACTCAACCGACCCCTGGAAAACTTGCTGGCATGAAGGCCGTCTCCAACGCACGTGGTGTTGTCGCTGCGGCCGCCATGGATCAGCGCGGCTCCCTGCAGAAATCTCTTGCGAACGCCCGCGGTGCCTCCTCTGACGCGCATGATCTTGAAGAGTTCAAGACATTGGTCACCTCTGTCCTCACCCGCTACGCGTCTGCCATCCTGCTCGATCCGGAGTACGGTCTTTCTGCGACCAAACATCGCAACGACGCAGGTCTTCTGCTCGCGTACGAGAAGACCGGCTACGATGCTGCAACGCCAGGTCGCCTCCCGGATCTTCTAGACCTGTGGAGCGTGCAGCGCCTCAAAGAAGCCGGCGCCGATTGCATCAAGGTCCTGCTGTACTACACGCCTTTTGAGAAGTCGGCGATCAACGATCTCAAGCACGCCTGGATCGAACGCATCGGCGACGAATGTCGCGCGAACGACATGCCTCTCTTCCTGGAGTTCGTCGGGTACGACGCGGAAGGCGGAGATGAAAAGTCGCTCGCTTACGCCATCAAGAAGCCCTCTATCGTCTCCGGCTCCATGGCAGAGTTCGGCAAAGAGAAGTACGGTGTAGACGTGCTCAAGGTCGAAGTTCCTGTCGAGATGAGCTTTGTCGAAGGCACCAAGTCCTACAACGGCGAGAAAGCCTACTCTAAGGGAGAAGCCATCGAGCACTTCCGCAACGCAGAGCAGATGACGCATAAGCCCTTCATCTATCTTTCGGCCGGCGTGTCGAATCCGGTCTTCGTTGAAACGCTCGAGCTTGCTTCCGAGGCGGGCACCAAGTACAACGGCGTCCTTTGCGGGCGCGCAACCTGGAGTGATGGTATCCCGATCTTCGCCAAGCAGGGTCCCAAGGCCTTTGAAGATTGGCTCAACACGACCGGCGTCGAGAATATCCAGAACGTCAACCGAGCCCTCGAGTCCGCCAGTCCGTGGTATCT
Organism: uncultured Acidobacteriaceae bacterium; assembly: GCA_964235665.1. Lineage (GTDB taxonomy): Bacteria > Acidobacteriota > Terriglobia > Terriglobales > Acidobacteriaceae > Edaphobacter. The sequence goes on from CAXSAY010000002.1 coordinate 582,076, forward strand.
CAAATACGGCGCCAACTCGCTCGACGAACTCAAGTAACGCTATCCAGATCGAACGAGAAGACCGAGGCTCATACCCTCGGTCTTCTTATTTACACCGCCTTTATTCCCACTCAATCGTCCCTGGCGGCTTTGACGTGATGTCATACACCACGCGATTGATGCCGCGTACCTCACCAACGATGCGACTTGAGATCGTGCGCAGCACCGCATCCGGTAACGCCGCCCAGTCCGCCGTCATGCCGTCTTCGCTCTCAACCGCCCGTATCGCGCAGGCGTTCGCATACGTCCGTTGGTCGCCCATCACCCCGACAGACTTCACCGGCAAAAGCACCGCGAAGCTCTGCCAGACCTTGCGATAAAGGCCCGCTTTCTTGATCTCCTCGACCACGATCGCATCGGCTTCCTGCAGCATCGCCACACGCTCAGCAGTCACCTCACCCAGAATGCGCACTGCGAGCCCGGGCCCGGGGAAAGGCTGCCGTTCAAGGACCTCCGCTGGCATCCCGAGGTCTCGCCCGATCCGCCGTACCTCATCCTTGAAGAGATCCCGCAAGGGCTCGATCAGCTTCAGCTTCATATCCGCCGGCAGACCACCAACGTTGTGGTGGCTCTTGATCGTGTGCGACGGTCCATGCACACTGCTTGACTCGATCACGTCCGGGTAAAGCGTTCCTTGCACCAGCCACGCGATCTCTTCACCCGCACTCTTCTCCGCCTCAAAGATGCCGCGCGCCTCATCATCGAAGACAGCGACAAACTCATTCCCGATCACCTTCCGCTTCTGCTCCGGATCCGTGATCCCCGCCAGTTTGCTCAGGAAGCGATCACTCGCATCGACGGCTACCACGTGGAGACCCAGCGACTCGCGCATCGTCTGCTGCACCTTCGCGAACTCATCTCTGCGAAGCACGCCATTATTGACGAAAATGCATGTCAGCCGATCGCCGATCGCCCGTGCGACCAGCACAGCAGCCACACTCGAATCCACTCCGCCGGATAACCCGCAGATCGCATGTCCGGTCTCCCCCACCTGATCCCGTACTCGCGCAAGGGTCGTTTGGATAAAGTGCTCCGGCGTCCAGTTCGGTTCAGCCCCACAGATGTCCAGCGCGAAGTTCTTCAGCAGTTCCGTTCCTTGCCGCGTATGCGCCACCTCCGGATGAAACTGCACCGCCCACATCCGCTGCTCCTCGTTAGCGATGCCCGCCGGCGCATGGTTTGTCTGCGCCGTCAGCACAAATCCTTCGGGCAGCGTCTTGGCATCATCGCCGTGCGACATCCACACGTCCAGCTCACCCTGCAAGCCGCGAAACAGCTTTGTCTCCGCGACGATCTCGACTGTCGCATGGCCGTACTCCCGGCGCGGCGCGGACCTCACGGTTCCACCAAGATGGTGAACCATAAACTGAAAGCCGTAGCAGATGCCAAGCAGCGGGATACCGAGCTTCAGCAGCATAGGATCTGCCGCCGGTGCGTCGGCATCATACACAGAGCTCGGCCCCCCAGACAAAATCAAGCCAGCAGGCGCTAGGGCACGCACCTGGTCCAGCCCTGCCGTACAGGGCAATACCACGGAGAAGACATTAAATTCCCGAATCCTTCGGGCAATCAGCTGTGTGTACTGCGACCCGAAGTCCATAATGACGATCGTAGAGGTAGGCACACCTTCAGTGTATCCAAGCCGCCAGTCTGCCCCTTCGTCACCGTCGATCCCCTAGTTCGAATCCTTGCGGCGCGTATTCTGCACCGCCGTCACAACCCCGATACCAGCCAGGATGATGACAATCGCGAAGATGTAGTGCTGAGGGATCTGCATCAGGTGCGCCAGATACGCAATACCCACAATGAGGATGAGATAACCAACTGCATAGATTCCGAACGACATGGCATGCTCCTGCAAAGCAAACTACCTCAATCTGACACAAAAGGAAACGCGCATCACGCGGCAGTTCTAGCCGGCGACACTCCCCCAGCGTCTGAGGGATCCCGGTACATCCTCCACAGCTCCAGATACGCAACCATCCTCGCTACATGAAAGAAGTCCGAAGCGAGCAGATAGAGCAGAGCCACACCCAACGTCCAATTCCGAAAAAACTCGGTCGTCATCACGCTCTCAAACGGTAACGGACATGCCGAGAGCACCATCGCCAGCACGATCAGCGCGATCTTCACGATCCCCATCACGAGATTGATCTCCACCAGCTTCAACCGGATCGGCCCGCGCTCCACCGAGGCCTGCAAGCTGTCGCGCACACCCGATCCGCGCTCCATCGAGACGATCGGCGCCAGCGAGAAGGCCCAGCTCACAATCGCCCACAGCGTAAAGAGCGACAACGTCCCGACAATCACAATCGCAAAATACTCCACCAGCTGCGGTGGTCCACCCGCAGCCAGCGGCGCCGTCACCGCGGTCGTTCCAGCCCAGGAAACCAGCAAACCCCACAGCAGCAGGCTTGTCCCAAGCGCAAGGATCCGGATGAACTGCAGCGATCCCAACGTCACAGGATGGATCCGCAACCGCCGATCTACGCGTTGGAGAACCAACGTTCGACCTGCTGTTGATGCAAGCAACCAGGCCGCTAAAAGCAAGGGAAGCACCCATGCCGCTGCATGCAACATCTCCGGCAGCAGAAGCCCGAGAGCCGTCGCCACCCGGCTGGTCGCACCCAGCGGATCCGTGATCGTCAGCTGATCGAGGCCAAGACTGGCCAGAGTGTTTCTCCCTCCTGTTACGTCTGAGACAATCGCCCGTCCCTCTCGCCACAAGATCCATAACGCAAAGCTTCCGTAGACCCATCGCCACGCCACCTCAAGCGCCGTCACACCAGGGTGTCGCCAGCACCACTGCATCACCCGCACGAACGACTGCGTCCCTCGCACTGGCACCGTCGTACCGCCGTCTCGGCCAGGCCCACGGCCCTGCTTCGACCAGTCCTCCATTACCGCACCACGAAGTTCACGAGCTTGCCTTGAACCACCACGGTCTTCACCAGAGTCTTGCCCTCTAGCCGCGCGCGCACCTTTTCAACGGCCTGCGCAGCCGTCTTGATCGACTCCTCATCGCTGCCCGCAGCAACGGAGATCACCAGCACCAGCTTGCCATTCACCTGCACTGGAACTTCGAGTGTGTCCTCGCGCGCCAGCTCGGCATCCGCCTCTGGCCATGCATTGCGGAAGATCGGATTGACGTAACCCGCCTCCTCCCAGAGTTCCGCCGCCAGGAAAGGAGCGAAGGGTGCTAACAACAGCACCAACCCACACATCACCGCGGAGACCACCTGTGGCGGGATCTCGCCGGCATCGATCGCCGCCTCGTTCTTCGTAATTTCGTTGACCAGGATCATGATTGAGGCGATCGACGTGTTGAAGTGCCAGCGACCGCTGAAGTCCTCGGTAACCTTTGCAATCGTCTGGTGCAGGAGACGAAGCAACGCCCGGCCGTCTCCCGTCTCCGCAACCTCCTCCACATTGCCGGTAACGCCCTTGTACTTCGTCGCTAGCCGGCACACCTTGCTGAGAAACCGGCTCACCCCTGCAACTCCATCCTCCTGCCACTCAAGATCACGGTCCGGCGGTGCCGCAAACAGTGCATACATCCGCGTCGCATCCGCACCGTAGCGCTCGATCATCAGGTCTGGGCTCACCACGTTGCCCTTGGATTTCGACATCTTCGCGCCATCCTTGATCACCATGCCCTGCGTAAACAGCCGCTCCGCCGGCTCGCTGTTCTTGATCAGTCCCCCATCCTCTCCAGTGATGTCGCGCATCACCTTCGTCCAGAACCGCGAATAAATCAGGTGAAGAATGGCATGCTCGACGCCGCCGATATATTGGTCAATCGGAAACCAGTAGTTCACCTTCGCCGAGTCAAACGGCGCCCGATCGTTCTTCGCATCCGTGTAGCGGTAGAAGTACCAGCTCGAGTCGACAAACGTATCCATCGTGTCCGTCTCTCGTAGCGCCGGTCCACCACACACCGGGCATGCCGTATGAAGAAAGCTCTCCACGCGTCCCAGCGGCGATCCGCCCTGCTGCGTGATCTCTACCTGCTCCGGCAGCAGCACCGGCAACGCACCTTCCGGCAGCGGCACTACGCCTCCTGGCTCTACCGCAACTCCGCCCGGCTCAGGGCTCGCGTGCCCGCGTTCGCAGTACACCATCGGGATCGGCGTTCCCCAGTAGCGCTGCCGGCTCACACCCCAATCCTTCAGCCGATACGTAACCGTGGCACGTCCAAATCCGCCGCGCTCGGCAAACGCCGCCATCTTCTCCTGCGCCGCCAGGCAGCTCTCGCCCGTCCACTCCCCGCCCTCGATTACGATCGCCTCTGCCTCGCCCAGGTACGGCAGCTCCAGCGCCTCCGGCGTCTCATCCACGTTCTCCGCAATCACACGCCGGATCTCGAGCCCATACTTCGTCGCAAACTCGAAGTCTCGCTCGTCATGCGCCGGCACGCTCATAATGGCGCCCGTGCCATAATCCGCCAAGATATAGTTCGCCACCCAGATCGGCACGCGCTCGCCGTTGAACGGGTTCACCGCGTATCGTCCCGTCGCGACCCCGCGCTTGTCGATCCCTCCAAGATCGCCATTCTCTTTTGCAGCCTGTTGCTCGGCGACCATCCGCTCCACCTCGGCCGCCATCTCCGCATCCATCCCGCACCAGTGCTTCACAATCGCATGCTCGGGCGCCACCTGCAGGCTGGTCGCGCCGAAGATCGTGTCCACACGCGTCGTGAAGACCTCGATCGTCATCCCGTCGGTGCATCCATCAACCGGAAACACGATCGTCGCACCGTCACTTCGCCCGATCCAGTTCGCCTGCATCGTTCGAACCTTCTCCGGCCATCCGTCCAGCTTGTCCAGGCCGCTCAGCAGCTCCTCGGCATATTGCGTGATCCGGAAGAACCACTGCGTCAGATCCCGCTGCTCCACCACCTGGTCATCATGCCGCCAGCAGATACCGCTGATCACCTGCTCGTTCGCCAGCACCGTCTGGCACTGCGGACACCAGTTCACCTTGCTCTTCTTCCGGTATGCCAATCCCTTCTCGAACATCTTCAGAAAGAACCATTGATTCCACCGGTAGTAGTCCGGCAGACACGTCGTTACCTCGGGCGAGTTCGCACTCGCCCAGTCATAGCTCAGCCCAAGCCGCTGCATCTGCTTTCGCATCGCCGCAATGTTCGCGAGCGTCCACTCCCGCGGAGGCGTGTTATTTTTGAGCGCCGCGTTCTCCGCCGGCAGCCCAAACGCATCCCATCCCATCGGGTGAAGCACGTTGTGCCCGCGCATCCACATGAAGCGCGCCAGCGCATCGCCAATTGCATAGTTCCGCACATGCCCTATGTGCAGCTGTCCACTCGGGTACGGCAGCATCTCTAGGCAGAAGTACTTCGGCTTGCCGGAGTCGATCGGGTCTGCCGCATAGAGCGTCGCCTCCGCGTCCCATCGCGCCTGCCATCGCGGCTCAATCTCAGCCGGGTTATACCGTTGTTGCTCCGTCGTCTGCTGTTCCTTGGTCTCTTGCATGTCTCTCCAATTGTAAAGACCTGCAGACCCGGTGCTGGCTGTCTCCGTCACCGCCTGCCTTGCTACACGGCCGCCAGCGCCCGCAACGCACTCACATTCCGCGCCTCGTCGCCCGGGTTGTCCACCGGTGTCTCCGCCACAAACGCCGCCTGCGCAAACCGCTCGTCGCGCAAAAGGCGGCGAAACGCCTCCTCCCCGATCGTCCCCCGCCCGATATGCTCATGACGGTCCAGCTTCGATCCCCTCGCCGCCTTCGCGTCGTTGCAGTGCCACACCTTCACCGCGTCAAAACCAACCGTCGCCCCAATCAGCGCCATCGTCTCGTTGTAGCCCTCCGCAGACACCAGGTCATACCCCTTCACGTGGCAGTGGCACGTGTCCAGACACACCCCCACCGGCACACACGCCCGCAGCCGCTCCACCAGCTCCGCTACCTGTTCCAGGCTCCCGCCCAGCGAGAACTCTGCACCCGCCGTGTTCTCGATTAGTACCCGCAGCCCTCCCGCCTCGAGATCAAGCCCCTCCACCGCATGCTCGATGCCCCGCGCCGCCAGCAGGAGCCCTTCTTCCCGCGTCAGCCCCTTCCAGCTCCCCGGGTGCAGCACCAGAAACTCCGCTCCCCACGCCAGCGCCCGTTCCACCTCGCCGCGAAACGCCGTCACCGCATTCGCCCGCACGCTCTCCGTCTGCGAGCAAAGATTGATCAGATAGCTCGCATGGATCACCAGCGGCGTCACATCATGCTCCGCCCGCAGCGCCCGCATCCTCGCCCCATCCTCCGGCTTCACCGCCGCCGCCCGCCACGTGCGTGGGCTCGAACTGAAGATTTGGAATGTATTCGCCCCCGCACCCACCGCCCGCTCGACCGCCGTCCAGCACCCGCCCGCCGTCCCTACATGCACCCCGATCCGTTGCGTCACCGCTTCCATCTCTCCACGGTAAACCTTTCGCAACGCCATCCGTTCGGTCACCATCGCAGGCCCGCACCACCGTCTTCTTCCTCCCAGACCACACGCGCGTTAGAGGAAGTTGAACGAAGAGTTGCTGGCGGGAAAAAAGATGATCCGGCGAGGCACGTGAGGAGCGGATTGACATAGATCGCGAGATGCTCGCGCCCGGGTGCTGCTTGGCGCACCCTTCCACGGCCATCCGTTAGTCTGGTTTCAGGCCCCACGGTGCCAGTCAGGTACCTTCACCAACACCCTGACAAACCGGGCGATGCACGTAGCATTCGGTCCGGACCTAAGTCCCACGAATCGAAGATTTTGCCCCTCATCCAAGGGGGGGTACCCTAAGCTCTAGTACACATCCCGTTGGTAGCGCTTCCCCTTCTTCATCTGCGCCAGGTACTCGTTCGCATGCTCGAGCGTCCCATTCGATCCCTGCGCGATCGCATCGAGCAGCGCCAGCTCCACGTCCTTTGCCATACGGCTCGCATCCCCGCAGACATAGAAGTACGCCCCGCGCTCCAGCCACGCGTAGAGCTCCGCCGCGTTCTCCGCGATGCGGTCCTGCACATACACCTTCTTCGCCTGATCACGCGAGAACGCCGTGTCCAGCCGCTTCAGCAGGCCGTCCCGGTGCATCCCCTCAAACTGCTCCTGATAAAGAAAATCGAGCGCCCGCCGCTGCTCTCCGAAGATCAGCCAGTTATCCCCGGTCTGTCCCGTCGCCTGCCGCTCCTCGAGAAACGCCCGGAACGGCGCAATGCCTGTTCCCGGCCCGATCATAATCACCGGCGCCGTCGTATCCTCTGGCAGCCGAAACGCCGCATTCGCATGGAGAAAGATCGGGAACGTCGATCCCACCGGCGCCCGGTCCCCCATGTGCCCACTCGCCAGCCCCTGCCGCTCCCGCCCGTGCGACTCGTACCGCACCACCCGCACTGTCGTCTGCACATTATCAGCGTGCAACGCCTGGCTGGAGGCAATGGAATACATCCTCGGCGTCAACCGCGACAGAATCTGAAACAGCTGCTGCGGCTGCGTCACCACACCAGGGAAGTCCATCGCCAGGTCCACAAACTCACGGCCCCAGCAGTACTCCTCGGCACGCGCCTTATTCTCGGCGCCAACCAGATCCTTCAGTCCGTCCAGCCCCGGTGCCAGCTTACCGAACTGCGTCACGCTTCCCCGCGTCAGCTTGCCAATGGCGAGCCGCGTCCGCAGCGCCTCTTCGAGGTCGATCTCAACCTTGTAGTGATCGAGCACCCGCTCCGATCCCGTGTACTTCAGCGCCTGGAGCACCTCGTCAACCGCCTCACGACGGTTCTCCGGAATAATGCCGACCGCATCGCCGGGCGTGTACTCCATGCCCCCGTCCAGCGAGAGTTCGATGTGCCGCGTCTCCTTCTCGGAGCCCGCACCGGTCAGCAGATCATTCACCAGCACCGTCGCGTGAAAGGGATTGTTCCGCGTGTACGTCGAAGCGTGGCTCAGGGCCGGCGCCGCTGTCTCTGTTAGCGTCTGTTCGCTCATATCGATGTCTTAAGGCTAGCACGCAGAGGCGTTCGCGACACCTCTGCCCGCCTCGCAAAACGTGGCCCTTACGGCAGCCGAAACACCAGCCCCGTGCTGATCGTCTTTGGCGCATACGTGTCACCCAGCCCACTCAGCCGCCCATAGCTGAACTCCACCACACGCCAGTCCAGCCGGGGAAAGAACGTGAAGTCCACGCCACCCAGAAACTGGTATGCCGCATGACTCGCACTCTCCCGCGCCGATCCCTGCCCTACCGTAAGCCCGCCATACCCGCCCAGCGCCTCTACATATGGCTTGATCGGCAGTACGTGCGGTGTCACCGCGGCTCGCACACCAACCTCGAGCGAGTTCAGCGATTCGTTCGAGTTCGCACCGTTCGTATCTCCTCGCCGCAGAAAGGACCCACGAACGTCATACCCCAGTGCAATCAGCCCCAGGCCGTTATCGTGATACAGCCCGATCGTCGGCCCGTACATCCAGTCCGTGTGGGCCGCTGAAACCTTGCCCCCGGTAAACTCCGCATAGATCGCGGTCTGTCCCCACGCTGCAACTCCGCCACTCATCAACACGCCCGCAATCACCACTCCGCCCAACATCCGCATCACGTTCTGGCTCCTGTCTGACCTCTCGCTTAAGACTACGTTTCGCGCGGAAAGTCGTGCCTCCATCTGCAGCCAGGGCACCACCTTCGGCAACCGTCGTCACGCAACTCTCGACAGGTCTCTCAGTAAGTACAATTCTGATACCGCGTCTCTTGACGAAGGGCCGCGTATCTCGCTTGCTTTGCAGAAACGTGGCCTCGTATGTTCTCCGTCTTCCGTCGTCCGGCTGCCCTGGTCTGTGCCGCCGCGCTTTCCGTGCTCTCTCCTCAAGCCCTCACCGCCGCCCCACCCGCTGCGGCACGGTCCGTTCCGCAGATTGTCGGCTACATCGCGCCAAAACATGTCCTCACCGCAGCGGACGTTCCTGCCAGCAAGCTGACGCGCATCAACTATGCCTTCTCCGCTATCAAGAACGGCGAGATGGTCGAGGGGTCTACCTTCGACGCCGAAAACTTCGCCCTCCTCACCTCGCTAAAACAGCAGAACCCGAGCCTGACGATCCTCGTCTCCGTCGGCGGCTGGGGCGGCTCCGGTAACTTCTCTGACATGGCCCTCACCCCAGCCAGCCGGGAGCGCTTCATCTCCTCCGTCGTTCGCTTCCTCACGAAATACAATCTGGATGGCCTCGACATCGACTGGGAGTACCCCGGGCTCGTCGGCGCCGGAAACACTTTTCGCCCGGAAGATAAAGGGAACTACACCGCGCTCCTGCGCGAGCTGCGCACCCGCTTCGATCGCGAAGAAAAGCAGCAGCATCGGCATCTCTTCACCTCCGTCGCGGCTGGAGGCAACGCAGACTTCCTCGAACACACCGACATGGCCGCCGTCGCCCGCTTGGTCGACGCCGTCAATCTCATGACCTACGACTACTACGGCCCAGACGAAGATAAGATCTCCGGCAATCACGCACCGCTTCTCACCGACCCCGCAGACCCAAAGCACATCTCCGCAGATCAAACCGTGCACGCATACAGAGCCGCTGGTGTTCCCGCGTCCAAGCTGCTTCTCGGTCTTCCGTTCTACGGCAAGAGCTGGGCTAACGTCGGCCCCGAGAACAATGGTCTCTTTCAGCCAGGTTCGCAACCCACAGGCACCTTCCACGATTACAGCGCGCTCGTCACCTACCGGCAGCAGGGCTACAGCCGCTATTGGGATAGTGCCGCCGCCGTCCCCTGGCTCTACAACCCGGATACCAGGACCTTCGTCTCCTTCGAAGATCCCGAGTCACTCGCTCGCAAATGCCACTTCGCCCTCGATCGGCATCTTGGCGGAGTCATGTTCTGGGAGCTCACCGAAGACGCGGACGGCGCTCTTCTCAACACCATCGACTCAGCACTCCATCACGCTCCTGCTTCCTCCGGGTCCCCACATGCCACCAGCCGCTGACGCCATCGCCAACCCGCCGTCAAGCGACCCCATCGCGTTTGATCGCATTCTCTCGATCGACATCTTTCGCGGCCTTACCATGCTCCTGATGATCTTTGTCAACGATCTGTCGAGCGTTCGTGGCCTACCCCGCTGGACCTACCACGCCCACACCAACGAAGACTTCATGACCTACGTCGATGTGGTCTTTCCTGCCTTCCTCTTTGTGCTCGGTCTGGCTCTTCCCCTCGCTATCGATCGCCGTCTTCGTAAGGATCCCTCGCTCGCTCACCTGGTCGGCCACATCCTTCTTCGCACCTTCGCCCTGCTCGTCTTCGGCCTGATCCTCGCCAACACCGACGCCGGCAACAGCACCCTTATGCACGGCCTCAACACCGACGTCTGGGGCGTCATCGCCCTCTTCGGAGCCATCCTGATCTGGGCCGTCTATCCGCGCGGATCCAGGTACACCGGCTTGTTCCGTGGCCTGCGCCTTCTCGGCGTCGTTCTCGTCACGCTGATGGCCGCGATCTTCCGTCGTACGGCTCGCGATGGCAGCACAGCCTGGATCAACGTCTCCTATCCGGAGATCCTCGGCCTCATCGGTCTCACCTATCTCTCCGTCTCACTTCTGTATCTGCTCACCCGTCGCTGGTCGTGGGCACCTCTCGTGTGGCTCGCAGCCTTCACGCTCTTCTGCTGCGCCTCAGCCTCCCGCCTCATCCTCTTTCCCGACCGCTCGTCCATGTGGGTGTGGCCGCTGAGCAACGGCTCCATGGCAGCCATCGCGATGGCCGGCGTCTTCACTTCGTCTCTCTTCTTTGGCCCGCTCACGGCGAAGCTTCGTTCTCCAAACGCCCGCATCATCGCCGGCATTGCCTTCGCTCTGCTTTCCGCCCTCATCGGCCTGATCGCCGCCCCACTTGGCATCTCAAAGAATCGCGGAACCCCGACGTGGAGCCTGTGGAGCATCGCCCTCAGCGTTCTCGTCTTCACCCTCCTGTACTGGATCTGTGACGTGCGTCGCCACACCTCGTGGGCTGCCTTCATTCGGCCTGCAGGCTCGAATACCCTGCTGACCTACCTCATCCCTGATCTCGTCTACTTCGCCATTGCGGCAACAGCCACTACCTGGTTCAGAACGCACTTTTCCGTCGGTTTCCCCGGCGTCGCGCGAGCCTGCCTCTTCACCGCTCTTATGCTTGGCGCAGCGGCTATCTTCACGCGCGCCCGTGTCCGTCTTCAGCTTTAGCGCAAATAAAACAGGCAGCGACGGAGGTGTCGCTGCCTGCAAGGAACGCCACTTCACCGCTCTTAGTGCTTGCCGAGAAGCCCTCCAAGTGCATTGCTTACAGAGTCCGATCCAGCTTTCCCGGGAAGAACTCCCTTCGTTCCCTTGCCGCTGATTAGTCCCTGTGCTGCACTCGCACCTATCCCCTTGGTCAGACCTGCCAAATTCGGCGCAAACGTCGGGTTGCTGGTTGTTCCGCCAATTGCAACAGGGATCCCGCCTTTCAGCAGGCCACTGGTGAGACCACCGAGAGCTCCAACACCCTTGGCGCCGCCGCCTCCTGGGATCAAGCCTCCCAGTCCGCCCGCCAGCCCGCCCAGGCCGCCACCTCCGGCAGCCGACACCGGTGTCGCTCCACCTGCCGCTGATCCACCGCTCACAAGTCCCGTCAGCTTCAGCAGGACGTTGTAGTCCAGAGCTCCCGCCGCACTCACGCTTCCCGCACCAGTCGCTGTTCCAACGCCAACCACATCGAGCGCAATCTTGTCTGTGCGGATTGCCCCGCCAGCCTCCTGGATAACCATGCTAAGCGATCGGATGTTCGTGCCAGAGCCCGTTGCCGACCCGATCCGGCCCCCAGTAAACTTCGCCAGTGTCTGGAGCTTCGCTCCCAGGTCGAATCCCGCAAGCTGTGTTCCACTCAGCTGCACCGGCCCGCTCACAGTCGGCCTTGCGGACGATCCAGAAACAGTCAGCGCCGTCGTTACTGTCCCGCCCTGCAGCCGCGATCCCTGCGGCAACGTGATGCCAAGCGCCGGTAGGAATGCCTCTAGTTCATTGATCGACATCGAGTTGCCGTTTACCTTCAAGTTCAACGCCGTAGTCGGCCCACTCGTCTGATATGTCCCCGCGATGTTGATGGCCACACTGCCGATGCCGATCGTCGCATGCTGAATGGTGCCCGTCATCGCGCGCTCATCCTGCGTCACTGCAAACTGTGCCTCGACCGGCTTCCCGGAAGGACGTCCATTCTTCGCCAGCTTGATGCCGTCGATATGGGCCGTGCCGCTCGCATTGAGCGTCTGCCCATTGGACTGAACCTTAGCATCCAGGTTCGTCATGCCGTTGATGCCTGCATCCGGTGCAAGCACGCCACTTGTTTCGAGCTCGACATGCTTCAAGGACACCTGCGCGTCAATTGGCGTTGCCGCGGTATTAACCTGATCAAACGGTCCGGCCCTGCCACTCGCACTCAGGCTGCCCCCGCCCGGCAGCTGCGCACTCGCAGTGAAGGGCGAGAAGCTCTTCGGCGTCAGGTTCGTAATGGATGCGTTCACCTGTTGATAGACCGCCGGCACTCCCGCCTGTCCTGGAGTGGTAATGGTCACCGTCCCACTCTTAACCTCCGCACTATCGACGGAAAGGTTATCGAGCATGCTCGATCCCTCCGGGTTCGCCTTTGGCGCGGTTGGCTTCGGAGTCGTGTTTCTTGCCACCGTGATGCGCGGTGTATCCACGAGCAGCTTTGTCACGTGGAGCTGTGTTCCGCTCCATGCAGCATCAAGCACAAGATTCTCCACTGTTCCAGAGATCCCCGCAGATGAGTCCACAAACCCTGCCGCGAGCGGATCGATATGTTTCATGTCGAGATGCCCATTGAACGGCGTCGCCGCTGCGTCCTGCTGATTCAGCGGACCAGCGGACCCGTTCAACGTCACCACGCCGTCACCAGGCAAATGCGCAGACGCGGTGAACGGAAAAGCATTGGCGAAGCCGAAGTCCTTCACATCCAGATTGACCTGCTCGTACCGGCGATCTGGCGTCGCCGCGGCACTTGCAGCTCCTGGCCCAGTCCCGACCGTGATCTGCCCATTCACAACCGCGATGTGAGCCACCGTCAGATTCGGAAACGCTTGCTTGGTCTCCGGGTCCTGGTTAGTCGTCTTGCTCGCCCCACCAATCGAAGAGTAGTTCCACGTCCCGTTAGCCGATCGCAGCAGTTGAATCTTTGGCGTCTGCAGCGAGAAGCTTCGGATATGAATCTCACGATGGAGAATCAAAGGAAAGATCTCCACACCGATCTTCACGCTCTCCGCCTGGATGAATGGCTGCTGACTAAACTGCGGATCATCAGAGACAGTCGCCTGTTGCGCCACCAGCCCGCCTGACCAGACCGAAAGTGTCAGCTTTGCAACAGTAACCTTGCGGCCGAGAGACTTCGAAAGGGTCGTCTCAATCCGCGTCCGAAAGCTGTCTGCGTTGAGAAACAGCGGCAACGCAACCGCCGCAACAACCACTAGGAGAACAACAACACCAACCGCAGCCAGCACAACGCGCGTGACTCTTCCCATGTCGATAAATCCTCACGTTCTTGTACACGTTCGGATGCGGTCACCCCCTTTTCTGTTGCAACCAGAAGGGGCAGTCCGGGCATCCTGCCTCCTCCTCTCGGAGCCTCGATCGCCGTCAGCTTTCCCACATCCCCTAACGCAACTCGCCAGGCAGTTGGTTCCAAGCTGACCATTCATCTCGTCAGCAACCATCGCCGGAGACTCAACCGCAAACACAAAAGGAGGAGAACCGGACGATCAGGTTCTCCTCCTCCTTGTTGCCTGTTCCTGTACCAGCCCCTACCTCCGAACTACCCCAGCCACTTCGGATTCTGCGCCGTTCCATCAAAGTGATTCGTCGTCTTGAACAACTCGAACTTGCCCGTCATAGCCGCCTGTTGCGTCTGTCCCAGCAAGGTGGCAATCTGTGTGTCTGTCATCGGTTTAAAGGTCTGCGCTGCCGTCAAGGCCTGATCCAGAATCTTTGGCGAGTCGATCCCTGTAATCACCACGGAGACCGGCAGAGTCAGAGAATAATGCAGCGCATCCATGGCCTGCACAGTGCCGCTGTCCAGGATGTAGTGGTCTCCAAACGTCTTCATCGCCAGCACGCCTGTACCCTGCTTCTTCGCTACCGGCATCACCTCATGTTGGAACGATCGGAAGTGCGCGTCCATCACATTGATCGGCATCTGAACGGTATCAAACTTGAACCCGTGCTTCTCCGCCGTCTCAAACATGCGCAGGTGAACGGCCGGATCCTTATGCCCGGTAAATCCGATGTACCGAATCTTCCCTGCAGCCTTCGCTGCTACCGCCGCTTCGAGCGCTCCACCTGCCGCGAAGATTCGGTCCGGATCTTCCATCCGAATTACCTCGTGGAACTGCACTAGATCGATCACATCCGTCTGCAGCCGTCCAAGCGACTGCTCCAGCTGCTTGTTGTACTCCTCCTTCGTGCGTCCATCGAGCTTCGTCATCACGAAGACCTTCTGCCGATAGCCGTCCTTGAGCGCCTGTCCTACCCGCACCTCACTGATGCCGTCGTTATAGTCCCAGCAGTTATCCAGAAACGTAATTCCGGAATCGATCCCTTTGCGTGCCAGAGCGATCATCGAATCGGCATCCGCACCCTTGCCCAAGTGGTAGCCGCCCATCCCGATCGCCGAGACGCGCTCGCCAGTCGTCCCAAGCTCCCGGTAGATCATGCCCGGAGCTTCAGGTCGCTTTGATACCGTGTGTGTCCCGGCTGCCGTCTGTGCTCCACCTGAACTCGCCGCCGCGGCAAGTCCGGCTGCTGTTGCACTCTTCAGAAAATCACGACGCTCCATGGAGATCCCTCGCTTCGGTTTCATCCATGTGATGCCGTCCGCTCCGTGGTCGTCCTCAGAGATCGCTCATCAAGTTCAGCAGAATGCAAACGGAGTCTCTCGCATTCCGCAAAACCCTGGCGCTCTCAGCTGCTTCGGTCCCTTGTCGAAACGCCGATCTGAACCTGTCACGAACGGGCCTGTTGGTTCGTCGCTGCCTTTCCCGCATACGCCGCGATCGCCGCTTCGATCACCCGCTTTACCGGCACTCCCTGCGCCGTCGCCGCCGCCCGGCAGTCTTCAAACTCCGGCTGCGCATTCCACTCCTGCCCCGCCATCGTCCCCACCTTCACCCGGATCGCCCCAAACCGCGTCTCCACCCCAACATGAGACCGGTCCAGACACGATCGACTCTCTTCTCGTCGACGTACTCCGAGCGTGCTCGTCTCGCGCAGCAGCATCTGCTCGAGCGCCCCGGCATGCCGCTTCTCGCACAGCACCGTCAGCAGCGTGCCCTGCCGGCCCTTCTTCATCCCCACGGCCGTCGTCATCGCGTCCAGAGCCCCCTGGCCAAGCGCCATCTCCATCACGTGCGCCAGGATCTGCGGACTGCTGTCGTCAAGCGCTGTCTCGAGCACCGTCACCGCCATGCGCCCGCCGCCGCCCGAGGCCTCGTTGCCCTCTTCTCGGTCCGCACGCTCCTTCGCCCCGCCGGAACCGCCCGTCTCCTCGCCTGCCTCTCCGATCGAAAGCCGCACCACGTTCGGAAATCCCTTCGGGTCCCGCCCTCCTGCGCCATACCCGATCCGCGTCACCCGCATCGCCGGCTGTTGCCCAAACCGCGGCGCAAGCGCACGGATCAGCGCCGCGCCCGTCGGCGTCACCAGCTCCTGCTGCACATGCGCGGAGTACGTCGGCATCCCTCGCAGCAGGTCCGCCGTCGCCGGAGCCGGTACCGGGAACGTCCCGTGCGCGCATTGCACCATCCCCCCACCAACGTTCAGCGGCGAACAGTGCCACACGAGCGCCTCACCCGTCTCCCGCATCGCCTCGTCGGCAAGCGCCTGCACGCCCGCACACGCCGCCACAATGTCCACAATCGCATCCACTGCCCCCACCTCGTGAAAGTGGATCTCGTCCACCGGCACGTTATGGATCTTCGCCTCGGACGTCCCCAGCAACTCAAACGTCCGGAGCGCCATCGCCTTCACCGGCTCCGCCAGCGTCGCCCTCCGAATCAGCTCCCGAATCACCGTGAGCGACCGCCCATGCTCATGCGCGTGTTCAACCGCATGCTCGTGCGTGTACGCGTGTTCCGTCGCAGGCTCAGGCACGGCTCCGGCAGCATGCTCCTTCTCCGCCTGCGGCACCGCTCCTTCCGGCGCGGGGTGCGTGTGCGGGTGCCCGCCCTTATGCAGATGTTGCGTCTTCGGCTGGTGCTGGTGCGTGTGCTGCACCTGCTCCTCCCGCCCGGCATCCTCCGCCAGCCGCCCATCCTTGATCACATCCACCTTGGTCGACGTGATCCCCGATCGATCCACCTTCCGGATCGTCAGGCTCGCCCCCAGCCCCATCGCCGCCGTCGCGTCTTCAAGCACTCGTGCCTCGACACCCGCGTCCACCAGCGCCCCAAGAAACATATCGCCAGAAATTCCCGCAAAACAATCCAAATACGCCACTCGCATCCGCTCATTGTGGCATGCGGACCCTCTCCCCCGCTGCATCGCCCGGCGGCCTCCGCCCACAGCCACGCACGCACTGTCCACCGTATCCACCCCGCGCCTCGTCCGGGCAACTCGCCCCCTGGGGCCCGCACACCCCAGGCCGACAACATACGGCAACAACACAGTGCGACAATCAACGGAGCGAATGCCCGTCCACCCCTACCGTTCAGCCCCCCTTCTCCTGGCCCTCGTTCTCGCCGGCTGCGGCTATCACCAGGCCGGCTCAGCCACCCATCTTCCCCCCGGCACTCGCACCGTCGCCGTCCCCACCTTCGCGACGCACGTGCTCAACTTCCACACCGAAACGGCCTTCACCGAAGCCGTCATCCGCGAGCTCAACTCCCGCACCCGCTACCGCGTCGAGAACCAGCAGACGGGCGCCACCGACGCCGTCCTCTCTGGCACCATCCTCACCGAAACCGCCGCGCCGCTCACCTACGACTCCCTCTCCGGCCAGACCTCCAGCTATCTCCTCACCATCACCGCCAAGATCGTCCTCACCGACACCCGCACCAACCGCGTCTTGTACGAAAACGACGCCCTAACCTACCGTGAGCAGTACCAGTCCACCACTGACCTCAACACCTTCATCCAGGAAGACAGCGCCGCCGCGGGGCGCCTCGCCCGTTCCTTCGCCGCCGCCGTCGTCAGCGAAATGCTGGAAAGCTTCTAATCTTCGCCGGAGAGCCTCTGACCATGCCGTCCCCACTCAGTCCGTCAGCCCCGAAGGCCGACGCCCCCCCGGCTCTCAAGTCCTTCAGCTCGTCCGATCGTTTCCTCCGGGAGATCGCCTCCCCCGGCCTCCGTCCCGGCTACGTCCTTGCCGGCGATGAGATCTTTCTCCAGGACCGCTGCCGCAAAGCCGTCCTCGACACCCTCGCTCCACCCGACACCCGCGACTTCTGCCTCCATGACCTCGACCTCGCCGAGATCAGCATCTTCGAAGCCCTCGATCGCGCCCAGACACCCTCCCTCATGGCGCCCTTCCAGGTCATCTTCCTCCGCAACCTGAAGACCCTCTACACCCGCGGCTCCAAAAAAGAAGAGTTCGCCAGCATTGACAGCTACTTCCGCTCGCCCAACCCGCAGGCCGTCCTTCTCTTCATCGCCGATCACCTCCATCTCCCTACCGATCTCCGCCGCATGGACCTCCAGGACAAAGAGCGCTTCGACCGCATCCGCGAAACTCTCGGCGATTGGTGCGGCATCATCGAGCTTGCGGAGGTCGATGGAGTCGACGCCGCCCGCTGGGTCATCGCCCATGCCGACCAGCAGTCCGTCCACTTCGACCCCGATGCCGCCCGCGAGCTCGTCGACGCCCTCGGCGCTGACATGATGCTCATCGCCAGCGAAGTCGAAAAACTCCTCCTTTATGTAACCGCGCCGTCCCGCGCCGTCGATCTTGGCAACGCCCGCGTCACCCTCGGCGACGTCGAAACCATGGTCCTCGCCGCCAAGCAGCGCTCCCTCTACGAGCTCACTGACGCCATCACCGCTCACGATCGTCCCCGCGCCGTCGCCCTCCTCCACGGTCTCCTCAACGCCTCTGACGGCGGCGAAGACGCGGCCATCGGCCACCTCTACATGCTCGCCCGCACCTTCCGCCAGATGCTCATCATCCTCGAGCGCAACGTTCGCGACTCCCGCGCGGTCTGGCAGGCGCTCTGGCAGGGCTTCCGCATGCCGCCCTTTGCCGCGGACGACCTCATCCGCCAGGCACGCCGCTACCGGTCCCGCCGCGATCTCACCCGCGCCCTCCGTCTCATCGCCCGCGCCGATCTCGACCTCCGCAGCTCCCCCGTCTCAAAGCGCCTCGTCCTCGAACGCCTCATCCTCGATCTCGCCGCTGACCCCTCCGCCCGCCCCGCGAACGACGGCTCCCCCCAGTTCGCCATGGATCTCTAAACTCACGCCCTTCCACGGACTAGCCCCTACCCTGTAAGCTGCTCCTGCACTGCTTCAGGAGCCTCCATGCCTCGTTCGACCCGCCGCGATCTCCTGCGTGATCTCGGCCTCTCCGCCGCCGCCCTCACCCTCGCCCCCCACGCCTTTGCCCGCCCCACCCGCCCCAGCGATAAGCTCACCGTCGCCTGCATCGGCGTCGGCTCACAGGGCCTCCGCGTTCTGCTCGATCTTCTCCGCCTCCCTGAGGTCCAGATCGTCGCCGTCTGCGACTGCAACCAGGGCTCCGATGACTACATCGACTGGAGTGGCGATGAGCTCCGCAAAAAGGTTCGCACTGTCCTCCAGAACAGCTCCTGGGGCGACAGATTCAAAGGTCCCGCCGCCGGCCGCGAAGTGGCCCAGTCCATCGTCAATGACTTCTACAGCAAAGCGAGCGGCACCTCATCCACCGGCTGCAAAGCCTACGAAGACTTCCGCGATCTCCTCGCGAAAGAGCACGATGTCGACGCCGTCGTCATCAGCACGCCCGATCACTGGCACGCGCTCATCAGCATCGCCGCCATGCGCGCCGGCAAACACGTCTACAGCCAGAAGCCCATGGCTCACAGCGTCGCCGAGTCCCGCCGTATGGCCGAGGTCGCTCGCGAAACCAAACGCGCCACCCAGGTCTCCATCTTCAACTCCGACAAACCCGAGTCCCGGGGTGTGCACGATCTCCTCACCTCCGGCATCGTTGGGCCAGTCCACACCATTGATATCTGGACCCGCCGCCCTGGCGGCTTCTGGCCCCAGGGCCTTCCCACACCCACCGCCACAGAGCCCGTCCCTAGCTATCTCAACTGGGATCTCTGGCTCGGCCCCGCCCCCACCCGCTCCTTCAACCGCGCCTTCCTCAACTTCGTCTGGCGCGCCTGGTACGACTTCGGCTGCGGCTCCCTTGGCGATATGGGCGAGTACGGCTTCGACACCATCACCCGCGCCCTCCAGCTCGGCGCGCCCGATCGCATTGAGGCCACCACCTCCCAGCTCTTCCCCGACAGCTACCCCCTTGCCTCGTCCGTGCATCTCCACTTTCCCGCCACCAGCGCCCGCCGCGAGATCTCCCTTAACTGGCTCGACAGCGGCCTCAAACCCGTCCGTCCCGCAGAGCTCCCCGCCGACGCCCTCCTCAGCGTCAACGGCGAAGGTGTTCTCTACACCGGCGATCACGGCAAGCTCCTCACCGGCTTCATGGGCGAGTCACCCCGCTTCCTCACCCCGGACGGCAAACTTTCGTCGCCTCTACCGCCCGAGCCCGTGGGCCCCGTTCCCTTCTCGATCGAGCATCCGGAGCTCGGCACCAGCGCCAGTGGCGGCGACGCCGCCCACTTCCGCGAGTGGATCGCTGCCTGCCGTGGCGGTGCCCCCGCCCGTGCAAACTACGCCTTCGAACAGCCCATCGTAGAGGGCCTCATGCTCGGCTGTATCGCCATCCGCACCGGCGAGCCCCTCGAGTGGAGCGCCAGCACCGGTCGTCTCACCCGCGGCTCCGCTCAGGCCACAGCCCTGCTTGATCCTCCCTACCGCGCCCCCTTCACCCTCTAGGCCTGCTCCTCGCATCCCACCGCAGAGGAGCTCCTCCATGAATGTCCTGAACCTCGGTGCTGCCGGCAAAACCGGCAGCGCCCTCGTTGACCAAGCCATCACCCGCGGCCACACCGTCACCGCCTTTGTCCACAGTGCTGACGAGTCCCTCCGCACCGACGTCCGCCTTCTTGAAGGAGACGCCCGCGACCACGCGTCCATCCTCGCCGCCGTCCAGAGCCAGGACGCCGTCATCGACGCCCTCGGCAGCCACATCCCTTTCCTTGAAACTACCCTCGAGACCGATACAGCCCGCAACGTCATCACCGCCATGACCGAAGCCCGCGTCCGCCGCCTCCTTGTCATCTCCACCATCGGCGAAGGCGAAAGCACCCGCAACGTCCACGACTTCTACAAGCACTTCATCATGCCCACCCTCCTCCGCGGCGTTATGAAGGACAAAGCCGGCCTTGAAGCCGCCGTCGAACACAGCGAGCTCGACTGGACCATCGTCCGCGCCGCCGGCCTGCGCGATGGCGACGCGAAAGGCATCCGCGTCGTAACTCCGGCCTCCGACGAAAAAGTCCGCTTCATCACCCGCGCCGACGTCGCCGCCTTTCTGCTCGATCAGCTCACCAGCACCGAGTTCCTCCACCAGGCCGTAGGCATCGCCAACCCCGACGAAGTGAGCCCTCCCCAGCCCGCATAGTCCGTCGTGACCTTGGCGCCACGCAAGCCCTGGTGGCGCAAAGGCGCCCCCTCTTCCTTATCATCAGATGGAGAGGGGCGACCGTGGCTCCTTCTGGCCGCGGCGTCGACACATCCAAGCGAGCGAGCATAGTCTGACCTGGCGATGGAGACAGGCTCGTGAGATACAGCTCTAAGTGGATTGTCCTGAAGATTTTAGATAAGAAGTACCGGGAGGAGGGGCGTATGCATCGACCAGCGCGTGTCACCACCGGCGCAGTCTCTCTCGCACTCCTCCTCCTCAGCGTCAGCCAGGCGCAGACAGGGATCACTCAGGCGCAGACAAGGAGCTCAGCGCCGCCGCTCGGCTCCTTTACTCGCCCGCTGGCCGCTCCCGTCCTCTCTCCCCTTCCTGCCTCCGTCTTCACCGACCCCATCACGCACCAGCCGGTCCACTGGGAGGCCCTCCACACCTTCAACCCCGCCGCCCTCGTTCGCGACGGCAAAGTTTTTGTCCTCTACCGCGCTGAAGACAACTCCGGCACCATGAAGATCGGCGGCCACACCTCCCGCCTCGGCCTCGCCAGCAGCTCCGACGGCCTCCACTTCACCCGTCTTCCCGAACCCGTCTTCTTCCCCGCCGACGACGCCCAGAAATCGCGCGAGTGGCCGGGCGGCGTCGAAGATCCACGCCTCGTCGAGGCCCCCGCCGGCACCTCACCCGACCAGCGCTATGTCCTCACCTATACCCAGTACAACCGCCAGACCTACACCATCGGCATCGCCACCTCGCCCGATCTCCTCCACTGGCAGAAGCACGGCCCCGCCCTCCAGGGCTCGGCCTCCGGTCGCTACGATCACCTCGCCTACAAATCCGGCGGGATCGTAACCACACTCGTCACAAACCCCGGCCAGCCCCCACACCTCGTCGCTGCCAAGATCCACGGCACATTCTGGATGTACTGGGGCGAGATCACCGTCCGCCTCGCCACCTCGCCCGACCTCATCCACTGGACCCCCGTCGAGACTCCGAAAGACCCGACAACCCACACCGCCATCGAAGTCCTCACCAAACGCCCCGGCCACTTCGACTCCGGCTTCCCCGAGGTCGGCCCGCCGCCCCTGCTCACCTCGCGCGGCATCACGGTCCTCTACAACGGCAAGAACGATCCCGCCCATGGTGACCCCACCCTGGGCCCCAACGCCTACGCCGCCGGAGAAGCCGTCTTCGCCGCAGACGACCCCGCCCATCTCCTCTCCCGCACCGAAGCCCCCGTCCTCAAACCCGAGCAGCCCTGGGAGAAAACCGGCCAGTACGCCGCCGGCACCACCTTCGCCGAAGGCCTCGTCCTCTTTCACAACCAATGGTTCCTCTTCTACGGCTGCGCCGACTCCGCCGTCGGCCTCGCCACCGCTCCGTACGTGCCGTAACCCACCCACACCGCCCTGCTACCCTTAGATCCAAAGACCTGACCCATGGCCACCTCCATCACACCCGCCGTCACCGCCCCCACACGCGTCCGCATCGCCCCTTCCCCCACCGGCGACCCCCACGTCGGCACCGCCTACATCGGCCTGCTCAACTACGTCTTCGCCAAGCAGCGCGGCGGCCAACTCGTCCTCCGCATCGAAGACACCGACCGCACCCGCTTCGTCCCCACCTCCGAGCAGATGATCTTCGAGTCCCTCCGTTGGGTCGGCCTCGCCTGGGATGAAGGCCCTGACGTCGGCGGTCCCTTCGGCCCCTACCGCCAGTCCGAACGCACCGAGATCTACCGTCAGCACGCCGAGATCCTGCTCGCCAACGGCTGGGCCTACCGCGCCTTCGAGACCCCCGACGAGCTCGAGGCCGAACGCAGGTCCCAGACCGCCGCCAAGCTCCCGCCCAAGTACGTCGGCCGCTCCCGGGACCTCACCGAAGCCGAGATCGCCGCCGAACTCGCGCCGTTGGATGGCAGCCCACCCAAGCCCTACACCATCCGCCTCCGCGTCCCGCAGGGAAGCAGCCAGAAGACCACCTTCCGTGACGAACTCCGCGGCGACATCACCTTCGATCACGCAAACGTCGACGACCAGGTCCTGCTCAAGTCCGACGGCTTTCCCACCTACCACCTCGCCAACGTCGTCGACGATCACCTCATGCGGATCACCGACGTCATCCGCGCCGAGGAGTGGATCTCCTCCACCCCCAAGCACGTCCTCCTCTACGAGGCTTTCGGCTGGCAGCGCCCCCGCTTCTGGCACATGCCACTCCTCCGCAACCCCGACAAGAGCAAGATCTCCAAGCGCAAGAACCCCGTCTCCCTCGTCTACTACCTCGAGGCCGGCTTCCTTCCGCAGGCCCTGCTCAACTTCCTCGGCCTCATGGGCGGCGGCATGGCCCAGCCCACCGAGCAGGAGATCGTCTCGAAATCCCTCAACACCAAGGAAGGCGACCTCTTCACCCTCGGGGACATGGTCGAGAAGTTCCGCTTCGAACGCATCTCCCTCGGCGGCCCCGTCTTCGATCTCACTAAACTCAAGTGGCTCAACGGCGAATACCTCCGCCGCCTCTCACCCGACGCGTTCTACGCCGCCCTCCGCCAGAACGTGCTCTCAGACGACTACCTTCGCGACATCGCCGCCCTCATCCAGAACCGCGTCGAGACCCTCGCCCAGTTCGGCGATATGACCAACTTTTTCCTCGCCGAAAACATCATGCCCACCCCCGAGATCTTCGTCCCCAAAAAGCGCACCCTCGAAGACACCCTCGCCTTCACCGCCGATCTCCTCACCACCCTCGAAGCCGCCCCCTGGGAGCCCGACAGCATCGAGGCCGCCATGAAGTCGCTCGGCGAGTTCAAGGGGTGGCCGGTCAAGGAAAACTTCATGCTCCTCCGCGCCATCCTCACCGGCTCCACCCAATCCCCACCCCTCATGGACTCGCTCATCATCTTCGGCAAACCCCGCTCCATCGACCGCGTCCGCCGCTTCCTCAACACCCAGACTGACCTCGCCAAGCGCGCCGCCAACCAGAAGAAATGAGTGCGGCAACGAAGACCCGCGGCGTAGCCCAGGCGATCATCTCTGGGTCAGTCCCACTTCTGGAAGGCGTTCGTCTCATCCTTCCGCATCTTCATGCGGACGAATCCATCTGTACCCCGAGCGACCGCAAGCTATTCATCGGGATCGGCAGTGAGACTGATAATCTGCCCCTTGGTCCCGTTCGAAAAGACTGGCATCCAGATTCCCTTCCGGAGAAGGATCGCCAAATTGCCGAATACACGGAACGAGTTAGAGAGGTCGTGACGTCAGCGTGCTGGCGCATTCTCCGTACCGCTCCGAACTGAGTCTCTTTGCAGGGGCGCTTATTGACAGACCATCCCACCGCCCGCTACCGTGACCCAGTTGCCAGACGGCCCGAGCCAACCCTAAACCCAGGACTCTCTCCTTGACCCGAACCACCCTCATCCCAAGCCGACGCCTCGCCGCCGCCCTCACCATAGCCTGCTTCCTCTCTGTCCCCAGCTTCTCGCAGACCGCCACCACACCCGCACCCACCCAGGGTCCCGCCCCCTACAGCGGCAGCCGCGGCCAAAGCATCAAGGACGGCGTGCAGATCCAGACCGCCTACCGCGAAGATCTCGTCGCCATGGAAGACGGCATCCCTACCAAGTCCATCGCCACCCCCAAGAAGCCCCGCAAAGTCCTCGTCCTCTGCAAGGCCGCTGGCTACGTCCACTCCTCAATCCCGCTCGCCGCCGCTACCGTCAAGGCCATGGGCGAGAAGACCGGCGCCTACGCGACCACCGTTACCTACGACTCCGCTGACATCACCGATCAAAACCTCGCCGGATACGACGCCATCGTCCTCGACAGCACCACCATGAACTTCCTCGACGACCCCAACGACGCCACAGCCACCGCCGCCCGCCGCAAGGCTCTGCTCGACTTCGTTCGCAACGGCAAAGGCCTCGTCGGCATCCACGCCGCCGCCGATACCTACCACTCGCCCGAGCCCTTCACCAATGGCCCACCCACCGCCGCCTGGCCCGAGTTCAACAAAATGGTCGGCGGCTTCTTCAAGTTCCACTGGATCTATCCCCAGCTCCTCACCGTTAAGATTGACGATCCCAAAAGCCCCCTCACCTCCATGTTCCACGGGGAGGAGTTCCAGATTCACGACGAGACCTACACCCTCGTGCAGGACTCCTTCTCCCGCAAAAACGTCCACGTCCTCACCAGCGTCGACTACAGCAAGATGAGCGACGAAGACAAAGCCAAGGAGAAGTTCAAGCGCACGGACGGCGATTACGCCCTCAGCTGGATCCGTCGCGAAGGCAAGGGCCGCGTCTACATGGAAGTCCTCGGCCATAGCGAGCACATCTACGCCAACACCCCCATGATGGAGCATGTCCTCGCCGGCATCCAATACGCCCTCGGCGACCTCCAGGCCAACGACTCCCCCAGCGCGAAGTAAACCTCTCGTCAGCCGGAATGCCACCCGCCAGCCGCGGCACTCTCATCCATAGCGGCCAACGCGACCGCCTACTTCGCCGTAAACGGCACCGCAATCGGCAGCGCCTTCGGGGGATAACACGCCTTCTGGTCGCACGCCTGGTACCGCAGCGTGCCCTTCAGCACGTAGTCTCCCGTGGGAGCCGTCACCGGCACCCGCAACACCACTGCGCCGGTATATACATCAAGCGCCTCACCCGGGTTCGTCGCGAACCGGAACGTCATCCCCTTCGGGTACTCCACCTCTCCCACCTTAGGCGCATCCGCCGGCTCCAGCTTCAACGTCGTCGGAATCAGCAGCTCCGACTTGGGCACATGCGAGTTCACGTGATACCCGTCCCCGACCAGCAGGTGCACCTCCACGATCGATCGGCGACCCGCTACCACCACCGCCGGCTCCGCCGCATACGTCACATACTCTCGCTGCGGCTTCGTCGCCCGCACCCCGCCACCCTGCAGATCGCCAAACTGCTGCCCGGTCACCCCGAAAAGCAGCAGCCCGGCCAGCACCCCCGCCATCATCGAGCGTCCACCGCCGCCGGCATCACATTCTCCGCCGTGGCCGATCCCACAATCTTCTTGATGTGCGCCTCCACTTCGTCTTTGCTGGAAAGACCAGCCGTCTCCTCCTGCACCACGCCGTTCCGGTCCACATAGAACGACATCGGCAGGTAATCCACCCCGCCATACGCCGGCGATACCTTCTCATTCTCCAGCAGAATCGGATAGCTCACGCCCGTCTTCTGCGCCGTGCTGGCGATCTTGTCCTTGCCTACATCCGGGTCTTCATTGATGCCCAGGATCTCGAACCCCTGCCCTTGATACTGCTTCCGGAACGTCTCAAACCACGGCATCTCCAGCTTGCATGGCGCGCACCACGTGGCCCAGAAGTTCACCAGCACCGGCCGCCCCTTGTAGTCCGCCAGCGAGACCTTCTTGCCCTCAAGCGTCACCAGCGTAAAGGCCGGCGCTGCCTTTCCTACCAGCTTCGCGCCACCATCGCCACCTGGTGCCGTCGGGTCACTGTCCTTCGTCATCTTTCCGTCCGGTGTCAGCGTCATGTGGTTCGCCGCGGACTGCTGCATCGCCAGCCGCCGCTCTCGCAGGTTGTGCCACCCCGCCCACAGCATGATCGCAATCCCCACCACCATCACCGAAACCATCAACGCCATGCGCTTCATCGCAGATCTCCCGCATCGCCGGCCTCAACCACTCCCGCGCGCTTCTCTCCAAGTTTAGACGCGCTTCACCTCTGCTAGCATCAGCCTCGATGCCACCTCCTCCCGCATCTCCGAAGACCGCCCGTCCGGTCGTCCAAACAAAACCTGACACCAGCTTCCTGCCATCAAAGGTCCTCACTGCCGCTGACGTCGTTGCCGCCGAAGCCGCAGCCCTTGCCGATCTCGCCACTCGTCTCGCCGGTCCTCTGCTCGCGCCCTTCAACGCCGCTCTTGATTTCCTCGAGGAGGCCGCCCTCGCCACTCGCCCCCTCTTTCTCACCGGCATCGGCAAAAGCGGCATCATCGCGCAAAAGCTCGCCAGCACCTTCCGCTCTACCGGCACCCCCGCCCACTTTCTCCACCCGACTGAAGCTCTCCACGGCGACCTCGGCATGCTCGCCCCCAACGACACCCTCCTCCTGCTCTCCGCTAGCGGCGAAACCGAAGAGCTCCTCGCTCTTCTCCCCGTCTCCAAGCGCCTCCACCTTCGCCTCATCGCCCTTTGCTGCGCCCCCGCCTCTACCCTCGCCCGCGCCGCCGCCCTCGCACTCGATCTCTCCATCTCCGCTGAAGCCTGCCCGCACAACCTTGCCCCCACCACCTCCACCACCGTCATGCTCGCTCTCGGCGACGCCCTCGCCCTCACCCTCAGCCAGCGTCGCGGCTTCGCCCCAGAGCACTTCGCCGACCTCCACCCCGGCGGCCATCTCGGCCTCAAACTCACCCGCGTCCGCGATCTCCTGCACACCGGCGACGCCATCCCCCGTGTCGCCCCCACCACCCTCATGCCCGACGTCATCTACGAGATGTCCCGCAAGAAACTCGGCCTCACCACCGTCCTCGCCAGTGACGGCAGACTGGCGGGCATCATCTCCGACGGCGACCTCCGCCGTATGCTTGAGCGCGCCGGCGCAAACTCCCTCGCCCTCTCGGCCGCCGACATCATGAATCCCTCTCCCGTCACCATCCCCGCCGAGACCTTCGCCTCCGCCGCTCTCGCCCTCATGGAAACCCGCGGCATCACCGCCCTTATCGTCATCACCCCCGCCAACGAAGTCGGAGGCATCGTCCACCTCCACGACCTCTGGAAGCTCAACCTCCTCTAGCAACGCCATCCTCTCGACCCGAGCCGCGACGCAGTGAAGCGTTGAAGCCGCGAAGCGTCGAAGAGGAGAGACACCCGCATCTCTCTTCTTGACCTGTAAGCAAGGAGCCATCGCCATCCGAATCGCCACCTGGAACGTCAACTCCGTCCGTGCCCGTCTTCCCCTCGTCCTCGCCTGGCTCGAGACCAATCAGCCCGACGCCCTTCTCCTCCAGGAGCTCAAAGGCACCGACTTCCCGGCAGACGTCTTCGAGTCCGTCGGCTACCGGTCCGCGGCCGTCACCCAGAAGTCTTACAACGGCGTCGCCATCCTCTCCCGCCATCCCATCGAGACCATCACCACCACCCTCTCCGGCGACGAGCAGGATAGTCACGCCCGCTTCCTCGAAGCCATCATCGAGGGCATCCGCGTCGTCAACATCTACCTGCCCAACGGCAACCCCGTCAGCACCGACAAGTTCACCTACAAGCTCAGCTGGATGGCCCGCCTCCAGCAGCAAATGGCCGGCTGGCTCCAGACCTCCATCCCCACCGTGATCGGCGGCGACTTCAACGTCATCCCCGAAGATATCGACTGCCACAAGCCCGCATCCTGGCTCCGCGACGCCCTCTTCCAGCCCGAAACCCGCGCCGCCTACCGTGCCTTCCTCGCCCTCGGCTACACCGACGCCTTCCGCCATCTCCACCCCGACGAAACCGGCCAGTTCACCTATTGGGACTACTTCCGCAAGGCCTTTGAGACCAACCGCGGCATCCGCATCGATCACTTCCTCCTCTCCCCGGACCTCGCCGCCCGCCTTGAAACCTGCACCATCGACCGCACCCCACGCACGCAGGAGCGCCCCTCCGACCACACCCCCATCTTCGTCGACCTTCGCTAGCCTCCCACCCTGCTCACCGGAAAACATCCCCGCCAAGAAAGATCACATCTATCCCGCGAGACACCATGACCCAGACCTCGAAGTCCGTCGCAAAAGGCCTCGCCGCCGGCCTCATCGGTGGTGCCGTCGGCACCCTCATGCTCAACCTCTTCCAAACGGCCTCGCTCAAAGGCACGGAGGTCGCCGAAAAGCAGATCGGCAACGGTCAGAAGTACACGGGAGAGCAGCAAGGCTTGCTCAAGGGCTACGAAAAAGCTCACACCATCACCGCTGTCGAGATCGCCGGCGTCGCTGGCATCAAGCTCTCCCGTAGGCAGCGTCGCAACTCGCCGCAGATCGTCGAGTACGCCTTCGGCATCCTCTGCGGCGGCATCTACGGCGCCCTCGCCGAGGTCATTCCTCAGGTTACCGCCGGCTTCGGCACCATCTTCGGAGCCACCCTCTTCGCCGGCGCCAGCGAGATCGTCATACCTGCCCTCGGCTGGATCGATCCACCAGCCAAACGAACCCCTGTGCAACACCTGGGCGGCCTCGCCGGAAACGTCGTCTACGGCGCCACCGCAGAGGCCACCCGTCGGCTCCTCCGCTGACCCGACATCATGAGCCCGGGGCCATCAGCCCGCTCTTCGCCCTTCGCTAGCGCCCCGGCTTCGCCGAGTACACCCGCACAGAATCAACCAGCACGGTCCCTTCGTCCGGCGTCGTCGCGTTCGTCTTCCCTGCAAACCCGCCACCGCCGATCGCGAAGTTCAGGATCAGGAAGAACGGCTGGTTGTACACCCACGTCCCTCCTGCCGGCAGGCTCGCCGGGGTCACCGTGAAATAAGGCTTCCGCCAATTGTCCCTGTAGAACTGCAGCCGATCCTTGGCCCATACAACCCCATAGGTGTGGAACGCTCCGTCGTCCACTCGCCCGCCGTTCGGAAACCTAAACTCCCCCGTAATCCCCTGCCCGCCCGAGTACCCGGGCCCATGCACTGTGGAAGAGGTCGTCGTCGGCCCATACTTCTGCACCCACTCCAGAATGTCCTGCTCCCCACACCGCGGCCACCCCTCGCCGTCGGCCGTCGCACCCAGCATCCAGAAGGCCGGCCAGAAGCCCGCACCCACTGGCAGCTTCATGCGCGCCTCCATCCGGCCATACTGGAACACTCGCTTTCCTTTGCTGATCAGCCGCGCAGAAGTCCATCCCTCGCCTGTATGCCTCGCCCTCAGAACCAGGTGCCCGCGTCCGTCCAGATAGCTGTTCTGCTGATCGCCGGCACACGGTCTCGCCGTCGACCCGAACGCACAGTACGTCTCGAGCTCGCCATTTCCCCATCCTCCCGCACCCGTGTCGTAGCTCCAGTTTGTCGCGTTCGGCGCCGTCATCGCGCCTCCGTTGAACTCATCGCTCCACACCAGCGCCCATCGCTGGGCCTCCAGCCGCATCGCACCCATCAGCAGCAGAACGGAACAGGCAACACCATAGCCACGCATCCCAGCAGTCTGGGAGCTCCGGGTCCTGCCGTCAAGCTGGCCTTTCCCGCCCACATCAAAGACAATCAAGGACGGAACGAGGCGCGCCCTCACGTCCGCCCAGGAAAGGTTTCATCCAACCGCATGCATCGTTGGTCCCAGCTCTTCATCCCCACCCTTCGCGAGTTCCCTGCCGACGCCGAAGTCGCCAGCCATAAGCTCCTCCTTCGCGGCGGCTACGTCCGCCAACTCGGCGCCGGCCTTTACTCCTACCTCTTCCTCGGCAACCGGTCTATCAACAAGATCGTAGCCATCATCCGCGAAGAGATGAACACCATCGGCCAGGAGTTCTTCCTCCCCGCCCTCATTCCCGCCGAGGTCTGGATCGAGTCCGGCCGCTGGGCCACCATGGGACAGAACATGTTCCGCCTGCAGGACCGCAAAGGCGCCGATCTCTGCCTCGGCATGACTCACGAAGAGGTGATGACCACCCTCGCCCGCGACGAGGTCCGCTCCTACAAGCAGCTCCCCCAGATCTGGTACCAGATTCAAACCAAGTTCCGCGACGAGCCCCGCCCCAAAGCCGGCCTTCTCCGCGTCCGCCAGTTCCTCATGAAGGACAGCTACTCCTTCGACCTGGACGCGGCTGGCCTCGACACCTCCTACGACAAGCACGATCAGGTCTATCGCCGCATCTTCACCCGCTGCGGTCTGGACTTCCTCGCCGTCGAAGCCGACTCCGGCTCCATGGGCGGCTCGCAGTCGCAGGAGTTCATGGTCTACACCGAGGCCGGCGAAGATCTCATCGCCTCGTCCACGTCAGGGTATGCAGCCAATTTAGAACGCGCCACCTCCCGCCTCGCGCCCGTCGAAACTCTGCCCCCCACCGGCGACGGCACCCCCGAGCTCATCAGCACCCCTGGCATGGGCGCCATCGCCGACATCTGCGCCTTCCTCGGCATCTCCCCCGTCCACGACATCAAATGCGTCGCCTTCATGGGCCAACGCACCTTCCCCGACGGAACACGCGAGAAGCCCGTCGTCGCGTTCCTCCGCGGCGACCACCAGGTCAACGAGACCAAGCTCGGGAAAGCCTCGCAGTCCGAAGCCCTCCGTCCCATGACGCCCGAGGAGCTCACCCAGTACCTCAACGCCCCCGCCGGCTTCCTCGGTCCCGTCGGCCTGTCCGTCCTTCCCGCCTGGGCCATGAAGTACGACAGCGGCTTCTACACCGCAGCCTCGCTCGCCGCAGCCAAAGGCCTGAACCCCGACAAGAGGGCCCAGCTCCTCAACCCCCACGCCGCCACGGTCATCCTCGACACCGCCCTCACCGGCCGCGAAAACATGATCTGCGGCGCCAACCAGCTCGACTTCCACCTCCGCAACATCTCCGTCGCCCGCGACGTCACCGCCACCCTCACCGAAGACATCCGCAACGTCGGGGAAGGTGAGCCCGACCCCATCGACGGCAGTCCTCTCCGCCTCGGAAAGGCCGTCGAGATCGGCCACATCTTCAAGCTCGGCTACAAGTACTCAGACTCTATGGGCGCCCGCGTCCTCAACGCCGCTGGTAAGGAGGTCACCCCCATCATGGGCTCCTACGGCATCGGCGTCGAACGCATCCTCACCGCCGCCATCGAGCAGAGCGCAGCGAACTTCGCCGTCGCGCAGAATATAGCCGATCCCGCTGCCAACCCCACCTACGCTCTCCCACCCTCCATCGCCCCCTTCACCGTCGTCGTCACCGTCACCAACGTCCGCGAAGACGCCCTTCGCGCCGGCGGCGAACACATCGCCCAGGCCCTCGAAGCCATCGGCCTCGACGTCCTCCTCGACGACCGCGACGAGCGTGCCGGCGTCAAGTTCAAAGACGCCGATATCATCGGAATCCCCTTCCGCGTCACGGTCGGCAAGCGCTTCCCCGAGGGCTTCGTCGAGTTCACCGACCGCCTCCGCAACGAATCCGCCGATGTACCCACGTCCGACATCCCCTCGCACCTTCTCACCCGCATCTCAGCCACCAACACTCGCACCACCGCCGCCGACCTCCCCATCGCCGCGCACGAACCGTCACACCGGGAGTAACGCATGGCCGTCACACTGAAATACCGGAGCCGCAACGATGGGGCCCGCACCGCAGGCGAAGCACCCGCTCGCCGTCTGTCCCTGCTCAGCCATCCCCTTGTCCGCCTCGTTCTGCTCCTCGTCGTCGCCGCCCTCGTCGTCACCGCCCTCTTCAGCGTCTACAGCTACCGGCACTACAAGACCGTCGTCGACGATCGCCTTGCCGCCGGCCCGCTCTTCGCCCCCGTCGCGCAGATCTACGCCGCCCCTCGCGAGGTCCGCTCCGGCCAGGTGCTCACCGCCGACGAGATCGCCGTCGATCTCCGCCGCGCCGGCTACGCCGCCAACTCTCAGCTCGGCACCTACGAGCTCCGCGACCCAAACACCATCTTCATCAAGCCCGGCCCGCAGTCCTACCACTCCACCGATGGCGCCACCATCGTCACCACCGGCGGTACCGTCCAGTCCATCACCGCGGAGAACGGTGCCCAGCTCGCCGCCTACCAGCTAGAGCCGCAGCTCATCACCGCCCTCTCTGAAGACAAGAACCGCACCAAGCGCCGCCTCGTCACCTTCAACGAGATCCCCCACCAGCTCGTCCAGGCCGTCACCTCCATCGAAGACCGTCGCTTCTTCGAGCACGGCGGCGTCGACTACCACTCCATGCTCGGCTGGGCCTGGCACGATCTCCGCGGCGACCGCCGCTTCTCGGGCGGCGGCTCCACCCTCACCATGCAGCTCTCGCGCGGCATCTTTCTCTCGCCGGAGCGCCGCCTCAAGCGCAAGCTCATCGAGATCCTCATCACCTTCCATCTCGAGAACCGCTTCACCAAGCAGCAGATCTTCGAGATGTATGCCAACCAGATCAGCCTCGGCCAGCGCGGCTCCTTCGCCGTCAATGGCTTCGGCGAGGCCGCCCAGGCCTACTTCGGCAAAGACCTCCGCCAGCTCGATCTCTCGCAATTCGCCCTGCTCGCCGGCATGGTCCAGAGCCCCAGCCGCCTCAATCCCTACCGCCACCCCGAGCGTGCCGTCGAACGTCGCAACGTCGTCCTTAACGCCATGGTCGAGACCGGCGACATCACCCCCGCGCAGGCCCGCACCGCCTCCGCCGAGCCCCTCCATCTCGCCCCGCAGAACGTCGACGCCAGCGAAGCTCCTTACTTCGTCGATCTCGTCCACGACCAGCTCAACGGGCGTCTCGGCGAGCAGGAGCAGGCCCACGACTCCCTCCGCATCTACACCTCGCTTGATCCCGAGCTCCAGCGCGTCGCCTCCGAGGCCGTCGAGATCGGCATGCGCAACGTCGATTCCATCATCGAAAAGCGCAAGCGCGGCAACGGTGACTCCTCCGCCCCGCCCCAGGTCGCCCTCGTCGCCCTCAACCCCCACACCGGCCAGGTCCTCGCCCTCGTCGGCGGCCGCAACTACAACGCCTCCCAGTACGATCACGCCGTCGCCAAACGCCCCACCGGCTCCATCTTCAAGCCCTTTGTCTACGCCGCCGCCTACAACTCGTCCCTCAACGGCACCGCCCTCGGCGACGGAGGCCCCTTCACCGCCGTCACCCAACTCAACGACGAGTCCACCACCTTCACCTACGACAACGGCCGCAAAACCTACAATCCCCAAAACAAGCTCTCCGGCTTCAAGGGCCAAGTCACCGCCGTCTACGCCCTCGCCCACTCCCTCAACGCCGCCACCGTCTCGCTCGGCCAGCAGGTCGGGTTTGAGAACGTAGCCGCCCTCGCCCGTGCCTCCGGCATCACCGCCGCCCAGGGCACCCCCTCCGTCGCCCTCGGCTCTTATGACGCCACCCCGCTCGACATGGCCGGCGCCTACACCGTCTTCGCCAACGGCGGCGTCCACCTCAAGCCCTGGATGCTCGCCAGCGTCCGCAACACCAACGGCGACATCGTCACCGACTTCACCCCGCAGGCCCAGCAGGTCATGGATCCCCGCGCCGCCTTCCTCACCCAGTCCCTGCTCGAAAACGTCATGGCCTTCGGCACCGGCGCCGCCGCCCGCTCCCGCGGCTTCCCCTACCCCGCTGCCGGCAAGACCGGCACCTCGCACGACGTCTGGTTCGCCGCCTACTCCTCGAACCTCCTCTGCGTCATCTGGATCGGCAACGACGACTACACCGACGTCAAAATGCAGGGCGCCACCGCCGCCGCCCCCATCTGGGGCGAGTTCATGAAGCGCGCCCAGAAGCTCCCGCAGTACTCCGACATGAAGAGCTTCGTCGCCCCCGCCGGCGTCCAGATCGTCCGCCTCGACAAGACCTCGAACCTCCTCGCCGACGCCTCCTGCCCCGACAGCTACACCGCCGCCTTCCTCGACGGCACCGTCCCCCAGAACACCTGCGCCACCATGAACGAGAGCCCCGGCAACTTCATCACCCGCATCTTCTCGAACTCGCCCAGCCCCTACGCCCACCCCGAACCCGCCAACAACCCCGGCGGCGGCCCCAACCCCTCGCTCGCCGCCCCCGCCAACCCCGGCGACCCCAACCCCAACGACCTCAACCCCGACGGCACCCCCAAAAAGAAAAAGGGCTTCTTCGGCCGCCTCTTCGGCACCAGCGACGACAAATCCAAACAACCCCAACCCCCCAACCCACCTCCACAATAGCCCCGAAGATTCCGACCTCTTGTCGCACCTCAATCTGCAACAATGCACAAATACTCCGAGGAGTCCTTTGTGAAGGCTAGATTGCTGGCCGTCTTAATTGTCGTATGTTCGAGCATAGGCGTAGCGCAGTGTCCCAAAGGGGATGATTCCTGTACGACCACTGTGACGAGCGAGAGTGGGCGAGGAACGGAAACTTCGACGACTTACGACAACAAAGCGCATTCCGAGGCGGTTGCGGCTTCCACAGCCAACGTCACAAACTCCACGCTGACCTACCTGCTTCTGACGCGTCCGGAAATGTTGAAAGCCCGTAATGAGAGTGTCAACCAGCTCGAGGGGCGTTTCACTCCTGTTTACCGGATGCTTGATTCACTAGAGGTGAACGACGTTCCAGTGCACGTGGTAGTCGCCAGACAGACAGCTACTGTCAAGGGTCACCAGCTTGGCGAGACGTGGCAGGAGTTCCTTGCGAAAGCACCGCTGCTGAAGGAGCGTTTTGACGCATGTGCCAATGAGAAGCGGCTCGACCTCATCCGAAAGCAGCGGAAGACGGTCTTCAATCCCTGCGCAGACATGTGGCGCATGCACGACAACCCTTCAAGCTCGCTTACGCTCGATTGCCGCGATGCCGGCAAAGCTGTGAGCAAGGAGATGTTCTGTCGAGATCTAGACGGCGAGATCAGTTTTGATTCAGGAAGGCTGGTGTCGCTGAAGGTTATGCTGGCGGGTGACTGGACCGAAGTGCTCTCTGACATCATCGCCAAATTCGGACCCGCGAACGGAAGAAACAGCGACGCCACACTAGGGGTTTGGAAGACGAATCAGTACGAAGTCGTAGGAGTGGAAACGGGGTATGGACCTGCCCTGGCGTGGATTACGCCTGAGCGCTACGAAGAAGCCGCGCGGGACAGGAAGATGCCTTCGACGGAAGCTGCGCCCGAGCGAAGCAGCAGCTTAGACTGACTAGATCTTTAGGCTAGCTGCATTGCTCGGCAAGTTGAGAGGACTTACGATCGGTTCGCCATAACTCTAAGGCGGGTTTTCCGGGCTTCTTACGTCTCACCACTCGCGTTGAGACCGCGGAAAAAAAAGTCACAGACATCGTGAATCGTCGGGTTTAGTGGCGGGTGGGCCACCAGCTTTCTTGCTTGGCCTACCACTCTCAATCGTTCGCTGGAATCGCATTCCCAACGACATCGAAGCGAACAAACTTATGCCCCGACCAGTCGTCGTAAATGAGGAAGATTGGCGAATAGCATGCGGAGTCGCCGCTGTGTAGGAGGTCAATGTGTGGATCAGAAAGCTGGGAGTGTATTTCAACATGACCTCCGTCAGATGAGATTGTCCCAAGTTGAGCGTAGGGCCCATGTTCTTCAGCGAAGCCACAACGGACGGCCACATTCGTGGCGGTCGCCTTCCCGACGTTCGTTATGAGGGCATCGAATGGGGTCACGCCCTTGGATAAGTATTCTTGCGGCTTCGAGGCGCTGTAGTCTGCAGGCAATTTCTTGAAGGTAAATACAGCAGTATTTTGACCTCTGGCTTGACTTTCAGAACTACTCGACTGACGTTCCCCGAAATAAATGGAAACGCCCAGCGTAACGACAGCGATGATTGCTCCTATTAGCCATTTGCGGTCAGCTAATACTGATCTTCCTCGTGGTTCTTCGGCAGCATCAGACGCTAAAGGCTTCGTACTTCTGGGATTGGTAGATTTGACCGGGAGTGAGACCTCTAATTGGCTAGCCGTGGGGATTTTGAATTGAGCCGATGTCAACTTCCCACGTGCAAGGATGTGAGGCACCTTCGAAAAATAACTCTTTGCTCCAAAGGATTCTTCTAGCGCATCCCGAAGTCCTCTTAAGAGGAAGATATCCTCTGGGCGACTGGACTCTATGTGCAGCCAAGAAGGTACGTAGATCTGCATCAGTGACGCTTTATTGACGTTAACGAACTGGAAGAATCCTGAAGTGCTCTCCGCCGAGACGAACACGACTATCATCTTCACCTTCGGCAGGTCGAGTGTCGGCCATAACTCGAGTAGTTCCCTACTAATAAAGTTAGTTTCATCTCCATCCAAGAAGTCCACGCGAGTCCGAAGACTCCAGGGTGGTTCTTTCAAGTGCTCATACAGGAAGGCTAATGACTCCGGGGCGACGATGAAAGAATCTGTAAAGTAGTACGTTTTATTGCTAGTCGTCTCTGCCATTTAGCCTTTCGTTGTCAAGTCACCGCTACCCCACTGTACCGCTTCGGGCGAGGCTTCTGCCTTGGTCGACATTGCAGCTTCGGCCGGCGGCGATGTGGTAGGCGAGGAGTTGAAGGCGGATCACGCAGTCGGTGCGAGTGATAACCACCCGAGTCAGGGATGCATAAGCAGAATCCACTCGCTACCCTCTCTCCTTCGCCCGCCCCGCCTCGTCTCGCACCTCCCTCGACGCACGGGGATCCGTGGCACACTTACCCCCACCCGCCCTCTACAATAGATCGCAGCAAGCAGCGAGGATCACCAGGGAGCATTATCCCCGTGATCCAGACCTAACCCATGTGCGCTCAAGATTTTAGGACCTAAACGATGAGAGGGGAGGGTACTAACACCCGACCTTCCGCCGCCGGCTCCCGAACTCGCCGCCCACCGGAGCCACCGGGCTCTGCCCCTCACTCGGCACCCACGGCTGGCAGCTTGGACACCAGTACGTCGACCGCGCCTGCTCGCCCTGCTTCCGCATCATCACCGTCGCCCCGCACCGCCGGCACTCCTGCCCCTGCCGCCCGTACACCCACAGCCGGTCCTCCCGCCGCATCGAGTGCGTCGTCCGCCGATTTCCCGAATACGTCACAATCCCGTCGCCCGACCCATCCAGCACATTCGCCTTCAACCACTGCTGGCTCTTGTCGACCATGATCTCCCGCTCCCGCGCCGTGATCGTCCGCATCGCCCGGAACGGATTCACCCCCGCCGCAAACGCCACCTCGCTCTTGTACACATTCCCCAGCCCCGCCAGCACCCGCTGGTTCAAGAGCACCACCGCGATCTCCGCCTCCGGATGCTCCACCCCATACGCCTCCAGCCGCGCCATCCCACCCTCTACCGTGAACTCGTCCGACAACATATCCGGCCCCAGCTTCGGCACCTGGCTGCTTCGTTCCAAACTGCGCGCCGTATGAAACTCCACGATCGGCACGTTGAACGCCACAGCCTCCCACCCCTCAACCTTCACCGCCACCCGCATCCGGCTCTTCCCCATCCACCACTTCTCGCCCGTCCGATAGATGTGCCACGACCCGCTCATCAGCATGTGCGTCACCAGGATCAGGTCGCCCGAGAACCACACCAGGCACCACTTCCCTCGCGACTCCACCTTCTCCACCACCCGCCCCACCACCGGTGAGTCATCATTCACCCGTGCAATCGGCGCCAGGTTCGTCTCAAATCCCGTCACGACCTTCCCCGTCAACGCCTTCCCTAACGCACGCGCCGCCCGATAGATTGTGTCCCCTTCAGGCATTCGGCCTCGCTCCTAACCTTCCACTCGGCAGCGCCGGCAGATTTCGCCGCACGTTGAACCCCATCGCCCCCGCCTGAAACCCTGCATCCAGCAGATACCGCGCCAGCGGACTCTCCGCCACCGCCACTCCATTGATCGACGCCACCAGCATCCCCACCCGCGAGCTCGCATCACTCGCCGACGTCACACCCTCCTGCCCCTGCACCCGCGTCACCAGGAACTCCGCCAGCGCACGCGCCACCTGCCCCCGTGCCGGCTCCTCCTCCGGCAGCCACACCTGCAGATTCGGATTTCCTCGGCGCAGATATGCCACCAGCGCGCCATCGCACAGAATCACCCGCGCTCCCACACTCCGCTGCAGCGACGAGCTCGCATCCGGCGCCGCCGGCCACTTCAGCAGCGCCCCATACGGGTTCGCCGGATCGGTCGCCGCCAGCTGCACCATCTCCGCCTCGTCCTCGTTCGCCCCCGACCGTAACGACCGCAGCAGGTCGACCGCCGCCGGCATCGCAAACTGCGTCGCCCCTAGGTCCGCTGCAAAGAATCCTCGCCGGATCTTGCCACTCTCTTCCATCGCCTTCAGCACGTCGTACACCGCCGAGAAGCCACCCACCAGTCCCTCCGCATGCGCCGTCTCGCGAAACACTACACCGTACCGCGCCAGCAGCTGGTGCGCCTCGGCCAAGCTCCACTCCGTCATGCGCTTCGCTCGATCCTCATCGGTTACAAAGGCATTCGCCTGGATCGCCCATCGCCCCTGCACCGTTGGCGGCGTTGTTCGCCGGCTGCGAAATCCCCCCTGGTTGTGCACCCGCCGTGCTGCCGGACGCCCATTCTTCGCCGTCGTTGAGGTCGCCCGCGCTCCATACGCCCGCAGCGCGGACATCCCATCGTTCGTCAGCATGCCGCGCCACACCAGGCTCCACATCGCCTCGATCGTCTCCCCCGGATACCCGCCGCCGATCCCGTCATGCAGCTCCTGGAAGAACGATGCCCCTCGCGCTCGCAGGTAAGCCAGCACCTCCTCCTCCTTCGCGGAGATCGGCTCCGCCTCTGCGGAACGAACCGGCGGCCATAACACCGGCAGCTTCTCCGCCAGGTACAACCCGATCCGCCCGTCCCGCTCCCCCAACGGCTCGAGCCCGACCCACACCACCTCCCCCGCCGCAATCAGTGTGTCCAGATCCGCCGCTCGATATCCCAGCACCCGCGACGGCAGGATCTCCGTCTCCACGATCGACGCGGGCAGCGGCGCCCCTTGCAGGTTCTCAATCACATCCAGCAGAGCATCGAGCCCGCGCCGCGGCGTCACCACTCCCTGCCACCGTGTAAACAGCCGCGCCAGCACCCGCTGCGCGACCGGCTCCACCTCTTTTCTGAGCCGGGCCAGCGACTTCCGCCGCACCGCCCGCAGCACCTCCACCTCGATCCACTCCCGGTTCAGCCCACCCGGCCGGAACCCGCCTTCCTGCACTCGTCCCAATCCCACCAGCCGCTGCAGCACCGCTTCGACGCTCTCGGTCGGCAGCGAGTATCGTTCCGCGACCTCTCTGGTGACAAATGGTCCGTGCGTCCTGGCGAACCGCCGCACCACATCCAGCAGCGCATCCGGCACGCTGGTCAGAAACGCCGTCGGCAGCCCCGGCGGCAGCGGCACCCCCACCGCGTCGCGAAACCGAGCCGCATCCTCCACCGCAATCAGCCGCCGCTCGCCCGCCACACCCACCTCGAGCACCCGTCGCGCCTTGATCAGCCGATCCGCACTCTCCGCCACCTCGTCCGTCGTCGATCGCGCCCGCAGCTCCGCCCGCGTCAGATCTCCCAGCCGCAGCAGCAGATCGTGCACGCCATCCATGGATCGTGCCTTGTACCCATCCGCCAGGCACTGCAGCTGCTCCTCTGTCTCCTCGATCGCATGCAGATCCAGCAACTCGCGCAGATCCGCATCGCCCATCAGCTCGCGCAGCTGATCCTGGTCGATCGACAACGCCTGCGCTCGCCGTTCCGCCAGCGGCGCATCCCCGTCGTAGATGTAGTTCGCCACGTAGCTGAACAGCAGCGCACTCGCAAAGGGACTCGGCGTGCGCGAGTCCACCGTATGCACCCGCAGTGATCGATTGCTTACCGCCCGCAGCGTCTCCATCAGCGCCGGCATATCAAACACGTCCCGCAGGCACTCGCGGTATGCCTCAAGCAGAATCGGGAACGCCGGGTACCGGCTCGCCACACCCAGCAGATCGTACGATCGCTTCCGCTGCTGCCACAGCGGCGTCCGCCCATCCGCCCTTCGCCTTGGAAGCAGCAACGCCCGCGCCGCACTCTCACGGAACTTCGCCGCAAACAGCGCCGTCGATCCCAGCTGCCGCAGCACCAGCTCCGCCGCCTCTTCCGGCTCCAGCAGCAACGCCTCCACCTCCGGTGGCGCCTCAGACTCCGGGAAGCGCAGGCAGAAGCCATCCTCGCTCCACATCGTCTCCACCTCTTGCCCACCGTTCGCCCGCAGCTTTGCCGTCACCGCCATCGCCCACGGCGCATGGATCCGGCTGCCAAATGGCGTCAGGCAGCACACCCGCCAGTCGCCCAGCTCATCCCGCACCCGCTCGATCACAATGGTTCTGTCATCCGGCACATATCCGCTCGCCAGCTCCTGGTCCGCCAGGTAGCGCAGCGCATTCTCCGCCGCACCCTGCTCCAGGTCATGGGCCTTCATCAGCGTGGTCAGCGCCACACTTCGCGGCGCCTCGCGCAGCTCCCGCACGAGCGCGCCGATCCTGCGTCCAAACTCGATCGGCCGCCCCGCCTGGTCCCCGTGCCAGAACGGCATCTTGCCCGCATCTCCCGGCGCCGGACTCACCAGCACACGATCATGCGTGATCTCCTCCACCCGCCACGTCGACGCCCCCAGAATGAACGTGTCGCCCGTCCGCTGCTCAAACACCATCTCCTCATCGAGCTCACCCACGCGGATCGGCTTCGCGTGCTGCCCCGCCAGAAACACGCCGTAGGTCCCGCGGTCCGGAATCGTCCCTCCATTCAGAATCGCGATCTTCTTCACGCCCCCGCGCGGCGTAATCCAGTTCCGTTGGCGATCCCACGTCACCCGTGGTCGCAGCTCCGCAAACTCGTCGGACGGATACCGCCCCGCCAGCATATCCAGCACGCCCTCAAACACCGCCACACTCAACCCCGCAAACGGCGCCGCACTCCGCACCAGCCCCAGCAGCGCGTCGTAGCCGATTCCCGGGCTCATCGCCTCCTCATCCGCCCGCTTCGACCGCCGCTCCGCATCCGCCACCCCCAGCGGCGGGTGCGCAATCACTGCCACCATCTGCTGCGCCAGCACATCCAGCGGATTGCGCAGAAACCGCGTCGACTCCACATGCCCTTCGTGCATCGCTTTTGTAACCGCCGCGCACGCAATCAGATCCGCTCGATACTTCGGGAAAATAATGCCCGTCGACGGCGCGCCCACCTGGTGCCCGGCGCGCCCGATCCGCTGCATCCCACTTGCCACACTCGGCGGCGCCTCAATCTGGATCACCAGATCCACCGCGCCCATGTCGATGCCCAGCTCCAGCGACGAGGTACACACCAGCGCCCGGATCTTCCCTGCCTTCAGCAGCTCCTCGATCTCCGTCCTTTGCGCTGCCGCCAGCGACCCATGATGCGCTCGCGCAATCGGCTCGCCCGCCAGCTCATTCAGCGCCCCTGCCAACCGCTCCGCTACCCGCCGCGCATTCACAAACACCAGCGTCGATGTGCGCCCACGAATGATCTCGAGCAGCCGCGGATGAATCGACTGCCAGATCGACGTCCGCTTCGGCCCCTGGCTCGCCGGCCCGCTCGGCAGGTCCTGGATCTCGCCCAACCGCGCCATGTCCTCGACCGGAACCTCCACCCGCAGCTCCAGCACCTTGCGCGCGCCTGCATTCACCACCGTCACCGGACGGTACCGCACCCCACTCGCCGCGTCCGCCTTCGCCTCGGCCTCCGCAACACTCACCGCGCCGCCACCCGCCACCGCCATCAACCCGGCATCCACGGCCGCTTCATCAACCGCCGTCGTTCCTTCTTCGAGCGGCGCATCGCCCGGCCCAAGCTCCGCAACCACGACCGCTACGTCGGGCGCCTTCGCCCCGTCACTCTCTCCAGCCCCCAGAACCCGCTGCTCATCTTGCGTCCCATCACCCGCGCCCTCAGCCCCGCCCAGAAACCGCGCCACCTCCTCGAGCGGACGCTGTGTCGCGCTCAGCCCAATCCGCTGCACCCGCCGCCCACACAGCGCCTCAAGCCGCTCCAGCGACAACGCCATGTGCGCCCCGCGCTTCGATGGCACCAGCGCATGGATCTCATCGATGATCACCGTCTCTACCGACCGCAGCGACTCTCCCGCCTCACTCGTCAGCAGCAGATACAAGCTCTCCGGTGTCGTAATCAGGATGTCGCCGGGGTGCTTGCGGAAGCGTGCTCGCTCCTTCTGTGGCGTATCCCCCGTGCGCACGCTGATCTCCGGCATCCGCACCGCTACCCCGTCGCGCTTCGCCATATTCGCAATGCCAGCCAGTGGCGATCGCAGGTTGCGCTCCACATCGGCCGCTAACGCCTTGAGCGGTGAAAGGTACAACACCCGGCAGCCTTCCTCAGCCCCTGGTGACGTCTGCAGCATCAGTTGGTCGAGACACCACAGAAATGCCGTCAATGTCTTGCCCGTCCCGGTAGGTGCCAGGATCAGCGTCGATTCACCGCGCGCGATCGCCGGCCATCCCTCGATCTGCGGCGCCGTCGGCCCGTCAAATACCGCTCGAAACCACTTCGCCGTGATCGGGTGAAACAGCCCGAGTGCAGCGTCTGCGGCCAGGGCCCGTGCTCCGGGGTCCTTGGCCACTCCCGCGGCTTCGAGACCGGCGCGGGAGATCTCCGTTCGAACCTCCGCGTCGCCCTGCAGCTCCGCCTTCGCCTTCAGACCTCTCTGCCTCCGAGGTGTGGCACCGTCCTTCGTCGTTGTGGGCGTTCTGCTCATGCCTTCCCTCGATTCCAGTATTTCAAATCGCAGCGGTCCGCGTCGGCCCGCTTCGAACCATCACGCAGGCACCCTCGCCTGATTGATACCGTGTCAAGTTCGGCCACGGAAACGCACGGAGCACCTCATCCTCTACTTCGTTGCCATGGGGCTACTGACGCCACTTCACGGAATGCGCGAACCCCACGCGACCATAACGCCTTTGCCGCCGATCCGGCCAGCCCGGACTTCCTCCCTTGTTGATCCCCTGTTTGCTTCCGCCCGCCCGCCCGCGTACCGTCATCCCAGCATGTCAGACGCGAGCTCGCAGCCACTGCTTCCCCATCGCCTCGCCGATCTCCGCCACCAAGCGCTCGCCGCTGCGGCCAATGCCTATGCGCCCTACAGCCGCTTCCGCGTCGGCGCCGCCCTTCTGCTCGCCCCACCGCATACCGAGCAAGTCGTCACCGGCTGCAACGTGGAGAACGCCAGCTACCGCCTCACCACCTGTGCGGAGCAGGCCGCCATCGCCAACGCCGTCACCCACCTTGGCCCCGGCATCCGTCTTCTTGCCGTCGCCATCGCCAACCTGAATAACGCTGCCTCCATGCCCTGCGGCGCCTGCCGCCAGACCCTGCTCGAGTTCAGCCCCGACCCCACTCTGGTGACGGTTCTCTACCCAGGTCTCGATCCCGCCGGGGCCGTGGCAGCGCAGCGCGCCACGCTCGCGGACCTCCTTCCCGCCGCCTTCCGTCTCGCGCCGCTCTAGGGAGCCGCTCGCATGCCCGATCAACCTCTTCACGCCCTCGACCTCATCCTCACCAAGCGCCATGGCGGGGAGCTCAGCGACCGTCAGCTCCACTTCCTCGTAGACTCCGTCGTCGCCCTCCAGGCAAGCCCCGGCATCGTCCATGGGGACTCATCGTCCGTCCCCGCTCCGGTCCCCGCTCCGATCTCCGACGCGCAGCTCGGTGCCCTGCTCATGGCCATCTACCAGCACGGCCTCAGCCCCCGCGAGCTCGCCACGCTCACAAACGCCATGCGCTTCTCGGGGGAGGTCTTCAACCCCTCCACCCTGGACCCCGCCGCCTCCGTCTTCTGCGTCGACAAGCACTCCACCGGCGGCGTCGGCGATTCCACCTCGCTTCTCATCGCGCCGATCGTCGCCGCGGCGGGTCTCACCCATCCCACACCCACCGGCGTTCCCGGCGTGTGCGTCCCTATGATCTCGGGCCGCAGCCTCGGCCACACCGGCGGCACCCTCGACAAGCTCGAGACCATCCCCAGCTTCGATACCCAGCTCTCCCTCGATCGCTTTGCCGAGGTCCTCCGCCATTGCGGTGCCGCCCTCATCGGCCAGACTCCCACCCTTGTCCCCGCGGATCGCCTTCTGTACGCCATGCGCGATCACACCGGCACGGTGGAGTCGCCCTTCCTCATCACGGCCAGCATCATGAGCAAAAAGCTCGCCGAGTCTCTCAACGCTCTCATCCTCGATGTGAAGGTTGGCTCTGGCGCCTTCCTTCCATCCATCGATCAGGCTCGTCAACTCGCTCGCCTCATGGTCGAAACCGGCACCCGCGCCGGCACTGAAACCGTCGCTCTGCTCACCCGCATGGACGAGCCCCTGGGTCGCTGCGCCGGCAACTGGATCGAAGTCGCCGAGTGCGTCGAGATTCTGCAGGGCAATCCCCATCCGCTCAGC
The DNA here is from genome assembly GCA_964235665.1 of uncultured Acidobacteriaceae bacterium. Classification (GTDB taxonomy): domain Bacteria; phylum Acidobacteriota; class Terriglobia; order Terriglobales; family Acidobacteriaceae; genus Edaphobacter. The sequence continues at coordinate 626,876 of CAXSAY010000002.1, forward strand.
CACAATCTCGTCGAGCTCTCGCTCGCCCTCGCCGGCTACATGCTTCACCTCGCCGGCCGCTCCGAGTCACCCGCGGCCGGTGCGCAGCTCGCAGGGCAGCTCCTGTTGGACGGCTCCGCCTACCAGGCCTGGCTTCGCATCGTCGAAGCCCAGGGCGGCGACATCTCTGTCTTCACTCAGCCCTTCCAGCAGCACCGACCCTCTGCTACACGCACCCTCACCGCCTCGCAAGCCGGCTATCTCAGCAGCATGGACTGCAAACAAATTGGCTGGGCCGTCCAGCGTCTCGGCGCCGGACGCACCTCCCTAGGCGCTCCCGTCAGCGCCCACGCTGGCATCGAGATGCATAGCAAACTCGGAGACCACGTTGAAATCGGTCAGCCTCTCCTCACAGTCTTCGCGGAAGACTCCACTCTTCTCGCTGAGCCTGAAGCCATGCTTTGCGAAACCCTGCACATTTCCCCTACCCCGCCCCCAGCTCGTCCGCTCATCCTTGAGGTCCTCACAAGCTCGGACATCTGACGTCATCGTCCGTTAAAAAACAGATCTTTCGCTCTTGCGAACTTTTGCCCGCACTCCGTGTCTTCTTCTCCAGGTGAACCGCGGAGGGGCGAACGCAATGGCCAAACGATGGACAATCCTTCTGCTCGCCTTCGCCCTTCTCGGCTTACCTGCTCCCGCACAGACCCCCGATCCAGGTGCTGAACGACTCCTCTTCGCACTTACTAACCAGATCCGCGCAGAGCACCATCTTCTGTCTCTCTCCTGGGACCCTGCCCTTGCCGTCGCCGCGCGCATCCATGCCGCGCGCATCATCCGCATTCCGTCGGCGCTCGAGCATCAATACCCGGGCGAACTCGATCTCATTACCCGTGCCGCACAGGCTGGCGCCCACTTCAGCACCATCTCTGAAAATCTTGCTCGCGGCCGCACCTCACCCGCCGCAATCGAGCAGCTCTGGATGAGCACGGCCATCCACCGTGCCAATCTTCTCGATCCGCATCTCGACGCTGTTGGTATTGGCGTCCTCGAGCAGGACGGCGTTCTTTACGCCGTTCAGGACTTTGCCCATACCAGCCCTGGCCTCTCGCAAGATGGCCTCGAAGCCCAGATCATCGCGCTTCTCCGCAGTCAGGGCCTCACCTCTGTTGTCTCTTCAGCGGCCGCCCGCAGCGCTTGTCAGCAGCACGCGACATCGGCCGAAGACGCTCGTCTCATCGTTCAATGGGAAGGCGACACACAGCATCTTCCAAACGTCCTTCTCGATCAGCTTAGACAAGTCATTTACCGCGCCGCAGCCGTAGGCGCCTGCGGAAGCAGCGGTCAAGGAACGACCGGCTTCACTTCAGGCCGCGTCGCCGTACTGCTCTTCTAGCAAACCTTTTATCGCTCTGAACTGATCCCTGTTTCGATAATACGCAGCACTCTTCAGTGACACGCCTTCGTTCCCAAACAGGACATCTCCCGCATCGGCGCAGTCGTCTTATCGGCCTGACGAATCAGCCTCAGCTGTTGTTATGTCGGTCGCACATTACGAGTTGTTCACCCGAGTAAAAGTTCCTTTAGCGTATCGATCGCTGCGCTTCCACCTCTCATCACGAACTCAGCACGTGCACCCGCGTAAAGCGCACCTAGGAGCACCTCATGTCCACTGACATCTCGAATCTCATCCCTGTCAACAAGAAGTTGATCCCGAAGATCATCAACGCCCGCACGCACGGCATCATTGACTACTGTCACGCAGCCTTCTTTCTCACGCTCGGCTTTATCCTGCTCAAGTCCAACAAGCGCGCCGCCGCCGGCGCGCTCACCACCGGTAGCATCGTCCTCGTGCAATCCCTCCTCACCGACTATCCCCTTGGCATTAAGCCTGTGATCTCCTTTGAGACCCACGGCAAGCTGGACGCGGCCTTCGCCGCCGTCTCGTTCTTCGTGCCAGACATCTTCCGCTTTCCCTACACCAAATCCGCCAACGTCTTCGTCAGCAATATGTTTGTGGAATCGACCGTCGTCGCTCTGACTGACTTCTCAAGCATCCGCGCCCGTGCAGGCGATGTGTTGGACACCCTCTGAATCGCTCGCCGTCAAGCTACAGCCTCAGAAACACCCGGCGGCGATACAGTTCCCCCACGATGCCACAATTCAGCCCCACAATCACGAGTGCGTACAGCAGAGAGGCATGCACTGGTGAGAGCCACGGCAGGAACAGATGCTGGTACCCCCATGCGTGCCAGCTCTCTCCTCCAGTCCGCAACAGCTCCAACGTTGCCGTTAAGACACCGCTGATTGCAAACGCCACGATCGCATTTGTGCCAAACACCATCGGCACCGTAAGTCCGAGGCGCACACGTCGAACGTCTATCAGCCAATGACAGAACAGGAACACCAGCAGCGAAATACCAGAACTCAAAAGCGCAAAGCTTGGCGTCCAGAGCTTCTTAATAACGGGCATTACTGGATCGAGCACGAGCCCGAGTCCGATCAGGAGCACGCCAAGAGTTGCCGCTGCGATCCATTGTTTCTGCCGTCGTGACTCCAGCCTTGGAGCCTCAGCGAGCAGCATCTCACCGGCCAGGACCCCCAGCAACGTTGACGTAATCGCTGGCAGGGTGGACAACAATCCCTCCGGATCAAACGTCACCCCCACCCCCGGCGTGACACCGTAAGGCCAAAGGTGCGCTGTCGTAAACACCGCACGATCCAGGTACGCCGGCATGCTGCGCAGCGTATCCAGATGTCCGGCTCCGTAGCCGGGTACCGGAACGACCAGCAGCACCACTCCGTACCCCACCAGGATCCCCGCCGCCACCAGTGCCAGCGCCACGAGGCGGGTTCGCCCGGTCCAGGTCCTCAAGCCCAGCCACAATGAGGCGCTCACGCAGTAGCAGAGTCCTATCCGCTGCAACACTCCTGGCAACCGCAGCGCGCGCAAGGAAAAGCTGGGATAGGCATTTAGCAGCAGTCCCACAAAGAGCAGCAACACAGCTCGTCGCGCGATGCCCGCCATCACTCGTCCAGCACTCATCTCGCGCCGCAGCCGTGATCCCAGCGCCAGCGGGATCGCAACGCCAACGGCAAACAAGAACCCCGGAAAGATCATGTCCGCTGCCGTGGCGCCATGCCACGTCGCATGCAGCAACTGCGGATACACCGCCGAGTACGTCCCCGGATCCGTCACCAGAATCATGCCGGCCACACAGATTCCGCGAAACACATCGAGCGCGACGGATCGCTCGACACGCCGTTCGCCCAGAGAAACGTCCGTCTTGTCTCGTTCAGCTGTAGTCCCCGAAGCACGCATGGCGATCCAGCCTACACGCAGGATGATGTTTAGACAATCGTTTGTTTAGGCAGTCGTCTGGGCTGCGATGGTCACCACCTCGCCGCCCCCGCAACACCCAAACCGTCCTCGGCTGGTCATCTCCGCTACACTTCTGTCACACCGTTTCCATCTTCCAGGCAGGGAGCGTTCTCTTGGCTCGATTCACCGGCCTTCTCGGCCTCGCCGTCTTTCTCGCTCTCGCCTACGTCTCCTCAACCGATCGTCGTGCTATTCGCTGGCGCACCGTCGTGTGGGGTCTGTGCTTGCAGATCTTCTTCGCTTTTCTGGTCATCAAGTGGTCACTCGGCCAGCGCATCCTGCACTCCGCCAGCGTCGTTATCACGTCCTTGCTCGCCCACTCGGTCGACGGCTCCTCGCTCGTCTTCGGTCCGCTCGGCACGCCCGGCTCACCCCTTGCCGTCCTGGCCTTTGCCGTTCTCCCCACCATCATCTTTGTCAGTGCCTTCTTCGCAGTCCTTTACCACATCGGCCTCATGCAGTACGTCATCCGCGCCGTCGCCTGGATCATGTTTCGCACCATGGGCACCTCCGGTGCTGAGAGCACCAACGTCGCCGCAAGCATCTTCATGGGCCAGACGGAAGCACCGCTCACCATCCGGCCTTTCCTCGCCGGTGCCACCCGCTCGGAGCTCATGTGCATCATGACCTCCGGCATGGCTCACGTCTCCGGCGGCATCATGGCCGCCTACATCTCCTTCGGCATCAACGCGCAGGACCTCCTCTCCGCAGTGATTATGACTGCGCCCGGCACCATCCTCGTCGCCAAGATGCTCGTCCCTGAGACGGAACAGCCCGCCACCGCCGGGACCGTCATCATGCCGCCTGACGAACAGCACCGCCACGAAAACCTCCTTGGCGCCATCGCCCGCGGCACCATCGATGGCGGCCAGCTCGCCTTCAATGTGGCCATCATGCTCATCAGCTTCCTCGCTCTCGTCGGCCTCGCCAACGCCATCATGCTCGGCCTCCATCACGGCCTCGGCGTGCACCACATCGGCTCGCTTGAGATCTCGTTTCCCAGCAGCCTCAACGCCATTCTCGGCGTGGTCGGTGCTCCTGTAGCTTGGCTCATCGGCATCCCCTGGCGTGACGCCCGCACCATTGGCAACCTCCTCGGCACGCGTGCTGTCCTCAACGAGTTCATCGCTTTCACGCAGCTCGGCGCACAGAAATCCACCATCGCCCCACGTACCTTTTCAATCGCCACCTTTGCTCTTTGCGGATTCGCCAATCTCAGCTCGATTGGCATCCAGATCGGCGGCATCAGCGCCCTCATCCCCGCCCGTCGTAACGACCTTGCTCGCCTCGGTCTTCGCGCCATGCTCGCCGGCACCGTGGCCAACCTCATGAGTGCCTCAATTGTCAGTCTTCTTCTCCATTGATCGTGCATCCGTCGAACTAGAATGAGGGTCTATGCCTCTCCATCGAAATCTCGCCCTCGCCGCCTTCACTCTTCTCGCTGCTATTCCCCTCAGCGGCTGCATCTTGGTCGGTGGGTACACCTCTGGCGGAGGCTGGTTTATCTGGCCCGGCAGCTTCGGCTTCCTTCTTGTGCTTCTTTTGCTGTATCTCTTTCTCCGCCGCGGCCGTTAGTCACGCCATCGTCCTCCCTGCACCCACAAAGGCCACTATGATCGTTATGCCACCTGCGCAACGCCTTCGTTCTCTTCTCGGCGTCTTCGTTCTGCTCGCGCCGGTTCTTCTCGTCGCCCAATCCGCAGCCTCCGCCGACGTCCAGGACCGCACATCTCCTCGCGATCGCGCCCACACAGCCGCCGTCTCACTTCTCGTGCTCTACAACCACGACACCGGCCTCTTCAACACCACCGGCTGGTGGAACTCCGCCAACGCCATCACCGCGCTCGCCGATGACTCCCGCCTTGCGCGCGACAAGACCATCCGCGCCACTCTGGCCAACACCTTCGTGCAGGCCAGTCATCAGCATCCCAACTTCCTCAACGAGTTCTACGATGACGAAGGTTGGTGGGCCCTCGCCTGGATCGACACCTTCGAACTCACGCATGACAAGCGCTATCTCCGCGCCTCCGAAACCATCTTTGCCGACATGGCCGCCAGCTGGGACACCACCTGTGGCGGTGGCATCTGGTGGAAGCGCGACCGGCACTACAAAAACGCCATCGCCAACGAGCTCTTCCTCGACGTCGCCGCAAAACTCGCCCTCCACACTCACCGCAAGCAACGTGCCGGCTACCTGGACTGGGCCACCCGCGAGTGGACCTGGTTCTCCGCCTCCGGCATGATCAACGCCGATAACCTGATCAATGACGGCCTCGATGCATCCTGCCACAACAACGGCCGTACCACCTGGTCCTACAACCAGGGTGTCGTCCTCGGTGGCCTTGCCTCCCTCAGCCGCGCCGCAAAGGATCCCGCCCTGCTTCAGCCCGCAGCTCGCATCGCCACAGCCACCGTCACGCATCTCACCGACCCGCAAGGCATCCTGCACGACCCGTGCGAACCGAACTGCGGCGAAGATGGCGTCCAGTTCAAAGGCATCTTCACCCGCAATCTCATGCAGCTACAGGCAACCGCGCCCGACCCCGCTTTTGCCCACTTCCTCATCGCCAACGCCGACGCCATCTGGTCCCTTGCCCGCACCCCAGACAATCGCTTCAACACCGTCTGGTCCAGTCAGGCGGGCCCGTTCAATGCCGGCTCTCAGACCTCAGCTCTTGATGCGCTCAACGCAGCAGCCTCTCTCCCTCGCTAAAGTACAAAGAGGAACGGCGCCCGCAAAGGACGCCGTCTCTCACGCGTGAAGAGCTCACTGCCCGCCAGACATCATGTCATTAAACTTTGTGACAAACTCGCCTTCCGCAGGGCCCGGATTGTTCCGCAACATCCCTACCTTCTCAACCAGAACTTCATCAGCATCCGTACCGAGAATCGTGATCGTCTCGTCGATGAAGTCCTTGAGCGGCATCGCTCGTGGATCCTTCGCCTGGTGACTTCCCATCAGCTCCGTCTGCACATACGGCGGAGCCAGCTCCAGCACCTTCACCCGGGTATCCTTAAGCAGGTAGCGCAACGACAGGCTGTAGGAATGCAGGGCCGCCTTGGTCGCACTGTACGTTGCCGTCGCAGCCATCGGTGTGAACGCCAGACCCGAGGTCACGTTGATCACAACGGCGTTAGGTTGCGATTTCAGGTGTTCGATCAAGCCCGAGGTCATCCGGATCGGCCCAAGGAAATTGGTCGTCACGATCGAGGCCGCAACGGCATCCTCAACCGGCCCCGCCGCCCCATCTGGTTTCATGATGCCTGCGTTATTGATCAGCACGTTCAGCTTCGGATGCTCGGCAATCAGCTTCTTGGCCGTTTGCGCAACGCTGGCCGGATCCTCAATGTTCAACTCCACAAACTCCATCCCGGGATTCGCCTTGGTCGTCTCTTCCAGAACTTCCTTTCGACGCCCCGAGATAATCACCTTGTTTCCCTTCGCATGCAGCGCCTCTGCTAGACCGCGTCCGATTCCCGAACCGCCGCCCGTGATGAAAATCGTATTTCCTGTCAAGTTCATCGCGTCTCCTCATCCTGATGCGTCATGCCTCGGGCACACCGCGTCGGCACACAACAGACCTGAGATGAATGGAAACAGCTGCAGGATTCGCATATCGTGAGGAGGTTGGCTACTCAGGCCAGAGAAACCCCTTTTTGGAGAAAGCAGCACGTATGGAAGAGCGACCGCCCGACCAGTACACCCGCGCCAGCATCGCTGCGGACTACATTCGTGCTCAGACCCCGCACCTGCACCCGCGGCTTGGCATCATCCTTGGCTCGGGCCTAGGTGACTTCGCCCACCACGTCGAGAACGCCATCACCATCCCGTATCGAGAGATCCCCCACTTTCCAGTGTCTACCGTGGTCGGTCACGCAGGCCAGCTCATCCTGGGAACCATCGCCGCCGCTCCCGTCGCCGTCTTGCAGGGTCGCGTTCACGCGTATGAGGGATATCCCATTGCGGACGTTGTCTTTCCCACCCGCGTCCTCGCCCTGCTTGGCTGCCGGTCGCTCATCATCACCAACGCCGCTGGTGGCATCGATCCCGCCTACCCTGCCGGCTCCCTCGTGCTCATCGCCGATCACATCAATCTCACCGGTACCAACGCCGCCCTTGGTCCGAACGAGCCCCGCTTTGCGACGCGTCCCGAAACGGCTGAGCGTTTCTTCGATATGTCCGCCGCGTACTCTCCCCATCTCCGCACCCTGGCCCACGCTGAAGCGAAGCGACAGCAGCTCGATCTGCCGGAAGGCATCTACCTCGCCGTCCTCGGTCCCTCCTTTGAGACCCCGGCTGAGATCCGTGCCTTCCGCACCCTCGGCGCAACTCTCGTCGGCATGTCCACCGTGCACGAGGTGATCGTCGCCCGCCACATGGGACTCGATGTCCTCGGCATCTCGCTCGTGACCAACCCCGCCGCGGGCGTAACCGCAGACCCGATCGACCATAAGGAAGTCCTTGCCGTAGGTCATCGAGCTGGGACGCACTTCACTCAACTGCTCACTGCCCTTATCCCTCAGATCACCGCCGAGCAGCAGCCACGCATCGACAGTCTCTCCGAACGCTGATCGCCAGCTCCCAATCATCTCGCTTGCAGAACACCTCGGCATCTGTATACTTCGTGTGAATACTTTTGCGATGTGGCAATTATCGGCACATGCCGCCACGTCATGACTCCTTGCTACATCTGCGATCAGTTGTCGACTGCACTGACCTGCCACGTCTCTGGATATGAGGTGACCTTGTACTTCGTTCGCAGCTGCGAACGCTAGGAGGCATCATCATGACACGCAATGCAAGTACGCATCTCGTTCTGGCGACCCTGCTCGGGCTCGTCGGCTGTGGCAGTGACACCCAACCCCTCAAGTCGTCAGATATCGCAGCCGCGCATCCTGAGGCAGTAACCGCAGCAGCAAAGAGTGCCAAGCGCGGGATCGCCTACGATCTCGCCGCCCCCGCCGATCTAGCCGCCCTCGCTCCCGGCGTGAGCTGGTGGTACAACTGGAGTCCCGCGCCCAACAAGGGAGTCCCGACCAACTACGTCACCCAGTACGCCATGGACTTCTACCCCATGCTCTGGAACGGCAGCTTCAACGTCAGCAGTGTGGAAGCCTTCCTCAAGGCCAACCCCCAGGTCAAGTACCTGCTGGTCCTGAACGAACCCAACGTCAGCGGCCAGGCATACCTCACGCCCCAGCAGGCCGCTCAGCTCTGGCCCCAGTACGAGGCGATCGCAACCGAAGCCAACGTCAAACTCGTTGGTCCGCAGATCACCTGGGGTACCATGCCCAACTACGGCGATCCCGTCGCTTGGCTCGATGCCTTCTACTCCGCCTATGAAAGCGACAACAGCGGTCGCCAGCCGCGCATCGACTATCTCGGGTTTCACTGGTACGACTACGGTCTGGCCGATCAGCTGAATCGGCTGGATAAATACGGCAAGCCTTTCTGGGTAACCGAGTTCGCCAACTGGCACAGTCAGAACGACGGCGCGCAGATCGACACCCTCGCCAAGCAGGAGGCACAGATGACCTCCATGGTGAACACCTGCGAAAGTCGCAGCGACGTCTTTCGCTATGCCTGGTTTACCGGTCGCGTCAGCCCGGATCCGCACTTCGATAGCTTGCTCGGCGCCTCGGGCCAGCTCACCGCACTCGGCAAGCTCTACCTGAGCCTGCCGACTTCAACCCAGAAGTAGCTCTCATCGAGCTTTCAAATGGATCTACTTTGGCGGGATCGTCGTCGCAGCGGCAAGCGATCCCGCCGCCAACTCGAGCATCGCCACACGTGCCTCGGCCGCCGCTGCCTTCCGCTCTGTCGTCGTAAACCGCACCGGGCCATCGGCAAACCGCACCTGTACGCGCACCCCTTCAAGCGTCAGAAATCGTCCCACATGCTCCAGCAGGCCACGATCTCCCCAGTACGCCACATCGTCCTCGATCGTCGCTCCTCGCGGCCCTGCCACCGCGTACCGCACCACGCCCACCGTCACCGGCAGACCCGCCGTTCGCGCCTCCGCAATCAGTCCGCCCCGAAACGGCAGTGCACTTCGACCATCAGACGTCGTCCCCTCGGGAAAGAACACCACCGGCACTCCCGCCGTCGCCGCCGCCAGCATTCCTACGCTCGCCGCGGCCGCACTTCCCCCCTTGCCCCGCTCCACAAACACCGTTCCCGCCATCTTCGTCATCCATCCCACGACTGGCCATCGACTCACCTCTGCCTTCGACACAAACACGCACGGATGCAGCGATGCCAGCACCGTGATGTCCAGATAAGTCTCGTGATTCAGGATCACCGTTCCCCTTTCAGGGAAGGATCCCTCAACCACAATCGGAATACGGAGCCAGCGCAGGATACGACCGCAGAACTGCTGATTCCAGCGCGCCCTGTCCTCCCGCGTAGTCGGTCGCTTCACCGCCAACTCCGCCACCCCATGCACGATCAGAGTCACCACCACGCTCCCGCGCCAGATCAGCCTGCCAATCGCCCGTGGTCCCCATCCTCCTCGCAGCACTAGCCTTTGAACTCCTGCACTGGATCCGCGCTCTTCACCCACGCCGTAAAGATCAGGTCCCGCAGCTCGATCGCTCCCGCCGCCAGCCGCTCATCGACCATCGTCTTTCCCTCCGGCGTGCCCACGCCCGCAAACGCTCCCGTCTTCTCGAGCGCATACAGCGGCTCCACCAGCGTATGTGAGTAGTGCAAATAGTCCATGTACCCCGCCCACACATCGTCAATCAACTTTGGCTTCGCCGCCTCGACGATCGGCTGCACATCGCCGGGCTTCACGTTCGCCGTCACGTACACACTCTCAAACTCCGCATGGATCGTATGCAACGTCGTGTACCCCTTCGGGTTCGGTCCCATCGTCCACCCGTTGTAATTCACTGACGTGTGCAGCGGCATCGATCCGTCCGCCACATAGTGGCCTAGCCATCCTGCGTCATACACAATCGCCAGCTCGACCGGCTTCGTGTCGCCCTTCGCCGCCACCAGCTTCCGATACTCCCGCAGATCCACCTTCAGCCGCTCCCACACCTCAAGCGTCACATAGGGCTGCAGCCCCACCTTCTCCACACTCAGCGGCAGCTCCGGATGATCCTTCTGCAACACTGCCAGCGCCCGTACGTAGTCATACCGCCGCTTCGGCAGCACTGGCAGCATGTCCGCGTATTCAAGGTCAATGAAGTGTTCCGGCGCCTGTGCCGCATTCAACTCCGGCTCAGCTGCATTGCGCCACCGATCCGGCTCCGGCCCTAGATAATCCATCGCGTTTTGCGCAGCCGCGTCTCGCAAAAACTCCGGCACGTCCGATGGCAGATTCGCCGCAGCGAGCCGATTGATCAAGCGATGGCCCGTTTCGCCCCACGCCCATCCCTGCTCCACCAGCAGCACTGGCAACAGCACCACGGCCGCCGCCACCCGCACCATTCCGCCCACACGCTCAAACATCCCCGAAGTATAGTCGTCTCCCTCTAGAGCTTCTCAAAGCTCAGAGGCAGCACCACACTCCGAACTCTTTGGCTCTCCGTGGTACAAGTGCACGTACCCCGTCCTCGAAATGACACCAGCCACAGCCACGCTCCGTCGTCAGCAGATCATCACCCTTGCCCTGCTCTTCCTCGCCGGCGTCATCAACTTCTTCGATCGCTCCTCACTCGCCGTTGCCAACACCTCCGTCCGCGCCGACCTCCATCTCAGCGCCACTGAGATCGGCTGGCTGCTCTCCGCCTTCTCGCTCAGCTACGGCCTCTCGCAGATCCCCCTCATCGCCCTCCTCGCCTGCACCGGAACCCGCACCGTCCTCGGCTCCGGCCTCGCCCTCTGGTCCGCCGCCCAGCTGCTCACCGGCTTTGTCCCTGCCTTTCAGCCATTCCTCGCTCTCCGCGTCCTTCTCGGCATGGGCGAGTCACCCTTCTACCCCGCCGGCGTCCAGACCGTCCGCGAGTGGTTCCCGCCCGCCTCCCGCGCCCGCGCCACCGCCGTCATGAGCTCGTCCCAGACCATCGGCCTCGCCATAGCCCCACCTGTCCTCACCCTGCTCATCCTACGCATCGGCTGGCGAGCCATGTTCATCCTGCTCGGCGCTGCCGGCCTCATTCTTTCCATTGCCTGGTTCGCCCTCTACCGCGCTCGCGAGGACACCCATCTCCGCGAGCCCTCATCCACTGCACCCGCGCCACACGCCCCTTGGACCAGCCTCCTCCGTCGCCGTACCGTCTGGGGCATGATGCTCGGCTTCGGCGGCATCAACTACACCAACTGGCTCTACACCGCCTGGGTCCCCGGCTACCTCCAGATCGCCCGCCACCTCTCGCTCGCCCGCACCGGCTGGGTCGCCGCCATTCCCTTCCTCTTCGGCGCCGCTGGCATGTTCTCAAGCGGCTTCCTCACCGATCTCCTGCTTAAGCACGCCCACATTCCCCTCGATACGATCCACCGCGTCTGCCTCGTCATCGGCATGGTCCTCTCCGCCGTCAGCACCGTCGTCGTCGCCCGCAGCTCCTCCACCGCCGTCGCCGTCGCCGGCATCAGCATGGCCCTCTTCTTCATCCACTTTGCTGGAACCTCTGGCTGGGGTTACGCTCAGTCCATCGGCGCGCCAAACCACGTCGCCTCGCTCTCCGCCCTCCAGAACTTCGCCGGCTTCACCATCGCCTCCGCCGCCCCTATCCTCACCGGCTTCCTGCTCGACCGCACCCACTCCTTCACCCTGTCACTCTTCCTCTGCAGCGCCGTCACCCTCCTCGGTGCCCTCAGCTACGCCACCCTCGCCGCACCGGATAGCCCCCGCCAAATCGCCTAAACCAGCACCCTTGCTCGTCCCACTCCCACGCTCCCAAACACCCGCTCATACCGCTCCACCTCGCCTCGCGGCCCAACCGCCTTGTTCGCGTTGTCACTCAGCTTCACCGTCGGCCGGCCGCTGACACTCGTCAGCTTGCACACCAGGCTCAGCGGCTCGAGTGTCGTCTCTCCGCGCGGGTGGCACCCCCGAAAATCGTTCGTCAGCAGCGTCCCCCATCCCGCACTGAACCGGATCCGCCCCTCAAAATACCGGTGCAGCGTCAGGATGTCGTCAACGTCCAGCCCGTCACTCGCAATCAATCGCTTCGTCTTCGGATCGCCGCCGCGTCGCTCAATCCAGTCGATATACTCGTCCCCCGCTTCCATCGGCGGCTTCGAGTCCACCCGCTGCCCGGTCCAGTCCAGCACCCAATCCGGCGCGTCCTCTAGAAACTGTGTCGTGCCAAACGTATCCGGCAGCATGATCAGCAACGACCCGCCGTAACTCCGCTGCCACAACTCGAGCACCCGGTACTGCGATGCCTTTAGCTCCGTATCCGTCTTCGACATCGCCGCCAGTGCCATGGGCAGCTCATGCGCGTTCGTCCCGATCGCCTCCAGATCGTGCTTGTACGCGAGCGCCGTATTGCTCGTGCCCGTCATCCCTTCGCCCAGCACCGCCCGTAGTGCCCCTACCGCGTACTCCTGCCATAGAAAGCTGTGCCGTCGCCGCGTCCCGAAGTCCGACAGCTTCAGCCCAGGTACCCCACGCAGCCGTTCCAGCTTGTCCCACAGCCGCGTCTTCGCCCGCGCGTACAGCACATCGAGCTCGAGCTCCGTCATCTCCGCAAGCGCCGCCCGGGTCTTCAGCTCACTCACGATCGCAAGCGCGTAAATCTCCCACATCGTCACCGCGCTCCACAGCCCCTCAAACCGCAGCACCAGCTGCCCATCCTGCTCGTCGATCGTGTAGTTGCTCAGCCGAAAGTCATGCTCCAGCCAGTCCAAAAACCCCGGCTCGAAGATCGATCGCACGCCATAGAACGTGTTCCCCGCCAGCCACACCAGCTCGCTCTTTCGGTACCGCAGCCCGCGAACATGCTCCATCTGCTCTCGCAGCGCCGTCTCCCCAATCCGCTCGGCCAGGCGCACCGTGGCCGTTCGATTGTGCACTTCGCTTGTTACACGTGCTGCCGGAAAGTTCTTCCAGATAAATTGCAGCATCAGCAGCTTGTAGAAGTCTGTGTCGAGCAGCGATCGCACAATCGGATCCAGCTTCCAATTATGGTTGTGCGCCCGCTCCGCAAAGTTCACATTCATCGTTCGTCGCCTCGCCGGGGAGAAGATCTCCAAGCCTACCAACTCCTCTGGATCAACGGTGAAGCGGCAGAGCCTCACCCTCCTATGCGTACCGCACGTGCAGCATTCCTTCGGCCGTGACTCCTGAAGCCGGAGCAGTGTGTGCGGTAACCATCATTCAGAGACACCATTAGTAACCGCTTAGTTACAAAACCGGCAACAGGTTGTCGTTTGCTCGCTTCCCAAACATGGACCCAACAGTTTATCCAGACCCCTTCCTCAGCACGACCCGCTTTTCTCACCCAAGTCCTCGCCGAGGTATCTAAGAAACTACTAAGGTTCACTATGAACCTAAGCTAAGCTGTTCCTAACAAAACGGTTCAGCGGCTCATGAGGAATTACGTTGCCGGGTGCCTAACCGTCGTCCTCTGTATCATCTACATGTGAAACTGACTGTCTCTCTCCACCTTTCGCAGCACATGAGTACGTTCTAAGAAAGGAAAGCAGCTTCTAAGTGCCGGAAATAAATACAGAATTTTGCGGCAAACCGATTAACAGCGGTTACTATTCTTCCCAGTTCGGTTACTCTCTTGGTTACCTAAATGCACTCTTTGCTTATCGGCATGTGTAGCTGCCTTCTGCCTCTCTCGATCGGACTCTTCCTCGCCCTCCTGCGAGCTCGGCATCACGCCTCCCTTCTAACCAGTCAACTCGCCGCAGCGACAGATCAGCAGCAGCAGGATCAACTACACCTTAGCGAACGCTCCGAGCTCGACACTCTCAAGGATGAGTTCATCTCCACGGTCTCGCATGAGCTTCGCACTCCGCTCACCAGCATCCGCGGCTCACTCGGCCTTCTGTCCTCCGGCATCATGGGCTCGCTCGACCCGAAAGCGCAGAACCTCCTGCGTATCGCCGTGACAAATACCGATCGCCTCATCCGCCTCATCAACGACATCCTGGATCTGGAACGGATGGAGTCTGGCCGCGCTCCCCTTCAGTTGCGCCGCTGCTCCTTTCATGAGCTCGCGCTCTCCGCCGTCGACACCATGGCCCCTGTGGCAGATGCCGCCTCTGTTCACATTGAACTCACCACTGCCGGTGCCCCGGATGGCCTCTTCTTCGACGCTGACTCCGACCGCATTCTTCAAGTACTCACCAACCTGCTGTCCAATGCCGTCAAGTTCTCCCCCGCTGCCTCCACCATTCGCCTTCAGGCAGAATCCACCTCCGATTCCATCCTTCTGCGTGTCTCCGACGAAGGCCGCGGCATCCCTACAGAAAAGCTCGACAACATCTTTGACCGCTTCCAGCAGGTTGAACCCGCAGATGCCCGTCAGAAGGGCGGAACCGGCCTTGGTCTCGCCATCTGTCGCACCATCGTGCAGCAGCACTCCGGATCCATCTGGGCCCAGCGCAACCTTGGCCCTGGCACAACCTTCTACGTGATGCTGCCGCGCACGGCTCGCGCCTCGGATACCCTTCTCCCCGCGCCCGCGCTTCCCGTAGGGGAAGGCTGCATCCTCATCTGCGACGATGACGCCAGCATCCGCACCATTGTGGCCGAGCACTTGACCCAGCAAGGATATGAGTGCCTTGAAGCCGCCTCAGGAGAGCAGGCACTCACTCTCGCTACACAGAATCGCGTCGAGGCTATCTTGCTTGACCTCTACATGCCCGGTCTCACTGGTTGGGAGACGCTGCAGCGATTGCGGGACAATCCCGCAACGTCCAACATCCCCGTCGTCGTCCTAAGCGTGCTCTCCCCCGTTCTTCGTCGCGAGATGGCCGGCGATGCGCAGGGCTGGGTCCAAAAGCCTTTCAACGAGCACCTCCTCTTTGCAGAACTGGGCCGGGTGCTTCGCCGCGGCGACGGTCCCGCTCAGGTTCTCCTCGTGGAAGACGATTACGATCTCGCCAGTGTCGTGGTCGCCAGCTTCGAGGCAGCCAACGTGCACGTCGAGCATGCCTCCACCCGGCAGCAGGCCATTCGCCACTGCGTCGCCCATCGTCCTGACCTCCTCATCCTCGACCTCACCCTCCCGGATGGTGACGGCTTCTCGTTCGTCGAGTGGATGCGGCAGCAGCCCGGTCTCAATACCCTCCCGCTGGTCGTCTATTCCGGCCGTGAGGTCTCCGACACCGAGATGTCGAAGCTCCGTCTTGGTCCAACCGAGTTCCTCACCAAGGCGCGCGTGCAGCCAAAAGAAGTCGAAGAACTCGTCCTCTCCATGGTCCACCGACTTCGTCGCCTCGGGGAGTTGAACGGATCACCTGTGCGCGCAACGTCTCCCAAAAGCCCCTTTACCTCAGCGAATGACCGCCGCACCTCGGCGAAAATTGCCTAAAGTGACATGTCAGAGCGCTCTCTTAACCCCCGAACTGCATGAGAAGATAGGCTCGCTATGCGCCGCATCCTGATCATCGACGACGAAGACGACATCCGCGAAGTCGCCGCCCTGTCGCTCGAAGCTGTTGCAAACTGGCAGGTTATGACAGCCTCGTCCGGCCTGGAGGGCATCGCGACCGCCACAGCCGCCCTGCCCGACGCCATTCTGATGGATGTGATGATGCCCGGCATGGACGGTCCTACCACCTTCCGCCAGATGCAGCAGGAACCCGCCATCTCTCACATTCCAGTGCTTTTATTGACGGCAAAGGTTCAGGGAACTGACCAGCGTCGCTTTGCCGATCTCGGCGTCGCCGCAGTCCTCTTCAAACCCTTCGACCCTCTCACGCTCGCGCAACAGATCTCCGATGTCCTGGGCTGGAAGGACTAGTTCTGTCACTCTGAAACTACTTACCATGGACCAGGACGCAGCCAAAGCAAAGACCGAAGCGATGTTGAAGGACCTCTGGAAACGCAAGTTGCCAATGGTCCGAGAGCATCTTCAAACCCTCGCCAAAGCTTCGGAACACATTCATTCTGGATCACTTACGGCACCGCTGCGAAGCGAGGCAGCAATCTCTGCGCATAAGCTGGCAGGATCTCTTGGCATGTTCGGCTATCCAGAGGGCACCCGCTTTGCTCGTAACCTCGAACATCTCCTGGATGCAGAGAGCGTCCCGCCCCCCGACACCTTTGCTATCCTCCTTCGTCATCTGCAGGACGCGTTGTCGGCCTAAGCACTCACTGCTGTGTCTGCTTCAGGAGCGATCCAGCTAAGTCTATTGCGGCTGCAAAGTTATCGAAGGCATGCGGAAGCGTTCGACCGTCGGTGAACTCGTTGTACACCCACGGATCCGCGACGGCGAGCACTGTTCCCCGACCGATCGACGCAATAGCGATGACGGAGTTTCCGCCGATCCTTGCGACGGGATGTGCCAGCGGACCCAATTTCAGGGTGCAAACGTCATCCATAAAGGCATGATGTGCGGCTTGAAACACGCTAGTGCCTGCCGCGATCGTGACTGCTCCACGCTCGTAGTCTGGTCCGCTTACGGCTGCTCTGGTACCTGCATCGAAGTGCATGCCGAAGCGATCAGAGAGGGAATTTAGCTCCGTAAAGTCTTTCGTTTCTGCATCCGTACTCATAAGAACGAGGACGCCTCCCTGCCGCACCCAGCTCTCGATAGCGTCACCACTCGCCTTTGTTATCTGATGAGAAGCTGACTCCGCCGCGGCATACGGAGCCACGATGAAATAAATCTGAGCCGGATTCAGGCTGGCGGCAGTAGGCGCTACGCGCAAGGTGTCGAGTTGCACGCCGTATCGCTCGAAGGCGTACCCAAGAAAGCTGAAGCCTGTATCGGCGTCATCATCCCACTTGTAATGAAAGAGTTCCTTCTTCCCCGCAGCATTTACGCGAGTGTCGGCGTTGAACCAGGCATCAATCATGACCGTTTTGCCCTGCCCGTAAGCTTGTGTCGCGACCTGTTCTTCTTCGCTTTGCGCAAGCAGGCGGGCACCTTCATCTACCGCAGTAAGTGTTGCGGAATGAGCAGCTTGCATCATGCGGTCGGCCAGAGAGGCATCGCTTTGCGCGAAGGTGCCCAGGCGGACGCCGTGGGCGACGATGTATGCGTCAAGAAAGAGAAACTTGGCAGGCTGGGTGGGAGACTGCCACATTTCGCCGCTCTTCTGTCGCGCCATGAGAGCGCTTAGGGTCTTGTTGAGGGCTTCGGTGAGACCGCGACGATGATGGAATCCAAGAGGAAGGCGATCGATCACCTGCAGTAAGTCTAATGCGTACAGTGAGTTACGAGACAGGTCAGACACGGGGCTGGTGCCGTGGAGAAGACCTGTCTCAAGATCTCGCTGGGTGGTGTCGATCTGGAGGAGAATATCGGAGGCCTGGTCGGCTGCGGAGGCGTCCTGCGCGGTCACGCCGAAGTCTGCGAGGAAGGGTGCAGCAGCCATATCTGCTTTGTCTTGTTGAGGTTGTAAGGAGACGCGAAGCTGGCGGGCGGCCTGGTAGTAGATCGGGTTTTGGGTGACGCGGTAGGTCAGGAGAATGGCTTGGCCGAAGGGTAGAGACTGCGCTACAGGGACGCGAAGTGACCCTGTAGGAGCTACAACGGTGTCCACTGCGGTGTGTAGAAAGGCAAAATCCGCACCGTTGGCGGAGCTGGTCCAATCCGCCGTAACTCCTTGCAAATAGATATACTTATCTTCAGGCGCCAAGGCCGCGAAAGCGTCTTGGGACAGCAAGGGCGAAGTGGTCGCCGGCTCAGTTTGGGCGAGTGCCTCGGCGGTCGACAAAGGAGCGAGGAGAAGACAGCAAGCAAGGGTCTGGCAGGTGCGATAGGCGGTGCGGACGATCTTCAGCACAACGACTCCGAGGTAGATTTATGGTGCATTTTCACCGAGGTAAACACGTTTTTCGTCGAGGTTAAGGGTGTTTTCGCACCATTTCGCTGAGGTTGTGATGCGTTGCCGCGGCAAGTGGCCCATGGACGACAAACATCCGGAGTAGAGAGGACTTTCCACGTCGCACAGAGGCGAGTGCGATAGGGAGTAGGACTACTGGCAGGCAAGGGCGGTCCAGACGGGAGCGGCGGTGCCGTTGGCCCCCGTCAAATTGAGATCGACGAAAGCTCCGGGCACAACGGCGACACTTCCGGTTATGGTGCAGCTGCCATTTGGGGGAACGCTGCAGGAGAGGGCAGCTGGCTGCATGGCGCCGGGCGTGCCCGTGCGGAGGGTGACGGTGAGGGTGTTGCCCTGAGTGGAGTAGACGGCGAGGCTGGTGGCGGTACAGCCATTGGGCACCCAGGTGAGGACGGAGGAGGTTTCGTTGAGCGCTGCGGTGGAGCTGTTGACAGAGTAGAAGAGGCTCTGGAAATTGACGGAGTGCATGACGGAGGCGAAGGGAATGCCACTGGTGCTGGCCGCTGAGCCAGTGCTCGTGCCGCCGCTGCCCGCTGCACCGGTCTGACCGGCGGGGATGACGAAGTTCAGGATCGCGGCGGAGCTGGTGCCGGAGTTGGTGACCTGGGCGGCGGTGCCGGCGGCACCGGTGGTGACGGAGCCTAGGGTGATGGTGGCGGCAGAGCCGGTGGGCCCGGAGGGGCCACTGACGCCGGCCTGGGCGAGGACGGACCAGGCGGAGGTGGAGGTGCCAGGCTGCACGCCGGAGCTGCTGGCGGTTGCAATCCAGGTGGAGCCCTGGAATGTAACAGCGTCGTTGGTCTGGTAGTTCGCGTTGGCAAGCCAGGCGTCGCGAAAGTTGATGCCGGGTATGCCGGCGGAGCCGGTTTGACCTTGTGGCCCAACCGGGCCGGTTGCTCCGGTGGAACCGGTGGCGCCCGCGGGACCGGCGGGGCCGGCGGCACCCACTGCGCCGGCGGCGCCGGGGGCGCCGCGGGCAACGAGTACGGCCCAGAAGGAGGAGCTGCTGTCGGGCGGGTTGCCGTGGTTGCCGGCAGCAAGCGAGATGTAGGTCGAGCCCAGGTAGCTGACAGCGTCGTTGAGAGCGTAGCTGGTCTGCGAAGCGTAGTTGCCGGTGTAATTGGCGACCGGTGGACCTTGAGGACCGATGGATCCTTGCGGGCCGGTTGCACCGGTGAGTCCGACAGGACCTTGCGGGCCAGTCGCGCCGGGCGATCCGGTTGCACCTGCGGAGCCGGCTATGCCGGGGGAGCCGGCGGCTGCGAAGAGAGACCATTGCCCGGGGCTCTGGTCCGGTGTGTTGCCAACGTTTGCATTCGAAAGCGAGACGTAGCCGGAGCCGTTGAAGGTGATGGCGTCAGCGAGAGCGTAGTTGCGGGAGGAGCTATAGACGCCTTGCGGAGTGAGGCCTACGGGACCGGCGGGACCGATAGGGCCCATGGGGCCCTGAAGGCCGGTGGCGCCGGCGGTTCCTGGGACGCCTTGGGCGCCGGCCTGGCCGGGAAGACCCTGCAGACCCTGGGCGCCAGTGTCGCCGCGTGCACCCTGCTGACCGGAAAGGCCCTGCGCGCCGGCAGGGCCCTGAATCCCAATCGGGCCGGTTGGACCAGCCGGGCCGGGCGGTCCGACGAGGCCTTGATAGCCAATAGGGCCGGTGAGGCCGACGGGGCCTTGCGGACCGGTGGGACCGGCTGGTCCCTGGGAAACGAGAATGCCCCAGCTGCCAGGGGTGACGTCGGGCGCGTTGCCGTGATTGGAAGCGATGAGCGAGGTATAGGTGATGCCCTGCCAGAGAACGATGTCGCCGAGGGCGTAGTTATTAGTGGAGACGTAGATGCCGCGGTAGGTGAGGCCGGGGGGACCAATCGGGCCAGTTGGACCGGTGAGCCCGATAGGGCCTTGCGGGCCAACAACCCCAGGGTTTCCCTGAGAACCCACGGATCCGGCGGGACCAGCAGGGCCGGTGGGGCCGGTGGGGCCAGGCTGCGCGGCGGCGAGGAGGCCCCAGGCCGAGGCGACGAGGCCGGGCGTGTTGCCGTGGTTTGCAGCGATGAGCGAGATAAAGGAGGAACCGCCGTACTGGACGATGTCGCCGAAGGCGTAGTTCGTAGAGGAGGTATAGGTGCCCTGGTAGGTGAGGGTCTGCTGGGTGCCGGTGGTCGCAGTGGTGGTGCTGGTGCCATTCTGGCCGGCGGCGGCGAGCAAGCCCCAGAAAGCGGCGGAGAGGCCGGGAGTGTTGCCTTTATTGGCGGCGGCAAGCGAGAGATAGGACGAGCCGGCGTAGGTGATGACGGCGTTAGTGGGGTAGGTGGTGAGCGAGCTCCAAAGGCCCTGATAGTTCATCACGCCGGCGGGACCCTGCGGACCAGTAGAGCCGGCAGAGCCTTGTGGACCGGTGGCACCTGTGATGCCGGTGAGACCCTGCGGGCCGGCGGGGCCCTGCGGACCAATGGGACCTTGCGGACCAGCTGGACCTTGCGGACCGACGGTGCCGGTGCCGCCCGTTGCGACAAGGGTGATTTCGAGCTCGGCGGGGTGGCTGGTGAGGTCGTTCTCTTTCGAGTCGAACTGGAGGGCGGCAGTGCCGGCGGTGAGGGCGAGGCCGAAGTTGGTGGCGGGCTTGGCGATCCAGCCCTGGACCGTATTTGTTACGTCGACGGTGACGTATTGTCCGGCGGCGGAGACTTGTGTGACGGCGATGCTGGAGCCGAGTGTGGGGGCGGCGCTGGCGGTGACGCTGTACTCGCCCCAGGTCGTAGTGATGGGCGACAGGGAGAGGAGGCCGGGGGTGTCGGCGCGATTGACGAAGAGGCGGAGGGTGACGCGGGAGATCTGAGCGGCGGTGGTGCCGGCAGGCAGCGGGGAGAGATCGAACTCAATTAGGGAGGTGAAGCCGTTGCCGACGGCGAGGTTCGTGAGGGTGCCGAAGTTGACGGCGGGCTGGGCGGTGGAGATGTGGGCGTCTGCGATGAGGGTGGCGGTGGTGGCGTGGGCCTGTTCGCATGTGGCAAAAAGAAGAGTACCGAGGAGCGCTAGGAGAGTGGCGCTCCGTGTTGATCGTCGACAGCGTGTGCGTGGTTGCGCTCCGCGCTGCCTGCGGGACATCGTTCTCTCCTCTTGCGATCAAAACGCGTTTGCACGTTCTCAGAAAGAGTAGGTAGTTGAGGGCGCGTGGGAAATGCCTCGGAGGTGGGAGACGTATGGCGCGTCAGGGGGGAGAGGGTCGTTGGGCGCCCCACGGCTTCACCGCCAGCCTGTAAGGAGAATAGGTTGCTTAGCTGCGTTCGGCCTGACACGAGGAAATGCCAGCATGCTTTCGGGAGGGGAGGCGGGCGGAGTGACCGCTTTCAAAGGGTGGGTGCATCCGAGTAGAGTGGCACATGCGCCGGATGACCGAGGCGGAGAGTGCGTGGTTGAAAGGATGGGTATGAGCGTGATGAATCAGCCTGGGCAGCGTCCGCGGCCTGAGACCCTGGTGGATGTTCCGAAGCTGCTGACGGCTTATTACGCGCTGCATCCGGATGTCGGTGTGGCGGCAGAGCGGGTGAGCTTTGGGACGTCTGGTCATCGCGGAAGCTCGTTCGCGACGAGCTTCAATGACGATCACATTGCGGCGATTACGCAGGCGATCTGCGAGTACAGGAAGGACCAGGGGACGACGGGGCCGCTGTTTTTGGCGCGGGATACGCATGCACTGAGCGAGCCGGCGTTTGCGACGGCTCTCGAGGTGCTTGCCGGCAATGGGGTGGCGGTGAAGATCGATCAGGAGCTGGGGTATACGCCCACGCCGGTTCTTTCGCACGCAATCTTGACGTATAACGCAGGACGGACCGATGGGCTGGCGGATGGGATCGTGATTACGCCGTCGCACAATCCGCCGGAGGATGGCGGGTTCAAGTACAACCCGCCGAGTGGCGGACCGGCGGATACGACGGCGACGAAGTGGATTGAGAACCGGGCGAATGCGCTGATCGAGGCAGGGGTGGATGGTGGCGAGATCAAGCGGGTGCCGTACGCGCGGGCGCTGTCGGCGGGGACAACGAGCAAGCACGACTACATTACGAGCTATGTCGAGGATCTGGGGAGTGCCATCAACTTCGCGGCGATTGCGGGGTCAGGGCTGAAACTGGGTGTGGATCCGCTGGGTGGGGCGGGGGTAGCGTATTGGCCGCGGATTGCTGAGCGGTGGAAGCTGCCGCTCGAAGTGCTGAACAAGTATGTGGATCCGACGTTTCGGTTTATGACGTGTGACTGGGATGGGCGGATCCGGATGGATTGCTCGAGCCCGTTTGCGATGGCGTCGATGATTGCGAACAAGGATCGGTACGACGTGAGCTGGGCGTGCGATACGGACCATGACCGGCACGGGATTGTGACGAAGACGACGGGGCTGCTGAATCCTAACCACTACCTGGCGGTGTCGATCCAGTATCTGTTTACGCACAGGCCGGAGTGGTCGGCAAAGGTGGGAATCGGGAAGACGCTGGTGTCGTCGTCGATCATTGATCGGGTGGCGAAGGGGCTAGGGCGGCCGATGCTAGAGGTACCGGTGGGCTTCAAGTGGTTTGTGGATGGGTTGATGGATGGAACGCTGGGCTTTGTGGGCGAGGAGTCGGCCGGGGCGACGTTTCTGCGAAGGAACGGGAAGGTTTGGACGACCGATAAGGATGGGTTGATCCTGGGTCTGCTGGCGGCGGAGATGACGGCGACGACGGGCAAGGACCCGGGGCTGCTCTACCGCGAGTTGACGGCGAAGTATGGCGACCCGGTGTATCAGAGGATTGATGCGAAAGCGACGAAGGAGCAGAAGGCAAAGCTCGGCAAGCTGGCAGCGAGTGAGGTGACCGCGAAGACGCTGGCGGGGGAGGCAATCACGGGCGTGTTGACGGAGGCTCCGGGAAACCATGCGGCAATTGGCGGGCTGAAGGTGACGACGGCGGATGGGTGGTTCGCGGCGCGGCCTTCCGGGACGGAGGATGTGTACAAGATCTATGCCGAGAGCTTCAAAGGGGCGGAGCAGCTGAAGACTATTCAGACCGAGGCGCAGACACTGGTGGATGGGGCAATCGGATAGGCGGAGCGCGATGAGCAGACAAGGAAGGCCGGTGCTTCGCGGCGTGTGGCTTGGAGTGCTGGCCGTTGGAGCAGGAGTGGCGCGGGCGCAGACGACTCCGGGTTCAGCGACGTCTGCTTCAGCTCCTGGGGCACCGACGCGATCGCCTGCAACTCTTCGGGCGAACTCGACGCTAGTGGTGGCGCCGGCACTGGTGCGGTCGGCCGCAGGGGAGTTGGTTCAGGGGCTCACCGCCGAAGACTTCCAGGTTCGGGATGAGGGCATGACGCAGAGCGTAGCGGTCGAAGACCGCGCGATGCGGCAGCCGATTGCGCTAGCCGTGCTGCTGCAAACGGGCGGAGCAGCGAGCCGGCAGTTCGCGAACTTCGCTGGAATGGAGACGATGATCGAAGCAATGGTGGCCGGAGTGGGGCATCGGGTGTCGGTGGTGACCTTTGACAGCCAGCCGGAGGAGGCATGGAGCTTTACGCCGCAGATCGGGCAGTTGCGGGATGCCTTTGTGCATCCGGTCGCCGGAGACAAGGGAGCGGCGGTGCTCGATGCGGTGAGCTACGGGATCGAGTTGCTGAAGGGGCAGCCGGCGGAGGTGCGGCGGGTGATTCTGCTGGTGAGCCAGCCGCAGGATGATGGGAGCACGGTGAAGGCTGAGGACGTGGTGCGACGGCTGGGTGAGAACAACGTGACGATTCTGAGTGTGCAGTTTTCGCCAGAGGCGCAGTGGTTGAAAGACCAGTTTACGAAGTCGCGGAAGGGAAATAAGAAGTTTCAGCTTCTGATAGATGGGCCTCCGCTGATCGGCACGTTCAATCTCGACGGCCCGTTGCGGGTAGCGCTCCGAGCGATGCAGACCAATGCAGCGGGAACTGTGGCGACGATGTCGGGCGGCGAGGCATTGACGTTTGGCAACAGAAATGAGCTGGAGCGACAGATAGGGCTTCTGGCGAACAATCTGGCGAATGAGTACGTGCTGAGCTTCCAGCCGACATCGAAGGTGGCCGGATTCCATAGGCTTGCGGTGCAGGCGCCGGGCGTGGCGGGTGCGACGGTCGAGGCCCGAACGAGCTACTGGGCGGCGGGTGAGCCGGCAAAATAAAGGGCGTCTCTGCGACACAGGCGAACGAGTGGGCTGGTACCGCGGGCGGCGGTCAGCGGCGACTCAACGCGAGGGGGACGCCATGTTTTGGGCGGAGATTGACGGACGGCGTCATAGGCAGGACGGAGGGGGTGTTCGGTAGCAGTGCAAGGCGCCAGTTACGCAGGATGGTGGCGAGGACGAGAGTGCCTTCCATCCAGGCGAGGCCCTCGCCGATGCACTGGCGGGAGCCGCCGCCGAAGGGAAAGTAGGCGAACTTGGGACGGGACGACTTGCTGTCGTCTAAAAAGCGCTCGGGGTGGAAGCGGTCGGGGTCATGCCAGAAGCGCGGATCGCGGTGGGCGACGATCTGCGGGGCGATAAGGGTGGCGCCGGGTGCGATGGTAAAGCCGTGAAAGTCATAGGGCTCGGGGCCGCTGCTGCGGCCGAGGACCCAAACGGTGGGATAGAGGCGCATGGCTTCAGCGAAGATGCAATAGGCGAAGCGGAGGCTGGGGTAGTCGGCGGCGGTGGGCTGACGAGCGCCGAGCACACGGACGGCTTCGTCGTGGCCCTGCTGCTCGATCTCGGGGTGTTTGGCGAGGAGCCAAAGAGCGAAGCTGAGGGCGTTGGCGGTGGTCTCGTGACCGGCGAGGAGGACGGTGAGGCACTCATCACGAACCTGCTTGTCGCTCATGCGGCTGTCCAAGGCGTTCGTTTCAGTTCCGTCAAAGCCGCTTCCCTCCTCGGTATCGACGGCGGCAAGGAGCATGGAGAGCAGATCGCCGCGGTCGCCAGGGCTGTGGCGGCGCTCGGCGATCATGTCGTAGAGGATGACGTCGAGGGCGTCGATCCCCTTCTGGACCTTGAGCATGGGGCCGAAGGGAAGACTCTGCAGGCTTTCGAGCAGACGGTAGGGGATCCAGGCCGGAGGCGGCGTGATCATGAAGGCGCTGACTGCGGAGGCGATGCTGCGGGCTTCGGACTCCTCGTCGATATTAAAGAGGCATTTGCCGACGATGCGCAGGGCAAGGAGGAGCATCTGGGGGTGGAGATCGAGGGTGCCGGGCTGCCAGCGGCTGGTGATCTCGGTGGCGTACCGGCCGATGATGTCACCGTAGGCGGCGATGCGCTGGCGATGGAAGGCTGGCGCGGCCATGCGGCGTTGGCGCATGTGCAGGGGCTCCTCGCTGGTGAGGAGGCCGTCGCCGAGGAGAGCGCGGGCGCGTTGCATGACGAGGGCGCGACGATTGCGGCGCTCGTGGTCGACCATGATCTCCTGGATCAGGGTGGGGTGGTTGAACTGGTAGATGTGGCCTTCAAAGCCGCGGAAGTGGACGAGGTCACCGAAGCGGCGGGCATTCTCGGTGAGGACGTCAACGGGGTTCTGGCGGAAGGCCCGGCCGGTCAGAACGCGAGATAGCAGGCGAGGGCCGGGCGGGTAACGGGCGCCGGGTTCAGAGCGGACGTTGATCGGGACTTGCTGCGGTGCTGTCTCCCCCGCGGTAGAGGTTGGCATGGCCCCATGGTATGCGCACGATTACGATCCGCCCGGCGGCGGTGCGGAGGTGGCTTTTGCCGTATGGCAACCGGGGGCTGGGTGATTGACTTCCGCGAGTCAGAAGCGAAGGATTAAGGGTGAAGGATTTGAGACAGCTATGAAGAGTTCGACGATGACCGTGCCGGAGACGGCGGGTGCGATGGGAGTGGAAAGTGGCTCCAGCCGACCGCTGACGACGAACAAGCACCTGATCCGCTGGGTGGAGAAGATGGCGGAGCTGACGCAGCCGGAGTCGATCCACTGGATCGATGGGTCGCAGGCGGAGTATGAGCTGCTGTGCGATCGGCTAGTAGAGGTGGGGACGTTTACGCGGCTGGATCCGGAATTGTGGCCGGGATGCTTCTATGCGCGATCGGCGCCGAACGATGTGGCGCGGGTGGAGGATCGGACCTTCATTTGTTCGCTCAGCAAAGATGCGGCGGGGCCGACCAATAACTGGGAAGACCCGTACGCGATGCGGAAGAAGCTGAAGCAGCTGTTTCGCGGGTCGATGCGGGGACGTGTGATGTATGTGCTGCCGTACTCGATGGGCCCGGTGGGCAGCCCGATGAGCCAGATCGGCGTGCAGCTGACGGACTCGGCATATGCGGTGGTGAATATGCGGATCATGGCGCGGATTGGTGCGCCGGTGTTTGCCGAGATCGACAAGGATGAGAAGCGGGTGGTGCCGTGCATGCACACGGTGGGTGCGCCCCTCACGCCGGGTGAGCAGGATGTGGCGTGGCCGTGTAATGAGCTGAAGTACATCGTGCATTTTCCGGAGACGCGGGAGATCTGGAGTTACGGGTCCGGCTACGGTGGCAATGCGCTGCTGGGGAAAAAGTGCTTTGCGCTGCGGATCGCCTCGAACATTGCTCGAGATGAGGGATGGATGGCGGAGCACATGCTGATTGTTGGGGTGGAATCGCCGAAGGACGAGCAGGGCCGGAGTGAGAAGACGTATGTGGCGGCGGCGTTTCCCTCGGCGTGCGGCAAGACGAATTTCGCGATGATGATTCCGCCGGCGGGTTTCGAGGGATGGACGGTGTGGACCGTCGGGGACGATATTGCCTGGATCAAGCCGGATGCGAACGGGCAGCTGCGGGCGATTAATCCGGAGGCAGGGTTTTTTGGGGTGGCCCCGGGGACGAGTGCGAAGACGAATCCGAATGCGATGGCGACGCTCAAGCGGAACACGATCTTTACCAACGTGGCGCTAACCCCGGACGGCGGCGTGTGGTGGGAGGGCATGACAGACACACCCCCGGCAGAGTGCCTGGACTGGCGCGGCAATGTGTGGACGCCGGAGATTGCGAAGGAGACGGGCGCGACAGCGGCGCATCCTAACGGGCGATTTACAGCGCCGGCGGCACAGTGTCCGACGATTGACCCGGCGTGGGAGGATCCGGCGGGGGTGCCGATCGCGGCATTTCTGTTTGGCGGACGACGATCGACGACGATGCCGCTGGTGGTGGAGAGCTTTAATTGGTCCGGTGGCGTCTATGCCGGGGCGACGATGGGGTCCGAGACGACGGCCGCAGCGGGAGGAGCGCTGGGCAAGGTGCGGCGGGATCCGATGGCGATGCTTCCGTTCTGCGGGTACCACATGGCGGACTACTTCCGGCACTGGATCCGGATGCAGCGATCGCTGACGAAGACGCCGCGCATCTTTACGGTGAACTGGTTCCGGAAGGATGCGGCGGGACGGTTTGTATGGCCGGGGTACTCCGAGAATATGCGGGTGCTGGCGTGGGTGGTGGACCGGGTGCGCGGGCGGGTAGCGGCGCGGGAGACGCCGATTGGCTGGACACCCTACTTCGAGGACATGCGGTGGAACGGGATGGAGTTCTCTCGAGAGCGCTTCGCGGAGTTAGAAGACGTAGACCGGGAGCAGTGGAAGGCGGAGGTGATGGGGCACGAAGAGCTGTTTTTGAAGCTCCATGACCATCTACCGCCGGAGATGATTTACGAACGGGAGCTGCTGATCTGCCGGCTGTGACCACAGGAGATGGGATTGCTCGCGAACCGGCAGCTTTTACACAGCAGAGGTTGACACCGTGTAGCCGAAGCAGTACTTTAAGGAAGTGGCAAGACTCCCTTCGGGTTGAGTCAGTCATAACGAAGTCCACCCACTTCGTTGCTTTATAAGGAACACCCACGCATCAGCCCCCACCGCGCTGCGTGGGTTTCCTCTTTAACATCGCTGTTTTCGGGTGTGGCAACTTCTGTGTATGCAGGTCTCAAAAATAGACGGCCTCTCACCAGGTGAGAGGCCGTAGCACCAAGCTTATCGTCGCTGCGTGATCAGATAGTGCGTCAGTGAGCGAAGCGGCGACGTGCGGCGGCAAAGGCGCCAGCACTGCCTGTGAGCAGGAGCACAATGCTGCTGGGCTCAGGAACCGGAGCTATGGGTGGGGCGACTGGCGGAGCGACCGGAGGAATGACGACTGGAGGAACGATGCTGCCGCTGCTAATGCCGGGCGCGGGGCCAAAGACAGGGTAGTAGGGACCGCTGGTGGGGAACTCTGTGCTTGCGGAGGGACCGTCATAGGCCGGAGGAGCGTTCTCAGCGAGAAGGGTGTCGTCGGCCGGGACCGTGTCGATGTCGACAGGGCCACCCATGGCCATCTCAGAGATGAACTCGTCGGGAGCCATGCGGGCGTCCAGCACTTGCGGCGTCGGATCAACTGGGAGTTCGCCGCAGAGGAGGTCGAACTTCTTCAGCATCTGCGCCGGGGTGAGGTGCGGGCGAACGCTTGAGATGCGCGTGGGCGTCGGGTGCGGGGTGGCCGGCGTCGTAAGCTGTACCAGCTTACGGTGGGCGTAGGCTCGAACGCGGTGTTTGGCGGCGAGAAGCTTTTGCGTGCTGGCTTTGTCTGCCAAGGCCTTCTTATAGTCGGCCAACCATTTCTGGCAGTCGGTGGAGGCGCTCACTCCGCGGGCGGTCATCACGATCAAGGCAAAAGTCAACAAAAGAAACAAGGGCTTACGCATCAGGTCACCTAACGAGTGGCTTTCTGGAAGTGGTAGTAGCATTTGCCGGGCCAAAGTCTGCGCAAAAGAATGCGAGGTAAAGTGCAAGAAATCCAACATACTGTGAAAGCCACGATGTACAAATTTTCCAAACTTCGCAAAGTCTTGCAGGTAAATGACACCTTCTGTTCCAAATTTTGTGAGACAACCTTCTTCCACGGCTCGGTAAATGATGGCAGCGATGGGGTTGACTGTCGTTGAGGGAATGGGGTGTGCACCAAGATGGTAACTGAGGACACCTTACCAAGAAGTGAGACCCATGTGCCATAGACTTCTGCTATGCCCTTGATCAACACGGAGACAGGTTCGGCAACGGGGGAGTCGGTTGTGGAGACGCCCCGGGATACGGGCTTTGCTCCGCTTGAGATACGTCTCTTCCGCGACCGGTGGATTGCTTCAACGATTTCGTCGGTCGGCACGTGGATGCAGGACACGGCGGGCACATGGCTGATGACGGTGCTGACAGCAAGTCCGCTACTCATTGCGCTGATGCAGACGGCAGCGAGTCTGCCGGTTCTGCTGCTAGGTCTACTGGCCGGGGCAACGGCGGACATCTTTGATCGACGGCGACTGCTGATCTTCTGGCAGGTCTGGATGCTGGTGAGCGTGGCGGTGCTGGCGCTTCTAACCTTTCTGGGGCACATCTCGCCATGGGCGCTGCTGGCGTTTACCTTTCTACTGAATGTCGGATCGGCGATGAACAATCCGGCGTGGCAGGCGATTGTGCCGGAGCTGGTGCCGCGCGAACTGATTCCGGACACGGTGTCGCTGAATGCGGCGAGCAACAATCTGGCGCGGGCTCTGGGACCGGCGCTGGGCGGCTTGATGGTTGCCGGTTTCGCGAGCGTGCACGCCGGGACAGGCTCCGTGTTCCTTCTGAACGCGCTGTCGTTTGCGGGTGTGATCTGGGTGCTGGTGCGATGGAAGCGAACACCGCTTTTTAAGAGCGCGCTGCCGGCGGAGCGGATTGCGGGGTCGATCCGCTCGGGTCTGCGGTATGTACGGTACTCACCGACGCTGCAATCGTCGCTCATCCGGGCATTTACCTTTACCTTTTTCGTTTCGGGGATTTGGTCGCTGCTGGCGGTGGTGGCGAAGCGGGATTTACGAGCGGGAGCGCTCGGGTACGGGATCCTGAACGGATCGCTGGGCGCTGGCGCAGTCGTGGCGGCAACCCAGCTGCCGAAGATCCGGCGGCGGTTCCCGGCGGATACCATTCTTGCGGTCTCTTCGATCTATCAAGGAGGAACGCTGATTGCGTTGGCTTTGGTGCATACGCCGTGGATTGTGATTCCGATGCTGGTTGTGTCGGGGTTCGCCTGGACAAGCACGATGTCGCAACTCAATGTGAGTGTGCAGCTGGCGGTGCCGGCATGGGTACAGGCGCGAGCGCTCGGCACGTACCTCATGACATTCCAAGGTGGGATGGCGCTGGGATCGATTACGTGGGGATTTGTGGCCGAGCATGGGTCGACAAATGCTGCGCTGCTGGCAGCGGGATGTGGACTGATAGCGACACTGCCGATGGTTCGGCGCTTCCACATTTTGCAGGGAGCCGTTCCGGACCACACGCCGTACGTCTATAAGCGACCGGCGCCTGAGCTGGCGGCGGTGCCAGGAGTGACGGAGAACGATCCAACCGAGGGACCGGTGCGGGTGACGGTGGACTACCACGTGCCGCTAACGCACTATACGGAGTTCACGCACGCTGTTCATGAGTTGCGAGGGGTTCGACTGCGTGACGGGGCGATACGGTGGGGTATCTTCCGCGAGGCGGAGAATCCGGAGCACCTCATCGAATCGTTTGTGATGGAGTCATGGCTAGATTATTTGCGGTCGAGAGAGCGGGTGACGGCAGCAGATACGGTGATTCGCGAGCGGGTGTACGCGATGCATGACGGACCGGCGCCGCCACGGGTGTCGCACCAAATCTATGTACGGGAGATTACGCCGGAGATGGCGGCACCGGTTGCATCATTGGCGGCTGGTCCACCAGGAGCGTGAACTTCGATGGAGAAGAGATTCTCCTTCGCTTCGCACTTTAGTGCAGGTGCTCCTGGGGTGTCGCTGACAGTGCTGGGGTACGGCCCGGTTGCTATGTGGGAGCTTGTGACTCTTTAACGAGTTAGAGCGCTGAGATTAGAAGGTTATTAGGTTTGGCTATTCAGGTGCAACTTCGCTAGTGTTGCTGCGGATCGCGGCTTGTTTGCAGACCGTCGGGCCACAGGAGATGCGCTTCACGTGCTATGCGGTTAGAGTTCACGCGCCAGCGATACACGGCTGACGCGTTCACGACGTACTACAAAGAAGCAGAGGTTTGGAGGGCGGGGCGAAAGCCCTTCCCTCCTCTTTTTGCAGGTGGCTAGGACTCCTGCGGGTCAGGACCGCGCGTGGCGGCTGGGGGTGGGGCAATCTTGACGGATTTGCCGGTGCGGGCGGATTCGTAGATGGCGTCGGTGATGCGTTGATCATGAAGGCCCTCTTCGCCCGGGGTATGAGGCTGAAGGTTCTGCTGAACGCATTGCGCCATGTGGTCCATCTCGAGAGCGAACTGATCTTTCTCTTCAATGGAAGGCTCTGAGAGGACGTTGTGGCCGTCTTCCATTTTGTTGGTTTTAAGCTTGATTCCGGTGTAGCCGAAAGCTGGATCCAGCTCCGCCCAGCTCTTGTCGCCTTCAACGCGGAGGAACTGTGAACGGTGGACGCCATAGCCGGTTGCACAGGTGGCGATCAGGCCACTAGGAAAGCGAAGAGTAAAGCCGCAGGTCTCTTCCACTTCGCGGAACCGGGGATCATCCTTCGGCTGAACGGTGAAGGCAAGGACCTCAGACGGTTCCTCTCCGGTGAGGAAGCGGGCGGCGTTGAAGCAGTAGATGCCGACGTCAGGAAGGCAGCCGCCACCGGCGAGAGCGAGGTTCTGTCGCCACTGGGAAGGATCACCCTGGTTCTGGCCGTTTGTCGCCAGAAAGCTTTTGACGGTGCCGAGCTTGCCGTCCTTGATCATCTTGATGATCTGGCGGTTCATGGGCTCGTACTGCTGACGGTAGGCAATCATGAGTTTAACGTTGGCGGCCTTGCAAGCGGCGATCATGCGCTCGCAGTCCTTTACGTTGGTGGCCATGGGTTTCTCGCAGAGGATGTGCTTGCCAGCCTTAGCGCCACGGGAGACGAATTCAGTGTGCAGGCTGTTGGGCAGCACAATATAGATGACTTGAACGTCGGGATTTTGGGCGAGCTGATCGTAGGTCTTGTAGTCGTATAGGGAGCGATCCGGGATGCCGTATTGGGCGGCGATCTTTCGCGATTTTTCTCGGTCGCCGCTGACGAGGGCGGTGACGCGGCAGTACTTACTTTTGGCAAAGGCGGGCAGGATCTGGTTGAGCGCCAGAGTGCCCAGACCGACGATGGCGAAACCGGTACGCTGGGAAGGAGCTTCAAAAGGCCCCGGAGTCTTTTCGGGAGCTTCGCTGCTGGCGTGAAGCTGAGGCAATTGGACGGCGTCCTGGGTGTTGGGCTTACCGGAGCTCTGTCCCGCAACGAGGGGACTGAGGCCTGCGGCGGCAAAGGCCGTGGTGGCTCCGCGGAGAAACGTGCGACGGGAAGGATCAGCTTCCTTTGGGGTAGGTGCTGGACTAGGGAGGGAGACATCGGTGGAGTTCATAGCTGATTCGATGCGACCGACGAAGTCGATCTTAGGAATGGCGTTACGTATGAGGCAGCTGGAGGTGTGATGAAGGAAGGAAGTAACCTTATGCTTTGTTACTTACTATGGTTACTACATGAATTTTTGGTAACGATGAACGAACGCGGTCGATCTTCGGAGCCATGTGTCCGGCGTTGAAGGGAAAAGACTTCCACACTCCAAGGCGAATAAAAGGAAAATATTGCAGTGTCCAGTCACGTGACAGCCTTTCTGCACACGAACAGGTGCAAGAACGCGGCCTTTGAACTATCGGCCGTTTGGCACATCGACTGCATTAGCTAAGAGCAAGTAAGACAGAACACTCTGACTCGAGGATCTCCTGATGCGCTTTCACCCCACTGCCCTTCTTCCTGTTCTTGCCTTGGTTCTTTCCGGCTCGATCGCCGCTCACGCGAACACAATCAGTGGCACGGTCTATTGTGGCGTTTCCACGAGCGATGCCAACAACACCCCCGCTCCTGGTGCAACTGTTTCAGGCTCGGTCTGTGCGACGTTCCAGACCAGCGCGATTAGCTTCTCGAGCAGCTCGACAGCGAACACGATCGGCGGCTTTCTTGGCTCAAACAGCTCGACAGCGGGTACGGTGGCCTATCTAAACGGGTACACGAGCGCCTCCAACCTTGACTTTTCCGTGTTTGAGTTTACGGGCACTGGCTACTTCGTGAACGGTCAGACGTACTCGGCTCTTCATGATGACGGGACGGTAATGGCCGTCAATGGCATGAACGTCATCAATGCACCTGCAGCGACCGCAGCCCGCACGGACAGCTTTACCTTCAGCGGCGTGACGGGAAACTATGGCTTTCAGTACGACTACTCAGAAGCGCAGGGGGCCTCGGTGTATACGACGAATGCAGCGAACTCGCCAGTCCCTGAGCCTTCGAGCCTGATGCTGTTGGGTACGGGCGTGCTTGGCGCCGCAGGCGCCATCCGTCGCCGGATGGGTCGCGCCTAACGAGAGATTACGAGCAGCCAGGCGCTGCACCAAGAACGTCCTCCTATAAAGCATGGGCCGGCAGAAGATGCCGGCCCATGCTGTTCTGGAAGGTTGCAGAAGGAGGGTGAGCGGAAGCGGGTCTAGCGGAGATTACCGAAGGCTACATCGATGAGGGTTCTCTCCTCCAGCTCGTGCGCTTTGGCTGAGCCGGTTGCGGGGCTGGCGGTAGCGCTGCGCTTTACGGAGAGAACGGCACGATCGTGGGCCAGGCGGCGAAGGAGTGGCATGACATAGAAGTGGGCTCCCATGTTGGCCGGCTCTTCCTGCACCCAAACGATCTCTTTCGCGTCCGGATGCTGGTCGAGGGCAGCCTGGAGCTGCTCAGCAGGCCAGGGATAGAGCTGCTCGAGAAAGATGATGGCAACTGAAGCGTCTTTGCGCTTTTCGCGCTCCACGCGGAGGTTGTGACCGATCTTGCCAGAGCAAACAAGGACGCGCCGGGGATTCTGCACGGAGATGTCAGGGAGGACATCTCGGAAGCCTTCTACTGCGAAGTCGGAAAGTGACGAGCTGGCATCTGGATGACGGAGCATGCTCTTGGGGGTGAAGACGACGAGCGGCTTGCGCCATGGACGCATGGCTTGCCGTCGAAGCAGATGGAAGTGCTGGGCGGCAGTAGAGGGCTGGCAGACCTGCATGTTGTCGTTCGCGCAGAGTTGGAGGTAGCGCTCCATGCGGGCAGAGGAGTGCTCCGGACCTTGGCCCTCGTAGCCATGCGGAAGCAGCATAACCAGACCGGAGAGGAGGCCCCACTTCGCCTCGCTGGCGGAGATGAACTGGTCGATGATGATCTGGGCTCCGTTGGCGAAGTCGCCGAACTGGGCCTCCCAGAGGACGAGCGCTTCGGGGTAGTCGCGGGAGAAGCCGTACTCGAAGCCAAGGACACCAGCTTCCGATAGAAGCGAGTTGTAGACCTCAAAGCGCGCCTGCTTGGCCGAGAGGTGCTGAAGCGGAAAGAACTTGCGCTCGGTTTCGATATCGACCATAACGGAGTGGCGCTGGTTGAAGGTGCCGCGCTCGGAGTCCTGGCCGGTAAGACGAACGGGCGTTCCCTGTTCGAGCAAGGAGGCGAAGGCGACGAGTTCGGCCATGCCATAGTCAAAAGGACGCTTCCCTTCTCCCATTTCGGCGCGCTGTTCGAAGAGTTTCTTGACCTTGGCGTGAATGTTGAAGTCAGCAGGATAGCGGATGAGGCTCTGGACCAGCGCGTTGATGCGCTCTGCAGGAAGACCGGTTTCGACCTCATCGGCCGGTTGAAGCTCGCCGCCATGGTAGGGAGCCCAATAGTCCGGCAGCTTGGCGAGGTGCGGGATGTGCTCGGCGGCCGTGGCGAGCTTCTGTTGCTCGAGAAATTCCTGCTGGACGGTGCCGATTTCGTCTTTCGGATCAACACCGATCTGTTCGGCGTAGAGCTCGGAGAGGGGCTTGCGATCTTTAATAAGGGCGTAGCGACGGGGCTGTGTAACGGTGGGATCATCGACCTCAGAGTGGCCGTGACGGCGGTAACCGATGAGATCGACAACGATGTCGGCGCGGAAGGTGGCGCGATAATCGGCGGCAAGGGCGGCGATGCGGACGACGGAGTCAGGATCTTCGGCATTGACGTGGAATATGGGGATGGGCAGGCGCTTGGCGAGGTCTGTGGCGAAGCGCGACGAGTTGGACTCCTCGGGGACGGCGGTAAAGCCGAGGAGGTTATTAACGATGATGTGGACGGTTCCACCGACGTTATAGCCGGGGAGGGTGGCCATGTTGAGAACTTCGGCGACGATTCCCTGTCCGGCGAAGGCAGCGTCTCCGTGGACGATGACGGGGAGAACTTTCTGCCGGCCTTCTTTGCCGAGGCGCTCCTGCTTTGCGCGAGCGCGACCGAGGACAACGGGATCGACTGCTTCAAGATGGGAGGGATTTGAGGCGAGATGAAGCGAGATGCTCTGGCCGTCGAGGGCTGTGTAGGTGCCGGTCGCGCCGATGTGGTATTTGACATCGCCGCCACCGAGGGTAGAGCGGGGATCGACATCTTCGAATTTCGTAAAGATCTCGGCTGCGTGGCGGCCGATGGTGTTGACCATGACGTTCAAGCGGCCGCGATGACTCATCGCCAGCACGGCTTTTGTAATACCGATGGTGGCAGATGTGTCCAGCAGCTGATCGAGAAACGGGACGAGGGCGGTAAGACCTTCGAGCGAGAAGCGCTTGGTGCCAAGATAGCGAGCCTGAATGACCTGCTCGAAGACATCGGCGCGAATGAGTTGAGAGAGAACTCTCGTCTGATCCGGCTTGGGCGCAGAAACCTCAAGGCGCGACTCGATCCATTGGCGCTGCTCGGGACTGGGAATGTGCATGAACTCTGCGGCAATAGTGCCGCAGTAGAAAGCACGGGCTTCGCGGGCGAAGTCACCTTCTGGTGCAGGGGTCGGAAAGGGCTCTGGCGGAAGATACTGGCCGAGGGGATCAAGCGTGGCCTGGAGATACCCCCAGCGACGAAAGATGTCAAAGACCTGGTCGCGGTCGAGGGGCTTGGATGCGGGAGTGGAGGTGGTGGTAACGGAGACGGCGGGCCGGGAGCTTGTCCCTACCTTGGTAGGCATTTGGATCCTCGTGTACGAGACGCGAGTGGGCTCGCGCCTGTCTCTATGCTAGACCTTTCGCGCATGCGGCGCACATGACCCGTTTGGTGGCAGAGCCATGGTCGGCCAAGAGGAACCTTTCGGGGTACGGGCGAGATGAACCCCTCTGTTCTTATGCTGCTGGCGAAAGATGACGACCTTCGCAGCAAGCGACGTTGAGACTTGTAGAGTTAAGGAGTGATCCGGATGTCGGGACTGTTGTTGCTGCCGATGCTACTGCTTACTGTGCGGGGCCAAGTCTCTCAAGGGCAAGTGAGTGCACCGAACAGCGCAAATACAACGAGCGTGACGCCGAGCTCTGCTCGGCCGCTGCCGGACATCGCGACGCTGATGCACTCGGTGGAAGCGAATCAACGGAAGGATGAAGAGAAGCGCAAGGATTACATCTACCGCCAGACGCAGACGGTTGATGAGACGGATGGGCATGGCGGGGTAAAGAAGCGCGAGGTGCAGGTATTTGATGTCTTCTGGCTGCAGGGTGTGCCAGTGCGGAAGATGGTGAGCAAGAATGGGCGGCCGCAGACGACGGATGAACTGAAAAAGGAGGATGAACGGATTGACAAGGAGGTGAGGTCCGCGCTGAGCAAGCGGGAGAAGAACGATGGTCAGGGGAAGGAGACGGACCCGCGCGGCAACGAAGAGGTGACAGTATCGCGAATTCTCGAACTGGGGACGTTCACTCATGCACGGCGCGTGGAGATCGCGGGACGGATTGTCATTGCGGCAGACTATGCGGGAGATCCGAGAGCGAAGACGCGAAACAAGGCCGAGGAGGTCATTCGCGATCTGGTCGGGACGGTGTGGGTGGATGAAGAGGATCACGAGTTGGTTAGAACGGAAGGACGGTTCAACCGATCGTTCAAGATTGGTGGCGGGTTAGTGGCGAACATCAAGGAAGGAACGAGTTTCTCTGGCGAGTTCCGGAAGATCAATGGCGAGGTTTGGCTGCCGGTGAGGTTTGAAGGGCGGGGTGCAGCGCGGTTTCTGCTGTTTCTGAATCTAAACGGAGCGATACAGATTGTGGATGAGGATTTTCGCAAGTTCAAGGCGACGTCCACGCTGCTGCCGGGTGTGAGTGCGGCGGATGAGGATAAGCCTTGAGTGTGGCGACGCCTGCCCTACTCAGGCCTGCGGATGCATTTGCGTTTCTGCGAGGGAGGTGGCGGATCAAACGGGAGGTCCAGAGACAGGCGACAGCTGAGGGGATCCTCGCTGTTACGGAGACGGCGGACGGACAGGCTGTGTATAGCGAGCGAGTCGTCGTACGGACCTGTGAGGGAGCGGTCTTTGCCGGGTCACAACGATACGTCGTCACGCGACTTGAAGCTGGCTTTGCCTTGTGCTTTGCAGAGACCGGGACGGTCTTTGAGGAGATTCGATTTACACCTGACGGGGCAGGAGCGTTGCGAGCGGAGGCCACGCACCGATGTGAACAAGATCACTACGACTCGGCGTATGTGCTTGGGCCAGGGCGCCGATTCACGGTTCAACACAAGGTGAGGGGGCCGCGAAAAGAGTATGTGTCAATTACGGACTTTTGCGCGGAAAAGTAAACGTAGGATTGTTGCCGGCTAGTGGCGGCGGGGGAAAGAGCGGAGGCCAGTGAGGGTGATCTCTGGGGAAAGATAACCGGGCTTGATGGGTTCATCGCGGAGGAGGGCGGTGGAGAGATATTTCTTATTATCGTCGCAGAAGATGGTGACGACGATGGCGTCTGGACCGAGTGACTCCTGCGCGCGGAGGGCAGCGAGAAAGTTGCAGCCGGAGGAGATGCCGACGCCAAGGCCGAGCTGGGCGGCGAGCTTCTGAGCCATCAGGATGGAGTCGCCATCAGAGGAGGAAAGAACACCGTCAAGCTCAGAGAGCTTGACGATAGCGGGGATGAAGTCGTCGGAGATGCCCTGAATGCGATGCGCGCCGATCTTATGGCCGGTGGAGAGGGTGGGGGATTCTGCGGGCTCGACGGGGTGGATCTTTACTTGCGGGTTGAGACTGCGGAGATAGCGGCCTACGCCCATGACGGTGCCGCCGGTGCCAACTCCGGCGACGAAGGCGTCAGGAACCAGGTGACAGGCGGCGAGCTGCGACCAGATCTCCGGGCCGGTGCCAGCGAAGTGCGCGTGAATATTGGCATGGTTCGAGAACTGGCAAGGAAGGAAGGTTCTTGGGGTGCCGGCGGCGAGCTCCTCGGTGAGACGGATGGAGCCGAGGAAACCACCCTGCTCCCGTGAGACGGGGATGACGGTAGCGCCGTAGCCGCGCAGAAGCTGGGCACGCTCGGAGCTCATCCAGTCCGGCATGAAGATGGTGACGGGGTGGCCGAGGGTGCGGCCAAGAGCGGCGCAGGAGATGCCGGCGTTGCCGCTGGTGGCTTCGGCGATGGTGTCACCGGGCCGGAGGGCGCCGGTGGTGTAGCCATCGCGCAGGACTTCGAGGACCATGCGGTCCTTGATGGAGCCAGTAAGGTTCATCTGTTCGCACTTGGCGTAGAGCGTGCGTGCGCGGCCGCGGAAGAGGAAGTCGACGGCGAGTAAGGGAGTGTTGCCGACGACGTGAGCCAAGGCTTCGAGACGGGCGGAGATGGCGGGATCGAGATGGGTAGCGACAGACGGCACTTCTTCATGGTAGAAGGCTGAGAGCGCGATGGGAATGGTGAGTGTTAGGTAAGAAGTTCATTTTGACTTAGCTTGTTTACCGCTTCTCGTCTTTGGAAAGGAAAAGTACGGGACGTAGACCGCGGGGACGCAGCAGGTACGCGGCACAACCTGTTTGAGACCTCGGTTCCAGTTGAAGATTTCTCGTCGGCTACTCCTAACTTCGCCGCAGTCGATCCGTCTTGACGAGGTAACAGCGTGCTGCTCGGCGCCGGTAGGCTGGCGTGGACGCTGTAAGCTGGACGCATTCAGGAGGGAACCGATGCTGCAAGGCGAGCGACACAGCAGCATGTGAAGGCTTTGGTCGGGCTCAGCCTTGTGTTGTCTCCGGGCGCGCTCTGCTTGCTCATTGCAACAAACTCGCCCGCAGCCTTTGCACAATCGGCCGGCACGGGTCTTGCCGATACATGGCAAGGTACGCTCAACGTCGACAAAGGCGTCCGAATGGTGGTCAAAATTGTGAAGGCAGGTGACGGCTACAAGGCCATGTTTTTCTGGATCGATCAGAGTGGGGACGGCCTTCCGGTCACGAAGCTCACACTCGATGGCTCAACTGTCACAATGACGATCACGGCGATCGACGCCAAGTATGAAGGCAAGCTAAGCCCGGATGGGAAGGCGCTCACGGGCACATGGACGCAGGGATCGAAGCCGCTGCCACTGAACTTTGCTCGTGCCACACCCGAGACAGAGTGGACCATTCCGCCGCCGACACCACCTCTAGCACCAATGGATCCGAGGGCCATGCCGAGCTTTGAGGTTGCGACCCTGAAGCCGAGCAACCCGGAGGAGCAGGGGAAGGCGTTTTTGGTGCGGGGCAACCGCTTCAGAACCATCAACACGACGCTAAGCGAGATGATGTCGTTCGCATACGGGATCCACGCAAAGCAGGTGGTGGGAGCGCCGGCCTGGTTCGATACGGAGAAGTTTGATCTTGACGGCAAGCCGGAGGGCGAGGGCGCGCCCAACGATGCACAGTGGAAAGGCATGATCCAGAAGCTGCTGGTGGAGCGGCTTCAGCTCCGGTTCCACCATGACAAGAAGGAGTTGTCTGTGTACGTCCTTGCGGTCGCGAAAAATGGGCCCAAGCTGACGAAGAGCGAAGGCGATCCGAACGGGCTTCCTGGACTTTTCTTCCGCGGCAGGCCGGGTGACCTGGTGGTGCACAATGCGACGATGGCAGACTTTACTGGTCTGCTGCAAAATGCTGTTCTGGATCGCCCGGTGCTCAACCAGACGGGGATTGTCGCGCGATGGGACTTCACATTGAACTGGACGCCGGACGACTCTCAATTCGGAGGCATGGCGGCGAAGATCCCGCCTGCAACAGATGGAGCCGCGACACCACCGGCGCTCTACACAGCCATTCAGGAGCAGATTGGACTCAAGCTCGATGCGACAAAGGCGCCGGCGGACGTGTTTGTTGTGGACCACATCGAGAAGCCTTCGGACAACTAGGTAATCAACAGGGAGAGCCACGAGCGCATGGCACGACGTCACTGGAGGAGGGTGCTGCTAGTCCCGATGCTAGCGACTTTGCTGGCGCCGCGAATGGCACTTGCCTCCGCCTACCGTGGGCGAATCACTACAGGTGGACTGCCGCTGCCAGGTGCCACGATTGTGGCGACACGTGCAGGGAAAACTGTTAGCGCTGCCAGCGACGGGGCAGGTGGCTTTACGTTTCCAGACCTGGAGGATGGTAGCTGGCATCTTCGCGTGGAGATGCTGGGATTCGCGACGCAGGAAGCCGATGTCATCGTCGCAGGCGGGCAGGCAGTGACGACGTGGGAGCTGACGATGCTGTCGCTCGATCAGGCTCTCGCACTTACGAAGGTGAAGGTGGAAGCGCCGACGGCCCAGGCGTCGTCTCTGCCGGTCTTGAACGCGGGGGGCGGTGCTGCGAGTTCCAGGACAGCGAAGCCGCGTGAGGGGGCGCGACCACAGGACGACGACAGCCAGCGTCCGTCCGATGGGCTGCTGGTAAATGGCAGTACGAATAATGCGGCGACTTCGAAGTACTCGCTCGATCAGGCATTTGGCAACAACCGTTTTGGGACGAAAAGCCTGTACACGGGAGGGCTGGCCCTAGTGGTGGATAACTCTGCTCTCGATGCACGGCCGTATTCGCTGAGTGGGCTCGACTCGCCGAAGAACTCGTACAACAGGATCACCGGCATCGCAACGCTTGGCGGACCGATCAAGATTCCGCACCTCCTGCGGCACGGACCCAATTTTTTCCTCGCGTATGAGTGGACGAGGGACAGCACCGCAACGACAGAAGCGGGCCTGGTGCCGACTGCGGCTGAGCGCAGCGGGGACCTGTCAGGCCTGCTGGATGCTCTCGGGCAGCCGGTAACGGTCGTGAATCCTGCGACGGGATCTCCGTTTGCCGGTAACGTGGTGCCCGTAACCCCACAGGCGCAGGCACTGCTAAGTCTCTATCCAATGCCAAATATCGCGGGGAATGCGGGCTATAACTACCAGATTCCTGTACTTAACAGCAGCCATCAGGATCAACTGCTTTCGCGCATGGATAAGTCCGTCAGCCGCAAGGATGACGTCTATGGTCGCTTCAGCTTTACCAGCACGCGCACGAGCAATGCGAACCTGTTCGGATTCACAGACAAGACTGACATGCTTGGACTGAGTACGAGCCTCAACGAATCGCATCGCTTTAGCCAGAGGCTGTTTGTAAACGGCGGCTATAAGTTCAGCCGGTTGAGCAATCGTGTAACCCCGTTTTTTTCCAATCGGGCGAACATCTCCGGGGACGCGGGCGTCATGGGGAACGATCAGACTCCTACCTACTGGGGCCCACCCACCCTGGTGTTTTCGGGTGGGGTCACGTCGCTGGCCGATGCGCAGGCCCTCTTTAATCGTGCGCGGACGGACGCCTTTTCACTCTCCGCCATGATGTATCGGGGACGGCACAACGTCACCGTCGGCGGAGATCTTCGGGAGCAGCAGTTTAATGACCTGTTTCAGCAGGATCCGCGCGGAACGTTCGCCTTCACGGGAGCGGCGACTGAGGGCACCTCCGCAAGCACACCAACAGGCGGGTCCGATCTGGCGGATTTTCTGCTGGGCGTTCCGGACACGAGCTCGATCGCTTTTGGCAATGCCGACAAATACCTCCGTCAGTCGGTGTACGACCTCTATGTCGCAGACGACTGGCGCGTGCTGCCGATTCTGACGGTGAACGTCGGACTACGGTGGGAGTATGGTGCGCCGATGACGGAGACGCACGATCGCCTGGTCAATCTTGATGTGGCTCCCGGCTTTACAGCGGTAGCGCCAGTGCTGGCCAGCAATCCAACCGGATCGCTCACGGCTTCACGCTACCCGACCTCGCTGCTTCGACCGGATCGGACGGGCTTCGAGCCACGTTTAGGCATCTCGTGGCGGCCGATCGCCGGTTCGACAATTGTGGTGCGCGCCGGGTATGGCGTGTATCACGACACCTCCGTGTATCAGACTTCGGTTCTGCAGCTGGCGCAGCAGTCTCCGCTTTCAAAGACGCTCAGCGTGCAGAACAGTGCGGCGTGTCCGCTGTCGCTTGCGGCTGGGTTTAATCCGTGCTCGACGACAACGCCGAATACGTTTGCCGTTGATCCGGATTTTCGTGTGGGGTATGCGCAGACATGGCAGCTGGCAGTGCAGCGGGATCTGCCGGCGGCGCTGCAGTTGACGGCAACCTATCTTGGCGTGAAAGGGACTCGTGGGGTGCAACAGTTTCTACCAAACACATATGCGCTGGGCGCCGCAGATCCATGTCCGGCCTGCCCGTCCGGCTTTGTGTATGAGACGACCGGCGGTGACTCCACTCGGGAGTCAGGACAGGTGCAGCTGCGTCGCCGGTTGCGCAGTGGATTTTCGGCAAGCCTGATGTACACCTTCGCAAAGTCGATTGATGATGACGCTACGCTGGGCGGTCAGGGCCGCACGACGGCGGCTGCGCAGACACAGAGCTCCGGAGAGAGCACGTCAAGTGGAAGCGGTGGATCGTCGCAGGCCGTCGCGGCTCCCGTGGCTGCCTCAACCATTGCGCAGAACTGGCTCAATCTGCGAGCCGAACGATCCCGGTCCTCGTTCGATCAGCGACACCTACTCACACTACAGGCTCAGTACACCAGCGGACAGGGTTTGGATGGCGGCACGTTGCTGGGTGGCTGGCGTGGCAAGGTGCTGAAGGAGTGGACGGTGGTGACCTCCATCCTCGCTGGCACAGGTCTGCCACAGACGCCAATCTATCTGGCGGCCATTCCTGGGGCGGGATTTACTGGCGTTCTGCGGCCGGATCGTACAGGGCAATCGATCTATGCGGCTCCACATGGCTTGTATCTGAACGCCGCGGCCTACGCCGCCCCGCAGCCGGGCCACTTTGGCCATGCGGGTCGCTACTCTATTGAAGGCCCGAGCCAGTTCACGCTCGATACTTCGCTGGCCCGAACGTTCCGCCCATCCAGCCGATTCTTTCTGGACGCCCGGATCGACGCGACGAATATGCTCAACCATCCTGTGTTCACGAGCTGGATTGCGACCGTTAATAGCACGCAGTTTGGTCTTCCCGCTGCCGCCAATCCAACCCGCAGTCTCGAAACCACACTGCGGCTGAGGTTCTGACGATGCGACCTCTCATCGCAACCATCTTCGTCCTGCTCGCGGCTGCGCACGTCGCGGCGCAGCAGATCGGTGGGAACATGTCTGCTGCGCCTTCGGACACGCTCACCCTGTCCGTAAGGTCACAGCTGGTGGTCGAGAGTGTGATCGCCAAGGACAAGGACGGCAAGTTTCTCCAGGGTCTTGCCACGAAGGATTTCACGCTGACGGAGGACGGCATTCCGCAGACAATCCGCTTTTGCGAACATGAAGAGCTTCCCACAACGGCGGCGCCGCTTGGACCGTTGAGTGGTGAAGCGCTGAAGCTCTACAAGCGTCTGGCACGGACGCAGATCACGCCTGAGGGCTCAAACGTAAACGGCTCCAACCAGCGCTACAAGAATCGCCGGCTGCTGGCGCTCTACTTCGATATGTCGGCGATGCGTCCGGCGGATCAGCTGCGTGCGCTGACTGCGGCAGAGAAGTTCCTGCGAACGCAGATGACGACGGTCGATCTCGTCTCAATTCTTCGCTATCAGGGCGGGTCGGTGGATGTGCTTCAGGACTTCACGGCGGATCGTAACAAGCTCTTGAGTATATTGCAGACGCTCGTCATCGGCGAAGGCCAGGGCTCGGCGGAGACGATTGACGATGCAAGCAGTGCCGATACCGGTGCTGCGTTTGGACAGGATGATAGCGAGTTCAACGTCTTCAACACCGATCGACAGCTCTCGGCGTTGCAGACCGCGGCACGCATGCTTGGACA
The DNA here is from genome assembly GCA_964235665.1 of uncultured Acidobacteriaceae bacterium. Taxonomy (GTDB): domain Bacteria; phylum Acidobacteriota; class Terriglobia; order Terriglobales; family Acidobacteriaceae; genus Edaphobacter. The sequence continues at coordinate 671,229 of CAXSAY010000002.1, forward strand.
ACTGAACGAGAAGAAGTCTCTGATCTATTTCGCCAGCGGACTTCGCCTGAATGGAATCAATAATCAGGCACAATTGCACGCCACGGTGGATGCAGCTATTAAGGCGGGTGTCGCGTTCTGGCCGGTGGATGCGCGCGGTCTGGTTGCGGAGGCACCGCTGGGCGACGCGACCCAAGGGACCCCAGGCAACGCTGGCATGTACACGGGAGCGGCGGCGCAGGCGGTGACGACTGAGTTTCAGCAGTCGCAGGACACGCTTTTTGCGCTGGCCGGAGACACCGGTGGGAAGGCACTCTTTGACTCGAACGACCTTACCCAGGGGATCGTTCAAGCGCAACGTTCGATCACGGACTATTACATCCTGGGCTACTACACCAGCAACACAGCACAGAATGGCAAGTTTCGACGTATCAAGGTCGCACTCAATGCTCCAGCAGAAGCCAAACTCGCCTACCGCGAGGGGTACTATGCCGAGAAGCAGTTCAGCCATTTCACCGTAGTGGATAAAGAGCGTCAGCTCGAGGACGCACTGATGCTCGAAGATCCCATTACGGATCTGTCGATCGCGATGGAGATCGACTACTTCCAGCTAAATCGGGCCGAATACTTCGTTCCTTTAGTGGTCAAAATTCCCGGCCGCGAGCTTGCGTTAGCCAAACGAGGTGGTGCGCAGCATACGCTCATCGACTTTGTCGCGGAGGTTAAAGACCTCATTGGCGGAACGACGATCACAAACGTTCGCGATGACGTGAATATCAAACTGACTGATGCTTCGGCTACAGAGCTGGCACACAGGCCAATCGAGTATGACGCAGGCTTTACCTTGCTGCCTGGCAAATACAGCATCAAGTTTCTGGCTCGTGACGATGAGACAGGACGGATCGGGACCTACGAGACGATCTTTACGATTCCGAACCTGAACAAGGAAGAGCAACGCATTCCCTTGAGCTCGGTCATTCTCAGCAGCCAACGCGTGAACGCGGGAGAGATGCTCTATGACACTGCGAAGGCGAAAGATCGCGCAAAGGAAACCGCTGTAAATCCGCTGGTTCAGGACGGCAGGAAACTCGTTCCAAGTGTCACTCGCGTGTTCAGCACGGACCGTGAGCTCTATGTTTTCCTACAGGCATACAAGCCTGCGCTGCCTCCGGCGATTCCGCCGAACCAGCCCTTTCTTGCATTCGTCAGTCTTTATCGTGATGGAGGCAAGGCGCGGGAAACGGCACCGATCGCGGTAACGCCAAGCCCAGCCACACGTCTCGGAGTGACACCGCTTAGCTTCACCGTCGATCTAAAGGACCTTCCGCCTGGAGAGTACGACTGTCAGATTACCGTGCTCGATCCGGCGACCCACAAATCGAACTTCTGGCGTGCGCCGGTACAGCTAGTGCCCTAGTTCTGCGAGCTCGGGGTTTTCCCTCGAACCCCAAGCATGACAAGGATGAACAGGCGTACTACCTTCCGCTAATCCGCCGAGGGCTGTTCTGCGTGGTCTACAACAAGGGCGGCTACCTGTCCCTTTGTCGCTCGAAGTCGCAGACCAAGTTGACGCTCGATGGCCTGGAAGAGAGGCAGACTGGGGGCTGTCGCAGATGCCGCCGGAACGTCGCCCCCAAACTGAGTCTCGTCGGGAGCCCATTCAAGATCAAAATCGAACCTCGCTGTTAGACCTGTGCGGTCCACGACTGGTCGATCCAAGATGGCTCGTTGCAGCAATGATGCCAAGTCTCCTGTCGTCACGTTCCTAGCTGGAAGAACGATGCGCAGAGGGTACACGATGGCTGGGCCAAGCACGGAAGTACTCTCTGGAGGTTCGAGACCGGCCTTCATCTTCAGGCCACTCTTCGCAATCTCGAGGGCGTAGATGGAGTACTCCTTCGATTCGCGGTGGTACGCCACCTTGAATCGGTCGTCGAGCAGGCCACGCAACATCGCCATCTGCTCATCGTGGGTGGGCTGCGTGTTTCCGGGGGTGATGGCCTGGATGTCGAAGTGAACCGAGTCGATCCAGCTTGGCCCGCCGGTGACCGTTTTTGGATTGAGATCGTAGGCGGCTGCCAGCAGCAACTTCAGCGTGTAATCCTTCCCGATGAAGCGATGCGCGCTTTGCATTTTGATGAAGCGACCTGAGGTCGGCGTGGAATCAACCACTTTGATAGTTGCAACCTCAAAGGAATCAAAATGGGGTCGGGGCGCAGAACTTTGGCCGAAGCTCGAAAGAACCGGTACGAAGGCTAGAAGACACGCCGTTAGCTGGCGCATAGGCCTTCTCCCATTGCATGACTTCAGGACGATCGCTGACTTCATGCATGTTGGACGACGCCGGATTGCTTTGGACAACTTGTTCTGCTGCCATCGTGGCGGCACGCGTACAAGCCAGCATCTCGACTCGCTGAGGAGAAGAGATGGTTTCAGAGGCTTAGAGAGTGGCGGGTACGACGGGGTTCCACTCAATAAGAGAGGCGAGGACGATGGAGGTCTGAGTCGCCACATAGGGCGCGAGAGAGTCGATGACCTGCTCAAGATGAGCGACATCACGGACGGCAACCTGGACGATGAAGCTTTCGGCACCGGTGACACGGTGGCACTCACGGACCTCGGCGACGCGACGAGCGACGGCAGCGAAGCGCTCAAGCTTGTCGCCAGCGATCGTAACTTTAATGAAAGCACGAAGTGGAAGGCCGACAGCGGCAGGGTCGACCTGGGCGTGGTAGCCGCGGATGGCTCCGAGGTCTTCTAGTTTGCGGACGCGCTCAATCACAGCAGGAGTGGAAAGCGAAACACGGCGACCGAGTTCGGCAAAGGGAATGCGAGCGTCAGCCTGCAGTTCGGCGAGGATTGCCGAATCGACAACGTCGAACCTCGGGTTGGAGGGCGGGCCGAGTCTGGGCATGATGAGTGAGGATCATGGCAAAAGGGAGCGGCGTGGGCCACTCCCTTTATGCAAATCCTGAAGTTCAATTAATAACTTATCTTTTCTGATCTTATGCTTCAGCCTAGAGAGGCTGAACGTCAGATGCCTGCCAGCCCTTGGGACCCTTAACTACGTTGAACTGGACAGCCTGGCCTTCCTGAAGGCTTTTGAAACCATTGGAGTTGATGGCGGAGTAGTGAACGAACACGTCCTCACCGTTCTGGCGGCTGATAAAGCCAAAGCCCTTCGCATCGTTAAACCACTTCACCGTTCCCTGTTCCATGTTGAAAGATTCCTTAAACCTTTGAATTTGCCGCTTGATTCAAATCGGTGTTGCAACGGTCCAAGCTTGCAGATGGCCAATCTGTTTCTTACGATGAGCAGAGGTTAGCACAGCTGGCAATTATTTCTAGTGGAAAAGTTCACAAATAGGTACTCTTTGCACCGCTCGCGGTGCAAGTGTCAGAACCGCTTTCAGACGGCACTCGGCGGAGATAGTAGATAGGCCTGGACGACAGCTTCGGCACGGGCGAGCACCTGATCGAGAGAGAGGTTAGTGGAGTCGATGAGGACTGCGTCGGGAGCGGGGTGCAGGGGAGAATCGACGCGGGTGCGATCGCGGGCGTCTCGCTCCTTCAGTTCTTGAAGGACTGCCTCGGAGGTGGCACTCGACTTGGCGTCAGTGGGAAGTTGCTGGAAACGACGAGAGCCGCGAACGTGGGGGTCGGCGTCGAGGAAGATCTTAACTTCGGCATCGGGGAAGACAGCAGTACCAATGTCGCGACCTTCCATCACGACGCCACCGGCTATGCCCATCGAGCGTTGCTGAGCGACCATCCAGGCACGGACACCCGGGTGGACGGAGACGCGGGAGGCGCCAGCGGTGACATCGGGTTCACGAACTCGGCGAGTGACATCAGAGCGGTCGAGGAGAACACGATTACCGTCGCGGGTGGGTTCCAGGTGGATGGAGGTGTGGCGGGTCAGCGCGAGAAGTGGGGCTTCCTCGTCAAAGTCGAGATCCCGTTCTATGGCTTTGAGGGCGAGAGCGCGGTACATAGCGCCCGTCTCAAGGTTAAGAAAACCGAAGCGCCGCGCCAGGTAAGCAGCGAGGGTGGATTTTCCGGCACCGGCTGGCCCATCGATGGCAATGACGGGACGGGTACGGCGAGGGGCGGGTACTTGGTCTGGAGAGGAGGATGGCGACAACATCAGGCCTCATCCTCTTTCGGCTTGTACTTGCGAGGAGGGGGCCGCTTGCCCCAGGGTTTGGCGTTTCCCTTGAACTTCTCAAAGGTGCTAGCCCCGGGTACATCAGGCGAGGAGCGAGAAAATGGCTTTTTGAAGGGTTTTCCTGCACCTGCAGACGAGGAGGGGCGGGCAGTGAAGGGTCTTTTCCCAGGGAATCCACCCGCGCCGCCACTGAAGCTCCCTTCGCGTTTGCCAGCGAAGCCCCCTTCGCGGCGAGGCGGAGCGCTTCCCTCGCGACGCGGCGAAAAGGTGCCTTCGCGACGAGGAACGTTGCCGGCGTCTCCACGCGGCTTGAAGCCATCCCTACGTGGTGCGTTGTCTGAACCCTCGCGCTGACGGGATGGTTTGCTGCCGAATGACCTCGCGCCGGCGTAGCTGTCGCCGCGCGGTGGAGCTCCATTCCCGGCAAAGGAACGGCCAGGAGGCCGACTGCTATCGCCGTCCTGTGGTGGACGAGGGGTGCGGGGCGCGTCGAACTTGCGGAAGGGTGGTCGACTGCTGCCACTGTCGGTGTCACGATCGCGGTTGAAGCGCGGCTTGCCGGCGAAGGGTGGACGACTGTCTCCAGCACCGGAGCGCGGGTTGTCAGCACGAGGGCCCGAGCCAAAGGTGCGGCGTGTCGGTCGGCTGCTTTCGCTGGATTGGGCGCCGTTGTCTCGGCGAAAAGGGCGGCGTTCGCGATCATCGGTGGCGCGCTCGGCATCGAAAGGCTTGCGCGAAAAGCTTGGCTTGCTGCCGAACTGGCGTGGCGAACGGGAATCGACACCGGCAGAGGGATGCGGAGTAAAGTCACGGCGAGAGTCGCGCGGCTGAAAGCGGTCCCCTCCGCCTGGGCGATGCGGCCGATCGGAGCCAGAAGGATCGGAGCCAGGACGGTCGCGGCTGAAATCAGGACGGTTGCCCGTAGGTCGATCTCGGTTGAATGCCGGCCGGTCACCGCCGGTGCGGTCGCGGTGACCGGCTGGACGATCGCCGCCAGAGCGTGGCCGATCACCGAAGGTCGGTTTACCGCCGAAGTCTGGTTTACGACTGTAGGCTGTCTTATCGCCGAAGGAAGGGCGGCTGGCGAAGGGGCGAGGTGGCTTCGGGCGGGCGTCCGCGTCAAGGTCGATGTCCTGGTACTCGGAGGGGCTGTCGCTCTGCGATGCGACGATGCGTTCGGTGCGTGCCTCTTTTTCTTCGTCCCAGGGCTTGTTGAAGGTGGGGCGAACGGACGCTCCGGTGAAACGCTCAGAAGAGCGGCCGTCAGGAGCCCGGCTGTCTGACGAACCCTTAGGGCGCGTGCGGTCGGCAGGTGAGCGGAAAGGTTTGGGACGGTCGGCTGAACCAGTACCGAGCTTGCGCGGTTGGGGAACAAATTTCTTGATCCGGGAGCCATCTTCGGAGAGCACGGGCCGGTCGTCGTTCTCCTGAGCGTGCCTGGCCGGTTCAAAGAGGGGTAGATCGCCCGCGATATGGAGATGATGCTTGCCTTCGATGGTGATGGTTTCGAGTTGACGCGCGCCGGAGAGGGCGTGGATGACGTCGCGAACGCGGGAGCGCGGAGCGAGCGGTGAAAGAAAGGTCTCGATCTCGTCCTCAGTGGCCAGAATGCACTGCCCGAGGTAGAGAGAGATAAAGGTGGAAAGAGCGGTGGGCTGACCGGCATTTGCGCCGGTCTTGATCTGCTTGGTAAAGCGAGTGGTAATGGGCTCCCAAAGCGTCGGCTTGTTGCCAGGCTGTGGAACGGGAAGCACACGCAACTGCTGCCAGAGTTCAGACAATGCACGGAGGACGGCGGCTTCAGTAATTTCTTTGCCGAGCATTCCAACCAGATCGTACGAGCTTTGAGGACCATCTTCGACGAGCAGGGTATAGGTGTTGGCGGCGAGTGGAGAGACTTTCGTGGCACCGGACGTTGAGGGTGGCTGCTTCCACGCTTTATCTCCCCGAAGCGTGAAGATATAGGGGAAGGCGGCAGCAGAAACGATAAAGTCCGGCGCTTCGGCCGTGGTAGCGGGGAGGCCGAGCAGATTGAGCGGAACAGCGGAGCCATCAGCAATGAGGCGCGCGAGCAAAGTACGGGCAGACTCCGCAGCGGGCAGCGAGGGATTGGCATTGGCAACGCCGAGGGTCGCTTCAACGAAGGTCGGCGCCGGGATGCCAGCGAACTGAGGCTTTGCCGTGAAGAGCAGAAGGCCAACCTGGTTCAGGAAGTCGCGGGCACCGGACTGTGTAAGGATAGCGACCGAAGCAGCCGTGCGGGAGCCAGTAGGCGGCCGCGGTGGAGTGGCTTCGGGATCAGTAACGTCAATCCCGGAATGTTCAGAGGCGGCCTGATTGCCCTCGGACAGGGCACCGTGATCAGCCCCTTGGTCTGTCTCTCCCTGCAACATAGTCGGCTCGGGAGAGGCCGGCTGCTCGGCAGATGCAGGAGTTGGGATGCTCGCAGACTGTGCTTCGCCGGCAGCGCCGACATCAACACTCAAAGCGAACTCAGGAGTAAGGTCCGGCTCGGGGGTGTTCTGGTGCCAGAGGGCTGAGCGAGCGGCAGCGATTTGTGCGGTCGAGGGAATCTGCTGGGTGCTCAATGTGTGGTGCCTTTCACTATGCCCCGCTGAGGGCGAAAGTCGATCTGAGTGCCGCGGTCGAAGCCGACGTGCCATAAAGAGGCCGATTCGGCAGTATCTTCGATCCAGATGTGAGGCTTGCTTGCTCGTGATCCTGCTGTTAAGGCGGCGATACTGAAGGTCAACCGCATAGGTGCACGCTGCGTGTGCTGTGTCACCGGGCGTTAGCAGCTAAGACACACACTATCTCCAAGCATACAGGACGAATTGAGTTAGCTGAGCGCGGAGTCATTCGTGCGGGACGGCGCTGGAACACACGTGCGAAGTACAGAACATGTTGACCTTCGCGAACGAGATTTTGCGACGCTCAAGTGCGCTGAAAGGCGCGGGCGATGTCGCGGTGGGAGTAGCGGAGAGCGATCGGTCGTCCGTGAGGGCAACTCGTAGGGTGTTCGGTTTGTGCAAGGGCTTCGAGCAGCCAGGTGAGCTTCGCCGGCTCAAGGGGCGTGTTGATCTTGATAGCGGCATGACAGGCAATGGAGGCGGCGATGCGACGGGCGCGGGTGCCGGCGTTCTCGACCTGATCGTCAGGTGTAGGGGCGGAGAGGATGTCCTCCAGGGTGAGCTCGAGTTCCCTGCCCTCAAGACCGGTAGGGGCAGCTTTGATGGCGAGGGTGCGAGGGCCGAACGGCTCAGCCTCGAAACCATTGCGCTCGAGCTCGTCGGCGAGCGCGGCGAAGCGGATCATCTGCTCGGGGAGGAGATCTATGAGCAGCGGCATGAGCAGGCGCTGCCTCTGTGTGCCTTCGGTATGGCGCTCACGCAGCACTTTCTCGAAGAGGATGCGCTCGTGGGCGACGTGCTGGTCGATGATCCAGAGCCCCTCGTCGTTGGTGGCGAGAATAAAAGAGTCGCGAAGCTGACCGAGGGGATTAAGGGTAGAGAGGGCGTTGAGGGTGTCGGCCAGATGGGGGCTGCCAGGGACCGGGGTGTGCAGGGTGGCAGAGGGGTGCGGGTCTGGGTAGCCGACGGGGATCGGCGCGGCGTCGAAGGCGAGGCGGCCGGCGGTGGGCGGAAAGGACGGTGTGGCGAGAGAGAACGGGGCGGCGTCCGCGGCGAGGGGATCGGGGTCGGACTGGCGGCCAGTGAAGGCGAGAGGGGCGCGGCCGGGCTGGTGGAAGGGATCGTGGAGGCCGGAGAGCGGGGCGGCTCCGGGGGCGTAGAGGCCGGGATCGCCGCGATGCAGCGTCTCTGACGGTGGGCCAAGTAGGCGGTCGGAAGTTCCACGCAGATCGCGGTCGGGGCTGGGCTCGCCGGGGAGTGGACTGACGTCAATCATCAGGGACGAGTTGAGGTCGTGCGGGCCGCCGGCGAGGGCTGAGGCGAAGCTGGCGGCGGGGCGGGCCTGGATGAGGGCGGCGCGGACGGTGTCGCGCAGGAAGTCATGCACGAAGGCGGGCTGGCGAAAGCGCACCTCGGTCTTGGCGGGATGAACGTTGACATCGACCTCTTCAGGCGGCATCTCGAGGAAGAGAAGGACGACGGGGAAGCTGGTGGGTGGGAGGATGTTGCGGTAGGCCTCGGTGAGGGCGTGCAGGACGAGGCGATCGCGGATGAGACGGCGGTTGACAAAGACGTAGACGGAGTTGCGATTCAGCTTCTGGAGCTCGGGTTTGGAGACGAAGCCGGAGATGCGGAGGAAGCCGGGGTCCGGTGGTTCGTAGTCTTCGTCGCGCTTCCAGGGTGGGGGCTCGGGCAGGCCGGCGCGGCGGAAGTCCATCTCGGCGGCGATGGGGAGCATGAGGGCGGAGGTCTCGCGGCCGAAGATCTGGAAGAGGCGATCGGCGGAGCTGCCGACCGCTGGTGCAATCAGGAGGGCCTGGGTGCTGGTGTGCAGCTCGAAGTGGCGAGACGGGTGGGCGAGTGCGTAGTGGGTCACGAGCGCGGCGATGTGGGCGAGCTCGGTCTGCTCGGACTTGAGGAATTTACGGCGCGCCGGTGTGTTGAAGAAGAGATCGCGGATGGTGATGGTGGTGCCAACGGGCACGCCGGCCGGGTCGGCGCGAAGGATGTTGCCGCCGGCGATCTCAACCACCGTGCCGGAGTCTTCGGCGGGAGAGCCATCGTCAGCAGCGGCGCGGGTCTCGAGGGTGAGGCGGGCGACGGAGGCGATGGACGGGAGGGCCTCGCCGCGAAAGCCGAGGGTGGCGATCGAGAGCAGATCGTCCGAGGTACGGAGCTTCGAGGTGGCGTGGCGTTCAAAGGCGAGCAGGGCGTCGTCGCGCACCATGCCATGGCCGTTGTCGGCGATGCGGATGAGCTTGCGGCCACCGGCTTCGACCTCGATGCGGATGCGGGTGGCACCGGCATCGATGGAGTTCTCGAGGAGCTCTTTGACGACGGAGGCGGGACGCTCGACGACCTCACCGGCAGCGATCTGGTTCGCGACCTGGTCGGAGAGGATGTGGATGCGGCCCATTCCAAGAGTGTAGATGGGCGGCGAGCGTAAAACGCTGAGTGAGAGCGATCCTGGGAGCGGGTCTCTGCCCTGCCCTGCTCCTGTCGATCGCTGGATGGGAGTACCCTCCCCCCTCCCCCTTTCTTGCGTAAAATCTTCAAGACAGGCGAGTTAGGTCTGGACCAAGCCGCTGCTTCCCCTACCCGGAAGACGTTGCGCAGCGATCGGGCTGGCGGTATGCGTGAGCCTGAGCTTGCCCGGGCCCACTCTCTTAACGGTACCCAAGCGAGGGAGGTCGTTGCGCCACGGAGGCGGTGAGTGGATTGTCGATGGCCCTGCGGACAGTTCGCTCGCTCTAACGGCCGCCGTTCCCAAGGGAGAGTCTGAATACGTCCTGAAAGTATGACCAAGCTACCCTCAGCGGCTGAAGCCGCTTTCCCCCAAGTAGTTACGGCATGGCTAAAGCCATGCCCATAAGGCTGGGGAGTCCATCGGAGCGTCACCAGAGCTGTCATCGATCGCCGCATCCAAGAAACGGAGGACGCAATGACACTTGTGTTTGTGCTGATTGCTCTGGCTGCCGGTGCGGCGAACCCGTTCCAGTCGGGGACGAACGCCCAGTTGAACAAGCAACTGTCCGAGTCGGTGTGGGCCGGCTTGTGGGTGTATGCGACGGGGCTGCTGGGCTTGCTGCTGGTCCAGCTGTTCTTGAGACAGCCCCTGCCGGGCTCGCAGGCGATCAGCGCGGTCAAGCCGTGGGCCTGGCTGGGTGGGCTAATCAGCATTGCATCTACCATGGCCGGGCTCATCCTGGCGCAGAGGATGGGGTCGGGCCTGTTTACGGGGTTGACGCTGACAGCATCGCTGGTGACATCGGTCGTGCTCGATCAGTTCGGTCTGATCGGCTTCGCGCAGAAGACCGCGTCGCCGGCGCGCCTGGTGGGATGCGGCCTGATGATTGCAGGCGCGTGGATGATCTCTCGGGCGTAGAGCCAAATGCCTGGCTGTGTCGCTTCAGAGAAAGCATCTCTCCGCTACGTGGGGTAAGAGCCAATGCGGGGTTCCTCGCGTCACTCGGAACGACAACGAAGAGTTTACCGACCGTCAGAAGGCGAGGGTGCAGGTCCTCGGGAGAGTGCGCGAAGGATGCTTACTCAGGAAGATTGTTGTCGAGGTCGCCGACCATGTGAAGGCGCATGAAGTTGGTCGCGCCAGAGTGGGTACTGGTACCGGCGACGATGCCGACGACCTGCCGGCGGGCGATGCCGGCCTCACGCTCGAGGATGTCCTCGGCCATGCGGACGAGCTTATCCGTATCGTTCTGGCGCGCGCAGAGGACGGGATAGGTGCCCCAAAGCAGCATCGCCCGATTGACGACGGCCTGGTAGGGGCTGAGCGCGTAGATGGGCGGCTCGGGGCGGTACTTCGAGAGCAGGCGTGCGGTGGCGCCGGACTCGGTAAAGATGGCGATGGCGGCGAGGTCAAGATCCTGCGTGGAGTGGGCCATACACTCGCAGATGGTTTCGGCGACGGAGAGGCGGGTCCCACGGGCGCGCTGCGCGCGGGGTGGCGGGTCCATGCGGATCTGCGACTCGGTTTCGGTGACGATGGTGGCCATCATGGCAACGGCGGCGACGGGGTAGCGACCGGAGGCGGACTCGGCGGAGAGCATGACAGAGTCCGAGCCATCGTAGATCGCGTTGGCGACGTCGGACGCTTCGGCACGGGTGGGACGCGGGTTCTCGACCATGGACTCGAGCATTTGGGTGGCAGTGATGACGGGTTTGCGGAAGTCGGCGGCGCGACGGATGATGTGCTTCTGGATGGCGGGAACTTTTTCAGGCGGAACTTCGACGCCGAGATCGCCGCGCGCGACCATGATGCCGTCGGCGACTTCGAGGATGGAGTCGAGGTGCTCGATGGCCTGAGGCTTCTCAAGCTTGGCGATGATCCAGGCGTCGGACTTGAGAGCTGCGAGACGGGTCTTGACGTGGCGAACGTCATCGGCGGTGCGGACAAAGGAGACGGCGATGGTGTCGCAGCCCTGGGCGACGGCGAACTCGAGATCGATCTCGTCTTTTTCGGTCAGCGAGGGAACGTTTACGGCGATGCCCGGGAGATTGATGCCCTTCTTTTCGCCGAGCAGACCGCCGTTGATGATCTCGCAGACGACATCCTCGCCCTGAACTTGGACGACGTGGAGCTCGATGAGGCCATCCGAGAGCAGGATGCGCGAGCCGGGCTCGAGGTTCTCAGCGAGTGTGGTGAAGACCGTGCCGACGCGCTCGGCGGTGCCGTCGATATCGTGCGGGGTAATGGTGATGTGGCGGCCGGCGACGAGCTGGACAGGAACGCCGTCTTTGAGGCGGCCGGTGCGGATCTTGGGGCCCTGCAGGTCGGCGAGGATGCAGATAGGCTTGCCGAACTCCTGCGAGACCGAGCGCACCATGCGGATGAGCTCGGCTTTCTGCTCGTGCGAGCCATGCGAGAAGTTGAGACGGGCGACGTCGAGACCGGCGCGAACGAGCTGGCGGAAGATCTCGGGCGAGCTCGAGGCAGGCCCGAGGGTGGCGACAATCTTGGCACGGCGAACGCGATCGTGCGACGGCAGCACGGGCTCGGAGGTCGTGGCGGCGGGTTTGATCGAGGCATCTTGCGGCGGTGCGGTCAGGGGCGTCGTAGGCATGGTGGCCGATCTTATCCGAGGTGCAACGAAGGTAGGCGATTGGATGGTAACGATGCGCCGAAGGTCATTCTACGCAAAGCTTCGGACGTTTGGCCGGGGGACGTGCTTAGACGGCGGGTGACGCAGACGAACGAGGCGCCGCGGCAGGCATTTGGCGGTTTGCAGCGCGCACCTGCCCGTTAAATTCGGCGCCGCAGAGCACGCTCAAGGAGGTGAGATATAGCCAGAACAGCAGGGCGATGCCGGCGCCAAGTGAGCCATAGACACGGGAGTAGTTGGCAAAGCGGGTGACGTACCAGCCGAAGACAAGGGTGGAGGCGAGCCAAAGCGTGGTAGCGAGGATGGCACCTGGCAGGGTGGATCGCCAGGAAAGACGCAGGGGTGTGCCGAGTTTGTAGAGGAGGGCGATCAGGCCGACAGAACCGGCAAGCGCCACCAGCCAGCGCACGGTAATGACGAGGGCGTAGATGGGGCCGCTCTGCCGCCCTGTGCCATGACCGGCGAGCCAGACGGCAAGGAAATGTCCGAAGAGGACAAGCAGGCTGGAGGCGGCAAGGGGGAGCAGGGACAGCGGGACGAGAAGAAGGGCGCGGGCGCGGCGGCTCCAGAAACTCCAGCAGTCCGGAGGAAGGCCGTAGGCGCGACGCAGACCTTCCATAAAGGTGGCGATGACGCTTGAGGCACCGGAGATGGAGACAACGACGCCCAGCACAAGGGCCCGGGTGGAGGTGAAGCCTTCCTGGGTGGGGGCGAAGTAGCCTTCGAGCATGAGCGTGACATCTGCCGGGAGCATGCGCTGCACGACGTCGCCGATCTCGGAGCGGACCGGAGCCGTATCGGGCAGAAGCGGGATGATGGCGGCGACAACGATGAGGGCGGGAAAGAGCGCGACGATCGCCGAGTAAGCGGCAGACTGCGCGATGTTCAACGCATCATCCTCCAACGCATGCGCGAGTGCTCGCTTGAACAGCGCGGGATGGTGCCGGAGGAAGTGCATTTGAGACAGAGTATCGCGTGGGCTGCTGTGACAGAACAGGAACGCCGCCCAAGGTGCAGGCGGCGGCTGAGCAGATCGAGCGGTGCGCGTTCGCGATCAGGAGCGCCACTGCGTCAGGAACTGATTGACTGAGCGGGGATCCATGTGGCGCATGTCAGAGAACTCTCCGGTCGCCTGCGCGTGAATGACCTTGCCTTTGGCGTCAATGACAGAGACTGCAGGAACTCCCTTTTTGAGAGGGACGCCGTATTTCGCCGCGAGGTCAACGTTCTCGTCGATGTGACCGATGTTGACGTGCACGACGACATAACTTTTGGTGAGCAGGTCGACGTTCGCGGGATCATGCAGATTGATGTCGAGCACCTGGCAGTCGCCGCACCAATCGCCGCCGAAGATGAGGAGAACGCGCTTGTGTTCCTTTGCGGCCTGTTGGAGGCCGGCGTCGACATCGGCCTGTGCCTCAGAGATGTCGGGATAGATGTGCTTCTTGACCGCAGGAATGGCCGGCGGCGCCACTTGGGCGACCAGGATGGAGGCAGGGATCGAAAGGGTGAGGGCGGTGACGGCGGAGCGGAGTGCGGAGGAGACCAGGTTGCGGTTCATTGGGTGCACTTCCTTCTATCTAAGGAGTTAGCCGGTGAGGCTGAGGCTTGCTAAAGGAGACGCGGAATTATGGCAAAAGTAACAAAATCTTTCGAGCTTCCCAGGAGAGCCTGCTTTGGCTGAGTTTGAGCTGCGTTCGAGGCAGGGAGCAAGTCGCACGAGGTAAAGCAGTATCGTATGCTGACGACGATGACCCTTCGTCTTCTTCAGATTGCGGTTCTAGCCGCGCTTTGTGCAAGCGGACTGGCGCAGACCTCAGAGCCGCCCGTGCTGACGCCAAAGCAGCCGAAGCTTCCGCCAGGCCATGAGCGTGTGGTGATCCTGTGGCCGGAAGGGGCGCCGGGGGCGTTAGGAAAGGCCGATATCGATGAGCCTCGACTGTTTGTATTTCCGGCCAAGATTGCTGCCACGGAGCGAACGGCACTGAAGAGCCCGCGGACGGGCGTGATCGTCATGCCCGGCGGAGCGTACCGGACGCTGATGATGGATAAGGAAGGGGCGACGGTGGCACGGTGGTTGAGCCAGCGCGGGGTGGATGCCTTTGTGCTGCAGTACCGGCTGGGTCCCAAGTACCACTTCCCGGCGCCGATGCTCGACGGCGCACGCGCGGTGCGCTACGTGCGCAGCCATGCAGCGGAGCTAGGCATAGCGCCGAATAAGGTGGGCGTCTGGGGATTCTCGGCGGGTGGTCATCTGGCTGGCTGGCTGGCCACGGTGCACGATGACGGCAATCCCCGGTCTTCGGATCCGATTGACCAGGTGAGTGACCGGCCGGATTTTGCGATTCTCTCGTATGCGCGGCTGAGCATGGACCCAACGATTCCACGGCCGACCAACCTAGAGGCCCTCATTGGGGATCACCCCTCGGAACAGACGATGGAGATGATCTCGATCGATCGGCACGTGAATCAGGGGACGTCGCCGAGTTTCATCTTTTCGACTTCCGCCGATGAGGTAGTGAACTCGCGGACGGCAACGGCCTACTACGACGCCATGAAGCGGCTGAATCTGCCTGCGGAGCTGCACATCTTCGAGCGGGGGGCGCATGGTGTGGGGCTGGGCCTCGGGCTGCAGCATGTGCCGGAGCTGAGCGAGCTGACGGTGCTGGTTGAGAACTGGATGCAGACGCACGGATGGATGGAAGATCGGCCCGACCACCTCTGATGCCCCGAACAGGGGATGGCGCAATGCTGTTCAAGACTCAATGCTGTAACGGTGCCCAAGCGCAACGGGAACGGAAGTTGCTTTCCTTTCAAGTGCTTCTGGTGCTAGCGTGACCACAGAAGTGCGCGCTCCCGGCAAAGCCTCGCCAGGGATGCGGGAGCGACTTTGCTGCATGATGAACTGAGGTGCTGTGTGACTCGCCGCTTTGCGGATCTGCCTTCATGGATGGATGTTGGACGAAGCGCGATCTCCGCGTGCTTGATGACTGCTGCCGGCTGGCACCTGTGGGGTCACAGGTTTCTGGCACCCAGCCGAGGCGAGGTGACCGGGCTAGGACTGGCGGCGACGAGTTCCCTGCTGCTGTTTCCCTGGCATGGTACGCAGCGACGAAAGCAGGACGAGGAAGTGCCTGCGCAGGAACGGCTGCGCATCCTGGCCTCCGCCGAGACAAGCCTGGATGCCTTTCTCTTGCTGGATGCCGAGCGCGACGAGAGCGGAGCAATTACTGATCTCCGCATCAGCTTCTCGAATCGGCATGCCGCTGGCATGCTGGATGGGTTTGAAGGTGAACTGAGCGGGCGGACGCTGCTGGACCTGGCGCCCCAGCTGCTGGTGGATGGATTCTTCGACCTGCTATGTAAGGTAGTGAACACAGGGGAACCGTTGCTGGGCGAAGCGGAGATCCACGATCCTCGTGTGCGAGCGACGTGGCTGCGCTACCAGGTGGTGCGACTGGGTGACGGCGTTGCGATGACGCTGGGGAACATTACGGACATGAAAGCCTCCGAGCGGCGCTACAAGGAGCTCGGGGAATTCACAGAATCCATCTTTGAAAGTGCGCCCTTCAGCATCTTTGCAACCGATCCGGAGGGCATGATCACGGCGATGAACCGGGCGGCTGAAGAGCTATGCGGCTATAGCCGCACTGACCTGGTAGGCAAGGCTCCGCTGACGCTGCTGCATGATCGCAAGGAACTGGCGATGCGGGCGCGGGAACAGAAGCTGCGAACCGACCCCTCGCTTGAGGGCTTTGACGTCCTGACAGCAAAGGCGACGCAGGGCGGACTCGACGAGCAGGAATGGACGCTGCTGCGAGCAGGCGGCATGCGGGTGCCAATTCATCTCGCCGTGCGGGCGCTTAAGCGAGAGACGGGGGACGTCACGGGCTTTGTCGGGATTGCGTTTGATGTGACGGAGCACCGCGCCATGATGGAGTACGTCACTCATCTGGCGACCCATGATCAGCTCACAGGGTTGGTAGGGCGCGCGGTCCTGCAGGATCGGATTCGGCAGGCAGTAGAACGTGCGCGGCGGTATGGAACGAAGGTCGCGCTCTTTGTGCTGGATCTGGATCACTTCAAGCGCATCAACGACTCGTTAGGTCATTGGGCGGGCGACCAGGTGCTGCTGGAGACGGCGGCACGGTTGCGGCTTGCGGTGCGCAGCTCGGATACGGTAGCCCGTATGGGCGGTGATGAGTTTGTGCTGATGCTCGAAGACCTGACAAATCTCGCCGATGTCGAGCATTGCGCACACAACGTTATGAAGCGCCTGCTGCCGGAGATGGCCATCGATCAACATCAGCTGCAGGTAACGGCGAGCATTGGCGTGTGTGTGTTTCCGGACTGCGGATCGGATATTCAGCATCTGCTGAAGTGGGCCGATGCTGCCATGTACAGCGCAAAGGAGAGTGGCCGCAACCAGTTCCAGATGTTCCGGACCGAGATGCTGAAGAACAGCGAAGACCGGCTCGCGATGGAGCGGGCTCTGCGACACGCGATCGACGGCAATGAGCTGGTGCTGCACTATCAGCCACACGTTTCGCTGAGCAGCGGCGCTGTGATTGGTATGGAAGCGCTGGTGCGATGGCAACACCCTGAGCTGGGATTGCTGATGCCGGCGCACTTCATCGGACTGGCGGAGGAGACTGGACTGATCCTGCCACTTGGGGAGTGGGCGGTGCGGCAGGCCTGCAAGGAAGGCAAGCAGCTATGCGATGAGCTTGGACTTGATCTGACGCTTTCGGTGAACCTTTCGCCGAGACAGTTTCAGCAGAAGAATCTGACCGAGACCGTCGAGCGCGCGATTCTGGACAGCGGACTTCCTGCGCAGCGGCTGGAGGTGGAGATCACAGAGAACACCCTGATGGTGAACTCTGCTGCAACGCTCGGAAAGCTGGCGCGGCTGCGAGAGATTGGGGTTCGCATCGCGATCGACGACTTCGGCACGGGCTTTTGTAACTTCAAATATCTGCTGGACTATCAGGTCGATCGTCTGAAGATCGATCAGCAGTTCGTGCGGCAGGCGGCGATCGACCCAAATGCAGCGGCGGTGGTCCGCTCCATTATCGCCATGTCTCATGGACTTAATATCCGTGTGGTTGCAGAAGGTGTGGAGACGGAGGAGCAATTCCGCTTCCTCGTGCGCAAGCGATGCGATGAAGCGCAGGGGTACTTCATCTCGCGGCCTATTCCGCCGAGCGAGTTTGCCGCGGCGGTACGAGCCTGCGGAGCCGTTGCAGCATTAAGGTCTGCATAGTCCTCCTAAGCGCGTCAGGCAACGGAGCGGCGGCGAATGAGGTGGTAGAGAGCAAGCAGGATGAGGGCCCCGAGCAGAGACATAAGGAAGCCTGCGGACTGGTCCGGACCGTAGTGGCCAATGAAGCGTCCTAGATACGTGCCGAGAAACGCACCAGCAATGCCAAGCAGCATGGTGATGAAGATGCCGCCAGGATCTTTGCCGGGCATAATCAACTTTGCTAGGGCGCCGACGACGAGACCGATTACGGCAACTCCGATGAGGTGGAACATACGTGAATCCTCCTGTTAGTGGGTGTTAGTGGCCCTTCGCGGCGAGTCTGTGAACTGCCGGCTATGCCTTTTTCTGTTTCTTTCTATTTATCTTGGAGCTCTTCTGGGATGGTTGTGGCGGTCTTGCTGGATTCTTGATGGCGGGAACCACGGTTTCGCGACGGATCTGCTCATGCCAGAGCGCGATGCCGCCGGTGATTGCGTTTGAGTTCTCTCCGATCACGGTTGCCTCGGGAAGCTTCTTCATCAGCTTAGCGTTGCCGCCACCAAGAAGAACGTAATCGGCAACAAAGGCTGCCCGGAGTCGATCGACAATGTCCACGACGGATTGTCGCCAGCGCTTCTTACCGCGGCGCTCCAGACCGGCGAGGCCGATGAAGTCCTCGTAGGTCTTGCTTCCTTTGTATGGCAGATGCGCGAGCTCAAGCGGCACGATGTGGCCATCGTCGATCAGCGCCGAGCCAAGCCCTGTGCCGGTTCCGAGAAAGAGCATCTTGCCGCCGCTGTACCCGCCAAGGGCTTGCATGGCTGCGTCGTTGAGGAAGCGGACCGGCTTGGGAAAGGCTTTTCCGTAGTCGAAGTCGACCCATCCGTGGCCGAGGTTATGCGGCTCGGCACTGGGATGATCCTTGACGACGGGGCCGGGGAAGCCTATGGTGACGGCGTCATACTGCCACTGAGCGGTGGCTTGGAGGACCTGGGTCGTCATCTGCTCCGCTGTCAGCGTGGAGCCGGAGACGATCTTGAGGGGAACGGGATGATCCGATGAGGCGACCTTAATGTGTGTTCCGCCAATATCGATTACGAGAACTTTCATAGCAGCATTGGATGCTGGTAATCAGAACTTAAGGAAAGCATTGCGAGGCTCATTTGGCCTCAGGGTCGCGAGTAGTCGGGTCCTGTGTCTGAGGATGATGCTGGCGGCTACGCTGCGGAGGGGGAGGATGCCCGGGGTGGGTGCCGCAGGTAGGTCTGGGAGGGGGTGCCTTTGGTGTTCATGGGCATGACCTTCGGGTGGCGTGACAGAAAGAGCCAAGTGCCGAGGAGGATGACTACGATGGCGACCGCGAAGCCGATGACCACGGCGAGGAAGTTGGGGCCTTTGGGGAGGTTGCGATCTTCTGGAGCGATGGGGACTGGCATACTGAGTGTGATGCAGGGCGGTGCGGCGCGGTGTTGCAGCCGCGGGTGATGCGGGGCCGCCGGGCGCCTCCCCCCTTCGTTTCTCAGCTAAAATCTTCGATTCCGAGGCTTTAGGTCTGGACCGCGATCGGGTTATCCCCGGGTTGCCGGCAGCTTCTTACTCCAAGGCGTCCTTCCAGCTTAGCTGCGAGATGGGGGTGGTTGCGCCACAGCGCATTGAACACCAAGGCTGATTGAGGCACCCATACGGAGGTTGGGCAGCCTTTCCGGCGCAGTAGCCGGCGGGCAGAACTCCCGGACGGAGCGTCAACTTGGAGCAGCACTCGGTCAAGGAGTCCGTTGGGTCTCGTCCTTACCGGACCGGCTGCGTTGCAGAAAGGCTCCTCGACGGGGAGGCGCTCGTCTTGTTTGCCTGCGGAGGATCGACCAGATGGATGCCGGCGAGATCCTTGAGCTTTAGCTCGACTCCCCAGCCGAAGTGCTGGGTGTTGCCTGGCAGATTGTCGTCGAGCGCGATGGCGATTTCGTTGACGCCTTTCTTGAGCGGAAGAGCGAAGCTGCCGTTCTCGAGCGACAGTCGACCGTCAGGGTTCTTGCTGGCTGCCGGCAGGCCGTAGAGATTCCGGTCCGCATAGACCAGCTTGCCGTTGACGTAGATCCAGATCTCGCGCACCCAACCAACGGACGCAGGCTTGAGCTGATCGCGATCGGAGACGACGGAGGTTTTGAGCCACGCTAGCGAGACGGTGGATCCCTGTTTGGCGGATCCAACCTCACGCGAGAGATTGACCAAGCCCGTGTCTTTCGCAGAGACGGCTCGCCAGGGGGCCGACGCCGGGGGCATGTCGTGATACGACGGTGCTTTGCCGACCTGCTCTTTCAGTGCGGAATCTGTAACCGTGGGGAGTACAGACGGTGGAGCGACCTGCCAGCGGCGGAAGAAGAGGCGATCTGAGGCGTTGGCAGAGATGAGTGCGGGCCCTTGAACCGCGCTGGGGCGGATGGTCAGGTTGCGGAAGTAGGCTGGCCCGTGGAGGGCGATCGAGCCGGAGAGAGCGGGTCCCTCCATGCTGGCGATGGTGAGCGACGGCGTCTTGGTGTTGTTGACGAAGACCTTCAACCTGCGACCGGAGACGACCAGCTTGATGTGGTTCCAACCGTTTGACGCGATAGGCGCGGCGGTTTCGAACTGCGGGAAGAGATCCCACTCGAAGGCGCCATGCTCAAGCGGCATGTACTGAATGCAGTCGAAGGAGGTCTGGCAGTTTGGCTGCGGACGGATGTAGAAGACATCCGCGTTCTCTTTATCCTGCTGGCGGAACTTGATGCCAACGATGCCGTGGTTGACCAGACCGATATCGAAGTCGATGGTGCCATCCTGAAAGACCAGGTCTTTCAGGTCCGCCGAGCCGCTCTTGAGCTGCAGGACCGGGGAGGAGGACGCGCTGGCGGGAAGATAGGCGGCGTCGCCGGTGACCGTCCATCGGTCTGCCGTCATTGGAACCGCGATGGTCTGAGCCCAGGCGACTGGGTGGGCGAGCAGAAGATAACAGAGGAGGACAAGGCAAAGCGGGACAGGGGCGTGCGGAAGCAAAGCTCTGCCTCGCGGACATGAAACAGTTCCATACTCTTTCATGTTGAAGGGTAGACGCTTGACGAAAGTGGGCGGAAGCAGGTGGGGCGTTAGAAGGCGGATGAAGCCGCCCTCTGGGGCGGCGAGACTAGCGGCTTTGCGATCGGAGCTAGCTGGAGGAGGATCTGGAGACGCTGGCGAACCATGTTCGGAGCCGGTATCTGCTGAGCTTTGGGCCGACGTCGAAGGCGCCGGGGATGCATGCACTGGCGGTGCGGGTGGTGGGGCATCCGGAGCGATGGTGGCGGCGCGGAGTAGTTACTGGGCGGTGGAGGCGGGCGACTCGGGTCGGTGGAAATGTTAGGGCGGTTCGCGCTGTGCGCGAAGACCCACTCATGGCAAAAGGCTGCCATCAATGGGTCACCCGCCTTACTTGCGCTTCTTCATGCATGGTCTGCTACCTAATGCTCTTACCGGGGCTACTCATCGCAAGCTCACCGTGCTAACCAGAATTGTCTCTGCATTGGAACTTGCATGCCTGGGCTTACAGGCTTAGTCTGCATGAAGTGTGGTGCGGCGAAGGGGAATCGAACCCCCACGGGCCTAGCTTCAACTAGGCGACCGCCAGAGTGCTAATCTGGTGCGTCTACCAATTTCGCCACCGCCGCGCTGATGTATGAACTTGTAGTGGAGATGGAGGGAGTTGAACCCTCGGTCACTAGCTTTGCAGGCGCGGACCGTACCCGTACCATCCCCATGCTGATCAGGAGATTCCTTAGGGAATCTCCTTTTCTTTTTGTGAGTCCTTTGGAATGGATGGCCTCTTAATATGTTCGCCAGAGATCATCGTGCCTAAATGTTCGCCACCAACAGTAAAGACATACATTCCACTCTCCTCATCCCAGGTGACTCCAAAATTCCTCGTCGTTCGCCAGTCGTACTTTATGTACATTAAGAAGGGAATACAGCTAAAAGCAGCACCGTTACCATTCGTTCCATAGGCGAGCATAAAAGAGTCTTTTGTCTTTTCCGCTGGAGCTACAGCTACCCTCCTGGTTTCAGAATCCCACAGCAGTTGAACGTACTGAACTTTGGCCTTCTCTAGGCGATAAGTAGCTGGCTTGTTCAGGGCGAGACGACCGTAGCTTGTAATAGTTACCATTGGGTCCCCTCGCGGAACAGACTTGTCAGTTGTGAACAACTCAAATGGCATGCTACCTCCTTTGCGAGAATGGAAAGATCATATACAACTAGCGTGCCTTCTGCAAGATTCATTATTGCGGATTACATTATCTGGTCTTTTGCTGACAGATGTTCCAGTGCAAATCCATGACAAGAGTGAGCTTCGCAGTAAGCGTCATAGCTTACAGCTCAGCGATCGCAGCGCTAGTGGACAGATGTTTATGTATAAATGCATAGCAAATACAGAAACTTCCGCTCAGCAACGAGAACGGGCGGACTCTTGAGGAGTCCGCCCGTCTTTGCTGCTGTTGTTTGAGGGTTTTGCGCGGAGCGCGGTGGCTGCATGCAATGCTACTCGCTGGCGGCGAGTTCTTCCTGTTCGCCTTCCATGCGCATTTGTTCGAGCTCGCGCTCTTCGGCGTCGTGGGCGTCCTGGACCTCTTGCTGCACGGCGGCTGCCGCTTCTTCGAGCTCTTCGGAGAGTTCGACGGTGCGGTAGTACTCCATGCCGGTACCGGCGGGGATGAGGCGCCCGACGATGACGTTTTCCTTGAGGCCACGGAGCGTGTCAATGGAGCCATTGATCGAGGCTTCGGTGAGCACGCGGGTGGTCTCCTGGAAGGAGGCGGCCGAGATGAAGCTATCGGTCGAGAGCGAGGCCTTGGTGATGCCGAGCAGAAGCGAGCGGCCGATGGCGGGCTTACCACCCGTCATGAGGACGCGCTGGTTCTCAGCGTTGAAGCGGAAGCGATCGGTCTGCTGATCGATGAGGAAGGACGTATCGCCGACCTCTTCGACCTTGACCCAGCGGAGCATCTGCCGAACGATGGTCTCGATATGCTTATCCGAGATGGCCACACCCTGGAGGCGGTAAACCTCCTGGATTTCGTTGACGAGATACTGCTGGAGCGCGCGCTCGCCGAGGACTTCGAGGATGTCGTGCGGATTGCGGGGGCCGTCGATGAGGGCATCGCCGGCGCGCAGACGCTCGCCTTCCTGGACGTTGATGTAGACGCCGCGCGGCACGGTGTACTCCTCTTCCTGACCGTTATCCGCGGTAACGTAGACCTTGCGCTGGCCCTTGGCGACATCGCCGAAGCGAACGACACCATCGATCTTTGAGATGATCGCCGGATCGCGGGGCTTGCGTGCCTCGAAGAGCTCGACGACGCGCGGCAGACCGCCGGTGATGTCCTTGGTGCGCGTAGTTTCGCGCGGAATCTTGGCAAGGATGTCGCCGGGGTGAACCTCGTCGCCATCGGCGATCATGAGATGGGCGCGTGACGGCATGAGGTACCGCTTGTTGCCGGTGCCTGATTTGATGAGGATGGTCGGCTGCCGCTTTTCATCGGACGAATCCGCAACGACGAGACGGGAGAGGCCGGTGACCTCATCGACTTCTTCGTTGAGGGTGACGCCTTCCTGCAGGTCCTTGAACTGCACGGTGCCGGCGACCTCAGTGAGGATGGAGAAGGTGTACGGATCCCACTCGCCGAGGGTGTCGCCGAGTTTGACCTGTGCGCCGTCTTCCACGCGGAGCTTGGCGCCGTAGACGATGGCGTAGCGCTCCTTCTCACGACCCTTCTCATCGATGATGGCGATGGAGCCGTTGCGGTTGAAGGCAACGAGACCACCTTCCTTCGAGCGGACGGTGACGAGGTTGATGAAGCGGACCGAGCCGGCGTTCTTGGCTTCAAGATGCGAGGCATCCTGCACGCGGGAGGCGGTGCCGCCGACGTGGAAGGTGCGCATGGTGAGCTGGGTGCCGGGCTCGCCGATGGACTGCGCCGCGATGACGCCGACGGCTTCGCCCATCTCAACCATCTTGCCGGAGCCGAGGTTGCGGCCATAGCAAAGGATGCAGCAGCCGCGCTTGGACTCGCAGGTGAGGACGGAACGAATCTTCACCTTCTCGATGCCAGCGGCCTGGACGGCAGAGGCACGATCTTCGTCGATCTCCTGGTTGATCTCGACGATGGTCTTGCCTTCGAAGTCCTTGAGCTTCTCGAGCGAGACGCGGCCGATGATGCGGTCGCGCAGGGGCTCGATGGTCTCACCGGCTTCGATGATCGGCATGACGTAGATGCCTTCGTTGGTGCCGCAATCCAGCTGCGAGATGATGACATCCTGCGCGACGTCGACGAGACGACGCGTGAGGTAGCCAGAGTCAGCGGTCTTGAGCGCAGTGTCAGCCAGACCCTTGCGGGCGCCGTGGGTCGAGATGAAGTACTCAAGCACGGTGAGGCCTTCACGGAAGTTCGCCTTGATGGGCGACTCGATGATTTCGCCGGAAGGCTTAGCCATCAGACCACGCATACCGGAGAGCTGACGGATCTGCTGCTTGGAACCGCGCGCACCGGAGTCGGCCATGATGTAGATCGGGTTCATGGCTCCTTCCTTGTCGGCGCGCTTCATGTTGTTGAACATCTCATCGGCGACGCGCTCAGTGACGCCCGACCACATCTGGATGACCTTGTTGTTGCGCTCGCCGTTGGTGATGGCGCCGTCGAGATACTGCTGCTGGACGTTGATGACCTGCTTCTCGGCGTCGGCGACGACGGTGTACTTCGAGGCCGGGATCACCATGTCATCGAGGCCGACCGAGAGGCCGGACTTGGTGGCGTAGTTGAAGCCGAGGTCTTTAATGCGGTCCAGTGTTTTGACCGTCACTTCAAGGCCGAGGTTCAGGTAGCAGTAGTTGACCAGCTGGCCGATGCCCTTCTTCTTGAGCAGACCGTTGACGAACGGCATGCCCTCGGGAAGAGCGTCGTTGAGGATGGCGCGACCAACGGTGGTCGAGATGAACTGCTTGTTGAACTCGACCGGCTCGGTGTGGGTGAGGTCCTGATCGTCGTACGCCGTGGTCATGTCGAGGACAGGACCGGTGTAGCGCAAACGGATCGGGGTGAGGGTTTCGACCTGCTTGGCTTCGAGCGCCATCAGGACTTCCTCGATGTTGGCGAAGACGCGGCCTTCACCCTTGGCGCCGACCTTAGCCTTGGTCAGGTAGTAGAGACCGAGGACGAGATCCTGCGTGGGGACGGTGATGGGCTGGCCGGAGGCGGGCGACAGGATGTTGTGCGACGCGAGCATCAGGACCGAGGCTTCGATCTGGGCTTCGGGGCTGAGCGGGATGTGCACGGCCATCTGATCGCCGTCGAAATCTGCGTTGAAGGCGGTGCAGACGAGCGGATGGATCTTGATTGCCTTGCCTTCGACGAGCACCGGCTCAAACGCCTGGATGCCGAGGCGATGGAGGGTCGGGGCGCGGTTGAGCAGGACCGGGTGATCCTTGATGACCTCTTCGAGGATGTCCCAGACGATGGGCTCCTGCATCTCGACGAGTTCCTTGGCCTGCTTGATGGTGGTGCAGTGTCCGGTCTGCTCGAGGCGGTGATAGATGAAGGGCTTGAAGAGCTCAAGCGCCATCTTCTTCGGCAGACCGCACTGGTGGAGCTTGAGCTCCGGGCCGACGACGATGACGGAGCGGCCGGAGTAGTCGACGCGCTTGCCGAGGAGGTTCTGGCGGAAGCGGCCCTGCTTGCCCTTCAACGTGTCAGAGAGGGACTTCAGAGGACGGTTGTTGGCGCCGCGGAGAACGCGGCCACGGCGACCGTTGTCGAATAGAGCATCGACGGCCTCCTGCAGCATGCGCTTTTCGTTTCGGACGATGACCTCAGGCGCATGGAGGTCCATGAGCTTCTTGAGGCGGTTGTTGCGGTTGATCACACGACGATAGAGGTCGTTGAGATCGGACGTGGCGAAGCGGCCGCCGTCGAGCGGAACCAAGGGGCGAAGCTCGGGCGGGATGACGGGGATCACGTCGAGGATCATCCACTCCGGCTTGTTGTCGGACTTGCGGAAGGCCTCGACGATCTTGAGGCGCTTCGAGTACTTGAGCTTCTTCTGCAGCGAGGTCTCGGTCTTCATGCGCTCGCGCAGCTCGATCGAGAGCTCGGCGATCTCAACGCGGCGAAGCAGTTCTTTGATGGCCTCGGCACCCATCATGGCCTTGAAGCCAGAGGGGCGGTACTGCTGATCAAGCTCACGGAAGCGGGTCTCGTCCTTGATGACCTCGCGCTCTTTGACGGGCGCGTCGCCTGGATCGACGACGACGTAGGACTCGAAGTAGAGGACGGCTTCGAGCTCGCGTAGCGAGATGTCGAGCAGGTGGCCGATGCGCGACGGGAGGCCCTTGAAGAACCAGACGTGCGAGCAGGGGCTGGCGAGCTCGATGTGGCCGAGGCGCTCACGACGGACCTTCGAAAGCGTGACCTCGACGCCACACTTGTCGCAGATGACGCCGCGATGCTTCATGCGCTTGTACTTACCGCAGAGGCACTCCCAGTCGGTGATGGGGCCAAAGATGCGGGCGCAGAAGAGACCGTCGCGCTCGGGCTTGAAGGTGCGGTAGTTGATGGTCTCGGGCTTGGTGACCTCACCATGCGACCACGAGCGGATCTTCTCAGGGCTGGCGAGCTGGATCTTGATGGCGTCGAAGTCGGCGATGGGGCCGGTCAGTTCAAAAGGGCTGGAGCGAAACATAGTCTCTGTGTCTCCGGGTGCGGCCGGGCGGGCCGCTGTTGGTGGATCTGTTCCACGATGACTTTGGGCGCATCGTGATGCCGGTACGTCTGGTGCTGAAGCTCAATTTCGATTGTGGTGGTGCGAGCGGTGACGGGCTCCGAGGAGGAGGAGACCGCCACCACTTCCCTGCTTAGTCTGCCGCGGCGATGGCCGGCAGCGGCTTGTTCTGGTCAGACTGCTTGATGAGCTCGACATCAAGGCAGAGCGACTGCAGCTCGCGGATAAGGACGTTGAACGACTCCGGCACGCCGGGTTCGATCGCCGCCTCGCCCTTGACGATGGCCTCGTAGATCTTGGTACGGCCAAAGACATCGTCGGACTTCGCGGTGAGCAGCTCCTGCAGGATGTAGGCGGCGCCATAGGCTTCGAGCGCCCAGACCTCCATCTCACCGAAGCGCTGACCGCCGAACTGCGCCTTGCCACCGAGCGGCTGCTGGGTGATGAGGGAGTACGGTCCGATCGAGCGAGCGTGGATCTTGTCGTCGACCAGATGCGACAGCTTGAGCATGTAGATGTAACCGACGGTGGCGGGCTGTTCGAACTCGTCGCCCGTCATGCCATCGTGCAGCTGGCTCTTGCCCGAGCTGGGGAGACCGGCCGCTGCAAGCAGTGCCTTGATCTCCGTCTCACGCGCACCGTCGAAGACGGCGGTGCCGAACCAGATGCCACGCCTCATGCCGGCGGCGACGCGCATGGTTTGCTCGTCGTCTAGCTCGAGCAGCTGGTTGAGGGCTGCCGTGTCCTTGAAGCGTGCGCGGAAGAGCTCGCGAACCTCGTTGGCATCGGTGTGAGTAGCGGCGATCTCGGCAACCTGCTTGCCAAGCTCGTGTGCG
Source organism: uncultured Acidobacteriaceae bacterium (assembly GCA_964235665.1). Classification (GTDB taxonomy): domain Bacteria; phylum Acidobacteriota; class Terriglobia; order Terriglobales; family Acidobacteriaceae; genus Edaphobacter. Next base: position 697,979 of record CAXSAY010000002.1, read on the forward strand.
GCCCAACCGAGGTGCGTCTCGAGGATCTGGCCGACGTTCATACGCGACGGAACACCGAGCGGGTTGAGAACGATCTCGACCGGAGTGCCATCGGGAAGGTACGGCATATCTTCCTCAGGCAGAATCCGGGCGATGACGCCCTTGTTACCGTGACGACCGGCCATCTTATCGCCGACAGACAGCTTGCGCTTCATGGCGATGTAGACCTTGACCATCTTGATGACGCCTGGGCTGAGCTCGTCACCCTTCTGCATCTTGCCGATCTTCTCGTTGGTGATCTTGCGCAGCACGTCGATCTGACGCGAGGTCATCTCTTCGATCTCATCGATCTGCTCGTTGACGCGGGGATCCTTGTCGGCGTAGCGGATTCGCTTGAGATTGCGGGTGCTGATCAGCTCGATGGTGTCGCGATCGAGAACGTCGCCCTTCGAGAGTAGCTTCTTGTTGGTGCGTTCATCGTGCAGATCAGCCTGCACTTCCTTCGCGCCAAGGATGCCCTCAAGACGCTTCAGGCGCTCGTCGGTGAGAATGCGGATCTCATCGGCCAAGTTACGCTCCAGCTTCTCGACCTGCTCCTGCTCGATCTGCTTGGCGCGCTCGTCCTTCTCCTGACCCTTGCGGGAGAAGATGCGAACGTCGACCACGGTGCCCTCGATACCCGGAGGGCAGGTGAGCGAGGCGTCACGAACATCGCCGGCCTTTTCGCCGAAGATGGCGCGCAGGAGCTTCTCTTCGGGCGTGAGCTGGGTTTCGCCCTTCGGCGTGACCTTGCCAACAAGGATGTCGTTGTGCCCGATCTTGGCGCCGATGCGGATGATGCCCGACTCATCGAGATCACGCAGAGCGTGCTCGGAGACGTTCGGGATATCGCGCGTGATCTCTTCCGGCCCGAGCTTGGTGTCGCGCGCTTCGATCTCGAACTCCTCGATGTGGATCGAGGTGTAGTAGTCCTCGCGGACCAGCTTTTCGGAGATCAGGATCGCGTCCTCGAAGTTGTAGCCGCGCCATGGCATGAAGGCGACCAGGACGTTGCGGCCGAGGCCGAGCTCGCCCTGTTCCGTGCACGGACCGTCCGCGATCACCTGTCCCTTGGACACGCGGTCGCCCTTGCGAACGATCGGCTTCTGGTTGATGCAGGTGTTCTGGTTTGAGCGTTTGAACTTGGTGAGCTGATAGATGTCGGAGCCAACCTCACGCGACAGCTGCGTGGGGTGATGCTCGCCTTCGACGCGAACGATGATGCGCTCGGAGTCAACCGAGTCGATGATGCCGTTGCGCTTGGCCAGGATCACGGCGCCCGAATCACGGGCGGTGACGCCTTCCATACCGGTGCCGACGAACGGCGCCTCGGCGACAAGCAACGGAACGGACTGCCGCTGCATATTCGCACCCATCAGCGCGCGGTTGGCGTCGTCATGCTCGAGGAACGGAACGAGTGAGGCGGCGACCGAGACGAGCTGCTTCGGGCTGACGTCGACGTAATCGACTTCGGCCTTGTTGACCAGAACGAAGTTGCCCTGACGCCGCGCATTGACCAGATCTTCGACGATGTTAAGGTCGGGATCGAGCTCGATGTTGGCCTGCGCAATGGTGTGCCGATCTTCTTCCCAGGCGGAGAGATAGAAGGAGAAGGGCTCGAGCTCCATGACGCGCTTGTTGCCCTTCTTGAGCTCGGCGTTCTTCGACTTGGACTCCTCAATCTCGAGGTAGTCGCCCTGGCGGAGACCAGACTCGCCAGCGTTCGAGACGGCGACGTAGTCGAGCACACGGCCGTCCTTGACGCGACGGTACGGCGACTCGATGAAGCCGTACTCATTGATGCGCGCGAAGCAGGAGAGCGAGGAGATCAGACCGATGTTTGGGCCTTCCGGTGTCTCGATCGGGCAGATACGGCCGTAGTGGGTCGGGTGAACGTCACGGACTTCGAAGCCGGCTCGTTCACGAGAAAGACCGCCGGGCCCGAGGGCGGAGAGGCGACGCTTGTGCGTGATCTCCGACAGCGGGTTGGTCTGATCCATGAACTGCGAGAGCTGGGACGAGCCGAAGAACTCGCGAATGGCGGCCATGACGGGCTTGGCGTTAATGAGATCGTGCGGCATGGCCGTCGACATCTCCTGATAGACCGACATCTTCTCCTTGATGGCGCGCTCCATGCGAACCAGGCCGATACGGAACTGGTTTTCCATGAGTTCGCCGACCGCGCGAACGCGGCGATTGCCAAGGTGATCTATGTCGTCGACCGCGCCGATATTCTTGCGCAACTTGAGAAGATAGCGGATGGTGCCGTAGAAGTCCTCAGGCGTGAGGGTACGCTTGTCGAGACCAGCGGGATCCTGATTCTCGTAGAGCTTGATGTTGAACTTGAGGCGACCGACGCGCGAGAAGTCGTACTTGCGCGGATCGAAGAACATGCCTTCAAAGAGCGCGGTCGCGGTGTCAAGGGTCGGCGGGTCGCCTGGACGCAACTTGCGGTAGATCTCGATCAACGCCTCTTCGGGCTTACGTACGGAGTCACGACGCAGCGTGTTGGCGATGATGTTGCCGACATCGTCGCGCTCGGGAAAGAAGACCTCGAAGCTGGTGACGCCGGACTGCATGATCTTGTTCAGCTTGTCGTTTGAGAGCTCCTGGTTGGCCTCGTAGAGCAGCTCGCCAGTCGACAGATCGACGACGTCAGCGGCGGTCATCGCGCCATCAAACTCGCTGGTCTCGACCTCAAGCTTCTCGACCTGCCCGGCGCGCAGCTGACGCAGGGTATTGGGCGAGATCTTGCGGGTAGCGGGGGCGATCTCTTCGCCGCGGATGGTGATGGCAGAAGAGGGACGGGTACCGAGCAGGTTGGTCGGGGTGTTCTCGGGAGCAACCGCCCAGTGCAGCCGCTGATCGGCAACGTGGATGGTGTCGACTGTGTAGAAGGTCTTCAGGATCTCCTCGTCGGTACGCAGGCCAAGCGCGCGCAGAAAGATGGTGCCGAGGAACTTGCGCTTGCGATCGATGCGGACGTAGAGAGTGTTCTTCTGGTCGTACTCAAACTCGACCCAGCTGCCGCGGTACGGGATGATCTTGCCGAGGAAGTAGGTGCGGTTATTGGCGGTCTCGAAGAAGACGCCGGGCGAGCGATGGAGCTGCGAGACGATGACGCGCTCGGTCCCGTTGACGATGAAGGTGCCATTGGCGGACATGAGAGGAATGTCGCCAAAGAAGACCTCCTGCTCCTTCATGTCGCGCAGGCTCTTGACGCCGGTCTCGGGATCCTTGTCGTAGATTTTAAGACGAATGGTGACTTTGAGCGGCGCCGAGTAGGTCATACCGCGCTCTTCGCACTCAGCCTGGTCATACTTCAGCTGCAGGCCGACGGGATCGCCGCATTTGGTGCAGAAGTCGGGGGTGTTCTTGTTGTAGGTGCCGCAGAAGGAGCAGAGCACATCACCTGGGTGGAACGGGTCGGTGATGACCATGTGGCCGCAGTTGGTGCAGGCGGTGCGAAGGTGGTTGAGACCCTTGAGGTAGCCGCACTTGCACTCCCAGTTGCCGATCGAGAAGTCGACGAACTCGAGCTCAGAGACGTTGCGGAAGTCCGAGATCGGGAAGACCGAGGTGAAGACCGACTGCAGACCGTTATCTTCACGCTCCTGGGGGAGCTTATCCATCTGCAGAAAGCGCTCGTAACTACGCCGCTGCACTTCGATAAGGTTGGGGATCTGAATGCTGGTGGGGATCTTCGAAAAATCGAGACGGCTGCGGATCGCGCGCATTTCTGTGGACATGCTCTCTCCTGGAACTAGACCTTCGAGGCCTCTCACGATCAGCAGTGCGCATCCCACTGGCTGTCATGCGAGGAGAGGACCCGGTGCAGGCCCTCGACGACATGTGCGCACGGAGGACTACCCTCCAAAACTCGCCGACCCTCGAAAGCCGGTGAGTTTCCCATGCGCGAACGTTATCCGTGGGCTTGCGCCTACGGGTAGACCGATCATGACCTTGTCTGGGTGCCCGCGAAGCATTTTGCGGAGCAATCTCAGGCCCTCCCGGCGTGGGAGTCTTCACTCTGAATTAAGACGGCAAAGCGCTCGAAGGGGCAGCAGCTCCCGCGAGCGCAACAATCGACTTGATTACAAAGACTTCGTGAGTAAAAATGCTCGTCGCCATGATGGGGTTCGCCGTACCCCACAGGTGCCGCCGCTCGATAGGATCTGGTTGCACCAGACTCTTTGCCGCAAAAGAGTATGGCGGCCGGCCCCGTAGCCTGCAAGACAGGATGAGCCGGATGCTACAGGTCTGATGACTAAGGTTCTTGGGGCTTCGACAGGTTCAGACGGAACATGCCACCCTCACCATGAGGATAGCGTGTTCCGCCTTTCTATGCAAGTGAAGGGCCGTTACTTGATCTCGACGGTCGCAACGCCATCGAACTTCTTCGCGATTGCGGCGGCGTCTTCCTTCGAGATGTTTTCCTTCAACGGCTTGGGCGCACCGTCAACAAGGTCCTTCGCTTCTTTCAGACCGAGCGCCGTGACTTCCCGAACTGCCTTGATGGTGTTGATCTTGTTCGCGCCCGCATCCTTGAGGATGACGGTGAACTCGGTCTTCTCTTCGACCGGCGCAGCGGCAGCGGCACCGCCACCGGCAGGGGCAGCCGCAACGGCCGCGGCTGCTGAGACGCCGAGACGCGCTTCGAGCTTCTTCACCAACTCTGAAGCCTCAAGAAGGCTGAGGCTTACGATCTGATCTTCTAACTGCTGAATGTCTGCCATGTCCATCTCCAAAGTTCAATCTGAGTATCGATGCATCTACGACCGGAGCCTGCATGCAGGACTCCTGTGCTCCATCGGGCTCTCAGGGTTCCGCTGCGCCCAGACATGGCGCCCCTGCGAGTCGCGGAGCCAACTTATAAGCCTTCTGCCGGATCGGTCGAAGCAGCTTCTCCGGCCTGTGAGGCTGTTCCGTTTTCCGGCTGATCCCTGTTGCTGCCGGGTGCTGGAGCCTCTTCCGCATGCGCCGCCGCAAGAACATCGGTGGACGGTACAGCGTCTATCGATGACGCTGAGTCCGACACAGCGGCGGGCGCGGCACTGCCGGTGAATTTCTCCTGCTCGGCCGCTTGGTTCAGAACAACGGCAAGATCCCGACCAGGGGCGTTGATAACCGTGGCAAGGCGCTGAGCGGGCGAGTTGATGAGGAAAAGAAGCTTCGAGAAGAGCTCTTCCTTACCAGGCAGGGTGGCAAGTGCGGCGATCTCTTGAACCGAGATGACGCGACCATCCACGATACCCAGTTTGAAGGTGAACTCAGCGTTGTCCTTAACCCAGGTGGACAGTGCCTTCGCGAGAGCGACCGGATCACCCGAGGTATAGGCGATAGACGAGACGCCCTTGAGACCCTGAAGAGCCTGCGCGACTTTGGTGCCTTCACCAGCGCGGGCAGCGAGCTTGTTCTTCACAACGTGGTACGAGCCGCCGGCTCCGCGGACGGCCTTGCGTAGCTCGAAATCCTTTGCGGCAGTCAGACCCTTGAAGGTTCCGACGATTGCGGAGGTGGACGTCTGGAGCTCAGAGGCAAGCCAGGTGACGTTCTCCGTCTTCTTTGCTTTCGTAAGTGGCATAGAGGTTAACCTTTGCACCCGGACTGGCCAGGCTGTTCTTTGTCGGACGTACTGTACTGGAGGGCTGTGATGGACTGGCGAAGAAGGTTACGCCTTGCCGGCCAGTTCAGCCGCGGCGGCATCCAGCTGAATCCCGGGACCCATGGTGGAGCTCAGCGTGATGCCCTTGATGTACTTCCCCTTCGCGGCGGAGGGCTTCGCTTTGACGACAGAGCTGATGACGGTCATGGCATTGTCGACGAGCTTCTGAGGGTCAAACGAGAGTTTACCCACGGGGACATGCACCAGAGCCGTTTTGTCGGTGCGAAATTCAACTTTGCCGGCCTTGATCTCGCGGATAGCCGCAACGACATCGGTCGTGACGGTGCCGGTTTTTGGGTTGGGCATAAGACCGCGAGGACCGAGAACTTTACCGAGACGACCAACGGATTTCATCATGTCCGGTGTTGCAATCAGCGCGTCGAACTCCGTCCAACCTTCTTTCTGGATCTTCTCGACCAACTCTTCGCCGCCAAAGAACTCCGCACCCGCTGCTTCGGCGTCACGGATTTTGTCCCCTGAGGCAATTACAGCTACAGTCTTACTCTTGCCGAGACCATGGGGAAGGACAACGGTTCCGCGAACCATCTGATCAGCATGCTTCGGATCGACACCAAGTCGCAGCGTGAGGTCAACCGTCTCGTCGAACTTGGCATATTTCGCTTTTTGGAGAAGGGGAACGGCGTCAACGAGGGTGTAGGGACGCGGTTCAACAAGCGCGCGAGCCTTCGTGAGATTCTTTGAGATTTTCTGAGTCATAGATTCCTTGTCTTCCACCCCGGGACATGCCAGGATTGCATGGGGCGTGGTCGCGACGACGCTAGCGTGACAGCTAACGGCACTCTTTGAGTATGTCTGGAACTGCCTGTGATGTCAACGTACCCGGGTCAACATGCCTCAGAAGAAAGTACTAGGGGACGTCAAGCGGAGCAGAATCTGCTTGACACCAGATTCACAGGCTCGTAGCGTCTGACCAGAGGCGAAGATATGGCGAACACTACCGAGCTCGATACCCTGCCGAAGAGCCTGCCAATCTTTCCGATCCTTGATCAGCCGCGTTTGTCTCAGGGACTGGTGCGCCTGTCAGAAGAAGCAGAGCAGGCAGGGGCTGGACACGAGGTGGAGTATCGCTCTCTTGCCGCGAGAAGCATCCTGAACCGTTCGATATCCAAGAGGCGGCTTTCGCTGGCGTACAGCATTAACCCGTATCGTGGATGTGAGTTCGGCTGTCGGTACTGCTACGCTCGCTACACGCACGAGTTCCTAGCGCCACCAGAAAAGGCGGGCTTGACCCTCGGGTCCTTGAGAGATCCTGAGGCGTTCGAACGAAAAATCTTTTTGAAGAAGAACGCGGCGTGGCTCCTCGAGCAGGAGCTGCGGCGGATCGACCCGCGCGATGAGATTGCTCTTGGAACAGCGACGGACCCCTACCAGCCGCTTGAGCGAAGAGAGGGTGTGACGCGAAGTCTGCTTGAGGTGTTTGCCCGCAAACAGGGCTACCGGCTTGGCATCATCACGAAATCCAATCTGATTTTGCGAGATGTGGACCTGCTACAACAGATCGCCGAACGCAATACGCTCGTTGTTCATTGCACGATTACGACGATAAACGTCGCTCTTGCGAGAAAGCTTGAACCACGAGCGCCGCGGCCTGATCTTCGCTTCAGTGCGGTTCGCGGTTTGAGAAAGGCCGGTGTTCGCGCCGGTGTGCTGTGCTCTCCCCTCTTACCCGGCATCACCGATACGGAGGAGTCTGTTGATCGAGTCGCTCGCGAGGCAAAGGCGGCGGATGCCAGCTTCTTCGCCGGAGAGCCGCTTTTCCTGAAATCGTGTTCACGTCCGACCTATCTGAGCTTTGTTCGTGAGCACTTTCCTGCGCTGGAGGCCGAGTATGCAGAACGCTTCGCCCATGCGGAGTTTGCGTCTCGGCCATACCGGCAGGCCATGGTCTCTCTGATCACGCGTGTTTGTCGGCGATATGACATTCCGGAACGATCTACTGACGCCCTGCTGACGCGCGATGCGGGGAAGAAAGGCTCGGAGCAGTGGGACGTGAGCGGGCGAACTGGAGAGCAGCAACAGTTGTTTGGTTAGAGAAGGTAGGCCTGACCGCAGTCAGGCCTACCTCGTTGCTTGGTGCAGGGAAGTTAGGCGACGACGTCAATGCCCATCGAGCGTGCTGTTCCACGGATGGTTTTGGCCGCGGCTTCAACTGAGGCTGCATTCATATCCGGCATCTTTTGCGTGGCAATTTCAAGAATCTGCTTCTCTGTAACCTTGCCGAGCTTCTCTTTGTTCGGCGTGCCTGAACCTTTGGCAATGCCGGCTGCTTTCAAGAGCAAAACGGGGGCTGGCGGGGTCTTCGTGACGAAGGAGAAGGTTCGGTCTCCGAATACGGTAATGACCACCGGGATGGTGAGACCAGCGATATCCGGCCCCTTGGTGCGCTCGTTGAACTGCTTACAGAACTCCATGATGTTGACCTGCGCCTGACCAAGGGCAGGACCTACCGGGGGGGCCGGCGTCGCCTTTCCGGCCATGATCTGGAGCTTGACGTATCCATTGATTTTCTTCGGTGCCATGTTGCTTCCTCGTCTCTACGCGGCGCTTCGAGTCAACCGCGTCCTGAATGTAATTTTCACTGCGACCTGCTGATATTGCCTCAGGCAGTTACGCCTCGATCTTGTCGACCTGTGCGAATTCGATCTCAACCGGCGTGGGGCGACCAAAGATGGAGACCATCACCTTCAGGGTCTGTTTGTCTTCATTGATGTCGTCTACCGTGCCATTGAAGTTTGCAAATGGGCCTTCGTTGATGCGGACCTGCTCGCCTTTGACGAACTTGATCTTGAGCGCCGGCTTGTCCTTGGTGGCGTCAGAGCGGAACAGGATAGAGCTGACCTCTTGCTCTGACAGGGCGACAGGGTTATCGCCGGTGCCGAGAAATCCTGTAACCCGGGGTGTGTTCTTAATGACATGCCAAAGATCGTTATCGAGCTCCATTTCGACGAGGACATAGCCGGGCAAGAAGACACGATCAATGGTGTACTTCTTGCCATTCCGCAGCTCAGTGACCGGCTCGGTCGGAATCATGATCCGGCCGATCCGGTTTTCAAGACCAAAGGCGCGGATACGGCTTTCCAGAGACTCACGAACTTTGCGTTCGAACCCGGAGTAAGCGTGAATAATGTACCACTTGAAGTTCTGATTGACCGGCGGCGCAAGGTGCTCTCCGCTCTCGTCAAGCGACTCAGCGACACCGTCGCTCGGCGGTTCACCGGCTGGCGTTGCCTGATGGTCTGTGACAAAAAGCTGATCTTCCGTATTAATCTCTTCTGCTGCCATACTTATGCCTTCCCCGTGTGTCGGTGGACGTCCGAGTTGGTGCCGTTGATCAGGTACCTAGTGTCGGGCCAGGTGCGTGATGCTGCGCTCGATCAGCTGATTGGCGACGGCATCGACGGCCCAGAAGTAGGCGGCGAAGATGAATACGGTAGCCAAGACGATGAGCGTGGTTGCCTGAACTTCATCCCGAGTAGGCGCGATGACCTTGCGCATTTCACTTCGCACATCTTTGAGGAAGCTGCTGAGCCGCTCAGGCTGCGTCTTCAACTGCTGCATGCCGGTCGATGCTTGATCCGCGATTACGATGGTTTTGGCCATGATGCTGCCTCTGGAACGGGATGATTCGGTTCGTGCGTCGTTCAGGGTGCTGCGCGAGTAGTGTACCTAACGCGAGGGAGGAATGGCAGGGGCGCTCGGATTCGAACCGAGAAGTTCGGTTTTGGAGACCGACAGTTTAACCGTTGAGCTTACGCCCCTTTGTACAACATTGACGCAAGTAAAGGCTGACGGTGGGGCCTCACAGAGAGGCTACACGGGCTCAGTCCTTTACTTCGTTTCCTTGTGATCCGTGTGCTTCCGGCATGTATTGCAGAACTTCGAGAACTCCAGCCGGCCGGTTGTTGTCTTTTTGTTCTTGGTCGTTGAGTAGTTGCGATTTTTGCAAACCGGGCACTGCAATGTGATGATTTCACGCATCGTTTTATCCTAACTGATTCCCGGGAAGGCTGAAGACTCCCGATAGTGGCCCGAGTTCGGGCTCCGGGTGCACTCCGGAGCCCGACCCCTACTTGATGATGTCCGAGATAGTTCCTGCACCGACGGTTCGACCACCTTCGCGGATAGCGAAGCGCAGACCCTTTTCCATGGCGACTGGGGTTCCGAGCGTGATCTCAAGCGAGATGTTATCGCCCGGCATCACCATCTCGGTGCCCTCAGGCAGCTTGGCCGATCCAGTGACGTCGGTCGTGCGGAAGTAGAACTGCGGCCGGTAGCCGTTGAAGAACGGTGTGTGACGACCACCCTCTTCCTTCGACAGCACATAGATCTCACCCTTGAACTGGGTGTGCGGCGTGATCGAGCCCGGCTTGGCCAGAACCATCCCGCGCTCCACATCTTCCTTCGCGATGCCGCGCAGCAGAAGACCCGCGTTATCCCCCGCAAGACCCTCGTCCAGCTGCTTCTTGAACATCTCAACACCCGTGCAGGTGGTCGCCTGCGTGTCGCGGAAGCCGACGATCGAGCACGCCTCGCCTACCTTGATCTTGCCCCGCTCGATCCGACCCGTCACCACCGTGCCACGACCCGAGATCGAGAAGATATCCTCGATCGGCATCAGGAACGGCAGATCGACCGCACGCTCCGGCTGCGGAACGTACTTGTCGACGGCTGCCATCAGCTCGTCGATCTTGGCCTCCCACTGGGCTTCGCCGTTTAACGCGCCGAGAGCCGAGCCGCGGATGATCGGCGTATCGTCGCCCGGGTAGTCATACTTCGACAGGAGCTCGCGAACCTCCATCTCGACCAGCTCGATCAGCTCCTCGTCCTCAACCGCGTCGCACTTATTCAAAAACACCACGATGTACGGCACGCCCACCTGGCGGGCGAGCAGCACATGCTCCTTGGTCTGGGGCATCGGGCCGTCGGTCGCCGCGACGACGAGGATCGCACCGTCCATCTGCGCCGCGCCCGTGATCATGTTCTTGATGTAGTCGGCGTGGCCGGGGCAATCCACATGCGCGTAGTGCCGGTTCGGCGTCTCGTACTCCACATGGCTCGTCGCGATCGTGATGCCGCGCTCGCGCTCTTCGGGAGCATTATCAATCGTGTCGAAGCTGCGGAATGTGTTCTTCGGGTTGTGCTTGGACAACACCTTCGTAATCGCCGCCGTCAACGTCGTCTTGCCATGATCAATATGACCAATCGTCCCAATGTTCACGTGCGGCTTGGAACGATCAAACTTCTCCTTACCCATGATGACCCTCTCTTCTTTATGGCTGTGGCCGAACGATGTTCGAACCGATTGAACGCTGATGCTGTGTTGGTCTAGTGGCCGTGCTGCGGGCTCTAGTAGTAGGCATATAGCTTGAAGAAGCGATCGCGCAGATCGAGCGAAACATGCTCGAGCGAGGCGAGATAAAACTCACGAATCTGGCCCTGATCGCCTGGCGCGAGCCGGCTGTACTCACCCGAGGTCGAGCTGCCGAGCAGACCTTTACCCAGGACCTCTTCGAAGTGACGGATTCGAAGCGAGGCGCGCTCGACCGACTTCAAGAATTCGGCGGCGCGGGTGGCGGAGAAGGCTGCGGCGATAGCCGCACGAACGGCCTGAAAGGTTTCGGGATCCTGAACCGTGAGGACCGCCTGTTGATACGTCGTGCTCACACATACTCCTTACATCCCTGATCGCTTGCGCGGCCCGGCATTCTGTCAACTCTGGAGCGGGAGACGGGAATCGAACCCGCGACCAACAGCTTGGAAGGCTGTGACTCTACCACTGAGTTACTCCCGCGTCGTTGCAGCGGCAGTTTCCGCACCTGCACAGCGATGCCTCTACCCCATTGCCTGAGCGACGGGAAGATCTGGAGCTGATGATGGGGCTTGAACCCATGACCTCTCCCTTACCAAGGGAGTGCTCTACCACTGAGCTACATCAGCGAAACCTGCCTAACAAACTTTACTATCCTACCGCGAACGCGCCCTTGCGAGCACGGTTCGGACGGTAAAAAATCCCAGGAGGATCAAGGTAAGGGAGCGCGGCCTGCCGTCCTCCATCGTGAACCAAGCCAGCAGGGCCAAAAGCGAGAAGAGGCCAAGCGCAATCAGGAGACGCCCATTGCCTGCCGGGCTGAGATCCATGTCATCCTTGCTGGCTGAACGACGCCTGTGCTCTTGGGACGCAGAGGAAGAGGTGGTGCACAGGGGAGGATTCGAACCTCCGTAACTCGTAGAGTGGCAGATTTACAGTCTGCTGCCATTAACCGCTCGGCCACCTGTGCCCATGCTGTCCAACGCTCCGAAGCTCGGTTTGCCTGCCCATGTCTCGTTCAACCTCATACCTTCAGAGTTTGCACTCTTTCAGGAGAGATCAACCATGGTTGCGAGAGGAAAAGACAAACGCCGTCTGCCGGTGGCGCCAACGGTACAACCTAACCCTGCATCGTGCTCTGCTCTGCGACGACTTTGCTACACGGACCGGAGACCGGTTGGAGGACTGGAGCTGGCGAAGGGACTTGAACCCCCGACCCTCTGATTACAAATCAGATGCTCTACCAGCTGAGCTACGCCAGCTCTCAACGGGCACATCCGGCTGCCTTCCTGCGTAACGTACTGAGCCCGAACAGGAACAGAAACGCCCGCGAAGAGTGCACCGCGAGATTCACTGTAGCATGGGCGTTCGGCGGTGGCAAAGCCGCGCGCCACCGAATGCCCGACGAAACCATGTCTCTGCAGGGTGCGGGCAGGATGCACGCTTTCCCTGTATAGAAGATCGCCCCCTGCGTGCTAGGATGGCGCGATTCCACACGCTATTCGCCTTGAGGAACAATCGCCATGCTCTCTGCCCGCTGGTTTACCACCTGCCTTCTTGCCATCGCGTGCTCCGCCTGTCTGGCGCAGCAGGCGCTTACCAATGATGCGATCGTGAAGATGTCAAAGGCCGGTCTGTCCGACGATCTGATTCTTCAGACCATCAATACGCAGCCGGTGAACTTCTCGACAAGTGCAGCAGACCTGGTGAGCTTGAAGCAGGCGGGACTTTCCGATCGGGTCATCGGGGCCATGCTCAGTCCTCACCTGACCACCGCGGCCTCCCTAAAGGATAGTCCGACCGCCGGTGTGGACGGCGTGGACGAGATCGGGGTGTACTACAAGGATCGTTCGGGCAAGTGGGTCCAGATGTCGCCTGAGATCATCAACTTCAAGTCAGGCGGCTTTCTGAAGAGCGTCGCCACGAACGGCATTGTGAAGCAGGACCAGAACGGCCACCTGGATGGAGAGACGGCCAAACTGCAGGTGACGAAGCCGGTTGACTTCCTGATCTATACCCCTGAGGGAACGGCGCCGAATGAGTACCAGCTACTGAAGCTGCGCGTGAGCAAGAACACGCGCGAGTTCCGCTCGAGCACGGGCGGTGTATTTCATACCTCGACTGGTGCCTCGCGCGATTCGGTGGACATTGTGCCGACCAAGGTGGCGCCCCGCCGCTATACGTTCACGCTGGACCCATCGACCGCGCCGGGAGAATATGGAGTGCTGCCGCCGGGTGCCGTCTCGACCTCCAACGCTGCCAGCGGGGGAAAGCTCTACACGTTTCGCGTGATCGAATAGCGCCGCAGCGCGTCGAGCAGGGTCTTATAGGCGATACTGAAGCCGCATGTCGCGCCTTACCCGCACTCTTCTTTTGAGCATGGCTGTGGTTCTTGCCGTGGCGTTTGCCCTTGTTTTCTGGACGAGTCATCGACCGCCCCGGATCGCGCGCGAGCTGCCCGAGGCAGATGCCATTCTGTATGCCAATCTGAAGCCGGCGCGGCTGCTTACCCACTTTGACCGCTTTGCCCCGGCTCGGAGCGCGGAGTTTCAGGCGTTTGTGGACGCGACAGGGATTATCCCGGAACGCGATCTGGATGAGGTCGCCTTTGCCGTGACTCGCCGGCCGAACCCCGGCGGACCGAATGGTCCGGTGGCGTATACCGAGGTGTTCGGCGGGCATTTCGATGCGGGCCGTCTGGCACGGTACCTGGAGACGCAGGCGACCGAGCGTGAGTCGTATGCGGGGCATCGGGTCTATGTTCTTCCTCCGGCCGAGGCTGGGTCGCCTGAGCCGCGGCTGCTGCGGGTTGCGATTCTGCGACCGGGCGTGCTGGTGGCTTCGAACGCGCCCACGGCCGAGCAGATCCATGTCGTGGTTGACCGCGATCGAGCCGGTCTGTTCGGCGGAACCACGCCTTCCCTGCTTTCTGACTGGTTTTCCGAGATTCCACCGCTTTCGACCGCGTGGGGTGTTGGAAGTCTTGGATTGCCCTTTGCAGAGGCTGGACACGTGTCTCTGCTGGGGTTTGAGCTGCCGCTGCCCGCGGAGCAGCCCATGATTGCGAGCGTGCGGTACCTGGGGGTGGTGCGGGTGCGACTTGCCGCGATCGCGCCCTCTCCGGAGCTGGCGATGCAGCAGACGGGCGCGCTTACCGGCCTGGTCGGCCTGGCACGCAGCTTGGGGGTGGGTTCAGGGGCGGCGAGTCCGGAGATTGCGGCGGCTCTCCGCTCGATCTCTGTTGTGCAGACTGGCGCCCGCACCGTGGTGACCGCGGATGTGCCGCCGGAGTTGCTGCGGCAGATCGCACCGGGAAAATAAGCTTCGGAGCCAGCCGGAACGGGATGGCCTGGGGCCTCTGGCTCGAACGGACGATTGCGTGTTGACGAAAGCACCAGCTTCGCGATCAGCAACCGTTTGCTCAACAGCAGCGGTTCGCTGGCGCATCATATAACGAGATAATTTGACCTGCTCCTACTCTGGCAGGGCGTCGCAAGATTTGAAGACACGGAAGGATTGTAGATGACCACGAGAATGCATCTGAGATCGACGACATTGACTGGCTTGATCGGCCTTGCTGCTGTAAGCGCCAGCCCGCTCGTCTTGTCGGCACAAACTGCGACGCAGCCGAAGACGACGATCACCGGGGAGGCTGCCTTCACGGACTACTCCCAGGAACACCCCGGAACCCGGCGCAAGATTACCGTCGCAGACCTGCCGCAGCCCAAGGAAGATACGTCCGTCGATAATGGCGCTGACCTGGTACCGCAGCCCGATGGCGCCTGGCCACAGGCACCGGCTGGCTTCAAGGTGGAACGGTACGCGCAGGGATTCACGGAGCCGCGACTGATTCGAACGGCACCCAACGGTGATCTGTTCCTCGCAGACAGCAAGGCGGGCAAGATCATGGTGCTGCGCGGTGTCGGACCGGATGGCAAGGCACAGGCCACGGAGACCTTTGCCGAGGGACTGGATCACCCGTTTGGCATCAACTTCTACCCCGCGGACAAGCCGAAGTGGGTGTACATCGCGAACACGACCTCGGTCGTTCGCTTTGCGTATAAGGCCGGTGACCTGAAGGCCTCAGGCTCGCCGCAGACAATCGTCGCGACACTGCCGGGCTATGCGCAGCTGCGCGGCGGCGGCCACTGGACACGAGATGTAGTGTTCTCTCCAGACGGCAAGAAGATGTTTGTGTCCGTGGGATCGGGATCGAACGTCGACGACACCGACAACAACCCGAAGGAGTTCCACCGAGCGGATGTGCTCGAGTACTCGCCGGATGGCAAGTTTGTGAAGATCTACGCCAGCGGCATTCGTAACTGCGTCGGCGAGACCATCAATCCTGCAACGGGCCAGCTCTGGTGCTCAACCAATGAGCGCGATCGTCTGGGCGACAATCTGGTGCCGGACTACATTACGTCCGTAAAGGAAGACGGTTTCTACGGCTGGCCGTGGTACTACATGGGCTCGAACCAGGATCCACGGCACGCCGGCAAGCACCCGGAGCTGCAGGGCAAGGTTCTGGTACCGGATGTCCTGCTGCAGCCCCACTTCGCATCGCTCGAGATGCAGTTCTATACGGGTTCGCAGTTTCCAGCGGAGTTCAAGGGCGACGCCTTTGCAGCCGAGCATGGCTCCTGGAACAAAGCAAAGCGCGCCGGGTACGAGGTGATCCGGGTGCCGATGCAGAACGGGAAGGCTACCGGCGAGTATGAGGATTTCTTGACGGGCTTTGTCACTGCGGACGGCAAGGTGTGGGGGCGGCCGGTCGGCGTCTCCGTTGCCAACGATGGGTCGCTGTTCGTCACCGATGATGGGACGCGGTCAGTCTGGCACGTGACCTACACGGGAGCGACTGCAGGAGCTGCCAACAAGACGGTCGCAAGCCGATAGCAAGACGTTTGACCGGTTGAGATGGCAGCCAGCGATGGCTGCCATTTTCTTGGCTAAAGCTGAAGCAGGCGTTCCGCACGGCGATGCGTAAGCTCTTCCATCTCTTCGCCGCTCAACTCCTTTGCCAGCGTCTCAAGGAAGCTTCTGCCACGGGTGTTCGGGCTGAAGGGGTAATCCACGGAGAACAACAGGTGATCAGGACCAACGACCTCTTTGGCGCAACGGAACGGCTCGGGGGTGAAGTAGCCGCTGGTTGTGATGAAGACGTTGGTCCTCAGATACTCGGCAACGGTGCGCGGAAGTCGAGCAGCGGGGGAAAGGATGCCACTGGACCGGGCCAAGGCGTACGGAAGCCCCTCGCCCATGTGACCAACGATCAGCTGCAGCGTGGGCAGACGATCAAAGAGTCCAGTGACGATCAGGCGAAGGAGATGGAGCGCTGTCTCGGCGTGCCATCCCCAACCCGCGATCGAGAGCAGGTGACCCAGCTCACCGGGCAGGCCGCTGTAGTAGGCCTTTTCTACTGGCGCAGGTGGCGGTGCCGGATGCAGGTAGACGGGGACGTTGAGGGCGACTGCTGCCTCAAAGACGGGGATAAAGCGTGGGTCGTCCAGGAATAAGCCGTCGGTCGTTCCGTTGAGCATTGCGCCCTTGAAGCCGTACGTGGTCACGCAGCGGCTCAGCTCGCTAGCTGCTTGTTCTGGCTGCTTCAAATCCAGAGTTGCGAAGCCAGCCAGACGTGAGGGGTTGTGCTTAATTGCGGCGGCGAGTTCGTCATTGACGCTCCGCGCGAGCGCAGTTGCTGTCTCGGCGGGCAGAGCATCGAAGCCGATCGCGGCGAGCGAGAGAACCTGCAGATCGATACTGGCCTCATCCATGGCGGTAATCCTGCCCTGGCTGAGGTCCAGAAGACGTGCCTGCAGCTCGGCGGGCTGCGCGGTATCGCCGAGGTAGGGACCCGTGGCGTGAAGAAAGTCCTGGGTAACGAAGTGCTCTTCAAGGGTGATGGTTCGCATCCTTGTTGGACGCTCACCTTGAGTCACAGGACAGAGGATGGCAGGAGCGGAGCTTTCGCCTGTTAAACGATCGTGCGCCTAGAAACCCTTTTCCACGCTGCCACTCAGGCCGGCAACGGTCACGCGCAGGTATTTGTGCGGGTTAACGGCGAGATCGTTGATCTTTACCTCGTAGTGCACGTGATTGCCGGTCGTGCGTCCACTGTGACCGACGTAGCCGATGATCTGACCGGTGAAGACAGTCTGGCCGGCAAGCACGTTGAATCCGGACATGTGGCCGTAGAGGGTCTTCAATCCGTGACCATGATCGATGACGACCTCGCGGCCGTAGCCGTTCGACAGACCCGCTGAAATCACGACGCCGTTGGCCGTGGCGCGGATGGGTGTGCCCAGTGGCGCGGCTATATCGATTCCTTTGTGGAACTCACCCTCGCCGGTGCCGAGTACTGGATCGACTCGCTGACCGAAGCCGGAGGTGATGGGACCAAGGACGGGCCAAAGGCTCGGAGCGAGGGAGGCGTCAAACGCCGTGTCGACACCGGGAATGCGGGTCAAGCTGGTCCCGATGCTGAAGCCGGCGGAGGCTGGCGTGGCGAGGAAGCGGGTTGCCGTTCCGTTGAAGGCGCTTGTCCGGAGGGCGTAGAAAGTATCAAGAGACTTGTAGACGTCTGCATCAGAGGCGGCGTTTGCTTCCGTTGTAAGCGGACTCTTTGCGAGAGAGTCTGCGCCGGCCTTCTTCCCTCGATGGGCGAGTTCGGTGACACGTCCGGCGGGGCCCGAGAGCTTGCTCGCGGTCATGCCGTAGAGCGCGGAGACCTCTGTGGCGAGGGTGCCAAGGCTTGCAACCTGTACATCGCGCTCGTGCGCCGAGTGCTCAAGGTGGGCGTAATCTCGCTGGAGATTGTTATGATCCTGCCGGAGCTGGTTGAAGCGCGCGGTCTTGATGAGCATGCGGGAGTAGGATCCCGCCAGGCCGGTGATGGTGAAAAGCCCGATCACTGCTGCCCCGGCGACGGTGTACGCGTAATGCAGTGGGATCGGTATTTTTGTCAGGCTGCCGTCCGACTCACGGCTGACGAACATGATGTAGTAGCGTTTTTTGAGGCTCAAAGACTGCCCTTGGTGCCCGGGATTGTCCGCATGAAGGGCGGCTCTGAGGGGTACGGGTGAAGTCGCAGATCGGAATGCGATTCGCAAACCCGCATTCCTCTGGGGCGATGCTAGGCCTAGTTTAATGAACAGTTGCAAGGAATGCAACGTTTGTGGGAATCAATTTTCCTCTGAAACTTGCGGGATCCAGGCTGGATTCGATCGTCCGGGCGTATGCTGAAGGCGCGATGAATTCTGGCGGAGAACTCAGCTTTATCAACGACTTACGGGCTCGCTTTCCGTCCCGGAACCGCTCTGGACTTGTGCTTGGGATGGGGGATGACTGTGCGTTGCTGCGGGTGCGGGCCGGATGGCGGGTGGCGGTGACGACGGATCTGTTTGTTGAGGGGCGGCATTTCCGTAGGGACACGCATGTGGCTCAATCGGCAGGACATCGCTGCCTGGCGCGAGGGTTGAGCGACCTAGCGGCGATGGGAGCGGAGCCCCTGGGGGCGTTTCTTTCGCTTGCTTTGCCGCGAACGATGGTCAAAACGGCTGCGGATCGGCGGTGGATAAGCGGGTTTTTGCAGGGGTTTGCGGCACTTTCGCGGAGGTGCGGCGCGCCGCTCGCCGGGGGCGATACGGGGGAAGCTCCGGGCGACGAGTTGGTAGCGGACGTGGTGTTGATCGGGCAGGTCGAGCCGGACCGGGCGCTGCTGCGGTCTGGAGCGAGGGCGGGAGACGGGATCTGGATAACGGGATCGCTGGGAGGCGCGGCGGCGGAGCTGGAGACGATGCTGGCGCGAGCGGCGGGTGGCCGACGGCCGAGCCGGGAGCCGGGGCCGCAGAGCTTTCCTGAGCCACGGCTGAAGATAGGAGCGGCGCTGGCGCGACGGAAGAGCGGGGCTGAGCGAACCGTGACGGCGTGCCTGGACGTGAGTGATGGGCTGTCAAGTGACCTAGCGCACCTGTGTGAGGAGTCCGGGGTCGCGGCGCGGATCGAGGGCGCTTCCCTGCCGCTGCACCCGCTGGCGGAGAGGCTCGGCCGGGAGCGGGCGATGGCGATGGCGCTCGGTGGCGGCGAGGACTATGAGCTCCTGTTTACGGCGCGAGCGGATGCGAGGCTGCCGAAGGTGCTGGCGGGGGTGCCGCTGACGCGGATCGGCACGGTGCTCAAGCGAGCAGCGCGACGGCCGATGCTGACCCTGGTCGATGCGGCGGGTGTGGAGCGGGTGATGGAGCGGGCCGGATGGGAGCATCTCAGGTGAGCGGCGCGGGTGGCGACGGGAGACGGTGTCGATGAAGAGCCGCAAGCGATGCCTGCTGGTGGCGCTCTGGCTGACGCTGCCGATGGTGATGTCGCTGCAGTTGCGATCGGCGTTTACGTCGGAGGTGGTGCTGAGCCGGTACGGGCTCTTGTTGGCGGCGCTGAACCTGCCGGGGTTTCTGCTGGTGTATCTCCTGGCGTACCAAATGGACGTGCCGGTGCTGTCACTGATTGCAGCTGGCGATGTGCTGTTCTGGGTTCCGCTCCTGTATGCGGGGCTGCGGTGGAGCGAGTGGGTGAGGGCACGGCGGAGAACGCGGCGCGGCCAGGCGTGAAAAAGGCGGGAGGGGGGGTGCTGCGAGCTAACGGCTCGTAGAGAATGAGGTGTGAACGGGGGGGTCCGGTTGATGCGCGAGGCGACGAGGATTTTGCGGACGATGGTGACGCCGGCGGTGGCAGGGACGCCGATGCATGAAGGGCCGGTGTTTGCCGCGCCGTTCCATGTGCCGGGAGCGGTGGGCGATGCGGCGTACACGTACGCAGGGTATGAGCAGCCGAGCTGGACGACGCTCGAGCGGGTGCTGCGGGTGATTGAGGCCGGCGAAAGCCTGCCTGACGGGGCCGAAGCGAAGGCGCTTTGTTTTGCCTCAGGAGCCGCGGCGACCATGGCGGTTCTAGGGACGGTGCTGCGGCCGGGAGATGCCGTGGTGCTGCCCACGGGCGCGTACTTCAACTCGCGCAGGCTGGTCGAGGAGTACTTTGCCCCGATTGGCGTAGCGGTGCGATCGGCGCCGGTGACGGGTGAGCTGCAGGGTGAGTTGCTGGACGGGGCGCGACTGCTGTGGATTGAGACGCCGAGCAATCCAGGCATGGAGGTCTGCGATGTCGCCGCGCTGTCAGAGCGGGCGCACCGGGCAGGGGCGCTGGTGGTGTGTGACAACTCCATGGCGACGCCGATGGGACAGAATGTGCTGGCACTGGGGGCGGACTTCTCGGTGGTCTCAGACACCAAGCTGATGACAGGCCATAGCGATTTGTTGATGGGGCACGTGGCGGTGCGGGACGAGGCCTGGTACGCGAAGTTGCTTGCATGGCGGAACCTGACGGGCGGCGGGCCGGGGCCGATGGAGGCATGGCTGGCGACGCGGTCTCTGGCGACGCTGAGCCTGCGGCTTGAGCGGAGCACGGCGAACGCGCTGGCGGTGGCAAAGTGGCTGGAGGGGCGGCCGGAGGTTTCGTCCGTGCGCTATCCCGGGCTGCGATCGCACGAGTCGTACGAGCTGGCGGCGCGGCAGATGCGCAGCTTCGGGCCGGTGGTGAGCTTTGTGCTGCGCGGCGGGGAGGCGGCGGCGGAGCGGTTTCTGCGGGAGACTCAGCTGGTTACAAATGTGACGAGCTTTGGCGGGATCACCACAACGGCGGAGCGACGGGCACGGTGGGGGCACGATGCGATCGATGCGGGGTTTGTGCGGATGAGCGTGGGATGTGAGGCGGTCGAGGATCTGCTGGAAGACTTTGCGCGCGGACTGGCTGGTGCGGAGTAGCTCAAACGACGTGGACGACACTTCGCTCCTACGTTATGAGCAATGCGGGGGTTCCTCGCTCCGCTCGGAACGACAACCAGGACGTGCAGCAGACGTGCAAACGTTTGCGGAAGAGGATCGCGGGAATGACAGATGCCGTGCAGGGTGGGTTTGAGCGGACGTGGGAGGTGGAGGTGCTACGGGCGCAGCCGTTGATCGCGCCGGCGCGGCGGTATACGTATCCGCGAGAGGTGACGGGGGAGGAAGAGGCGATGGCGAGGGGCGCGCTGGAGCTGATGGTGCGGCCTCAGGTGGGAGGAGCGTTTCTGGCAACGTGCTCGCTGGGGTTCAAGGATCCGACGATGCCGACGGGGGTGTGGGCGTCTCCGCGGGCGGCGGAGATGTGTGCGGTGGCGGGCGGGTATGCGTACCTGGTGGACACGACGGCGCCGGAGCGAGTGACGCAGATTCCGCTGCGGCCGGTGACGGCGGTGCGGGTCTTGGAGGCGGAAGGATTGCTGGTGTTTGCGGGGTTTATGAACCTGGTGGCGTGGGGGCGCGAGGGGCTGGCATGGGAGACGGGACGGCTGAGCTGGGAGGGGGTGACTCTGGGCGAGGTCGTGGACGGGAAGCTGACGGGCACGGGGTGGGAGATGGTGAGCGACCGGGAGCTGCCGTTTGCGGTGGATTTGACGACCGGGCGGCATGAGGGTGGTGGCTATTTGCGGTAGGTGGCGGTGACGCTTGATAGCGGGTTTCCGGGTTGTGGAACGGCGTTGTGTCCGATCGACAGCGATGCGAGACAGACGGGCAGCACGTGTGGGCGGTGGGCCATCAGACAGATGTCGGTTCGGTACTGACCCAAAGGATTTCTCATGATCAAGGCAATTGGCTATGCAACGAATCACTCCTTTACCGGTTTGAAGCCCTACTCGTTTGAACGGGAGGATGCGCGCGCGAACGAGGTGGTCATCGACGTTCTGTTCTGCGGAGTGTGTCACTCGGACGTGCACCAGGCGAAGAACGAATGGGGCAACACGGTCTACCCGTGCATGCCAGGGCACGAGATTGTGGGGCGAGTGACGGCGACGGGGAATGCAGTGACGCGGCACAAGGTGGGTGACCTGGTGGGCGTGGGCTGCATGATCGACAGCTGCCGGCAGTGCGAGCCGTGCAAGGAAGGCGATGAGAACTACTGCGAGGGACCGAACAGCTGGCTGGCGACGTACAACGGGCCGATGGTGCCGGCGAAGAAGTCGCCGGATGAGACCAACCACTACGGGCGCGACAACACCTTTGGCGGGTACTCGAATGTGGTAGTGGTGCCCGAGGACTTCGTGCTGAAGATTCCGGCGAACCTGAAGCCGGAGGCGGCAGCGCCGATTCTGTGTGCAGGGGTGACAACGTTCTCGCCGATGAAGCACTGGGGTGTGAAGAAGGGTGACAGGGTTGGGATCGTGGGCTTTGGCGGGCTGGGGGACATTGCCGCGAAGATGGCGATCGCGATGGGCGCGACGGTGGTGCTGTTCACGACGGCTAAAGAGAAGGTGGAAGAGGCACATAAGCTGGGTGCGACGGCGGTGCTTGAAGATGAGCTGAAGAAGGAGCGGGACCCAAAGAATCCGTTGACGTCGAGCTTTGACTTCATCCTGAGCACGGTGCCGGAGAAGCATGATCTGAACCCGTACCTGCCGCTGTTGAAGCGGAATGCAGCGATGGTGATTGTGGGCGATCTGGGGCCGCTCGAGCCGGTCAACAACATGCAGGTGGCGGGACATCGCAACTCGGTGGGCGGATCGCTGATCGGGAGTATCAAGGAGACGCAGGAGGTGCTGGAGTTTTGCGCGGAGCACAACCTTGCGCCGGATATCCAGGTGATTGCGATCGATACGATCAACGACGCATACAAGCAGGTTGAAGAGGGCGATGTGCGCTTCCGGTTCGTGATCGACATGAGCACGCTGAAGGCAGATCAGGCCTGATGGCAGGGTAGGATCGCCGGTGAGGACGAGTGACCGGCGATCCTGCTAGGCTCTGGGGCATGGAAATTCCGGTAAAGCTTGAGAAGGCGTTGGGGATTCTGCGGGAGACGGGGCACACGGTCGGCGAGCCGACAGTGAGTGTGGCCGGCGGCATCATTGTGCAGGTGGATGAGAAGACGCTGAACGAGGGCGAGATCTTTAAGCTGGCGGGTCTGCCGACGTAGGGGTGTGGATGGATTGGGTTTCGGATGGCACGAAGGTGGCAGCGGGTCTGCCGCTAGCGGGTGTCGCGCCGGGGGCGGAATCCTTTAGTCTTCGCGCATGAGCCCTTCCCTTCGCCAGCAGATCGACCTGAATATCCGTGAGATCGAGCTCAAGCTTGATCGTCTTTCGTTTCAACAGCAGCCTGATCCGCACGTGATTGCGGCGGAGCAGCGGGAGTTGGAGATCCTGAAGCAGAAGCTGAATGCAGTACCGCAGGAGGCTCCGGCGGGCGTCTACGCCTGATTGGATCGCCTTCGTCGCGCCGGGTTGATGTGCCGCTCGCGCTCCTCGTGAGAGGGTCGCGGGCGGTGCTGCGTTGGGATGAGACCAGGGGTACGCGCGGAGAGAACACGAGCGGGTTGGGCAGGAGTCGCCGAGGCGGGACTGGTCCGGCGGCGGCTGGGCGGGTGTTGCGGCGGCTGGGCGGACGACGCGGTGGCCGGGATGCGGCATCGAAGGCGTTTATGGCGAACGCGCTGGTGTTCAACCCGGGAAGTAATTCGCTGAAGTTTGAGGTGGTGGAGACGGCGCCTGGGCAGAGGGTCGCGTTGGACGCAACCAAGCGGGTAAGCGCGGCGATCGAGGACTTCGGCGACGGGGCGACACTGACGGTATTTCGCGGACGGGAGATCAGCGAGAAAGAACAAGTGCAGGTGCCGGACATGGGGGCGGCGGCACGGTACGCGGTGCGGTGGCTGCGGGACCATGAGGCCCTGGAGGGGCTCGACTTTGCGGCCGTACGAGTGGTGCATGGCGGAACGAAGTTTGCGGGTGCGACGCGGGCGACGGTGGCGGTGCGGACGGAGATCGAAGCGCTCGAAGAGCTGGCACCCCTGCACAACACGAGCGCGGTCGAGATCCTGAACGAGCTGGACGCAGAGCTGAAGCATGTGGCGCTGCTGGTGACGTTTGACACGGCATTTCACCGGACATTGCCGGAGGTGGCGTGGCGGTACCCGATTGAAGCAGGGACGGCGGACCGGTGGGGCGTGCGGAAGTTCGGGTTTCACGGCTTGTCGCACCGCTACATGCTGGAACAGTATGCGACGACAGTGGGCAGGCCGGCGGAGGAGTGCTCGCTGGTGACCCTGCATCTGGAGAGTGGATCGTCAGGCGCAGCCATTTTGCACGGCAGGTCAGTTGATACGACGATGGGGATGACTCCGCTTGAGGGATTGATGATGGGGACGCGGTCGGGGAGTGTGGATCCGGCGATCGTGCCGTTTCTAATGAAGAAGGAGCAGGCGAGCGTTGCGGAGGTGATGACGCTGCTCGAGAAGCGATCGGGGCTGAAGGGAATCGCGGGTGGATCGCTCGATACGCGCGTGCTGGTGAAGCGTGACGACGAGGCAGCGAAGCTGGCGCTGGCCATGTTTGCCTATCGAGTGCGACTGGCAGCCGGCGCGTACCTGGCGGTGCTGGGGGATGCGGCGGACGCGGTGATCTTTGGCGGAGGAATCGGAGAGAACTCACCATGGTTGCGGTCCGCCGTGGTGGAGGGGCTGCGTGGGTTTGGGCTGGAGATCGATGCGGAGCTGAATGAGCGATCGGTGGAGGGACAGGTAAAGCTGTCGCGGGAGGGGTCACGGCTGGAGGCGTGGTCGATGCCGGTAGAGGAAGGGCTGCAGATGGCGATGGAGTGCCGGCTGGCGCTCGAGGCGGAGTAGCGGGTCTAGCGTCTTGGAGGCTCGCTACTCAGAGGGCGACAGATCGGGTGCGATCGAGGCCGGGCTGAAGAAGCTGAGGGTGGCGTCACCCTGCTTGAGGGTGCGGGTCAGCTGAAGGCGACCGACGTTGGATGGCAAGAGATTGCGGGTGGCATGCTCGACGATGATGCGGGCGTCCGGGGCGAGGATGGCGGCGGCGCGGAAGCTGCCGAGAAGCTGAAGGGTGTTGGTGTACTCGTCGGCGGCGTCGTAGGGCGGATCGAGAAAGACGAGATCGAGCGGGTGGACGGGAGGGGTATCGAGCAGGCGAGTGAGAAAGGCGGTGGCGGAGCGCTCGTGGACGGTGATGCCGGCGCTGATCTTGAGGGCGGTGAGATTGGCGCGGAGGGTGACGAGGGCGGCGGGTCCGCGTTCGACCAGGTGGACGAGGGCGGCGCCGCGGCTGTGAGCCTCAATGCCGACAGCGCCAGTGCCGGCATAGAGATCGGCGAAGCGGGAGCCGGCGACGGCAGGACCGAGAACGTTGAAGAGGGTCTCGCGGAGGCGATCCGAAGTGGGGCGGGTAGCGGAGCCGTTGGGGGCAAGGAGGAGCCGGGAACGGAGGGTGCCGGCGATGACGCGCATAGAGTGATGGTAGTGGATCGCCGAGTTCGCGGCTTAGCGCTGGGAGTCAATAGCCCGGCTTGCCGAGTGACCCAGGGAGCGGTCGCTGGAACGCGCGTGCGGGTTGCTCGATTTCGCGGCGCATACAATATCAGGAATGCAGGCATGGAGCTTTGGCCTTGGGCGATGGATGGGTGTGGAGGTCCGGCTGCATGCCTACTTTCTGCTGCTGCTGGCGCTGACGATGGGTGCGGCCCCGGCGGCTGGCGCGGACGGGACGCGCGGCTTTGCCCTGTGGCTGATGGTGCTGATCGCGGTGGCCGTGCGGGAAGGCGCGCGGGCGATGGCGGCGGCGTGGATGGGACTGGAGTTGAATGCACTTCTGCTGCTGCCGACCGGCGGGCTGATGACGTTTGCCAACGGGGCGGAGCTGACGCCTGAGATGGAACGACGCATGGCGGCGGTAGGACCGGTGGCGAATGTGCTGGCGGCGGCAGTGCTGACGGGGCTGATGCTGGCGGTGGCCCCGGGTGTCGCGCTGTGGCAACAGCCATGGATCAGCGTGGGGCATCTATTGCGGGCGCTGGTGTGGAGCAATGCGCTGCTGGGGCTTTTGCATCTGCTGCCGGCGGTGCCGCTCGATGCGGGACGCGTGTTGCGGGCGCAAGTGGCTAGCAAGCGGGGCATGCCCGCTGCGGCGAAGGCGATGGCCGGGCTGAGCCGGATGCTGGCGCTGCTGCTGGTGTTTGGTGGACTGGCCCTGCGGGCACCCTGGATGACGGCGGCCGGGGCCTTTTTGCTGCTGGCAGGGTCGCTGGACCGGCAGACGGTGCTGGTGGAGAGTGAGATCGATTCGATACGGATGCGCGACGTGATGCTCGAGGATTTCAACACACTTTCTGGCGCAGACACGCTCGAAGAGGCGCTGCACCGGGCGCTGCATGCGACACAGGATGTGTTCCCGGTGGTACGCAGCGGAAGCGTCGTAGGAGCGGTATCGCGACAGGGGATTGTGGAAGCGCTCGAGAGTGGCGGCAACGGGTATGTGCAGGGGATGATGACGCGCGGACTGACGACGGCAGGACCGGACGATCCGGTGATGACGACGCTCAAGAAGATGGTGGGGCAGGGCGGCGCGCAGCTGGTGCCCGTGGTGGAGGGCGATCGCGTGGTGGGGATTGTGACGCCGCAGAATCTATCGCAGGCGACGCGGCTGCTGGCGCGACAGAGGCGGTTGAAGAAGCTGGCAGAGCGGTAGCGGCGGTATGGACGATCGGGACGAGAACGAGCCGAGTGTGGCCGGCGCGGAGGCCGAGGCAGAGCTGACGGCAGGGATGGCGGTGGTGCGGGAGCGTGGCCGGCTGGCGCCGGGTCTCTACCTGGTGGCGACGCCGATCGGGAATCTGGAGGACGTAACGCTGCGGGCTCTGCGGGTGCTGCGAGAGGCGGACCGGATCGCCTGCGAAGATACGCGGCAGACGCAGAAGCTGCTGAACCACTTCGGCATCAGGACGCCGACGGTGAGCTACCACGCGCATAACGAGGCGGAGCGGGCGACGGCGCTGGTGGAAGAGCTGAAAGCGGGCGGACGGATCGCGGTGGTGAGTGATGCGGGCACGCCGGGAGTTGCGGACCCGGGGGCGGTGCTGGCGCGGGCGGCGATCGAGGAAGGGATCGCGGTCTTTGCGGTGCCGGGAGCGAACGCAGCGGTGGCCGCCATCGTTGCAAGCGGGCTTTCGGCGGCGCGGTTCCGGTTCAACGGCTTTCTGCCGTCGAAGGCGGGCGAGCGGCGGACTGTGCTGGAGGGGCTGCGAGCCGGGGCCGGGACAGCTGTGGGTGAAACAACGACGGAGATCTTTTACGAGACGCCGCATCGGATTGTGGAGGCGCTAAGGGATGTGGAGGCGGTCTTCGGGCCGGGGCAGCCGGTTGTGGTGGCGCGTGAGCTGACCAAGCTGCATGAGGAGTTCCTGCGTGGAACAGCGGCGGCGGTGCGGGGAGAGCTTGCTGGACGCGAAAGTGTACGAGGGGAGATGGTGCTGCTCTTGGGACCGGTGGCTCGGCTCGTTCAGGGAGCGGACGAGCTGCCAGTCAGTGTGCGAGCAGCGGTGCGGGGGTTGATCGCGGATGGGCTGAGCGAGAAAGAGGCGCTGAAGCAGGTGGCGCGAGAGCGCAGCCTGGGCAAGAGCGACGTGTATCGGGAGTGGCAACGGGAGAAGAGCCGCTAGGGCGGATCAACGCCGGCGCTGCTGCTTCCTGACTGGGAGCGGACGCTCGCGTGGGAAGCTGGCTCGCGCTGCGGCTACTTCGACGAGCGGCCTTTGACGCGATCGTAGACGTAGACATCCGAGACGGCACCGAGCGACTCGTTGTAGAGGGTGGTGGCGCCGGCGGCCTCATTCAGCTCTTCCTGGAAGTGATGGATGGCGCGGAGGTGGTCGGCGGTGGCGGGGATCTCGAGTTTGGCCGTCTTGAGGAACTTCTGGTAGCCACGATCGAGGATGCGGGCAATTTCGCCGGAGAGAAGGAAGCCAGGACGGGCGAGGATCTGGACGGTGCCGTCCGGCGCCGGGGCGATCTCTGCGGCGACACCGTACTTCGAGACCTTGACGGCCTTGGGATTGCGCTTTGCACCCTCGGGAGCGGGGGCGACATCAAACTTCTGCGTACCCAGAGTAGAGAGAACGTCGTCGAAGGTGCGCGATATCTGCTTCTTTGCCATAGGGTTCGATAGACTCGGAGTTAACTGTCGCATAGTGTGGGCCTCTGCTCAACCAGGTGCACAGAGACAGCTGACAGAGCGGGTTGTGAGGCGGTCAGGATGAGTGCAGCAACGACGGTGATGAACAAGACGCTTGGAGAGAGCCTGCTGGCGCGGATCGGCAACACGCCACTGCTCCGGCTGGACCGGATCACGGAGCATCTGCCGGGGATCCAGATTCTGGGTAAGGCGGAGTGGGCGAACCCGGGTGGATCGGTGAAGGATCGGGCGGCCTCGGCGATTGTGCTTGATGCGGAGCGGCAGGGACGACTGGAGTTTGGACAGCGCGGGCGCGGCGGCAAGGGATTGCTTGACGCGACGAGCGGAAACACGGGGATCGCGTATGCCATGCTGGGGTCTGCCCTGGGGTTCCCGGTGACGCTGTGCATGCCGTCTAATGTGTCGCCGGAGCGAAAGAAGTATTTGGCGGCGTATGGCGCGACGATCGAGTGGACCAACCCCGGTGAGGGATCGGACGGGGCGATTCGGCGGGCGCGGGCGATGGCGGCTGAGGATCCGGACCGGTACTTCTACGCGGACCAGTATGGCAATGAGAATAACTGGAAGGCGCACTACTTCGGGACGGCCAATGAGATCTGGGAGCAGACCGAAGGGCAGATCACGCACTTCGTCGCCGGGCTGGGAACGAGCGGGACGTTTATGGGAACGACGCGGCGGTTGCGCGAGTTAAACCCTGCGGTCCGATGCATCTCCATGCAGCCGGACTCGCCCTTTAATGGGCTTGAGGGCTTAAAGCACATGGAGACGGCTATTGTGCCAAAGATCTACGACGCGCATCTGGCGGATGAGAACCTGGAGATGGCGACGGAGACCGCGTATAAGATGGCCAAGCGGCTGGCGCGTGAGTCGGGGATGCTGGTCGGAGTTTCGGCGGCCGCCGCGGTGGCGACGTCGCTGAAGGTGGCCGAACGCGAGGCGGCGGCGGGACGTGAGGCCGTGATCGTCACAATCCTATGCGACTCCGCGGAGAAGTACATGAGTGAACGCTTCTGGACGGAGGGGGACTAGGTGCTGCGACTCACGTTTGCCGACTATGAGGCGCTGCGAGCGCATGGTGAAGCGACGTACCCGCACGAATGCTGCGGGATCATGCTGGGCGAAAGCAATGCAGATGGAAATGCGGTAAGGCGCCTGATACGCGCCGGCAACACACGGACCGACTCCGCGCATAATCGCTATCACATCGCGCCAGAGGAGCTGATCCAGGCACAGCGGGAGGGACGCAAGGCCGGGCTCGACATTGTGGGGTTCTACCACTCGCATCCGGACCATCCGGCGCAGTGGTCAGAGACCGACTTTGCCGAGGCGCACTGGTTCGGCTGCTCGTATGTCATCACTGCAATCGAGCAAGGACAGGCGAAGATCACGAACTCGTTCCGACTGGCGGGCGCGAGTGAGTACGAAAAGACATTTGAAGACGAGGCGCTGGAGATTGATGTGACCGGCGTGGAAGAACAGGTTGCCAGCCAAGCTGCAAAGATGAGTGTGGATGTGAAAGAAGGAGACCAGGCATGAAGGTTCATATTCCTACGCCGTTACGGGCTTACACGAAGGGCAAAGAGACGGTTGAGGTGAGTGCATCGTCCGTGCAGGGGGCACTCGACGCTCTCGTCTACAACGCGCCCGAGCTGAAGAAACATCTCTTTACCGAGGATGACAAGCTGCGATCGTTTGTGAATGTGTACCTGAACGACGATGACGTTCGCTATCTGCCGCAGCGAGAAGACACGGCGACGACCGAGGTGGATGAGTTGACGATTATTCCATCAATCGCTGGTGGTTGCGGCTGTTCGGCAACGTGCATGTGTCCCTGCGCGACGTGCCTTGCCGGGTGTTGTTGCTGTCAGTAGTTCCCTTCCCCACTGATCCAGCACCAGCTTGTAACTGTATCCAGTCTGCTCCAAGGCGGGCTGCTCTCATCTGTGGCGATGAGTAAGGAGATTCGGAATGGCAACGGCAACGGCACTCCCTGAACTTGAGACAGAGCTTCCCAAGCTCACGAATGAAGAGATCGCGCGATACTCGCGGCACCTGATCCTGCCGGAGGTTGGCGTGGAAGGTCAACAGAAGTTGAAGGCGGCGAAGGTGCTTTGCGTAGGCACGGGCGGACTCGGCGCACCGCTGGCGCTCTACCTGGCGGCCGCGGGTGTGGGTACGATCGGGCTGGTCGACTTCGATGTGGTTGATGAATCCAATCTGCAACGACAGATCATTCACTCGCAGGCGACCGTGGGTAAGCTGAAGGTCGATTCAGCCGAGATCATGATCAATGGCTTGAACAAGAACACCAAGGTCGTGAAGTACAACACGATGCTGACCAGCGAGAACGCCTTGGAGATCTTGAAAGATTATGACGTCATCGCGGACGGCACGGACAACTTTCAGACGCGCTACCTGGTTAATGATGCGTGCGTGCTGCTCGGCAAGCCCAACGCGTATGGATCGATCTTTCGCTTTGAGGGACAGGCGAGCGTCTTCGGCCTGCCGGAAGGGCCGTGTTACCGCTGCTTGTACCCCGAGCCGCCGCCGCCGGGTCTTGTGCCGAGTTGCGCAGAGGGTGGCGTGCTGGGCATCCTGCCAGGCTTAGTCGGCGTGATTCAGGCGACGGAGACGATCAAGTTGATCCTGGGAATCGGCGAACCCCTTGTGGGGCGCCTGCTTCTTATCGACGCGCTGGGGATGAGCTTTCGCACACTAAAACTGCGCAAAAACCCGGAGTGCCCGGTGTGTGGGCCGAACCCGACAGTGACGGAGTTAATCGACTATGACCAGTTCTGCGGTATTGAGAAGCCGACTGCGACGGGGCCGCTCGAGGTGAGTTCTCATGGCACGGTAGATGCGAGCGCCCATCTTGTAGAGGGGATTCCGCAGGTGTCGGTCGAGCAGTTAAAGCAACGGCAGGATGCGGGCGAGACACCGTTTGTACTGGACGTGCGCGAGCCGCATGAATACGCCATTGTGAATCTGGGCGCACCGTTGATCCCCGTCGGTCAGCTTGGGTCACGGCTCAACGAGATTCCAGTAGGCAAGGACCAGGAGATCGTTGTGCACTGCAAGTCCGGCGGCCGATCGCAACGAGCGGCGCAGGAGTTAAAGGCCGCCGGCTACACAAACGTCAAGAATCTTGCGGGCGGGATCACGGCGTGGGCGGAGCGGATCGATCCAAGTCTCCCGAAGTACTGAAGTGGTTACAGATAAGAAGCGGCGGAGTGCGGAGGCTGTTTGGCTTCCACTCTGCCGCTTCCCCGTTAGTGTGCTTCCTGTTTGCGGGCACTCTTCGTAAGAGCAGGTTCGAGGGGCTTCAGCGCGCCATCCGTTGCGGGGGTTCGTAGCTGCAGGATCTGCGCGATGAGAGGGTAAACGTCCACATTGTCGAAGGTCTTGAGGCGTTTGTTGCGATTGAAGTCCGGCCCTTCGGCAAGGAAGATGGCCTTCATCTCAGGCATCGTATGCGGGTCGAAGCCGTGGCTGCCGTGGATCTGGATCGGCTCCGGAAGCTTGCTGGCGTGAGCGAGCAGCGTATACGGGCCGGTAGGAACGACGATCGGATCACCCGCGCGCGAGTTTGCGCTGAAGCGGAGCTCGGGAGGCATCGCGGCACGGCGGTACACCTTGAACTTTGGGCTGGGATGCGCAAGGAAGTCGCGATAAACACGCTCGGCTTCGGCATCGTCTTTGGCGTAGATCAACGAGCCCTGGGTGCGAACGCCATCGAGGTTAGCGAAATCCGAAAGGATGACGGCGGGCGGCTGAAGCGTGATCATGCCGTGATCGGCGAGCACGATCAGATCGATGGGCAGCCCGGTCGCGCGCAACCTGCCTTCGAGATCGCCCATGAGGGCGTCAACGGCGTGCACGGCATTGCGGGTCTCGGCTGAATCTGGACCATGCGCGTGACCGGCATGATCCACATCAGCGTAGTAGAGCGTGATGAAGTGAGGGCGATCCGCAGCGGGCAAGTTCAGCCATGCGATGACCTGATCGATGCGCTTGTGATTGTCAACGCCGTCGTCGTAGTGCAGATAGTAGCTGGGACGTTTGCCGGCGATCTCCGCTTCCGATCCCGGCCAGAAGAGGCACGCGGCACGCATGCCCTGCTGCTCGGCAAGCGACCATAGCGGCGTACCGCCGTACCAGGTGCCGTCCGCGTTGGTCTCTGAACGGGTGTAGGCGTAGACTGCGTTGCGGCTCGGATCGTAGAAGCTATTGCCAACGATGCCGTGATGCTCGGGATAGAGGCCGGTCACAATCGAGTAATGATTCGGGAAGGTAAGCGAGGGAAAGGCAGGCAGCATACCATCCGGCGTGCTGACACCGGCGTGCGCGAGTGCATCGAGATGCGGCGTGCCGAACTTGCGCGGATAATCGTAGCGAAAGCCATCCAGAGAGACGAGGACGACATAGTGTTTCGCCTGCTGCGCGGGAGTGTTCGGTGGATTCGGAACGCTGAGGACCGGCGTTGGATCTGAAGCAGGATCGGTGCTCTGCAAGCCTGCAGGCGACTGTGCCGCGAGCGACCAGGAGAGTAGGACCGAGAGAACAAAGGCGATATGGAGACGAGTGACGGTCACGAAGGACTCCTGCATGGAATGCCCTGCTCGACGAGGTTGACTGGATGACGGACGCATGCGGTCGATCAATCTTCGGCTTTGTCGTCGACGGTGAGGATCTGGAGGGCAAGCGGTGGTTGAAGCATGCACTCGAAGTTGCCCATGGCGGTAAGTGCGCGATCAATCGTTGAGGTGAGGCAAGGTTCGGTGGTGACGACGAAGGGAAGGCGGTGCTTGGGATAGCCGGGGCGCTGCAGGATCGAATCGATGTTGGCGCCGACAGTAGCAAGCGCGCCGGCTATGGCAGAGACGATGCCCGGCTTATCGTCCACGATGAAGCGAAGGAAGTGTGGCGCGAGGAACTCACCGATGACACGGCGCGGCGTAGTCTCGAGCGAGACGGTGCAGGAGCCATGTGCGATGGCGAGCAAGTCACTGACAATGGCCACGGCAGTGGGGTTGCCACCAGCGCCGTGGCCGGAGAAGACGACATCTCCGCCGAACTCGCCTGTGGTGACGACCATGTTCTGCGTGCCATGCGACCAGGCGATGGGCGACGTGTGGGGAACGAGCATGGGAGCGATGCGGGCGTGGATGGCATCCTCACCAAGCTGCGCGCGCGAGACCTGGCGGATGGTGCAGCCGAGTTCTTTTGCGTATTGAAAGTCGACGGCATCCAGCAGCGAGATGGACTGGGTCGGAACGTCATTCGGATCGAGCTCAGCGTGGAGGGCAACTCGAGCGAGGATGCAGAGCTTGGCGCGGGCGTCAAAGCCATCGACATCTGCGGAAGGATCGGCTTCGGCATAGCCGGCGGCCTGCGCCTGAGCGAGCACCTCGGCATAGTTCGCGCCCTGCTCCATGTGGCTGAGGATGAAATTACAGGTGCCGTTGACGATGCCGCTGAGGCGTGTGATGCGATCACCCTGCAAACCCTGTAGCGTGGCGGGAATAACGGGCACGCCGCCGGCGACCGCCGCGTTATAAAGCAGCTGCACACCGTGCTTCGCAGCGATCGCGCCAAGACTCGCGCCGCGATATGCAATGAGCTGTTTGTTGGCGGTGACGACGGACTTGCCGGAGCGCAGGGCCTGGGCGATCCAGTCCTCGATGGGGTCGACACCGCCAATAGTTTCAATGAGCACGTCGATGTCGGACGCGGCGAGCACGGCCGCAGGATCGTCATGCCACTGGGCTGTCGGCGGAACGCTCCGCGCGGCGTCCGAGTTTCGCTTGCGAGCGACGTTGCGGTTGACGACGTGCGTGAGTTCGATACCGGTGAACTGCTGTGCGGCAAGCACGCGTGCGACAGCGCTGCCGACTGTGCCGAAGCCGAGCAGCGCGACGCGCGTGGGCTTTGCGAAAGCGTGCGAGGTGCTGGGAGAGAGATCGGTCATGGTCCTGTAGGTCGGGGTTGCTAATACTCTAGCTTGTTTGGGCTTTCCTGCCAGGCGGCAAAGCTCCCCCAGGCCTCGTCGCTAAGCAGTCGCGTGATCGGCAGAGAGCGCTCCCCGTGCGGTAGCGCGACCTCGGCGTAGATCCTGGAGTCATCAAAGCCGGCGCTGGCGGCGTCAGCGGCGGAGTTGCCGAAGAAGATGGCGTCCATGCGCGACCAGTAGGCAGCTGCAAGGCACATGGGACAGGGCTCGCAGGAGCTGTAGAGCTCGCACCCTGAAAGAAGGAAGGTGCCGAGCTCGGCGGCGGCACGACGGATGGCGGTGACCTCTGCATGCGCCGTGGGATCGTTGGTTGCGGTGACGAGATTGACGCCGGTAGCCACGATCTCACCAGCACGCACGATTACGGCGCCAAAAGGCCCGCCGCGTCCGGAGGTGACGTTGGCGGTGGCGAGATCGATGGCCTGCCGCATGAAGATAGGATTCGGCGCAGGTGGCGGTGACGACATAGGAAAGCTCCGGGAAGCGGCTGGCGATCATGCCACTGATTCGCCAAAAGGACCTTGAGAGTTACAAGATCATGCTACATGGACGTCGGGGCTCACTCGGACCCGTTGCGCCATGGCTGATAGGGGCGATGCGTACCGTTCCATAAACCTGCCAACCTCAATCCCGTTGCCGGCAAGAACTGGTGGTCAGTTAGCATTCGGTAAGACTATGGCGATCGAATCGATCAATCCTGCGACGGGCAAGCTGCTGCGATCATTCGACCCGCTAAGTGCCGAGGCTTTGCAAGAGAAGATCGGCACTGCGGCGCAGGCATCCCGCAGCTATCGGAGTATGCCGCTTAAACACCGCGCGCTCTGTATGCGAAAGCTGGCGACGCTGCTTGAGCAGGATGCGGCTGAGCTTGCGCTTTTGATCACCGACGAGATGGGAAAGCCGATCGAACAAGCACGGCAGGAGATTGCCAAATGCGCGCTTGTCTGTCGCTACTACGCCGAGCAGGCGCCGCGTATTCTGGCGTCTGAACCGGTGCAGACCGAGGCGAGCCATAGCTATGTGCGATGGGAGCCGCTGGGTGTGGTGCTGGCGGTGATGCCCTGGAACTTCCCGCTGTGGCAGGTCTTTCGCTTTCTCGCACCGGCCTTGATGGCGGGCAATGTTGGTCTTTTGAAGCATGCACCGAACGTCCCGCAATGCTCGCTCACGATTGAAGCTCTTACGCGCCGAGCCGGGTTTCCACGAGGAAGTTTTCAGTCGCTGCTGCTGGAGACTCACCAGGTGGAGAGTGTGCTTGGGGATGCCCGCGTCGCGGCCGTCACCGTCACCGGGAGTGAAGCAGCCGGACGAGCGATCGCGGCGCAAGCGGGCTGGCTGATTAAGAAGTCCGTCCTGGAGCTCGGTGGGAGTGATCCTTTTCTTGTAATGTCGTCGGCCGATCTAGAGCTTGCTGTCGAAACGGGAGTCAAGGCACGTTCCATCAATAGCGGTCAATCCTGTATAGCGGCCAAGCGCTTTGTCGTGATGAAGGACGTCTACGACAGGTTCACGGCAAAGTTTGTCACCGCGATGGAACGACTGCGCGTAGGCGATCCGCGAGAGCCGGAGACGCAGGTTGGACCAATGGCGACGCGGCGGCTGCTCAGCGATCTGGAGGCTCAGGTGACATCGGCCGTGGCTGCCGGGGCGCGCCTGCTCACCGGTGGTCGACGGCTGTCGCGCGTTGGTAATTTCTTCGAGCCTACAGTGCTTGAGGGCGTTCCGCGCCGCTGCCCGGTGTATCGCGAAGAGGTGTTTGGTCCTGTGGCGATGATCTTCCGCGTGAACTCAATCGAGGACGCGATCGAGCTCGCGAACGATACGCCGTTCGGCTTAGCGGCTTCTGCCTGGACGCGTGATCCAGCCGAGCAACAGCGCTTTCTGGCGGAGCTGGACTGTGGCTCCGTCTTCCTGAATGCGATGGTGACGAGTGATCCGCGGCTGCCCTTTGGCGGCGTAAAAAGATCCGGCTACGGCCGTGAACTTTCGGCCGCGGGCATGCGCGAGTTTATGAATGCGAAGACAGTCGTAGTGGGTTCACCGGCACAGCGGCCACGCAGACGTCTGCCCTTGCACTGAAAGGACGGCGGACCCTGTTGCGATCCGCCTCATCTAGAAGGTGAAGTTGGCTTGCAGCACGACTTGGCGGACGGCATTTGATGTGCTGAAGGGCCTGCCGGCAAGGGTGGTGAAGCGGCCAAACTGCTGGGCTGAGCTGACAACACTGTTGGGCGTTCCGTAGGGAACCTGGTTGAAGATGTTCGAGCCCTGCGCGCCAAGCGTTAGATTGTAGCGGCGACCGGTGTTGCTCGTACCGAAACCACCGCCGGGCCCGCCGCCGCCCGGCCCGCCACCTCCAGGTCCGCCGCCGCGACCGCCTCGTCCGCCGGGACCCCCGCGACCACCGCCGGCCCCACCATCAGCGCCGCCGACTGGCTTGTTCTCCGGACCGAAGCCGATCGTCTTTCCAATGCGGAGATTAATCGTTGAGTTCGCTGGCCCGACGCAGTAGTTACTCGGAACCTCAACCAGGGTTTTAGCGGTGTTCTGCCCGAGACTGAAGTCTGAAGCATTGCGGCAGTTCCCGCTGTTGCCGTTGACGAAGTAAGGTCGATCGTTGAACTGACCATCGAAATTTCGATCGGTTCCAGTGGTGATGTTGTAGAACGTACCCGACTGTGCAAGTAGAAAGGGGCTCAGTGAAATATGAAGAGGCAACTGATAGCTGCCCCCAACGACTGCGAAGCTGCGATGCACGAAAGAAGCATTGCCATAATCGAGACGACGATTGTTGACGTCGGTCGCGAAGGTTGTTGAGCTGCCAGTGTTGGCATTGCCGAAGTTGAGCGAGTAGAACCCGAAGAGCTGCAGCTTCTTCATGCGGATATTGCTGTTGACGAGGAGTTGTTGCTCCTCGTAATAACCGCCGGAGAAGTATTGATTGTTATAGCTGGTCGCGTTTTGCTGGCCCTGATCGTTGGTGATCGCGCGGCTCGCATACTGATGAATGCCCTTCGCGGTGATGTAGTTGACCGAGATAATACCGGCGCGGCCGATCTGTTGATCCATGCCGAACGCCGCTTGCTGGTTGTACGAGCTGCGCAGGTTGGGCGCGAGCGTGTAGATTGTGCTTCCGAGCACGTTGCTCCCACCGGTGTTGCATCCAGACAGCGCGCCCGGCTGGCAGGTTGCGGCATTTGGATTCTGCACCAGGTTTTGTGATTGATTCAGCCCGTTGTATTGGATCGCCGTCAACACGTCCGTCTGCTGAAAGCGATCGTAAAAGATGCCGTATCCCGCGCGGAGAACGGTAATTGGCTGACCATTCTTGCGCGGGATCCCGTAGGAAAGCGCGAAGCGCGGCGCAAGGTCATGATTGCTATGGATCACGTTCTCCGCTTCATAGCGGAGACCGTAACTCATGGTGAGATTGGGCCGAAGTTTCCAGTCGTCTTCAGCGTAGATACCGACGTCGGTCAGGCGATCGGAGATGGTGGGATTGGCGATGATCGTCTGACGAAACTGCTGCGCCGTGCCGGTGATGTAACTCGCGAGTGAGGTGTAGGTGAAGGTTCCGTTTGAACCGGCATTCGAGGTGAGCGTCTCCTCCGTGGTGCGAAGCC
Source organism: uncultured Acidobacteriaceae bacterium (assembly GCA_964235665.1). Lineage (GTDB taxonomy): Bacteria > Acidobacteriota > Terriglobia > Terriglobales > Acidobacteriaceae > Edaphobacter. Next base: position 735,692 of record CAXSAY010000002.1, read on the forward strand.
GGCCGCCAAAGCGCATGAAGTGCTTCGCCAGCTGCACGGAGGTATAGTTCTGCGCCTCGATGTGCGTCTCTACACTTTCAGATCGCCCCTGACTTGATCCGCCTCCTGTGACGATGCCCTGGACAGAGAGCGTGGGGGCTGTGCTGTTTGGCGTTTGCAGCGAGTGATCGCGCTCGTACTCGAAGCGAGTTTCATTGATCACATGCGAGCTGATCAGCTGCGTATCGCTGAGCTGAACTGTGTTCTCGTTGGCGTCCGTGCTGTACCCAACACTCTCCAGGCTGGTATTGCCAACGCCGCCATTTTGCTGTCCATTGACGTAGTACTGATAGCGAGCGGTGAGGGTGTTCTTCTCGCCAAGTGCGAGGTCAATCCGCGGCGTGATGTCACTGCGTGTCTGCGGATTGAAGACGGCGCGCGCCGTTGTCGGAAACGATCCTGTGATCTGGCAAGGGCTGTTCGGCCCTTGAAGTGGGGAACAGAGGGCCGTGGGGTTCGCTGGGTCGGCGTAAAAATTTGTCGGGTTGACGATGTTGTTCGCCTGGATGTCCCGGTGCGATCCACCTACCGAAAAAGACGAAAACCGGTTGATCGGTCCAGTCACACTGCCGATCATGAAGAGCGTGTGATACGGCGGCTGAACGTTGGCGCTACCTAGAAAGGGATTGGAGGTATTGAAGTGGTTGTCGCCGCCCTGGATGCTGTAGTTGCCGTGGTACTTGTCGGTTCCCGGTTTGGTGAAGACCTCCACGCGACCGTAACCAATTTTGTCGAATTGTGCGGAGAATGGATTCTGATTGATGCGGATTTCACGGATCGACGATTTAGGCGGAAGCTGACCGCCGGTAAAGCCGTCCACGTAGATCTGGCCGCCACTCGGCCCGGAGGCAGGTCCGGCGAGAGCAGACAACTCAGAGGAAAGCTCGTCCGGATCGTCCGAAAGCGCATCCAGGTCCTTGTCCTTGATGATGGTGGCACTCGCGTTCGCATCCGAGTCGACGCTCAGCTGGTTGGACTGTGCATCAACCTGCACCTGTTGCGACTGCTCCTGAATGGCCAGCTTGACATCCAGGGTGAGCTGCTGATTTCCGCTGATGCGGACACCCTGCTTCACAAATGTCGAGAAGCCCTTCATCGTGACGGTCACGGCGTAGACGCCACTCGAAACGCCGGAAAGCGTGTAGCTGCCATCGGCCTGTGAGGTGGCAAGCAGCGCCTTCCCCGCTGCCGGAGTGAAGGTCACGGTAGCCCCTGGGATTACGGCGTCGTCCGGATCGGCGACCGTGCCGTGTACTACGGCGACGGGAATCGTCTGACTCCAGACAAGCTGTGCGCCGACCAGACAGAGAAGGAAGAGACCTAGCTTCAGCATTGCGCGAACGTGCATTCCTGCTCCTGAGAAGAGGTTCATTGGGAGCCGCCGCCGCCGGCAGCTTCGCCACCGCCACCGCCCACACTCCAGGGAGAGAGTGCGATGTCGGCGTCGCCGCGCGGAGATGCTGCAAGGATGGGCTCAACACCGCCCAGAATGGTGATCGCCGTGATCGAGCCTGCGCCACTGATGCCACCCACGACCATTACGGCTGCGCCGACCTTGAGGTCGGCAAGCGTGAGAGCAGGAAGTCGTGCCACAACCTGGGACAGATCGCCACCAGCGCCACGCGAGCCTGCGCCTTCTGAGGCAGCGGCGGTGCTCGGCGGTGCCGCAGGGTGGGCCGCTGCCGGGGAAGAGGGTGCGCCTGCACCCTTGGCGCGCGCGGCAAATCGGGCGGCGACCTCCGGCGGCAGCTCGTGAATGGCTGTACCAGAGCTCACGGCGAGGGTCGCTGGCCTTTGAGTCTTGAGATCTTTCACTGTCACTTCGCCGGCTGCGGCATTGATGCTTTGAATCGTTCCGGAAAGCGTTCGGAAGGAGCCGCTCACAATCTCATCAGCCTTAATTGATCCATCTTCGGCTCGCTCGCCACGCACCCGCAGCTGATCGCCGGGATGAAGTTCACCGAGACTGCTTCGCGTAGCATCTTCAAATCGCGTCGAACTTGGAGCATAACGGCGAAGAATCGTTGATGGGCTGGTTGCGACCGAGACAGTTCGCGTGCCTGAGGTGACCATTACCGTGCCGCTTGCCAGATTGACCGAGCTGACAATTCCGCCGGAGCTGTGCTGCCAGCCTGCCTGCTCCGCCTCGTGACGCTTGGCGATGTCAGTGGACTTCATTAACACTAGACGCCGCGCCGTCCATGTTGTCGTTGCGTCAGCAGGCATGCCGATCGCAAGTACCCGATCTCCGACGGCGACATCCGTCATGGCGGCCGGTTGAGCGGACTTCAAATCTGTGCTGCCGGCCGGAAGCTGCACCACTTTGGTCTCACCATTGAGGCCCACTGAGACCTTCTCTCCCTTGTCGGTGGTGAGCGTGAGCGACGTTGCATCAATGGTCTGGATCGTGCCGATCTGCCGTGCTGACGACGCACTCGCGGCAGGCGCTGAGGCGTCCCTGGCCGGTGATGGAGCCTGAGCAAGTGCGGTCGAGTTGCTGATTCCCAAGGGCAGCAACGACAGAACAACACCAATGATCCCCAACCCTGTTCGATGGATAGGCATGACCGTCTTTCCTCGCTTGCTGCCGCGATCTTCGCTCTGCGGCCTCACGACATGATGATGAGTTTGCAATCTGAAAGACGGAGACGGTTTGGAAAAGTCTCAGTTTCTTTCCGAAGTCTGCTCACAGCATGGCGTCCTAGGGGCTGCCCGGGATGTGAAGCAGACCTGTCACCTTTCTTGCGGTGCTTATCAGGCCTTGACGGCGTGCAGGATCGCGACACTTGCTGGTGGCAGCGTAATCATCTCGTCGGTGACCGTAATAGCGCTGTTCGACGCGAGTTCCAGCGGAAGCTTTTCCCGATTCGGAAGGCTCACAGACTCCTTGCCCAGGTTGAGCGCAACAAATACGTGACCCCGTGCCATCGTCAGCCACTGTTTCTCTTCATCAAACCGGACGCGGACTGACTGAAGCTGGCCATTGTTCAAGGAGATAGAGGTTCGTCGCAGATGAATCAGCTTGCGCGTCCAATCGAGAATTTCGGCGTGCTTACCCTCATACACCTCACTCCAGTTCAGCTTCGATCGCTCAAACGTCTCTCGCTTCTCTGGGTCCGGGATCTCATCGTCGTTCCAGCCAAAGATCGCGAACTCCTTCTTCCGGCCCGCTGAGACCGCCTTGGCCATCTCTTCATCGTCATGGTGTGCAAAGTACTGGAACGGCGTTGACGCAGCGAACTCTTCGCCCTGAAACAACATTGGAATAAACGGGGCTGTCATCACCAGCGCGAGCGCAACCTTTGTCTTCTCCGTGCCGATGATGTGTTCGATCCGGTCACCGATCGCGCGGTTGCCAATCTGGTCGTGATTCTGGATGTAGCCAAGAAAGTGATGCGCAGAAAGATCGCCAACGCGGCGGCCATGGGTTCGCTCCCGAAAGCCTGAGTATTCGCCGTCGTAGACGAACACCTCTTTGAGCGCCTTTGCCAGGGCCTCCATGCTACCGAAGTCGTCGTAGTATCCCTGGCCTTCTTCGCTCGGCTGCAGAACGGTGAAGAGCGAGTGATGAAAGTCGTCGCTCCACTGCGCATCCATTCCCATGCCGCCAGCCTCGCGCGGCTTCACAACCTGCGGATCGTTCAGATCACTCTCTGCGATCAGGACCAACCGTCGGCCGAGCACCGACGAGAGAACGTCCACCTCCGCCGAGAGCTGTTCCATGAAGTGCACCGCGGAGCGGTCCATGTACTCATGTACAGCGTCAAGCCGAAGACCATCTACGTGGTAGTCACGCATCCACATCAGGGCGTTGTCGATGAAGTAGCGACGCACCTGATCGCTGCCGCTTTCTTCAAAGTTAACCGCCGCCCCCCATGGTGTGCGATGCCGGTCTGTAAGGTACGGCCCGAATTTGATGGTGTAGTTGCCGACCGGCCCGAAGTGGTTGTAAACCACATCGAGCAGAACGGCGAGACCTGTCTGGTGGCAGGCATCGACAAAGCGTTTGAAGGCGTCAGGGCCACCGTAGCTGTGCGTCACGGCGAACAGACCGACGCCGTCGTATCCCCACCCGAAATCTCCAGGAAACTCAGCGACCGGCATGATTTCAACGTGCGTAATACCCAGCGTCACAAGGTAGCGCAGATGCTCGATCGCAGCGTCGAAGGTGCCGCCATCAGTGAACGTGCCGACATGCATCTCGTAGATGATTGCGCCAGTGAGCGGCGGACCCTGCCAGAGTGGATCATGCCAGACAAAGGTGTTCTGATCGTAAAGACGTGATGGACCATGCACGCCCTGGGCCACGTCTAAAGCGCGAGGGTCAGGGTACGCATCCTGACTATCGTCGATGAGGTAGGCATAATCATCTCCACAAGCCGCCTCCGCCTTGACCGACCACCAGCCGTCATGGTCCGGACCCGTCATCGAACAACGGAGATTCCCTCCCTCTGTTGCCTTGCCGTACAGCTCTAACGTCATCTTCTTCGCAGTCGGGGCCCACACTCGAAACTCATGCATGTACAGATCCTTCTTTCACCAACAGCGCTACAGGGAACTTCGCGAGCAATGCATCCAGCCGCACGACACCTCCGTTATGGCCCTCGCCAGAGAGCCGGTTGATCCAGGCACCCTCCGGGAGGACGAGTGTTGTATCGAGCCAGGAACCGCCAAGCAACAGCGGGTGCCGAGGAACGACCGTGACAACAGTCTCTCCGCGCTTGAAAGCCACCACGTGTTCGCGCTTACGTCCACGCGCCTCCATCGGCGAGTACGCGGCGCCGTGCCGGAACCAGTCCGAGTGCTCCCGTCGCAGACAGAGCGACTGGTGAAGTGTCCACAGCTTCGTCATGCCCTCGGAGCCGCGACGAACAATTTCATCGACGGTGAGCGACTTCATCTCAGCCAACAACCGTTGCCGCAGGCCGTAGTCGACCGGTCGGCGATTATCTGGATCCACAAGGCTAAGGTCCCATAACTCCGACCCCTGGTACAGATCAGGGACGCCAGGCGAGGTCTGTTTGAGCAGAGTTTGCGCGAGTGAGTTCACGCGCCCGGCCTCGCGAATCTGACCGACGAAGTCTTCAACCTCGGCGCAGAAATCAGCGGACGAGAGCGTTCCATCGATGAACGCCTTCAGGCCGTCTTCAAACTCTTTATTGTTCGCCGTCCACGAGGTCTGCTGTTTCGCTTCGCGCGTAGCTTTCTCCATGTAGGCGTGCATGCGCTCTTGGTCGATAGGCCACGCGCCAATGATCGTCTGATAAAAGAAGTACTCCGTGTTTCGGTCGATCGCAGCCCCGAGCTTGGCATTCATGCGCGACCATCGACGGAGGATCTTGCGGAACTCGCGCGGGATCTCCGTCAGCACTGCCAACCGTGCACGAACGTCATCAGCACGCTTGGTGTCGTGGGTCGAAAGCGTGGTCATGGTGAGCGGGTAATGGGCCTGCATCTGCACGTTGTAGGCATGGAAGTCCTCGACGGACAGCCCGTCACGACCGGGATCGCCGCCGACCTCACACGCGGCAATTAGCCGGTTGTAGCAGTAGAAAGCAGTATCTTCCACGCCCTTGGCCATAACCGGACTGGTGAACTGCTGAAAGCGAAGGACGAACTCCGTCTCCTTCTTGCCTCGAACGCCCATCGTCAGCACATCGCGTAAGAACTCGAAGAGCGACGCGTCGATGTCAGGTCGATTGTCCCTTGCGCACGTCACCGCGCGTTCGATGTAATTGCGATCTTCGTCTGTGATCTCCTCGCGATCCGGCTGCACATAGGTGCGGTAGATCGCGAAACACGCGGCTATCGCGATGATCGCGCGCTGAATCTCCACACGCGTGAAGTCACGCTGGTTGCGGTTCTGCTCGCAGATCTCAACGAAGAGGCTGGTCAAACGATTGACGTCCGACCCAAGTGCCTGCTCCATGACCATCATCTTCTTGTCATGCGCGATCGGCGGAAACACCGTCGGCTGCCCGGTGAACTCGCCATAGATCTTGGTCAGCTCAGCCATGCCGGCAGGATGGAACTGAGTTCCCATGACAGCGTTCATGAAGTCGTAGCCGCTGGTACCGTCGATTGGCCAGTCCTCGCGCAGATACTCGCCGGGCTCCAGGATTTTTTCGCCAATGATCCAGCCTTCAGGCACATGCTCTCGAAGGCGATGAAAGTACTCCAGCGGATCGCGCAGACCATCCGGATGATCCACACGCACGCCGTCGAGCACGCCTGCCCGCAGCCACTCCACGATGAGCGCATGCGTCTCCTCGAAGACGTGCTCGCGCTCCATACGCAGCCCGATCAGCGTGTTCACGTCAAAGAATCGTCGATAGCCGAGTTGCTGATCAGCCGTCTTCCAGTAGGCGAGCCGATAGTTCTGTTGCGTCAGGAAGTCATCGAGTGCGTCAAGGTTGGCGTTCAGCTCTTTGACGGAACGATCAATCGCCTCGCAGACGCTGTCCTCCTCGGCGCATAGGCGTGAAAGCAGCTTGGAGAGCACGACCTTGTCCCGATTACGCGCCAGAATCACCCATCGATCCCATGCCTCGGGTACGGGCAAGCGGCCGAATGAGGCCGCAAGAAAACTCAATGTGTCGGACTTCGCATACTCGGCCGCGCGAAACAAGATCGCCGGCAGTGACGTCGGTGCTGTCGGTAAAGTCTGCCCGGCAGCCTCCACCTGGAAATCGACCCCTTTACGAACGACCTTGACCTCTCCGTTCTGCAGCACGCGACCGTACTGGTCGCCAAGGATCGGAACCAGCACCTTGTCGCGCAAACGCTCTTCCTGCGGTTGCCAATCGATATCGAAGAACGAGGCGTACCGGCTGGTCACGCCATTCTCGAGCACATCCCACCAATAGCGGTTTTCCTTGCCGAGCGACATGTGATTCGGCACGATATCCAAAACCTGTCCGAGGCCGTTCTCACCCAGTGTCTTTGAAAAGCGCTGGTGCGCTTCGGCGCCGCCAAGCTCCTTGTTCACTCGTTGATGGTCGACCACATCATAGCCATGCATGCTGCCTGGTGCTGCCTGCAGGTACGGCGAGCTATAGACGTGCGTTACGCCAAGATCATAGAGGTACTGCGCGATACCGGCGGCATCATCAAAGGTGAAGCCTTGATGCAGCTGCAGTCGGTAGGTCGAGCTGGGAGTTCGATCAGTCAAGAGTCACCAAATTGATTTTGGACTAGTTAGAGGAGAGCAAAAAGCTCGCTTGTGGGTTGCCTGCTACCACAGTCTATGGTTCAGAGCACGGCAATGTCACCGCATCATTAGACAGCGATCCGCACGCAGTTAAAGTGGCTGCGGTCGCCAAGCGCCTGACAGTGTTAAGGCGGTGTGAATGAGGGCGATGTGGGACAGCGCCTGCGGGAAGTTACCTAGCATGCGACCGGCCGCCGGATCGTACTCTTCTGAAATGAGACCCAGGTCGTTTGTCAGGCCGAGCAGCCGATCAAAGAGCGTCCGTGCATCTTCTTCACGGCCGATCAGGTGGAGGTTCGACGCCATCCAGAAGCTGCACGCGACGAACGCACCTTCGCTCCCCTTCAAACCATCGGAAGAGCCGGCCGTATCGTACCGCTGAACCAGCCCATCCTTCATCAACGTCCGCTCGATCGCTTCGATCGTGCCCCGGATGCGCGGGTCGTCTGGCGGCAGAAACCCGACCAGAACAATGCGCAGGCAAGAGGCATCGAGCTCGGTTGAGCCGTACGACTGCGTGAAGGAGTTCAGCTTGCGATTGAAGCCTTTGTCAAGGATCTCCGCTCGCAGCAGCTCGCGATTCTTTCGCCATCGTTTAATGTCTCCGCCGCCGTCGTAGCGCTCATAGTGCTTGATGGCTCGGTCAAGGGCTACCCAGGCCATCACCTTGGAGTGAACAAACTGCTTTCGGCCACCACGGGTCTCCCAGATGCCCTCATCCGGCTCCGGCCACACCCGGCAAAGATGGTCCACCAGTCTTGCTTGCAGGGCGGTCGCGTCCACGCGAATATCTTTCTCCGCCTCGGGGGCGCGCAGCAGCGCTGACGCAACCTCTCCGTAGAGATCCAATTGGAACTGCCCGGCTGCACCGTTACCAATGTTGACGGGGGTGGACGCTTCATAGCCCGGTAGCCAACCCGCCGTCCACTCCGTCAAGGTGCGTTCTCCACGAATGCCGTAAAGCGCCTGCACGTTCTCCGGGTTGCCAGCAATGGCGCGCAACAGCCATCGCCGCCATGCAACGGCTTCTTCCTTAAAGCCGGCATGCAGCAGCACAAGCAGGGTGAACGATGTATCTCGCAGCCAGCAATACCGGTAGTCCCAGTTTCGCTCCCCGCCGATCCACTCCGGTAGGGAGGTAGTTGGCGCCGCAACAATGCCACCCGAAGGCTTATACGTCAGAGCCTTCAGCGTAAGCAGTGATCGATCAACCACCTGCTGATATCGTCCGCGATAGGTGTTCTGCGTCATCCACTCCGTCCAGAACGTTACCGTGCGCTTAAGGTCGGTATCGATCTCCGGCGGCTCGGGAATCTCCTCGAGCGACGAGGTGTAGGTCAGCGAGAAATCCGCCACCTTACCCGGACGCACGGTGAACTCACTTACCGTATTCAGATCTTCTCCGTGCAGCTTCTCTTTGCTTTGCAACACGAGCATGTCCGGCCCGGCAATCGCGCGCAGCTCGCCGTGGCGGGTCGTCACCCAAGGCGTTGTTCGTCCGTAATCGAAGCGAATGGCGAGCTCCATCCGCATGGCGACCTTGCCACTCAGCCCGCGAACCCGCCTGATGACTCGCGAGTGTTTCCCCCGCGGAGGCATGAAGTCGATGAGCTGCACGGCACCGCTTGGAGTTTCAAACGTGGTCTCGACCACCATGGTCTGCGGAAGATATCGCCTAGTCGATCGCAGAATTTTCTCGCTCGGCGACAAGCGCCAGTAGCCATGCTCCGCCGTACCTAAAAGCGCCGCGAAGCAGGCACCCGATGAAAAATCAGGCCAGCAGAGCCAGTCAATTGAGCCCTCGCGTGAGACCAGTGCTGCTGTCTCACAATCGCCAATCATGGCGTAGTCTTCAATCCTCGCCCCATGTAACCGCTTGTCCTGCTTCAGATCATCTCTCACGAACACGTACCCTTCTACTCTTCGGCAAGCCCTTCCATTCAAATCCGGTACTCATGAACCTGCCTGGACAGCTTTCTGCATCGCGCCAGGAGCAAACACTTTGATGGCGCACTGCATCCCTGTTACGTGTGGCGGCGAGTCCTTGCGTCCGCATAGTTCAGCTGCCCGTTCAGGATAGGATGCGCTTTGTTCCATCCTGGCAGAGTGAATCGTTACACTCGCGTTGTGATTAGGAGCCTATGTCCTTGAGTTTGCGTCCCATGAAGCCGACGGAAGGTCGGCGTCGCGTTATTGTTGAAGAGCTTTCTCCCCAGGTTGACGGCGGGCGGTATCCGGTAAAGCGTGTTCTTGGGGATCGGGTCTCCGTTTCGGCGGCCTTTTTCGCCGATGGCCATGATCATGTAGCGGGACGCCTCTTCTTCCGGCACGAGAGTGACCGTCGCTGGTCCTCCCTCCCCATGGCGGCGTTGGGCAATGATCTATATACGGCCGACTTCGCTCTCAACAAACCCGGAATGTGGCGCTTCACCGTTCAGGCCTGGATCGATCACTTTGACACCTGGTACTCGGACCTGCGCAAGCGCATCGACGGCCAGCCTGATCCCTCGCATCCTGATGCATCTGCTACACCACAGAACATTCCCCTGGCTCTACGCTCAGGTGCCCTTCTGCTGGAGGAAACAGCCGCGCGCGCTAAAGGCGAGGATGCCAAACTACTGCAGCAGGTCGTGCTGTCGTTGCGCTGGCTGGCCGACCAGGACGCTCCGCACTATGAGTTTCCGCTTGCGCCAGAGATCGCAGAGATCGCCTCGCAGTATCCAGACCTAAGCTTCGCAACCAAGTATGACCAGGAGCTTGAGATCTGGGTTGATCGAGAGCGTGCCCGCTTCTCTTCCTGGTATGAGCTCTTCCCTCGATCTGCGTCGCCACACCCACTTCAGCACGGGACCCTCGCCGATGTTGAGGCGCTGCTTCCGTCTGTCGCCGAGATGGGCTTCGATGTCCTCTATCTGCCACCCGTTCACCCGATCGGCACGGCCTTCCGCAAGGGTCCGAACAACAACGTCGTCGCAGCGGAGGGCGATGAAGGAAGTCCCTGGGCGATCGGCGCTCCGGAGGGCGGCCACAAGGCCATTCATCCAAAGCTCGGCACGTTGGCCGACCTCGAGCGACTCGCGAAGGCTTGCACCGCGCGCGGCATGGATCTTGCCATGGACATCGCGTTTCAGTGCTCGCCCGACCACCCCTGGGTCAAAGAGCATCCGGAGTGGTTCATCATCCGGCCGGACGGTTCCATCCAGTACGCCGAGAATCCACCGAAGAAGTATCAGGACATCTATCCGCTCAACTTCGAGTCACCGGATTGGCGCGGTCTGTGGGAAGAGCTGCTTTCCGTCTTTGAGTTCTGGGTCAAGCACGGCGTCACCATCTTCCGCGTTGACAACCCGCATACCAAGGCGCTCCCGTTCTGGGAGTGGGTGATCGGTCAGGTCCATCGTGAACATCCCGAGGTCATCTTCCTCGCAGAAGCCTTCACCCGCCCGCACGTGATGTATTCACTCGCCAAGGCCGGGTTCACGCAGTCCTATACCTATTTCACCTGGCGGACTGAATCGGCCGAGCTGCGGCAGTACCTCGAAGAGATCACGCAACCGCCTGTGTCTGACTTCTTCCGCCCGAACTTCTGGCCGAATACCCCGGACATCCTGCATGGCTCGCTCCAGACCGGCGGCCGGCCTATCTTCCTGCAACGCGTCATCCTGGCCGCAACTCTCACAGCAAACTACGGCATCTACGGCCCAGCCTATGAGCTCGGCGAACATGAACCAATGAAGCCCGGCAGCGAAGAATATCGCAATAGTGAGAAGTATGAGATTCGCGCGTGGGATCGCGCCGCGTCGTCCTCCATCGCGCCCCTGATCACCCGGTTGAATGCCATTCGTCGCGCAAATGCCGCCCTGCAAAGCAACGAGCGGCTGGTCTTCCACGATGTGGACAATCCCCATCTGCTCTGCTACTCGAAGACCACGGCCGACGGCAGCAACACGATCCTCGTCGCAGTCAATCTCGACCCGGCGCAGGAACAGGGAGGCTGGATCGACCTCGATCTGAAAGCCCTGTCGGTTCCGTACGGCGAGAACTTTGACGTCGAAGATCTGCTTACCGGCCAGCACTACACCTGGCACGATCGCAGCAACTACGTCGCGCTGCGGCCGGATGTCATGCCCGCGCATATTTTTCGTCTGACGACCCCGGCATAGGATGGCCTGCACACGCCAACAGGAACGACCCGGAACCAGCCGTGGCACTCGTCCCAGCAATCTGAGGGGTCTTCCGCAAACTCTGGGGAGACACCCTATACTTTAAGAAATATTGGGAAGGCTGGACCTGTGAAGAAAGTTGGAAGCGCAACTGATCCGCTCTGGTACAAAGACGCCGTTATCTATGAGATTCACGTACGGGCCTTTGCCGATTCGAATGCGGATGGCATTGGAGACCTTCAAGGCCTGATCTCAAAGCTGGATTATCTGCAGGACCTCGGCGTCACCTGCCTCTGGCTGCTCCCCTTCTTTCCGTCTCCCCTGCGCGACGACGGGTATGACATCTCTGACTACACCGATGTCAACCCTAGCTACGGCACCATCGCTGACTTTCAAGAGTTCTTGAACGCTGCGCACGAGCGCAACATGCAGGTGATGATCGAGCTCGTTATCAATCACACCTCTGATCAGCATCCGTGGTTTCAAGCCGCGCGTCACGCTCCCAAAGACTCTCCCGAGCGCGACATGTACGTCTGGAGCGACACCGACACGCTCTACGATGGCGTTCGTATCATCTTTACCGACACCGAAAAGTCCAATTGGACGTGGGACGAAGTCGCCCAGCAGTACTACTGGCATCGCTTTTTCGCTCATCAGCCCGACCTCAACTTCGATAATCCTCGGGTCATGGAAGAGGTGCTGAATGCCATGCGCTTCTGGATGGATATGGGCGTCGACGGACTTCGTTTAGACGCTATTCCATATCTCGTCGAGCGCGATGGCACCAGCTGCGAGAACGTCCCCGAAACTCACGTCAAGATCAAGCAGATCCGCGCCGCGATCGACGCCGAATATGAAAACCGTCTCGTCCTTGCCGAGGCCAACATGTGGCCGGCCGATGTGCGTCCGTACTTCGGCGACGGCGACGAGTGCCAGATGGCCTTTCATTTTCCGCTTATGCCGCGCATCTACATGGCGCTCCGGCAGGAAGATCGTCTGCCCATCACGGACATCATGGCCCAGACGCCGGACATCCCGGACAACTGTCAATGGGGCCTCTTTCTGCGCAACCATGACGAGCTCACGCTCGAGATGGTTACCGACGACGAGCGCGACTACATGTACCTCGCGTATTCGGCCGATCCACGCATGCGCATTAACGTCGGCATCCGGCGCCGGCTTGCGCCTTTGGTCGACAACAATCGCCGTCGCATCGAGTTGTTGAATTCGCTTCTGCTCTCGTTTCCCGGAACGCCGATCATGTACTACGGCGACGAGATCGGCATGGGCGACAATATCTATCTAGGCGATCGCAACGGCGTTCGCACACCCATGCAGTGGAACTCCGATCGCAACGCCGGCTTCTCGAAAGCCGTTCCAGCAAAGCTCTACTTCCCCGTCATCATGGACCCGATCTGGGGCTATCAGGCGATCAACGTCGAGGCCCAGCAATCCGATCAATCCTCGCTGCTGCACTGGACGCGCAACATGATTGCGCTACGCAAGCTCTTCCAGGTCTTCGGTCGCGGCACGCTTGAGTTCCTGCATCCCGAAAACCGCAAGATCCTGGCCTATATCCGCAACCTTAACCGCGAAGATGGCAGCGCCGAGACGGTTCTTTGCGTTGCCAATCTCTCCCGCTTCGCACAGCCGGTCTCGCTCGATCTCAGCCGCTATACCGGCATGCAGCCCGTGGAGATGGTTGGCTATGTCAGCTTCCCCACCGTGACACGCGACCTGTATCCGCTTACGCTCGCGCCGTATTCGTTCCTCTGGCTGGAGTTGCAGCCGGCGCCGGTCAAGGCGTCCGCTCCTGAGGTCGACGAGGCCGATCCCGCGCTGCAATTGCTCAGTCCGGATGGCTCCGCAGCCGATATCGCCAAGCTCGTCACCGGTCCGGGTCTCACGTTGATGCAGCAGCTGCTCAAGAACTATCTCCCGCTACAGCGCTGGTACGGGGCAAAGGCACGCACTATCGTCTCCGTTGCTGTGGATGACTGTCTTGAGCTGCCCGGCACCAAAGCAACTATCCTCTTCCTGCAGATCCGATATGAGGACGGCGGCGGTGATGTCTACCAGATGCCCCTCGCCCTTTCCATCGGCGACGCCGCCGAGACTCTACAGGCCACCTCACCCAAGTCCATCCTCGCCTCCTTCACGCGCGCCGGTCGCACCGCTGTGCTGCATGACGCCACAGCGGACGAGAGCTTCCGCCAGGCTCTTCTCACCACCATCGGGACCGACGCCTCGGCCAAGGGTCGCACCGCCGATCTCGTCGGTCATCGCTCCACCGCCTTTGACGCAATCCGCGGGACCGCTCCTCTACCGGCTCGCACCGGCTCGGCTGAGCAGTCCAACACCAGCATCCTCTACGGCGGCAAGCTCATCATGAAGCTCTTCCGCCGCCTGCAACCGGGCGAGAACCCAGACACCGAGATTGGCCGGTTTCTTACCGAGGTCGCCCACTTCAATCGCATCGCACCCTTCATTGGCGATCTGCGCGCAGTCTCCCCTGGGGGCGAACCCACCACGCTTGCCATGCTGCAGGGCCTCGTCGAAAACGAAGGTGACGGCTGGGAGTGGACGCTCGAAGAGCTCGGCCGCTACTACGACTCTGTCGCGACCTGCCCCATCCCTGCTGACCTGGGCCGGCCAGCCAGCTTCCTTGCGGAGGGCAACATCCCAACCGACGCGCGCGAGCACGCCGGCCTCTACCTCGACGCCGCGGCCCTGCTCGGCCGGCGAACCGCGGAGATGCATCTCGCGCTGGCCACGCCAACCGACAACCAGGCCTTTGCCGCCGAACCCTTTACCGCGGCCGATCTCGCCGCGGACGCCGCTCGCGTTTCCGCACAGGTCGCTACCGCTCTTGATGCACTGAAGCGTGGCATGTCGAAGCTTCCTGACGCAAATGCGGATCGCGTCATCGATGATGCCGCCATGCTGCTCAGCCGCCGCCGTGATCTGCTCGCCGCAACGCAGCGCTACGCCGCCGGCAACCCTGCCAGCTATGGCCATCGCACGCGCATTCACGGGGACTACCACCTCGGCCAGATCCTCCGCGCCAAAAACGACTTTGTCATCCTCGACTTCGAGGGCGAGCCCGCACGCTCGCTCGAAGAACGTCGCCGCAAACAATCGCCACTGAAAGATGTCGCCGGCATGCTGCGGTCCTTCAGCTATGCAGCCTTCGCCGGCTTGGCTCGCTTCGCGCAGCGCCGCCCGGAGGCCGCCCGGACCGTCGAGCCATGGGCGCAGCTCTGGGCGAACTCCGTTTCGACCGCCTTCCTCGCCGGGTATCGACAGGTCATCGCCGCCGATCCGACGCTTCTGCCCGAGCCGGCGATCGCACAGAGTATGCTCGACGTAAACCTCTTGGAAAAAGCCTTATACGAGTTGCAATATGAGTTGAACAACCGGCCTGATTGGGTTCGCATTCCACTTGCCGGTATTCTTGCACCTCTGACGCAATAGCAATCGCCTCACTCTGCCGCCGTACCGAAGTCTCTGAGACCGTCCCCATGGCCAACGCTGAAGCCGCAACTCTCTCTCCCCCGGGCACCACTGCTGCTCCTCCGCATGGCGGGCTGCTCGTGATGCTCTCTTCCACGCCGGCAGAGCAGTTCTCCGCCACGCTCGCGTCTCTTGCACAGGCCTTCAGCGGCCAACCGTTGCTTGTTGTCTCGCCGGATGTCTCTGCGCTCGACGACACCTATGGCTCCGGCATCACGCTGCTGCCTCCGGGTGACGGCGTCCCCGTCTCCGAATCCTGGATGCTGAGCCCGGCTGAGTTGCTCGCCGCGTTCCGCCAAACTGCACTGCACGACGCGGGTGCGTGTCTGGTCCTTGGTCCAGAGGCTCACAGCCTGCAGCCTACGGCGTTGCGGGCGCTTGCCGAGGCCGTGCTCTCCGGCGGTGCAGATCTCGGGGTCCCTGAATATCGTCTTGGCCCCCGCGAAGGCCTCTTCAACTCCGCGTTGATGTATCCGCTCTCCCGCTCACTTTATAACGCGCAGCCTCGCTTCCCTCTGGCACTCGATCTTGCCTTCTCTCGTCGCACGGTCGACCGCCTCACCGCCGGTGCGCAGAAGTCCAGCACGGTCGCCGACGGCATCTTCTGGCCGGTCGCCGAGGCTGCGGTGACCGGTATGCGGATCGAGCAGGTCGACGCCGGCCCACGTACCCTGCCGACGCCCGCCACCAGCGACCTCAACACCCTTCTTGCGCAGATCGCCGGCTCGCTCTTTGCCGACATCGAGGCCAAAGCCGCCTTCTGGCAGCGCTCCCGCCCCAACCAGCCGCCGCTGACCGCGACCACGCTAGCCGCCGGAGACGATGGGCCCGGCGACATTCAGTCCCTGATCGACGGCTTCCGCGTGGCCAACACCAATCTCCGCGAGATCTGGTCGCTTGTTCTGCCGCCTCAGTCGCTGCTCGGGCTCAAGAAGCTGTCCCTGCTCGATGCCCCCACATTCCGTATGCCAGCCGCTCTCTGGGCGCGCATGGTCTATGACTTCGTGCTTGCCTTCCGTCTTCGAACCCTCAATCGCGGCCATCTGCTCGGCGCGCTTACTCCGCTCTACCTCGCCTGGGTCGCCTCGCATCTGCTCGTGACCGATAGCGGCATCCCGCCCGAGCAGCATGTGGAAGAGACTGCCGCTGCCTTCGAGAGCGAAAAGCCATACTTCGTCTCGCGCTGGCGATGGCCCGATCGCTTTAATCCCTGATCGTCGAAGTTCGAACGCACGTTGCTTGCCCTACCGCTTCCCGCACGACCTCCGAAGGAGACATCCATGCCGCAGGTTCCTACCAATATCTACGATCCGGTCGCTCTTCCGCAGCCCTCGCTCTGGCATCAGGTCGGTGATTCCCTTTCCGCGTCCATGCATCGATCTTTCGTTAAGTTGGCGAGCTTTCTGCCAGGGGTTCTTTCTCTGCTGATCGCTGTCCTCATCATGACGGGCATCGGCGCTCTTTTGTCCCTCGCCCTCCGCCGTATCCTGACCCGCATCAACTTCGACGAGCGCCTCAATCGCAATAACAACGCGAGCCTTTCGGACTTCTCTCCCGCTCACAGTCCTACGCTGCTCGTCACTCGCGTCGTCTTCTGGGGCTGCGTTCTGCTTGGCTTCATCATCGGTATCTCTGCGCTGGACGCCTCGTACTCCAACAGCTCGCAGATGTCGATCTTCCTTCTCCCCTACTTCGCTCATTCCATTGGCGCGCTTCTGTTACTCGCCGCCGGAACCATCCTCGCCCGCTTTCTTTCGCGCTCCGTCCTGATCGGCGGCGTGAATGCCAAGCTGCAGTACGCGCGCTTCCTCTCGCTCGGCGTCAAATGGCTCGTCCTCACCCTCACCGGGGCTATGATCCTCGATCACCTCGGCATTGGCGGCACGATCATCGAGCTCGCCTTCGGCATTCTCTTCGGCGGCATTGTGCTTACCCTCGCGCTCGCCGTCGGCCTTGGTTCTCGCGACATCGTCAGCCGTTCGCTCGAGCGCAGCGCCGACCGCCTGCCTAACCTCGACCCCAACAGCCCTACACCGCGGCCGACATCGAGTCCGGCCTCAAACCTTCGGCACTTCTGAGCCTCTTTCCAGGAACAACGGCCCGCTGGCTCGCATCTCTCGAGCGCAGCGGGCTTTCCTGGTTAAAGCTGCGGTGCTTCCACCAGCGCCCGTGCCGGAACATTCACGCCAAACATCCCATACGCTGTCACCACCACGTATCCCAGCAGCGGCAGCAGATACCCTATCGCCATGCTTCCCGTGTGGTGCACGATCGCCTAGGAGCGGCGGAAAGACCGCGCCACCCAGGATCGCCATGACGATCAAACTGCCACCCAGCTTGGTACTCGGCCCCAGGCGCCTCACCCCCAGCGCGAAGATCGTCGGGAACATGATCGACATGAAGAAGCTCGTCGCGATCAGTGCCCACGCCCCCGTCATGCCCGGTCGTGCCACCGCGAACGCCAGCAGCCCTACATTTACAGCCGAGTACCCTACCAGCAGCCGGGCCGGCGCCACGTACCGCATCAGCCACGTCGACGCTGCCCGCCCGATCGCCAGCGCGACCAGGCTCCCTGTCAGGTAGTATCCTGCCGTCCGTTCACTCGCCGTTGTATAGGCCTTCATGTAAGGGATAAACGTGCTCCACGTCGCCACCTGCGTGCCCATATAGAAAAACTGCGCCACCACCGCGAAGAAGAGATGTGGGTACCGCAGCAGGGACCGAAAATGTCCTTGCTCCTCGATCCCGTCCGCCGCAGCCGTTGCTTTCGATCCGCTTGTCGCGAACGCCGGAAAGTGCACCCGCGCCATCAGCGCCGCCATCAGCATCAGCACTACGCCCAGCCCTACATACACCGGCACTACCCGCATGATCTCGCCGTGCAGATATCTCGCGTAGGTGCCATCCGCACGCATCGCGGTCACCCGCGCCGGCCCCAGTTCAACCCCTGAGAAAATAAACCATGTCCCCGACAGCACACCCGCCATCGCCCCTGGCGGATTGAAGCTTTGCGCAAAACTCAGCCGCTGCGCCGATGTCTCCGGCGGCCCAAACTGCGCAATCAACGGGTTTGCCGCTGTCTCCAGAATCGACTGTCCGCACCCCACCACAAACAACGCCAGCAGGAACGGTGCATACCGTCCAACCACCGCCGCCGGCCAGAACAGCAGTGTTCCCACGCCAAACAGCAGCAGCCCCGTTAGCAGGCCCACGCGATACCCGTAACGCCGCATCAGCAGCGCCGCCGGAATCGCCATCGTGCCATACGCCACAAACACCGCCGTCTGAACCAGCTGCGCCTCAAGCAGGGTCAGCTCGAACGATTTCTTGAACTGCTGCACCAGGATGTCCGTCAGGTTGTTCGACATGCCCCAAAGAAAGAAGATCGCCGTCACCAGCCCGAACGCCAGCAGCGCTCCCTCCGGAAACACCCGCCTGCCGCTTGCCCTCGCTTCGCCTCCCGCCCCCACTTGAAGCTCGCCCGTATGCATATCGCTCTCTTCGCTGGTCTGCGCCCACAGCTCACCGCTCTCGTGGAGCGGGAGTGCCGCCCAGTCTATCCCACCCTCTACCCGCCGGCCCGCGACCCGCTCTGAGGAAAGCCGCACCCTGTGCAAACTCTCGTGCCCGGTCTGTAGTCCAATGCAGACACACAGCTGCCAGCGTTCTCCAGGGCAAGGCAAACTCGCCCCGCGATCCTCCTCCAACCGCCACGAAAGGTCGACCTCCCCCCATGGCTACCAAGCGTTCCTCAGCCTCGTCTTTGCAGTCCCCCTCCACCACTAAGCCAGCTCCAGACCCGACAGCCGCCGAGCCTCGCGTTATCCTTCCCGGAAGTGAGCGCCAGCCACTTCCTCCAGGAGATCTCCAGGGCACCGCTGCTCCAGCAAAACGACCCAGCCGTAGCCCCGTCACCGTCTCTGTCCTGGTCCGTCGCAAACAACCCATCGACACGGCCGGGCTCGGTCAGGCTGGCGGTCCGGCCCGCGTCTCGCGCGCCCAGTTTCGTGCGCAGTTCTCCGCAGATCCGGTCGCCGTCAAAGCCGTCAAGACCTTCGCCAGGCAGTTTGGCCTCGCCGTTGAAGCAACGCCCGCGCAGCTTGAAGCCCGCACCCTCAAGCTCTCCGGCACTCGCGACCAGCTTGAGAAAGCCTTCGGCGTCACGCTCTCCGAGCAGCCTCACGGCAAAGGCACCTATCGCGTCCGCGAGGGCGCCATCTACATCCCGCAATCGCTCGAAGGCCTGGTCGAAGCCGTGCTCGGTCTCGACAATCGCCCACAGGCAGGAGCCCATTTCCGCATCGCCCATACTGTAACCCCTGGCGGCACAACTCCCGCCGCGACTGGCAGCTCCTTCACGCCGCCGCAGATCGCCCAGCTCTACCAGTTCCCTGCTAACGCCTCGGCGGCCGGTCAGACCATCGGCCTGATTGAGCTCGGCGGCGGCTATCGCACGGCCGATCTCTCCGCCTACTTCAAGTCTCTCGGCCTCAAATCACCCAAGGTCGTCGCCGTCCCCGTCGACGGCGGCAAGAACACTCCCTCGACTGCCGATGGCGCCGACGGCGAAGTCATGCTCGATATTGAAGTCGCCGCCTCTGTCGCGCCCGGCGCCAACATCGCTGTCTACTTCGCGCCCAACACCGATCAGGGCTTCATAGACGCCGTGACCACTGCCGTCCACGACACCAGCAACAAACCCAGCGTCATCTCCATCTCCTGGGGCGGCCCCGAATCCTCGTGGACCCAGCAGGCGACTACCGCCCTCGACAGCGCCTGCCAGGCCGCCGCTCTGCTCGGCGTCACCATCACCGTTGCCGCTGGTGACAACGGCTCAACTGATGGCGTCACCGATGGCGGCAACCACGTCGACTTCCCCGCCTCGAGCCCGCACGTCCTCGCCTGTGGCGGCACCAAGATCACCGCCTCCGGCACCATTCTCTCGAACGAAGTCGTCTGGAACGAGCTCTCCGCCAACGAAGGCGCCACGGGCGGCGGCGTCTCCACCCTCTTCCCGCTTCCCACCTGGCAGAGCAATGCCAAAGTTCCCGCGCCCGCGGTCACCGCCAACAAGAAGAAAAAGAAGCCCACCTCCGGCACCGGGACCGGCAGCACCCCCACAGCCGGCCGCGGCGTTCCCGACGTTGCTGGCAACGCCGATCCAACCACCGGCTACACAATCCGCGTCGACGGAGAAACCATCGCCATCGGCGGCACCAGCGCTGTTGCCCCACTCTGGGCCGGTCTCATCGCCGTCGCTAACGCCCGGAACAAGATCACCGCCGGCTTTCTCAACCCCACCCTCTACGCCAACTCCGCTGCCTTCCGCGATATCACCTCCGGCAACAACGGCGCGTATAAAGCCGGCCCTGGCTGGGATCCCTGCACCGGCCTCGGCTCGCCCATCGGCACCGCCGTCATCACCGCCCTCGCCAGCGCCAACTCCAGCGGACGAAAGCCCACCAAGCCAGCCCCCGCAGCAAAGCGCTCCCGCACCACATAGCATCCTTCTTGCATTAACCATCCGTTAAAACAAACTGGCCGACCCACAAAGGGTCGGCCAGCCTCACGAAAGCGAACGATAGCTACGCCGCCTGCATGCTTGCCTTCAACGCTTCCTGGTTGACGGACTCTTCCGCGATCTTGGTCATCTTCGCGTCTCCGCCCTTGCTCTCGTCAAGGTTCTCTGTCAGGCCCTTGGCTTCGTTCTGCTTGCCGAGCAGCTTCGCATAGGTCTCAAGAGATCCATACGAACTGATCCTGTAGTGCTGCTGCTGATTAGCCGCTACGATCAGTGCCGCATCCCGCACCGGACCTGCATCCGAGTTCGAAATCATGTGCTCTATCTCGGTGATCATCGCCGCAGCAATGTGATTGTCTTCGGTCTTCACCGGCTTGCCCAGCTGCTTAAGCGTCTGTTCGATCTTCTGGGCATACTCCTTGCCCTTGGTTGAGCTCTTCTCAAATGCCGCCTTCAACTCGGGACTCGTGGACGCCTGCGCCATCTTCTTGGCCGCTTCAGAGACGCGATTTTCGAAGTCCAGTGTGTAGGTAAGTCCCGTCAGCATCAACTCTTCAACTGTCTGCATCTTGTCTGGCATAGCAAAACTCCTGGGGTACATCTTCGGTGGCCCCTCATCACCTACGCAATCAGGCGCCACCGTCCTCTCAGTTAGTGCCGTTCCAGTGCCTCGCTGTTGCTACCGCGCCAGACTGCCCTTTCATGCTCCCAACATTCTGGGCGGCTCATACACCTTCCACCCATCGCCGCCCTACAAGGTGGCCAGGCCCGCCGATTGATAGATCCGCGAGATGTACTGTATGTCTCGCATCCCTTCCTCGCCCGACGCCTTCACTGGCGTGTTCTCGACGATGTTCTGCGCCAGCGCATCCGCCTCCCGCAGGAACTGCATGGGATCTTTTTCCGGGTTCACCTTCTCCGCTACGGGCTTGTTCTCACCCGCAGTCTGCCGCAGCGTGATCCCCTCATAGCTGTAGGCCGGTCCCATCTCAAGAACGCCCTTGCTTCCCGTCACCTTAAAGAATCCTGGCATCTGCCCGCCGTAGGTCGTCGTGCACGTCGCCAGAACGCCTGAGGGAAATCGCGTGGTCCATGACATCGTCTCTTCCACCTCCGCAAAGCGCGGATCCTCCTTGTGCGTTGTCTGGAACGCCTTGAACTCTACTGGCTCTTCCCCTGTCAGATACCGCGTCGCATTCAGCGGATAGATCCCAACATCCATCAGACACCCGCCACCCGCCAACTTCTTCTGTAAGCGCCACACCCCCGGTTTGCTGTCGAACCCGAACGCTGCTTCAATGGCGCGTATGTCTCCGATCTCGCCGCTCCGTAGCCGCTGTATCGCCTCGAGCGTCAACGGCTCATACTGCATGCGGTACGCAATCATCAGCTTTACCCCCGCTGCCTTGCACGCATCGATCATCTGCTGACATTCCGCGACACTCACCGCCATCGGCTTCTCGCACAGCACATGCTTGCCCGCCTTTGCCGATCGCATCGTGAACTCCGCATGCATGCTGTTCGGCAGCGCCACATACACCGCGTCGATCGCCTTGTTCTCCCGCATCCGGTCCATCTCCGCATAGCTATAGACCGAGCTCGTTGGAATCCCCAGCTGCGCCGCCTGCGCTTCCGCCTTCGCCCGGTCTCCACTGACCAGTCCCGTGATCTTCGAGCGCTGGCTCATACCCACGCCACCGATAAAGTGCTTCGCAATCTCACCCAGCCCGATCACCGCGTACCCGATCTTTCGACCCGAACTCGCAGCCGCCGACTGCCCGAGGCCCCACGCCCGCGGCAGTGCCCCCGCCGCCATCCCCATCACTCCCATACCCGCAAAGCCGCGCCGCGTCATCGTCATCGCACTCTCCTCTGTGTCTTCCTAGATGCGCGTCCAAACATCTACCGCCGCATGGGCCCGCATCCCGCCTTCGTTTATCCTTGCTCCATCCCCGGTCTCACCTGAAAGTCTCGTCACCAGACATGCTGCAGCTTCGCTACGAAAGCCTCGTCGCCGTCCTTATCCTCTCGCTCTGCGTGGCCATCGTCGCAGACCCCATCCGCGTTGCCAATTTCCTCTACCGTCACCGCGTCGCTGAAGAAGGCGACCTCTACTTCACCCTTGCCTACCGCCTCATCGCGCTCATCGGCGCCCTCGTCGCCCTCTACATCCTCACCGTCGATCTCTGGCAGCTCGCCCACCTCTAACCCATCCCCTGTCATCCCGACCGCACTGGAAGGACCCGCTTCTCCGGCCGCCCGCAAGAACCCATCCCCGCCCATCGTCATCTCATCCCCTATGAGTATCGAAACCGTAAAATTAGGCACACAGGGCGCCGTCGTCTCCCGCGAGGGTCTCGGCTGCATGGGCATGAGCGAGTTCTACGGCGATCGCAACGACGAAGAGTCTGCCGCCACCCTCCTCCGCGCGCTCGACCTCGGCATCACCTTCTTCGACACCGCCGACGTCTATGGTTTGGGCGATAATGAGGAGCTCGTCGGCCGCACGGTCAAGTCCCGGCGCGACGAGGTCTTTCTTGCCACCAAGTTCGCCAATCTCCGTAAAAAGGAAGACCCCAGCTTCTGGGGCATCTCGGGCAAACCCGAGTACGTCCGCCAGGCCTGCGACGCCAGCCTCAAGCGCCTCGGCCTCGACCACATCGATCTCTACTACCAGCATCGCGTCGATCCCGACACCCCCATTGAAGAGACCGTAGGCGCCATGGCCGAGCTCGTCCAGGCCGGCAAAGTCAAGTACCTCGGCCTCTCGGAAGCCAGCCCCGCCACCATCCGCCGCGCCCACAAGGTGCATCCCATCACCGCTCTCCAGACCGAGTACTCGCTCTGGGAGCGAGATCCCGAAGCCGAGATCATCCCTACCTGCCGTGAGCTCGGCATCGGCTTCGTTCCCTACTCGCCACTCGGCCGCGGCTTCCTCACCGGCACCATCACCAAAGACACCGAACTCGGCGACAAGGACTTCCGCAAGCAGCGCTACCCTCGCTTCGCCGGTGACAACATGGACAAGAACCAGCTCCTCGTCGATCGCGTCCGCGAGATCGCCGAGCGCAAAGGCGTCAAAGCGGGCCAGCTCGCCCTCGCCTGGGTCTTCGCCAAGGGCTCGGACCTCGTTCCTATTCCCGGCACCAAGCGCCGCAAGTATCTCGAGGAGAACGCCGCCGCCGCCAACATCCACCTGTCCCCGGACGAAGTCGCCGAACTCGAAGACGCCGTGCCCGTAGAAGCCGTAGCCGGCGACCGCTACACCGCCGCCAACATGAAGAACATCGATCGCTAACCTGCTTGCAGAAAGACCAAAGTAGCGGCACAGCCCTCTCGGTGTGCCGCTCCTTCATGCTAGACACTCGTTACTTGCCCCGCCTCAGCGTCACCCCGGCCAGATCATCCATCCGCAGCGCCATGCCCCATCCATAGTGGTTGTGCCCATCGGCTGTATTGTTGCTAAGCCCCACCACGACCTCATTCGCCCCTCGTTCAAGCGGCACATCGAAGGTCCCATTCTCTAGCGATAACCGCCCGTCTGGCATCCTTCGTTCAAACTCCGGGTAGTACTGGTTCCGCCCCGCCGTCACCAGCCGCCCATTCACATAGATCCACGTCTCTCCCACCCATCCCATCGCCACATGCTTTCGCTGTGTCCGGTCAGACTGGATCGTCGTCTTCAGCCATACCATCGAGCTCACCAATCGGTCGGTCGGCGATCCGTACACGCGCGCCACATTCACCACCCCGCCATCTTCAGCGGAGATCGCTCGCCACGCCCCGGTCGGCTCCGGAATGGTCGCGAGCACTGGCGTCCCCCCATTCCGCAGCACCGCCGGTGCTGACATCAGCCAGCTCCGCACATAGCGCGCATCCCCCTCAGCTGGGTCGCGCGCCGCCACCGGCGAGAGCCCCTCCACCGCATCCGGCGTCACCAGGAGGTTGGCAAAGATCGCCGGCCCACGCAGCTGGATTCCGCCTTCGAGTGCGTCACCTTCCAGCCGCCCCACCGCCATCGTCGGCGTCGCCGCGCCATTGACAAACACAGTCATCCGCCGGCCGGAGATCACCAGCTTCAGATGGTTCCATCCCTCATGCAGCGGCGCCGGCCTCTGGTACTGCGGATACATGTTCCACAAAAACACGCCGTGGGTCATCGGCACATACTGAATGCAATCGTTCGAGGCCGCGCAGTTCGGCCCCGGCCGCAGATAGAACTCCTCCGCCGTTCCCTCATCGCGCTGCCGAAAGCGGATTCCGGGGATGTCACCGCCCATCGGGTTCACGTCCAGCTCAATTGTCCCGTTGCGAAATACAAAGTCCTTCAGCACCGCACTGCCCGCCTTCAGCCGCAGGAACCCCGCCGGAAATCCCTCAATGCGGCCAAACTCCATCACCGGCTTGTCCTCAAGCGTGCCGTGCACCTCCTTCGCCTGCCAGTGCTCCGGCGTCATGGGCACCACGATTGCATCCGCCGCCCAACCCGCCCTCGCCGTCATCAGCCAGCCCATGCTCAGCAGCACCCGCACGCCTGTCGACCACACCGCCATCCATCCCTCCTTCTTCATTCCCTACTTAGACCGCGGAGGCAAGCTTCGGATAGCCCCACCCACTCACGCGCATCCCACTCCCATGCCGTCTCTTACCGAAAAGCAGAAGATGCTCGCCGGCGATCTCTACGACGCCAGTGGCCCCGAGCTCACCGCCGAGCGCGTCCGCGCGCAAGTCCTCCTCGCCCGCTTCAATCTGTCTTCAGCCGCCGACTGTTCCACCCGCACCGTCCTCCTCGGCGAGCTGCTCGGCCACCTCGGCGACCGCGTCACCATCCTGCCTCGCTTCGGCTGCGACTACGGCAGCAACATCGCAATCGGAGCCCGCACCTTCGTCAATCTCGACTGCATCTTTCTCGACTGCAACACCATCACCCTCGGCGCCGACGTTCAGGTCGCCCCCGGCGTCCACCTCTACACCGCTACCCATCCCACAGACCCCGTCATCCGTCGCTCCGGCCTCGAGCTCGCCCTTCCCATCACCATCGCCGATAACGTCTGGCTCGGTGGCGGCAGCATCGTCTGCCCTGGCGTCACGATCGGCGAAAACACCGTCGTCGGTGCCGGCGCCGTCGTCACCCGCGACCTGCCAGCAAACGTCGTGGCCGCCGGCAATCCCGCCCGCATCCTCCGCTACCTCTAGCCGCCGTCAGGCGTTTACTTCATCGTCCCCGCAGCCTTCCATCCCACCGTCGCCCCGCTCGCCGCATTCTGCTGCTTCAGCCATACATACAGCGGCTCGAAGTAGTCGAGCATCGCCCGCGCATCTAGGTGATCTGTCCCCGTCATCGACTTCAGGGTCACCTGCCACGGTTGCGACTGGCCCGCAGCCAGCATCGCGTTCAGTTTGTCTCCTGCTGCCTTCGATCCGTAAAAGCTGCATCGGTTCAGCGGCCCTTTGTAACCACTCGCGTCACACATGGCCTTGTAGAACTGAAACTGATAAATCCGCGCCAGGAAGTACCGCGCATACGGCACATTCGCCGGAATATGGTTCTTCGCTCCCGGGTCGAAGTCCGCCTCCGTCCGCTCCACCGGCGGCGCCACACCCTGGTACTGCTCGCGCAAGGCCCACCACGCCTTGTTGTAGTCGGCCGGCTTTACCTCACCGGAAAATACCTGCCACCGCCACTTATCAATCAACAGCCCAAACGGCAGAAACGCCACCTTGTCCATCGCTGTCCGCAAGAGCAGCGGAATATCCGCCTCCGCCGGCGGCACCTCCGTCTGTAACCCCAGCTGTTTCAAATACGCCGGCGTAATCGACAGCGCAATCGAGTCGCCGATCGCCTCGTGGAACCCATCGTTTGCCCCATTCCGAAACAGAAACGGCTGCCCGTTGTACGCCCGTTGGTAGAAGTTGTGACCCAGCTCGTGGTGCACCGTTGTGAAGTAGTCCGCATTCACCTCGATGCACATCTTCACCCGCAAGTCTTCGACAGAGTCCACGTCCCACGCCGACGCGTGGCACACCACATCCCGGTCTCGCGGATGCACAAACTGCGACCGCTCCCAGAACGTCGGTGGCAGGGGCTTGAACCCAAGCGACGTAAAGAAGCTCTCGCCGTACCGCACCATATCCTTGCCCGCAGCGAGCGACGCCGCATGCCCTTTGTCGCTCGAAAGATCCGTTCCCTGCTGAAATGCCCCCGCAGCCGCCGGATCCTTCTCCGCAATCTGCCGCTCGAGCGCACCCTGCAAATCCACCGGCTTGAACTGTGCCAGCTTCGCGTCCGTCGGCGCCACCACGTCGTAAATATTGCCCCACTCCTGCGCCCACATGTTGCCCAGCAGCTCCGCCGGAATCATCCCGTCGTCGCGCTTCGCTACCGCGCCGTACTTCGCCACCAGCCGCGTTCGCACATAGGCCTGCAGCTCCGCATACAGTGGCTCGAGCTGCCCCCACGTGCGCTCCACCTCGGCTGAAAACTGCGCCGGCGTCATGTCGTACCCCGCCCGCCACAGCTCGCCCGTGTCCTTGTACCCCAGCTCCCGTGCGCCCACATTCTCGAGCTCCACCTCGCGCGCATACTTCGCCCGCATCGGCGGCGCAATGGCATGCCACCCCACCCACAGCCGTTTCAGCTCCTTCGGATCCCGCGACGTCGCCATCCGGTTCGAGATCGCATCGATCCCCAGACATCCTTCTCCATTTCCTGCCTGCGCCCCCGCCGCCGTCGCATCCGGACAGTACTTGCCCTTTCCATACATCCCCGTCAGCTGCGCCGCCAGCGTCGTTGACTCCTCGAGCAGCTTCGGATCCTTCGGCGCCGCCGGCGCGTTTACCTGCAACAGGGTCATCTGCCGCCGCAACTCTGCCGGCAGCTCCATCCTGTCGAACCGGTGCGACTCCGCCACCAGCCGCAGTGTCTCCGCCTCGTTCTGGCTATTCAAGAGCGCCGTCGTCGCCTCCGTGTCCTCGTCGATGTCGGTCTCTGCTGACCATTCCCCGTGTGAGCTCGCCGTCTGTAATGCCAGCAGTGTCCGGTTCGCCCCGTCAAGAAACTGCCGTGCCTCCTCCGCCGTCGGCGGCCCTGCCTGCGCAATCGCTCGCACGGAACCACCCATCGCAAGCACGAGAGAACACAACCAAAGAGACGGACGGCTACCAAGGATTTGCATAGCAGCGAGTCTAACCCGCTGCGATATCGCCGCCCCGGAACGACCTCCAGAACGGAGAGGCAATGGATGTCGAGACTTCCGTCACCATCACGACTCACCAGCCCCGACGCAGCGGCGGAACGACCGACATCCGAGCTCTGCGGCCTCCACGGAGATCGTCCCTGCTAGATCAACCGGATCACGGCCTGGATCCTCTACCGCTCGCCCGAACGATCGTCTCTGCCCACCCCATCGCCCGCGCAAGCCGCTACTCTCATTCCGCTCGTAGCCGTTCCAGATCCGCCGCCGTATCCACGTCCATGTCGCCGCCCGCCAACTCCACTGCCCGCGCCTCCAACAGCAGCTCGCGCGCTCCAGCATCACCCCGCAGCCCGAGCAGTGCGGCAAACTGCGCCCGCGGAAAATACGCCGGCACGCCACGCCGTCCCGCATACAGCGACGCAACGACCTCCTCGGGCCTCTCGCTCAGGTGCCGCAGATGCGCCGCCGTCACCTTTGGCATATCAGAGGTCATCACGATCACGCCATCACACTCCTGAAAGCCCTGCACCAGCTCCATCCCTGCCCGGATCGACGATCCCATGCCCTCCGTCCATCCGGCATGGACCACCACCCACGCCGATCGCAGATCAGACTCCTCCGCCACACGCTTCGCCGCAGCCCCCAGCACCACCGCGATCGGGGTCAGGCCGGCCTCCCCGGCTACCCGAACCGCTCGCTCCAGCAGCGTCTCCCCCTGCAGCCGAACCAGCTGCTTTGGTTCACCAAGCCGTGTCGATGCCCCTGCAGCAAGCACCAGGGCTGCCGTCACTGCGCCCTCAACGCGCACTGCGCCCCTAGATAGATCTCCGCACCGCCCTCCGCCGTCTGCTCGGCAACATCCTGGGGCCGCAGCCGTTGGCTCAAGCCAAGGCGTCCCTGCACACTCGCCTGGATCTCCGCTATCGCCGCTAGAGCGATCGCCTCCGCCCCGTCCCCTCCCAGGTCCAGCCCAACTGGAGCGTAGAGCCGTTCACAGCACCGCTCCACCGTCCAGCCCAGACGTGTCGCTACCTCGCTCACCAGCAGGCTCGACCGATGCCGCGCCCCGAGCAGGCCAAGGTACTTTGGCATGACCGGCAGCGCTTTCTCCAGCAACGTCCGATCCTGCTCATAGCTGTGCGTCATCAGCACCACAGCATCCTCTGTCGTCAACGTCACTCCCTCGCCATCGCGAAGCACGACCACCTGCTCCGCCGCAGGAAAACGCTCCCGCCGCGCCATCTGCCGGCGGCCATCGGCAACCACCACCGTCCATCCCAGCAGCGCTCCAAGCGCAACCAGCGGTCGAGCATCTTCTCCGGCTCCAAAGATCACGAGTCGCTGCGGCGGTTCAATCACCTCAAGAAAGACCGTCTCGCTCGGCGGCATCTCCCGCCGTCCATCGGCCATCGCCGCCCATTGGATCTCACTCTCAGAGAGCCCCTCGCTCGCGAACGTGACCTGTCGAACCCACTCCGCCTCGACATCAAAGATCGCTCGTCGCAGCGGTCGACCATTCCCGGGCAGCCACGTCACAACCCGCTGCCGAACTCCTCCCAAAGCCTGCTTAACTGCGGCGAGGAGCTGCTGCACCTCCACCGAATCGACCCGTTCCAGCAGGAGATCCAGCTCGCCGCCACATCCTAACCCGTACGGAATGTCATCCGTATCCTCATACGCGGTCGAGTAGTGCTTGACCACAGCCCCGTTTTGCGTCAACCACTTAGCTCGTGTGACCAGCTCCTCCTCCAGACATCCGCCACTGATCGACCCAACCGGCTCCTCTCCCTCCACCAGAAGCAGCCGCGCCCCGACTCTTCGATAACTCGACCCTTGAATGCCGACCAACGTCGCGAGCGCGCCATCTCGGCTTCGCTCAGCCCGTCTTAGAATCTGCCTCCACTCCACCATCATGCCGTTCGGTGCCTCATTAGGTCAGATGCTCGGTTGCAATGTGAAATCATTTGCCACTTCCCTTGCACTTTCACAAGAAGTTCCTTTGCGTTTACCCGCATCGGCAGGCAGTTTCGCCGTACATAGCGTGCGGTCGTACAAAAAGCACGGCAAAATAGCCCCTCGTTGCGTATTCCACATTGGCCTTCGGCGTGCTCTCTTCCAAGTATCCGCCTGCAGTCGGGCGGAACCTGAACCACTTGCTCTCCTGAGGAGTTTGCCAGATGCCGATCTCTCACCCCCGTCACACGAACCTCCAGCTAACCATCGCCGTTCTTACCGCCGTTGCTATCCTGCTGTTTCCGGCCGTTCTCGGCTTCGCCTGAGGTGGCGAACCTTCGCCACGATGCGGGTCCACTTCGCCATCCCGTCTTCGGCGACGGCGGGTGCAGGCATACAGCGGTGCCGCGCTTTCTTTGCTAAACTAAGGTAGTCGTGAACGAGTTCGGCGGCCCCCAAGTTGCGGCTGCACAGGGCGCTCCGGCATCTCCCGGTTGTACAAGGTTCGGGGCGTAGCGCAGTCTGGTAGCGCACCTGGTTCGGGACCAGGGGGTCGGAGGTTCGAATCCTCTCGCCCCGACCATTTGGTACATGCCCCTTTATGCCGGTTGCCAAGCTGACGCTCGAGCTGGAAATTCCACACGCGCAGTCGCTCAAAGATCGACGCCAGGTCGTTCGATCGCTTCGGGATGCTCTTCGCCATAGCTTTAACATCTCAGTGGCAGAAACAGATGGCGCCCTGCTTTGGAATCAGGCAACGCTCGAAGTTGCAGCCGTCTCTTCCTCGCTACCCTATCTGTCAGGCCAGCTCAAGGCTGTGGAACGGGCTGCAACGCGGCAGGCTACGCGATGGGGAGCACTCGTCGTGGACGCCTTTGCCGAGGTGCTGCTTGAGGGCACAGGCGACGACCTGGAGCTTTCTTTCGCTCCATCAGACAGTGATGACAGATCTCTTAGCATCGCAAAAAAACTCTGATAATCTTTCCTTCTACCGGACGACCTCTCCATGCCTGAGCACCGCGCAAGAACGCACCATCGCAACCGCGTCGCAAACACCTTCTCCGAGGAGATTGGGGCCATGCTCGAAGGAGAGTTGTCGGACCCCCGCATCGCTCCTAGTTATGTAACCGACGTGGTGCTTGCCCCCGGAGGCAAGTCGGCCCGCGTGTTTGTCGCGGTTCACGGTGGAGACCAGCAGGAAGACGATACCCTGGCAGGTCTGATGACCGCACGGGCCTTTATCCGGTCACAGCTACGGGATCGCATGGGGGTACGGCACGTGCCGGAGCTGACCTTTGCCATCGACCGATCAGAGAAGATGACCGGGCGAATGGATGAGCTTTTGGGACGCATGCGGAAGCGGGAACGACGGTTCGCTCAGACACTGAGTGCTGAGGTCGAGAAGCAAGTCCCATGATGCTGCGCACGAACAGCATCGAGCGGATTGTGTCAGAGTTTAGGCCCGGACGGTCGTTTGTCTTGACTTCACATGCCAGGCCAGACGGCGACGCGGTAGGTTCCCTGCTTGGTCTGTCAGACCTGCTGGAGGCGCGCGGCTGTCGCACCGAGATCGTTCTCGCGGATCCGGTCCCGGCGGTCTACCGCACCCTGCCCGGAGCGGAGCGCATCCGTCACGCAACCTCTCCCAGCTTTGGCGATGCCGACGGCCTGCGGCCGGTCATCGTGCTTGAGTGCGATAGTACGGAGCGCACCGGGCTGCGAGGCCTGGAAGGCCGGTACCTCATCAATATTGATCATCACGCCAGCGGGCGGAACTATGGCGATCTGAACTGGATCGATCCGGAGGCCTGTGCGGTCGGCGCCATGATCTACGAGCTGATGGTGGCGATGGGCGAGACAGTCAGTCCGGAGACTGCAAGTTGCATCTACGCCGCCATCCTTGCCGACACAGGCGGGTTTACCTCGCGCTCGACCACCCCTGAGACACTCTCGACGGCCGCACAACTGGCGCGGCTCGGAGCAGATCCAGCCCGAATCGCGAATGATCTCTGTTTTTCGAGCCCGGAGTGCAAGGTGCGGCTGCTTGGGGCAGCGCTGGTCAACATGCAACGGCACGGCACCATTGCCTGGAGCTGGGCAACGCTCGGGGATCTGGAGCGACTCCAGGCTATGGCCGAAGATTGCGATGGGGTCGTCAACTACTTGGTTGGCATCGCGGGTGTGGAAGCCGCCTTCTTTGTCGTCGAGCTGCCAAATCCGGGCGAGTATCGCCTCAGCCTTCGCAGCAAGAGCCATCTGGACGTCGCCAGGGTTGCGGAAAGCTTCGGCGGAGGTGGTCATCGCGCGGCAAGTGGTTGTGTCATGCGCGGATCGCTCGAAAGCGTCATCGACCGGGTCCGGGAGAAGGTCGCCCGGGACTCTGTTAGCCTGATTTGACGCAATCTGCATGGTAGAGACGTCACAACCCGCTCCCGAGAGCGCCCCCATCAGCCGTGCGACGAAGGTGCTTCATCGTCTGGGCTGGGAAAAACCAAGCGTTTCGGTCGTCCGCGAACTGAGCCTTCTTCTGTCCGTTACGGCGTTCGTCCTGTTCTACGGCCTCGTTCCCATCTTTGGTGGCGATCAGCTCGGCTTGGTCGGCGCAGACGAGCCTCGCTACGCACAGATCGCCCGCGAGATGCTTGCGCAGCACAACGGCATCTGTGATCAGCTGCATGCCTCCATCCTCCCTCGGGGCACCCGTTGGAACGATCTCAAGAACTCCTATGCTTGTCTGACCGGCGGAACCGTGACGCCCATCCTGGACGGTCGGCCGTGGCTCGAAAAACCAGCACTCTACTACTGGCGAGCAATGGGGTTCTTCCGGGAGTTTGGCGTGTCCGACTGGTCGGCACGGCTTCCATCCTCGTCGGGCGCGCTCGCACTCATCGTTCTGATCTACCTGCATATGCGGCGATTCCGTCCAGGCGGCCACCTGGATGCCGCGCTGATCACCGCCTCCTGTCTCGGCATCGTGGCCTTTGCCCGCGGCGCATCAACGGATATGCAGCTGGCAGCGCCGTTCTGTATCGGCATGCTGGGCTGGTACGCCTGGTACGAGACCGGCAAGAAGTTCTGGCTCTTTGACCTGTACTTCTTCGGTGCAGCCGGAACGCTCGCGAAAGGTCCGGTCGCGCCTTTCCTCGCACTGCTGATCATCTTCTCGTTTATCGCGTTACGGCGCGAGTGGAGCCTGCTCCGCCGCACCATCTGGATCCCGGGCGTTCTCTTGTACCTGGTGATGGTGCTGCCTTGGTATATCGCCGTGCAGCGCCGCAACCCGACGTTTGTGCGCTCGTTCTTCCTCGAACACAATCTCGAGCGTTTCGCCACCAACCGCTATCAGCACCACCAGCCTTTCTGGTTTTATGCCGCGGTGCTGGTGCTCGGCCTCATGCCGTGGTCGGTCCTGAGCATTCGCGCGTTGGTCGATGCAGTCGGCGTGTCAATCGCGGAGTGGAAAGCCCGGCGCAACCCGCAACATTATCTGGCGCACATGCGAGCCGGCGACGCCTTTCCGGAGTTCCTCGTGCTCTGGGCCCTGTTCCCCATCATCTTCTTCTCATTCTCCGGGTCGAAGTTGCCAGGCTACATCCTTCCGTCGATCCCGCCGCTCACGATCCTCACGGGCGACTACCTGAACCGGGTCAGGCGAAGAGGTCTGCCAGGATGGCTGCTCGGTCTGCATGCCTTCCTGTCTGCCGCGATGGTATTTGTTCTCGTGCTTGCCCCGCAGCATATGAAGTACGAGACGCTCGTGCCGCCGACCTCATGGCTGGTCACCGCAGCCCTTGCCGGCTTGGCGATCGCCTCCATGATCGTTCTTCTGATCCGTCGCGGCGGCATTCCGCAGGTCCTGACCGCGACGCTCATTCCCGTGCTGGGCAGCCTCGTCTTCCTGCTCGGTTTTCACGGCAGAGATCTCGATCTCAACTACTCCGCGCGTCCGCTCGCACGAGGCATCACGGAGAGAGCACCAGGCGTTAAGATCATCGCCTCACTTGGCGTTCGTCGCGACATGGACTACGGCATGACCTTCTACCGGGATCAGCCTATCGTGCACTACGGAAGCGACGGTGTTCCCGACGGAGAACATATTCTCGTCATACGCGCCACCGAAGTCGGTCAGCTGTCTACCTGGCTCCAGAACCGCATCTATCAGCCGGTATTTCTCTTCGACTCACAGGGGCTTGCCGTATACCGCGTTGAAGCACGACGATAGACATGCAAAGCTTTGTATCGTCGAAGAAGAAAGTTGTCTGTCATGGTGGGCTCCTCTACAACTGAGATCTTGGATCTGCGCCATGTCTCCGCACGCCAGATGCGTCCGTTGCTGGAGGCCGAGGCGAGGCTGTGGGAACGGACTCTACGCTGGGACTATCGCAGTTCGACAGAGCTGCTATTGGAGTACCTCAACGGACGCATCCTCCCCGGCTTCGTCACGCTCGAGAACGGAGACGTCAGCGGCTTTACCTTCTGCGTCAACGAGGGGCAGAAAGCCGTCGTGGGTGACGCCTTCTCCCTGTCAGCGTTTGCCCGAGCTCCCGGTGATGAAGGTCGCGATCCGACACTGCACCTGCTCTTGTCGCATCTGGTCAGCCTTCTGCGCGCGTCACCGGGCGTCGACCGGATTGAAGCGCAGCTGCTTCTCTTTCCCTCGGGAAGTCTCGATGCCTTTTTTGCCGCGGAGGGCTTCGTCGTCTTTCCGCGCCTCTTCATGGAGTGCGATCTCAGGCCGGAGCTCAATCCGCCAGCCGGCGCGTTCGCGCACCGATCCACCGTGGCTCCCCCTCCTGCGACGTCGCAGGATCTGCTGCTCCGCTCATGGGCAGCCGCGGACTTCCAGTCCGCAGCCGAACTCATCCATCTGGCCTATGCCGATCACGTGGACGCGCGGATCAACGACCAATACCGAACCCTTCACGGCTCGCTGCGATTTCTGCACAACATTGTGCGCTTCCCGGGCTGCGGCGTGTTTGAAGCGACACACTCCTGGGTGCTCGAGGACAGACGATCGGGTGCGCTCGTTGGGGTGCTGCTGTGCTCGCGCGTCTCCCCCGATGTGGCACACATCACGCAGCTCTGCATCGCGCCCGCGCTGCGAGGTCTTCAGCTCGGGGCCTATCTCTTAAGTCACGCTCTGAGTCATCTCACCCGTGCCGGCTATGCGGCGATCACCCTTACCGTAAGCGAAGAAAATAGCGCGGCGTTAGCACTTTATCGCGCAGCCGGCTTTGTGACGCGGCGACGGTTCGATGCAGCCGTGCTCGATCGGGCGCCCCGAACGGTCTAACCGTCCACGCCGTTACTCCACGTGATAGTTTGGCGCCTCGCGCGTGATGATGACGTCGTGAACGTGACTCTCTTTCAGTCCAGCGTTCGAGATGCGGATGAAACGAGCGTTCGCCTGCAGCTCTTCGATTGTGGCGCAGCCCAGATAGCCCATCCCGGAGCGCAGACCACCGACCAACTGGAAGACCATCGCCTCCAACGGACCGCGATGCGGCACCCGGCCCTCAATCCCTTCCGGAACGAATTTGGCCAGGCGATTTGCGGAAGTACCCTCCCGCGCAGTAAGCGACTGCCGGTCGCCGCTGGCAGCCTCCGTCAGATCGTCCTTACTCTGGAAGTAGCGCTCGCCCGAACCCTGTGCCATCGCCGAAAGCGATCCCATGCCGCGATACGCCTTGAACGATCGACCCTGGTAGAGAATGGTCTCGCCAGGGCTCTCGTCCACACCTGCGAAGAGCGATCCCATCATGCAAACACTGGCGCCCGCCGCAATCGCCTTCGTGACATCACCGGAGTACTTGATGCCGCCATCGGCGATGACCGGAATGTCCCGCTGCGACGCCGCGCGAAACGCCTCTGAGATCGCCGTAATCTGCGGCATGCCGGCTCCGGTCACCATACGCGTCGTGCAGATTGAGCCGGGCCCGATGCCGACCTTGATGGCGTCAGCGCCAGCGTCAATGAGCGCCATCGCGCCGTCGTACGTGGCGATATTGCCTGCAAGCAGGTCTACCTCCGGAAAGCGCTTTTTCACCTCGCGAACCGCTTCCAGAACCCGCGAGGAGTGCCCGTGCGCGGAGTCAATCGCCAGAGCATCAACCCGTGCCGCCACCAGCTCCGCGGCTCGCTCCAGAAAATCACCCGTCGCGCCGATAGCGCCTGCAACGCGAAGCCGTCCTTGTGAGTCTTTGCTCGCATTCGGGTACTTCAGCTTCTTCTGAATGTCCTTTACGGTGATCAGGCCCTTCAGCTCGTAGTCGCCGTTTACCACCAGGAGCTTCTCCACCCGATGCTCATGGAGGATCTCTTCAGCCTGCTCAAGCGTCGTGCCGACCGGAACCGTAATCAGGTTCTTCTTGGTCATCACGTCGTCGATCGGCAGATCCGTCCGGGAGACAAAGCGAAGATCGCGATTGGTCAGAATGCCGACAAGCTTCTTCTCCTTCGTGACCGGAACGCCGGAGATCTTGTACCGGCGCATCACCTCGAGAGCGGCGGCGATCGGCTGGTCAGGCGAGATCGTCACTGGATCAACGATCATTCCGCTCTCCGAGCGCTTAACCTTATCGATCTCGCCTGCCTGCTGCTCGATCGTCAGGTTGCGATGGACCACACCCAGGCCGCCCTGCTGTGCCATGGCGATTGCAAGGCGTGACTCGGTAACCGTGTCCATGGCGGCCGACATCAGAGGGGTATTCAAGGTGATCCCGCGAGTAAGTCGGGTCTGCGTGCTGACCTGCGTCGGAACAACGTCGCTGTAGGCAGGTACCAGCAGCACATCGTCAAAGGTAAGAGCTTCTGGAACTGGAAGTTCAATCATGGCGTGGAAGCCGGCATCACCCTCTGGAACTCGGGCGCGGCGGGTTCGTTCGATTGTAGAGTCGGTCCACCCCTTCGGCAATGCGTGGCGACATTGAATGCCGGGAAAGAACGATGTACCATAGGAAATGTAGATGAGGCGATTTCGTCCTCCTGTGGTTCTGCCGTGTCTCGTCCGGCTGAGGGGTCGAATGAGGCGAGTGGGCTGATGCCCACTTTTTATTTGCTCTGAAGATGCTTCCGGAGATCCGATCCCGGCAGGCAGATTCGCTGAACTTCCGCACGGGACACGTCGTCCGGGCTGCGATTGGGTACTGCGCGTATGGCATTGAACACAGACGAAGTTCGGGCGCTGGCGGAACGCGTCGCCGCCAGCTACGGCATGGAGATCGTCGATGTGGAGTTTCAAGGAAACGCAAAGTTCAGAACGCTTCGCATCTTCCTTGAAAAAACTGAGGCAGAACGAGCCAAGCTGATCGAGGCCGCCGCCGCGGAGGGTGCAGATCTCTTGCCGAGGGGCGTTCCGGTTGAGAGCCTCTCCGGCGTGACCCACGAGGACTGCGCCAGCTTTGCCCACGACTTTGGCACGGTGCTCGATGTAGAAGATGTAGTGCCAGGATCGGAATACACGCTGGAAGTCTCCTCGCCTGGTCTGGAACGAAAACTGGCGACACCCAGGGACTTCACCCGGTTCACTGGAAGTCTCGTGAAGTTGAGAACCACCGAGCCCATCAACGGCAACAAACACTGGCAGGGCCGGCTCAAACGCTTTGAGAACGATCGGTTGACGCTGGATCTTTCCGCCGTAAAACAGAAAGGAAAGGCAAAAAAGGCGTCGGCTGAGGAAAGCATTGAGATCCTCCGGAGTCAGATAGAAAAGGCGAACGTAGTCCCGGAGTTCTAGGGCTGTGTTCGGTGCGGCACGGCACCATCTTCGGCTATGCCGGAAACATCAATCCCAGAGGTGACGTCCTAAACGCACACGGGAGCAAGGACGAAAAGAAGCTATGGCAAGTGTTCTCTATCAATCGATTGAAGCGTTGAGCCGCGACAAAGGCATCGATCCTGAGGTCGTCGTCGGCGCTGTGGAAGATGCAATTGCGCTCGCAACACGTAAGTACTACAAGACGCTCGAGTCCATGCGGGCGGAGCTCGATCGCGACACCGGCGAGATTCGGGCCTACGTCTATAAGACCGTCGTTGAAGGTCCGGAGCAGGTTGAAGACGAGACAAACCAGCTGACCCTTGAGCAGGCGCGCGAACTGGCCCCCGAGGTCGAAGCCGGCGTCGAGCTCCGCTTCTACAAGGACACCTCTCCGCTTGGTCGCATCGCCGCTCAGATGGCCAAGCAGGTGATCTTCCAGAAGGTCCGTGAAGCCGAACGCGACACCATCTTCAACGAGTACAACCATCGCGCAGGCGAAGTCCTGAACGCGACCGTCAAGCGCCTCGAACCCATGGACACCATCTTTGACCTGGGCAAGGCTGAGGCACGAATGCCAAAGCGCGAGCAGTCGCGCCTCGAGCAGTTCGCCGTCGGCGAGCGCGTCCGCGTCGTCCTCCTGCGCGTCGATCGCGCCGCCAAAGGACCACAAGTCATCGTGAGTCGTGCCGCACCTGCCCTGGTGCAAAACCTCTTCCAGAGCGAAGTCCCCGAGATCTATGACGGCACGGTCACGATCCGCGCCATCGCTCGTGAAGCCGGCGAACGCACCAAGATCGCTGTCATGAGTCGCGACAAGGATGTGGATCCGGTCGGCGCCTGCGTGGGCATGAAGGGTATGCGCGTCCAGTCGATCATCCGTGAACTGCGCGGCGAGAAGATCGACATCATCGAGTACTCGGAGGAGATCACCACCTTCGCCGAAAAGGCCCTGCAGCCGGCCAAAGTGAGCCGCGTCTCGATCAGCGATCTCGCCGAGAAGCAGATCGAGGTCATCGTCGACGACACGCAACTCTCGCTCGCTATCGGCAAAAAAGGGCAGAACGTCCGCCTCGCCGCCAAACTGTTGCAGTGGAAGATCGACATCAAGAGCGAAGAGGAAAAGCGCCAGGAGGTCGAGCAGGAGATGCAGGCCATGAGCGGCGGCCCGCGCACGCCCGTCGAGCAGGTGACCGAACTTGGCGAGCAGATCCTCGAGAAGCTCATCGCCGCCGGCATCACGACGGTCGAAGAGCTGGCCGACATGACGCCCGAGCAGCTCGAAGAGGTTCCGGGTATCGGCGAACGAACCGTAGAGAAGATCTCAACCGCTGTCCGGCACTACTTCGGCCACTACGAAGAGGGCGAAGAGCGCCCGGCGCCGGCGCTCCCGGTTGATGCAGAAACCATCGGAGACGCATCTACTGAAAAGGGTGATGCCGCAGATGCGGGCAGCTCCCAGGAGAGTGCTGTGGCAAAGACACCGGAAGAGACGTTAGACCGCATTGCGGATGAGAACATCGACCCGAACGAAACGTCGGTGGATCGCACTCCCGAAGAGCTTCTCGCGGCCGACGCCGCCGAGTTTGGGGAGGCACAGGAACTCAACGGCATTTCGACTGAAGATCTTGCCGAGGCGGAAGATCAGGACAGCTTAAGCGACGCCAATGACGAAGCGGACGCCCGTGAGGAGCAGATCGAAATGAACAACGACACGATCGATGAGTTGGTGGATCAGGCCCAGGAAGTCTCGGACGAGGGCATCGACACCGACGGACACGACCGTGGCTAGCGCCCATGGCGGCGCCTTCTCCGTGTCAAAGCAGAGAAGTCGCTGCAATTTCAAAGAAAATGGCTACAATAGACTCTCTACGACGAGGCTGCTATGACCAGCTAGAGACACGGGAGATCCAAAAAGGGACGGATGAGTAAAGTTCGAATTAATGATTTAGCACGTGAGCTAGAAGTAAAAAGCAGATCGATCCTTGACGCGCTCACGGCCGTCGGTGTGGCAGAAAAGAAGACTCACTCTTCTTCGATCGAAGAAGACGAGGCCGAAAAAGTGCGTGGCTACTTGACGGGTGGCGGTCGGCCCTCCGGCGGCTCTCGATATGCCCACTCGAACCAGCCGGCGCGGATCGATCTTTCCAAGGCTGCCAAGCCTGGTGACGCGCTGAAAGCGATCCTCGAGCGCAAGCAGGCGGAAGCCGCCGCAAAGGCCGCTCCACCGCCGCAACGGCCAGCAGTCGTTGTGGCAGCAAGCAGCACGCCTGCTCCCGTCGTTCCCCAAGTGGCAGGTCGTCCCGTAATCGCGGTGCAGCCGCCGCGTCCCCCGGTCATCGCCTCGCCGGCACCGCCCCGCGCTGCCGTGCCGCCATCGCCCGTTGTGCCTCCACCAGCGCCGCCCGCTCCCCGTCGCATCGTGCCGCTCCCGCGGCAAGGCGCAAACATCGTTGTGCCCGCACCGTCACCAGCCATTGCCAGCCGGCCGCCCGTCGGTCCCGTGATCGCCCGGCCCGCAGTGTCAGCGGCAGTTCCGCCAGTCCCGCCCGCCGCGGTTCGGCCCATGCCGACCGCACCGGCGGCTGACTCCGCCCGTCCTGCCGCGCCAACACCGGCTGCGCCGCCGGTCGTGCGCACCGCCCCACCTGCACCCGCACCGACTCAGCCAGTAGCGGCCGCTCCACCTGTGCCGCCACCGGTCGTGGCGCCACCGCCCGCCGCGCCGGCACCTGACGCGCCTCTCGCCTCTGCGGACACCTCCGCTCCAGCAACAGAGTCACAGGCCGCAGCGCCGGCCGCGCCACCGGCTCCTGCTGGACCGCCCCCGCGGCGTGTCATCATGCCGCAAACCGGCCCGCGCCCCATCTATACAGCGCCCCCACCGGCTCCTGGCGCCCCGGCACGCAGCCGCCCCATCTTCGAGCGGCCACGCCCCGGCAGCAGTGGCACTACCGGCAGCGCTCCCGGCGGGCCCGGCCAGCGTCCGGGGTTCGTTCCGCCTGGCGCCCGGCGTCCCATGCATCCGACCCGCACCTTCCCCACGGGCGGACCCGGTTCTGCCCCTGGGCGG
This sequence comes from uncultured Acidobacteriaceae bacterium, assembly GCA_964235665.1. Lineage (GTDB taxonomy): Bacteria > Acidobacteriota > Terriglobia > Terriglobales > Acidobacteriaceae > Edaphobacter. Next base: position 776,113 of record CAXSAY010000002.1, read on the forward strand.
CCTGGGTTTACCCCCGGTGCCCGGCCCGGCTTCCCGGCACGCCCGGGCTTTGGCGGACCTCGCCCCGGCGGCGCTCCTGGCATGCTTCCCGGCCCGGGAGAGACCCCCGGCAGCCCTCGGCCGGCCGCTCGGCCCGGTCAGCGCCGCGGCGGACAGCGCTACGAAAAGAGCAAAGAAGGCCCGATGAAGGGCTTTACGCCGCCACCACGTTTTGGCGGTCAGCCGCAGTTCTCGAACGAGCCGCTGCCAATTACCAAGACCATCACGGTCACTGAAGGCATCAGCGTCAAGGATCTGGCTGAGAAGCTCGATGTGCGTGGCAAGGATCTCATCGCCATGCTCCTGATGCGTGGGGTATTTGTCACGGTCAACCAGTCGCTCGATGGCGAACTGGTCAAAGACGTCTCCCGCCAGTTTGGCGCAAACGCCCAGGTCATCTCAGTTGAAGAGCAGCTCGAGAACGAGGCCATCGAAGGCTTCCTCGAAGACACCACTGGCATGGCGGAGCTCCCGCGGTCACCCGTCGTCACTGTCATGGGTCACGTCGATCACGGCAAAACCTCCCTGCTTGATGCCATTCGCCAGACCGATGTCGCCGCCGGCGAGGCTGGCGGCATCACGCAGCACATCGGCGCCTATAAGGTCCATGTCACCAAGCCAGACTCCCCAGCCTTCGGTCGCGAGATCGTCTTTCTGGATACGCCGGGTCACGAAGCCTTCACCCGCATGCGAGCCCGCGGCGCAAAGGTCACGGATATCGTCGTGATCGTCGTTGCCGCAGACGATGGTGTCATGCCACAGACGCTTGAGGCCATCGATCACGCCCGAGCGGCGAAGGTTCCGATCATCGTCGCCGTCAACAAGATCGACAAGCCCGATGCAAACCCGACCAAGGTAATCCAGCAGCTGTCGGCGCGTGGACTACAACCCTCAAACCAGGGCGGCGATACAGAGTTTGTCGAGGTGTCGGCCAAAAAGCGTATGAACCTCGATCTGCTCGAGGAGATGATCTGCCTCGTCGCTGATATCAGCGCGCCGAAGGCAACGCCGGATCGTCCCGCGGTCGGAACCGTCATCGAAGCCAAGCTCGATCGCGGTCGCGGCGCCGTTGCCTCCATCTTGGTCCAGAATGGAACGCTCCGCACCGGTGACAGCTACGTGGTCGGCAACACCTTCGGCAAGATTCGCGCCATGTTTGACGATCGTGGACGCGCCATCACTGAAGCTGGGCCGTCAACGCCAGTTGAGATCCTCGGTCTTGAGGGCATGCCGGACGCTGGCGATACCTTCCTGGTCATGTCAGATCGCGACAAGGCCAAGGGCATCGCACAGTATCGCAAGCTTAAGGATCGCGAAGCGCAGCTGGCCAAGAGCTCCCGCGTCTCGCTCGAAGGTCTCTCCGAGCAGATCAAGATGGCCGGCGTCAAGGATCTTAACCTTATCCTCAAAGGCGACGTACAAGGTTCAGTCGAAGTCTTGGCCGACTCCCTCGTGCGAATGTCGACCGAGAAGGTTCGGGTTCGGGTGCTGCACTCCGGTGTGGGCGCGATCACGGAATCCGACATCCTTCTCGCCTCTGCCTCAAACGCGGTCGTCATCGGCTTCAACGTCCGGCCAGAACGCAAGTCACAGGAGCTGGCCGACCGGGAGAACGTCGAGATTCGTCTGCACTCCATCATCTACGAGCTGCAGGACGAGATGACCAAAGCCATGTTCGGTCTGCTCGAGCCGGTCTACCGCGAAAACTACGCCGGCCGTGCGGAGGTCCTGCAGGTCTTCAAAATCACCAAGGTCGGTCAGATCGCCGGCTGCCGTGTGGTCGATGGTTTGATCAAGCGCGAAAACCAGGTTCGTGTGCTACGCGACGGTACCGAGGTCTGGAAGGGACGCATTGGCTCGCTCAAGCGCGTCAAGGATGACGTCGCGGAGGTTCGCCAGGGCGTCGAGTGCGGTATCGATCTCAACGGCTTCAAGGACATCAAGGCCGGGGACCTCATCGAGTCGTTCACCACGGAGACACTCGCCGCAGAGCTGGGCCAGAACTCCGCCGACAAGAAGGCCGCCGAGCGCGAGGCTGCTGCTGCGGCAACTCCCGTCACTGCCTGAACCTAACGCAGCACACCACACCGTAATACTAGAGAGGCTGGCACTGTTGCCGGCCTCTTTCTCTTCAGGCGGCCACAGATTTGCACCCCGTGGCGCATCCATCATTCGGCGTCGGTACAGTAGAAGTGGGCCCACCGCTTCTCAGGCCTGTCGCGTTCATCGACCGTGTCACTCTGGTCCAGAGCTAACCCCTATCCGTTGAAGATTTTAGGGCGTGACATACGGGGGGGTAGATAACCCCCCTTTACAATAAGCATCATGGATCACGAGGCCATTCAGACCGCCCTCCGCGATGCCGGCCTCGATGGCTGGCTGTTCTACGATCACCACGGCCGCGACCCCTTGGCGTACAGCATCCTTGGCCTCCTCCCCTCCGCGCACGTGACGCGCCGCTGGTACTACCTCATCCCCGCCGTCGGGGAGCCAAAGAAGCTCGTTCATCGCATCGAGTCGGGCCGTCTGGACACCTTGCCCGGAACAAAGGCGGTGTACTCCTCCTGGCAGGAGCTCGAGGCGTCCCTCGCCAGCATGCTGACCGGCACCCGCCGGCTCGCCATGCAATACTCCCCCCGGAACGCCATCATGTACGTCAGCATGGTGGATGCCGGCACCGTCGAAATGCTTCGCGACCTCGGCAAAGAGATCGTCAGCTCCGCCGATCTCGTCAGCCACTTTGAAGCGGTTCTCACCGAAGAGCAGATTGCCTCACACTTCGAGGCGCAGACCCACATCGACGCCATCCTCGCCGAAGCTTGGGGCGAGATCGGCAGGCGCGTTCGTGCCGACGGACATACCGATGAATGGAGCATGGTGCAATGGTTTAGCGGAGCTCTCGACCGGGCTGGCATCGTGTGGGAGCATGGTCCCAACGTCAGCGTCGGCCCCAACAGCGCGGACTCTCACTACGAGCCCACCCCGGAGGGATCTCGCCCCATCCGCCAGGGCGACTTCCTCCTGATCGACATCTGGGGAAGGATGAACCGGCCGGGAACCTGCTATTACGACATCACCTGGACCGCTGTGGTCGGTCGGGAGCCCACGGGTCGGGAACAGGTTGTCTTTGCCGCCGTGCGCGACGCTCGCGACGCAGCCATCGACACAATACGCGAGGCCTTTGCCTCGAACGTTGCCATCGCGGGCTTCGCGGCTGATGACGCCGCTCGGGCTGTTCTCCAGGCACGGGGATTCGGCGCAGCATTCACCCACCGCACCGGCCACAACATCGGGAACACTCTCCACGGAAGCGGCGCGCACCTCGATAATCTCGAAACGCACGATGAGCGACTGTTGCTGCCGAACACCTGCTTCTCGGTGGAACCTGGTGCGTACTTCCCCGGCGAGTTCGGCATCCGGAGCGAGATCGATATGGTCACGCGGGTTGGTTCAGCCATGGTCAGCGGACGCATCCAGCAGGAGTTAGTGCGGGTGCCACTGGTATGATCAAGAGCGAGATGACGACGAACACTCAGGTGCAACCACTCGCTGCAGCACCGACCTCAACCATAGCGCCCACGCTGGTTTTGCTCGCCGGATGGCTCATTCCCGGAGCCGGACATCTTCTCCTGAGGAAATGGATTCGAGGATCACTCCTCTTCTTCTCAATCGTTGCCATGTTCGCCATCGGCATCTCGCTCCAGGGCAAGATCTACACGCCTAACACGGGTGAGTTGCTGGATATGCTGAACTTCGCAGGAGACCTTGGCACCGGGCTGCTGTACATGCTCGCGAGAACCCTGGACTTTGGGGCTTCTTCGGTACAGCTTGCGACCGCGGATTATGGAACCAAGTTCATCGTTGTTGCCGGCCTGCTGAATCTGGTGGCGGCAGTCGACGCACACTCGCTCGCAAACGGAAGGAAGCCCTCGTGAGCCACTTCACTGCAATGCTTCTCTTCTCCCTGTTCACCTCTGTGGTCTTCGGGATCACCCAGCGATCCTCACCTCGTCTGATGATCCGCTTTGGCGTCTTTTGCTTCGCTTTGTTCGTCTTCGGCACAATCGCCGCAAGCTGGCTCATGTGGGCGATCAAACACTAGAAGAGGGCTCCGCCAGACCGTCGTGCCAGTAACAGGAGCTCTCTCACAGTCACGCCATCTCGGAAGGCAGAAATGCATCCAATCCTGTTTGAAAGAGAGGCCAAGATGAGCGGACAAAAGAAGCAATTTCACTGCACAGATGTCGGGTATGACTGCACGTGGAAGCTTGAAGGAGAGACGGAAGAGGAGATGCTTCCGATCATTGAGCAACATGCAGCAGAGGTCCACAATCTCACACATTTCAAAGCAGAGGCTGAAGAACATGTTCGGCAGGCCATACAGCGCAACGGCTGAACATGGCGGTTACTATAAGGGAAACTTGGTTCCGTCTGCGTATTACTAGAGATTGAACGTTCTCTGCTTCCGTCGTTTGGCGATCCATGGCGCGACTGTATGCTTTGCACACCATCCCAGGTTTGGTGGTTGAGCAATGTTATTGGACCGTTCCACTGCTTTGGTACGGGGCGCGGGATACGAGATCGACGCCTCCCCCGAAGCTGAATTTGATGAGATCGCGACGCTTGCTTCTGCGCTTTGCCGCACTCCCCAAAGCGTGGTCCTGGTCAAGGACCCTCAGTATGGCTGGCGCCGACTGTCTGGATCCCTCAGACTGCGAGACATTCCCATCGAGGCGGTCTTCTGCGAGTGGACGCTGGAGCAAAGTGACGTTCTCGTGATTGAAGATACGAGGAGAGATCATCGAGTTGCTGGGCAAACCCAGTCTGAGCCCCTGATCCGTTTTTTTGCTGGTGCTCCGTTCTCCAGCTCAGAGGGCCTAGTTACCGGCGTCCTCTATGTCACCGACCATGTTCCGCGGGTGCTTACCTCCGAGCAGGAGGAAGCTCTTGTTCTGCTCGCTCGTCAGCTGACGGCTCGGCTAGAGCTTCAAGAGCAACGACGCCGCTTGCAACAGGCAAGCCGTGAGCGTGAGACCTCGGCGACAAACTTAAGGGCGAGCGAGGAGCTCTTTCGCACCTTCATGAACGCGAGCCCGTTTTTGAGCTACCTCAAAGACGCGGCAGGCCGGCTTCTGTTTTACAACCGCAGCTACGCCCGGTACTTCGGCATAAGCGAGTACGCCTGGCTGGGCAGAACCGACGAGCAGCTCTGGTCGAGAACTGTGGCTGACTCGACGCGCATGCAGGATCTTGACGTGATGTCTGGGGGGCGTACGGTAGAGGCGGAGGAGCACCTACGGGGGGCAGATGGCACCATCACCGTTTGGAAGACATACAAGTTCCCCTGCTTCGACTCCTCTGGAAATCTTCTCCTCGCGGGTCTCGCGACGGACATCACGGAGGAGCAGGAACGCAAACAGGAACTGGAGCGGTACCAGGAAGAGATGCAGGCCGCCAACGAGCAGCTTCGGCGTCTGAGTGTCACGGATGAACTAACCGGGCTGAGAAACCGTCGCGCCTTTGAGGAACGTTTAGTCCTCGAGTTTTCCATGTCCCGACGACGTCATCGCGAGCTCGCGGTGCTGCTCATCGATGTAGACAACTTCAAGAAGATCAACGACCGCTGGGGTCACGGAGCCGGTGATACGGTGCTGCGACGACTCGGCTCGGTTCTTCGGACGACCATCCGTTTGCCGGACCTGGTCGCTCGTTACGGCGGAGAAGAATTCGTAGTCTTGCTCCCCGAGAGTGGAGCGGATGCCGCACTTGGCTTCTCGAAGCGCCTGATGGAGCGCATGGCTACTGAGTTGTGGGAGCACGAGCCTGTCACCGTCAGTATCGGTTTGGCCGCACTCAATGATTCGTTGATGAACGGCTTTCAACTTGTCAACATGGCCGATGAGGCGCTCTACGCCGCAAAACGAGCTGGTAAGAATCGCGTCGTGGTCTATAGCGGAACAAAGTCCTAGCACTCAGCTTGACTCAGTCATACGTCTGTTCCCGGCCAACCTCCTACTCACTGCCAACAATAAGGAAAAAGCCTCAGCTAAACTTCTGCTCGATGCTGCCGATATGAGCGGAAGGAGACGATATGGAAGAGCTGAGATTAGCTGCAACCCGCGCATTGGATCTACTGGATACCGACCCGGAACCCGAATTTGATGAGCTGGTCCAGCTGGCAGCCAAGCTCTGCGAGACTCCAATGAGCGCCATCACGATCGTCGACGAGCACCGTCAGTGGTTCAAGTCAAAGTTCGGGATTAGCATCAACGAATCGCCACGAAAAACTTCATTCTGCAACCAGGCTATCTGTGGGCAAACACTCTTTGTCGTTGAAGACGCACTAAACGATGAGCGCTTCAGAGAAAACCCCTCCGTCACGGGAAAGGACGGTCTTCGATTCTACGCCGGAATGCCACTAAGTAGACGCGACGGCTTGAATATCGGAACGTTGTGCGTGCTCGATACAAAACCTAGGCAGCTTACAGCGGATCAGCGGCACACGCTGGAGATCCTTGCTCGCCAAGTCGCCACCCACATGGAACTTAGGCTACAAAGGCAAGGACTTCGAAATGCTCTCGAAGAACGAACAGCTCTGGCAGCAGAGTTAGGCGCCAGCGATCAACTGTTCCGCACGTTCATGCACTACAGTCCTATGGCCAGCTTTATCAAGGACGATCAAGGGCGATTCGTTTTCTACAATCGTCGCATGGCGGAGTGCGCCGGCATCGACCTAGCCTCAGCCATTGGGCTAACCGATGCGGAACTATGGCCGGAGAGCATCGCCCGTACGCTGCGGGCGAACGACCGTGACGTCTTACGAGCCGAGAAGCTTACTGAGATGAACGAGGTCACTGAGGTCAACGGGACGCGAACGGAGTGGCGCAGCTTCAAGTTTCCCTGGCGGAACTCTTCCGGAGACCAGATGCTCGCCGGCATTGCCATCGACGTTACAGCAGAGCGTAAGCAGGAAGCGGAACTACGGCACTATCAACGGCAGTTGGAAGAGGCGAACGCCCGGCTCACCCGGAGTGCAAACACGGACCCACTTACAGGATTAGCCAACCGACGAGCCCTCGATGAAGGAATTGAGGCGGCCACCGGAACTCCGGCAACGCCCGGTCGAGAGATCGCCATTCTTACAATCGATGTCGACCATTTCAAACACGTAAACGATACCTTCGGCCACGCTTATGGCGACTCTGCACTTCGTCAGATCGCAAGTGCAATCCTGCGTTGTACCCGAGCACAGGATCTAGTAGCTCGTTCTGGTGGCGAAGAATTTACAGTTATGCTACCGACGAGCGGGCCCGCAACGGCGATGACTATTGGTCAACGTATCTTGGCAGAGTTGGAGCGAATTCCTTGGGAGTACTTCCCTATCTCGGTTAGTATTGGCGTCTCAACCATGACGATCGATGACCATGACCTCAGTTGCGTACTGGAACGAAGTGATAGGGCGCTCTACCAGGCAAAGCAACAAGGCCGCAACCGCGTTGTCTACTTATCGAAAAGCAAGGCGGAAACAAGACCGATGCGGCACAAGCCTCGAAGACCTCGAAACCGATCAAGATGGCCGGTCTTCGTCAAAGCGCTCGCAACCAATCTCGACTCATTGGCGCGCTTGGTTTAGCTAAAAGAAAAGGCAGGCCAGAGAGCCTCCCCAGCCTGCCTTTCCTCCTTTTCTGCTTTGTCTACGGCTCGGCGTTTGGATCAGGCTGCTCGCCTGGCGACTGCTCTTCTAACTGCTTTTGCAGTTCTTCACGCTTCTTCTCACGTGCTTCCGCGCGGCGTTCGGCTTTCGCCGTCAACTCCGACTCGGCGCCGAGTAATTCGATAAACGCCATTTCGGCGGCGTCTCCTTTTCTTGGGCCGACACGAATGATGCGTGAGTATCCGCCATTGCGTGTGCCGTAGCGAGGAGCCACCGTATTGAACAGACGGTCAACAGATTCAGCTGTCATTAGGTAAGCGGCAGCTTGGCGGCGAGCGGGAACGTCTCCGCGCTTTCCAAGCGTGATCATCTTCTCAACGAGAGGTTTTGAGGCCTTACACTTCGTAATCGTAGTCTCGATACGATCCATCATGATGATAGAGGTGACTAGGTTCCGCAAAACAGCGCGGCGGTGGCTCGTGTTCCGTCCTAATTTGAAGCCTGCATTACGATGGCGCATGTCGTCTGTTCGGGTCGACTACAACGATGTACCGGCGTTTATCGGACCCGAGTCTCCCTTATTTGATCTCGTTGACTCACCAGATGTGAGCCCAGTAAAGGTCTGAGATGTCGGCTAACATCCCAGACCGGCCAATAGCTAGAAGTTCTCTGTCTCTCCACTCGGGAGAATCAGATCATCATCTTCGTCCTCATCCTCGTCTTCATCGTCATCGTCGAAGTTGCCGTAACTCGCGGCCAATGTGGCAGCCGGCAATACAGATGTCGGACCCGGAACAGGATTACCCTGTTCATCGATCTTCATCCCTAGCGAAAGTCCCATTTGCGCGAGAATCTCTTTGATCTCGTTCAGGCTCTTCCGACCGAAGTTCTTCGTCTTCAACATCTCTGCTTCGGTTTTCTGAATCAGTTCGCCAATCGTAGCGATATTGGCGTTCTTGAGACAGTTGTAACTTCGAACCGACAGTTCAAGCTCTTCGACGGATCGGTTTAGATTCTCATTTCGGATCTGAGGACCATCAATGCCGTCACTACCACCGGCTTCCATCTCCTCTTCAAAGTTGATAAAGATCGTCATATGATCCTTCAACAACTTGGCAGAGAGCCCTAGCGCGTCCGCAGGTAAAATCGTGCCGTTTGTCCAAATTTCGAGCGTCAACTTGTCGTAATCCGTGATCTGTCCCAACCGCGCCGCTTCGACGAGATAATTCACCTTGCGCACCGGAGAGTGGACAGAGTCGACAGGAATGAAGCCGAGACCAAGGTCACCATCGAAGTTCTTGTCTGCAGACACGTAACCGCGGCCACGCTTCAGCCGCATCTCCATGTCGATCTTTCCACCTTCGGAGATGGTGCAAATGTATACATCCTTGTCGAGGATCTCAACGTCACCATCAGCTTCAATCATGCTCGACGTGATAACCCCAGCTACATCGGACCGCAGATACAGCGCCTTTGGCCCGTCACCATTCAGTTTGAATGGGACCTGCTTCAGATTGAGGATGATGTCTGTTGCATCTTCTACGACGCCTGTGATGGACTGAAACTCGTGCAGCACGCCTTCAATACGGACTGCCGTGACCGCAGCGCCTTCGATCGAAGACAGTAGAGTCCTTCTTAGGGCATTCCCAATTGTGGTTCCAAATCCGCGTTCAAAGGGTTGAGCAGAAAACTTGCCATACTTCTCAGTGAGACTTTCGCCGTCAACGGCGAGGCGCTTGGGCTTCTGGAAACCTCTCCAAAGCATGAATACATCCTTTCGTCCTTCCGGCCACGAAGCATTCTGTGACATCGGTGGATAGTTCCGGTGCGTTTCGAATTCTCTAACTAGAGTCGGGTGACGGAGGGATCCCCCTCCGAACCGCTACTTATTTGCTATACAACTCAACAATCAGCTGCTCATTGACTGGCAGGTTCACATCCGCACGATTCGGCATGGCTACAACCTTGCCCGAAAGAGCATCACGATTGATATCCAGCCATGGCACGGATCGCTGGCCGCTCGCAAAGTTCTTTGACTCCTCAAGAACTACCAGTTCCTTCGAACCTTCTCGAATCGCGATCTCGTCCCCCACCTTGCATTGGAACGAAGGAATATTTACCTTGCGTCCGTTTACCTGCAGGTGGCCATGGCGAACAATCTGTCGTGCCTGGCGACGCGACGTGGCAAAACCGAGACGGTAAGCGACGTTATCCAGTCTGGTCTCAAGCTGCTGAAGCAACAGTTCACCCGTCACTCCGGTGCGATCAGAGGCCTTCTGGTAGTAGGCCCGGAATTGAGTCTCTAGTGTGAAGTAGATTCGCTTTGCTTTTTGCTTCTCTCGCAGTTGCAGGCCATAACCGACAACCTTCTTTTGCTTCTTCGACTGCCCATGCTGTCCGGGAGGAAAATTTCGCTTCTCTACAGGACACTTCTCTGTGAAGCATTTCGCTCCCTTGAGAAATAACTTGGTTCCGTCGCGGCGGCATAGGCGGCAGACGGGGCCGGTGTAACGTGCCATAACTTTCTCCTAAATCGAGTGCCGATCGCTTTACACGCTGAGCGCTTCATCGCGATCCAGTTGAGTGACATTTACCATGCTACTGAGAAGCACGTCTGAGACTCCAGACGCACCAACGTTAAACGCGACGGCGCTTCGGGGGACGGCAACCGTTGTGAGGCATCGGTGTAACATCACGGATCGATCGAACCTCGATACCTGCCGATGCCAGCGCACGAATCGCTGACTCCCGGCCAGATCCCGGACCCGAGACGCGAACGTCAACTGAGCGCAGCCCATGATCTCGAGCCGCGTTAGCTGCTCCTACCGCCGCTTGCTGCGCCGCGAACGGAGTTCCCTTCCGAGACCCGCGAAAGCCCAGAGATCCGGAACTCTTCCACGATAGCGTATTGCCTACCCCATCCGTAATCGTCACGATCGTGTTGTTAAAGCTCGCCTGAATGAAGACGAGACCGAATGGAACATTCTTCCGTTCTCTTTTCTTGAACTTCTTGTTCTTACCCGGCTTTGCGGCGCCAGCCTTCTGTTGTGTCTTCGCCATCGCTTATTTCGTCGCTTTCTTCTTACCAGCGACAGTCCCCTTACGAGGGCCCTTGCGGGTTCGAGCGTTGGTGTGGGTGCGCTGTCCGCGAACTGGAAGCGACCGGCGGTGACGCAAGCCACGGTAGGACTGAATTTCGATCAGGCGTTTGATATTGAGAGACACATCCTTGCGGAGATCTCCTTCAATCTGCCCCTCGCCTTCAATGACGGTACGAATGCGATTGAGTTGATCCTCATCAAGCGCTCCAACCTTGGCAAACGGATCTACATCCGCTTTTGCGAGTATGCGAGCCGCACGAGAATTACCGATCCCGAAGATATAGGTCAGCCCGATCCGCGCCTGCTTATGATTCGGGACATCGACTCCAGAGATACGAGCCATTTGATCCTTTCTGGTCCTGAGCTTCGCTCGAAGACATGGTTGATGTGGAAGGAGATGTTCCGGAGGGTTCTTCGCAAGCCTTGACTTCGGCTAACTCGCCTTCCGGCTCCAGGTACGCTGGATAGTTCCGGCGCGGCAAATTACCCTTGCCGTTGCTTATGCTTTGCGTTCTCGCAAATGACTCGCACGACGCCTCGCCGATGAATCACTTTGCACTTGTCACAGATTTTCTTTACTGACGCACGAACCTTCATAAATGCTCCAAATCCTGAAAACGATGAGCGCTGGAACCGCTCCTTACTCGCAGACTCTTACGGACATCAACTCGCTTGAAGCCACATACCAAGTCCTAGTGGGTTTACTTGTAACGATATACGATGCGACCACGGTTGAGATCATAGGGACTCAACTCGATCGCCACGCGGTCACCGGGTAGTATGCGAATGAAGTTTTTGCGCATTCGCCCTGAGACATGAGCTAATGCCTGATGTTTGTTCTCGAGTTCCACCTTGAACAGGGCATTCGGCAGCGTCTCGACAACAGTTGCCATCACTTCAATTGCATCTTCCTTCGACAAACGCTCTCCTTAGGAAGACCACTGTAGAGTGGTCGTCCGGCTACAAGTAATCTGCAGCATCTCTTATGCTACCGCGAATCGTGAGTTTTTCCTAGAGGGTTAGCACCAGCGGACCGTCCTTTGTGATAGCGACCGTATGCTCAAAGTGAGCAGAGTAGCCATGATCTACTGTGACCGCTGTCCATCCATCGCTTAGTACTCTGACCTCCGGCGTTCCTGCATTGATCATAGGCTCGATTGCGAGTACCATCCCCGCCTTCAGTCGAGGACCTTTTCCGGCAGTGCCGAAGTTTGGCACCTGAGGATCCTCGTGCATCGCACGGCCAATCCCGTGACCCACGAAATCCCGCACTACGCCAAAGCCTTCCGCCTCGCAGACCTCTTGCACCGCGAACGAGATGTCTCCTAACCGACTGCCGATCGTTGCCGCCGCGATCGCCGCCACGAGGGAGGCCCGGGTAGTACGCAAAAGGCGCTCGGTGTCTGCGCTCACCTGGCCGACCGCGTAGGTCTCAGCAGCATCAGAGTAGTAGCCGTCGAGGATCACCCCGCAGTCAATCGAGACGATGTCTCCCTCTCTTAAGATTCTGCTTTTGCTCGGAATCCCATGAACCACCTCGTCGTTAACGGACGTACACAGCGCGGCCGGAAATCCGTGGTACCCCTTGAACGCCGAAATCACACCCAACTCTGTTATGGTTGCCATCGCGCATTCTTCGAGGTCCATCGTTGACGCACCGGGCTGAACCAGAGGGGCGACGGCGTTATGAACCTGTCGAAGCACCCTCCCCGACGCCTTCATCTTAGCGATCTCCGCCTCGGTCTTAATCAAGATGGCCATAACTATCGACCCGTAGCCCTAAGCTGGGCAAGAGCACCGCTGATCCCAACCTCAACCTGTTCCATGGTCCCGGTTCCATCGATGGCACGGAACCGCCCCTGAGCTTGGTAGTGTGCGATCACGGCCGCGGTCTTCGCCGAATACTCTGCCATACGTCTCTCGAAGGCCTCCTCGGTATCGTCCGATCGTTGCTGAAGCTCAGAGCCATCCACATCACATAGACCCTCATGCTTTGGAGGACGAGAGTACACGTTGTAAATGTGCTGGCCGATCTTGCAGATCCTTCTTCCTGTAATGCGCTTGAGGAGGTCCGCCACAGGTACCTCGATCTGAAGCGCAACCAGCGGCGCCTGTACAGCCGACTGTCTGAAGTTCTGATCGAGCCAACTTGCCTGCTGTGTCGTTCGTGGAAATCCGTCCAGAATGAATCCGCGCGTTGTGTCCGGCTGGCCGAAGCGCTCCGCCACCATCCCGGTTACGACTTCATCGGGAACCAACTGGCCCACGTCCATAAGCCGCTTGGCCATCTGTCCCAAGCGAGTTCCGATTCGAACATGCTCCCGGAGTAAATCTCCAGTCGAGATCTGCGGGATCCTGAGCTGTTGTGCCAGTCTTTGAGCCTGCGTTCCCTTCCCGACTCCCGGAGCGCCAAGCAGGAGAAGGGGACCAGGGATGAAGACGACCTCTCCGATCTCCTTGATATGCTCCGGAGTTTGCTCCGCCAACGTTGATCCTCCAAAAAATCCCTTTGCGCTCACTGAGGAGAACTCGCTCACCAGCTTCGACGGCCTCGGATGCGGCCCGACTTTGGCGAGAATCCCTCGTAGTGCCGCATAACGAGTTGAGATTCAATCTGCTGGACCGTGTCCATCGCTACCCCGACCACAATGAGGAGACTTGTACCGCCGAAGTAGAAGTTGACTCCCAGTCCATTCGTAGTCCAGGTTGGCAACCGGTCGAAGAACGACCCAACCCACGGCAGGTGATTGAAGTGGATGCCACTGATCAAAAACATTGGGACGATCGAGATGATGATGAGGTAAATGGCTCCTACCAACGTCAACCGGCTAAGCACGTCGTTGATGAAGTCAGCCGTACGCTTCCCGGGTCGGATTCCTGGTATAAAACTGCCGTGCTTTCGCATGTTGTCCGCAATATCGTCCGGTCGGAAGACAATTGAAATGTAGAAGTAAGCAAAGAAGATGATGGCCGCCATGAAGAGCAACACATAGAGCGGCTCGCCCGGCGAGAGACTGGAAAAGATCGGCGCTAACCAGCGGTTGTCTTTGAGAACAACGCCGAACAAAGTCGCATTCGCAAACAGAAGTGGCGCAGATAGGATCGAGTTGGCGAAGATCACCGGCATCACACTTCCCGAATTCACCTTCAATGGGAGATGTGAGGTCTGGGCGGCTATCATTCGGCGACCCACGGCCCGCTTCGCGGATTGCACAGGGATCCGGCGCTCCGACCGTTCGACATAAACGATGAACGCCACCACGGCTATCATGCCCAGCACCAGTAACAGGACAGCAATAGGGGTAAAGGCTCCCCAAGCGTTGGTTCGAACCTTCTCGTAGAGTTCAGCGATGCCCCTCGGCAGCCCTACAACGATGCCCGTGAAGATCAGCAGGCTCATCCCGTTGCCAATGCCGCGCTCCGTGATTTGCTCCCCCAACCACATGATGAAGGCGGTTCCTGTTGTCAGGGTGAGAACGCACATAGGGAGAAACGCATATCTGGGAATCGTCACCATAGGAGACCCAGTAGCGGATCCGGTCAGGGTGAGACCGATCGCAAAGGACTGAACAATTGCGAGGACCACCGTGACATACCGTGTCCACTGCGTAATCTTTCGCCGGCCGAGCTCTCCCTCCTTCTGCAGCTTGGCGAGAGGATCATAGATCACCGTAAGCAGCTGAAAGATGATGGACGCCGTGATATAGGGCATGATGCCCAATGCGAAGATTGTCAACCTGCGGAGATTTCCGCCGGAGAACAGATCAACCAATCCAAGGGCGGATCCCGAGTTCTGATTGAAAAACTGTGCCAGCATGTCCGCGTTGATGCCTGGCGTCGGAATGTGCGATCCAAGCCGATACACGGCAAGTAGCCCAAGCGTGAACAAGACTCGTCTGCGCAGGTCGGGGATCCGAAAGATATTGGTAAACTTTTCAAGCATTGCGCTCAACCTCATGGACCAAAGCCTCTCCGTTAGGAGAGGCTAAAGTAGAACGCTTCAGCGTTCCAGGACTGTTTCACTTTGGGGATGACCCGAAAGACAAGCAGGATAGCGCGTCTACTTGGCTTCTGGCTGCCCGCCAATGACCACGGCCTTCCCGCCCGCTCGCTCAAGTGCATCTTGAGCTGCCTTTGAGAATTTATGCGCATGTACGGTAATCGCTGTGGAGATCTCACCATTGTTGAGGACTTTGATCAGGCCGTTCTTGCGTCGCAGCAGTCCGAGACTAACAATCGTCTCGAGCGAGAACTCGGTCTCACCGGATGCAGCATGGATCTCGGCTAAGCGATCTAGCCCAAGCACGGTATACTCCACGCGAAAGATGTTGGTGAACCCGCGCTTCGGCAGGCGACGGTGAAGGGGCATCTGTCCGCCCTCAAATCCCCTCATCAAACTGGACCCCGACCGACTGCCTTGCCCCTTGTGGCCACGTGTCGAAGTCTTACCCATGCCGGACCCCATACCTCGGCCAACACGCTTCTTATTTTCATTCGCCTTCTTCGGCGCTCGCAGATTCGAAAGATTCAGTGCCATAGACCTCGCTATAACGCCGGCTTGCGCCGACTCGCAGATGAAGAGTAAATCCTAAGTTTTAAGTTAGAGAACAGACGTCATCGTGCCATCAGTCGACGATGCGTACAAGATGTGGGATCTTCTTAATCATGCCCCGGGTTGAGGGACTGTCTTCCCGGACCACGATTTGGTTCAGCCTCGTAAAACCCAGGCCCTTAACGACCAGTTTGTGCTTGACCGGAGTACAGATCATGGAGCGAAAGTACTGTATTCGTATGGTGCCTGCGCTTGCTGTCTCACTCATCTTAGAGCTCCTCTTCAGACTTTCCGCGCAGACTGGCAACCTCGCTCCGGTCTCGGAGCTGCGCTAGGGCATCGAAGGTCGCCTTCACAACGTTATGCGGGTTTGCCGAACCAATTGACTTCGTCAGAACGTTCTGGACGCCAGCGGAGGTCATGACTGCGCGAACCGTACCGCCGGCGATCACTCCCGTACCTTCAGGCGCGGGCTTCAACATGACTTGCCCGGCTCCGTAATGGCCAAGGACCTGATGCGGGATTGTCGTCTGGCTAAGATTGATACGGAACAGGTTCTTTTTCGCGGCCTCAATACCTTTCCGAATCGCCTGAGGCACCTCTTTTGCTTTACCCGATCCGTAACCGACGACACCTTCCGCGGGGTCGCCGATCACCACGAGCGCAGCAAACGACATATTCTTACCGCCTTTGACTACTTTGGTAACGCGGTTGATCGAGACAACCTGATCTCTTAGGTTCAGACGGTTCGCGTCGATCTTCTTTTTCATACCTGCCATGATGTTTCCTGCCTTACTTTCTCCCCGCGAGCGGGGTAGACGAGACCTAAAACTCCAAACCCGCTTCACGCGCTGCGTCGGCAATCGCCTTCACGCGGCCGTGGTAGAGATAGCCGCCTCGGTCAAACACGACCTTAACGATTCCCTTCTCCTTCGCCCGTTCAGCAATAACACGGCCAACCTCACGTGCAGCCTCAATATTACCGCCGGATCGCTTCTCGCCATCCCTCGGTCCCATGGTGGACGCTGACGCCAGAGTCACTCCATTCGCGTCATCGATCAGCTGCGTATAGATATGGTTGACGGACCGATACACATTGAGCCGTGGCCGCAACGCAGTACCGGACATCTTCTCGCGAATGCGGCTATGAACTCGCTTCCGAATAACGTTTCGCTGGCGCGGATTGATCATAAGAACTTCCTCCTAAAAGCGTCTGCAGAACGCTGCAGACGTTCGGTACTTGCTGCTGCTGCCACTATTTCTGAACCCGCCATGCAAGCCTCAATCGCTTACTTCGCGCCGGTCTTGCCGACCTTCTTCTTGAGCTTCTCGTCGGAGTACCGTACACCCTTGTTCTTATACGGATCTGGCTTGCGTAGGGATCGCATATCTGCAGCCACTTGGCCAACCTTCTGCCGGTCGATTCCAGAGACGGTTACATGGGTCTGCTTTGGGTCGATCGCTACCTCAATACCACTTGGCAGAGGGAACTCGATCGGGTGGGAGTAACCGAGCGTAAACACCACCATACCCTTTCCCTTTAGCTCCACGCGGTAGCCGATGCCAACAACGTCCAGCTCTTTCTTCCAGCCGTTTGTTACGCCTTCTACGGCATTGAATACCAGAGCACGAGCGAGGCCGTGGACTGCTGCCTGGGAGTCATTCTGACGTTCAGCCAGGAGTTCTCCAGGCTTTTCCACGAGCGTAATACCGGTTGGCAGAAGAGCGCTGACTGTTCCCTTCGGACCCTCCACCACAACGGTACTCCCGACGACCGTGTACTTCACTCCATTTGGGAGCGGAATCGGCTTTTTTCCAATACGTGACATACATACATCCTTCTAAGGCTTGCGAGTCCCGAAACTCCTGTTTCGTTCCACTGCAGCCGGCTGATTCTCTACTCTGACGTTGCTGACCTACTACTCCGTGGCATACCGGTTGAAAAAACCAGTACACCTCGGACCTTTACCACACCTCGCACAGAATCTCGCCGCCTACTCCCTCGCGACGAGCCTGTCGACCGGTCATCACGCCCTTCGGCGTCGTCATGATCGAGATACCAAGTCCGCCCTGCACTCGGCGAATCTCATCACGGCCGAGATACACGCGGCATCCAGGTCGGGATACCCGCTGCAGGTCACGAATCACTGCCTCGTTGTTCGGGCCGTACTTCAGGTACACCCGAATCACCTTCTGTCCGTCTTCCTCGGTGGCCTTGTAGTTGGCGATATAGCCTTCATCCTTAAGGATCCGGGCAATCTCCGCTTTGAGCTTCGAGGCTGGAACATCAAGCTTTTGATGACGGGCGCGAATCGAATTGCGAATCCGCGTCAGGAAGTCTGCTACTGGGTCGGTAAGGTTCATCATTCTCCTACGCTGCCCGTTCGCCTATCTGTCAATAGGAACCAGCGACAACGGTCCTGCTGTATGAGTGAAAGGTCTTCGGACCGGCAGTCCGAACTCAATCACTGGAATCGATCTCAACCAGTCCTACCAGCTTGATTTCACGACGCCAGGGATCTCACCTTTGAGTGCGAGACCCCGGAAGCAGAGTCGGCAAACACCAAACTTGCGAAGGAACGCACGAGGTCGGCCGCAAAGCTGGCACCGATTGTGCTGTCTCGATTTGAACTTCGGTTTGCGGGCGTCTTTGACGCGTTTTGCGGTAGTTGCCATAACTGTTCCTCTATCTTAGCGAAAATCGCCTGCGTTGTGGATCTTCTCTTTTCTTCAGGCACCCTGGCGGAACGGCATCCCGAAGTGCTTCAGGAGGGCGCGGGCACCAGCGTCATCGGCGGCCGTTGTCACAATCGTGACGTTCATGCCCTTCGTCTTATCCACCTTGGCATAGTCGATCTCCGCAAAGATGAGCTGGTCCCGTAGACCCAACGTGTAATTTCCACGACCATCAAAGCTTTTTGACGAGACACCACGAAAATCTCGAACGCGTGGAAGAGCGATCGAAATCAGCCGGTCGAGGAACTCGTACATAGCATCGCCACGCAGAGTAACCATCGCGCCGATCGGCATCCCCTCACGCAGTTTGAACGCCGCAATCGACTTCTTTGCCTTAGTGATGACCGGCTTCTGACCTGCGATTGCCGCAAGATCAGCCACTAGAGGATCCATAATCTTGACGTTCTGAGTGGCCTCGCCGAGTCCCATGTTGATCACGATCTTCTCGAGCTTCGGAATCGCCATGACGTTCTCGATTGCCAGTTCCTTCGCCAGATTGCTGCGGATCTCCGACGTGTACTTCTCCTTGAATCGTGCTGCCATCGTCTACCATCGCTCTCTCTACGGTCCTCGGCTGCAGCCTTCACTGTGCGCCGTTTCGTAGGATGTTCCAAAACTTGTCGAACTTGCTTATCGCGCCGGATCCGGGATGACCGAGCTTGTTGTCTTAGCCACTCGGACCTTCTTGCCATCGTCTACCCGCGATCCCAGACGTGTTCTCTTCCCATTTGCGTCCACCAGCATCACGTTTGACAGGTGGATCGGGGACTCCTGCTCAGCGATGCCGCCCTTGATATTCCGCTGTGGATTGGGCTTGATGTGCTTCTTCATCATGCCCACACCCTCGACGAGAACTCGTTGCCTGTCCGCAATCACACGCAGCACGCGCGCTTGTTTTCCCTTGTCTTTACCGGCAATGACTTCCACTCGATCGTTTCGCTTGATCTTGATACCCATCTTGGTCCATTCCCTCGGCGATCTACGGAGCCGGATTCCGTCACAGTGCGTTAGCTCTTCGACCGTAGATCTAAATAACTTCAGGTGCGAGCGAAACAATCTTTAGGAACTTTTTCTCACGAAGCTCACGGGCGACTGGGCCGAAGACGCGCGTTCCCACCGGTTCCATGGCATCGTTGATGACGACTGCCGCATTCTGATCAAAGCGAATGTACGTTCCATCGCGACGACGGTACTCCTTACGGGTTCGAACGATAACGGCCTTCACAACCTTACCCTTCTTCACTGTCCCATCCGGGGATGCTTCCTTTACCGCAGCGGTCACAACATCGCCCAGACCGGCGATCTTGCCTAGTCCTCCCCCAAGCGGCAGAATGACCTGCAGCTTCCGGGCCCCCGAATTATCCGCCACCTCAAGGATCGTCCTCATCTGTACTGCCATGATTTGTCTCCTGACCTTTTACGTGTGGTACATGCCAGCAAGGCTTGATTCAAACGACTTTCGGTTGCTAGCTGGCCTTCTCTGTAGCATCTTCTGTCAGCTGTGCCAGCGAGCTGCGACGGACAATCTCTTCGAGAGACCAGCGTTTCAGCTTCGAAAGAGGCCGTGCCTCCCGAATACGAACTACATCGCCAACTCTTGCGGAGTTTTGCTCATCATGCGCGTAAAACTTCTTGTTCGACTTCATGACTCGCTTGTACTTCGGATGAGCCTTTCGCATCTCAATCTCGACGACGATCGTCTTCTGCATCTTCGTCGAGACGACAAGACCAACCTTCTCGTTCCGACGGGAGACTGCTGGCTCAAGATTTGGAGTCTGATTTGTAGTTGCCATATGGTTATGCCTTCCGTGCTTTCTTGTGCGCCGTGCGCTGACTCGGAGCCGGTGCAACTGCCTTCTTTGCTGGATGGGCCTCAGCCGCGAGGTCCAGCTCGCGCTCCCGTTGAATCGTCCGGATGCGTGCAATATCCAGCTTGTGCTGCTTGAACTGCTTCAAGCCTTCGAGATTACCCATGCTCTTCTGAAACCGAATGCGAAAGAGTTGTTCGGCGGCGCTTTGAGCCTGTCCCTTCAGTTCCTCATCGGTGAACGCACGAATCGCTGCAAGTTCCATTCCTGTTTTCCTCAATCCTTCTCGCCTATTTGGCGGCCGCGATAACCTTGGCGTCATGCCGCTGCACAAAGGTCGTCTTCAGCGGAAGTTTGTGGGCAGCAAGGCGCATCGCCTCTTTCGCTAGCTCCACGTTGACGCCCTCCATCTCAAAGAGAATCTTTCCCGGTCGCACAACGGCAACCCAATGGTCCGGCGCGCCTTTACCTTTTCCCATGCGGGTCTCCGCTGGCTTTTTGGTGATAGGTTTATCCGGGAAGATACGCAACCAGACCTTGCCGCCTCGTTTAATGAAGCGGGTCATCGCGATACGGCTGGCCTCGATTTGGCGATCCGTGATGTAGCCGCACTCCGTCACCTTGAGACCGAAATCGCCAAACGAGAGATCTGATCCACGCCAGGCCTTGCCACACATACGGCCTCGCTGCTGCTTCCTATACTTCACCTTCTTCGGCATCAACATAAGACATCCTTAACCGCGGGCGCTCGCTCAACCCGTGTGCTGAGATCTAGGACTGGAACGCGCCAGTCGTTGTACCTGGAACCGTCTGCTCCCGGCGCTTGCGCTGCTCGTAGATATCGCCGCGATAGACCCAGGTCTTGACGCCGATAATCCCGTACGTGGTATGCGCTTCGGAAAAGCCGTAATCAATGTCAGCTCGCAGGGTGTGCAGAGGAAGTCGACCTTGCAAATACCACTCTGACCGCGCAATCTCATTACCATTCAAGCGGCCGGACACACGAACTTTGATCCCCTTGCAGCCAAAGCGCAACGCCGAGTCAACCGATTTCCGCATTGCTCGTCGAAAGCTCACACGCTTTTCCAGCTGCAGCGCAATGTTTTCGGAAACGAGCTGAGCATCCAGCTCGGGCTTGTTGACCTCGAGAATGTCAATGAAGACTTCGCGGTTCGATCGCTTCTGGATCTCTGCCTTCAACTTATCGATCTCCGCGCCCTTTCGTCCGATTACGATGCCAGGACGCGCTGTTCGGATAATCAATCTCAGCTTATTGCCGGGCCGTTCGACCTCGACTGAGCTCACCCCAGCAGCCTTCAGCTTTTCGCGGAGCTCTGCCTTGAGCTTTACGTCTTCGACAAGCAGCTTGTCATAGCCTCGCTCGGTAAACCACCGCGACTTCCAAGGCTTGTTCACGCCTAGGCGAAACCCATACGGATGGACTTTCTGTCCCATAACTTCCTTTTATCGATCGCCCCGGTTGAGCCGGATGCGGGTTGTGTCCGAATCTTTGATGTTACCAGAAGCGCTGGCTAAGCGGTCCGCTTCTTGGCGGGCTTTGTCGCTGATCCGGTGTTGCTATTGCTGTTGCTCGACGTCCCTTGAGCGGTCCTCTGCTTCTCCGCCACGGTCACAATGATGTGGGCAAGGCGGCGCTGATACCGGAAGGCCCGGCCCATAGGGGCAGGCCGAATCCGCTTCATACGCGGTCCTTCATTTGCGATTGCCGTCTTCACATAGAGGTTGTCGACGTCCACATCGAGCCCCTGCTCTTGTGAGACGTAGTTTGCATTTTGGATGGCGGAACGAAGAACCTTCTCGACAGTCGGCGCAATGCGCTTGGTCGA
Source organism: uncultured Acidobacteriaceae bacterium (assembly GCA_964235665.1). Lineage (GTDB taxonomy): Bacteria > Acidobacteriota > Terriglobia > Terriglobales > Acidobacteriaceae > Edaphobacter. The sequence continues at coordinate 797,850 of CAXSAY010000002.1, forward strand.
GAAATGAACTGTATTAAGAGCTTGCTCTACGCGCAAGCCCTTGATTAGATCGAGGACGAGCTTCGCCTTTTGGGGACTCGTCCGCTGAAACTTAGCTTCCGCTCGAAACTCGCGAGGTGTTACTGCTGTCTCTGCCATATCATCATCCTTCACACATCGATCCACGGAGTGGAGTTCCTGCTAGTGAACTGGCTACTTCGGTTTCGCGGCCGATTCCGTGGCACGTGCCGAGTGGCCCTTAAAGGTCCGGGTTGCGGAAAACTCTCCCAACTTATGCCCCACCATGTTTTCCGTCACATACACGGGGATGAACTTGCGTCCGTTGTGGACCGCGATCGTGTGTCCCACCATATCCGGATGAATGGTCGACCGACGTGACCAGGTACGCAGAACCTTCTTGTCATTGGTCTGGTTCATGACCGTAATCTTGGTCATCAGGTGAGTATCAATAAACGGGCCTTTTTTCGCCGAACGCGTCATAATCTCTCGCTCTCTGGTGCGGTGTTGCCTGCTACGAATCTCGTCAGGGGTCGAGACTTGGTGGTGCGCTTGTCTAGCCCTTCGCGCTTACTTGCTTCGCCGACTGACGATAAAGGTGTCCGTTCGCTTGTTGTTACGGGTCTTGTACCCGCGTGTTGGCTGCCCCCATGGAGTCACGGGGTGGCGACCGCCTGATGTCTTGCCTTCACCGCCGCCATGGGGATGATCCACCGGGTTCATTGACACACCGCGGTTGGCCGGACGGATGCCCTTCCAGCGGTTCCTTCCCGCCTTGCCGATTGTGACGTTCTCGTGATCCGTATTTCCCACCTGGCCAATGGTCGCCATACACTCCACAAGCACGCGTCGAGTCTCGCCGGACGGGAGCTTTAGCAGGGCATAGTCACCCTCCTTCGCCACCAATTGCACCTGAGCACCTGCTGAGCGCGCCATCTGTGCCCCCTTGCCCGGCCGCAGTTCGATGTTATGCACGGTAGTTCCGGAAGGAATGTTTTTGAGCGGTAACGCATTCCCGACTAGGATGTCCGCGTCCGGTCCACTCATAACCTGCTGCCCGACCTTGAGCCCGATCGGCTGGATGATATAGCGTTTCTCTCCGTCCGCATAATGGACAAGGGCTATGCGCGAGCTGCGGTTTGGATCGTATTCTATGGTCGCCACCGTGGCGGGAATGCCGAACTTCTCTCGCTTGAAGTCCACCAGGCGTAGCTTCTGCTTGTGGCCGCCGCCCTGGTGCCGGATTGTCATTGCACCGCTTGAATTACGACCGCCGGTACGCGGCTTCACTGAAAGCAGCGGCTTGTGCGGCTTATCAGTCGTGATATCGGTATTGACGAGCTTAGTCGCGAACCGCAGCGAAGGTGTAATCGGTCGAAAAGATTGAATAGGCATCGTGATATCGCTCCTAGCTGCCACAACTTCACGGCGTCTAGTTGAATCGGGTTAGTTCGTCTCGAATCTGGTCAGTTCATCCGTCGTCGGGGCAGTTTACGTGATCCTGGGACCTGTACGGCCATTCACTACATACTGCTCAGGTACTCCGGCATCGCTTCGCCTTCTTTCAAGCGGACATAGGCCTTCTTCCAGTCAGGCCGGTAGCCGGTAAACTTGCCGCGGCGGCGTTCTTTGCCTTCGACGACAGATGTTCTGACGCCCAGCACCTGCACCTTGAACAAGGTTTCAACCGCCTGCTTCACTTCAGTCTTGGTGGCATGAAGCTCGACCTCAAAAACGAGAGTGTTCTCCGTCTCCTTGACGCCCATTCCCTTTTCCGTAATGACCGGACGACGTAGCACGCTATACAGAGTCGACATTAACTTGCCTCCTTTTGGCTAGTCGCGTGATGGCGCGGCGCGTTCTTCAGAAGAGTCTCCTGCAGCGCCTGGAAGGCCTCCCGGGAGAAGACGGCATGTTCATAGCGCAGCAGGTCATAGGGGTGAACCTCTGAGCTCAGAACCAGCTCGACGCCGTCCAGGTTGCGCGATCCCAGATACAGCTTTTCGTCGAGTCGGCGGCTGGTCTCAACCAGAAGCGTTGTCTTTTTCGCGTCGAGTATGTCGAGCGCCTTGCGGAACAGCTTCGTCTTCAACTCGGCAGTCTCAAAGCTGTCAACCAGGGTCAGCTTCCCCTCTGAAAGCTTCGACTGCAACGCAGAGCGAAGAGCGCCCAGCAGCTTCTTGCGGGGGAAGGCATAATCATAACTGCGCGGCTGTGGTCCGTGTACCGTTCCACCCCCGCGCCATAGAGGCGTACGGATGGATCCGACGCGGGCGCGCCCCGTTCCCTTCTGCTTCCACAGCTTCTTTCCTGCACCGGACACCAACTTACGGTTCTTGGTCGCGGCGGTTCCCTGTCGCATGGCGGCACGATAGTGCTTGACCGCCTCCCACAACAGAGCCTCATTCACCTCACCTGTGAAGACGGCCTCTTCGAGGGTTAGCTCGCCGACCTTTTCTCCGCCCAAGTTAACTACATTTATGTTTGCCATCGTCTCTTCTCTCATCAATATCGCGGAAACCTGCGTAAGCGACATCAAAATCACACATCAATGAGGACAGGTGGTCACCTACTCGCACCTGTCCCAACTTTACTTCTTCTTTGCGGGTGCGGCCTTCTTCGACGCCTTCAACGGATCGAGGGTGCTTGCGCCTGCAAATCCACGACGCTCTCGTGGTGGTGCCTTCGCCCTCGAGATCAGCACATACCCGTCCCGTGGACCCGGGACCGCCCCTTCAACCAGGAGCAGATTGTCCTCGAGATCGATACCCCGGATCCTGAGGTTCCGGACTGTGACTTGGTCATCTCCCATGTGGCCGGGCATACGTTGACCTGGAAAGACACGCGATGGAAAGGACGATGCGCCGATCGATCCCTGCACCTGGAACATATGACCGTGTGCCTTCGGCCCACCACCAAAGTGGTGGCGCCGAATGACTCCTGCAAAGCCACGTCCCTTTGAGGTTCCGATGATGTCGACGAACTTGTCGCCCTGAAAGATGTCCACCAGGACCCGATCGCCGGCTTTCGTGCTAGCTTCAGTGCTGCCGGCGCTCACCGTATTATCAAGCGACACTTCTTTCAAAACGCGAACGGGCGGCACATCGGACTTCGCGAAGTGACCAGTCATTGCCTTGTTGACCTTCGAGGCTTTCACGAAAGCGACATAGCCGATCTGTGCCGCATCATACCCGTCTTTCGCTAGCGTCTTCAGCTGTGTGATGACACATGGACCTGCCTTCAATACCGTGACCGGGTGAACATCACCGCGCTCATCAAAGAGCTGCGTCATGCCGACCTTCTTGCCTAGAATTCCAGTAACGCTCATCGTGCTTCCTTTCCTCATCATGCTGCTGGCGTCGCAGCACTGCCGGTGCTTCGTTCAGGCATTTACTTCTGTACGGTCTTGATCTCGACATCGACCCCAGCCGGCAGATCGAGCTTCATCAGGGCATCGACCGTCTGCTGCGTGGGCTCGAGAATGTCAATCAGGCGTTTGTGGGTGCGGATTTCGAATGCCTCTCGCGACTTCTTGTCGACGTGGGGTGATCGCAGGACGCAGTACTTATTCTTCATCGTCGGTAGGGGTATCGGTCCGGCTACCTGGGCGCCGGTGCGCTTGGCCGTCTCGACGATCTCCCCCGTAGATGTGTCCAGCACCCGATAGTCGTAAGCTTTAAGCCTGATGCGAATGCGCTGCTGTGTTGCCATGCTTGGTCTCGTTTCTGCGTGCAAAGATCGGTTGCGGTCTGCCGGATGACCTCTCACCCGGCAGCTCTGTTGCGTCTACTTGATGATGTCCGAGATAGTTCCTGCACCGACGGTTCGACCACCTTCGCGGATAGCGAAGCGCAGACCCTTTTCCATGGCGACTGGGGTTCCGAGCGTGATCTCAAGCGAGATGTTATCGCCCGGCATCACCATCTCGGTGCCCTCAGGCAGCTTGGCCGATCCAGTGACGTCGGTCGTGCGGAAGTAGAACTGCGGCCGGTAGCCGTTGAAGAACGGTGTGTGACGACCACCCTCTTCCTTCGACAGCACATAGATCTCACCCTTGAACTGGGTGTGCGGCGTGATCGAGCCCGGCTTGGCCAGAACCATCCCGCGCTCCACATCTTCCTTCGCGATGCCGCGCAGCAGAAGACCCGCGTTATCCCCCGCAAGACCCTCGTCCAGCTGCTTCTTGAACATCTCAACACCCGTGCAGGTGGTCGCCTGCGTGTCGCGGAAGCCGACGATCGAGCACGCCTCGCCTACCTTGATCTTGCCCCGCTCGATCCGACCCGTCACCACCGTGCCACGACCCGAGATCGAGAAGATATCCTCGATCGGCATCAGGAACGGCAGATCGACCGCACGCTCCGGCTGCGGAACGTACTTGTCGACGGCTGCCATCAGCTCGTCGATCTTGGCCTCCCACTGGGCTTCGCCGTTTAACGCGCCGAGAGCCGAGCCGCGGATGATCGGCGTATCGTCGCCCGGGTAGTCATACTTCGACAGGAGCTCGCGAACCTCCATCTCGACCAGCTCGATCAGCTCCTCGTCCTCAACCGCGTCGCACTTATTCAAAAACACCACGATGTACGGCACGCCCACCTGGCGGGCGAGCAGCACATGCTCCTTGGTCTGGGGCATCGGGCCGTCGGTCGCCGCGACGACGAGGATCGCACCGTCCATCTGCGCCGCGCCCGTGATCATGTTCTTGATGTAGTCGGCGTGGCCGGGGCAATCCACATGCGCGTAGTGCCGGTTCGGCGTCTCGTACTCCACATGGCTCGTCGCGATCGTGATGCCGCGCTCGCGCTCTTCGGGAGCATTATCAATCGTGTCGAAGCTGCGGAATGTGTTCTTCGGGTTGTGCTTGGACAACACCTTCGTAATCGCCGCCGTCAACGTCGTCTTGCCATGATCAATATGACCAATCGTCCCAATGTTCACGTGCGGCTTGGAACGATCAAACTTCTCCTTACCCATGATGACCCTCTCTTCTAAACCGATGTTGGTGACCGCTCTGGTCAGCTAATATCCAGTTCGCGCTACTTCTCTTCTTTGCCCTGCACCTTGGCAATAATCTCTTCGGACACCGATCGCGGCGCCTCCTCGTACTGCTTGAACTCCATCGAGAAGTTCGCCCGCCCCTGCGTCGATCCGCGCATCGCCGTTGCATACCCGAACATATTGCTCAGCGGCACGGTTGCCTTCACCGCTTGCACGCCGCCAATCATCTCCATGCCTTCAATCCGACCGCGGCGCGAATTCAAGTCACCGATGATGGTTCCCATATATTCCTCAGGAACAGTCACCTCGACCGCCATCACCGGCTCAAGCAGCACAGGCTTTGCCTTCCGCGCAGCCTCCTTGAAGGCCATTGACCCGGCGATCTTGAAGGCCATCTCGTTTGAGTCGACATCATGGTAGCTGCCGTCATAGAGTGACACTTTAATGTCAACCATCTCATAGCCAGCGAGGATGCCGCGCAACATTGCATCCTGAATACCCTGGTCAATCGGCTTGATGTACTCCTTCGGAATGGTGCCGCCCTTGGTGTCGTTCGAAAACTCGTACCCTTTGCCGGGCTCATTCGGCTCGATGCGAATCTTGGCATGACCGTAGTTACCAGAACCGCCGGTCTGCCGGATGTACTTTCCCTCGGCCTCGGCATTCGACCGGATCGTCTCGCGATACGCCACCTGCGGCTTGCCAACATTCGCTTCAACCTTGTACTCGCGCATCATGCGATCCACGATGATCTCGAGGTGCAACTCTCCCATTCCTGAGATGATCGTCTGCGCCGAGTCAGGATCCGTGTGCACCTTAAAGGTCGGGTCTTCCTGCGCCAGCTTGGCCAGCGCCATTCCCATCTTCTCCTGATCCACCTTGGTCTTCGGCTCAACCGCCACCGCAATGACCGGCTTCGGGAAGTCGATCGACTCGAGGACAACAGGGTCCTTATCGGTGCAGATCGTATCTCCGGTGATCAGGTTCTTTAATCCAACCGCCGCGCATATGTCGCCGGCCAGAATCTCCGTGATCTCCTCGCGCTTGTTGGCATGCATCTTCAACAGACGACCAATCCGCTCCGTTTTGCCGGTACGAGGATTCAGTACCGAGTCACCGGTCTTCAGCTGTCCGGAGTAGACCCGAATGAAGATAAGCTGCCCCACAAACGGGTCAGTCATAATCTTAAAGCCCAATGCGGCGAACGGTGCACTATCTTCGGCTGGTCGCGGCTTCTTCTCATCCATGTTGTCCGGGTTCGATCCTTCGATCGCCGGAACATCCAGCGGACTTGGAAGATACTCAACAACAGCATCGAGCAGCGTCTGCACACCCTTGTTTTTGAACGAAGATCCACACAGCACAGGAAACACGTGCATACCAATCGTCGCTTTGCGCAGGGCGCGCTTGATCTGTGCTACGGATAGCTCCTCGCCCTCAAGAAACGCGTTCAAGACCTCATCGTCAGAATCCGCGATAGCTTCAATCAGCTGATTGCGGAACTGGGTTGCCTTCTCTTTGAGTTCGGCAGGAACCTCTTCGACCGAGTACTTCGCACCCATGGTCTCGTCGTGCCAAAGAATGGCGCGCATCTCCACCAGATCGATGACACCCGCAAACTTTGATTCTTCCCCGATCGGAATTTGAATGGGTACTGCTCGTGCTCCCAGACGCTGCACGATGGTCGACGTCGCGTACTCGAAGTTCGCGCCCGCCTTGTCCATCTTGTTGATGAAGCAGATTCGCGGAACCTTGTACTTATTCGCCTGTCGCCACACTGTCTCGGACTGTGGCTGAACCCCCTGCACCGAATCAAAGCACGCCACAGCTCCATCAAGCACGCGCAAGGAGCGCTCCACCTCAGCCGTGAAGTCGACGTGACCTGGTGTGTCGATGATGTTGATGCGAATCCCATTCCAGGTGCAGGTCGTCGCGGCAGACGTAATCGTAATGCCACGCTCCTGCTCCTGCTCCATCCAGTCCATCGTCGCCGTGCCCTCGTGCACCTCGCCGATACGGTGCGTGATGCCCGTATAGAACAAGATGCGTTCGGTCGTCGTCGTCTTTCCGGCATCGATGTGCGCCATGATTCCGATGTTTCGGCAGCGATTTAGCGGTGTAGTGCGTGCCACGATCGTCAATCTCTTCTGCGGAGCTTAGCCCGCGGTAACGTACCCCAACTTCTCAATCCAACACAGGAAGGCTACCAGCGATAGTGTGCGAATGCCTTGTTCGCCTCAGCCATCCGGTGCACATCTTCCTTCTTCTTCATCGCGGCGCCGCGACCGTTCGCCGCATCGAGTAGCTCGGCGGTCAGTTTGTCGACCATGCCCTTTTCTCCGCGAGCCCGACCATAGTTCACCAGCCAGCGGATCGCGAGCGAGGTGCGCCGTTCCGGATTCACTTCGATCGGCACCTGATAGTTTGCTCCGCCGACACGTCGACTCTTGACCTCGAGCAGTGGCTTCACGTTCTCGATGGCCTTCTTGAAGAGCTTCAACGCCTCGTCGCCACCTTTCTGCTCCAGGTTCGTCATGGCCTCATAGAAGATGCCCTGCGCCGTTGATTTCTTGCCGCCCCACATCATGGAGTTCACGAACTTGGTCACCAATGTCGAGCTATAGACCGGGTCGGCCGCTACGTCACGCTTTGCGATGTACCCTTTTCTTGGCATATCTGTTCCTTCTCGTCTTCCTTCAGGGCCGTCCACATCCCAAGCGCCTGAACTTGTCTACCTGACAGTCTCTGCTACCGCTACGAACGAATTACTTACCGGCCGCTGCCTTCGGGCGCTTTGCACCGTACTTGGACCGGCTTTGCTTGCGGTTGGCGACTCCCACAGAATCAAGCGTTCCCCGAACCACGTGGTAGCGCACGCCTGGCAAATCCTTCACGCGGCCGCCGCGAATGAGCACAATCGAATGCTCCTGCAGATTGTGTCCGATGCCCGGAATGTACGTCGTGACCTCAATGCCATTTGTCAGCCGTACCCGGGCGACCTTCCGCAGCGCGGAGTTCGGTTTCTTCGGTGTCTGCGTGTACACGCGGGTGCAAACGCCACGCCGTTGTGGTGAGCCCTGCAAAGCTGGGCTGGCGGTCTTGTATCGGGTGGGCGTTCGGCCCTGCTTCACAAGCTGATGGAACGTAGGCACTCTGACTCCTTCACAACTTCGTTTCCGATCTCGCCGCTAACAACTCGGCAGATCTCCTGGCATTCTGCGATCACATGGCGACTAACTGCATCGCGCAGTCAACGCCAGTCATCTCGATCAAGCTCCGAAACAAACCTCGTTTCGAAACTAGTCGATACGCTCCATGAACATCCACTTCCGTTGGGAGCAGTCGACGGTGGCCGCGTACATGGAAATGCCCATGCCCGGCTCCGTTTCGCTGCTTCGGCCCGCATAGCCCGCCCGGGAGGAGGGTGTCGCAGTGCACGATGCGAAAGGCTACAAAAGCGATAACGAACGCCACACGAGAGATCATCCTCTCTGGGCGCGCTTCTGCGGTAAAGCAAACTTCGAGTTCTAGTGTAGCGCACTTCCGCTTTCTTGCAAGAGAAGACCGCACCTCAACCCGCATCGAAGCAAACTTCCTCCCCTTTAGGAGAAATCGTCTGATCGCAACAGGCAGTGGCATCCGGACAAGTGGCACCCTCTGCGTGAACGCAGTCACCTCACGGCGGCCCTTAATCCCGTCACGTGGCAGGTGCATCTCTCCGCCGGCAACGCTCTGCCTCAACCAGAAGAGTGGGCCCGCAGCCACATGCTAGCCTGATCGCATGCCGCATCGGTCCGCCCTTCTCCTCCTAGCAGCCGGCCTGCTTGCCTTGCCCGCCGCCTTCGCTCAAACCTCCCGCCCCGCGCCGGCTGCGCATGTCAACTATCCCTTTTCTGCCGCCATCTCGCCGGATGCGCATCTGCTTGCCTGGACCTCGGGAACCCGCAACACCTCCCAGATCACCCTCTCGCAGCTGCCCGGCTCGGGTCCAGGCAAGCTCATCGCTCCGCCCGGCAAATGCTCCAACTCCACCCCGACCTGGTCGCCAGACGGCTCCGAGATCGCCTTCCTCTCCACCTGCGGAGCTTCAGCCACGGGTCAGGAGCAGATCTTCCTCTACAACGTCGCAAAAGGTCAGACTCGCCAGCTGACGCACCTTGCCGGCAACCTGCAGCAGCTTGCCTGGTCGCCCGACGCAAAACAGATCGGCTTCCTGTTCGTCGAGAACGCCACCCGCTCAGCCGGCGCGCTGGATGCCATGAAACCCTGGGCCGGCGTCATCGGTGAGGACGGTGTCGAGGTCCAGCGCGTCGCCGCCGTCGGCACTGACTCCGGCCGCACTGAGATACTCACTCCCGCAACCCTCCATGTCTTTGAGTTCGACTGGGCCCCTGCAGGGCAGACCTTCAATCTCGCCTACATCGCCGCCGCGCCCCCGGGCGAAAATAACTGGTGGGTCGCCGACCTCTATACGCAACAGTTCGGCCCACGGCTCGCCTGTCTCCATGGCCCCGCCAACTGCAGCTACAACGGCCCGGGCGAAGCGCCTCCCCAAGTTCTTCTCGACACCAACAAGATCTCCGGCTCGCTCCACGGTTTGCAGATCGCCGTCCCGCGCATCTCCCCTGACGGTAAGGAGATTGCCTTCATTGGTGGTCTTATGAGCGACCAGGGATCGACCGGCGGCGACATCTACACCATCCCGACCACCGGAGGAGACCCCAAGAATCTCACCGCGAGTCGCCCCGCCACCCCCACCTGGCTGCGCTGGAACGGGGAGCACACGCTTGAAGTCTCTGAAGACGCCAGCGGCTACACCCACCTCTTTCTCTTCGACACACGCAGGCAAATCGAGGAGAAGGGCGGCGGTCTTCGCTACATGGGATCGATCGGCTCAGGCGGCATCAAGAGTGCCGTCTCCACTGCGCGCAATGGCGACATTGCCGTCAGCCGCTCCTCCTTCGATGCCCCGCCTGAAGTTTGGGCCGGCCCCCTCAATGGCCTCAAGCAGGTCACACACCTGAACGACGGCACCCATGCCTCAAACATCAAGAGCGAATCGATCGAATGGACCAACGAAGGCTTCCATGTGCAGGGCTGGCTGACCTACCCCGTCAACTATGACTCCAAACAGAGCTATCCCATGATCGTCAGCGTGCACGGCGGTCCGTCCTCCTCGATCGGTGCTCGCTGGGGATCCGAATCCGACTTCGCCGAGGCCGGCTACTTCGTCTTCCAGCCCAATCCCCGCGGCTCCTTCGGCCAGGGTGAAAAGTTCACGCAGGCCAACGAAAAGGACTTTGGCTACGGTGACCTGCGCGACATCCTCGCCGGCATGGACGCCGTCGAGAAGAAGGTCTCGATCGATCGCAACCGCGAAGGCCTGACTGGCTGGAGCTATGGTGGCTTCATGACCATGTTCGCCGTCACCCAGACCCACCGTTTCCGCGCCGCCGTCGCCGGTGCCGGCATCTCCAACTGGAAGAGCTACTACGGTGAAAACTCCATTGATCAATGGATGACCCCGTTCTTCGGCGCGACGGTCTATGACAACCCCGCCGTCTACGCCAGGTCCTCCGCCATCGAGTTCATCAAGCAGGTCACCACACCGACTCTGGTCATCGTCGGCGATCGCGATGGCGAGTGCCCCGCCCCGCAAAGCTTTGAGTTCTGGCACGCCTTGCGCGCTGAAGGCGTCAAGACGCAGCTCGTCATCTATCCCAACGAGGGTCATGGCTTTCGCGATCCCGTCCACGTCGAAGACCGAAGCAAGCGAACTCTCGCCTGGTTCGCCGACAATATGCCTGCCTCAAAGCAGACAGCTCAGCTCCACTAGCCGACTACGGCCTGCGTCCAGATGCTTCTTCTCTGCGCGCAGGCCGCCGCACCCTCTCCGCAGCGCCACCGAGATCCACCGCATGTCCACCGGCACCATCCTCGCCGTAAGCCGCAGCTCCCGGCACTCCTTCTCGAAAGTCCCGCAGCCCGCCATCCATCTGCTCGCCGGACTCGGCGTTGAAGGCGATGCTCATTGCGGCGTCGCCGTTCGTCATCGCTACCTCGTCCGCCGCAATCCCGCCGCGCCGAACCGCACGCAGGTTCATCTGCTCGAATGGGAGTTCCTCGAGTCGTTGCAGGCCGAAGCACCCGACCTCCCCGCCGTTCATCCCGGCGATCTCGGCGAGAACATCACCACCCGATTCCTCCGCCTGCTCACCCTTCCCCTCGGAACCAGACTCCATCTTGGCAAGACCGCCGTCGTCGAGCTCACCGGCCTCCGCACCCCGTGCAAGCAGATGGACACCCTCCGTCCTGGCCTGATGAAGGCCTCCTTCGTCCCGGGCACCCGTCACCCCCGTGCCGGCGTCATGGCCATCGCTCTCGAAAGCGGCGCCATCCACGCGTCCGACGCCATCCGCATCGACCTTCCGCCCGAACCGCACACCGCCCTCCGCCCCATCTGAAGCAGCTCACCATCCATCCCGCACATATCTCGCCTGCATACGCTACCCTCAATCCATGACGCGCGACCGGCTGCCGTTCCTGCTAATCCCCCTCGCCGCCCTCCTCGCCGTCACCCCTCTCCTTCTCTACGGTCCGTCCTGCGGTCACGACCTCAGCTTCCATCTCCTCAGCTGGCAGGAGGCCGCCCGTCAGTTCGCGCACGGCGACCTCCATCCACGCTGGGCCTTCACCCCGGCCTTCGGCGCAGGCGAGCCCCGCTTCGTCTTCTATCCCCCGCTCTCCTGGACCCTGGGTGCCCTGCTCACGCTTTCCGCCTCCGCCCTCGCCCACCTCACAGCGCTCCAACCCGAGCACGCCTTCGCCCTCACCCCCGTCCTCTACATCTGGGTCGCCCTCACAGCCGCCGGCCTCTCCATGCACCGGCTCGCCCGCCGCTTCGTCTCGCCCTCCACCGCCACACTCGCGGCTACGGTCTACCTCAGCAATCCCTACACCCTCTTCACCGCCTACGAGCGCTCCGCCCTTGCGGAGCTCCTTGCCGCCGCTCTGCTGCCCCTTCTGCTCGCCGCCCTTCTCCCTTCCGCGGCAGACGATCGCCCCCGCACTAGCATTCTCACGATCGCCATCCCCCTCGCCCTTCTCTGGCTCACCAACGCCCCCGCCGCCGTCATCGGCTCCTACACCGTCGCCTTCACGCTCCTGCTTCGCCTTCTCCCTGCTTTCCGCTCCCCGGCAGCCCGCCGCAACGCACCCCGCCTCATCGCCCACACCGCCCTCGCGAGCGCCCTTGCCTTCGCCCTGGCCGCCTTCTATCTCGTTCCCGCCCTCCTCGAGCGCCCTTGGGTGCAGCTCTCCATGGCCATCCTCCCCGGCCTCCGCCCCGACGACAACACACTCTTCCACCACACTCCCGACGCCTTTCACGACGCCGTCCTCCACACCGCCAGCGTCCTCGCCCTCATGCTCCTGACCGCCTCCATCCTTGCCTGCGCCCTCGCCGCCATGCGCCGTAGCCATCACCGCCCGGCAGCCGCCGTCAGCAATCCCCTCCCACTCCTCCTGACCCTCACCGCCGTCATCGCCCTTCTCCTCACCCCCATCAGCCTCCCGCTCTGGCACCACCTCCCGCAGCTTGCCTTTCTGCAGTTTCCCTGGCGCCTTCTCGCCCTCCTCGCACCCGTCACCGTCCTAGCCCTCGCCCTCTCCGTCCCCTCTCTTCACCTCGACCCCCTTCCCCTCGCAACCCTGACCCTCGCGCTTCCCGCACTTCTGATCCCCTCATCCTTCCGTCACTTCAACCAGCCCTGCGATCCGGAGGACACCCCACAAGCCCGCTTCGCGCTCTTCCACTCCAACACCGGCGACGAAGCCACCGACGAATACACACCCGCCGCCGCCGACAATGACTCTCTTAAACACAACAACCCACCCTTCCGCCTCCTCCCCGCCGACGTCAGCGACGACACCTCACCTCCCGCCTCGGCCCTCTCCGGCCCATCGCCCCACACCCTTCATCTCAACCTCCTCGCGCCCTCCCGCCTCATCCTCAATCTCCGCGACTTCCCCACCTGGCACGTCGCGGTAAATGGCCGCATCGACCCGGACCGTGACCACCGCGCCGACGGCCTCCTCACCCTCCTCCTCCCCGCCGGCCGGCAAACCATCGTCCTCTCGCAGCAGACCCCACCCGCCGAGCTCGGCGCCGACGCCACCTCCGGCGCCGCCCTCTGCCTGCTCGCGACACTTCTCCTGCGACGGCGAACGCAGCAGCGCCAGCCCCCGAAATCCGCGCCCGCCTCATCTGTCTGAGCCCTTCCCCCTCGCGTATCATCAAGGCTTCATGGCATCGCATGTACAAGAGCTCATCCGTACCGGCGCCGAGCGCACGGATCGCGCCCTCGAGCGGCTTCTGCCCTCCCCCGACACCGCTCCTCACTCGATCCATCGCGCCATGCGCCACAGCGTCTTCGCCGGCGGCAAACGCCTCCGTCCCGTCCTCTGCTTTGAAGCCTGGCGCCTCGCGAGCCAGCTCGGCCCAGCCGCCATCCCCGCAGAACAGGCCGCCGTCGAACTCGGCGCCGCCATCGAGATGCTCCATACCTACTCCCTTATCCACGATGACCTCCCCGCCCTCGACAACGACGACCTCCGCCGCGGCCAGCCCACCTGTCACAAGGTCTTTGGCGACGCCATCGCCATCCTCGCCGGCGACGCCCTTCAGACCCTCGCCTTCCACACCATCGCCCGCCTCGACTGCCCCGCCATCACCACCATCGACATCCTCAAAGAGATCGCCACTGCCGTCGGTACCGGCGTCGGCCCCGCTGTGGTCGCGTTTGACGATAACCCCCTTCCCGGTCAGGCCCCCGGCATGATCGGCGGCCAGGTCGTCGACATCGAATCCGAAGGCCAGCCACCCACCGCCGCGCTCGTCGAACAGATTCATCGCGCCAAGACCGGCGCCCTCATCACCGTCTCAATCGTCGCCGGTGGCCACATCGCTGGCGCCTCGCACGATACCCTCGACCGCCTGCGCACCTTCGGCCAGAACGCCGGTCTCGCCTTCCAGATCGTCGACGACGTCCTCGACATCACCCAGGAGTCGGCCCAGCTCGGCAAGACCGCCGGCAAGGATACCGCCGTTACCAAAGCCACCTGGCCCGCCGTCTACGGCCTCCCCGACGGCATCGCCCGCTCTCTCGCCGACGCCCATCAACTCATCGCTGACGCCTTCGCCGCCATCGAGCCCTTCGGCCCCGCCGCCGACACCCTCAAAGCCATCGCACAATACCTGGTAGACCGCCAGAACTAGGCTGCAACAGAATTTGGAGCGCCAAACAGAACTGGGCGTGCCAAGGGAACTTAGGCAGCGAACAGAACTGGGCATGCACAGGACCCGGTGGGCAACGAACCTGGTGCACCACTTTTGTTGTCATTCCGAGGCGAGCCTAGGAACCCCTGCTTTCTTCTCTACCGACGGAGCGCAGCCACGCCACCTCGCCTTTGTTGTTGTCTCCCCGCAGGGATCTGCATACCCCCCGGAAGCACCCTCGCTACTCCCACCAATCCTTCTCTCGACCCCAGCCAGCCCGCAACGTGATACCTTCGCCGCGTATGCCGCTTCTCGCCCGCCATCTCACCCTGGTGCTTTCCGCCGCCTTCCTCCTCTCGCCCACACTCCTCGCCCAGGCCCCATCCTCGATGCCACACTCCGGTCTCCTCCTCGCCACCAACCAGTTCGCCGCCACCCTCAGCATCATCGATCCCGTCAGCGGTAAAGAGATTGCCGTTCTTCCCGAAGAGCACATCACCGGCCACGAGCTCACCACCAGCCCCGACGGCCGCACCGCGTTCATCCCCATCTACGGCAACTCCGGCGTCGGCAAACCTGGCACCGATGGCCAATACATCCTGTTCGTCGACATTCCCTCCCGCCGCATCGTTCACACTCTCGACCTCGGCCACGGCGTTCGTCCGCACAAGGCCGTCTACAGCACCGCCGACAACCTCCTCTACGTCACCGCCGAGCTCGACAACGCCGTCGACATCATCGATCCCCGCGCCGCCAAACTCATCGGCAGCATCCCTACCGGCCAGCCCGAGTCCCACATGCTCGTCCTCTCCCCCGACGGCAGCCGCGCCTACACCGCCAACGTGTCCACCGGCACCGTCTCCGTCCTCGATCTGAAATCCCGCAAACTCCTCACCGTCATCCCCGTCGCCAAAGAGATCCAGCGCATCGCCATCTCAAACGATGGCGCCCTCGTCTTCACCTCGGACGTCCTCAAGCCCGAACTCGACGTCATCACCACCGCCACTAACACCGTCACACGGCGTATCCCGCTTCCCTCGCATGGCTATGGCTCCGCCGCCACCGCGGATGGCCACTTCCTTCTCGTCGCCATGCCGGCCGCTGACGGGGTAGCGGTTATCGATCTCCGTTCCCTTCAAGTGGCGCGAATCACTCCCACACCACCGGGTCCGCAGGCGATCCTGCTTCGTCCCGACGGCCAGGTAGCTTACGTCTCCTGCATGCACAGCAAGTCGATCGTTGCCATCGATCCCCTCACCTTCAACGTTACCCAGCACCTTCCCGCCGGCGACGGAGTAGATGGCATCGCCTGGGCCAGCGGCGCGCACTAAACGCCTTCGCTCCGCGTGCACAGGCATCCCCTTTCCGGTCTTCCCTGTCATCGCAACTGTCATAACGGCGCCTTCGACCACATCTCGCCGGAGGTTCTATCATCGCCTCTGCCATGCTCTCTGAAGCCGACATCCGATCCGCCCTGCGTGACTGCTACGACCCCGCGCTTCCCTGCAACATCGTCGACCTGGGCCTCGTCCGCAGCCTGCAGGTCCGGCCCGATCCCGACGCGCCCGGCTCCGGCATCCCCGGCGTCCCGCCAAAAGTCCTCGTCTCGCTCACCGTCACCTCCACCAGCCCCACCGACGACGCCGTCGCCCAGCTCTCAGCGCAGATCCGCAACCGGCTCGGCGGCCTTGAAGCCGTCAGTCACATCGAAGTCCAGTTCGAACGCGAGCCCGCCTGGTCTCCCGCTGACATCTCTCCCGCCGGCCGCCGCACCCTTGGCCTCGAAGGCAACCGCTCTCTGGTCCAGATCCGCTAGAGCATCTCTCCGGAGAGGAACAGCAGGATCGGAACGCCGTGCCATTTTTCTTGCAACGATAATGGTCTCCCACTGCACTCAAGCAGCGCCAAGCATCAGGAGAAATGCTCGAATCATGCCCGCCCGCCGTCTCAAGACCGTCCCCCCAAACAGCTCGAGGCGTAACTCGCACCCATCCCCCACGGCGCATCCGTTCGACGTCGCCTTCGGCACCGACACCGGCGGCCTCATCCCCGGCGTCGAGCTCCGCACCGGCACCGCTGCAGACCGCTTCGTCACGGCCTACTACGCCGTCGCCCCGTCCATCTTCCGTGCCCTGCTCGATCTCTGGCAGACTCGCGCCGAGCCGCTCTTTCCGCTCGACCGTTACACCTTCCTCGACATCGGCTGCGGCAAAGGTCGCGCCCTTCTTCTCGCCGCGGCAAACCCCTTCCACGAAGCCGTCGGCATCGAGCTCAACCCCGCCCTCGCCGCCATCGCCCGCGCCAACCTTGAAGCCGCCAGCACTCGCTCCGACCCGCTCGCACCCATCCGCCTCATCGAGGGTGACGCCCTCACCTCGCCGCTCCCCTCCACCCCCACCCTTGTCTTCCTCTTCCATCCTTTTGAGGCGCCGGCCGTCCGCCGTCTTCTCCGCCTCATCGAAGCCCAGTTCTCCGATCGCGTCGGTCACCTCGACCTCCTCTACGTCAACGCCGAACACGCCGCCGTCCTCGATCGCAGCCCGGCCTTCACCTGCGTCTGGCAAGGCCGCGTCCCCATGTCGACCGAAGACCATCTCGCCGATCTCAAAGAGATCGCCAGCCAGCTCGAGTACGGTTCAACCGGCGACGAACTCTGCGCCATCTATCGCTTCAGCGGCCGCCCCAAACCGGACGGCCGCCCACGTCCCCATCAGATCGCCAGCGCTCCTGTCGGGAAGTTCGCCAGATCCGGAAAAACGCCGGCCAGCTGAGCCGAGTTCAACCCCATCCAGCCGCCGACCGCTGCCGTCATCTGTGTCACAGACGTCGTCGGAATCCACGTCCCCAGTCCACCCAGATCCGAGCTGCCGCCCAGCTCAAGCGTCGGCATCGTCCCCAGAACCCGGCCTCCCTGGATCCCGCCGCCCAGGATCATCTGGTGATTCCCCCACGCATGATCAGTTCCCGCGGTCGAGTTCGCCTGCATGGTTCGGTTGAAGTCCGAATGCGTACACACGAGAACCTGGTCTGTCAGGCCCAGCTCGTCGAGCGCCGTCATAAACGCACTCAGGCCCGCATCGAGATCCGCCAGCTGTGCTGCCTGCAGCGGCCATTGACTCTGGTGCGTGTCATAGCCACCTTGCGTGCAGTAGAAGATCTGCCGTGTCGCGCCAACGATCGAACGCCCACCCATCACCTGCGCGATCGTTTTCATCACGTTGCCAAAGCCGCTCGCCGGAAACGCCGTCTGCAATCCACTGCCGGCTGCCTGCGCCTGCCGCAGCACCACCTGCTGCGATGCAGAAAGCACTCGCAGCTTGGCCGCCTGCGAGATGATCGCGTTCGGCGACTGACTCTCCGCCTGCGCCACCGCAAGAATCGCCGCATCCATTCCCGTCGGCAACGCCACCAGATCGCCGCCATCAGCCTGCACCGCGATACCCTGCACTACATTCCCCACCGTGAAGATGCTCGATGGACCCGCATCGATCAGCGCCGGCAACGACCCGGACTGCGTCGTAAACAGATCCGCCATGCGGCCGCCCCATCCCGTCACCGGAGCCGCCGAGGTCGTCGCACTCTCCCATTGCGCCAGCTGCTGCGGATGCGACAGCAACGCATCCGGCAGCAGCGTGGAATCCGCCAGGATCTGCGCCTTCGTCGCCGGCGCTCGCATCGGCCCTACGTTCGCAATCACCGCGGCTCGCTTCTGGTTGTAGAGCCCGGCCGTGTTCACCAGAGACGGATGAAGTCCATAGGTCTTCCCGTTTGTCGTCCCCTGCAGCACATTCAGGCTTCCCTGAGGGATCGTCAGCACCCCGCGAATCGCGGCGTACTCGCTGTACTCCGCCCCATCCATAGGGACCAGCATATTGTTGCCGTCATTGCCGCCCGGCAGGCTGACCAGCACCACAGCCTTATACCCGCTACCCGCCTGCGCAAAGGCCTGCGAGCTGATGAGATTGAGCCACAATGGAGCCGACGCGCCGGCAAAGCTGGCCTTCGACACACGAGAGAGAAACGTCCGACGATTGATCACAGGGGCCCCTTTAGTGCACTACGTTGTAGGAATCGCTATTCATCGCAAGAAAAATCGCCGCGGTGAAGGCTTGTTGTTGATCAGCAATGCCAGAGCAGTAATTCAAGATTTCACTCTGTGTTGCGGCCGGCATCTGCCCATGGAACAGTTGGTGGTTCAGGCCATCCACCAGATCCGGCACGTTGGTGAATGCCGTATACAGCCATGCGCTGTTCTGGTATTGCGCCTGAAATCCGCTCGATGTCCCGGTAATAATGCCGTAGAGATACTGGCTCCGGTGCAGCTGTGTCAGGTTGTTGAACAGGCTGAACTGCGGACTGTTCGTCGTCGTTCCTGGAATCAGGTAGGTCGCCGGGAAAAAGCCGAAGACCGAGTTCGGGTGCCAGAAATCCTCACCAAGATTCCCCGGCAGATAACTCGGCTGACCATCAAACTGAGTCTGCTGCAGGATGTTCATCGCAAAGGCCTCCCACAGCAAGGGATCCTGTAGAAATCCTTCGTTCACGCCAACCTGCGTTGCCGTATCGCCCGCGCGTGCCTCCGGATCAAGCAGAATCGCCGTCACCACTGCGCTCAGATCGCCCCGAACACCCTTCCCGTTGTTCTTGAAGACGGCCGAAATGCGCGACACATACGCGGGAGATGGGTCGCTCTTCACCAGTTGCTGAATCAGCCGGACTGAAATGAACGGCGGCACATTCGGATGATTGAAGATGGCATTCAACGCCGCCGTCCGATCCGCGACAATGCTCTGCCCGGCCGGCAACGTGACCGTCCCGAACAAGGTCTTCGACCCGTGATCGTGGTACTGATCGAAGGGTGCGAGCGGCTGTGAGAAATCGATCCCGTACGACTCGTATTGTGCGTTCACCACCGGTCCATAGTTCCATCCCGTAAAAGCCCGCGACAGATCCAGAATCGTATTCTGGTCATAGGTCGGCACCACGTCACCCGTGGCGCTTGTCTGTGTCGTGCCATCGTCGTTCAGCATCGCCGTTCCAATCGTGAACAGCTGCATAAACTCCCGGGAAAAGTTCTGGTTGGGGTGGCTCGTTCCGCTCGTCATGTAGTTGCCCGCAAGATTCAGGAACTCTCCCATCCGGGCGTCGGAAACAATGTCCGTCATCAACTGCCGGAAGTTTCCGAGCGAGTCCGCCTCAAGCTTCGTCTCCCACGGCGCATACGAGGGATACTCGTCAAACGTGCCCTGGTTCACCACAAACGTCTGCAGCGCCATGGCAACGCGCAAGCGCAGCAGCGAGTTGCCCGCCGAGATGGCCTGCAGATACGGGTAGCGCGGCAGGGCGGGCGGCACATACGTCACCCCCGGCAGCTTGATCTGCTCGTTGATGAATCCCTGCAGTCCAACCTGTTGAATGTGCTCCACCAGCCCCGGCCGTGGCCCGAAGGCAGCCTGCGTCGAAAAGCGCGCGGCAACATCATAGGAGGTCGCGGGCTTCAGCAGCGCAATCGTCTTCGCCGCCGTTGCCACGGACCCTGACTCAGGCACCACCGTCACCGTCGCCGTCGTTCCCGTGTGCCACGGCGGCAGATAGCCGTGCGCTGTCAGCGAAGTCGCGGAGTTGAACGTCGTCGTCATCGGTCTGCCATCCAGCAGCACAAGAGAGCTCGTCGTGTAGCCGCTTCCAAACAAGTTCAACGTCACCCATCCCCCGGTCACCTTGGATGGAGTAATCACACTCACTGTAGGAAACACCGCGGGAACCGTAATCGTCGCGCTTGAAGACCCAGGATTCGGATTTGTAACCGTTACCGGAACAGATCCCGTCTTCGGCGACGCCAGCACCGCCACCGTCGTCAGCCGGCTGCTGTCCAGGTACGTGGTCGGCATCACGTGCCCTTGCACGTAGATCACCGAGTTCGGCATGAAGCCGCGACCCTGGATTAGAATCGGCGTTGCAACCTGTGTGAAAGAGGACACGCTGATGGCTTGCGGCTGTGGTCGCGGATTTGTAACCGTGATTGGCAACTGCGCCATCGTCGGTCCCATGAAGTACACGATGTTCACCGTCGCTGGTGTCGGCGCGTTGAGCGGCGATGTGTAATACCCGTTTCCACTAATCCATCCGGCATCCCCGGACCCGTTCGAGGTCCAGTACCCGTTCGTCGCCGGAACACCGTTCCTCGTCACGCTGAACTGCACGTTGTCCCCCGCATGAACTGTAGTGAGGGCCGGAGTGATAAAGGTGTCAGTTGAGATGGAAGCCTGCGCAAATACCTGGTGTGCAGTCGCAAGAAGAAACGAAAATAGCAACAGCGAAGCCGGCGTTCGAAAACAACGAAGCAGTGTGCAAGAGATCATGCGGGGGCCCTGGTGGTGCAAAGATGCGCAGGTCAACCGGATACCTTCACGGAGAAGGTTGCCAGGTCATACCTTCGTTGTCACAGGGTGACACTCGCCTGAAAGCACGTACATGCCCACTTTGGGGGATGCCGTATGTCGTTCACTCCAGGTGCACACTTCTGCACTATGCGCGCACGGCACCTATCGGCTCCTTCGCTTTCTACCATCTCCTGCGAAGATTCTTCGCGCCTGAGCCATCTCGCGCACCGACACCTTCATCTGACAGCCCGCATAGCCGAGCTAACGATCCCAGCGAATCAACAAGAGCCGTTCCGTCTCCTCTTCCCCTTGCCCCATCGCAATCTCCGCCGTCGCCATCGCCGCCACGCTCTCAAAGCGCTCACCCCACTCCACCATCACCAGCGCATCCTCCTGCGACACCATCTCCTCAAGCCCCAGCACGGCAATCTGTTCCTCCGTCTCGAGCCGATACAGATCCAGGTGGAACAGGTGCACCTTCGGTCCTATGTACTCGTGCACGAGCGTAAACGTTGGGCTGGTTACCTCATCCTCGGTCGCCGCGCCCAGCGCCTCGGCAATTCCCTTCACCAACGTCGTCTTGCCTGCCCCTACCTCGCCGCGCAGAATCACCAGCCGCGGCACCGGCATCAGCATCTCGGCAATCGTCGCTCCCAGCGCCTTCGTTCCCGCCACGCTCCGCGTTCGCAGCCGCTTCTCCCGTCGGTACGCTCCGCTCATGCGCCCACCTCACTCCGCTCTCGTCGCATGCCGCAGATCCACACCAGCCCATCCTCATCCTTCACCCGGTGCCGAAACGCCTCACTCAGGTGCGCGACCGTATCCGTCGCCAGCAGCGTATGCTCATCACGCCCCTGGCTCGTAGTCCCTCCATGCACCGCATAGTCCGCCGCCAGCCCGTGCAGATACACCGCCGCCTCCACCGCGCCGGCCACATCGTCGCCGTACTGCCCCAGCATCGCCGCCACGATGCCCGTCAGGATGTCGCCGCTCCCACCCTTCGCCATAGCCGGGTTTCCCGTCGTATTCACCGCAATGCGCCCGTCCGGATGCGCCACCAGCGTGCGCCATCCCTTCAGCACCAGCGTCACCCCGTGCTCCGTCGCAAATCGCCGAGCGACTCCGAGGCGATCCGCCTCAACCTCCTTCACCGTCGTCCCTAGAAGCCGCGCCATCTCGCCCGGATGCGGCGTCAGCACCACCGTCCGAAGCTCTGCTCTGCCCCCCGCCCTTCCACTCAACTCCGTCAGCATCTCCGCCCTCCCGGCAAAGGCGTTCAGTCCATCGGCATCAATCACCACCGGCACTGCGGTTCGTCCCACCATCGCATGCACAAACGCCGAGGCATCCCCACGTGTCGAAAGTCCCGGCCCGATCGCCAGCACCTTGATCCCCTTCATGAGCGTGTCCAGCTTCTCGCCCGCAATCGCCTCCAGCGAGACCGCCCCCTCCGCCCCCTGCGCGAGCGGCACCGTCATCAGCTCCGGCGTCACCAGCGCCACCGTATTCAGAAGGCTCTCCGGCACCGCCGCCGTGACCAGCCCCGCTCCCGCTCGTAACGCCGCCAGTCCCGCCATCGAAGGCGCTCCAGCCTTGCCATAGCTCCCACCAACCAGCAGCACGTGGCCGAACTTTCCCTTGTTCGAGTTGATATCGCGCGGCCGCTCCGTCATCGCTTTCGCATCGCCGGTCCACGACAGGTTCTGCTCCGACACAATCGCCGCCTCCGGCGACCCGATCTCCCCCACCACCAAGGCCCCAAACACCCTTCCCGGCGTCAGGTGCCCAAACACATGCGCCAGCTTCGGCGCCGTAAACGTCACCACCGCTTCAGCCGGAAACACTACCTCCTGGCTCGTCGCATCGCTTCCCTCTGTCCCATCTGCCGCCTGCGTCATGGCATCCGCATCCCACCCGCTCGGTAGATCCACCGCCACCACCGGCACGTCCAGCGTTCGCACGTAATCCCGCACCGCCGCCGCGATGCCACGCAGCGGCGGCTTAAACCCGGTCCCGACAATCGCATCCAGCAGCAGATCTGCCTCCGCAAACGGCTCCGCAAAGCCCGCCAGGTCACCCTCCTCCACCAACTCTTCCACACTCTCGTCCGAGGTCGCCTCCACGAGCTCCGCCAGCGCTCGCGCCGCCTCGCCCTTCAGCTCATCCCGCCTGCCCAGCAACAGCACTCGTACCCCAACGCCCTCACCCGCGAGCAGCCGCGCCGCCACCATCCCGTCGCCACCGTTGTTGCCCCTCCCGCACAGCACCATTACCCGCCCCGCCTCCGGATACTGTCGCAGCACAAACCGAGCCACCATCTCGCCTGCCCGCTCCATCAGCACCCATAGCGGGACATCAAACTCGTCGGCCGACCGCGCATCCACCGCCCGCATCTCCGCCGTCGTCAGAACCTTCATCGCACCCTCCTAAACCCTCAGATGCAGAGACGCCCCCTCGTCTGAGGGGGCGTGCGCCATGCGCCAGCCTTCATCCAGCTTCAGCGCGTTACTGCATGCCACCACCGCCATCGGTATTGTCATCCTCACCCGTATTCACCGGAGCAGGCTGCGGCGGCGCCAGCGGCGTCAGCGGCACACCCCTCGGCTGGAAGTAGCTCCGCTCATACATCGCCCGGTAGAACTGCCCGGTCAGCTCAGCCGCCTTCGGTCCAAACGTCGGCCGCCCGCCCTCAAGAAAGATCACCGTCACAATCCGTCCAGTAGGCGACTCCGCATAGCTCGCAAACCAGCCAAACCGTGTTCCGTTGTTTGAGCACGTCCCTGTCTTCCCCATCACCGGAAACGCATTGAAGTTCGCTCGCAGGCTTCGCGCCGTCCCATACGGCGCCGCCACCGCACCCGACATCCCCGGCACCATCTCCGGCAGGATCGGCGCAATATCCAGGATCCGCTTCACCTTCGGCGTGAAGTTCTTCGCCGCCTCCTGCGTCTCCGGATGCTGCAGGTAGTAAAGCGTCCCGCCGTTCGCAATCGCACTCACGATCGCGCCTAGCTGCAGCGGCGTCATCGAGATGCTCTCGCCAAACGAACACATCCGCCCCACTCCGCCCAGCTTCTGCGGCAGCTCCGTATCCGGATACGTCCCCAGCTGCTCACCCTGGATGTTGTACCCCGCCAGCTCGCCCAGCCCGAACTGGTTCGCATAGTGCTTCACCCGCTCAAACCCCATCGTCCGGCCCAGCTGCTCAAAGTACGGGTTGATCGACTTCGCCAGCGCATAGTCCAGGTTCACCCGGTAGCCGCCACCAAGGCTCACCGGCGTATCGTGCTTGATGATCCCTTCCTCGAGCGCCGCCAGCGCCACCGTCAGCTTGATCGTCGAACACGGTTCGGCCCCGCTTGAGAGCGCCAGCTTCTGGTTCACCATCGCCAGGATCCGCCCACTCGAGGGATCGATCGCCAGCGCCGTTCCGTTCATATTCCCGAGCGCCTCGATCGCCGCCGCCCGCACCACCGGGTCCTCGCCCGTCGTCACATCCCCCAGCGTCAAATTGTCCGCAAACGAGCTCGCCGTAAACCGCTCCGTGAACCGCGTCCGCCGCACGGCCAGCACCATCCGCCCATGCCGCCGCACCATTCGTCCCCGCCCCGCAACGGCCACCACCCCGCGTGCGCCAGCGCGCCCATGGGCCGTGGCTCGCGCCCGCACGCCAGCCACCCGGCGCGTCGCCACCACATGCGCCCCTGCCTTCCGCCGTACGGCCAGCTTCGTCGGTTTTGCCACCGCCGTCGCGACCAGCGAAATGCCGATTAGCAGGGACAGCAACATCCGCAGCCCAAACGCTCTCTGCACTGAGCCCATTCCCTTCCGCACCCCATACCTCATCCGTTTTCAGAAAACGCCGCGCGGGCGTCAGCCGGCAATCCCCAGAAAGCACCAGACACCACTAGTGTCCACGCCGCAGAAACGCCGGAATATCCAGCTCATCCGGATCTCCGCTCGTTCCCTCGCCGGAACTGGCACTCATCGTCCGCGACGGCTCCTCGGCCGCATGAACATGGAAGATCTCGGCCCGTACGGCCTCATGTTGGACGTTTCGCTGCACTGAAACGTTACGCGTCTCCCACGCCCTTCCCCCCGCAGCCGGCAGGTCCGCCGGGAGCCGATCCTCACTTGGCACAGACTCGCGCGGCCGGGCACGAAAGAAGTCATCATCAAAGACCGACGCCCGCACTGGCACCAGCTGCGGTGTAGCCTCGCGGCTACGCGCCTCCTCAGCAGGTCGAGAGACCAGCTCTTCATAGATCATCACCGGCACCGCGGTCGCCCCCTGCGCGCTTGGCTGTGCCACCGTCGTCTCCGTCGCTCGCTCACTCCGCCAGCTCTCCGTCCGCTGCGGCTCACTGTGCCGGCTCACCTCAGCCTCGGACGCTGGCCGTTCCTTCACCACTGGCTCGAGCACCGCATAGCTCTCAGGCTCGGGCACCGCCCCTCGCAACGGGTTCGATGATTGTGGCGGCGCAACCGGTGTCGCACTTCGCAAAGCCTGCTGCCGCGACTGAATCGGCACCTCGTACCGGCTCCCCTGCTCATACCGCGTCCCCGGCATCGTCGTCTCCGCCAGCATCCGCTCCCGCCGCTCCGGCATCTCCTGCTGCCGAAAGCCCGTCGCGATCACCGTAATCTTGATCTCGTCACCCATCCCGTCATCCTGCACCGCACCGAAGATGATGTTTGCGTCCTCATGTGCCGCGCTCTGGATAATGCTCGATGCCTCATTCACCTCGCTCAACTTCAAGTTGCTCGAGCCCGTGATGTTGATCAGGATCCCGCGCGCCCCATCGATCGCGCCCGACTCGAGCAGCGGACTCGCCATCGCCGCCATCGCCGCCTCACTCGCACGGTTCCCGCCCGACCGCATCGCCGTCCCCATCACCGCATAGCCCATCCCCGCCATCGTCGTCTTCACATCGGCAAAGTCGCGGTTGATCACGCCCGGAATCGTAATAATGTCCGAGATCCCCTGCACGCCCTGCCGCAGCACATCATCTGCAATGCGGAACGACTCAAAGAAGCCCGCATCCTTCGCCACTGCGAGCAGCTTCTCATTCGGGATCACAATCACCGTGTCAACCGAATCCAGCAGCTCCTGCAGCCCACGGTCCGCCTGCATCATCCGCCGCTTGCCCTCAAACGCAAACGGCCGCGTCACCACCGCCACCGTTAACGCCCCCATCTCGCTTGCGAGTGAAGCAATCACCGGCGCCGCCCCCGTCCCCGTTCCACCCCCCAGACCCGCCGTCACAAACACCATGTCCGCGCCCTCGAGCGCCTCAATGATCTTGTCTGAGTCCTCAAGCGCCGCCCGCCGGCCCACGTCCGGGTTCGCGCCCGCTCCTAGACCGCTCGTCAGCTTCACCCCCAGCTGCAGCTTCACCGGCGCGTTCGAGAGCTGCAGCGCCTGCACATCCGTATTCGCCGCGATAAACTCCACGCCCTCCACCTGCGCCGCAATCATGCGATTCACTGCGTTATTGCCTCCACCCCCTACGCCGATCACCTTGATCCGCGCGCCTCGCGGCATCTCGTCGTGGTAATGAATGCGAAGGTCGTCATCGTGCGAAAAGTTCGGCATCGGTTCAAAGCTCCTGGTACATCAGAAAGAGGTCGGTCGGCAGCCGCCACACCACCTGCCTGTCTGGTTAATCCTCTCACCATCCCCAAAGCGCCGCACTCGCCTTTTCCACCACGGGTACCGCCGCTGGTTCAACAGCCCTCCATCCATCTCGCGCTTGCCTGTACCCCTGTGCCAGGCATCTCGCACAGCCATCGCAGGGAGGGCAGGAGCTAACCTCCAGACAAGACAATCGTCTGTAGAAACTACCGTCACGGCAGCACCCCCTTAGGAGATCTGTGATCCGCGCGCTCGCCCTCTGCACCCTCGCCCTCTGCCCCTCGCTATCGTCCGCTTCGGCCCAGAGCTCCGGCGCCACCCCGCCATCTCAGGCTCCCGTTCCCTCCCTGCGCTCGCACGCAGACTGGCCGGCCGGATCCGCAGCGGACACCGCCACCATCGAGAGCATCGTCCACGCCTTCTACAACGCCATCTCCGCACCGGCCGGCGGCAAGCTCGATCGAACCCGGCTACGCTCCCTCTTTGTCCCAGGCGGCCGCATCGCCGTCAGCCTGACGCCTCAGGGCTCTCATCCCGCCGACGTCCTCTTTCTGTCACCGGAACAATACGCCGCCAACTCCGACAGCTACACCGCGACCGACGGCTTCTTCGATCGCAACCCCGCCAACCAGATCGAACGCTTCGGCCTCATGGCCCACGTCTACTCCACCTACGAGTCGCGCGCCCATCCGGAAGACGCAAAGCCCATGGCCCGCGGCATCAAGTCCTTTGAGCTACTGAATAGCAATCATCGCTGGTACATCCTCGAGGTCTACTGGGACGCCGAGCGCCTCGACAACCCCATCCCGGACCGCTACCTTCACGATGGCCCCAAGTAGCTCAGCTGCGAGTGCGGACCGCGCGCCCGGTCCGCCTCACGCCCGTCTCCGGAGAGTGACACCCTCCGCAGCGTCGCTATGCCTCAGGCCTAGGCCCGTCGGACGAGATACCGCCGCCCCAGCCACGTCCGCACCGGCTCGTCATACAGCTTCAGACACGCCCATGCCACCGCCAGCGCCACCAGGAGCAGCAGCGCCCCAAAGACCGCGCCCGTCGCCGCCGGAACCTTGTCCCGCGTCACCCACGCCGTGTACCAATAAATCAGCGGATAATGCGTGATGTAGAGCGGGTACGAAATATCGCCGGCAAACTTGCACAGCTTGGTCTCCACCCGCCCCGTCACCCCGCTCCCCGCACCCATCGCCACAATCACCGGAAACATCACGGCAATGCAGAAGAACTCATACAGCCCGTTCACCCACAGGTGCGGCCCGCCAAACCGCGGCAGCGCAAACAGCACCACCAGCATCGCGCTGCAGATCCCGAACGCCCCCTTCACATGGATCCGCTTGCCCATCCGCATCAGCAGCATCCCCGCCAGAAACGGGTACAGCAGCCGAGCAAACCCCACATGCAGCTCCGTCTTGTCCACCGCCCATCCGCCAATCACATCGCCGCGCGGCCCCCACACCAGCAGCTGAAACAGAAACGCCCCTGCCAGCGCCACCAGCACGCCGAGGACCCGGTTCGACACCTTCCGTAACCAGGTCGCGTACAAAATATTCGCAAGGTACTCATAGAACAGACTCCACGCCGGCCCGTCCAGCGGATGCATCTCCTGCCATCCGCGAATATCCATCGAAGGCAGCAACGGAATCAGCGTAGCCCCCACCACCATCACCACCAGCACCTTCCACACCGGCGTCGTCGCAATCAACGGAAAGATCGGCGCCTTGCCCAGGTAAAACAACGCCGCCCCAATCACGCTCCCGATCACCACCATCGGCTGTAGCCGCACCAGCCGCCGCTTGTAAAACTCCCACTGCGTCATCCGCCCCCAGCGATCGTCATACGCGTACGCAATCACGAAGCCCGACAGCAGAAAGAAGAAGTCGACTGCCATGTAGCCATGGTTGATGATCTGCTTCTGCACGTTCGAATCGGCATACGCCTCAAAGGTGTGAAACATCACCACCAGAATGGCCGCAACCCCACGCAGCCCATCCAGGATCTCGTAGTGGCTCTTGCTGGCCAGCGCCGGCGAGGTCGTATTCGTCGTTTCGACAGTCGTCAGATTCATAGTGTGCCGTCCAGCCTACATGGAGCTACGTGCCGATCGCATCCCGAACTACACCACGCCCCCAAAACTAACGCACCGGACTTCTCGTTCACGTCGCGGAAACCCTTCAGTGCCGGATCGCAATCTCCTCCGCACCGCCCTCCACCATCCGCGCC
Organism: uncultured Acidobacteriaceae bacterium; assembly: GCA_964235665.1. Lineage (GTDB taxonomy): Bacteria > Acidobacteriota > Terriglobia > Terriglobales > Acidobacteriaceae > Edaphobacter. The sequence continues at coordinate 826,375 of CAXSAY010000002.1, forward strand.
CGGAACATCCCCACCGTATTGAAGCTCCACACCGGCGCTTGGTTCGGACTCAGCACAATCACCCCACCCTCACCGCCCTTCAGACTAGGCAGCACCTTATGCAGCTCCTCATCCGCCGCCGCCTGCACCGTCATCCCCTTGTACTCGACCAGGTCGCAGATACTCCGCGCCAGGTTCAGCCGGATAAAGTACTCGCCCACGCCCGTTCCCGAAACCGCACAGCTCGCATTGTTCGCATACGTTCCCGCGCCAATGATCGGCGAGTCCCCTACCCGCCCGCGCATCTTGCCCTGCATCCCGCCCGTCGATGTCCCCGCCGCCACATTGCCCTTCCGATCCCGCACCACCACCCCCGTCGTCCCATACTGGTGCCGCGGCGAAACCTCCTTCGGGTCAACCGCCGTCATCGACTGCGTCACCCCCACGGGCAGCGGCGGCATCGGCCGGCCGCTCTTCTCGAGCACCTCGCCCAGTTCTTTCCATCGCTGCGCCGTCCAGAAGTACGCCACCGGCTCCTGCTCGAGGCCGGCCCGCTTCGAGTACTCATCCGCCCCCGTCCCCACCATCATCACGTACGGCGTCTTCTCCATCACCGACCGTGCCAGCGAGATCGGATTCTTCGTAAAGTGCACGCTCGCCACCGCGCCCGCCCCGAGCGTCGCCCCATCCATAATCGACGCGTCCATCTCATTCTCGCCATGCTCATTGAACACCGCGCCTCGCCCCGCGTTGAACAGCGGATCATCCTCGAGCACATGCAGCGTCGCCTCCACCGCGTCCATCGGCGCGCCGTCTTTCTCGAGCACCGCCGCTCCCGCCTTCAGCGCACGGTCCAGCGCGGCATGGTACGCCGCCTCCTTCGCATCCGGCATATGCTCCCACTCGCCCGACCCCGCTCCGCCATGCACCGCAATCGCCCATTTGCCCGCCGCAGTCGTCGTCGCCTGTCCACACGCCAGACCCGCCCAAACAGGCAACATAGCCGCCGCCGCCACCACTCGCATCGAGAGAGTTCGCATGTCGCACTCTATCAAAGCGGGCTCATCTGGCCTGCGCCGCGATCTCCGGGTTCGCACAGGTCGTGTGGCGTACTTTGCAGTCGCCGCTCGTTACACTTTGTCTAGCAGTGTCTTGGCTGAACCCTTCAGACCTCGCCTTCACAAGTTCGCGGCGTCTCTTGGTCCAGATCTAACCCATGTCTTTCGAAGATTTTACGAATAAACAGACCAGAGGGGGAGGGGTACCGCCGACCGAGCCTTAGAAGCTTCCCGCAAAGATTGCCTTCAGCTTCGCCCGCAGCCCCTGCTCCTCGCTCGCCCGCCGAATCTGCGTCCGGTGCGTATAGAGCAGCATCCCGATCGCCGCAGCAAACTCCGGCCCCGCCAGCTCGGCCGGCATGCGGCTCAGCGGCACCGGATGTCCAACCCGCGCCGGCACCCGCAAGAGACTCTCAGCGTTATCGAGCAACCCCGCCATCTTCGCCCCGCCGCCCGTCAACACGCACCCTGCGCCCAGCGCCTCGAGCACGCCACCCTGCCGCAGGTTGTCTCGCATCAGCGTAAACAGCTCGCGCGCCCGCGGCTCTAAAATCTCCGCCAGAAACCGCTGCCGGATCACCCGCGCTTGATTCCCGCCACCCAGGTTCCCCACCGACAGATCCCCGCCGATCTCAATCTCATTCAGCTGCGGAATCGCCGTCACCACGCAATGTCCATACACCTGCTTTAGCTGCTCGGCCTCTTCCACCGTCACATGCAGCCCCACCGCCAGGTCGTTCGTAAAATGATCTCCGCCAATCGGTAGCACCGCCGTATGCGCCACCGACCCTTCAAAGAACACCGCCAGCTCCGTCGTGCTCGCGCCCACATCCGCGATGCACACCCCCAGCTCGCGCTCATCCGCACTCAGCACCGCCTCGGCCGACGCAATCCCCTCATACACCGTGTCCTGCACTTCGAGCCCCGCCCGGTTCGCGCACGTAATCACACTCTGTGCCACACCGCCCGAGCACGTCGAAATATGCAGATTCACCTCCAGCTTGTTCCCCACCATCCCCACCGGATCATGGATCCCAGCCTGGTCATCCAGAATGAACTCCTGCGGCAGCAGATGCAGCACCTCGCGATCCGGCGGCAACGCCACGCTCCGCGCCCGGTCCACCGCCGCCTTCACCTCCTCCCGCGTGATCTCCCGCATCCGGCTTCCCATGCTGATGCCACCGCGCGAGTTCACCCCGCGCACATGCGCCCCGCCAATCCCCACCACCGCCGTCTCGATCGTCGCCCGCGCCACCCGCTCCGCCGTCAACGCCGCCCGGTTGATCGCCTCCGCCGCCGGCCCCAGCTCCGCAATCAAACCCTTCCGCATCCCCCGAGACGGCTCAATCCCATGCCCGCGATACCGCAGCACCCCATCCACCAGCTCGGCCACCAGCACACAGCTCTTTTGGCTGCCCGCATCGACCACCGTGATCAGGTTCTCCGGCTTCTGCGTCATCGGGTCGCCTTCACCCCCGCGGAGCTCTTCGCCGGTCCCGACCTCTTCGCCGCCCCTGGCTTCGCACCCTTCTTCAGCGGCACCGCAGCCGCCGCCCTCGCCACCTCCGCCGTCGGCTCCACGCTGTTCAACGGCACCTGCGAGCCCTGCTGCATCTCGAGCACCGCCTGCCGGTCATACCGCATATCCACACTCGCCAGCTTCGGATACTGCGATCGCCACTCTGGGAGGTGCGCCTCATACTTCCGGTAACGCTCCAGGTAGTCCACATCGCCGAAATGCACCAGCACCTCCGCCCCGTTGTCCGGAATCAGCGCCTTCACATCCTCCGGATTCGACAGATCCACCTCGCTCAGCTTCGCCGAGATGTGCTCGCCCGTCGCATCCATCGCCGTCATAAACTCGGCAAAGATCTTCATCCGCGCCGCCCGCACACTCACGGGGTCCGCCGCCACCACGCCCGTCACCACCGGAAACGAATAACTTCCGCCGTTCGTCCCCTGCCGCAGATCGAGCAGCACCCCATGCGCATCCACCAGCCCGATCTGCCCCTTCTCCCGTACAAACGCAATCGGCGTCCGCTCCACCACACTCGCCCGCAGGTGGTCCGGCAAGAGCCGCATCACCGTCGCCCGCTCCACCCACGGGATGGCCTCAAGCGTCGCCTTCTGCTGCTCGAGCGGCAGACTGAACACATTCCGTCCCACATCCCCGCGCAGAGCCCCCAACATCTCCGCCCGGCTCAGCCGCTCGTTGCCGACCGTCTCAATCGCCGTCGTTCCCGGAATCACAAATCGCTGGTCCCGCAGCATCACCCGATGCGTCAGCACCGCCCCCACCGCTACCGCCCCCAGAAGCGACAGGCCAACCACGCCGGCAATTACCTTGCCCGTCATCGTCTCCGGCAGCCCGCCGCGAAACGTCAGCCGAACTCCCGTCCGCTTCCGCCCCCGGTTGTACCCTCCGTCACCTTCGGCAACGACGTGCTCATCCGCAAACTCCCGCCGCGGACGACGCGGTGCCACCGGCTGCGGTCCCTTCCGCCGGCCACTCGCTATCCTCTCCTGGGTCGACGCGATCAACGTGCCTGCACCTGTTCCCTTCGTTTCATGAGTCCCACCAGCCGAGCCAGGCCGCCAAGAATCGCCATCCCGACTATAACCCGCTATCCACCACCTCTCTGCCCCCACCACCCCCACGTATCTCCGGAGGAACATCTCTCACTTACTCTGCAGCGCCGTCAGCAACCCCGCCCCTGCCAGGCTCACACTCCCCGCCCCCAGCGTCAGCACGGCATCCCCCTTCCGCGCCTCCGCCGCCAGCCGCGCCACCGCCTCCTCCATCGACCCCGCATACCGCACCGCCCCATCCCCCCGCTCCCGCCCGATCGCCGCCACCAGCGCCTCCGCCGTCACCCCCGCAATCGGCTCTTCACTTGCCGCATAGATATCCACCACCTCCACCCGGTCCGCCGCCCCAAACGCCCCGGCAAACTCCCCCATCAGGTCCCGCGTCCTTGTATAGCGGTGCGGCTGGAACAGCACCAACACCCGTCCGTACCCGCACTCCCGCGCCGCCTCAAGCGTTGCCCGCACCTCCGTCGGGTGGTGCCCATAGTCATCGACCACCATAACCCCGCGCACCACACCCTTGGTCTGGAACCGCCGGTCGACTCCCCGGAAACTCTCGAGCCCGGCGGCAATCTGCTCCGGCGCCACCCCCAGTTGCACCCCGATCGCCACAGCCGCCGTCGCATTCAGCACGTTATGCCGCCCCGGCACATGCAGCGCAAACGGCCCCATCTCGCCCTCCCCCTCCGCCGTCACTACAAAGCGTGACCACGCGTCCTCCGCCCGGTCCGCCGGCAGCCGCTCCACCCGGAACTCCGCTCCGGCACTCTCCCCGTACGTAAACACCCGCCGCTTCACGCGCGGCAGCACCGCCGCCAGCAGCGGATCGTCAAGGCAAACAGTCGTCGCCCCGTAGAACGGCATCCGGTCCATAAACTCCACGAACGCCCCCTCCACATCCGCCATATCCTGGTAGCAGTCCATGTGCTCCCGGTCCAGGTTCGTCACCACCCCCAGCACCGGCGAGAGCTTCAGAAAACTCCGATCGCTCTCATCCGCCTCCACCACCAGGTACTGGCTCGTCCCCAGCCGCGCATTCGATCCCATCGCATCCACCCGCCCGCCCACCACCACCGTCGGATCCAGCCCCCCGCCCGCCAGGACTGCCGCCACCATGCTCGTCGTCGTCGTCTTCCCGTGCATCCCCGCAATCGCGATCCCGTACCGCATCCGCATCAGCTCCGCCAGCATCTCCGCCCGCGGAATCACCGGGATCCGCCTCGCCCGCGCCTCCACCACCTCCGCATTCGCCGCATTGACCGCCGACGTCGTCACCACCACATCGCACGCCGCCACATGCGCCGGGGCATGTCCCTCAAAGATCCGCGCCCCCATCCCCAGCAGCCGGTCCGTCGTCGGGCTCCGCCGCAGGTCCGACCCCGAAACCGCATATCCCATCGTCAGCAGGATCTCCGCGATCCCACTCATCCCGATTCCGCCAATCCCAATAAAATGAACCCGCTGCGACACCGCAAACAGCAGATGCCCCGCCTTCAACCCAACCACACTCATATCCCCTCTTCCCTGCCTGCGTCGATCAGGCCCCCTCACGCCACACAACGGGCCACCGCTTCACCTCCATTGTCGTCGCAAGCACCAAACCCCCGCCCACCGGACCCTTGTTTTCGCCACAACTCCCTGTCATCCTGAGCAAAGCGACGGATCCGCTTTCCCGTCAAGCCTACCGAGCCCTCAAGACATGTCCCCGCAACCTCCGGCCAAATCCTGTGTCTAATCTACTGTGAGGCGGACCGACTCCCCCGGCCGGCATCTCAAGAGCTAGCTCGTCACGCAACCCGGGCTCGAAAGCTACACCGGACAAGCGAAGACAGGCAGCCAGGGTCAGAAATATGCAGATCGCACGCACAGTCCGCAACCTCTTCGGCACAGCTCTCATCACGGGAGCCATGCTCGCCGCCCCCGCCGCCGCCCATGCGCGTGTCTTTCTCTCGATCGGCATTGCTCCTCCTGAGATCCCCGTCTATGCCCAGCCCGAGATCCCCGGCGATGGGTACATTTGGACACCCGGCTACTGGGCCTACGGCGACGAGGGCTACTACTGGGTCGATGGCGCCTGGGTTCTTCCTCCATACGACGGCGCGCTTTGGACTCCCGGCTACTGGGGCAACGGCGACGGCGGCAACTACTTCTGGAACGCCGGCTACTGGGGTCCGACCATCGGCTACTACGGCGGCATCAACTATGGCTTCGGCTACTTCGGTGCGGGCTTCTATGGCGGCTACTGGAACGGCGGCCGCTTCTGGTACAACCGCGGCTACAACAACTTCGGCCGCTTCGGTGCGGGCTTCGGTCGTGTGTACGATCACCCCTTCGCGGGTGGTGGAAACTTCCATGGCGGCGGCCGCAGCTTCGCCGGCGGTGGCTACGGCGGCTTCCGCGGATCCAACATCGGCGGCCGCGGCTACAACGGCGGCTTCAACAACGTAAGCCGCACCACCGTCAACAACTACAACGGTGGCGGCGGACGTGGCTTTAGTGGCAACAACGGCGGTAGCGGTAGCTTCAACAACGGCGGTCAGCGCGGCTTCAGCGGCGGCGCCAATCAGGGCTACAACGGCGGCGGCCGCGGATACACCGGCGGATCGTCCAGCTATGGTGGCGGTCAGGCCTACACCGGCGGTGCGCGCGGCGGCTCCTTTGGCGGCGGCCAGCAGGCCTATAACGGCGGCGGCGAACGTGGCTTAGCCGGCGGCGGTCAGGCCTACGGTGGCGGCGGGCAACGCGGCTACGCCGGCAGCACATCCGGCTACGGTAGTGCTCGCGCCGGCAACTACGGCGGTTCGGGCCGGGCGCAGCCCAGTGCAAGCTACGGCGGCGGCGGCGGACATAGCAGCGGCTACAGTGGCGGTGGTGGCAGCTCGCACAACGGCGGCGGCGGCTCCCACGGTGGTGGCGGCAGCTTCCATGGTGGCGGCGGTGGCCACCGCTAGCCCTAGGGGAACTCGCTTACTCCCAGACATAGAGAGAGTAAGAGAATAGAGGTTCGGGCCAGCCCGAACCTCTATTCTCTTTACCCTAAGAATTGCAGTCGCGGCGCCAGCCACTGGCGCAAGCGCCCACGACGGAACCGTATTCTGGTTCGAGATCGATCCTTCGCTCACACCGGGTTCAACTCCCACGCCCCTCATCCATCCGGGGCCGTTCGGACGGAGAAGATCCCTTCGGGTCCAGACCTAACTGACGTCGTTTGAAGATTTTGCCTCAAAGAGTAACCGGGGGCTTACCTGCTGGGGCTCTCCGCCCGGGACGGCTTGGCAAGCTCGAGAACCATCCGCGCAATGTTCGGGAGCGCCTCCGGCCTGCGGAGCGCCCGCGCCCGCACGGCCATCTCCTCCAACCGGCGAGAGTCCCCCAGCAGCCACACAAGCCGCTCCAGCAGCACCGTCGCTGACATCTTCGCCTCCGTCAGCACCTCCGCCGCTCCCTCCTGCGCAAACGCCTCTGCGTTTTTGCGTTGGTGGTCATCCGCCGCCTGCGGAAACGGCACCAGCAACGACGGCTTGCCCGCAGCCGCCAGCTCAGCAACCGATGTCGCTCCGCTACGGCACAGCACCAGGCTCGCCTCCGCCACCCGGCGAGGCATATCCTCCACAAACGGCACCACCTGCCACCGTTCCGGATCAGCCCCCGTCTCCCGGTACGCCAGCTCCGTCGCCTCTGCATGCCGGATCCCCGCCTGGTGCAGCACATGGAGCCCCGGCACCCGGTCCAGCAACGCCCGGATCACCTCCGCCATCCGCGTATTCAGAACTCGTGCTCCCTGACTCCCGCCAAATACCAGCAGCTGCGGCGGAGCCGCCGCATCACGCGCGGGAAGCGCAAAGAACTCCGGCCGCACCGGCACACCGGTCACCACAGCCTTCCGGAAGAACCGCCGGCTTTCGTCGAAGTTCACCGCCGCGATCGACACCATCCTGCCCACCACCCGATTCGTCAGCCCCGGCGCCGCGTTCGGCTCGTACACCATCGTTGGCACCCGCAACAGCACCGCCGCCATCATCGCCGGCCCCGACGCATACCCGCCCACCCCCACCACCACCTGCGGCCGAAACTCTTGCAACAGCTGCACACACCGCCAAACCCCTAGCGGCAGATCTCCCATCGTCCGCGCCCGCGTCCTAAGTGACATCCCTTTCAGCTGTCCCACATGAATCAGCTCGAGCCGGAAGCCTTCCGCCGGCACCAGCCGCGTCTCTAGCCCCCGTGCCGTCCCCACAAACCGCACCTCTGCCCCATACCGGTCGCGTAGCTCCCGCCCGATCGCCACGCCGGGGATGACGTGCCCACCCGTTCCCCCACCGGCAATCAGTACCCGCAACTCCCTCCCGTCCTCGCTCGCCACGGAAGCTAATCGATCTCGCGCGTGATGTTCAGCAGGGTACCCATGCTTGCCAGCGTGATAAACACACTCGTCCCACCCGACGAGATGAACGGCAGCGGAATCCCCTTCGTCGGCAAGAGCGCCACCACGACGCTGATGTTGAAGAACGCCTGCACCAGGATCGTCACCGTCAGCCCAAACGCCAGAAATCGCGCAAACGGATCCGTCGACAGCACCGCCGCCCGCAGCCCGCGATACCCGAGAAGGCAGAACAGGCCCACCGTGCACAGCGCGCCAAGCAGCCCCAGTTCCTCACATACATTCGCGAAGATGAAGTCCGTATGCGGCTCGGGCAGGTAGAACAGCTTCTGCCGCCCCTCCATCAGGCCCAACCCATGCCAGCCACCCGTTCCCACGGCAATAAGCGATTGCATAATGTGGAACCCGGCCCCACGCGGATCCGCCTCCGGGTTCAGAAACACCTTCATCCGCGCCAGCCTCCACGGCACCATGAAGAGCATGTAGAACAGCGGCGGCACCGCCGCAAACAGCGGCAGTGAGAGATGCATCGGCCGCGCCCCAGCCAGGTACAGCATCAACACTGTCGTCGCCGACAGCACGATCGCCGTTCCAAGATCCGGCTCGCCCGCCACCAGCACAATAAACAGCGCCGGCAGCGCCACTGCCCGCAGCACCACGTTCTTCAGATCGTCCATCTGGTGCAGCTTGTTCTGCAGAAAGTAGGCAAGCAGCAGCACCAGTACCGGTTTCGCGATCTCCGAAGGCTGAAACGTAAACAGTCCGCCAAATCGGATCCAGCGATGTGTGTGGTGCGAGTCATGCATCGCAAATACTGCCAACAGAACCACCACCGTGCCCGCGACCGCTGAGAACACCACCTTCGGACTGTTGTACCGCCGGTAGTCGATCTTCATCAGCGCCGTCAGCGCGATCATGCCCAGCAGCACCCAGAGTGCCTGCTTACCGACATAACTATACGGCGAGCCCAGCGTCGACTGCGCCATCACCGCCGAGGCGGAAAACACCGTGATCAGCCCGAACAGCACCAGCAACAGCACCGTTCCGAACAGCCACTTGTCAACACCAACCCGCTTCGCCATCGCTCACCCAATCCGACCTTGTACCATCCCGACTGAAGCTAAGGGGAGTGGTGGAACCTGCTCTCTGCCACACGCACCTACAGCTTCATTACCAACTCGCGAAATACCCGGCCGCGATGCTCATAGCTCTCAAACTGATCGAAGCTCGCACAGGCCGGTGCCAGCAACACCACATCGCCCTTCACCGCCGCCGCAGCCGCCGCGGTAAGTGCATGCTCCAGCGTCTCCGCCTCTACCATCTTCACGACTCCCGCGAGCGCTCCACCGATCTTTTCCGCCGCCGAACCAATCGTGTAAACAACCTTAACTCGTTCTCTTAACAGAGGAGCCATTACGCTGTAATCCGAGTCCTTATCCTTGCCACCCAGGATCAGGTGGATCCCCTTCGGAAACGACGCGACCGCCTTCATCGCCGCATCCACGTTCGTTGCTTTGGAATCGTTATAGTAGACGACCCCGTTGCGCTCTCGCACCAGCTCCAGCCGATGCTCGACCGCCCGGAAGCTCTTTACCACCGTTCTGATTGCCTCAGCCGACACACCCGCCAGCCGCGCCACCGTCACCGCGGCCAGCACGTTCTCAACATTGTGCGAGCCCTTCAACGTGATCTCATTCACCGGCATTACCGGCACCGCCTTCGCGCCCTCCTTCGCCAGAAACACTACGTTCCTGCCATGCACGAAGGCACCCTGCTTGATCGGCCGCCGCGTGCTGAACCAGAAGATCTGTGCTCTTGTCTTCGCCGCCACCATCTGTGCTGTCTTGTCCTCTGCATTCAGCACAAGAAAGTCTTCAAGATCTTGTCGTTCCGTAATACGCGTCTTCGCCGCGGCGTAGTTCTCAAAGGTCTTATGCCGATCCAGGTGGTCCGGAGTAATGTTCAGCACCACTGCAATCCTCGGCCGGAAGGTTTCAATTGTCTCCAGCTGAAAGCTCGACACCTCCAGTACATTCCATGTCTCGGGCTTACTCTCGGCCACCAGGTCGATCACCGGTGTCCCAATGTTTCCTCCCACCAGCGTGGACAGGCCTGCGGCTTTCAGAAGCTCGCCTACCAGTGTCGTTGTCGTTGTCTTTCCATTCGACCCCGTAATCGCAATGATCTGGCCCTGCAAGAACCGGCTCGCTAACTCAAGCTCCCCCACCACAGGCATTCCCAGGGCGCGCACCCGCACCACCTCCGGCGTGAGCGTCGGCACCCCTGGTGAAATGACAATGAAGTCTTGCCGCCGAAACGTCAGCAGCCCATGGCCGCCCGTCTCGACCATAATCCCCGCGTCCATCAGCGCCGGGATCTCCCCCGCCAGCGCCGCTGCACTTCGCGAATCGCTCACCGTCACCTTCGCCCCTTGCTGCAGTAGAAAATGTGCCGCCGAGATCCCACTCTTCCCAGCACCCACCACCAGCACGCGTTTGTTCTTCAAATCCATAAAAGGTGTCCAGTAGCTAAGTGTATGGGTTTCTCGCCAGGAGGTGCACCGGGCCTCCTGCATCGAAGCGGAACGATCATCGCAGCTTCAACGTCGTCAGCGCGAACAGCGCAAACACCAGCGCCATAATCCAGAACCGCGCAATCACCTTGCTCTCGCTCCACCCTATCAGCTCGAAGTGATGGTGCAGCGGTGCCATCTTGAAGATACGCTTGCCTCCACGCAGCTTATAGCTGCCTACCTGCAGCATCACGCTTACCGCCTCCAGGATGAACACGCCTCCGATAAAGGGCAGCAGCAGCTCCTGCTTGATCACCACTGCCACCGTCCCAATGGCTCCTCCCAGCGCCAGTGATCCCACATCTCCCATAAACACCTCAGCCGGATGCGCGTTGTACCAGAGAAAGCCGATGGACGCTCCAACCATCGCTCCACAAAAGATCGTTAGCTCGCCCACCAGCGGCATCCGTTGCAGTTCCAGGTAGTCCGAAAACACCGCGTGTCCGCTCACATACGTCAGCACCGCGAGAGCGCCAGCAGCGATGATTGTGCACCCGATCGCCAACCCGTCCAATCCATCCGTAAGGTTCACCGCATTGCTGGAAAATGTAATCACCAGAGCTACAAACGCAATAAACGGTAAAAAGCTCAACCAGTAAAGATGCGGAACATGAGCCATCCATCCCACAATCAGGTCCGGCCGAAATCTTTTCAGGAAAGGCACGACCAGCCGCGTCGAGTAGCTTCCACGCGACTGCATGACCACCAGCACTACCGCCACGCCTGAGCTCACCAGAAGCTGCAGCCCCATCTTTGCCCGCGCGCTTAGTCCCTGGTTCTGCTTGTGCACCACCTTGATGTAGTCATCAGCAAACCCGATCGCTCCAAACGCCAGAGTCGAAAGTGTCACAATCCACACAAACGGGTTCGACAGATCGCTCCACAGCAGCGTTGGTACCAGAATGGAGATGCAAATCAGCACCCCTCCCATCGTCGGTGTGCCCTTCTTCTTCTGATGGCTCTGCGGCCCCTCCTCGCGAATGTACTGCCCGATCTGAAACTCGCGCAGCCGCTCAATGACATATGGCCCGATCAGCAAGCCGATCAGCAACGCCGTCAAACTCGCAAACACCGTGCGAAACGTCAAATAGCGGAAGATCCGAAACAGGCGAAAGTAAGGAAACAACTTCTGATAGAGCAGCCAATAGAGCAAGTCATCCGCCTTGGAGAGATCGATCGAGCGCCGGGTCATAGCTATCCTACAAGCCACATCCGTGCTCCTCTTCCGCATTTCACGGCGGAACCAAAGCAGAGTCCGTCGCCCTCATCCTTCCGCCATGACGTCCAGCGCCCGCTCCAGCTGCACTCCGCGCGATCCCTTCACCAGCACCGCATCACCAGCACGTACATGCTCTCGCAGCCAGGTCCCGGCCTCCTCGGGCGTCGCGAAAAAGATGGCCTCCGCGCCACCACCCAGCGCCCCGTCCACTAAATTCCGCGCCAGCCCACGAACCCCGATCACCACATCCAGCCCCAACTCCGCCATCCGCACGCCACAGCTCTCATGCAGTGTCGCGCCATGCGGGCCCAGCTCCAGCATCTCTCCCGCGACGACGATCCGCCGTTCCGCTGTCATCGTCAGCAGGGCATCCACCATAGCATCCAGCGCTCGCGGATTCGAGTTGTAGGAGTCGTTCACAAGCTTCGCCCCTCGCCACTCCAGCACCTGCCCGCGCTTTTCGCTCGCTCGCATCCCACCCAGCGCCGCTGCGCACTCCGCCAACGCAATGCCGCTCTCAACCCCGACAGCCATGGCCGCCAGGGCGTTCGCTACGTTCTGCCGTCCCAGCAGGTGCAGGCGAACCTCCGCCCGCTCGCCGGTCGTCTCCGCGACAGCCTGAAATCGCAATCCATCTACGCCGAGCTCCTCAACACTCTCAGCTCGCACTACCGCGTCCGCACTCTCGCCATACAGCACCGGACGTACGTCGATGCCACGGCCGAACTCCCTCACGCGCGCATCATCTGCGTTCAGCACCGCGACTCCACCCGCTGGCAGCGCCTCTACCAACTCCCGTTTCGCCGCCGCAATCCCTGCGATGCCAGCCGGAAAATACTCCAAATGTACCGCCGCTACGTTCGTCACCACAGCCCAGTCCGGTCGTGCAATCGCCGCCAGCGCCCGCAGCTCACCCGCGTGATTCATCCCCATCTCGAGCACGGCAACATCGTGCTCCGGCTCGAGCTTCAACATCTGCAGCGGCATCCCAAAATGATTATTGAGGTTGCCTTCACTCTTCAGCACGTTGAATTTCCTCGCCAGCACCGCCGCGACCATCTCCTTGGTCGTTGTCTTTCCCGCCGAACCTGTAACTCCAATGACTCGCCGTCGGTCACCTGAGTCTCCCCATCGCTCCCGCACTCGCATCGCCAGCGTCTGCATTGCCCGCAAAACGCAATCTTCACTCTCCGGTACCCGCAGCAGTCGGCACGGCTCCAGCTCATCGGGCGCCAGCCAGCGCTGGCTCACCACCGCCCCCACCGCTCCATTCAGCAAAGCCGCCTCGACGTAGTCATGCCCATCCACACGCTCGCCGGTGACCGCAAAGAATAATTCGCCCGCTCCGATCGTTCGCGAATCGATCGAGTAGCCTACCGCCTCCAGCTTCGTCGTTAGGTCTCCCTCGGCATGGATCCAATCTGCGATCTGTCCCAACGTCAGCTTCATGCCTCACCCATCTCCCGCAACACATCGCTTGCTACCAGCACATCGTCAAACGGTACCGTACCCTCGGCGAAGATCTGCACCTTCTCATGGCCCTTGCCCGCGATCAGCACCACGTCCCCTGGCCGCGCCGCGCGAATCGCAATGGCAATCGCACCCGCCCGGTCTTCCTCCACAATCACAGGGGACGTCGTCTCCTGCACGCCTCTCATCACCTCATCCAGAATCGCCCCCGGCTCTTCCGTCCGCGGATTATCGCTCGTCACGACCACTAGGTCGCTACCCTCTCCCGCAGCCCGTCCCATCTTTGGTCGCTTCGATCGATCCCGGTCCCCGCCACACCCGAAGACCGTGATTACTCGCCCGCCGCGCTCTCGCACCAGCGCTCGCGCCAGCACCAGGAGGTTTCGCAAGGCATCTTCGGTATGCGCATAGTCCACCACCACCGTCATGTTTGTAACAGGGGAAGGTACAATCTCGAATCGCCCGGGAACCTGTTGCATCTGCTCGGTTGCCGCTGCAATCTCTTCCATCCGCAGTCCTCGTGCCAGCGCCGCACAACTCGCCGCCACCAGGTTGTACACGTTCACTCGTCCTGTAAGTGGCGATTGCATGGCTACGCTTCCAAAGCGCGTGGTCAACTGGAATGTTGTCTTGCCCGCGCCAAGCCTTACATGCTCCGCGCGGAACTCCGATCTCATCCCGCCATCCCCATCCATCCCGTACCGCCACACCTCGCAACCCGCCGCCTCGGCTAGCGACGCCAGATGCTCTCCATACCCGTCATCCACGTTCACCACAGCCAGCCGCGGTGGCCTCGTTCCAACACCTTGGAAAAGTCGCGCCTTTGCTGCAAAGTACGCCTCCATTGTCCGGTGGTAATCCAGATGATCCTGCGTCAGGTTGGTCCAGATCGCCACATCCACCGGCATCCCCCACAGGCGCTCCTGCTCGAGTGCATGACTGCTCGCTTCGATGACCGCCTCTGTGCAGCCAACAGCCAACCCGTCGGCAAACGTCCGCAGCAGATCACGTGACTCCGGCGTCGTGTGCGGACTCTCCCGCACCTCACCCGCTACATGCGTCTCGATCGTTCCCACGAGCACACTTTCTCGCTTCACACTCCGCAGCATCTGCTCGAGCAACCAAGCCGTTGTCGTCTTTCCGTTCGTTCCTGTAACTGCACTCAGCTTGAGCACGCGTTCCGGATGTCCGAACACCGCCGCACTCGCTTCGCTCAGAGCCCGCCGCCCATGCGCCACGTGAGCCAAGCCGACCTCGACACCCGCGGCCTTCAGTCGTTCGTACGTCTCGAGCGAGTCCATCGCAATCGCACTCGCTCCACCCTGTAGCGCCCGCTCGACATAGCGATTCCCATCCGCACTTTCACCGCGCATCGCAAGGAAAAGATCCCCCTCCGTGACGCGTCGTGAGTCATACTGCACGCCGCTGATGGCAGCGTCACTCGTGCCGCCAGTCCGCGTCGTCGTCATCTCACGCAGCACATCCGTCCATCGCATCCCGCCATTCTACGTCGCAAGGCAGCAGTCTCACGCGAACGGACTTCTTCTAGAGCAGTCTTGAAGGGTTGCGCTCTGTTCGAGGCAGCATGCGGCGCCGCGATCTCTGAACAAAATGCATGACGCATCTACGACAGTTGTAACGGCTGGGCGCACATATTTTCGTGAGCCGGACTTACCGCAGGAAGCGCACGACGATCTCGGTCCCGCTCGGCACCATCGCCCCCGCCACCGGCACCTGCTCGCGAGCGATCCCACTGCCTACCGGCCGTATCCGCAGTCCCGACCCGCCCGCTCGCTCCACTGCAAGCCGAAGATCCATACCCTCAAAGGTCGGCACCGCAATCTGCTTGGAAGCGTCCACCACGACACCGCCGTCCTTCACCTCTGGCTTCGACGTCGGCACCGGTGTCAGCTTCGCACGTAGGCCGTCCGCTGCATCCGGCATCACACTTGTCGTTCCGCCGTTCGCCCGAAATACCGCCAACGCCCGCTCCGGTAACAGCTTCATCAGCCCGTCAATATGCCGCGGTGCGGGTACCTGTGGCCCTTGCCGTTCCCCAGCATCTTCCTTCATCGCCAGGAGCCCAGGTGACCGCAAAGGGTCATCAAGCGGCAGCGTATTGACATCGTCGAACATGGCCTGCAGAGTTGCATCCGGCTCGGACGGAGCGTCCACCGGAACATCCTTCGTTGCGTCTTGCATCTCCTTCGGCGTCTTCAGCGGCTGATCGTGCGGAACTCCGAGATACTCCAAAACCTGCTGCGCTACCTGCGCAAACACCGGCGCACTCGCGTAGCCGCCATATCGCTGTAGATCCGTGCCTTGCGGCGTGTCCATGATCACCGCCACCGAAATTGCCGGGTTGCTCACCGGCGCGAATCCGGCAAAGCTTGCCACCAATTTGGTGTGCGAGTACGTGTGCGTCACCGGATCCACCTTCTGCGCCGTTCCCGTCTTTCCACCCGCGCTATACCCGTTCAGAGCCGCACTCTTGCCCGTCCCCGTCACCACGATACCCTGCATCATGCTACGCATCTTCGCCGACGTCATCTCCGTGATGACTCGATGTGCTCCATCCGGCAGCGTTGTCGGCAGCTGGTTCGCCGGCCGGAATGGCATCGCCTTCAGCCGCGGGTCGCCCTTCATCGCATCCGCGCTCTCGAGCAGCACGTGCGGCGGCATATACACGCCACCATTGGCAATGGTGCTCACCATGGTTACAAGTTGCACCGGTGTAACACCAACCTCCTGTCCAATCGCCATCGACAGAATGCTCGTTGCGCCCCACTTCTTCGGCGCGCGCAGCAGCCCGCGTGTCTCGCTTGGCAGCTCGATGCCCGATCGGTCGCCAAAACCGAAGCCCTTCATGTAGTCATAAAACTTCTGCGGCCCTAGCTTCAACGCCATCTTGGCCGCGCCTACATCGCTCGAGTGCTCGAGCGCATATTGCACCGTTACCACGCCAAAGTGGTCCGACCGGTCGTCATGCAGCGTGCGCCCGTACATCGTCATGGCGCCGCCCTGGCAGTCCACCATGTCCGTCGGCTTCACCCCAGCACCATCGAGTGCCGCCGAGTACGTCACCAGCTTGAACGTCGATCCCGGCTCATACACATCACTTACGGCTAGGTTCTGCAGCACACTTGCATCCATGTGCCGTTGATCGTTCGGATTGAAGCGCGGTGCGATCGCCAGCGCGAGCACATTCCCCGTGTGCGGATCCTGCACCACCACCGTGCCGTGCGCCGCCTTCGTCTTTTCCATCTGCGCATCAAGCGCCCGCTCCGCCATGTACTGGATGTTGGCGTCGATCGTCAGCACCAGGTTCTCGCCCGGCAGCGGCTGCTGCTCTTCACTTCCCAGAACATGTCGCTTCGCGTCAAGCGCCGTCAGCATGTGCCCCGGCGCGCCATGCAGCTCATCGTCGAACTCGCGCTCTAACCCGCCCAACCCCGTGTCGTCCGTACCCACATATCCCAGCACCTGCGCACTTAAATCCCCGTTTGGATAGAAGCGCTTGAACTCCTTCTGCAGGTACACGCCCTTCAGATTCAGTTCGCGCACTCGCGTCGCCGTCTCCGGGTCGATCTTTCGCGCCACCCATGCGAAGTTCTTGGAAGCATTGAACCGTGCCAGCATCTGCGGCTCGCTCGTAAACCGGTCCCACGCCTCCTTATGCACTAGCTTGGCCAGCATCTCCGCCGCTTCCGGCCGATTCTCTCCGAGCTCGCTCGGCACCGCATACACGCTATCCACCAGCACCGTCATCGCTAGCTCGCGCAGATTGCGGTCATAGAGCACCCCGCGTCGCGGAGCCACCTCAAACGTCCGCTGCTGCTGCATCGCCGCTGTATGCACGTAGTAGCCATGCCGCACCACTTGCAGCCACGTCAACCGCAGGCCAATGACAGCCGTCCAGAAACAAAAAAACAACGCCACGTACATGAAGCGGATCCTCCGTATCGGAGCCGTCATTACCTGCCGTGGCGTCGCTTGCTGCATCTGTAACTCTTTCTGGTACGTGTTTGCCGTTCCTGCTTCCTGAAGCTTTGTTCCTAAGCTCGTGTCTTACTGCAGTACCATTGGCCCCGCCTGCGCCATCACCGGCGCATTTGGATCGCTCACGCCCAGCCCATCCGGCCGCACTACCTGCCCCGGCTGCGGCACGTTCAGTCCAAGCTGCTTGGCCAGCACATCAATGCGCTGCGGATCGGTCAACTGCGCCTCGGCCAACCGCAGCTGCCGGTTCTCCTCGCGCATCTGCTCCACGGTCGTCTTCTGCGCCTCCACCTTGTAGCCCACTTCAATCGCCGAAAAGTGCTGCCACACATACACCATCACCAGGCAGAACAGCACACTCATCACCACCGAGAACTGCCGCATCTCCCTGCGACGCTCCGGATCATCCGCCTTCACGATGCGGCTGTTGTCCAGGTGCTTGGCGAAGAACACCTCCGGCGTCGGGCCGCGGCGTGCCTTGCGTTGCGTGTCGAACAGCATGGCGTTGTGCTCCGTCAGCGATCGTCGCGGATCCCGCCGCGTTCCCCGCGCTGCCGCACCCATCATCTCGATCTCTCGCCCTGCCATCACCGCGGTTGCCATCGCCCTACCCTCGTTTACCTGCCTGCCGGTTCGCCGCCCGGGTCCTGCCGATCTTCGCCACATCCTCAAGTCAACCGGGCTGAGGTTGCTATAGGAGGATGGGATGGGTGAAGCAAAGTTGTCTTTCGCCTGAAAGCACGGTAGGACAACCCCAGCCCGATCTTTTGTCATCCCTCTCCCTACACCTAGACTGCACTAAACTTGGTGCAGGTGGAAGTGTTGATTTCCACAAGGGACGTTGACTGCTAAACCTTTTCCGCCGCCCTCAGCTTTGCGCTGCGGCTTCTCGGATTTCTGAGCTGCTCTTCCTCCGCCGCAACCACCGGCTTTTTGGTCAGCATCTCAAACCTCTTCTCTCGACCGGCCTCCCGAAAGGAGTCCTTCACCAGTCGATCCTCTAACGAGTGGAAGCTGATCAGCACAACCCGCCCGCTAGCCTTCATCAGAGACCCCGCGCTCTTCAGCAGCGATTGAATCTCTCCTAACTCGTCGTTCACGCGAATTCGGATCGCCTGAAAGGTCCGTGTCGCCGGGTGAATCTTGTCGCCTTTCATTGATGGGGCGCTGGCCGAGATCACTTGGGCTAACTGCGCCGTCGTTGATATCGGTCGCGCCCGCACAATGGCTCTGGCGATTCTCCGCGACCTCCTTTCCTCTCCGAATTCGTAAATGAGATTGGCAAGCTCTTCCTCGCCCGCCTCATTTACCACCTGTTCGGCCGTCTCGCCGCTCCGCGTGTCCATCCGCATGTCGAGCGGCCCATCGGCCCGAAAACTAAATCCCCTGTGCGCCCCGTCCAGCTGCAGGCTGCTGACCCCGAAGTCCGCCAGCAATCCATCCAGGCTCCTCGGCTTCAACGCCCCCAGCCCTTCCGAGAACGCCGTTGGCACAAACTCCACCGCCGGCATCGCCGCGCCAAGCTCCTCGGTCAGCCCGGCAAGCCTCGCTCGCCCCAGCGCCATCGCCTCCGGATCGCGGTCAAAGCAGATCAGCCTGCCTGCCCCGCCCAGCCTTCGTGCAATCGCCTCGGAGTGCCCGCCCAGCCCCAGCGTCGCGTCAACCACCACGCCACCCGGCCGCACATTCAGGTATTCGAGTACCTCTTCTAAAAGAACCGGCACATGTCGCGGTTGCTGCATCCCATCCCCGCTTCCTATGCGCCCCACTAGGGGGTCACGTCAAACCCAAAACCTTGCTAAATCCCCAACTCCGACAGCCCTGCCATATCTTCGGCCGAGAGCGTCTGCGGCTGCGCCTCCACCGTTGGCCGGCTCAGCACCTCCAGAAACTTCTGCGACCCATACACCAGAACCTCCGCCGTCAATCCCGCCTTGTCCCGCAGAATCTGCGGCAGCAGCAGTCGGCCCTGGTTGTCCATCTCCGCCATCTGCCCGTAGTAGTTCGTTACATCCAGAAACTTCCGCTTCGCCGGGTTCGTGCTTGGAATCTTGGCCAGGTTCGCCTCGATCTCCTCCCACGCCCGGATCGGCCACAACTCAGCCCGTTCCCCATCCTTGCTCGTGATGTAGAACACCTGCTTCGCCTCTGGTCCACCCTCCAGCTGGCCGCGAAAGTCCGCCGGCAGCTTCAGCCGGCCCTTCTCGTCCACGCGCGTCGGGTGATTTCCGCGAAACATGTTGTCCTACCTCGCGAAGCGGTCTGAGAGGTAAACTCATCTCGAAAGTGACGCCGTTCAGTCCCTTTCACTCCACTTTCGACCACTTCGATCCACATACTCGCGCGCTCCTCAGGACGAATCAAGTGAAAAATCCTTGTGTCCGGTGGAAAATCTGCGGAGAAATGCAGAATGATGCGGAGAAAAAGCGCCGGAACCCTTATAAAGTGGGCAACCATTTCATAACCACAAGATGTAGTAGTTAGACTTTTGGGTCCATTTGGCATTCGCCTTATCTTCGCTCTAGACGAAAGGGTTACTGAAGTGCTATTCGCCTGCCGTGGTCAATCCCCCAAAAGCACCACAGCCGCAGTTACCCGACCAGTGCCGCCCGGTGCTCCACACCCACCCGCTTCCGCTTCAACAGCCATACCAGGTACCACAGCACCAGCAGATTGATCACAAGCAGTCCCAGGCGCACCCAGGTTGGCCGGCGAATCAGCTCATACAGCTCCCATGGCAAAAACGAGATCGTCAGAATCAACGTCAGATACTCCGCCCATACCTTGGCCAGTAGCAGGCCGATGCCCTCCGTCAACGCCAGCGCCGAATAAGCAAACGTCGCAAACCCAATCTCCCGCAGTCGCTGCGCATCAATCAGGTCCACCTTGTCCATCACCAGAGCCACCACCCGGCTCTCCGGATCAAACCGTAGTGCGGCCGCCAGCCGCATCACCTCATCGCTCAGATCCTTGTGCAGCAGATGAATCGCGCCGATGCCGATGCAGAAGAAGAACAGCGACTTCGCCAGCTTGAAGATGCCGATCAGCAGCAGCCCATTGTCATGCAGGCTTGGCTGCTCTTGAACGCTGGTCCCACCGTGACTCTGCACCTCTGTCTCCACCGTTGCCCCACCCCACGTCGCGCGACGCGACTTTGTTCCGAGTCTTCAGTTGACGGCGGCTTCCCGCAAATGTCAACGCGGCCGCATGCCACGCCTCCCACCTCCGCTCCCGCGTATGCACCTGTCCGTGTCGACTGCATCGACAGCGACGAACACGCTCAAGAACGTGCACGTTCTTTCTTGGCGTCACACGAAGTGCCTTCGCGCTACCGTCCAATCCGTTCCCCAAACGAAACCGTAGATGCTAGTGAGTACAGAGAGAGCAGGTCGAATCAGACCTCCATTCTTCAGGCATCACGCACCAATAGTTCGAAAGGAAAGTACAACCATGAAGTCATCCCTCCTCGCATCCCTTGCTGCCGCGACTCTCGCCATCTCCACCCTCAGCCTCTCCGCCCAGAGCAAAGACCCCGACGTCGGCGGCGCGCCGATGTACCCCAATAAGACCGTCGTCCAGAACGCCTCGGCCGCCCCAAACCTTTCCACCCTCGTCGCCGCCGTCAAGGCCGCCGGCCTGGTCGACACCCTCTCCGGCCCCGGTCCCTTCACGGTCTTCGCGCCAGACAACGACGCCTTTAACAAGCTGCCCGCCGGTACGGTCGATACCCTCGTCAAGCCCGAGAACAAGGCTGACCTGACCAAGATCCTCACCTACCATGTCGTCTCCGGCAAGATGGACTCGAAAGCGATCGCCAAGGCCATCAAGAAGGGCCATGGCACCGCAACCCTCACCACCGTTCAGGGCGGCAAGCTCATGGCCAAGATGGACGGCGGCAAACTCGTCCTCACCGATGAGAAGGGTGGAACCTCTACCGTCACCACTGCGGATGTCTATCAGTCAAACGGTGTCGCGCACGTCATTGACACAGTCTTGATGCCCAACTAAAGTGTTCGAGGGATTTTGGAGCACGTTTCCAGCTTCCCCATATCTTCGCTCGAAACTCTGCACCGCAACCTGCACCAAGCACCTGCATCACAACCTCCCTTCCACTACTGAGGCGCCCAGAGTATCGGGCGCCTTCTTCTCGTCACCCCCCTCCGCTGTTGGCCTCGCACGGTGCATCTCACACCGCAGACCTATGCCTCACACCTTTCACGCCGAGCAGTGGCTTCCCTTCCCTATCGATCTCGTCTTCGCCTTCTTCGCCAATCCTGAGAACCTCCCCCGACTCATGCCAACCTGGCAGAAAGCCCGTATCGAAGAAGCCTCCTTCGCTCCGCCGCCGCCCCGCCCCGCCGGTACTCCGCGGCTCCCAGGCATTGTCGCTGGCGCCGGAACCCGCATGACCATCTCCTTCCGCGCGTTCCCACTCTCCCCCATCCGCCTGCCGTGGGACGCCGAAATCACAGAGTTCACCTGGAACGATCACTTCTGCGACGTCCAGCACCGCGGGCCCTTCAAGTCCTGGCGCCACTGCCATCGCCTCCACACCGAGTCTCGTGCGCTACCGGATGGTCAGACACTCCCCGGCACCCGTCTTACCGACCAGCTTGAATACGATCTGCCCCTCGGCCCGCTTGGCACCCTGGCTAATCTCCTCTTCGTACGATTCCAGCTTCGCAGCACCTTCCGCTACCGCCAGCAGCGAACGGCCGAGCTCCTGCCCCGCTTCGCCGCCGCTGTGCGCTCGACCTCATAGAAACACACCCACATACTCCGCTCACGCCAACCAACGACTCCGGCTGGATGGCGCAACTCCCCTGGCAACTCCCATACACTTACCGCAGAGCCATCGTGCAAGAGCCGCGGCGCTTCCAACAAGGTGCCGGCCACAAACCCGGCCCTAACCCTTTCCGATCGAACATCTTCGATGTAAGTCGTGTCGATGCAATATTTTGCCGTACGGTCCACCTGAAAGTCCCCTAGAATGAATATTTTGGGAGAGCACCCTAGGGGGTACCCCTCATCTCTACCATCCAAACCGTTTGGAGGCAGCATGGATCGCCGAGACTTCGTTTTCTCTACCCTCGCCCTCTCCGCCACTGCCGCCACAGGAGCCGTTCCCCGCATGAGTCAGGAACCCCGCATCCCGTCCACCCGATCCTTCTACGAGCTCCGGCGCTACCACCTCACCAACGGCCCCCAATCCGCCCTCGCCGAGGCCTTCTTCACCAAGGCCCTCATCCCTGCCCTCAATCGCCTCGGCCTCTCTCCCATCGGCGCCTTCCGTCTCGACGTTGGTCCCGAAACACCCAGCTTCTATCTCCTCATCCCCGGTCCCTCTGTTGAGAGCCTCGTCACCGCAGACCTGAAGCTCGCAAATGATCAGCAGTTCCTCACCGCCGCTCAGCCCTTCTGGGCCGCTCCCGCCACCGCCCCGTCCTTTGTTCGCGCAGAAAGCTCTCTGATGGTCGCCTTCGAAGGCTGGCCGAAACTCATCCCACCAAAGCAGGGCACCACCGGCAAGCGCATCTTCCAGCTCCGCACCTACGAAAGCCCCAGCCCCGCTGCCCACGTTCGCAAGGTGGAGATGTTCAACCACGGCGAGTTCGACATCTTCGCGAAGTCCGGCTTTGGTCAGGTCTTTTACGGCGACACCCTCATCGGCGCCCGCCTGCCCAACCTCACCTATCTCCTCGCCTTCAACGATCAAGCCGATCTGGACGCCTGCTGGACCCGCTTCCGCAACGATCCAGCCTGGACCAGGCTCTCACACGACCCCCGTTACAGCTACGAAGAGATCGTTTCCAACATCACCAACCTTATCCTCACCCCACTCGCCTGCTCCCAGATCTAACCCGCAGCCGCACCCCGGACCGCTACGCTCTAACGTCCGGCTAGTAACGCACCCAGCAGGGGCCGCACCCGCTCGAGTGCCGCCTCTGCCGTCAGTCCATACTTCTCCCGCAGCGCCTCTACCTTGCCGTGCTCGATGAACGCATCTGGCCAGCCCACCCGTATGACCGGCGTCACCAAACCCGCGTCACTCAAAGCCTCGAGCACCGCACTGCCAAAGCCGCCAGACAACACATGGTCTTCCATGGTCACCAACACCCGGCAGCTTCGGCCGAAGCGCTCCACACACGCCGCATCCACCGGCTTGGCAAAGCGGGGATTCAATACTGCAGCCCGTATGCCTTCCGCCGCCAGCAGATCCGCCAGCCGCACCGCCTCTGGCAACATCGCCCCGAGTCCCAGGAGGCACACCTCGTCGCCGCGTCCCTCGCGGATCACCTCAGCCTTGCCAATGGGCAGCGCCACCGGCTGCGCCTTGATCACCGATCCCGGCCCAATCCCCCGCGGATACCGGATCGCCGCCGGTCCCTCGTGCAGCATGGCCGTGTACATCATGTCCGCCAGCTCGTCTTCATCCTTCGGCACCATGTGCACCAGGTTCGGCACGCCGCGCAGATAGCTGATATCAAAAAGCCCGTGGTGCGTCGGCCCGTCGTCTCCGCTCAGTCCACCGCGATCCATGCAGAACACCACCGGCAGGTTCTGCAGCGCCACATCATGCACAATCTGGTCGAACGCTCGTTGTAAAAAGGTCGAGTAGATCGCGCAGAACGGCTTGTACCCCTTCGTCGCCATACCCGCCGCGAACAGCACCGCATGCTCCTCCGCGATGCCTACATCGAAGTACCGGTTCGGGTGCTTCGGCCGAAACAGATCAAGTGCCGTGCCGTTCGGCATCGCCGCCGTAATCGCCACTACCTTGTCATTCCCGTCTGCCAGCTTTACCAGGCTTTCGGCGAACACCTCGGAGTAGGTCTTCTGCCCCGCTGCCTTCGTCTCACCCGTCTCCGGGTCATACGGTCCTAGTCCATGGAACTTCTTCTGTCCCGCTAGCGCCGGTTCAAAGCCACGACCCTTCTGCGTGATCGCGTGCAGCACCACCGGCCGGTTCTGCTCTTTCAAGAACTTGAACGTCTCAATTAGGAGCGGCAGGTTGTGCCCATCCACCGGCCCGAAGTAGCTCAGCCCAAACTCCTCGAAGATCATGCCGCGGCCCACAATCCCCTTTGCCGCCTCTTCCGCCTTGCGCGCCACATGCCGCGCCGCCTTGCCGCCCACCTTTTCGACCAGGCTCACCGCCGTCTCGTGCAGCGTGTTGAACGTCGAGTTCATCGCAATCTTGTGGAAATACTCCGCGATCGCCCCAACATTTTTGTCGATCGACCACTCGTTGTCGTTCAGCACCACGATCATCCGCTTCGTCGTTGCGGCGATGTTGTTCAACGCCTCGAAGCTGATCCCGTTCGTAAACGCCGCGTCGCCAGCCAGCGCCACAATGTGCTCCGTACCACCGCTCATATCCCGTGCCGCTGCCATCCCGAGCGCCGCACTCAGCGCCGTCCCGGCATGCCCCGCACCGAAGCTGTCATGCGCGCTCTCCGTCCGCAGCATAAAGCCATTCAGCCCGCCTGCCTGCCGAATCGTATGAAACTGGTTCTCCCGCCCCGTCAGCAATTTGTGCACATACGCTTGGTGGCTCACGTCAAACACAAAGTGGTCGTTTGGCGTGTCGAAGACGTAGTGCATCGCGATCGTCAGCTCCACCACGCCTAGGTTTGGCCCGATGTGCCCGCCCGTCTTCGCCACACTTCGAATCAGCCGCGCCCGAATCTCCTCGGCCAGTCGTTCCAGCTCCACCATCCCGAGCCGCTTCACGTCCGCCGGCGATTTGATCCGATTCAGATACTCTTCCATCCTTCACCTGTCCGGCCAAGCGGAGCCATCCCGTGGTCTCAGCCGTTCATTCTACCAACCACTTGCCATCTTGCCCTTCCTTCTTGTTGATACCCTCGCACTCCGCTCGCTCCTTCCTCAGCTACCATGGTCCGCATGCGCCTCGGTCTCTCGCTTGCCGCCCTCCTCCTTCCCCTTTCCCTCACCGCGCAACAGCCCGAGACCACCATGCCCAACACCAGCCATATCGACGCCGACGGCACCGCTCACATCACCCGCGTCATCCCCGTCCCCACTACCATCAGCTCCGAGGCCCAGCACCACCTCGCCCGGCCGCAGTCTGACCAGCCCACCAACGAAACCCTCGCCCAGCGCCGCACCGGCACTGACACCTGGCAGACCGGGGCCGGCAAAGCCTCCGCTGCCGTCTTCCCCGTCCACATCGCAACCGCCACTCTCGCCGGCGTCCCCATTCGCGACATCACGCCTGCCGACGCCACCCCGCCCCACCCTCATAGCGTCCTCATCAACCTCCACGGCGGCGGCTTCAACTCCGACTCCGGCTCTCTCACCGAGTCCATCCCCATCGCTAACCTCACTCACACCCGTGTCGTCGCCGTCCTCTATCGCCTTGCCCCCGAGCATCCCTTTCCTGCCGGCCTCGACGACGCCATCGCCGTCTATCGCGAGCTCCTCAAGACCTACAAGCCCGAGCACATCGCCATCTACGGCACCTCCGCCGGCGCCATCCTCACTGCCGAGGTCGCCGTCCGCCTCAAGCAGCTCCACCTCCCGCAGCCCGCAGCCCTCGGCATCTTCTCCGGCCTCGGCGACTTCTCCAAGTTCGGTGACTCCGAATCCATGTACGCCCTCAACGGCCTTTCAGGCCACCTCGACCCACTTCCCGCAAAGCCTCTCGACGCCGAGTACATAGGCACCACCGATCCCCGTGATCCCGTCCTCTCCCCCATCTTCGCCGACCTGCACGGCCTTCCGCCTACCCTCTTCCTTACTAGCACCCGCGACCTCCTTCTCAGCGGCACCACCATTCTCCACCGCGCCTTCCTTCGCCACGGCGTCGATGCTCGCCTCATCATCTTCGAAGCCCTCACCCACGCCTTCTGGAATGACGTAAGCCTCCCTGAATCCCGCGAAGCCTACACCGACATGGCCGACTTCCTGGGCGCCCACATCAACCATTAGCCGACGCCCGGGCGCGGACACACCTACCGCCGGCGTCGCAACCAGAAACCCACCGCCACCCCCACCGCACTGAAGATCGTCGCTGCTGCCACCGGGTGCACGATCACTGCTGTGTAGCCACTGCGCCGGATGAAAGGCTGGTCCCCTCGCTCCTGGCCGTCCACGCCCGCCTGCCATAAACTGTCCGGCTTCGGCACCTTGGCCTCATCCTTGAACTGCGACTTGACCATCAGCTTCGACGTCCTATCGACCAGCCCCGGCAGAAGCCGGCTTCCCATCCCCATGATCTTGCCGGCTCCGCCAACATGCAGCGCGCGCCGCGGATGTTCCGCCGCCAGCAGGATCGTCTGTGCCACATCCTCCGGCGCGTAGATCGGCGGCGGCAGCTTCGCCTCAGTCTCCGTGTAGTTCTTCGCGTGCAGCGCAAACGGCGTCCCGATCGCCGCCGGTTGGATCAACGTCACCGACACCGGTGCGTTCTCCGCCAGCAACTCCCGCCGCAGCGCGTCGGTGAAGCCCTTAATCGCGTGCTTGGTTGTCGAGTACATGCCCTGCACGGGGAACGCGAAGTCCGACGCCACGCTTCCCAGATTGATCAACGCGCCGCCGCGCTGTTTGAGCGTGCGCAGCGCCGTGGTCGACCCAAACACCACACCCCAGAAGTTCACATCAAAAAGCTGCCGATGGTCCGCGTCCGAGACCTCCTGCAGCTTCCCCCACAAGCCTTGCCCTGCATTATTGACCCACGTGTCGAACCCGCCAAACTGCGCAATCGCCACCTCAGCTAACCGATCAATATCCTCATGCCGGCTCACGTCCGTGACGACGTACACCGCCCGGCCTCCTGCCGCCTTGATCTCCTCGACGATCTGCCGCAGCACATCCTCGTTACGCGCCGCAAGAACCACATTGGCGCCCCGCTCTGCCGCGGCCCGTACTGTAGCGAGGCCGATACCGCTCGTCGCGCCCGTAATAACAATGGTTTGTTCTGAAAGTGGCTTGAGTGTCATCTCCGATAGGAGCCACCTATCGCCCCGAAAGCTGTACCGAACTTGGTCCCCGTTCGAAACCGCTTCTACCGGGTCACGGTTCTGTGCGCGAGGCAGTACCCGCCTCGTAGATCTCCTCACGTTCTATCTAAAGCGAGGTTGACGCCCGTCATCCTCAGCGGCCGGCGGCTCCCTCCATCACCACCGGATCCACCCTCTCCTCCCCAAACACTCCCTCCCATCGGGCCACCACCGCGCTCGCCAAGCAGTTCCCCACCACATTCACCGTCGTTCGCGCCATATCCATCAACGCATCCACCCCAAGGATCACAAAGATCGGCTCCGTCGGCAGCTTGAACGTCGCCGCCGTCGCCAGCAGAACCACCAGCGTCGCCCGCGGCACCCCAGCCACCCCCTTGCTCGTCAGCACCAGCGTCCCCATCATCAGCAGCTGCTCGCCCCAAGGCATCTTCACCCCCGCCGCCTGCGCCACAAAGATCGACGCCACCGCCAGATACAGCGTTGACCCGTCAAGATTGAAGCTGTATCCCGCCGGAATCACAAAACTCACCACCCGCCGCGGCACCCCCAGCGCCTCCATCGTCTCCATCGCCCGCGGCAGCGCCGCCTCACTGGTTGACGTCGCAAACGCGATCGTCGCCGGCTCCGCCACCGCCCGCACGAACTGCCGTACCGGCACCCGAAACAACAAGGCAGCCGGCAGCATCACCAGCAGCGCAAACGCCACCAATGCCCCGTACAGCGTCAACAGCAGCTTGCCCAGGTTCACCAGCACGCCTAGCCCCAGGTGGCCCACCGTGTACGCCATCGCCGCACCCACGCCTACCGGCGCAAAGTACATCACCACATTCGTAAACTTGAACATCACCTCGCTCAAACTCTCCGTCAGCCGCAGCACCGGCCCGCGCTTTTCTTCACTGAGTGAGGCGAGCGCAATGCCGAAGATCACCGCAAAGACTGCCACCTGTAGGATCTGCCCCTCCGCCACCGACTTCGCCAGGTTCTCCGGAAATACATGCAGCAGAAACTCATCCCATCGCGTCCCCGCCACCGCAGTCGCCGTCACCGGGGCGCCTGCCGTTACCGGCATCGCCAGTCCTACCCCCGCTTTCGTCAGGTTGATCGCCACCAGCCCGATTCCCAGCGCCAGCGTCGTCGCCACCTCGAAATACACCAGCGCCTTGATCCCCATGCGCCCAACGCCCTTCAGATCGCCATGCCCCGCGATCCCCGTAATCAGCGTCGCCAGAATCAGCGGTGCCACAATCGTCTTGATGAGCCGCAAGAACACATCACTCAGCACCCGTAGCTCTATCGCCAGCCGCGGGGCATCCAGCCCTAGCTCAATCCCCGCCACCATCGCCCAGAAGATCCACGGCGTCAGCCCGCCCCGCCGCCCGCACCAGACCGCCAGGCCAACCAGTCCGAACCATCGGGTTATCTCACCTGCAGCCAGCAGTCCTGCCCCAGCCTGCAGCCCTGCTCCACCCGCCATCAGCGCCGCGGACAGCAGCAGCAGGAGCATCCCAACCCGATCCTTTGCCATGGCGCGAAGCATACCAGCCCGCCCGCCCGCAGAACGGCCTTTCCTCTAAGTCTTCACCCGTCACCACTTACTTCGGCCACATGGAAACCTAAGGCCTCGTTCCGCTGCGGTGGGCTCCTGTCCTGCGAGATTCCTTCTCCCGAGCGGCTCGCTCCCCGCAAGAAAAGCCGTCTATTATGAGGATTCCTCACGACCGGAAAGTCGGTCGGAGTCTTGTAGCGCTGTTTCCTGCGGTTCGACTTCTCCCGATGCCTGTGCCCTTCCATCACTTCCTTCCTCGTCCCGTCGTGGTTCTCTTTCTGCTCGTCGGTCCGGCCTGCCTCGGCGCCCAGTCGGTCCAGCAGGCGCAGCCCTTGCAGCCCACAACTCCGATAAGTCGCCCCCAGACAGGCGTCCAGCCAAATGCCGGCCCCAGCATCCTCCCTCTTCCAGCTGGCACGCCCGCAACCCCCTACAGCATTCAGAGTCTGGTTCGTACGCCCACCCTCTCTCCCGGAGCCCTTACCCTGCTTGAGCTTGAAGGCCGCTTCTCGCAGGCCGTCGCCGCCGGGGGTGGCAAGGCTTTCAGTGCCTGGTTTGCAGACGACGCCGTCACCCTGAACAATGGGCGTCCCGCCGTCCAGGGTCGTGGCAGCATCGCGGCTCAGGCCAACTGGGACCCCAAGGACTACCAGCTCAACTGGGTCGCCGAAGGCGCGCAGATGGGCCCCTCAAACGACATGGGTTTTACCTGGGGTAACTACGAGGGCCGATCCAAAGACAAGAATGGCGAGCCGGTCATCACAGCTGGCCGTTACATCACCATCTGGCGCAAACAGCCCGATGGCAAATGGAAGGTCGCCATGGACGCCAGCGCCAACGCCCCTCCCGAAGCCGGTGCTTGTTGTTCCTTGTCTAAACCCTGATTCGGCACTCCGGCCTCACTCGAAAGTAGCAGTGCACCGCACCCCAACCTTCCCTACCGTTAGAAGTGGGACAATGAACGCTCTTCTGGTCAAAGACGAAGCTCTCCGGCTCGAAGCCCTCAATCAGTATGAGGTCCTCAACGCCGTGTCAGATCCCATTCTGGACGACATCGTTCGCCTCGCCGCGCGCACCTGTGACGCTCCCTCCGCCGCCATCTCTCTGCTCGACTCCGACCGTATCTGGCTTAAAGCCCGCCACGCGATCAAGTCTCCCGAGCTTTCCGTCGGCAGCACCCCCTGCGAAACCACCATTCTCGGCGACAGCGTCTACGAGCTTCCCGACGCCCGTCAGGATCCCGACTTTGCTCCGAATGGTGTTCACGTTGACGGACGCGACTTCCCTTTTTACGCCGGTGCCCCGCTCACTACTCCCGGTGGCGTCTCCATCGGCTCCCTCTTCGTCCTCGATCTCGAGCCGCGCCGTCTCACCACCCCTGAAACCGAGAGCCTCGTCACCCTCGCCCGCCTCGCTATCGGCCGCCTGGAGCTCAACGCCCGCGTTCGCCAGATCGATCGCGCCGCCCGCGCCCGCCAGAGAGTCGAGTCTGCCCTCACCGTCGAACGCAACTTCGTCTCCGCCGTTCTCGACACCGTCGGCGCCCTCGTCGTCGTCTTTGACACCGCCGGTCGCATCGTCCGCTTCAATCGGGCCTGTGAGATCGCCAGCGGCTATGACTTCAACATCCTCGTCGGCCGCTACGCCTGGGATCGCCTCATCCCCGACGAGGACGTTCCCGAAGCCATCGACACCTTCGAGAAGATTCGCGCTGGCGGCTTTCCCGCTGCCTTTGAAAATCGCTGGGCCGCCCGCGACGGCTCCATTCATCGCATCGCCTGGTCCGCAACGGCTCTTGTCGATCAGCAAGGCCAGGTCGGCTTCATCATCGCCACCGGCATCGACGTCACCATCCAGCGTGCCGCCGAGTCCACTCTCCGCGAGTCCGAAGCTCGCTATCGTCAGCTCATTGAAGGCTCTCTCGGCATGGTCTGCACCCACGACCTGGACGGCAACCTGCTCTCCATCAACAACCATGGCGCCAGCACCATCGGCCGCACTACCGCGCAGCTCGTCGGCCACTCCCTGCTAGAGTTCATCCCAAAAGAACGTCATCGCAACCTCGGTGTCTATCTCAAAACCATCATCGCCACCGGCGAGGCCCAGGGCCTGCTTCATCTCAAGCACATTGACGGCGATATCCGCGTCGTTGCCTACCGCAACAAGCTCATCTCCGTTCCCGGTCACGATCCGTACGTGCTCGGCTTCGCCGTCGACATCACCGACCAGACTCGCATGGAAGGTCGTATCCGCACCCTCACCCGCCAGTCAGACTCCATCCTTGAATCCGTCGGCGACGGTATCTTCGGCACGGACCTGCATGGCTGCATCACCGTCATCAACTCCGCCGCCGCCCAGATGCTCGGCTACAAAGCCGAGGAGCTTCTTGGCAAAGACATGCACGCCCTCGCCCATCACTCGCACAGCGACGGCACGCCCTACCGCCCCGAAGACAGCCCCATTCGTCGTTCCCTCACTAGCCTCGACACTGTCCGCATCGCCGACGAAGTCTTCTGGCGCAAAGATGGCACCAGCTTTCCCGTCGAGTATGTTGCTCGGCCGCAGATCGACGCACACACTGATGCCTCCGGCCTCGCAAAGCCCGGTGGCAGAGCCATCGGCGTCGTAGTCGCCTTCACTGACACCACCGAGCGCCGCGCCCTCGATCGTATGAAAGACGAGTTCATCTCCACCGTCTCGCATGAGCTCCGCACCCCGCTTACCTCACTCCGTGCCGCCCTCGGTCTCGTCACGGGCGGTGCTCTCCTCGCCCGCCCTGAAAAAATGCAGCAGATGCTCGAGATCGCCCTCGACAACACCGATCGTCTGGTCCGTCTCGTCAACGACATCCTCGATCTCGAACGTATCTCCTCCGGCAAATCCGAGCTCCAGCTCACCATGTGTTCGGTCGACGACCTGCTTCAGCGTGCCTCCGACCTCCAACAGGCTGCCGCCGCCAAGGCCAGCATCCAGATCAACTGTATCGCCAGCGGCACCCGCGTCTGGGCCGACTCCGACCGGATCCTCCAGACCCTCACCAACCTCATCTCGAACGCCATCAAGTTCTCCCCCGCCGGCTCCGACGTCCTCTTGTCCGCCCGCGCCATAGACGAGAACGAGGTCGTCCTTGAAGTCACCGATCATGGCCGCGGCATCCCCGCTGACAAGCTCGATACCATCTTCGAACGCTTCCAGCAGGTCGACGCCTCAGACTCGCGCGCCATGGGCGGCACCGGCCTCGGTCTCGCCATCTGCCGTTCCATCATCACCCAGCACGGCGGCCGGATCTGGGCTACCAGCACCCCCGGCCACGGCACCATCTTTCACTTCACCCTTCCCACCCGCCCCAGCGTCACCCTCCGCTAGCCTTACTCCCCATCTCCTCTCAGCTTCGCTAGTACTCCGAAATCCTCAAGCGTCGATGTATCCCCCGTCACTTCCTTTCCGGCCGCAATCTCCCGCAAGAGCCGCCGCATAATCTTGCCCGACCGCGTCTTCGGCAGCGTCTCCGTAAACCGCAGATCATCCGGCCGCGCCAGTGCGCCAATCTGCTTCGCCACCCATTGCCGCAGCTCCTGCTTCAGGGCCTCGCTCGGCTCCGACCCGCCCTCGAGCGTCACAAACGCCGCAATCGCCTGCCCCTTCATCTCGTCCGGCCGCCCCACTACCGCCGCCTCCGCCACCTTCGGGTGCGCCACCAGCGCACTCTCCACCTCCATCGTCCCCAGCCGGTGCCCACTCACGTTGATCACGTCGTCCACCCGGCCCATCAGCCAGAAGTATCCATCCCCGTCTCGCCGCGCGCCATCACCCGAAAAGTAGCTGCCCGGCACCTCGCTCCAGTAGCTCTTCACGTACCGCTCATGGTCGCCCCAGATCGTCCGCGCGATCGACGGCCAGCTCTTCCGGATCACCAGCAGCCCGCCATGCCCCAGCGGCACCGATTCACCTTCTTTCGTAACCACATCCGGCACAATGCCAAAGAAGGGCAGCGTCGCCGATCCCGGCTTTGCCGCCACCGCGCCCGGAATTGGCGCAATCATGTGCGCGCCCGTCTCCGTCTGCCACCACGTATCCACAATCGGGCAACGTTCGTGCCCGATCTCCCGGAAGTACCACATCCAGGCCTCCGGATTGATCGGCTCGCCCACTGTCGCTAGCAGCCGCAGGCTCTCAAGCGAATGCCGCCGCACAAACGCATCCCCCCACTTGATGCAAGCCCGGATCGCCGTCGGTGCCGTGTAGAAGACCGTCACCTTGTGGTCATCGACGATCTTCCACATCCGGTCGGCCTCCGGCCAGTTTGGCGCGCCCTCGTACAGCACCACCGTCGCCCCGCACGCTAGCGGCCCGTACACCACGTAGCTATGTCCCGTCACCCAGCCGATGTCCGCCGTGCACCAGTACACATCGTCGTCCCGCAGATCGAAGTTGATCTTCGTCGTCAGGTATGTCCCTACGCCGTATCCGCCCGTCGTGTGCACCAGCCCTTTCGGCTTGCCCGTCGTGCCAGACGTGTACAGCAGGTAGAGCGGATCCTCCGCGTCCATCCACTCCGCCGCGCACTCCGCACTCGCCGCCTCCACCGCCTCATGCCACCACACATCGCGGCCTTCGGTCATCGCAACCGCCGTCCCACTGCGCTTGTACACCAGCACCGTCTTTACCGTCGGACACTGCGCCAGCGCCTCATCCACAATCGCCTTCAGCTTCACCTCGCCGCCACGCCGATAGCTCGTGTCTTGCGTGAGAACGGCAACGCACCCCGAGTCGTTGATCCGGTCCACCAGAGCATGCGCCGCGAATCCCCCGAAGATCACCGAGTGCACCGCTCCGATCCGTGCACACGCCAAGAGCGCCATCGCCAGCTCCGGCGTCATCCCCATATAGATCGCCACCCGATCACCGCGCTTCACCCCCATGGCCTTCAGCGCGTTCGCGAGCTTCTGCACCTGCTGCAGCAGCTCCGCGTACGTGATCTTTCGAACCTCGCCCGGCTCACCCTCCCACAGCAGCGCGACCTTCTCTTTCTTCGCTCCCAGCGCATGCCGATCCACACAGTTGTGGCACAGATTGATCTTCCCACCCGCAAACCACGTCGTGTCCTGTGCCTCACCCTCGGTGACCGCACGCCACGGCGCAAACCACTCGAGCTCCCCAGCCGCCTCCGCCCAAAATCGCTCCGGCTCCTCGACACTTCTACGGTACATCGCGTCATACGCCGCTCGATCCGGCACATGTGCCCCCGCCGCAAACGCCTCCGACGGCGGAAACAACCGACTCTCATTCAAGCTCGACGAAAGATTTGCTTCAGTGGCAGTCGAAGTCACGCGCGCACATCTCCAAAGATCGCAAAAGCAATCACTCAGAAACCTACCCTACCCTTCAATCTCTCGGCAACTCACCATTCGCTCGAAGATCGTCACCACCTCTTACAATCGCGGGATGTCTGCTGCCTCCGCGACGACCCTCCTCATCGGTATCGACGACGCACCACCCGTTCCTATGCAGATGGGCTCACCGGAGACAGGCGACTTCCGCGGCTTTGAAGTCTCCCTGCTTGAGGCCCTCGCCATACGCCTCGGCCGCTCGCTCAGCTACCGCAAAGCTCTTTGGAGCGTCATCATCGACGAGCTGGCGAGCGGCCGCCTCGACCTCATCTGCAGCGCCGCTACCATCACGCCAGAGCGTGCCCAGCGCTCCGCCTTCTGCACCCCTCACCTTCATCTCTCGCTTGCTGCCGTCACCCCGGAACACCTCGACCCCCGCTCAGACTGGAGCCATCTCCGTCTCGGCGTCCGCTCCGGCACCACCGCCGAGTGCTACCTTCTCGCTCGCGTCCACTCCCCGCCCAATCTTCTGCGCTCTGAGTCAAACGACGATCTCTACCACGCCCTCGCGAACGGAAGCCTCGATCTCCTCGTCGACGACTCCCCGATCGCTCTCCACTTCTCCCGCACCACGCCCGGCCTGCGGTATCACGGCCCCCTCAACGACACGTCCGCCGCCTACGCCATCATGCTGCGTCCCGACAATCAAGATCTGCTCGGCGAGATCAATCTCGTTCTCAGCCAGCTCGAAGCCGACGGCTCCCTCCCCACCCTTCGTCAGCAGTGGTTCGGCACCCACGCTCTCTACATCGCCTGATCGTAGTTACGCCCATCCGTTACGTAGACGAACCTCCACCACCGTCACTACACTCCATCCCTGCCGCCTGCTCTGCAAAGCAACTGGCGGAGTTGAATCACTTAGGGAGCATCACACCCAACATGAGTTTCTTAGACCGCGATCGATCCGTAGCACCCATCCACTACAACCGCTGGCTCATTCCGCCCGCCGCCCTCGCCATCCATCTCGCCATCGGTCAGGTCTACAGCTTCTCGGTCTTCAAGAGTCCCCTCATCCAGGCCTTCACCGGCTCCGTCTCCGCCTCCAACCTCAACAAAGACATCGGCTACATCTTTTCGATCGCCATCGCCTTCCTCGGCCTCTCCGCCGCCCTCTTCGGCGCCTGGCTTGAAAAAGCCGGCCCCCGCCGCGCCATGTTCTACGCCGCCTGCTGCTTCGGTACCGGCTTCCTTGTCGCCTCGGTCGGCGTCCAGTCGCACCAGCTCTGGCTTGTCTATCTCGGCTACGGCGCCATCGGCGGCATCGGCCTGGGCCTCGGCTACATCTCCCCCGTCTCGACGCTCATCAAGTGGTTCCCCGACCGCCCCGGCCTTGCCACCGGCCTCGCCATCATGGGCTTCGGCGGTGGAGCCATGATCGGCGGGCCCCTTGCTACCCAGCTCATGGCTCACTTCCGCGCCACCGGCTCAGAGGGAAGCGCCGCCATCGCCCACACCATGGTCGTCATGGGCGTCCTCTACTTCGCCTTCATGATGTACGGCGTCTTTACCATCCGCGTCCCTAACTCCGCCTGGAAGCCTGAAGGCTACATCGCCCCCGCCCCCACCACCGGCAAAGACCTCGGCCTTATCTCCTCCCACAACGTTGCCGTCACCGAAGCCTGGCGCACCCCGCAGTTCTGGCTGCTCTGGATCATCCTCTTCACCAATGTCACCGCCGGCATCGGCATCCTCGAAGAAGCCGCGCCCATGATCCAGGACCTCTTCCGCGGCCAAGCTGGTCCTGCCGCCGCCGTCGGCTTCGTCGGCCTGCTCTCCATCCTCAATATGGCTGGCCGCTTCTTCTGGGCTTCCACCTCCGACTTCCTCGGCCGCAAAGCCACCTACTTCGCCTTCTTCCTTCTCGGCTCCATCCTCTTCTTCCTCCTTCCTTTCACCTCCAGTCTCCACGCCAACTCGATCCCGCTCTTCGTCACCGGTGCTGCGATCATCATCTCCATGTACGGCGGCGGCTTCGCGACCATCCCCGCCTACCTCAAAGACCTCTTCGGTGGTTACAACGTCTCCGCCATCCACGGCCGCCTGCTCACCGCCTGGTCCACCGCCGGCATCATCGGCCCGCTCATCGTCAACGGCATCCTCGACCACTACGTCTCAAACAAACTTCCTCGCGAACAGGCCTACCCTCTCATCCTCCACATCATGACTGGCCTTCTCCTCGTCGGCCTCGTCGCCAACCTCCTCGTCCGTCCCGTCGCCGAGAAGTTCTGGATCAAAGGCGACCTCGATCTCTCGAAAGCAGGCCCGGCCCATTGATTCCAAACTCCCAGAGAGCCGTCATCTCAACCCAGCAACGTAAGCAGAGAAACCTGTTTCTCTTCAAAACCGACAGGTCAATCACAGCGCAGCGCTGCAAAGAGCCCCTGTAGGGTCTGAAACACATCCACCGCCTAAAAAGGACCGATCCGATGACCGAAGCTCCAAAATCCCAAGCCCTCCTCGTGGCCGCAGCCTGGCTCGTCGTCATCCTCCCTACCGCCTGGGGCCTCAGCTACACCGTCAAAAACGCCCTCAAGCTCTTCCAGCCGCAACCCACCACCTCCGCCCCACTCACCACCCACTAGCGTCTACAAGAACTTTCCTACGCCACTACGCAAAGCCGTGATCGAACGCACCAGGCACGCGTGCCGGTCTGCTCACCGCGACTCTGCAATCAATCTCAGCACCTTGATACAGCGACTTCAATCCTCCACTTGCGTTCATCGGAGAGGTGCGCAGAAACACAAACCGTTCCCATCCGGATCAGTCACGGCAAACTCCCTCAGCCCCCAGGTCTGATCCACTGGTGAGGTATGGACGGGAGAGTCGGGTCGGAGCGTCGTGTCCAGGCCCCGAGCCCGGAACAGCCTGTACTGCGCGTCGACGTCATCCACAAAGATGCGGCTGACCGCTCCAAAGACGCTATCCCCCGCATGCCGCGAGAGCTGCAGCTCGGCGCCCTCTCTCACCAGACAGGCCACCCCGTTCCCCAGCTCGGCCGCTTGCTCGTCGGGCCACCTCCACTCGAATGCAAGTACCTCTGTGTAGAAGCGCACCGAGCGGTCCAGATTGCTCGTTCTAATTACAGGAACGATCGTCATCCTACCTTCCCCTTCAACACACATCACACGCGTCAAACTCGAACGACCCTACTTCATCCCTTGAGCCTTCGCCGGTTGAGGTCTTGCCTTCGTCTTGCTCTTCGCGTTCAGCGCGACAGCCTCGCGAAACAGCTCCTTCAACGCCGGTCCGTTGATCTCCTCCCCTTCGCGGAGATCGATCGCGCGCCTCACGTTTCCTGAGAGGCCCGCGTTGAACAGCCCAGCGGCATCCTTGAGCGCCGCGCCCTTGGCGAACGTCAGCTTCACAACGCTCGTATACGTCTCCCCCGTACACACGATCCCGTCGTGCGACCACACCGGAACTCCCCTCCACTTCCACTCTTCGACGACCTCCGGATCCGTCTCGTGAATCAGAGCCCGCACCCGCGACAGCATCTCGCCGCGCCAGTCTCCCAGCTCTCGGATACGCCTATCGATCCGCTCTTCCTTTTGAGCGCTTCGTTCGTTGCGCACCTGCGTCGTCGCGGTCATCGCCACAGCCCTCCTCGCCTCTGCGGCGGCCTCCACGGGTCCGTCGCTCCGCCAGCCTAATCCGTTACCGCAGGCCGTGGAAAGCCTCTTCTCGCCCGCTGCGCCCGGTACCATCAGCCACATGAGCTTCACCGCCACCGCCCTCATCGGCTTCTTCCTCGGCTTCGTCTTCGGAGTCGGCTGCGCGCTCGCGGTGATGTACTCCATCTACTTCGGCGGTTACCGGGCTGCCATCCGCGATTCGCTTCTTCCTGATCCGCCGCAACGGTTCCACGACGCTCGCGAAAGGGCTACTCGCCACGCGACGAAAGCTGAGCCACCCTTCCCCCTGCCCCGGCCTCTAACCCGCTACATGACAAAGCAAGCCGACGACGCCATCCGCTCCGGAGCCCAGCACGTAGACCAGACCGAACAACTTGCCACGCACCGCTCTGCGCCGCGCGATGTCTCTGCCCTTGAGTCACAGCCCGAAGAGCGCCTCGGCGAGCCGCCGATCCGGACGGAACTCACCAATGTCACACTCAGCATGTTCGAGCAGGGCAATCAGGTTCGCGTGCGTGTCGGCAACGCCCACAACGCCTCCGAGCTCTACGAACATATTTTCTCCTCCGCCGATGAGGCCAACACCGCCATGCTCGAAGGCGATATCCTCTCGAAGGAGCAGGTTCCCGATCCAACCGCTCTCGCCGGCACCAATGTGTCCCTCATCGGGGTCACCGCCGAGAAGCTACTCGCCGCTGGCCTGAAGCGTCGCGGGGCCGACACCCTCTAGACCTACATCCATTAGGTGTTCGATCTCGCGGAGCGCGACCTGCCCCGTCGCTCTTGTCACCCCGCGGTCTACCCTCGCCCCGTCCGCTTCTCCCGTTCCTTTACCCGGGTTACCTCGGCACGTCGCTCCGCCTGTTCAAACAATGACGAAAAGATCCCACCGAGCGCCACCAGGAGCGCGATCACCAGCAGCACGATCCCGGTTGTTCGCCATAGCGACGAGTCACCCGGCGACCCCGGCTGTTGCGCCACGTTTGTAAAAGAAAGTCCGCAGCTCACCAGTGCAAAGAGTCCCAGCGTCGCCGCGAGTATAAAAAGATTTCTGCCCATCGCCCCTTCAGCATAGACCTTCGCCAAACCTGCGCAAAACACCCCTTTACCTCGGCGAAATTGTGCTTAACCTCGGCGAAAAAACGCTTCAACTTCGGTGATATCGTCGGTTCTTCGGTAGGGTGGCAGCGAATCCAGAAAGATCTTCCCATACCCTGATCGCTGCACTCGCGGATCCAGCAGCATCAAGACGCCTCGATCATGGAGCGATCGAATCAGCCGCCCGAATCCTTGCTTCAGCGTGATAACTGCTTGTGGCACTTGGAGATCGAAGAACGGCTTCCCACCCGCAGCCTCCACCGCCCGCATCCGCGCCTCGACCACCGGGTCTGACGGCACTGCAAATGGCAGCTTGTCGATCACCACGCAAGATAGCTGCTCCCCCTGCACATCCACCCCCTGCCAGAAAC
The DNA here is from genome assembly GCA_964235665.1 of uncultured Acidobacteriaceae bacterium. Classification (GTDB taxonomy): domain Bacteria; phylum Acidobacteriota; class Terriglobia; order Terriglobales; family Acidobacteriaceae; genus Edaphobacter. The sequence continues at coordinate 865,665 of CAXSAY010000002.1, forward strand.
TCGAGGTGCCCAGCAGAACTGCGTTCTCCGTCTCTCTAAACTGTTGCAAAAGCACGTGTCTCGGCGCTGTACCGTGCAGCAGCAAAGGGTACGGCACTTCGCTCAGGAGCCGCTGGTGCACCGCCCGCATGTGCCCATAGCTCGTAAACAGGCAGAACGCCCGCCCCTCGGTAATCTCGAGCACCCGCCGGATCCGCTCCGCAGCCTTGTCCGTGAACGCCGCGTCGCGCGGATCGGGCATGTTTTGAGGTAGATACAAGAGCGCCTGTGTCCCGTAATCGAAGTGGCTCGGAACCACCAGCTCTCGCGCGAACGCTAACCCCAGCCGCTCAGAGATGTGCTGAAATCCAGGCTTCCCGTCTGCTCCCGCCACGGTCAGCGTCGCGCTTGTCAGTACGACTGCAGGAAATGCTTCAAACAGCGTAGTTTGCAGCAGTTCCGAAACATCGATCGGCGTCGCCTGCAGATGCGTGTGAAATGCCCCTTGCCCCGCCCCGGCCCCACGCCCGGCCGCTCGCACCCCTCCTGCCGCCCGTCGATCGATCCAGAACACCGTGTTCTTGTCCTCGGACTCCAGCAGAAACTTCAGGTGCGTTCGTATATCCGTCGCGCGCTTCCGCAGTCCTGGTGCCTCCTCCACGTTCTTCAGCTGGTCGAGCTCTCCCTCCAGCCGCTGCAGCGCATTCAAAACCGACAGATACACATCCCCCGAGCTCTCAAGGAAATCCGCCCGCTCAGTAAATGGCATGCGTCCGACACCCGCCGTTCCGTACCCTTCACTATCGGCTGCTGGCAGCGCGGCGAAGAACAACCGTGCTCGATCCCGCACCGTCCCGAGCGCGCTTTCGATCCCCGAACTGGTCGCGTTTTTCGCTCGTAACAGCATCTCTGTATCGCGCGTGAGTTCCTCAAAACGCGAGGTCGAGAGTCCAATGCCGAAGTAGTTGCTGGCCACATCCTCCAAGTCATGCGCCTCGTCGAAGATCACTGCAGACGCCTCCGGCAGGATCCCCGCATCGGGCGCCCCACCAGCCTGCTGCTTGATCGAAAGATCCGCGAAAAAGAGGTGATGATTGACGATGATCAGCTCACTCTCAAGCGCCTTTCGCCGCATGGTGGTGATAAAGCAGCGCTCCCAGTCCGGGCACGTCGTTCCCAGGCACGCCTCCGTCCGCGCGTCGAGCTTATGCCACAATGGCGAGTGCTCCGGCAGCGCGTCGATCTCCGCGCGATCGCCCGTCTCCGTCGTCCGCTCCCACTTCGAGATCGCATGAAACTGCGCGATCTCTTCAAGCCCGGTCAGCAGTGGCGCGTCCCGCAACGCATACAGCTTGTGGCGACACAAGTAGTTCGCTCGGCCCTTCATGTAACAGACCTTGAGCGGCCCACTCTCTGCCAGCACGGACTCCAGAAACGGAACATCCTTGAAATAAAGCTGTTCCTGGAGATTCTTAGTCCCGGTCGAGACGATCACCCGCTGCCCCGTCTCTCGCGCCAGCCGCAATGCCGGCAGCAGATAGGCCAGCGTCTTCCCGGTACCTGTTCCTGCTTCCACGATCAAGCGGCGCTTGTCCTTCAGCGCCGCCTCTACTGCCTTTGCCATCTCGTACTGTCCCGGCCGATGCTCAAATGCGAGCGACGACTTCGACAGCAGGCCACCCGGCGAGAAGAAGGCGTGCAGCGTTGGCAGCTTGCGCGTTGCCTCCACAAGCCGGCTCTCCTCCGGCTCCGGAAGCGAAGAAGACACGATCTGAAAGGGGGACGACACAAGGGCTTTCTTGATGATATGCCGTATCTTCGCCCCCGCTTTCACCGGCACTCGGGATAGACCAACCCGCTGGAGCAGAGCTACGCGGCAAACACGTCTACTCTAGGAGATAAGAGGCAGCGAAGGACCATGGCACCGAGGCGCGAAGAGAAGAAGCGAATGGGCAAGAAGCACCGGCAGGCAAGCACGCGGCCGAAGCTTGGGAAGAATCCCTCTAAGAAAAAGACCGGCGGCGCCGTCACCGGGGCCGTGGCGCCGAAGCTTCGTAAGAAGCTTGCCACTAAGAAAGCCGCTGCTGAGCGTGCCGCAAAGACGCCGCGTCGCTCGCCCGAGTTCGAGCGGAAGCAAACCATCGCGCCTGACGGCACGTCGCCCAAGCGCACGACCGGCCGCATCTCTGCCAATCGCCCCCGTGCCGCTGCCGATCTCGACGAGCAGCAATGGCGCGAGGCCGAGCGCATCAGCGACGATCTGACCACATCTCTCGCCAGCAACTCGGCCGCTAAGAAGCGCAACCAGGTTGGTGTCGGTGGCGGCCTCGGTGTTGATCCCGATCTTGAGTACAACAACTCGCTTCCGCTAGTCGCTATCTGCGGCCGACCCAACGTTGGCAAGTCGACGCTCTTCAATCGTCTCACCGGCACACGGCGGTCGATCGTGGGCGACGAACCAGGCATTACGCGCGACCGCATCTACGGCGAGGTGGAGTGGAGCGGCCGTGACGTTCGCCTTGTCGACACCGGCGGTGTGGTTCCGGACGACGAAGCACTCATTCCCAGTGAGATCTTCCGGCAGGCACAGGTCGCGCTCGACGAGGCGGACGCCATCGTCATGGTTGTGGATGGCCGCACCGAGCTCGCGTCTCCCGATATGGAACTGGCGCGCTTACTGCTGCGCGGGGGCAAGCCGTGTTTTCTGGCGGTCAACAAAATGGATACCGCCGAGCTGCTACCTTCTGCCGAGAACTTTCGCCGCCTCGGCTTCAAGAATGTGGTGCCGATCTCCGCCGAGCACGGCTCCGGTATCGGTGATCTGCTGGACGACGTCTTCGACGTCCTTCCCGCGGCGCTTGAGCTCGAACCCGAGCGCATGCTCACCATCGAGGACGAAGAGGAAGAAGATGAGGACGGGCCGGTGGATGCCCCCGTCGACTCTGAAGTTGATGCGGAGGATGAGGGTGAGGCACCGCGTCCGCGCACGCTGCGCACGCACGGCGACTTCGTACAGACCGAGACCAAGATTGCCATCATCGGCCGCCCGAACGTGGGCAAGAGCACGCTGCTGAATGCGCTCACGGGTTCGAACCGCGCCATCGTCTCGCCGATCGCGGGCACAACGCGTGACGCCGTAGACGAGGTAGTCGAGCGCGGTGGGCATAGCTTCCGCTTCGTCGATACTGCGGGCATTCGGCGCAAAGGCAAGACCAAGCTCATGGCCGAGAAGCTCTCGGTCATCATGGCGCGCAAACATCTCGAGGCCGCTGACGTGAGCCTGCTGCTGATCGATGCCACCGAGGGTGTTACCGCACTCGACGCGAACATTGGCGGCTACGCGCATGAGAGTGGCCGCAGTGTGATTGTCGTCGTCAACAAGTGGGACCTGATGACGACCGCCGGTCCAGACGGCATGCGGCTCTACGATGGCAAGCCGGTAGTCGATCCGAAGGTCTACGAAGAGCAGGTGCGGCACGCACTCAAGTACCTGGACTACGCGCCGCTCTTGTTCATCTCCGCGTCAGAGGGCATCAACGTCACACAGGTGTTCAAGAAGGTGGAGCTGGTAGCGCGCGAGCGGCGCAAGCGCGTCTCCACCGGGCAGATGAACCGCTTCCTCGATCGTGTTGACTTCCAAAAGGCTTCGGTCCCGATGGCAAAGCGGGTGCGCATTTACTACATGACGCAGGCCGCTGTAGCCCCGCCCACCTTCGTGCTCTTCACCGACAAGGACGTGAAGCTGCACTTCTCCTTCGAGCGTTTTCTTGCCAACCAGATCCGCGAGGCCTTCGGCTTTATCGGCAGCCCGATCTGGTTCAAGGTGAAGGCGCGCAACAAGAAGAAGGCCGGGTAACAGACCCATACCCCCCCTACACTTTCTGGCTAAAATCTTCAAAGGGCACGAGTTAAGTCTGGACCTAAGGGCAACGATGGTCCATCGTTGCCCTTTCATGCTTCGACGGGACACGACCGCTGCTCTGCTCGCAAAGCTTGAACAATTGCTCTGTGCCTAAGAAGTCTAGTCCGAAGAGGCATCGTGATACGCCACACCTAGAGCGTCGCCAACGGCACCTTACGACGGGGTGCAGGATACGCGCGATCGAGCTCGGCAAGATCGATGTCCGTCAGCTGCAGGGCTGCTGCGGCGGCGTTTTCTTCGATGTGCGCTACGGTGCCAGCTTTCGGGATGACGCAGAGATTGTGCTGGCGGAGTGCCCAGGCAAGCGCGACCTGTGCGGGTTTGGCATTGTGGCGGCCGGCGACTTCGGCAAGCGACGCGGAGTGAAGCAGATCACCGCCCTGGCCTACCGGTGAGTAGCCCATCACTGGCATCTTTCGATCAAAGCACCACGGCAGGAGATCGAATTCGATGCCGCGGTACTCCGGATTGTAGAGAACCTGGTTCGTGGCACACTCGGAACCTCTTGTGAGCTTTGATAGCGTCTCGAGCAGAGCGACGTCGAAGTTTGAGACGCCCCAAGCAAGGATTTTGCCTTCGGTACGAAGCTGCTCGAAGGCAGCGACCGTCTCCGCGAGCGGTTCCCTGCCTGGCCAGTGCAGCAGGTAGAGCTCGAGGTGATCGGTCCCGAGCCGCTTCAGGCTCCTTTCGCACGCGGCGATAGTGCCCTTGCGTGAGGCGTTCGAGGGCAGGACCTTAGACACCAGGAAGACCTGCGCGCGCAGGGCGCGGATGGCCTCGCCAACCAGCTCTTCCGATCGTCCGCTGCCGTACATCTCTGCTGTGTCGATGATGGTCATGCCGAGCTCAAGGCCACGGCGGAGAGCGGTGATCTCGGCCTGCCTTGCCTTCGCACTCTCTCCCATGTTCCACGTGCCCTGGCCGATGGCGGAGACCGTGTGACCAGCAAGCTGAAGGGTCTTTATCGGATGCGAGTTCATGATCTGCTCTGATGCGCGGACGACGTCGCTAGACGCTGACGGCCATGGCAGCCGTGAGCCACTCCGCCCATGCCCCCAGGGCTCGCTCGCACTGCAGCCGGTGCCGTTCCTTCTTGTCGCGGATCTTCTTCCGCAGATCGTCTTCAAGCGGCGGAAGGAGATCGAAGGTTATGTTTGCCGGCTGGAAGCGTTTAGTGTCGGCATGGGTGATGTAGTGGGTGAGCGAGCCGTTCGCGCTGAGTCGAGGCGCCGGCGTGGGCTGCTCGCCGTGGGCGAGTGCGGCGGCGTAGCGACCGGCGAGCAGACCGCTGGCGATGGATTCGGTGTAGCCCTCAACGCCACTCAGCTGACCGGCGACGAGGATGTTTGCGTGGGACCGCAGCTGCAGGGTCTCGGTCAGCAACGAGGGCGCGTGGATGTAGGTATTACGATGAATCTGGCCATAGCGCAGGAAGCTGGCGTGCTCGAGACCGGGAATCATGCGAAGGACGCGCGCCTGCTCGCCGAACTTCAGGTGGTTCTGGAAGCCGACGATGTTGTAGGAGTCGGCGCGCAGGTTTTCCTGCCGCAGCTGCACGGCGGCGTAGGGCCAGCGGCCAGTTTTGGGATTGGTCAGGCCGGCGGGCTTCATGGGGCCGAAGCGCAGGGTGTCGCGACCGCGGCGGGCGGTCTCCTCGATGGGCAGGCAGCCCTCGAAGTACTGGAGCGTGGGAGGCACTCCGGAGAGTGTTTCAGGTGGGACGGGGACCCACGTCTTAGAAGCGTGACCTGAGGCACCCGGTGTTTCCGCGAGATGGGTGGGGTTGGTGTCGGCGGGAAGAGCTTCCCAGGCCTTCGCCTCGATTTTCTCGGCGGAGGTAAGCGCATCGAGAAAGCGCTCGTATTCTTCCCTGGTAAACGGACAGTTGATGTAATCGGCTGTGCCCTTGTCCCAGCGCGCGGCGAAGTAGACCTTCTCCATGTCGATCGTTGTGGCATCTACGATGGGCGAGATGGAGTCGTAGAACGCAAGGTGATCCGCGCCGGTGAGTCGCTGGAGCTCAGCAGCAAGAGGCGCGCTCGTAAGCGGCCCGCTGGCGAGGATGGTGATGGTGTCGGCGTCCGTCTCATCAAGCGACGTGACCTCTTTGCGATGGACGGTGATGCAGGGCTCGGCGGCAATGCGCTCGGCGACACGCCGGGAAAACTCTGCGCGGTCCACGGCGAGAGCGTGACCGGCGGGCACGGCCGTGGCGTCGGCATCGAGCAGAAGAAAGCTGCCGGCCTGTCGCATCTCCTGCTTCAACAGCCATGGCGCGGAGAACTCGCTTTCGCTCTTGAGCGAGTTCGAGCAGACGAGCTCGGCAAAGTCGGCGGTCTGGTGCGCCTCGGTCGAACGCTCTGGCCGCATCTCGTAGAGCGCAACCTCGCAGCCGCGCGACGCTGCCTGCAGGGCCGCCTCTGGCCCTGCCAGGCCACCGCCAATTACGCGAATCTTTTTGCGAGAAGGCATTATGGGCATCGCTCCGACAGCGTGCAGAGAGCCTGCCCGGTGACGCGCATGATGCGCCAATCCGTGCTCATCTGCGCTCCCATCTCGTAGTAGAAGTCGATGGCTGGCTTGTTCCAGTCCAGCACATTCCACTCGAGCCGCGGGCAGCCTTCAACGACGGCAACGCCTGCCACCTTCGCCAGCAACGCCTTGCCGATGCCGCGCTTGCGAAACTGGGGGTGAACGTACAGGTCTTCGAGATGGATGCCGTGGTGTCCCTGCCAGGTGGAGTAGTTGTAGAAGTAGAGGGCGAAGCCGGCCGGCTGGCCCAGCCACTCCGCGAGGAAGACATGGAAGCGTGGCACCGGGCCGAAGCCGTCGCGATGCAGATCCGCCGCTGTAGCCCGCACAGCATCCGGCTCCTGCTCGTAGATGGCGAGCTCGTGGATGAAGCCAAGGATGGTGGGGACGTCCTGCGGCGTGGCGAGGCGGATACGAAGTGGATCGGTGTGCATCGGATCGGGTCGCTCCAGTACCTCTAGGATACGGGATCACGGCGCCGAGCAGCTGGGAGCCAAGCAGCGCACCGGGGCTACTTCTTGTCGTCGGACGCCGTGGAGCTCTTATCGTCCGCTGGCGTCAAGGCGGGCTTCTTATCTTTCTTGGGCTGCGCGGCGAGCCATTTGTCGAGCGGAATGGTAAAGGCGAAGAGCTGCTGACCGCCGCCGACCGGCTTGATCTCCTTGACGTAGATCTCCGCGCCGCGCATGGCCGGATCGTCGAGCTCGCGAACGTCGTAGAACAGGTATCCCGAAAGCGATGCGTGCGGGTTCACCGTGGTGCCCGGAAAGCCGAAGTCGTTGTCATCCTGCGTGACCTTCTTATCGACCGGCGCGTGATGGATCGTTACGGGATACGGCATACCCGGGATCTTCGTGCCCTGTGCACTCCGCCGCGAGAAGAGGCGGCGATTGATGTCTTCGAGCGTAGCCGCCGGGATTACGTCCTTGTTCTCGGAGATGAACTGGATGCGCACATCGTCGAGCGACAGAGCTTTGTCGCCATCGTTCGTCACGACAACGCGCACCGGCAGAAAGCCGTGCTGGATGTAGGGCAGGCGGAAGAAGTCACAGTTCTTCGGATCATCGCAGGGGTCGGCCGCAACGGTGACGTGCTCCTTCTCGTGCGTGTCAAAGGTGATGTACTGCGCAGCCGGCCGGGCTGGCGGAGCTTTTTTGTCGGCCGCATGCGCGCATGGGGCGCTCGCCGTCATCGTGGCAAGCACGAGGCCATAGAACAAACGGGACTTGGTCGAAGCAGAACGCATGCTGATCAAGAGGGACGGCTGAGCTGCGAAAAGGCTGCGTCGTCACAGACCTGATCGTGCAGTTTTGATTATCATCGGCGATGGCGACTCCGGTAAAGCGCACGGGAGATCAATCGCCAGGGAGCCTGATTTGCCGCTGTACAGTCTGCTGCTGTTCCTGGTGCTGGTGGTCGGTTCGCCCTTCTGGCTGCTGCGCCTGGTGACCAGCGGACGCTATCGTCAGGGTTTGTCTCAGCGGCTCGGGCGCGTACCAGCGAGTCTCGCCGCAACGCTTGCCGGCCGCCCGGTGGTCTGGTTACATGCCGTCAGTGTTGGCGAGGTGCTTGCCGCAGCGGAGCTGATTGCCACTCTGGAGCGCGCGTTTCCGGCCTATGCAGTCGCTGTCTCGACTACGACTGCGGCCGGGCAGCGAATCGCCCAGCAACGCTTTCCTCACCATGCAGTCTTCTATCTGCCGCTCGATTTTGCTGTTCTGATTCGTCGCTTCCTTGGCGTGCTGCAGCCGCGGCTGGTGCTGCTGATGGAAAGCGAGCTTTGGCCGAACCTCATCCGCGAGAGCCACGAGAGCGGAGCACACATCGCCGTCGTAAACGCCCGCATCTCCGATCGTTCGTTCCCGCGCTACCTCCGCCTGCGGCGGTTGTGGCAGCCGATTCTTCGGCCGGTCGAGCTCTTTCTCGCGCAGGGCGAGGAGACTGCCACTCGCCTGCGTGCGATCGGCATACCGGCCGCACGTGTTCGCGTCACCGGCAACCTGAAATATGACGTCAAGGCCGCGCCGCAAGGGCCGGTGTTCGATGCTCTACGGGCCGCCCTGCCCTCCGGCTCGACCATGCTGGTTGCCGGCAGTACGCTGGACGGCGAAGAAGCTCAACTGCTGGAGGTTTGGCCGGAGGTGCTGCAGGCTCTGCCCCGCACTATCCTTCTGTTGGCTCCACGCCACACGCCGCGCTTTTCCCCTGTTGCCGCACTGGCAGCCTCTCGCGGCTTCAAAGTACACCGCGCCTCGGCTCTTGCCGCCACGCTTCCGCTTCGCGGCGGCGACGTCATCGTGCTCGACACTATTGGCGATCTTGCCGGTGTATATGGCCTGGCAACCGCGGCCTTTCTCGGCGGCAGCCTCATCCACGCAGGAGGCCACAACCCGCTCGAGCCCGCGCGGTTCGGCGTTCCGGTGATAATGGGACCGTCCTTTGAAAACTTTCGTGAGATCGTCACCATGATGCAGGCGAGTGCGGCCATCCGGCTGCTTGATCCCGACACCCGCCTCTCCGTCGCTGTGTTTGTGGAAGCATTACGCGGAGAATCGGAGATGCGGGCGATGGGAGAGCGCGGCCGCCGGGTCTTCCTCTCGCAGGCTGGTGCGACGGCGCGCTGTCTCGAGGCGCTCGCCCCTTGGCTCACGACCTCTGGGCAGACGGCGTGACGCTGCGCCGCCATCTTCTTATGCCGCTGGTCCCGGTCTATGCTGCGGGTCTGCGTCTGGAACGCTGGCTGGAGACGCGGCATCGCGACCGGCGCCGGTCGCTCGAGAGTGCGGTGATCAGTATCGGCAGCATCTCGGCCGGGGGTGCTGGCAAGACGCCCGTCGTGCTCGCGCTTGCCCGCATTCTCCATCAGCGCGAGTATGCCGTGCGCATTCTTACCCGCGGTTACAAGCGCACGGCGAAGCTAGTAGAGCGCGTTGACCCGGAGGGCGATGCCTTGCGCTACGGCGATGAGCCCCTGCTGCTCGCTCAGCGCTCGGGAGTCCCGGTTTACGTCGGTGCCAATCGCTACGAGGCGGGTCTGATGGCGCAGGGCGATCCGGAACACGCCATGATCGTTCATCTGCTGGACGATGGCTTTCAGCATCGGCAGCTCGCGCGCGATCTCGATATCGTTCTGCTGACGCGGGAAGACGTTAATGACGTGCTGCTCCCCGCGGGCAATCTGCGCGAGCCGCTCACCGCCTTGTGCAAGGCTGACATCATTGTGCTGCGCGAAGAGGAGGCCGAGTCGCTTCGAGACTTCATCACCGTGCTTACGCGCGAAGCAGGACCGCCCGCCATATGGCAGATTCGGCGGATCCTGCGCTTCTCCGCTTCAGCGGTTGTTCCACCGAAACGGCCACTTGCCTTCTCGGGCATCGCCCGACCGGAAAACTTTCGCACCATGCTGAGTCAGCAGGCCGTCGAACCCGCCGCCTTGCTCAATTTTCCCGATCATCACCGCTACGTAGGCCGCGACGTCGATCGCCTGCTCAGAGCGGCGCGCCATGCCGGAGCGGATGGCTTCATCACGACAGAGAAAGATTCCGTCAAGCTCAGTGCCGGCATGCGCGTGCGCCTGGACGAGCTCGGCCCGTTGCTCGTGCCCGAACTCCTGGTGACGTTTATCGATGAACGCACGGTGCTTGAACAGCTCATCAGCATGGCGGGCAGGCTGGATCGACGACACGATCGCCGGCGCGACCGTTGTCCGCCGCGGAGCTGCTAGCCGGCATGCGCGTCCTTCTAATTCGCATCGGCGCCATGGGCGATATTCTGCATGCTTTGCCGGCCGTGGCGGCGCTCCGTGCGGCTCTGCCGGCGGCGCATCTGACCTGGGCGGTCGAACCCCGCTGGCAGCCGCTGCTTCGCGACAGCACAGGTCACGCGCCGCATCTCGATCAACTTCACTCGGTTGAGACGCGACTGTGGAAGCAACAACCGCTCTCACCGAAGACGGTCCGCTCCGTGCTGGCGCTCCGCTCTGATCTTCGCGCCGGCGCCTACGATCTTTGCTTTGATCTACAGGGCTCGATTCGTTCCGCCGTGATCGGTCGCTTCGCCGGTGCCACCGAGTTTGTAGGCTCGGCTTATCCGCGCGAAGCGCCGGCCCGCCTGCTCTACAGCCGGCGCGTTGCGCTCTCCGCGACCCATGTCACGGATGGAGCCGCTGAGCTTCTCTCCGCAGCAACCGGCCTTTCGCTCAAGCCCGCTTCTGTCGTGCTGCCTACAGATCCCGTCGCCGAGGCCTGGTGGGAAGGGCAGCACGCCTTCAAGCCTCAGCCATTTGTTCTGCTTGTGCCGCAGGCCGGATGGGGCGCCAAGCAGTGGCCGGCCGATCGATTCGGCAGGATCGCCTGGCATCTTGCGCGCGCCGGCTACAGGGTTCTGGTCAACAGCCTCCACGCCGCGGACGCGCTCGCCGCGGCTGTCGTCCAAGCCTCAGAGAGCAGCGCAGAAGCCATCGGCACCGATCTTTCGCAGCTTATCGCTCTTACCCGCCGCGCCGCACTTGTCCTCGCTGGAGACACCGGTCCGCTCCACCTGGCCGCCATCCTCGGTCGACCCGTGCTTGCCTTGTTTGGTCCCACCGATCCGGCACGTACCGGTCCTCGCAACACGCCAGCTCGCGTCTTTCGCCATGCCTCAAGCATCACGGACCACAGTCGCCACGCCGCGACGGAAAGAGGTCTTCTGCACATCACCACTGAAATGGTTCTCGGAGCCGCCCTCGATCTTCTGCACGAGGGTTCAGCGGAGCGACGCCCGTGAGCGATCGATCGAGCTGGCAGCGCATCGCGCGTCGCATTCGTGTCCCTCTTGGCTTCGTCTTCGCGGCGATCTTCCTCTTTCTCGCTCGGCCCGGCTGGGAGAGCCTCGCCGTCAGCCTCGCCCTTGTGCTTCCTGGCCTTTGGCTGCGAGGGTACGCCGCCGGCTATGTGAAAAAGAATCAGGAACTCACCACGACCGGGCCCTACGCTTACACGCGCAATCCCCTTTATCTCGGTTCCATGCTCATCGCCTTTGGCTTTGCCGCTGCCTCCGAGAGCTGGATCCTCATCGGTCTCCTCACGACGCTCTTCTTTGCCATCTACCTGCCGACGATCCGGTCCGAAGAGCAGTTTCTGCGCGACCACTTTCCCTCCTTCGAGGCCTACGCGAGGGCAGTCCCGCGCCTTCTTCCACGCATCACGCCTGCCCCCACGAGCGCGCCCTCAGGCACCTTCTCGCGCGAGCGATACCTGCATCACCGCGAGTACAATGCCAGTATCGGTGCTGCCGCGATCTATCTCGCACTTCTGCTGCGTCTGCTGCTCTTGAGACACGCCTGACCACTCCCGAAACCTATCCAGCTCGATCCTGTGAGACTCGCCCTGCCCCAACTTCCACCTAAGACCGTCGCCGCACTGCTTCCCCTGCTGACCGCAGCTGCACTCTCCGCCCAGCTTCTCGGCCCGCGTCCCGCGCCGCAGCCGGTTGTGATTCCCACCCTGCAGCCGCCGCCACCCAGCTCTCCCTTTCCGCAGCACCTCACGCTGACCTACGCGGTTGATTGGCGCGTCTTTACCGCGGGCACCGCTGTCTTCCAACTGGACCAGCAGGGCACAACGGAACGCATCTCCGCCACAGCCGATACCATCGGCGCCACCACCATGCTCTTCCCTGTCATCGACAAGTTCCAGTCCGGCTTTGACGTCAAGACTGGCTGCTCGACAGGCTTCTCCAAGCAGATCCAGGAAGGCCGCCGCAAGGTCTCAAGCGACCTCACCTTCGACTACGGCCACGGCCGCCAGAACCAAACTGAACGGAACCTCGTCAAAGGCACACAGAAGCAGCTCTCGGCCAATGTTCCCGCCTGCGTCACCGACTCGCTCTCCGGGATCTTCTACGCCGCCAGCCAGCCACTTCTTGTCGGGCAGAAGTTCGGCTTCCCCCTCGCCGACGCCATGCGCACCGTAACCGTCACCATGAAGGTTGAAGGTAAGGAAGAGATCAAAACACCTGCTGGTACCTTTCAGACGATCCGCGTTCAGCCCACTGCTGAAGAGGGCGTCGTTCGCAATCGCGGCACCATCCATATCTGGTACACGGACGACGCCCGTCACCTGCCTGTGCAGATCCAGGCGAAACTCTTCTGGGGCACCATCATCTTTCACCTACAAAGCTTTGAGGCGCGCAGCCAGTGACGTCGCACTCCATCTCTTCCGCATCTGGTCGTCCGCGTGCCGTGCTTTGCCTTTCTGGCGGCATGGACTCCTGTGTCTGCGCTGCGCTTGCCGCCCGGGATCATGATCTCTTCGCGGTGCACTTCAGCTACGGCCAGCGAACCGAAGCTCGAGAGCTCCTGGCCGCACAGCAGATTGCGCAGGCCGTAGGCGTACGCGACCTCCTGCACCTGAAGATCGACCTTTTCCGGCGCATTGGCGGCTCCGCCCTTACTGACACCAGTATTGCCATCCCCGACGCTCCCGCCGAAGAGTCCACCATCGGCGCCAGCATCCCGGTCACCTATGTCCCCTTTCGCAACGCCCACTTTCTCGCCGCCGCCGTCAGCTGGGCCGAGGTCCTCGGCGCCGCTTCCGTGCTGATCGGCGCAGTCGAGCAGGATAGCTCCGGCTATCCGGACTGCCGGCCGGCGTACTACCAGGCCTTCAACCAGCTGATCGCCGTCGGCACCAGCGAAGGGACGATCCGTGTCGAAACGCCGCTGCTCCATCTGCGTAAGCGGGAGATCCTTGCGCTTGGGGTTGAAGTCGGCGCTCCCTTCCATGTAAGTTGGTCATGCTATTCCGGCGAGCAGGTCGCCTGCGGTGTCTGCGAGAGCTGCGTGCTTCGGCTTCGCGCCTTTCGCGAGGCTGGTATGACCGACCCGATTCCCTACGCGGAGCCGATCCGGCAGGCGTAGCATCAACCCCGACCGCGCATCTGCGACTAGAATGCAGACTGCGCGCGGAGCGACTTTTTGAGAGTGGAGACAAACGAATGAAACGGTACGCAGGGAAGCTGGGCACAGTACTCGCACTTTGCCTTCTGGCCATTGGCTTCATGGTATTGCCCGGCTTTGCCGGTGCGCAGGCAGCCGGCAGCATTCACGGCCACGTTCAAAACGCTATCGGACAGCCCGTCACCCGGGGCGATATCAAACTGACAACCGACAAGGCCGGTGATGCAAAGACCCGCAAATACGCCTACAGCTTTCCTCTGGACGCGAGCGGTGACTACAAGGGCAGCGGCATTGCTCCTGGCAACTACCTTGCCATTGTCTTCCAGGACGACAAAAGTCTCGACTTCATCGAAAGCCTCGAAGTCAAGGCAGACACGGACGCTGTCGCCAACTTCGACATGACGCGCCAGGCCTACATCGACAAGATGACGCCTGAAGAGAAGAAGAACCTCGAAGAGTACCGGAAGAAGAACGCCGAAGCCGTCGCCGCCAACGGCAAGATTGCGAATCTGAACGCCTCCCTGGTGCAGGCCCGCGCCGATACCAAGGCCGGCAACTACGACGCCGCCATCACCTCCATGCAGCAGGCCACCACGCAAAAGCCGGATGAAGCCATTCTCTGGGTAGCGCTCGGTGATGCCCAAGCCGGCTCCGCCGATGCCGCCTCAAAGGCCGCAAAAGCAGCCAGCAAGCCAACCAACGATCCTGCCATTACCAGCAAGTACACCGACGCCGCCACCTCGTACAAGAAGGCGATTGACCTCGCGAATGCGGCGAAGAAGCCTAGCCCCGAGACCACCGCGGCTGCAGAGAATCAGCTCGGCCAGGTTCTTGCCAAGAGCGGCAATACCAAGGATGCGGCAGATGCCTATGACGCCGCCGCCAAGGCACAGCCCTCAAACGCCGGCATGTACCTCTTCAATGAAGCCGCTACACTCTATAACGCCGGCAAGACCGATGATGCGGCAGTGGCCGCTGACAAGGCCATCGCCGCTGATCCGAAGCGCGCCGATGCCTACTATATCAAGGGCCAGGCCCTGATCGGCAAGGCATCGGTCGATTCGAAGACGCAGAAGATCACTGCGCCTCCGGGCTGCGTCGAGGCCTATCAGCAGTACCTCGAACTCGCCCCGACAGGTCCGCGTGCCGAAGAGGTCAAGGCCATCTTGACCGGCATCGGCGCGCAGGTGAAATCCAATTACAAAGCCGGCAAGAAATAGAAGAGCTGCAATCAAACACCTGAAGCCCCGGATCCGTCCGGGGCTTCTTCCTGCCCGCGACGCGCATCCGCATGAGATATGGATCTCGTGCTCGGCTTCGAGAACGCTCTTGACCTCGTCCTCGAGAAGGCTTCTACCGCTTCCGATTTGAAGATCGACCATCTGCCGCTGCTCGCCGCCCATGGCCGGGTGCTTGCGCGTGCCGTGCTCGCAGATCGCGATCAGCCACCGTTTCGCCGGTCCACCCGCGATGGCTTCGCGCTTCGCTCGGGCGCGCCCTCACATCGATCGATCGTGGGCCAGGTGCGGGCGGGCGAACACTGGTCCGGGCCGGCGCTTGCCGCTGCGGAGGCCGTCGAGATCATGACCGGAGCACCTGTCCCACCCGGCGCAGATGCTGTCCTCATGGTCGAGCACGCCGTCGTGTCAGGAACCGATCAGCTCACCATTCCTGAAACTTACGTTCCCATCGCCGGCCAGAATATCGTTCCGCAAGGCGCCGAGATCCGCTTCGGGCAAGCGGCACTCGCACCCGGCACCCTGCTTGCCGCTTCCGCCATTGCCATCTCCGCCTCGCTCGGAGCCCACCATGTTGCCGTCTTTCGCAGGCCGCGCGTCGCCATCCTCGCCACGGGTGATGAGCTTGTCGAGCTCGATCAATCTCCGGAGCCTCACCAGATTCGCAACTCAAACAGTTACATGCTCGCTGCGCTGGTCACTGAGGCTGGTGGCGAGCCGGTCCGCCTGCCCATCGTTCCTGACCGCGCTGAGGCCCTCAGCCACGCACTTGCAACGGCACGTGCGTGCGATCTCATCCTTTTCTCGGGCGGCGTCTCCATGGGCAAGTACGACCTGGTCGAACCTGCCCTCGCCTCCGCCGGCGCCGCCTTCTTCTTCACGGGCGTTCGCATGCAGCCGGGCAAGCCAGTCGTCTTCGGATCTCTGCCAGCCTCCGCTACGCATCGGCAGACCTTCTTCTTCGGCCTGCCCGGCAACCCGATTTCGACCCAGGTTACCTTTCTTTGCTTCGTCGCCCCACTGCTCCGCGCGCTGGCCGGCCAGGTCGATCGCGGCCCGCTTTTCGCGCAGGCAACGCTTAAGGAAGCTGTTCCCGCTCGCCCCGGCCTGACGCGCTTGCTTCCAGCACGCCTTACCTCGGCTCCCGCCGCTCCCACCGTCCACCTCATCCCATGGCAAGGCTCAGGAGATCTTGCCGCAAACGCCCGCGCCAACGGCTACGCGCTTCTACCGGCCGACCACACCAGCGACTTCGCTCCCGCGGAGACGATCTCCATTCTGCTGCGATAGCCTCACACCATGCCCACTGACAACGACGTCCCGCACAGTCTCAGCCATTACGACGACGCCGGCCGCGCCCATATGGTCGACGTCAGCGCGAAAGCCGCTACCCGCCGCGAAGCTGTCGCCTCCGCGTTTGTCGAACTCTCCGACACCGTTCTCGCCGCCCTGCCGCAAAATCCTAAAGGCAATCCGCTGGAGATCGCACGCTTCGCTGGGATTCAGGCCGCCAAGCGCACCTCTGAGCTCATCCCCATGTGCCATCCCCTGCCACTCAGCTTCATCGAGGTCACCGCCGATATAGTCACCGGCGGTATCGCCATTACCGCCACTGCCGCCACCCTTGCCGGCACTGGCGTGGAGATGGAAGCTATGACGGCCGCGTCCATCGCCGCACTTACCGTCTATGACATGACCAAGGCTCTCGACAAGGGCATTCGCATCCGCGAGATCGTCCTGCTCCGCAAAAGCGGCGGCAAGAGCGGCAGCTACGATCGCGCGAGCACCTGAGCGACACTCGTGCTCAAACGGCCTTTGCCAGCACCACGGCGAAACGCTCATCCTCGTCACGCATGGTGTGATCCAGTGCAAAGCCCGAGTTCCGGAGGAGAGCCGTCAGAGCGTCCTGCGTGAATTTGTAACTGTTCTCGGTATGAATCGTTTCGCCCTTCGCAAAAGGCACGATTTGATCGCCCATCTGCACCGTCTGCTCGCGCAGGCTCTCCAGATGCATCTCTACCCGCGATTCGACGGCGTTCCAGCGAGCCCGATGCGCAAAGTGATCGAGTGCAAAGTTCGCGCCGAGCTCGCGATTCAACCGCACCAGCACGTTCAGGTTAAAGGCCGCCGTCACCCCGGCCGCGTCGTCGTACGCTGCCTGAAGCATCTCTACAGACTTTCGTTCGCCCGGCGCGAGATCAACGCCCAGCAGAAGAGCATCCCCTGTCTCCAGATGCCCACGAAGCTTCGACAGAATCGCCGTAGCCTCCCGGGGCGAAAAGTTCCCGATGCTCGACCCGATGTAGAGCGCCAGAATGCTATGCCCTTCGGGCCGCCGAAGGGTGTACTCCTCGGTAATGTAGTTGGCGACCTGCGGCGCTACTCGCACCCCAGGTACCTTCTCCGCAAGCAGGGTCGCCGCTTCGTCGAGTGCACTCGGGCTGATGTCGATCGGCTGGTACAGCACCGATCCATGCCAGGCAACAAACTCCTTCAGCAGGAGCCCTGTCTTCGTCGCCGTACCTGCGCCCAGCTCCGCTATCGTGACCTTTGCTGCCAGATGTGCCGGCAGCGTAGCTGCATACTTCGCCAGGATGCCGCGTTCGGTCCGCGTCAGGTAGTACTCCGGAAGCTCCGTGATCTCTTCAAACAGGTGCGAGCCGCGCTCGTCATAAAACAACCAGGCCGGCAGGCTCTTCTGCGGAGCCATCAAGCCCTCGCTAACCACTTGCCTGACCACATCAACCAGCGTCTCCTGCACCACCTCAACCTGTGCACTCACGCGCCGGCACCTGCCGCAACATCTTTCGCCAGACGCAGGCCGGAGAACTGCCACCGCGTGGCCGGCCCAAAGAAGTTCCGATAGGCTGCCCGGATGTGTGATCGTGGCGTCGCGCACGATCCGCCTCGCAGAATGATCTGCGACGACATGAACTTGCCGTTGTACTCGCCCAATGCCCCTGGCAACGGCCGATAGCCCGGATAGCCCGTGTATGGACTTTGTGTCCACTCCCACACATCGCCAAACATCTGTTGCAGCCCGTCTCCGGCGGCTGCCGGCACCGGTTGCAGATCACCCGTCTCAAACAAGGTTCCAAACGCGATCGCCGCCGCACTCTCCGGCTCCGCAGCAAACTCCCACTCGAACTCCGTTGGCAGTCGACACCCAGACCAGCGTGCAAAGGCATCCGCCTCGAAGAAGCTGAGATGACAAACCGGCGTCTCGCTCAGATCATCCAGCGATCGCACACCATGCACCGTATAGATCGACCACCCGGACCGCGTCGTCTCATCCCGCTGCCAGTAGAGCGGCGCCTGCCAGCCGCCCGCGCGCATCGTCGTCCACCCTTCAGAGAGCCACAGCTCTGGCCGGCCGTACCCATTCTCGTCCACAAACGCCAGGTACTCCGCGCAGGTCACCAAGCGGCTCGCCAGCGCGAACGGCGCCAGGTAGACCGGATGCCGCGGTGTCTCGTTGTCCCAGGCAAAAGCCTCCATGTCCGTCGCATCCGGCGTCACACCGATCTCGACCAGCCCCGGTGCAAAGGATCTCCACTGCACGGGCGGCGCGATCGTCGTCGCAGGCTGCCACCCCTCATCCCGCAGCGTGGGCTTCAGTGGATTGGTATAGAGTGCGTGTTTGGTGTCCGTGACGATCAACTCGAGGTGCTGCTGCTCATGCTCAAGCCCCATCCGCACCCGCCGCAGCACCTCCATCTCCACGGGTCGCTCGAGCAAAGCCCCTACTGCCTCATCCACGTGCCGCCGGTACGCCATCACGCGCTCAAGTGACGGCCGCGAGAACGACGCGCGCAGCTTCTTCTCCGGCATGTCTCCAAGCGAGTTGTAGTAGCTGTTAAAGAGCCAGACGTACTCTGGATCGAACGCCACGTACCCCGCAACAAACTCACGCAGAATAAACGTTTCGAAGAACCAGCTGGTATGGGCCACATGCCACTTAACCGGGCTCGCCTCAGACATTGACTGCACCATCATGTCCTCGGCGGACAGCGTCCGGCATAGATCAAGGGTCGCCTGTCGGGTCGTCTGGAATCTGGATCGAAGTGCCGCGGCCACCGCGCTCGAAGCGGAAGAACGTACGGAAGAAATCTGCATAGAACCCTCGTCGAATCGTACCCGGGATAGACCCGTCTGCCTCAAGCTATTTCTCTGGCGCGCCGGTAAAAAAGGCCTCAGAACGCATTTCACTGCCCACTGCCGCTGATCCCGCCTCGGTCTGGCCGCGGTTCAACGTTTTCACCCCTCGATCCTAGCCTAGCCGGAAGGGGCACTCGATCAGACTCATCGCAGCTCCGGAAAGATTCCAGAACTCAGCCCGAATGGCCGCTAAAGAACCGAGCCAGACCAAAGGCCACCCCGGCCGCAACGCCGCCGATCAGCGCTGTCTGCATCGCCGATCGGATCGTTCCAGTCCCCGTCAGTCGTCCTTTGACCCCTCCAAAGATCGCCAGCGCTGTTAGCGTTAACCCCGCAGAGATCGCAAGCGCCTCAGCATTTCCCTGCAGCGCCATATAGGGGGTCAACGGCAAGAGGCCGCCCGCTACGTACGCTCCTGCGATCGTCATCGCCGATCGTGCTGCCTGGCCCTTCTCCGGTTCTTCAAGGCCGAGCTCGAAGCGCATCATAAAGTCCACCCACGCCTGTGGTCGGCGCTTCAGGGCCTCGAGCACCGGCGTTGCCTCTGCCCGCATCACGCCATACTGCTCAAAGATCTCGAAGATCTCCTCTTCCTCATCATGCGTTCGTTCCTTGATCTCTCGCTCTTCCCGCTGTCGCTCTGCGCAGTAGTGCTCCGCATCGCCGCGAGCGGCCAGGTATCCGCCGAGCCCCATCGCAATCGATCCCGCCGCAATCTCCGCCAGCCCCGCCAACACCACCACATGCGTTGACAACACCGCACCCGAAAGTCCCGCCGCAAGCGCAAACGGAACCGTCAACCCATCAGACAGCCCGATCACAAGATCCCGCACCACCTGACCCGAGTCGAAGTGCTGCTCCCTATGCGCGTCGAGCGGCGGCGTTGCAGAAACGTCAGACGGCCGTGTGGTCGCGGAGATCTGCGGCATACCGCTAGTTTAGACGACCGCAACCAGCCGGCACGATCAACTTTCAGGCGTTGGCGGCGTCTTTCCGGTCCAGCCTTCGTCTGTATCTGAAGCTTCATCAGATCTCCCAGAGCACCTCCCGCATGCCTTCGCCACCCGCCAGCTCCGTTCAGCAGTCTCTGCGCGCTGACCGCCTTGGCCTTCTCGCCCTGCTGCTGCTGACCGTTCTGCTTCCCCGCGTTCTGTGCGCGCAGGAGGACGACGGAGACCTGCGCCTGCCCGGCGGCCAGATGCTGCGTGGCACCGTCACTGCCGTCCACGGCGCCGCCCTCACCCTCAAAGACATCAGTGGTGAGACCTACCAGGTCACTACCACCGATAACACGCGCGTCCTTCACGATCAGCGAAGCGCCAAGTTCACGGACATCAAGGTCGGAGATGGCGTCGGCGCGGGCGGCATCCTTGACGCTCCCACCCACACCCTCCACGCCGCCTTCCTCGGTGTCATCGACGCCGAAGAGGTGCGCCGCGCGCAAGCCGATCTCGGCAAGACCTACATCGCCGGCAAGATCACGGCGATCGATCTCGACAGCCTCAAGCTCACCATCCTCCGCCTCGACAACGTCAAGCAGATCATCACTGTCGACGAGACCACCTCCTTCCGGCGCGGTGGCCGTGGCGGCGGCTCAGGCTTCGGCACACCACCCGCCGCCGGCGCCTCGCCGAAGAAGCCGGATGCACCTACCGGTGAAAGCATCACCCTCGCCGACATCAAGATCGGCGACTCCGTAGCTGGCCGCGGCGCGCTCAAGAACGGCACTTTCCTGCCCTCTGAGCTGCACGTCTTCAACAACACCCATCCGCATCGCGCCAGCGGCGATCCTGCTCCTCCGACCAAGCCATGACCCCTCCTTCCCGTCTCCTGCCCGGCCTCCTAAGCGCCTTGCTCGCCCTGCAGCTCCCCGCTGTCGCACAGACCCCTGCGCTACCACCCGCTGCAGCCGCTCAGCCTACTCCCGGCCAAGCACCCACACCCTCTCTCCCGCCGCAGCAACCGGCCACCAGCACCCCGAACCCGGCAGTCCCGACGGCAGACCAAGCCACCTCATCGCAGACGACTTCGGCGCCAGTCGCAACGGGCGGCATCATCCACGGCACCATCGTTGCCGGTCCCACCCCGCTTCCCGGTGTCGCCATCACCACCACCAACACCCTCACTGGACGTCGCTACACCACCACCACCGACGTTACGGGCGCCTTCCGCATGGCCATCCCGGCGAATGGCCGCTACGTTGTTCGCGCCGAGCTCACGGCCTTCGCCAACGAGACGCGTGAGGTCCTCCTCAACGCCGCCAGCGAGAACGGCGGCAAGCCGGACCAGGCCGTCACCATCACCATGCAGCTCGCCTCCCGCGTCGCCGCCACCTCCACCAGCGACCCTCAGCAGGCAGCGCTCGGCCGCGCCCTGACCAACGCCCTCGGTGGCCGCGGCGGCTCCGGCCTGCAGTCTCTTAGCGTCTTTGCCAGCGGCGGCAGTGCCGGCGGCGGGAGCATCGACGCGAGTGCCGGCAGCGGCAACGCCGGCGCGCAGCTCCCCTCTATCTCCGGTCTCGGCGGCGACACCACGGAGTCCGTCGCCGTCAATGGCCAGATCGGCCAGACCAACGGCCTCGCCAACCTCAACGAAGACGAGATCCGCAGCCGCGTCGAAGACGCCCTTGCCCAGGCCCGCCGCAGCGGCGGGGGCAACGCGGACCTCGGCGGCGCCGTCCTCGGCGTGCTTGGTGGCCTTCTTGGTCCGGGCGGTGGCCCCGGCGGTGGTGGGGGCGGCCGCGGCGGCGGCGGTGGCGGCGGCCGCGGCGGCTTTGGCCGCTTCGACCCCTCGAAGCCCCACGGCCAGATCTTTTACCAGGGTGGCAATGGTGCGCTCGACGCCACGCAGTACTCGCTCACTGGCGCCCCCGTCAGCAAACCCGCGTATAACAACAACCGCTTCGGCGTCTCCTTCGCCGGCTCGCCCTTCATCCCCGGCCTGGTCAAGGCGAACTCCAAACAGTTCGTCTTCTTCAACCTCGCTGGTCAGCGCAACATCACGCCCGAGAACCTCTACGCCACCGTTCCCTCGCTCGCCGAGCGTGGCGGCGACTTTTCGGATCTCGTCCAGACCGTCAGCGGCACCCCCACCCTCACCCCCGTTTATGATCCCGCCACCGGCCAGCCCTTCGCCGGCAACGTCATTCCGGGCCAGCGTCTCTCACCCCAGGCGACCGCCCTGCTCGCCCTCTATCCTGCGCCCAATCTCGTCACCGGCACCCAGCGCTTCAACTACCAGACCGTCACCACAGCCGGCTCAAACAGCACCCAAGCCAACCTCCGCTTCGTCCGCAACCTCGGTGCCAACAGCGGCGGTGGCCCCTTCGGCGCCTTTGGTGGTGGCGGCGGCGGCGGTGGCCGTCGTTCCTCGCAGACCTCGAACGCTCTTCGACAGAACATCAACGCCGGCGCCAACTACTCGCACTCGGCCTCCGATACCCGCAACGTCTTTCTTCCGCTCGGCGGGTCGACCCTGTCGGACGGATACAACGTCTCCGCTGGCTATACCATTGGCCGCGGCCGCTTCACGAACAACGCCACGCTTACCTGGAATCGCTCGCGCTCCACGGTCAGCAACTACTTCACCGATACCAGCAACAATCCCGCCGGCGCGGCCGGCATTAACCTCCCCAGTCAGGGTGCGGTTGGTGCGTTTTATAACGGCCTGCCTACGATCTCCATCACGAACTTCACCGGCCTCAACCCGGTCATCCCGCGCGACACCGTCAACCAGACCATCTCGTTCACCGACTTCATCTCGTACAGCCACAAGAAGCACAACATGCGCTTCGGCGTCGACATCCGCCGCGTCCACGCCGATACTGTCGGCGGCAACAACCCGCTTGGCACCTTCACCTTTTCGGACTTCGCCACGCTCTCGAACACGGATCGCACGGGCGTCATCTCCGGCGCCGTCGCGCAGCCCTCGAGCGGCTCCGGCTTCGCCGACTTCCTGCTCGGTCTGCCGCAGCAGACCAAGATCCAGGCTGGTCTCGCCAAGACGCACCTCCGCGCGGACGTCTACGACTGGTACGCTCAGGACGATTTCCGCCTCCGCTCCGACATCACCCTTAACTTCGGCCTGCGCTACGAGTACTTCTCCCCCTATGTCGAGAAGGACAATCGCCTCGTCAACCTCGACCACAACAGCGACTTTACCTCCGTCACACCGGTGACGCCCGGCGGCTCCGGCCCCTTCTCTGGCCGCTTCCCGCGCTCGCTCGTCAATCCCGACCGCGCCCTCTACTCTCCGCGTCTCGGCGTCGCCTGGCGGCCCAAATTCCTGAAGAACACCGTCGTCCGTGCGGGCTATGGCGTCAACTACAACACCGGCCAGTTCGCCACCTTCGCCCAGTCGCTCGCCTTCCAGCCGCCCTTCGCCCTTACGCAAACCAACGTCGTCGCCACCGGCAACAACAACACCGGCTGCGTTACGGAGACCCCGGGCGTCGCCGCCAATCTTACCCTTGCCAACGGCTTCGGCTGCTCCACTACTCCGATCCAGAACAACTACTCCGTCAACAAGGACTACCGCCTCGGCATCGTGCAGATCTACAACCTCGACCTCCAGCGAACCCTTCCGCTCGGCGTCGTTCTCTCGGTCGGCTATAACGGCTCTTTTGGCGGCAACCTCGACGTCCTTCGCGCGCCCAACCACACTCCGAGCACCGTCACGACGCCGGACGCACAGGCCTTCACCTACGAGGATTCCGCCGCCAACTCGCGCTTCAACGCCCTTGCGGTCAACGCCCGCAAGCGCCTTCAGAAAGGCATCTCGCTCCAGGCCACCTACCAGTACAGCCACTCCATCGACGACGCCTCATCGATCGGCGGCACTGCCTCGACCACCACCGTCCAGAACGACGCCCGCCTCGACCTCGAAGAGAGCAACTCCTCCTTCGACCAGCGCCACCGCCTCACCGGCAACTACGTCCTTGAGCTTCCCTTCGGCCCCAACCGCCGCTTCTTCTCGAAGGGCAACCGCACCTCTAAGCTGCTCGACGGCTTCTCCCTCTCGGGTGACTTCACCTTCGCCACAGGCTCCTACTTCACCCCCAGCTATCAGTCCTCGGCCGCAACCCTCGCCGGCGGCGGTCTCTTCACCCTTCGCCCCGATCGTAACTTCGCCGCGCCCATAGCCGGCGACGGCAACGTCCTCAACTGGTTCAACAGGGCCGCCTTCACCGCTCCCGTCAATGGCTACGGCACCGCCTCCCGCAACTCCATCCGCGGCCCCGGCACCATCGCCTCAGACGCTTCGCTCTCCCGCACCGTCTCCCTCGGTGACACCCGCACCTTTGAAGCCCGAGTCACCGCGAACAACGTCTTCAACACCGTCCAATACAACGGCATCAATACGGCGCTCGACTCCGCCACCTTTGGCCAGGTCACCGGCACCGCCGCCCAGCGCTCCCTCCTCTTCATCGCCCGGTACAGGTTCTAACCCATGACCCTTCCATCCTGCACCTCGCTCTTCGCCGCTCTGCTTCTAACGCTTGTGCCGCTGACGAACCGCGCCCAGGACGCTCCACCACCGCCTCCCGACTCCTCTACCCTCACCCTCCGCGTCCAGACCGACATCGTCCTCACCAACGTCATCGCGCGCGATAAAAAATCCGGCGCCGTCATCCGCGATCTCAAAGCCTCCGACTTCACGGTCCTCGAAAACAACAAGCCGCAGCGGATCTCCACCTTCGACTTCCAGAGCGTCGACGCCGCCGCTCTCCTTGCCGAAAAGAACACCGTCTCCGGCCGCGCCCTCGACACCAAGTCCGTCGCCGATCTGCTCAATAACGCCGCCCTCGGCGCCGCGCCCGCCGCCCTCCGCGATCATCGCCTCATCGTCATGTTCTTCGATCTCTCCTCCATGCAGCCCGAGGACATCGACCGCTCGGTCGAAGCTGCGCAGAAGTACATCAACACGCAGATGCAGCCGGCTGACCTCGTTGCCGTCGTCTCGCTTGCCACCGGCCTCTCAATGGACCAGGACTTCACTGCCGATAAGGCCACCCTGCTCCGCGCCGTCGGCAAGTACAACGGCACCGAAGGCACTGGCTTCGCCGGCGGCGGCCAGACCGGCACGACAGATGGCACCGCCGACAACGCCAGCTCCTTCGCCGTCGACGACACCGAGTACAACTCGCTCAACACGGATCGCGAGCTCTTCGCCATCCAATCCATCGCCCGCTCGCTCGAACGCATCGATCAAAGAAAGAGCCTGCTCTACTTCTCGGGCGGCCTCACCCGCAACGGCGTCGAGAACCAGGCCAGCATGCGCGCAGCGACGAACGAAGCCGTGAAGGCCAACATGAGCATCTACTCCGTCGACTCCCGCGGCCTCCAGGCCCTGCCGCCCGTCGGCGACGCCTCCACCGGCTCCCTGCGCGGCGTCTCCGCGTACAACGGCGGCGCAAACCAGTCGCAGCTTGACGCCAACTTCGGCTCGCAGGAGACCCTCGGCACCCTCGCCTCCGACACCGGCGGCAAGTTCTTCTCGGACTCGAACGACTTCTCCGCCGCCTTCACCCAGGTCCAGCACGATACCGAGGCCTACTACATCCTCGGCTTTCGCTCCGCCAACACCGCCCGCGACGGCGCCTTCCGCCACCTCACCATCAAGGTCAATCGCCCCGACATCAAGCTCGACTACCGCCCCGGTTACTATGCCGCGGCGGACTTCAAACACCAGAAGACCGAAGATCGCGAGCAGGCCCTTGACGACCAGATGCGCTCGGACTCGCCCGCTACCGACGTCCCCCTCTACCTTCAGGCCCTCTTCTTCCGCGAGCCCGGCAACCGCGCCTTCGTCCCCGTCTCGCTTATCGTCCCCGGCTCCGCCATTCCCTTCCTCAAAAATGGCGATCGCTCGAAGGCCACCATCGACGTCGTCGGCCAAGTCAAGAACGCCGCCGGCATCATCGTTGGCAACATCCGCGACAACGTCAAACTTGCCGTCGACGCCAACCAGCAGGTCGCCCAGAAGAACATCCAGTACTCCACAGGCTTCGCTCTCGCGCCCGGCCGCTATCACCTCAAGTTCATCGTGCGCGAAAACCAGACCGGCAACATGGGCTCGTTCGAGACCGACATCCAGGTCCCCGATCTCGCCAAAGCCTCGCTCAAGCTCTCCTCGGTCGTCCTCTCCAACCAGCGGACTGCCATCCCCGGCAAGCCCAACTCCCGCCAGCCTGACGACCCCCTCACCCGCGACGGCCAGCAATGGATACCCAACGTCGCCCACGTCTTCCGAGCCGATCAGCACCTCTTCCTGCTCTACGAGGTCTACGATCCCTCGCGCGTGAAAGCTGCCGCCGACGCCGCCCCAGCGAACGCGCCAGGCCTCGGCCGCCGTGCCACCGGCGCCCTCCACGTCCTCACCAGCATCGAGTTCCTCCAGGGCGGCAACAAGGTCTTCGAAACCCCTGTGGTCGAAGCCACCACGCTCAACACCCCCGACCGCAACGCCGTCGCCTTCACCTTTGACGTCGCGCTCACCACCCTCAAACCTGGCATCTACACCGCCCAGATCAACGTCATTGACGACGCCGGCGGCACCTTCTCTTTTCCCCGCCTCGCCCTGCGCATCGTCGGCCCTCCCCCATCCGCCCCAACTCCCGCTCCTTTGCCTGGAAACTAGCGGGTAGGGTCGTCGGCAATCCATTTCTAGATCTGCTGAATCTCATTCATCTTCGCGGGAAGATCCTCGCGCAAGACCGCAAGTCGGCACAGAAACGCCACGACGCAAAACACCAGATAGAACATCGCCACCAAAAGGAAGACAACATAGATGCGGCCGTCAACGCTGGTATGGGGCGGCGTCGGTCGCAAGAAGGGCAGGCTTCGTACCAGAAGGTACCCGAGGTACATCACCGCGCCGAGGCTGCACCAGTACAACGACCGGTTGAAGTACTTCAGTGCTTTCCCATCGCCTTGGGGTTTGTAGAGCAACGACGCTTGCGCAAACGGCGGAAGAGTCTCCGGCGGCCGTGGAGAGCTCCAGCTGCTCAACCAACGCAGGTTCTCATCCGTCTCCCGACAGATCGTGTTCAGAGCCCACGTCCTTCGGTAGCGCGCCTCCTGCAACAGCTCACCAGACAAACTCGCTTCTTCGATCTGCAACTTTAAGTTCCAGATCTCAATG
This sequence comes from uncultured Acidobacteriaceae bacterium, assembly GCA_964235665.1. Lineage (GTDB taxonomy): Bacteria > Acidobacteriota > Terriglobia > Terriglobales > Acidobacteriaceae > Edaphobacter. Next base: position 892,576 of record CAXSAY010000002.1, read on the forward strand.
CGTGCTTTCGCAATGCGAAGCTCCTTCTCCTGCTGTCCCCGTAGGCCCCATTCCTCCACACTCTTTCGAACGGCATGGTAGACGCCGATGCTGGTTGCAAGTAGGCCCGCAAGGGCTACGATCGACTTGAAGACTGCCTCAAACGCCTGCATGGGGCCTCGCTGTCTGTATACCTATCGTTTTTCGCGAGCTTTGGCGCAGACGCGGGGAGCGGCTCGCGGGATCTACAACAGTCGCACCTGCTCCGCCACGCGCTCGACAACCGGCACCAACGCTGGCTCCGTCTCGACCGCGACCTCAGCAGACAGCCCCGCCACCACCCCATTGGCAAACACCACACTCCGTCCCGGGCTCGCCGCCACCCGCTCGCCCGGCACCACGATCCCCACCAGGTTCATCGGATCTGCTCCTGCCACAGTTACAGATATCGTTCCCTCTAGGCGCCGCGCCGCCCGCAAGGAGTCCACCGCCTCCGGCAACGCAAACTGCTCGCCCGAGACACCCGAGACGAACCGGCCCCCGCGCACCTCACCCCGTCCCTCCAGTCTGCGCAGCATCACCGCCAGATCACGCCACTTCGGCGCATTCGACTCCCGCGTGAGCAGATCACGAAACACCACGCCATAGCGCAGCAGCAGCTGCCGCGCGCTGGACTCGAGCGCCGTCTCCCGCAGCCGCGCCTTCGCGATCGGATCATGCGGCGTCAGCTCCGCCGCATCTGCGCACAGCAGCGACCATCGTCCCGCCGTCATCCGCGCCGCCGCTCGTCGTCGCGTGTTCGTCGGTGCCGCCTCTGCTGTCGCGCTCTTGCGCCGCGGATCCATCAGCGCCCGCAGCTGGTCAAAGCCATCCGCCGCCGCAAGGCCGGCTGTCGCCAGCTCCCACAACGCATGCTGCACCTGCTGCTTTGTGAAGCCGAGCACGCGCTGCAGATCCGCCGCAAAGCTCGCGCCGCGCTCCACCAGCACCTGCCGTACTTTCAAACCTTCCGCGCTAAGCGCACGGAGTAAGTTCCGCTCATCGACGCACTGCTCAGCGAGCGCCACCGGCAGCCAGTCCGCCGTGTCGCGCAGGTAGAACGTAATCGGCGCCGCGTTCGTTGGGATCACGCGCCGCGGTGCCACCCCCTCGCCGACTGACCACGCCGGATGCGGCGAGATCCTGCCCCAACCGACCGCACCCGAAAGACACAACGCATCGAGCCATTGCGGATCGTAGTTCGCCACCCGCGCTGGCAAGAGCGTTCGCTCCCACTCCACCGCAGGCGCCTCAAACCCTTCCATCTGCGAGAGCGCCTCGAGCACACCCTCTTCGCCCGCCAGCTGCGTCCCCGGCGCCAGGTGCTGCCAGCCCAGCACCCATCGCATGTACACCGTCGGGGACACCGCTTCCACACCCTTGCGCAACGTGCTCAGCGTCAGCCGATGAATGCGCTGCAGCAACCGCCGGTCGCACCACTCAATAGCGGCATCGCCTTCCTCCGCATCGGGCGCAGGCATCTCGAACACCCCGCGCATCACAAGCCCCTGCATCTCGCCTGCCAGCATCGCCGCAAAGATCATCGCCGGCTCCAGCCGCAACATCGTCCCTAGCGCCTCTGACGTCGTCGGCCCCAGCACCTGCAGCCATCCCTGCACCAGCGTCGCCATCGCCGCCTCCCGCGTCAGCGCATGGGCCACATTTTCCTGGTTGTCATTCTGAGGCGTAGCCGAAGAACCTGCTGCTCTACCGGGAACGCCTGGTCCCGCCCCAACAGCATTTCCCCACAGCACCCGCACATGCCCCATCCGCTCCGTCGCCACCCAGCACGGACTTCCACCAAGATCCAAGCAGCTCACCCGCCCACCGCGCAGGAGCCGCTCATAGAACACCGGCCAGTGCCGCGCCTCCGCCCGATCCGCAAACCCCAGCGGCATGGCAACGAGCGACAAGAGCAGATCGTGCAGTTCATGCTCATCCCGCACATCCGGCCAGCACTGCGCGCGCACCGTTGCGATTGCCGCCGCATCCAGCCGGCCCGCATCCTCCGCCACGCCCGCCGGCAGACTTCGCCGCAACGTCACGGCCCGAGCCCGTCGCTCCTCCGCTCCCGCCTCGTCGAGAAACGCATACGGCATGGCGTTGATCAGCTCGTGCGCAAACTGCGACGGGACAGGTGTGTCTACGGCTAAACACCGGATCGCGCCCGAAGCAATCCCACGCAGCAGCTCATTCAGCCCGTCAACATCCATCGCTTCGGAGAGCGTGTCGCGCATCACCTCACGCACTAGCGGATGGTCCGGGATCTGGATATCGCCCTCGATGGTCTCGAAGCACGCCGCCGCCTGCGGAAACACGTTCGCCAAGAGATCGTCCGAGCGCGTTCGCTGAATCTGTGGCGCAACCCGTTTGCCCTTCTGCATCCGCAGCAGCTGCAGGCTTCGGCCCGCCGCCCATCGCCACCGATTCTTGAACAGCGGCGACGGAATCGCCGCCTGCTCGAGCAGCTCGCGCGCCGTGTTCTCGGTGAGGAACTGAAACACGTCACTCAGCGGAAAACTGTGCTGCTCCGCGAGCGAGATGTTGATGCCGTTGTCGGTCGCCGCTGCCTGCAGCTCGAAGTTGAACCCACGGCAGAATCGCTTGCGCAGCGCCAGACCCCAAGCCTTGTTCAGCCGCCCGCCAAACGGCGCATGCAGGATCAGCTGCTGGCCACCGCCTTCATCAAAGAATCGTTCCGCGATGATCGTCGTGGTCGATGGGATCGCCCCAAGCACCGCCCGCCCTGCCACGATGTAGCTGATCAGCTGGAACGCCCCTGACGCACACACACCACACTCTGCCATCAGCCACTTCGTCGCCTCCGCCACCTCCGGATGCGTCGGCGAACAAGACCTCGGCGAAACCTCGCTCGTCCTCGACGAAATCGCCTCTCTGAGGCCTCCAACCCCCACCGAAAGCACCCCTGTTCGCTGCGGTGCCTCGCCCTCCCAGAATGGAATCGAGGGTGGCGCGCCATGCGCATCCTCCACAAACACCTTGCCCGCCGGCTCGATCCGAAGAATGCGCCAGCTCGTCGTCCCTAAAAGCACCACATCACCAGGCGAGCTATCTACTGCAAAATGTTCGTCGAGCGTCGCGATTTGTATCCCATCTGGTTGCAATATTACCGAGAACAGACTTGTGTCCGGAATCGCGCCACCATTCGCGATCGCGATCATCCGCGCCCCGCGTCTCCCATGCACCGCCCCACCCACCCGGTCCCGCATCACATACGCCCCAAATCTCCCGCGCGTCGAAGCGATCCCATCATGAAGTAAACAAAGCACTTCCTCGAACGCTTCCCGCGTCATCGCGCGATACGGATGCGCCCGTCGCATGACTCGATACAAACTTTCCTCGTCCCAGCTTTCGGCCCCACACATCGCCGCCACCTGCTGCATCAGCACATCGATCGGCGCTTCGGGAATCTCCAGCTGATCGAGCACACCAGCGCGCATCGCCCGTACCAGCGCAGCCTGTTCCATCAGATCATCCCGCGTTGTTGCAAACAGCCGCCCCTTGGGTACTGCGCCGCGCCAGTGCCCCGCGCGGCCAACGCGCTGCATCGCCACACCGACGTTGCGCGTCGTGGCAATCTGACACACCAGATCGATTGCTCCAATATCAATGCCTAGCTCAAGCGATCCAGTTGCGATGAGAATCTTGATCTCGCCCGCCTTCAACTTCTGTTCGGCTTCAAGGCGTAGGGAACGGGATAGCGATCCATGATGCGCGCCCACATGCTCGGGGCCGAGTCGCTCTGCCAGCTCGAAGCTGATCTTCTCCACCAGACGCCGTGTGTTCACGAAGACGAGCGTCGAGCGATGGGACTTCGCCATCGTCGCCAATTTGTCGAACATCTCTGTCCACATCGACGTCGCTGTCAGCGATCCAAGCTCTTCACTCGGCACCTCGATCGCAAGATCAAGCGATCGCCGTTGCCCGACCTGCACGATCTCTGCTGCAGGTCGCCGCGCAGCAGAGCCCGTGAGAAACTCCGCCACCAGAGAGATGGGATTCTGCGTTGCCGAAAGGCCGATGCGCTGGGGCGCCGGCGTCATCCCGGCAAGGCAGGCGCCCGGCGAGAGCGGATTTTCGCCACACACCAACGCCTCCAGCCGCTCGAGCGACAGCGACAGGTGCGATCCACGCTTGTTCCCTGCAACCGCGTGAATTTCATCCACGATGATGGTGCGCACATGCCTCAGATTCTCGCGAGGCTTTGCGGCGGTCAGCAGAATGTAGAGACTTTCAGGCGTTGTGACCAGAATGTGCGGCGGATGCCGCAGCATGGCGGCACGATCCTTCTGCAGCGTGTCGCCGGTTCGCACCGCGGCGCGGATCCCTGCGGAAAGATATCCGCGTTCGAGCGCCAGTTGCTGAATCTCGTTGAGCGGCTCTTCCAGATTTTTCTGAATGTCGTTCGAGAGCGCCTTTAACGGCGACACGTACACTACGTGCGTACACGGCATCAGCCGCCCATCTATAGCCTGGCGCAGCAAGGAATCGATTGCGACCAGAAATGCAGCGAGCGTTTTCCCTGATCCAGTCGGAGCGGAGATCAGCGTCGTAGAGCCCGCGACGATCTTCGGCCATCCTGCCTCCTGCGGCTCGGTCGGCGATCCGAACCGACGGAGAAACCACTCCGCCGTGACCGGATGGGCCCATGCGAGCGACGTCGGGATCTCGAGCAATGTGGGTGAGCGGGCCATGCGCTATTCTAGCGCGCAGCTTCGTGTTCCATTCGCTCGCCGGAACGCTCCGGGTCTAGTCGCCAGACCTGGTTCCTGCGCTCCACAGATGCGGCAGTACGTTGCTCTTTGGTCCACTCACCGTGCCGGTGACGCGGATCGATTCAACATGGGACGGGGCAGGTGAAAGATTGGCAAAGAGATCCATCTGATGTCCTGAGAGAAACCGCACCTCGATCCAGCGAAACAGATAATCCATGATCGAAAGAGCGTAGGGAATCTGCTCGTTCGCCGTTAATCCCGCGGGTTCAAACCGCGTCTCAGCAAACTGCTCCGCCAGAAGTCGCACGGGCACACCGTGCTGCAGGGCGAGAGAAACTGCCATCGCGAAGGAGTCCAGCAAACCCGCGACCGCAGAGCCTTCCTTCGTCATGCGCAGGAAGATCTCCCCCGGACTTCCGTTCGGGTAGAGGCCAACCGTGATGTATCCCTCGTGGTCAGCGATGACAAACTTGTGTGTTACGGACGCACGTTCTGCCGGAAGTCGATGCCGCATCGCACGCGGGGGTTCTTTCGCGTCGTATGTCTCACCGTTTTCACGTGATTTCGCCTGGATATGCGCAAGCTGTGCCTCGAGCTCTGAGATACGGTTGAGTTGCGTTTCCACCAGGATCGTGTGGCCGTGTTCCATGGCAGCTCGCTCAGCTTCCGCCAGCGTCACGCCCTGAAGGCGTTGCTCGCCTTGCTCTCTTGCCCATCGTTCCACTGCACTCTCCTCGTTCGCAAGCTTACGGACGTTCCACACGAATCTATAACCAAACACTCACGAAGTTGTGAGCTGTTGCCACAGGCATTTTGTCCTTCACACGGCACAGATCAACAGTGTTTGCCACTTCGCTTGAAGCAGGTACGTTAGCAGGCGACACACAGATTTACGTGAGAGTGGCAGGCGTGAGCCGAGACTAGAGCGACGGCTCCAGAGCGTCAAGCACACTGTTTGACAAGGAGTCGAACTGCGTCTCGCCCGCATGTGCAACGACAGATACTTCCAGATGTCTCCGGCAGCTTCGCTCTCACCACTCATTCGTCTCGAGACGCTTCAGGGTCGCTGCTCCTTCTGCGGAGCCACTTTGTTGCGCTATGACTCTGCTTGCTCGTGCAAAAAAACCGTCACCACCACAGTTTTTTCTTGACACTGAAATTTCCGAAATCTATACCTTCGTTAGCTGCGAGGGAACGCCTCACAGCCAGCGTGTCAAGTCGCTAGGGAGAATGGCAACGACGGCAATGGCAGGCAAGGTCACACCAGCAAACTAGCCGCTACAGGATGTGAAGATCGCGGCGAGGCTGGAGTAAACGGCAGCAGGGGAGGGGACGCCTACAGCGTCCCCTTTTCTGCGTTTGGGTACAACGCAAACACAGTCACGCTCTGCGATCATTAGGTGCAGTTATGAAGCGACCTGATGTCTGCATCGCCGGAGCCGGCATCATCGGCCTTACACTCGCGCTCGCCCTGAGTCGGCGAGGCGTTTCCGCTCTTGTGCTCAGCGCGGGTGATCCTATGGCTGAGGCTTCATCAGCTGCCGCCGGTATGCTCGCAGTGCACGATCCCCATAATCCTGCCGAACTCCTCGATCTCTCGCGATTCAGCCGCTCGCTCTACCCTGCGCTGCTGGATGCCCTGAACGCAGACTCCCCCGATGAGCTCTCCTTTCAAACTCATCGCACGCTGCAGGCAGTCTCTGACTCCTCGACGGCCTCAATCTCTTCTCGATCGGATCTTTACTTCTTCCTGCCGGATGCCGCGAAACGCGCCGCGCGCTACACGGCTCTTGAAGAAGAGAGCCTTGATCCGCGCGAGCTCGCGCCCGCGCTCCTTCGCGTGGTGCACGCCTCGCTTGCCCGCGTGCAATCCGGCACGCCGGTGCTGTCTGTTGAAGAGACCTCTCACTCCGTCCGGGTGCAGACCTCCGCTGGCGAGATCGAGGCCGACTCCTTTGTCGATTGCACCGGAGCGTGGTCTCTCTCCTCGGCGCGTGTCCCCTCGTTGCGTGTTACCCCACGTAAAGGACAGATGCTGACCGTGCCGACGCCTGCCTCGCTTGCGAGCGGCATTGTCCTTCGATCGCCTGAGATCTACCTGGTGCCACGTCTGCATGGACCGCGCGCCGGCCATACCGTCCTCGGCGCCACAATCGAAGATGTCGGCTTTGATCGATCCATCAACACGGCAGAACTTGATCGCCTGCTCGACCGCGCTGTGGCATTGCTTCCAGAGCTCAAGGCCGCGCCTATCCTCACCCGCTGGTCTGGTCTGCGTCCCGCTACCCAGGATCTCCTACCGGCGATCGGTTCCCTGCCCGGCTCAAACCGCCACTTCATCGCTTCCGGTCACTATCGCAATGGCATCCTGCTCGCTCCCGGGACCGCAGAGGTTCTGGCCCAGCACATGACTGGCGAGCCGCCGTCGCTCTCTCTGAACGCTTTCTCTCCAGGTCGCTTCGCCCGAGATGCTGGAGCAACCTGACACGCGTTCGTCAAGGACCGACTTGCCCGCACACTCGATCCGATATTCGCGCGTCCGGTGTGACAATCGTTTCTTCGCTGCGCTATAACGCTAGAGTTGGCAGATCGCTGCGCCACGTCAGGAGAACGCCACCTATGGCCACCACTGCAGCTCCAAAAGGCCTCGAAGGCATCGTCGCTACCACCTCGTCTATCTGCTTCATCGATGGTGACGCTGGTGTTCTCTCCTATCGTGGAATTGATATTCACGAACTCGCGGAACACTCCACGTTTGAAGAGACCACGTACCTGCTGTGGTTTGGCGTGTTGCCCACCGCTGAGGAGTTGCAGCGATTCTCAAACAATCTCGCACAGGGTCGTACGCTGGACAGCAAGATCGTCGATCTGTTGCGCACCGTTCCCTCCTCCGCAACACCGATGGAGGTTCTGCGGACGGCCGTTTCGCTTCTGTCCCTCTACGACTCTGATGAGAAGGAGGTCACGCACGAGGCAAACGTTCGCAAAGCCTTTCGCCTTACCTCGCAGATTGCGATGATCGTTGCACTGTTCGACCGCGTTCGCAAAGGCAGGCCGCTCGTTGAGGCGGATCTCAGTCTTTCACATGCGGCCAACTTCCTGTGGATGCTGAACGGAGAAAAGCCCTCGGAGACCGCCACCCGCGCCTTCGACGTAGCCCTCATCCTGCATGCCGACCATGAACTGAACGCCAGCACCTTCGCCGCCCGTGTGATCGCCGCCACCTTGTCGGACATGCACTCCGCCATCACCGGTGCCATCGGTGCTTTGAAAGGACCGCTCCACGGCGGAGCGAACGAGGCCACAATGCGCCTGCTCTACGCCATCGACGCCGTCGGCGAGGATCCCGTCGACCACGTCCGCCAGATGTTTGCCGATAAGAAGAAGATCTCCGGCTTTGGCCATCGCGTCTACCACACAGAAGATCCCCGAGCGACCCATCTTCGCCGCATGTCTGAAGATCTCGGCCGCTCAGCCGGTTCCACCAAGTGGTTTGACATGTCCAAGAAGATCGAAGGCTTCGTGAAGCAGGAAAAGAAGCTCAACGCGAACGTCGATTTTTACTCCGCCTCCACCTACACCACGCTAGGCATCGACATCGATCTCTTCACGCCGATCTTTGCCATCAGCCGTATCGCGGGTTGGGCCGCGCATGTGATCGAGCAGCATGACGACAATCGGCTCATTCGCCCGCGCGCCGACTACATCGGTCCGGCGTATCCGTCCCCCTACGTTCCTATCGATCAGCGATAGACATCCCGCACCTGCGCGTGCCTCCCTATTGCTGGCTGGCGGGCGGCACGATGCCGTTCAGACGCAGGTACTCCACCATCTGGCCGTAATGATCGAAACCGTGCGCGACACCGAACGCCTCGCCCGTCATGCGCGTTTGATGGCCATCCACCTCTACCGGCTCAAACGCATTCGCCGTCGTCAGCAGGTTCGCAGCCTTGTGTGCGAAGGTGAACGATTTCTGGAGTGCCGCGACCAGCTCGTCTTTCGACTTCAGCTGACCGATCGCCTTCACGTCTACATCCGGCTTCATGCCGCTTGAGGCCGCGAAGAAGTAGTAGTTTGCTGCCGCAACATGCGCGACCTCAGAGGCGAAGGTCCGCACTCCATCAAACTTCGCTCCCGCGATCACCGTTGAGCTTGGCGCAAAATTGTACTTCTCAGCCGGCATCGCCTTTGCAGCTGGAAGAATCTGACTCTCGAGAAGGCCGATCAGCGTGTTCATCGCCTTCGCCGGTTCTACCTTTGTGTCCTGTGCCTGCAGGCTGATCACGCTGGCAATCGCCAGACACACTGCTGCTATTCGCTTCATCGTTCTTCTCCCTCTGGATGCAGCACGAGCCTACCAGAACATCTTCGCCTCCCCGCATCAAAGCGCGTCCGCGCCCATCTAAACTTGAGCCCCGTGACCGACACCCTCTACATGGACGCGAACGCCACCACGCCTCTGTTGCCCGAGGTGGTCGAAGCGATGGCGCCGTTCTGGAGCGAGGTCTTTGCCAATCCCAGCTCTGTTCATCAACCCGGTCAGCGCGCCCGCGCGGCCGTCGAACAAGCCCGTGCTCAAATCGCCGCCCTGCTGGGATGTCGCGCCTCGGAGATCATCTTCACCTCCGGCGGCACAGAGTCCGACAATCTCGCGCTCTTCGGCGTGCTCGATGCCGCCAGCGATGCCCACAGCCATTCCACAATGGGCAAGGCTATCTCCCCACGCCCTCACCTCATCACCACGATGATTGAACACGATGCCGTTCTTCGCGCCGCCGACGCGCTCGGCAAACGGGGAGACGTGGATGTCACCCAGCTTCCCTGCACTCCAAGCGGTCGCGTCGAGCCCGCCACACTGAGGGCGGCGCTTACACCGCACACACGTCTGGTCAGCGTCATGCTTGCGAACAACGAGACCGGCGTCGTTCAACCCGTACGAGAGCTCGCCGCCCTCGCCCACAGCGTCGGCGCGCTCTTTCACACGGACGCCGTTCAGGCCATCGGCAAGCTCCCTGTTTCGGTAGACGACCTCGGCTGCGATCTGCTGACGCTCTCTGGGCATAAGCTCTACGGTCCAAAAGGAACTGGTGTTCTCTATGTCCGGCGCAAAACGGTTCTGGCTCCACGTCACTTCGGTGGTCCACAGGAACGTCAACGCCGCGCAGGAACCGAGAATGTCGCCTCACTCGTTGGCCTTGGCCGTGCCGCGGAGTTTGCGCAGCAATGGCTCACCACCGATGGTCCAGCTCGCCTCATCGCACTCCGTGATCAGCTCGAAGCCAGCATCCTAGCCGGCATACCGGGAAGCGGAGTCAACGGATCAGGCGAACCGCGCTCGCCAAATACCACCAACCTGTTCTTCGATGGCATTGTCGCTGAAGATTTAATGATCGCCCTTGATCTTCAGGGTCTCGCTGTCAGCGCCGGATCGGCTTGCCAGTCCGGGGCGCTCGAGCCATCGCATGTTCTCCGCGCAATGGGGCTCTCAGAAGCCCGCGCACGCGCCACCATCCGCCTGTCCCTTACCCGCATGGCGACTCCGGATGAGGTCGATCGCGCTGCCTCCCTGATCGTGTCCACCGTGCATCGGTTGCGGGCCCTAACGTCGGACTCGCACCCGATCAGCTAGGAAGTCGAGCCCCGCCAGCTACAGGTACCACGGAATATTAACGACAACGATCCGCTGATTACCCTTCAGCAGCAAGAGCAGCTTCAAGACCTGCACGCGCTGGTTATGCAACGCATTCTCCCACCAGTGCTGCACGACCATCTCGGGAAGAAGCACCGCGATCTTTCGCCCCGGATGACCACGCTCGAGCTTAAGGATGTAGTCCATCAAGGGCGAGATCACGAAGCGAAACGTCGACGGAATCGTCACCAGTTCGGGCATGGTTGCACCGGCGTTGCGGATAGGTGTGGCCACCATGTGCTCCCAAACATCTTCCAGGCCAGAATCAGCTCCTTCAGCGTCATCAGAGTGAATGTGAACGACCTTGATCTCCTTCGAGAGCAGCAGCCCGAAGCGCATCGCCTTCTCCGTGATGGCGTCCCAGCGCGCCATCGGAATCACGACGAGAGGCTGCTCCAGGTTCGTCATCTTCATCGGCCGTGGCTCCGCCATCTCTGCCTGCACACGCGCATAGTGCTTCTTCACACCCGTCATCAGCAGGATCAGGAACGGAACCAGCAATGCGGTGACCCAGGCTCCCGTCGCGAACTTCGCCACCAGCACGATCACCAGCGTGATACCTGTAGCGACAGCTCCGACACCGTTTACGACCATGTGCCACACTCGTCCGGCGTGAGAAGCATCCTGCTTGCGCCAGTGCATCACCATGCCCGCCTGCGAAAGGGTGAACGCCAGAAAAGCGCCAATGGCATAGAGCGGAATCAATCGATCCGTCACGCCTTTGAACAGGATCAGGATGAGGGCTGTAAAGCCGGTGAGAGCGTAGATCCCGTGCGAGAACAGCAGCCGTCGCCCGCGCAGAATGAAGACGTGCGGCAGGAAATCATGAAGCGCAATCGCTCGCGTCAGTCGCGGGAAGTCAGCAAACGCTGTGTTCGCGCTCAAGGCCAGCGCCAGCAGCACACTGCCCATGGTCAGGTAGTAGAACCAGCCGCGACCGAAGACCGCCGTCACCAAGAGACTTAGCAGACTCTGATAGCCCGCAGCCTCCGGCTGCATCGGCATCACCTGGTAGGCCTTCGCCAGGTACGCGATGCCGAACAGCAACACCATCAGGATGCCGATAATGATCGTCAGCGTTCGCTGCGCGTTCTTCGCTCGCGGCTCGCCAAAGGCCATCACACCGTTCGAGACTGCCTCAACGCCTGTCATTGCCGCGCATCCGCTCGCGAACGCTTTGAGCAGCAGCCACACACCAAGCGTTCCCACCGTTGCCGGGATCGGCGCTGGCATCGCATGAACGCTGACCGGATGCCCGCCCGCTTCAATCGTCCTGTAGAACCCGACCCCGATCAGCACCAGCAACGTGCCGACAAACAAAAAGGTAGGCGCGATAAACGCTGCGCCCGTATCCTTCACACCGCGCATGTTGATGATCGCGAGCACGACGAGAATCACCAGGCAGATGCCAAGCGTGAATGGCTGCAAGCCAGGGACCGCCGAGGTCAGCGCCGTCACACCGGCCGAAATACCGACTGCGGCCGTCAGGATGTAGTCGATCATGAGCGCGGCCGCAGCCAGCAGCCCGGCCTTCTCTCCCAGGTTCTCGCTCGCTACCGTGTAGGAACCGCCACCGTTCGGGTAGGCCGCGATTGTCTGCCGGTAGCTGAAATACACAATCGTCAGCAGCACCAGGATCGAGGAGATGATCCTCCAGCCATACTCCACGCTCGTGAGGCCCATCGGGATCAGCAGCGTTAGCGCCGCCTCCGGGCCATAGGCCGCACTCGTTAGACCATCCAGACCGAAGATCGGAATCCCGGCAGCAATGCCGATATGCTCGGCTCGTTCCTCGCTGGTAGCGAGTGGTTTCCCTAAAAGAAGGTCGTAGACAGACATGCGAGATTGATACTACTGCCACCTCGCCAGTGCGGCGCATAAGGCTTTCGTAAAGACTTCGACCGTATACTCAGGATACAAATCCATTTCTATCGCCTTCAGGAGACGCATGTCCGCATCTACTCTCTTCGACGTCCCGCTCTCTCGCATCTCAGGCGAGCCGTCTACCCTGCAGGAGTTTCATGGCAAAGTCCTCCTCATCGTGAATGTTGCGTCGAAGTGCGGACTCACTGGCCAGTATGAAGGCCTGGAGAAGCTCTACAAGACATACAAAGATCGCGGTTTTGCCGTTCTTGGCTTTCCTGCAAACGACTTCGCCGGCCAGGAGCCAGGGTCCAACCAGGAGATCGCGAAGTTTTGCACCTCAACCTACGGTGCGTCCTTTCCTATGTTCGAAAAGATCACGGCAACCGGCCCGCAGAAGCACGAACTCTATGAGTTCCTCACCGACGCTCAGCCTGTTGCGCAGATCAACGACCCCGGCTTCCGCGCTGAACTCGATGGGTTCCTCTCAAAGACCGGAGCCAAAACCAATCCGCTACCCGATCTGCTTTGGAACTTCGAAAAGTTTCTCGTCGACCGTCAAGGCCGCGTCGTTGCCCGCTTTGCTCCGGATATGCTTCCCGAGGATCCTCGCGTCGTTCGCGCCATTGAAGCCGCCTTGCCGCCGCTGCCTGCCGACGCACCATCTCTCGGCTAGATCGATTCCGGCCTTTCGATCTGTACACACCTTGTTTTTCGTCAAGAAGTATCGGCACTATCCCACTTCCATCCAAAAAGAGGTTCTCCACTTCATGACACCCTGCGTCCGCCGCGGCCTGCTCACCACGTCGCTCTTCCTTCTTGGAACTCTTTCCTCCACCGTGGCGTTGGCACAGAAAGCTCTACCTATCCAGATCGCCGCCGACTTGACTGATGGTCCGCGCAAGCTCTACCACGCCGAGATTGATCTCCCCGTGAAGTCCGGCCCCCTTACCCTCACCACACCCAAATGGATTCCCGGCAACCATCGTCCAACTGGCCCGGTCGACGACATCACTGGCGTCGTCTTCACTGTCGACGGCAAACCCCTGCCCTGGCGCCGTGATGATGTCAATCTTTACCAGTTCCATCTCACCATCCCCAAAGGGGTCACCACACTTCATGCACATCTGGACTGCATCGTAACGGCTCGCATCTCTGCCAAGATGGCCGTCCTAGAGTGGGAAAAGCTCCTGCTTTACCCCGCCAATCTGCCGGTTAAGGACATCGCCATCCAGCCATCCGTCACCGTCATCAAGGGTTGGGGCATCGGAACGGCCCTCTCACCGCTGTCGCCTGACGCGAAGGGTGTCGTTGCCTTGCCAACGGAGGCAAGGCGCTACGGGGGCGCATTGGAAAGCAGCACCACAAAGTACGCCCCAACCACTGTCGAGCAGCTCGAAGACTCCCCTGTCATCAGCGGGGAGTACTTCCACGAGTTCCCCCTCGCCCCTGAGATCAAGCCGGCCCACTTTATCGATGTCGTCTCCGACTCGCCGGAAGACTCCAATCTTCGACCCGCCCTGCTCGCTGAGATCGCCAACCTCGTTCGCGAGGCCGACGCCGCTTACGCCTCGCACCACTACAACGAGTACCACTTTCTTCTCACCCTCTCAAATGTGGCCGGCGGCGAAGGTCTCGAGCACGGCCAGTCCTCGGACAACGGCATCGGCGAAAAGGGCTTCTCCGACAGCAAGCACCAGCTCGCCGAGGCCGACCTGCTCGCGCACGAGTTCACCCATTCCTGGAATGGCAAGTACCGCCGTCCCTTCAACCTCTATCAGACTGATTTCGAGAAAGACCAACAGGGTTCGCTGCTCTGGGTCTACGAGGGCGGCACTCAATACCTCGGCAATGTGCTCGCCGCCCGCTCCGGCCTTAAAACACAGGCGCAGTACCGCGACATGCTCGCCATGTCCGCCGCGGAGCTGGACTACAAGGTGGGTCGCGAGTGGCGTCCCACAGAGGACACCGCCATTGCCGCCAGCATCCTCCGGGGCGGCAATCCCGCCTGGTCCAACTGGAAGCGCGGCCAGGACTACTACCAGGAGGGCGAGCTCTTCTGGCTCGATGCCGACACCCTCATCCGCAAAAACACGAACAACGCGAAGTCTCTCAACGACTTCGAAAGGATCTTCCTCGGCAAGGGTGGCAACACCGGTCCACTCATCGTCCCCTACAACCGCGAAGAACTCATCGCCGACCTGAACCAGGTCATGCCGTACGATTGGGCCGCCTTCATGCAACAACGGATTGATCAGATCAACCCACGCGCTGACCTCGCCGGCATCGAGCAGGGTGGCTACAAGCTCGTCTATACCGACAAGCCCTCTGCCGCCGAGCGCACCATGTCCGAGGCCGGCGGTCGTCGCAGTGGCAGCCTCAACGTCTGGTACTCCCTTGGCCTCCGCATCTCCGGCGAAGGTGTCATCTCGGACGTGCGTTGGAACTCTCCCGCCGACAAGGCAAGACTCGCTCCAGGCATGAAGCTGGTCGGCGTCAACGGCAACGTCTACTCGAACGACGCCGTCAAGGAAGCGGTTGTAAAGGCGAAGGGAACGACCGAACCTATCCACCTCATCACCCAGTCCGACACCTTTCTCGCCACGGCGGACATCGAGTACCACGATGGCATGCGCTACCCCCATCTCGAACGCGTGGAGGGCACGCCCGCCTACCTCGACGACATCACCAAACCCCTCACCACGCCGCAGATCGTGCCGGAAAAGAAGGGCGACGACGACTAAACCATTCCTCAGCCCAGAGCGGGTGCGGGTTCCTCTCGGGCCCGCGCCACTCTTTTTCGCCCGGACGCGTCGATTCCATTGACCTTCGCCCGTCTCGTCATAGAATGAAGCTGCGCCACTACCCCGAGGTCCCGTCCCCATGAAGCCACCTGCCCCGTCCAGCAATCGCCGTAACTTCCTTAAGACGGGCGGTGCCATCGCCGCCAGCCTCCTTGCCCCCGGCGTTGCCAGAGCCGGCGACGCTCCCAGAGCCCTTCCCCCGCTACCCGTGAACGCACGCACCGTTCACGCCATGCCGACCCGTAACCTCGGCAAGACCGGCTACAAGGTTGGTATCTTCTCACTCGGCGGGCAGGCCTCCATCGAGAAGCCCAACAACTTTGACATCGCCGTCCCCATCATCGAGCGCGCCCTCGACCTGGGCGTCAACTACATCGATACGTCGTCCATCTACGGCGGTCCCGATCGCTGGAGCGAGCAGTACGTCGGTCGCGTCATGGCCAAGCGCCGCAACGAGGCCTTCCTCGCCACAAAAACCAAGGAGCGTACCCGCGAGGGCTCCCTCCGCATGATCGAGAAGTCGCTTAAGCTGCTCAACACCGATCACGTTGATCTCTGGCAGCTTCATGACATTGGCCTGCCCGAGGATGTCGACGCCGTCTTCGCCAAGGGCGGCGCGATGGAGGCGCTCCTCGAGATGCACGAGCAGAAGGTCGTTCGAAACCTCGGCGTTACCGGCCACTACCGCCCTGAAGCCCTGATCGACACCGTCAATCGCTATCCCTTCGATTGCATCCTGATGGCGATGAATGCCGCTGACTCTCACATCCACTCGTTCACCGACAAGCTCCTGCCCCTCGTTGTCGAGAAGCAGATGGGCATCATCGGCATGAAGGTCCCCTCGCGCGGTCGCCTGCTCAGCTCCTGGACACCGCCCTCGCTCGATGCGCAGCGTCACTCCTGGGAAGGCTCCGCCATCGCCAAGCGTTCCGGAGTTATGACCATGCGCGATGCCATGCACTTCACCCTCACGCACCCGGTCTCGACCGTTATTGTCGGCGTGGATACCGTCGCCCAACTCGAAGAGAACGTTCGGATCGCCCACGCGTTCACACCACTCTCGCAAACTCAGATGGCCTCGCTTAACGCAGCCGCCGCGCCTGTCGCCGAGCAGTCTCTCTTCTTCCGTTTTACGGATCGCAGCAAAGGCTAGAAGCCTTAGGTAAACCCAGTTGCCTGCCGGCCAAAGCGGAGTGTCACCATCGCTACGCGGTCGCCGGGCAGCGATCGCAGCATCCTATACTTCATGCTCGGCGAGTCTTCCTTGGCGCGCGACGCACAGATCGCACGCTTCAAACACCTGACGGAGATCGCACTTCCGGCACTCGCCTGCGAACAGCGCTGGCCCGTTCGCCTCGATCACTGCTTTAAGCGCATCTGCCTGGACGCTGCTTTCCAGGATGTTTGGTACAACCACCTTCCGAAACCCGCCGAACGTCACCTTTCCGGCGACGCTCTGGTCCGTGCTATCACCTGCGCCGAATCGCTTCTCAGTGAAGGACGTCCCGCTCTCGATCTTCGAAACGCCGAGAGTCTGCACTTTCGCGGCAAATCGCATCCCACACGAAGCAGCAAGAAATAACCCAAGGAAACCCCACATGCCAGAGGTACGCCTCGCAGGCGCAGCAACCCTGAAGCCTGGCGAAAAGAAGATCGTCAAAGCCGGCGACACGGAAGTTCTTCTTATCCAACTCGCTGAGACGCTGATCGCCGTGCAGCCTACGTGTCCGCACGCCGGCGCTCCGCTCGAGCAAGGTGCCATCTGCAACGATCGCCTGGTCTGCCCCTGGCACATGGGCGTCTTCGCTCTGCCTACCGGTGATCTTCTGGAGCCGCCGCCGCTCAAGGGTCTCGACACCTACGCCGTCCGCGCTGAGGGCCTCGACGTCGTGATCGACACCGAGCCGAAATCCCATCCTCTTCCGCAGGAAAGTGTCGTCACCAACTCTCGTACCTTTCTCCTGATCGGTGCCGGCGCGGCAGGCATAGCGGCCGCTACGACCCTTCGCAACGAGGGCTTTGCTGGCCACCTCGTCGTCACTGATCCCGTGGCAGATGAACCCATCGATCGTACCCAGCTCTCCAAACAAGCGCTTGCCGGCAAGATGCCCCTCGAGAAGACGCGACTTGACCCACTCGAGCACCTCGGTGTCGAGCGTCGTACCGCGTCGGTAACAGAACTGGATACAAAAGCCAATATCGCCCACCTAAGCGACGGCTCGTCTGTCACCTTCGACCGGGCTCTCATCGCTACGGGAGGAGTCCCGAAGCGGCTCGATATTCCCGGCGCTGATCTTGCCTTCACCCTTCGCCACACTGAAGACGTCAAGGCCATCCTCGAGAAGGCTGAACCCGGCAGGCACGCCGTCATCATCGGCACCAGCTTCATCGGCCTTGAGGCCGCTTCGGCACTCACGCAGAAGGGGCTCCGCGTCACGGTTGTTGGAAACGAGAGCGATCTTCCGTTTCAGCAGAAGTTCGGCGAGCGCGTGGCCAAAGCAGTGGTCGCCCTGCATCAGAAGAACGGCGTCACGTTCCGTCTGAACACAGAGACTCTCGCCGTCACAGAGGCGGGTGCTACGCTTCGGAGGGCTGGTCAGCCCGAAGAACCGGTCGCGGCTGATCTGGTTCTATTCGGTGTCGGCGTTGCCCCGATTATCTCTTTCAAACACGATCTGCCTGTGGCTGAAAAGTCAGGCGGCCTTTCAAGTGACGGCACTCTGCATGTCACCGACAGCATCTTCGTCGCAGGGGACATCGCGAACATTGATGGCATCCGTATAGAGCACTGGCGCCTCGCCGAGCAACACGGAATGCTTGCCGCTCGGAACATGCTCGACTTCAAGCAGCGCTACGACGGCGTACCGTTCTTCTGGACGTTCCACTTCGGAAAGCGCTTCGGCTACCTCGGCCATGCCAATGACTGGGACGAGATCGTCTACGACGGCAATGTGGAAGACCTCACCTTTCTCGCCTTCTTCCTCAAAGACGGCATCGTTGCTGCCGTCCTCACCTGCGGCCGAGACCATGACACCGCTGCTCTCGCTGAACCCATGCGAACCAAACCCACTTTGGTCCAGTTGCGCGCAAGTCTCTAACGCACTCGGCGGTGAAACACCGGCAGATTCCTGGCAAAGCTGAGAAAATAGTGGTTGCGCCCGATGCAACCACTTCCGCCAAACTCGACCATCGCCGTTGCCATGTCAGGCGGTGTTGATTCCTCCGCCGTCGCAGCCCTCCTTCGAGATCAGGGACACTCCCTTGTAGGCCTAACCCTCCAGCTCTGGAATCAGCGCCGACTCTCCGGGCACGCCGGCATGCCCGAGTCCGTTCAAGGTCGCTGCTGCTCCATCGACGACGTCTACGACGCACGTCGTGTCGCCGAGCAGCTCGGCATCCCGTACTACCTCGTCAATCAGCAGCAGCGCTTTGAGACCGACGTCATCCAGCCCTTCGTCGCGGAGTACCTCGCCGGGCGTACCCCCATTCCCTGCACCCTTTGCAACAATCACCTGAAGTTCGATCAGCTCCTCACCACCGCACGCGGCATCGGCGCCACGCATATCGCTACCGGCCACTACGCGCGTAATCGCTATGACGACGTCACAGGCCGATGGATTCTCTCGCGTCCCGCCGACCGATCCAAAGATCAAACCTATTTTCTCTTCGGCCTGACGCAGGACCAGCTCGCCCACACCCTCTTTCCGCTAGGCGAGATGCAGAAGCCTGTCGTCCGCGAACTCGCCTCGACCGCCGGTCTCGCAGTCGCTTCGAAGCCCGACTCCCAGGAGATCTGCTTCATCCCAGGCGGTGACTACTCTGCCTTTCTCCGGGCCTACCTTGATGAGCAGGAGCGCGACATGCCCGACACTGCCGGGGAGCTCGTCGCCACCTCCGGCGAAGTTCTCGGCTCACATGCTGGCATCCACAACTTCACCGTCGGTCAGCGTAAAGGCCTCGGCATCTCGAGCCCAAGCCCGCTATACGTTCTGAGCATCGATCGAGAGACGCATCGTGTCACCGCAGGCTCAGACGCCGATCTACTAAGCCGGGATCTCCTCGCTGATCGCATCAACTGGATTGCCATCCGTGATCTCACCCGCCCCATGCGCGTCCTCATCAAGATTCGCCATCGCCATGAGCCGGCTTCCGCCATCATCAGTCCTGCACCGTGCGGTATGGTGAGCGCTCGATTCGATGAGCCTCAGCGCGCTATCACTCCCGGCCAGTCAGCCGTCTTTTACGACGGTGAGGACGTAGTTGGTGGTGGCTGGATTACTGCCCCACCAGCCGAGGGCTAACAAACGGGGGTAAAGCATAATGCTTCACCCCCGTTTACTTCGCTCCGCAAGCTCCTACAGGTCAGTCCGTCGTCTCGGTATCTCTCCCGAAGTCGAAACAGCCGGCTCGTGCTGATCGACAGAACCCGCCTCCACTGCTGCTCCGACTGGACTCGTAAGTAGCTCCTCGCCCGACTGAGCCGCAACTCGCTCCCGCTCAATAAATGCGGCGCGAACCCCGTCTTCGGTCGATCGCAGATCCGTAGGCTTCACCTGGTTGACATGGCTTGCCGTTACGGCGTCGCGAGCTACTTCCTGCTCCCAGCTTTCAACGTGACGCGCCGCACGTTTCGTTTCGCTCTTTACGGCCGGCGTACCCGGTTGGGTAAGCACATTCCATCCCGCCTTGATGCCGGCCACGACGCCCGCGACCTCGCGGAATGGCAGCTTCACACCTTTCTCAACCGAACTAACTACATTCGAGGTCGAAGTCAGGGTCGAGCTCACCATGCCGTTGACGCGCTCCGCCTGCGCCCGCGCCTTTGCAGTCACATCGGATAGCGTGGAGTCTATGTCCGTAACCTGTGCGCGGATGGTGTGGCTGATCTCGACCGCGTCATCTGTAATCGACTTGATCTTCGGTGACATCTCTCGGACAAACTGGTTGGTACTTGCAACCACCGGTCGCGCTTTCTCCTGAACGGTCAACTTCACCGAGTTGATCGCTTTCAGAACATCGCGCTTCAGCTTCAACGCGTAAAGAACTGCCGCTCCCAGCCCGGCGATCAAAGCGAGAAAGAAGAAAGCGATGATCCCTACAAAGATGACGAGCAGCGTCTCCCGATCGACAGAACCGGAGCTCTGCCTCTGAAACGCCAGAAGTAGTACGTGCAGATTGCACATGGTGAACCTCGAAGATGCGGATCAACGCGCGTGTGGGATCCGCAGTGGCAAAGTCAGCCAGTGATACGGATCCCACGGCACGTCAGTAAACGTAGGTACTACACGCTCTCTCACCGATCACACGACCCGGCGAAAGTAACGCCAGAGTTAGCTCTTGTTTGTTACGTCCGCATAGGTGTCTTTACCTGCATCCACCGCGGTCTTCAATTTGTCCTGCTGGTCTGCGAGAACATCCTTGCCCTTCTCAACGTACTCCGACCACTGTGTACGTCCTTTTTCGTAGTACTCGCGGCCACGATCGACGTAGTCATTCGCCTGCTGCTTGCCCTGAGCTGCCAGATCCGCCGCCTTATCGCGACCTTGCTGCGCAAGCACCGCGGCTTTGTCCTTCGCCTCAAGTGAAGCCGAAAGAAGATCATCCCGCGTGTCCTTACCGGACTTCGGTGCATACAACACGCCAACCAGGGCTCCAACGCCAAGCCCTGCCAGGAACCAACCAAATCCGCTTACGCCGCTCTCGTTCTCTGACATCACAGTTCTCCTTATTGCTTCAGTCTTTCTATTTTATTCATCGCGATGTCACTATCCTAACCCGCTGCACGTCTGGGCTAAGGAGCACACATTGCAAGAACACCGGAAACGAAGCAGCCGGCAACGCTTTTGACTCGCGAAGTGCAAAAAGAACCATCTTCTAGTCTGTTCAGTGGATGCCTGGCTCATCTGGGAGGTTGCGCACCTCCCTCGGCGTTTATGAGCTTGTACCCTTTCGGCTGAGAACTCGCTACAAAGCCACGTGTCAGAATGACAGGCGCACCTGCGTCGACGCCATCTGGTAGTTGGTTCTCAGGAGTCCGCCGCAGCGATTTCGCTCCTTCTACCGCAACATCATCTCCCATTTGCCGTCTATTTCAAGAGGAGCACGACCATGAACAACTCGTCTCGCCCGATCACCTTCCTTGCTGTTCCTGTCCTCTGTCTCTCGCTCGCCCTCGGCTGCAAACCTGCCGCTCCCGTTACAGACGACAGTCTCACCTCGGCCGTGCAGACCCGGCTGGCCGGCGATGCGGCCCTCAGCAGCGAGCCGATTCAGAGCTCTGTGCAGAACGGCATAGCCACCCTCAACGGCTCTGTCTCAAGCGACGCCGCGCGCGCGCTGGCCGCCAACGATGCCGCCCAGATCGCCGGCATCAAGACTGTTGTTAATAACCTGTCCGTACAAAGTGCGGCGGCCGTTATCCCGCCGGCGCCAGTGGAGGCTACCCCTCCAGTGTCCGTCGCCCCCGCTCCTCGCCCATCTCTCCGGCCAATCCCGGAGCCGCGATCCCGCCGCTCCTCTCCTGACTCCGCAAAGGTCGCCCCGCAGGTTGCTGCTGTAGTTGCCCCAGCGACGGCCCCCATCGCACCGCCGTCGCCAGCCCCTGTCGCGCCACCTGCTCCCGTCGTCCGCAGTGTGACCATCCCCTCCGGTAGCATTCTTCCGGTACGCATCACCCAGACGCTCGATAGCGCCACCACGCAGCAAGGGCAGACCTTCTCTGGCACGATCGCCTCGGACGTTGTCATTGACGATGCAACGGCGCTTCGTCAGGGCGCAACAGTCTCGGGGAACGTCACCGCCGTCCAGGAAGCCGCCCACTTCAAGGGAAACTCCCTCCTCACCATCCAGCTCACGAGTCTCACCCGTCATGGTGATCAGATCGCCCTCAGCACAGATCCCTACAGCACCGAGGGCAAAGGCCGTGGCAAGAATACAGCCCTCAAGACAGGCGGCGGCGCCGCCGTAGGCGCCGTCCTCGGCGGCATCTTCGGCGGCGGCAAAGGGGCAGCCATCGGTGCAGGCGCAGGCGGTGGCCTCGGGGCGGGCGCCAACGCCATCACCCGTGGCGAACAGGTCCAGATCCCTGCCGAATCCCTCATCCGCTTTCGTCTCGCAAACGCGATTACGGTTCGTGTCTCCGGCGCCGACGCCAGCACCCCTCACAATGACAACAGCTCCCCGAATCCTCAGAGCACCGACTCCGGCCGGCGTCCTCTCAACTGATGCATCGCTGGACAGTTTGCGGCATCTTAAACACACACAGCAGCGGCGAGCCTTCCTCGCCGCTGTTTCGTTTGTACCGATCCTCTCCCCGCGTCATTTCGGTCAGCCGTCCATTCGAATACCCTGGTCGATCGTCCCGTTCCTTATCATCGAGCTGCCATACTTCTCAGGGGTACATTCGTGACGCAGGCTTCGATCCCTTCTACCGGCTATCTCACCCTCACCCTCCATGCGCACCTGCCGTATGTCGTCAACCACGGCACATGGCCGCATGGCATGGAGTGGCTCCATGAAGCCGCGGCCGAGACCTACCTGCCACTGCTCCGCGTCCTGCGTAATCTTGAGCGCGACAACATTCGCTTTCATTGCAATCTGAATCTCTCTCCTGTTCTGCTTGAGCAGCTCGCGCATCCCGTCTTCCTCACTGAGTTCCCCAAATACCTCTCCCGCAAGATCACCGCCGCGCAGGAAGACGAAGCGTTCTTTCAACAGTCAGGCGAGAGCCACTATGTCGATCTCGCCCGTTTCTGGCGAGCCTTCTTCACCGAGGCTCTCGAGGAGTTCCGAGCGCTCGATGGCAGTCTCGTCACCGGGTTCCGTCACTTCAACGACATCGGCCTCATCAGCGTCATCACCTGCTGTGCTACCCACAGCTATCTCCCTTTGCTCGGTACCGATGAGAGTGTGCGCGCCCAGGTCCGCCTCGCTGTCCAGACGCATCGTCGTCACTTCGGCAGCGCGCCTCGCGGAATCTGGTCGCCGGAGTGCGGCTATCGCCCGGCAGGCCTCTGGTCCTTTCCCGTCCAGAACGCCGACGGCTCGCCGGCTCCGCCTGCCTTCGACCGCATCGGTGTCGAGCAGGCCTTCGCCGAATCCGATCTCGACTTCTTCTTCGTCGACACACACCTCATCGAAGGGTCACGTCGCTTCTCAGGCGTCTACGAGCTTCGCGACGACCACGCGGCCATCTCCGCTCCCATAAACGGAACCACCACGACCGAAGATCACTCTCTCTACCAGCCGTACCTCGTCGACGGACCGTATCGTAGCGAACATCCCGCGGAGACGTCAGTCGCCATCTTCCCTCGCGACCCCCGCACCGGCCTTCAGGTATGGTCTGGCGACTCCGGCTATCCCGGCGATCCCAACTACCTCGACTTCCACAAAAAGCGTTGGCCCGGCGGCCACCGCTATTGGCGCGTCAGCGGTGCGCGTGTCGACATGAACGACAAAGAGCCATACCGACCTGCGGAGGCACTCGCCCGTATCCAGGCACACGCCGACCACTTCACCCATCTCGTTCATCAGGCGCTTTCCACCGCAGCTCCCACCGGTCTTCCACCCATCCTCTGCGCTCCTTTTGACGCCGAACTCTTCGGCCATTGGTGGTTCGAGGGTGCCCAGTGGCTCGAAGCCGTGGCCCGTAACCTCCATGATCTCCGCCCGTCCCTCGGCATCGATCTCATCAGTGCGGCGGCCTATCTCGATCAGTTCCCCGCGACACAACCCATCTCCATGCCTGCCGGTTCCTGGGGATCGGCCGGAAACAATCAGGTCTGGCTCAACAACGAGACGAGCTGGACGTGGACGCACATCTATCCTGCCGAGCGGTACATTCGCGAACTCGTCACCGGCAGCGCCTGGCGCGACTCCACTCTGGGCACCACCATCGCGCAACAGCTCTGCCGCGAGCTTCTCTTGCTTGAGTCCTCCGACTGGCAGTTCCTCATCACCACGGGTGCCGCCCGAGACTACGCAGAGGCACGCTTCCTCACCCACGTCGATCAATTTCAGGAGCTCCGCAGCTTCTGGCAGAGCTTCGCCTCGGATGGCGCTCTATCCCCTGAGCAGACCAGCCGCCTCCATGAGATCACCACGCGCGACAGCATCTTCCCCGATCTGGACCCTTCCTTCTGGGCCGAGGGGTCCCACGCCACCGGCGCGTCAACGCCGGAACCGCCGTCTTACTAACCTGGCGTCGTCTTGGCCAACTCGCGCCACGCGAGAGCCCTTTTCAATCCACGCAAGCGACCTGCATCCAACGCATCATCACCGCGGATGCTGCAGCTTCTCCACAAACCGTCTCTGAAACCACGCACCCGTCTGTCGCAGGCGAATCCACTTCATCTGTGGCATCTGCTGTCACTCGATGCGCCAACGGTCGCCACACTTTGGACTGCGTTCATCGCTCGTTCCTTCCGCGTTCCTCTCCCCGCCGTCGTGCTTGTCGCCATGTTTCTCATGGTGTGGTTCCTTTACGCGGCAGACCGGCTTCTGGACGCCCATCCCCTCCACCATCAGCCCACCCGCGTGACTGATCTTGAGCGTCGCCACCTCTTTCATCACCGCCATCGTCGCGCCTTCCTCACCGCGCTCAGCCTCGTCGTCGTCGCCCTCGCAGCTCTCATTCCGCACCTCCCCGCCGCTGCTCTCCCGCTCTTCCTCGTCCTCGGAACGCTGCTTGCGGGCTACTTCGTCCTGATCCACGCCGTCTCGGGTGCCAATCGGCTGCCCAAAGAGATAGCCGTGGGCCTCTTCTTCTCCGCCGCAATCTTCATCCCGACCCTCGCCAGTCTTCCGCACTCCGTCTTCTCGCCAGCTTCGAGTAGCATCCTGTCCACCTTGCATGGCAGCGCAGACCCGCGCCTCGCTCTGCTTCCGCCAGCCGTGCTCTTCGCTGCTGTTTGCTGCCTCAATTGCCTTTCGATTTACGCCTGGGAGCACCCGCATGCGTCCCAGCCCACCACTCCGCATTGCCTTACCCAGGCAGCCAGCCATCATCGTCGCGCCCTTGCCACAGCTATCCTGCTCTCCGCCTGGTTGTACGCCTTTCTAGCCCACACTTCCGCCGGCGTAGCGATCGGTCTCTCCTCACTTGCGTTGAGAGCGCTTGACCAACAGCGCATTCGCCTTTCCTCGCTGAGTCTGCGCGCAGCCGCCGATCTTGCCCTCCTGACCCCCGTCCTCTTTCTTCCATGGATGTCTTCCGTTCCCTGGACCCTGCCGCGCTGATGCCGCATCTCTCCCCGACCCATTCCGCTGCCCTGCCACCATCCGCCCCAAACTTCGACCGTGTAGCTCGTTCTTACCGCCTCGCCGAACGTCTCACCCTGGGCTCTGCCCTCGTGCGCGCTCGCACCGCACACCTGCCCGCTCTTGCCCACGCTCGGCACGGCCTCATCCTTGGCGATGGGGATGGCCGCTTTCTCGCCGCCCTTCTTCACCACAATCCCCTCCTCCAGGCCACTGCCGTCGACTCCAGCCGGACCATGCTCCAACTCCTCACCCGACGGTGCGCCTTCTCCCGGGACCGGCTCCGTACCCTTCACGCCGATGCCCTGGCCGGGCTGCCCGTCGCACCGACCTGCGATCTGGTCGCCACGCATTTCTTCCTCGACTGCTTCTCGGAGCCCGACCTCCTGCGCCTCGTTCCCGCCATCCGCGCCCTTCTTGTTCCCGGCGCCTTGTGGGTCCTCTCCGAGTTCCGCATCCCACCCACGGGACCGCTCCGCCTGCCTGCCCGCTTGCTGGTTCGCGCGCTCTACCACGCGTTTCGCCTCTTCACCGGCCTCCAGCCCACGCGCCTTCCGGAGTACACCCCCATCCTTCTCAAGGCCGGCCTTGTTCCCATCAGCATTCGGCACTCTCTCGGTGGCATCCTCTCGGCCGAGCTCTGGCAGCTGCCGAATCTCCCCTCCGCCTCACATCCCCCGGTAAACTAGGTTTCTATGAACCTGTTCATCCTCCGGCATGCCAGCGCCGGCACCAAACGTGTCAATCCACTCATCGACATAAAACGCCCACTCGATCGCGACGGCAAACAACACTGCCTCCGGCTCGCGCACATCCTCAGCGCCACCAAGATTCAGTTCGACCTCATCGTGTCCAGCCCGCTCAAGCGCGCTCTCCAGACGGCCTCCCTCGTCGGCACCGAGATGGGCTACGAGAGTCAGATCCTGCTCTCCAGCGCCCTCGCCCCCACCGCGGCCTTCCCTGACTTCCAGAAGCTTCTGCACGAGTGCGCGCCGCATGAGAACGTTCTCGTCGTCGGCCATAGCCCAAACCTCGTGACGTTTCTGGGTACCCTGCTCGTCCCTCCTGGCACCCGCAGCGTCGCGCAGGTGCGTCTGCGCAAGGGCGCCATCGCTCGTCTCTCCCTCGCCCGTGGCTCTGCGATCCTTCAAAGCCTGCTTGAGCCCCGTCTTGTTCGTGCTCTGTACACCTCATCCGTCAAGAGCTCCCGCCGCAAGACCTCCGGCAAGACCTCCCGCAAGCCTGCAAAGAAGTAAGACCGCCTGCAACGCAGGCTCCGAGAGCCTCCTGCGAGCTCACCGCTTCCCTCCTGTTTCCTCGTCTTGTCCCGAGTCAGACTGCCGCCTTTACAGCACCTCGGGGAACAGCTCCCGCCGGAAGACCTCGCGAAAGTAGCCTGCCTCGCGCTTGAGCGCCCATGCCTCCAGCTCCGCGCCAGCGCGGCTCGGCCCTAGTTCCAGCACCACGCGCTTTGGATACACCACGACCCCCAGCTTTAGCGTCGCCGTCGCGCGATCGCGATTCAGCGCAGCCGCCAGCCGCAGCAGCACCACCGCCTTCGGAATCTGCGGCTGCTCGGCCGTCGGCACCGCCCGCATCACCCGATCCATCACATCCGGCCGGGACTTCCCACCGTATCGCGCAATCGCGCTAACCACGGCACGCTGCTCCGGAGAAAAGCCGAAGATCTCCGAGTTCGCGATGATGTAGTGTGCGTGTCGGTAGTGCCCCTGGTGGTTCATAAATTTGCCCACCTCCTGCAGCATCGCCGCCGTCTCCAGCCACAGCTCATACTCTGGTGGCAACCCGTGTACCGTCTGCATCGCACGGAACAGCTGCTTCGCATGAGCCCGCACCGGCTCTGCCTTCTTGAGATCCACCCCGTACCGCCGGCATACCTCGAGCACGCCCGTCCATCGCTCGCTTTCAAGCGCCTTGTGCGCCGGTGCGCGCTGGTCCGTCTCCGCCAGCATCTGCGCCAGCATCCCGTCCCGCAGTCCCAGGGGCGAGTACCGAAAGCCACCCAGCCCCAACCGCTCCAGCAGACTCGCATACACGAGCGCTCCGCCAACGATGATCTCTGACCGCTTCGGCCCGATGCCCGGCACCGCCTCCCGCTCTGCGTTCGACATGGTCACCAGGGCATCCGCCAGACGTCGCACATCGGCGGTCGAAGCTTCGTCCGGCTTCAGTCGCACAAAGGCCTTTGCCGCCGCGCCCGCCTTGCCCTTGCCTGGCCCCTTAAGCGACTTCCGCACTGGCAGCGTCCCTGCGGCAATCGCCGCGCTTGCCTCCGCCAGTGCTGCCGCCGTCCCGCTCGTCGCAATCACAGTCGTCACCTTCGGCCGGCCCAGCTTCGTCTCTCCCAGCGCCAGCTCACGCTCGATAAACTGCTTCAATCGACTAACATCCTCGTTCGTCGGCGGATCACTCTCCAGAAATCCCTGCAACCGTACCGCCCCCAGCGGAAGGCTCACCATCGACTGCACGCGTCCTTTGTCCGACACCGTCACCTCGCAGCTGCCGCCGCCCAGATCGATCAGCAAGCACCTCCCTCGTGCCCCAGGCTCTGCTTGCACGACCCCCAGATGGATCAGCCGTCCCTCTTCCAGCCCGGAGATCACCTCCACATCCCATCCCGTCTCGCTCTTTACCCACTCCACAAACGCCGCCGCGTTCCGTGCGTCGCGCATCGCGCTCGTCGCCACCACCCGCACCCGATCCACGACTTGCGCCTGCACCGCCTTGTGGAACCGCCGCAGTGCTTTGATCGTCCGCTCCATCGCCTCCGGGCTTAGTACCCCCGTCTGGAACACACTCTCCCCCAGCCGGTTCACCTCCCGGTCCTCATGGAGCGTCCTCAACCCATGATCTTCAATGCACGCAATCTTCAACCGGCACGAATTCGATCCCAGATCAACCACCGCAAATGTCGGCATGTCCCCTCGCACTCCCTTTGCTGTAACTCCCCGCCACACCGAGCATCACATGCAACATCGGCAACCTACACGTCACTCGCAACCTCGCGCCTCAACCACTGCTTCCTCGACCACGGCATCCCGAGCTCGACTCCCCGGACCTTCTTCACACGATATCCTGATCAACAGACCAAACATGGCCCATCTCGCAACCCCAATCGTCAGGCGCACCCCGCTCCGCCGGCCGCTCTCAGCCGCTGACCCGCGCCGCTCCGCCGCCCTGACGATCCTCGGCCTGCTTTGGCTGGCCATCTTCTTCGCCGCCCTCTTCGCCCCGCCACTGCTCGATGATGCCGACGCCTCGCACGCCAGCGCTGCTCGCCACATCGCGCTCTCTGGGGACTGGGTCACCCTCCATATCAACGGCATCCGCTACCTCGAAAAAGCACCTCTCCCCTATTGGCTCGTCGCTTTCAGCTATCGTCTGTTCGGCTTTAATACCTTCGCCACCCACCTCCCCCAGTCTCTCGGCGTTCTTCTTCTCGCACTGCTTGGTTACCACTGGGCAGCGCGCGCCTTCAATCCCCGCACCGCCTTCTACACTGGCCTCGGCGTCCTTACCTCCGCCGGCGTCTTCCTCTTCACCCGCGTCTTTATCCCCGAAGTCCTTCTTTCCCTCCTCCTCTGCACCGCGCTCTACCTCTTCCTCCGCACTCTCGAGCTCTCCCCGGCCGCCCGTTGGCGCCCTTACGCCATGTGGGCCGTGCTCGCGCTCGCTGTTCTCACAAAAGGCCTGGTCGCCCTCGTCTTTTTCTTCGGCGCGACGCTCCTCTACCTCGTCCTGACCCACGATCTTCGCCGCATCCCCGCCCTCAAACCACTTAGCGGCAGCCTCCTCCTGCTTGCCATCGCTGCGCCCTGGCACATCCTCGCCGGTCTGCGCAACACCGATGGCATGAACGGCCACGGCTTCTTCTGGTTCTACTTCATCAACGAGCACGTCCTCCGCTTCCTCGGTCGTCGCTATCCCAAGGACTACAACAAGCTCCCCAGCTACCTCTACTGGTCACTCCACGCCGTTTGGCTCTTTCCTTGGAGCCTCTTCGTCCCGACCGGCGTTCTCCTCGCTCTCCGTCGCCTCCGTCCGCCGCACGGCCCTATCCTTCCACGCCTTCGCTCGCTCTCCACTACCCGCGGCCGCACCGCCCTTCTTCTCACCATCTACAGCGTTCTGATCCTGGTCTTCTTTTCCCTCTCAACCAACCAGGAGTACTACACCTTTCCCGCCTACCTTCCTCTGCTCATGCTGATCGCCGCCGCCATCACCCGCGCCGAACAAACTTTCTCTGCCGACCGCGCCGCCCGCCACTGGATCACCTTCGCCCACGTCACCCTCACCGTCGTCGGCGCTCTCTCCTCCGTCGCCCTGCTTGTCGGCCTCTGGCAATCTCGAAACCTCCCCTTCAACCCCGACATCGGCAGCCTTCTCGCCCATCGCAACGTCGGCGACTACACCCTCTCCATGTCGCACTTCTTCGATCTCACCGGCCCTTCCTTCGCCGCGCTCCGCCTTCCCTCCATCCTTGCCGCGCTTGCCTTTGCCTTCGGCCCTGCCTTCGCTTGGCTCTCCCGCCAGCAACGACGCCACGTAGCCGCTACCGTTTCGATCGCCGTCTTCTCCGCCGTCTTCCTGGTCGCCGCGCACCTCGCCCTCATGCGCTTCGGCACCATGCTGTCCTCAAAGAACATCGCCGACACGATCGATCACCTCGAGGCCACCGGCGCTGTTGCTCCCGACTCGCAGATCCTGCTCTTTGGCGACCAGTCCTTCGGCTCCTCTATCCCCTTCTATCTCGGCCGACAGGTCCTCCTCGTCGAAGGCCGCTCCTCCTCCATGCTCTTTGGCTCCACCTTCCCCGACGCGCCGCCCATCTTCCTCAGCGCCGCCGATCTCGCACGCATCTGGGGCACTGGTCCCCGCAAGCTCCTCTTCGTCCCTCTTGAACGTCGCGACAATTTCGAACGCCTCCACCTCCTCTCCCGCTCCACCCTGATCCAGGAAACCTCCGGCAAAGCCCTGTACACGGATCGCCCCCTCACTCCCTGATCAACCAGCACAGCGTGACGATCAGACCGCGAGCCTCTCTTCCTTGACCCCCTTTCCCATCACGCCCGCCCTCACACCGCCATCCGTCGCAGCAGATGCGGAGAAAGGCCGTAGCATGAATGCCACGATCGGCTCGCCCTCTCTTCATCTGTCCTCTACAAATGCGCCCGTCTCCGCACGCTGGAAGCCCGCCTCCGTCGCTCTGATCGTCCTCTCCTGGCTCATCCTCCACATCGGCTGTCTCTTCTTCCCCGGCCTCCTCGACGACGTTGACTCGGTCTACATCGAGATCGCCCGTCAGATGCTCATCCGTCACGATTTCGTCACGCCCTACATCGACGGCATCCGCTTCTTTGACAAACCGCCCCTCATGTTCTGGCTCGCCGCCGCCAGCATGCATGTCTTTGGCCCGCATGATTGGGCGGCCCGCCTTCCGCTCGCTCTGCTCACCCTCGCCCTCCTGCTCGCCACCTACGCCCTCGGCCTCCGACTCTTTGCCGGCATCTCCCCCGCGCACGCACCCGACCGCGGCGCGCTCTACGCCACTCTCGCCCTCGGCACCTCCATTGGGCCCTTCCTCTACACCCGCTTCTTCATCCCGGATATCGCCGTCACTCTCTGGCTTACGCTCTCGATCCATCTCTTTCTGATCAGCACCGATCGCGCTGGTGCCGGCGCCTGCCCAAGGTTGCCTTTACAGAAACGGTCCTCACGAGCACTGGAGGACCGCAACGTTGCCGTCGCCGCGATATCCCGACATCACAGCATTGAACGGACAAAGTCTTCCCTCCTTCCCATGCTCGGCTTCGCCGCCACCCTCGCTGCAAACCTCCTCACAAAGGGTTTTATCGGCCTTCTCTTTCCTGTCGGCTTTGCCCTTCTTTACCTCGCCGCCACGCAGCAGCTTCGCCTTCTTCGGCACCTCCATCTCGCCGCCGCGACCGCTCTCTTTTTCGCCCTGGCCCTTCCCTGGCACGTCCTCGCAGCGGTCCGCAACCCCGCCATCGCGCTTCCCCCCGGACTCGGCCTTCCCGCCACCGGCGGCTGGGCCTGGTTCTATCTCTATAACGAGCATGTTGCCCGCTTCCTTTCTCGCCGCATCCCGCACGATTACGGCCAGGTCCCCATTCCGCTCTTCCTCGCGCTCGCCGCCATCTGGCTCACTCCCTGGGTCGCCTTTCTTCCCGCAGCCATCGCCAGTCGCGTCCGCGACCTCCAGCAGCACAGCACCACCTCCGATTGCCCAGCCCGCTGCCTGGAATCGGCCGTCGCTCTTCCGCTCTGGATCGCACTCGTCCTCGGCTTCTTCACCCTGTCCGCCCGGCAGGAGTACTACTCCCTCCCAGCCCTTCCCGCGCTCGCCCTCCTCATCGGTGGCCTGCTCGCCCGCGCTGACCGCCACCAGCTCTCTCTCCGCCGTCCGCCATCGTCCGCAGCAACCTATCCCGGCAGGACCAGAGACGGTGCATTGAGCTTCGAGCTCTCTCAGCAGCCGCATCCTGAAGACCGTCGCGCCAGCGACTCCGCCCTCGCCTGGTCTCGCTGGTTCCTCATCCCGTTTGGTTCCCTGCTCGCCGCCGCCTGCGCCTTCTTCGTCCTCACCGCCCGCGCCGCGCCGCCCGGCACTGACATCGCCACCCTTCTCTCCCACTCGACGGACAGCTACAACCTCTCGCTCAGCCATCTCTCCGATCTCACCCCCATGGCCATGGGACTCTTTCGTCTGCCACTCGCCCTCTGCGGCCTCGCCATGCTCGTCATCGGTCCCGTCTGCTTCGCGCTTCGTCGCTCCGGTCGCACCTTTACCGCCAACCTGACTCTGGCCGCCGCCAGCACGGCCCTGCTTCTCGCCATTCACATCGGCCTCGTGCAGTTCTATCCCATCCTCGGTTCGAAAACCCTCGCCGAAAGCATTCTGCTCCATCAGCAACGAGCCCAGCGACAATACCCCGCCGCCGATCCGGGCCTCATCCTCATCGATGGCGAACTCACTGCCGGCTCAAGCCTGCTCTTCTACACGCAGCAGCCAGCCCACCTCGTCGAGGGCCGCATGAACGGGCTGTGGTTCGGCTCCTTCTGGCCCGACGCTCCGCCGATCTTCGAAACAGACGCGAGCCTCCATCAACTTTGGGCCAGCCCCCGTCCTCTCTATCTCCTCACCAACACCGCCGAGACCCGCCTTGCCGATCTCTCCCGCTTTGCCCCCACCCGCGTCCTCCAAAGCACCGGCGGCAAGGCCGTCCTTACCAACCAGCCCTGAGCGAAACTCCCTGCATCCACGCCCCGCAAAATGTAACCATCATCGCTGCATATCTATGCAGTCGCCTGCGCATATTCATTCTCGTTGACGCGTCCCTTGGCAAGTGCCATGCTCCCTGTCACCTGGAGCGCCCTGCATGTCTGCCCTCTCACCCTCTTCTGCCGTCCCGTCCTTGCTCATGTGCGCCCCCACCCTCTATGAGGTCTCGTACATCATCAATCCTTGGATGGCCGGCAACCTCGGTGCTGCATCGAAAGCACGCGCGATGGCGCAATGGTCTGCGCTTCACGCCGTCCTCTCCCACCTCACCACCGTTCACCTCATCGAGCCTGTCCCCGGCTCCCCTGACATGGTCTTCACCGCCAACGCCGGCCTCGCGCGCAACCGCGTCGTCGCCCTCAGCAGCTTCTTTCATCCCGAGCGACAGGCCGAAGAGCGGCACTTCCGCCGCTGGTTCGTCGATGCCGGCTACAGCATCGTCGACCTTCCCCGCGCCACTCCCTTTGAAGGCGAGGGCGACGCTCTCTTCTCCGCCGATGGCAGCCGTCTCTGGGTAGGCTTCGGCACCCGCACTCTCCAGTCCAGCCACACCGCGCTTCATGCCCTCTGGCCCGTTGAAGATCCCGCTGCCGACCACGACATCGTCGGCCTCCATCTTATCGATCCTCGCTTCTATCACCTCGATACCTGCTTTGCTCCGCTCGACGACGGCTCGCTCCTCTACTTCCCCGAGGCCTTCGACGCCCCGTCCCTTGCCCTCATCGAGGCCTTCTACCAGCCCGCTCAGCGCATCGCCATCGACGAGGGCGATGCCACCTGCTTCGCCGCAAATGCTGTCAATCTCGGCCGCACGGTCGTCCTCAACCACGTCAGTCCCGCCCTCGAGCGCCGTCTCAGAGCTCGCGGCTTCACGGTCATTCAGCTCGCCCTCGATGAGTTCCTCAAGGCCGGTGGCGCCGCCAAGTGTCTCGTCATGAAGCTCTCACCCGAGTCCCCCGCACCACAGCCCCCCGCCGAGCTCGGAGATCCCCGTTCCACCACGCAGCTCGAAGCAGGCCCTCGATGATCTCCACCGCGCCCGCACCGTCTCCGTTGAAGCTCTCTGCCGCCGATCTCATCGCCCTCGAAGACCAGTTCGGCGCGCACAACTACCATCCCCTCGACGTCGTCATCGAACGTGCCGAAGGCTCGTGGGTCTTCGACGTCACCGGCCGTCGCTACCTCGATCTACTCGCCGCCTACTCCGCCGTCAACCAGGGCCACTGTCATCCCGCCATCCTCCGCGCACTCGTCGAGCAGGCCGGCAAGGTCACCCTCACCTCCCGCGCCTTCCGCAACGACCAGCTCCCGCTTCTTCTCCGCGACCTCCACGAGCTCACCGGCTTCGACATGGCCCTGCCCATGAACTCCGGCGCTGAAGCCGTCGAGACCGCCCTCAAAGCCGCCCGCAAATGGGGCGCCACCGTCAAAGGCATTCCCTCCGATCGTGCCGAGATCATCGTCTGCGCCAACAACTTCCACGGCCGCACCATCTCCATCGTCGGCTTCTCGACCGAGCCCCAATATCGCGCCGGCTTCGGCCCCTTCCCCGGCGGCTTCCGCTGCGTTCCTTTCGGCGACGCCGCCTCGCTCGCCCAGGCCATCACACCCGAGACCTGCGCCTTCCTCGTCGAGCCCATCCAGGGCGAAGCCGGCATCATCCTTCCGCCACCCGGCTATCTCGCCGAGGCCGCTCGTCTCTGCCGCGAACACAACGTCCTTCTCATCGCCGACGAGATCCAGTCCGGCCTCGGCCGCACCGGTCGGCTCTTCGCCTATCAGCACGATGGCATCACGCCCGATGTCGTCATCGTTGGCAAAGCGCTCTCGGGCGGCTTCTACCCCGTCTCCGCCGTCCTCTCCTCGCGCAAAATCCTCGGCGTCTTTACGCCCGGCGACCACGGCAGCACCTTCGGCGGCAACCCACTCGCCTGCGCCGTCGCCCGCGCCGCGCTCCATGTCCTCGTCGACGAAGATCTCGCGAGTCGCTCGGCCGAGCTCGGCGCCTTTGCCCTTACCCGCCTCCAGGCCATCCGCAGCCCGCATCTCGTGGCCGTGCGCGGCCGTGGTCTTTGGCTCGCCCTTGAGCTCAACCGGCCAGCTCGCCCCTTCTGCGAGGCACTCCGCGACCGCGGTGTTCTCTGTAAGGAGACGCACAGCACCGTGGTCCGCATCGCACCGCCACTCACCATCGAGCGCTCCGATCTCGAGTGGGGTCTCTCTCAGATCGCCGAAGTCCTGCACACCATGTAAGTCGCCCGATCACGTACCTCACCTATCGCCTCTGCTGTCCGTACCGTTACGTTTCTGCCCCTTTCACTGTCAGAACGGTACGTGAGCTTCATGCGGTGAAAGCCTCGGAAGGGGCGGCCAACCTTCCCGCGGCTCCGCCCCTCTACTTCAGTAGCATCATCGCGCCGTCCGGCTAACTACCTGACCGGTATTGACTTGCCACTCTCATCTTCAAGCGCCGGCGTTTCGGAACGATTTGCCCTGATCCACGCCGCGGAGGCTCCTTTGTCTAAAAATACGCACCGATCTCTTCTCTGCCCCACCGAATTCGTCACCGAAGAACAGCTCGCAACGGATCGCAATCTGCTTGAGTTTGACCGCTCCATCATGCATCTCAACCGCCGCAACTTCCTCACGGCGTTTGCTGGTGTCGCCGCCGGAGCAACTCTAGCCTCAGGCCGCTCAGCGAGTGCGCAATCCGCCACCGTGCCGCCAATCGTCGATGTTCTGAACTTCGCTCTCAACTTCGAGTACCTCGAAGCCAACTTCTACTCGCTCGCTGCTACAGGGAGCGGCCTTTCGGCTGCTGATATGGGTACGGGCGCCGTTGCACCACAGGGCGCACCCGGTAAGTTGCCCCTTGACGCCGTTACCCTGGCCATCGCGCAGGGGCTCACGCAGGATGAGCGCAACCACGTTGAACTTCTTCGCGCGGCCATCACATCCCTCGGTGGAACTCCGATCCCACAGCCGCTGATCAATTACGCTGCAAAGGGCGTTGTTACTACCCAGGCCCAGTTCCTCACCGCGGCTCGACAGTTCACCGCGCTCGGAAACTCTGCTTACGTCGGCAGCGCGCAGTTCCTGGTCTCTAACCCTGGTGTCCTTACTACCGCTGCTCAGATCCTTGGCGCAGAAGGCCAGCATCTCGGCGCCCTGAACTACCAGAGCATCGTTCAGAATCTTGTCAGCCCGGCCATCGACGCGCAGGATGTTCCTCCGTCCACCACCGGCTTCTTCACCGTCGACCCCACCGCCGCCCTCTCACCTTCGCGTAACACCTCCCAGGTACTCGGCGTTGTCTATGGCGTCTCAACCGCTACTACGACGAATCCCACTGCCAACATCACCGTTGGTGGTTTCTTCCCCAATGGCGTCAACGGCAACATCAAGTCGACCTAGTCGCTCGTTCCTCGAGCGCTCCGTCCACCTCACCTTGACCATTGAACTTCGCGCCATGCAACCTGCCGGGAGGCAATCTAAATGTCGAACCACATCCCATCTTCAAACGAGACCGAGCTGCTTTCCGAGCGCTCCTCCTCGACCCTCAATCGCCGTGGCTTCCTTGCCTCACTCGGAGCCGTGGGCGCCCTCGCCGGAACCGCAGCCCTCACCGGCTGCAGCGATGCCGGCCCACTCCAGGCCACCATCACCGCACCAACCGTCCTTGATGTTCTCAACTTCGCGCTCAACCTCGAGTACCTCGAAGCCAGCTTCTACACCTACATCGCCACCGGCAACGGCCTCAACAGCAGCTTGATCGGTACCAACCCCGGCGCCGTAACCGGTGGGGCCAAGGTCACCTTTACAAACTCGGTAGTCGCAAGCGCAGCCACCCAACTCGCCGATGATGAAGCCAAGCACATTGCCTTCCTCCGCGCGACGATCCTCGCGAGTGGCGGCACTCCAGTAGACCTGCCGGCCCTCAACCTGGGCGCAATGGGCGCGATCAGCTCCGACGCGACCTTTCTCACAGCCGCTCGTCAGCTAGAAACTGTAGGCGTCAGCGCCTACGCCGGCGGCGCACAATACCTCGTCTCAAATACAGCTGCTGTTCTCTACGCGTCTCAGATTCTGGACACCGAATCGCAGCACGAAAGCTTCCTTCGTCAGCTCTGCATCGCTCTCAGTGTCGCCTCGCCGGCCGTCGACTCCGCCGATGTTCCGCCGACTGCAACCACTGTCTTCAACACCAGTCCGACAACCGGCCTCTACACCGTCCGCACGACCTCCCAGGTTCTGGGCATCGTCTACGGCGCCGCTGGCCAGACTGGCGTCAACAAGGGCGGGTTCTTCCCCAACGGTCTCAACGGCAACATCGTCCTTAGCTAGTCCGAAGCACCAACGGAGAGGCCCGAAGCAACGCTTCGGGCCTTCTTGCGTCAACCGACACACGAACAGGTCATCACTCCACCGGGCGAAACCGCCCTCCCGCATCGAGCTCATAGCGTCCTCCGTGGTATTGCATTCGGCTCCCCATATAGCTAGCCACCCACACCACGCCGCCCAGCAGATCCCGCACCGGATAGAGGATCGTCCGCCAGCCGCGCTGCTCATCATCAAGCGCCCACAGCACCACCGCCGCCATCAGTCCGCGGGCCGCGCACGTTCCCAGGAGCCACACCACACCCGCCCCTGGCGTCCCGACCACAAGGCCCCACAGCAAACCCATCATGCCAAACGGCACCGCAAACGTCAGCCCCGTCCCTAGATGGCCCGCCGGCCGCGATCGTCGCGTGCTCTTCATCCATCGCAGCTGGTCCCGGAACGAGTCCCGCAATCCTTGCGGCAGCACCATCAGCCGGATTACATGGTTCGACATCCGCACGCCGCGCCCTGCCTCGGCCAGCCGATTGCCCAGCACAAAATCCTCAGCATAGTACTGCCCTAGATCCTCATACCCGCCCGCATCCGCAAACGCCTGGCGCTTCAGAATCATCGTGACGCCCAACGCGAACTTCGTCCCTCGCTCCACCATCTCCGCCACCAGAATTCCGCCCGTCATCTCCACGCTCTTACCAACTGCGTCCATCTGCGCCCAGAACCCGCCTGTCGTCCGCCCCACGTACAGGCACGACGCCAGCTCCGTTCGCCCATCCCCCAGCACCTGCACACACCGCGCCAGGTAATCGGTCGCCACCCGCGCGTCCGCATCACTTGTCACCAGCGTCTCGTACCGCGCCGCATCACCGAGCGCCGCCAGCGACCACATCTTCGCGTTCGGAAACTGTGGCTCTCCGCACGTCAGAAATCGCGCCGGTACCTCCGCAAACT
The DNA here is from genome assembly GCA_964235665.1 of uncultured Acidobacteriaceae bacterium. Classification (GTDB taxonomy): domain Bacteria; phylum Acidobacteriota; class Terriglobia; order Terriglobales; family Acidobacteriaceae; genus Edaphobacter. The sequence goes on from CAXSAY010000002.1 coordinate 930,553, forward strand.
CTGCCGCCACACGCCGCGCTAACTGCAGTCCTTCATCGTCGGCGTGCCGCGCGCAGAACAGCACCTCGTACTCTGGATACTCCTGCACAAAAAACCGCCGCAGATTCTCTTCGAGCCCCGGCTCTGTCCCATGCATCGGCTTCAACACGCTTACCGGCGGCAGATATCGCATCGGCCGCGCGTCCTCGATCCGCTTCTTCCGCCCAAACCGCACCGCCGCCACCATCACCATCACGCCATAAATGGTCGAGGTAACCGTTCCCGCCGCCGCCATCCAGAACAGACTCCGTCCCATCCCGTGACGCATTGCCTAGCGAACCGTCCGCTTCTTTGCCGCTGCCTTCACCACCGTCACCCGCGCAGCCCTCGCCAGCTTTACACTCGCGACCTTCACCCCTGCCGCCGCTGGCGGCACCACCATCGGCCGCCCTACTGGCACCAATCCTGCCTCCTGCACCTGCCCGTAGCCCTGCATGCGGCTCAGCATCTCCGTCCGCACATAGTCCACAAATCCCTGCATCTGCCGGTTCATCTCTTCCATCCGCTCTCGCATCTGCAACACAATCGCGATGCCCGCGATGTTGACCCCCAGATCTCGCGCCAGGTTCAAAATAAACTCCAGCCGCTCCAGATCTTCATCGGTATACAAGCGTGTATTTCCATCCGACCGTGACGGCCGCAGCAATCCTTCCCGCTCGTACAGTCGCAGCGTCTGCGGATGGATCTCGTACATCTCCGCCACCGCGGAGATCATGTAAGCCCCTTTGCTCTTACGCCGCGTCGCCATACCTCTCCCTCACACACACTTCCGCAAACCGAGTGTACCGCCGTCCCTTTGACCCAGGCTCCTCCCGGGAGCCGTCGTCCCGATCCAAGCGCCCAGCGAGCAGTCTCGACATCTCCTTCCACTCTCGCCGCCACGAGGCATTAGATCGTTACCCTTCGCCATGCCCCACAGAACCACAAATGCAACATCTTCCAGCCCCATCAACGCCCCCCGCGCAATCTCTGAAGCAACCTGCATCACACGGTTATGTTGACCTTCAATCCCGCGCGTGCAACCCAGATCACCGTAGCCATCTCTGCCCTCACTGCGGCCTGGTTTCTCCGCTCCCGCTCTGAGACGCAAAGCCGGCACCGTCCGATCGTGCTCATCACCGGCGGCGCCAGCGGCCTTGGCCTTGAGCTTGCCCGTGTCTACGGCCGTGCCGGCGCCCGTCTGATCCTGGTCTCCCGCAGCCAGTCCAACCTTGAAGAAGCTCGCACCTCCCTGCTCACCGCCGGCGATGTCGCACACGCCGCCGACATCCTCCTTCTTCCCGCCGATCTCTCCGACAAAATTGCTGCGAAGCAGATGATCGAGCTCGCTATCGGCCATCTCGAGCGGATTGATGTTCTCATCAACTGCGCCGGTGTCATCGAGGTCGGTCCTCTGGAAGACCAGCCGATCGAAGCCTTTGAGTTGGCGATGACGAACAACTTCTACACCGCCCTTTACACCACGCAGGCCGCTCTCCCGTACCTCCTCGCGCAGACCGCCCTTGACGGCCACGGCGGTCGCCGTGCCTCCGTCGTCAATATCTCTTCGATCGGCGGTAAGATGGCTGTCCCGCATCTCCTCCCCTACACGGCCAGTAAATTCGCCCTTACTGGCTACTCAGAAGGCCTTCACGCCGAACTCCGTGCCAAAGGCGTTCGCGTCACCACGGTCTGCCCGGGCCTTATGCGCACCGGCTCCCATGTCCGGGCCAAGTTCGTCGGCGACGTTGAAAAAGAAGAAGCCTGGTTCGACTTCGGTGCCACAACGCCCGGTGTTGCCGCCTCCGTGCAGCATGCCGCAAAACGCATCCGGACCGCCCAGCTCGCCGGTTGCGCCGAGATCACCATCACCCCGCAAGCCTGGCTCGCCGCCCGCATCACCGGCCTTGCCCCTGGTCTCACGGCCGTTGCCAGCGCCTTTGCCAACCAACATCTCCTGCCCGCCCCATCGGCCAATAGGGCCATCACTCCGCATAGCTAACCCGCCGCAGTAGGTCATCTCTCAAGCGAGTACACGTCCATGCCGACTCAGACTGCAGAGGCCCTCGAAACAGACATACCACTCCGCCTTGATCGCCTCCCATGGAGCGGCTGGCACGTCCGCATCATCATCGCCCTCGGAATCACCTGGCTTCTCGACGGCCTCGAAGGCGGCGTGGGCGGTTCCCTCTCGGGCGCCCTCAAACAGCCCGGCACCCTCGGCTTCTCTGACGCGCAGCTCGGTCTCAGCTCGACCTTCTATCTCACCGGAACCGTCGCCGGCGCTCTCCTCTTCGGCTATCTCGCCGACCGCCTCGGCCGCCGCAAGCTGTTCGTCTGGACCCTAGTCCTCTACGTCTGCGCCACGGCGTTCACTGCCTTCTCATGGAATCTCCTCAGCTTCACGATCTGTCGCACCCTCACCGGTGCCGGCATCGGCGGCGAGTACGCCGCCATCACCTCCGCCGTCGATGAACTCATTCCCGCTCGCGTTCGCGGCACGGTCGACATGATCATCAACTCCACCTTCTGGATCGGCGTCATGCTGGGCACGCTGGTCGCCACCACCTTTCTCTCTGACCACGTCTTCGGCCTGCAGCTTGGCTGGCGCATGGCCTTCTTCTCCGGCCTGCCCATCGCCGTCCTTGTCCTCTTCCTCCGTCGTCACCTCCCCGAAAGCCCGCGCTGGCTGCTCACGCACGGCGACGTTCACGAAGCAGAAATCGTCACCCGCGAGATCGAGGCCCTGGCCTCACCGGGCGCTTCTCTGCAGCCTGTCACCGGCAGCGTCATCGTCTCACGCGGTTCTCGCGATGTCCTCCGCAACACCGCACACCTCTTCACCGGCCCCAGAAAGGGCCGCGCCATCCTTTGCCTCGGCATCATGATCGCGCAATCGTTCTTCTACAACTCCGTCTTCTTCTCGAGCACTCTTGTCCTCCTACGCTTCTATGGCGTCTCCGCCGCGCACGTCGGCTACATCTTCCTCCCGATCGCCCTTACCAACTTTCTCGGTCCTGCTCTGCTCAGCCGCTTCTTCGACAGCGTTGGCCGACGCATCATGGTCTCCGGCACCTTCTGCCTCACCGGCATCGTCTTCCTCATCGCCAGCATCCTCTTCGAAGGCGGCCACCTGGGTGTCGTGTCACAGGTTGCATGGTGGGCCGTCGCCTTCTTCTTCGCCGCCTCTGCAGCCGGCTCCGCCTACCTCACCACCAGCGAGCTCTTCCCGCAGCAGGTCCGCGCCACCGCCATCGCCTTCTTCTACGCCGCAGGAACCCTCTTCGGCGGCGTGCTCGGTCCCGTCATCTTCGGCACCCTTCTGAATCACGGGGTACGCCGGCACATCTTCTATGGCTACATGGCCACCGCCATCGTCATGATCCTCGCTGGCACCGCTCAGGCCATCTGGGGCGTCTCCGCTGAGCGCAAGGCTCTCGAGGATATCTAAGCGGATCGCGGGAGGGTCCCCACCCCCTCTACCGCAACGCCTCCAGCTTCGCCGTCGCCGGCCCACCTTCACCTACTGCCCGCACCGTGTACCGGCCATAGTCAATCGTCAACTGCGCCTCGCCACCCATCCGCACCCGGCTTACCGATTGGTTCCGCTCCGGCAGCCAGAACATTCCACTCCTCTGATACCGCGCATCGATCGACGCCCGGTTCACCCACCACGACACCTCCTTCGCCGGTTCGCCCTCCATCCGCATCAGCCCGAAGTCATCCTCACTCACCCACACCCGCCCACGTACCGCGAACTTCGTTGGCACCCGCGGCGTCATCGTCAGCCGCCATGCCCGCACTCCATCCACCACGTCCTCCCCTTCCAGCCGCACAGCATAGTTCGCATTGGTAATCGCACTCTGCGCCCGCGCCGACCGGCTCTCCGCCTCCTGCTCGCTTGCCAGCAGCTTCCTGAGCACCCCATCGCACAGCATCTTCGAGCCCCGCTCCGCCATCACCGTCAGCCGCTTCTCCCCCGGCGCGCGAAACTCCGCCCGCACCGTCATCGATGCACTCCCGCCACCCATCCCGCGGTACTCCACCCGGTACACCCGCTCCGAGCTCCACGCCGCCAGCGCCGCCTCCCGCTCCCCGTTCTTCACCGCCATCCGGTCCACAATCTCAGCCGCCGTCAGCGTCCGCGACGGCACGCTCGTCTGCGCCCGAACTCGCGCCGCCATGCCCATCACCGCTAGCAGCCCAAGCCCTAACCCCGGCACAAGTCCCAACCGTCTCATTCAGCGCCTCAAGAACAACATTCCTCGCCTCAAACCTCGAAGCATGGGAGTACACCTCGCATCGTCGCGCAACCCCTCTGGGAGATCACTCCCCCAAAAGAACGCCTACCCCTTCACCAGCGGCTCTCAACGTGCCCTGCCGATCCAACCCAGATCACCCCGCCGATCACCCGCGCTGCCCCTTGGAAGATAGGCACGCCACCCACCACTCCAAACACTAGCGTCTCTAGAAAGACCCACCTGCCCACGCCGCGCAATCCGCGACCCGGAGCCTCAATCACCGATCCAAAGCCGCACCCATCTCCAGTCCCCCCGGCGAGAGGGATCACACCCCGATCTCTGCCCGAATGGCCCCCGCAATCGCCTCCGCGTGCGTTCGCATCGCCAGCTCACTCTCCGCCTCGATCATCACCCGCGCCAGCGCCTCCGTGCCCGAGTACCGGATCACCACCCGCCCACTCTCCGCCAGCTCTTGCTCCGCCGCCCGCGTCGCCGCCACCACCGTCGGCATCGTCTCAAGCGGCCGCCGCTCCCGCACCTTCACATTCACAATCACCTGCGGAAACACCTTCAGATCCCCAATTAGCTCCGCCAGACTCTTTCCCGCACGATGCATGATGTCGAGCACCAGCAACGCCGTCAACAAACCATCTCCCGTCGTCGATCGCCCGCTGAAGATGATGTGCCCACTCTGTTCCCCACCCAGAGCCGCGCCCGTCTCCATCATCTTCTCAAGCACATACTTGTCTCCCACCGGCGCTCGTAGCATCCGGATGCCCGACCGCTTCAGCGCCGCTTCGAGACCCATATTCGACATCGTCGTAGCCACGACCATGTCGTTCGCCAGCAGCCTTCGCGCCTGTAGATCCCGTGCCGCCAAGAGCAGCACCGCATCGCCATTCACCACACGCCCATGCTCATCCGCAAACAAACATCGGTCCGCATCGCCATCGAACGTCACGCCCAGCGAAGCCTTCTGCTGCACCACCTCCGCCGCCACCACATCCGGATGAAGTGCCCCGCAATACTCATTGATATTTCGCCCGGTCGGCGAAGCATGCGTGATCACAACCTCCCCAGCCAGATCACGAAACAGCTGCGGCGCCACCGAGCTCGCCGCGCCGTTCGCGCAATCGATCACCACCTTGTGGTTCTCAAGCGTCAATCCCGGCACCGCCGCCAGCAGAAACCGCACATACTCCGCCCGGTCCGCCTCATTGACCGCGGGCGCCCGCTCTTCCACCACGTCCTCGCCCGTCCGCTCCATCGCCCGAAAGATCTCCGCTTCGATCCGCATCTCCGTCGCATCCGGCAGTTTGTAGCCATCCGGACCGAACAGCTTGATGCCATTGTCCTCCCACGGGTTATGCGAGGCCGAGATCACCACCCCGGCTGAGAACGCATGCTCACGAGCCAGAAACGCGATCGCCGGCGTCGTAATCACCCCGGCACTCTCCACCGTTGCCCCGCCCGCCATCAGTCCGGCCGTCAACGTTCTCGCAATCCATTCGCTCGACTCCCGCGTGTCCATCCCCAGCAGCACCTTCGCCGCTCCGCTCCCATGCTTGAGCGAGTGCGCCAACGCAACCCCGATCGCCTGAATGGTTCGCGGGTCCAGTGGCGACTCTCCCGCAATGCCGCGAATCCCATCCGTCCCAAACAGCTTCTTCATCCCTGCTTCGTCTCCGTAACTTCGGCCAGCAGCGATCCCGCGGCCAGCCGTGCAAGAATCCGCCGGCCGGGTGCTGTGTCCGTCGATGAGGTTATCAGCCCGCCCATCTCATCTGTTGTCCCCTCAACGTTGTAGAGCAGGGCGTAGCCGCGCGCCAGCACCGCCAGAGGGGAAAGAGCCTCTAACCGCGCCGCCACCCGGTCCAGCAAGCCGCTCTTCCTGACCAGGCCCCGCGCGGCCGCACCGTGCAAGCGGCCTTCGATCCGCGCCAGCCGATCCCGTCCCCAGATCAGCCGTGTCGCCACATGCTGTCGCTCCAGCCGGCTGCGGAGCCGCTCGAGACGTCCTGCCCGCGCCATCTCCGCTCGCTCCATCGTCCGCAGCATCCGTCGTTCCAGCTCATCCAGCCTCTGCTGTCGCCGGTCCAGCCCCTGCTCGACCCGTCGCAGCACATGATCCGCCGACATTCGCGCAAATCGCTGTCGTGCGACGAGCAAGCGGTATTGGCTCGCCCGTCGCAGGTTCCGCTCGAGCCCGGCAAGCCGCTCCTCAATCCTGTGCTGCGACTGCGTCATGATCTCCGCCGCCGCTGTCGGTGTCGGCGCCCGCAGATCCGCTACAAAGTCCGCGATCGTGAAGTCCGTCTCGTGCCCCACCGCCGAAATCACCGGCAGCGTCGACGCCGCAATCGCCCGCGCCAGCGCCTCATCATTGAACCCCGCCAGATCCTCCGGCGCCCCGCCGCCTCGCGCCACCACAATCAACTCAACCGCGTTCGGATGGCGCTCGAACCATCGCAGCCCAGCCATCACCGACGCCGCGCAGCCCGGCCCTTGCACCACCGCCGGATACACCAGCAGGTTCAGCCGCGCATGCCGCCGCCGCACGGCCGTCACAATATCGTGCAGCACCGCGCCCGAAGTCGAGGTGATCACCCCAACACACTTGGGAAAGGGCGGCAGCGCCTGCTTCCGCTCCGGTGCAAACAATCCCTCAGCCGCCAGTCGCGCCTTCAGCTGCTCAAACGCCACCAGCAGCGCACCCGCGCCGCGCGGCTCCAGCACCTCGGCAATCAACTGCAGCTCGCCCCGGCCTTCGTACACCGAAAGCCGTCCTCGCACCAGCACGGCCATCCCCTGGTTCGGTCGGAAGCGCAGCAGCTGCGCCTGTCGCCGAAACAGCACCACCGGCAGCTGCGCCTCGCCGTCCTTCAGCGTCAGGTACAAGTGCCCCGAGGACGCCGGCCGGCAGTTGGAGATCTCTCCCTCCACCCACACCTCGCCGTACCCACCCTCCACCCGATGCCGTACGTCCGCGACAATTCCCCGCACCGTCCACACGCGCTTTTCCGGGGTGGGCGTCCGCTCCCGAGCCGGTTCGTTCCCCGCCCGCCGTCCCCACGGCGCGGCCATCACCGCCTCCGTCGAGCCACGCTCCGGCCCGCTCGTCTCTGGCGCTCCTTCCCGAAACCGCGCTGGCATCGCTGTGCTCGGGCGCGGCAGTCTCTCCGCAGACACCTCGTCGCGACGGGGGTCACCCGCACCGTCGGTCTCCCGAAACACCAGGCCCATCTGCGTCAACGTTGTGCTGTCAGTTGGCTCGTCGTGCGGCGTCTGTTCCGTCCCAGAGCCGTTGCCCGACCTCGCCTTCGCCTGGAAAGTTCTTCCGCGCAAACTCGCGAGCGTAACCGGACTCTCATCCTTCTCCGGCATATCGCCTGAGTCTACACCCGTCCGCTACGCCATCAGCAGCAGGTTGCCCGCCTCACGCAGCACCTCAGCCGGCGCGCACGGCTTCGCCAGAATCGGCAGCTTCCGCTGCAGCTTCGTCGCAAACTCCCGCACCCTCGCCATGCTGCCATACGCCCCCGTCAACACCAAAATGCGACAGGCCGGGTGGACCTGATCCATCGCCGAGATCAGCTCCACCCCGTCCTTCTCCGGCATATTGATGTCACAGAGCATCAGTTCGGGAGCAAACGACGCCGCACGTAGCATCGCCTCGTCCACCGAGTACACACTTTGTGCTTCAAACCCGTTCTTTTGAAAGATCAGTCGCAAGGTATCCGCGACCACAGGCTCATCGTCCACAATCAGGACTCGACGCATTGTTTCCTACTGTCTGACGCCAAGCCCGGCGTCGAAGCGTTGCGACCAGGCGTTCTCTTAAAAGATCTACCCTTGCCTGCCTCTATGTGTCTACGACATTTCGGAGAATCTCGAAGAAAAACTATCTGAGCCTTCATGGCACAGCTGAGCGTCTCTCCATACATGCGTCCTGCCCATTGGCAGGCACGCCAAACCAGAACGTTACCTCGGAGATGTACCTTGACGCATTGGCTCGCAATCCTTCTCGGTCTGCTCTGCTGCAGCCTGGTTGCGCTCGACGCCATACAGACCGTCGTCATCCCCCGCCGCCCCTCCGGCCGCTTCCGCATCACCCGCTTCTTCTTCGTCGCCACCTGGAGACCCTGGACCTTTCTCGGAGAACGACTCAAGAACCATAAGACACGGGAGCAGTTCTACGGCGTCTACGGCCCCATCTCACTCATCTTTCTGCTGCTCTTCTGGGCCGCCCTCCTCACCTTCGGCTTCGCTCTCGTTCTCTACGGTCTCGGCACTCCCTACCAGGACGCCAGCCTCGCCACCAACCACCATCCCGGCGCCGGCTTTCTTACCGATATCTACGTCAGCGGCACCTCGCTCACCACCCTTGGTCCCGGCGATGTCGTTCCCCGCCGCCAGATCGCCCGCCTGCTCATGATCGTCGAAAGCGGCACCGGCCTCGGCCTCGTCGCCCTGGTCATCAGCTACGTTCCCGTGCTCTACGCCGCCTTCAGCCGTCGCGAGGTTTCGGTCGCCTTGCTTGACTCCCGCGCCGGCTCCCCGCCCACCGCCGCCGAACTCCTCACCCGTCACGGCTTCGATGGCGGTCACACCGCCCTCATCACACTTCTCGCCGAGTGGGAACGTTGGTCCGCCGACATCCTCGAGTCGCATATCAGCTACCCCGTCCTCTGCTACTACCGCTCCCAGCACGACAACCAGAGCTGGCTCTCCGCCCTCACCACCGTCCTTGACGTCTGCGCCCTCCTCATCACCACCATCGAAGGTCCCGCCTCCCGCCAGGCCCAGCTCACCTTCGCCATGGCCCGTCACGCCGTCGTCGATCTCGGCCACGTCTTCCAGATCGAGATCGACGAGCTCGCCCTGCTCAACGTCACCGAGACCAATCGCCTCCCCGACACCACCTTCGCCCGCCTTTGCGACAACCTCTCCGCCGTCGACATCGGCCTCTGCACCGACAGCAACTCCGCCCACCGTCTGCTCGCCATCCGCCAGCTCTACGAGCCTCGCGCTCAGGCACTCGCCGATCACCTCTGTATGCCCCTCCCGCAATGGATCTCCGACCCCAAGCCCACCGATCAGTGGCGCAAAGTCTCAAGTCTCCGCTTCGGCGCCCTCGGCGGCAAGATCTCCGTCAACACCGAGCACATCAGCAGCGAATCCACCGCCATGAACCTCCACGACACCGAGAACCACAACTTTTAGCCCTGCCTATAGCTCCGCCCGTCTCCAAAGATCGCCAGGCAACACACAGCAAAGGAAAAGGGCCGCAACCAGATCGGCTGCAGCCCTTACGCGTCCCTGCGTAACTGACCCGCTAGATTCCAGGTGCCGGTGCCGCTCCCGGGTTCAGCTTCTGCGCTGCGATCACCCCCGCCGCGCTCTTGGCATCCTTGTCCTTCAGCTCGGCATAGATCTTGCGCGCCTCTTCCGGCTTGTTCTCGCCCATGTACAGGTCCGCCAGCTGCAGCTTCGCAACCCCTGCCGGCACTGCCGTCGAGGGCTTCGCCGCAATCTGGTTGTACAACTCGACCGCCTGCGCATCACGCGCCGTCTGCCGGTACATCTGCGCCAGTGCAAGCTTGGCCAGATCGCTTAGATCATGGTTCCAGCCGTTCGCTACCTTCTTCAGCGTGTCTTCCGCCGTCGCGTTCTGCCCCGCCTCGATATACGTCAGACCCGCAAAGTAACGTGCATTCTTGCCGTCCGGCGTCCCGCCATACTGGTTCGCCACCTGCATAAACTGGGCGCTCGCCGCCTTCGCCCGATCCGTCACCGACCCAAACGTCTTCACTCCAGGAGGCACCGGCTGTCCAGGAGCAGCCAAGGGCGTTTGATACGTCTGCATCGCCGACCCAAACGCCTCCGAAGCTTTCTCCGACCGGTTCTGATAGATCACGATCGCCAGCACGCCCACCACAATCACCGCCAGCAGCAGCGCCGCCGACACAAGCACCGATCGCCGGTTCTGGCTCGCCCACTCCAGTCCGCCGTTATTCGCCGTCAGATAGTCGTTCTGCTTCAATGCCGCCTTCGTCTGCTGATCCACACACTCTCCAAATCTCGCCATTGCGTTGGCAGCCAGAGCCGCCAACTCCAACCCACAGTCTACCAGCGACCAATCTGCGCCCTACTTAATATCCCGCCAGTTGTCCCCCACCCCCACATCCGCCACGATCGGCACCGAGAACTCCGCCACATGCTCCATCTCCTGCTTCACCAGCGCTTCCATCTCTTTCCGCTCCTCCGGCACCACATCGAACAGCAGTTCGTCATGCACCTGCAGCGTCATCACGCTCTTCAGCTTGCGCGCCCGAATCTCCGCATCCAGCTTGATCATCGCGAGCTTGATCAGATCCGCTGCCGTCCCCTGCAGCGGCGTGTTCACCGCCGTCCGTTCCGCAAAGCCACGCATGTTCGGGTTGCGCGACTGAATATCCGGAATCGGCCGCACCCGCCCGAAAAACGTTCGCACCGCCCCTTCGCGGCGCACCGTGTCGAGCGTCTCGTCGATAAACCCACGCACCCCCTTGTACCGGTCAAAATACCGCTCGATATACTCCCGCGCCACCTTCTGATCGATCCCCAGCTGCACCGCTAGCCCAAACGGCGAAATCCCGTACACAATCCCGAAGTTCACCGCCTTCGCCCGCGCCCGCGTCTCCTTGTCCATCGTCTCCGCATCCACCTCGAACACCTCGGCGGCCGTCAGCGTGTGAATATCCTTGCCCGTCCGGTACGCGTCCAGCAGCAGCGGATCCTGCGAGAAGTGCGCCATCAGTCGCAGCTCGATCTGCGAGTAGTCCGCGCTCATCAGCAGGTTCCCCGGCGACGCAATAAACGCCGCCCGGATCTCCCGCCCCAGCGCCGTCCGCGTCGGAATATTCTGCAAATTCGGATTCGTGCTCGACAGCCGCCCCGTTGACGTTCCCACCTGGTTGAACGTCGTATGCACCCGCCCGTCCTTGTCCGTCAACTGCGGCAGCTGGTCCAGATAGTTGCTCTTCAACTTCGCCAGCTGCCGGTACTCCAACACCTGCCCCGGCACCGGATGCTTCTCCGCCAGCTCCTCGAGCACATCCTGCGCCGTCGAGATCACCTTGCCCTTGCCGTACTTCATCGGCTTCGCCAGGTTCATCTTGTTGAACAGCACATCCCCTAGCTGCTTGGGCGAGTTGATATTAAACCGATGCCCCGACCCCTCATAGATCGCCTCCGCCAGCGTGTCCATATCGACCGCCAGCCGAGAACTCATCTCCGTCAGAAACTCCGGATTCACTCGAACCCCAGCCTCTTCCATCCGCAGCAGGACAGCGACTAACGGGCGGTCGATCGCCGCGTACACATCCTCCAGTCGAGCCCGCTCTTCTCCACCCTCGCCCGCGCGTCCCGATGCGGACTCCGTCGCATCCACCATCTGCTCGCCCAGCGTGCCGATCAGCCGCTCCACCGCACTCGCTGACTCCGCCAGCATCGTCTCCGGCGCATGCGTCAGCGCCCGGTTCGAGGACCGCGCCGCCACATCCGCCAGCGTGTGCGAGCCATGCGTCGGGTTCACCAGGTAGCTCCACAGCATCACGTCCGAGACTTCGCCGCCAAGCTCCACACCCTGCGCCACCAGCGCCCGCGTCACCGCCTTCAGATCATGCACATGCTTCGGCAACGTTGCATCCGCCAGTGCCTCTCTCACTCGCGCTGCGTCAATCCCCACCTCGAGCGCCATCTCCGCCTTCGCCGCCAGTCCCAGCCGGCAGCCCTGCGCCGCAACCTTCCCAGCGTTCTCCGTCGGCTCCGGTGTGGGTGCACCGAACAAACTCATCGTCTCCGGCTCGGTTGGCTCGGGTTCCGGCTCCTCCTCGCCCTCCGCCGGCTCAGCGCGCACCTCCTCCGCGAGCGACTGCGCGTCCTCCATCACTGCCACCGCCAGCCCACCACGCTCGCGCGCCTCGGCAAGCACCGCCGCAATCTCCGCCTCCGTCGGTCGCGTGTTGAACCGTACCGGCGTCGTATCCACATCCGGCGCCAGCTCCTTTAGCAGCGTCGTAAACTCCAGCTCCGCAAACAACACCCGGCAGGCCGCCGTGTCGATCGGCTGCGTCCGCATCTCGTCAATCGAGTACTCGATCGGCACGCTGTTATGAATCGTCACCAGCTCCTTCGAGAGCAGAATGTTCTCCCGATTGTTCTGTAACGATTCTCGATACGTCTTCTTCTTGACCTCCTCCGCCCGGTCCAGCGCCGCCTCCACCGTCCCGAACTGCTGAATCAGCTCGATCGACCCCTTATCGCCGATCCCCGGCGCGCCCGGGATGTTATCAATCGAGTCTCCCCGCAGCGCCATCACATCGATCACCCGCTCCGGCGGCACGCCCAGCGCCGCCTCCACCCCCGCGGCGTCGAGGATCAGGTTGTCCTTCGTCGGGTTCAGGATGCTCACATCCTTGTTCACCAGCTGCATCATGTCCTTATCGGACGAAACCACGAAAACCCTATGCCCCAGCGCCGACAGCTTGCAGCTCAGCGTCCCGATCACATCATCTGCCTCAAACCCCGCATAGCTCAGAATCGGAATCCGAAACGCGTCCAGCGCCCGCCGGATATACGGCTGCTGAAGAATCAGGTCCGGCGGCGTCTCCGTTCGGTTGGCCTTGTACCCGCCGTACTCCACCACCTCGAACGCCTGCGTTTTGATATTGAACTTCTTTACGTCCTTCATCTGCGCCGCCATCTCGTTGCGGTGCACCGGCGCGCCCACGTCATACACCGCCGCCATGTACTCCGGCGCGAAGTCCTTGCGCAGCTTGTTGATCATGTTCACGAACACATACGTCGCCGCCGTCGGAATCCCCGTTCGCGTCGACATCGGCCGCGATCGCTGCATCGCGTGGTAGGCGCGAAAGATAAACGCCATCGAGTCCAGCAGATAGATCGGCGGCTTCCCACCATCCGCGCCCGCCCCGGCCGCCGCACTCATCGCTGCCGCCTTCGCCGCCGCCGCCTCCACCACCGTCCCCATCCCCGAGCCGACCGGCTCCCGCTTCGTCGCTTTCTTCGTCGCCATACCTCTAGGATGACATCCCACCCACTCAGGACGTCGAGCATTAAACCTTCTCCCGCGCCGTCAACCTCCCTCGTCGGCTCCTTGCCGAAATCTTCGCAATCACGCGGCAACAGCCTGTATGCTGGCAACGCTCTTCGGAACTCCTCTATGACGAGACTGGCCCGCATCCTCACCCACGCTGTTCATCTGTTGCTCTCTGCGTGGCCCCGCACCCGCAGCGGCGGAGGCACCAGCACCTTCGTTGGCGCAGCCAGGGTCTTCCACCCGCTAAGCTGAGGGCACACATAGGCGCCGCTAAGACCCGTACCGCCCGGGATCCCCACCGTCCGGTCCGGACCTAACCCGCGTTTTAAGAAGATTTTAGACACACTTGGTACAGGGGGGTAGCGCTAGCTCACACCAGCAGCATGCAGTCCCCATAACTGAAGAACCGGTACCGCTGCTCGACCGCATGCCGGTACGCCGCAAGCACCGCGGCCCGGCCCGCAAACGCGCTCACCAGCATCAGCAGCGTCGACTCCGGCAGATGAAAGTTCGTTAGCAAGCCACCCACAACCCGAAACCGGTACCCCGGCGACAGAAACACACTCGTCTCCCCGGTGTGCGCGCTCAACTCACCCGCCCCGCTCCGCTCCGCCTCAAGCGCGCAGTGCTCCAGCGTCCGCGTCACCGTCGTCCCTGCCGCGATCACCCGCCTCCCCTCCCGCCGGGCCGCGTTCACCGCCGCAGCGGTCGCCTCCGGCAAGGTGTACCGCTCCGCATGCAGCCGGATGTCCTCGACCTCCTGCACCCGCACCGGCTGAAACGTTCCCAGCCCCACATGGAGCGTCACCCGCACCACCTCCACGCCCCGCGCCTCAATCGCCCGCAACACCTCCGGCGTGAAGTGCAACCCGGCCGTAGGCGCGGCCGCTGACCGCTGGCCTGCGTGCCCCGCGCTCTGCGCGTACACCGTCTGGTAGCGCTCCCGATCCTCGACCGTGTTCAGCTCACCCCGCCCCCGCCGGATATACGGCGGCAACGGCAGCGACCCAATCCGGTCCAGCACCCCCAGGAAGTCGGCAACCGGCTCGAATCGGAGCCGCCGTTCTCCAAACTCCCCCGCCCCGATCACCGCAGCCCGCAGCAGCACCTCGTCCGGGCTCTGCGTGTCGGCAAACAGCAGCGTCTCCCCCACCATCACCTTCTTCGCCGGCCGCACCAGCGCCTGCCACACCCCACCACCCGCCGCATCCTCGGCGACCGCCGCCGTCAACAGAACCTCAACCATCCCACGCGGCTCAGGCGATCCCGCCTGCGTCCGCAATCCGGCTCGCCGCGCCATCAAGCGACCCGGCAACACTCGCGAGTCGTTCAGCACCAGCACATCCCCTGCCCGCAGCCGCTCCGGCAAGCCGAGAAAGACGTCATCGGCGAACGCCCCCATACCCCGATCCACCACCAGCATCCGGCTCGCCCCACGCACCGGGGGCGGCTGCTGCGCAATCAACTCCTCTGGCAGCTCAAAGTGGAAGTCCGAAACCAGCATGGTTAAAGTCTACGGTCGCCCGCCAGCCGCACCGCCTCGTCGAGCGCCGCCTGTACCAGGGCCAGTTCCACCCCCGCATGCGCCGGCCACCCTACCCGCACCCGGGAGAATGGCTTCGGGATCACAAATCGATCCCAGCTCCCCAAACGCCAGCAGTCTTCGGCGGCGAGTTCAAACGCACCCACCCACCTCGCCCCTGTCAGCTCCGCCAGCTGCACCGCACCTGGCTTCGCCACCTCTGCCGGCCCCTTCGGCCCATCCGCCGTGAACGCGCAGATGCGTCCCTCCGAATACGCCCGTTCCATGCCTCGCAACCCTATACCGCCCCCGCGCGTGCTCGATCCCCGTACCGCCACAAATCCTAGCCGCTCTACCGTCCGGGCAATCAGCTCCCCATCAAAGCTGCGACTGATCAGAATCGCAATCCCGAGCCCGCGAAATCGGTAGGCCGCCAGAAGCAGCGACCGATGCCAGAAACAGAACACCGTCGGCCCCGGAACCTTGTCGCCCACCGTCACCCCCGGAGCGGGTACCTCTTCAAACCGCAGCGTCGCCCCCAGCAGCCGGATGATCCCGCTTACCGTAGGCGGCACCAGGGCCAGCATCACACGTTGCCGTCCTGAAAATGAAGACGTCGGATGCATGCCACTGCCTAGCTGTACTTCAGCCAGCGAACGACCTCCGCCACGTTCGGCTTCTTGCCATACATCAAGATGCCCACCCGGTAGATTCGGCTCGCCACCCATAAGATCGCCCAGATCGTTGCCACCGTCAGCGTGATCGAAACCCCGATCTCCCACGCTGGCGGCATCTTGATCGAGATCCGCATGTACATAATCAGGGGCGCAAAGAACGGCGTCATCGACATAATGCGCGCCACCAGTCCATCCGAATTCGGGATCACAAATCCAAGCCCGAACATGCACAGCGCCAGTGGCAGCACCAGAAACATATTCAGCTGTTGCAGCTCCTGCTCGGAGTTGGTCATAGCTCCCAGCGCCGCGGCAATCGAGGAGTACAGCAGGTATCCCAGCAGAAAATAGATAACGAAAAACACGATCTGTGTCGCGGAAAGCGCTACATGCACGTCAGCTCCCGTGAGCCGAGAGACCAGCGGCGTCGCAGTCAGGATCACTGCCGTTAGCAGCCAGATACCCACCTGCGTCAGCCCCACAGATCCCACGCCAATCACCTTGCCGGCCATCATCTCCTCTGGCCGAATCGTTGCCAGCAGCACCTCAAAGATGCGAGAGGTCTTCTCCTCGATGATCGACCGTGCCACGTTCATCCCGTACAGCATAATCACGAAGTACATCAGAAAGAACAACACATAGGCCGAGTAGAACGCGCCCTCCGAGCTGTCGTTCTTTCCTGCCTGCGAGCTGTCCAGCCGCACCGGCGCCATGAGCGCATCAACATCCGCCGAGCCCATGCCCTTGTGCGTTAGGCCCTCGCGCGTCAGCACCGTCGAAAGCGCATCCACAATCGTTCCACGCGTCACAATGTCCGCCCGGGATCGCGGCGTATACGTGAAGCTTGGCCGGGCGCCCGTCGCCTTTGGCGCCACAATCCAAAGATAGCCATCCAGCTGTCGATTGCTCAGTTCGCTATCGAGCACTTTGCGCGTGTCCGCCGCCGCCGGCGAGATCACATCGACCAGCATCTTGCTGTTTCGCCCATGCTCCAGCTCGCTTTGCAAGTCCGTCGCCAGGTTCAGGTCCGGTGACACCACCGCAATATGCGAGTTCGACTGCTGCGATCGCCCCGCGATCGCTGTCCCCACGATGCCTCCGCCCATCAACAGTGGAATAAGCACTGTCATCACCAGAAAAGCCTTCGTCCGGATCCGCTCCAGATACTCCCGCTTCGCAATCAGCCAGACATTATGCATGTACTGCACCTCGCGTCATCGCCGCGCGGTCATCCGTCTCGACCTGTTCAAGCCCGCCTGCCCCAACCTTCTCAATGAAGATCTCTTCGAGCGTCGGCTCTTTCACCTCGAACCGCAGGATCCGCGTTCCCCGGCCTACGGCCTCGGCCAGCAGCGGCTGCGCATCCGGCTCCTTTCCGTCAACCGTCTTCAGCCGCACCTCTGCATGCCCCGAGTAATTCTGCACCCCGGCAATAGACGGATGCCGCAGAAAGCTGTCGTCGCCCTCAAACAGCACTTCAACGCGGTTCCGCGGATAGCGGCTTTTCACCTCCCGCATTCCTCCGGCTAGCACCACCTCGCCCCGGCTGATCAGCGCCATGGAGTCACATAACTTCTCCGCCTGATCCATCCGGTGTGTCGAAAACACGATCGCCTTGCCAGCCGCGCGCAACTCCACCAGCGTGTCCTGCAGGAGTTTCCCGTTGACCGGGTCTAGCCCTGAGAACGGCTCGTCCATAATGATCAGCTCCGGTTCGTGCAGCAGTGACGCGATGAACTGAATCTTCTGCTGCATGCCCTTTGAGAGCTCCTCTGTCTTCTTCGGCATGGCCTCGGTGATCTCCATCCGCTCGCACCAGCTCCGCGCCCGCGTCTCGGCGGTCGTCGCACTCAGCCCATGCAGCTGCCCCAGAAACACCAGCTGGTCCAGCACCTTCATCTTCTTGTAAAGGCCGCGTTCCTCTGGCAGGTAGCCTACCCGCTTCAGGGCGGTCCGCGTAAATGGCTGGCCAAACAACCGCACCTCACCCGAATCCGGCACCGTAATCCCGATCATCATTCGGATGGAGCTCGTCTTCCCTGACCCGTTCGGCCCCAGCAGTCCGAACATCGTCCCGGGCGCAATTCGCAGGCTTACCCCGCGCACCGCCTTCTTCGTGTCATAGCTCTTTGACACCTCCACCAGCTCGACAATCGGCGCGGTTCCAGCAGACATTGGCACACGTTGCTCCAGAGATCTCTCACCTCAAAGTTTAGCAGCGGCCTGCTGGTCCATTCGGCCGCGACCGGACCGATGTTAGCCCTATCGCAAGCTCCGGCCTCTCTCAGGCGTCGTGCTCAGCTCGCCGTCTTCTCAGAGAGACTCTTCCTTCGCTTCCTCAGACTTCACTCAACTACTCTTGAGCTATGCCAGTTCAGGTCGCTGATGAAACGCCAAAGACAATCGCCATCTCACCCCCACCCGGGCTCCCAGCTCCGCGAGGAGTCCGCGTCGAATCGATCGACCTGCTGCGCGGGCTCATCATGGTCATCATGGCTATCGATCACACGCGAGACTTCTTCACGTCAGCCTCTGTGGATCCAGCCGATCCTGTGCACTCCTGGCCTGCCCTCTTCGCGACACGCTGGATCACGCATCTATGCGCCCCAGGCTTTGTCGCGCTCGCCGGCGTGTCCATCTACCTGCAACGGCAGCGAGGCAAGAGCCTAAGGGAGCTGCGCACCTTTCTGGTCAGTCGCGGCCTCTGGTTGGCTGCGGTTGACCTTCTCGGCTTCAGCTGGCTCATCTCCTTCTCCATTCCGTCCCCACTTACGACCGGCCCCCTTTGGGTCTCCGGTGTCTCCATGATGGTGCTCTCCTTGCTGCTTCCCCTCTCTCCTCGGCTTGTGGGACTGATTGGCGCGGCCATCCTCGTGCTCCACAACCTGCTTGATCCGATCCAGGCGTCACGGTTCGGCCGCGCGGCCATTCTTTGGGACCTGCTTCATCAGCAGGCTGCGATCAAGACTCACGGTGTGCTGCTCGTCATCTTCTATCCACTCATACCGTGGATCGGCATCATCGCGGTCGGCTATGCGCTCGGTCCACTCCTTGCCCTGGAACCGGGACGCCGGCAGCGCATCAGCGCGCTCCTCGGCCTCGTCTCGCTCTCAGCTTTCTGTGTGCTTCGCACACTTCGCGGCTACGGCGATGCCCATCGCTACGTGCCTGGCACCAGCACCGCCCACAGCATCATGTCCTTTCTCGATCTAACGAAATATCCGCCCTCGCTGCACTATGTCCTTTCAACTGGCGGAGTCCTTCTGCTCTCCTTCGCAGCGATGGATAGGCTCGCCACGCGGGGTGCCCTGCCTCGCATCCGGGCGTGGCTGGATGTCTATGGGCGCGTTCCTTTCTTCTTCTTCTCACTTCATCTCCTCCTGCTGCACGTCACCGCGATCCTGCTTACCATGGCGGAACACCGTGACTGGCATCAGTGGTTCCAACCACTCGCCCTTATGAACCATCGCATTCCCGGTTGGGGCTTCGGTCTTCCCGGCGTCTACTGCGCATGGGCCCTCGTCATCATCATCACGTACTGGCCTTGTCGCTGGTTTGCTCAGGTGAAAGCTCGCCGCCGTGATTGGTGGCTCAGCTACCTCTAACGGAGCCGCTGGTCGAGCAGGAGTAGTTACCTCTCCGACCAGCAAAAGCGCTCTCGTCCCTGAGATCCCGGCGGACTTATCGCCTGACCACGCGTCGCGCTACCATCAAGCAAGTGCTTGAGCTCTCCACACCTCTCCGCTTTGTCAAGCGCATCGGCGAGCGCGTCGCCGCCGAGCTCGCCCGCCGCGATCTTCACACCGTCGAAGATCTCCTCTACCACCTTCCCTTCCGCTACGAAGACCGCCTCCATCCTCAGCCCATCGCCGACCTCAAGGCCGGCACCATGGCCTCCGTCATCGGCGAGGTTCGCGGCTCTACCCTCCTCCGCACCTCCCGCATGCCTCTCTTCGAGATGACCGTTGGCCAAGGAACCTCCACCATCAAATGCATGTGGTTCAACGGTGCCTACCTAAAAGACCGCTTCCCTCTCGGATCCACTGTCGCGCTCTACGGACAGCTCGAAGCCTCCCGCTCCGCCGCCGGCCGCCTTAAAATGATCCAGCCCCAGTTCGAGCTTCTTCCCGCCCCCGGCAGTCCAGATGAAAAGTACGTCATGCTCGAAGTGGACCGCATCGTCCCAGTCTACGAAACCCTTGGCGGCACCACTGCCTGGGGCGCCCGCCTCACCTCCCGCTGGCTCCGCCGCGTCCTCTGGCACATCTTCGAAGACCTCGCCATCACGACGCGCGATACAGCCCTGCTCTCCCCAGAGCTGTCGCCTCTGCCGGATCAACGCGCAGTCGGGATATCTGCCTCTCCAATGCCATCACCCTCCAAAAGAGCCATCGTCTCGGCCGAAGCGAAGCGCAGCGAAGAGTCCACGGTAGTTCACCCACTAACTCACCAGGAAACTCTCCCCCAAGCCCTCCTGCAACGCCTGCATCTCCCATCCCGCCTCACCGCCCTCCGCCAGGTCCACTTTCCCGAGCCCGGCACCCCCATGCTGGACCTCATCGCCTCCACGACCCCTGCCCACCGCCGCCTCGTCTTTGAGGAGTTCTTCTTCCTTGAGCTTGGCCTCGAGCTCAAGCGCCGCCGCCTTCGCGAGCGACAAGGCACTGCGTTCGTTACAAATGACTCCGTCCGCCGCGCCCTCAAGCAGGTCCTTCCCTTCCACCCCACCACTGCGCAGAAACGCGTCCTCGGCGAAATCGTCGCTGACATGCGCCGGTCGCAACCCATGCGTCGCCTCCTCCAGGGCGACGTGGGCTCTGGCAAGACCATCGTCGCCATCCAGTCCGCCCTCATCGCCATCGAAAACGGCTATCAAGTCGCTCTCATGGCACCGACAGAGATCCTCGCCACCCAGCACTATCTCGCCGCCCGCAAGCTCCTCGCCGCGGCCGTCAGTCCCCGCACCGGCAAGCCGTACCGCATCACGCTGCTCACCGGGTCGCTCGATACCGCCACCAAGCGCGAAGCCCGCGGCCGCATCGCCCGTGGCTCCGCTCACCTCGCCATCGGCACCCACGCCCTCATCGAAGACAAGGTCGATTTCAGCAATCTTGGGCTCGTCATCATCGATGAGCAACATCGCTTCGGCGTGCAGCAGCGCTTTCGCCTTATGCGTAAACCTGAAACCGCCGCCGGCGAAAAGCCCACTGCTCCTGGTGAGCCCGACACCCTCGTCATGACCGCGACCCCCATTCCCCGCACCCTGGCCCTCACGATGTACGGCGATCTCGACGCCTCCGTCATCGACGAGCTCCCACCCGGCCGCACCCCCATCACTACCCGTCGCACTTCGCACGGACGTATGAACGACGTCTGGACCTTTCTCCGCAAACAGGTCGCCGCCGGCCGTCAGGCCTACATCGTCTACCCCATCATCGAAGGCGCCAACGAGGATCAGGCCGAACTCGACTTCGCCCACGACGACGAGGAGAGCACCAAGGCACCTGCATCAGGCTCCTCACCAACGACGCCACCGTCCTCACCCATAAAGCCGTCATCTCGGTCAAAATACCTGCGCAGCGAAGACGAAGCGGGAAGATCTCCGTACTCCGCAGGCCGGCCACAGGCCCGTTCCACCAGCAACAAAACGGCGTCCGCAACGCACCCTGCCCCTGACCCCATCGCCACCCGCCTCATCGCCGAAGCAAGAGGCCGAGGTGCTCCAACCACGACGCAGCGAGCAAGGAAAGTTACAAATAAGAAAGCTAGCAAGCCCGTTCCCCTCTTCCCCAGGCAGAAACTCCGCGCCGCCGCTGACATGTATGACGAGCTCCGCACTGGCGCCCTCGCCGGCCTCCGCCTCGGCCTTCTTCACGGCCGCCTCACCCCTGCCGAGAAAGAAGTCACCATGCGCCAGTTCGCCCGCGGTGATCTCGACGTCCTCGTCGCCACTACCGTTATCGAGGTCGGTGTCGACGTTCCCAACGCCACCCTCATGGTCATCGATCACGCCGAGCGCTTCGGCCTCTCACAACTCCACCAGCTCCGCGGCCGCGTCGGCCGAGGCGCGGGGAAAAGCTACTGCCTCCTCGTCACCGGCGATCGCATCTCCCCGGCCGCCGAAGCGCGCCTCGACGCCCTCGTCTCTACCACCGACGGCTTCGCGCTCGCCGAGTTCGATCTCCAACAGCGCGGTCCCGGCGAGTTCTTCGGCACACGCCAGGCCGGTACGCCAGAGCTCCGCGTCGCGAACCTCCTCCGCGATCGTCCCCTGCTCGAACTGGCCCGCACCGAGGCTCAAGCATTTGTCTCCGCACCTGCTCCAGATCTCTCCCGACCCGAGATCGACGCCGTATGGACCCGTCTTCGCGAGCAGTGGCAGCGGCGCTACGGCCTCGTCGAAGCCTAGCCATCCACATCATTCTTCTTCTTGGTTACGCCCTGCAGAGATCCTTCGTGCAATCCCCCGTCGGGGACATCTCTTAGGTCCAGTACAGGATCCGCGCCCCCGTCAACACCTCCGCGATGGTCCGCTCGAACCACGCCTTCATCTCCCCCATCGAGTCCTTCGGGTACACATACTTGAACCCGCCAAACTTCGTCCGCTTCTCCGTCCGCGCCTCCTCTCGCAGGTCAAGGGTCGTCTTCGGATACCAGCCCAGCAAAACCTCCTTCGATCCCGGCGTAAACCGATGCGTGATCAACTCCACCGTCAGATCTAGCCGCGACACATCTGTAACCACATCACGCACACTCTCGAACAGCGCTCGATACTGCTCCTGCCATCCGTTCACCGGCATGATCGGCGCCACCGTCAGCCCCACCGGATATCCCGCCCGCGCCATCGTTCCCAGCGCTTTTAGCCGTTGCGCTACGTTCGCCGTGCCACCCTCAAAATCCCGCGAAACCGCCGCCGCATTGACGCTAAATCGCACCCGCGTCCGCCGGTGATGCGGCAGCTTCACCAAACCTCCTACCGCATCAAATTTCGTCGTCCATCGTAGCTGCACCGGCGCCTCCCACTCGCCGAAGAACCGGATCGCCTCCCCCAGCGCCCCTGTCAGATGCTCGATCCCCAGCGGATCCGTGTAGCACGACGCCTCAAACGTAGTCCCCTCACTCACCCTGTCCTTCGACTTCGACGTCACCTGCCCCGCCCCCGCGTACGTTCGCAAACCCTCCAGGATCTCCGGCAGATTTGCGTATGCCTTCGTCACCGGAGGTCCGCTCAGCGATCCCGCCAGGTAGCAGTACTGGCAGTGCGCCGGACACCCTTGTGCCACATGAAACTGCCAGTCCGCTGACGGCGGAATCGGCTGTAGCTTTCGCGCACCTGGCGGCGATACCACAATCGCGAACGTCGACTTTGCCAGCGCGTACCGCTTCCCAGGCGTATCGGCTTCCGTTCCAAACAGCGCTCCACTTAATCGGTTCGCCTTTAGCCGCACCACCTCGGCCCCAAACCCCTCTGCCTGCTCCAGCATCCGCCGCCCATGCGGCAGAGCGTGTGCTTCTGGCGTAATCACCACCCGCCGCGGCCGCCACAACTTGCCCGCAACCAGCTCCCCAAGCTCAGCCTGCGCCGGATGCGTCGCCGCCTCCGCCACTAGCTCGCCTTCAAACCGATCCGACATCTCCGCTAGCAGCGCATTCGACATACACCGTTGGAGCCCTACTTCCGCCCCAGCGATGCCCGCCGCATCCATCCCACCTCCGTCAGACACTGTCAGCCCTTGAGCTTTGGTCGTCATTCGAAGCGCAGCCGAAGAACCCCGCACCTGCCTCTCACGACGGAGCGCATCTGCCTCTCACAACCGGGGCGTCGTGCCGCGTACCCTAAGCCCTGGCTCCTGAGCCCTGTCCTGCCGTCAGCTCGCCACCGCCACCCGCATCCCACCTGCTGCCCCCAGTGTCCCCTGCTTCTTCGGCCCACGCTTCCGCGCCACCAGCACCCGTATCCGTTCAATCATCTCCGCCGGCGAGCACGCCCCCTTAGGCAAAAACACATCCGCATGCCCCGCCCGGTCAAACGAGTTCACCGTCCCCGAAACAATCATTGCCGGCAGCCCTGCATGCATGTCCTTCGCTCGCCGCACAAGCTCGTTCCCATCGATTCCTGGCAGCAGCAGATCACAGAGCAGCAGATCGATCGCCCCCGGCAGCGTTCCCTCGAGCGTCTCAATCGCCTCCTGCGCCGATCGCGTCGCAATCACCCGGTAGCCCCTCGTTTCCAGCAAAAACGTTCGTACGGAAAGTACCTGTTCGTTGGCATCAACACACAGAATCGTCTTCTTCGGGCGCATGCGGTCTCATTTTCCCCCTCGTGCCGCCGTTGGAGCGGTCTCGGGCGATGGGCTCCCTCGAGCGCGCTGCGGGTAAGCGACGCGCCGATCGGAGGACGTGACGAGCTGTTAGCCACAGATCGATCGTGTCTCAGGCCATACGAGGGCGACTGCTTCGATTAGGGCCTTTGCGGAAAGCACAGTGCTCTCCTCAGCCCCGTCACAAAGACAGGTCCACCGTGCCAGCCAAATGGCCGATCCGTGGGTGCGAGAGATCCCGTCCGTAAGGAGGTTGCCAGGCAGCCCTCAGGAACAGCCGCGGTCGCCGTCTGCGATCGATCGGGGTTGTTTGCCCTCCCAAAACAGGAAAGGTCTACCCGTCGAGCAGCGATCTCGATCCGGAGTCCATGAGCGGCCCGCCGTCTGCCCTGCAGCGCGGTGTCTCTCAGCTCAAATTGTGGTAAATCAGGCGAAAGTACTAGGGTCTCCAATAGCCAGCTTGGCGCCGGCCACCAGCAACTCGAACCTCAGCCTACGAACCCCCACCGCCGCGTGCAACAGCGAAGTTTCAGCGAAACCGGCGGTAAATCGCTCTTGCGTATCGCCCTGCCTCTCGCAAACCCACCGTTCTGAACGCCTTCCGCCCTCTCCCTCTGTGCATATCGCGTGTATCACGGCAGGAAAAGCCGTCCAGTTGCAACTGGAATGGTGCGTCCGCCCACAAACACGTCCGTCACGCCAGTCGCCATCTTCGTCGCTCGCAGGGCCAGCCGGCTCGGCCGCAAGATCTCGATTCCCTGCTCCAGAATCACCTCGCCTCCGCTCTCCGCGAGCCCATGCTCCACCAGCCACGCCGCCACACACCCCGCCGCCGATCCCGTCGCCGGATCCTCGCCGTTATAGAACTGCATCCGCCCGTGCCACGCCGCGTCCGTTGCCGTACTGCCTACGCGCGTCAGGGCTTCCACCCGCGCCAAGCAATAAAAGAATCGCGCGCCCACTCGCTCCAGCAGCGGCCGTGCCTTGGCCTGCGGGATCAGCAGCCGCCCTACCACCTCCATTGACTGCAGCGGCACCACACAGAACGCCGTCCCCGTTGACACTACCTGCACCGGCGCCGTCTCCGCCCCGGCCAGCCCTATCTCCTCGTCGTTCACTCCCAGCGCCTCGGCGAACTCCGCCCGCGTCGGCCATCCCTCCCCCGCCGTCGGTCCAAACACCGGATTGTTCTGCCGCATCGTCCCAAACATCCCCGGCCGCCCATCCTCTTGGGCAAAGGCAACCGGGATCGGCCCAACATTTTCCTCGAGCCGAATGACCGCCTCGCCGCGAAACTCCGGATGATTCATCCGCACCCACGTCGCTGTCCCTAGCGTTGGGTGGCCGGCAAATGGCAGTTCCTCCTCAGTCGTGAAAATCCGCACCCGTACCCCGCGCTCGCGTTCCACCTCCAGCGGCCGCGGCAGCACAAACACCGTCTCCGACAGGTTCATCTCCCGCGCAATCACCTGCATCTGCCCGTCCGTCAACCCCGTCCCATCTGCAAACACGGCCAGCTGATTACCCTCAAACTGACGCTCCGCAAAGACATCCAGCACTGCGTACTCCATCTCCCGCATTGCAAACCCTCCTCGTTCATCCTCCACCATCAAGCTCTCTGCCCCACGTTCCGCTTTCCCGCTGCCTCTCTTCACGTTCTCTGCAGAGGAGCGCCTCGCCCGCGTTTGACACTCCCACGCCCTCGTCGTATCGTCCTGTTAGACCGCAATGGGCCAAACGGGTTCCAGCCAGCACCGCTGGCAGCGGCACACTTCAGCTATGATCACCTCCTTTATCTCGACCTGCTGTCGCTGTCTCTGCCCCCGGTTGGGTGCCTGAGCTGGTCGAAGTCGTCCGTATCGTCCGCAGCATCAGTCAACCCACCGAGGCCACTGCCCGGTGGGTTTTCTCTTGCCATCTCGCATCTCGACCCACGGTCCTTCATCAAAACGTCAGGTTCTAACCGCATCCGAGGCTGATCCGACCATGTCCCTCCGCATCAACGACACCGCTCCCGACTTCACCGCCGAAACCACCCAGGGCACCCTTCACTTTCATGAGTGGATCGGCGATAGCTGGGTCGTCCTCTTCTCGCACCCCAAAGACTTCACCCCCGTCTGCACCACTGAGCTCGGTGCCGTTGCGAATCTCGAAAGCCAGTTCGCCCAGCGCGGCGCCAAGGTCATCGGCCTCTCCGTCGATCCTGTCAGCAGCCACAGCAAGTGGGCCCAAGACATCGAAGACGTCGGCGGCGCCAAGGTCAACTACCCCATGATCGGCGACCCCGAGCTCAAGATCGCCAAGCTCTACGACATGCTCCCCGCCGACGCCGGCGAGACCTCCGAGGGTCGCACCCCGGCCAACAACGCCCCCGTTCGCACCGTTTTCGTCATCGGTCCCGACAAGAAGATCAAGCTCCACCTCGCGTATCCCATGACCACCGGCCGCAACTTCGACGAAGTTCTTCGCGTCCTCGACTCCATGCAGCTCACAGCCAAGCACAAGGTAGCTACCCCCGCCGACTGGAAGCAGGGTGATGATGTCATCATCACTGCAGCCGTCTCGAACGAAGAAGCCGATAAGATCTTTCCCGGTTACAAAACCATCAAGCCTTATCTGCGCACTACCTCTCAGCCCAAGGACGCTGCAACCTCCTAGGCCGGCTTGAACAACCCGCTCTTCCCGTCGCACCTCCTCGCAGGCGACGGTCACGGGCACCGGTGGCGAAGTGGCTAACGCGCTGGTCTGCAAAACCAGTATTCATGGGTTCAAATCCCATTCGGTGCTCCACCTTCCTCCCTTTCGTGGCGAGGCGGGAGCCCAAAGGCTCCCGCTTTCCCTAATCTCGCTCTTCTATTTTCCATCCGTGTCGGATCAAGCAACGCGTTCTCGGCGACGGTCCCTGTCGTCTAATACCCGGTCATCGTGTCGGGCAAGGTGTTGGGTCCGGACCCGTAGGCTGCGGCGTTTCCAGTGCTGAGAACAACTCCCGACCTCAATCTGTAGATGTTCGAGAAGGTGCCGATCGGCAACCCGTTCGGGTCTCTCCGGTGGCACACCGGGCCTGCATCATGGCCGTTCACTCGAGTGGGTCCAGTCGGAAAACTTCTTCTATGCTCCCGCAACTTTGTGCGCAGCTTCCGCGCACGCGATCGGAAAGCGGCCAAAAACCCCTAAACGCGTTTGGACCTTAGCGTGCACTAATACGCAGCAACCAGCAACTTGGATTGCTTTTTCTTGTACTTCGGCCGCGAATCCGTTGCTGTCGGCCCCCAGACTGTGTGCTTCGCTATTTCAACCGATCCACTGGAGATCTATGCGTCTTGTGTCTCGCGTCGCCGTCCTCACCGCAGCCGCCGTCGCTTTGCCGACTGTCGCTTTCGCAACCACCATCGCCAGCAGCTCTACCTCGACTCTCTATGCCGGGTACAGCATCACCGCACCCGCCCTTCCTCCAGACGGTGCAACAAGCCCAACCTTCAACATCGGAACCGGCGGCATCTGGACCAACCCTGTCCCCGGATCCAGCTGGATTTCCTTCGATCCAAACACCGCTCCGGGTGGTTCCGTCACCGCCCCCAACGGCTACTACGACTACAAGATCGACTTCGCTGCTGATGGCAGCACCATCAAGCTCACCGTGCTCGCTGACGATACGACCTCGGTCTACCTCAATGGGACGGAGAAGCTTCTAGCCGAAGGCGCTGGCCCTTACCCGAAGTGCGCGGTGAACCAGCCCAACTGTGTCACTCCGTACACCTTCACCTTCACCACCCTTGGCGGCGGCTTTGACTATCTGGACTTCGAAGTTCACCAGGCAAACAGCAACGCTACCGGATTGGATTTCTACGGCACCAGTGTCACCCCGGAGCCGAGTTCGCTCGTCCTTCTTGGCACCGGCCTTGTCGGCAGCGCCGGCGCCCTCATGCGTCGCTTCCGTCGCGCCTAAACCTTGGTTCTCTCATTGGAAAGCGCCGTCCACGTCCTATCGCGTCACATCTCGGTGACTTCGAACGGGCAGGGACGGCGCACACTTTCTTTCAAATCGCAGAGGTCACTAGCAAAACCCTACCACTGCAGCAGAACCAGCTCCGAGCAGAACGCCGGTCCCATCGCCGCCAGCATGCTGTGCGATCCCGGGTCGCCTGGTCGGTGGTCCAGGTACTCCTCCATCACGGACAGCACGGACACCGACGACATGTTGCCCATCTCTCGCAAGTTATCCCATGAGGCAGACAGTGCATCCTTCGGCAATCCCAGGCTGCTCTCCATCGCTTCCAGCACCTTCGGCCCGCCGCTATGGAAGATAAAAGAGCAGATCTCCTGCACGGAAAGATCATTGTCCGACAGAAACTCATCGACATTCGCTCGCAGATACTTGTTCACCAGCTCCGGGATCTCTGCCGACAGCACAACATTGAACCCATTGTCCTTGAACTTCCAGCCAACCAGATGCTCCGTATCCGGGTACAGCGTCGATCGTGTATCCAACACGCGCGGGCAGGGCTCTTCAAGACTCCGTGGCCGCTGTGCATGCGGCGTCTCTTCCCCGGCGAGAATCACTGCTGCTGCTCCATCGCCAAACAAGCCTGTCGCCACCAGGTTCCCCAGTGACTCATCGCCTTCCTGCCACGTCAGCGAGCACAACTCCACCGACAGCAACAGCGCATATTGCTTCGGATATGCCCGAACATAATCTGCGGTTCGCGAGATCCCCGCTGCGCCGGCAACGCAGCCCAACCCAAAGATGGGTGTCCGCTTGATGTTGCTCGGAAAGTTCATCAGGTTCACCAGCCGCGCATCAATGCTCGGCGTCGCGATTCCAGTTGTCGACGCGAAGAAGATCGCCGAAATATCTGCCGCGACCAGCCCCGCTTTGTCCAGGGCCGTCTGGATCGCCTCTTGCCCCAGCTTCGTTGCGCCCTCGATCCACGCATCATTGCTCTCGCCAAAGCCAGAAAACATCCCGACATTATCGATCGGGAACATCAAATGCCGGAACTCAACACCGCAGTTCGAGTGCAGTTTGTCACGAAGCCGGCACTCTCCAGGACGATCTTGCCGGCGGTTTTGCAGGGCTTCGGTGATGAGCGCCTGAGGATAACGATATGGAGGATACGCGGTGGCTACGGATGCAATGCGCATGCGGGGGAAACCTCTCTTGGAAGTGTGGGTGAACACGAGACTGCCAGGACTGCCTGTCAGCCGGGTACATTTCGCAGGAGTGTCACAAGCCTGTATGTAGGGAGCTGGAGAAAACATCTCAACATCCAGCGCTACAGGCGGAAGCCGGGGGGCGATGACCACAGTATAGGGGGTAAAGGTTGCCTCTGTGTTACGAATCAACGATTCTCTCTACCACCTTCGTGGCATGACATCGTCATGCGCCACAATCCTTCCCGTCCCGAGCCAAAGCGCCTCCTTCCTCCTCGCTCGCCGCAAAATACCCTTACCCAAGAATGACCCCGTCTGAGCACCTATATTCCCGATATCCTGCAACTCTTTGCACTGTGTCATGATGGGTCGACTGTTAACGAATCCGGCAACTCGTTCTTTCAATGGTACTAATCGCCACGTTAGACTTCTTTAAGGGATGGCCCGCAACCTGCATATACGGAGAGCGAGGAAAGTCCTCGGACGTTCAGCCTTACTTTGTGGAGACCACTCAATATGCTCAAGCAGCTCGTAGCCCTTTCTGCCTTCGCCCTCACCACCGGCGTCGTTGCGCACGCTGACCCCATAAACGGATTCTTTTCCGCCAATGGCACCGACACCTTCACCAGCTCCACCATCACCTTCCAGAGCGGCTCATCCGTCGCCGGCAGCATCGGTGGCACCTTCGCCTCCTACCTGGTTGATGGTGACCCCGTCAGCTTCCTCCCGGGTACGCTTCCGTACAAGAATGGCGCCAACACGCCTCCTCCGGCGACCTTTCCGAATGGCATTGTGCCGATCTTCTCGGTCACCGGTAACGGCGCGACTTTCACCTTTGAGATGTCCGAGTATGACGCCGGCTACATCGCCACGGGTGATGGTAGCCAGGGTTGCACCAAGGGAAGCACCTGCCTCAACATCACAGGCGAGGGTTACTTCACCTCTACGGGTTCCTACGTCGGAACCTCGGGTCCCGGAACCTTCACCTTCTCCTCGCAGTACGTTGCCGGTCAGCCCACTGCAACCATCACAACGTTTGCCGCTTCCAGTTCGGCCGTAGCTCCTTCCGCGGTTCCTGAACCGTCGTCCCTTGCCCTACTCGGCACAGGCCTCGTCGGCGCGGTCAGCGTTCTTCGCCGCAAGCTCCAGTCGTAAGCGCACGCGCAGTCGGAGACGGGGAGCCAGCTTCTGGCTCCCCGTTCCTCTTTGACCTCAAGGCCGCCGAAGCAGCCGCCTGTAAGCCGGCCGGCCAACTACCTGCTGTAGCGCCGCAGATGGTCCAGCACCACCCCCGCCACATCCTCCGGTGCCTCCCGTTGTGGAAAGTGTCCTACCCCGTCCATCAGCACGCGCCGGTAGGCACCTGTGAAGTACCGCTCTGCTCCCTCCGTTGTCTCGGTCAGCTCGCAACGATCGTCGATCCCGTGTAGGAGCAACGTCGGTGTTGCTAACGTACGCGTGGCCGTAAACCGGGCTTCCAGTCGCGCATACTGCGGATCCTTCGCCGCATGTCCCCAGCGCGAGCGGTAGCTGTGCAGCACCACATCTTCAAAGTCCTTTCCGGTCCAGCTCTTTGCTGCCTCCTCTAACTCACCCTGCGTGTACCAGCCCTTCGGACTCCACGTCTCCCACTGCGCTCGCCCGAACGCCACTGGATCTTGACGGAACTTCATCTCTCCGGGCTCTGTGCACAACAGCCACTGGTACCAGAACGCCTGAGCCTGTGGAAACTTCGGAGGCTTTGCAGGTCCCGGTTCAAACGGCACCGCGATCGCCGTTAGAGATTTCAGTCGCTCTGGGGCCAGCGCAGCTAACGCATACCCGGTTCGAGCGCCCCAGTCGTGTCCCACATAGTGAAACCGCGTTTGTCCTAGCCCATGCGCAAGATCCAGTACATCTTGGGCAAACGCCACTGGCTGCCCCGTCCGTCGCGGCCGTCGTCCCAGCAGCTTGCTCCGGAATTGGCTCGCTCCATACCCCCGCAGATACGGCACGATCGTCCGGTATCCCGCGATGTGGAGCATTGGCAGCACCTTGTCCCACGTCCGTGGCGAGTCCGGCCAGCCATGTACCAGCAGCACCGCCTCTCCGCTCTTCGGTCCGCTCTCCTCATAGGCCAGCTTCAGCATAGGC
Source organism: uncultured Acidobacteriaceae bacterium (assembly GCA_964235665.1). Lineage (GTDB taxonomy): Bacteria > Acidobacteriota > Terriglobia > Terriglobales > Acidobacteriaceae > Edaphobacter. Next base: position 961,719 of record CAXSAY010000002.1, read on the forward strand.
GTCTTCATCACTCGAGTTCGCATATCCGCTCAGATGCAGCGTGCAACCCTGGAGAAAGCCGCCTCACCCCCAGGCGCGAGCCTTGGAGATTTCTCGCGGGCTACTCCAGCCCGCTGCTCCCTCGCAAGGGGGAAAGTAGGCCTCTACGGTGTCCGCTCCTGGCGCTGCTCAGCAGAAGACAGCGCGCCTCTTAGGCCCTCGCGCACCTTCCTTCCCCCTTCCGCCAAACATCCGCGGCTACCGAAACATATTTCCAAAAGTCGCGTTTAGGAAGGCATTGCCCAACTCGTAATTCATTCGCAATTCCAAAGCTGTCTTGAGTCTCTGCACCACCCACAGGTATGACCTTCCGACTCCGTAAAACTCGCCAGAAAGACGCCATCCGCACCGCCTTCGAGCAGGCCGCTCGTCCCCTTTCACCGGATGAGGCTCTCTCCGCCGCCCAGACCATCGTTCAAGGTATCAGCGTCGCTACCGTCTACCGCAATATCAACTCGCTCGTCGGCGAGCGCTGGCTCTCAGTAGTTGAAGTGCCCGGAGAGCCTTCACGCTACGAGGTTGCCGGCAAAGGGCATCATCATCACTTCCACTGCCGTCACTGCGGTCGCATCTACGACCTCCCCGGCTGTGCCTTGCCTGCCGCCTCCCCCACAGTTCCGCAGGGCTTCGAGCTCACCGGCCACGAGCTCTTTCTCTATGGTCTTTGCGCCCCCTGCACCACCCCCACCACGCAGGCCAGGGCCTGATACCTACCTCCACTTCTAGATCTCTCCTGAAGTCTTAACCGCTCTTCTCGACCACGTCGTTCGCTCCGGGTTAATTCCCATCACCCTACCCTTACGCCGCGAACCATCCGGCTACACCCGCTACCAGCACCACCCCGCCCATGAGGCATCCCACCTGTCCCAGAACCCGTTGCATCCTGCACTCAATCTGCAGCTCCGGCATCAGGCTCACCATCGCGAGGTACAAGAAGCTTCCCGCGCTGATCGGTAAGAGCCAGTCGACAGTTCGCACTCCCCGTGTTCCCAGCGCCAGCACCGCCGCCAACCCCACAAACGCCGGCAGCCCTTCAAGTGCCGCATAGCGCAGCGCCGCTCCTTTCGAAACGCCTAAATGCAAGAACAAGGCGAAGTCACCGATCCGGTGCGGGATCTCATGCAGTGCCACAGCAAATGCCGTCAGCCAGCCGATCCGTTCACTTGCCGCGAACGCCGCTGAAATCGCCGCTCCATCCACAAAACTGTGCAGCATACTCGCGATCACCAGGCTCATCGGCTGTGTCCTCCGGCCGTGGTGTCCTTCGTCTGGTTCGTTGAGCCAGCCATGGTGCATGTGGCTATGCTCGTGCGCCACATGCTCCTCGAGCATGCGTTGCGGGTCCGGCTGCTCCGCGCGCACACCTGTCAGGGCATAAAAGATCCGCTCGACGGCGAACAGCCCCACCATCGTGCCCCCCAGCGACAGCCATAGCGCCTGCCGATTTCCTAGTCGTCCTACGGCCTCCGGCAAGAGGTCTAGCAGCGCCGTCCCCAGCAGCACCCCCACCGCTAGGCTCACCAGGTACGGCAGCTGCTCCCGCAAGAGACGGTCCCGCCGCCGCAATTGCCATGCGGCAGCTACGGCGACGGCCTGCACGCCGGCCACCGCACATAGCATCGAGATGGGTTGAAGCGTCAGCAAGGTCTCCTGAGACAAGCGTTCCCCAATCACAGGATCTCACTCCCAGTATCGAGAATACTTTGCCGATAGCTATGCTTCGAGCAAAGAAAGCCCGGCTTCGCGACAACCTCCGCGAAACCGGGCTCAACCTCGACGAAACTGCGCAAAATGGACCCGAACCTCGGCGAAAATCAGCTACTTTTCAACACCAAACGTGAAGACCGTCTCGCTCTTCCGCGTTTCGCCTGGCTTCAAGAGCGTCGACGGAAACTTCGGCTGGTTCGGGCTATCCGGGAAATGCTGCGTCTCAAGACACAGCGCCCCACGCTTCGCATACGCCGCGCCGCTTGGCCCGCTTAGCGTGCCATCAAGAAAATTGCCGGTGTAAAACTGAACGCCCGGTTCTGTCGTCGTCACCGTCAGAGTCCGCCCTGACTTCGGATCAGAGACCTTCGCCGCCAGCTTCATCATTCCGTTCTGCCCGTTCAATACCCAGTTATGGTCGTATCCACCAGCCAGCTTAAGCTGTTCATCATCAACATCAATCCGCGATCCAATCACCGTCGGCTGGCGAAAGTCAAACGGCGTGCCCGCCACCGGCTTCAGCTCTCCAGTCGGGATCAAGTCTGCATTCACCGGTGTAAAGGCATCCGCGTTGAGCGTCAGCGTCTCATCGAGAATGGGTCCGCTGCCCTCGCCCGCAAGGTTGAAGTAGGAGTGATTTGTCAGGTTTACAACTGTCGGCTTATCCGTCGAAGAGCTGTAGTTGATGTGCAGCGCCGACCCTTTCAGGGTGTAAGTTACATGCGCCGTCAGCGTTCCCGGAAAGCCCATATCGCCGTCCTTGCTGACCAGCGTCATTTCGACACCATCCGGCACCTCACGGCCCGTCCACACGAGCGCATCAAATCCCACCGTTCCACCATGCAGCATCTCTTTCCCATTCTCATTCTTGGGCGCCTGATAGCTATGCCCGTCGATCGAGAACTTGCCGGCGTTGATACGATTACCGTACCGCCCCACAATCGATCCAAAGTGCGCGTCTTTTCCCTTGAAGTAATCGTCCAGCGTGGCGCCACCCAGCACAATGTCGCCGACCTTACCTGCCTTGTCTGCTGTCTTGATCGACACCACGCGCGCGCCATAGGTCATGATCCGTGCCTCGACCGCCGCGCTTTTCAACGTGTAGATCTCGACCGCTTTTCCGTCCGGCGTCTTTCCAAAGGGCGCTTTGCTTACAGCCCCGTGCGCAGCAAGTGTCGTCATCATGGTCAGCAGAATTCCCTTCAAAAAAGCTGTCGTCATTCCGTTCCTCATCCGGCAGAATTGCGGAGCCAGGCGCGAAACCGCTCTGCACTCGCAGCATCGCCACTATACGTCAATCACGACTGCCGGGGCGACCCACTCGCCCACACCCTCCGCCACGGTCTATCATCAATCCCATTCCACCGATCCCACCTAAGGACAGTGAATGCATTTCCTTCGCAAGAGCCTGCTCACCCTTCTCTCTTCGTTCCTCTCTGCGCTTCCCCTGGCTGCAAAGCAACCTGTTCTGCCGGATCACTGGGTTGGTACCTGGGCTGCCGCTCCTGCCTCGCTCGAGAACAAAGAGGGCTTCGGAACTCATGACCTCACTGTGCGTGAGATCGTGCACGTCTCGCTCGGCGGACCACTCACTCGCGTCGTGCTCACGAATGAGTTCGGAACCGAACCTCTCAAAGTTGGCAGTGTTCATGTGGCTAACACAGCAAAGAGCGATGCCATTGGTCTCCTTTCCGCAAACGCTCTCACGTTTGGTGGACGGCCTTTCGTGACTATTCCTGCTGGCGCCCTTGCCGTCAGCGATCCCGTGGCACTCAGCCTGCAGCCACTTTCGAATGTCACCATCAGCATTCTCATTCCCGCACAGACCATCTCCAAGGTCAGTGGGCATGCGTTCGCAGGTCAGACGGGCTATGTTGCATCGGGCGATCAGGTTGGAAGAGCTAGTTTGATGAACCCGACCACTATCCACTCCTGGCCCTTCCTCAAGGGTCTCGAAACGAAGGTCTCGGGTCAGCACAGCGCGATCGTCTGCCTCGGCGACAGCATCACGGATGGCGTTCGTGGCACAGAGAACGCCAACCTTCGCTGGCCTGACGTGTTGGCGAAACGCCTTCAAGCGAGCAGCAAAACCAGGAAACTCGGCGTGCTTAACGAAGGGATCAGCGGCAACCGCATTCTGCTCGAAGGTGCAGGCCCAGCGGCACTTGCCCGCTTTGATCGCGATGTCCTCTCGCTTGCCGGAGCAAAGTACCTCATCCTGCTCGAGGGAATTAACGACATTGGCAGCGCGTTCAATCCTACGAGGCCCGGATACCCACTGGCCGCAGATGACCTGATCGTCGCGTACAAGCAGTTGGCAGACCGTGCTCATGCACACGGCATCTTGGTTTTCGGGGCCACACTTACTCCGTACGGTGGTGCGGGCTACTCCTCGCCGCAGGGCGAAGCTGTACGCAAAGCCTTCAACGACTGGATGCGGACCACAAAGGATCTCGATGGTGCGATCGATTTTGAGAAGGCTACGCGGGATCCTGCCAACCCGGACACCTTTGCAGCATCCGCCGATTCAGGTGACCATCTTCATCCCAAAGATACCGGTTACAAGGTGATGGGAGACTCCATCGACCTTTCCCTCTTTACCGCGAAACGCAAATAGGTCCGTCCCCAGGAGTCCTGGTCAAGACACACGGACGCCATCCGACATGTGCCACTTGCGGAAGCGTCACAGGAATGCCCGTGCCGTGAAAAGGACATAGCCGCGGCGTAACCGCACCCAGTCATCCTTTACCCTTATAGAGGGATTCAGCTTGGAAGTGCGAGGGCATCGTCAACTTCGGCCCGTGTATTTGATCGCAAGGTCCAGATCTAAGTCGCTTCGTTCGAAGATTTTAGATCAGGTACCGGGGAGGGGTACAGGGAGACAGTCGCAACGCCCGCTGTCTCCCGCTCTCTCAGATCCTGCGTTCTTACTTCAGTTCAAATCCGGCAAAGAAATAGCCAATCTCAAAGGCAGCCGTGTCCTCAGCATCCGAACCATGGATAGCATTCTCTTCGATGGAGCTGGCAAACTGCTTACGGATGGTGCCCTCTTCCGCGTTTGCTGGATTAGTCGCACCCATCAGCTTGCGCAGATCGGCGATCGCGTTCTCTTTTTCGAGAACCATCGGGAAGATCGGCCCGTTTGACATGAAGTCCGTAAGCGAGCCAAAAAAAGGTCGCGCCGAGTGCACGTAATAAAATCCCTCAGCCTGTGCTTTAGAGATGGAGATCTTCTTGATGCTGACAATCTTGAAGCCGGCCTTTTCGATTTCGGCCAGGATGGCGCCGGTGTGTCCTTTGCGGACGGCGTCCGGCTTGACGATGCTGAATGTGCGCTGTGACATGATGAGTGGCTTCAACTCCTCTTTAGCTCTGATCTAAGCCCATTGTATGGGAGACCTCTGCATATCGACCTGCCCTTGCATCTGACAAGCAGTTACGAATCTAAGAGCGACCGAGGAGGATGTGCGATGGCAGAGAGGATTAGCACGCAAGAGGTGCACGCAGAAAGCGTTCCGCATAACAACGGAAGACTCGTGGGCGAACGAAGTGGAGAGTTCGGCGTCTCGGACGCACGACGAGCCGAGCTGTCCCGGCTCGAACAGGAGGCCGGGGTGCAGCATGACGCCACTGACGAGAGCGTGCCGAGTCGACCCAGTAGAGATCCCGAGCGAGCCACAGGCCGTGATGTGGAACCAGATGCTCCGCGTCCTGGTGACAAGCACTGACTGGATCGGGTTGTGAGTCATAGTTGCGGTCAGAGAACCTCGGACGGAGACACTGCTAGCAGTCGTACATTGTGACTTCACTGGCAACCGGCTGGCCTGACGACACACTCAGGAGATCTGCTATGTCCTTCAAACACGCGCCGGCGTCGCTGACCCTGCTTGCAACGGGTGTGGCGGGAGTACTAACGGTCGCACAGCGGCGAAATCGAGTTTGATCCTCGGCGTCTCGCGTTTTAGCGACCGGCTTCGATGAAGGTGACCTTGTTGATCTCTTTGAGCGTAGTGATGCCATCGCGGACGCGCTCAAGGGCGGAGTCGCGTAGGAAGGCCATGCCTTTAGCCTTTGCGGCTTTGCGAATCTCTGAGCCAGGCTTTTTGGCAAGGAGCATCTCGCGAATGTCGTCATCGAGCTCGAGAAGTTCGTGAATGGCGGACCGACCGCGGAAGCCGGTGCCTCCGCATTCGATGCAGCCAGCGCCCTCGCGAAAAGCGAAGTTCTGCCAGTCATCGGGGACGAGACCGTTCTCAACAAGCTGCTCGTCGGTGTATCGGACGGTGGTGGCGCAAAAATCACAGACCTGGCGAACAAGGCGTTGAGCGAGGATGCAGTTGAGGGCGGAGACAAAGTTGTAAGGCTCGACGCCCATGTTGAGAAAGCGGCCAAGCACGTCGACGACGTTGTTGGCGTGGACGGTGGTGAAGACGAGGTGGCCGGTGAGGGCGGAGTTGATGGCGATCTGCGCGGTCTCGGCGTCGCGGATTTCGCCGACAAGGATCTTGTCAGGGTCGTGGCGAAGGATGGAACGGAGACCGCGGGCAAAGGTAAGACCCTTCTTCTCGTTAACAGGGATCTGGGTGATGCCGCGGATCTGGTACTCGACAGGATCCTCGATGGTGATGATCTTGTCTTCTTCTGACTTGATCTCGTTGAGGGCGGCGTAGAGGGTGGTAGTTTTGCCGGATCCAGTAGGGCCCGTGACAAGCACCATGCCGTAGGGCTCTTTGATGTAGCGACGGAAGCGGGCAAGGTCGTGTGCGGCGAACCCCACAACATCCAGGGAAAGCTTGGTGAACTTCTCCGACATGGACTCTTTGTCGAGCACGCGGAGGACAGCGTTTTCGCCATGCACAGTGGGCATGATGGAGACACGGAAGTCGATGAGGCGGCCCTTGTAGCGAACGCGGAAGCGGCCGTCCTGCGGGACACGGCGCTCGGCGATATCGAGCTCGGACATTACCTTAATGCGTGACAGGATCGTCTGGTGGTGCTCGCGAGCGATGGGGGCCATGGCCTGCTGGAGGACGCCGTCGATGCGGTACTTGACGAGGAGCGAGTCGTCAAAGGTCTCGAGGTGAATGTCCGACGCTCGCCTCTCCAAGGCCGTGAAGATGGTGGTGTCGACGAGGCGGATGATGGGCGAGAGATCATCTTCACCGGTGAGGCGCTCGATGGAGATGTTCTCGTCAGGATTGTCTTCAGACGAGAGGACGTCAAAGGCGAGACCTTCCGAGGCTTCGTCGAGAACGCGCTGCGACTGCTCGGTTTTCTTCAGCAGATCGGTGATCTGCGAGAGGGTGGCGACGCGGGTGATGAGACGGGTGCCAAGCAAGCCAGAGATCTCGTCGAGGACCATGAGCTTGGAGGGGTCGGAGACGGCGATGGCGAGGCGGCCTTCATGCTGCTCGAGCGGCACGAAGTTGTAGCGGAACATCATGTCGACGGGAACAGTCTTGAAGAGCTCGTGTTGGATCTTGAAGTTCTTGAGATCGACGAACTCGGAGTGGTAACGGCGGGCGAGGACGCGGGCGCGCTCGGTCTCGTCCATGGACATCTCGGCGACGGAAAGGGGGAGGGCTACGGGTGTTGCCATGTGGTGTGAGACTCCTGAGGGCGCGCGAGGGTTAGGAATGGAACGGCGGCGCAGACGGGACTATCTTACTGCCAAGGCCGAACGGGTGATCTGCGTCTATCCGGTGACACGGAAGGATGGTACCTTGTTGGCTCGGGCCCCGCTTCTGGAGGAGACACCTATGAGCAGCTCGCAGATTTCCCCTTCCCTTTTGCCCGAGATCTCACCGCGCTGGTCGCATGGCTGGTCGGTTGGCCTCAGCGTCGCGCTGATCGTGCTTGGCCTGGTCGCGGTAGCGCTGCCGCAGGTTGGCGGGCTGGCGGTCGCCCTGTACTTTGGCTGGCTGCTGCTGCTGGGCGGAGTTGCGCTGCTCTTGTTTGCGTGGCGGACGCATGCGGCCGGAGTTCTGTCGCTGCAGGTCGTGCTGGGAATCGTATACCTGCTGATCGGCATCTTTCTGCTGACGCGACCGGCGACAGGGCTGGCGTCGTTGACGCTGTTGCTGGCGGGATATCTGCTGATCGAGGGCATCCTGGAGCTGACGGCGGCGTTCCGGGTGCGGCCAGCAGCAGGACGGACGTGGCTGCTGATTGATGGCGTGGTGGCACTGGTGCTGGCTGTGATGATTGTGACGTCATGGCCCTCAAGCGCAGCGTGGGTGGTGGGGACGCTGGTAGGGATCAACCTGATCTTTGGCGGGATCTCGCGGCTGATGGTGACGGGCGCAGTGCGGCGGCACGTTGGGGTACTAGGGATATAAGCGGCACGCGCAGACTGCCCAACAAAGAGGAGTATCGACGATGCGACCTGGAGCGACTGCGGCGTTGCTGCTGAGCGTAGCGACGATGACGAGCGCGGGACAGAAGGAGACCAAGATGCAGGCCAGTGGATCGTTTGAGGTGACGGTGACGCCGGGCCACGGCGGCGATGGAGGCTATGGGCGCATGATGCTCAGCAAGCACTACCACGGTGGGCTGGACGCCGCGGCTGTGGGAGAGATGCTAACGGGCGGGGATCTGAAGGCGGGGTCAGCGGGCTATGTGGCGATCGAGACGGTCACGGGATCGCTTGAGGGAAAGACCGGGACGTTTCAATTGATGCAGTGGGGCACGATGGCAGACGGAAAGCTGGAGTTGCGGGTGGGTGTGGTGCCGGGGTCGGGAACTGGCGCACTGGCGGGGATCTCGGGCACGATGACGATCGAGATTGCCGCGGGTGGAAAGCATACGTACCGGCTGAACTATGCGCTGGCGTAGAAGCCGTAGAGGTCTGACGAGAAAGCGGCGCCGGGAGGCGGTGCACAGACGCCCGATGCACCGGCGGCGAAAGCCACCCAGTGCACCGGCGCGCAAGGTGGCGGTTAGTTCTTTGGCTGCGTATCGACTCCGCGGCCAGGGTTTGAGGCGTGGACGAGCTCGGGTGTGGAGGTCGCTCGCAGGGTCTCCGCCTGCGTCTTCGGATTGATACGCTTGGTGCGGCTAAATTGCGGGAGCTCTACGGAAGACTTGCTCTTGAGGGCCTGGATGATGGCTTCGCAGACACGGACGTCAGCAAAGCCCTCCTCACCATCGGGTTCAACCTCGGTGTTGTTGAGGATGCAGTCGGAGAAGTATTTCATCTCGCCGCCGAAGTGATCTGTGTTCTTGAAGCTCTCGTTCTTCTTGGTGTCGCCGATGGCGAGGGTCTGCTCGATGGGCTTGCCGAACATATAAGAGGGGTCAAGGGTGATGCTGCCGTTGGTGCCGATGGCGACGAGCGTGTTGTAGGGGCCGCCGAAGTAGCTGAGGTTGAACTGCGCGAGCTTGTTGCCAGGGAAGGCGAGCGTAACGGCGATGGTGTCGTCGATGTCCTGGTCGATGCCGGACTCAGGGTGGCGAGTGCCGACGGCGGAGAGGACGGCGGTGGGCTCGTCCGAGAAGATGTAGCGGGCGGCGTTGATCGGGTAGGGACCCATATCGAGAACAGGGCCGGCGAGGGTTCCACTGTGCGCGCGATGGTTTTCGGGATCAATCGGCTGGGCGAAGCTGGAGGCGAAGAGATGTACCTCGCCGATCTTGCCATCGCGGATCTTCTGGATAGTGTCGAGGGTTCCGGGCTCGAAGTGCAGGCGATAGGCGACCATGAGCTTGGCGGTGGAGGCTTTCTCAGCGGCGAGGATCTCGTTGCACTTCTCGGTGGAGACTTCAAGCGGCTTCTCGGTAAGGACGTGGATGCCGGCCTGGAGGGCGGGAACAATAAACTCGGCGTGGCGCCAGTTGGGCGTGGCGAGATAGATCGCGTCGAAGCTCCCCGAGGTGAGGGCCTCGTTGAACTGCTCGTAGGCGAAGCAGCTGGACTCAGGGATGTCATACCTCTTGGCAAGCTCACTGGCCTTGGTGGGGTCCGCGGTGACAAGCGCAGTCATCTCGGAGTTGCCAGTGCCTTTGACGCCGGGCATCATGTCTTCCTGAGCGATGTCGCCAAGACCAACGATGGCGTAGCGAATCTTCTTGTCTGAACCAAAACCGAGTGCTTCTTTGAGTCCCATAGAGTGTCGCTCCTTAATGTCTTTGAGATGGTGGCGGAACTGCTCGCCTTCGAATGGGATGCATGTGGCGAAGAGAGCCCCCGTCGGGGCTGGCCGGAGTTGCGTGAGATCACAGCGAGGCGCTGCATCACGCGGGCTTCGGACAACTCCCGCGCGGTCTGGCTCACGCCAGCCCGTCAGAGACAGTGGATCGTGTACTGGCGAGACCAGATGCGCAGTGGGCGCTGTTCTTGGCCAAGTCGCAGGAGGATTGGCAGAGTCGATCTTGTTTAGCTGATGGCCTTTTCGCGATCGACCTGCTGGCTCTCCAGCGATTGATGGGCAAGCGGGATGGGCAGGACGACGGCAGGCAGGCGAACCCCGATGTAGATACCAGACGCGAGAAACGAACCGATCACCGGTGCGACGATGAAGAGCCAGAGCTGCTGGAGTGCCCAGCCGCCGACGAAGAGGGCGGGACCAAGGCTGCGTGCAGGATTGACTGAGGTATTGGTGATCGGGATCCCAACGAGATGGATGGTCGTGAGAACCAGGCCGATGGCCATGCCGGCGAATCCTACGGGAGCCGAGATGTCGGTTGATCCAAGCACCGTAAGGACGAGCAGCATGGTTAGAAGGACTTCCGCGACAAAGCAGGCAGCAAGGCTATAGTGGCCAGGCGAATGGAGGCCATAGCCGTTTGCCCCGAGTCCGGCCAAAGACGTATCGTACCCGCCGGCAACTCCCTTGGCGATGGTGAGGATAGCCGCGGTTGCGAGGACAGCGCCGATCGCCTGTGCGACGACATACCCAAAGGCGTCACGGGCGCTGATTTTCTTGGTGAGCAGGACGCCCAAAGTCACGGCGGGATTGACATGACAGCCGGAGATGGGACCGACGGTGTAGACCATGGCAAGCAACGACAGCCCGAAGGCGAGCGCGATGCCTGCGAAGCCGATGCGTGGGCCGGCAAGGACTGCACTCCCAACTCCGCCGAAGACGAGCACGAAAGTTCCAACGAGTTCCGCGAGGTACTGTCGCATACGTAAGTGCTCCCTGAGACTTTCGAGCTGTTACTGATGAGAACTGGCATCCGCAGTTCGCCCGGCGGTGAGAGGTGCAGCGCGGGAGAAGGGGGAAGGACGAAGAAGGGATCGGAGGAACAGCCTTGTGGACGGCGTTCGTGAGTATGAGCGCGCGCTTTGGAGGTGATGGGTTGCTTTACAAAGACTTGCGGGCCGTCTCCGATCAGCCCTGAACGGGGGCGACTCGCTACACCGTCGTCTTATAGATGCCGCTGGCGACAGCAGCAGAAGTAGTGTGGCTGCGCAAGGCCCACGAGTCCTCGGCGGCAGCAAGGATTTTTCTCTCACACCAAATCTCCCAAGCGTCAACGACAGCGAAGCGCTCTCGCCGTCGCTCGGAGTGAGGGCTGCTCTCTACTGAGCGGTGCCGCCGGCGGAGAGGGAGAAGATGGGCAGGTAGAGGGCGATGAGGATGGTGACGACGACGACGCCCATGACGATGAGGATGGCGGGTTCGATGAGGCTCATGACGGCGGTGAGCGAGGTCTGGACGTCTTCCTCGAAGAACTCTGCGACAGAGTTGAGCATCTGCGGCAGGGCGCCGGTAGATTCACCGACTTCCATCATCTCAATTGCGAGCTCCGGAAAGACACTGGTGGCCTGCAGGCTGGCGGAGAGGCCCTTACCCTCTCGAACCGTTTCGACCGAGCGGAAGACGGCGGTGGCGATCTGTGGTGAGTCGATGGCGCGGGCAGAGGTCTCGAGCGAGGGCACGAGGGGAAGACCGCCAGTGAGCAGGGTGGCAAGGGTGCGGGAGAACAGGCCGACCTGGTACTTAAGCCAGACGCCGCCAAGAACGGGGATGGCGATGCGAACGCGATCGACGGCGGCAGCACCGGCATCCGTCTTAACCCAGCGGCTGACCAGGAAGGCGACGACGGCTACAACAGCTGCGACGTAGAGACCGTACTGCTGAGCGTAGCGGCCCAGGTCCAGCAAGAAGGTTGTGATGGCTGGCAGGTGGGTGCCAAGCTGGTCGTAGAGCTGCGCAAAGCGGGGAACGACAAAGGTGATGAGAAAGATAAAGAGGCCGATCACCATGACAATCAGCAAGGCGGGGTAGATGAGCGAGGCTTTGAGTTTCTTGCGGAAGGTGAGAGAAACGCGCTGGAAGTCGAGAAAGCGCTGAAGCACCTCTTCCAAGTTGCCGGAGCGCTCCCCGGCCAGCAGGGTGGTGGTGTAGACGAGGGGAAAGCCTCCCTGAGCTTCAAACGCGGCAGAAATAGACTCGCCGGTTTTGATGCGCTGCACGACGTCTTCAAGCTGGGCGCGAAAGTTGGCCTCCTTCTGACGGCGGGCGAGTAGCTCGAGCGAACCGAGGATAGGTAGACCGGCGCGGATGAGGGTAAGGAACTGCTGGTTGAAGATCAGGAAGATTTCGAGCTTGACCTTCTTGCGCGAACCACCGGCGAGGCCACCGCGGCTTTTGACCGAATAGACGAAGTAGCCGGCCTGTGTGAAGCGAGCTCGAAGCTCGTCGGGCGTGTTGGCGGCGTGTGTCTGCTCAAGCACACGGCCACGTTCATCGGCGAGACGTATCACGAACTCGGTCATAGGGAAGGGCTCTGCTGCGTAGTTTAGACGACTGACTCGGATATGCGGGAGCATGAGAAAGGCCCCGCTTTGAGGCGGGGCCCTTCTGCTGTGCGATGAGAGCGGTCTAGACGCTGAATGAGGAGCCGCAGCCGCACGTGCTCTTGACTTGGGGGTTTTCAAACTTGAAGCCGGCGGCCTCGAGAGTCTCAACATAGTCGACGGTGCAGCCATTGAGGTACATGGCGCTCGTCGCATCAACGAAGACTTTCAGATCTTCAAAGCGGACAACCTTATCCATCATGCCGGCCGCATTTTCGAAGCTCATGGAGTACTGGAAGCCGGAGCAGCCGCCACCAACCACGCCGATGCGGAGGCCAGCGGGGATAGGATCCTGCGTAGACATAATCTCCTTTACCTTCACAATGGCAGCCGAGGTTAGATTTACGGGCTGGGTGGGGGCCGTTGGCGCGCCCGTTACAACTTCGGCGGTGGGAGTGGTGATCGCGGTTGCCATAGATGTGTGCTCCAGTGTCCCTTTCGGACGAGATCGGTCTGATATTGAGTGTATGCCGATGCCGAACGGGCTACAAGGGCGGATCTGACATGCACACGCGGGCGCTTACACTATGAAGGTCTAGATGCGAAGGCTGCGAGATTGGTGCAATCCCTTTGCTCCTCGTATCGAAAACGCAACTCGAGATCCTGTATGAAGATCCTAGTGTTCCTGGTGTACGCGTTTGTGAATACCTTTGGCATCACGCAACCGACACCCGGCGGTGCGCGAAAGGCGGCGCGCTACGTTGGGTTAGCTTTGCTCGTGCTTCTGCTAGTCGCCATCGGGGCCGCTGTCGAAATACAATCGGCACTGCGAACCTGAGATGGTGCTCGAGATGGCGGGTCTGCATCTTCTGTGCTATTTCGCTGGTTTATTCGATGGCCCAACGGGTATGATCCGGCACGTTGGGTGCTGTCGGTCGGTCGTGCTGACGGCGGCATCTCCTAATGGAAGGATCAAGATCATGACTCTGAATGCTGCGGTCTCTGCTGTTCCTACGCTACTAATTATCTGGGCGTCTCTGGTAGCGTGTTTCGTGGGCTTGCTGACCTACCGGGGTCAACTGACGCGCTACGAGGACGACCAACTTTTCCTGGCGGAGAACAACCCGGACGGACAGCGGGAGCAGTATGACATTGTGCGACGGGTAAACCAGGTGCAGCCGTTTGTCAGAATCTTTGGCGTGGCCGCAGGTGCCATGACGGCAGGCATTGTGGGTATCTGGGTAGCGGATGCGCTGCGAGTACTGAACTTCTAGTCTCAATGCATGTTTGTTCTCGATCGCCAGACACCAGAGGACGAGAGGTATTAGCGCTCGCTGTCCAAGTGCGTCATGGCCACCTTGTCATACCGCGTGCCCTGAATCTGCTCGTGCGGAAGAGTCTGCTCGAGACCAACCAGATCTTCCGAGCTAAGCCGCAGGTCGAGAGCTTGAAGCGAGGACTGTACTTGAGCAACCGTACGGGAGCCAAGCAGCGGGATGATGTCATCTCCACGATGCAGTGCCCACGCGATGGCCAGTTGAGGCACGGTGACACCGTGCTGGGCGGCGAGGACGTCAAGCGCAGCAACGAGTTGGCGGTTCGCTTCTCCAGCAGCGCCGGTAAATCGGGGGAGAAAGCGCCGAAAGTCGGTCTTCTCTGAGGGACGGGCACCGGAGATCAACCCACGGGAGAGCACACCGTAGGCTGTGACGCCGATACCGAGTTCGCGCAGACCAGGAAGCACTTTAGCTTCCATCCCCCGGGTAGTGATGCCGTACTCGAGTTGAACATCGACGATGGGAGTAACAGCCTGGGCTCGGCGACTCGTTTCAACGCCTACTTCGCTAAGGGCGGCGAAGCGAACGAAGCCCTGCTTAATCATGTCAGCGACTGCACCGATCGTGTCTTCGATGGGAACACCATCGCCAAGGCGGGCAGGGCGATAGATGGCAATCTGGTCTACACCGAGGCGCTTGAGCGAATAAGCAAGGAAGTTCTTGACGGCAGCAGGACGACCCTCAAACTGGGACCAGGCACCGGAGGGGGTACGCTGGGCGCCGAACTTGACGCTGAGGAGGACCTTTTCCCGGGTGGAGGGCGGAAGTTCGGCCAAGGCGCGAGAGATAAGCATCTCGTTATGGCCCATGCCGTAGAAGTCGCCGGTATCGATGAGGGTAATGCCGCCGTCGATCGCGGCGTGAATGGCGCGGATGCTTTCCGCATCGTCGGTAGAGCCGTACATGCCGCTCATACCCATGCAACCGAGGGCGATGGGAAAGACGGTGGGACCGGAACGGCCGAGCTGGCGGTCGGCGCGAGTGTTTGGATCTGGCATGTGAGTGCGATGCCGAAGAGAAGAGCTGGAACCAGCTATTTCGTAGGCTCGTATCATCTCGGTAAAAGCGGTGGTACGCGACAGCGATAAGACGGAAAGAAGCATTCGCTCGACAAGTTGGTCGTGTTTGGTTCAACGCAGCGCAGCGGGTTAGTCTGCGAGAAACGCTCAAGGAGACTCATGCGATTCCCTTCTCTACCTGAAGCTGCTGTTCTTCTCTCATCGGTTGCGCCGCTCAGCGGGATGGGGCAGGCGCTGGACTACGAACGCGCAGGCCAGCCGATCAAGGTTGAGGCGGCGGATCCGGCGATCGCGGCGGCGATCGGGAAGGTGTCGCCCGAAGCGATCCATCGCACGATTGAGCGGCTGGTGGCGTTTGAAAACCGGAGCACGATCTCGAGCGAGGAGACGAACCTGCCGGCGGGGACCGGCGTACTGGCTGCAGCGGACTGGATCCATGGGCAGTTCGAGGCGATCTCCAAAGGATGCGGCGGGTGTTTGGAGGTGAAGGACGACATCTTCATCTACACGCCACCGGCGCCTGATACGACTGGGCGCACGAGCCGCTATGCGAAACCAACCAAGTTACACAACGTGTACGCGGTGCTGCGCGGATCGGACCCGGCGCAGGCCAAGCGGATGTACCTGATCACGGGACACTATGACACGCGCAACACGGACACGATGGATGCGCATGGGTTTGCGCCGGGAGCGAACGACGACTCAAGCGGGACGGCGGTGTCGCTGGAAACGGCGCGGGTACTGAGCGGCACCAAGCTGCCGGCGACGCTGGTGTTTGTGGCGGTGGCGGGTGAGGAGCAGGGGCTGAACGGCAGCCACCACCTGGCGGAGCTGGCCAAGAGCGAGGGCTGGCAGCTGGAGGGTGTGCTGAACAACGACATCGTGGGTGGGGATACGACGCCGGGCGAGACGCTGCAGTCGAAGGGGCTGGTGCGGGTATTTTCGCAGGGGGTGCTACCCACAGTGCCAGCGGCGGAGCTGCGGACGGTGCTGCTGACGGGGGCGGAGAACGACACACCGTCACGACAGCTGGCGCGAGAGGTGCTGGCAGTGGGACGGACGTACTTCAAGGCTGCCGGAAAGCCGACGCCGTTGCATCTGAAGCCGGTGATGGAGCTGCGGCTGGATCGCTATCTGCGGGGCGGAGATCACAGCTCGTTTTCGGCGGAGGGCTTCCCTGCCGTGCGGTTTACGGAGTGGCGAGAGAACTTCAACCACCAGCACCAGAATGTGCGAACGGAAGGTGGAGTGGAGTACGGGGATCTGATCAAGTTTGATGACTTCGACTACATGGCGCGGGTGGCGCGGCTGAATGCGGCGACGATGGCGACGCTGGCGAGTGGGCCGGGGGTGCCGGGGAACGTGAAGGTGGTGACGAAGGATTTGGATAACAACACGACGCTCAAGTGGGACGCGCCAGCGGCTGCGGGTGCGGGAGTGCAGTACGAGCTGGTGTGGCGCGAGACCGCGGCGACGGATTGGCAGTATGCGGCGGAGGCGGCTCGGTATCCGGGGAAGGAGGGGGCGCTGAGTGCGACGTTGCCGGTGTCAAAGGACAACGTGTTCTTCGGGGTGCGGGCTTGTGATGGGAAGGGGCACTGCAGCCAGGCGGTGGCGCCGGTGCCGGAGCGGTAGGCTGTGGGGGGAAGGATAGGGTACCCCCCTACACTTTATGGCTAAAATCTTCAAAGGATTGGGGTTAGTGGTGGACCAGATCCTGGACATCAGGCGGATCCGGACCACTGCAATGAAGTGCGCTGGAGATAGCTTACCCAGTCGGCAGGAAGGATTGCGCCAAGCTCTCCCTACCGCCACATTGACGCTACTCCCGTCAGCCTGCCGACAAACGCGTCGCTTCGCTCCATCGTGATAAGTGAATCGCCTTGCTCGGAAGGACAAGCAAACGGCAAGGGATCTGTGGCGCAGATGGAGAGAACAGGTCTTTGCTGCGCGAGGTTGTCGGTCCGGCGAGTGAGCTAGGTGGTCCGGGCGTCCACGTAGAGAAGCAGGTTTCTCGCTCTGCTCGGAATGACAGCCAAGACAAGCAAAGAGGCAAGATCGCTGACGTCCCTATCAGCGCTCTTGCCTCTTTGTGGCGGTGGGCTCTTCGAGAGGCCGGGGCTTAGTCCTGGCGGAGGCCTGTGGTCTGGAAGGGCAGGCCGGTGGTGGGGGAGTTAGCGGGGATGGCGGCGGAGTTGGGGGCGATGCTGACGCCGGCGGCAGTGGCGGGGGTGACGGAGACGTTCCAGCCGTCGACCAGGACAAGAGCATCTTCGCCCTTGAAGGCGTCCGCTGCGGCGTCGATGGTGATGGTTTTGGATTCGCCAGGAAGGAGCGAGATGTAGTTGTCACTGGGGAAGGCGGGAAGGACGCGGTTATCGGGATGGCCCGGCGTGGCGGCGGCGGCGGTTGAGGTGCCGTGGCGGAGTTGCAGGTGGGTCATGAGGGCGACGGTCTTGCCGGGGTTGTGGAGGGTGACGGTGACAGTGCGGCGGGCGTCGCCGCCGGTCTGGGTCGTGGTTTGGGAGACTTGCGCTTCGAGGGTCACGGGGGCGAGGTCGTTCAGGGCGGTGAGGTCGTCCTGGTGGTCGGGCTGGGCGTGCCAGTAGAGGTTGTCAGAGAGCGGCTTGCCAGTGCTGTCGGACAAGGTGAGTTTGAGGAAATGGACGGCGGAGGCGGTGGATGGGACTGTCACCGCGCCGAGAGTGGTGGCGACATCAGGCGGAGCGGCGACGGGGTAGTCCTGCTGGGTAGCGACCGAGCCGTCGAGGTTGTAGATGGCGAGGTGGGCGGTGCCGGAGAGAGCGTCGGGCGAGTTGTTGATGACTTCGACGTTGCCTGTGGCTTCGTTGTACTGGATGTGGAGGAGCTCGGCGGCTTTCTTGACGGCGAAAAGCGAGGAGTTCGGCTCGAGGTCGTAGTGGTAGATCTGCCAGACGAAGGAGGGCTGCGCAGGGTGGCTCATCCAGGTGATGATGGCGGTGGTGGGATGGAAGAGCTGGGCGTTGCGGCCCTCGTACATGGCGCGAAAGGCCTCGTAGTTCATGAGCTGCGCCTTGCGGGTGAAGTCGGCGAGGTTAGAAAGTTTGCCGTACCGCGCCGTGACGATGCCAGGATACTTGTCACCACGTTGCGCGCCGCGGGCGAAGTCATGCTGGGCCCAGTCGTCACCGATGATCTCCCAATCCTTCTCGGGCATCATGCCCTTGATGGACTCGAGAGTGGGGACGGACATGGTGCCGGTTTCGGTCTTGAAGAAGTCGTCAGTGACCTTGTAGAACTCACGCGGCTCTCGCCAGTAGTACGGCCCGTGGGAGCGGACGCCGGCGCCGGAGGTGGAGCTGGGCTGATAGCGACGGGTGGGCTCGAGCTCGGACATGAGTACGCGGAGACGATCGTCGATCTCTTTAGGTGGGAAGCCTTCGTTGCGGGCGCACCAGACGGCGATGGCGGGATGGTTGCGGAAGCGCAGGATCTTCTCGCGAACATTGAACATGTAGGTATCGAGGTCAGTGGGGTTGGGACCGTCGGACGGGTTGGGCTGGAAGAACTCGTCCCAGAGAAGGATGCCGTACTTGTCGCAAAGATCGTAGAAGTCAGAGCTGGTACTCTGGCCGACCCAGTTGCGGATGAGGTTCATGTTGGCGAGGGCGTGCATACGAATTTGCGCTTCGAGGCGCTCACGCGGAATGCGCTTCAGGCCCTCGTCGAGGCCCCAGTTGCCGCCGCGGATGAAGACGCGGACGCCATTGACGGAGATGGTGAGGTTCTCGGAGTCAGGGACGCTGTAGGAGATTTTGCGGACGCCGAAGGTGACATCCTGCATATCGGACACGCGGGCGTTCTCGATGAAAGAGAGATGGAGCTTGTAGAGGTTCTGCGGGCCGTAGCCGTTGGGCCACCAGAGCTTCGGGTTGGCAACGTGGAGGGCGGCGGTGGTGGAGGGTTCGAACCCGACGAGCTTCGAGGAGTTGGGCTCAAGGGTGACCGGCTGAGCAAAGTCGATCGAGGTTGCGCCGTCGGTGATGGTGCCTTTGAGGACGCCGCGCTGCGGACGATCGGTGAGGTTCTGGAGGGTGGCCTTGATGGCGATGTCGGTGGAATCAGTCTTCGGAAGCGGCAGATCGGTGGTGACGAGGGGGTCTTTGAGGCGGACGTTGCCGGTGGTGGTCAGGTAGGCCTTCTGCCAGATGCCAGTGTCGCGGTCACGCACGCCGGGGAGCCAATCCCAGCCGATGGTGGAGAGGAAGGTGGGGCCATCGATGGCGGTGATGCCGCCGTTCTTACCGATGCCGTTCTTAATGGTGTGCTCGATTGGAGTGCCGGGATGGGGCTGGGGCGAGACGAGGACGGCGATGATGGCTTTGCGGCCGGGCTTGACGTTGTAGGAGATGTCAAAGGTACCGCGGGAGAAGGCGCCGCGGGTGGTGCCAACCGACGTGCCGTTGACCCAGATGGCGGAGGAGTAGTTGATCCCGTCGAAGTTGAGGAAGATGTGGCGGCCAGCGAAGGACGCGGGGATGTCGAGGACGGCGCGGTACCAGTAGGACTGCTTGTTCAGGTTCTCGGGGATGATCTCCGACCGCATGTTCTCGCCATAGAGGGGCTCGGGGTAGACCTTGTTGTTGACGAGCGTGGTGAGGACGGTACCTGGCACGGCCGCGGTATACCAGCCAGCTGTTGAGAACGCAGGGGAGGAGACAACTTCACCGGTCTGCTTAGGATCGACGGCACTCTGCATCTGCCAAAGGGATATCGGTGTCATCGAAGCAGACCTCGTCGCATGGCGCTCGGGTGCCGCGTGAAGAAGCAGTGACGGCAGAAGGCAAAAAGCGACGAGAAGCGATTGGATTCGGTAAGTCCCCACAGGTGTAGTCCCTCGAATGATGTGGCGATTGACAACGACTCCGATTATGAACGACAAACGCGCATCCCGGTCGAGGCTGACGACGTTTCAGCAAGTTTGCGTTTCAGCAAGTTTGCCTGACGCGCCCCTCGAGACCTTACCAAGCGGGTGACGTGAGGAAAAGGGATCGCGCTTTGCATGAGCCGCCTCGGCCAGCAACCGCGGACCCGCTTGGTTGCTGTACTCCCCTGTTCCACCGAATGCAGGCTCGATCTCGTATGCTGTTGGGGTACGAGTGCCGTGGAGGCGCAACTCCCACTGACGGGAGCCGCCATGCGAGCAGAAGGTCTGCGATGTCTTTTTTGGCAAGTAAGAGCCCCTGGCACGATTCGGGGTCGGGGCGAAGTAGCGGTCGATTGCGACGACGAGCAGGGCTTGGTTTGCTGCTCTCCGCACTTTGGGTGGTCTTGTCTTCGACAGGCAGAGCGCAATACACAACGGGCGCGATCGGCGGCAGTGTGGCAGACGCGACCGGCGCCGCGGTGCCAGGGGCGGGTCTGGGACTGACCAATGACGAAACAGGCGAGGTTCGGCGGAGTGTGACGGCGGGGAGTGGAGACTTCCTGTTTCCGGCGTTGAGCCCGGGAAGGTACACGCTGGTGGTCATCGCGACGGGTTTCGGGGAAGTGCGGACGCATGTCGCGGCGACAAGCAGCGCGACGGTGACGCAGAATGTCACCGTCCAGCCGGAGGGGCAGACCACGGTTGTAGAGGTCTCGGGCGTGTCGCCCGAGGTAAACCTGACGGACGCGCAGCAGACGACGACCCGGGACCAGATCGAGATTGCGGCGCTGCCGAATCTGACGCGCAACCCGCAGGGGCTGGTGACGCTTGAGCCAGCGGTGACGCCGATGTACTCGCCGCGTGGTGGCGCGTCGCTGGTGGCGATCTCCGGTGCGCAGACAGGGCAGATTGCGGCGTATGGCGGGCGCGGGCGGGCGACGGCATATTCGCTGGACTACACAGACGTGAACGACTGGGAGTTTGGCGGATACGCGCTGGGAACGCAGCCCTCCATCGACATGATTGCGGAGCAGAAGGTGTTCACGGGGGTGTACCCGGCGGAGTTCGGGCTTCAATCCTCAAATGTGGTGTCCATTACGCGGAGCGGCAGCAATCAGCTGCATGGGTCGCTCTACGACTTCCTCCAGAACGATGCGTTGAACGCGCGGGACTACTTCGATGTGAGCGGAAAGGCGACAGCAACCAAGCAGAACATTTATGGCTTTAATCTTGGTGGGCCGATCTGGCGTGATCGAACGTTCTTCTTCGGGGGGTACGAGAGAACGTCAACACGCGGAGCCGGCACGACCGTAGGGCTGCTGTTTCCCAACACCAATGCAGCGGCAAAGGCGACCGACCCGACATCGCGACAGCTGCTGCAGACGCTTTTGCCTTTTCTTCCAGCGCCATCGGCTACCGATCCGACAGCGCTGACGACGAATGTGACCCAGGTATTTACGGGGCCTGCGGATAGTTCGCTGTATCTGATTCGCGGCGACCATCGTCTCTCGGACAAACATGCGCTGAGCTTGCGCTATCTCCACAGCAGCGGAACGCAGACGCTTCCCTTTCCGACCTTCAATGCACCTGCCGGCTACGGCGCTTTGCTGATCACAGGAACAAACAGCGTCAACCTTTCGGAGACGTACCTGGCGAGCAGTCACTTGGTGAACGAGTTGCGTGTGGCCTATGGACGATCTGTGGGCCAGCTGCCGCCAGAGGCCAAGACGCTGACGCCGCGCTTCGATATCACTGGCGTGATCAATCTTGGCGAGTATCAGGCGTTTCAACAGGGTCGATTGTTCAATACCTACCAGGTCTCAGACGCCTTGAGCGTGCAGCGCGGCCGGCATGCGCTGAAGTTTGGCGCAGATGTGCGCTATATCCAGGATCAATCGACGGCTGTCTCGAGTGGACGTGGGATTTATACGTTCGCGAGTCTACCGGACTTTCTGAGCGGCACGTTTTCGGGGTACTCGCAAACCTTCGGCGACACAACCCGTAACTACCGGGTGTGGATTCCAGGATTCTTTGCCCAGGATGACTGGCGCGTACGGCCGTTTGTCACGCTGAGCGCCGGCCTGCGGTACGAGCCGCAGGAAGCACTGAAGGAAGCTCATGGGCAGCTCTCGATCCTGGATCCGACGCGCCAGGGAGTGGTTGTCGGAACAGCAGGTGCCGGTGCGCTCGGCGCCTTTCGCGACGGCGATGTTGGCGTGGCGGCAAACTATGAGAACGTACAGCCGCGGCTGTCGATCGCGTGGAATCCTGCCGGCGGACGCACGGTACTCCGCGCGGGGTACGGTGTGTACTTCGACGACTTCAATCTCGCTCTGCTTTCGAATCTCAGAGTGGCACCTCCGTTGAACTACTCGGTGCAGACATCAGGACCGGGCAGAGGGAACACGTTCGATGCGCTGGTTGCTGGAGCGGCGCCGATACAGACATCGACGCTGGCGCAGATCGGGAGCTTCGGTCAGCTACGAAATCTTGGTGCAGCGACGACTGTACCGAAGAAGCTGCCAAACCCGTACACCGAGAACTTCACAGCTGGCTTCCAGATGCAACTCATGAAGCAGACGATCCTGAGTGTGGACTACCTAGGCAGTGTGAGCCGCAAGCTGACGGACGTGATGCCGATGAACGAGGTGCAAGCGGCAGCGCGACCGTCGCCAGCGATTAGTGAAGCGGATGAGATCGCGCGATTGCCGCAGTTTCAGGCAGCGATCGCCGCGGAGAACGGGCCGGCAAATACTCGGGTGGATCCGCGGTTTAACCAGGTGGATGGTTATGCCGCCGTGGGTGGATCGAACTACAACGGACTGGCGGTGCAGGTGAAGCAGGCGGCCACACACGGTTTCCAGGCGCAATTTGCTTACACGTACTCAAAGTCGCTTGACGATGATTCGGACTTCAATGTGGCCCAGATCGGCCAAGATCTGAGTTACCCACAAGGCGCCGGAGGTACTTTTCGCAGGGCAGAATATGGGCCCTCTGACTTCGACATCACGCATCGGGTGATCCTGACGACGGTGTGGCAGATTCCGTTTCGCGGGTCGCAGCGGAGATTTAGAGGACAGCTGCTTGGCGGATGGAGCTTCAGCACGATCGAGCAGTGGCAGAGTGGCGTACCGGCTACGTTGCTCAACGGATCGCGTGCCGGAATCGCAGATGTCAACGTGGACGGCAGCTTAACTAACGGGCTCGACAACACGCGAGTGAGCCTGCGAGCTGGCGGACACGACTTTCACCTGAGCAGGGCGGCGACCGTGTCCAATACACAAGGCACGAATCCCATCCTCTCGGATCCAGCGTTGCGCTACGTTCCGACTCTGCTGGGGAACACCGGAACCCTGGGACGAGATACGTTTCGGATGCCGAGCCTGCCAGACGTGGACTGGTCCGCGGTGAAGCAGACGCAGCTTTCCGAGCACGGCCTGGCGGGAAGTACGCCGTTGACCCTCGAGGTGCGGGCCGACGCCTTCAACATCTTCAACATCCCTTTTCTGACCGCGACGGGAACGAACTGGAACACCTTCTCGAGCTCGGCATTCGGTCTGGTGAATGCAGCGGGAAATACCCGCAAGGTGCAGATAGCAGCCAAGCTGACGTTCTAGAGCACCGCCTCTGAAAGCGAGCCAACGAGAGGACAGGGCGCATCTGATGTGCTGTTGATGAAGGAAGCTGAGGCATGATGAAGACGACGAAGCGCAGGACACGTTCGGACCGAGCCGTCAGAACACCGCAGATGCAGTTGGCGCATCGCATTGAGGCACTTCTGCGAACCATGCGCGTCATTGAACGACATGAAGAACATCTGTGCGTTGTGATGACGGAGATCCGAAGCGCGGGTGACGTGAGTGCGGCAACACGGAATGAGCTGCGATCGCTGCTCGAGGAGCTACCAGGTGACATCTACCAAGCCGATCTTGACGCGGTGAGCAAAGCGCTTGCCGTGGCGGAAAACGACGGAGCCGAACAGGATACTGAAGGGGGCGTCCCGAAGTCTGCGGCATCCCGCTCGCAGCTGCGAGCGAAGAAAGCTGCACGACGTAAGACCCCGACTAGAGCCTGATGGAAGAGGCACAGTACAATTCGGTAGGCACGGCCGAGATGCGATGTGCGGCGTGCGCTGATGTGCAACCCATGCGAAAGTGGCGAAATTGGCAGACGCACCAGACTTAGGATCTGGCGGAGCAATCCGTGGGGGTTCAAGTCCCCCCTTTCGCACCATCATTAGATTGAGTACAAAGCCGGCCCAGTGCAGTTGGGACGATACATGGATGAGGATTAATGAGTCAGCCGACACGACCTGCAGGAGAGCCTGCTCTGAAGTTGACGCAGAGCGCGACGTATCGTGAGGGATACGCGAACAGTGTGCAGGTCAGGATGAGCGTTTGGGACTTCTTTCTGGGCTTCGGCACGATGAGCCAGAACACACCCGAGGAAGTCATCCTTGAGAGCTTTCAAGGGGTCTACGTGAGCCCACAGCAGGCAAAGGCACTGTGTAACCTGCTCGAGAACAACCTGAAGCAGTATGAGCAAACGTTCGGCACGATCACCATTGAACCGGTGCCGGTCGTGGACGGATCCGTTAACTAGACGCGGTGAACGCGACCACGCCGAATGAGCGGAGGCCAGTGACAGATCGTCGCTCAGCAGAGCGCGAGATGCCGCCCATTCTGCTCTATCCCTTGTTCTTCGTTGCGGTGTACGTCAGCCATTTGACCCTGCTGCGTTTGCCTTATTTCTGGGATGAAGGCGGATACTACATTCCTGCGGCCTATGACTTCTTTCGAACTGGAAGTCTGATCCCGCATTCAACCCTGACGAACGCCCATCCGCCTTTGCCGTCGCTGCTGCTGGCGGCATGGTGGCACCTGTCCGGCTTTGTCGTGAGCGGGACGCGGACCCTGCTGTGCCTGGTGAGTGCAGCCGCGCTGCTTGCGGTCTACCGAACAGGGCGGCGCCTGGCGGGCGAGTTGGTGGGATGGCTGGCGGCGCTGCTGACAGCTGCGTATCCCATCTGGTTTGCGCAGAGTACGCTGGCGCACGCGGACATGTTTGCGGCGGCGTTTACGCTGTGGGGACTTTCGTTCTATCTTGCGCCCCGTGGCGACGGGGGCGGTGATGGAACGGATCGGGCGTGGGCGGCAGGCTTGTTGTCCTTCGCGGTGCTGTCGAAGGAGACGGCGATTGTCACGCCGCTGGCGCTGGCGTGCCTCGAAGCCTGGCAGGCTCTTCGGCTACGTGGGCGAAAGGACGGAGGGATCGCGGTGGGATGGTCCTGGGCAGCGGCGCTGGCGGTGCCCCTTCTTCCGTTGCTGCTCTGGTATGGCTATCACTACACGAAGACCGGTTACGTGTTTGGAAACCCGGAATATCTGCGGTACAACGCTTCCGCGAACCTCCGTGCTTCCCGGTTGGCGCTGTGTTTGTGGCATAGGCTGCTGCACCTCACGGCGCACATGAACCTGTTTGTGGCGACGCTGTGCACGATTGCGGCGGCGCTGATGCCCGTCCGCGCGGGCAAGGAATCGCGCGACATCTCGCGGCGGGTCGGCGAGCGCATCCTGGTGATTGTGCTGGTGAACTGGGTCGCGTTTTCGGTGCTTGGCGGCGCACTGCTGACGCGGTATCTGCTGCCGGTCTATCCGCTGCTGCTGTTGGTCTGCGTCACGGTCTGGCTCCAGCGCATGCGGTGGTGGCCGGCCATTGCAGCGCTGACGTTTGCGGCGTTTGTTGCGGGCATCTTTCTCAATCCGCCTTATGCGTTTGCGCCCGAGGACAATCTGACGTATCGCGACATGA
Organism: uncultured Acidobacteriaceae bacterium; assembly: GCA_964235665.1. Lineage (GTDB taxonomy): Bacteria > Acidobacteriota > Terriglobia > Terriglobales > Acidobacteriaceae > Edaphobacter. The sequence goes on from CAXSAY010000002.1 coordinate 987,285, forward strand.
TCGTGGTGCACCAGCAGGCGGCGGCGGTGATTGCGCAGAAGTATCCCCAGGCAACGGTGCTGACAGCCTGGCCGACGACCGCGGAGCTCGAACGGCCGGAGCTGGGGTATGTACGGACGCCGATCAAGGTGACGGGCATCGACAACTTCTCGGCGGCCCAGGTGGAGAAAGCTGCGGCGGATCCAGGCTCGTACGATGTGGCGCTGCTGTTCTCGACCAAGTGGGAGCCGGCTGCGGGCTCAGTGAACATGGCGCGCGGGCATGAACGATCGGACATGCGGTACTTCGACTTTCATCATGATCTTTCGCCAGACGAAGCGGCGGCGCTGCTGCACGGCGATGTGGTGTGGCAGACGCGGCGCAAGGGGGAGTGGGCAGCGGTGCTGCACTTTCCCCGCGTGGTGAATGCGCGGGTGACGCCATAAGTGGCGGTGCTCGCCCGTCTATACTCGACCGTGTGAACCGGTCTGCTCGAGCGCGTCTGGGGGGATGCTGTGATGGCGGCGCGGCGATACGCGGTGGCGGGGTGGAAGGACTGCTACCGGCCTTGAGGTTCGGGGCTGCCCCCGGGGCGAGCGAAGGGTACCTACCCCCCCTAGGGATTTGCGGCAAAATATTCAAGAGAAAGAACTTAGGCGCGTACCGGCAGGGACGGTGGGATGGGCTCTTCCCTCCCTTGCGGGCGAGCCGTTCCTTGCCTGTCAGTGTAGGGGAGGCAGGGGAGGCACTGCGCCGTGGCCAATCTCCTCCGAGGAACGTTTCTTTGGTCCTGCTGCTGCTTCGGATCAGTGCCCTGCTCTGTCTGGTCGCCATGATGGGGCGCGGGGATGCGGGAGCGCAGGTGGCGCCAGCGCTGAACAACGCCGCTGGCGCGACGCAAGCGACGCCACCGGGACGATTGATCCTCGTGCTGCCATTCGATAACCATTCAGGAAACGCGGCGCTGGACTGGGTGGGAGATTCATTTCCGGACACCTTGAATCAGCGCCTGGGGACGTCGGGCTTTCTGACCATCACGCGAGAGGATCGCGAGTATGCTCTCGACCATCTGGGGCTGCCGGCGGGCTTTCGACCGACGCGGGCGACGACGTTGCGGATTGCGCAGACGCTTGATGCGGACTATGTCGTGGTGGGCAGCTACACGGTGAGCGCCGGCAAGCTGCAGGTGCAGTCGCAGGTGGTGCGCGTCAACCAGCTGCGGATGTCGCCGCCGATCGAGGATGCCAGCGAACTGGCGCGCCTTTACGACGCGGAGAACGCGATTGCATGGAAGGTGGCGCGCGAGATCGATCCACATTTTGCCGTGGCGGAGCAGACGTTTCTGGCTGCGTCCGCCGGCGTGCCACTGAGTGCCTTTGAGAACTACATTCGCGGGGTTGAGGCGACCTCGCAGCAAGAACGGCTGAAGCGACTCTCGGCTGCCGTGGCCGAAAGCCCAAGCTATACGCAAGCGATGCTCTCGCTGGGCAAGGCACAGTTTGCCGCGCGTGACTACGACCATGCTGCGATGACGCTGGCGAAGGTGCCGCTTGCTGACCGGAGGGCGTTGGAGGCACGGTTCTACCTGGGCCTGGCACGATTCAACTCGGCGAAGTATGCGGATGCCGAGCAGGCATTCGCCTTTGTCGCCTCGCGCCTGCCTTTGCCGGAGGTGGTGAACAACCAGGCGGTGACCCTTAGCCGACAGGGACGCGACGGATCCGCGCTGTTTCAGCGAGCTGTGGCTGCCGACCCGAACGACGCGGACTACCACTACAACCTGGCGGTCGCTTTGCTGCGCCGGCACGACACCGCCGGTGCGAAGCGGGAGATTGATGCAGCGCTGCAGCTACGGAAGGTGGACGCCGAGGCGCAGCAGCTGCGCGACCAGATCGCACATGGTGGAACGATCGTAACGGTGAGCGCGGGAACAGGAGACGCCGGATTTGCGCCACTGGAACGGATCCGACGGACCTACTCCGAGACATCGTTTCGGCAGGCGGCGTTTCAGCTGGACCAGATGCGGCAGGTTCGGATGGCGACGATGAAGCCTGCGGATCGGGCGGTTGACTACACGGAGCAGGGTAAGACCTACCTGGCGCAGGGCTTGCTCCCGGAGGCGGAGCAGGAGTTTCAGCAGGCGCTCGAAGCGGATGGCACCAGCGCACCGGCGCGACTGGGTCTGGCACAGGTACGCGAACAGAGTGGCGATGATGGGCAGGCTCGGATGGAAGCAGAGAGCGCTCTGCGGCTGCGGCCGAGCGCTGAGGCGCATGTGCTGCTGGGGCGTTTGGATCTGAAGGCAAACCGACTGCCCGAGGCGGCGACCGAGGTTACGAAGGCGCTGCAACTGGAGCCAAAGAGCAGCGCCGCGCAGGGTCTTCGGCAGGCGCTTGCAGCGCGAGGGCAGACGATTCCGTGAGCGGCACGGTGGCTCTCGGGTTGGTCACTGCCGGTACATTGCTGCTCTTTATGGAATGCAATCGACCAGGGCGGGTGCTGCCCGGCGCGTGCGGGTTGCTGTTTCTGCTGCTAGGGGCAAACCGGCTGTGGGCATTTACCAGCCCGAACGATGGTGCTCTCTGGCTTGGGATCTCTGGGTGCGCGTTGATCGGGCTGCTGCGATGGCGCAGATGGTATGGGGTACCGGGCGTTGCGGGATCGGGACTTCTGCTGGCGGCCTTTGTGCAGATGGCCCGCCACTCGGGAGGTGCGCTGCGCCCCCCGCTGGCGGGCACCTGTGGTCTGCTGCTGGGGACTGTGGCCTCGTTTCTCGTGATGATTGCGGGGCAGGCGTGGAGGGCGAAAGCTGGTCACCGTAGTGCATCGGCGCAGGGGGCGCAGACCGGCGCCGTCGAGCGCTGGGGAGTAAACTAACAACAGTCCCGCGTGACCAGATGTTGAAGGAGATGTGTCTTTGATGTGGAACGAGTCTCGCCATATTTTGAGATGGGCGTTGCCCCTCTTTTGTGCCGCCAGTCTGCTGGTTCGAACTGCCTCGGGCCAGGCTCAGGTTGAGACCCCTCTCGATCGTCAACTACACCGTCTGGATCTGGGTGTGTCCGTCATTGAAGTGATCTCCGGCAACACCTCCGGCCAGAGCTTTGCGAATAGCAAGCCGACTCCGGCGGAGGCGCAGACGCTTTCCACGGACGCGACCAACGGCACGGGCGGGCTGATCACACTTCGCTATACGAAGTCGCCGCTACTTGGAGCGGAGTTCAATTACAGCTTCACTCGCTACACCATCAACTTCAACCCACCCCAAGGTCAAACCCTGGTCGCTCCCGGCGGTGTGCAGTCGAACGCAAATGAGATCACCCTGGGCTATGTCGCGCACGGACCGACGCTGACCGGCTTTGGCCTGAAGCCGTTTGGTTCGGGAGGTGCGGGTTCGACCGTATTTACGCCGACATTGAATGGCGGCGGGCAGGGATTTTTCAAGCAGGCACGCCTGACCTACTACTATGCGGTTGGGGTTGAGGCGCCGTTGCTGACCTCGCACTTCGGTTTGCGCGCGCAGTTTCGTCAATCGTTCTACCTATTGCCTGATTACACCGCCAACTTCTTGACCATCAAGCAAAGAACGAACAGCGTTGAGCCGTCGATCGGCTTCTACCTGCACTACTAAAGCAGATATCTCCGGCGGAACGAAGGCGGCCCCCTCATGTACCGCTTAGGTTCAGCGGCTGGTTGGCGCGGGGGTTCGCCTCGTCGTTGCACTAGTCTGGTGAGCAGAGCTGTGCAGAAAGCCACAGGGGTGTGGACACAAAGGGCGCCTCCACGAGCGTGACGGGATGAGCATTCGATACGAACATTACGATAGCGACGAACGTGACGCTGAGCAGCGGGACTCGGACAACCCCGATCGTGAGATCTCGCTGGGGACGGCGACGGTTCTGGGGATTTTTCTGGCGCTGGCCCTTGTCTGCGCGCTGTTCTTCGGATTTGGCTACAGCATGGGTCGCCGATCCGTTCCTTCGGCACTCGCCAATGTAAATACTGGCATCTCTGCGCCATTGCCGGAGAACAAATTGACTCCTGGCAGCCTTGCACCGCCTCGCGCAAGCTACACACCGCCCGCCGAAGGTGCGAGCGACGCCGCTGATCCAAGCGAGAGTCTCTCTGGCGGGAACGCCCCGAGCGGACAGAAGACAAAGCCCGGAGCGGCGACCATCGCCACTGATGCGGCCCAGCCGGGGACGCCGCAGGCCGTGCAGCACCAGACCATCACACGTGCTGTGGCTCAGGCGACCGATCAAAAACCACTACCGCCGCACGACGGCGCAGGAGAAGCGACCGCCGCGACGATGCCTGCGATCACTGCGGGTGGAACGAGCTATGTGCAGGTTGCGGCGATCTCCGTCACCCACAAGGAAGATGCCGAGATGCTGCGCGGATCGCTACAGCGAAGAGGGTACGCGGTGGCGATTCACCAGGGAACGCAGGATCAGTTGCTGCATGTGCAGATTGGACCGCTCGCGTCAAAGAAAGACGCCGAGGCGATGAAAGCCAGGCTGCTGTCTGACGGGTATAACGCCATCGTCAAGTAGCGGACGCGGTAGGACGCGGTTGCAGCGCTTCGGGGAGAGCCTCGGCGATGGCGGCATGGACTGCTTTCATGAGGGCGTCGCGGGTCTCGAAGTGAGATGGGTCGATCCGGGGAAGGTAGGTGAGCGTGACGGTGCCGGGATGGATTGCGGCACTTCCCTTCCGCAGCAGCTGCTCTGTGCCTGCGATCGCAACCGGGATGATGGGCGCGTGCGTCTGCTCCGCGAGGAAGAAGGGACCTTTCTTGAAGGCGGCCAGGTGACCGTCACGAGAGCGTGTGCCTTCAGGAAAGACGACCAGGTGCAGACCGGAACGGACGGCTTCGGCGGCGGCGTTGACGCTGCGACGTGCAGCCTCCTGCGTGCCGCCGCGCTCTACGGGAACAAACTTGCCCATGCGCATGGCTGTACCGAGGATGGGGATGCGCATCAGCGAGCTCTTCAGCAGGACTGAGGTGTGGCCGGGAACGAGCGGAAGTAGAACCGGCGGATCGAGATTGGAGACGTGGTTCGCCATGAAGATGCACGGTATATCGACGGGAATGTTCTCGCTGCCGTGCACCTGAATGCGGATGCCAGCGGCGCGCAGGCCGAGGCGCGCGATACCCATGCTGACCTTGTAGAGAAGGTCGACGTTGCCACACAGCAGTGAATACGGAATGCCGAAGATGCCCGCTAGGGGTCCAAGCGTTAGATAAACGAAGGCGAGCTTAATCGTACTGAACATGAGGACCTGCGGCGGTTGCTGGACGAGGTGTACCAGCAGCTACGAGTGTAGTGGGTTGGCTCTGGCGGTGATGGCGGCGGGCAACTTGTCATAGATGTTGCCGAAGCCACCGTTCGAGAGGATGGCGATGACATCGCCGGAGGCTAGCTCCGGGACGATGCTGGCGATGATGGTGTCGGCATCGGGCAGGGTACGGGCGTCGATATTGCGCAGTTGCAGCTTGGCGACGACGTTCTCTGGCGTGAGGCGATCGGCGGCGGGGATGGTCTCACTCTGGAAGACGCCAGCGAGGACGATGCGGTCGGCAAGGGAGAGTGCATCGACGAGGGCGAGCTCGAAGACGTTGCGGCGGAGGGTGTTGGAGCGAGGTTCGAGGATGGCCCAGAGACGGCGGTTGGGGTAGCTCTCGCGGAGGGCGCGAAGGGTCTCACGGATGGCGGTGGGGTGGTGGGCGAAGTCGTCGATGACCGTGATGCCGTCGATCTCCGCGCGGATTTCGAGACGGCGCTTGACCGAGCGGAAGGTGCGGATGGCCTCTGCAATGGCCGCCACGGGAAGGCCCTGCCCTGCGGCGAGAGCGGCAGCGGCGGAGGCGTTGAGGGCGTTGTGCTCGCCGGCGAGGGGAAGGGTGAGAGAGGCGAAGGGCTCGCCGGCGCGGAGGAGCTGCCAGTGGCTGGTGCCACCTTCGTGGCGGAGGTCTTTGAGTTGCCAATGCGAGGTTGCAGCGAATCCGTAACGCTCTACGTTACAGAAGGCTTTGGCTACGCATTCGGTTACATTCTCTGACCCGTCGAAGGCGATGACGCGACCGCGCTGCGGGATGAGGTTGACGAGGCGCTTAAAGGCGGTCTTGACGGCGGGGAGATCGGCGTAGATGTCGGCGTGATCGAACTCGACGTGGGTGAGGATGGCGACGTCGGGGAAGTAATGCAGGAACTTGGGACCCTTGTCGAAGAAGGCGGTGTCGTACTCGTCGCCCTCGAGGATGAAGGGGCGGGTGGGGGTGACACGGAAGGAGGTGCCGAAGTTTTCGGCGACGCCGCCGATGAGGAACGAGGGGGCGAGCGCGGGATTGGAGCGGGCGGCGACCTCGTAGATCCAGGCGAGCATGCTGGTGGTGGTGGTCTTGCCGTGGGTGCCGGCGACGACGAGCGACTCGCGGTTACGGAGGAACTCATCGCGGAGGATGGCGGCCATCGAGACCATGGGAATGCGCTCGTTCAGGACGACTTCGAGCTCGACGTTGCCGCGGGAGATGGCGTTGCCGACAACGACGAGGTCGGGGTTTGGAGAGAGGTGGGCGGGGCTGGAAGGCTCGAGGATGGGGATGCCGAGGGACGCGAGGAGGTCACTCATGGGTGGGTACGCGGCGGTGTCGGAGCCGGTGACGCGGTGTCCCTCCGCCTGAAGCATGCCGGCGAGCGAGGCCATGGCGGTGCCGCAGATGCCGATTAAGTGGATGTGTTTCGCTGAGGTCATGCCCAGTTTTGTGCTTTCTGTCGAGGTTAAGGGGTGGTTTGGTCGAGGTTGGTGGTGACGGCTGACTCCAGGAGGTGAAGGGTAAGGTTTTCGGGGTCAGCGAGGTCAAGGGCGGCGCGAATACCGAGGGGAAGGGTGACGTTGGGGGTGTCGACGTGGCCGGAGCGGAGGCCGATCAAGATCGGACCCGGGAAGTCGCGAAGAGCGTGGAGGAGGGCGGCTTCGAGGAGGGCGTCGTCGGCCGGCGGAACGCACTGGCGCATGTCGCCGAAGACGATGGCCTCGACGCCTTCGAGCAGGCCGGCGTAGCGGAGGTGGAGGAGCATGCGGTCCCACTGGTAGGGCTTGGTGGTGACGTCTTCGAGAAAGAGGATGCCGCCCTGCGGGTGCGGGGCGAACGGGGTACCGAGGGACTCGGCGAGGATGGCGAGGCAGCCGCCCCAGAGGTTGCCGGTGGGACGTGAGCTGCCGGACGCGAGGGCGGAGCGGAGGAGGCGGAGGCCGTCAGCGGGGCCTAGCTGCCAAGGAACGGTTTGCGTGAGGGCGGCGGTGAAGCTTGGGAGGTCGACGCCGCTGGATCGGGCGAAGTCTGGGCTGACCATGGGGGCGTAGAAGGTGACGAGGCCGGTCTCGCGGGCGATCCATGTATGCAGCGAGGTGTGGTCGCTGTAGCCGAGGAAGGGCTTGGGGTTGCGTCGGATAAGGTCGAGGTCGAGAGAGGGGAGGAGCTCGGCGGTGCCCCAGCCGCCGCGGGTGCAGGCGATGGCGGCGATCGTGGGATCGGCGAAGGCGGCGTGCAGGTCAGAGATGCGCTCTTCGATGGTGCCGGCGAAGTAAAGCGGGCCGGAGGCGAAGGCGTGCGGGAAGAGGATGGGATCGTAGCCGAGGGAGCGGAGATGGCGGATGCCGGCGTGGACGCGGTCGGGGATGGCGGCAGAGGCTGGCGAGACGATGGCAATGCGGGCGCCGGGTTTGAGGGCTGAGGGTTTGAGGACTCGTGGCTGGTTCACCGTTGGTGCTCCGAGCTGCTTACGTCCCACCTATCACGATGGTGCTGTGATGGATGGGGCACCCGAGATTTGAGCAGGAGCAAATGCGGGGATCTCTCCACTCGCGTTGCTCGGTCGAGAGGACGGCGTTGATGGTCAGGATCGGTGATCGAGGTCACAGGGCCATGTCCTCGATGGCGGCGCGGAGATGCGTGGCGGGGTCGAAGGCCTGGCCGGTGCAGAGGAGCTCGGCGGGGCCGGTGAGCTGCATCTCGGAGCTGGTGTTGGACCAGACGACGTGTTGCGATCCGCCTTCGGCGAGGGCGGTGAGAGAGCGGGCGGTGTCACGAAGGGCCATGACGGCAGCGGCGGAGGCGCAGGTGCCAGTGCCGGAGGAAGTGGTAGGGCCGCAGCCGCGCTCGAAGATGCGGAAGGCGATGGTGGTGTGGTCGAGGACCTGGACGAACTCGACGTTGGTGCCGTGGGGGAAGCGGGGGTCGGTGGCGATACGGGCGCCGAGCTCTTGCCAGGGCAGGCCGTGTGCCGAGAAATCATTTGTATCGGTGAAGAGCACAAAATGGGGGTTGCCGACGTTGACCATGGCGCCCTCGATGGCGGTAGCACCGTCTGGAAGGTCGGTGAAGGCGAGGGAGCGCGGCATGACGCGCGGCGTACCCATGCCGGTTTCGATCTGCCAGGTACTGCCAGAGCTCGAAAGGACGCGGCAGTGGCGAGGACCGCCGTGGGTTCCCAAGATGATTTCGGTGCGGTGCTCGGTGTGGGCGAGGAAGGCGGCGACGCAGCGGGTGCCGTTGCCGGAGAGCTCGGCCTCGGAGCCGTCGGCGTTGAAGAGGCGGAGGAAGAGCTCGCCCGAGCGATGCCTCCGGTCGAGGAACTCGATGCCATCGGCGCCGATGCCGGTAGTACGCGCGCAGAGACGGCGGGCGAGCTCGGCGTGGCGGCGATTGGCGAGAGACTCGTCGAGGATGAGGAAGTCGTTACCGTTGCTGTGGGCTTTGGTGAAGGGGATCATGCGGTGCTTTTAGGGTAGCGGATTTGGGGAGTGTGAGCTTGTGCTGCCTCCAGTGTTGCGGGTGGATAAGCAGATCCCTGCGGGATGACAACCAAAAGGATCAGCAGAGACAACGACACCACCGAAGAACCGCGTGAGTTATGGGGTGGTGAGGGGGATAGGTTTGGGGTCGGGGGCGTGGGTGGATTTGAAGATGCGGGCGATGGGCTGGCCGGTGGTGCGGAGGACGGTGAGCTCGGTGAGGTCTTCGGGGTGGGCGCGAACGGCGGCGTCGACGGGGTCTTTGGCGATGGCGATGACGTAGTCAGCCCTGGTGCCGGGAGCGGCGAGGGCAGTCTGGAAGCTGTCACGATCGTTCTCGCTGAGCATGAGGTGAAGCGGGATGCCAGCCTGCTGGACAGCGCCGATGTGATCGTTGGTGGACATGAGGATGCGCGAGCCGGCGGGGAAGCTTTCGAGCTGGCGGGCGATGGAGCGCTCGAAGGCGACACGGGTGATGGAGTTGACGATGCCCTCGCGGAGGACGAGGGGAGTCTGGGCCATCATGACGACGGAGTTGACTGCCGCGAGGGCGAAGCAGATGAGAGGCAGGAGGCGGGCGGCGAGCGGGTGGGTGAGGAGGAGGCGGCGCTCGGTCCAGGCAAGGGCGATGAAGCCAAAGAGGGCGATGGCGGGAAGCATCTCCATGCCGTAGCGGGCGTTGTAGAAGGAGTGCGGGTAGAGCTGCGGGATGAAGATGGGGACCGAGCCCCAGGCGATGGAGTAGACGTAGAACGGGAGTGGGAACCAGAGGAGGAGGGATGCGGGGGCAAGGCGGAGGTCAGGGGGTGCGGCGGGGCTTGTGCTGACGGGACGGGCGATAGATGTTGGGCGGAGCCAGCTCAACATTGTTCGCCAGGCGCCGATGAAGGCCAGAGGGAGGGTGAGGAAGCCGATCTCCCAGGCGGTGGAGTCGACCTGGGCGGTGCGGGTGTAGAAGAGGAGGGCCCAGGCGGGATTGTGCCAGCCGCGGTAATGTTTGGAGCCGGGGGGCGAGGTCTTGCGTTCGATGGCGGAGGCGGAGTAGGGGCCGCGGAGGAAGTCGAGATAGTCGCCATAGAAGTGCTGGTTGTAGGCGAACCAGCCGAGCGGCGCGGCGACGGTGACGACGGTGAAGAGGGCGAAGGCGGCGCGGAGTTGCGGCAGATGCTCCCGGTGGCGGAGGAGGGAGATGGCGAGGACACACCAGATGAGGGCGGCGAGGATCCAGCCGTCGTAGCGGGTGTAGACGGCGGCGACGATGAGGAGGCCGAGCCAGAAGAGGCGGGAGCGGACGCGGTGGAGTTTGGCGGGGCTGCCGTCGGGCGGGGCGAGGGCGTCAAGACACTCGGTGGTGAGGAGGACGAGCCAAAGGATGATGGCGAGGAAGAGCGGCTCGGTCAGGGCCGTGGTGGCCATATAGAGGAGGTTGGAGTTGAGGGCGAAGAAGGCGGTGGAGGCGAGGGCCCAGAGCGGCGGCATGAGGCGGCGGGCGAGGCGGTAGAAGCCGATAACTGCGAGAGCGAAGGCGGCTAGCGAGGGCCAGGCGCCGGCCATGCCGTTCTGCCACCACTCCATGCGGCCGATGAAGGGGAGCATAAGGAGGTGGGGCAGGGGGAGCCAGACGCCGCCGAGCTGGGCGAGGCCGGGATAGCGGGCGTCGAGGATGCGGCGGGCGATGCCGAGGTGGGCGACGGCGTCGCCGTAGAGGAGGAGGTAGCCCTTCTGCAGGCAGAGGATAAGGGTGAGGCAGCAGAGGGCAAGGGCGCCCATGACGACGGGGAGCGTTTCTTCGCGGGAGGCGGGACGGATGACGTCGTTGTCGGTGAGGGAGACGGGTTTGTTGCCGCGGTCGCCGCGCGGTGTGGGACGGCGCGTGGGGCCACTGCCGGCGGCGCGTGACGAGGGTGGGCGGTAGGGGCGGCTACTTCGTCGCGGGGTCAAGGTGCGAGATCTCGGCTTCGAGATGCGATGTCCGTTGGAGGAGGCCGAAGCGCCGGTCGATCTCTTCGCGGGAGCAGGTCTCGAGGCGTTTGGTGCCGAACTGCTCGACGGCGAAGGAGCCCATGACGCCGCCGAAGAACATGGCGCGGCGGAAGACCTCGGGGGTGAGGGTGGGCTGGGAGGCGAGGTAGCCGTAGAAGCCGCCGGCGAACGAGTCCCCGGCGCCGGTGGGGTCGATGACCTCGGCGAGCGGGAGGGCAGGGGCGCGGAAGGGGTGCGGCGTGCTGGTGAGGCCGGGGAAGGAGCGAGAGGAGAAGAAGGCGGTGGCGCCGTACTCGCCGTGCTTGATGACGAGGGATTTGGGACCGAGGGCCATGACGGCTTCGGCGGCACGGACCAGGTTGGTCTCGCCGGTGAGGAGGCGAGCTTCACCGTCATTGATGAGGAGGACGTCGAGCTCGGCCAGGACCTTCTTGAGATTGGCGGTGTGGTCGGCGATCCAGTAGTTCATGGTGTCGCCGCAGACGAGTTTGACGTCTGGCATGGCCTGGCGGACGCGGAGCTGGAGGACGGGGTCGATGTTGGCGAGGAAGAGGAAGTCGGTGTCCCGGTAGGCCGGGGGGATCTTGGGGGAGAAGTCGGCGAAGACGTTGAGGTCGGTGCCGAGGGTGGTGGCCTCGTTCATGGCGCCCGAGTAGGAGCCGGTCCAATGGAAGGAGAGGCCGTCGGCGTGCTCGATGCCGGCGGTGTCGATGCCGCGGCGGGTGAGGATGGCTTCGTGCTCGGGGGTGAAGTCCGTGCCGACGACGCCGACGACGCGAACATCGGTGAAGTACGAGGCGGCGAGGGCGAAGTGAGTAGCGGCGCCGCCAGGGATCTTTTCGGCTTTGCCGGTGGGGGTGGTGAGGGTGTCAAAGGCAACGGAGCCGACTACAAGGATGGACATCTTGGGGGTTCTATCTCCTAGGGTGCCGGGGTACCACCCCTATGGTTTCGTGCAAAATCTTCGGCAGAAAGGGGTTAGGTCCGGACCTCGGGCGCGCCCCGGCCCCGTGAAGCGGAGACCGAATGCGGTGCCGTTTCTCCATTATGCCGTTTTTGAAGGGTAGATGCGCCGTGACTGGTGAAACCTTGCTGGGGGAGGAACGGCGGCGACGGCCCGGGGCTAGTGACCGCCGGTGAGCGACGGGATAGCTTGGGATGGTTCGTGATGGCTCGGGATGCGTCGGGGCGAGGCGGGTTGGCGATAGAGCTTGGTGAGGAGGCGCTTGGTTACGGCGTAGCAGCTGCAGGCGGCGGTTTCAAGCTTCTCCCGCGAGAGAATGGTGACCTTGCCGCGGCTGTACTCGATGAAGCCGCTGCGTTGGAGGCTGCCGGCGACAGCGACGACGGTGGTGCGGCGGGCACCGAGCATCTGCGCGAGGAACTCCTGCGTGAGCTGGAAGGTCTCTTCGCCGGTGCGGTCGCCGACCATCAGGAGCCAGCGGGCGAGACGAGGCTCAGCCTCATGCGCGATGTTGCAGGCGGCGATTTGGGTGGTGGTCATGCTTTGCTGCTGAACGCACTCGAGGATGCGGGCGCGGATACTCGGCGACTCGGCGAAGAGCTTGCGGATGGCTCGATACGGGATGCGCCAGCCTGAGCCGGGAACCTGGATGAAGCAGTCTGCCGGCGAAGAGGACGAACCAAGAAGCGAGACGGCGCTGGTAAGGCCTTCGCGGCCGACGAGGAGGGTCTCTGAGCAGGCGCCTCCCTGATGCGTGACAACGACGCTCGCGACGCCGGCGGTGAGGAAGTAGAGGTACCGCGGGCTTTGCTCCTGCACCTCGAGCGGGGTGCGGTTGGGAAGATCGAGCTCAGTGCAGTGCGAGAGAACGGCTTTGCGGTCGGACGGGGAGAAGGATCCCAGAAGAAGATTGCTTGGTGACACAGCCATATAGCGTCCTTTTGCGAGATTGCAAAGGCCGCCAAATGGGGATTGACCAGAGCTACCTAACCAGAGCGGTAAGCGCTCTGTATGTCTAACGGTAGCGAGGGACGTCCGCTCTGTCTGTCCGGAGACGCACATAGCGCTCCAAAACGCAAGAGATCACCTGATATTGCGCTCTTCGAAGTCTTTGACGTTTTCGAGATGCTGCTTAATGACGGCGTAGCACTCACAGGACCGCTTGCGAAGACCGGCGGGGTCGAGGATGGTGATGATGCCGCGCGTGTAGTCGATCAGACCTTCGGACTTGAGCACGGCGGCGGTTCGGGAGACGGTGGGCCGGGTGTTGCCGACCATGTCTGCCATGAACTCCTGTGAGAGTGCGAAGGTGAGATGGTGGACGCGATCGGCGGTGGTGAGGAGCCAGCGCGCGAGCCGCTGCTCCAGGTGATGCCTGGCGTTGCAGCCGGCGGACTGCATGGCCTGTACGAGCTGGGCCTGCACGTAGTGGAGGCACAGATGCTGAAAGGTGCCGCCGCGGACGAACTCCGCGCGGGCGCGGTCGAGCGGCACGGTGTAGCCATGACCCTCGACCTGGGTGTAGACGCGGTTGAGGCTTCGGATGGTGCCCATGAGGGCTGAGATACCGAGGACCGACTCATAGCCGAACATGCCGACCTCCACCTGGAAGCCATCGCTGAAGGTGGTGGTCATGGATGCCATGCCTTCTTCCACGAAGGCAAGCTGGCGGATGGGCTTGCCGGGGAACTCAAGCTCGTGGCCGAGCTTGAACTCGGTGAAAGTCAGGGCCAGGCGTTGCAGGGTTTCGGGATCAAGACGCTGCAGGATGGTGTTTTTGAAGGTGGTAGCGGAGACGGGCACTTTCATCATGGCGGTCCTAGGCACTCGGAGTTGAGACGGGGCCATACGTAGCAGAACCCTTAGGGAAGCAAATGGAACGATCTGCCTTTCTCAAATAGGATTGTACGCACATGGAAAAGATTGTGACTATGTGCGGTAGGCGACAGATAGAGTCTACCGCACTGTTGCAGGTTAAGTTAGTTACGTTACTTAGACGACATGCACACACCTGCTCACATTCTGCTGTTCGGCAACAACGAGGATCTGCTGACGACGCGGCAGATGATCCTGCAACTGGATGGGTTCGATGTTGAGCTGGTTCGAAGTCTTCTTCAAGTAAAAGAGTCTCTATTTGCCCGGCACTACGATCTGCTGGTGCTGTGCCATACCGTGTCATCGATTGAACGGCGCGTGGCAGTTTCACTCGCGGCGTCTTTTTTGCCGACGATGCTTTCGCTGGCGCTTGAGACGGAGCTGGCAGCTGAGGTCAGCCCGTGGCAGGCGCATGTGTTGCAGACACGATTTGGACCACAAGGATTCCGCAGCACGGTGAAGGACCTTGTGCAGGCAGGTGAACCCCCAACCCGCAGTAAAGGAAGGAAGACCATCATGGCGTTTGAAGGAACAGTGAAGTGGTTCAACAATGCGAAGGGTTACGGCTTTGTGGGTCGTAACGATGGCGGCGCCGATGTGTTCACTCATTACTCATCGATTCAAAACGATGGGTATAAGAGCTTGAATGCGGGGGACGCGGTGACGTTTGACGTGATCCAGGGCGAGAAGGGTCCGCAGGCCGACCAGGTACGCTTGATGGGCGAAAAGAAGAGTTAGCGGTGGCCGGTGCGGCCACCGCGACAGGCGGCGGCCGCACGGGTGATTGATTGGCCGTACCTACGCACTCCATAACGCACGATACACAACCGCGGACGACCGGTTGACATGGGCCTGCACAGCTGGCGAGCCGAGCCAGTTGAGGCAATTTCCCGGCAGATTGGCGGTCCGATGCATTCCACCCTAGAACTTTCCTTAGAACGACCCGATTTCGCAACCGTTTCCAGTGAGGAGATGGGCTTTGCGATGATTTTGTTTGTCGAGGCAGCCCATGAAGGAGGGCTGCAGCGCCCCGCCGATGATGATGGGACCGAGGCGGTATGCGACACACTCTATGACACGCTGCGCGCGGGAGCGGATGTGAGTTTTCAGCCGCGGGGCGCGTGGCTGCAGCGGGCGTTTCGCGCGCTGTGTGTGTTCTATGAGGATGACGCACTGCAGGTGGCGATCTGTGCGCGGGTGATGGCCTTCCACTTCATGATGGAACACAGTGACGGCACGAATCTGGAGACGTGGATGAAGCCGAACCCGGAGGCGCCACAGATGGTGAACCTGCACCCCGCCATGGTGGATGCCATGGCGGAGGTGCGGCTCGATGGAACGCTGTTGCTTTCGGCTGACCGCTTTGCCGAGCGGGTCGCGGTGATGAACCGGCGCAATGAGCAGAGTGCCGCCGGGAAGCGGCCGTTCTGACGGGCAAGCCGTTTACAGGTATTTGCCGAAGAGAAGCTGGAGTTTCTGTTTGGTGGCGGCGGGGACGAGGGCGCGGTCGGTCATGATGGCGAACCTGGCGGCGGTCTGGGCGGGGCTGCTGCTGAGGTCGGTGGGCATGAGGCGGACGGCGGCGCTGACGACCTTCTGGGCGTTGCCGGAGTTCTGGTGCATGACGGCGATGACCTGGTCGACGGTGACGTCATCATGGCCTTCGCGCCAGCAGTCGTAGTCGGTGACCATGGCGAGGGTGGCGTAGGAGATTTCGGCCTCGCGGGCGAGCTTGGCTTCCTGGAGGTTGGTCATGCCGATCACGTCGGCACCCCAGGAGCGGTAGAGGTTGGACTCGGCGCGGGTGGAGAACTGCGGGCCTTCCATGCAGACGTAGGTGCCGCCGCGTTTACCGACGACGCCGACTTCTGCGCAGGCCTTGGCAAAGGTGTCTACCACCAGCGAACAGACGGGATCACCGAAGGCGACGTGACCGACGATGCCCTCGCCGAAGAAGGTGGCGTTGCGGGCGAAGGTGCGGTCGATGAACTGGTCGGGGATGACGAAGTCGGTGGGCTTGTGCTCTTCCTTGAGCGAGCCGACGGCGGAGACCGAGAGGATCGAGGTGACGCCGGCGGCTTTGAGCGCGTAGATGTTCCCGCGGAAGTTGAGCTCGGACGGGAGGATGCGGTGGCCCTTGCCGTGGCGGGCGAGGAAGACGACTTTTCGGCCTTCGAGGGTGCCGAAGACGAGCGGGTCGGAGGGATTGCCGAAGGGGGTTTCGATCTTCTCTTCGTGGATATTGGTGAGGCCGGGCATGGAGTAGAGGCCGCTGCCGCCGATGATGCCGATTTCGGCCTGGGGGATCTGAGACAAGGGTGTGGCTCCTGTGGTGTGGGGTCAGCTGTGAGTATAGTTTGCGGGCGCGCATGGGGATGAAACAGGCGGCTGCGCTCCGGTCGGCATGAGAGAGTGTCTGGCGGTTTCGCCTCGCTTTGCTCCGGGGTTATGAACGAAATGCGGGGATCGCTCGCGCCGCCCGGAATGACAACTAAAAAGAACGAGTGAGGAGGTGGGCGAGGACGAGGGTTAGCTCGTGAGGGGCTGTAACCCCGTAGGACGGGGAGGCAGGCCGGCTGGGTTGAGGGCGGGGGCTTACGAGGGGCATTGCGTGGGCCTGGATCTGGGGGCCGGCGCCGTCGGGGACGGCGAAGAGCTCCGCGACCTCACGGGCGAGGGCGACGGGGAGGCCCTCGGCGAGGAAGACGGTGTGGCCGGAGGTGAGGATGAGGGCGTCGCCTTCATTGGTGGAGTAGACCTGTTCGGCGGGGGTGGACTCGTCGGCGGTGCGGCGCTTGATGACGGCGTACTTGTGATGGAGGCCGAGGGCGTAGAGGGCGGCAAAGGAGCGGGCGGCCTCGCGGGTGCGCCAGTGGGACTCGTAGACGAGGGCGATGGAGCCGGTAGTGACTTGTTCGGCGGGGGTGGCGGAGCGGCGCTGGGCGGCGTAGTAGACGCCACCGGCCCAGTTAGGGGCGAGCTTGTCGGCGGCGGCGTCGCCACCGAGGATGTGGCCGAGGATGCGGACGTCGAGCTCGCCCATGACGCCGAGGTCGTAGGGGGCGAAGGCGGGGTCGAGGAGCGGATGGAGATCGGGCATGGCGACGGCGGGGACATCGCCGTGCTCGAGCCAGATGCGGGGGTTCATGATCTCGTAGCTGGTGGAGGGCGGGGTGGCGAGGACGTCGGCGAAGGCGCCCTGCTTGCCGCGGCGATGGAGGATGACGTTTTCGAAGCCGAGGCCGTAGCTGTAGGGGAAGAGGAGGGATTGCTGGAGGAGGTAGGGGGCGCGGGCCATGACGGGCGAGCCCTTAGTGTCGGAGTCGCCGTCGGGGTCGATCAGGGGTCCGTTGTCGGGGAGATCGACGAGGGACTTGCCGCTGGCGCGGAGGGCGTCGTCGTAGAAGACGACCATGGCCTGGCCTTCGGCGATGGCCTCGCGGGCAGTTTCGAGCTCGTCGGTGGCGACGTGGCGTTTGTCGTCGGCGAGGTCTTTGGAGATGCCGTGAACGCCGGAGTCGCCCCACTTGTCGAGATCGACGGTTTGATCCTGGAGGGCGTGGGTGAGCTCGTGCGCAAGAACGGGCTTTTGCTCCTTGGGATCGACCCAGTCGAGGAGGTTTACGGTCTTGGTCTTGTTGTCGTAGAAGCCGGCGATCTGCTCGGTGAGCAGGGAGACGAGGAAGGGCTGGAGGTCGAAGGAGCGGTCGAGCAGGCCGAACTTTTTGAGGACGATCTCGGAGCGCTGGAGGCGCTTGGTGGATTCGTCATCCTTCATGCGCTGGTTGAGGTAGCGGGTGACCTCTTCGCGGGAGATGAGCTTGCGTTTGACCTTGTGGCGGATGGGGAGGGCGGTGTCGGCGCTGACGAAGTGGAGCATGCTGTCGACGGACGCGAGGAGCTCCTTGCGCTGGGCCTTGGTCATTGCAGCCGACGGCGTGGGCGGCGTGGAGGCGTCGGCCTGATTGGGCGGATGCGCGGTGGGGGGTGGCGGGGTCTGGCCGGGTGACTGTGTGGGCGTTTGGGCCGCGAGGGGCCTGAGAGCGACGGCCAGCAGGAGCGGAAGGAAGAGGGCGCGGAGGGATCGGGAGGAGATCAATGGTGAGCGGGCCGCTCCTTGGCGGTGAGGGACGGGGCGGGGCGCGGCTTCCATTAGACGGACGACTATACTCAAGTGTACGGCGAGGCTGCCGATAGGCTTAGATATGAGCGTTTCCGGGGCGATCCCTTCCCTCTCAGTTCATGAAGTATCGAGTGGTTCCGGAGCGACCGCCGGACTGCAGGCGGCGATAACCGATGCGTGCGTAGTGCCCCTGACTGAGAGCGGGTGGATCCGGGTGACGGGCGAGGACCGGGTGCGGTGGCTGAACGGGATGGTGACGAACTCGATCCAGGCGCTCCGGCCGGGCGAGGGATGCTTCAACTTTCTGCTGAACGCGCAGGGGCGCATCCAGGGAACGGCGACGGCGTTTGCGTTCGGTGATGCGATTCAGATGGAGACGGATCGGTCGCAGGTGGCGCCGATGACCGCGATGCTGGATCGCTTCATCATCATGGATGATGTGGAGCTGCTGGATGTTTCGGAGGAGCGGACGGGGCTGCTGGTCGCTGGGCCTGTCGCAGAGGCGCTGATGCGGGCGGAAGGCTTGCTGCCGGAGGGGCCGGCGGGTGGGGCGACACGCTTTTTGGATGTCGACTGGCGGGGCGAGCGGGTGCGAGTGCAGAGGATGCCGGGCAAGGTGGTGCCGCGGTTTGAGGTGTGGGCGGCTGCTGCGTTGGTGGCGGAACTGACGACGGTGTTCGTGCACGCGGGCGCGGTGGAAGGCGATGCTGGCAGTGTGGAGATGCTGCGGCTGCTCGAAGGGACGCCGAAGTTTGGGATTGATCTGCGAGAGAAGGAGTTGCCGCAGGAGACGGGGCAGACTGAGGCGCTGCACTTCAGTAAAGGGTGCTACCTGGGGCAGGAGATCGTGGAGCGGATCCGGTCGCGGGGCGCGGTGCACCGGACATTTGCCGGGTTTGCGCTTGAGGGCGAGATGCCGGCGGCGGGGGCGGTGTTGAGCGCGGGTGGCAAGCCGGTAGGGGAGATGACCAGTGTTGGTTTGATTCCTGCGGTTCCGGGGCGAAGTGCCGGCGGGATGATGGCGCTGGGATATGTCCGGCGCGAGGTGCTTGAGACCAAGCTCGAGATGGCGTATGAGGGCGGCGTGGCACGGCCGAGGCCGGTGCCGATGTCGCTTGAACGTGCGCCCTAGACGCATCCAACGGGATGCTGCGGGATGAAGTGAGTCAAGGAGAGAGTGATGCCTGAGGGAAATAAGCCGTTTGTGGTTACGGATCGGCGGAAGTTTACGATGGACGGAGACGTTCGGCCGGATGCAGATCGACCGGAGCCGGGCGAACGGCCGGAGCGGACTGAACCAGCGCCGCTGGCAGCAGTGCCACCGCCGGCGCCTGTGCCTGTGCCGGTAGGGAGCAAAGCGACGACGTCTGAGAGCGCCGCCACGGCCGAGGGAGACGCGGGCGAAGGGGAGCTGCCGGCGCCGACGGCCGAGCAGATGGAGCAGTCCAAGCGAGCGTTCGATCAGACGGCGGAGCGGATCGAGACGGCGATCCGGGCGACGAACCCCGGGATGGATCATCCGCCGGCGATGAACTTTGAACAGCTGGTGCAGTCTGTGTACCTGACGGCGATCATGCAGCTGGGCGGGGCGACGCAGGAGGGCGAGCAGCCGCGGGTGGACCTGCTCGGAGCGCGGTCGAGCATTGACATGATGACGGTGCTGGCGGAGAAGACTGTGGGCAATCTGGGCGCGAAGGAACAGGTGTTTCTGGATAGCGCGCTGTTTGAGCTGCGGATGGCGTTCCTCGAGATGACACAGGCGCTGGCGCGGTCGGCACAGGCGCGGCAGGGTGGACCGGCGGGCCCGGGAGGTCTCGGAGGACCCGGAGGAGCGGGGCCGGGTGGGATCGGTGGTCCGGGCGGGACGGGGAGCTTTGGTGGCGGGACGCCGACGCTGGTGCGATAGCGGATGCGGGCGACGCTTACGTTTCTAGGCAGCGGCACGTCGATGGGCGTGCCGACCCTGGGGTGCGGATGTGCTGTGTGCACGTCTGCGGACCCGCATAATCGGCGGACGCGGCCGTCGGTGCGGGTGGAGTACGGCGGCAAGGTCGTCCTGATCGATACGGGGCCGGATTTCCACGCGCAGGCGCTGCGCGAGGGGATCGACCAGGTGGATGCGGTGCTGTATACGCATGGGCATGCAGACCACATTCTGGGATTTGACGATCTGCGGCCGCTGAGCTTTCGGCACCCGGTGGCGCTGCCGGTGTACGCGGACGAGGACACGGCGCGCATCATCGAACGGGTGTTTGAGTACACGTTTCGAACGAAAGACCGATACCCGACGAGCGCGCGGGTACACCTGCATCGGCTGGAGGAGACGCCAGGAGCTGGAATTGAGCTGTTTGGGGCCTGCTTTCAGCGGATTCCGGTGACACACGGGCGGCAGACGATTACCGGGTACCGCTTTGGTGATGCTGCGTACCTGACGGACATGAGCGACATACCGGCTGAGAGCCTTCCGCTGCTTGAGGGCCTGGATGTGCTGATTCTGGACGCGCTGCGACGGGAGCCGCATCCGAGCCACTCGCACCTCGAGCGATCGATCGGCTTTGTGGAGCGGCTGAAGCCGAAGCGGGCGTACTTTACGCATATCAGCCATGATCTCGATCACGAGGCGATCAATGCGACTTTGCCGGACGCGATCCGGTTGGCCCATGATGGATTGAAGCTGGAGTTCTTGATCGCGAAATGATTGTCTATCGCAGCTTCGAAGAGGTGCCGGCTGGTGCGGGTGCGCTGGTGGCCACGATCGGGAACTTCGACGGGGTGCATCGGGGGCATCAGTGGGTGATCGCGCGGGTGCGGGCGCGGGCGGCGGAGATGGGTCTGCGGTCGGCCGTGGTCACGTTCGATCCGCATCCGGCGCGGGCGCTGCGGCCGGGTGAGACACGGCCGATGATCACGCCGCTGCCGCGCAAGCTGGAGCTGCTGGCGAGCACAGGGGTAGAGTTGGCGATCGTGCTTCCCTTTTCTGAGGAGCTGCGCCGCATGAGCGCGCGGAGGTTCGCGAAGGAAGTGCTCCACGAGCGGTTACAGATTGCGGAGCTCCACGAAGGGGAAAACTTCCGCTTCGGGTACGGGGCGGAGGCGGATATGCAAACGCTGACAACCCTGGGTGCGGAGCTGGGGTTCCGGGTGCAGGCGTATGCGCCGGAGCGGCTGATGGGCGGGGTGGTGTCATCGAGCCGGATCCGGGAGCTGGTGGCGGCGGGAGAGGTCTCCGCGGCACGGCGGCTGTTGGGATGGGTGTTCAGCGTGGACAGCACGCCGGCGGCGGGGCGGGGGTATGGGACGAAGTACGCGGTGCCGACGATCAACCTGGCGCCATACCCCGAGCTGCTGCCGGCGCACGGGGTGTATGCCACGCGGTTGCGGGTAGGCTCCGGGGAAGGCGAGCGATGGTTTGAGGGGGTGACGAATGTCGGGAACCGGCCGACGTTCGGGGCGGACTCGTTTGCGGTGGAAAGCTACTTGTTTGATTTCGAACCGGTGGAGCTGCGGGAGTCGACGCCGCTGCGGCTGGAGTTTCTGAAATGGCTGCGCCCGGAGCAGCAGTGGGAGAGCCCGGAGGCGCTGAAGGCGCAGATTGGGCGGGATGTGGAAAGGGCGCAGCGATTCTTTGGGTTGCGGCGGGCGTTGGGGCGGAGCTAGTGGTTCTTGGGTCTCTGTGGCGAGGGTTCGTTGCGTTACCTCAGAGAATGCCGACTTTGCGGGGCTAACTCGTGTGGCCTGCACTTGGGCTCAGAAAAGATTCTGATTACTCCTCTGCTCGTTCGATGATGGAGCATGCTTCTCCTCGTGAGCGCACGTGCTTTGGGAACAAACTTTCTTATCGCATGCATGCTTCTGTGCTGTCTTCTATGTCCTTCGATAAGCAGAGCTCAAGCGGCGCCGGCTTCGTCAACGCCAAACGCGCTCAGTCGTTTGCTGGCACTGAGGCTCGCACGTATCGATGGAAGTGTTCCCGTCTACTATTCGGCTGGATTAAAGGCTCTCGCACTTCGTGACCAGGCAGAGATCACGGATTGCGCCGCCTGGTACAGCCACCAGCTCCATGTCAGTGTTCCCGTGATTTTGGCGGTGCTTAATCGAAAGGACTGGGAACGGGTGGGTGGCCTGATGAATTATCCGATGGCACAGGCTCTCGCGGACCAAGGGAACGTAATTTTTATGCCCGATTCGTTTGCGAGCTATCCCGGTCAGAAGACACATGTTGATCTGGATAAAAAGCTGGACTTTATCTCTTTTCATGAGACCGGCCACCTGTATCAACGTGCCCTTCACTTGGAAGGACCAGATCTGTTCATGCAGGAGTTCTCCGCAACGATGCTTGCCACCGCCTACGCCCGTGTGAGGAGGCCCCAACTCATTGATGCCACCCTTGGGTCGCGCACGGACGCACGGCAGCGGTATACCTCGTTCGAAGACATGGATCTGATTTATGAGGGAGTCGGATTCGATAACTATGATTGGCTGCAGGTCGAAACGGTTCGGCTGGCGGTATATTTCGTCAAAGGTCAGGACCTGGCCACACTCGTAAAGAAGATGCAGGCGACCTTTCCTGAGGGACGAGCGATGTCCACTCAACAGGTCTTCTCCAGCCTAGACGCGATTCGTCCCGGCGTACTCGCCCAGGTAGGATCACTTGCAAAGCCGACTACTCTGAAACGAATGGAACCTGAGACGTGTCTTGCGGCGCCCGCGAAAGAGGAATCGACTGGCTTCTTCGGTGTGCGGAACGAAAGCAATCACGGCATTGCGGTCGTGGACGACGGCGTACAGGCCGTCTTGTCGCCTGGCTACACCGCTGAACAGGGCAAGATTGGGAGCCAGTTCAAACTTCCCTCCGGCAAATGTGTCTCCTATCCAAGCGTCCCCGGGTACATCGTTCTGCAGTGAAGCTTTGGGCGCCGTCTCTTAGTAATGACAAACGCCTTTCTAGGAAGTGCTTGCGAAAGCCAGGAAATGAGCGGCTTCAGCTCAGCGCTCCTTGCGCTGGTCGGAGCTGGTTATTGGGGTGGGTGGGAGACGCCGGTGGTGGGCTCGGCGGGCTCCGTGCCGGGAGGGCGCCGGACGATGGGCGCGGGGGTGGCGGCCGGAGTGGGTGAGGTGGGTTCGGGGGCGGTGGTGGAGGGGGCTTCGGGGTCGGCGGGGGTGTCGTCGGGCGGTGGGGTGCGGCGTGGGTGCGGGGTGAGGGTGATGGCGTCCGGAGCGGTGTCTGACGCGACGGCGACCGGGCGCTTGGGGGTGCCGCCGGTGGCGAAGCTCTCGTGCGGGTGGGCGGCGAGGACCGGGGTCATGAAGTCCATCCACATGGGCAGGGCGGCCTTGGCGCCGGTCTCTTTGTCGCCGAGGGACTCGCGGGTGTCGTAGCCGATCCAGGTGCCGCAGGTGACAGTAGGGGAGAAGCCGATGAACCAGGCGTCGGTGTAGTTGTTGGTGGTGCCGGTCTTGCCGCCGAGGGGATGATTGAGTTTGGCGGTCGCGGCGGCGGTGCCGTATTTTGTGACGGCCTCGAGCAGGCCCATCATGGTGCGGGCGGTCTCGACGGAGAGGACTTCGGTGACCTGGGGAGTTTTCTGCTCGAGGGCGAGGCCGTCGGCTTCGGCGACCTTGTGGATGTAGTGCGGGGCGATGCGGACGCCGTCGTTGGGGAAGACGGTGTAGGCGCCGACCTGCTCGGCGAGGGTGATGTCGGCCGAGCCGAGGGCGATGGGGAGGAAGTTGGGGATGTTGGAGGTGATGCCGAAGCGGTGGGCGGTGGCGATGACGTTGCTGATGCCGACCTGGTGGGCGAGCTTGAGGGCGGGGATGTTGCGCGACTCGGCGAAGGCAGAGGTGAGGGTCATGGCGCCGCGGTAGTCGCCCTCGTAGTTGTGCGGGGTGTACCAGCCGGAGGGGGTGGGGAAGCTGGTGGGGGCGTCGACGACGATGTCGGTGGCCTTGGCGCCAGCTTCGATGGCAGTGGTGTAGACGTAGGGCTTGAAGGAGGAGCCAACCTGGCGCTGGGCCTGGGTGGCGCGGTTGAACTGCGAGAGGGCGTAGTCGCGGCCGCCGACCATGGCGAGGACCTCGCCGGTGGAGTTATCGACGGCCATGAGGGAGCCCTGAGCGCCGGAGTCCTGCTGGAGCGAGGCGTGGAGGGTGCCTTCGGTCGAGATGCTTTCGATGCGGACGTAGACGATGTCGCCGGGGGCGAGGAGGCGTGTGCCGTCAAGGAAGCCTGCGGAGTTTTGGACCCATGCCCAGTCGGGCTGATTGAGGGTGATGTCGTAGTCGGCGAGGCGGATCTGGACTTTGGTGCGGGCGACGGAGGTGACGACGGCGTGAAAGTAGGCGCCGAGCTCGATGGGCTGCGACCAGTCCGGGTGGCGATAGTCTTCGCCGCCGTTGTCCATGGCGGAGACGTTGAGAAGATTGCCCTTCCAGCCTCGGCGACGCTCGTAGGTGGCGACACCGTCGAGGACGGCCTTGTTGGCAACCTTCTGCAGGTCGAGGTCGAGGGTGGTGTAGACGCGGAGGCCGGCGCCGTGAACCTCTTCGACGCCGTACTCGCGCTCGAGCTGGCGGCGAACCTCTTCAACGAAGAAGGGGGCGACGGAGTTGGGTGGAACCTCCAGGCGAAGGCCGAGCGGTGTGGCCTTGGCAGCGTCGGCCTGGATCTCGGTAATTTTGCCGTCCTGCAGCATCTCGTCGAGGACTAGGTTGCGACGGTGGAGGGCGCGCTCGGGGTAGCGGATGGGCGAATAAGCTTCCGGGCCTTTGGGCAGAGCGGCGAGCAGGGCGGCTTCGGGAAGGGTGAGATCGCCGGCGTGTTTTGAGAAGAAGTACTCACTGCCGGCCTCAAAACCATAGGTGCCGTGGCCGAGGTAGATCTGATTGGCGTAGAGCGCGAAGATCTGCTGCTTGGTGAAGCGGCGCTCGATCTGCATGGTGAGGAAGACCTCCTGCAGTTTGCGGCCGAAGGTCTTTTGCGAAGAGAGAAAGAGGTTGCGTGCGAGCTGCATGGTGAGGGTGCTGGCACCCTGGGCGCGAGCGCTGGTGTGCAGATCGCGATAGGCGGCACCGACGGCGCGGACGAGATTGACGCCCCAGTTGGACTCAAAGCTCTTGTCTTCGATGGAGAGGATGGCTTCGCGGAGGACGGGTGGGAAGGCGGTGTAGGGGACGACGACGCGGCGCTCGAGGGCGAAGGAGCCGAAGACCTTGCCGTGAATGTCGAAGAGCTCGGTGGTGGTGTTGGGGCGGTAGCGGGTGAGGTCGTCCATCTGCGGGAGATCGATGGAGTAGACGAGCGCGAGGCCGCAGAGAGCGCCGAAGACGGCGGAGAGACCGAGGAGGGTTGCGAAGATGGTGCCCGAGCCGCCACGAGGCTCGGTGGGGGAGGGGCGCTGCAGTTTGAAGCGGATGGGCCGGCGCCACCAAGGCTGAGTGGGGCCGGCGTTCCGGGACGCGCGCTTCGTGGGTGCCGGACGGACTGCCGGTATCGCGCGCTTCGGTTTGGGGCTTAGCAGACTCTCCACAACCCCTCTACCGTAGCACCGGAGGCCGGTGCTACGCGGCCTTGCCTTTGAGGATGTCGAGCGCCTTTGAGAGCTGATCGTCTACTGTGACGGGGGACTTCTGGGCGGGAAGTTTGTTCTGGGGTGCGGCCTGCGGGGCGACGGCGTCAGGCGACGGGGTAGGCGGAGCGTCTTCGTCAGAGTCGTCGACATCTGCCTGGGCGGAGGCGACGAGAACGCCAGGGGTAACGCCCTCATCCTGTAGTTTCTTGCCGGAGGGAGACTCGTACTTGGCGACGGATAGGATGACCGCGCCACCGTCGGGGAGCTCAAAGGTCTTCTGCTGGGCGCCTTCGCCGAAGGTGTGTTCGCCGACGATCTCTGCGCGCTTGTTATCGAGGAGTGCGGCGGCAACGAGTTCAGCTGGACCGGCGGTGCCACGGTTGACGAGGACAACGAGCGGAGCGTTGGCGGCAATCGCTTTTGAGGGCTCGGCCGTGAAGGTCTGCTTGGCGACCTTCTGGCCTTCGAGGGCGCCGATGGTGCCGGTCTTCAGGAAGAAATTGGCGGTGCGAACGGCTTCGGACATGTCACCCGCGGAGACGTCGCGAAGATCAAGCAGAACCTTCTTGCTGTTGAGGCGGGACATGCCCTTGAGTTTGCCCTCAATCTGCTGGACGTGCTCATGGTCGAACGAGACGGGCTTGAGATAGAGGATGCTGGCGTTCTCATAGAAGCTCTCGGTCACAGGGGGAAGCGCAGTGACGGAGCGGGTAAGAGTCATCTTCTCCGGGTCGGCGCGCTTTGACGGGCGGACGACCGCGAGGGTGAGCTGACTGCCGGGCTGACCGTCAAGCAGAAGCTGAATCATGGCCAGCGAGAGATCGTAGGTGTGCTGGGGGCCGATGGACTCGATGATGTCACCGTCGGCGAGGTTGGCCTTATCGGCCGGGCTGCCGGGAACGACGGAGACGACGGTCGCGTAGCCGAGACGCTTCGAGACGTTGATGCCGATCTGGCCCTTGCCAAGATGCGCCGTCTTATAGATCTTGTAGTCGGCCGGCGTGAGATAGCTCGAGTCGGCGTCGAGGGACTCAAGGAGACCGCGGAGGGCACCATCTGTGACGTTAGTGATGTTGGGGTCTTCGACGTAGTCGGTCTGGATGTGCCTAAGGACCTCGCTGTAGACGTTGATCTGCCGATAGGCGCCGTCGCCCTGGGGATCGTCAGAGGCTGCGCTGACACCGCTGGAGTTGACACCAAGGAAGACAGACAGGACGAGAACAACGGAGGCGGCAAGGAGAAGGATCTTGGACAACTTCGGCATGCGGGCAGACGCTCCAGGGGGCGACATCGGTTAGACGTAGCTCGTGAGCAGAATGATACTCTTTCGGGGAGGCGGGCAGCTGCCGGCAGCTCTGCGGTCCGTGCCACTTTAATGGCACGTCTGGTGGCGGTGAGAGGAATCGAACCTCTGACCTACGGGTTATGAGTCCGTCGCTCTAACCATCTGAGCTACACCGCCGATTGTCTTGTTTGCCGTAAAAGAGATGCGCAGCACACGCGAGGGCGCCACGGCAGCGACAGACTCAATCATACCGGATCCAGACGGAATCGAAAACCGAGCCGAGGGCAAAGAGCTCGGAGTTCTCGGGGTGATTCCGGCACGTCTGGCGTCGACGCGGCTGCCGCGCAAGGTGCTGCGGGAGATCGCCGGGAGACCGCTGCTGGCGTGGGTCTATGACGCGGCGAGACGCTGCGCGGAGCTGGAACACGTGGTGGTAGCGACGGACGCGGATGAGGTGATGCAGCTGTGTGAGCGGGAGGGCTGGCCGTGCCTGATGACGGCGAGCGAGCTGGCCAGCGGCACGGACCGGCTCTACGCGGTGGCACAGAGGATCCCGGCAGCGATCTACGTAAATATTCAGGGAGATGAGCCGATGCTGCAGCCGGAGCATGTGCGCGCGCTGCTGCGGCCGTTTCGAAACTCTCAGGTCGACGTGACGACCTTGAAGGTGCGATGTACGGAGGAGAATGAGCGGAATCCAAACGCGGTGAAGGTGGTGACGGCGGCGGATGGGCGGGCGCTCTACTTCTCGCGGGCGAAGATTCCGTACGACCGGGACGGGGTGGGTGGAGTGGCGTACTGGAAGCATCTTGGGCTGTATGCGTACCGGCGGGCGGCGCTCGAGCGCTTCCCTTCTCTGCGGCTGAGTGGGCTTGAGCAGACGGAGCGCCTCGAACAGCTGCGGTTCTTGGAGAATGGGATGAGCGTGTACGTCGAGGCGACGGAGATCGACACGATCGGGGTAGATACGGCCGAGGATCTGGAGCGCGTAGAGAGGGTGCTACGCGAGCGTGAGCGAGGGCGTGGGGCCACCGTCTGAGATGATCTCCGCATCGGCATCGGCGCCACGGGCCGCGGTGGACGGCAGGTGCAGCAGAAGGCCGTCGGCAGTGGCTTCGACGGTGAGGTCTGCAAGCGAGGGAAGAATCCAGGTGGCGTAGGTGAGCTCTTCGGATTGGTGAGTTCCGAGGACGCCCAGGACGCTGCAGCCGGCGGCGCGGCCGGCACCGACGCCGGAAGGAGCGTCTTCGACGACGAGGCAGTCGGCAGGGGCGAAGCCGAGCAGGGCGGCTCCTCGCTGGTAGGGTTCCGGGTCCGGCTTGCCGCGATCGACCATGTCGCCGCTGATGATTCGGGAGGGCACGGGAAGACCGGCGGCCTGAAGCCGACCGAGGAGCAGACGGTGGGTGGCGGAGGTGACGATAGCCCACCGATCCGGCGGCAGCGATGCGAGGAGCGTTCGAACACCCGGCAGCACTTGCAGGTCGGCTATGTCGTCGAGTTCCATGTCTTCAATGACGCGAAGGCCGGCTTCGGGATCGATGTCCGGCCGCAGCATTTTGACGATCTCGATGGCGCGACGACCATGAGGAACTATGAAGCGATCGGCGTTCGGGATCCCATACTGAGCGGCCCAGCGACGCCAGCAGCGATTGACGGAGCCGATGGAGCTGATCAGGACGCCGTCCATGTCGAAGAGGATGCCGCGCGTGGCGAGGGTGAACGGATCGGACATGACTCTATTGTCTCCCATGCTGGAAGCGCCCGAGGGGTGATCGTTTTACCCATGCTCAGCGGCGATCGTTCGAACCCACAGCTCAGGAGCGAGATGTGAGGCACCCGCACCTGGTTTGGGATCCGGTCTCACCCGGTGGAGGGCCTGGTTGGGGAGCGGCGCGGATGTGGGAGGTCAGCCCTCGAGAACGAACTGCTCGGCGGCGGCAAGGATGCGGGTGACGGCGGAAGCGGAGCAGCTCTCGCAGTAGACGCGAAGCAGGGGCTCGGTGCCGGAGGCGCGCAGGAGGAGCCAGGTCTCGGCGGCGTTCGGCTTGGCCGAACCTTCGGGATTGTCGAGGTAGAACTTGATGCCGTCGAGGGTCTCCTGGCGGAGGACGCGGAGGCCGGCGATCTCCGCTGTGCCGTTCCCGTCGGGGAGGATGGCGCGGGCGCGGCGGATGGCGGACTGCTTGAGGTCGTCCGTGATGTGCATGTCGATACGGCCGTACTGGTGCTCGCCGAACTCAGCCTGGAGCGCGGCGACGAGCTGGCCGAGAGACTTCTTCTCGTCGGCCATGATCTGGGCGAGGAGAAGCGAGTTGAGGAGGCCATCGCGCTCGGGGAGATGGCGGCTAATGCCGATGCCACCGGACTCTTCACCGCCGACGAGGATGTCTTCAGCGAGCATGAGATCGCAGACGTACTTGAAGCCGATGCCGTGCTCGTAGAGCTTGCGGCCGTATTTGGCGGCGATGCGGTCGAGCATCTTCGTGGTGTTGAAGGCGCGGGTGACGCCGCCGGGCCAGCCTTTGTGCTTGAGCAGCCACTCGAGGATGATGGCGAAGATCTTGTGGGCGTCGACGACGTTGCCGTGCTCGTCGACGGCGCCGATGCGGTCTGCATCGCCATCGGTGATGAAGCCGGCGTCGCAGCCTTCGGCGACGACGCGCCGCTGGGTCTCGGCGATGTGGGGGAGGATGGGCTCGGGGTTGATACCGGGGAAGGAGGGGTTGATCTCGGCGCGCATCTCGACGAACGGGATACCGGCGCGGGTGAAGATGCCGGCGAGGACGCCGCGGCCGGCGCCGTACATGCAGTCGATGAGGAAGCGGTAGCCGGAGGCTTTGATGGCCGGGAGATCGACGAAGCGGGCGATGGCTTCGATATAGGGGGTGGTGAAATCGGCTTCCGTGATGGGCGCGGGGGTGGCGGCGACTGGCAGGGGCTTCTCGAGGTAGGTTTCGATGGCGCTGATGATCGAGGGCGAACCGGAGCCGCCGTAGCTGGCCTTGTACTTGACGCCGTTCCACTCTGGCGGATTGTGGCTGGAGGTGATCATGACGCCACCGGCATGTTTGCGCTCGCGGACGGCGAAGGAGAGGGCGGGCGTCGGCGTGATCTGGCCGGCGAGGGAGACGGGAATGCCGGCGTTGCTGAGGACCTCGGCGACGACGCGGGCAAAGGCGCGGGAGCCGAATCGGGTGTCGTAGGCGATGGCGACGCCGGCGGTCGCGTCTTCCTGCGCGAGCACGTAAGTGGCGATGGCGGCGGCGGCGACACGGACGTTGCTGAAGGTGAAGTCGTCTGCGATGATGCCGCGCCAGCCGTCGGTGCCGAACTTGACTACAGTTTTGCCTGTTGCAAGGGTCGTTCCTGCTGCGTCACTCATGGGTCTTCGCCTCTTCGAAAGGTCTAGGGTGCGGGAGCGTTAGGTGAGGTGGTGGTGGCCGGCGTCGGTGAGGGCGCGGGTGAGTTTGCCGACGTCCTGCGAGCGCTCGCGAGTGGTGACGAGGAGGGCGTCTCCGGTGTCGACGACGACGAGATCTTCGACGCCGAGCAGGGTTACCGTCTTGCCGGGGGCGTGGACGTAGTTGCCGTGAGCCTCAATAGCGATGCTGGCGTCGGACTCGATGACGTTGGGGCGCGCGGCGCTGGTGGCCGCGGCGCGATGCTCGTAGAGCGAATCCCAGGAGCCGAGATCGTTCCAGCCGAAGTCAGCGGGCAGGCAGACGATGCCGGAGGCGCCCTCGCCGAGGGCCGAACGGGGCTCGAGGACGGCGTAGTCGATGCTGATGGCCTTGCAGGCTGGGTACTGTTCAGCGAAGACGGCGGCGAAATGGGGTGTACCGAAGGCGGCAACGATCGTTTCGAGGGGAGCGACGAGCTCGGGGCAATGCTCGCGGATGGCGTTGGCGAGGGTGTCGGCGCGCCAGAGAAAGATGCCGCTGTTCCAGGCGAAGGTACCGGTGGCGAGGAACTCTTCGGCGCGGGTGCGATCGGGCTTCTCGGTGAACCGGAGGACCTGACGGGCGGGGACGGAGGCGGCTTCGCGGCGGTCCCCGAGGACCGGGGCGCCCTGGGCGATGTAGCCATAGCCGGTTTCAGGACGGGTTGGCGGGACGCCGAGGACGACGATGGTTCGGTCGCGGCCGGCTACGGCGATGCCGGCGCGCAGGACTTCGAGGAAGCGAGACCGGTCGGTGACCACGTGATCGGACGGGAAGATGCCGAGCACGATGGCGGGATCGATGCGTTCGAGCAGGAAGGCGGCGAGGGCGCAGGCGGGCGCGGTGTTGCGCGCTGAGGGCTCGGAGAGGATGTGCTCGCGGGCGACCTCGGGCAGTTGGCCCGCGATCTCCGCGGCGAGCAGGTCGTTGGTGATGACCCACAGATCACCCGTGGCCGAAAGCGGCTGCAGGCGCGCCAGGGTCTCCTGAATCATGGTTCGCTCGCCGTCCAGCGCGAGAACCTGTTTGGCGCGGGCGCGGCGACTGCGTGGCCAGAAGCGAGTCCCACTTCCCCCGGCGAGGATGACCGGGGCGAAGCGAGGCAGGGCTGTGGGGTCAGGGAGGCTCATGAGCTCCATCGTAGAGGATCAGACCTCGCTTAGCTCAACGAAGCGAAGTACTTCTTGAGTCGGGAGATACCACTTTCGATTACATCCGAGGAGACGGCGTATGACAGACGAATATGATCCGCGGTGCCGAAGGCCTCGCCGGGAACGACGACGACGTGGGCCTCAGAGAGCAGCTTGGCGGCGACGTCGGCAGCCGAAGTGAGGCCGCCTTTGCCGAGGAAGGCCTTGACGTTGGGGTAGACGTAGAAGGCGCCCTCGGGTTTGGTGCAGGTGAGACCTGGGATGGTCTGGAAGCCGGCGAGGATCTGATCCCGCAGCTTGATGTAGTCCGCGCGCATCTCGGCGACGCACTCCTGCGAGCCGCTGACGGCGGCGACCGAGGCTCGCTGGACCATGCTGGCGGCGTTGGAGGTGCTCTGCGACTGGAGCTTGGCGATGGCGGCGATGATGGACTTAGGACCGAGCGCGAAGCCGGCGCGCCAGCCCGTCATGGCGTAAGTCTTGGACAACGAGCCGAGCACGAGGATGTGCTCTTTGCACTCGGTCGCGGAGGCGCCGCTGACGATCTTGCCAGTGAAGTTGAGATAGACGTAGCACTCGTCAAGCATGACGTAGATGCCCTTGGCATGAGCGAGGCGAACGACGGCCTCGAGGTCGTCAGGGCTCATGACGGCGCCGGAGGGATTGGACGGGCTGCAGAGAATGATGGCCTTGGTCTTTGGCGTGATGGCGGCCTCGATCATGGCGGCGGTGACGCGGAAGTTGCTGGCTTCCTCGGTTTCGATCAGGACGGGCGTGCCGCCGGCGTACTGGATGATGTCTTTGTAGGAGACCCAGTAGGGGACGGGCAGGATGACCTCGTCGCCGTGGTCGACGAGGACCTGAATGGCGTTGAAGAGGGCGAGCTTGCCACCGGTCGAGAAGACGCACTCTTCGGGCGTGTAGTCGGTGCCGAAGTCAGCGGCGTGACGATCAACGATGGCCTTGCGGATCTCGGGGGTGCCGGCGACGTTGGTGTAGCGGGTGACGTTGTTCTGGATGGCTTCGATGGCCGCGTCTTTGATGTGCTGCGGCGTTTTGAAGTGGGGCTCGCCGGCGCCGAAGTCGGCCAGATCGACTCCCTGACTCTTGAGGCGCAGGGCCTCGGCCGTGATGGCCATGGTGGCTGAAACTTCGATGCGATTGATGCGATCCGCAAAGATTTTGACGCTTGGCTTGCTCATAGCTTCTAGTGTGCCAGATTCGCGGGCGATGGAACGGAGTCAGACCTGGTTGGGAACCATCTTGACGCGCAACCGCTCCATGACGAGAGGCGGCACGAGGGCGGTGACATCGCCGCCAAGGCGGAAGACGCCTTTGATCAGGCGTGAGCTGACGTAGGTGTACTTTTCTGCAGGAAGCATGAAGAGGGTTTCGAGGTCAGGATCGAGCTTGCGGTTCATCATGGCCATCTGGAACTCGTACTCGTAGTCCGAGATGGCGCGGATGCCGCGGAGGACGGCGCGACAGCCCTGAGTGCGGGCGCAGTCGACGAGCAGGCCGTCGAAGGTGATGACGGAGACGTTGCCGAAGACGCGGGTGGCTTCGGTGATCATGCTTTCCCGCTCGGGAACGGTGAAGAGCGGCTCACCTTTTTCGGAGTTGCGAAGGATAGCGACGACGAGTTGGTCGACGATCTTGGCACCACGGGCAATCAGATCCAGGTGTCCGTTGGTGAGCGGATCGAAGGTGCCGGGATAGATGGCGCGGACGGAGGGCATGGCAAGAGCAGCATATCGCAGTGTGCCTGACGACAAGGAGTTCTGCCGGGTGTTGAGGGATCGCACCCGGCAGCTTCATCCACCCACACTTATGGCCGATGGAACGGCGCTTACTTTTTGGAGCGAACGACTTCCTGTGCCTGGGCGGCGCCGTTCATGGGCGGCGGCGGAAGCTCTGCCGGCTCGACGTTGGTACCGATCTTCAGCTTGCGACGAAGGTCAGCGTCAATGCGGGCGAAGATGTCTTTGTTTTCCTTGAGGAAGTTGCGGACGTTTTCGCGTCCCTGGCCGATGCGCTCGCCCGAGAAGGAGTACCAGGCGCCGGACTTCTCGACGATGTTATTCAGCACGGCGAGGTCGAGCACGTCGCCTTCACGCGAGATGCCTTCCCCGTAGAGGATGTCAAACTCGGCGTCGCGGAAGGGGGCGGCGACCTTGTTCTTGACGATTTTGACCTTGGTGCGCGAACCGACGACGACATCGCCATCTTTGACGGCACCGATGCGGCGGATATCGATGCGAACCGAGGAGTAGAACTTGAGCGCACGGCCGCCGGTGGTGGTTTCAGGATTGCCGAACATGACGCCGATCTTGTCGCGGATCTGATTGATGAAGATAAGGCAGGTGCGCGACTTTGAGACGGTGCCGGTGAGCTTGCGGAGTGCCTGGCTCATGAGACGGGCCTGTAGCCCCATGTGCGAGTCACCCATCTCGCCATCGAGCTCGGCCTTTGGAACAAGGGCGGCGACGGAGTCAACAACCAGCACGTCAATAGCGCCGGACTTGACCAGAGCTTCGACGATTTCGAGCGCCTGCTCACCGTAGTCGGGCTGTGAGATGAGGAGGTTGTCGACGTCGACGCCAAGCTTCTTCGCGTAGGCGGGGTCGAGGGCGTGCTCGGCATCGACAAAGGCGGCGAGACCGCCGTTTTTCTGCGCTTCGGCGATGATCTGGAGGGTGATGGTGGTCTTACCGGACGACTCCGGCCCGAAGATTTCGACGACTCGACCGCGCGGAACGCCACCGACGCCGAGCGCCGCGTCAAAGGAGATCGATCCTGAGGAGATGACGGCGATGGGGCCGATGGACTCCTTGGAGCCAAGGCGCATGATGGAGCCTTTGCCGAACTGCTTCTCCAGTTGGGACAGTGCGGATTCGATTGCTTTGTTGCGGTCTTCAGCCACGATGTGGGATCTCCTGGGAAGGGCTTGTCAGGTTGGATAGTAGCAGTTTAGATGGGCAAAGAAAAGGCGAATAGCTCAAAGGTGGTAGACGAGCTACCGGCGGAGCAGATCGACGGGCTGGTGTACATCTTCGATGCGGAAGAGCGGGGCGAGCGCGGGGTGGCGGCGGGCCACGGCCCGGTACATCTCCCAGGCGACCCGGCGATAACTGAAGTGACCGGCGGGACCGGAGCGAAGTTCGCTAATGTAGAGGGCTTCGGCGAAGTCCATCTTGAAGAGTGAGCGGCAGCGGACACCGAGGGGTAGAAGGTACTGCGCAGACTGGGCAGCCTCCGGGGCGGCGCTTTCGCGGAGGGCACGATAGGCCGTAAGAGCGCCATCCATGGCGGTGCGGTACTCAGCATCGAGGCCGGCCTCGGCGAGGGTAGGCTGGCCGGGACAGACGGGCTCGTCGTAGCCGTGGCGGTCTGTGTAGGGCTGCAGGAGCTGGATGCAGCGGCGATGGCGATGCATGTCGCGGAAGCCGCCGATGTCCATGAGGATGTCGAAGCGCAGCGTGGAGCCGGAGGAGAAGGCGCGCAGGAGTTCATCGTGCCGACCGCGATGCTGGGTGCCAAGGGTGATGAGTTCAGTGCGGCGAGCTTCCGGGAGGGCGGCGACGTGGTCGCGGAGCTGACGATATGGAAAGTGGCTGTTGGGGTAGAGGAGCGAGGTGGCGAGTTCGACTTCGAGCGGCTCGCCATCTTCGAGGAGGTCGACTACCGGTGCGGCGGCGATGGGCTCGTTCCCCATCAGGGCGGCGGCGGCTTCGGAGAGGACCTTTCGGGTCTGGGCCTGATAGACGTTGGGCTGCGCGTATTTGACGAGGGTAGGTGCGGTGGCGACGGGGCGCTCGAGGAGATCGGCTGCGGCTGCGGCATGCGGGTCGGTGGAGGTATGGAGGTCGGCAAGGAGAGCAGCGGAGGTGACTTGCTGCACGTTCCAGGCGGGGCCGGCGGCGGCGACGCGGAGCTGTTCGCCGAGCGAGCGGATCTCGGCGAAGGGGCTCGAGAGGAGGCGGGAGACCTGGTTTTCGAGGGTTCGGGCGTTGACGATCTGACCGAGCGAGGTGTTGGTCGCTAGCGGGAGCAGGTAGCGCGCCACGTCGAAGGCGCGGGCTTTGAGGGTGCGGTCGTAGGCGTCGGGTTTCAGGGTCTCGGGCCGGGGAATGGCGTTGCGGAGGGCCTCGAACATGCGGGTGCCGGTGCGGTCGTAGGCGGCGAACAGACTCTCGATGGCGGCGGTGAACTTCGGGGTGTCGGCGCCAAGCGCGGGCGTGAACCAGCCGGACTTCTGAAAGTTCTGGTAGCGGGTGGAGCGCTCCTGACCATCCCAGCGCTGCTCGTCGACGAGGTCGATGGCGGCGAGCAGAGAGAGGCGCTCAATGGCGAAGGGGATGTGGGCGAGATCGGCGATGGAGCGGTGGCCGTACTGAAAGTAGAAGGTGTTGAGGAACTGCTCGGCGCGGCTGGCGCTGATCTCGGCGAGCGACTCCTTCATAGTGAGGGCGGAGCGGGAGTATTTGGCCATGGCGTAGGCCAGGACTTCGGGGTCGGCACCGTGGATGGCGTAGACCTCGGTGGCGGGGGCGGGCGGTGCTGGGGGAACGGCGCCAAGCTCGGAGGATTTCGGATCGGAGGCCTCAAGCATTTGGGGGACTGGCACAGTTTCGAGAGTGGCCATAGAGCTATGGTCGTCGAAAACGGGGTGGATCGCGCAGCCATTCCTGATATTTGGCTGAGGAGCCCTCGTCTCCGAGCGGTGAGGGTGTGGATTGCAAGGGAGTTGTGTTGAATTCCTGGCTTCATGGCGTATCACAGGTGCTCCAGGCCAACGGCATCTACCTCTGTATGTCTGCTCTTGACCACACCGCGCATCGGCCGTACCCGCTTCCCCAGCGGAAGTGGCGCATGGCGCAACGATGGAACGACCTGCTGTTCGCGCATTGGCCGATCGCACCGGAGGCGTTGGCGAAGAAATTGCCGGCCGGCGTGGAGGCGGATCTGTATGACGGGCAGGCGTGGCTCGGCGTGGTGCCATTTTTTATGGATCAGGTGCGCGTGCGGGTGGTCGGCGAGCGAACGATCTCCTTTCCATCGACACGCAGCTTTCCCGAGTTGAACCTGCGGACCTATGTGCGGTCGCGACGAACGGGCAAGCAAGGCGTCTACTTCTTCTCGCTCGATGCTTCGAGCCTGCTGGCGGTCTTTGGCGCGCGGGTCTTATTTCATCTGCCGTACTTTCCGGCAAGCATGTCGCGGGAGAGCCTGGCCGATGGCGGCGTTGCGTACAAGAGCCGGCGATGGCTGCCGCGCTTACGACCGGCGGAGGTGCGAGTTCACTACGGCCCCACGGGACCAGCGCGGCCGAGCGAGCCGGGCGACTTAGCCAGCTTCCTGACGGAGCGCTACTGCCTGTTTACGACGTCGCCGCGCGGGCATCTGCTGGTGGGCGAGATCCATCACCAGCAATGGCCGCTGCAGCCGGCGGAGGCGGAGTTCGAGCGCAATGACCTGCCGGCGGACTTTGGTTTTGCCCTTCCGGCGAGCTCTCCGGTGCTGCACTTTGCCCGCGAGCTCGAGGTCTTCATCTGGGGGTTGGAGCGGGAGGACCGTATGGCGGGAGGCACGCAGGCAGGGCAACGGATAGGCTAAGGCTCCGTATACTCAACCAGTTGACCCTAAACGGGCGACAGGAGAGATGGATGAGCACAGTTTCAGGACGCGTGGCGCTGGTGACCGGAGCTTCGCAGGGCATCGGTCGCGCGTGTGCGGTCGAGCTGGCACGCGGGGGCGCTACCGTTGCGCTGGCGGCGCGCAGTGTAGAGAAGCTCGCCGCGGTAGCGGAAGAGATTCGTGCGGCGGGTGGGACGGCTGAGACCTTTTCGCTGGATATTGGCGAAGAAGCCTCCATCAAGAGCTGCGCCAAGGCTGTGCTTGAGCGATTCGGAAGGGTCGAGATCCTGATCAACAATGCCGGCATCACCCGCGATGGGTTGGCGATGCGGATGAAGCGGGCCGACTGGGACGAGGTTCTCTCAACGAATCTGACGGGCTCGTTTCTGATGACGCAGGCGGTGCTGCCGCAGATGTTGAAGCTGCGCTGGGGTCGGATCCTCAACGTCACTTCGGTGGTTGGCGAGATGGGACAGGCAGGACAGGCGAACTATGCCGCCTCAAAAGCCGGCCTGATTGGGATGACCAAGAGTCTGGCCCGGGAGCTGGCCAGCCGGACGATTACAGTGAACGCGATTGCACCGGGCTATATCGAGACGGCCATGACGGCGGTGTTGAACGACGACCAGCGGGCGATGATGCTGTCCTTTGTACCGCTCGGACGAGCTGGGAACGAGATGGACGTAGCCCATGCTGTGCGGTTTCTGGTGTCTGAAGAGGCCGGGTATATCACCGGACACACCCTCGATGTGAACGGCGGGATGTATATGGGATGACTAAGATGCGTTTTGCGCCCTGGTAACCTTAGAGAAAGTTACTGTACAGTATGGTTCCAGGTCAGTGCTGGCCTTCAAGTAGTGGATGAAGGTTTGGCGCTATGCCGCTCAGCGCGAACCAGCGGTGGTTCAAGTGGAACAAATCACCCAAGATAGTCATTGACCATACCCTAGGCGGTGGGTAAGTTACGGCTCATGGCAGATATGCAAACTTTTCCGAGCGCGGTGATGTCATCAGCCCCGCAACCCATTTCGATGAACATCGGAACGACGATTCGCGGCTACCGCCTGCAGAAGGGGATGTCGCAGGGCGATATCGAGAAGAAGACCGGGCTTTTGCGGTGTTACCTTTCGCGCGTGGAGAACGGTCACACCGTCCCTTCGCTCGAGACGCTGCAGAAGATCGCGAAGGCGCTCGATCTTCAGCTCTCCGAGTTTTTTGCCGAGGAGACAGTTGGCCGGGAGATGAGCGGCCTGAACCTGGGCGAGGAGGAGATCCGCTTTCTGACGCAGGTGCAGCGGTACTCCGCCAACCTGGGAGATAGTGACCGACGCCTGCTGCTGGCCATGGTGCGCAAGTTTGCGCAGACGGCCTTGAGCTAGGGAGCCCTCGTACTCTTTCCTGGGACGTTGCGAGCTAGGCCAAGCGTGGCCGCGGCAGACCTGATGTTGACTGGGTCTGGGGTGGGACGGATCGAGGCGGATAGAGGGCGTCGAAGCGAGATCGCCAGATCAGGGCAACGTTGATCGCGGTGCAGATGGCCGGGATCGCTCGACCGAACCAAAGGCCATAGATGCCGAGCGGGGTGTGAAGCGTAAGCCACCACGTCAAGGGCAGACCAATGACCCACGACCAGAGGACGCCGGCGATCATGGGGGTGCGTGTGTCGCCCAGGCCGCGCAAACTTCCTGACAGACAGGCCTCCCAGGCATCGAAGGGCTGGTACAGGGCAGCGATCGCGAAGATGGAGACGCTGGCGCCAATCACGGAGGGATCGACTGTGTAGATGGACGCCAGTTGCCGCGGTATCGCAAGAAAGAGAACGGCCGCAGTGCCGGCGAAGACTACGCAGATCCAGCTGCCGGCGCGGGTGGCGAGGCCAACACCAGGGCGATGATTGGCGCCGACAGTCTGCCCGACACGAACGGGGGTTGCTCCCTGACCGATTCCGAGCGGAACCATGTAGACAAATGCGCTGACGTCAATCACCACCTGATTGACGGCGAGGGCAACGGCACCCAGCCGGCCGCAGAGAAGCGTTTGAACCGTGGAGACGCCAAGATCGGCCATGGTCTGGATGGCGGGTGCCCAACCAAGACGAAGGAGGGCCCGCAGGGGCTCGGCGCTGGGGAGGAACATGCGGAGGGAGAGATGGACGCGGTCTCGTCGCACCTGTCTGACAAAGGCGAAGAGGAGGATGCCCAGCATGTAGAGGCGGACGATGCCGGTCGCCCAGCCGGATCCGGCGAGGCCGAGACGAGGCGCGCCGAGATGACCGAAGAGCAGTGCCCAGTCGGCGACTAGGTTGACGAGGTTTGCGGTTACGAGCGACACCATGATGGCGACGGTGAGATTGATTGCCTGCAGGTAGCGGCGAAGGGCCATGTAGATCAGCAGGGGCAGGGTTGACCACTGCAGGGCGGACAGGTAGTGAAGAGTCTGTGCGGCCAGAGCTGGCTCGATGCCATCCCAGCGCAGGATGGGCCCGGTCGCCAGGAGCAGCAGCCAGGTGATCGGCGTCCAGAGCGCAATCAGCCAGACGGATTGAGTGAGGAAGAAGAGGCAGTTCTGTCTTTCATCGCGGCCAAAGGCCTGGGCGACGAGCGTATCCAAGCCGTAGAGCAGACCTACGCCAAAGAAGACGATGGCATAGAAGATGGTGTTGCCGAGCGATGAAGCAGCGATGCCGGCGGCTCCCTCAGGCAGGCGCCCGACCATGATGGCGTCGACCAGATAGGTTGACATCCAGCCAATCTCCGCGAGGGCCAGGGGAGAGCCTAATCGGAGGGTTTCGCGGAACTCTGGACGAAGGGAAGAGACCATCAAGGGTGCGCGGGAGACCCGCTCTTGGCTGAGCGAAGTTCCAATCACCGAGGCACCCCAATCCGATAGCTTGCAGCGGATCGCATCTATTGATTTTGATGCATTTTGTCGTTGGAACCCGGAAATCAGGGAAGAAACTATTGCGTGCTCTCTAGCAAAGTTGGTGATGTAAACGGCGCCAGAACGAAATGCTAGGAGCATGAAAGTTTTCGCATCCGCCGAGGCAACGACGTTTACAAAGGCACATCCGGTTGGATTTCCGCGGGCGCGTCCCCTCCCGGACGACTATAGTTAGCTGATTATGTTAGCTCAGCTCGACACCAAGACGGACTTAGTACCTC
Source organism: uncultured Acidobacteriaceae bacterium (assembly GCA_964235665.1). Classification (GTDB taxonomy): domain Bacteria; phylum Acidobacteriota; class Terriglobia; order Terriglobales; family Acidobacteriaceae; genus Edaphobacter. The sequence continues at coordinate 1,027,256 of CAXSAY010000002.1, forward strand.
CGACAAAGAAGCAGTTCCCTTCTTCTTCCGGATCGATGTTCGCGGAGTACTTCAGGGAGAGCCGACCGGAGAGCTTTAAGAAGGCCGAGTTGATCGACGCTCGGGCACGGCGCCTGTTTGAGACGACCTCGCTTGCCTGTTCTCTGGACGCGTATCCCTTTCAGGCACCGCTCAGCAGCCGCACGGGGCCGGTGGTAGAACTCGACGGCCATCAGATGCTGATGCTCTCGTCCTATGACTACCTGGGTCTGATTGGCGATCCGCGTATTGACGAAGCGGCCATCGCGGCAGTTCGTAAGTACGGAACCGCTACTGGCGGCGCGCGCCTGCTGACCGGCACGCTTGAGCTGCACCATGAGATGGAGCAAGCGCTGGCTGAGTTCAAAGGGACCGAGGCAGCGCTGACCTGCACCTCAGGCTACATGGCGAATCTGGCTGTGATCAGTGCACTGTTTGGCCCTGGAGATCGGGTGATTGCGGATATCTTCTCGCATCGCAGCCTGATCGATGCCTTTCGGCTGGCGGGCGTCCAGGTGCAGCGTTTCAAGCATAACGATATGGCTTCCCTGCGCTTCGAACTTGAGAATGGACCAGAGGCGAACCGGACGTTGATTGTCTCGGATGGGGTCTTCTCGATGGATGGGGATATCTGCCACCTGCCCGAGCTGGTGGCTATCAAAAAGGAGTTTGGCTGCTTTCTGCTGATGGATGACGCCCACGCGATCGGCATGCTGGGAGCGACGGGCCGCGGTACTGACGAACACTTTGGCGTCCCAACTTCCGAGATCGATATCTGGACGGGCTCGCTGGCGAAATCGATTCCTGGCAATGGTGGCTTTGTTGCGGTCTCTCGGCGCGTGGCGATCTTCTTGCAGCACGCAGCCTCGCCGTACATCTTTTCCGGCGCGATGGCGCCGGCCTCAGCGGCTGCAGTTCTGGAAGGGGTACGCATCCTTTCGGCGGAGCCGGAGCGTGTGGCGCGGCTTGCGGCAAATGGACGCTTCATGCGAGAGGGCCTGAAGAGCCTGGGGTATGACATAGGCCTGTCTGAGACGGCCGTTATCCCGGTGATGCTGCACGAAGACGCAGCAACGGCTTTCTTTGCACGGAAGCTGCGGGACTACGGCGTTCTGGCGGCACCGGTGCTCTTCCCTGCTGTTGCTCAGGGTTCCGGGCGGTTGCGCCTGTGTGTGACGGCGGCGCATACCGAGAAGCATCTGGAGTACGCGCTTGATGTCTTCGATAAGCTTCGCGAGAACTAGCCGTTGCCGGCACTGGTAACAGGGGCCAGCGGCTTTCTCGGTGGTCGTCTCTCCGAGATGCTTGCAGCTCAAGGCGAGACGGTCACCGTGCTCGCCCGGGCCGGTGCGACGCTCCATCATCTTGCGGGCTGCCGGCTCCGGGTGGTGCAGGGCGGACTGACGGATGCAGCGGCCCTCCGGCAAGCGACCGACGGCGTTACAGAGATCTATCATTGCGCGGCGGCCTCGACCGACTGGGCCACAGAGGCGGTGTACCAGGAGAGCAACGTCCGCGGAACGGAGATGTTGCTGGCAGCAGCGCTTCAATCGCCTGACCTACGCCGGTTTCTTTACGTCAGCACGACAGACGTCTATGGCTACCCGATGACGCCTTCCGCGGAAGACGCCCCGCTGGTGGACGCAGGTCTGCCCTACAACCGGACGAAACGCCTGGCCGAGCTCGCAGTGTGGCGCGCCAGCCAGGACCACGGCTTGCCGATCACGATCGTGCGGCCGGCCACGATCTACGGGCCGCGTGGCAAAGCTTTTGTGACCGATATCGCAGCCCTGCTTCGCGACCGGTCCATGCTGCTGATCGACGGTGGCCGTACGCGCGGCGGTTTTATCTATGTTGATGATGTGGCGATGGCCATGATCACCGCGGCTGCCAGCAGCCGCACGCTGGGCGAGGCCTACAACCTATGCGATGGCGCTGGGGGAACGTGGCGGGAGTACGTTGACGGTCTGGCAGACGCGCTGACACTCAAACGCGCGTGGCTCGATCTGCCGTACGCGATGGCCGAGGCACTGGCCCGGGTGATGGAGCTTCCGTGGAAGGCGTTGCCACGGCTCGGTGGAAGGCCGCTGCTGACGCGACATGCTGTCGTACTGCTGGGGCGCGACCAGGAGTTCCCGATCGCGAAGGCGCGGGCTGACTTCGGGTTTGCGCCAGGCACTTCATTGAAAGAGGGGCTTCGGGGATCGGCGGAGTGGCTGCGCGCTCACGAGCGTTAGGGCATGCGCTTGAAGGCGAGAACGGCATTGAGGCCGCCGAAGGCGAAGGAGTTGGACAGGCAGGTTTCGACCGCTGCTGCGCGGGCGTGATTGGGAACGACGTCCAGATCGCAGGCGGGATCGGCGGTCAGGAAGTTGGCGGTTGGAGGTAGTTTGCTGTTGGAGAGAGCGAGCATACTGGCGACCGCCTCAAAGGCGCCGGCGGCACCGAGTGCATGACCGTGCATGGACTTTGTGGAGGATACGGCGAGACGGTCGGCGTGCTGGCCGAAGACCTCGCGGATGGCCGCAGTTTCGGTACGATCATTGGCTTCCGTCGCCGTGCCGTGTGCGTTGATATAGCCAATCTGCTCAGGAGAAAGGCCCCCATCGCGTATGGCCAGACGCATGGCGCGCGCCGGCCCGCTGGCGACTGGATTGGTGATGTGGCCGGCGTCGGCGGACATGCCGAAGCCGACGATCTCAGCGAGTGGGGTTGCGCCGCGGGCGAGCGCGGTCTCGAGCGGCTCGAGCACCAGCATAGCCGCGCCTTCACCCAAGACCATGCCGGTGCGCTCGGCGGAGAACGGCCGACAGGTGTCTTTACTGATGACCCGCATGGCCTCCCAGGCCTTCAGGCCGCCGAGGAAGAAGGGAGCCTCGCTGCCGCCTGTGATGGCCATCGGAGCGGCGCCTGAACGAACCATATGAAAGGCCTGACCGATCGCGTGCGCGGACGAGGAGCAAGCAGTGGAGATCGTATAAGACGGCCCTTCGATGCCGAAGGTCATAGAGATATGACTGGTGGCCGCATTGGTCATGCTGAGCGGGATGGTGAGGGGATGGATGCGGCTCTTGCCATTATGGAAGAGCTCCCAATAACCTGCCTCTTCGACGCCCCGTCCGCCAAGACACGAACCGGTGATGACCGCTGTTTCTTCCCGCAGGATCTGGGTCCACTCGACGCCGGCACCCGCGATGGCTTCCTTTGCCGCAATGACGGCGAACTGCGCAAAGCGTTCCATCAGGCTAGCGTCGCGCGCCTCAAAATAGCGATCGGGCTTGTAGTTTTTCACTTCAGCGCCATTGCTAAAGCGCAGCTGCTCGGTTTCGACGAGGGTTAGTGGAGCGATGCCGCTGCGACCCGCAAAGAGCGATTCGGCAAAGGCGGGCAGATCCGGACCCAGCGGGCTGATTACACCAGCGCCGGTGATGACAACTCGGGGCACGTTACTCTCCGGACGAAGCGGGCTTCGTAGGAGCATCGATCGCCGATGCCGACTCCTTGGCGGAGACAGCAGGCTGAGACGAAGGGTGCGGCAGATCCGGGGAATTTAATGTGGTGTCGGCTGAGAGGTGGCCCGAAGCCTGTTTCGCATCGACTAACGTAACGACACCGGCGATCATCTGCGGTATGTTTTCGACCCGCTTGGCGTCCTCATCATTGATCTCGATATCGAACTCGCTCTCCAGATCAAACAGGATGTTGAGCCGATCCAGTGAATCGATTCCGAGAGACTCGAAGGACGAATCGAGGGTCACGGCCTCGCGAGGCAGCCGTTTCGTGAGCGCGATGACTTTGAGGACACGCTCCTGGACGTCCTCTGGCGTGTTCTTTGGCGAGCCGTTCGTGGAAACCATAGTCATCGGTTCGAAGTGAATCCTTACATCCTCTAACGTACGTGCGGCCAACTGGTTCCATTTCGGAACGATGGGTCATTCTATCTGAGCGGCAGAGGCGAGTCATCCGTCCGCAACTTACTTGAGGTGGGAGATCCAGTAGCCGAAGAGGATCAGCAGGAAAAAAGCACCGGCAAAGGTTACCTTTTGTCGTGCGAGGTACCGCTTGCGGCCACTGGTCATCTGCGGGACCAGCGGTGGCCCGAGTGCCAGGCCTGACAGAAAGCCGCCAATATGAGCCATGTTGTCGATGTGGATGATGCTGCTGAAGGCGGTTCCGAGACCGATGACGAGGTTCAGGCCGGCGAACTGAATAACGGATCGACGAAGGCGTTGAAGCTCGGACTCAGGGATCGGCAGTTTCTTGTTTGAGAGCAAAACAATCAGGATACCCGCGATGCCGAAGACAGCTCCGGAGGCACCAGCGCCCACGGACAGATCACGACGCACGACGTTCACCAGCAGAGAAAGCAAGTTTCCGGCGACCCCTGTAATCAGGTAGGTAGCGACCAGACCCCAACGACCGAGCAGCGGCTCCCCGAGCAGCCCCAGGTTGTAAAGACACCACATGTTGGTCGCGAGATGGATGATGCCCACGTGGACAAAGGTCGCAGTAACCAGGCGATACCACTGGCCGGCGAGCGTGAAATCGGTTGCATTCGCGCCGAAGCGCACGAGATCGTCGGAGCTAGGTGAGGTTGCACTGACTCCGTGCAGAACCATCCACAGGTACACAACGATGTTCAGTCCAAGAAGAGCCCAGGTTGCTTCGCTCGTGGCACGGCGTCGAACGGCAGGTGCAGGCGGCGAGAAGGGTGGCCGTAGCTCCGCCTGATCGCGCTCTGCTGAGAAATCAGGAAACGAGGGGGAGGCGGGGGGCAGAACTTCACTGGCGTGGGGTGGGGTTGGCTCCATAGAGAGGCTTATTGCCAGAATAAGGCCTAAGCGGCGTTCTTGGAGCTCCGCTCGCGGACTTCTGCAGGAAGCCGACGCTCCACAAAACTTCCAACCAGCCCTGGAAGTGGGGTTGCGATCGCAATCAGAAGCCAAAGCAGAGCCGAGATGACGATGCCGGCGATCGCCACGGCTTCAAGAGAGATAGCGATCGCGGTGTGATGCAGTTCGAGGTGGAGCGAGCCGAGATGGGTGATCATCTCCACGCGATGAATGACGATGGCTGCGAGCAGAAAGGCAACGAGCGAGAGAGTAGAAACCGAGATAAGAAGAAGATCGATGGTGCGAGCGACACGCTGCCGACGGCGGCACGAGGCACAGTCGTCAAAGTGCTGCTCGTAGTCGCCGCGCATGGCGGGGGAGAGGCCCGAGATATCAAAGCGCCATCCAGCGAGGATGTTGCCGATGACGGGATCGATGCACTGGGAACGCAGACGGCGGCGAGAGGTTCGATTGAAGGCAACGGTTGACATGTGTTCAGAGGTCATTCTACGTGGTTTGATGGCGGTCCGATAGCGTCCGGTTCATCAAGATGTCATCTTCGGCACGGGTCAAAGCGTGATTCGGCAGGGCTAAAGCGTGATGGACTCAAGCGGAACGTGCTGTTGCGCCAACACAATACGATTGCCGAGCAGCCGCATGCGATCGCCAACCGCCGTTTCGGCGGCAAGCCGGGCGAGCTCCGGAACGTTATTGCTTTCAGAGAGATGGCCGAGGATGATGGTGTGCGCGCCGCCGTCGTAGTCGCGCTCCAGAAACTCCGCGGCGGCGACGTTTGAGAGATGCCCAACTCTTGACAAAACGCGCTGCTTGACGCTCCAAGGGTACGGGCCGTCTTTGAGCATTTCGAGGTCGTGGTTGGATTCGATGAGGAGGAGATCGACGTTGCGGAGGGCGGATTTGACGTTCGGCGGCATGTAGCCGAGATCGGTCGCGAGGCCGAAGCGAATGCCCATGTTACTGAAAACAAAACCACATGGGTCGGCAGCGTCATGCGGGATGGTAAACGGGCAGATGTCGATATCGCCGATGGTGAAGTTGGTTCCGGAGTGAAAGTACTCGACGGCTGGGAGGTACGTTGGGTCGATTTTCGCTGAGGTAACGCCGCTTTTCGCGGAGGTCTGACCAGGTTTCGCGGTGGTTAACTCGCAGGGCTCCTCCGGGAGATCGCCTTCCTCCAAAAGCGGGACGTTGAGCGCTGGATCAAGCGCGGCGGCCTCGGCGGAGAGAGCGGCGATGGCCTCGAGCTCGGGGGTGGGGTCATGGTCGAGCTCGCCGGACGAGGCGGCGAGGGGGGCGTAGGTGGGGACGGCGGCCCGGGCTGCGAGAGCCTGCTCTTTTTCGGCCTTCTCGGCGGCCAGGCGGTCGAGCCACTGGGCGTAGGTCATGGTGGTGCGAGGGGTCAGCATGCGGACCCAAGCGCGGTGGGTGGGCTCAGTGAGGAAGACGGGGATGCCGAGGCGGCGAGCGAGCACGCCAAGACCGCTGATGTGATCCTGGTGCTCATGGGTGACGAGGATGGCGGAGAGCTGCCCGGGATCTTCGCCGACCAGGGCGAGCCGACGGAAGAGCTCGCGGCAGGAGAGGCCGGCGTCGACGAGGATGCGGGTCCGATCGGTGCTGATGACCGCGCTGTTGCCTTTGGAGCCGGAGGCGAGAACGGTCATGCGCATGGGGTTAAGATACGCCGGATCTTCGCCGGATGCGAGAGTGCCGCAGGGCTGGCAGGAGGACGATTGACGATGCGAGCCGGGGCGGTGTGGACGACGCTCGCCGGGAGCGATGGCTGGATCAACCCGCCACACCTTACGACCGCTGCACGACGGTTCAGGGGCGACGCAGAACGGCGTCGACCAGGTCACCCAGTTGCTGCGCGGTGAAGCGATTGCCTTCCCAGTTGGCGACCAGACGTCCCTGGCGATCGAGGATGGCGGTGTGCAAGGGATGGGTGAGCAGACCTTCGCTGCGCCAGAAGTTCATGCCGAAGAGGCCGGCCGTGGCCTGGACGTCCGGGAGCGAGCCGGAGAGGAAGTGCCAGACCGCGGGATCCGCCTTCCAGGTGTTGGCGTAGGCGGTCAGGAAGGCGCCGCGGTCGTGCTCGGGATCGATGGCGATGGTGAGCAGAACCAGATTGCGGCCAGCGTCTCCGTGAAAGCGCTTTGCCAGGCGAGCGAGATTGTCCGAGAGACGGAAGCAGAAGTCGGGGTTGGGACAGCGGGAGTAGCCAAAGGTGAGGGCGACGACCTTGCCGTGAAGATGCGAGAGCTGGACGGGGCTGCCGGCCTGATCGGTGAGGGTGAAGTCAGGCACCTGCTCGCCAGGCGGGACGGCCTTCACGCGCAGGGAGGGATCGACGATCGCGTTGAGGGTGGTGAGGGTACCAGCCTCGAGCGGCTCCCGGGCAAAGCTGGCCGTGGAGGCGGGCTGGAGGTGCTCGGCAAAGAGGGTCTTGCCGTGAAGGACGGAAAGGAACGTGACGGGGGCGCCTGGCTTGAGGCTCGCGAGCGCCGGCGCATCCGCCACGGCGAAGGACATTTCCATGGCACTCATATACCCGGGGATGGCATCGCAAGAGATGTCGATTCGCCTGGCGCGCCTATCAACCCGGACGACGATGCCGCGAGCGGGATGCGACTCTGGTGCTGGGCTGCCCGAGAGAGCGACGGGTGGGCCAAAGAGGAGAGCAAGGAGCAGGAGCAGCCGCACTAGCGTGCTCCGTGCGGGGTCGCCGCGGCGCGAAGGCGGACGGAGGATGGTTCCAGCCGGGTGTAGGCCGTGTCGAACTCCCTGAGGGCAAGGAACTGATTTATCGCGACCTGGGTGAAGTGCTGCGTGGTCTTGGTCGCTGGCCACCAGACGTCCAGGCTGAGGATGTGGGCGTGGCGACCGAGCCCGATGTGCTGCTCGAGCGGGTTGCCGCCGAAGGAGCTTGTTCCGCCGACGGTGCGATAGAGGGAGAGCCGAGGGTGCCCGTCGTTTTGGACGGTGACCTTGATCTCGGCGCCGACGGCGGACCGGTTGCTCTTGACGCCGAGGAGATGGAGGTTGAGCCAGTCGTTGGAGCTTCCGGGATTACGGAAGAGGCGAAGGGTGTGCTGGTCTGAGGGAACGGCGCCGCCGTTTGAGGCGACGATATCTTCGACGCCGCGACGCTCGAGATCGGCGAAGGCAACGCCATGGCCTTTATGCAGCTCGCCGGTGCCGGAGGAGGCGGTGATGTCGGTGAAGGTGTGGCCCTCCCCGTTGCGCAGCAGAGCATGGGGAACCATGCCGCCGAAGGAGGGGCTGCCCATGCCGAGGTACAGATCGAGGAAGCCATCGTTGTCGACGTCGCCGAAGTTGGCACCCATGGGCATGAAGACCTTGTCGAGGCCGACCTGCGCGGTGACGTCCTCGAACGAGCCGTTACGGAGGTTGCGGTAGAGCTTCAGGGTCTCGACCGCGACGGGCAGGCCAAGGCGGCTGCGCACGACCTGCTGGACCGAGTTGAAGTAGCTGCCGACATAGAGGTCTGGCCAGCCATCGTTGTCATAGTCGAAGAACCAAGTGGCGAAGCTGAAGAAGGGCGCCTGAACGCCGGCCTGGCGGCCGACCTCGGTAAAGGTGCGGTCGTGATTGTTGTGATAGAGGAGGTTGGGACCGGTGGCGTTTGAGACGTAGAAGTCGACGAAGCCATCCTTGTCGTAGTCGGCTGAGGCGACACCTTTGCTGAAGGCGGTCTGATCGATGCCGGCGGCGTGCGAGATGTCGTCGAAGGTACCGTCGCCCTTGTTGCGGAAGAGCTGGCTGGGGGCGTTCTCGTTGCCGATGAAGAGATCGAGAAGGCCATCGTTATCGATGTCGGCCCAGGCGGCGGTTTGGGTGGCGGTGACGACGCCGCCGAGGCCGCTTGGCACGGTGACGTCGGTGAAGGTGCCGTCGCAGTTGTTGCGGAGGAGGGAGCGACGCATCGGGAGCTGCCAGCCACCGCGGAGAACGAGCAGATCCATGCAGCCATCGTTGTTGTAGTCGGCCTGCACGAGGTTGAGACCGCCGAGCTGATCGCCGAGACCAGCGGCGGCGCTGCGATCGGTGAAGGTGCCGTCACCGTTGTTGTGGAAGAGGTGAAGCGGCTCGCACATGTCCCAGCTGGAGGCAACGATATCCAGCTGGCCTTTGCCGTCGAAGTCGTCGATGACGATGCCGCCGGCCTGACTAAAGTTGTTGAGACCAGCGGGCAGAGCGACATCCTCGAAACGGCCGATGGTCTCTTTCGAGGCAAAGGCGTCCGGCGGCAGGAGGAACTTTGCCGGGACTTCGGCCGGGTAGCCGCCGACGGTGCTGTAGGCAAGATTGAGCTGCCAGCGAACGTCCAGGTCGTCTGGCACAAGGGCCAGGTAGGCCTCGAAGTAGTGAATGGCCTCTCGGGCGGCGCTTCCGTCGGGGAAGGCGAGTCCGGGCTGGAGCGGGGGGAAGAGGTCGAGCTTGCCGCCATCGCGATAGGCGCCGTTCTTCATCTCGGCGAGATGGAGGAGGGTCAGGCCGAGACTTTGAAGCGTGTAGGGAAGGGTGCCGGGGGCGCTGGTCTGGGCGATGCTGTAGGCCAGCTTCCACTCGCTGACGGAGGTCTCCATGTCGCCGGTGTAGGCGCTGAGCTGGGCGAGGGCGGCGTGCGCCTGCTGCTTCTGGATGGGAGAGATGGTTTGGACGTCGGGCGATGCAAGAAAGGCGCGGGTGCGCGCGATGGCGCCGGCGAGGGACTTCTTCCGGATGGCGCAGGGCTGGCTGAGATCGCGATTCCAGCCGTCCGGTTTGGGATAGGCGTTGAAGACGACGCCGGCTTCATCCGCACCGGAGAGGCTGATCCCCTGCTGGACGGCGCCGGAGAGGGTGAGCCCGACGATGTCACGGGCATCGAGGTCCTCGGTTCGAGGAGCTGTGGCGAAGACGGTGAGGATGGCAAAGCCGTTCGGAACGCGAAGGACGGGAGTGACCTGACCCGGGCGCATGCGGAGGAGGAGGTTGCGCTGATCGGGAGGGAGATGGGCTTCCCGGAGTGAACCGAGATAGCCGCCATCGTCCGAGGAGGGATCGATCGACTTCTCTTTGGCGAGGACGGGAAAGTTGGCTCCGGCCTGAAGCGCCTGTCGTGCCGCGTCGGCCTCGGCGGCAGTGCGAGAGACGAGGATGCCGACCGGCTGTTCGGTCGCCGCATTTTCCTGCGGGGGCGCGAGCGGTGACGCGGCTGCCAGAAGCGAGGCAAGCAGCAGGAGTGGACGGAGAGCTTTCATAGCGGGCCGACATCAGTTTAGCCCGGCCGGAGGACACCGATGGAGTGCGAACGGCCGGAGAGTGTGCCGCGGTTGGATGTAGGGTAACGCGTGCCGGAGCAGGGGCAGGCATGATCGCGTAAGAAGACGCAGGAAGGGACCCGCCGCGTTCCGATCGGAGGATCACGCACGAGGCGGTCCTGGTGCTTCAATGCGATGGCGGATCAGCCGGCAGAGCGGGTCAGGCGGTGCCTTCGGTGGGGTACGGCAGCATCATGTCTGCGGCGACGCGGAGGGAGATGCTCTGGATCTCGTTGCCGATGACTTCGCAGAGCATGATGGCGTTGTTCTCCGGGCCATCCACGGCGGCGGAGAGGAAGCAGGAAAGGAGTCGGGACGCTTGGGGAATGGACGGCTGGTCGTTCTCTGCTGCCATGATCGATCCTCCTTGGTTGCGCCGGTTGGAGACTAGCGGGCGTAACGCATGCAAGAAGTGTGTCGTGCGCTTTCTGTGCCGAGGATGCCACAGACGGGGCAGAGGGATGACACGAAGCGGGGCACGGTATTCAGATCGTTACGAGGTGGTTAACGCGAGCAGGAAGCGAGTTGCGGGGGTTAGCGCTTACTGGACGGTGAGAGTGAAGTTGGTGGAGGACTGGATGAAACCATTGACGGAGTCGGTGCCGGTGAGGGCGAAGGTGTAGACCACAGCCGATGCGGACGGGGAGCCACTGCCGGGCGACGTGGAGGTTGCGGCGGGGGCGCTCGAGCCGCCACCGCCACCACAGCCGGACAGGGTGGTGAGCGCGACGGCAAGGACGGGGAGAAGGCACAAGAGGGCGAGCGAGCGGCGACGGGCAGAGGGAACGAGAGCGCAGAGAAGAAGGGCGGAGAGGGTGACGGCAGAGCTGGTGCGCCAGGAGGCGGAGCGGGCCGAGCCTGCCGGGGAGTGGACGGAGAGCGGACGAGCGGACGAACGCGCGGCCGGCAGCGGGGCCGAGCAGGCGGTGCCCGTACCGAGTGCAAGGGTAGTAGAGGTGTTGCCCTTGATCGAAAGGGGCGCGATGTCGTAGCAGGCGGTGAGGTTCTGGCCGTTGTCGCTGACAAAAGCGAGCGACCACAGGAGCTCACCGTTGTAGCCGCCCGAGGGAACGACAAGGACGGTGCTGGTGGTGGAGCCGTTGGCGGGCAGGGTGATGTTGCCGGCGGTGAGCGAGATGCTGCCGGTGGCGGTGACGTTGCCGACGAGGATGGGGTAGGTGCTCGAGGAAGGCGCGTGGGTCCCGTCGCCGGAGTAGGTGGCGGTAAGCAGGTGAGAGCCGGCGAGGGATGGGCCGACGAAGGTGTAGTACACGGTAGCATCCTGCGTCCCCGGCTTGGGGACGAGAAGAAGAGCGGTGTCGACGACGACGCCATCCACGGCGACAGCGACGGTGCCGGTCGGGGTGGTCTCACCTTCTGGACGGATGAGCGAGCCGACGGAGATCTGAAAGGGGTCTGAGCCGCCGACTGCAACGCTGTCACTGCCGGTTGTGAGCTGGACGAGGGTGGTTTCAAGCGACGGGGAGTGCGGGGTTGGAAGCGCGGCGAGAAGGAGGCCGAAGTCCAGGCTGCCGAGGCCGGTGGCCTGATCGAAGCCGGGAGCGGCGGCAAAACCGGTCTGGCCGGGGGCGCCGCAGCGGTATGCGCCAGGGATGCAGGCGGTGGAGCCGGTGGTGATGTCGTGAAAGACGGATGGGCTGGTCGCAGCTACGTTGTATAGCAAGGGATTGAGGTTGCCCTGGCCCGCGCTTCCCTGCTGCTGGTTGAGGAGCGCGACCATGCCGGCGAAGGTGGGGGCGGCGAAGCTGGTGCCGCCGGCGATGGTGTACTGGTCGTTGCTGCCGAGGAGGCCCTCGGAGCAGCTGGAGGTCTGCCCCTCGGACGCGAGGAAGTTCTGGTCGTCCGAGCAGAGGAGGAAGCCGGGGCTGTCGGCGGAGGCCTGAAACGCGATATCCGGGAGGATGCGAGTGGTTCCTGAAGGGAGGCCGGGAAACTGGGTCTGCCACGAGGGGCGGGGGAAGGCGGAGCTGGCACCGCCGCCGCCCGCGAAGATGCCGGAGTTTGCAGAGCCCTCGTTCCAGGCGATCTCCGGGACATAGGAGAGGAGCGATGCGACGAGGTCGCCATTGACAGGGGACGGCGCCCAGAAGGGAGAAGGACCGGAGGCGTAGGTTGAGGCGGCCATCTCTGTGCCGCCGACGGCGGTGACCAGGGGACTGCTGGCGGGGTACTCGACGGTGAGGGCCTGCTGCTCGGCTGTGGTGAACTGCCCGAAGGTGTCGTATTGGGCGCAGGCGGTGCCGCCGGCGTCGCCGGTAGCGGCGACGATGGTTTGTCCCTGGAGGGCGGCCTGCTCGAGAAGGGCGGTTCCCTGCTGAACATCGGTGGCGCTGAGAAAGGTCTCGCACTGGCCGTAGCTGATGGAGACGACCTCAGCGAGGTTCTGGTCGATGGCGTAGGCGAGCGCGTCGAAGACGCCGTAGCTGGGATCGCTGCCGACGTAGACGAGGTAGATGTGGGCGCCGGGAGCCATGCCGGAGCTGTACTCGAGATCGAGCTCGGACTCAAAGGCGTCGCCGGGTGAGATGGCCTCCACGCCGGAGCCGGGAACGAGGACGGAGTAAAGGGAGCTGTTCGTGGTGGCGAGAGTCTGAAAGGTTCCGATGGCGGAGGGGAAGTAGGTGTTGACGAAAGACTGACCAACGACGGCGATGGAGTGTCCGGTGCCGGTGTAGGTGGAGCCGGTGTCGTACATGACGGCGAGATCTTTGGGGGTGAGGAAGTGCTCGTCGGTCGAGAACGAGGTGAAGGCGGGACGGGGGCGAGCCGGCGCTTTGGCCTGGGGATGGGGGCGGAAGTCCGAGAGATGAAGAACGGCGGTGACGAGGGGGGCGAGGTCGGCGGGAAGCGACAGATCGCTGGCCGGGGCGAGGTGGAGCTCGTTGTCGACCCGATAGTGATGGAGAGTGGCACCGAAGGCGACGCGGACCTGGGCGGCGCTGCCGGAGACGGTGATGCGGTCATGGGCGCGGGAGACGCCGGTGACGCTGAAGCCCTGGGCGGTGAGCCAACGGCGGGTGGCATCGAGATCGGAGTCGGCCACGCCGAAGCGGCGGCCGAAGCTTTCGGGAGTGAGCCAGTGATGGAAGCTGGGGGACGAGGAGTTCTGCTGGTCGGCGAGGAGAGCCTGGAGATCGGCCTCTTGCGCGGCGGAGCGGCGGAAGACGAGGGTGATGCCGGGGACGGGCGTGGCATCGGGGATGGGGCCGAGGTCCTGTCCGTGGAGCGCGCGGGGCGGCCGGGAGTTGGCGAGAAGCGTGCGCGCGCCTTCGCGGATTGCGCCCCGGAGACGTGGCTGGGGATCCTGTGCGAGAGACGAGGAGACGGCAAGAACAGCCAGGAGAACGGGCAGAACAAGACGACAGAGTTTCTTCAAGGAAAGCAGCTCTTTCGGTGCTGTAGTGACTCAGCCAGAGCGACGGTAGCAGGACCTGGCTGCCGGAGCCAAGAAGAATTTTCGGGGTGGCGATGTCTTCGGTTTGTGGTGCGGGTGAGCCTGCGGAGGTCTGCCTGGGGGTGAGGCGGAGAGGAACCCCGGGGTCAGCGAAGGCGGCCGATGAGGAGATGGCCGTTGGGGGTGGTGGTGCAGGTGGCGTCGGGGCCGGCGTGCCAGGCGGGGGCGTCGGCGTAGCTGATGGCGGTGAGGGTGACGGTGGTGATGGTGGCGGCCTCGGAGAGCCAAAGATCGGCGGCAAGGGTGCCGGGGGTTTCGCCGGCTGTCTGGATGTGAACGGTGCGGGTGGGCGAGGCGGCGGAACCGGCGGTGGACGAGGCGGGCTGAACTCCGTGGCGGACGGGGGTGCCGCGCAGGAGGACGTCCGCGCCAAGGAGGTGGCGGCCGGTGAGGTCTTCGAGAGAGAGGGAGACGCCGGCGCGACGGGGGCGGTGGGGAGCGGCAGGGAGGATGCCCTGATCGAAGCGCGGCTGGGCGACGAGGGCGACGGGGCAGTTCTGGTTGGAGGGAAGGACGGAGAGTGGTGCCTGGGAGACGAGAGAGGAAGAAGCTGCGGTGAGGAGCAGGATGGCGGCGGAAAGGGGGCGCATGGTTGTCCTCATGAGAATGCGGACGTTAGACAGGGGTTTAGAGTGTCGGTTTGCTGATGGAGCGAAGTTTAGGGATGGACTGGAGCTTTTGGGGCTGGAAAGCTGCCCCTTGTTTCTGTGGAGATGTCTGTGGGGATGACAGTGTCGCGGGGTGGCGCCGGCGAGGTACGTCGCTTCGCTCCATCGTTCGAGCGAATGCGGGATTCCTCGCTGCGCTCGGAGTGATAACGAAGCATTGCGGGGACGGAGACTTTGCGCTGTAGCCGCTGGCGTGCGACCGCTAGCCTTATAGCCGCTTGCGATGGGACGAGAGGTGCTGCCGTGGCTGCCGATGGCGCCGTGATGTTGAAGCGCCGCGGGTTGACGTTAGACCTTCGGTTGCCAGCCTTTGGCGTAGGTGGCTCGTTTGGTCATGCTGGTGGCTTCGGTGTCGTTGAGGATGGCGGCGGTGGCGGGATTGAGGGCGAGGGAACGGCGGGTGGCCCAGGCGATGTTGGCGAGCTGGAGCTGGGTGACGGCGACGTTGCCCTGGGCGACGGGCTGGTTGAGTTTGCCCTGGCCGCGGACCGTGCTGATGAGGTTGGCGAAGTGGGCGTCGGTCATGGAGTCGGCGCCGACGAGATCGGTCGAGCTGGTGGCGGGCTTAGCGGGCACGCGGTAGTTCGAGGTCATCTTGTCTTTGAGGTCGTAGACCTCGTAGCCGTCACGATCGACGATGACGGTGCCTTCGGTGCCGTGGACGGCGACGCCGCGCTCGCGGTTGTAGGTCTTCTTGCCGGTGATGCAGTCGCCCTTCCAGGTCATGAGTTTGCCGGGGTACTCAAAGGAGACGTCGAGGGTGTCGTAGAACTGCCAGTCATCCTTTGCGGCGTAGCGGCCGCCGCCGGCGGTGATGCGGGAGGGGTTTTCCACCTCGAGGGCCCAACGGGCGACGTCGACCTCGTGGGTGCCGTTGTTGAGGGCCTCGCCGGTGCCCCAGACCTGGAACCAATGCCAGTTGTAGGGGTGGACGTTGCTCTTGTAGTCCTGGCGTGGGGCGGGTCCCTGCCAGAGATCCCAATCGAGGGTGGCGGGGACGGGGATGACCTCGCCGACGCCGATGGGCTTGCGGCGATTGGTGTACCAGGTCTCTGCCCAATAGGCGTGGCCGATGACGCCAGAGTGGATCTTATTAACGATCTCGATGGTGTGCGGGGACGAGCGTTGCTGCGAGCCCATCTGGCAGAGCTTGCCTGACTTCTTCTGGGCTTCGATGAGCCAGAGGCCTTCCTGCGGGTTGTAGGAGCAGGGCTTTTCGACGTAGACGTGCTTGCCGGCCTGCAGGCCGAGGATGGCCATGGGGGCGTGCCAGTGGTCGGGGGTGGCGATGGTGATCACGTCGACGTCTTTGGCGGCGAGGACTTTGCGAAAGTCTTTTTCGGGCGTTGGGGCGTCGCCCATGGACTTGGTGGTTGCGGCGGTGAACTTGTCGAGGATGGTCGAATCGACGTCGCAGACGTGGGTGATGCGGGCGTCTTTCTTGTTGGCCCCAAGCGAGGAGAGATGGGCGTAGGCGCGGCTGTTCAGGCCGATGACGGCGAAGTGGACGCGGTCGTTCGCGCCGGCGATCTGGGCGTAAGACTTCGCGGTCATGGAGGTGGCGGACGCGATGGCGAGGCCCGTGGCGGCGGTGGCGGCGTTGCCGACGAAAGAGCGGCGAGAGAGCATCGGATCTCCGGGGGAAGCGAAGGATGGGTGTCGCGGAATGGTACGCCGCGAGGATAATGAGTTACAAACTGCGGACGCGTGTCTGCCGAGAGGGGGTGGCGGGCGGCGGGCTGGGCTAGACGTCGTTACCGAGATGGAAGATGGGTTCGACGCCAGCGGCTCGGCCGAGCAGGGCCTGCTCTTCGCCGTGATCGAGCGGCTTGAAGTTCTGGGCGACGTCCATAGCGAGGCGGAAGTACTTCTCATCGCCGGGAGGGAGGGCGGCGGTGACGCCGGGATGGCCAAGGGTCCAGCGCAGGCCGAGTGAGGCCTCATGCGGGAAGGTGGCGGGCTGGTACCAGCACTTGGGCTCGGGATGGTCTTTTTTCTGATCGGCGGACCAGACGGTCTTGGCCATGCCTTTGAGGGCGAGGATACCGATTCCCTTCTCCTGCGCCTTCTTGAGGATCTGCGGGCCGAAGTTGGCCTGCGAGAAGAGGACCCAGTTGACGGGAAAGAGGACCGTGTCGAAAGGATAGCGATCCATGGCGGCGAGGGCGGTTTCGGCGGAGTGAACGGAGAAGCCAATGAAGCGGATCTTGCCTTCCTTCCTGGCGGCCTCCATGGTTTCGATCGCGCCGCCGGGGCCGAGGACGGTATCGAGGTCGGACATCTTGGTGAGGGCGTGGAACTGGTAGAGGTCGACGTGGTCGGTCCGGAGCAGGCGAAGAGATTCTTCGAGCTGGGCGCGGGAGTCGTCGCGTTTGCGGCCTTCGGTCTTGCAGGCGAGGAAACAGTTCTTGCGGTATGGGGCTAGGGCGGGGCCGAGGCGCTCCTGCGCGTTGCCGTAGCTGGGGGCGACGTCGAAGTAGTTGACGCCACGATCGACGGCCTCGGCGACGACGTTCGAGGCGGCGCCAGTCTCTTCGTTCATGACGACGATGCCGCCGAAGCCGATGATCGAGAGCTGCTCGCCGGTCTTGCCGAGGGGACGGCGGGCGATCTGGCGCGAGGGGGTGGCGGCGGAGGCGTGGAGGGGCTCCGTGGCAGCGAGGGCTGCGGTGGTGGCGGCTTGCTGGAGGAAGGCGCGACGCTGCATGGCAGAACCTCGGCGGTCGATGTGACCTGATGTCCTTGATGCTACGCCTTGCGGACGAGGGAGGGCGAGACTCGCGCAGGGCGGGCCGCTGCTGGTGCTCAGGGGTCAGGGGCGGGCTTCGTAGACGAGGTTGAAGGGGGTTTCGGCGGCACGACGGAAGCGGGTAAACCCGGCGGCAAGCACCACCTCGCGGATGCGGGCTTCGCCGGCCTGGGCGCCGAGGGCGAGGCCGCCTTCCTGCGATTTGGCGCAGGGGGTGCACAGCAGGGTGGAGAAGCTGTAGTAGACGCGGCCGACGGGGTTGAGATTGTCTTCGATGCGGTCATTGGCGAAGGGCTCGACGATCATCCAGGTGCCATCGGAGCTGAGGGACTGGAGGATGTGGCGAGCGGCGCCGACGGGATCGCCCATGTCGTGCAGGCAATCGAAGACGGTGACCAGGTCATAGTCGTTGCCGGGGTATTGCATGGCGGAGGTGACGCCGAAGCTGAGGCGGCCGGCGAGGTTCTGGCGGGTGGCGGAGGCGCGGGCGGCGGCGATGGACCCATCGTGGTAGTCAAAGCCGAAGAAGCTGGAGTTTGGGAAGGCCTGAGCGAGCAGAAGGGTGGAGGCGCCGAGGCCACAGCCAACGTCGGCGACGCGGGCGCCGCGCTCGAGTTTGGGCTGGACGTCATTAAGGGCGGGGATCCAGGAGGGGACGAGGTTGGCGGCGTAGCCGGGGCGGAAGAACTTTTCGCAGCCATGGAAGACGGCCTCGGCATGCTCATGCCAGCCCATGCCGGCACCGGTGCGGAAGGACTGCTCGATGCGGGGGACGGCGGCGAGGGCGCCAAGGGCGAGCTCAAAGGCGCCGGGCAGATAGGCGGGGCTGTCTTCGTGGGCGAGGGTGAAGGCTTGTTCGGGGCTGAGGCTGAAGGTCCTGGTGGTCTCGTCGTAGGTGACGTAGCCGCCGGCGGCCTGAGAGCTAAGCCACTCCTGGACGTAGCGCGCGTCGGTGTGGGTGGCGGCGGCGAGCTCGGCGGGGGTCATGGGATGGGCGGCAAGAGCTGTGTAGAGGCCGAGCTTGTCGCCGAGGACAACCATGCCGGCATGCACGGCGGCACCGAGATCGCCGACGAAGCGGCCAACGAAGGCGTTGAGTTTGTCCAGGTTGAGTTGGGCGGGGTTGAGGGCGGGCTCGGGCGAGGGGGACGACGGGGGCAGTGTGCTCATGGCTTTAGACCTCATTCCTGGGGGAGGTGTGGTCGGGGCCCGGTGAGACAGTTCGCTGCGTACCCGAAGGAAGTGCGACGAACGGAACGATTGTTCGCCGGGTGCGGTGGTGACGTCAAGGGGGAATCGCGGTGTGGAGGCTGGAGAGCGCCCGATGCGGGAGAATGGTGAGTATGGATACGGTGCGGATGGATAAGTGGCTGTGGGCGGCGCGGTTCTTTAAGACACGGGCGCTGGCGTCCAAGGCGTGCGAGCTGGGGCGGATTGAGTCGAATGGGGTGACGGCGAAGGCGGCGCGGGATGTGAAGGTCGGCGACACGCTACGGGTAAAGAACGATGGCGGCGAGTTTGTGGTGGGGGTGCTGGCGCTTGCTGATGTGCGCGGGCCGGCAGCGAAGGCGCAGGGCCTCTACGCGGAGACCGAGGCGAGCAAGGAGATGCGGCTGAAGGTAGCGGCGGAGCGGAAAGTAGCGATGCAGTTTGAGGTGTTGCCGGTGGCGAAGCCGATGGGGCGGGATCGGCGGGTGCTGAACCGGTTTCGGGGGCGAGGGTAGACTGACGCCGAGGGCGGCAACGGTGTGAGGACACTCGCATCGAACTGGGGATGCGCACGGTTCTGCTGCTGATTGGCTCGAACATCTTTATGACGTTTGCCTGGTATGGACACCTGAAGTATCGGGAGGTGTCGTTGTGGAAGGTGATCCTGATTAGCTGGTCGATCGCCCTATTTGAGTATTGCCTTCAGGTGCCCGCCAACCGGATGGGTGCGGCAACGTTTTCTCCCGATCAGCTGAAGGTGATGCAGGAGGTGATAACGCTGGCTGTTTTCGGGGTGTTCAGCGTGTTTTACTTCGGAGATCGTCTGCATTGGAATCATGCGGCGGCGTTTTGCTGTCTGATCGCGGCGGCGTTCTTTATGTTTCACAAATTCTGATGGCCTGAGGCTAGTGGCCTATGTTGCTTGACAGGGTGCGCCAGGGCGACGTAGGTTCGCGTGCTAAGCAGACGACGGCTTGAGGCGATCGTAGACGAGACGCGGGGCTCGCTACGTAGCTTCATTGTTGGTCGAGACAACGACGATTCCTGAGAGAGTTCCCTGTCGATCCACGGACGGATGCCGATGCTGGGTTGTCGTAGCTGCTTGGAAGTGAGGCCGAGGCGATGCGGGCGAGTGAGATGACGAAGGCGGTGCTGACGGACAGCCATTTCTGGATCCCGGTGGTAGTGCTGCTGGGTGGCGTGGTGCTCCTGGTGGTGCTGCATTGATGCGTGAGGGGATCCGCGTGGTGCGGACGCAGGCGGAGCGGGCGGGTGAGGGTAAGAGCTTCCATGCCCTGGGGGTGCTGTGCGGGTTGACCGCCGGCGTGTGGCTGGGTGCGGCGGAGGCGCCGACAAAGCTGGTGGTGGCGGGATTTAGCCCATTTGTGATCTCACTTTGCATGGTGGCGGGGGTATTTACGGCGCGATGGACGTTTCCGACGCTGCTGAAGGGGACGACGTATGTGTACGCGGACCTGACCGAGAAGAAGCACCTGATCGTGTGGGCACTGCTGGCAGGGGCGCTGTGGGCGGTGGCGAATACGCTGACGGTGTTTGCGATTCGCGATGTGGGGCTGGCGGTGGCGTTTCCGCTATGGAATACAAACTCGCTGATCGGCCTCCTGTGGGGGCGGGTGTTGTTTCGCGAGCTCGATGGAGCGAGTCGAGGAAACATTGCAAAGGTGGTGGCAGGGGCGGTGCTGATCGTGATCGCGGCGGTGATGCTGGGGTTCAGCACGATCCATGGTGGGGGTGTGAGCTCGCCTGCAGGCGGGCATGCCGTGGGCGGAATCCTAGCGGCTACGGGGGCGAGTGTGATGTGGGGCACGATGTATGTGCCGTACCGGAAGGCGTACCTGAGCGGGATGAATCCGCTGTCGTTTGTGACGGCGTTTACGGTGGGCGAGCTCGTGACGATGCTTCTGCTGGTGTGGACGCTCGATAGCGGGAGTGGACCTGGGTCTGGCTTTCGTGCGTTTCAGACCGGGGCGATCAAGCCGGTGCTGTTCTGGTTGTTTCTGGGTGGGTTTGTATGGGTGATCGGGGACATCTTTCAGCAGTTCGCAGCGAAGTATCTGGGGATCGGGCGAGGGATCCCGCTGTCGAATACGAACCAGCTGTGGGGGCTGGCGTGGGGAGCGCTGGTGTTTGGCGAGCTAGCGGGCGCGGCGCGGGAGCAGCGATTGCTGGTGCTGGGCGGGTCAGCGCTGATGATTCTGGGGGCGCTGGCGATCTCGACGGCGCGGGCGGCGGGGGCGGAGCATACGAGCAAGAACGAGGCGCTCGAGCGGGAGTGCATGCGGTATGACCTGGACTATTACAAGGTGCTGGCGGCGCAGGGTGGGGACGAGTTTGGCGGGGCGGGTGAGCGGCGACGATGGTGGGACTTCGCGATTGTGATCGCCGCGTGCGGGGTGTTTGTCTGGCTGGCGTGGCATGCGGTGGTGCCGCCGCTCGCGATGAACGGGCGGTGGGTGGCGGCGCTAAGTGTGTTGCTGGCGATCAGTGTTGTGGGGTGCGGGTTGCGGCTGTGGCGGCAGACGCGGTTTTCGTAGAAGTCTGCGGATAGAGCGCATTAGAAGTTGCTAGGGATTTTTCCTGCGGCGTATAGTGAGATTCCAATCGCTGGGAGCGTTACCAGCGTACGCCGAGGTGTCTTCCGATGAGTACTGCGCTGCCAGTTGCGAACGGACCGCTGGGTGATCTGGACGAGTGGGATGAGTTTCTTGCCGGGCGGTACAAAGAGGGCAAAAGCGAGACCGAGTTCCGGCAGTACGACGCCGAGGCTAACCCGGGCGTGGCGGAGTTCTACCGGCTGAACCATGAGTTTCAGACGATGGACTACGTGTTGGGCAAGGAGAAGCAGTACTTTGGCCTGACGCGCGGAAAGAAGACAGTGTGGGAGGCGGCCGAGTACCTGAACACGCTGATCGACGACAGCGACCCGGATACGGATCTGACGCAGATCGAGCATTTGCTGCAGACGAGCGAGGCGATGCGGGCGAACCATGAGCCGCGATGGATGGTGCTGACGGGCTTTGTGCATGATCTGGGCAAGGTGCTGTGTCTCTACGGGGAACCGCAGTGGGGCGTGGTAGGCGATACGTTCCCGGTTGGCTGCGGGTACTCGAACGACGTGGTGTTTCCGGAGTACTTTGCGGCGAACCCGGACAGCACGAATGCGCTGTACCAGACCAAGTACGGCATCTACGAGCCGAGCTGCGGGCTGGACAAGGTTCACCTGAGTTTCGGCCACGATGGCTACATCTACGAGGTGATGAAGAACTATCTGCCGATCGAGGCGCTGTACATGTTGCGCTACCACTCGTTCTATGCGTGGCATCGGCATGGGGCGTATGGGCACCTGCTGAACGAACAGGACAGGGCCATGCTTACCTGGGTGAATCGTTTTAACCCGTATGACTTGTACTCCAAGGCGCACACGAAGCCGGACCTGAAACAGTTGAAGCCGTTCTACGACGATTTGTTTGCGGAGTTTCTGCCCGCGACCCTGGATTGGTAGCTGGATTCAAAGGAAACAAACGAAGGTCACGTTATTTCGGGTCCCCGGGCGTACCGTTCCCGGGGACTTTCCTGTGTACGGGAGCGGATGGTTGCGGGCTATGCTTGGCCTATGCGATCGCCTGGTTTGCTGAACGTTGTACGAAGCGGGCTAGTGACGGTGCTGCTGGCACTCGGGTGCGGGCTCTACGCGCAGGGGCAGACGGGATCGATGGTGTCGACGGCATCTTCGATTTTGCAGTCTGTGGTGCTGCATCCGTGTGCGTCGTCGGCGATATGCGACGAGATGATTGCCGAGGATGCGAGGGTGGTTCCGACCGCACGATCGTCGGGGGCGCTGAGTGGGCGGCTGGCGTCTACGGCAGCGACTCACGGTGTGGGAACGACGACCTACGCGCGAGATGCAGCAGTTTCGGCGCAGGTGCAGGCGGAGTTTGTGAGAGGTTTGGAACGGCGGCTCAATGGCGCGCAGGTCGAGGCGATCGCGCGCAATCTGCGGGGGAGTGACCCTGTGGTGCGGTGGGCGGGGATGGTGAGCGCGGATGGACTCCGCGGCGGAGACCTGGCGGATGCACTGGCAAGCTACTGGGTGCTGAACTGGGCGATGGCGAACGGCGGGGAGAGCTCTCCGGCGACGCTGCAGGCGGTTCGTGAGCAGGTGCGTTGGGCGGTGGCGAACCGGCCGGCACTGGCGAAGCTGACGGATGCCGAGAAGCAGGCGATGGCGGAGGCCGCGATGCTGAACTTCATCTACGAGGTGACAGGATATCTGCAGGCGCGGCAGGCGGGGAACGAGGCGGTGCTGGGACGGATTGCTCAGGGTGCGGAGCTGCGGTTTCGGCGGGAGATGGCGGTGGACCTCCAATCACTCATGCTGACCAGTAAGGGGCTTGAGGCGAAGCGGTAACGGCTAGCCGAAGTTCTTTGCCGCCGGGGTACGCGCGCCTGAGACGACAGGCATGGCCACGAGCGTGTCCTTCAAACGTGAGGTTGGTTGCCCCACGAACGCGTCTTGCACCGTCGTGTTCGTGGGGCAGCAGACTGTGGAACCGTCCGGAGATCAGCCGAGAACGGCTGGCTTGAGGGTGTCTTCGCACCATTGCCGAAATGTAGTGGGAGTGAACCCGTCCTGAGTGCGGGGTACGACGTGGTCGAGACCTTCATTTTTCGCGACCATCATGTCGATCATGCCTTGTGCCATGGCTTCCGAGGCGCCACGACCGCTGAGTTGGGCTTTGAGGGCGGCGAAGGGAATCTGCTGGTAGCGCACGGGCTTGCCGAGAACGTCCGAGAGGATGTGCGCCATGTCGTTCGAGGAGATGTCTTCGGGGCCGAGCACCGGTACATCTTGCTGGCCGGTCCAGGAGGGATCGAGCAACCACTTCACGGCGATAGCGGCGATGTCTCCGGTGCTGCAGTAGGGATCCTTGCGGTCGGGATCGAGCGGGCCGAAGAACATGCCCTGATCGCGGATGGGTTGTACCTGGCGAAGCATGTTGTCCATGAAGCCGGGCATCGTGAGGATGCGGCAGCTGACGCCGGTGCTTTCGATGAGATCGTCCATGGCGAGCGAGGCCGAGATATAGCCGGTGTGCCGGGGCCAGCCGCGGCCGAGAGCAGAGACGACGACGACCCGTTTGACGCCGTGCCTGCTGATGGCCGCGGCCGCAGGCTGCGTGAAGCCGACATACGCCTGGTCCAGGCTGTCTGCCCCGAAGTCAGGAGGGACGACCCAGAAGAGGGAGTCGGCACCGCTGAAGGCCTGATTGACGACCTCGGCGTCTCCGTGTGACCCCTCGATGACTTGAACCCCTCCACGCAGATTCGAGGGAAGTTTGGAGCGGTCGCGAACGATGATGCGAAGGTCTTCCTTTGTTTCGAGGAGCTGTTTGAGGACCTTCTGGCCGATGGCTCCGGTGGGTGTGGTGATGACGATCATGACGATCTCCTTGGCTGGCCGCTCGATCCTGCTGCGAGCCGCCCGATGAGAAAACGGTACGGTATAGTTTACTTTGATGTCAACCCGCCGCGCTGAGAGACAATAGAGCATGGCGCGACGGGGCGATCAACTGCGGGAGCACATTCTATGGATGGCGAAGGATGTGTTTCTGGAGATGGGGTTCGAGCGCGCGTCGATGGATCTGGTGGCCAGCCGGGCGAAGACGTCGAAGCGATCGTTGTATGCGCATTTTGAGAGCAAGGAAAAGCTGTTTCTGGCGGTGATTGAGCTGGTGCGCGGGTTGTTTCTGACGCGGCTGAAAGAGCCTCCGGACTACTCGGACCATCCTTTGGAGGCACTGGTGCTGTTTTGCGGGCAGTACCTCCAGACGATTCTGTACGGGCCCACGGTGCGGATGTGCCGTCTGAGCATGACCGAGAGTGAACGCTTTCCGGAGCAGTCTGCGCTGTACTTTGATGTGCTGTTTACTCAGGTGCATGCGCGTTTGAGTGCCTACGTGCGGAGAACGTTTCGCGTGTCGCCGAAGCGAAGTGCGGTGTTGACGGAGCGGCTGATGGGGCAGGTTCTGTTTCCGCATTTGCCGCGCGCGCTGTTTGGCCTGGATGCGCTGGCCACGAGCTTTGAGGCGGAGACGCATGCTGTGAGCTTGGATCTGAGGCCAATCCGGCGGGCCGTGAAGGAGTTGCTGGGGGAGTTGGCCGGGTAGCAGCACCTTTGCGGCCGGATGAGAGCTTGGCGGCTGCTTCCCGTCTCTGAGGTGATGGAGGATGTCGCGCGGCGTATGAGTCGCCGATGGAAGTGACTGCCGATTAATGGGAGCAGCGCCCGATGGTGTGGCGGCGGACTAGACTCTTGCCATGCTGACGATGAAGCGAGCTGTGGTGCTGGGGTGTTGGTTGGTGGCGGGGCTCTGGGCGCGGCCGGGCTGGGCGGCGGATGAGAGTGATGGGCCGGTGGTGAAGACCTCACGCGGCGCGGTGCGGGGAACGATCGAGCGGGGTGCGGGTGGGGCGATGGTGGCGGTGTTCCGGGGGATTCCGTACGCGAAGGCGCCGACGGGGAAGCGGCGGTGGGCGCCGCCTGAGGAGATGGGCCGATGGTTTTCGACGCGGGATGCGACGCACTTCGGGCCGGCGTGCGCGCAGCAGCGACAAGGGTGGAATGATCGGTTCGCGGCGGAGGCGAGTGAGGACTGCCTGTACCTGAATGTGTGGTCGACGGCGGTGGCGGGCAAGGGCGACGGCGAGGACGGCAAGCTGCCGGTGATGGTGTACGTGCATGGCGGGAGCAACCAGGCGGGAACGGCCTCAGAAGACCTGGCGAATGGCCTGGCGCTGGCGCCGCGTGGAGTGTTGCTGGTGACGGTGAACTACCGGGTGGGAGTGTTTGGCTTTTTGAGCGCGGCGGAGCTGCGGGGGGAAAAGGGCTCAGAGGGCGCAAGCGGCAACTATGGGCTGCGCGACCAGATGGCGGCGCTGCTGTGGGTGCAGGGAGAGATTGGGTCGTTTGGGGGCGATCCGGCGAGGGTAACGATCATGGGGCAGTCGGCGGGGGCGCTCGATGTGGGAGCGCTGATGACGTCGGAGCGAGCGAAGGGCTTGTTTGCCGGGGCGATTGAGGAGAGCGGGACGGTGCTGGGGCTGCTGCCGCCGGCGACCGCGGCTGAGAGTGAAGCGGCATGGGCGGGAGTGCGAGCGAAGTTGGGGGATTCGCTGAAGTCGATGCGGCAGCACACGACCGAAGAGGTGCTGGCGGCGGATCACGAGGTGCCGGCGGGGGCACGTGGCGGGCGTGGCGTGAGTGTCGATGGGTGGGTGTTGAAGGAGACGCCGGCGGCGGTGTTTGCGGCGGGGCGCGAGGCGAAGGTGCCGCTGATGATTGGGAACAATGTGCAGGAGATTGTGCCGGAGGAGGACGCGGCTGACGCGGTGCGGAGGAGGATTGAGGCGAAGCTCTCGAAGGCCGATGCGGGGGCGCTCGAGATGGTGTACGGGCTGGACAAGAAGGGTGCCGGCGAGGCGCAGGCTGGCAACGCCTCACACAGGCTGGGCGACGCGAACGCACGGTTTGCGACCGATGTGATGTTCCGGTGCCCGGCGCGGGCGGTAGCGCGGCTACACAGTGCGCATGATGCGCCGACGTGGGAGTATCAGTTTGCGCCCGGGCTGCCGTGGCAGGAGGCAGCGATGCACTCCACCGAGCTGTTCTTCCTGTTCCATTACTTTCATGCGCAGCATGGGGAACAGGGTGAATGGATGCCGACGGACGAGGAGGCAGCGGACACGATGGAACGGTACTGGACGAACTTTGCGAAGACGGGTGACCCGAACAAGCCCGAGCAAATGGAGACGAGATGGCCGCAGTTCACACAGGCGCGTGAAGGGTATGTGGAGTTGACGCTGCAAGGGCCGATCGCAGGGGAGCGGCTGGAAGAAGCGGCGTGCCGGTTGGTGCCGGTGACACCATAGCGCTTGCCGGCCTGGAGATGAGGCTCTTCGATCGCGTTGCTGGAGAGCTCAGGCCGGATTGCGCAGTGGCGCGAGGAAGTTGACGGTGGCAACCATGACGACCTGATTGCGCTGGTTGAAGGTGGTGGTGCGGGAGCGGACGACACCAAAGGCGGGGCGGTTGCGGGAGCGGCGGACGTCCTGGATCTCGGCCTCGGTACGAAGGGAATCACCGGGGCGGACGGGCTCGGTCCAGCGGATCTCTTCGACGCCGGCGCCGATCATGCCGCCAGCAACCTGGATGGACTGAACACGGAGGCGCATGCCGATGGCGGCGGTAAGCCAGCCGGAGGCGGCCAGGCCCTTGAAGAAGGAGCTTTCGCCGGCGGCTTCGTCGAGATGGAAGGGTTGCGGATCGTAGTGCTGGGCGAAGTCCTTGATCTCATCGGCGGTCACTTTATAGGAGCCGATGGAGTTGAAGGTGCGGCCGGCAAAGAAGTCTTCGAAGTAGAGATCGGTCGAGGCAGGCGATGCGGTGGCGAGGTTCATAGGAAATTTAGATGTATGTTGCCGGAGAGACGATTGGCATGAAGAGCTTGTTCTCCCAAAAGAACTCAGAGACAACGGCGGACCGCGGCGGGGACAGACTGACGAAGATCTCGTCGCTAACGCCTCGTGTTGAGTGCCTCGAGTGATGGCTGCGACTCGCCGGGGAAGCGGAGATGAATGTCGGCGCGGACCTGATCGAGCAGATGCATGACGGCGCGGGAGTGGGCGTGGGTGACGATGGGGCTTTCGCGCCGGCCGGTGCGGAGGAGATTGCAGAAGTGGGTGGTCTCGTAGTGCAGACCGTCGCCGAGGACGGGGTGGTGGAGCTCGATGGGCGGACCGGAGAGAGGGGTGATGGTGGCCCGGGACGGATTCCACCAGGGTTTGTGGATGGTGAGGAAGCCACGAGGGCCGGAAAGAGTGGCGGTGCCGGGTGAGGCGAGCTCAAGGCCAGCGTAGAGCTGGGAGAAGCCACGCTGGTGGCGGGATTGGACGAGCGTAAAGGCGTCGACGGGGTCGTGTCCTGTGCGGGAGGGCTGGCTAAGCGCTTGGGTTTCGCTGGCGGGTCCGAGCCAGTCAACGGCGAGGAAGGCCTGATAGACGCCGATGGCCATGAGGGCCCCGCCGGCCAGGGCGGCGGACCAGGAAGGGTGATCGGGCGGGGTATGGGCGCTCGCGTTGCCGGCCTGAACGAAGGAGATGGGGCCGATGCTCTGTTCTGCATCTGAAGGACTTCCTTGCTCTGCCGGGTGGCTCTCCTGCGGTTTCGGAGAGGTGAGGTGATCGCCGAGGGCACGGTAAAGGGGCAGAAAAGGCGTCTTCATAGCTTCCATGAAGAGGAGGTTGCGGGTGGTGGCGAGGGTGAGGAGATCGTCGAGCTCAGCCAGGGTGCGGGTGACGGGCTTCTCGCAGAGGACGGGCAGGCCGGCAACGAGAGCGGCGCGAGCAAAGGCGTGATGCGTATCGGGAAGGGTAGCGATGTAGATGGCGTCGACCCCGGAGGCGAAGAGAGCTTCGAGGGTGGAGACGGCCTGGGCGTTGTGGGCTGTGGCAAGTTGGTGGGCGGCCTCAAGGCGGCGCGCGTAAACGGCGGTGACGGAGGCGCCCGGGACGTGAGCGAGGTCGCGGGCGAAGCGGCCGGCGATGGCTCCGGCGCCGAGGATGCCCCAGCGGACGGGTGTGATGGGCATGCGTGAAGTTTAGAGGACGGCGATGAGGAGGACGGTGATGTTGTCGTGACCGCCGTGGGCGTTGGCGGCCTCTATGAGAGCGGCGCAGGCAGCGTCGAGCTCGGATTGCGCAGGCGGACGGGCGGGGAGCTCTCGGCGAAGGACGGCGGCGAGGGTGTCGTCGTCGAGCTCGCGGGTAAGGCCGTCGGTGCAGAGGAGGTAGACATCGCCGGGTTTGGTGCGGTAGCTGTCAGTATCGGGCTGAATGCGGGTGTGGGGGCCGACGGCGCGGGTGATGTAGTTGCGCATGGGCGAGGTAGCGGCCTCATCAGCGGTAATCTGGCCGGCTTTGAACTGTTCTTCGACGAAGGAGTGATCGTGCGAGAGCTGCTGGAGGGCACCGGAGCGAAGGCGGTAGCAGCGGCTGTCGCCAACGTTGGCGAGGAAGAGATCGGGCGGCGTTACAAAGCGGGGCTTGGGTGTGCGAGGGACGGAGCGACGGTCCTTGAGGGGCGGTGGAACGTAAAGAAGGGCGACGAGGGTAGTCCCCATGCCGGCCTGCTCGGGATGGTCGATAGAGCGCTTGTGGACGAGGGCGTTGGCGGCGAGGATCGCAGTCTGCAGGCGTGTCTGCGGCTTGGTGGTGGCTGGCGAGGGAACGCTGAGATGAGTGAGAAAGGTGCTGGCGGCGAGCCGGCTGGCGACCTCGCCGGCGGCGGCGCCGCCCATGCCGTCGCAGACGACGAAGGCGCCGATCTCAGGAGAGATGGCGCAGGCGTCTTCGTTCTGGCTGCGAGAGCGACCGATATCGGTCAGCATGGCGTGGATGAGGTGATGGGCGGGCACGGCTGAGAAGATGAGTCTTGGGGAACTGTACACGGGCCGGGACGGAAGGCCAAAGACACGATCGGGGGATGACGCATGAGGCAATGCTGGACTGGATACGAGGAGATATGAACCGGATCGTGCAGGGCGATAACCTGGCGGTTCTCACGGAGATGACGACGGGGAGCGCGGCCTTGATCTACGTTGATCCGCCGTTCAACACGGGACGGCGGCAGACGCGGCCTCGGATGCGGACGGTGCGGGATGAGGCGGGCGACCGGATTGGGTTTGGCGGACGGCGGTACCGGACGGAACGTCTTCGCGAAGGGGAGATGGGGGCAGGCGGCGCGGGGTACGGAGATGACTACGACGACTTCATCGGATTTCTGCGGCCGCGGATGGTGGAGGCGCGGCGGGTGCTGACGGAGACAGGAAGCCTGTTCCTGCACATCGATTATCGCGAGGTGCACTATGCGAAGGTGATGCTGGACGAGGTGTTCGGGCGGGAGTGCTTCCAGAACGAGATCATCTGGGCGTATGACTATGGCGCGCGGACGAAGCGGCGATGGCCAGCCAAGCACGACAACATTCTCTGGTACACGCGGGATCCGGAGCAGTACACGTTCAACCTGGAGGCGGTAGATCGGATCGCGTACATGGCGCCAGAGCTGGTGGGGCCGGAGAAGGCTGCGGTGGGCAAGACGCCGACAGATGTGTGGTGGCACACGATTGTGAGTCCAACGGGCAAGGAGAAGACCGGGTATCCGACGCAAAAGCCGGTGGGCGTGCTGGAGCGGATCGTGAAGGTGCACTCGAATCCGGGAGAGCTGGTGCTGGACTTCTTTGCGGGCAGCGGAACCACGGGCGAGGCGGCGGCGCGGCATGGGCGAGAGTTTGTGCTGGTGGACTCCAACGAAGAGGCTATTGCATTGATGAAGCGGCGTCTGGCAGGCTGGATACTGCCAGAGGAACGATCCGCGGTCTGACAACCGACGACAACCTGGCCGAGGATAATGGGACGATGCGGGGTTTGGTGTGGGCGTTGGGGATGTGGGCTCTGGCAGGGGCTGCGGCAATGGCGGGGGCGCAAGGGACACGGACCTGCAAGGTCGACAACACCGTCGCTGGCGAAGGGGAGATTGCGCTTGCGGCGGGTAACTACCAGGCGGCCGAGGCCCTCTACACCGCGGCTTTGAAGGTCGATCCGAAGCTACTGTCTGCGCAGCTCGGCCTGGTTCGAGCAGAGCTTGGGCAGTCCAAGCTGAATGAAGCGCAGGCGCTGATGCGATCGGTAGCGGCGGTCTACCCAGACGATGCCCGCGTAAAGACCGTTCTGGGCGAGGTGGCACTCCGGCGCGGCGAACCTTTCGAGGCCGAAGGAGCATTTGACGCGGCGATGAAAGCTGATCCGTGTCTAGGGAGGACTCACTACGATATCGGGCGCTACCTGCAGCTGACAGGGATGGCAGCCATGGCGCGACAGCAGCTGAAGTTGGCCCAGACGCTCGCCCCAAAGGATCCGTTGCTGCGCGCGGCGTGGCTCGGGGAGACTGGCGAACGGATGACGGTGCAGCAGCAGATTGCGCGATTTACCGCGCTCGAGGATGCCGCTACTAGCACGAAGGAACAGAAGGCGGAGGCGGCGGAGACGATCAAGCGGCTACAGGCAGAAGAACGAGGCAGCTGCATGCCTGTTGTGCCGATCAGTACGGCGAAGCTCAAGATGGTTTCCCTGGAAGACGGCCCGACGCGGCGCTACGGGACGGGCCTAGATGTTGTGATGAATGGGAAGCGAAAGCGCCTGCAGATCGACACGGGCGCCTCTGGCCTGTTGATCAATCGGGCATCGGCGGTGAGTGCGGGGCTAGTGTCCGAGGCTGTGGGGCGAACGGGTGGCATTGGTGATGAAGCGGCCAGTGACGGGTTCCTGACGCATGTCGACGACCTCAGGATCGGTGACATGGAGTTCAAGAACTGCATGGTTCGGGTGGTGGAGAAGCGTGGCGTTCTGGACTCCGATGGGCTGATCGGCACTGACGTCTTTGCGAACTACCTGGTGACTCTGGATACTCCGTCGCGGGAGGTTCGGTTGTCGGAGCTGCCGACTCGTCCTGGCAGCGCGGTGCATGCCACAACACTTGAAACCTCTGGAGACAGAAATGCGGAGAGGACGGCGACGGCTGCCCCTGTTGATCGGTATGTAGCGCCAGAGATGGAGCACTGGACCAAGATCTACCGGCATGATCATCTGCTGATCTTTCCAACGCAGATCGGCAAAGCGCCGACGAAGCTGTTTGTGATGGATACAGGCGCATCCATCTCTCTGATCTCTCCGGCGGCAGCGAAGGAAGTGACGCGTGTTGGATCGGACGACAGTGTGGAGGTTCGGGGGCTGAGTGGAAAGGTGAAGAAGGTTTCGGAGGCGGAGTCGATCACGATTCAGTTTGCCGGAGTGCGACAACAGATACGCGGCATGACGGCGATCGATACCACGTCACTCTCGCGCTACGTGGGGATGGAGCTGGGTGGGTTTATCGGATATCCCACCCTTAGTGAACTGGTGATCGCGATCGACTATCGCGACAATCTGGTCCATGTGGTCTACGACCCTGGTCATGGGATTCACCAACGTTGATGTTGCGCGCACGTCTTTCGTCGAAGCGCGGTTCAGGCAGATTTCTTCAGCAGGCAGCAGCGTCTAACCAGAGTGATGTTTGGGAGATGCGCGATGACGCGAGTGGTGGTGACAGTAGCAGCTGTGATCGTCGGTGTGAGCAGCCTGGCTGGGGCGCAGGATGTGAAGGTGAACTGGCGGGAGAAGGCGGCGTTCGGAGACTTCCGGACCTTTCAGATCATGCCGGCCGGGCAAAACACCGACGATCCGCTGTGGACGCAGTTTGTGCCGAAGTATCTGATCAGCGCACTTGAGGCCAAGGGGTTGAACCCGGTGCAGCCGGGGCAAATGCCGGATGTGAAGGTGGTGTACCACTTTCGCGAGCGGGATTTGGTGGATCAGCAGACGACCAGCGATGGGTTTGGCTGGGGTGGCGGACCCTGGGGTGGATGGGGCGGATGGGGAGGGTACGGCGGCTGGGGCGGGCCAGACTGGTCGACGACGCGCGAGGTGCCACGGACCATGGGAATCCTGACGGTCGACCTGGTGGAGGCACGTGGGAACGAAGTTGTCTGGCGAGGTAAGGCGACGGAAGACAGAGTAGCGGACTCGCAGCACAAGAATGAGGACCAGGTATGGAAGTCAGTCGGGAAGATGTTTGAGCACTATCCACCCAAGCCGGAGAAGGGCGAGAAGTAGCGGCTTAGGCGCGGCTGAAAAACCTGCGTTATTTGATAACAGGAGACGTGCGCGCTGCGTCCCATGCTGCGCAGGTGCACCTTGAGGTGCACGCGGGAAAGTAGACTGAATGTATGCGATATCTGATTGCGCTGCTGGCAGCGGCAGGGATGTTTGTCAGCGTTTTGGCGTTGCGGGTGCACAACCAGGATCCAGGGATGGCGCCTCCGTGTGCGGTGACGGAACGGTTTGACTGTGGGACGGTGAACCACTCGAAGTATGCGGTGTTTCCGCCAAAATTATTTGGCGAGAAGCCCGGGACGGTCCATGTGCCGGTAGCAGCGCTGGGGATCGTGGGCTACGGGATGATGGCGATTGCCGTGCTGCTGGGGCGGATGGGACTGACCCTGGTGTTGGCAGAGGTGGGGTTCTTTTTTGCGGCGATGTTGACCTATCTGGAGGCGTATGTAATCCAGAAATGGTGCATTTACTGCCTGTGGTCACAATGTATCGTCGCGGCGATTCTGCTGCTGACGACGGCGGTGATGACGCAGCGATGGTGGGCGGGTCGGCGGCGCGGAGCGGTAACGGTCTGACACTGAGGGCAGGCTTGCCGGGTGACAGGGGCGACGCCGATGCTGTATGACTGCTGGGTCAGGGAAACGTTTGCGCGGCGCGCGACAAGGATGACGCTGTGCACAAACCAGGGTGCAGGGATGATGCGTCAACGATGGGTGTGGGCGGTCGCGGTTAGTTTGAGCTGTGGAGTGATTGGTGGGGCAGCGCGGGTGATTCCCGTGACGGGTGCCGTCGAAGGAACGCATGATCCCTCGATGGCGAGGGACGGCAAGACCTGGTACGTGTTTGCTACGGGCAAGACATCGGAGGGTGGGCAGTTTGCGGTGCGGTGCTCTGAGGATCTGAAGACGTGGCGACGGTGTGGGCAGGTATTTGCCGATATTCCGGCTTGGGTCAAGGAGAAGAGTCCGAAGACGACGGAGTTGTGGGCGCCAGACGTGCAGCGAGTTGGTGGCGAGTACCGGATGTACTACGCGTACTCGTTGTTCGGGAAAAATACGAGCGGGATTGGACTGGCGGTGACGAAGACGCTCGATCCAGCGAGTTCGCAGTACGGCTGGGTGGACAAGGGGCTGGTGCTCGAGTCGAAGGCGACCGACAACTTCAACGCGATCGACCCGGCGTACCTGGGGGATGCGCAGGGGCATGGCTGGCTGGCGTTTGGAAGCTTCTGGGACGGAATCAAGATGCGGCGGCTGGATGATTGGACAGGGATGCTGAGCACGGCGGACACGAAGGTTTACAGCCTGGCGCGGCGTGCGAGCGGATCCGGGCCGAGGACGGAGTCAACAGAGGGGCTGGGATACCACGTAAATGGGCTGCCGCCGGACTCAGAGGCGGTAGAGGCTCCGTCGCTGATCCGACACGGTGGATACTTCTATCTCTTCACGTCATGGGATCTGTGTTGCCGCGGAGTGAAGAGTACGTATCACACGGTGGTGGGGCGATCGAAGGCGGTAACCGGGCCGTATATGGATGAGAGTGGAAAGGCGCTGCTGGACGGTGGGGGAACGGCGGTGCTGACGGCGAACAAGCGATGGGCGGGGCCGGGCGGGGAGACGGCGGTGCATGTCGACGGGGGTGAGGATCTGCTGGTGTGTCACGCGTATGATCCGACGTCGGGCAAGCCGTCGCTCCAGGTGTCGACCATAGAGTGGAGGGACGGCTGGCCGGTTGTGGGGCTGGCGACGGAGTAGATCAGAAGCCTTAACTTAGGTCGCGGTAGACTTATGGGCTATGTGGCCCAAGTTGTTGATGCAATATCTTCCGCAGCTGGTTGAGCTGCTGCCCCATGTCTCGCGGGTGGTGCCGATGGCGGACAAGTACCTGGCGCAACGAAATGCGAGTGACGCGAAGCTGGATGAGCTGGCGCAGAGCATGCGCAGCGATTTGGGTAAGGTGGCGAAGGCGCATATTGCACTCGCCGAGCAACTGGACGCCTTTGCAACGCACGTGAGCGAGGGAGCGGTAGAGGCGAAGCGGGCGCGCATGGCGGCGGAGCTTGCGCAGCTTCGTGTGGAGACACTTGAGAAACAAGTGGCCGGGCTGCGGACGATGGTGGTGGCGATCCTGGTAGCTGTGATGTTGGTGCTGGCGCTAGTCGTGCTGGCGTTTGTGCTGGGGGCGCGGTCGCACTGAACTACCGCGCGCACTGCCCTGCTGTTCACGCCGTGATAACGACGCGAACAGCAGTCCGTTCGACTTCGCTTCAGGGTAATTTTGCCAAGAGCCGAGCGACCCGGGCGGGCGTAAGATTAAACCATGGGACTCACGCGGGAACAGGCTTTGGAGTGCTTCGCGAGCGATGATCTGATTGGGATCGGGATGGAAGCGGACGCGGTACGACGACGGTTGCATCCAGAAGGTATCGTCAGCTACATCATTGATCGGAATATTAACTACACGAACTTCTGCACGGAGTACTGCACGTTTTGCGCCTTCTACCGACCGCTCAAGGGCAAGATGGCGGCGGAGGGATACATTCTCAACTTTGAGACGATCTACGCGAAGATCGCGGAGACGCTGGAGATGGGCGGAACGGGCGTGTTGATGCAGGGTGGGATTCATCCTGACCTGAAGATCGAGTGGTTTGAAGGCCTATTTCGCGGCATTAAGGATCGATTCCCTGCCATCTGGCTGCACTGCCTGAGCGCGAGCGAGATTCTGGCCATTGCGGAGTACTCCGAGATCAGCCTACGGGACACGATCATGCGTCTGCGAGATGCGGGTCTGCAGTCTATCCCGGGCGGTGGCGCAGAGATCCTGGATGATGAGGTTCGGCACAAGATTGCACGGCTGAAGTGCAAGACGCAGGACTGGGTAGACGTTCATCGGACGGCGCACGAGCTCGGCATGCGAACGACGGCGACGATGATGTTCGGCGTGGGCGAGACGATGGAGCATCGGGTGAACCACTTCGAGGTGGTACGACGGCTTCAGGAGGAGACGGGCGGCTTTACGGCGTTCATTCCATGGAGCTTTCAGCCGAATAATACAGCGCTGGGCGGTCGTGGATGGGAAGAGGCGACCTCAGTTGAATATTTGAAGACGCTGGCGATCAGCCGGATGTATCTGGATAACATTGACAATGTGCAATCAAGCTGGGTGACGCAGGGCTTGAAGGTACTGCAGATGGGGCTGCGGTTTGGCGGGAACGATGTCGGATCGGTGATGCTCGAAGAGAACGTGGTGAAGGCCGCGGGCACGGCGAACTCGACGACCGAAGAAGAGCTGCGGAGGATTATCCGAGATGCGGGATTTGTCCCAAAACAGCGGGATACCCTTTACCGGACGATGTTCTTGAACTAGCGCATTCTGCACGTGACGACGTTGTAACGAACAGCATCCCTCTCTGGTGAGGGATGTCTTGTTTATGAACGAAATAACAAGGAGTGGGCCGACGCTTCTGCGGCTCGACCATCTGGTACTGACGTGTGATGACGTTGCGGCAACGATTGCGTTCTACAAGCGGGTTCTGGGGTTTGCGACGATTCAAGAGGGACATCGGTGGGCGTTGCGCCTTAGAGAGCAGACGATCCATCTGCACCAGAAAGGACGCGAACTGGAGCCGCACGCGATGGAGGCGACGCCGGGGTCTGGCGACCTATGCTTTGTTACGGAGGCGCCGCTCGAGCAGTGGCTGGAACACCTGCTGCTCGAGGGCGTGGTGATCGTGGAAGGACCGGTGGCTCGGTCGGGCGCGCTCGGGCCGATGCAGTCGGTTTACTTCCGCGACCCGGATGGAACGCTCCTTGAGATTGCGCGGTATGACCACACGGATGCGAGCTAGAAGTAGAACTCGCGCGTTTGTATGGTGAAGCGCAAAGCATCGCCTTTTGATAGACCTTGCGCACGCGCGAGATTCATGCAGTGGCGATACAGCGGTCGGTCAAGAACGGTAGGACAGGCACGGGCGCGCAGCCGACGATGGATGCGAAGATTGTTGCGGAGAAGGTGAGTAAAGGTTGACATGGCGGAGCCAGAGTAGCGCCGGGCACCACGTGAGTCACTGCTACTTTCGGGGGAGTTCTGCAGCCTTCCACCTTAGATGCTGTGCTGATTCCCAAAGGCCAAATGGTGCAGATGCTTGCCGGACAGCAGGGATGGCGAGCGAAGCCGATAGAATGAGCAGGAGAATTCCCCGTGGTGGCAGATGGAGACGCCTTGAGCCCAGTTTCAGGACAGATGATGGACGTCACGATGTGGCTCGCGGCTCCACACGGGTTTGGGCATTATCTCAAGTCACACTATCTCGATAAGAACCCGTTTGAACACTTGTATCACTGGAACGCCTTCGATACGGCGCTTCTGATTCCCTACTTCCTGGTCATGATCGTGCTGGCGTTCTACGGCATTCATCGCTATCAGCTGGTGTGGCTCTACTACAGAAACAAAGCGAAGGAAGCCAAGTGGTCGGCGCCACCGGCTCGATGGGGCGCGAATGACCTGCCGAGTGTGACCATTCAGCTGCCCATCTTCAACGAGCAGTTCGTGATTGATCGACTGATTGATGCGGTGTGCCGGATGGAGTATCCGCGCGATCGGTTTGAGATCCAGGTGCTTGATGATTCCACTGACGAGACGCAGGCTGTCGCGCGTGAAATTGTGGAGCGGTATGCAGCGGGAACGAACGGCCTTGAGCCACAGCCTATTGTGTATCTTCATCGCACAAATCGGCATGGCTATAAGGCGGGCGCCCTCGACGCAGGGCTGACGGTGGCGCTTGGCGAGTTCGTGGCGATCTTTGACGCGGACTTCGTGCCGCCGCGCGACTGGGTGATGCAGGTGATCGATCACTTTGCTGAACCAGGTATCGGCATGGTGCAGACGCGATGGACACACCTGAACCGGAACTACAGCTTTCTTACCCAGGTCGAGGCCATACTGCTGGACGGGCACTTCGTGTTGGAGCATGGAGGGCGATCGCGTGCCGGAGTCTTCTTCAACTTCAACGGCACAGCTGGCATGTGGAGACGGCGGGTGATTGGCGAGGCTGGCGGATGGCAGCATGACACGCTAACCGAGGATACGGACCTAAGCTATCGGGCACAGCTGATCGGATGGAAGTTCAAGTACCTGCAAGATGTGGAGTGCCCGGCGGAGTTGCCGATTGAGATGACCGCATTCAAGACGCAGCAGGCGCGATGGGCGAAGGGGCTGATCCAGACGGGAAAGAAGATCCTGCCGCGAGTGCTCGCGAGCGACGCGCCCTGGCACACGAAGCTCGAGGCGTGGTATCACCTAACGGCGAATATCAGCTATCCGCTGATGATTGTGCTCAGCACCCTGCTGATGCCGGCGATGATTATTCGTAGCTGGCAAGGTTACATTCAGATGCTGCTGATTGATCTTCCACTCTTCATGGCGAGCACGATGTCGATCTCGTCGTTCTATCTTGTGAGTCAAAAGGAGCTCTATCCGCGCAGTTGGTGGAAGACGATCGCGTACGTGCCGTTCCTGATGGCATTGGGGGTTGGCTTGACGATCACGAACACAAAAGCGGTGATGGAAGCGCTTTTTGGCGTGCAGTCCGCGTTTGCGCGCACGCCGAAGTACTCCGTAACGAAGAAGGGGGAGAGGAGTCAGGCGAAGAAGTATCGCAAACGGCTGGGGTGGGTACCGTGGGTGGAACTGGCGTTGGGGTGCTATTTCGCTTACACGGTATGGTATGCGGTTTCGACAGAAAACTTCTTTACGGTGCCGTTCCTGCTGCTCTTTGTCCTGGGGTACTGGTATACGGGTCTGCTGAGCCTGCTGCAGGGACGGTTCGAGCGGAGCGGGACACCCGGAGCGGAGATGCATGAGAAGCCGTACCCGGTCGGAATTTGAGGAGATGATCGTTCTGCTTGCGGTCAGCTTCTGGCTTGTGGTGCTGCGCTCGGCGAGCGGACTCGTAGGGAGGTTTCCCGAGATGCTTGCCTTAGACATACTTGCCACACAAGGCCTTGCTAATACCGAGGTGCAGGGTAGTAGACGCTATGACATGTGACGCCACGT
Organism: uncultured Acidobacteriaceae bacterium; assembly: GCA_964235665.1. Lineage (GTDB taxonomy): Bacteria > Acidobacteriota > Terriglobia > Terriglobales > Acidobacteriaceae > Edaphobacter. The sequence continues at coordinate 1,065,394 of CAXSAY010000002.1, forward strand.
GTGCTGGACTGACAAACACGCAACGAGCGAAATAGAAACCTTTATAGGCAAGGAAAGCATGCGATGCGACAGCTGAGTCTTGGATTGATCTTTCTAGCGAGTTTGAGCTTGAGCCTTGTTGCCTTTGGCATCGATACGGTGCCCAAGGCGGAGTATCACCAGAGACGTGTGGCTCTTGCGGCGAAACTGCAAGGCGGGGCAGCTCTTCTGTTTGCGGCTGCGGAGCCGACAGATGAGTTGACGCTATATCGACAGGACTCTGACTTCTTTTATCTGACGGGATGGACGGAGCCGGGAGCGGCGCTCCTTGTGATCGGCGCGGGACCGGAGACGGTGGTGCCGCGCTCTGGTGAGACGGTGCCGGCGCACGCGTATCGGGAGGTCTTGTTTCTGCCGTCGCGCAATCTTGTGATGGAGAAGTACACCGGCGAGAAGATGGACGCCGCAACGACCGGCGCTGCAGCGAAGGCAGCGATTGATGCCGTCATGCCGGTGAGCGCATTGCCGGCGGTGCTCGGCGATTTTGTTGCTGCAGATCGGCGACGCGTGCGCACGCTGTGGACGCAGACGGATTTGCCAGCGGCTACGGCGGCCATGAGTTTTGTGGGCCCGATACTTGGCTTGGAGCCGACCGTGATCCGAGCCCAGGATGTACGTGGTTTGACGATGCTGCTGCGCACGGTGAAGTCGCCGGCGGAGATTGCGCTACTTAAGAAGGCGAGTGACGCCTCCATCGTTGGACAAAGGGCTGGGATGCGCGTAATCCAGCAGGGCGTGTCAGAGCAGGCCGTCGCCGGGACAGAACTGGGCACGTTCATGACAGAAGGCTGCGAACGATGGAGCTATCCGCCGATCGTCGGTTCAGGCGTAAACGCAACGGTCCTGCACTACTCGACAAACGAGCATGCGATGGAAAAAGGCGGACTGGTTGTCATTGATGCTGCCTGTGAGCGCAGCATGTATGCCTCGGACATTACACGCACGATGCCGGTGGATGGACGCTTTACGACGCGGCAGAAGGAGATCTATGACATCGTGCTAGGCGCGCAGCGAGCGGCGGCGGCGGCGTTCATCGCCGGTAAGTTCCGGCTCGGCAACGTCAATGAACGCGGCACGAACGTGACCGATACGCTAGACAAAGTGGCATATGACTACATCAATACGCATGGCAAAGACTTACATGGTGAACGCTTAGGAAAGTATTTCGTTCACGGTCTTGGCCACTCAGTCGGCATTGATGTGCATGATCCGATGGATGCCGCACATACCAAGCTGGATAAGGGCATGGTCTTTACGATCGAACCAGGAGTTTATCTTCCAGAAGAGAAGCTTGGAGTGCGGATTGAGGATGTCTTCTACGTGGATGAGAACGGACGGCTGATAGACTTAACCGAAACCCTGCCACATGAAACTGAAATGGTCGAAGCGGCCATGCATCCGTAGTCTTACGTCAGCAATTTGTAATGCTTGTTGATCTCTGCATAAGAAGGTTTCTGCATGATTGGATATGCCATCCTTGGTCTTTCGGTGCTCGCCGGGTACTGCATGACTGTGGCGTGCGCCTTGATCGGCACAATGGGCATTGCTTCTGCGGCGCCGCGGTTCGTGATCATGAACCACAGGGTGCGCGGCAGCTATAAGTTGACCCACGAAGCCATGTGGTTCTGCTGCGTAATAGCCGGTGGCTTTGTGACAGCACGGGTTGGGCTGGGTATGTCGCAATGGCGACAAGAAGTTGGCCTAATTGGGGTTTTGTTGCTGATGCTTTGGCGCAATACGTGGGAGGCGCGACAACGCGGAACAGCTCACCAGATTCTGATAAGTTTGCTCACGGTAGCAGGAGTACTGGTGGGATTTTCGGTGCGGAACCGGCTAACTTTCTAAAGGCCGGGAGTAAATAGTGCAGGGCCCGTGTGATGCCGGGCCCTGTACCCTTTTCAGCTAGAACCGAACGCCGAAGGTAATCGGGATGTAGCTGGTTTCGTTTGAGTTTGGTGGGTAGAAGTTGAAGTTGGTCCCGGTTGATCCGGTTACCGTGGGATCCCCGAGACGAGCGCTATTAAAGGTGTGAACGTAGCGGGCCTCCGCGAAGATCCGCTGATTGGCGAAGCGGGACAGCTTGTAGGTAACGCCAATGCCCCCATTCACTCCAGGTGCGTTGCTGGTGTAGGTATCGAAGTTCTGGTTCTGCGTGAAGGTGAAGATGTCACCGAACGCGTCTTCCTGCTCGCCCGTGGTGGGAAGGGTGAAGTTGGTGACTTTGTGATAGAAGCCCCCGCCGACTACGCCGTAGGCGCCTAGCTTCTCGCCCTGGTAGAAGTTGAACGTAGGGTTGAGGGTGAACGACCAGATGTGGCTGTTTCCATCGAGACCCTGAAAGGCTCCCGTCGCTGCATCAGTCGGGTCAAGTTTCCCGTACAGATTTTCCTGGTTCGTGAGGATGGATCCTGGAACACCGAAGCGGTCGTAATCGAACTGAAGCAGGACACCAAGTTTCTTGCTCAGATTAACTCCGCCGCCTACCTCGAAGCGAAAGTTGGTATCGAGGTAGTTAGAACTGGCTGAGCCTACAGGGATATTGAACCCCACGCCGGCGACGAAGGCCAAACGATTCGAACCATCAGAGTTGTGGAAGCGATCGTTGTAGTTGGGTTGGCCGTAGCGACGTCGTCGCGGTGGTGGCTGCAAGTTGCCATCTGCGACGGGATCCGCTGCCAGATTGAGAGCGTCAGCGGAGAGGGCACCTGTATCTGACGAACTGGAGGACGAGGAACTCTCGCCCGGCTGTGACAGATTCGAAGGTGCATGCAGGGCGGCCTGCAGATCAAGATTGAGCGCCTTCGGCTGGCTAATCTGGAACGGCATTTGAGCGGGAAGAGCTGGGATGCCGAAACTTTCACCCTGCTGCGCATAGCTCGAGGCAGCTAAGGGCGCGATGAAAAGGGCGGCGGCCAGAGTGCTGAGGTGGCCAAACGGCGAGAGGTGACGGTGTGACTTAATCATTAGAATCAAACTCCCTGAAATGCGAGTTGCTTACTCTAGTTAGGAGAAACCCGGAGCGCACGCGAATGTTGTGTAAGACGCATCCAGTCCTGAAATCGTCCCTTTCGCTCGGTTACCGCACGATGATGGGATGAAAGAAGTCCAAATAGAAGAGCCTCCGACGACGGAGGCTCTTGCTCAAATGGATCTCTGGTCTAGCGGGTCAGCCTAGTGGATATCGAATTGCTCCGGATGCAGCGTCGGATCCGACTTGACGAGGATGGTCTTGCCGACCATCTCCTCCATCTCCTGCAGCCATTTGGCTGTGGGGCTTTTCAGCTGCTTAACGACTTCCGGGTTAACTCGCAGCATCACGTCACCGCGATCGAGGTGCTTCTGCATCTTGCGCATCTCGATGTAAATGTCATTGCAGACGGTGACTGCGGATTTGACCATGCCCGTTCCAGCGCAGATGCCGCAGGTCGCGGACAACGTACGCTCCAGCGATTGCTTGACGCGCTTGCGGGTGATTGCAACTAAACCAAAATCATTAAATTGGAGAACCTTTGAGGGCGCGCGATCCTTCTTCAACTCCTCCTCCAGGACAGCCATAACCTTGTGCCGGTTCTTGCGTTCATCCATATCGATGAAGTCGATGATGATGATGCCACCGAGGTCGCGCAGCCGAATCTGGCGGACGATCTCTGGAATAGCATCGAGATTCGTCTTGACGATCGTATCTTCAAGCCGCGCCGTCTTGCCGACGTACTTGCCGGTGTTGATGTCGATGGCGACAAGAGCTTCCGTCTGGTTGATCACGATTGAACCACCAGACTTGAGCCACACTTTAGAGCGGAGTGCCTTGTTAATCTCCTCGGTGATGCCGAACTGCTCGAAGAGCGGAGTGTCTTTGGTGTAGAGCTTGACGCGACGGATCAGCGATGGCTGAAAACGCTGCAGGAAGCGCAGAACCCGCTCATACTCGCTTTCGGTGTCGACCCAAATAGCTGAGAAGTTATCCGTGACCTGATCACGCAGAACTCGTTCGACCAAGTTGAGGTCGTGGTAGATCAGCGCGGGGGACTTTGAGGATTCGCTGCGCTGCTTGATATCAGCCCAGAGATTGAGCAGAAAGCGAAGATCGCTGCGAAGCTCTTCTTCGGTTGCGCCTGCGGCAGCAGTTCGAACGATGAAGCCGCCGGAGGCCTCGCCCTTCTCAGAGAGAAGGATCTCTTTCAGCCGGCGACGTTCACCGTCCGATTCAATCTTGCGCGAGACGCCGGTGTGATTCACGGTCGGCATAAAGACCAGGAAACGCCCAGGGAGAGCGATATGTGACGTAATACGCGCGCCCTTTTTCGCGATGGGCTCTTTCGCGATCTGCACCAGAACCTCCTGGCCAGGCTTCAGCAGATCGCTGATGGCGGGCAGGTTGGTCGTTTGTGCGGAACGATGCCCATCCCGACGACCGGGACGGCTGCCAGCGCTCCGATCGCGATCAGCACCAGTGTCACCGCTTCCGCTCGCCATGGCACTGGAGACAGAACGGGGGCGATCTCCGCCACGATCACGATCTCGCCCTCCACGACGGTTGTCACGGCGCCCTCCACGACGGCGGTCATTTCGCAGCTCCTCTTGCGGGTTGCTTTCGCCGCCTACAAGCGCGCTCGGAGCATCAAGACCGTCTTCCGTAACCGCGGGTTCCCCGCCAAAGTCGGCTTCTGTAAAGCCCATCGGATCTGGCACGGACGCTTCCTGGAGGGAGCTGGTAAAGATTCCGTCTTCTACAGAGTCTTCTTCCTCGAAGGCGAAATCATCCTCGTCCTCTTCTAGGGCTGGCTCGACCGGCTGGGTTATCTGATCGATGGACATCTCGCGCAACATGGTGCCGAGGTCGGCAGCCCCTTCGAGCGTCTCCTCTTCATCATCGTCATAGTCCATCTCTTCGATGGAGGCGGCGTGCAGCGTTGTGGTTCGAAAATCCTCTTCATCGAGGTCGACTTCCTCTACCGCCGCGGCATCGCTCTCCTGCGCCAGTTCTTCGACGATGAGGTTGTCGGCTTCCTCGGAGATCTCTGGCTCGGATGCAAGGAGCGGCGCAGAGGCCTCGATCTCAGAGACGGTGATCTCGGTGTCACTTTCTGCGTGCAGGATAGCCGTCTCATGCTGTACGGGCGAGGTCGGCTCGTCTACCTCCTGTGCTGGCGGTGGCGCGGGCGCCTGCGAGACCATTTCACCGTCCGGGCTTATGGAGGTGAGGTCGTGGATCAGTAGAGACGCAGAGGCGTGTTCTGCCTCGGCGCGTGACGGGCCCTCCTCGTAGAGGGGAGCGAGCGGTGTACCCGCAGCCGGCGTAATGCTGTGAGCAGACGTTAGTGCAACGTCGACCGCCTCCACATCCGGAGCGGGCTGACGAAACTCTCGCGGCGGAAGAGGATCAAAACGATGCGAGGCAGCGGCTTCGGTTGGCTCGTAGTCCTGGCCAAGATCGTGCTGCAACGGAGACTCTGTCAAGCTTGGCGGAGAAACATGCGTTTCAGCGATTGGTGCTTCATGTGATTCGGTATGCGTGATGAGAGGTGTGGTCTCCGTCAGGGATAGTTCCGCCTCAGGCGGGGTCGCAACAGCTGGACCTTCGACGTCCAGCGTGGTGGAAGCGGGCTGGTTCCGCAAGGGCACGATCGGCGCAACGGTGAAGGAGGCCTGGGGCTCGCGCGGTGGGCCACCGCGCTCGTTGCCTCGGTTTCCGAAACGATCTTCGCGACGGCCTCTGTCGGAGGCAGGACCACGCCCACTCTCATGACGCCCCTCACGGCGAGGTTCGGCGCTCGACGAAGAGGAGGACGATGGACTTCGGGGACGAATGGTCTCGCCGGGAAGGACGTTACCGCCGTCCCAGGTGCCAGGGAGGATAAAGTCCGGCGCGGGGTTTGCTGGAAGCGGGGTAGAGGCAGTACTCTGGCCGGCTTCCCCGCCCTGCCGGTACTTTGACAGGCTTTCGCCGGGGAGGATGATTGGCTCGCTCGGTGGCGCGTCAGTCTCGTGCTGATCAGCGGAGTCGTCTACCCCATAAAGGGAGCGGGAAGGAGCGAAGCCGCGCGGGGCGCGGGGACGATCGTCTCGCCGATCCCGACCTCGGCCGCCACGTTCTCGACGGCCATGGTCGTTTGGCTCACGCGGACCGGCAGGGCGGCTTTCGCGCTGGCTGGAGGTTGAGACCGGGGAGGACTCCACACCTGACTGCAATGCCTTAAGTTCTTCATGGGGCGAGGTGGTTGCCTCAGCATCCATAAGGTGACCGTGGTCTTCAGCTGGCTGTGTCGCAGACCCATCAAGCTCAAGCTCGTCATAGGCCTCTGAAAGGTCGTAGCCGGAGGATGGGTCAGGAGCGAAGGTTGACGGATCTTCCTGGGTTGGACCGGATAGCGCCTGCCCGGTCGGCATGCCCTCACGATTGCCGCTGCGTCCGCGACGACGACCGCGGCGACCACGCCAGCGGCGGCTGCCGTCGGCACCCGGGGCACCTTCCCCCAGTTCTGCTTCATTCCCACGCTCCGGTGTGCTTAGTTGCATCGGCGCCGGCGGCTCGGGGCTTCGGTCCTCAGAGGTTGCGAGTTCAGGCGCTGGACGAGTGTCGCGTGGCTGCACATCGCGGTTTCCCCCGCGATTACGGCGACGCCCACGATCTCCGCGATCGTTACGGCCACCTCGATCATTTTGTTCGGTCAGCTGGATTTCGCTTCGGGGTTCGCGATCGGGGCTGCTCGCGAGTTCAGGCAGGGAGCGTTCCTGCGACTCGGCGGGAGCGAGATCTGTCGATTGTCCGTCACGGCTGCGATCGTTACGACGGCCGTTCGATCGACCGCGAGTTTCCGAGGAGTCAAAATCGGCGGAGTCTCCGGCTTCCTCCATAAAATCCGTGATGTAGAGGAAGGCATCACGCTCGAGGCCAACATCAACAAAGGAGGACTGCATGCCCGGAAGCACGCGGGTCACTTTGCCGTTGTATATGGAGCCAGCGAGGGTGTATTCATTCTCACGCTCGTAGTAAATTTCGGTGAGTTCGTCGTGTTCGACGATGGCAAGCCGCGTTTCATGCGGCGTAGAGGAGATGTAGATCTCTTTTGACATTCGGTTCTGCTCTTTCTGCCCGGCCCGGTTTGGGTCGCGGACGGCAGACGAGCCAGAAAAACGATCGAAGCGACTGAGCCAGGAAGGCTTAGGCGCAACCTGAATGGTGCGGGCAAGAGCGATCTGCGGAGGCTCGTGAGACTGCGGCCGATATCATAGAAGACACTGAAGTAGCCGAGCGTAGACCTTCTCCAGGTGTAAGCGCGGCGATACCGGACGGATCAAAGGAACGAGAAAACGCGGGAAACGCTGGCGAGCAAGCGGATGTGGCCAAATCAATCTCGCGGGTGCGAGGCGGGGCCGTTTGCCATCCGAATACGATCATTCGCCTGAAAACCTGCCCGACCAACGGGTTCGAACGAATCTCTGGCTGGCCGGCCTTTTCTGCTAAATTCAGTGCCGCTCGTGGCGCCTTGCGCCTGAGGGAGCGGATTGCCGGAGATGGCATCTACAGCCGATCTTCGGTGTGTTCAGTATGGCACGATCGTTTGATCGCGGCCAGCGCTGCAACGGGGATGGTGCGAGAAACTTCGCATCTCGTTATCAGGATTGGCCTAATTAACGAAACGTCGCATGCGGATATTCATGACGATGCCGAGCGCGAGAAAGGTAAAAAGAATGGAGCTGCCGCCGTAGCTCATCAGGGGCAAGGGGATGCCGGTGACGGGCATGAGGCCGAGAACCATGCCGATGTTGACCGCAATCTGAAAAAGAATGACGGCGACGACACCCATGATCAGGAAGCTGCCAGGCAGGTCCGAGGCCGTCTGGGCGTTTTGGATGAGTCGCATAAGTATAAGAAAGTAGAGGACAAGAATGCCAATAGCGCCGACGAAGCCATGCTCTTCGCAGAAGGCGGCGAAGATGAAGTCGGTGTAGGGGATGGGGAGAAAGTCGCCTTGGGTCTGCGTCCCTTTGTTGGCGCCCTTGCCCCAGATTCCGCCAGAGCCGACGGCAATGAGCGACTGGCGGATCTGGTAGCCCGATCCCTTGGGGTCGGAGTCGGGATCGAGAAAGCTGGTAAGTCTCGCCTTTTGATAGGGTTTCAGGAGCTTGCCAGAGCTCCAGCCGATACCGATCACGACCAAAAAGCCGAGCAGGAGGAGCCCCGCCTGCTTCGGTTGCAGGCCGCCCAGGAAGAGGCCACAGAGCAGGATAGGGATGTAGGTGAGGGCGGTGCCGAGGTCGGGCTGCTTGAGGACGAAGAGCATGGGCACGCCGACGATGGCGAAGGCCTTCCCTATGTCCTTCCACGTCAATTGTTTACCGGAGAGGTTCCAAAAAAAGCGAGCGACGACGACGATGAGGACGAGTTTGACCCATTCCGAGGGCTGGAAGTGGATGCCGCCGCCCAGGTTAATCCAGCGCTGGCCGCCGAGGACCTTGGTGCCGACGAGTTTGACGGCGACGAGCGAGGCGATGGAGATGATGTAGGCGGGCGCGGCGATATCGAGGAGACGGTGGTAATCGATCAATGAAATCAGGAACATAAGGCAGATGCCGACGACCAGAAATTCCACCTGCTTGGCGTCGAAGCCGTGGAACTTGGTGTGGGCGGTGGCGGACTTGATCTCAAAGACGCTGATGATGGAGAGGACAAGGACAAAGCCGAGGAGCACCCAATCGAAGTCGCGGAAGGTGGAGAGGCGGGGCATGCTTTTGAGGGTACTTTATGCGCGGTTTAGGGGAGGTTAAGCAGGCTTTAGTGGAGGTTAAGAAGGGTTTGGTGGAGGTCTGTTTGCGATCGAGTTCCGCCGTGGACTAGAAGAGGGCTTTGAGGCCGAACTGGACGATGCGGGGGTCGAAGGTGCTGGTGATGGCTCCGCCGGTCTGAATAGGAACGGTGACGCCGGCGGCGGTCTTGCCGGTGGAGTTCGCGAAGGTGGTGGCGGGAGTGTTGAAGTTGGTGTGGTTGAAGGCGTTGTAGAGCTCGCCGCGGAACTCGATCTTGAGGACGTCGAGCGGGGTGTCAAAGCGCTTGTTGAGGGCGATGTTGAGGTTGTTGTACTCGGGGCCGCGGCCGGGGTTGCGGGCGATGTTGCCAAAGGGGCTCTGGCCGGCGGTGAGGGTGGGGATGGAGATGGCGCCGCCGGTGGGGTTAGCGGCGGTGTTGACGTTGACGTACTGGATGGCGGAGCCGGTCGAGGCTGCCTTGTTGAGGTGGTTGAGGGAGACGCCGGGGACGCGGTTGGGGCGGTACTCATTGGCGCCGCGGTAGGTGGCGGCGATGCCGGAGACCTGATTGGCGGTAGGCGGGTTATAGAGGACCTGGTATGGGAAGCCAGCCTGCGCCTGATTGACGGCGGAGACCTGCCAGTCGCCGGCGACGGCGTTGAGGATGCCGCCGCGATCCATGTAGCGTCGGCCGCGGCCGAAGGGCAGATCGTAGACGAGCGAGGTGGTGTTGATGAAGGGCTGGTTGTACTCGGACTGGCCGTAGTCGCCCGCGAGATTGCGGTAGTCCTGCGGCGAGGGGGTGTTCGATTCGAGCGAGGCGCCGGCGTTATCGAGCGCGTGCGACCAGGTGAAGGAGTTGAGCAGAGTAAGGCCGCCGACGAAGCGCTGCTCGTAGCGGACCTGGAGTGAGTCGTAGTGGGAGTAGGCCTCGTGGAGAGCGATAGTGACGTCGCCGAAGGAGGGGAGGGGGCGGGCGAAGTTGTTGAGTGGATCTTTCTGGTTGTAGTTGGCGAGCTGCAGAAGCTTCGAGCCGTGGTTGCCGACGTAGGCGACGTCGAGCAGGGTGTTCTTGCGGAGAGTCTGCTGGACGTCGAGGTAGTAGTTCTGAACGTAACTGTCGCGGTAACGATTGGAGTCGATGTAGGTGATGTTGTCTGTGATCGGATTGAAGGAGAGGGTGCCGGTCGGAAAGCCGCCATCGATGGGGGTGAAGGCGGCGGGTGAGCCACCGGTGGCGACGACCTGACGGGTAGCCGGGGCTTGGGTGACGGTGACGAAGAGGGCCTGCGGCGGGTTGATGGCGAGGATGTTGCCGGAGCCGGCGCGATCGTAGTGCGAGTAACTGATGCCGTAGCCGCCGCGAAGAGCGGTTTTGTTGCTTGCTGCGAAGGCGAAGCCGAGGCGGGGCGCGGCGTCGTTGTAGTCGGGATTGTAGGTGTACTTGTTGCCGGAGCTGGCCGGGACGAAGGCAGCAAGCGGGGTGGCGGCGCTGCCGACCGCGGCGGGGTTGAAGTTGGACTGCTGGTTCCGCTGCTCGTAGTAGGGGGTGGTGTACTCGTAGCGAACGCCGAGATTAAGCGTCAGACGGGGCGAGATCTTCCAGTCATCCTGCACATAGGCGAAGTGCGACTGATTGCGGAGATGGGCGACGAAGTAGGACGAGAGCGAGTAGGCGCTGGACGCGCCCCAGAGAAAATCGGCGACGTAGTTATCGGTCGTGGCGGTACCGGTGGCCTTGCCGCCGACGTAGGGACGCGAGTAGCCGCCGGCGAAGGTAAAGGAGCCGTAGAGCGGGTTGGTGTCTTCGACGGCCATCCAGACGTGCTGGTATTCGTAACCAAACTTGAACGAATGGTTACGAATCACCCAGGAATAGTTGAGTTTGGGATTGACGAGCGCGGGGTTCTGGAACTGCGGATTGGTGGTCTGTCGGCCAAGGGCGTTGATGCCGGTGATGGCGATGCCGGGGATGCCGCCGGCGACGATGGGATCGGTAGGAAGGCCGGGGAAGCTGATGCCGGGGTCTTCGCCGATCGAGAGGGAGAACTTGCCAGCCTTGGTGCGGGAGACGCCGAGGCGGGCGTCGAGCAGCTGATTGGAGCTGACGACGCGAGTGTAGCCGACGACGGCTTGTTGATCGAGGATGCGCTGTTTGCCGTTGGAGTTTCCGTCGAGCGGGAGGCCGAAGATGGGGAAGTCGGTGGCGTTCTGCTTGAGATCGGAGACGCGAAGGAAGAAGGAGTTCTTCGGGTTGAGGGTGTAGTCAAGGCGGATGTCGCCCTTGTCGGAGAAGTTCTGCGAGCGCTGCGCGGGGTTGGTGTAGTTGTTCGAGGCGGCTGGCCCGGGGCCAAGCTTGGCGATGTCGTTGGCGATGATGCGGGCGGAGGGCGAGAGATCCCCTGCGGTGAGGATGGACTGGCCGGCGGCGTAGTTGGTGCCGGTGTAGGGATCCTGCACGGCGGTAGCGAAGATGCCGTTAAGTTGGTTCGGGGTGGGCAGGGTGACGGTGGAGACCTGCTTGCGCTCCTGGCGGAAACCCTCATAGTCGACGAAGAAGAAGAGGCGATCCTTGAGGATGGGACCGTTGAAGTTGCCACCGAACTGGTTACGAATGAACTGAGGCTTGACGCCGCCGGGCGGACGGAAGAAGCCGGTGGCGTTGAGGTCGGTGTTGCGGAGGAACTCATAGGCGCGGCCGTGAAAGCTGTTCGTGCCCTGCGCGAAGGCGACGTTGATGACGGCACCGGAGGCGCGGCCGTACTCGGCGGTCTCGTTGTTGGTGACGACGGAGAAGGCGGCGATGGAGTCGGGCGCGGGCTGAATGATCTGGTTCGAGAAGCCCTGGTTCGATTCGCCGTAGGCGTTGTTGTCCATGCCGTCGAGCAGGAAGTTATTGAAGATGGAGCGCTGGCCATTGATGTTGAAGGAGCCTTCGCGGAGGAGGCCGGTGTTGGCGGTGCTCGAGAGCGAGCCGGCGGTGGGACGGGCGCCGGTGGTGAGACCGATGAGATCGGAGTAGTTGCGGCTGACAAGGGGGAGGGCGGCGGTCTGATAGTTAGTGATGACCTGGCCGCGCTGGCTGGTGTCGGCCTCGACCTGGAGGTTGATGCCGGTGACTTCGACGGTGGTGCCGGCGTCGCCGACGGCGAGGGTGAGATCGACGCGCTGGCGGGTGGAGACGGAGACGGTGACGTCAGTAGCTTTGGCGTCGGTGAAGCCGGGGTGCGCGATGGTGACGGTGTAGGTGCCGACGCGGAGGGCGGGGACTTCGAAGTCGCCGGAGCCGTTTGAGGTACGGGTGCTGACGACGCCGGTGGCGATATTTGTAACCGTGACGGTTGCATCCGGGACGACGGCGCCAGAGGCATCGTGGACGGTGCCGACGATGCTGCCGTTTTCATACTGGGCGAGGGCGGAGACGGGCAGGCACAGCAGGGCGGCTGCGAGGGCGAGGCGGTAAGGATGACGCATGCGGCTGAGCATAGCGGGCCTTGTGTATCAGGCCGATGACAGCACTGTAAACAGGAGAATAATGCGGCTCGCGAAAAGCCGGCTCGAAGGCGGTCAGGGGCGAGGCAGCGGCGCCTGGCGAAGGAGGGCGGGGACAAAGTCAGTGGAGAAGAGTTTGGGGTTTTCGATGAGGTAGTAGGTGGGGATCTCGGGGTGCTGCTCTTCGACGAGGAGGAGGGTGCGGAAGTCGAAGGATTGAATCTCGGAGCGGGATTCCATGCCCTCCCGCTTGATGGCGCCGACGAGGGTGTCGACGAAGAGCTGGGGGCCGACGGTGTGGTTTTGGAGCATGTCTGGCGTGATGCCGGCGGGCAGGTGGGCGGGGGTGGGGACGTGGTCGGGGAGGATCTTGGTTTCGAGGTTGAAGCGGACGGTCGAGCCGGTGTGGGCGCGATCGGCGGCGTGTGGGCTGGAAGCACCGGGACCGGTGCGGTAGTACTCAGCGTAGAAGCGGGTGAAGCGAAAGAGCTGTTCGGCGTTGGTGGGCGCGTAGGGGCTGGGCATGCCTTCTTTGGCAGCGAAGGCGACGGAGACGGGCGAGAGCGCGAGGTCGTTTCGCTGGTCGGGGAACTTGGGGTTGAGCTTGTCGCAGATGAAGGTCTTCGCGGCGTCAGTCATGGAGATGTCGCGGGTGTAGACGCGACTCGTGAGGGTGTAGGGGGCGCCGTCGGCGCGGCGGCAGTGGTCGGGGTTGAGGAACTGGTCGTGCCAGATGAGGGAGACGTGATCGGTGGTGACACCGGTGTCGGTCTCGAGCGTAGTGACGAGGTGGTCCATGCCGGACTCGAAGGAGGGCAGGGTGTTTTCGGGGCGAAGGCCGCGGCCGCCGCGATGGGCGGAGACGTCGAAGTCTTTGAGATAGGCGCGCTGGGTGGAGGTGGTGGCGGCGGCGCGTTCTTCGGCGAGGACCTGCTGGAGGATGTCGGGGCGATCGGTGATGAGACCGTCGACGCCCATGCGGATCTCGGTGCGGATGGTCTCGGCGTCGTTGGGGTTCCAGGGAATGATGAGGAAGCCGGCGGCGTGGAGATCGGCGATGGGGATGGATTTGTTGAGGATCGAGGCGTCGTCAGGCGAGAGGACGGGGCGGACCTTGACGCCGTGCTGCTCCGCGTGGGCCCAGGCGGAGGTCATGAGCTGGAGGTAGGGGTTCCGCTGGGCCTGGGCCATGGTGGGGAGGGTGGCGAGGAGAAGTGCGGTGCGTTTCAGCATGGATGTGGGTCTAGGGTGGCGGGTTTGTGTGAAGGGGAGATGAATGAGTGGGGATTGGCTAGGAGGGTCGGATGAACCCTTCTATCCAATGGTCTTGATTAAGGATGTACTCGTGCGCCGCAAAACCTTGAGGATAGTGACAAAAGCCCGGCTGGTCCCTCACCCGCGTGATCGCCGCTTCCGCCAATGCTCTTGTGACGTAGACGCCTATGAGAAGTTCCGTGTCGTCTTTCCCTTCACGCTCCTGCTCAAACCAGAGTAGCCAGACGCTGTTCATGGGGGTACCTTCTTTCTGAACCGAGTAGGTTAGCGGTCTGCGGTGGAGAAGCAGATCCCTACGGGATGACAACCAAAGATCAGGCAGGTTTGAAAGATCGTCTTCACATGAATTTGGTCCGGAGCGCTACTTCTGTGCGGCTTGGGCGCGCCATTTATCGGTGAGTTGTTTGTCGGCGAGGGCTTTGATGAAGACGCCGCCGACGACGGAGCGGGCCTGGAATGGCTCCTGCTTGCCGGTTTTGGTGTCGTACCAGTCAGAGAGGGGGACGCGGCTGGGGGTTTCGTTGATCCAGAGCGCGATGGGATCCATGATGGCGTTGAAGTCGGCGGGGTTCGAGGCGAGGGTGGCGGTCCAGAGGGACCAGTCGAGCTTGGTGTAGTCCTTGCGGCTGTCGAGGGGGAGACCGTACTTGTTGATCTTGGTCTTGTAGAAGGCGAGCTCGGAGTCGCGGAGGGCTTTGGGGAAGAGGTTGTAGCCGAGGAGCTGATCCCAGACGAGGTTGTACTTCTGGCTCCAGGTGTCGGGGGAGTCATAGGCGAGCTTGTAGTGGTCGCCTTCCTTATCCATGGTGATCCACTTGGCGGCGTAGTCGTGGGCGGTCTTTGAGTAGTCACGGGCGACGTCGTTCTTACCGAGGAGCTTGGCAAGGTCGGCGTAGGCCTCGAGGGCGTCGATGGCCTTAAGGGCGAGGTTGGCGTTGTGGGTGACGTGGCCGGCGAAGTCGTCGGTGGTCAGCTGATTTTCGGGGTCGAGGCCGTGGGCGCGGAGGAACTCGGCCCATTGGCTGATCTTGGGCCAGTACTCGGTTGCTAGTGTGAGATTGGGCTTGCCGTTCACGGTTGCGCGGGCGACAGCGTCGAGCATGAGGAGCATGTTGCCGGACTCTTCGACGGGCATCTGATCCTCTTCGGTACGTTCGCCGCCGCCGTAGGTCTGGCCGTTGGCGAGCGGGTAGGTGCCGAGGTCATGCGGAGCAAAGGGAAAGCGCCAGCGATTGGGGAGCGCGGTGTATTCCATTAGGGGGCGGAGCTCGGCCTCGAGCAGGAGGGGGTTGAAGAAGAGGAAGAGCGGGGAGGCGGGATAGAGGACGTCGACGGTGCCGATGGAGCCGTTTGAGGAGTTCTCTTTACCGAAGACGAGGGGCTTACCATCGAGGTCGGCGACGAAGCCGTGGGCGGCCCAGGCCTGGCGGTAGGCGAGGATGCAGAGATTGGCGTAGTTGGCGCCGGCGGTCTTGGTGAGATCGGCGGTGAGGGAGCTGTCGAACTCTGTGCCGCGCTGGTCGAGAGCGGGCAGCTCACGCTCGGCGGCATCGAGCATGGCGGAGACGGTTTGGCCGTTGCGCTGCCAGTACGGCTTCAGATTGCGCTCGAGGTACTGGATGGCGTAGCCCTCGGTGTAGGAGACGAGCAGGTGACGGGTGACTGGTTGCTCGGACACGGTGTGGAGGAGGAGCTCGGTGGCGATGTGGGCGTCGCCGCGGCCGACGACGGGTGAGGCGTCAAGGTCATCGGCTTTAGGAAGCAGGCCGGTGGTGACGAAGGCGCCGTTGGGCAGGACGGAGGTCTCGCGGACGATGGCGGAGACGGACTCTTCCTCTTTGGGGACGGAGAGGTGGAAGTAACCCCAGTCGATGCGGAGATCATCGCCGGAGCGATTGAGGATGCGCTGATCGCGGGAGCCGACGGAGAGGACGGTCTGGGTCTCGGTCTGGCTGCGGGAGTAGGTGACGGCCTCGCCGGGGGCGTTGACGGCGATGACGGGGCCCACGTCAGTGAGGATGGCGGTGTCGGCGTGCGGTTTGCCGTCGATCGCTTTGACGGTATAGGTGAGGTAGGTGACGGGGCGGGAGAGGATGTCGAGGTCAGAGAGGATGGTGGGGGTGAAGAAGGTGAGATCGAGCTGGACGCCTCCTCCGGTGAAGCTGTAGCGGGTGTGGGTGGGGGTGACGGTGTGGGCGATCTGCTGCATGGCGGGGAGGTCGCGCGGGCTCGGCCCCATGAAGCGCATGGTCTTGCCATCGACGCGGAGGAGACCGGCGATAGGCTGGGGCTTGCCGGTCCAATGGACGGTGTTCGACGCGGCGAGGTCGTCGGTGTCAGACCAGATGGAGAAGTAGGGATTGTGGGTGATGAGGGGGGTAGAGGGGTAGCGGATGGGCCCCTGGCTTTGCGCGAAGAGCGGAAGGGTGGCGCAGACGGCGAAAGAAAGACAGGCGCGGAGATGCTGGAGCAAGGTGGGTGGCCTCGTGGAAGAAGTGTCGAGGGCCATGGTATGCGTTTCGATGGGTGAGGGAAAGGGAATGGGTGGGATGCCGGGAGGCGGCAGACGCTTTGGCTGCATCCGACAGAGAACGAGATTGCTCTCGCGGATGACGTCCGCGGTAGAGAATTTCCTTCACAGAGTCATCCCCGGAAGCACGAGCCCTGGAAATGCGGGGTTTTCTGGCCAGTTAAGGCTGGCAAAGGAATTGCAACCTAGCAAGAAAGTGCATTCGCTCATGAGCTGAGCCGGAGAGTGACAAGATGGCAGCAACTGCGATATTTACCTGTGTGTGTGGGATTCAAAAGAAGACGAGCAATCATTGGATTCTGGCAATGCCAGGCGCCGACACAATACGATTCGCGCCGTGGGACTGGAACCTGGCGCTGAGCGATAACGTGATTGTGCTATGCGGAGAACGCTGTGCCGCAGGGCTGCTGAGCCGGTCGCTGGGAGAGTGGAAGCAGGACGCTCTGCGACGAGATGCGGAGAAGAGCCTGGCTGCGGCTTAGGTCGCGGAATAGGTGGTCGCGCCGTTGAGGCAGGTGCCGGGGCTACGGTGCTGCGTCGGTGAAGCGCGCAGAACTTCCCGTTGCGTGCGCGGCTCTCCTAAGCTTGGCCTGCGGGGCGTGAGAGACGATGACGCTCCTGGCTGACAGAACCCCTGTCGGGTTCGGAGTGTCGGGAGAGGGTGAGAGGGTCGGATCGCGGGGTGTTCCTGCTTTCCGACGGAAGAGAGTGGCCCACTCTAGGAGGCGTTTGCGCTTTTCTCAGCAGCAACTCTCTCTGGAGGACTCACCATGCTGTTTTCTTCTTCGATCCTTTCTTCTTCTCGCCTGAACGCGTCGCGGCCCAAGGTGCTGCGATGCCTCTCCTGCACGGGACACCTGTGCGGCCGCGGTGTTGGTGGTCTGCTGGGCTGGTCGCTGGCGGGCCTGACGGCCACGGCGATGGCGGGAACGATCCCGTATGCGAATGTTGGCACGATTGCGCCTGAGGTCCCGGTGTTCGCGTCGAGTAATGGCGGGGTGGATGTGTTTTACTTCGGCAGCGGCGCGAACTTCTACGACTCGGTAGAGGTTGCCGATCTGAAGACCGGGTATGACAGCGGACCGATCTTGGGAAATCACAGCACCGCGCTGGGGGCTGAGGTATCGGTTGGAACCGAGGCTGGACAGATCAACGCCGGGGATCAGCTGGTGTTCTATATCGATTCGCCGGCGGGCAAGTTCGCATCGCTGGCAGCCGACAGCCAGGACGGCGTGAACCATGCCTACATCACGTCGTATGCGGGCGGACCGCTTGGGGGCGTAGCGATTCCGAGCGGCCTGTATGTGGGCATGGAGGACCAAACCTCGTTTTTCTCGGACTTCGATTACAACGACGATTCGTTTGTGTTTGCCGGGGTTTCAGCGCCTTCGCTGCCTTCGGCGGCGGCTCCTGAGCCGTCGACGCTGGCGTTGCTGGGGACGGGGCTCGTCGGCGCGGCCGGGGCGGTCCGGCGGCGAGTGACTGGGCGATAAATGAGGGCGGGGCTGGCGCTTCTGCAGAGGTGGTCAGCCCCCATCGGTATGCAGCGAGGCGGGTTTACGGGTGAGTTGGGGCGCCGGCGAGCTTGAGGACGCCAACTCCGCAGGCAGCGGGAACGTTGCTCATCTGTTTTGCGAAGACGGCGTAGCTCCTGGTTCCGGGCTGGAGGGTGGACCAGTAGCTGGTGCGGGTGACGAGAGGTTTGTGCTGGCGAAGGATCTGGTTTTCGAGGATCTTGATGCCACAGCCGAGGTTGTTTTCCGGGCGGAGGATGGTACGGGTGGGGTCGTTCTCAGGGAGGCGACGATCGTGCTGCCAGTTGAAGCTGCAGTGATAGCGATCGCTGTCGTCATAAGTGAGCTGGAGAAGGCCCTCCTGGCGGACGGGGCGCTGGGAGACCTTATCGATGCGAGTCACGGCGGCCTCAGTGTGGCGGACCTGAACCGTGGGATCAAGACCGGCCTCAGCGCCGGCAAGGGCCTGAAAGAGGTAGGCCCAGAAGGCGCGTTTGTCGGCTTCGGGCTCGGTGGCGAACTTTGGGCAGAAGCCGGTAACGGCGCGGGCGGCGGTCGATGAGAGCATGTCGGGCGGAAGGGCTTTTTCGACGAGGGCGTCCCAGGCGGGATCCCAGGTCTTGGAGCTACCAAGTTCCCTTTTCTGCTCGGCGATGGGGGTAGCTGGGGCAGGCTTCATGGCCGGGGTGGCAGGCCGAGTGGCGTTTACGGCATCGTGGGAGTGGCAGCCGATGCCAACGAGAAGAAGAGGTGCGGCGAGGAGCGGGATCACGCGGGTTGACATGGTGTTCAATCCTTTTGCACCGATCCGTTGAACTCTGCCGCAGGCTGATCTGCTCCGCAAAGACGGATACCGCAGCGGGTGCCGCAGGGCAAGGTCAGGTGGCGAGTCCCTGATAGGGCAGGTAGAGTTCGAAGACGGTCCAGCTGCCGGTCTCGTGCTGGCGGCTGCGAACGCGGATGCGGCCATGGTGTCGACCGACGATCTCACTGCTGACCCAGAGACCGAGGCCGGTGCCGCCGATGCCTTTGGTGGTGAAGAAGGCGGTGTAGAGACTCTTCATGGCATCGGGGTTGATGCCGACGCCGGTGTCGGCGATGGTGATCATGACGCCCTTGATGCCGGAGCGCCACTCGGTGGCTTCGCGACTGCGAATGAAGATGCGGCCGCCGGAGGTAGACATGGCGTCGATGGCATTGCGAATGAGGTTGGCGAGGACCTGACGGATCTCGCTTTCGAGGCAGACGATAGATTCGCACATGCGTTCGCGGCGCTCGACCGTGATGTGGGCGTTGGTGAACTTGACATGGTAGAGGTCGAGTACGGCATCGAGCAGGGCGGTGGGGCGGACGGCAAGAGGGTTACTGGACTGCTTGTAGAAACGGAGCGATTGCGAGGTGATCTGCGAGGCGCGGTGTAGCTCTTCCTCTGCCTGACGAACGTAGGTGTGGGTTTGAGAGAGATCATCGGACTCGCGCGCGAGATAGAGAAGGTTGGTGACGGCCTCAAGGGGGTTATTGATCTCATGGGCGATGGAGGCGGCGAGGCGGCCGACGGCGGCGAGCTTCTCGCTTTCGCGCAGGGCCGATTCGAACTCAACGCGGGAGGTGACGTCCATCTGGATGCCAACGAAGTGGGTGACCTTGCCCTCGCGGTTCTTGATGGGGGACAGGGAGAGCTCATTCCAGAAGAAGCTACCGTCTTTGCGGTAGTTGCGGAGAATGGCGACGATCTCGCGGCGGCCATGAATGGCTTCGCGAACCAGGGTAAGACCGGGCTGGTCATGTTCGTGGGCCTGCAGGAAGCGGCAGTTGTTACCCTGGACCTCCTCGAAGCTGTAGCCGGTCATGATCTCAAAGGCGGGGTTTACGTACACGAGCGGCATGTCGGGATCGGTAGCGCTTGCGATGGAGATGCCGCTGGTGACGGAGCGGAAGATGCGGCGGTTGAGTTGGAGCTCTTCCATGGCGGTGCGGAAGCGACGGATGTAGGCACGATGGGCGAAGAGGATGACGCTAAGCTGCGCAAGCAGGAGGGCAGGCTCCTGCGGCAGGGTGAGGACACCTTCAAAGAAGTTGGAGCTGTTTTCAGACTCCTGAATGGAGCGCGTATCGCGCTGACGGATGGCGATGAGGGCAGGATGGACATGCTCGGCAGTTTCCTCGCGGCGGCGAAGAGAGGATCGTAGAGTCAAGGCAAGCGCTTCATCGGCGATGACGAGCTCAAGACCGACAAGATGCTCTGCTTCAAGCGAAGCGGCCTCCAAGTGGACGGGAGTGAGATCGAGCTGGACGGCCAGACCCTCCAGAAGACGAAAGGTAGGACTGTCCTCGACCAGCAGGCCAACGCCTGCCCTGATGGGGACCATGATGCTTTCGGAATGGTCGTTTCTCCCGGTGAGCTGCTCCAAGTCCGGAAATGCCTCATTCATCGCTCTGGCCTCTTGCTTGCTCAAGTTTATGCTGCGCGTGCTGCACGTGAGGAGGATTGTATTTTGCTACCGGGTAACGGAGTGTGAGCCGCTTTCATCGCGTTTCGAGATCAAGTTCGAAGGTGGAGACAGGTGGGGCCTGCAGGCGCCTCTCCTGCGTTCGCGTCAGGGACGGAAGACCTGCTCTGCCGTGAGTAAAGCCTGCGACGGGTGGACGCGGGTGATGGAGTTATTCGGCTGGCGGCGAGGTGTCGGTGGCGGTCTGCTGCTTCGGGCTCGGGGGCGGCGTGGGGTCGGGGTTTGCGGAGGTGTCGGGTGCCGGTGGCTGAGGCGTAGCTTCGGCGACCTGGCGGATGTTGTGCTCGCGTTCGCGCTGTTTGTTGACGAAGGCTTCGATGACGCGGGCGGCGAGGACGGCGGAGTTTTTGCCCCAGACGCCGTGCTCCCAGAGGACGGCAACGACGATGTCGGGGTTGCGACGAGGCGCCATGCCGACGAACCAGGCATTGGGCTCATTGTTGTGGCTCTTGCCGCTGCGGGCGAGAGCGTCGTGGCCGATGACCTGGGCGGTGCCGGTCTTACCGGCAAAGT
The DNA here is from genome assembly GCA_964235665.1 of uncultured Acidobacteriaceae bacterium. Lineage (GTDB taxonomy): Bacteria > Acidobacteriota > Terriglobia > Terriglobales > Acidobacteriaceae > Edaphobacter. Next base: position 1,086,015 of record CAXSAY010000002.1, read on the forward strand.
CGATGCCATCGAGGTGCGAGGCTGCGGCGGTGTGGAAGAGGCCGGGCTCGGTGACTTGAGCCATGCCGTCGGTGATGATTTGCCAGTTTTCGGCGGAGAGCGGAATGGTCTTTTCGCCGGAGCCGGGGAAGGTCTCGCGGACGTTTTCCAGCTGCTCGGCGGGGACCTCATCCGGGAAGACGACGTGAGGTCGGTGGAGGACACCGCCAGAAGCGATACCGCCGATGGCGCGAGCGAGCTGCAAGGGCGTCGCGGCGATAGCTCCCTGGCCGATGCCGACCGAGATGGTCTCGCCGGCGAACCATTTCTCGTGGTAGTTCTTCATCTTCCAGGCGCTGGAGGGCATGGTGCCGGCGACTTCGTCAGGCAGGTCGATGCCGGTGTGCTCTCCAAAGCCGAGAGCGGTAGCGTATTTGGCGATGGTGTCGATGCCGAGGCGATTGGCAAGGGTGTAGTAGAAGGTGTCGCAGGAGTACGGGATGGCGTTCGCGATGGTGACGTTGCCGTGGTGAGCGTCGCAGGCGAAGAAGTGGCCGTAGAAGGAGGCGCCGCCGTTGCATTGGACATGCAGGGTCTGAGCGACCTGCTCCTGAAGGCCGGCGACGGACATGACGATCTTGAAGGTGGAGCCTGGAGCGAGCTGGGCCTGAATGGCCTTGTCGAGCAACGGATGATCAGGGTTAGTGAGGATCTCGTTCCAGTAGGTCTTGGTGAGGTGGACGGAGAACTGGTTGGGATCGAAGGTGGGGCGGCTGGCAAGGGCGAGGATCTCACCGGTATGGGGGTCCATGGCGACGATGGCGCCAATTTTGCCGTCGAGGGCCTGCTCGGCGGCGCGCTGGATGTCGAGGTCGATGGTGAGGCGGAGGTCTTTGCCGGGGATGGCGAGCTCCTGGCGGACCTGGCCGAGCTCTTTACCGTGGGAGTTTACGATGACGTCGCGGGAGCCATCGGTGCCGCGAAGGAGGGCGTCGTAGGTTTGCTCGACGCCGGAGCGGCCGACGACATCGCCGGACTCGTAGAAGGCGTAGCGGGAGTCGTTGAGCATGGCTTCCGAGACCTCGCCGACGTAGCCGATGAGGTGGGCGGCGAAGCCATTGCGCGGGTAGAGGCGACGCTGCTCATCGAGGAGCTCGATCGCGGGGAGCTCGTTGCGGTGGGCTTCGAGGAAGGCCTGCTCGTCGGGGGTGATGTCCTGCTTGAGAGGGATGGATTGGAAGCGGGGTGCGGCGGCGAAGCGTTTGAGGATGGTCTCGATCTGGGCTACATCCATGTGAAGCCCAAGGGCGATCATGGGGAGCTGCGCGGCGGCGTCGTGGAGCTGATCGCGGAGGATGTAGCAGGTGACGGAGGGGTAGTTGTCGACGATGAGGCGGCCTTCGCGATCGAGCAGGCGGCCGCGGGGGGCGAGGACGGGGATCTTGCGGATCCGGTTGGCTTCGGCGAGGACGCGATAGTTTTCCGCGCCGACGACCTGCAGGCGATAGAGGCCGGCGACCAGGATGGCGAGGATGACGGCGACGACGTATTGGCTGGCGTGGAGCTTGCCGGGCGGGACCTTCTCTTCCCTGCGGCGAATGCGGCCGCTAGGGCGAAGGGGCGGGCGCGAGGAGCCGGCGGGGCTGGGTGGCTGCCACGGGTTGGGGGTCGGCGGCGTGCTCATGGTGCGTCTATGCCTAGTTTAGACGGGTTGCGGCGAAAGCCTCAGTGCAAAGGACGCGGAGGGTACGCGAAGGTACGCAGAGGTCGGGCGGGACAACCATGACGTGAGTGCAACGCTGCTGGACGAGAAGCCGACTCTCTTCACGTCGCTGCGGTCGCGACTGTGGCTCTTAGAGGGTTTTGACGCGGGTGGAGCAGGCTGGTCGTTACTGCTGGCGTTTGGCGCGGTCAAGGGCGAGAAAGAGGGGGATGGCGACGACGGTGTTGGCGGTGGCGCGGATGAGCTCATGGGGCCAAAGGAAGTGATGGGTTTCCAGGCCGAGGAGGCGGCGGACAATGAGATAGAGGAAAAGGCTGTTCATGAGCGAGAAGAGAAAGATCATGACGACGCGGGTGGTGATGGCTTCGACGTCGATCTGGAGGCCGATAGACGCGGCGATGTAGCCGATGAGGGTCTTCGAGAGACTGTTGATACCGATGGCCTGGCCGCCGACGAGGTCTTCTAGCAGGCCGATGACCATGCCGGTAAGGGCGCCGGCGATGGGTGAGCGGCGGCTGACGGCGAAGAAGACGGTGACGAGCAGGGGGAGATCGAGGAGAAAGAGGGCCGGGAAGGTCTTGGTGAGGAGAACCTGCAGAAGGATGGCGACAAGAGGAACGAGCAGCGTGGCGACCGGGCTGAAGCTGTGTTCTTCGAGTTCGCGGCGGGTGGTGTAGCCAGGTGTGAGCATAGGTTCCGGTAGAGCAGGGCTAGTTTTGCGGGGTGGCGTCCGTGTCGGGCTGCGTGGATTTGGGGCCGGGGCTGGGGCTGGGGCTGCGACGCGGGGGCGGAGCGTCTTCAGGGATGGACGGGCTGGGTTCGGTGCGGGGGGCACCAGGGGTGAGACCACTAGCGGGCGGGGTCGTGCCGGGGCTGTAGTGGTCACTGTGGACGGTGGGCAAAGGGCGGGGGATGGTGGCGTTGGGGGGTTTGGGACTTCCTTGCGGGCTGGCGGCGGCTTCGGCTTCGGCTTTCAAGCGGGCGTCGCGGTCGGCGGGAGACTCGTTCGGGTCGTGCAGGCCGGGAAGGCGGTCGGCGACGACCTCAGCGGCGGAGCGGGCGGCGTCTTCCTTGGCGGCTTCGGCGGCGGCGGCACGCTCGGCGGCGGCTTTCTGGGCGGCGACGCGAGCCTCAGCGGTCGCGGCAGCGCCTCTGGCGAGGGCACGGAGGGTGGCGGGTGGCAGCGCGTTCTCGGTACCGGTGATGATGAGGACCTCTTCAAGACGGGTGAGGTTGGCAGCCGGACGGATGCGGATGGCCGTGTAGGGCTGGTGCTCGGGATCGGGCGCGATGGACTCAATAGCGCCAACGGGAAGGCCACGGGGGAAGATGCCGTCGCCGCCCGAGGTGAGGACCTGTTCGCCGGGCTTGATGCGATCGTCCTGTGTGAGATTGCCGATCTGGAGATAGCCGGCGGTGGTGCCGCGGAGGACGGCGCGGACGCGAGTCTGGGCGAGCAGAACGCCGGCGCCGGAGGTTTGATCGTTGATGAGCAGGAGCTGGGAGATGTGTGGGGCGGTCTGGGGAAAGACGTCGCGGATCTTGCCGACGATGCCATCCGGAGTGATGACAGCCATGTCAGGCTTCAGACCGTCGGCGGATCCTTTATCGAGGTAGAGGACGCGGGAAAGATCGGTGCCGCTGGTGCCGATGATCTGGGCGGCGACGGTGCCGCTGATGTAGTGCTGCTGAAAGGCGAGGAGCGACTGAAGACGCTGACCTTCGAGGGCGTCTTCGGCGATGGCGGCCTGCTGGAGGCGGAGAGTGTCGATCTGATGGCGGAGGTCGGTGTTTTGCTGGCGGATGCGGCGGAGATCGAGGTAGTTGCCCCAGGTGGAGCGGACGCCGGTACTGGTGGTGTGGACGGCTCGCTCCAGCGGGGAAAGGAGGGCGACGAGCCAGGAGCGGGCGACGGTGACGTGCGGGCTGTCGGGGGTGTCCGGAGTGGAAGATGCCGAAGGGCTTGCGGGGACCGCGGGACGGCGGACCTGGACGGCCAGGCCGACGGTCTGCAGGAGAAGCAAGGCGACCAGAACCAGCGAGTTCTTGAAGCGGGAAAGAAAGGAGTCCATGCCAGCGTGTGTGGGTATTATCCCGCGAAGGCCAGAGAGATGCGAATAGGTTGAGAGGTTCGGGACGGCGCAACGACGTCAGTTATCAGCGACGTTGTCGAAGGGGAAGACAGGATGCGGCGAACCCGGCGATGGCGCAGCAACTACAAGCGACGACGAGCGCTTGCGGGGATGAGTTAAGGGTTAGGGAGGGTGCGCTGAAGGGAACGGTCGCTGCCCTGATGGCCAAGGAGGTGGCGTTCGAGCCATTGGCGGACGGGGCCGGTGCGGAACTCGGTGAGCGACGCGATGGCGTACGCATAGACGATAGCGGCGATAAGGCAGGCGAGGGCGAGGGCGAGGTGTTTAGCATCGGGCTGCCAGCGGGCTTCGCCGGCGAGAAGGCCGGTGAGCAGCATGAGGAAGGGGGTATGGACGAGATAGAGGGTGTAGGAGAAGGCGGCGCCAACGCGGGCGGGACGGGCGAAACGGCGCGCGCCGGCGGGGCTGGAGGCGCCGAGAAGAAGGTAGAGGTAGAGGGTTGTCGCGACGCCGAGGGTAAGATCCGGCGGCAGGGGACCGAGGATGCCGCCACGGTTGACGGCGATGAAAAAGGGCCAGTAGAGGACCGTGGCGATCCAGCGCAGGGAGGCGGAGGTGGTATGCGGCGGGAGCAGCGCGAGGAACAGGCCGAAGAGCCAGATGGGAAAGGGCTGGCGAATGGGTGAGCCGACAGCGAGAAGAAGAAGGACGGCGGCGATGGCGAGAGCGACGCGGACTACGGGACGAGAGCGAGGGAGAAAGGCGAAGAGGCCCAAAGGGAACAGGACGTAGTACCAGAACTCGTTGGCGAGCGACCAGAGCGGGGCGTTCGAGCCGAAGACGGGGACGCGAATCGACTGCAGAAAAAGCGCGTTGCCGGCGAAGGCCGTCCAGGTGAGCGTCTGGTGGACGTTGTAGGTGATGTGGTTGGGAACGCGACCGGCGTAGAGACCAGGAGCGATGCCGAAGTGGAAGGCGGCAAGATCGAGCAGAGCGCCGAGAGCGAGAGCGGGGAGAAGGACGATCCAGAGCCGGGTGAGTCGCTGGAGGGCGTAGCGGGACCAGGACCAGGAGTCTGAGCGAACGGCGCGGAGGACGTGGCCGCCGACCAGATAGCCGCTCATGACGAAGAAAAGGACGACGGCCTGATGGCCGAGAGTGCAAAGGGCATACGGCAGAGCCCAGAGAGCGCGGTGTGCCATGGCGAGCTGCGGGTAGTCCACGAAGAGGAAGTAGCGCCAGTGGCCGAGGCAGACGAGCAGGGCGGCAACCGCCCGGATGAGATCGAGCAGCAAGGAGGCCAGGGTGTTCGAGAAGCTTGGCGTAGTGGAGGAGGTGGACTGGGTCACAAACGGGTCTGCGGAATGGGGCGAGTCCTGCGATGGTCTCCGGCGAGTTTACAGGAGAGGGTCGCGGTGGCTGGGAGGGGGCCGTGCGTCTTTCGTCGGATCTGCCGGCAAATGGAGGTCAGGTACCCTAGGCGCATGCTTGCCGATTTGCCAGAGGCGCGCGATGCAGCTGCCCGCGCTCGCTTCAGACCTCGCGACTGGTTCATTGCCTTTCTGCTCCTGATGGCATCGGTGCAGTGCATCCGTGCGGACTTCTTCATCTCTGAGAGTTCGCTCGACTGGCATGAATATGCGATCGGTGGGGAGATGATGCCCTACCAAGGGCGAGTAGGCATGATGCCGATCCTGCGCTGGGCGGGCGGCAATGCGCGCATGCGGGCGATGGCGGCGACCTACGCGCGAACGATCCATGTGGGGTCGATCCGGACGGAGCCGATGACACCGGAGAAGTTTGCGAGCCTGCTGGTGGGGCTGGTGGCGATGCTGGCGACGATGGCCGGGGCGTTCTGGTTCAGCCGTCGGCGCGGACTGACGCCGTGGTGGCTGGGGAATGTGCTGGTGCTGCTGATCGTGTGTGTGACGACGGTGATGCGGGCGACGCAGAACTACTGGTATCCGTACGATCTGCCGCATATGGCGCTGTTCGGGCTGGCCACGCTGTTTGCGCTCGAGGGCTGGTGGGTGGCGATGCTCGCCTGCTTTGCGGTGGATGTGCCGATGCGGGAGACGTCGATCTTTCTGCTGCTGCTGACGGGGCCGCTGCTCTATCGGCAGCTGGCCGGAAGAGCGGGACAGGTGCTGAAGACGGCGGCGATGCTGGGGGGCATGCTGGCGTTCTGGCTGGCGGTGCGGGTGCCGATCGCGCGGCGGTTTGCGCACAATGTGAACCAGATCAGTCCGCGCCGGGTGCAGAACCTGCACGATCTGCTGTTTCCGCACCATTGGCCGCAGCTGTTTAGCGCCGGCGGGTATGTGGTCTTGTTTATCTGGTTGGAGCGGAGGCGGCTGGATGCGGATGAACGGTTGCTGCTGAATTGCTGCGCGCTGTGCGTGCCTGTGGTGTTGTTCTTCGGGGTGTGGACGGAGACGCGGCTATGGCTGGAGTGGACGCTGCCGCTCTCTGTAATGGGAGCGACCGAGGCGATGCGGTGGATGCAAGATCGCCCCGGGGCGCCTAGCGGAACAGGAGCGGCGTGAAGTGGATGAGATTGTCCCTCCAGACGAAGGAGACGTGAGCGCCGGGAGTTTCGATCTCGGTGACGGGAAGGGCTTTCGATTTTAGGTAGGCGGCGAGGGACTGGTTGGCCTTGAGGAGGCCGTCATCAACACCGCAGGCGATCCAGAGCAGGCGGAGGTCGGTTGACTTGAGGGTGAGGGTGCCGAACTGGGTGGGCGGATCGACGAGGTGAACGGCGGCGCTGAAGCCGCCGAGGTACGCAAATTTGTCGGTGTTGGCGAGACCGATGGAGAGGGATTCGAGGCCGCCCATGGAGAGACCGGCGAGGGCGCGGCCCTGGCGATCGCGAGAGACCGGGTAGGCAGCTTCCACCTGCGGCAGGACCTCGGTAAGCAGAGCTTGCGAGAAGAGAAGCGTGTTGTGGTCGACGATGTCTTTGTGTCTCCACATTTCGCCAATAGGGCCGTTGAGAAAGCTCATATCGCCGTAGCCGAGCGGCATGACAACGATCATGGGCTTGATCTTGCCTGCGGCGAGGAGGTTGTCGAGGATGAGATCGGCCTGGAGGGTGGTCGTCCAAGTGTCGACGGTGTTGGACCAGCCGTGGAGCAGATAGAGGACGGGGTAGGGCTTTTTCGCGCGGGGATCGAAGCCGGGCGGAGTATAGACGATGTAGCGGCTCTGCTTGGCAGGAAGGCCTATGACGAACTTTGTGGTGTAACGGTGCTCGTGCAAGGTGCCGTGCGGGACGGCCTGGAGATCCCAGGGTTGCGGGGCGTCGGCGGGAACTTCAACCTCGTCGCCGCGATAGACGAGGTTGGGCGTAATGCCGGTGAGGTTGTTGGGATCGAACTGCTTGCGGCCGTCGACATCAAAGTTATAGGAGTAGATCTCGGGCGGGAGCGGTGGGGTGGTGACAGTCCAGAGGCCGTCGGCTGCTTTGGTCATGGGAACGGGCTTGGCGGCCCAGTCATAATTGAGATCGACGGCGGTGGCGGCGGGGTCGGCGTAGCGGAAGGTGACGGTGTGGTCGGGATTGCTCTGGTGGGAGTTGTAGTCCGTGGAGCTCTGGGCGAGGGCGGAAAGCGTGACGAGGAAGGGAGCTGCGACGGCCAGGGCGCGGACGAGAGTCATGCTGAGCAGTGTAGCGGAGTGGGGTGGTAAGTCCCTCCGCTACGGTGCGGGAACGAGGCTGGCCTACTTCGCAAAGAGAAGCGGGGTGAAGTGGGTGAGGTTGTCGCGCCAGACCATCCAGTCGTGCATGCCGGGCGTTTCGATCTGGGTGACGGGCATGTTCTTGGACTTGAGGAAGGTGATGAAGTCGCGGTTGGGTTCGAGCAGGTGGTCCTCGGTGCCGCAGGCGATCCAGAGCAGCTTTAGGTTGGCGGACTTGGGGTCGAGGCTCGCGAGCCTAGTGCGATCGATGGAGGCAGCGGCGGAGCTGAGGCCGACGACGTAGGCGAACTTGTCGGTGTTGTTGAGGCCGACGGAGAGCGACTCAAGGCCGCCCATAGAGAGGCCGGCGATGGCGCGATCGTCGCGCTTCTTCGAGACGCGGTACTCGCTTTCGACGCGGGGGAGGACCTCGGTAAGCAGGGCCTGCTGGTAGCCGGAGGTGTTGCTGGCAACTGTTTCTGGCGTGTGCCAAGAGCCGCCGCCGTTGCGAACGAAGCTCATCTGGCCGTAGCCGAGCGGCATGACGACGAGCATGGGCTTTGCCTTGCCCTGGGCGATGAGGGCATCGAGGATGTAGTTGGCCTTGCCGACGACAGTCCAGCCAGAGGCGTCGTCCGAGAAGCCATGCAGCAGATAAAGGACGGGGTAGTCCTTCTTTGCCTTCGGATCGTAGCCGGGTGGCGTGTAGACGAAGAAGTCACTCTGGTTTTGATCGAGGCCGGTAACGACGGAGGTGGTGTAGACGTGATGGTGGACCTCGCCGTGAGGGATGTTTTGCGGCTCCCAGGGCTGCGGGGTGTCGCCGGGGACGTCGAGCATGTTGCTGAGGTTAAGAAGGTTGGTGGTGACCTCGGTGTTCTTCGGGTCGAGGCGATCCATGCCGTCGACCCGGAAGTGGTAGCCGTAGATCTGCGGTGTTTTTGCGGGTGTGATGGCGGTCCAGACGTTATCGGCGCCCTTGGTCATGGGCTGCGGCTCGGGGGTTCCGTCGAAGGCGAGCGAGACCTTGGTGGCGGTGGGGTCGAGGTACTTGAAGGTGATGGTGCGGTCGGGGTTGACGACCGCGGACTCGAAGTGGGCTGGGAAGTCTTGGGCGGAACTTATGGCGGGAAGGACAAAAAGGGCCGTGGCGGCCGTACATAAGGCGAGTCGCATGCGTGGAAGTGTAGCGTAGCGCGTTTGCGGTTGGTTTGTGCGCCGGAAGAGGGCGATACTAGCGAGATGGCGCTTCGCTCTGGATTTGTCTCCATCATCGGCCGGCCGAACGCTGGCAAGTCAACGCTGCTGAACGCGCTGCTAGGGCAGAAGCTGGCGATTGTGACACACAAGCCGCAGACGACGCGGACACGCATCCTGGGGGTGCTGGAGGTGCTGGCGACGAAGAAGGGCAAAGGCGGCGCGGGCCACGGGGCGGCGCAGGTGGTGCTGGTGGATACGCCGGGGGTGCACAAGCCGGAGACACAGCTGGACCGGCGCATGATGCAGGAGGTGCATGATGCGCTCGAGGGGCGGGATGCGGTGCTGTTCCTGGTGGATGCGACGCATCGGCTGCCGCAGAGTGCGCCAGTGACGGTAGAGGGCGAGGAACCGGCGGAGACAGCGGCGCGCGGCAAGAAGTTTACGGCGAGCAAGCGGGCGAAGAGCGCGGCAGAGGATGACTTTGCGCTCTCGCTGGTGAAGCGGCTGGAGTGCCCGGTGATTCTGGTGCTGAACAAGATCGATGCCGTGGACAAGGTGGAGCTGTTGCCGTTGATTGCGCACTGGAGTGGGCTGCACGCGTTTGCGGATGTGGTGCTGATCTCGGCGCGGAAGGAAGAGGGGTTGGAGCTGCTGCTCGAGAAGGTAATCGGGCATTTGAAGGAAGGGCAGCGGTACTTCCCTGCTGACCAGGTGACGGACCAGCCGGAGCGGTTTCTGGTGGCGGAGCTGATTCGGGAGAAGATTCTGCTGCTGACGGGGGAGGAGGTGCCGTACTCATCGGCTGTGGTTGTCGAGAAGTGGGAGGATCCTCCGGCGGTGGCGAAGAAGAGCAGATCGCAAGAGGTGAAGTTGCCGCTCACGAAGATCTCTGCCGCGATCATCTGCGAGCGGACCGGGCAGAAGGCAATCCTGATCGGCAAGGGCGGCGAGATGCTGAAGCGGATCGGGACGACGGCGCGGAAGGATATCGAAGGTCTGCTGGGGACGCGGGTGTTTCTCGAGCTGTTTGTGAAGGTGCAGGACGAGTGGCGATCGAGTCGCGGGTTTGTGGATGACCTGGACTGGCGGCGGCAGATGGAGCACCTGGCGGCGAAGCAGGCGGCCGAGGAGCCGGATGAAGTACCTGTCCCCTCCCCTGTCACTTCTGATCCAAAATATTCAAACGATGAGGGTTAAGTCTGGACCTGGATGTTGGCCGTCAGTCTTTGACGGTGCGCGTTGAGACACGTGGCGGAAGGGCATCTGACACTTTCGGGGCTACGTTCAGTCTAGGAGAAGCGCCCGACTGCTTACGCCACGAACGGGGCGGAGCGGGCCTGAGCGCGTCTCACGGGTCACTTCGCGACGCTGGCGGAGTTAGCTGCGGCGCGTTTTCGCGGGGCGGCTTTGGTGGTGGTGGCGGGCTTGCTCTTCGTTTTGCCTTCGGTGTGGCTGGCGGTGACGCTTTTGCGGGCTTTGGCGGCGGGTGCGGTGTTCGCGACGAACTGTTCGCCGCGCTCTGAGCCTGCAACCTTCTTCTTGTCGGTGGCTTTGCGCTCGGCGGGCGAGAGATCCTTCCAGGCTTTGTCGGGGAGGTAGCGGTGGGTGGTGTCTCCCTGGATAGCCTGTTTGCCATCTTCGGTGTGCCAGTGTTCCTCGCCCCAGCTCTTGAGCGACTTCTGTTCGTCGGTGCGCTCGTGCTTGTAGCCACCGCCTTGCGCTTCGTACTCGTGGGCGACGAGCTGGGCTTTACGGGCGCTCCACTGGCCGGCGCGGCCGCCTTTGTCGCCGGCGGTGATGTCTGCTTTGATCTTGTCGCGCAGCTCGGGCTTGGTGTAGTTGTCGGCACCTGCCTTCCTGGACTTTTTGGGTGCGGGATTGGGTGCTGTTTTCTTCGCTGCTGCCTTTTTCGTCGTTGTCATCAGTCCTCCCTCCCCAGAGAGATGCGAGCGGTAAGGAAGAGTCCGTTCCCTGTCTTGATTCCGTCGAAGTTTGTGGCAGATCTTCTGTGAGCCGGATAAAACTGGGAGCGCCGACTGGCCGATAACTAGAAAGGAGTAGACAACGTCTGCGAGAACTCCAGCTGAGGCGCAGGTGAGCACAGAAGTGTAGGAGTGACCGCTTCCCTTCCGCTATTGCGACTTCTCGTTCCTAATCCGGGCTGGAATGCCTGCAGGTGTGCGACTGCTTGCCATCAATACCTTGCCCATCTATTACCCACGTAAACTGTCGTGGGGTTCACTGCCGCAGAATGCTTTCCATTCTCTTCGCACCGTTCTCGCTCTTGGCTGCTTGCAGTGTCCTCTTCCTGATTGTCGTTCCGGTCATTCTCCTTGACGATCGTCTTAGAGGGAGGAAATGGACTAGGACGCAAAAGGTTTTGGCAGCCCTGTCGGGAGTGCTGGCTGTGCTTTTCGGCGGCCTAATTGCTTATTTGTACGCAATTGAGCGCGGCATGTGAGCTGGCCGTGCATGCTCCGATCCACGCGCTCTGCGTTTAGTAACGATAAACGCCGTTGTGGGAAGTTGGGCCGGACCTCCCGGTCCCGAGCGGATGGTTCTGGTCCGTTACTGACGAGAATGCGACTTTTCAGGGCAAACCTTGAGAAGTCGCTCCTGTGCGCTACTGCGGACAAAGCGCGCTCTCAGCAAAATAGACTTTCACCATGCATTCAGAGTTGCTGCCGAAGATTCTCGTGCCTGCCATCATTGTATTTGTACTCGCCCTGTGCCGACGACTTGCACCGCCTCGTACACGAATCGCGGCGTACCGGTATGACGAATCCCAAACTCCTGAACCTCTCCCGCCTGGCCTCATAGGAGCTGCGATGTGGGCCGTTGGGATCGGCATAGCTCTGAGCTTTTTTGCACTCAGGATGGCAAATCATTCTTGGGCATCTATCGATGATCCCTCAATTCTGACGCAATTTCCGACTTCAGTCACCTGGGGCTTTCTGCCTGGATTTGCCGCTCTCTCAGTGCCATGGCCACTCACGGTGTGGTACCTCAGGAGGGTGGGTCGGTGGGAGGAAGCTGACAGTATCGAAGATGCTTCTGATCGCAAGGGTGGAATGGATTCCTTTCGGGTAATGAAATGGTTGAGTGTCCTCCTCGTAGGTCCCATTGCAGTTTTCACGCTTTTGGCAATACCGATTCACCTTTCAATCCGTGACGCCGAGGTGCGACTAGGTCGCTACGCTTCGTTGCGGAGCGAGACTTTCCCGTTCAAAGAGGCGAGGCGTTTGACCATCATTGATGGTTACAAACAGAAGAACGGTACCGTTTGTGAAGCTGCGGATGTTCTTATCGACTTCGCTGATGGACGTCGCCTCCGTGGAAATCAGGTTGGCGATGGCGGAACATGCGTGCGAAGAGACGTCATGCAACTGCTGATCAGGAAAACAGGCCTAATCCCCGCACATGCAGCAACAGCAGAAGAGGTCCCAGCGTTTGTCCCTGCACGGTGATTTAGCATCCCGTCGTCCATTGCCGGCCACGTCACCACCTGCCTGACGCCGGCGGATTGCGCTTCTTCAGCATGGCCCTTCCATAAGTCCTCATAAACGCGGTTACGGGAAGTTGACAGGGATAGAGGATCGCGGCAATGGGGAGGTCTTGCAGCGGGCCGGGTTACTCCTTGACGGTGACGCCGAGGGCTTTCATTTTGCGGTAGAGGTGGGAGCGTTCGAGGCCGAGGGACTCGGCGGCGCGGCTGATGTTGCCGTGGGACTCGTCGATTTTCTTGAGGATGTAGTCGCGCTCGTAGGCCTCGCGGGCTTCGACGAGGGTGGGGCTCTGGTCTCCGGGGGTTGAGCGTCCGGAGCGGGCGGCGTCGGTGGTTCTGCTCTCGCGGAAGATGCCGGCAGGCAGGTGTTTGCGCTCGATCCGCTGGACTTTGGGGTTGAGGATGAGGACGCGCTCGACGAGGTTGCGGAGCTCGCGGACGTTGCCGGGCCAGTTGCCCTGGCGGAGGGCGGCGAGGGCGTCGTCGGTGAGCTCGACGTGCTGACGGCCATATTGGCGGCCGAACTCGGCGAGGAACTCTTTGACGAGGAGCGGGATGTCTTCCTTGCGGTCGCGGAGGGGCGGGACGAAGAAGGGGATGACGTTGAGGCGGTAGAAGAGGTCTTCGCGGAAGTTGCCGTGGGCGATCTCCTCTTCGAGGTCTTTGTTGGTGGCGGCGATGACGCGGACATCGACGTGGACGGGGTGGGTGGCGCCGACGGGGAGGAAGCGCTGCTCGTCGAGGGTGCGGAGGACCTTGGCCTGGGTTTTGAGGCTCATGTCACCGACCTCGTCGAGGAAGAGGGTGCCGCCGTCGGCGCGCTCGAAGGTTCCCTTCTTTTCGGCGGGGGCGGAGGCGCCGGCGGGGGAGGCGCCGTGGCGGTAGCCAAAGAGCTCGGACTCGATGTAGTCCTCGGGGATGGCGGCGCAGTTGAGCTCGACGAAGGGGCGATCGCGACGGAGGGATTCGGCGTGCATGGCGCGGCCGATGAGCTCTTTGCCGGTGCCGGACTCGCCGAAGATGAGGACGCGGCCGTTTGTAGGGGCCATGAGTTTGATCTGCTGACGAAGGGCTTTGATGGAGACGCTCTGGCCGGTGACGGCGCCGCGGACGGCGAGCTGGCGGGCGAACTCCTGGTTGTCTTCGCGGAGGCGGCGGGCCTGGAGGGCGTTCGCGAGGACGATGAGGGTGCGATCGAGGGAGAGGGGTTTCTCGAGGAAGTCGTAGGCGCCGAGTTTGGTGGCGCGGACGGCGGCTTCGATGGTGCCGTGGCCGGAGATGATGACGACTTCGGGGATGCGCGAGGGATCCATCTCCCGGATCTCGGCGAGGGTGTCGAGACCGTCGCGATCGGGGAGCCAGATGTCGAGCAGGACGAGGTCATAGCTGGCATCGGCGAGGAGCTCGAGGGCTTCGGCGGCGGTGCCGGCCGTGGTGACGGTGTAGCCCTCATCGGCGAGGATGGCGGAGAGCGAGTCGCGGATTTCGGGTTCGTCGTCAACGATCAGAACGTGGTTCATGCTCTCCCTCCTCGAGGCGTTGTACGCGTCTAGCTTACGGAACCGGGCGGCTGCGGATTCCGTAGACACAGGGTAGTCGTTCTCGTTGACGAATGGATGGCATGGTGAAGCTGCTGCTGTTTTGTTTGCTAGTTGTGGTGTGCTGGCCGCTGGCGCTGCTGGCGCTGGTGCTGTACCCGCTCGTGTGGGTGGTGCTGCTGCCGTTCCGTCTGGCAGGGTTGGTCGTGGGCGGCGTGTTTGCGCTGATCGGAGCCATTGTCTCCCTGCCGGTGCGGGCGCTGCGGGCGATCTAGCGCGTGCCGTATGGAGATGGAGATGCGTCGGCGACGAGGCATGGTCCTCGGAGCGGCGGGGTTGGGGGATGGGCGCTTCGGATACTATGAGGAAGGGGCCGAGATCAGAGCGAGACTGGACGAAAGAAGAATGCAGGCATGAACCCTTCAGACGTAGCCACTGTGCCTCAGCGCCGTTCCTGGCTCATTGCGTTCTCGAGTTTTCTGTTTATTTTGCTTCAGAGCGCGTGCACTGCCGTGATGGCGATCAGCGGTGTTCGCGTCATCATTGGGCTGAGTGCGTTGGCGGCCGCAAGCGGACTTCCGGGCGCTGCACGCGGATTTCATGCGAATGCGATTCGCATTCCGATGATGCTGGTTGCGGTTGGCGGCTCGCTGCTGAATCTGTATGTGATCTGGAGGATTCGATCGCTGCGGGCAAGGCCGTCCTCCCAATGGAGAGTCGGGCCTGTTGATGCCAAGCAAAAGCGGAATGAGACTCTGCAGATTGCGCTTGCGCTCGTTACGCTTGCCCTGGTGGTTGCGGAGTACCTGACGCACCATATCGTCCATGCTGTCGACTAGACACTTCCGGGGCTGGCGTTCATCTCGTCGTCCAGACGTGAGTGCAAGCGTTCGCTAAAGCCAAGCGGGAGTTCAAAGACGCGATCGTCCGCTGTGAGAACGAGGATGTTTCGTGTGGAATCGAGGATTGCGGAACAGATCTCGCAGTGCTCAAGGTGTTTTTGCACGAGCTCCAGGAGCTCGCGATCCAGTGTTCCGTCAAGATAGCCGGAGATATGCGTCCAGACGTGCTTGCATTCTATGACCACTGGAACCACCTCCTGGTTGGATTCGTTCGTTTCAGCTTGGGTGCAAGCTCTTTCTGCAGCATGGTCCGGGCTCGGTGCAATCGTACCTTCAGCGATGTTGCCGTGATCTGCAAGACCTCTGCCGCTTCGCTGGTGCTGAGCTCTTCGACATCTCGCAGCAAAAAGACCGTGCGGTACTTTTCCGGCAGTGCGGATACAGCTTCCTGCAGCATGACTCTGACCTCTCCGTGCTCGACTGCTTCGGACGGGATCTCTCGCCAGTCACGCAGAAGGGCGGGTGAGACGTGTTCCGGCTCGTCAACATCTGCATCCAGTGAGTCCATAGGCATGATCTTTCTACGTCGCAGACGGCTACGAGCTTCGTTCAGGGTGATGCTGATCAGCCACGTTCCGAACTTGGCTTCTCCGCGAAAGCTGGACAGCTTGCGAAATGCTTTCAGGAACGCCTCCTGCGCCGCATCTTCCGCATCCGCGGTGTCGTGCAGAAAGGAGAGCGCCATCACGAAGACACTTCGCTCGTACGGCCGGATCAGCTCGTGAAAGAGCTGCGTTTCGCCGGCCAGAATTGCGGTGATCAGCTGCTTTTCGTCACGCAGCTCAGGAGTTGCGGTCATTCCGAAGCGGTCTCCTTGTTGCGAGGACCGGGCGCCGGGAGTGAACCGTGTGCGTAGGACCTGACCCGATGGTTCATGGCTCCTCCTCTGAGACGATAGGTGCTCTCTGTGCGTTGGAGGAGAAAGTCACCGCGTGGTTACAAGATCCGTGCCGTCGCGTGCCGAGATTGTTGATGGAGACGGCAGCAGGCATGGCTGGTGGTGCGTGCCGATGGAACGTGCGCCCAAGCCGCTGATTTCGCGTCAGTAGTGCGGCAGCGATGATGCAGGTGGGGAGTTATTGCAGGACGGCCGAAGGGGACTCTGTGGTGGTGGCATCGGCTTCCGGGATGGTGGGGGCAGGGCGAAGCTCGACGATGAAGAGAGCACCGGCGGGCTCGTTTTTCTCGGCGCGGATGGTGCCCCCGTGCTCCTGGATGATTTTGGCGGCGATGGCGAGACCGAGGCCGGTGCCACGCTGTTTGGTGGAGAAATAGGGGAGAAAGAGGCGCTCGCGCATGTCGTCGGTGAGGCCGGAGCCGGTGTCGGCGAGGGTGAGCTCGAGAAGACCGGTCTCGGCAAGGGAGGTGGTGATGCGGAGCTCGCGGAGGAGGGCGTGCTGCATGGCTTCGGCGGCGTTGTCGATGAGGTTTGAGAGAGCGCGCTTGAGACCTTCGGGGTCGGCCATGACGAGTGGGAGACCGGGCGAGAAGGCGCGAACGATGCGGACCCGTTGCAGGCGGCCGGCGAAGAGAGCGAGGGCGTTGTCGACGATGGTGTTGAGGTCGGCGGGACGGGGCTGGGCGGTGGGAAATTCGGCAAGGGCGGAGAACTGGTCGACGAGAGAGCGCATGGAATCGACGGAGGACGAGGTTGTTTCGGTGCAGCGGCGGATGATGGCGATCGAGGGTGACTCGATGCCACGGTCGGCGAGGGTGGCGGCGAGGCGATCGATGTGGCGGCGGGTCTGCTCGGCGGAGAGGGCAATGGGGGTGAGGGGGTTCTTAATCTCATGGGCGACACGGCGGGCGACTTCCTTCCAGGCGGATTGCTTTTGCGCGCGGAGGAGCTCGGTGGCGTTTTCGAGGACGACGACGTAGCCGTGGTGCTCGCGGCCACGCTCGGTTTGGGTTTCGAGCAAGGCGACGGTGGCGAGGAGGTTGGCGAGGGTGCCGTTGACGGTGACTTCAAGCTCGGAGGAGGCGGAGCCCATGCGATGGGAGCGGCCGATGAGCCGGTCAAGGACTTCGTTGACTTCGGCGGGAAGCACGGCATCGATGGTGGCGCCGAGGAACTGGCGCTGGCCGCCGGGATCCATCATCTCTGAGAGAGCGCGATTGGCGAGGACGATGCGGCGCTCGGGCGAGAGGGTAGCGACGCCGTTGGGGATGGTTTCGAGCATAGTTTCGAGCTCGGAACGACGTGCCTCAAGAGCGGCATTCGCAGAGGAGATTTGGACAGTAGAGGCGAGGACGGCATGCCGGCTGCTTTCAAGATCGGTTGCCATGCGATTGAAGGAGAGAACCAGTTCGGCGAGCTCGTCGGTAGCGGAGGTTTCGACGCGATGGGCGTAGTCGCCGGCGGCGATGAGATCCATGGCATCGGCGAGGGACTCGACCGGGCGAGTGACCTGCTTGGCGAGATGCAGGGCGAGCCAGCAGCAGGCGAAGAGGGCGAGGGCGGTGATCATGACGAGCAGCCAGGTGTAGAGATTGCGGATCTGCCGGCGCGAGCGGAAGAGCGTCCAATAAGCGTCCGCGGCGTCGTGCAGGCGGTTCATCGTGCTGGCCATGCCGAAGGGGACAGGAAGACCGACGACGATGGTGCCGCCACCGCTTATGGCCGCGGTGCCGAGGGCAAAGTCCATGTCACCGGCAGAGAAGATGGGCTGATCGTTGCGCTGGGCGGCAGTGAGGATGGCGGCGGGGATGGATTCAGTGTGAATGGGTTGAGAGGTGGTGAGGGATGTGGGACCGAGCCGGCCTTCCAGGACGTCACCAGTTGCGTCGGGGATCCAGGTCTTGAGCTGCGCGGGACCGCTGCCGGGTGAGGGCATCTGGAAGCCGGCGACGGCGCGACCTTCGCGGTAGATGACGGCAAAGCCATTCTGGAGGGTGACCTCGTGGCGACGGAGGATGGCAGAGAGCGCGTCACGCTGGGGAGGGGCGCCGGCGGGGGTTGGTTGAGACTTGTTGCGGGGCGTACTGAGCGTGCGGGGCGTACTGGGCGACTTGGCGAGCTTGCCGTGCGATATATGACGGCTGAGTGGTGCGGTGGCGACCCGAGCTGGAGAAGGGCTGTGCTGCGGGATTTCGGCCGCGATGGCTTCGGCTTCGACGCGGGCGTTGGCGGTGGTGTACTGGGCCAGCTGCAGGGCGATGCGGTTGGAGTCGTCGTGCATTTGCGTGACCGGCTGCGAGAACCAGCGATCGACGGCGCGGTTCATCAGCAGATAGCTGAAGGCAAACATGAAGACGATGGGCACGAGCGAGACGAGCACAGCGCCCCAGACCATACGGGTGCGCAGCCGGGCGCCGAGGATGCGGGTGCGCTGGTCGGCGTAGAGCTTGAGGACGTTACGGACGAGAAGGACAAGGACGGCGACGAAGAGCAGAAAGGCGACGGCCGAGAGAGCCGTGTAGACAAAGATCTGCGGGGTGGAGACGGGATTGAGAAAGCCGAGGTGAAAGGCGTTGAGGGTGGCGAGGGCGGCGAAGAGGACGAGCACCAGCGCGGCGAGAGCAATAGAGACGATCTTGCGCCGTCGCTGGCTGGTGGTCATAGGAACGATTGCTCCTGCGTTCTCGGCATAGATCCCGGCGATCGTCTGCGGACGAGAAGCAGATCCCTACGGGATGACAACAAAAGAACAGGGGTCATCAATGCACATCCATGCGGGTTGCAGCGAAGTGCGGGCGCAGCAAACGAGAACGTTTATAGGACGTTAGCAACTGGCTTCCAGTTTCGCCCCTGCGCTTCGGCGACGGCGGCGTAGGTGAGATTGCCGGCGTAGGTGTTGACGCCCTCAGCGATGCCGGGATCGGCCTCGATCGCGGTTTTTGCGCCGTGGTTGGCGAGGCGAAGGACATACGGAAAGGTGGCGTTGGTGAGGGCGAGGGTGCTGGTGTTCGGGACGGCGGCAGGCATGTTGGTGACGCAATAGTGGATGACGCCTGAGACCTCGAAGGAGGGATCGGTGTGGGTGGTGGGGCGGGCAGTTTCAATGCAGCCGCCCTGATCGATGGCGACGTCGACGATCACGGCGCCTCGCTTCATTTTGTCGACCATGGGGCGAGTGACGATCTTGGGGGCGGCGGCACCGGGGATGAGGACGCCGCCGATGACGAGGTCGGCCTCGGCGGTGGCGGCGGCGACGTTGTAGGAGTTGGACGCGACGGTGAAGACGCGGCCTGAGAAGATGTCGTCGAGCTCGCGCAGGCGATTGAGATTGTTATCGAGCAGGGTGACCTTCGCGCCCAGGCCGAGAGCCATCTTGGCAGCGTTGGTGCCGACGATGCCGCCGCCGATGATGCAGACGTTGGCGGGGGCGACGCCGGGGACGCCACCGAGCAGGAGACCGCGGCCGCCGTGCTCCTTGGTGAGGTACTGCGCGCCGATCTGGACGGAGAGGCGGCCGGCGACCTCGCTCATAGGCGTGAGGAGGGGAAGGGTGTTGGCGCGGTCGCGGACGGTCTCATAGGCGATGCCGGTGACCTTGCTGTCGACGAGCGCGCTGGTGAGCTCGGTGAGCGGGGCGAGGTGGAGGTAGGTGAAGAGAAGGAGGTCTGGACGGAAGTAGCGGTACTCCTTTTCTGTGGGCTCCTTGACCTTGACGACCATGTCGGACAGCCGCCAGACGTCAGGCGAGCCGCCGACGATCTCGGCTCCGGCGGACTGGTAGTCATCGTCGGGCATGGCGGAGAGCTCGCCGGCGTTGTGTTCAACGAGCACCTTGTGGCCGGCTTCGGTGAGTGCCTTGACCCCGGCAGGTGTGACGCCGACGCGACTTTCGTGATCCTTTACTTCCCTGGGAACGCCAATGATCATGCGTGCAACTCCTCTTGCATTCCCTTGATTGTAACGAGGGTGGTTGCGGGCTCAAAGTTTGTTCGCCCTCCGTGGCTGGGTTAGGGTAGAAGCCGAGCCGGAGGGGGCTAGCAGCGACGTGCAGACCGGGGAACAAACCAGGAGCGCCGATGATCGGGACCGAGCCAACGGCCGCGTGTTTCTGCTGCTGCTGGCGATGACGGTCACCATCTCGCTGGCGGCGGTGCAGGTGTTTGAAGGGCCTGCGGCGCGGGTCTCCTTGTTGGTGATGGTGAACCTGGTGGGGCCGACGGTCGCGAGCTTGCTGCAGGGCCACGGGATGACGGCGTGTACGGAGGCGATGGGGACGCTGGGCAACCCGATCTGCTTTCATGCGGCGCGCATGCCGGTGCCGTCGCTGGTGGTTGCTTCAGGGATTGAGTTGTTGGGAAACCACTATCTCCGAGTCGGCTATTTCAAGACGCTGCTGTTTCTCCTGCCGATCGAGGCGGCGATCTTTGTGGTGTGCCGGCGGCTTGCGCCGCGCGGCTGGCGACGCTGGGTGGGAGCGGGGCTGCTGTTGCTTCCCTTCTTTCTCCTGACGTTTCTGGCGGATGTGGTGAACATGCAGGTGGAAGAGGGGTACTCCTACAGCCTGCTGGCTTTGGCTCTGGCGCTGGTTTTGTTTCCGGCGATGGCGAGCGGGCCGGGATGGCGGCGGGTGCTGCTGTTCGCGACGGCGGCGAGCGGACTGTATCTGGCGAAGAGCTCAATGGCACCCGCGGTGGCAGTGCTGACCATGGCGTTTGTGTGGCCGCTCCGACGCGAACGGCGGATGGCGCTGACGGCACTTTGCCTGGTGCTGCTGGCGCCGGTGGGATGGGCGATGTGGCAGCACCACGCGGCCGGCCGGTACACGTTGGGAACGAGCATCGACGGGGTAAATCTGCACAAGGGGAATGACGAGATTTTTCTGGCGCACTACCCGCCGACAGCGTCGGAGACGCTGGACTCGTTTGATCCGGGGCTGAATCGCGGGCGGCACTTTGACGAGGAGTGGAGCTTCAACGACTACCACCAACGAGCGGCCGTCGCGTACATCCGCACGCATCCCGGGGAGACGGCGCGGGCGGATTGGCGCAAGCTTTCCGTGGTGCTGTTCTCGATGCGAAAGCTGGGATCGCGACCGCTGGGCGGCGTGCTCGAGATGGTGGAGACCGCCGGTCTGGTGGTGTTTCGCCTGCTACTGTGGGGTGCACTGGGGATCTCGGGCTGGTGGGTGCTGCGGGGCGGGCAACCGTGGCGGCGGTATGCCGGTGCGGTGTTTCTTCTGTTGATCGCCGCGGTGGCGCTGCCGTATGTGGTGGGGTTCGCGTATACGCGCCATGTGAGCGTGTTGATCTACCCGGCTGCGCTGATGCTTTGTCGCGCGCTGGCTGAGCCGGTGCAAACGCAACGCCAGCCATAAGGGATTACACTGAGCTGAATCCCCTTCTGGTTACGAGGAACGCTGCCTTTTCATGTCTTCTAACGGATTTCAGACCCGATACAGCCGCATTCACAATATGCGGTCGCTCTTCAGCCTTTTCTCCAGCGATCTGGCGATCGACCTGGGCACGGCCAACACGCTTGTGTTCGCGGCGGGTAAGGGCATTATTGTCAATGAACCATCGATTATCGCGGTGAATCGCAATACGAACGAGGTGGAGGCTGTCGGGAAAGAGGCAAAGGACATGCTGGGGCGAACACCTGGCAACATCATCGCCATCAAGCCGATGAAGGATGGCGTGATTGCCGACTTCAAGCACACCGAGAAGATGTTGAACTACTTCATCCACAAGGCGCATAACCGCAAGATGATGGTGCATCCGCGGATTGTGATCGGGGTGCCGAGCGAGATCACGCAGGTGGAGAAGCGGGCTGTGATGGACTCGGCCTACCGGGCGAAGGCGAGTGAGGTCCATCTGGTTGAGCAGGCGATGGTGGCGGCGATCGGTGCGGGTCTGCCAATTACCGAGGCCGGCGGCAACATGGTGGTCGATATCGGCGGAGGAACGACAGATATTGCGGTGATTTCGCTGGCAGGGATTGTGTACTCGCGCTCGGTGCGGATGGCCGGCAACCAGATGGATGAGGCGGTTTCGACGTACCTGAAGCGAAAGTACAACCTCTTGATTGGCGAGCGCACGGCGGAGCAGATCAAGATCGAGCTGGGGTCAGCATATCCGCTCGATAGGCCGCTGACGATGGAGGTCAAGGGACGCAACCTGATTGAGGGCGTACCAAAGACGATCACCATCGAGGATGCGGAGATCCGCGAGGCGCTGAGTGAATCGATTGCGACGATTATTAATGCGATCCGGGTGGCTCTGGAGCGCACGCCACCGGAGTTATCGGCGGATATTTCGGACCGCGGCATCGTGCTGACGGGGGGTGGAGCGCTGATCAAGAACCTGGACAAGCGCATTCGCGAAGAGACCGGGCTGCCGGTATCGATTGCCGATGATCCGCTGGCGAGTGTGGTGTTAGGGACGGGACAGATGCTGAACAACTTCAAGCTGCTGCGAAAGATCTCGATCGATTACGCGTAGAGCGTGCGTCGACCTGAGCTGGCGGCGAGAGGCCGTGTGTCTCCGGGAGAGCCTCTGCGAGATGCGGGTGAGCGGGATGGCCTACTCCGCTTCGGAGGGTTCTGCGACGGTGACGCGGATGCGATCGATGCGGCGATCCGTGGCGGCGAGAACCTGAAAGCGCAGACCATTTTTCTCGACGACCTCGCCGGGATGCGGAATGTGACCGGCCATCTCCGAGACAAGGCCGCCGAGAGTGGTTGCTTCGTAGCCATCGCCGAGCCGCTGCATGACATCCTCGCGTGGATCGTCTCGGGAGTCGGTGCGCAGGTCGTCGAGCAGAAGCTCGTCGCCGGCGTCCTCCATGGTCTCACGAAGCTGAGTTCCCTCGGCTGATGGGACGCCCTGTACGGACGGAAGGGCGACCTCGGTTCGGGCGGGGGATCGGAGCTGGTCGAGCAGGAGATCGCGCAGGCGCGGGATCTCAAAGGTGCCGCTGACGACGACGGAGCCATCCGGGGTGACGGTCGCAAGGTCCTGATCGTCGGGCGTATCGTGCTCGTCGTCGATCTCGCCGACGATGGCTTCGAGCAGGTCCTCAATAGTGACGAGGCCAGCGACGCCGCCGTACTCATCGATGACAAGGCGCATGTGCTGTTTTTCCCGCTGCATCTCGCGCAGGAGTTCTGCGACATTCTTGGTTTCGGGAACGAAGGCGGCGGGTCGCTGCATCTCCGCCACGGTGCGGCTGTCGGCCTCGCTGTCCAGAACCTGAAGAAGGTCGTGGGCGAAGGCGATGCCGGTGATCTCGTCGAGGACGCCGGCGTAGACCGGAACGCGCGAAAAGGCGTGCTCTTCGAGAGCGGCGGTGAACTCCTGAAGGGTAAGCGAGCCGGGGACGGCGAAGATCTCGGGCCTCGGCGTCATGACCTCGCGAACAAGTTTGTCACCGAACTCGACGACGGACCGGACGAGCTCGCGATCGGACTCTTCGAGGATGCCCTCTTCTTCGCCGGCTTCAAGCAGGGCGTCCATGGCTTCGGACGGGTGCTCGGCTTCGGTCTGGTCTTCGGGTTCAGCAAGGGCGGCGATGGAGAGCAGAAGGCCAAGCGCGAGGACGACGGGCTGGACCAAGTAGAAGAGGGTCAACAGCAGCAGGCGGAGGCGAACCACCCAGGCGCCGCGAGTGCGGGTGAATAGGATCTGCGGGATGAGGCGGTCGTAGATAAGGAGCAGAAGGATGAGCTCAGCGGCGGAGCGGAGGATCTGTGCGAGGCCGGGTGTGTGAAGGAGGAGGGGTTGAGCGGGATCGTGGGTGTAGAGCTTAAAGCCGAAGAGCAGGGCGATGGTGGCGAGCGAGAGCTGGCGCAGGATGGAGGCGGAGAGCGCGATGGCTTCGCGGCCGAGGCGCAGCCGGGGCTCCATGAGCTGCTCCCACGAGTCGATGTTGTCCTGGTACTCGCGAGCGAGAAATTTGCCCATCTCGGAGTAGATCCGATCGATGTAGGCGGCGAGGGTGAGAAGACAGAGGAGCGCGGCCAGCGTGAGTAGATACGGAAGGTTCATCGGGCAGCCTGCCGGCGGCGGGGTGCGGCGGCCTTGGCGCTGCGACGAGGACGCGGGGTGGGCATGGTTGCGGAACTGCCCACGGTGCGATCGATGAGGCCGTTGGGAAGGCGGAGCGTGGTGCGCAAGTCGGCCTCGCGCGCGGCCATCTCTCCCTCGTCGGTCTCGTGATCGAGGCCATGGAGATGCAGCAGACCGTGTAGCAGAAGGATCTTCAGCTCGTGATCGAGGGTGTGGCCGAAGTGCTCAGCCTGCTGAGCCGCTGTTTCAAGCGAGATGGCAAGGTCTCCGGCGTGCTGGTGCGCGGCGGGAAGGCCCGGGATCGCGTCGGCGGGGAAGCTGAGGACGTCGGTGGGCTTGTTCTTGCCGCGGAAGGTGTGATTGAGGCGTTGCAACTCGGCGTCTGTGGTGAGCAGAACGGAGACGCTTGCCGTGATACCGACGAGGGAGCGTGCGCGGTTGAGAAAGCGCGTCAGGGAGGGCCTGGAGAGCGGAGGGGGAACGGTGTGGGGACTACTTGGGGGGTCGATGGTGATCATCGGAAGGAGCGAGCATCAGGAGGCTGACGGCCTCCTCCTGATGCTCATGGTATCGCAGAGCGGCATCTACTGTGGCTTGTTTGAGGCGATCTTGACTGGGAGAGGCGGCAGAACTGGCTCGCTCAGGGTGGACTCTGCGAGCGCCATCGGAAGCTCCTGCTGATGGGCGCGGCCGTAGTTATCGTAGGCGCGGACGATGCGCTGCACGAGGTGATGGCGAACGACGTCAACATCATCGAAGTGGCAGAAGTTGATGCCTTCAACGCCGTTGAGGACACGAAGGGCGTCGAGCAGACCGGACTTCTTTGGGTTGGGCAGATCGGTCTGCGTGAGGTCGCCGGTGATGACGGCCTTTGAGTTGTTGCCGAGGCGTGTGACGAACATCTTCATCTGTTCGATGGTGGTGTTCTGGGCCTCGTCCATGATGATGAAGGCGTCGGACAGGGTGCGGCCGCGCATAAAGGCGAGCGGAGCAACCTCGATGACGTTGCGCTCGAGGAGCTTGTCGACCTTTTCCTGATCGAGCAGATCGTAGAGGGCGTCGTAGAGCGGGCGGAGATAGGGATCTACCTTCTCCTGGAGCGAGCCGGGAAGAAAGCCGAGGCGCTCGCCGGCTTCAACGGCCGGGCGAACGAGGATGATGCGGGAGACCTTCTTGGCCATGAGGGCGGCGACACCCATGGCGACGGCAAGATAGGTCTTGCCGGTGCCGGCGGGGCCAAGGCCAAAGGTCATGTCGGAGGACTCAATGGCTTCGACGTACTTGCGCTGATTGGGGCTCCGCGGCTGCACGATGCGTTTGGCACCGGCGGAGCGCTGCTTGCCGGAGTCGACGAGCGAGCGGAGGGTGGCCGCAGGATCGGCGACGACGAGCTTGAGCAGGCCATGGAGCTCGCCGTTGTGGAGGTTGTGGCCGGCCTTGCGGAGGGTCTCAAAATCGGCAAAGATCTGCTGGACTCGGCCGACCTGCATGGGGTCGCCGGAGACGTGAACACCGTCTGAGCGCAGGTCGATGGTGACGTGGAGGCTGTCTTCGAGCAACCGGAGATTCTCATCGCGGGTGCCGTAGAGAGGTTCAATGCCGGATCCGATCGTGATGACAGATTTAATCAAGGGGTAGGCGATCCTCCGTCAGTGCTGACGTGGGTTTTTGATGCGTGAGGTTGAGGAACGGAGCAGGACTGGCGTTTGGGACAGACTGTGGGAGACGGGCCCCGAAGAGCGGGGCGAGTGAGGCAACCGGGATGGCGAGAGGTGCCGATCGTGGGCCAAAGATGGGTGAAGACTAGACGGGTGAGAAAGGCGCGTCAAGGGCTATTGTGTGAAGATTTTGAGAGGGCGCAGGAATGGATCGCGGTTGACCGAAGCCGGTCCATCTCATAGACTAGGAGACTGCTGAGACGGCGAGATAAACCTTTGAGGACTCCTGAGTTCGCGAGTCTGATTGAGGGTTGGTTCGAAAAGCCTATGCCGTTCGCAAGAGCTTAGAAGATCATCGCGTCCCTGGCGCGACCCGAATCGGGATCAGAGAGAGTTGAAGAATGGCAAATCATGTTTCGTCGTTGAAGCGTGCACGGCAGACCGAAGTCAAGACCGCGGTGAATCGGTCGAACCGCTCAAAGCTACGAGGCACGCTGCGAAGTCTGCGCGAGGCGATTTTGAAGGGCGACCATCAGGAAGCGATGACGCACTTCCGCTCAACAGCGTCTGCACTGGATAAGAGCGTGCAGAAGGGCATTCTGCATAAGAACACCGCGAGCCGCTACAAGAGCCGGCTGAACGCGCGCGTCAAGGCCCTGTCAGCACCGAAGCATGCCTAGAGACTTCACGTTAGCAAAAGGCCACGGCTACTGCCGTGGCCTTTTGCTGTGTGATGATGCCCTTACTTCGATTTGTCGTTCTGAGATGCGGGCTCGGGTGTCTCGCCGGGAGCGTAAAGGGTGGGCGGCTTTCGGTGTCCTTCCCCTTCAGCGGGCGGATCTCCAAGTTGCGTTGGTTTTGGCGCCGGCACCTTCTGGGCGACGGGAACGGCCTCCGGCTCGCCGACGGGGGTCTCGGCGGGTTCATTGACGGTCGGAACGATCTCGCTGGCCTTTCTGGCGACTGCGGGAACCTGCTCCGATGCGTTTGCTGGGGTCTGGTGGGTGGACCGGCCGCCCATGAGGATGGGCGCATCGGTCCGCTCTGGTGCAAGCGTCTCGGCGAGATGGATGCTGGCGCGATCTTTGCCGCTCAGCGGAGGCAGACTGTAGATCTCGACCGCGCCATTGTTGAGGACGGCCAGATCATCTCCATTGGGCGAGAGGGCGAAGTTCTCCGAGGCACGCAGGATCGGATTGCAGTTAAGTGAGAACACCTGACGGCCACTTTCAGTCTGGTACACGGTGACCGTCTGAGCTGTGAAGCCGGCGTTTATCTCCTGCTCGGGTGCTACGGGAGAGCTGGTGGTGAGGCGGCTGAGGGCGAAGCGACCGGCCGCGGGCGCGAAGGAGAACGAGGGTGCCGTGAAGCTGTCGGTGAAGGTCTGTTCCCACATCTCTTCTCCCCGGAGATTAAAGCCGCCAAGCGCCCGGGGATCAGTGCCGCCGCGACA
Organism: uncultured Acidobacteriaceae bacterium; assembly: GCA_964235665.1. Taxonomy (GTDB): domain Bacteria; phylum Acidobacteriota; class Terriglobia; order Terriglobales; family Acidobacteriaceae; genus Edaphobacter. The sequence continues at coordinate 1,112,708 of CAXSAY010000002.1, forward strand.
ACCAAAGGCGACGAACTCGCTGCGGCTGACCAGGAATGGGATCGGGTGACAGCTGGAGTCAAAGGGGGAGAGCTCGTTGACCTTGCCCGCGTGGGAGTTGAAGTTGAAGGCCCAATGGGAGCTGCCTTCGTCGAGCACGGACAGGAAACCGTCGGAATCGATGGGGATAAGAACCATGTTGCGAGAGGCGACGGTGCCGGCGCGTACAAGACCGAGCTTTTCTTCAGACGAGCGCTGGAGCCGGAAGAAGTCGATCTGCACCAGGCTCTGCGGCTCCTCGGCTGCCGCATCCCCGGCAGAAGCGGCGGCTGCGGCCGCGGCGGCGTAGCCGGAGGTGCCAGGGCTCGGCTTTTTCTGGCGCGGCAGGTAGGGGGAACGGTCGAGGGTTTCGAGCGTAAGCAGATCACCACTGGGCGACACCAGAACCGAGCCGATCGGGCGATTGCTCTTGACGAAGGGCTGCTCTCGGAAGGCGTCTCCGGAAGCGAGGCCGCTTAGCGGTTGCAGCATGGTGAGCGCGTTGCGCTGACGCAAGAGGAAGTCGCCATTTCCGAGACTCCAGAGGTATTGGCCGGGGTCATGCAAACGCCAGGAGGTGCGCGCGAGAACTTTGCCAGATGGCAGCTCCAGCAAGACTGCGTCGATGTTGCGGTCGACGTCGGTTTCTGGATCGTCGGGAATGCGCTTCATCAAGCGACGACGATTGAAGGTGAGCAGGAGGTGCTTCGCATCGACGTAGTGGAGCGTAAGGATGGACGCGCCGGAGGAGAGGACCTGCTGGGGCAGAGCCTGGAAGTCAAGCGGCTCGAGCGGGATTCTGAGTGCAGGGCCGGATCGGGCCCAGCCCGGTACCGACGCCGTCGCAAACAGCAGAAGGGCTGCTGCGCGAAGCAGCCGGGACGACACGGGGCTGGCGGCGAGACGAAGGATAAGGCACCTGCCTGTGTCTACTCTGGCATAGGTCGACGGGCAGAGCAAAGCGCGAGGGCTGCGGGTTGCATGACATCGCAAGAGCTTCTTGGCAGTGAAGAACCAGATAGGCCCAGGTTGCGTAGGATGAGCAGGAAGGCAAGGAGACAAAGGATGGACGCAGGGCAGCGGCGAACGATGGGTTGCGCGTGGATGACACGAGTGGCAGGACTTGCGGTGCTGGGAGCGCTGTGTGCCGGACGCAGCGGCGAAGCACAGGGGAGTGAGAGCAGGACCCGAGCGGCGACGGCGGCTCCGGGCAGCACCCCGACGGTGTACCAGTCGATCCCAAGCTTCGATACGACGTCGATCGATACGACGGCCAACCCATGCACGGACTTCTACAAGTTTGCCTGCGGCAAGTTTGAGGCCAATCATCCGATCCCGGGCGACCAGGGAGGTGTTGACCAGTTCTACGCGCTGTACAACGTGAATACACAATCGCTGCGCGGCATTCTTGAGAACGCCTCGACGGGCGGCCCGTCACGCTCACCGGAGGCGCAGAAGATTGGCGATTACTACCAGGCCTGCGTTGATGTGAAGGGGATCGAGGACAAAGGCCTGTCGTCGTTGCAGCCGCTGCTGGGCGAGATCGATGGCCTGGGAAACGGCATGATGGCGAAGCGGGATTTGCCCAAGGTGATCGGCGACCTGCAGCGAGATGGCGTCGACGTGTTCTTCGGGTATGGCGAGCAGCAGGACCTGAAGGATGCGAGCAAGCAGATCGCCGATGTCTCCCAGGGCGGCCTGGGGCTGCCGGAGAAGGACTACTACCTGCGGACGGGCGCGAAGGACGACGAGATTCGAACGCAGTATGTGACGCATCTTGCGAAGATGCTGACGCTTGCCGGAAGCTCTCCGGAGCAGGCCGCGAAGGACGCGTCGGCCATCCTGGCCTTCGAGAAGAGGCTGGCCGAGGCCTCATTGGGCGTGACCGATCTGCGGGATCCGGAGAAGACGTATCACCTGGAGCCGATTGCAACGTTTGAGAGCAAGCTGCCGGGGGTGAACTTCGGACAGTTTGAGGCGGCGGTGCACTCGCCGAACATCCAGGAGATCAACGACTCTACGCCGCAGTTCTTCCCTGCCCTGATCCTTGCGGTACGCGATACCGATATGCGCGTGTTGAAAGCGTATATGCGTTACCACGTGCTGACGACCTTTGCGAACCGTCTGCCAAAGCGCTTTGATGATGAGAACTTTGAGTTTTACAGCCATCAGCTCAATGGCATCCCGGAGCAGCCGGCGCGATGGAAGCGGTGTTCGAATGCAGTCAACGGTGCGCTGGGCGAGGCGCTCGGCAAGGTGTATGTCGCGCAGTACTTCGCCGGCGACAGCAAGACCAAGATGCTCCAGATGGTCGGCGACATTGAGCATGCGATGGATGTGGATATTGATTCGCTGACATGGATGAGCGCACCAACCAAGGTGCGGGCGAAGGAGAAGCTGACCGCAGTGGCCAACAAGATCGGCTATCCGGAGAGGTGGCGCGACTACGGTGCACTGACAGTGAAACCGGATGATGCGCTGGGTAACCAGGAACGGGCGAATGCGTTTGAGAATGATCGGCAGCTGAACAAGATCGGCAAGCCGGTCGATCGGGGAGAGTGGGGGATGACGCCGCCGACAGTGAACGCCTACTACGATCCGAGCATGAATGACATCAACTTTCCGGCGGGCATTCTGCAGCCGGCCTTCTACGATCCCAAGCAGGATGATGCCGTGAACTACGGGCACATCGGCGCCGTGATCGGCCATGAGCTGACGCATGGCTTTGACGACGAAGGCAAGAAGTTTGACGGAAAAGGAAACCTTAGCGACTGGTGGACGCCTGAAGACACGAAGAACTTCGAGTCACGCACGGACTGTCTCGTGAAGGAGTACGGCAACTTCACAGCGGTAGACGACGTGAAGGTGAACGGCAAGCTGACACTCGGCGAGAACACCGCCGACAACGGCGGTCTGGTACTGGCGTACATGGCCTATCTCGAGCGCGCGAAACAGGGCGGTGTGGATCTGGCGACGAAGAAGGACGGCTACACGGCGCCGCAGCGGTTTTACATCGCTTTTGCGCAGAACTGGTGCGAGAACTCGCGGCCCGAAAGTATTCGCACGCAGGTGTTGCAGGACCCGCACTCGCCCGATCACTTTCGCGCTGACGGAGCCATCGTGAACCAGCCCGGATTTGCTGACGCATTCGGCTGCAAGAAAGGAACGGCGATGGTGCCGGTTAACAGCTGCCGCGTCTGGTAGAACCTCAGCCGGCGTACGAGAAGCGGGTATGGCCAAAGCGGCTGCACCCGCTTTTTGCTGCGGGCACTATGCGAGAGTGGAGGGATGGGTGACGCGCGGCAACGACGGGGATGGGGCTTTGCGGCGTGCGCGCTGGCGAGCTGCTTTTGGGGCGGTGGCTTCTTCTTCGGCAAGATTGCGCTTGCAGAGATGTCCTCGGCGTTTATGGTGCTGTACCGATTTCTCTTTGCGGTGATTCCGCTGTTGCCGCTGCTTGTTGTGCATCGGCCGGGATTTAGCCGGCGAGAGTGGGGTCTGCTCGGGATCGCATCGTTTCTGGGTGTGCCGCTGCAGTTCCTAGTGCAGTTCTATGGGCTTTCGCTGACGACGGTGAGTCACGCGGCGCTGATGGTGGGCACGATGCCGGTCGTGCTGGCGGTTGGAGCGACGCTGTTTGCGCAGGAACGGCTGGATGCGATTGGCTGGATGGCTATGGGCGTCTCGACAACGGGTGCCGCGCTGATTGCTCTGAGTGGGCGATCGCATGCGGGCGGCGGTGCCTCTCTCGAGGGGGATCTGCTGGTGGTGCTTTCGTGCCTGATTGCGCTGTTCTGGGTGCTTCTGAATAAACGGCTGATGGGTGCCCACAGCCATCTAACCGTGACGGCGTATGGCATCGCCTGCGGTACGGCGATGCTGATCCCGTGGGTGCTGCTGAGCCATGGCCTGCCACCGGTGGTGCACGTCTCATGGCGTGCGTGGGGCGCGCTGGCGGCAAGCGGCGTCTTATGCACGGCGACGACGACGCTGCTGTGGAACTGGGGGATGACGCAGGTACCGGCATCGCAGGCTGGCGTGCTCTTGAATATTGAGCCGCTAATGGGCAGCCTGCTTGGCGTCTTTGTCTTGGGCGAGCGGCTGGGACCAACAGCATGGATTGGCGGCACGATGATTCTCGTGGCGGCACTTACGCTGACGACGCGATCGCAGCGGCTCCAGCAACACGCGGCGATCGATGAAGCGATGACGGCGGGCGAACCGATCTAAACGAGCGCGCCCAGGGCTGACGGGGCAGGCGCTGGCGCGTTGGGCAGCCTGTTGCTAACGATGCGCCATCGCCAGAGCAGGATGAGCCCGGCAGTGATGAGAGCCGCGGAGAGACCCATCCACAGGCCGCGAGCGCCCATCTTTCGTGTGAAGCAGAGATAGATGCCAAGCGGCAGACCGAGCAGCCAATAACAGCAGAGATGAGTTACCAACCCGGAGCGCGTATCACCCGCGCCGCGGAGCGCGCCGAGCGCCGTAACCTGCAGACCGTCGCAGAGCTGGAAGACTGCGGCGATGGTAAAGATGGGGACGGTTGCGGCGATGACGGCGGCATCGGGCGTGAAGATACGCGCGATGGCGTGCGGAAAAGCGGTGTAGAGCACGGAGGTGCAAAGCATGAAGGCGCAGCCCAGGAGCATGGCGGACCAGCCTGCAGCGCGTGCCTCCTGCTTTGACCCGCGGCCGACGGCCTGCCCCACGCGAATGCTGGCAGCAGCAGAGAGCCCGAGCGGCACCATGAAGGTGAAAGAGACGACATTCAGCGCGACCTCATGCCCGGCGAGCGGCAACGGACCGAGTGTGCCGATCAGAAACGTGACGATAGCGAAGATAGAGATCTCCACCAGCAAGGTCGCGCCGGCGGGCACACCCAGAGAGAGCAGACGCCCCAGCAGCTGTCGCTCCGGTCGCAGCGAAAGGCGACGTAGACCGTAGTTCCTGCGGCGGTCGACAGCCCAGAGCGAGAGGAGCAGAAAGATCGCCATGTAGATGCGGGCGAAGGAGGTTGCAAGGCCAGAGCCTCTGACGCCCAGTCCTGCCCAGCCGAACGATCGATCGATGCTGCCGAGAGGAAGTGAGACGTGATGGCCATAGATGAGCAGCCAGTCGAAGAGCAGATTAATTAGATTTGCCGTGACGAGCGTTGCAGCGATGATGCGCACGTGATTGAAGGCCTGTAGATAGCGGCGCAGGGTGAAGTAGAGAAGCAATGGAAAGATGCCGATGGTGAGCGCCTTCAGCGTGGCGATGGCGCCGGTGATGACCTCGGGTGTTGTCCGCATGTGGAGCATGCCTCGCGGCGCTAGCAGGAAGATGATGGTCAGCAGGACGGAGATTGCGGAGGCGAGCAGCAGACCGTTCCAAAGCCATCGATTCGCCTCTTCAAGACGACCCGCACCATGAGCCTGGGCGATGACGGTGTCGAGGCCAAGCAGGATGCCACCAATGCCAAACGCGAGGGTGTTGTAGAAGATCTGGGCAAGCGCGACCGAGCTCATAGCGACAGCGGCGTTTGGCAGCCGGCCGACCATCACCGTGTCAACGAGCCCCATCATCATCCAGCCGAGTTCGGCGGTGACAAGGGGCAGAGCGATGGCGAGCATGGGACGGAGCTCTTTGCGAAGTTGCATACGGCTCCAGGGGGTCAGACGCTGCGATGCCTTGCAGACAGTTAGATGGGTGTGATGATGCCGCCGACGGGAAGACTGGTGGGTAGCTTAGGGCCGCTGCCGGGACATTTCAGATGCATGGCATCTGCGGTCATATCGGTGTATTTCAGACCGGCACCGGTGTTGAAGAGAATAACCTTGTCGGTCGTCTTCAGATCTCCGCTCGCGATCAGCTGATCGTACGCTGCGGTCGCCGCGGCTCCCTCCGGTGAGAGAAAGAGGCCTTCGTGCCTGGCCCAGTCGAGGATGCTGGCCAGGATCACTTCATCGGTGTTTGCGACGGCTTTGCCGCCGGACTTCTCCAGGATGTCGAGGATGATGGTGTCGCCGTACGGCTTGGGAACGCGGAGGCCGGAGGCGAAAGTGTCGGCGTTCTGAAAGAATTCGCTTGCGGGCTGGTGTCGGTCGAACGCTTTCGCGATCGGGGCGCAGCCGGAGGCTTGGAGCGCATACATCTTCGGACGTTTTGAGCCTTTCTCGATCCAGCCGATGTCTTCCATTTCGTCGAAGGCCTTCCACATGCCGATCAGGCCGACGCCACCGCCGGTGGGGTAGAAGACGGCATCGGGGTACTGCCAGCCGAGCTGCTCGACGAGCTCATAGCCCATGGTCTTCTTGCCCTCAACGCGGAAGGGCTCCTTGAGGGTGGAGATGTCGAACCAGACGTCCGCGGCGGGGATCCCGGCCGATTTCTGCTGTTTGATCTGTTCGCCGACGAGGCGGGCGCAGTCGGAGATGAGGCCGTCGACCATGGTGACGTCCGCGCCGTAGAGGATGCCTTCGAGGTAGTTCGCGAAGGGGACATCCTGCGGCATGAAGAGATGGGCAGCGATCCCGGCGGCGGCGGCGTACGCGGCCAGAGCACCGGCAGCATTGCCCGCGCTGGGAACGGCCAGGTGCTTCAGGCCGTAATGTTTGGCCATGGAGACGGCGAGGCCGAGACCGCGAGCTTTGAAGGTGCCGGTGGGGTTGGCGCCCTCTTCTTTGACAAGCAGGCCGGGGTAGCGGCGGGACTGGAGCATGGGTGTCCAGCCTTCGCCAAGGCTGACCGGGGGGACGTCAGGAAGCACGTCGCGATAGCGCCACATGCCGAGCGAGGCGGCGCTCTGGGCGGCGTAGCGAGCCGGGTTTTCGCGCTTGGCATTGATGCGGAGCTGATCGAGGTCATAGCGCACGTAGAGGCTGCCGGCATCGAGGGGACAGAGCGTCTGCGGCGTCTCCGCAGAGAGGCGATTCTGGCAGCGGGAGCACTCGAGATAGGCAATTTGCGGCATCGTTCGATGCTACCGAAGTCCCCGCGCAGGTGCGAGTTCCCTTTCGGCGCCCTTGTGTTGAATCCCCGGTAAATACCGGACCATGAACAATTTACAAACTGCCGTAAAGGCCGGATGAGAGACTATACGGGTGAGACAGTGGACAGAGACGCGCCCCCTGGTGCGGATGATTGCCGTTGACATGGATGGAACGCTGCTGGCGGCCGGCGGACAGGTTAGCGCGGCGAATCGGGCGGCGATTGCGGCAGCGGAGGCGGCGGGGGTGGAGTTTGTGGTTGCGACGGGGCGGCGACACTGCTATGCAATGCGGCAGCTGCGGGCGCTCGAGTTGCGGGACTCGAACCTGCTGGTGAGCTCCAATGGGGCGGTGGTGCGGACGATCGGCAGCTCCTTGATTCGACGGGCTTTGATGACGCCGGAGAGCTCGGAGCGACTGTTTGCGAGGATGGGCGAGTTTCGCGATGCGCTGGTGGTGACGTTTGATTGCGTGGGGCCGGATGGGGAAGATGAGCGGGGCGCGCTGGTAGTCGAAGAGCTGGCGCATCTGCATGCGTCGATCGACAAATGGATGGTTGCGAATGAACCGTATATCGCTCATATGAAACCGATTGAACGGTGTCTGGAACGAGGGCAGCCGATCCAGATGATGCTGTGCGGGACGGTAGAGCGGATGCGCCGGGCGGAGGCTCTGCTGCTTGCGACGGACGGGGTGTATCTTGCTGATGGGAATGGCGTTATGCCTGCTTCGGGGGCGGAGATTGCGCTGCACCGGACGGAGTATCCGGAGCGCGACTTGAGTATCGTCGACATTTTACCGGCGGGTGCGAGCAAAGGAGCGGCGGTGCAGCTGCTGGCGGAGGAGCGCGGGATCGAGCTCGGTGAGGTGATGGCGATCGGGGATAACTGGAACGACCTTTCGATGCTTCAAGTTGCGGGGCATCCGGTGTTGATGGGGAACGCGCCGGAAGAGCTGCTGACGATGGCGCGCGAGCAGGGGTGGACGATCGCGGCGACGAATGATGAAGATGGCGTCGCGGGGGCGATCCGGGCGGTTCTGCCCGACGGTAACCAAGCACCCATCGCGGTCGAGATGGTGGTTAGCGATGTGTTTTAGGGCAGATTTCGGCGAGGTTAAGCGACTTTTGGGTGAGGTTAAGCACGGTTTCGCGGTGGTAGGCTGCTGAGGTAGGGATGCGGGTTACGCCGGTGACGAAGTTTCTAGGATGTGTGGCGCTGTTCGGGCTCGGTTGCTCGTCGCTGATGGCGGCGGAGCGGGTTGAGCTGCTGAATGGCTTCACGGTGGATTGCGTACGGCATGAGACTGCTGACGGACGGACGCGCCTGGTGCTGGCTGAGCCGAGCGGGACGGCGGAGGCAGCGTACATGGATGTGGCGACGACGGCGATTGCCTCGATTGCGGTGACGCCGGAGCCGGTGGTGTCGGCACCTGCGCCGAGGTCGGCAAAGCTGGCGGTGAAGGGAGCGGCCGTCGGACAGGCGGGAGCGGCGGCGGCGGTGCAGGCACGGGCGATGTCGGCCGAAGAGATGCATCCGCTGCTGGCGCATGCGGGCGAGGCGCACCGGATCGACGAAGATCTGCTAGCCAGTGTGGTGCGGGCGGAGAGCGGTGGGCAGACGCATGCGGTATCGCGTACGGGCGCGCGCGGGCTGATGCAGCTGATGCCGGGAACGGCGGCGGCGGTGGGCGTGGCGGACGCATTTGCGCCGGAACAGAATGTGGACGGCGGGGCAGCCTATCTGGACCGGCTGCTCGTGCGGTACCACGAGGACATGGCGCTGGCGCTGGCGGCGTACAACGCGGGGCCGGGCGCGGTGGACCGGTATCGCGGTGTGCCGCCGTATGCCGAGACACGGGCGTATGTAGCGAAGGTGATCCGGGAGTTTAACCGGCGCAAGCTGGCGGGCATGATGGCGAGCAGTCGCGGGCCGAAATAGAGCCATGGACGCTTCTGCAGAGACCAGAGTGACGGCCAAGAAGAGTTCCGTGCGGGTGTATGCGATCTCTGCTGTGGCAGTGCTATGTCTCGGGTTCGCGCTTCGCCGCGCACATTTTGACTGGGCCGCGTTTCTGTTGCAGCTGCGGCAGGTGGTGTGGTGGCACGTAGCCGCGGGCGTGGCGTTGATCTATGGAACGTACTGGCTGCGGGCGTGGCGGTGGGCAGAGTTCTGCCGGCCGACGAAGCGCATCCACGCGCGCGAGGTGCTGGGAGCGCAGTTCGTGGGGTTCACAGCGGTGGCGATCTTTGGCCGGCTGGCGGACCTGGCGCGGCCGTACCTGGTCGCGCAGCGAACGCGGCTGCCAGTGAGCACACAGGTAGCGGTATATACGGTGGAACGGATGTTCGATCTGGGCGCGGCGGCGGTGGTGTTCTCAAGCGCACTTGCGTTTACGCCGGCGGGGCTGGCGCATCGGGACCGGTTTGTGCGGGTGGGTGTGGGGAGCTTAGGGGCGACGATCTTTCTGGCCTTGTTTGCCGTGGCTGTTCGACTGCGAGGTGAGGTGGTGGCGGCGTCCATCGCGCGAGAGGTGGCGCGGGTTTCGCCGAAGGTGGCGGCAGTGGTCGAGGAGAAGATTCTGGACTTCCGGCAGGGGCTGCGGGCGATTTCGACGGTGCGGGAGTTTGGGGTGGCGGCGGCGATCTCGCTGTTTCTGTGGCTGATGATTGGCGGGGCCTACTGGCAGACGACCCATGCGTTTGGGCAGACGCCGGAGCTGGCGACGCTGAGTTTTTCGCGCACGATGCTGCTGATGGCGGCGAGCCTGGGTGGATCTCTGCTGCAGTTGCCGGGGCTGGGGTGGTTTACACAGATTGCGGCGACGGCGGCGGCGATGCGGGGGTTCTTTGGCGCGCCGCTTGAGGCGGCGACGGCGTGCGGGGCGGTGCTGCTGTGCGTGACGTCGCTAAGCATTGTGCCGGCGGGGCTGCTGTTTGCACGAGTGGAGGGGATCCGGCTGCGAGATGCGGGTAAGGCGGAGCTAGACGCGCGGGGAGCCGGGCGTTGATGTACCGGGAAGGCGACGCGGCGTCCTCGAAACGTCGGTGTGGAGAGTGAGAGTCTCCTGTGGCGTGGTTCGTGATGAGAATGCGACTTTGAGGACTGATTCTGCCTCAATCAGTTGGGTGGCAAACGCAATCAACGCAGACCCGG
>CAXSAY010000003.1:0-303744 GCA_964235665.1 uncultured Acidobacteriaceae bacterium
GCGGATCTTGCCGCGTTCGTCTGAGACGGGATGCGGGCGACGGGGGTGCGATGGATTTACATCCTTCACGCCTTGCACTATGTTGCATTCCTTTCCTTTAATCAATCCATGGCTCCGAAATAAGGACAAACAATCATGACGGATGCGGGCACACACATGCATGCCGCAGGCCAAGATCTCGGCCGTACATGATCCATATTGCCATACGATCGTGAACTCTTTCCCCTGTGAGAGTTATAGAAGGCTGAGGAGCCTTGAAGCACCCTACGACTGCCTCGATCTCCTTTATTGTGTTTCGTATTCATCAAAAAAGCTCCCACTTCGGTGGGATGTATCTCCTCGAAGCTCTGCCGATAAGCTCTGTAGCAATGACACCAAGGAGCAACATATGTCAGCCTTCTCTCTCTTCTCTGATTTACCAAGAAGCATTCGTAGTCAGCATTTCTCAATCCGCCTAGTCGCTTGTGGTCTCGGCATCGCACTTCTCTCGCCCGGTCTTACCGGCTGCACAGACGCTGAGAAGACAGAAGCAGCGACGACGCTTCAGGCAGCACTCAACAACCTTGTGCAAAATCGCTCACTAACAGAACAATTTGTACGGGACATAAAAGCGAATGTAGATCCTTCCGATCCTGGCTACATTCAGGCTATGGATAGCTATCAAGACGCACGAGAAGTCTATGGAAAGTACCTAGATTCCGTAGAAGATGGCGGAAAGGCTGCACCTACACGTTCCCTCAAACGAAGCACTCCGGTGGATGTTCAGAACGCGACAGCCGATTTTCTCGCTGATGCCACGAGCGTTCTCAAGCCCACTGTAAACACCCGAAGAATACCGTTCCAACGAGCCGTGGTGATCCCGCAGAATCTCAACTCAACCTTCCAAAAGCTGCCGAAGAAAGCAAGAGAACGGATAGTCGATGACCTAGATCAACAAGTGCGTTGGCGCTCTTGGAGCCAACTCTAAAATGCTGCAAAAGCATTTATTTTCTTGGAGATCGACAATGTGTATACCTGTACAACGCTCTACTTTAGGCCTTCTTCTTCTTCTTGCATCTTTCGCAAAAGCTCAATTGCCGAGCCGCTGCAGGCCGGCGAGCGTAGCCCCGTGTCGTGAGGTTGATCACCGCGTTACCGAGATACCATCAGGACAGATTGATGGTACTAACCTCACCTTTACTCTGAGCACAAACATGAATGATCAGAGTGACCTCCACTTATATATTAACGGCCTAGACCTAACGAGTAGTGCTGGACTCCAGGTATCTGGGAACAAAGTAACGCTTGCAAACGGGCTTGCTCCAAAACGGGGAGACTTGGTAAAGGCTTCGTACCGATTAGCCGCAGAAAGATCCTTCCAGGTAGCTCCCAGCGCTGTGTCACTATCATCGGCACACCAAGACGCACTCATTCGAGCCATTCTCCTCCAATCGATTGGCAATCCACCACTGGAATCCCAAGCAGCCTATTCCACATCGGATCTACCAATCAGCAGTCTTTCTCCCATTCCCGAGAACTCTAGATCTGAAAAACATAGCCAGCATCCGAAGCGGAATGTCGACGCTGACTTCGCAACGCTGAATAGCCGCATCTCCGACCATCCCAGAAAAGTGCGAGCTGGCGGAACTAAGCACTCAGAATCGCTGATAGGTGAGGACACTGCTTCGGACGGACTAGGTGATGTTCCACTTCCCTCACCTTACACCGCCCTTTTAGAGGGGCGGAGAAGCGTCGCGACTCCATTCTCTGACCAGTCAAAAGCCGAGCGGAGCCTAGGTGGCCAGCAAACGCCACGCTCAATCAAGATGCTCGAAGAACGGCTTAGTACTCCTGATCATAATTAACCAACAACGGACCCCTCATGCTCAGAAGATTCTCACTGATTCTCTTATTCGCACTAGTCAGCTTTACCAATCCGCTTTGCTCCATGGCCTCGACTCGCCGGGCGCTCATAATGGGTAATGACTCTTATCCAGGAAATGCTCTGCGGAATGCCAAGAACGACGCGCAGGCTGTTGCGGAAGCTCTTGCGGCAGTAGGGTATAACACAACTCTTGGCCTCGATCTTACCAACGTCCAGATGGTGCATCTGGTCGACACTTTTGCTGATACGTTGGCCGCGGGCGATGCTGCAGTCGTGTATTACGCTGGCCATGGCCTGCAGCTAAACGGGGAAAACTACCTAGTTCCAACCGATTTCCACGTGAACGATTCTGCAGACGTGAAATTTCAGGGATACGCTCTCGGGACTCTCCTGGAAAAGCTGACTTTACACGGAGCCGCTACACAGATCGTAATACTGGATGCCTGCAGGGACAACCCATTCTTAGCAACGCGTTCCACTGGAGGTGGATGGGCCGGTGTCTCTACATCCGCAGGAACCTTCCTTGCATTCGGTACAAGTCCAGGCTCTACGGCCAGCGACGATCCGAACGACAACCACGGCCTTTTTACCAAATCTCTCCTGAAGTTCATCACAGCTTCCCCCCTAGATGTGGAACAGATGTTTCAACGCGTAAGGCAGGACGTGATCCAATCGTCGTACGGCCACCAGATACCGTGGACTGCCTCCAGTCTCATAGGGAGCTTCCACATAGTTCCTTCAGAAGATATAAGTGCCCCAACGTTGCAGGCCATTGCTGAGCAACCGCTTAACAGCTTTCCCGCTCCTGGCAGATCGTTAAATGGAGAAGCAGCGATCTCTTCCGCAACCGTCAGTGATGGTGTCATGTTGCACAACGCATCCGACCAGCTTCGCTCTCTCCACTTCAGCCAAGCCATTCAGATCCTTCAACAAATCCTAGCTACCGACCCGACTTGTGGCGCCGCTCTTAGGCTCTTGGGAGTTGCCCTTCACCTCACAGGACGAAGTACTGAGGCGATGCAGGTAATTACTCGTGAGCTGACACAACGTCCTGACGACGCTCTTGCATACAGCTACCGATGCTTGTTTGTAGCATCTCAAGATCCATCGTTAATGAACGACGATTGTAACCGAGCTCTTTCGCTTAATCCCAAACTAAGAGAGGCGCATATGGGTGTGGCCATCGCTCTCGATGCTATGGGTGATGCAACTAAAGCTTACGATGAAACGAGTGCCACGATCGCCTTAGATCCTAAGTACGCCGCCGCCTATATCTTACGCGGAGACGTTGCGACTCATCTTGGGCACCGCGGCCTTGCGCAGCAGGACTACATGAAAGCCACTCAACTATCGACCGGAAGGGATTAGTGATCTCCCCGCTGCGACTCTGTCTCGGGACCATCGTAGGGTGTCTAGCAGCCCAAGTCCCGGCAGCGCCGCAGGTAAGTCTCACTTCCTCCAAGACGACACTCTCTGTTTCAGTTCCGACACAAGATGGCCAGGTAATCCTGACGGCGACACCTACATCCAGTGCAGGAGGCGTGTGTACGGGGCTGGTCAACTTTGTGGTTGACGGAATGAACGTTGCGGCTTCCCAAGTCCTGGGCCCGTTCGCCGATGCTCCGTTGGCTGCCGGCAGCGCAGTGAATACTATCCGCCTTCCGAGAGGGAGTCACGAGATCACCGCAGTCTTTCAAAGGTCTCAATCGTGTGCAGGGAGCCAATCCGCCAGAGTTAAGGTGAACATCACCTCCGCCAACGCCGCCCAGCCTATTTTAACGATCGCTCAGATTCCCAGCGGCGCTGTCACTTACACTTATGTTGCTAAACAAGGGGCTCCGCTACCCGGCCCGGTCTCGCTGGTGGAGTTGTCTTCAGGAGCAGTGCTAGACACCAGCCGTCCCGAAGTTAGTACCGAGCCACTCCCCTCTATAACCGTCTCTACAACGGCACTTGGGCGGCAGGTAAGCACCTCGGTCGTTGCCGACTTCAATGGAGATGGACTTTCAGATGTTCTCGTAGGTGACACGTCTGCGCAGACTGCGATCCTCCATCTTCAAGATGCAAACTCCCCAAGTTTGACAGCAGGAGTGATAGTGCCTTTAGGCCTTGTACCTAATGCAATGACCACCGAAGACTATAACCAGGATGGCCTTCCTGACGTAGCGGTTGTCGATTCCGCGGCTGGTACGCTAACCGTGCTCTTTGGCGAGTCAGGGAGTGTAGGATCCTTTGCGGCATTAGGATCTTCAATACAAGTCGATGCGGGCGCGGCGAAGATAATCTCCGGTGACTTCAATTCAGACGGCTTTATTGACTTGGCTGTGACAAACCCTTTGCAGAACACAGTAACAATTCTTCTGAACAATGCTGCAGATCCAGGGAGGTTTGTATCGTCGCAGGTTCTAAACCTTAGTGGGGGTGTCTACGGCATCACGGCAGGTGATGTTTATGGCCATGGCCTGCTAGACCTAGTCGTTTCTTCTTACGTGAGTGGGGAAGTGTGGGTACTCGAGAATAATCCCGCCCAGCCCGGACTATTCGCCGTTCCTTCCACAGTTCAGAGAAGCGGGGCAGGTGCGTCGGCGCTACTCCTGTCTGATCTAAATGCTGATGGTGCTACTGACTTAGTGGTGTGCAACGCACTTGAAGATACCGTTGACGTGTTTCTCGCTGATAAGAATGATCGGGGAATTTACAAGACGGCACAGATTGTCGCGGTCAGTCCCAGTCCAAGTTCCGTTCTTGCGGTACCGTCCAAGAGAGGAGGCCTTATGGACCTTCTAGTCTCTAGTCATGATGATGGCTTGGTGGAAGTTCTGTCTAACACGGGAAGCGGCAGCTTTGTGTCCACCAAGTTATTGGGAGCTGGGCAGACAACGGACGAAATCTCCTGGTTTGATTCGGGAAATCATCTGTCGCCAGACGTGATGGTACTTGACCTCTCCTCTTCATCATTGCAACGGATCGAGAAAGTGATGAGAACTTCGGGTCTCTTTGCAGCACTCAAAAGATCAGGTAGCGAGACGATCAAAGTCGTCGCCAAAGAACAGCAGCTTGGGTCTAACGATGTTATCGAATCTAATGTGTTAAACATTGATTCTGGAGCGACGCTTCAAGGCACAAACATAGTAGATGCAGTGTATGGGCGCCCCCTCCCCCTCAGTGACCTTGGTCTCACTGGCGATGCGGCGAGCTACTCGGTTACGGTGGGTAAGGGACTCATCAACGGGTCTGTCTTAGTGCCATTGGCAAGCGGCCCTTTGCAGGTCAGCGGACCGAGTCCGAAGGTCGGAGATGAGAGCACTACTCTTGCTGTTCTTGCAACACTCAGGGTACGGCCGGCGGAGCTGATAGTCGTAGGAGACCCAGCGACAAGGGTGTTTGCGCAGAGTAATCCAGTGTTTACTGGTCAGACTTACGGGCTTAGGAGAGATGATGTCATTCAGGTCGCCTTCTCCTCGGCTGCTGATGTAACTACTCCAACGGGCGTTTACAGATTTGGTCCTGACGCTGTGACCCCATCCGTAACGGCAGATGCTTCTCTAATGGCGAATTATTCACTTATCATCAAACCAGGAACTCTTACCATCACTTCGCCGCCAGCGTCTTCCTCAACTTCTACGACCTCAACGCCATCTTCTACTAGCGGTCAGACCACTAGTACACCAACACAAACAAGCGCTCCTATTGCTCCTGTCGTTTTGAACCCACTAGCACCGATGTTGCCGCCAACAATCGTTTCTGGCCCAACCACTTCGCCAGTGGGAGTGAGCGATCCGTTGGGTACTAATCCGGTGCCTCGCCCGCCCATTATCGCCCCTACGCAAGGTCCAGGTCAGCCGGTTCTCCCTTCCCCTATAAACATCCGGCCGTTGCCGCCGATTGAGCTACCGAGGCCGGAGCCCGTCCACAATCCCCCTTCATTGCCAATCCTAGGCTCTGGCCTGCCGCCCTTCTCGTTTCCCATCCAGCTTGGGACTCCGTTCTCATTCAAGACTCCCTTTCTACTCCCACTACCCATTCCCCTCCCGTCTTTTCATCTTGGCGGCAAAAGGACGCCTGATTCGGAATCAAGCCCGCAAATAATGCTAGTTCATGAAGGCCCATCCAGCGATGGAAGTGAACTCTTTCGCGCAGAACTTCGACGAGTGGGAAGCGTTAATCCGTCTGGTCTCATCTACGTGTTTGAGGGCGATGACGTTCTTGCCTCTGCCGCCGTACGAGGTCAGATCTTTGTAACCCTGAAGATACGCTTCAAGGATCGTAGAGATCATATTCTCCGCGCTGGATATGCCGCGGACACCGTCTCCTCCTCAGCCGTCTCGCAACCGTTGGTGTTTAGCGCGTTCGAGGGGGCAGATCGCGCAGAGGATCACTCGCTCGGCAAAAGCATAGCCGGGCAAGAGCCCGTCTCGCACAGTGACTTGACCACCTTGCTATCGAAAAACGACGAGATGCCATTTAGTGGCTACTCCTCAAACTTCCTGCGTCTTCCGCTCCCAACAATAGAAACGTCTCCGACAGGTAGTGTGGAGCCATACGGCATGGCCACGGCCATTCCCACAGCCCAGAGCTCGTTGGTCCCTGAGGGAATGCCCCTGCGATCGCACGCAGGCAAGAGCCCCGCGAAGAGGAAGCGTCACACTCCAATTGCCACCTTGCGGAACCATAAGGTGCAAAGAAGGGAGAGAGTGAAAAAGAGATCTGACGTTCCTCATAAATCTATGAGGTCTAGTAAGACGCGACATAACAAACAGACCGCGATTTCGAGGTGAGGAAAACCTTCCATGCTTATGTTGAGCTAGTACTTAGCCGAACACAAACGGATGGTGTCTGCTCTAAACCTTTGTGGCCTACCGCCGATATGTTACTAGAGCGATCCAGTGCTCACTCTTCGCTTTGTGCTGATCTCTAAAGACCTTCATGATTCGTATAATCTTAACATTTTGCGTCCTTTCCACTCCTCTACTTGCACAGGGCCCGCAGTTGCGTCAGAACCGCAGTGTGCACGATCATACCCCTAACGTTCACGACCGCACGCCCCGTGTTCACGAACGGAGAATTAAGAGCCGCTTTTCTCGCTGACCGATAGGCTCGGACGTAAAGGCTTGTCTAAGGTCAGTCTTCGAGGTTCAGGAGCGAAGCGACGTATTGTTAGTATCAGCCGCGCGGCAGAGTTACATTTCGCCTTTGTACCAGGCCTCCAGCTGACGTTCTTTTCGGCTAGCGATGACGTGTACTGCGCCAGGATATGTAGTGGGCACAGATCCTCTTTAGGGTATGAGTCACGGGTGAGTCGACCAGCTCGTCTTAGGAGACTGGCATCTTCTTCGCTGTGCGCAGTGATCTTGAGGATGGGTGTTCTTCCCCGCCGCTAGCCCAGCCAGATCTCAGATTCGTTCTTAACTCGCTGGTGTGCCCCGTAGACTTGCGATTTGGCGTCTGCCGCTACAGTGCGAGCTTCTCCGAGGATCGGCGCACAGCCGTCCTGCCGCCTTCTCCTTTCATCTGACAGTAATCTGGGCCAGCGTAAGCGCTAAGCGGCGATCTCTGGCAGACTTGACTGAGTAGCTTGCTCTATGTCTTCGCCTCAGAAACTCCCGTATTCGGCGAATTCCCACTACATTCTCGAGCGATGGCTGGCTGGAAGAGAGTTCCTTCGTGCAGCACTGTTTGTTCTCCCGAACACGTAATCCAAGGTTGGATTAATACGCTTGGAGTCTGTCATTCGACCTCGTGGCCAATCTTCCACGGCCGCGATGCAAGCTTCTCCAAGCTCGAAACGCTGCGACTGGAGGAGGCAAGGCACCTAGTAAGCTTGCGGCGTCCATTCTCGCGCGGCATCTCACCCAAGATGCCGCGTGAGGTTCGTAGACATTGCCAGCACGTGCGGGAACGATCTATATCTGGAGCTAAGACGTAACCTCAGATGAAGTCGTTTAAAGAGGCTGGCACGATGCAGGACTACTCGGAGAATGTAAAGTGACTTAGCAAAGCTCGGCTTACCTATTAGAGGGGCTCTACGAGAAGAAACCTCTAGATATAGAATCCTCAGCTCTATACGTGGCACTTTGCCTGACCTTCTTCGCAGAACCCGACTTCTCGGTCACTAAAAGCCTGGGTGTTGCGTAAAGATCGCCCGGATGCATCTGCCTATCACAGAACATCTGCGATCTCACTGCTGGGGACATCACTTTCCCCCTCCACAAGATGTTGCCTATTTCTCTCTCTATCCTTTTTGCAACTGCCTCTATAGATTGTGCGGTGGCGGCCTTGACTATAAGGCGATAGCTTCCACCGGCGACTCGAGCCGCGATCTCGTTTTCTTCTCTATCTCTCAGAAGGGCATCCGCTACCTGGCGAAGGAGCTCATCAACCTCGTTCGTACCATACATGCGGTTGAACATTGCAAGTGCTCCAATGTCGAAGCTCAGAACGCCGAAATGTTTTCCAGAGCTCTTGAGCTCAAAGAGCGCTGAGAGGCAGCTTGCCTCAAATGACGTTCGATTGTGCAATCCCGTCAGATCATCGCGTTGTAAACGCTCCCGCATCTGAGCCGCTGCGGACGCCAGACCACTTCGTTCCTGCTCGACGTCGAGCCGCTGCTGTACTTCCGTAGAGACATCGACCGAGATACAAAGCATCACCGCTTGTCCTTCCGAAGCTCGGCATGGAACTCTGGTGTATCGCCAATGATTGACTACTCCTTGATAGGGTACAGTGATGTATTTAGTGTGCGCTTTCCCATTCTTCCAGATTTCTGCGTCCTCTCCGATAATCTGGGCGGCAACGGTCGGAGGCCAAAGTTCTTCACTGGTCTTTCCGATCCAGTCCGTTAGTGAGATCTTAAACCGTTTGGCGAGAGCCTGGTTATAAATCAGAATGCATCCGTTAGCATCTTTCAGGCAACTCTCCACAGGAATGGAGTGAAAGTAGGTCTCGAAGAGAGACCGCTGAAGCTCTAAGTGTTTCAATAAGCGTTCAGAGCGTTCCCGTTCAACCCGTAGTTCGATAGTCGAGTTGATCTGTCGAGCGATCGACTCTAAATTCCGCTTTTCGTCCTCAGAAAGACAACGCGGGGAGTCGTCCAACACGGAAAGCGTTCCGAGCGTGAAACCATCCTGCGTCGCCAATGGTACGCCTGCATAGAATCGCAGACCGGACTCAATCACAAGAGCTTTGGAAGAGAAGCGTTCATCCTGCAGCAAATCCTCCACGATGAGAGCTGAACCCCGGCGGACGATGTGATCACAAAGTGACTCAGCTCTCGTAAGCTGTGCGGGGGAGAAACCTACTGACGATTTGTGAAAGACTCGTTGATCATCGACAAAGGTGATAGCACCTTTCTGTGCCCCACATAGTTGCACAGCGAGTCGTAAAAGGTCGTCGTACTCCTTCTCAAAAGGTGAATCTAACAGGCGGGTTTCGTATAGTCTTCCGAGTCGGTCCTGTTCGAGGTGAGCTGGATCTGTAAACATTAGAGAACTCCTGAAGCTTCGAAGCACGAAGCCGGCCACCGCAGAGGTGCAGTAACATCGTGGTAAATCACGTTAGAGGAAAGTTGTGACACTGGGCCCGGAGTTACGAAGTCATAGTCATCTGTTCAGAACTACTGACGAACTACCTGTGCCGTTTCACCACTCGTCGTTGGTGTGAGCGGTGCTTACCCGCACTAGGCATCCGTCTTGCTTAGAGAATCTGGCAGATCTCTAGTAATGCCCAGAGTACTTTTGTGGTATTCCCAAGGTGATGTCGTGGGATCACACTCGGCAAATAGCTCGACCAGTTCGGTCCAGCCCTCTAAGGATTAGGTCATAGTCGCATGCTAAGCTTGTCTCGATCCATAGCTTACGGCCCTCTTCGGAGGGCCTTTTTTTGCTCAGGCTGCAATCCTCAGCGGCCCTCCTGAATGCCCACACATGTGGGGTTTGAGGCATTGGTAATACCTTTCTCCAAACGGACCTCTGCAGGCGAACAGAGGGTGTTCGAAAAGCGTGGGAGTAGCTGCTGCATGTCGCGCTGTAGCTGCAGATAGGCGACGCAATCAACTGTCAGCTTCTTTACCCCACAGTGTGCTCGCGAGCTGCACAACCCACTGTGTTGCGTCATAGCTGCGTCTTGAAGAGGCACTTGAAAGCTCCAGCTATGCGAATGGAGAATGTTCATGCACAGTTCTGACAGGGCGGTCGGTGGAAGCCGACAGGATGCTCAAACGAATGGAAGGGAGCCTCAGAAGCAGTGAGGCTTTCTAGTTGGCCAATGGCCGGATCTCCGCGTCAGCGGCCCTTCGTCCCTCCTCTGTGCAGGACCATAAAAGCGTCGCCGCCCCGACCCCAGAAGAGACTTACAGAGTTAGACCCCTTGTTTTCCGAATCGGCGCAAAACGCCCGTACTGCTTCAAGAAACAGGGCCGTTAATGGTGAGTACACGGTCAAGCGGCTGCGCCGCGGACTTGACTGCATCTGGCGCAATCCGCAGGCTGGGTGCTTGCGTCTTGTTCTCCGAAAGACTCGGGAAGCACTTTCCGGGTTCGCCTGCCGCTCTTGACCAACAAGCTCACCGAAACACGTACCTTCTACAACTGCGAACGGCATACGTTTAGAACAACCTGACCGCACGCGCGACATACCGGGCGCCAACTCAGGCACGCGAAGAGATGCTTCCAGTGCTGTTACTGGAATCAGCAACAGGTAGTGACGAGTGCATTTGGAGCAAGTTTGCCGTTGCTGTAAGAGGAAGGAATAGTCGGAAGACCGTGCCTTGCTTCGGCTTGCTACGCACCTGTAAAATCCCACCGTGCCTTGCCACGATTTCCTGCGAGATCCAGAGTCCCAGTCCCGTTCCGGTTATACCTTTGGTTGAGAAGAATGGTTCGAAGATGTGGGAGCGCGTTGCTGCCTCCATTCCATGTCCGGTGTCCGCAACAGTCAAACTGACGCCGCGTGTTCCAGAAGCCCAATTGGCCCCTTCGCGCGTCCGTAGGATCAGGCGCCCGCCACTCAGCATTGAGTCTATGGCATTGCCGATTAGATTTGCGATCACTTGCCGTATCTCCCCGGCTTGGGCATGAACAGTGGCCTTCGCCCTGAAGTGGCGAACTACCTCGACCTGCCCGCGTTGTAGGCGCGCCTCCAGCAGGGCGAGCACAGTCTCTACGAGCTCCTGTGGAGCGGTCGCCTCATGACGTGTCGAACCGCGATAGAACCGGAGCGTTTGCATAGTAATCTGCGACACGCGGTCCAACTCCTGCTGCGCCAGTGTGAGATAGCTTCGCGCGTCTTCTGGAAGTTCTGTATTCGAAATCAGATAGAGGCAATTTACGATAGCCTCCAGCGGGTTATTGATCTCATGGGCGATGGAGGCAGCCAGCCGGCCGGCCACTGCCAACTTCTCCGTCTGCCGCAAGGCATGCTCGCTCTTTTTCTGCAAAGACAGGTCCGCCACGAACGCTGCAAACTGCCGTTCACTTTTGTCCGCTTCGGGGTTGAGCAACGCAGCACCAATGAGCACATTGATCGCGGAGCCGTCGCGAGTATGACAAAGCGCCTCGAAAGGGGCAGCGGTGGACACACCTTCTGTGCACGCGGATTGCACTGAGAAGATATCACCACACACACTGTCAACCGTCTCAGCACCGGACGCTAGTTCTTCCGGAGATCGGTTCAGCAACCGCCCGATCGCCTGATTGGCATATAAAATTCTTCCCGACTTGTCATTTAGAAGCAGGCCCAGCGGCATGGCGTCAACTAAGTGACGAAATCGTTCTTCGCTGGCCCGCAGCGCCACCTCCGCGGCGAGCTTACTGCGTCGCCCGCTTGCTTCCTTTAGCTCCCGCTCGACCGCCGGTACAAGTCGCGTCAGGTTTTGCTTAGAGACGTAATCCTGCGCGCCGGCCCTCATCGAATCCACTGCCGTTTGCTCAGACACGGCACCCGACATCATGATGAAAGGAATGTCCAGCCCTGAAGCTTTAAGTAGGTGCAGAGCTGCCGGTCCGCTAAAGCTAGGCAGGTTATAGTCACCTAGAATAAATTCCGGCTTGTCGTCTTTCGCAAGCTCCGCTCGCATCTCCGTGGACGTTTCTACACGCACCAGAGATGGTTCATAGCCATTACGACGGAGATGCCGTTCTAACAACGCGGCATCATCTGGATTGTCCTCGACTAAAAGGATGCGGAGCGAACGCGCGTTTAGCTCGGAGGGCATTCGTTGAGAACCAGCCAGTACATTCCAAGTTGGCGCGTGGCTTCTGCGAAATCGTTGAAGTTTACAGGCTTACGGATATAGCTGTTGACTCCAAGCTGATAACTTCGAACCACGTCGCGTTCTTCGTCGGAGGATGTGAGCACGACCACCGGAAGAGTTCGCGTGTCATCACATTCGCGAATGCGTTTCAGCACTTCCAGACCATCCAGTTTCGGCAGCTTCAAGTCCAGCAGAATCACCTGAGGTTTGATGGCGTCTGGCCCGCACAGCAGGTTGACCGCTTCTTCTCCGTCGCGCGCAACCCGCACCTCATTCGCCATGTTCGACTTCTTCAGCGCCCGGATCGTCAGCGCTTCGTGGTCTGGGTCATCTTCAACAAGCAGGATCAGTTTCTTAGATGCGATCATTGCGTCACCCCACCAAGCGTAAACCAAAACGTGGATCCACTGTCCAGCACGCTATCAGCCCAAATGGTTCCATGGTGGCGCCGAATCACACGCGCCACGGTCGCAAGGCCAATCCCGGAACCCTTGAAGTCCCTGTCGCCGTGCAAGCGATTGAATGCGCCAAACAGCTTGTCTTTATAGGTCATGTCGAACCCGGCACCATTATCCCGTACAAAGTACGCTTTCTGGCCTACATCCCAGCCAAAGTGCACGCGTGACTCCGTTTTTTTGGAACTAAACTTTACCGCGTTCCCGAACAGGTTCTCCAACGCCACGCGAAGCAGCCCGAAATCTGCAGATGCATCCAGCCCCTGCTCAATCGAAAAGTGAATCGTTTGTCCCGGATTCTGGTCTCGTATCTGACCTGCCACAGACTCCGCAATCTCGGTAACATCTACTACCTTTCGCTCGATGTCCGTACGAGTAATTCGGGAAAGCTGTAGTAGTGCGTCGATGAGGCCGCCCATACGCTGCACACCAGCCCGCACGCGCTGGATATAGTCCTTGCCTTCCACGCCCACTATGTCTGCGTAATCTTCCTCCAACGCGAGACTGAACCCATCGATCGTTCGTAGCGGTGCGCGTAGATCGTGCGATACCGAGTAGCTAAACGCTTCGAGCTCCTTATTGGTGGCCTCCAGTTCTGCCGTGCGCTGCTGCACCCGCAGTTCTAGGCTTTCATTCAACGCGTGGACTTCGTCGGCCTTCCGCTCGATCTCGATTCGTGAATCCGCCAGGTCCCGCGCCGTGATCTCTGTCTCCAAGCGAAGTGAGCGCTCCCGAGCGAGGTATCGCGAGATCAGAAAGATCAACACAAAGTCCAGAACGCTGGCGCCGATCAAAGTCAATCGCACATGCAGCGCGGCGCGCCGGGTCTCCGAAACGCGATCGCGAAGCAGACGCCTTTCCTCGCCCTCCATGGCAATCGCAGTTAGACGGACTTGTTGCATCGGAGCTTTGCTGTGTTCCATGCTAGCCATCGCGCTAGCACGATCGAACCGTTCAGGTGTGGCCCTTATGAGGTTCACCTGGTTGAGCAAGCTCATGCCTCGCTCCAGCACGCTTACCATGTACTCTACGCGTTGTTGTTGGCTCAGGTTGTCAGCAGTCAATCGCTTGAAGTTTTCAAGTTCAGTCGGCAGGTCCTGCTGCGCCCTTCGAAAAGGAGTGAGAAACGATGTGTCGGCCGTAAGCAGATAGCCACGACTGCCGGTCTCAGCGTCTCTCGCCGAACTGATCATGCGCTCCACTTGCGCGATGACTTCCCAGGTGTGATCGACCCAATGCTCGCTCCTTTCGAGCCATTCCACGGATCGCAATGCCATCCAGCCATTACCGGCAACAAAGAGCGTGGCACAAACCAGGATGACGGGCACCAGCAATCGATTCGAGCGGACCGTTCGAAAGTCTCCAATTCCAATCATGAAGCCAAAGTACCTTGTTGTGATGAACTCCGCCAACCGAAGTGGAACAACAGGTTGTGCATGATTGCGCGGTTCACGTGCTGCGCAAAAGCTGTTCGCTACTCCTTGACCTCAGGAGCGGGTCGGATCGGCGTCGTAGCACGCGGCAAGTGTCTGCGCGGAAAAGGTGCCGAGCAGCGCATAACAGCTGCAGACCTCTGGACCACCGATACCAGTTTCCATTGCCGAATCCTTTTGCGGGCGAGACGCAGCCCTAGAGACTGGGCTGGATCACTTCCTACAATGCGACTTGTCGGTACCTGTCCTCAGCTGTCCCGACAAGCCACCCCGCGAGAGCGAAGCCTGAAGACTTCGTTAGCCTCCACATCAACCACTACGACATCAAGCCGTTGCTTCGTGGAAAGCGATCCTCCGTAGGAACAAGACGGCTTTCGGCAATCAGGCGACTTGGTTCGTCAAGCCAAAGTCATAAAGCCGCCTCTTGCGCCTCTCTTGAGAGGCTGAGAGCATGTCTGGCATGCCTATGAACTGCTGCGACCGCATGGACTTTGATCTCAGCCAAGTCTGCGATATACATCCTGATCGATTTGACTGCCCAGACGCCCTAGTCTGCCGCACGAAGAAAGGCTACGGCCTAATCATTCATGACGGAGGCCAATCGTTCATAGTCATAAACTTCTGTCCGTGGTGCGGTACACGTCTGCAGGCGGGGCGGATTTCAAAGTAACTCACTACCCGACAGAGACCGAGACAAGGATCAGTACCGAGAAACGCGGTTGTGGGAAGTTGGCCCGAGTTCGGACCCGACGAAAGAGAGACCGCCTCCGTCCAGAACGCTAGATGGCTGAGCGGCTAGCAATCTAGACGTTCAAACCTGCCATACGTGGAAGCCCACCATTTGTTCGGCTAGCGTTTGGCGCGGACTATGGCAACCCCTGGCCGTGAAAAGGGTATAGAAACGAGCGAGGAACGGGAGTATTCTGCTTTTAGCTTCCGGCGGGCTCCACCCCACCGGAAGGTTGTTACGTTTGCCTTACCTCATCAGGTAGAGCAAAGCTGCAATCCACCGCAAAGGTAGATGGATTGCAAGGTTGAAGCGAATGCTGACTGAAAGCATGGCTTCTTCCTCCTTTCAGCAAGAGATGACGGCCCTGTTAGCGCAGGGCCGTGTTGCTTTTGGCAACCTCGGTTTTACCCCTGCATAACCAATCGCACATCTGTGAAGCCTTGCTGATCGAACGTCCTAAAGTTTAGTCCGTAAGCACACCTATACGGGCTGACTGGCCGTCAGCAGGACGGTGCGCACGTTTGTCCCTGCGGCGGCGAAGGTACCGGGCGGCAGTTCTTCCCACGCGCCTCCTATCTCCTCGATAACCGGGCGCAGCTTTGCGGCTTGGCGTGGCCCATTGGCACAAAGGGCCACGATGCGACCACCGGGGCGAAGCAAGCGAAGGGCGTGCGTAATGTGCTGAATGTCCGCACCATCGGCAAAGGGCGGGTTCATCACGATTCTGTCAAAGCGCCACAATCCGAAGCACTCAAGAAAATCGCCCTGTATTACGTTCTTGCAGATGCCCTTGGCGGCATCCACGGGCCGGTTTATGGTCTGAGACAGCAGCTCACAAAGCTGATGATTCACTTCGACGGCGAAGACCTTCGCGCTCGGCTCCAATGCAGTGATGGCCTTGCAGAGGACCCCCGTTCCTGCACTCGGCCCTAACACTTCATGTCCTGGCTGAATGTCGGCCAGCTCAACCATGCGAGCGGCAAGCGTTGCCGGGGTAGGGAAGAGTTGCGGAGCTGAGACGACGGCAACGCCGGTCTTCAGCGTTTTGCGCATCGCCTCGATCTGGTCGCCCATGCGGGGAGGGGCGACGCGGGCCTGCTCCTTGGCCCATTCGTCTGCGCTCCAGTAATAACCACACGTCGTGGCCGGGTGGGTTGCATGAGCGGACCATGGACGGCGGCAGGCGGCACATGGCGGGGCGGTCTCCTCGCCTTGGTCGTGGTCTTTGGCCTCCGCTTCGGCCTTCCGCTCGTCTTCCAGGTCTAGATTTTCAGTCGGTGGAGCGGGAGCTGACGCGAGACGGAATCCGATACCTGTTCCTTTGTCGGACTCAATCAAAAGCCCTGCGCTGCGCTTCTGTTCGACGGCGGCGGCGCTCATGATGCCGGTGAGCTTGTCAAAAGGAACGGTGAGGGAGAAGGCACGTCCTCCGTCGCTGTAGTTGTGGAGCACGGAAACGGTGACCCGGTTCACCTTCTGGATGTAGGACCAACCTTCACGAGGGGAAGCCCAGCAGCGGCAAGCGCCGCCCTTCTCGGGCTTGTTCTGGTCGGCAAGGGTCCCGCCGTCTTCGGCGAGCATGGCCCGCTCGTACGCGATGCGGTTCTCATAGTGAGCAACCCAGCGGGAGCAGTGAGCGATGATGCGGGCGTGAGCGGATACGGCGAGCTGCGCGGCCTTGTCTGCGTCGATCACTTTGGAATCCAACGCACTCCAAAGGCTCCGCGGGCCTTCATAGGTGGAGGCGGGGTACTTGGCGATGGGGAAGCTGAACGAGAGATGATCGAAGTTCGCAATCTGCTGTGCCTGTCCATCGGTCAGACCCTCGACGGCCCATGCCTTCCGGTTCTTGGTCGATTCCGCGATGGTCCTTTCCCGCTTGCGCTTGTCGGCCTCGATTGTCTTGATTCGGCGGGCGCGAACGTCGGGCCGCTCCTTGTGCCTGGCGTTGCGGATGGCTCCGGCTGCGTGGTCTGTCCAGTAGGTCGCGGTATCCCACATCTTGACGGCGCGGCGCATCCCGTCCTCGATCCGCTGGGCGTCCTTGCGGGCGCGGCGTTCGGAGTGATGGCCTACGAGGATGGGCTGACCGAAGGGGATGTTATCGGCAATGGCTGACACGACCTTCTGTGCACGCTCGGCGTCGGCGGTGCGGTACTCGCTGTACTCGCTGAAGCGTTCGCTTCGCTCCTCGGCACGGTCTACAAGGCTGGTGTCTTCATCGTCGATCTCGCCGCAAAGCTCAAGCAGAAGGTCTTCCCGTCCCGGCGTCCACATCGGCGCGACGAAAAGCTCCTGACGGGGCGCAAACCTGAACCCGGCTTCTTTCACGCGGGCGTATAGCTCGGGGCAAGACGGCTGACGGAGTAGAGGCGGAGCTTGTTGTCTTCGGGGGAGTAGGTTGCGGTCATGTGCATGGTTCTGGCCTCGGCTTTGGAATGGTTGGGCTGTGGCTGTTCTCACAGACACGCCTTGGCCCTGGCCCACGCCAGCGAGGGT
Organism: uncultured Acidobacteriaceae bacterium; assembly: GCA_964235665.1. GTDB lineage: Bacteria > Acidobacteriota > Terriglobia > Terriglobales > Acidobacteriaceae > Edaphobacter. Next base: position 17,230 of record CAXSAY010000003.1, read on the forward strand.
GGCAAGTGCAATTGCCGGTTTCCTTTCCCGAAGGGCGCCCCAAAGGGGCGGTCTGCACAAGCGAAGTGCGGAAGATAAAGGTGGCGGTTGCGCGCGCCAGGAGCAGAGCTCCTTAGGAGGCTGTTGCTGTTGCTTGTCTTAGGGTTTTGCGGATGTCTCCGCAGAGAGGGTGACAGAGAAGCGGGCTAACTCTTTGCTGGCGCGGTTCGGAGGTAGGGACATCTCCCGCAAGTCTTCGCTTAGAGAGGCAACACCTGCATTCGTAGAAGCTGAAAGAGGACAAAGTGCAAATGCAGCGTCGATCGCGACCTCCTCAAGCATCGTAAAGAGTGTGGTTCGCATTCAATAGATTCAAGGGCCAGCCAAATATCGAGGAAACGTCCATGCACACCACGATTCCACTTGCCCTTGCCGTTCTCGTGTCCGTGGCGATCATTGTGATCGGTTGCCTCTACATCGCCGCTCCGGAACGAATCGTAGGAGGCTTTGGTCTCAAACCACCTCACCATGACCCTGACGTTCGTGCCTGGCTTCGCACGAAGGGGTTCGGGACGTCGCCTCCGGCGTGGCCGTATTGACGCTGTTGCTGACCACAAACAGCCGGACCGTAGGCATAGTTCTCCTGGTTCTTGCCCTCATTCCGTTTGGCGATATGTCCAACGTCCTGGTGTCAGGCGGACGCAGAGCCACGGCGTTCGCCGTGCATGGCGCAACCTGTGCAGTCATGCTTTTCGCCGGCCTCTGGCTGATTCATACCTTTTAGCTGCAAGGCATCAGAGTGCCCCTCCCGACGCCGCTCCTCGACCAATTCAAGAAGGACTGCTTATGCGAAAGTATCAGCTCAGAACCTATCGTCTCAAGACCGAAGAGGCCGCAGCCGAATACCTGCCCCACTGGAAACTGCACGTCAGAAGCCTGAAGCTTCTTGGCGTGGAGACACACGCCTTCTCTCAGCTCCCTCGGCACCAAAGACTGTGGTCGCGCTTATAAGCTTTGGGGAGCATGACGATCCTGAGCTCGTTACCGGTGAATACATGCAAAGTGACGGGTTCAAGGATGACATGAGGGGATTCGATGTGACGCAGATCGAGGGTGTCGACACAGTTCTGCTGGTGCCCGGAGAGGGTTCACCTCTAACCTGAACCGGCAGTTGACACGAAGAAGCAATAGGAGCCGTTCATGCACTTGTTCAACATGGCAACTGTTCTGGTCGTAATTTCTTTGGTAAGCGTCGAGCTCTCTGTCGCTGCTTTCGTAGACCCCGCTGCACGGCGCCTCGCCCCCGAGCCGCAGTTGATATTGCTTAGCCGTCTGGCCTCCGTACTCGGGAAAGTAATGCCGGTCTGGTACCCCGTGAGTGCGATCCTGTTCCTCGTCGAGACCTGGCTTTTCTGGCACTCAGCGGAGCGGTTCATCCTGCTTACAGCGACTATCATCTGGGTCCTTGCCTCGGTGGGATCGATCCTCTTCCTGGTTCCACTGAATACTCGCGTGGCGAAAGGTGATGCTGACTGGCAGCGTATTCATCGGTCCTGGGACAAGCGGCATCGTGTGCGCACCGTCGCTTTGGCCATCGCAGCCGTCCTGCTCACCTACGTCCTCGTGCGCTAAGCGAGCGTTCGACGGCTTAGCCTGTCTTGTAGAGGGGCGGAGGAAGGAAAGAGCCGGCATTCCGTACCGGGGCTTCTGAGGCTGAGAAGGCGCCTCCTGTTTTATTCCTTAGATGGAGATGGTCAGTACGGGACGTTTGGCTTACCCCCCAGGAGGCTTTATGGAAGTCCTACAGCACATGACCTTTCGTGATGAGACGGTTATCCTCGATGACAGACACTTCCTCGACTGCACACTTCAAAACTGCACCATGGAATACAGCGGTGGACCTGTAATCCTCGAGCGAACTCATCTCCGCGGCCGCCCGCTACAGGGCGGATACGAGCATGCTACGAAGGACGGCGAACTTCCGCTGTAGCTCCTGACATCTCGGTTTGAGTGACGCGGCGTTCAACTCGACCACCGCCGGCAGTCGCTTGCCCTAGAGACCATTTTCTCGGCGCAGTCTTGACCAGCGTACAAGCTCCAGCAGTGCGGGCCTAAGCGCCTGTCCCAAACTCGTCAGGCAGTATTCCACCTTGGGCGGAATCTCTTGATAGATTGTGCGCTTGACGACTCCCTTCGCTTCTAGATCACGTAGCTGCTGAATGAGCATCTTCTGAGACGCAAGCGGGATCGCACGCTCGAGCTCCGAGAAACGCATGACTTCTTTGTCAAACAGATGAAAGACGATCATCATCTTCCACCGGCCCTCAAGCAACTTGAACGATTCTTCGGCCGCATCGGCCGACCAATCCTCGAGCGTATGACCGGGCGCCTCCGGTACCTTACCTTTGGGTGAGTACCTTACTTTCCCGTTCGTTCTTGCCATTAACGCAGTTTACCGCATAGGCTGACCTTGTCTGCCACCTCGTGCGTACGTTCCGTGTCGCTTTGCACAGGAGGTCGTTCGTTCACTCTCATCTTCAAAGGAAAACGGTCTTACCTCCAGCGCTCAGCTGGCGCGATGCATCACGCCCACTGTATTGCTCTTCGGCCTCGGACGACGTTGCAGTCATCCATTCCACACACAGAAGACCTAACCCGCAAGAAGGAGCCGACGCCGCTATGCCGAACTACCTGCTCTACCAAGATGATATTGAAACCATTGCTCCCGATGAGAACGAGACCAAGCAGAAGATTGTTGACGTTATGACGGAGGGCATGGAGCTCGCGCGTCAGAAGTACGGGCGATCGGTTCGCATCTCCCATGCCAAAGCACACGCGCTGCTGAAGGGGGAGCTGATCGTTCAGGAAGGATTGCCTCTTGAACTGGCGCAGGGCCTGTTCGCACAGCCCGGACGGTATGAGGTGCTCGTGCGTATGGCACAGCAGCCGGGCGAACTACTGGATGACTCGAAACTCTCAACAGATCGTGGCATGTCAGTGAAGGTTCTTGGCGTGAAAGGGGCAAAGCTGCCGGGGCATACAGCGGACACGCAGGACTGGGTGTTCGACGTGGGCAAGCAGTTCCTTGCAAGTGGGATGAAGGAGTTCCTGCAGGCCTTCAAGCCGAATGCAGAAATCGCACCGAAGCTCTCGGATAGTGTGAAAGGGGCAGTGTCGACGGTCGCGCGGGCCACGAACACAGTCTTGAATGCAGTGGGTGCAAACTCCGAGAAGTTGGCTTTCTACGGCCATCCGGTTGTTCATCCGGCAAGCGAAGAGTACTTTTCGCAAGTTCCACATCGCTATGGCGAATACGTTGCCAAGCTGGGCTTCTTTCCCTCTTCTCCCGGCCTGGAAGCCCTGAAGGATCAGCCGTTTGATCCCGAAACGCCAGACGCCCTACGCGACGCTATGAATGCGTTCTTCAAGGAGAATCCAGCTGAGTTTGAGTTGCGGGTACAGCTCAACACTGGGCTTGACGACATGCCAATCGAGGATGCGCAGGCCAAGTGGTCGGAAACAGACTCGCAATACCAAACTGTTGCCCGGCTCGTGATCCCGGTGCAGACGGCATGGGATCCGGCGAAGGATGGCTACTTCGAGGATCTGACGTTTTCTCCGGCACATGGGCTGGCCGCGCATCGTCCTTTGGGCGGGATTAACCGTGCTCGTCTAGTCGCCTACAAGGCACTCGCGGACCGGCGGCTCGCCGATAATGGCAAGAAAGCCGAAATGCCCACCAATCTCGGAGAGGTTCCGGCGTAGACGATACGCCCACCTAGCTGTGGGGTGTCTGTTCGCGCAATCTCTTCCTCCAAAATCTCGCTTCTTACTAAAGGGACCCTTCATGTCTTCACCTGATAACACTATCTCTCGCCGCAAGCTCGTCGGTACGCTCGGCGCTGGCCTTGCTGCGGCAGCTATTCCTTCCGGGGCTCAAGCACAGTCTCCTGCGACCACGGCGCAGCCTGTAGCTGACCCGACAACCAAATATCCCAAGCCACCCTATACGAGTCCCTTCCAGCCCTGGCCAGGACTTGCCAGCAAGATGACGCCACCGCCTGATCATGGCGAGACCAGCTATAAGGGTTCCGGACGCCTCCTTAATCGCAAAGCCCTGATCACCGGCGGCGATTCCGGGATGGGCCGCGCGGCCGCTATCGCTTACGCTCGTGAAGGCGCCGACATCGCCATCAACTACCTTCCCGCCGAAGAACCTGATGCACAGCAGGTCGCCGAGCTCATTCGGAAGGCTGGACGCAAAGTTGCGCTGATTCCTGGCGACCTTCGTGAAGAGGTCTTTTGCAAGCAGCTCGTTTCCCAAACTATCTCGCAGCTTGGGGGCCTGGACATCATCGTTTCCAACGCCGGCCGTCAGCATCAGGTCGAGTCCATCCTCGATATGACGACCGAGCTCTTTGACTGGACCATAAAGACAAACCTTTACGCACCGTTTTGGATCATTAAGGCCGCTTTGCCCCACCTGAAGCCGGGTTCCACCATCATCGCCAGCACCTCTGAGCAGGCGTACGATCCGGCCGCAAATCTCTACGACTATGCCCAGACCAAGGCTGCCACGATGAACTTCGTCAAGTCACTCGCCAAACAGCTTGGTCCCAAGGGCATTCGTGTAAACGGTGTTGCACCCGGGCCGATCTACACACCGCTGCAAATCTCGGGTGGCGCCACCGAAGAGCACTGGCGCAACTTTGGTGGGGACTACCCTCTCGGCCGCGCAGGTCAGCCTGCGGAGCTCGCCTCGATCTACGTCCAACTCGCTTCACAGGATGCCTCCTACACCACTGGGAACATCTACGGCGCAGGTGGCGGCAAGGGTCAGCCGTAGCCGCCAAGCAATGCGTCAGCTCAAGAGCAGTCAGAGAGGTGCTGTGATAATCCGCTGTGGGGCTCCCCGACAAGGGGCGCCTCACAGCTGCTTTTCGGGATGAGTCAAGGGGAGCAACATGAAAGTAAAAAAGGCAGAGGGACCGCAAGCAGACCTTGCCGTAGCGACGCAGCTCACCATCAATGGTCGGTCGCACACTCTGGAGGTTGAGCCCTGGACTTCCTTGCTCGACTTGCTTCGGGAGGGCCTTCAACTGACGGGCAGCAAGAAGGGTTGCGACCATGGCCAATGTGGAGCCTGCACGGTGCTGGTGAACGGCATTCGCGTCAATAGCTGTCTTTGCCTAGCGGTGATGCACGACGGCGACGAGATCACGACGATTGAAGGGCTTGGAAGTGAGGGCAATCTATCGCCCATGCAGCAGGCGTTTGTTGATCATGATGGCTACCAGTGCGGCTACTGCACGCCGGGTCAGATTTGCTCGGCAGTGGGCATGCTGAACGAGGGTCACGTGAAGACAGAAGCCGACATCCGGGAGCAGATGAGCGGAAACATCTGTCGCTGCGGAGCTTACCCAAACATCGTTGCAGCGGTAAGGCATGTCATGGACACCAAGCCTGCGGGGGGTGGACGATGAACAACTTTCAGTATGTCCGCGCAGAAGACCTGGACGGCGCCGCTCGCTTCGTCGCAGGACACAGTGGGGCCAAGTTCATCGGCGGCGGGACCAACCTCGTCGACCTTATGAAGTACAACGTGGAGAAGCCCTCCGCCCTTGTAGATCTCAATCGGCTCAAGCTTCACGAGCTTACAGAACTGCCGGATGGCGGGGTCCGGATCGGAGCACTGGCAACAAACAGTGAGACGGCATACCACCCTGTCATCTCAACGCGGTATCCCCTGCTCTCGCGAGCAATCCTCGCGGGAGCGAGCGCGCAACTGCGTAACAAGGCGACCACTGGCGGCAACATGCTACAGCGGACGCGGTGCGTGTACTTCTACGACACGGCGGTTCCCTGCAACAAGCGCGAGCCCGGGACAGGCTGCCCCGCGAAGGAAGGCATCAACCGCACCCTGGCGATTTTGGGAACCAGTGTGGGGTGCATTGCGACGCATCCCTCCGATATGTGTGTTGCGCTGGCGGCTCTTGGTGCCATCGTGCAGGTAGTAGGAACGGGTGGACCTCGTAGTATTTTCTTCGAAGACGTCCATCGCTTACCAGGCGACCATCCTGAGATCGACACAACGCTTGCGACCGACGAGATCATCACCTCGGTCGATCTGCCCGCAACGGGCTTCGCAGGTCACTCCGCGTACATCAAGGTGCGCGACCGTCAGTCGTATGCCTTTGCTTTGGTATCTGTCGCCGCAGGCCTCGAGGTCGCGAATGGTCTGATCACGAAAGCAGGCGTTGCCCTTGGCGGCGTCGCGCACAAGCCCTGGCGGAACGCACAGCTGGAGACGGAACTGCTGGTGGGCAAGCCCGCCAACCGGGATACCTATCACTCCTTTCAGCGCGCACTTCTGGCCGGGGCTCAAGGGTATGGCGAGAACGATTTCAAACTGAAGTTGGCACCGGTGACTGTGGTGCGTGCCTTGGAACAGGCAGCCCACGAAGGAGAACAGGCATGAACACTCATTTGATCGGCACAGACGTAAACCGTATCGACGGGCCTGCGAAAGTCTCGGGAGCAGCGAAGTATGCAGCAGAGTTCTTCGCGCCGGATATGCTCTACGCTGTCGTCGTCTCGGGGGCGATTGCGCACGGTGAGGTCGACACCATCGACACGGATCAGGCCATGAAGGTACCTGGGGCGGTCGAGGTGTTTACCCACAAGAATCGGCCGCACCTGGCCTGGTTCAAGAAAGCCTACCTGGATGAAGACGCACCCACGGACGGCAAGCCACTGCGACCTCTGTACGACGGCGCGATTTACTTCAGTGGTCAACCCATTGCCCTTTGTGTGGCGAAGACGTTCGAGGCAGCTCGGTATATGGCCCGGCTTGTCGAAGTATCGTACAAGTCTCTGACGCACCAGACCGACATGACCATCGCCGTGCAGGAAGCGAAGAAGGTCGAGAAGTCCAACCGCTCCGGAATCGAGCCACCTCCGAAGCCCCGCGGGAACTCGGCTCAGGCGTATGCCGATGCACCTGTCAAAATCGCGAAGGGTTATCTGTCGCCCACAGAGATTCACAACCCCATGGAGCTGTTCGCCACCACCGTTATCGTGAATGACGATGACACGCTCACCATCTACGACAAGACACAGAGCGTGTCGAACAGCCAGACGTATGTCTGCAATATCTTCGGACTGTCCAAGGATGACGTTCGCGTAAAGAGTCCGTTCGTTGGTGGAGCGTTCGGTTCAGCACTCCGGCCCCAGTATCAGCTCTATCTTGCGACACTCGCAGCGAAAGCTCTGAAGCGGTCGGTGCGGCTTTCTCTGACGCGCGACCAGATGTTTACTCTAGCCCATCGGCCGGAGACGCTGCAGGAGATTCGCCTGGGTGCCACCACCGATGGCGCGCTCCTCGCCATGCATAACGAATCTTTGCAGGCGACCTCGCGCTACGAGAACTACTTTGAAGTGATCGCGAACTGGAGCGGGCTGAGCTACCACTGTGAGAACGCCACCATGGAAGAGAAGACGGTTTCCATGGATACCTCGACACCGGGAGACATGCGTGCACCAGGCGCGGCACAGGGCGTGTGGGCCATCGAAACAGCGATGGATGAGCTCGCAGTCGCGACTGGCCGCGATCCGATTGAACTGCGCCTCGCGAACTATGCGGAGAAGGATCAGAATCACGACAAGAAGTACTCCAGCAAGGAGCTGAAGGCATGCTATGCGCAGGGGGCAGCATCATTCCGCTGGAAAGAGCGCAACGCCACACCTCGCAGTGAGCGACGGGGAACGGCTCTCGTGGGTCGAGGTATGGCCGGCGGCGTGTGGGAATCTCCGCAAATGCCTGCAGCAGCCAAAGCGACGCTCGCGCCGGATGGCACGCTGACTGTCGCAAGCGGAACTGCAGACATCGGAACCGGCACTTACACCATGATGGCGATCTTGGCTGGCGAGGCTCTTGGCCTGCCATTGGACCGTGTGCAGGTGAAGCTTGGCGACTCTGAACTACCGGTTGCACCATTGGAAGGTGGGTCCTGGACCGTAGCTTCTGTAGGAACTGCCGTGACCGAATCCTGCAAAGCCGTTGCGGAGAAGGTGTTCAAACTAGCCTCTGGACTGAAAGGTTCGCCCCTGAAACATGCTTCGTTCAAAGAAGTGGAATTCGTCAACGAACGCATTTCGCTGCGCAGTGATGCGGCGAAGTTCGTGACCTTGTCGGATGCGTTGGGAGCGGGTGAGGGCAAGCCAATCGCGGAGAAGACTAAGACCGGTCCGAATCTGCTGAAGCAGCACGGCTATAAGAGCTACACCCATTCAGCGGTGTTTGCCGAAGTCGAGGTGGACGAGGATTTCGGCACCGTCTCCGTGTGTCGTATCGTTAGCGCGATTGCAGGTGGCCGCATCATCAACCATGAAGCTGCGCGCAACCAGATTATGGGCGGTATCGTCTGGGGCATAGGGATGGCGCTCCAGGAGCAGGCCGAAACCGATCACCAGTTCGGGCGCATCATGAATCACAATCTTGCCGAGTATCACGTCCCAGTCAATGCGGATGTACACGACATTGAGGTGATTTTCGTTAAGGAAGACGATGACATCGTGAACCCTATCGGCGCGAAAGGCCTTGGCGAGATCGGTCTGGTAGGTGTCGCTGCCGCGATTGGGAACGCGATCTATAACGCGACAGGGAAGCGCGTTCGCGAGCTGCCTATCACTCTCGACCAGCTCATTTGAAGCGAGGAAAAGGACTCATGATTCATACCCCGAAAACACCCGCATCTCACGGAATCGCAGACCTTGAACCCGGAGTTCGGATCCACTACGTAATTGCTGGAGATGGCCCTCGTACGGTCGTGTTGTTGCACGGGTATCCAGAGACTTGGTGGGAGTTCCGGCATGTGATCGGACCCCTCGTCGCTGCAGGCTGGCGTGTCATCGCTCCGGACTACCGGGGTGCGGGCGGGTCATCGAAACCGAATATCGGCTACGACAAGCGCACCATGGCGAAGGACATCTATCGTTTGCTCACGGAGCACCTGAGGATCCCGTTGCCAATCCATCTGGTAGGTCATGACATCGGCATGATGGTGGCCTATGCCTTTGCCAGCGAGTACCCGAAGGCTGTGAAGAAGGTCGTGCTGATGGAAGCACCTCTGCCGGGAACGCTGGTGTATGACTCCATGCTGATGAAGCCGAAGCTGAGCGATGAAACGATGTGGCATTTCCATTTCCATAACGCTCAGAACAATCTGGCGGAGTCGCTGACCGCTGGCCGGGAGCGGCTTTATTTGGCGCATTTCTATGACCGGCTCGCTTTCGATACCGATGCGATCGGACCCGACGATCTGGAGATCTACGCGACAGCATTCAGCGCGGCAGGTGCCATGCGAGCAGGGTTTGAGGTATACCGCGCGTTCGACCAGGACGCGGAAGATAATAAGACTGCGCTGAAGAAGCATGGAAAGCTGACGATGCCAGTGTTGGCGTTGGGTGGAACGTCGAGCTTCTACCTGCCGATCGCAAAACCGATGCTCGCTGAAGTCGCGAAGACAGTGACCGTGCGGCCAATACCGGAGTGCGGGCACTGGATCGCTGAAGAGAATCCAGCAGCGCTGGTTATTGAACTTGGAAAGTTCTTTGAGCAATAGCTTGAAAGCAGTGACGGAGTCGCGCTTCTACTAACGCTGGCACCTTAACTGTTGCTTTCAGCAATATTTGTCGCCGTCGTCAGCGTATTCTGTCGTCCTCAGGGCCGTTATGCCTGCCAATGACGAGACTTTCGCGTGCAGCTTCAACGATGTCGGCCTCCTGGACGGCGATCTGCTGGTGGTGGACCGGGCGGCGAAGCCGGTCAACGCAGCGTCGTTGTGGTGGCCGTCAGGCCCAGCTAGAGACCGCAACCCGCTCGATCGATGTGGCGATGTACAGCTTCACCGACTGCGAGCTGGCTGAAGAGCTTGCAGCTCTGGCCCACAGAGGCGTCCGTGTCCGGGTTTATCGGGATCGCGAGCAGTTCTCCCAGGAGATGCAATCCGGTGGGATGACCACAACCAGCATCCTGCTGGCGGCGGGTATCGAAGTCCGGGTCAAAGGTGCGAGGGATCTCATGCACCTCAAGAGCTATGCCGTCGATGGGCGTCTCCTACGCTCCGGCTCCGCCAACTGGTCTCCCACAGGACTCAAGCGCCAGGACAACGATGTGCTGTACGAGTCGTCGCCAGAGGCCGTGGAGCCGTTCGGCCGCAAGTTTGAAGAGATGTGGACGAAAGAGAGCAACACGACCGCCGCCATCTCAGAACGCTAGAGTGCTGGACTGCTAACCATCTAAACACTCAAATGCCTATATACGCGGAAGCCCACCTGAACGGCTGCGGGTTCCAGGGCCTGTCTATGCCTGCGGGCACCTTGCTTGTAGCTGCCACGTCGTGGTCTGTGTGCGTCAGAGTTCCTGGCAGGCGTAGCAGGAGAGACAGTGCCGGGCAAAACGGTCCCACTCTTCAATCCCCGTGAAAGCCTCGTTCTCGAAGTGCACAAAGTCTTCCGGCCGGATAAATTCGAACGAATGAGGGTGAGCGTCGGCGAAGGCCTTCAGCAGCACCATGCCGGCAGGGCAGGCAGGGAGCGGGAAGTCTTCAACGGGTATCGGTCTCCACTGCGCTTCGAACTCGGCTTGCGTCCTCTCGGTCTGCATCCAGGCCTCCTGGGTTCAGGTCCGAAGATGTTACCTGCAGGACCATAGCAGTCATCTTACTTCGCTGTTCCTTCGCCTTCAATGCTAGGCTGAGCTGGTGTTCGATCCGGATGCCAACCTTCCCAAACCAAACCGCTCGCTGATCTACTTTGGGGCCTGTCTCATCGCGGGCATGCGCCTCGCTCGGGAGAAGCAGGTCAATGTGCGGGTAGTCCCGACCGGCACGGCAATCCATGAGTCTGTCGATCTGGCCTATGAGCTTTACAACTGCGTCTTCCGCAGAGTCCCTCGCTCCCTGCGGGAGAAACAGGGACTCTCAGACCTGGATGTCAGAGGGACGGAGTAGGCGATGCCACGGGTCTATATGCGCTTCGAGTGGCTGGCCGGCTGGCGGGTGAGCTTCCTTGATGGACGCAAGGTTCTGCCGCGGACGCTGCTCTTCCGGTCGGATGAGAAGCTGCTCGAGCTGGCAGAAAAGGGAAGTGCTCTCAAGAGCCTGGCCGATCGGCAGGCGCTTGAGCACGCGATGGGGCAGGGAAGAGGTGGAGTGCACCTCGAGCTTTCTTACCCGCAGTTTGCTGCCTTGCAGCACAGGCGAGGATAGGGACGCGCTCGGCTCATTGTTCTCGACCCTCGAGATGTACTCGATAATGAAGCCTGGCGAGTTCGGCGAAGGAAGTGGAACCTGGTGCATGAGCTGCGCGGAGGCGTTCAGCGCTGGATCGACTGTCAGGAAGTACGTGATTTCTACCGGGGCAGCGTTCTTGGGGCCGAGTAGCCGCTGCTCCAGAGATTGTGAATAACGCAACTGTGTGACAAAAAAGGCGCATCCCCGTGTACTGTATGCGTATCATAAGAAGCGGAAGTGCCCATCTCTCCGAACTGTCACCCTACTGGTGTGCGTGCCCGAAAGGGATAGGAAGATGGGCTTCTCTATTTCGGCCACACCTGCAAAGCAAGCTCCCCGTGAGAAATGATCCGTCGGTAGGTCTGGCGATCTGGCTTGTCGTTCAGAAACGATCGGGCGACGGCGCCGGCTATCATGTCCGCCAGTTGCAGCAGATTATTTGAGCGTGAATCCTCCATCTTAACTTTCTTGATGTGCCTGCGCTCTGCAGGTCCGTTGATCTTGCGCTGCAGATACACACGCAGTTGCTGCTGGAAATTTCGATCGCCACACTCTGGTCAATCACAATCGTGGCATCGTCCAGGTGAACCTTTGCGTTATTCACCAGGAGGCTTGCGGTGTAGCTCCAGAAGGTCTCTTTGTCATTGAAGCTCGGGCTCCAGAGCCTACGCTTGTTCAGTACAAAGGCAAGATAGAAGAAGTCGAATCCGGCCACGGCTTCGAGGAAAGCGCCGCGGTCCACCGGCTTCATGTGGGAGAACTTCAACTCCCTCTGCCACCCTTTAGAAACTCGGAACTCCTCAATTCGTCGGTCGCACTCCAGCGCCACGGCATCTTCCTCGAAGAGCACCGCCACCATCACGAAGAATTCGGAAGAGCCCTCCTTGGCCTTCATTCCCGGATCTCCGGATTCATCGATAAAGACAAGCATTTGAAGCCTCTCTGCACATGATTGCTCGTTGTGCCTGTGGCACAGTAGCGCATCGTGTTGCACCAAGCAAGCGTCTCTAAGCACTCAATAGGACGCCAGCTGAGCGTGATCTTCTTTGCCAAAGAGCACGGTGCTACGCGCCGGACCTTGTCTGCACAAGCTATGCGGAAGAAAGGGTGCTCTTTGCCGGGATCTACAAATGGTATGAACACGCCCCCGCTGTTCCATAATGGGTCAGCAAGGGCACGTCATCGACGTTCACACGCGCGAATAGGCTAGCCGGTGTATCACGAGGAAGGTCGGCAAGCACAGGCTCGTTCGCGGAAGAAGCTCCACGACGTGGGAATCAAGCTCAAGAGAGTTGCGTTAGTGCGAGCGACAGCGTGGACGTCTAAACCGTAACTTGCGGAGAGTCTCGCCCGTTCGGGAGAGTATAGATGTGTCCTTATGGCCGGTGCAGAGTAGCTGGAGCTTTTCATGAACAAGAGGAAGAACGAAGGTTTAGTACAGGACAAGCTGATCTGTAGCACATGTACCGACGAGACGTTTCTCAAACAGCAGATTCGGAATGACGGCGAGGTCGGAGTATGCGCTTATTGCGGCAAGAAGCGCAAAGCCATCACCATCGGGGACTTGGCGGACCGATTCGATGGAGCGTTCGAGCGGCACTTCTATCGAACTTCCACGGAACCGAATGACTACGAGTACATGTTGTTGAAAGATCGCGAATCGAGCTACGACTTTGAGCGGCACGGAGATCCTGTCCTTGAGGTCATCCAGGAGATTGGTGAAGTGGCGGAAGCAATTGCCCACGACCTTCTAGAGGTCCTTAGCGAGCGTCACGGTGACTACGAGAAAGACAAGATGGGCGAAGAGAACGACTTCGATTCCGAATCTCGCTATGCTCCCCGAGAGACGAGCATCGTCGAGCTGTACTCCGAGTGGAGAGCGTTTCAACTGAGCGTCAAGGTAGAGTCTCGGTATTTCAACAGCACGGCGGAACGCTTCCTCGACAACGTCTTTCGCGAACTCGGTGAGGATGGAACGCGCGACGGGGGCAAGGCAATCGTTGACGGAGGGCCGGGTACCGCGACTGCGACTCTCTTTCGAGCTCGTGTATTCCAGAGTGATCCGGCCCTTCAGGAGGCCCTGAAACGTCCGGATCGGGAGTTAGCGTCCCCACCATTTCGGTACGCGAAGGCTGGTCGTATGAACGCTCACGGAATCTCGCTTTTCTATGGAGCTACAGATCGCTCTTGCGCCATTGCAGAAGTTCGTCCACCTGTTGGGAGCCGCGTCATGACGAGCGAGTTTCGGATCTTGCGCCGCATCAGGTTGCTTGATCTTGATGTTTTGCGATCGCTTGAGGTGAATGGGAGCTATTTCGATTCGTGGTACCAGTCGAGCCTTCAGCGAGCAAGCTTCCTTGGGTTTATGAGTCAGGAAATGTCGAAACCCGTTATGCCCGATGATGAGCAGTTCTTGTATCTCCCGACGCAAGTGATCGCCGACTATCTCGCGAACAGCCGATTCCAGCTGGACGGAATCATCTATCCATCCGTCCAAGGCCAAGGCGGTATGAAGAACGTGGTTCTTTTCCATGATGCGGGAAAGGTGAAGGAGTTTGCGGTTGCGCCGACGACGGAGATTTCAGTGGATACCTCGATCGACCTGGATCAGGGTGCGTCTTACTGGGTCTTCGTCTCGACGGATGAGGTTGCTGAAAAGAAAGCAGGCAAGACCAAGAGAGTAGGGACGCCTTTCACTCAAGAGAGTCACGACTATCGGGTTGACACTCTCGAACTGTCTCCAGGCAGTGTGCGGGTACACCACATCCAAGGGGTGGCTTTTACTTGCGAGGATTTTGAGGTGCGTCGGCATACTTCGACGAAGAAAAGTTTGCTGACGTTCTAAGACGCTAAGACATCCCGAGGCTCCGGAGACTCTGAACCAGCTCATTGCGACGCTTGGGCGCAGTACCGTTCGCTCGCTAAGGCCGATCTACGGATGAGCAGGAAGGGGTCTAACTGGCTGCATACGCGGAGGCCCACCCTGTTGCATGTGGAGCTTTACTCTGAAAGCTGGATCTTCGGGGAAAGCTGATGTGGCCGGGATGGAGGTTCGGTGCGGTTGCTCGACCACCAACGGTACGGGAGAGGTAACAGTTCTTGCCGTACACCTGAATCGATGTCTTTGGAGACAGGGCTCGTATAGGACCTCACGGTTGTGGATCGCGCAAGGATTCTACGCTGAGACTGAGTTCTCTTAGGCTGCTAAGGAACTCCTCGTAGTTGTTGCTTGGATCGAACTCAATTATCTCCACGTTATAGGTCCGCTTGAAGGCCGATTGCACCGCGGGATGTAGGCCCTGAGCCATTAGCGCATAGTGAGGAGTCGAGCTTGGGGCCGTTATAGTCCCGTTCTCTAAAAGAAGCTGGATGTCTGGATCATTGACGCTATAGCCAAGGAACAGCAGGGTGTGGGTCAGGAATAGTCCCTCCAATGTCTTGAAGAAACCTCCATAGTGAGCCTTGGCCTTGAAATAATCCGACTTGCTCAAAACGGTTCGTTCAGGAGTCTCTACAGAACCGTGAACTTTGAGGATCAGGTGCTTCGGCGATCGCATACGCGTGACCAAACCATCGTCGTAGTAGTTGATGACTGCGTAACCGTGACTTGCATCCCCTTGCCTGCAATGGTCCTCGTAGATCGTGTCAAAGTTTGTCGTCACAACGATGCGCTGGTCTAGGGTCTCGAGAAGACCATGAACTTCAGTAGACCTGTAGCGCTCGAAAGTATGTCCGATCAAGCGGTTGTAATCTGCTTCATAAAGGCCACATGCCCGAAGTATCTCTGCAGCATCGAGGTACTGTCTGTTTGCGATCATCTGCGCAGCAACATCGAGGTCTTCTCGCCGTCCTTTCCTACTCGCAGCGTGAAGAATTGACAGGAACGATGACCAGTCAGGAGGATGAGTAGCAGAACCGTCAGCCCTTGTGGCATTAGCCGAAACGCCAGCACCGAGGAAGAGTATGCACCTTCTCGCAGCAAGTTCTATTACGAGGGATTCGGGCCAGCTAGCCATTTTTCGGGTTCCCGGGTATGCCAAGATTTCGGAGGAGATTGGTAGCGATCGGCATAATCCGAGATCTAAAGTCGCGTACAGCCGCAAACTGAGAACCGACTAGACCGTCCGTGCTCGACAAGCCATGTATAGGGACGGCTCGCTTCTGTGCTAGCGGCACAAGGCTATACAGGTGTGGTATATCCCCTAATTTGGCGAGCTCTGGACCTGCGAGTAAGGGAGAGTAATAGGAGGTAAGGGCCGATCTAATCTCTGCGTCAACGTTACCTATAATGGACTCATAGGCCTTGGTCGCTCTGCGCTCCTTGCCGTATGACTTGGTGATGTATTGCTGCACCGTGTAGCCGACGTACCCCCCAAGGACCGCAGGAGAAGAGGGTATTGCATATCGAGTCCTCAGGTCGTTCTGGTCAGCTTCCTTAAGTCCCCCCCCATGAGTGGTCGTAGTCACCTATCCAGGCAGCGAGCCATGCGGCTATGTTTTTGACGCCGATAATGCTGAAGACATCTGAACCTAGAGGAGTTAAGAAATGTTCGCAGCCCATTAGGACGGAGCGATTGATGGAACCGAGGCTCGGTCCGAGATCGAAGATTGCGAGATCATACTTGTCTTGGAGTGAGGAACAAAGAGCGGTGTTCCAGTTTGTTTGGCGGAACCCCTGCGTATCTCTGCCCTTCAGCTGCTGCCAAGCGATGCTGAGACGGTCTTCGATGATCGCGAAGTGAGGGTGCCCCGGAAGAAGATCGACTTGGAACCTATTCTTGGCGCCCGTAAGCATCTGAAGGTTGGAATTGATCGAGGAGTCACCATCCTCAATCGGCCTGAGAACGTCTCTAATAGTGCTGACCTCGGGATTGTCTGCCAAGTAGAGCTCGGCAGCCCCATCTATTCCCATAATCAGTTGTGTCGAGTTGCACTGAGGGTCGCAGTCCACCACGAGAACCTTTTTGTCGAATTCCGTAGCGATGAACGAAGCGAGGTTGCATGTCAATGTGGTCTTGCCGACCCCGCCCTTGTTGTTGAACATAGCTACGGACTTCATATTGTCTCCCGCGACATGCGTTAAGAGCGCTTCCGGAAAGCTATGACATTCTCCAGCTTGACTCCTCGACAGTCTCGGCGAGATCTGCGTATGTCGGGGATGAGGTCAGGGACGTTAATCACGAGCTCAAACCCATTTCCGCTGCCAACAAAAGCGGCGACCACAGCTTCCGCCGTGCGGCTTGTTGCGGTGTTTGAGGTGGCCTCGCCGACAATCATCACGCAGTAGCCGTCACTTACAAGCGAGCGGCCCGCCTTCTCCGCAAGAGAATCCATCAAGCTCCTAAAGTTCTCGATACTGTCGGGGGTCTCCTCGTCAATCGCTGCTGCCGCTTTCGGGTCGAGGAACCATAGCCGGAGTCGGTTGTCTCGACCATAGTCAAGAGCATTCATGTACGGCGGACTTGTAATGACTGCATTGACGCGCTTCGGAAATGAAACCATTTCTGAGGAGCTCTGCACCACCCTGTGGCGATTGCTCAGAGGTCCGGGATGGCGCTTGTATGCACGCTCAACCTTACGTAGAAGCCTGGCACGGAGCGGGCGATGTGCATACATCTCCGGGTACTGGTCTTGCGGGAACATCTTCGTACGCAGATATGGAACTAGATGGCTACTAGGATAGGAGAGGAAACCTGGCCGCTGGTGATGCAGAATTCCAAGGAAGCAGGCCATGCCAAACGAATGATTGCATTCGCGACATACGGCAGCGAAGGAGATGGCTTCCTTTAGAGTCTTCGGGTGAAAGTACGCGCGTACCCACGACGGAACGGACCGGAGATCGGGAACTGCCCGAGACTCCGCCAAGCGTAGTAGCTGCTCAATCTGGTCCATCGCAAGATCAAGACTTGCGGGAGCATTCAGCTTGCCATGTGTGAGGACATGAGCATAGGGGCTGATGTCAGATGAGAAGGATGCTCTTCCGAGCAGAGCTGCTTCTAAGGCGACGGTACCGGCGCCACAGAACGGATCGACTACGGTGTCGCCTGGTCTGGAGAACGCCCTAATCACATCCGCGGCTATGGAGCTCTTCAGCTTACCAATGTAGGGCGATAGCTGATGCAGCGAACACTCGGTGTGAACGACTGGGGAATGCCAGCGATCCGGGGCAAGTGCAGGCGCGGAACTATGCAGGGCCTCAAGCGGTTGCTCGTTCCGGATTTCATACATCGTAGACATCAGTTGGCCTAAGAATATACCTGACTGCCTGTTTCACTTCCCGCACTCCACCAAGCCCGTAAAAACCCGCCTCCAAGTTCACACGTGGGGCGTCAGTATGGGGTATACCTCAACCGAACATGTGCCGTCCTGACACTTTCACGTGCGGTTAGGGTCAATTCTAGTCTAATCTAACACCTGATGGCGAAGGCTAAAGAACCTATCCGAACGAAAACTCGTCAACATGCCGCTCGGAAGGGAATAGTCGTGGGGTACAAGCGCGTGAGCGCTCTCGACCAGACTGAGCTCCGGCAGCTCGACGGTGTGGACACGGACAAGATGTTCACGGACAAAGCTTCTGGAAAAGACACCAACCGGCCGCAGCTGAATGCGATGTTGAGCTTCGTCCGCGAAGGGGACACCATCGTCTGTCACGCCATGGACCGGCTGGCTCGCAACCTCGACGATCTGCGTAAGCTCGTGCTCGACCTTGTCAAGCGAGGCGTCCACGTCCGGTTCGTGAAAGAGAGCTTGACGTTCACCGGGGAAGACTCTCCGATGGCGCACCTTCTTCTAAGTGTCATCGGTGCCGTCGCTCAGTTTGAGCGGGATCTGATTCGAGAGCGGCAGCGCGAGGGAATCGCACTGGCGAAGCAACGTAAGGTGTACCTCGGCCGGGTCCGCAGCCTTTCGGCGGCGCAAGCCGACGATCTGAGGCGCCGGATCAAGGGTGGGGAGAGGAAGGCTCTGCTCGCTCGGGAATTTGGAATTTCACGCACGACGGTTTACGAGTACATGGGAAGGGAAGTGAGCGATGCGGGTTCTGTGCAGCACTCTCGACGGATACGAACTTGAAGGCAAAGTGATAGGGGGTGAAGCATGCGATCAGGTCTCGGGCGCGATCAACCTCGCAGGGGTCTTCACCGTCAGAACGGACCAGAACGCCGTTTTCTCCGTTCACAGCTGGCTGGTCGATGTGGTGGTCTTGGAGAATCTCGAGCGATTGATGCGATGACGAAGCTCAAACAACACGTGATGCACTGCCGCTGCGGCAAGGCCAAGATCCTCGCGCACGGGATGTGTGCTGTCTGCTACACGCTCAAGCGGCAGGACGAAGAACACTTCGGAGGGCTCCGCGAAAAAGTGCTCGAACGGGATGGGTATCGCTGCCGGGTGTGCGATGCCTCAGGGCGCGACAAACGATCGATCATCGTCCACCACCGCGTCCCAGGGAGGTCAGTTCTCTCTCTGATGATCTCGCTCTGCCCTGCCTGCCATGCAAAGATCCATCGCACACGCGTCCTGATCCGGTTGATGCCTCCCCTTCTGTTGGAGTTATGGAGAGAGCAACATCCGAAGGCGCACGAGCAAACCGCCTTGAACTTCTCGCCGACGCGCCCACCTGCCAAGGCCGTTGCTCTATTCGCACCAAAATAGCGTGCTGGTGGAAGACCCTCCTTGGTACCGAGCGATCAGATGGCTTCGCAGAATCTCCTAAGCAGCACCTCCTACACCATGGCTTGAGATGCCGAATAACGTCATCATCTGCTCGTTGAATCCGGCAACCAAGGCGTGCTCTGCGGCGCCGGGGTTAGCACGCAGTGGCTTTGCGATCTCAACAAGCACCTCGTCGGAGTCTGTCTCCAGCACCCTCATGGTCTCCGTGATGAAGGCGTCAAGAGGCATGGCCTGTTTCGCCTCTTGGCTGTTCATCAGGTCCGTGCGAACCCAGGGCGGGATTATCTCGAGAACACGCACACCACTGCTCTTCAACAGAAAGCGCTGCGACAGAACATAGGAATGGAGGGCCGCTTTGGTGGCGGAGTAAACAGCGGTTACTGCGAGAGGAACGAATGCTAGGACAGAGGTGTTGTAGATGACAGTGCCGCGTGTGCGCTTCATCTGCTCGATCAGCGCAGATGTCAACCGGATCGGCCCAAGTAGATTGGTATCTAAGGTCGCCTGTAGTCGGTCGTCGTTGATCGAGCACCCCGCCTGATCCGGTTCCATGATGCCGGCATTATTAATTAGCACATTCAGTGCCGGGTAGTCCTGCATCAGCCTGTCCGCAACCGACTCGATGCTTGCAAGATTGGTGATGTCCAGCTCGATAGCCGACATGCCACTATTGGCAGCCGTTACGATGTCGAGTTGCGCCTTGCGTCTGCCGGAAATGATGACTGTGTTTCCGCGCTGGTGCAGTTGTTCGGCCAGTGCCTTGCCGATGCCTGAGCCTCCACCTGTAATAAACACGGTGTTTCCTGAGAGATTCATATGCCTCCTCCTTGGTTTGAACTTGCAGAGTGTTATCCGGGAAATGTATCGCCGAACATGGCAGACCACTGACGGATTCCGCTTCTGTCACCTCGTCCTGCAGCACGTCCCAGTGTTCCTTCAAGAGCCCGTCCTCGAGCCGCACCACGTCGGCCGCGACCCATGCCTTGTCTCGCCCGGTCCCCGAGAAGCGGCCATGTGCGAACACGTAGTCACCCTCCGCGAGGATCAACTGGTTGTCGTAGCGAAGTGAGGACGGTACAGAACGAATGAGCGTGAAGAGACCTTCGCGTCCAGGTCCGATATGGGCGCTGTGTTGGATATATTCGGGAGACCAGAAGCGTTCGGCGGTTGCATAGTCTCGTCGGTTGAAGAGCGTGTCGAAGGCTTCGAGAACGAGGGCTTTGTTTTGCTCAGGTGTGGTCTTAGGCATGAGGTTCTCCCACGAGCTGTGATGACAACGTTTGATACGGCGGATAGTCGGTGTAGCCGTCCGGGCCTGAGGCGTACACACCATCCCAGTTGACCTCCGCCAGCGGCTTTTCCGTGGCGAAACGTTCCACGAGATCCGGATTCGAGATGTAAGGCCTCCCGAAGGCAACCAAGTCTGCTAAGCCGTCGGCGACGAGATGGTTGCCGCGCTCGCGATCCATGTTCACGTTGGCGATCAGTGTGCCGCGGTAGATAGGCCGGAAGTGCTCAAACATGCCATCGTCGGTCAGCTTATCTAGGGGGGTATTAGTGAAGTCAGTTGTGCTGCCCATCAAAAGCAGGTGCGAGAGTGCATAGTCGTTCAGCCTCTTCATCGAATAATCGGTAATCGGCAGGGTGTCTTCATTTGCCGAAAAGGGTCCGCCCTCGTGCATCGGGCTCAGCTTGATACCTGTACGCTGATTGCCTACTGCATGGACGACGGACTCCACAACCTCAAACAGAAATCGCGCTCGGTTCTCAAAGCTGCCGCCATATTCGTCGGTGCGGCGGTTTGTAGCTGCGTTCAGGAACTGGGCGATGAGGTACAGGTAATTGGCCAGGATCTGCACGCCGTCGAACCCAGCCTCCATGGCGTTGCGCGCAGCCCTTCCGAAGTCCCGGACCGTTTCGTGGATCTCCGCTGTGGTGAGCGCCCGTGGAACGACCGTAGGCTGCCTGCCGGATTGGGTGGTGGACACCTGGATTGGGTCGATGTTGGAGGCTGAAACCGGCACCGCACCGTTGCGGAGCTCCGGATGCGAGATCGCTCCGGTGTGCCACAACTGTGCCACGATACGGCCGCCCGCCGCGTGCACCGCATCTGTCACCTGTCTCCATCCACGTACCTGCTCGGCACTCCACAGTCCCGGAGTGTCAGCCCAGCCGAAGCCCTCAGGACTGATGGCGGTAGCTTCGGCGATGATGAGCCCGGCGGAAGCACGCTGTGCGTAGTACTCCGCCTGGATTGGGGTGGGCACGTGATTCTGCGGATGCGCGCGCATCCGTGTAAGCGGCGCCATCACAATCCTGTTGGGAAGTTTGAGATCACCCATATTGTAAGGCATCAACAGCGGCTGCATGGCAACAGGTCCTTTCCTTGTTTATGTGGCGTCTGAATAGATATTTGCTTGTGGCGAAATGCCGCTAGCGTGTGACATACATAAGCTCTTGCAGGTTTTCCGCCGGGCGTATAGAAAGCGCCTCTTGACCTTTGCTCTTGCGGTAGGAGGCGAGATAGCGATGAACATCCGCGATGACAGCCGAGCCTTCACCGACCGCCGAGGCCACACGCTTTGTCGATCCCGCACGCACATCGCCGATAGCGAAGAGGCCAGAAACGCTAGTGGCGAAGCGACTGAGCGTCAACCCATTGGGCATTTCGGTCACGATGAAACCCTTGTTGTCGAGAGCTAATGTGCCGTAGAGCCAGCCGGAGTTCGGCTCCGCGCCGATCATCACAAAAATGCTCGCGACCGGCCACTGTACACATGCGCCAGTGTGTCTTTCTCGCACGGTCACCGAGCGGAGAACGGTGTCTCCTTCTAGGCTTTGAACTTCGCAGTTGAGATGGACGGTAATTCTTTTGGAGGAGCAGATGCGTGCCACTAGGTACTGGGACATGGTGCCGGCCAAGTCTTTCGCTCGCGCAACAAGGTGAACGTGTCGAGCCGAGCCGGACAGGAACACAGCGGCTTGGCCGGCGGAGTTGCCACCGCCTACGACCACTACGTCGCGCTCTAGGCAGTGGGCAGCCTCTAACGCCGTGGCTGCGTATTGAATGCCCTGCCCCTCGAAGCGCTCATAGTTTTTCAACGTGAGCTTGCGGTACTGCGCACCAGTAGCTATCACGACAGCACGGGCGCGTATCGTCGCTCCCCCTGTCAGCGTCAATAGGTTTACTCCATCAAACGTATCGACGCGGGTGACATCTCGCGCCACGGCCAGTCGGGCTCCGAACTTCTGCGCTTGTACCTGAGCGCGCGTCGCGAGTTCCTGTCCTGAGACACCGGTGGGGAAGCCGAGATAATTTTCAATCTTGGAACTAGTTCCGGCCTGACCGCCCGGCGCGATGCCTTCAATCGCAATCGTTGTGAGACCTTCAGACGCACCGTAAACGGCCGCTGCTAGTCCGGAAGGACCTGCACCGATGACTGCAAGATCGTAGGTCATCTCTGGGTCTAGGAGCTCCGTCAGACCTAGCTCATCCGCCAGCTCAGCGAGAGTGGGTTGATGCAGCACCCTTCCCCCGGGAAAGATTACAGCCGGCAACCGGTACTGCTCCTGCGTGTTAGCCGCGTCGTCGGCAAACTGTTCGGGCGTGGGCTCCAGTAGCAGATGAGGGTAGGAGTTGCGCGTGAGGAACTGTTGCAACCGCAGGGTGTTCGCGGCGTTGCTCTGGCCGAGAAGCACCACGTTGTTTGTAGCGCGTTCCACGATGCCCAACCTCCGCCAGACGGTAGCCTGCATGATGAGGTTGGCGATGTCGCCTTCCGAGCGCATCAGCCGCTGGAGCTGGGGGCGCGGAATGCGGAGCAGCAGGCTGTCTGCCAGGGTACGGCCGTCGACTAGAGTGCCTCGCGAGCTCAGGAGGTCGAGCTCGCCGGTGAACTGCCGGGTCCTCAGGACCGTCAGCGAGACGGTCTCGCCCTTGTCGTCCTGCGCAGACACTTCGACAGCCCCGCTGAGGACGACAAACATATCTACTTCACGGTCGCCATGATGCCACAGTAAGCTCCCCGCTTCGTTCGCCTCTTCCTTGCCGTAGTCAGCGAGCCGAACGAGCATCTCTTCGGTGAGGAAAGGAAATGCCATCTCCGGGCGGAACGTTGATATCGCGTCAACTACCGGTCTGCCTGCAACTCTCTGCGTCATAGCGCCTCCGTTTTTGGTCGGGCCCGCTGTTGTGTTGCGAAGACGAAGTGCTTATCGGCTAGCAACACCGCCATCTTCTCCAACCGGCTCGGCTTTGGAAAGCCACTCCCGAGCGAGAAGTGCCTCCCTCAATCGGGTGATTTAAGCGCCACGCGCTACGGGCATATAGAGGACAGCCTTCCGCACAGGAAAGTTAAACTCTGCTGCACCTCGTCTTCAAGGTGCAGGCCGATTCTAAGATCTAGCGTGGAATGGTGATCTCGCGACGGCCAAACAGACGGGCGTCCACCGAGAATGCTCCTGGCCCGGAGGTGGCAAGTGCCACCAGCATCGCGCCTAGGTTAAGAAGAACGATCTTGAGTTCAACGGAGCCGGATCGCAGGCCAGGGCAAAGAGCCATAACTGACAGCAGCTCCATCAGCACCACCACACACCCAAACGGCGTCACAAAGCCCAGAACGACTGAGAGGAGCGCAAGCGAACCGGTAACGTGCAAGAGCAAGACCAAGGGTGCCACGCTCAATGACAGGGTGAGCGATCTGCCGGCAACGTAGCTCGTGTAAGCCACCACGCAACGAAGCAAAAGCAATCCAAAACCCGGAAATCCTGCCGGGTAAGAAGAGAAAAATCGATGCAAATCGGCCTCCCAAGCAGCCTCAGCCTCGAAGGCTAGACGGTTGAGAACCCGTTTACATCCCCCAAGTGAGGGACAAAGAAAAGTCTGCAGGTGCGCTCACAGCGACATAATGCCTCGGCGTACAGCGATGGATACGGCCTGTGTCCTGTCGCTGGCACCCAACTTCTCGAGAATGTTCTTCATGTGGCTCTTGATCGTCTCCTCCGAAAGGAACAAACGCGCCGCGATTTCCTTGTTACGGTCGCCTTCGGCCACCCTTTGAAGAATGGTGATTTCCCGTTGACTGAGCGCCTCCTGCCCCAGATGCTCGGCAAGGCTGTCAGCGACAGTAGGAGCGATACGACGCCGGCCTGCTAGCACTTGGCGGAGCGCCTCCACTATCTGTTTGCGCGGCATGCTCTTGAGCAAGTAGCCGGCAGCCCCTGCGCTCAGGGCGCGGGACACCTCAGCATCTCCTTCAAAGGTGGTCAGAATGACGACCTTGGCGCGCGGCGAGCTAGCCCGAATGGCGGTCATCGCATCAATTCCGCTCATGTCCGGCAGGCGCAGATCCATAAGCACAAGATCCGGCCGTGTCGTCGCGTACAAAGTTACCGCTTCACCTCCCGTCGAAGCTGCACCCACAAGCAGCATGTCCTTCTCCTGAGCGAGAACAATGGAAATGCCTTCACGCAGTAGCGGGTGGTCGTCAACGATGAGCACGCGTATCGAATCCGACATATCAATCCTCCTGTTTTCAGAGCGTCAGAGGTCAGGCTACTGAGGTGGCGAGCTGCGGAAAGTCCACCATGACCTGCGGCCGTATGGACGGCTGTAGGCGAGATGACCCGGAACTATCAGCTCAAGCTCCGTACCAAGGGACGGCTTACTCAACAGTTTCAGCCTCGCGCCAATAGCTGTTGCCCGTTCCCGCATGCCGATCAGGCCCCAGTGCCCTTCGCGTCCCTGTTGCAACACCTGTCCATCAATACCTTTGCCGTCATCCCGAATTGTGAGCCGAAATAAAACGGAATCGTAGATCACATCGACGTCGATCCGCTTTGCCCGCGCGTGGCGATAGGCGTTCAGCACGGCCTCGCGTCCTATCAGGAAAATGTCGTGGCTGCATGCCGGCTTCAGCGTTCGCACCGAACCACTGACTGTGACATGATACTCAACTGCACTCTCCCGCTCTAATTCTCTTGGGATATGCAACAGTTCTGCTTCAAGGTTGCGGCTCATATGCTCCGGTGTACGGAGGTTCGACAGTGACTGTCGCGTGTCAACCATGACGCGTTGCATAAGGGCGAGTACCCGGGCGAGCATAGGAGACGCAGCTGATTCGGATGGAACAAAGTCGCTCGCGACATCAAGCTGCATAGAAGCGCTCAGGAAGCCCTGTAATAGGGTGTCATGCAGGTCTTGAGCGATGCGCATGCGCTCGGCGAGCCTTTCCTCAAAGCGTAGGTTCATGCTCTTGGCAATCTGCTGCATGCGAATTAAATAGATCCATCGTGCGACCACCAGTAGAAAGAGACAGGAACAAGCACGGAACCAGACTGTCTGCCAAAAAGCGGGCTTGATCGTGAAGGGAAATGAGAACTCCGCGCCGTTCCACGCGCCGTCGCTGTCGGTGGCCATTAGCCGGAACCGGTACTTTCCCGGTTCGAGACGCGTATACACGGCTTCCCGCACAGAACTTGCATCGCTCCAACCTTGATCGAAGCCCTCCAGGCGATAGCGGTATCGCACTCGCTCCGGAACGGGCAGGCTCACGGCAGAGAACCGCAGCGTTATCCTATGAGGTGGCGCCTCGATCACGGCTCGCTGCAGGGGGATGTCTCGTCCGTCCGCCGCCAGACCGTTCATTCCAACGATAGAGGGAGGGGAACGATCTTCGAAGGCTTGCGGTGCGGCAGTGAACAATCCGGCCCGAGATGTAATCCAGACGTTGCCACCTGTGTCCACGTCGAGCGAGCGTGTGCGCCTTGTGCCCGCAATCGGCACGAGTCCATCCGCCTGGGTAAACGAGCGGACGCCTGAAGGTTGCAAGCTGCCGCTCAAAAGCTCCTTGGTGTTGAACCGAAGAACCTGGTCCGAAGTCTGTATCCAGAGAAAGCCACTCCGGTCCAGTGCAAGCCCTAAGACGGTCTGACGTAAGTACGGTGCCAGTTCAGGAAAGGTGCGAATGTGGCCGTGCGCAAGCAATGCCAAGCCCTTCGCCGTGCCTACCCACATGGTTCCGTTCTGGCCCTCTCCGTGTTGTAGAGAGGTGACTTCGTCGGAGGGCAAACCGTCACTCTGGCGGAGGGTCCGCCATTGCCCATCGCGGTAGGTGTTGAGCCCCTCCGGTGAAGCCACGCACAACGTGTGTACCTCGTCCTCGTCTAGGGCCGTGATGGTGTTGGACGCGAGTCCATCGGCGGTAGTAAAGGTGCGAAAGACTCCATTCTGCAACCTGCTCAGCCCCCCGTTCACCGTTCCGGCCCACACGCTGCCATCCCGCGTCTCCAGCACGCTATAAATGCTGTCCTGCGCGAGTCCGTCTTTCGATGTATAGGTTGCCTGCGCAGCCGTACCTTTGCGGTTCAGGTGAGTCAGGCCACCCCGCCTGCGACCGATCCAAATATCCGTCCCCCGGCCTGCTATCGCATACACGACGTCGACAGACGGCCCGGGCAGGTCAACTTGTCCGATGTGCCCGTCCTTAATCCATTGCAGGCCCCCACCCGCAGGGGCGAACCACAACCGGCGTTCGTCAGAAGCTAAGACGGCCCCCCCGCCGCCGATTGATGTGCTGGCGGCACTCTTCGTGAACACGCCGTCGCGCCATCGCTCGAGCGCACCCCCAGCGCTCATCCACAGGTCGCCTTCGCGGTCCTGAAAAATGGCTGAGGGAATAAGATCAGTTTCACCCTGGAAGAGCTGAGTATCGTTAATACTGTTGCTCTGCAGGCGGAAGACGCCACGGGCTGTCCCTACCCAAAGGTTTGCGTCATGATCCTGGGCCAGCGCTAGTACTTCTTGATGACGCAAAGACTTGACCGGCTGAACGACGCCTGACTTTGCGTCCTTCAGCAAATAGAGGCCGTCGTCCGTGCCAGCCCAAAGGCTGTTACCTGATCCCGCGAGTAGGATGTTCACCTTCTTCGGTAGCCCGCTCATGCGAGCGAGCTGAGCGTCGCCGCGCACTACCGAAATCAGGCCGTTATCGCTGGTTCCCAGCCAGGCGGTGCCGTCGGCTGTCGCTGCAACCGTAAGGATCAGCGAACTCGGCAAGCGAAGGCTGACGATCTTCTTGAGCGTGCCATTGCGATACTTAAAAGCTTGCTGCCCGATCGTCGCGAGCAGCACACCCCCATCAGCGGTCTCGGCCATAGCGGTCACCACCTCATTAGGTAGTCCCATGTCGGAAATGGCATTCTCGAAGACGCCATTGGCGTAGCGCAGGATGTTGGCTCCTTGCATCCAGATCCATAAACCGCCCTCACCGTCAGTGGCCAAACCGAGAACGTGCGTGATGGGTTGACCTTTGCTGGACTCCTGAACCGGTCGGAATCCGACACCGTCGAAACGCACGAGACCGCGGTCGCCGCCGATCCAAAGACAACCATCCGGGGTCTGCGCGATCGAGCTTACTTGTCCTTCGTTGAAGCCGATCCCGGTACTCCAGCTATAACGAAGGTACTGGGCCAAGCTCCGATGCGGATCGAGCGCAGCAAGAGAACGGCAGAAAAGAATTGACCAAGCGACCAAAACCCAGACTCGCAATGAGATTGGCATGGTGTCTCAGGGCTCGAACCTGAACCTGCGCATCACGATTTCTGATGGTTCCCTTTGAAGAAGGCGTCCGTAATCAAAGGTGCATAGATTCATGTGTAGAGTTTCCGCCGCCGGTGTGGGCACGTCTGAGGTAAATGTATGTCGCGCAACGACGCTTGTTTCTGGCCGGTCTCCCCGACGCGTTTCGTAGGTGATCTTCGACGGTTCCCAATGAAGGGTAAGGGTGATCGGTCCGGCAGGGACAAGATAGCGGTAGGTGTTGGCTGGACGGAAGAACGGTTGCACAATGTATTGAGCGTTTGTGCGAGCCGTATCGTCACCCCAACGGCTTACCAGCGCATCCACCTCGCGACGTTCCTGGTCCGTACCTCCCTCGTCCCATGTGTAAAAGTCGAGAATGGCCGCAGGATCGAGGCGGGATGCGTCCTCCAACGTAAAAGCATAGTTTCCAAATCCGAGGCTGCGAGGAAGCGACACCTCGGCACAAGCAACCCCGGAGGCGTCCTTGGAGATTGCGAGATGCAACGTTCCTCGAGAGTCTACCCGCACATTCTTTGGGCTATACGCGTGAGGGGAACCGTTGCGGTCACTGCCCACTTGGCGCACAGTCCAGTCGTAGTTACTGAAGTGGACTCGCAGGGAAGGCGGCCGCGTTCCGGACGGCACAACGGTAGCGAGCGCAACAATCGGGCCGCCTTGAGTTGGAAGGCTTTTGAGTTGATCCGGCGGTTCGAAAGCTTCGTCTACCAGGAGGACGGCATAACGATCTCCAAGGTGGGTCACTGTGCTCCAGCTTCCTGTGCCGTCGATGGAAGTGAAGTGCCTGAGGGCCGTGGGCTGCACCCACCAGGTGTTCTCGCCAAAAGCGTAGACCACAATACGCTGCCCCATAGATGCCCCGAGCACACGACCCCGCAAGGTATCAACCGTGCCTGCGCCGCTTCGCCCGGGCGACGGCACTTGGTCGAATATCACTTGTACTCGTGCTACTGGCTGGCTACGGTTGCACCCCGAAAACCCGGAGCTAAGCAACAGAGCGAGGCTGACTTGAAGACGCTGCCCGATACGACCATGCATGCTCAATGCCCACCTTAGAGAGCTTTGTTTTGGTGCTTCGACTCCGCCAAACAGTTGCGTTTAGCGAATCGTTCAGCCACACGTCACCTGAGTGGATTGACTGCCTCAGCAGCCAACTTTACTCCAGATGCTGGCGTTTCCAGGTTGCAATCTGTTTGTCGTCAGGCAGTGACTCCCGCTACTCTCGCAGGAGTCTGAACTATTCACTCACTCTTTTGAGGGAGTCTGCCCTCCCTTCACATTGCCAGCGACGGCGTCCTCATCTCAGGGTGCCGCCTTCCTCCTGCGTCATTTCTCATGTTTCCAGACGCAACAACACGCAAACGCAAGGGAGGCAACACAATGGAACAGCAAGGGAATAATCAGCCACTGTCGGGCAAGGTCGCTTTCGTTACAGGCGGGTCACGAGGTATCGGAGCAGCCATCGCGTCGCGTCTGGCGGCAGATGGTGCAACAGTTGTGGTCACCTACGCCCGCGGCGCAGAAGCAGCCGCAGATGCGGTCAAAGCTATTCAAGACAAGGGCGGCAAAGCTCTGGCGCTGCAGGCCGACAGCAAGGATCCGGCGGCGATCAAAGATGCCGTCGCGAAGGCAGTAGACGAATTCGGACGCATCGACATTCTCATCAACAATGCGGGAACAGCGATTCCAAAGCCTTTCGAAGAAGCGACGCTTGACGAGTTGGAGCACATATTGAACCTCAACGTCCGCGGTGTTTTCGTCACAACGCAAGAGGTGTTGAAGCACATGCCGGAGGGTGGCCGCATAATCTCAATCGGTTCTTGCGTAGGAGAGCGAACCATGACGCCCGGTCTTGCCGCCTATGCTGCCACGAAAGGAGCGGTCAAGATGTTCACACAGGGGCTGGCGCGCGAGGTAGGGAATCGCAAGATCACTGTGAACAACGTGCAGCCTGGGCCAATCGACACGGACCTCAACCCCGCAAGCGGGGACTGGGCTGTCCCACAACTTGCCGCCACGACACTCAAGCGATACGGCCATGTGGATGAGGTCGCCGCATTGGTCGCGTTCGTTGCTGGTCCTGAGGCTGGGTACATCAGCGGTGCCAGTCTCACCGTGGATGGCGGCACCAACGCCTGACGTAATAGCTATGCGCTTCTGTTGACGAGGAAGTCTTATGCGAGAACTTTTGAGGGAAGCTGCGCTCGTCACTGGGGCTTCCCGGGGCATCGGCCTCCCCATTGCTCTGGCGCTGGCCCAGCCGGCGCCAGCAAGCGTTTGACATGCCTTGGCCCTGCAATTTAGCGCTGTCGGTCAGAGTCCTTATCGGCAAGAGTTACCGCCGCCTCTTCCTTCTGAAGAGAGCAGTCACGAATGCCGGCATAGATTGTGGCTGCCGAACTAGCGTGCCACTTGTTACTTAGCGCAGCGCGACAGTTGGGCTCATCCTTATGGTACGTACTTGCGGTCCACTGTACATAAGATGCGTTATCGGACGTAAGTTATTCATTCTATAAGGTTTATGTATATTAGGCTTGTTGCCGCTTCCGGTCAACGCGTTCTCCCTGAGGAGCCTTCCGTTCGGTCGTCGTCTCGTCTTCCTTGACGACGGACAACGAATCTTTATCTTCTCGAAGTGCGACGAAGCTAGCATGACGGAGATGGTCACTGGGTGTCCATTCCAGAAACCGAAACTGCGCCACTGCTTCCGGACGGAGCCATATGCAATTCTTCATCTTGGCGGCCGTCAGCCCCTGGCCCATCGTCCTGCGCTGGCTTCCGGCAGATTGACGAACGGACATTCGGCAGCCTCTAAGGGTGCGAGCTGCGCGTGAACGGCTCGGCGGCTTGCCGGAACGAACCCGGCACGAACGCTGGCGCAGAAGTGGAGCCGGTCGCCTCTGTAGAAGCCAACCAGGACAGCATCGAAACCGCGAGTTCCTGGCGTGTAGCCGCCGATGACAAGCTCCTGAGCAAGCTCGACCCGCATCTTGGTCCATGCGCCGGTGCGTCTTCCCTGCTCGTACGTGCTCGAGAGGCGTTTGGCGACGACACCCTCCAAGCCATGGCTTCGAACCAGTTCAAGCATTTGCTTGGCGGGGATGTTGAAACTCTCTGAGAGCTGGACCGTGTCGGTGAGACGAAGAGACGTTCGCAGGAGCGCTTGGCGCTCCGACAATGGCTTCTGGGTGAGGTCCTCTCCACCAAGCCTCAGGAGATCGAAGGCAAAGAAAACGAAGGTAGCTCCGCTCGTGGCGGAGTTCTGAATGAGGCTGAAGCTCGGCCTCCCTGATGGATCGAGGGCGACCAGCTCACCGTCCACTATCGAGCCATGCGGGACGGCTCTCGCGAGCTCCTGTAGGAGCGTCGAAAAGCGTTGTCCCAAGTCTTTGCCGTTGCGAGAGAGTAGCCGGGTCTGCTTTCCATCGTTGAGGGCCTGAGCGCGGTAGCCGTCCAACTTGATCTCGTACGTCCACTCTGGTCCTTCTGGGAGAGTGGTCACCAGAAGACATTCCATCGGCTCCTGGAAGCTAAGTTGGAATGGTGGTGCAGGACCGCGCTTCACGCTCGCCATAGCCTGCAAGTTTATGGGCAGCGATGAGCCGAAATCCAGAGGGGTAACCTGCTCGCCATCGCAGAGGGTGAGGCTAAAACAGGACCGTGAAAATGCCGAAGCCCTGCAAAGCGTGGAACGTCAGGCAGTCCCACCCTTCGCACCGCTCGGTGGAAGAGGCCGGTACAGCGGGCCTCTCCCACAGTCCCGAGCCTTGGGGAGATGCTTACGGCTGTGATGAGAAACGCCTCGTACTTTGAAAACCAAGACCGCTCTACGTCTAGGGGCGAAGCGGACCCTTCATCGGCGCGCTGGAGAATGCGGGGAGATCAGGCGAGAAGCGCAGGATGTTCTGCTGTATGTCTAGAACCAAAATCGAGAAAATCGGGCCATCTTCGCAAGAGGCGCCCGATCATACGAGAGATTCTCTGCTCGGCAGACTCTATGGCGGAGAGTGGGGGATTCGAACCCCCGATAGAACTTTTGGTCCTATAACGGTTTAGCAAACCGCCGCCTTCAGCCACTCGGCCAACTCTCCACGCGGGTCCTGCTTCGGCTTCGCTGATTATAGCCCGGCCCTCCGCGCACACGCCTCCTGTCGCGTAGATTTGTGCTTGCGTTAGGATCTGCGTCGCGGGAAGGAGAGTGGATACAGTGGGCCGATCCCGAGGAAAGCTGCGCCTGCTGCCGCTCATCGCGGCGACATATTTTATGGTCTCAGGCGGGCCGTATGGGCTTGAAGACATCATCGGCTCTGCGGGCTATGGCCGCGCCATCCTCCTTCTAGTGCTAGTGCCCTTGTTCTGGAGTTTGCCGGTTTCATTGATGATCGGTGAACTCGCAACGGCCATGCCAGCCGAGGGTGGCTTCTATCACTGGGTTACTCGGGCTATGGGTCCATTCTGGGGCTTCCAGGAAGGCTGGCTTTCGCTGGCCGCGAGCGTCTTTGACATGGCAATCTATCCTACGACGTTTGTGCTCTATCTCACGCGTGTCGCGCCAAGCCTTACGGCCGGACACCGCGGGCTGCTGCTGAAGTTTGCCATCGTAGGAATCGCTTGTCTCTGGAATTTACGCGGCGCCGTATCCGTCGGCCGCGGATCGCTGCGCCTGATGTTTCTGTCGCTCTCACCCTTTCTGGTCCTGCTAGGGCTGGCTGCGTGGCAGATCATGCTGCATCAGGCAAGCGCGGCATCGGCCTCTGCGCCGCTTCAACCGGACCTTTCCAGCGCATTGCTGGTGACGTTATGGAACTATATGGGATGGGACAACGCGTCCACGATCGCGCAGGAAGTTGAGCAGCCGCAGCGCAACTATCCTCGAGCGATGCTCTCCGCTGTAGCGGTCGTGAGTTGTGTTTACCTTCTGCCACTGCTGGCGGTGTGGCGGGTTGGTATCCCGGCGGCGCGGTTTTCGACCGGCGCCTGGGTGGATGCGGCAGGGTTGCTGGGCGGGTCGATGCTGGCGATGGCTGTCGTCCTGGCAGGGTCGCTTGATGGCTTAGGGACTTTCAATGCACTGGTCCTGTCCTTAACGCGGCTACCTTTCGCTATGGCAGAAGATGGTCTGCTGCCGCGGCTATTTAGCCGCAGGCTGGCCAACGGCGTGCCTTGGGTCAGCGTGCTGGTGTGCAGCGGTGGATGGGCCTTGGCATTGACCTTCAGCTTTGAGCGACTGATCTCAATCGACCTTGTGCTGTATGGCGGAGCACTGCTGCTGGAATTTGCCGCACTGCTGCTTCTGCGACAGCGGGAACCACGGATGGTGAGACCGTTCCAGGTTCCCGGCGGCTGGACTGGGGCATGGTTGGTGTCGATCGGTCCGGTCTTCCTG
The DNA here is from genome assembly GCA_964235665.1 of uncultured Acidobacteriaceae bacterium. Classification (GTDB taxonomy): domain Bacteria; phylum Acidobacteriota; class Terriglobia; order Terriglobales; family Acidobacteriaceae; genus Edaphobacter. Next base: position 50,162 of record CAXSAY010000003.1, read on the forward strand.
ATCGGCTTTGCTCTTTGGGCTGCACGGGGCGAACAGGTAGCTGGGTTGCCCGCGCTTGCGTTTGCAGCGCTGGTAGCAGCCGCGGGACCTCTCCTCTTCTGGCTTGGGAGTCGTGCTCGAACGGCATTGCGTCACGAGTAAGGGTTTTCTCACGTACAAGGCCGCCTGCAGTGGGCGGCCTCTGATAAAAGCTGCTCAGCTACTTCTGCGCGGCTTTGCCGGCGAGGTGGTCAAGATACCGCTGCTGCGCTTCGCGCACCTTCTGTTTCGCCACTGAGGCGTCACGCCAACCTTTAACCTCGACACGCTTTCCTTCAAGGTCTTTGTAGATGGCAAAGAAGTGTGTGATCTCTTTCAGCATGTGGGGGTAAATCTGTGAGTAGTCACTCACGTCGTGATAGCGCGGATTGCCTGTGCCGACGCAAAGCACCTTCTCGTCCCCCAGACCCTGATCGAGCATGTCAAGCACGCCAATGGGACGCGCCTCCATAACGCATCCAGGAAAGCTGCCCGCGTCGACAAGGACAAGAACGTCCAGCGGATCACCATCCTCGCCGAGCGTGCTGGGAATGAAGCCGTAATCGCCCGGATAGTGAACCGGCGAGTAGAGGTTGCGATCCAGCCGGAAGACACCCAGCTCTTTGTCGTACTCATACTTGTTGATTCCTTCAAGCGGAATCTCAATGACAGCATTGATCACGTCGGGCGATTTCGGCCCAATAGGAAGCTCAAGATAGTTCGGCATCGTTCGAGGTCTCGTCTCTCTTTTCACTGGGGTGTGTAGGCCGCGGCGGTCGCGGGCGCTGTTTGCGCCTGCGCTGTCGTACTGGGGGAGATGCCGGAGATCCCATCTGGCAGGCAAAACCGAGCGCCTGGTTCAGGAGAGCAACAGCCCACGCCTCTATAATCAGTCACGATGAAGGCTCATGTCTATGTCACGCTGAAGCGCACGGTTCTGGACGCGCAAGGGAAAACGATTGCCGAAGCGCTCGGGCGCATGGCCTACGCGGGTATTGAGGACGTGCGTCAAGGCAAGTATTTCGTCCTGACACTTGCTTCCTCGCTTGGGGACATAGAGGCGCGTGCCGAGGTGGACCGGATCGCGCGAGAGGTACTGACCAACCCCGTCATCGAGGAATACAGCTTCCGCCTCGAGCCCTGAGGCACAGCTCTGGTCGTCGCGCAGGAGTCACCAATCCCAAAGTGCCGTGCTGATGATGCTGGTGTCATGAAGCTGGCGCAAAGGCTCGCGCCATAAACGACGGAGACGCCTGGTGTATAAAGGTGCATTCGTACAAGGGTTTGATATGCAGACACGGTCCCCCTCGCCAGGTGAGACGCCTGGCAAGATGCACCCGCTGACCTCGCTGCGGTTCTTCGCTGCGTTGTACGTGGTGTTCTTCCACACTGCCAGTAAGTTCCACCTTGCTGATCTGCTCGCATCGAAACGGTGGCTCCTTGATCCGTTACGGCGCGTGCTCTCGCTTGGGTATGTCTCGGTCAGCTTCTTCTTTCTGCTATCGGGCTACATCCTAGCGATGGTCTACCTTCGGGGAAACGCGCCCGTTCTTCGGCAGCGCTTCTGGATTGCGCGATTCGCTCGCATCTATCCATTGTTTTTCCTGACAATGCTCCTGGACGTCCCGCACCTGTGGCTGGAGAGGATCGTAAAGTATGGAACAAAGGCAGCCGCACTCAAAACGGTAGTGACCATCTTCGCGCATGCCGTTCTGATCCAGGCATGGACGATGAAGCTTCGAGGGCTTGATAGTCCGAACTGGTCCCTCTCCGCGGAGGCGGTTTTCTATCTCAGCTTTCCGTTCCTCGGAGTGGTTTTGTGGAAGCTGCGCGGGAAGGTTTTCTGGCTCTGGGTGGCAGGGCTGTACTGCGGTGGACAACTGGTTGTCTTGGCGCTCGCACACCGGCTGTCGGGGGAAGAATCTCTCGAGTACCAACCACTTCTGCATCTTTCCACCTTCCTGCTGGGAATTCTGCTAGCGCGCAGACAGACACAGAGCCGCTGGTTCAATGCGGACCAGGGACCTAGTCCGGCGGTTCTGTACGCGGTGCTAGCTGCGGCTACGGTGGTCTTCTGCGGCGCTGTGTACTTCTATCCGCACTTGTCCATGATTAACGTTCGTGACGGTCTGCTGGCTCCCATCTTTGCGGCGGTTATCTGGGCCCTGTCCTACCCGCGGACCGCAGTTGCTCAATGGCTGAGTGCGCGATGGCTTGTCGTGCTGGGAGAGGCGAGCTTTGGGCTCTATCTGATTCACTACTTGGTGCTGCACCTCTTTCAAGCGCTTGGCCTATCTTCGGCCAGTATCTATCCCATCTACATCCTGCTGTGTGTCGGGCTGAGTGTTGCCAGTTTCTTTTGGTTCGAGACGCCGGCGCGTCGCTGGCTGCTGGCACGCCTTCATACGCCGAGTCGGGAGAGTGTGGAAGCTGCTGCCGCAGCCCAGTAGGGGCCGTTTTGGGATGTGGGACGGGTGGCCAGTATGCTGCTGCGTATGTCCACGGATTTGGGATTGAAGGTGTTGGTGGTTGGCGGGGGTGGGCGGGAGCATGCCCTGGTGTGGGCGCTTAGGCGGTCGAAGCGGGTGCGTGCGGTGGTGTGCGCACCGGGGAACGCGGGCATCGCGGAGATCGCCCGATGCGAGCCGCTTGATGTCACTGACGTACTGGCAATGGTGGCTCTTGCGGAGCAGGAGCGGCCCGGGCTGGTGGTGATCGGGCCGGAGGTGCCGCTGGCGTTGGGGGTGACGGACGCGCTTGAGGGGGTGGGGTTTCGGGTGTTCGGGCCGACGCGAGCAGCGGCGCGGCTGGAGTCGAGCAAGGTGTTTGCCAAGGATTTCATGCAGGCGCAGGGGATTGCGACGGCGCGGTCGGCGCGGTGCGTGACGGTTGAGGAGGTGGAGGAGGCGGTACGGGGGTTCAGCGTGCCGGTGGTGGTGAAGGCGGACGGGCTGGCGGCGGGCAAGGGGGTGGTGATCGCGGAGACGCACCGGGAGGCGGTGCACGCGGCGGCGGAGATGTTTACCGGCGCGCTTCTGGGGCAGGCGGAGACGGAGGTGGTGATCGAGGAGTTTCTGCCGGGTGAGGAGCTGAGCTTCTTTGCGCTGTGTGACGGGAAGACGGCGGTGCCGATAGCGGCGGCGCAGGACCATAAGCGGGTGGGGGAGGGGGATACGGGGCCGAACACCGGCGGGATGGGGGCCTACTCGACCGACGCTCTGCTGGGGCCGGCGATGCGGCAATGGCTGACGGTGAACGTGGCACAAAAGGTGGTGGACGGGATGGCGGCGAATGGGGTGCCGTTCCAGGGGATCTTGTTCTGCGGGATGATGCTGGTGCCTCGCCCGGACGGCTCGGTCGACCCGATGGTGCTGGAGTTCAACACGCGGTGGGGTGATCCGGAGACGGAGGCGATCCTGCTGCGGCTGGAGACGGATGTGCTGGACCTGCTGGAGGCGGCGGTGGACGGGACGGCGGACCGGCTGGAGGTCCGACTGAAGCCGGGGGCGAGTGTGTGTGTGGTTGCGGCGAGTGCGGGATATCCGGGGACGTACGAGTCTGGGAAGCTGATCTCCGGGGAGCTAAGGGTTGCTCCTGTTGATCAAGTTGAGGTCTTCCATATGGGGACTGCACGGCAAGGGGATGAGGTGGTGACGGCTGGTGGACGGGTGCTGGCGGTGACGGCGGCGAGTGAGCTTGGGTTGAAGGATGCGCTCGGGAAGGCGTACGCGGCCATGGGGAAGATTTCGTTTGAGGGAATGCAGTACCGAAGGGATATCGGGTGGCGGGCGCTTGAGGCGGGCCGGTAAGGGGGTATCCCCCTTGGCTTGTTGTCTAAAATATTGGATTTCCAGGACTTAGGTCTGGACCGCGGATGGAGTATCGAATGACGGCTGGCTGGCTTGGCTGACCCTTCTGTCGCAGCTCCAGTGTAGGCTGCGGATGCCGGCGCTTACGCCACGACGAGATGGGTGCCGGAGCTCCCGTCCGTGTTCCTTGCGGTTCAGTCTCCGATCAGGTGCAGGACGATCTCGCGACGGTGCGGGCGTACGCGGTGTTCGAAGAGGTAGATGCCCTGCCACGTTCCCAGGGCGAGTTCGCCGTCTACGAGCGGGATCGAAAGCTGCACCTGGGTGAGCGCCGTTTTGAGGTGAGCCGGCATGTCGTCCGGACCTTCGGAGTCATGCCGGTAGGGGCCGGACTCCGGCGCAAGGCGATTGAAGAAGGCCTCGAGGTCCGTGCGCACGGTGGGATCGGCGTTCTCCTGGATGAGGAGCGACGCGGAGGTATGGCGGCAGAAGACGGTGAGAAGACCGGTTTGCATCGCCTGTTGCCGGACCCACTGGTTGATGGTGGACGTGCATTCATAGAGCCTCTGGCCCCGCGTTGCGATTTCCAAGACATGCGCTGACTGCTTCACGCTTCCTCCTACGCTCATGGAGATGCTACTGGGATCAGCGATGTTGGGTGCTGCCCACAAGACGAGATCTCACGCACGCTCAGATTGGTTTGGTGGCCCACGAGGGTAGCGGGAGTTACCCCGATCACTCCTGCTAGACTCCTTCCAACAATGGAGGTCCTCATGGCCAGGTCTCGATCTTGGATGAGTCTGCTTCTTGTTCTCGGCTCTTTCCAGCACCTCTTCGCGCAGAAGGCGCCATCGGTCCAAGTGGATCACATTGCAATCTATGTCGCCGACTTACAGAAGAGCATAGCTTTCTACAAAGACGTTTTCGGGTTTGAACAGGTTCCGATGCCGGTGACCTTCGCCGCATGGCTTTCGATGGGCAAGGGCGTCATGTTGCACATCGTTTCCGGCCGTAAAGAACCTGAGATGAACACGAAATGGGATCACCTCGCGATTGCCTGTGCGGACATAACCGCCATGACGGCGTCGTTGGATGCGAAACATATAGCGTGGGCCAGCATGGAAGGCAAGCCGGAACCAGCTGTGCGCTTTGACGGTGTGAGACAAATCTTCATCCGGGATCCGGATGGTTATTGGATCGAGATCAACGACGCACTCAAGAGCCAATCTCCCGCGAAATGAGTCCACCATTCTGCGCGCGGACGAGCTTAAGGAGATCCATGGGACGGATTGTCACCCTACTTTATGGCTTATCTTTTCTCGCTGTGGGAGTCGCGGCAATGGTACTTGCCGCGCCGGAAGGTCTCACTCGGACGGAGCTCCAACGACATGATCTTTCCATTGAGGGTCACGAGGCGATCCAGACCCGCGTGGAGTTTGCGCCTGGTGCGGTTGCGCCATGGCATAGCCCCCCGGGTGAGGAGCTCATCTATGTCCCCGAAGGCAAGCTGGAGTTCCAAGTCGAGGGAGAAAAGCCCGTAACGTTTGAGGCAGGCAAGGTCTTCTTTGTTCCAGCTGGAAGGTGCATATGGCGCGGAACGCTGGCACGACCCGTGGCGTTGAGCTGGCCACCTACATCGTCGAGAAGGGTAAGCCGCTGCTGATGCGGGCCGACCAGACTTCGAATCGTTAGCTGCCCAACGGAAGATCACGTATGCCTCCGCGCCCACAGCCCAAGCACCGTGAAGACATCTTCTTCCTATGCTGGAAAGCTCAGGCGCCTGATAGGTTGTGTGTCTGAGGTTTCGGGAGGTCGGCTTGCGGCGTGCGGTGTGTGTGGGGTGCTGGTGTGTTCTGGTGTGGGGGATGCGGGGGTTGGCGCAGGTAGGTGGCTCGGGAGTGGGGTTTGTGACGGTGCCGGCGTTTGGGATGGAGGGGAATTCGCTGGTGATCGAAAGGCCGGCGCGGGCGAAGGAGCCGTTCTCGGTGACGGGGGAGCGGGGGGCGGTGCTGGGGCAGCAGGACGGGACGTTTGAGATGTGGCTCTTGCCGGTGAAGGTGATGCATGATGTGCGGCTCGCGGCGAAGTTGGAGGGCTATGACGCGGTGATTGACCTGAATGCGCAAGCCTCCGAGATTGCGGTGCGGCCGGACGAGACGACCATCACGTACGCGCATGCGGCGATCACGGTGAAGCAGCACATGTTTGTGCCGCGGGTGAGTGAGGATGGGGTGGCGAATGCGGTGGTGCTGTTTGAGGTGCATGCGGCGCGGAAGGCGGAGCTAACGTTGAGTTTTGCGCCGGCGATGGAGCGGATGTGGCCGGCGCCGAACTACGGGCGGCCGAGCGGGGGATGGACGGTGGTGGGGACGGGCGGCGGGTACACGCTCGAGACGGATAACCCGGGGTTCTTTGGCGTGGTAGCGATGCCGAAGGCGCGGCCGGGGGCGCTGCGGCCGTACCAGGAGCGGGCGGCGACGCAGCCGATGACGATTGAGTTTTCGTACGACCCGGCGAAGGATGACGGGAGCTTCTATCCGCTGCTGTGCGGGGTCTCGGACGGGAAGGGTTCGGGTGAGGCGGCGCGGCGGGGGCTGCTTGAGAAGGTGGTGGCGCAGGGGGCGCAGGTGGAGGCGCGGTATCGCGAGACTGCCGATTATTTTTCGCACTTCTTTGACACGCGGCTTACGGTGGTGACGCCCGATAAGAAGTTTGACGAGGCGATGCGGTGGGCGGAGTTGGCGGTTGAGTCGGCGAAGGTGCGATCGCCGCATGGGGCGGGGCTGGCGGGTGGGTGGTTTGGGTCGGGGGATTCGGCGCGGCCGGGGTTTGGGTGGTTCTTTGGGCGGGACACGCTGTGGTCGCTGTATGCGGTGAACAGCTACGGGAACTTTGCGCTGAGCCGGGAGGCGATGGACTTTCTGTTTGCGCACCAAAGAGACGATGGCAAGGTGATGCATGAGGTGTCGCAGACGGCGGCGCTGGTGGACTGGGTGCATCTGCCGTACCTGTATGCGGCGGCGGATGCGACGCCGTTGCTGGTGATGCAGATAGAGGACTACGTCAGGGCGAGTGGGGATACGGAGTACCTGAAGGCGCATTGGGACGCGGTGAAGCGGGCGTATGGATTTACGCGGGCGCATACGACGGCGGGGGTGTACGACAACACGCAGGGGACGGGGTGGGTGGAGGAGTGGCAGCCGCGGATGCCGCACCAGGAGATCTATCTGGCGGCGCTGGACGCCGAGAGCAGCCAGAGTATGCAGCGACTGGCGGGGTTGATGGGGGACTCCGCCTTAAGGGACGAGGCTGCGAAGACTGAGGGAGTGATTCGGGCGCTGCTGGTGGGGTATCGCGGGGCGGACGGGATGTATGCGTTCTCCCGCGATGCGGATGGGACGCTCGAGACGGTAGCGAGTATCTTTCCCGCGGTGGCGTGGTGGACGGGGCGGATGGCGCTGCCGGAGGCGGACGCGACGTTTGCGCGGTGGGCTGGGCATACGGTGGCGACGGACTGGGGGGTGCGGTCGGTGACGACGGATACGGCGATCTACGATCCGATCAGCTACCACCATGGGTCGGTGTGGCCGCTGTATACGGGGTGGGCGGCGATGGCGGAGTACCGGGCGGGGCGGCCGCTGAATGGGTATGCGAATCTGCGGGCGAATGCGGATCTGACGTTTGCGCAGGATTTAGGGGATGTGACGGAGTTGCTGTCGGGCGAGTTTTATGAGCCGCTGGGGCGGAGCAGCTCGCACCAGCTGTGGTCGTCGGCGATGGTGGTGACGCCGGCGGTGCGGGGGATGTTTGGGCTGGAGGCGGATGCGTTGGGGCATACGCTGCATGCGGCGCCGCAGCTGCCTGCGGGGTGGGATGGGGCTTCCGTTAAGAACGTTTTTGTGGGGAAGGACCGGTTTGACGTGACGATGAGGCGGGTGGGCGGGGTGATGGAGGTGGAGGCGGTGAGTGTGGCGCCGACGGTGCTATGCCTGGAAGGTTCAGCTTTCTTTACGGATGGCAAGGCATGCGAGGGGAAGGCGGAGTCGCGGCATCGGCTTCTGGTGGCGCTGCCGGCGGTGGAGGTAGGGCTGGTGGAGGAGGCGCTCGAGCCGGGACAGCGGACGCGGGGGTTGAAGGTGCTGTCCGAGGTAGTGGAGGGCCGGACGATGCGGCTACGGGTGGAGGCGCCGGGCGGCTCCGAGAAGCGGCTGATGGTGCGACGGAATGGGGCGGTAAAGGCAGTGACGGTGGAGGGCGCGCGGATGGTTGGGGATCAGGTGGTGGTGACGTTTGCGGATGGGGACGGGTGGGTGACGAAGGACGTGGTGCTGCGGTGGTGAGGAGGGGCGCGCGTGACGATCTGGAGCGCGTCGGACGATGGTTCCTGGGTGGGTGTGGTGGGCAGGATTAGCTGACCTGGAGGGGGTGTTGCGTTGCCGGCGTGGTGGCGGGTGTGGAAACGAGGTGGTTGCGGCGGCGGCGGAAGGCGGCGAGGCGGCGGAGGGAGAGGGAGATGCCGGTCCAGACGAGGAGGAGGGCACCGAGGGCGGCGGTGAGGGCGACGGCCTGGCCGGGGACGCCGAAGAGCTCGCCGGTGTGGAGGTAGCGGGCGGCGATGCGCCAATGGCGGCCGCGGCTGGCGGCGGTGAAGGGCTCCCACTTGAGCACGGGTGAGTCGGCGGTGGTGCCCAGGGTGAGCTGATCGCGGTTCATGGATTGGCCGCGATCGTTCTCGGCGAGCTGGAAGGTGAGAGACGAGGCGGAAGCGAGGGCTTTGGGGGAGGGCAGGCGGAGGGTGATGCTGCGGGTTGCGGGTGCGTAGCTGAGGGCGCGGGCGATGGGGACGTCGAGAGCGGCGAAGCTGCTGCTGTTGGAGATCTCCGGGCGAGACCCGCGGGATGGGTGGGTGTGATGGCCGTCGGCGCTGCTGTCGCCGCTGTGGAGCGGGGTGGTGTCTGCCGGTGAGGGACGGGCGGGAGCTTCTTCCCGACGCGGGGGTGGCGGCGTGTCGCCGGCCGCGCGGTAGAGGAGGTTGTTGGCCCACGGGAAGGCCATGATGACGCCGGTGGTGCTGATGGCGAGGAGGGGCAGGCAGAGCCAGAAGCCGGCGAGGTTGTGGAGGTTCCAATCGCGGGCGCGGCCGCGAAGACCGGGGCGGAGGAGGACGGACGGGCGGGCGTGCTGCCAGGTGAGATGGCGGGGAAACCAGAGGTAGAGGCCGCTGAGGACGAGGAAGACGAAGGCGAGGGCGGCGGCGTTGGTGAGGGAGTGCAGGGCTTTGTAGCGGACGCCGGCGAAGGCGGCCTGGTGGTGGAGCTCGCGGACGGTAGTGAGGAAGACGCGGGTGCGGTTGGCGCCGGGGCCGAGGATCTGGCCGGTGCAGCTATCGGCGAGGAGGACGGAGCCGTCTGGATTCTGGACCGGGCCGGTCGCGATCTGGGCGGGGCGGCGGGGGTCGGCGAAGAGAGTGAGGGCGGTGAGGGGTTTGGGGGTGGCGCGGGCGGCGTTGGCGAGGAGGACGGAGGGGGCGACGCAGGGGGTGTTGGCCGGATGGTCAGCGTGGAGATGACGCTCGGCGAAGGTGATGAGCTGCGGCTGGAAGGAGATGATGGAGCCGGTGAGGGCGAGGAAGGCGATGAGGAAGCCGACGACGAGGCCGACGGTGAGATGGAGCCAGAAGAAGACGCGGTGGAGGGTCACGAGAATGCCTTGCTGAGCGGAAGTCGATGGCAACTGCTCTCCCGGAGGGGAGCTGCGAATGCTGTGTTGCTTTGGAGCAGTATATCGGACCTTCGCGGTCTGATATGCAAGGAGTATCGAAACTGGCTGCCTGAGTGATTGGCTGCTTCGAGCGCTGAACGTCGCTGCGCGGACTGACGAAACGGAGTCAAACGAAGGGAGATCGACACGGAGGGTTCTATGAAGATTGGTTTCCACAAAGGGTCCGAGGCGTATACGACGGTGCTGCTCGAGCGATTGACGCAGCGGTTGTCGGGCGACCAGATGGTGGAGTGGCGGCGAGAGGACGGATCGGCGGTCGCGGACATCGAGGTGCTTCTCACGCTGGGAGCGGTGACGCGGGAGATGATGGCAGATCTGCCGAAGCTGGTGCTGATCCAGACGTTGAGTGATGGGTACGAGAAGGTGGATATGGCGGCTGCGACGGAGATGGGCATTGGCATCTCGTTCGCGCCGGGCGATCTGACGGGGAATGCGGACTCCGTGGCCGAGTACGCCGTGCTTTTGCTGCTGGCCGCGGCGCGCCGTCTCGGAGTGGCGCTGGCGTCGATCGGCGGAAGTGGCGTGGCGAAGCCAGGGCCAAGCCCGGTGATGGTGCAGAAGACGGTTTGCATCGTGGGACCGGGAAGCATTGGGGAGGAGATTGCGCAGCGGCTGCAGCCGTTCGGCGTGCGCTTGACGGGAGTCGCGCGCGACCCGCTGCATGCGCCGAAGATCATCGCGACGCGGCCGCTTGCGCAGTTGAAGGAGGCAGTGGGGGAGGCGGATTTTGTTGTGATCTGCCTGCGTGCGACCGCGGACAATGAGCGCATGATCGACGCCGGAGTGCTGGCGTCGATGAAGCAGGGGGCGGTGCTGGTGAACATTGCACGGGGATCGCTGATTGACGAGGCGGCTCTCTGTGACGCTGTCCGGAGCGGGCATCTGGGCGGTGCGGGGCTGGACGTGGTGGAGCAGGAGCCGATCGCGAAGGATAACCCGCTGCTGAGCCTGCCGCAGATCTTCGTCACGCCCCATGTGGCAGGGCAGACGGATCTGACGATCGAGGGAACGGTGGAGTATGTGGCCGAGGTGATCGCCAAGCTGAAGGCCGGGCAGAAGATTGCGTCGCTGCTGAACGATCCTGAGAGGCCCAGGAAGCTCGAGTGAGCCGCAACACACCCGGAGCGGTCTATGCGCGGCGATGGATCTCTGGAGCTTCCAAAGAGCGCCGACGGGGACTTTGACGGCCTCCCTGCCGATCCACTAGAGTTTCGGGCATGCGTGGATTCGGTCTCTTGAGTGTGTGTGGTTTGCTGTTTGGGTCGGCTGCGGTTTGCCTGGCGGGTGATGCGGCGGGCACGGCGAAGCGGCCGGCGATTACGGGGCTGGCGTATGTGCGGTTCTATGAGAGCGATCCGGCGGCGGCGAAGCACTTTTACGGGGAGTGGCTGGGTCTCCATGAGACGAATCTGCCGGGGAAGGACGGGGCTGCGGGCGCGGCGAGCTTTGCGGTGGGGCTCAAGCAGCGGATTGAGGTGGCGCCATTACCGCAGGGAGCGGAGAGCCGGCTGGCGGCGGTGGGCTTTCTGACCAAGGATGTGAGCGGGATGGAGCGATACCTGAAGGCGCACGGGCTGCCGGTGACGCGGGTGGATGCCGATGAGGTGGATGCCCGGGATCCGGAGGGCAACCTGATCGCGTTTGTGGGGGATCGGCGGGCAGCGGCGGAGTCGGCGGGGGTGGCCGGGAAGACACGGGCGACGGCGATGGTGGCGACGGGCAAGCCGGGCGCGCCGACCTCGCGGCGGATGATCCATGCGGGCTGGAAGGTGAAGAGCCGAGAGGCGGAGAACACGTTTTATCTGGAGTTGCTGGGATTTCGGCCGTACTGGCATGGCGGGATGGACCCGGCGAAGACGGACTGGGTGAGCCTGCAGGTGCCGGAGGGGACGGACTGGATCGAGTACATGCTGCAGGGCGGAGATCATCCAGGGCAGCGGGAGCTGGGGGTGCTGGACCATGTGAGCCTGGGGACGGAGCACATGCCAGATGTGACGGCGCAGCTGATTGCGAATGGGATGGCGGATCCGGACCAGCGGAAGACGCAGATCGGCAAAGACGGGAAGTGGCAGCTGAACGTGTTTGATCCGGATCTATCGCGGGTGGAGTTTATGGAGTTCAAGCCGGTCGAGACGGCGTGCTGCTCGGCATTTACGGCGAAGCATCCGGAGCCTGGCGAAGGACAGTAGGGAAGGTTCGCGTCTGCTGAAAGCCGGGTTGGCGGGGACCTGCCGGAGCGGCAAGGGAACGGCATCCGAGCCTCTATGCAGGAGCGGATGAAGCTGGTTGGGCAGGCGATCCCACGCGTGGATGGGCGCGAGAAGGTGACGGGCCGCGTGGTCTACGCGGGCGATGACGCGACGCCGGGGATGGTGCACGCGGTGCTGGTGCAGGCGACGATTGCGCGGGGAACGATCCGGGAGGTTGAGGCGAAGGCGGCCGCCGCGGTGCCGGGGGTGGTGGCGGTGTATACGCACGAGACGCTGCCGCGGCTGAAGGCGCCGCCGAAGCGGTTTACGGATAACTTTCCAGCGGAGCGGCGGGCGCCGCTTTCGGACAATGTGGTGCACTACGCCGGGCAGCACGTGGGGATTGTGCTGGCGGAGACGCTCGAGATTGCGCAGGCGGCGGCCGCGCTGGTGCGGGTGCAATACGAGGTGGAGACGCCGGTGCTGGAGCTTGAGGAGGGACTGAAGGGGACGTACCAGCCAGACCACTTTGCGACGAATGAGGAGGAGAAGCTGCAGAGCTCGCGGGGGCGGGCGGGTGAGGCGGTGGCGATGGTGGAGGCGGAGTATCGGACGCCGGTGGTGCACCACAATCCGATCGAGCCTTCGGCGACGTTGGCGGTGTGGGATGGCGATAGGCTGTGGCTCCATGACAGCACGCGGTGGGTGCAGGGGACGCGAAAGATTGTGGCGGCGATGCTGGGGGTTGCCGAGGACAAGGTGCGGGTGAAGGCGCCGTTTGTGGGTGGGGCGTTCGGGTCGAAGGGGTTCCTGTGGCAGCATGTGGCGCTGGCGGCGCAGGCGGCGCGGACGTGCGGGCGGCCGGTGAAGCTGGTGCTGACGCGGCCGCAGATGTTTACGTCGACGGGGCATCGGCCGCGGACGGTGCAGCGGGTGGTGCTGGGGACGGATGCCACGCGGGCGCTGACGACGGTCGAGCACAGGACGCTGACGGAGACCTCGACGGTGGGGAAGTTTGCCGAGCCGGCGGGGATGACGTCGCGGAATCTGTACACGACGCCGCACGCGGTGATTGCGCATGCTGTGGCGCCGACGAACCTGGCGACACCGTGTTTTATGCGGGCACCGGGCGAGTCGTCGGGGATGTTTGCGCTCGAGTCGGCGATGGACGAGATGGCGGAGAAGGCGGGGATGGATCCGCTGCTGTTCCGGCTGCGGAACTACGCGGAGTCCGACCTGCAAGACGATCGGCCGTGGTCGAGCAAGCAGCTGCGGCAGTGTTATGCGCAGGGGGCAGAACGGTTTGGCTGGGCGGGGCGGCCGATGCAGCCGAGGTCGATGTTGCGGGGGGACAAGCTGGTGGGGTGGGGGATGGCGACGGCGGCGTACCCGGCGCGGCGGTCGCCGGCGACGGTGCGCGGGGTGCTGACGCGGGAGGGGGTGGCAACGTTTTCGACGGCGACCGAGGAGAATGGCGCGGGAACGGCGACGGCGATGGAACAGATTGCGGCGGACGCGCTGGGGCTGCCAATCGGGCAGGTGCGGTTTGCGTGGGGCGACTCGGCGATGATGGAGGCGCCGGTGGTGGGGGCGTCGCAGACGGCGTCGACGATTGGGCCGGCGGTGGAGGTGGCGGCGAAGAAGCTGCGGGAGGCGCTGTTTGCGCTGGCGGTGACGACGGCAGGATCGGTGTTCTATCGCTGCGATCCGGCGGAGTTACAACTTGACGGCGAGGCGATTGTGCATGCGCGGGATGGGCGGCGGGAGACCTTGGCTGCAGTGCTGGCGGGGATGGCAGGCGACGCGATGGCGGTGGAGGGGTCGACGCAGCTGGATAAGGCGGCGAAGAAGGAGTACACGTTTCACTCGTTCGGGGTGCACTTTGCCGAGGTGGAGGTGGATCGCGCGATAGGGGAGGTGCGGGTGACGCGGTGGGTGAGTGTGATGGATTGCGGGCGGGTGCTGAACGGGAGGCTGGCGCGCTCGCAGGTGGAGGGCGGGGTGATCTTTGGGATTGGGATGGCGCTGCTTGAGAAGACGGTGTACGACGGGAGGCTGGGGTCGCCTGTGAACGCGAACCTGGCGGAGTATCACCTGCCGACGTGCGCGGATGTGCCGGTGTTCGATGTGAGTTTTGTGGAGGTGCCGGATCTGCTGTTTACGCCGCCGCTGGGGCATCGCGGGGTGGGAGAGATTGGGATTACGGGGGTGGCAGGGGCGGTGGCGAATGCGGTGTGGCATGCGACGGGGGTGAGGGTGCGGGAGTTGCCGATTACGGGGGACAAGGTGATGGAGCGAGGGTAGCGTGAGGTGCTCGGCGGCGATCTCTGTAGTCGCTGTGGGATGCCAACGAAGCGCGGCAAGAGCAACGCGGGCGTTGTGGGCGCGGTTGAGAGAGGAAGGCGCGTCGCTTCGCTCTGCGGTGAACAGCGAAGTGCAGGGGGGTCCTCGTCGCGCTCGGAATGACAAACAAGCATGGCGTGGTTGGACGATTGTTCCTGGTGCGCATTAGCGTTTAGGTAGAGAAGCAGGTTCCTCGACTGCGCTCGGAATGACAACCTAAAAGCTACGCGAGTCGGACAGTTGTTTCTGCGGCACCGATGCACGTGGTAGAAGCAGATTCCTACGGGATGACAACAAATTGGAGAATCGCCCAATTTGTAACTACCGTCGTATCAGACGCTGACGGTGGCGGGGAGGATCTCTTCGACGTCGACCCACTGGGTGGGGTAGTCGCCGGTGTAGCAGGCGGTGCAGAAGCTTGCCGGGGAGAGGCCTTTGGCGGGTTCGCCGGTGGTGCAGGAGTGGGTGAGGCCGACGAGCGAGAGGTAGGCGAGGGAGTCGGCTTCGATGAACTGGCGGATTCCTTCGATGGAGTTGTTGGCGGCGATGAGGTCTTTGGTGGAGGGGGTGTCAACGCCGTAGAAGCAGGGGGAGATGGTGGGCGGGCACGAGATGCGCATGTGGACTTCGGCGGCGCCGGCGGCCCGGCACATGCGGACGATCTTGCGGGAGGTGGTGCCGCGAATGATGGAGTCGTCGATGAGGATGACGCGCTTGCCTTCGAGCAGCGAGCGGACGGGATTGAGCTTCATGCGGACGCCGAAGTCGCGCACGCGCTGCTCGGGCTGGATGAAGGTGCGACCGACGTAGTGGTTGCGGATGAGGCCGAAGTTGAAGGGGATGCCGGACTCTGCCGCGTAGCCGATGGCGGCGGTGACGCCGGAGTCGGGCACAGGGACGACGAGATCTGCGGGGACGGGGCTCTCGCGGGCAAGCTGGCGGCCCATCTCATCGCGGGATTGCTGGACGGGGCGGCCGTAGATGCGGGAGTCGGGACGGGCGAAGTAGACGTGCTCGAAGATGCAGGAGGCGTGGGGTGTGGTCTCGGGCGCGTAGCGGCGGCTGGTGACGCCGTCTTCAGAGACCATGATGAGCTCGCCGGGCTCGACATCGCGCTCGTATTTGGCGTGGAGGAGATCGAAGGCGCAGGTCTCCGAGGCGAAGACGAAGGTGTCTGGTTGTCCATTGGCGCCATGGATGCGGCCCATGGAGAGCGGGCGGAAGCCGTGGGAGTCGCGCGCGGCGAAGATGCGGTTGCGCGTCATCATGACGATCGAAAAGGCGCCGTCAACTTCGGAGAGGGCCTCGGCGATGCAGTCGACGAGGGTGTTGTGTTTGGAGTGCGCGATGAGCTGGATGATGATCTCGGAGTCGGAGGTGGTGGAGAAGACGGCGCCATCGCGCTCGAGACGTTCTTTGGCGGTGCCGAGGTTGACGAGGTTGCCGTTGTGGGCGATGGCGAGCAGACCCTTGGTGGAGTCGACCGAGATGGGCTGGGCGTTGAGCAGAGCGGAGTCGCCCGTGGTGGAGTAGCGGGTGTGTCCGATGGCGATGTGGCCGGGCAGGCGTTGGAGGACGGGGTCGGTGAAGATTTCACTGACGAGGCCCATGCCCTTCATGTCGGTGATGTTTTGACCATCGGAGCAGGCGATGCCAGCGGACTCCTGGCCGCGATGCTGGAGGGCGTAGAGGCCCCAGTAGGACATGCGGGCAGCGTCGGGGTGGTTGTAGATGGCCATGACGCCGCACTCTTCGCGGAGCTTGTCGAAGTGCTGGTCGGCGAGGGTGAGGTCGTCTTCGGGAGTGGCGTCCGTAAGTTCGCGATGCGGCAAGGTGCCCGGGTATTGAAGAGCGATGAAATCTGGTTCGATAGCTTCGCGAAAGCTGCTTGACACCGACTTCAAGTCCACGAGGTCGACGAGAATGGGCAGATCCGATTCAGTGAAGTCCTCGACCAGGTCTGCCCGCGTGCTTAGGGGCATCTCTTCGATCCCGTCGATTGCCAGATCGAGATCTGACCGCCGGCGAGCGCGACCGGTGGCGCGGGATCCGAATGCGTACACGGGCCGGTCCGGGACGCGGGAGGCAAGGATTCTCTGGACGAGGAGCCGATCGTCCGGTGACAAGTCCAGTTGGCGTGACTCAGACATCGGCATCCATTCTGTGCTTCAGGTTATTGAAAAGCACGCGCGCCTCCTGAGCAAAGTCACGGGCTGCAGATGCGATCTGCATGGCGACCTCTTCCCGGTAGGTGTGCACGGTTCTGTTTCGCGACTCGCGATAACGACGCCACTCCGGCCAGCCTGTACGGAGGAGACCGACCTGATCGCCTTTGCGAATCAGGTCCTGGAAGTCGTAGCTGGTAATTTTTACTTCGCTTGCGGCTGTCGAGGCCAAGTAGCGCAGAAGGGACTGAACGGAAAGTTCATAGGTGAGTTCGAAGCGCTTGACGACCGAGTCGCGCACCGCGTCGTCAGCGGGTTCGCGGTGCCACCTGGCCAGCATCTCGTCCAAACGGGTGAGGCATCGCTCGAAGGCGATCAGGTCTTTGCGCTCGAACGTGAGGCCGGTCTCAGTCATGCGGTGACGACCTCGGCGGCGAGCTGGGATGGAAGGGTGTTGGTGTAGGCGGCGTGGAGATCGGTGATGGAGGCGGAGAGGAGCACTCGATCCCCAGTGCTAATGGAAACTTGATTCTTAGTGGTGGTTCCGAGTCGCTCACATATGAATGCTTCTGATTTGGATTCAAAGTGATCAAAGACAGCTTTCCATCTCTCGGGCTGGCACGTTACAAGGAAGGCCGGACGCTCGTTAAAGATCATCCAGCTATCTCCAGCTTGCTTGCTCTGTGATGCCTCATCAACGTTGTAATTCAGCAGGAGGTCTGCACCGATGCCCGCGGCGAAGCTCCCTTTTGCCAGGGCGCAAGCTAAGCCGCCGTCTGAGACGTCGATTACTGACTTGATAAGACCGCTCTGAATCGCCTCGATCAGAAGCGTCGAAAGCTCTTGACATGCACGAAGATCCAACGCGGGGGGAGCACCCCATGTGCAGCCAAGTCCGATGCGCGCGTACTCACTTGAGCCGAGCTCAGCAACAATTTCATCTCCTGCGTAGCTCGTGTGAGGAGTGAGCAAGAAGACAGGTAGGCCTGGCGCAGCAAAGCTGTTTGGAATGGCTTTGGTTACATCTTCGAGAATGCCGACGACGCCGATCACTGGGGTGGGGTAGATGCCTTCGCCGCGGGTCTCGTTGTAGAGGCTGACGTTGCCGCCGGTGATGGGGGTGTTGAGGGCGGTGCAGGCTTCGGCGATGCCGTCGATGGCCTGGCTGAGTTGGGCCATGATTTCGGGTTTTTCGGGGTTGCCGAAGTTGAGGCAGTTGGTGGCGGCGACGGGGGTGGCACCGGTGCAGGCGACCTTGCGGGCGGCTTCGGCGACGGCGTGCATGGCGCCGAGCTTGGGGTCGAGGAAGCACCAGCGGCCGTTGCCGGCGAGGGCCATGCTGAGGCCGCGCTCGTGGTGAGAGCGCGGGACTCCATTCAGGTCTTGTGGCGCCTCACCCCAGGTCTCAGACTCGAGACGTGGGCCACCCGGTGTCGTGGCGGACGCGTGGGCTGTGGTGGGAGCGACGACGGGGTTGGCGGCGTCTTCGTTGCCGGTCTGCTCGGTGGCAGCGCCTTCGGGGGTGGAACCGGTGATGAAGTTCGCGATCTGGCCGAGGACGGTGTGGTCAGCGGCGATGGGGTCGAGGCCGAGGGAGGTGGCGACCGTTTCGGCGAGGGTGACGGGAGGGTGTGTTTCGGTAGCCGCGTCGGCTGTAGTGGAACCCATCCACGACGATCCACCCCCGCGAACGAGTTCGCCGGGGACCCCGGATGAGATCGTCGTGGATGGGGCACCCGCTTCGCGTTGGGCTAAGGTTTCGGGGCCGCCGCTAGAGCGCTCGTGTGATGGACGAGGAGTTGGGGTAGAGCCGGTGCCCTTGATGCGGATGACGCCGGCTTCGAAGCCGGGGCCCTGGACGGTGTTGGTCTGGACCATGGAGTCGTACTGCTCGTAGATGTAGCGCTTATCGCAGATGTTGGGGGAGGCGAGGAGCTTCAGCAGGTCGGCGGTGTAGTCGCGGTGCTTCTGTAACTCGGCGAGTACGTGCGCGGGCGGGTCGCGTGGGACTGGCGGGGTCCAGGTGCCGACGGGGCGGTGGTAGACGGGGGCGTTGTCGGTGAGGGCCTTGTTGGGGATCTCGGCGATGAGCTCGCCATGGTGGTGCACGCGCATGGTGTCGTCGGCGGTGACGACCCCGACTTCGGCGCAGTCAAGGCCCCACTTCGCGAAGACGTCGAGGACCTCCTGTTCGCGGCCTTTTTCGGCGACGAGGAGCATGCGTTCCTGGGACTCGGAGAGCATGATCTCGTAGGAGGACATGCCGGTTTCGCGCTGCGGGACGCGATCGAGCTCGATCGAGACACCGAGTTCGCCGCGCGCGCCCATCTCGCAGGTGGAGCAGGTGAGGCCGGCGGCACCCATATCCTGGATGCCGAGGACGGCGCCGGTCTTCATGACTTCGAGGCAGGCTTCGAGGAGAAGTTTTTCGAGGAAGGGGTCGCCCATCTGGACGTTGGGGCGCTTCTGCTCGGAGCCTTCGGTGAACTCTTCGGAGGCCATGGTGGCGCCGTGGATGCCGTCGCGGCCGGTCTTGGCGCCGACGTAGAAGACAGGATTGCCGACGCCGGTGGCTTTTGCGTAGAAGATCTCGTCGGTGCGGACGAGGCCGAGAGCGAAGGCATTGAGGAGAGGGTTGCCGGAGTAGCAGGCCTCAAAGCGGGTTTCGCCGCCGAGGTTGGGGACGCCGAAGCAGTTGCCGTAGCCGGCGACGCCAGCAACGATGCCGTTGGCGACGTGGTGGTTCTTGTTGTAGTCGGTGGTGTCGGGAGTGGGTGGCGCTCCATCCCAGGTCTCAGGGGCGAGACCTGAGGCATCCGGTGATGTGACGGATTCAGGTGGGGTAAGGGGGCCGAAGCGGAGGGAGTCCATGACGGCGAGGGGACGGGCGCCCATGGTGAAGATGTCGCGGAGGATGCCGCCGACGCCGGTGGCCGCGCCCTGGTAGGGCTCGATGTAGGAGGGATGATTGTGGGACTCGATCTTGAAGGCGCAGGCCCAGCCGTCGCCGACGTCGATGATGCCGGCGTTCTCGCCGGGGCCCTGGACGACCGCGCCAGGGCCGGAGGTGCGGGTGCCTTTGGTGGGCAGCCGGCGAAGATGCACGCGTGAGCTCTTGTAGGAGCAGTGCTCGGACCACATGACGGAGAAGATGCCGAGCTCGGTGAGCGAGGGTGTGCGCCCCAGGTGCTGCTCGATGGCAAGGTATTCGTCGGGGGTGATGGAGTGCTGCTTGAGCAGGGCGGGGGTGATGGTGCAGGGGGATGGAACGGGGGTCTGAGAAGCGGCTGCTGCCGGGGTCTGGGCTTGCGAAATGGACATGGCTGCTTCCTTTGATTGTCGCATGTATAGCCCGGGATGATGCCCAGGAAGGGACAAGACGGAAGGAGTTCAGTGGCCGGTGGAGCCGAAGCCGGCGGCGCCACGGGGGGCTTCGGCGAGGGTGTCAGTTTCTTCGAAGGTGGCCTGGATGCGCTGGACGAGGCGGAGCTGGGCGATGCGATGGCCGGGGGCGATGAGGTGGGGCTCGCGGGCGAGGTTGGTGAGGACGATTTTGAGTTCGCCGCGGTAGCCGGGATCGATGACGCCGGCGAGGGTGGTGACGCCGCGGAGGGCGAGGCCGCTACGGTCTTCGACGAGGGCGCCGTGGGTGGAGGGAAGCTCGAGGGCGAGGCCGGTGCGGACCGCCCTGGTGGCGCCGGGGTCGCCGATGGGGGCGAGGGTGATGGCTTCGGCGGCGAAGAGATCGGCGGCGAGATCGCCGAAGGGACCGACGTGGGCGTAGCGGGGAAGCTGGGCGGCGGGGAGGAGGCGCTGGACTTTTACGGTGGGACCGGAGGCGGAGGTGGTGTCAGCGGGCATGGGCTCTCGGATCAGTGTGGGATGTTTTTCGGGTGAACGGATTTCCGAACGATTTTACGGGGATTGAAGGCAGGGCGCGGGAGCAAGCGCCCGGTCGCATCATACGGAGCAGAAATCCGAGAAGAAGAACAGGAGTAGAGCCTGCATGTTGTCTTTTGTACGGCGCGGCAGAGGTGAGCCTGCGCTGATCATGATGCCGTTTCTTGGTGGGAGCCGGCGCGAGTGGGAGCCAGTCGTGGACCTTTTGCGCGATCGTTCTGTGTGCTTCGGCGTGGATCTACCGGGGTTTGGCGAATCTCATGAGGTTCCGGGGTATTCGGTGGAAGCGATGGCCGAAAGTTTGATTGCGACCCTTGCAGGGCTAGAGCTGACGCGCTTTGTGCTGGTGGGCCACAGCATGGCGGGAAAGATTTCTGCGGTGGTGGCTCGGCTTGCGGCGGATGGCGACGCGCGGGTTGCGGGACTTGAGGGACTGGTGCTGGTGGCTCCCTCGCCACCGGGGCCGGAGCCGATGACGGACAAGAAGCGCTCCCAGATGCTGGACGCGCTCGGCGGCGAACCGCGTACGGATGATCGCGGCAGGCGCAAGGATCGTGAGGCGGCCGAGCAGTATGTGCTTGAGAATGCGGCGGACGATCTCGCGCCGGAGACGGTGTCGCAGGCTGCGGAGGATGTGCTGGGCATGAACCGGGCGGCGTGGCGGGCGTGGCTGGAGGGTGGCAGCAAGGAGGACTGGTCAGAGCGGGTGGGTGTGCTGAGGCTGCCGGTGCTGCTGGTGGCGGGGGACAAGGATGGAGCGCTGGGGCCGGAGGTGCAGCGGAGCGTTTCGATGCCGCATTGGCCGAACGGGCGGCTGGCGTCGTTACACTCGAATCACCTGATCCCGATGGAGAAGCCGGCGGAGCTGGCGCGGCTGATTGCAGGATTTCTCGAGGAGCTGAACGGGAGCAGTGCGCGGGCGGCGCGGCCGGACGAAAAGGCCGGGGTGCCGGTGGATCCGGCGTATATCGAGCTGATCCTTTCGGATCGGGTGAGTGCGGCTACGCGGGAGGCGCTTGAGCCGAGGGCCGAGGCAGATGATCCGGCGTATGAACCGCAGGCGCTAAGCGTGGCGGAGCTGGCCCAGATGCGGGCGCTGGTGGATCGGGTGGTGCCGCAGCGGGGAAGTGTGTGCATCGACCTAGCAGCCCGGCTGGATAAGCGGCTAGGCGGCGGAACGGGCGATGGATGGCGGTATGCGGTGTTGCCGGAGGACGCGGAGGCGTACCGGGGCGGGTTGGCGACGCTTGAGTGGTTTGCGCAGGAGGAGTTTGAGACGGGGTGGCTGGCGCTTGATGGCGAGCAGAAGGATGAGCTGTTGGCGAAGGCGGCGGCGGGCAAGCTCGAGCGTGGGGGGCTGGGGCGCGGGTTGCTGGCGCGGCTGGAGGCGGTGGTCGGGAGGGACTCAGGCCCGGCGCTCGATGCGGAGCAGATGCGGCGGTGGTTTGAAGAGGTGCGTGCGGATGCGACGAAGCTGTATGTGGCGCATCCGGCGACGCTGGCGCGGATGGGCTACAGCGGGATTGCGGATGGGGCGGACAGCGAGCACCAGACGGGCTTTGTGCTGATTGGTGAGGGCGAGCGGGAGGCATGGGAGCCCCGGCCGAAGGCGGCAGGAATGATGGGAGCGCGATGAAGCTGGATGGGATGAAGCGGTACGGGACGGACGAGATTGTCGATGCGGTGGTGATCGGGACGGGCGCGGGTGGGGCGCCGCTGCTTGCGCGGCTCGCGTCGGCAGGGTTGTCGGTGGTGGCGCTTGAGGCGGGGCGGAACTGGGATCCGGGGACGGACTTTGCGACCGATGAGATGGCGCAGGGCGATCTCTACTGGACGGCGGAGCGGGTGAGCGCGGGCGAGACGCCGGTGGCGTTTGGCGGGAACAACAGCGGCACGGGTGTAGGTGGATCGATGCTGCACTGGGGCGCGTATGTGCCTCGGGTAGATCCGCGGGATTTGAAGATTCGGACGGAGTTCGGAGTGGGGGCGGACTGGCCGCTGGAGTATGACGAGCTGAAGCCGTACTACGAGGAGCTCGAAGACTTTCTGGGGGTGAGCGGGCCGGAGACGTATCCGTGGGAGGAGGGTCGGCGGTATCCCTTGCCGCCGATCGCCCTGAACGCGCCGGCGCAGGCGATGCAGCGAGGATGTGCGGCGTTGGGCGTGCGAACGGCGCCGGCACCGATCGCTGCGGTGTCACGGGACTACCAGAAGCCCGGGTACCCGCTGCGGCATGCGTGTGTAAACCGCGGGTACTGCCACCAGGGGTGCCGGAATGGTGCGAAGGCGAGCATGGATGTGACGTACCTGCCGGTGGCGGTGGGGGCGGGCGCGGAGATCCGGGCGGAGAGCTTCGTGCATGGGTTTGAGCGGGACGCAAGCGATCACATCACGGCGGTGATCTATCGAACGGGTTCCGGAGTCGGGTCCGGGCAGGATGTGCGGCAGCGGTGCCGTGCGGTGTTTCTGTGTGCGGGGGCGGTGGAGACGCCGCGACTGCTGCTGCATACAGGCCTCGCCAACTCGAGCGGGCAGGTGGGCCGGAACTTTATGGCGCACGTGGCGACGCAGGTGTGGGGGACATTTGACCACGAGATGCGGATGAACAAGGGGTTTCCGGCGTCGTTGATTACGGAGGACATGATCCGGGCGAAGGATGCGAACTTTGCCGGCGGCTACCTGGTGCAGCCGCTGGGTGTGGTGCCCATTACGTGGGCGGCGCAGGTGGCGAGGGGGCGCGGGCTGTGGGGACAGGCGTTGGTGGATCAGATCGACCAGTACAACTTCATGGCGGGCATCGGGGTGAACGGGGACTGCCTGCCAGATGAGAAGAACTTTCTAGAGCTGTCGGAGGAGACGGACACCCAAGCGCGGGGGACGGGAATGCGAAAGCCGCTGGTGCACTTCTCCTACGGCAAGCATGAGCTGCGGATGAGCACGCACGCGGAGAACTTTATGACCGAGGTTTGGAAGGCGGCCGGGGCGCGGGACATCTGGAGCTTCCAGCGGAACGCGCACACGATCGGGACGTGCCGGATGGGTGCCGACAGCCAGACGAATGTGGTGGATCGGGTGGGGCGGAGCTTTGACATTGAAAACCTGTGGATCTGCGATAACTCGGTGTTTCCGAGTGCGCTGCCGGCGAATCCGGCGCTGACGATCATGGCGCTGAGCTTGCGGACGGCGGATGCGTTTCTGCGGGAAGGGCGGGGGTAGCCTCCCGTCTGGTACTTAGGTCCTAAAATATTCAGGCGATTAGGGTTAGGTCTGGATCAAAGATCTATGAATCCGTGGACTGACAGATGCCGCCCGGTCTGTAGCGGCTGACCGTTCGAAGGCCAGCCAGGTTTCGGGTGGGGGTCAGGGCTGATTCAAGAGTACGGGAGCGGTTGGGTGATTACGCCACGGGGGAGGCGATAGTCGCGGTGAAGCCTAGACTATGGGGGTGCTTCGCTCATTGCTCAAAAGGTTCTTCTCTGTCCAGCCGGCCGGTGTGACGGCCCCATGGCGGATGTTCTGGGTGGGGTTCACGGTGCGGGTGCTGTACATGACGCTGGCGGGTACATGGAAGATCCGCGTGCTGATGGACCATTTTCAGTTTGGCTGGGAGCTGGGGCGGATCGCGCGGTCGGTGGTGCTGGGACAGGGGTATGGGAATCCGTTTCTGGGCCATACCGGGCCGACAACGTGGATCCCGCCGCTCTACACGTTGCTGGTGGCAGCGGTGTTTCGGGTGTTTGGGATCTACACGGCGCAATCGGCGTGGGTGATCTTTGCGATTAACTCGATGTTTTCGGCGGCGACGGCGCTCCTTGTATACGAGCTTGCGGCGCGCTGCTACGGCCGCAAGGTGGCGCTGTGGTCGGGGTGGCTGTGGGCGCTGTACCCGGCGGCGATGCAGTATGCGGTGCACTGGGTATGGGACATGAGCCTGTCGACTTGGCTGTTTGCGGGCGTGCTGGTGCTAGCGCTGCGGGCGCGTGGGGTGGATGTGACGCATACGGCCGAGGGCGATGGGCACCGGGTGCGGCGATGGGCGTGGTTCGGGTTGCTGTGGGGGGTGATTCTGCTGTCGAACCCGTCGCTGGTGCTGGCGCTGCCGGCGATGCTGCTGTGGATGGTGTGGGGCGGGCGGCGGACGGCGTATACGCTCGAACATGCGGTGCGCGGGGCGGCGGTGGCGGTGGTGGTGATGGGGCTATGCCTGGGGCCGTGGGTGTGGCGGAACTGGCGGGTATTTCACGTGGTCATCCCGACGCGGGGGAACCTGGGGGCGGAGCTCTACCAATCGACGCTCGAATCGAACGATGGCTTTCCGTGGGGGGCGACGCTGCCGATGGCGGAGGCGGATCCGCAGATGCGGCGGTATGCGGCGATCGGCGAGGTGCGGTATGTGCGCGAGCAGGGCGAGGCGGCGAAGCAGCGGATTCGCGAGAACCCGCGGCGGATTGCGGGGTGGGTGTTGAAGCGGGTGTACTTCTTCTGGGCGGGGGTGCCGCATCCGCTCGATCGGAAGCCGTGGGTGGAGTACACGCGCGAGGGGAACTTCGGATTTTTAAGTGTGACGGCGTGGTTGGGACTGCTGGTGTCGCTGCGGCGACGGGTGCCGGGGGCGAATCTGTTTCTGGCGATGTTCGTGTGTGTGCCGCTGATCTACTACGCGATCACGGTGCAGGCGCGGTTTCGGCATCCACTCGAGCCGGTGATCTGTGTGTTGACGGTGTATCTGTTTCAGGCGGCGGATCGGTCGCGGGTGTGGTCGTGGTCACCAGTTCGGGTGGCGAAGAGGAATGAGGCGGCGGTATGACGACAGTTTTGGTGACGGGTGGGTCGGGGTTCTTCGGTGGTGTGCTGAAGCGGCGGCTGCTGCGGGAGGGGCATCGCGTGGTGAACATCGATCTGGTAGCGGACACGGAGACGCACCCGAATCTGCGGAGTGTGCAGGGGGATATCCGGGAGAAGGCGCTGATGGCGGTGCTGTGCCGCGAGGAGGGGTTTGGGGCGGTGATGCACTGCGCGGCGATGCTGGCGCACGAGAAGATCGCCGAGAGCGAGCTGTGGGGCTCAAACGTGGACGGGACGCGGGTGGTGGCGGAGGTGGCGAAGCGGTTTGGAGTGGGGACGCTGGTGTTTACGTCGACGAACTGCCTGTGGGCAGAGAACTTCGGCCGTGAGGTGCGAGAGGACGACGTGCCGGCGCCGGTGGAGCTCTATGGGCGATCGAAGCTGGCGGCGGAGGAGGTGCTGGCGGAGTATAAGGACGCGCTGAATGTGGTGGTGATCCGGTGTCCGACGATTATCGATAGCGGGCGACTGGGTTTGCTGGCGATTCTGTTCGAGTTTATCGAAGAGGGCAAGCGGGTGTGGGTGGTGGGGGATGGCGGGAATCGGTATCAGTTCATCTATGCCGAGGACCTGGCGACGGCGTGCGTGCAGGCGATGGAGTACGGGAAGAGCGATGTGTTCAACATTGGATCGGACGATGTGGTGAGTCTGCGGGCGGTGTATGAGGCGGTGATCCGGGCGGCGGGGACGAAGGCGCGGGTGGCGGAGCTGCCGGAGGGGCCGACGATTGCGGCGATGAAGGTGGCACACAGACTGGGGGTGTCGCCGCTGGGGCCGTATCACTACCGGATGATTGCCGAGGACTTTGTGTTCGATACGTCACGGATCAAGGAGCGGCTGGGATGGCGGCCGACGGTGACGAATGCGGAGATGATGGTGAAGGCGTACCGGTACTATGCGGAGCGGAAGCGGGAGATTCAGGGTCGAAGGAAGGGTGGGGGTGGAGCGGAGGTGAGTGCGCACTCGCGGCCGGCGGCGATGGGGGTGATTCGGGTGCTGAAGTGGATCTCGTAGGCTGCACCAGATCTGGTGCAATGCCGCATGCGACAGCGTGCCGTGATTGACCCCCCTGATGATCGACGATACACTTCTTGAGTTTGGCGCTTGTTCCCGGAAGTACGGGACCGGGGCTGATGGTTTCGTGTAGCGCGGCGCAGGCTGCGAGCGGGATTGGTAGGCGGAAGCGCCCACACAGGACATTTTCTTAGAAAGCGATGGTCGCTTTGAGCGCGTCGCGAGAGGGTTTGAGGCTTATGTACGCAGTGATCCGCACAGGTGGCAAGCAGTACCGGGTAACACCGGGCGACACGTTGAAGATCGAGACGACGGCGCATAAGAATGGCGCGCTGGAGTTTGCCGATGTGCTGGCGGTGAGCGGCGAGGCGGGGACGTTCGAGCAGGAGCTGGGCGGCGCGAAGGTGCTGGCGAGCGTGGTTGGTGAAGGCCGCGGCGAGAAGATTTTGGTGTTCAAGCTGAAGCGCAAGAAGCAGTACAAGAAGATGCAGGGTCACCGGCAGAACTTCGTTGAGGTGAAGATCAACGAGATCCAGGTGAACGGCAAGAGCTTCAAAGAAGAGCAAAAATAGCTTCTGACAGTGGGTTAGCAGCACGAGTTTGAATCAGCGCGGGATGCCTGAGGGCGACGCGAACGAGGCAGAGAGATGGCACATAAAAAGGGACTTGGATCTTCTAAAAACGGTCGCGACTCGAATGCGCAGCGGCTGGGTGTGAAGCGGTTTGGCGGCGAGACAGTGACAGGCGGATCGATTCTGGTTCGGCAGCGTGGGACGCCGCTGAAGCCTGGCTTGAATGTGGGCCGGGGCAAGGATGACACGCTGTTCGCGAAGGTGGATGGTGTGGTGCGGTTTCAGGATCGCGGGCAGATTGGCCGGTTTGTTTCGGTGGATCCAATCGCTGTCGCCTAGTGTTTTGTTGGGAAATGCAGAAAGACCCCGCCTGTGTGCGGGGTTTTCTGCATCTAGTGGTTCGCGTGGCGTCACTTCGCTCCGTGGGGAAAGGCGGATGCGAGGGGTGCTCGCTTCGCTCGAACTGACAACTAAAACGAGCGGGGCGATTTGGCCGGGTTGGAGGAGAAACGCTGACCGGTTTCGGCTTAGACGGCGTTGCTGGTCTCGGTTAGACGGTGTCGCCGGGCTCGGTTTTCGGGGTTACGGGGTTGGGTTTGGTGGGGTAGGGCGGGCCTTTTTTGAGGGTGTCGTCGAGGTCCTTATCGTAGCCGTAGATGTCGTCGAAGAAGTCGGTATTGCCGTCGGGGTCGATGTGGGCGGTGAGATAGAAGATGACGATGGGGAGCTGGGTCTTGAGCGAGACCTGCTTGTTGTCTTCGCCATCGTTCATCGCGGCGTTGACGTGGTCGAGGTCCCAATCGTCGCCCTTGTCCTTTTGGCCGTTGAGGACCCAGACGGCGAGCTGGTCGGGGTGCTGGACACGAACGCAGCCGTGGCTGAAGTCGCGGCGCTGGCGGCTGAAGAGGCTGACGGCCGGGGTGGAGTGGAGGTAGATGTCGAACTGGTTGGGGAACATGAACTTGATGAGGCCGAGGGAGTTGCCGGGGCCGGGTTTTTCGCGGATGAGGTAGCCGCCGTGCTCGATGGAGGAGGCGGTGTAGCCGGTGACCGGCTTGCCGGAGCGGCCGAGGACCTCGTAGTTCTTCTCTTCGAGGTAATGGGAGTTGGCGGCGACGTGGGGAACGAGCTCTTTCTTGATGATGGAGACCGGGACGTTCCAGAAGGGACGAAAGATCAGGTACTTCATCATGTGGGTGAAGACGGGGGTGTCGTGGTTGTCTTTCGCCGCACCCACTACCGTTCGCATGGTGAAGTCCAGCTGGTGATCGGGTGTGTAGCCGCGGAGGACGAACTCGGGCAGGTTGACCATGAGGCGCGGGTGGAGGTAGGGCTCGGGGAGCCAGCGCCAGCGCTCGAGGGCGTCTGAGAGCTGGGCGACGCGGGCGGACATGGGGACGTTGAGGCTCTTGACGGTGACGGAGCCGAGCTTGCCGTCGGGCGAGATGCCGTGGCGGGCCTGGTAGGCCTTGATGGCGTCGGAGTCGACCTGGGTGAGCGGGCCGGAGACCTGGGTGGGAGTTTGGGCAGACTTGGTTTCGGGGTTGTCGGCGAGCTGAGCCTGGAAGTCGCCATCGCCTTCGAGGGCGAGGCGCTGCTCGAGCGGGCCGCGGGCGGTGTAGCGATCGCCGACGCCGAGATTGCGACCGTTGCCAGGGTCAGGCAGGGAGACGGGCTCGGCCTGTTGTTTGGCGAGGTCCTGGTAGTGGGCTAGCGCTTCCTTCGTCTTGCGGTAGTCGTCGGAGTCGGGCTCGAGAGCGGCGAGGTTGCCGGGGATGTCGGAGGTCTCGAGGAGTTTGTCGTTGAGGAACTGGGGGAGATCGAGTTTTTTCGATTGCGCGTCGATCTCGAAGTTGAAGTGCTGCGGAGCGACGCGGCCCATGTGGAGGTCGGAGACGAAGCGCATGGTGTCGAGGGTGAGGGCGACGTCGAACCGGGCGACGGCGTTGCTGTCGCCGGAGGTGAGGGCGTGGAGGCGATCGGGCCAGCGGGAGCTGTCGTAGTCCTCGGCGTTGAGACCGTCCTTGTCGGCTTCAGCGAAGGCGGCGATGAGGGCGGTGGCCTGGGCGGTGGGCTTGCCGTCGCGGCTCCAGGCGATCTCGAGATTGCGGTTGGTGTAGAAGGCCTGGAGCAGCGGCTGATAGTCAGCGACATCGGGCCAGCGGAGGAAGTCGAGCGTCTTTGCCGAGACGAGCGGGGTGAGGGTGTCGGCGTACTTGGAGGTGTTGGGGGCGGCGACGGGCTTGCCGGTGCTCGAGGTTTGCTTCTGGCGGCAGCCGAGGGCGAGCAGAAGGAGGGTGAGCGCGGCGGCGGGGGGAAGGGCGCTTCGTTTCAGGAGGGAAAGGCGAGAGGACGGTGAAAGGCGAGCGTGCATGGGGTCTTTCTTGAGCTTATATGACGGGCGTGAGTTTTCTATGGCTCGTATGGGGAGTGAGGGTGTGCGGCCTAGTTCGCTGTGAATAGCTTATCGACGTGGTCGCTTGCGGTGAGGTTCGCGTCGCTTCGCTCCGTCGGTAAGGGCAGAATGCGGGGGTTCCTCGCTGCGCTCGGAAAGACAACAAAAGCTGGCCTATGCTTGGGCTGACGTCCGGCGGTGGTTGGCGTGCGGCAGTGATTGCGAAGGGCGGTGGCTGGTGTGGGGCAGCGGTCAGGGGCGGGCCAGGAGTTTTAGGGTGGGGAAGGTGGCGGTGGCTTCGGTGAGGAGGATGGCGGCGGCGAGGGTGAGGAAAAGCTTGCGGTAGCGGGTTTCGAAGGTGTCGGCGAAGACACCGCCGATGAAGGTGAAGAGGAAGGGAAGCGACCAGAGCCAGGGGGCCATGAAGGATTGGGTGGGGAGGATGAAGAAGAGGGGGAGAGCGACGAGGAGCGGTGCGGTGTTGCCGAAGTAGCGGGAGCGAGGGACGCCGATCCAAAGGATGAGGGCGATGGCGAAGGCGAGCGAGATGGGGGCGTTGAGGGGGTTCGAGAAGAGCTGGCGGGCGCCGAAGGTGGAGAACCAGAAGCGGGCGCTGCCGCCGGTGAAGACGTAGAGGAAGGGGCCGATGCGGAAGGCGAAGAAGGCGAAGACGATGGCGAGGGCACCGAGGGCGGTGTAGGTGAGGATGGGCAGAACGTTCGAGCGGCGACGCTCTGCGAGGTAGAGCATGAGGAGGAACGAGGCGGTGAAGCCGAAGATGGCGGCGAGCAGATGGGCTGCGGCGGTGAGGCCGAGGGCGGCGGTGAGCAGGACGATGCGCGGGCGCCATCTGCGGCGAGGGCCATGCATGGCGTGGGCGACGCCGATGGCGGTGTAGACGAGGCCGAAGAGGCCCCACATGGCAAGGACGTCGTTGTTGGGGGTGACGGCGGAGGTGATGATGGCGGGGCAGAGGATATAGAGGCTGAGGGTGAAGGCGGCGCCTTCGTTGCCGAAGAGACGGCGGCTGACCCACCAGAGGCCGGCGCCGAGCCAAGCGGCGAAGAGGATGAAGGGCAGATGGAGGAGGAGTTTGAGCGAGGAGAGCTGGAGGCGGGCCTCCCAGGTGGAGCCGTTGAGGCTGGAGCCGGTGTAGAGGCGATCGGCGGGGGCGCGGAAGGTGTCTGACGCGAGGAGGGCGAGGCGCTGAAGGGTGAGAGGCAGGCCGGCGACACGGTAGGCGAAGGTGCCGTCGCCTGAGAGATTGCCGCAGGTGGTGAAGTAGCCGGCGAGGGGGGAGGGTCGCTCCCACATCTCGCGGCCGCAGCGGGCGTAGCGGAAGTCTGTAGGGGAGAGCTCCTGGCGGCTAACGACGAAGAGGCATTCGGCGAGAAAGACGAGCAGGAGCAGGGCGGCGAGTTGCTGGGGGCGGCCCAGGTGGAATCGGGGAAGCTTCATTCGGGTGGGGGCGGACTCCGGGTGCGAAGGCTTCTGCGTAAGGAAGACGCGGGGTTAGGGCCTGTTTTGAAAGTGTATCGTGAGGGGATGGAGTCTCTTTCGTTTACCCCTGGCCGTGCGTTTCTCTCATCGAACTCAACGACGGTTCCGTGGACGGTGGTGTTTGAGGACGAGGGAGTAGCGGGTTACTTCTATGCGTGCGATCGATCGCAGGAGACGCAGGAGAACAGCATCCTGGACGCGATGCTGATCTACAACGTGAGTGCCTTGAACGATGCGGAGCGGGAGCGGCTGGCGACAGTGGAGTGGTCGCGCGATGGATTTCGGGCGGTGCTCTATCTGGACGGGACGGCGCAGGCTCTGGTGGATTTCGAGCGGCGGGTGAGTTCCTGCAGGACGGATTTCCCGAATTTCCTGGAGGAGCAGGGGGCACTGTGGCGGCGGACGACGCATGCGTGGGATGAGGCGGCGGTGCAGGGGTTTGAGTCGGCGCTGTACGCGGGGTGAGGGTGGTTCGTGTCGAGGCGCGCCCGTCGGTAAGAGCGAGACGTGAGGGATGTCTCGGCTGTGCCTCGGGAGGATCAACCAGAGGCAGTTGATGCCCGTGTGGGTGGCTACTCGAGGAAGAGTTTTTCGACGTCGAGCCAATTGTTGACGCGGCGGTAGCCGGTGACGTGGAGGTTGGTGGGGGAGGTGTAGAGGATGCCTTCGCCTTCG
Organism: uncultured Acidobacteriaceae bacterium; assembly: GCA_964235665.1. Classification (GTDB taxonomy): domain Bacteria; phylum Acidobacteriota; class Terriglobia; order Terriglobales; family Acidobacteriaceae; genus Edaphobacter. Next base: position 81,368 of record CAXSAY010000003.1, read on the forward strand.
AAGCGGCGGAGCTGGCGTGGGTTGTCGTCGATGAGGAAGTCGGTGCGGAGGACGGATTTATCGCCGCAGAAGACGATGTGCGAGGGCTGGATGAAGGGGAAGTGGCGCTCGAGCCAGGTGAACTTGGCGGTGAAGGAGGTGGGGACCTCCATGGCGGCAGTGGCGATGAAGAGCTCGTAGGTGCCGGAGAGTCGCTCGAGGACGCGCTGGGCGTCGGGGAAGACGTTGAGGTCGGCGAAGAAGTCCGGGGTGCGGAGGGTCTCTTCAAGCATGGCGTGGCGATCGGACTGGACGACGTCCCAGATCCATTTGCCGTCGAGGTCGGCCTTGGTGAGGCGCTCGTTGAAGTGCTGATTGTAGCGACGGAGGTGTTCGGTGACGGCGTCGGCGATGACCTCGTCCATGTCGATGGCGATGCGCTTCATTGCGGGCTCCGGTCTGATGATCGTTCGTGGTTACAAAGGAGGATCACAGGCTTCGGACGATGCGGGCGGCGATGCTTTCCTCGCGGTCGGCGGGCTTCTTCTGGGGGGCGTCACGGGCGGGATCCCAATAGAGCATGCGGCCGCAGGTATCGCAGGTGAGCATGAGGTCGTGGCGCGAGCGGTCGCGGAGGTCCTGCCAGATCTGAGGGCGGATCATCATCTGACAGGCGGAGCACTTGCCATTCACGCCTTCAGAGAGGGCGATTCCGCGAGTGCGCGCGATGCGGTCGTACGTGGTGAGGGCGGACTCGCCGACGGTGGGACGGAGGGCTTTGCGGTCGGCGGCGAGGGCGTCGATGCGAGTCTGGGTGGCGGCAGTGTGATCGGCGCCGCGGGTGCGTTCGCGCTCGAGGTTGGAGTTGGCGGAGGTGAGAGTTTCGCGGGCTTTGGGAAGCTGCTGCTCGAAGAACTCAGAGCGGGCCATGGAGTCGAGCTCGGTATCTTCGATGCGGGCGATCTCGCCGGTGAGAAAGGCGAGTTCGTTTTCGAGAGCGGCAGCCTGCGCGGTGGTGGTGACGACATCCATCTGCCTGCGGAGTTTGGTGCCGCGATCTTTGAGGGCCTGGATGTCGGACTCCTGGGAGCGGCGGAGTTTTTCTTCCTTGGCGAGGGAGTCTTCGAGGGTGATGCGGGCGGCCTGGGCCTCGGCGGATTTGCTGGCGAGGGCGGCGAGGCGCGAGGGGACGGCGGCGAGATCTTCGCGGAGTTTGGCGAGCTCGATGTCGAGTCGCTGGAGATTGATGAGCTTTTCGAGATCGGGGTGCAAACGGGCCTCCGGGCCCTGGTGGTTGCGTTTAGGGCCTGTGGGTAGTATGCACCGCGTTGGCGGGCGGAGGTGGCGCTCGGGATGATGAGGGTTGTGTCGCTTCGCTCCGTCGCGAAAGGCGGGGTTCTTCCGCTTCGCTCAGAGGGACAAAAGGAACCTCAGCGGCGAAGGGCTTCGGGGAGCTCGGCGCGGGTTACTTTTTCCTGTTCGCCGCGGCTGAAGTGCTTGACGGTGAAGAGGCCGGTGGCGACCTCGTCTTCGCCGACGATGACCATGCGATGGGCGAGTTTGTCGGCGGTCTCGAAGGAGCGTTTGAGGCGGAAGTTGCCGTCGCCGACTTCGACCGAGAGGCCGGCGGCGCGGAGCTCGCGGGCGAGGACGAGGGCGGCGGGGTTTTGTGGAAGTCCCATGGGGGCGATAAAGGCGTCGAGCTTGCGCTCGGGGGCACTGTTTTCCTGCTCCGCCTGGGCCTGGAGCGCGAGGATGAGGCGATCTTCGCCGATGGCGAAGCCGATGCCGGGGGCTTTGGGGCCGCCGAGCATTTCACTGAGGCCATCGTAGCGGCCGCCGCCGAGAAGGGCGTTCTGGGTGCCGAGGCCGCTGCCGTCGGGGATGGTGAACTCGAAGGTGGTGCGGGTGTAGTAGTCGAGGCCGCGGACGAGGCGACCGTTCTCGTGGAAGGGGACGCCGCAGGCGGTGAGGGCGGCCTTGACCTGGTCGAAGTGCGAGCGGGAGCTTTCGTCGAGGAAGTCCGCGATGCGCGGGAGGCCTTCGATGATCGCGTGGTCTTTGGGATCTTTCGAGTCGAGGACGCGGAGGGGGTTGGTCTCGGCACGGCGCTGGTTGTCGGGGCTGAGCTGGTGCTTGATGGGGGCAAGGGCGGCGCGGAGGGCTTCGAGGTAGCGAGGGCGATCGGTGGCGGAGCCGATGGAGTTGAGTTCGAGCTGCCAGCCGGTGAGGCCAAGCTCGTCGAGGAGGGTGGCGAGCATTTCGAGGAGCTCGGCGTCGCGGAGTGGACTTTCGGCGCCGGACCAAGCGGGGCCGAGGACTTCTGCGCCGATCTGCCAGAACTGGCGATAGCGGCCGCGCTGGGGGCGCTCACGGCGGAACTGCGGGCCGATGTAGAAGAGCTTCTGGAGGGTGCCGATGTCGTTGAGTTTGTGCTCGATGTAGGCGCGGACGACGCCGGCGGTATTTTCCGGGCGGAGGGTGAGGCTCTGGCCTTTTTCGCTGGACCCGGGGAGGACGTCGCTGCGACCGGCGGAACGGCCGACATCGTCAGCCGGAGTGAAGGTGTACATCTCCTTCGAGACGATGTCGGTTTCTTCGCCGACGCCGCGGGCGAAGAGCTGGGTGTCCTCAAAGATGGGGGTGCGGATTTCACCGAAACCGTAGCGAGCGAAGAGGGCGCGGGTGGTGGCTTCGACACGGTTCCAGAGCTCCGTTTCCGGGGGGAGCAGGTCGCGGGTGCCGCGGACTTTGAGGATTACGGCCATGGGGTTCAGTGTAGCGGAGCGGGCGCAAGTTTCTGCAAGAGAAAGTGTTAGGAAGAGAAGAGGGCCAGGGAAGAAGGGAGACTCATCTTGGGGCGGGGCCTACTCTCTGAAACAGGATTCAGAAGGGTTGGAGGACTAGGTTGCAGGAGTTGTGCTCGCAGGCGAGGGAGGCGGCGAGAAGCATGCGGGCAGTGGAGGTGGGGGGAGTCCAGGAGGAGATGTCCGTGGAGGCGATCAGTTGGTTGGCTTCGGGGATGCCGGTTTGCGGCCGATTTGGAGCGAGGCGGCTCTCTATAACTTTGCCATTCTGGATCAGGAGAAGATACTCCGCGGAGCCCTGTTTGCTGACGGTCTTTCCGGCGGGTAGCATGTGCTGCTCGGCGAGGGCAACGGCGGCGTACTCAAAGGAAGGTTTGAGGCCGGCGGCGCGGAGTGCGTCGCGGTGGGTGGCGAGATCGGCATGGAGGGCGGGGGAGAGGTGCTGCGAGCGGAGGAGATCGGCATGTTCGCGGTCTGCGGCGAGTTCATAGAGATCGAGAGCGGCTTGTTTATGACCGCGCCGCTCCTCAAGCCGGGCGAGATGAAGGCCGGTTTCGGCGTTGGGAGCGAGGCGCCAGGCGGCGCGGAGATAGCATTCGCCCTCGTCGAGCTTCGCCTGTTGCACGAGGAGTTCGCCGAGGGTGTCCCAGGAAGCGACGGTCAGACGGGAGAGAGCGGCCTCCGCGGGGGTGATCTCGCTGAGACTCTGGGTAGAGGTTTGATCGGCGAGGAGATCGAGGGCGCGGCGGGCACCGGCTTCAGCCTGGGCGAGATCCTGGCTGGCGACGGAGAGGGTGTAGGCGGCGTCGTTGAGGGTGTTCGGATCGGAGGACTGGTGGAGGATGGAGCGCAGGGTGGAGCGGCCGAGGGGGTCGCCCGCGGCGAGCTGCGCGCCGGCGAGCTGGATGCTTAGAAGATCGTTGGGTTTGGTGTTGCTGAGTTTGGTCATGGCGGCCTGCAGGGTAGCCACGGCGGCCTTGGGATCACCATCTTCGCTCTCGAGGGTGGCAAGCCGACCGGCAAGTTGGAGGTCGTCGGGTTTGCGAACGATGTCGCGGCGGAGGGTAGCACGCGCGTCATCGCGGCGCCCGAGATTGAGCTGGGCGTCAACGAGGGCGATGTAGACCCAGTCAGCATCTGGTGAGATGGCAAGTTCCTTGTTGTAGTCGTCGATGGCATCGGCGAAGTGGAACTGCTGAAAGGCCATAAAGCCATAGGCTCCCCAGAGCCTTGGCTGCTGAGAGTTGGCGGCGCGGAGCTTGTCGAGTAGAGGCTGGGCGAGATCGAAGCGGTGCCTGATGATGTCCTGATTGGCTTCCGAGAAAGGATCCGAGATCGTGGCGACCGTCGTGTCTGTGGTGGAAGCGGAAGAGGACGGATGTGCGTTGAACGCAACGGAGGTATGCAGCTGGACGAAGGGCTCGCCCACTTTGAGAGTGGCGTCGTACCACTTCTTGTAGGTGGGCCAGTCGGCGGCGGGGATCTCCTTCTTGAGGACTTCGAGCTTGCGATCGACGGAGAGGGTGCCGTCTTTTAGGGCGTAGGTCTTATCCAGGGAGACGAAGGTGGTGTGCTCGTGGATGGCGGCGGGGAGATCGGCGGTCCAGCCGGCGGGCAGCTTGAGTTCGGTGTGGTTGCTTTCGATGTGGGGCTCGCCGAGCTGGATGGGAAATTTGGGTGGCTTCTTTTCGTCGATGTCGGGGACGAAGACGACCGGAAGCAAGGGAACGATGCGCAGCGAGTCCCAGTCGCCGAGTTTTTCGCGTTCGTAGTCGTAGCTGAGATGGGCGGGCGCGGTGGTGAGCTCAGGCCGGGCGGCGTCGACGTGGCTGGTGATCCCAGTGAAGCCGAGCTGGCGGGAGAGGCCCTGGGCGAGGTCGGGCCACTTGGCGGGCGGGATCTGGCGAAGAAGGGCGCGGAGGACGATCTCGCTATCGCCGCGCTCGGTCCAGTCGATATGAGCGCGGGCGGTGCCAGTGGGGTCGAGGGTGCCTTCGGCGATAAAGGAGCTGAAGGGGGTGAAGGGCGGACTGGTGGGAGTGCGGGCGATGGCGGATTGTGAGGTGGGTGAGGCCTGCGACGGTGTCGCGGCTGGGGCGTTGGGGGGAATGACGAGGGCTTCGTGGTCGCGGGTGATGACCATGAGCATGCCCCAGGGGGCAACTTCGGCGGTGCTGTCGAGCCAGATGGCATTGGGGCCGGGAAGGGCGCCGGGGGAGGTAGGGAGAACGGTGATGAGGTGGTTGAAGGCGGTGGGCGCAGGGACGTCGGGGTTGAAGCGGATGCCGGCACCGATGAGGACGGCGTCTGGCGGGGTGCCAAGGACGGAGAGCATGCTGGCGAGCAGGGTGTGTTTATCCTTGCAGTCGCCGTACTGGTTGCGAAGGATCTCCGAGGCGGAGTGGGGCTGGAAGCGGCCGATACCGAACGCGACGCCGATGTAGCGGATGTCGGTAGCGACGAAGTCATAGACGGCGCGCTGTTTTGCCTCGAGGGTGGGCTTGCCGGCGGTTAGCTCGGCGACTTTGGCGCGGATGGCATCGTCTGGGGTGGCGCGGCCGGCAGAGAGCGCGCTGTACCAGGCACCGACCTCGGGCCAGTCGTGGAAGTTGGTCCAGGCGATGTCGGGAAGGGTGCCTTTGGGATCGAGCTCGGGGGTGTCGGCGGCGGTGCCGTCGGCCTTGAGGCTGGAGGTAAGGTGTTTGGTCTTCCAGGTGTAGACGCGCTCGTTGCCCTTCTCGCTCACCTCGGGTGGATGGGCAGGGGACCAGACTTTGCTGTAGCCGGAGCGCGGGAGATGGAGCTCGATGGTTTGATCGAGGACGACATAGCGATCAACGAAGGTGTCCTGGCCCCAGAAATGGCCGGGGGCTTCAGGGTGGAGGATACGGGTGATGATTTCGTACTCGAGGCGATCGCCGGGACTAAGGCTGCGGATGGGAAGCTGGACCTCTTTAAGATCGCTGTAGAAGGGTGCCTCGCGGGTGACGGGCTGGGGCATGATCTGGGTGTCTGCCGCGGGGGTGATGGTGACGGTGCCGTCAGGGTGGATGACGCGGGCAGAGAGGATCTCGACCTGTTCGGCGTCGCCGGCGAAGGGAATGGTAAGGACGCTGTACTCGCGGGCCGCGGCTTCAGACTGGATACGGGAGGAGGTGGTGAGGTGGCGGGAGCCGGTGCCGTCAGCGGCGAAGGTGTAGACGTTGCTGAGGTGCTCGACGACGAGGGATTCCGCGGCGAAGGGCGCGGCGGGTGCCTGGGCCGGAGACATGGCCGGGAGAGCGGCAGATATGAGAGCCAAACAAGACAGCAGGCGATGCATGCCCGAAGCTATATCGCGAGTGCGGGGGGATTATCCAGTGAAATCAGCGGACATGGCCTGAAGGTGGCAGATGGTGGATGTACCAGGGATGGTTCAGATCTGCGGGGCCGGGGCCTGGGCTTGGGCTTGGGCGAGGTAAGTGACGGTGTAGTCGAGGTAGTTGCGGGCGTACTGGAGGATAAGGTCGAGATCGGCGTCGGTGGTCTGGCGTTTGATGCGGGCGGGGACGCCGGCGACGAGCGAGCGGGGCGGGATGACGGTGTGCTCAGGGACGACGGCGCCGGCGGCGACGATCGAGCCGGTGCCGATGCGGGCGTTGTTGAGGACGGTGGCGCCGATGCCGATGAGGACGGCGTCTTCAAGGACGCAGCCGTGGACGGTGGCGTTATGGCCGACGGTGCAGAGCTCGCCGACGGTGACGGAGTAGAGGTGGCGCTGGCCGTGGAGGACGGCGCAGTCCTGGACGTTGGAGTTGGCGCCGACGCGGATGCTGTTGACGTCGCCGCGGAGGACGGCGTTCATCCAGACGCTCGCGTGCGGGCCGAGGGTGACTGCGCCAAGGACCTGGGCGGAGAGATCGATGTAGCAGGTGGGGTCGACGGCAGGGAAGTGGTTCCCGAAGGGGCGGAGCATGTGGGGAGTGTAGAGGAGGAGGCGCGGCGGGGCTAAGCAAGGCGAGTGACTTGCGTAGGGTTTGGCGAACTGCCCGGGAGGGTTTCGCTCTGAATCTTCGACGTAATGAGATTTTCTTCTCGATTTTGGAGCCGAGTGGCGTATTCTAACGGCTGCCCTGGTATGGGTCGTTTGGAGGTGTTTTTCCTTTGGCAGAGGTTCGAGTTCAAGAAGGCGAACCCCTTGAGAATGCCCTGCGGCGCTTTAAGCGCAAGGTGCAAACTGAAGACATTATCAAGGAAGTCAAGCGTCACTCTTTTTACCTGAAACCTGGTGAGAAGAAGCGCGTGAAAGAGGCGTTGGCGCGGAAGCGCAATCGCAAGAAGATCCGCAAGGAGCAGGACTAACCTGCTGTTTTGCTGCACGAGGCCGTCCTGGCGTATGAAGACCGGGACGGCTCTATAACCACTGTCGACTTGACTGTTCCTCCCCTGCAAGTCACAGCACCAGACAAACGTTGGTTGTCTGGTCGATTTGAATGACTCCTGTCGGCTTCCTTCTGCTTTTGGTTTCGGGCCCTGGTTTCTTTCGTTGGGGGGTACTTCCATGGAGTTTGTGGATCGCATTTTGCTGTGCGCGGATTGTGGCGGGCAGTTCATTTTCACTGCCGGTGAGCAGCTCTTTTTCTTCGACAAACAATTCAAGAACGATCCGAAGCGATGCAAGCCATGCAAGGGACGGCGCGCCGGAGGGACGGCTGCGGCCGGAACGGGACCGGCTGCGGCGGGGATCTCGCGGACGGAGACACGGACGACGTGCTCGACCTGCGAGGTCGAGACAACGGTGCCGTTCAAGCCGACGCAAGGACGGCCGGTGCTATGCCGGCAGTGCTTTCAGCAGGCCCAGCGGAACGGCACGCTGGCGGCTGGAGGAACGGTTGGAGCATCGCCATCGCAGGTGCCGCTGCAGTTGATGACGGCAGCGGCTGGGGGCGCCGGGCGCACGCGGGACGAAGGCCCTGAGGGATGACGGCCCGCTGAGCGCGGTGGGGATGGCGCGGACGGGAGTGGTTACTATCTGCTCCTTCGTACTCTCTAGGGGAATCTGCGACTCGGCGGATTTTGGAGGAACAGATAGAATCCTTCGAGCGATGACGTCGAGCGCACAACGCACTGTGCAGTTTCGGGACAGCCTGATGACGTGGTACCGGGAGTACGCCCGGGAGCTGCCATGGCGGGGGATCCGCGACCCGTACCAGACGTGGGTCTCGGAGGTGATGCTGCAGCAGACGCGGGTGGCGGCGGTGTTGGAGCACTACGCGGCGTTTCTGAAGCGATTTCCGACGCTGCTCTCGCTGGCTTTAGCGACGGAGTCGGAGGTGCTGGCGGCGTGGTCCGGGCTGGGCTACTACCGGCGGGCGCGGATGCTGCATCGGGCGGCGAAGTTCATCACCGAGGAGCGGGGCGGGGTGTTGCCGGCAACGGCAGTGGAACTGCGGACGCTGCCGGGCGTCGGGGAGTACACGTGCGCGGCGATTGCGAGTATTGCGTTTGGGGAGAGCATTGCGGTGGTGGACGGCAATGTGGAACGGGTACTGCTGCGGGTGATGGGCAAGCCGGAGGAGAAGACGGCGGCGGGGCGAGCCTATGTGCGGCGGCAGGCGGCGGCTCTGGTGCCGCCGCGGCTGCGTGGCAGCCAGGGAAGCGAAGCGGACAATGCGCCAGGAGACCATAACCAGGCGATGATGGAGCTGGGCGCAACGATCTGCCTGCCGCGTGGGCCGCTGTGCCTACACTGTCCGGTGTTTGCGCTGTGTAAGACGCGCGGGGAGCACAAGACGGCGCCGCGTGGGGCGGTGCGCAGCCAGCCGATTGCGTACCTGCTGGAGGTGCGCAAGGCGGGCACGGCGACGGAGGTGCTGCTTGAGGAACGCAGTGGGTCGGCGAGCCTGATGCCGGGCATGTATGAGCTGCCGCCCCTGCCTGAAGATGCTGTCGAAGAACGGGAGCCGGTGCTGCGGGTGCGGCATGCCATTACAAATACGAACTACTATGTGCGGGTGTTCCAGCCGCAGACGCGGAGTGATGCGGCGCTGCGACAGGCGGTGCCGGCCAGCGAGCGGGTGCTGCACTGGGTCCCGACGCGACGACTTGAGGAGAAGCCGCTGACGGGACTTGCGCGCAAGATCCTGATGCGGATGAAGGTGATGAAGCCGAAGCCCATGGCAGCGCCTGCGTAAGCGGCGGACGAAGGCTACTTGCTGGACTGAGCCTTTTCGGCTGCTTGTGTGGCGTGATCCTGGTCTTTTTGGGTTCGGGCCTGATCTTTGGCGGCCTTTGCGTTGGCGCTGGCTTCCTTTTCCTGAGCCTTTTGACGCTTGTGCTCGGCCTTGCGTGCGGACTTGTCGGCTTTGGCGTCGGTTGTGGTGGTCTGGGTAGAGGTGCTCTGGGTAGAGGTGCTCTGGGTAGAGGTGCTCTGGGCAGGTGGCGCGGTGGTCTCCTGCGCGGTGAGAGCCGGCGAGGCGGAAAGAATGGTGAGCAGTGTGCCGGCGAGGGCGAGCGAGGCTTTCTGGGGCATGAAACCGATCTCCTTTGTACGGGAGCTTTGGATGAAGCTGAGGTGAGGGACGATGCAGGGCGTGGTCTGTGGCGATGGGACTGGCTAGGAGAAGCGGTCCTTCGCTGCGCTCAGGATGGCAGGGATGTTGGGAAAGACGAGGCTTGTGGGGATGACAGGAGTTGTGGGTTAGTACGAGCGCTGGTACATGCGGGAGAGGCGGTCGTGCCAGCCGAGGCCATCTTCATCGAGCATGGCCCAGAGATAGCCAAGGCCGAGAGGAAGGGCGGAGAAGCCCATGGCGACCAGGCGACGGCGCATGGCGGAGCGGGAGGGGTTTTCGTCCGACAGGGTGCAAAGGGCGATACGGGCGTAGCGCATGCCGGGGGTGGCGTCTGAGAGAAGGAAGAACAGCTGGTGGTAGACGATGCCGAAGACGAGCAGGCTGGCGAGGGTGCCGGCGAGGGCCAAGGGCAGCGGCATGGCGAGCGGAGTGTGGCTGATGCGGACAGCGGTCGAGACGAAGACGGCGATAGCGGCGAGGACACAGACGGTGATGAGGCAGAGATCGACGAGGCCGGACATGAAGCGGCGGCCGAGCGGGGCGGTCTGCGGGACGAGGGTGGGGACGTAGTCGGTGTTGAGGGGATCGAAGAAGGTGGTGGCGGGCTGGGCGGGAAGGAGGATGGAGGACCACTCGGGGGCGGCGGCTTGTTCCGCAGGCGCAACGGAGATGTGATCGGCTTCGACCTCAAAGATGCGGAGCTGGGAGGGGTCAGCGTTGCCCTCTTCGCGCAGTGGGCCTTCGGCGAGGCGGGGACGAGCTTTGCGAGCGGCGACGAGCTGACGGGGGAACTCGATAAGGTTGGCGGGGATGGGTTCGGGCGCGGAGGTCTCGAAGAAGGTTGGATCGTGGCGGAAGGCGATCTCCTCGTCGAGGAGCATGGCTTCTTCTTCATCGGGTGCGGCAGTGATGGCAATGCTGTAGGCGACGGGAGGCGGCGCGGCCGGGCGACCAGTGTCCTCGTACATGCGGACGGTGTAGGCGGGGGTGGTGACCTCGGCTGCGGGCAGACGAGCAGGCGGCGGCTCCGGCATCAAGATGGCGCGGTTGGAGGCTTTCTGCTGAGCGAGGATGGCGGCGGCGACGGCGGCGGGCTGCGCTGGCGGAAGCGCGGACTTGAGAGGGACGGAGGTAACGGGCTGCTGCGGCTGATCCCAGTCGCCGAGGTCGGCAAGGAGCTGCTGCTGGGCACGGGCGATGGCGCGGGCGTTGATGCTGGCGACTTCTGCGGCGGCCTCAGCCTGGCGAAGGGCGCGGGCGGACTCTTCGGCGAGGACGGCGTGGTAGCTAGGGGAGCCTGCGTAGCGCTGGGCGACGGCGGCGGCGATGGCGGCAGATCGGCTGCGGGTCGGTCGAGGTGCGTCCGAGGCCGGCGCTGGACCGGCTGCTGTAACGGCGCCGCTGCGGCGGGCGCGATGTGCGGCGAGGCGCTCGGCAACCTGCTGCTTCAGGGCGAAGGGCTCCGGAGTCACTGTTGCGGTGTCTTCGGGTTGTCGGTCGACCTGGGCTGCGCTGCTCGTCATCGAATGGGGCCTGCCGTGTGAGGTGATGCGAGGGTTACTGGAACGAGGTCAAACGATGCGTGGTTTCGGAATCGGTTAGCCTGAAGTTGTGGCACGGTTAGACGAGAGCAGCGGACCAGCACGAAGCAGAAGGCAGCAGAGGCGCTGCAGGAATGATGAGGCAGCGGAGCGATGCGTTGACCTGGCTTGCGATGTGCTTCATGGGTGGTTGCCTTCGACAGGGTTGCGGATCGTGAGCGTCCGGATCGCGATGATCTGCTGTTTGATAACTACCATGCTGGCAGGGGCAAATTCCATGCTGGCGCGGGCGCAGGAGGTGACGAGTAAGGCACCTCGGGCAGGGCTTCCGGATGGACCCGATTTGCCAGTAGCTACGACCGTTCCGGATGATGCGGGGACGGTGCCCGTCGACCTGGTATCCGACACGCAAGCCAAGGCTGGCAGCATCTTTTTGCTTGATGGCAATGTGGTGATCCACTACCGGGATCGCGTCGTGGAGGCGGATCACATTGAGTACGACGAGGACACGGATGAGGTGACCGCGACGGGACATCTGCACGTGACGGGCGGGAAGAACCATGAGGAGATCCGGGCGAGCCACGGGACCGTCAATCTGAAGACGCAAACCGGCCGCTTTTATGACGTGACGGGATCCGTAGGGGTGAAGACAGGTGGGAAGCGCCTGACCTACGTGACGGCAAATCCGTTTTTGTTTTCTGGCCGCGAGGTGGTGAAGACGGGGGAGACGACGTATGAGGTGTATGACGGCACGGTGACCTCATGCCGGCTGCCGCACCCTGACTGGATGTTCTCGGCGGGACTCTTCAGCGTGGATGACGAGCGGGCGAAGGCGAAGAACAGTGTGTTCAAGCTGCTGAATGTGCCGCTGGTGTACTTGCCGTATGTGTCGCACCCGATTGACCCGGAGACGCGGCAGACGGGCGTGTTGATTCCGATTATTGGGCAGTCTTCGACGAAGGGGCTGGTGCTGGGAGAGCAGATCTATTTTGCTCTGAGCCGAAGTACGGATCTGACGGTAGGGGCGGAGTACTTTTCGCTGCGTGGATGGATGGATGATGTGACGTTTCGGCATCGTGGTCGCGGGGACGACATGATCCAGGCGCACTATACGCAGCTGTTTGATCGCGGCATCGGGTTTGGACCGACCTATACGAATCAGGGCGGCGAGGATCTGACGTTTCTGGGACGGCATGACTTCTCGCCGGAGACGAGGATTGCGGCCAATATCGAGTACCTGAGTTCGTATGTGTACCGTGAGGCGTTTTCGGAGAACTTCAACCAGGCGGTCTCGACGGACATTCTGTCGTCGGCCTATGGGGTGCATGCGGAGAACGGCTATACGGAGTCGGTCGAGGCGGATCGGTACCAGGGCTTGAAACAGGTGGCGACGGCGACCGACACGGCGGGCCAGCAGGTACGGATCTTTCATGTGCCATCGTTGAATTTTTCAGCGACAGACCACTGGTTGGGAACGACGGGGCTGATCTGGAATCTGGATACGTCTGCAGCGGGACTGAAGCGGGTGCAGCCCAATTTTGTAACAAATGGAGTAACAGAAAGGGTCGATCTGCACCCGTCGATTGCGTACCCGATTTCGGGCGGTGGATGGCATCTGCGGCCATCGCTTGGGGTTCGGGATACCTTTTACAGCCGCAGCAGGCAGGCCGAGCAGACGACGCCGGTGGAAGGCGCAGGGCCGACGCCGGTGGAGCGAAGTGAGACGCTGAACCGGGCGGATGTGGAGGCGGGGGTGGAGCTGCGGACGCCGGTGCTGGAGCGCACGTTTGAGGCGCCCTGGTTGAAGCGGCTCGCGGGGGGATCTGTGCGGCATGTGATTGAGCCGGTGGTGGCCTATCGATATGTGAGCGGCGTGGACAATTTTCGGAGTGTGCTGCGATTTGACGACCGCGATGTGGTGAGTGACACGAACGAGCTGGAGTACGGCGTGACGCAGCGCTTCTTTACACGGGCGGCGGCGAAGGACAGTCGATGCGGTGCGGATGCGGTAGATCTGGATGCGCCGCTTCCGGCGAATGCGGAGGACGGACAGGCGGCTGCCGTGACGCCGAAGTGCACGACGCGGGAGTGGCTGAGCTGGCGCGTGGCGCAGAAGACGTTCTTCAACCAGACGTTTGGGGATGCCGTCGTGCCGGGCAGGCGGAATATCTTTTCGACGACGCTGGACTTTGCGGGTGTGGCGTTTCTGACGGAGCCCCGGCAGATCTCGCCGGTGATTTCGCGGCTGCGGGTGAGGACGTCCGACACACTCGATATCGAGTGGGACGCGGATCTGGATACGGGAGCGAAGAAGTTTACGGCGAACAATGTGCTGCTGGACCTGCATCGCGGCAACAGCTTCGCGGGGCTGAGTTATGCGCGGCTGAACGCGCCGGGGCGATCGTATGTGGAGGGAGTGAGCTCGCTGACATCAGACTTCGACCAGATGCGGTTGCTGGTGGGATATGGCAAGCCGACGAAGCCGGGACTGAGTATGGCGGCGAATGTCGGGCTCGACCTGGACCGAACGCAGGTGCAGTACGGAGCGGTCCAGACGTCGTACAACTGGGATTGCTGCGGATTCAGTGTGGAATACCGGAAGTATGAGCTGGGCTCGGTACGAAACGAGAATGCCTACCGGTTCAATTTCACGCTGGCGAACATCGGGACGGCGGGCAATCTGAAGCGAGCTGAGCGGCTGTTTTAGGCTTAGGCACAGAGCGGTCTATGGGTTGCAGCTTATGCCTGAGAAGGGCCATGCCGAACGGCTCTGCATGAGACAATCAGACTTGTGTTTCCAGTGTCCAAACGACTATTTCCGCTGATGTTTGTGCTTTCCCTGGCTCCTGTGAGTTGCCACGGGCAGGGTGTGTCGAGTGCGGCCGCTTCTGCATCGCCGGGCAGTGCGCTGTCTCCGGAGTTGACCCGACGCATTGAGGTGCTCATCCGATCGCGGTCGAATGTGCCGGCGAACTACACGATCGTCATCGGGTCGCAGACCAAGAGCGACGTTCCGGGATTTCGTCAGGTTGCGGTCTCGTTCAACGCCGATGGGAAGCAGAGCAAGCCGGTAAACTTTTTGATCTCTGACGACGGAAAGACACTGGCGCAGTTCAGCACGTATGACATCAGTCAGGATCCGAAGCTGCTGATCGGCGATGCGGGCCGGCCGGCGCGAGGCGGACCTGAGACGGCGCCGGTGACGATTGTTGGCTATGACGATCTGGAGTGTCCGTTTTGTGCGAAGCTGCATGCGCAGATGTTTCCAGCACTGCTGGCGCGGTACAAGGACCAGATCCACTTTGTGTATAAGGACTTTCCGCTGCCGATGCATCCGTGGGCCGTGCGGGCTGCGGTTGATGTGAACTGCCTGGGAGCGCAAAGTGTGACCGGGTACTGGAATGCGGTGGACCACATTCATGAGCACGCGGGTGAACTGGGAGGCGCGGAGAAGAGCCTCGCCGTGGCAAACCATGCGCTTGACACGATCGTGCTGGAGGAAGGCGCGAAGCAGAAGGTGGACGCGACAAAGCTGAGCGCGTGTGTTGCGAAGCAGGATGACAGTCTGGTGCAGGCGTCGCTCAAAGAAGGCGACGCGCTGGGATTGGACTCTACGCCGGTGCTCTTCGTAAACGGCGAGAAATTTCAGGGCGCTTACCCGAATGCTGATCTGTTCCGCATGATTGATGAAGCCCTGATCGCGCAAGGGAAGACGCCACCACCTGCAGCATCGACGCCAGTGGCGTCGCAACCCGGAACCAGCAAGCCGGCGAGCTAAGCCTGCACGAACGATCGAGGACTTTCTGTATGCCGTTCAGAACGACGCACGCGATGTTGCACTCGAAGCAGCAGACTACGATTTGGACGAATACCGAGATGACCGCGGCTGCTGTGTTGGTGCTTCTGGCGCTGACGGGATGTCACCAGGGACATGGCGCGGATGTGCTGGCGACGGTGAATGGCCACGCCATCATGCAGCCGGAGGTAGACCGGGCGTACCAGGCGCAGATTGGAGATACGCAAGGACAGCGACCCTCGCATGATCAGGAGGAGGCGCTTCGCCTCAACGTGCTGCGGAGTTTGATTGATGAAGAGATCGTCGAGCAGCGCGCCGCGAAGATGAATTTGACGGCGACTAATGAAGAGGTGGATGCAAAGGTTTCCGAGATGAAGGCGCCTTATACCGAAGAGCAGTTTCAACAAAAGCTGCAGGACAGCAAGCAGACCCTGGACAACTTGAAGCACGAGATCCGGCGCAGCTTGACGATCGAGAAGCTTGAGAATAAAGAAATTAATTCTAAGATCACGGTTACGGACGCGGACATTTCAAATTATTACAACTCCCACAAAGCGGAGTTTAATTTTATTGAGACGCAGTATCATCTGGCGCAGATACAGGTGACGGATCTGCCGACGGCACAGCCAGGAAATCTGCAGGGATCCAAGGCGACGAACGATGCTGAAGCGAAGAAGAAAATTCAGGCTTTGAAGAACCAGTTGGATTCAGGCGCGGACTTTGGAACGCTTGCGCTGAACTTCTCTGAGCGACCGGAGACGGCAAGCAACGGCGGGGATATGGGCTTTGTTGCAGAGTCGCAGATGCATGCCGATCCGGCAATTTACAGCGCTGTCACGGCGTTGAAGGCCGGCAATGTTACGGAGATCCTGCCGATTTTGGAGGAGGGAACTCGTAAACCGATCGGTTACGCGATCTATAAGCTGATCTCACGTGAGCCGGCGGGACAGCGCGACTTGAATGATCCGCGCGTGCAGCAGACGATCCGGCAGCAACTCCGTGACGGACGGTCTCAGCTACTCAAGAATGCGTATCTGCAGGTTCTGCGCGACCAGGCTAAGGTCGAGAATTTCTTTGCAGAAGAGGTTTTGAAGGCTGACGCGAAATAGGTCTGTTGGTCGATTGCTTGTGCTCCCGTAGAAGATGGCAGAAGGGCAGCGCAATGGTTCTTCTGCGGTGCATTTAGAGGACGAACGAGGCCGTAACGGCACTGATTGAACGGGAACGGAATGACGGACTTTGTGAGCAGGTCGGGTAAGGTGCGGTTCGCTATTCTGGGGTTCGGTCACCACGCGAAGAAGCGGCTGGTTAGTGCGTTTGCGACGTCGAGCGAAGCGGAGCTGGTGGGACTTTGGCGGCGTGACGGTGTGCAGGCTGCCAAGAACTGTGCCGAATTTGGCGTAGCGGAGAACTTTTCGAGTCGAGAGGAGTTGTGCGCATCGCCGAGTGTGGATGCCGTCTTGATTACATCGCCGGATGCGATGCACCTGGACGATGTGCTGCTTGCCCTTGAGCATGGAAAAGCTGTGTTGTGCGAGAAGCCGCTCGCGATGACCGCGGAGGAAGCGCGTCGCATGCAAGCGGCAGCGACGCACTATCATGTGCTGCTAGGCGTGGCACAGAACCTGCGATGGAGTGCAAGCGTGATGTGGATGCGCGAGCAGATTACCGCTGGACGGATCGGCGCGCCCCAACTGGCGAGGGCGCAGTTCTGTTACAAGGCGCTTGGAACGCCGAGGCGATGGATCACCGATGGCGGGCTGGCATGTGGGGGGCCGATCGGAGATGTCGGAGTGCACTGTCTTGATGCGCTGCGATTTGTGTGTGATCGCGAGATCCTGCGCGTTCAGACGATGGCACGGAGGGATGATAGCTTCGGCGATCTCGAAGCAGTGGCGTCGATGCAAGCGGAGATGAGCGGCGGGTGTTTCGCCAGCGTGAGTGTGTCGTCGTTGGCGCCCTACCGGACGCAGATTGAGGTGGTTGGGAGTGAGGGCGTGCTCGTCGCAGAGAATGGACTTTCGGTTGACCATCCCGTCCGTGTGGAGTTGCGGATAGGTGGCGACGTAGTCCAGGCCGAGACGTTTGATAATAGCGCGAGCTACACAGGGATGCTGGACAGTTTTGCGCGGGCTATGCGGGGTGAACCTTTCGCTGCGTCGGCACAGGATGGCGTGATGAATATGCGCATTTTGGACGCGGTATACCGGGGATGGACGAGCGGTCTACCGGAGTTGAGCTGAGCGCAATGGAGAGTCGTTGCAAGCTTCGGTGATGCATAGGCGGCGTCAGACCGGGCGCGTAATTCGGAACGATATACTCTCTTGATGACCGAACCAGCGTTGAAGAAGTCAGGCTATCTTCCATCGCTGGATGGATGGCGGGCAGTCGCGATCTGCGGTGTATTGCTGACCCATGATCTTCCCTGGTCGATTGCGGGCCACAGCAATGTGGAGTGGAAGGGATTCGGTGGCTGGGGCGTTCAGTTCTTCTTCGCGATTAGCGGCATTCTCATTTGTTGGCGTCTTCTAGAAGATGAGCAGAAGACCGGCCGGGTGAACCTCGGTCAGTTCTATGTGCGGCGCCTGTTCCGCATCCAACCGGCGGCTTTCTGCTACCTTGCCGCTGTTGCACTGCTCTTTGCGGGCGGCGTCATCAAGGCGAACTGGCAGTACTGGGCTAGTGCAGGTCTTTCGTACATCAATTTTCTCGTAACGGAGAGCACACCTCCGGGTGCTGCTGCGTTTCTGGGCCATTTCTGGACGCTTGCCGTAGAGGAACATTTTTATACTCTGCTTTCGCTGTTAATCGTTGTTTTCGGCAGATACCGGATCTTCGCTCTCTCCTTGGTCCTGCTTGTTTTGTCGGAAGGCCAGCGCTATGCGACGGATCATAGCGGATTCTCTCCGACGATATCCCCGCGCCGAACGTATTGGATCCTACAGCTCTTGTTAGTGCCAGCTCTCCTGGCGATGCTGATTCGTATTCCGCAGGTGCGAACGAAGGTCGAGAGATACTTTTACCCATGGGTCGCGGCGCTCCTAACTCTAGCGCTGACGCTGGCTCACCAATGGACAGTGGCGACGCAATCGTTTGAGCAGTGGCGGCATACCTTTCTGCTGACCTTGTACCTCATTGTGAATCGCGAGATGGTTTTTTTTGGGTTTGCCTTGCTGGTGGTCGCAACCATGCTCCATCCGCGAAGCCTCACGACGCGCTTTCTTGAGTTGGCGCCGATCAGGTTTCTGGGCCGATTGTCTTACAGCATATATCTGTGGCATATCCTCTTTTTTATTCCGGTGTACTTAGGCGACCTGGTGCACTCTCCGGTGTTGACGTTTCTTTCAGGGCGCCCATGGAAGTATGTGGCAACGCTGATGGCTGCGCTGATGAGTTATTTCCTGGTTGAGAAGCCGCTGATCCGATTCGGTCACAGGATCGCGCCGTCCGCAACGCCCGGTCATCGTGATGTCGCTGCGATGTCGCAGGATCGTGAGAACGAGGAGCAGTTGCATCCAGCGAAGGTATAGGCATGGGGTCAGGTGCTAAAACTTCAGCGTCGGACATAGACGTCGATCTGTCCTTCGGCTAGAGGGCTGGACGCCTTCCGTTGGGTGGCTTCCGTGACCGCAACTCTCTGGTATTTGGTATCGATGGTGCTCAGGATCGTGGCTGGGACACGTGTGCGGTCGTCGTGCAAAAAGATGAGTACCTCAAACTGATTGTCGTTCCAAGCGCGGATGATCTGTGGCAGTGCTGTTTCCGGAAAAGAGCTTCCAGGATGCCACCAGAGCGGCAGACCTACCGGCGAGAGTTGATGTTCCCTGGCGTAGAGGAACTCCATGCGGGGGCCAAAAAAGATGCGAGATGAAGGGTGAGTTCCATGGATCGCATCGACTGCAGAAAGGACAGAGAAGAAGGGGCCGCAGGCGTGGAAGCTGCCGAAGAAAGGATCTCGATGGTTGACGAGAGGTCCGCAGCTTGTATCAGCCCATTGGCCGACCGCCTGCATGCGCGCCCGGGTCTCCGCGTAGAAAAACCCGATCACGAAAAGGGAGAAAAGGGCTTGAGCGAAGGCGCCCTCAAGCAGACTGAAAGTCCATTGTGGCAGGGCTGTTGCGAGAAGGGCGGCGCCGAGAAGCAGGCACGGCATGTCAACAAGGCGGAACTCGACATTTGTTCCCAGGCCAAGGATGCTGATCGCGACCGCGCCAAGGGCGAGAGCACAAATCCAGAGATGGCGGGCTTCGCGGAGATTGTGAACAACCACCCAAAAGATCCACAGAACGGACGGAAGGACGGCGAGATAAACAGCAAGATCAGGAAGCCCGCCGGGAACGAAGGGATCGGCAAAGAGATCACCGAAGCCGCTATCGGCGCCGAGCCTTGAGGAGAGCCTGAAGTACATGTGATACGTCGCGAGCAGATTTGTATGCGCAGTAAGCAGAGCGACGGAGGAAAGGACGAGTGCGCAGCCGAGAGGCAGCAGTGCTTGATGCCAACGCTTTGGTCGCAAGAGAAGAACGACGGTGCAGACCAGAAGAGTCGGGAGCGCTGTGTTTGGTTTTGCGAGGAGAAGGAGGCTCTCTGCAAAGCAAAGATGCAGCAGCAACTCCCAATCAGGTCTGGCTGGTGCAAGCGAGGGGAAGGCCAGCGCGAAAGTGGCCAAGAGCGCGTACAAGGCGGCCGCACCAGTCCAAGAGGAGTGCCAAGGATGGCCGATAAGCAGAACGGGTAAAAGCTGCAATATTACGAAGGTCCAGGAGAGCCGGAGTGCGACACGCGCGGAGACTTGATGGCGAAGGACGTGAAGGATTCGAAGCCCAAGGATACTGAGACCGCCGGTGTAAAGCACAGAGGCCAACGAAAGCGAAACCCAACGTACTCCAAAGATGCGGAAGGCTGCAGCGACCCCGAGGTAAAGAACTGGAGGAAAGGTGCAGATGAAATCCTGATTCGGTCTTTGTCCTGAGAGGACACGCCAGCCTGAATCAATCAAGGGGCTGAGATCATAGCCGCCGAAGCGGAATTGCAACGTGTAGAGCAGGTAAGCGGAGGTGACTGTCAACAGTAAGATCGGGCCGACCCAAGGCACCCGGAGAATCTTGCGCATAGGCGATTGTAACTTTCGTGGGTCTTGTGAGGGTCTGCGGCTGCGCCACGCGTCGCGCTCAAGAGCGATTGTGCCGCCGGCATGTCAGAGCCTTTGTGCAAGGAAATGACGACTCAGAGGCTCTACTAGAGCTGGCATAATGGGTAAAAGAAAGGCGCCCGTGAGGCGGGCGCCGTGGAGGTCGACTACATGGTTGAGATTAGAGCGCGTTCCGTGGGTGCGCCTCAACCGATCGATCTGTTCTCACTCCATCTATCGGAGGAGTAGGAACTGCGATGCTGGCTTCAATGGGAATCGCTGGTGGGGAGTGTGTAGGGAAGCTGAAAGCGACCGATCTGCAGGACGGCGCGATCGGTTGGCGGCCAGATACGAAAGGATTCGACGCGAACTCCGGTGGGCATGGGTCGAGCCATCGCATTGCCTCGTTCCGCACCGCTCAGTGCATCGTAGAAAGTAACGCGAAGACCGTCTCCATCGCGTCTCCAGCCGAAGACATAGCGACCTTTTGGAAGAGCGATACCGCTAACGTCGATGGCATTGTCGACTAGGAAATAGTGTGAGTATTTGCCATCGGCAGAGTAGCCGGCGGTGATCATCACGACGCCAGCGATGAGTTGCCCCTGGGTGTTGATGATGCCGGAGGCAGTGCGCATCTCGGTTTCGATGTGTTCCTTTTCGACCGGAGCGCGGACGGGCAGGGCGGCTTCGAGCTCCTGGGGGGACGCGATTCGCCAGCCTGCTCTGGTCTGAGCAAAGAGCGACGAAGGAAGAGAATAGAGAGTGAGAAGAAGCAGGAGCAGGGAGCGGCGCGTCATGTGGATCCTCAAGGGAGATGGACGAGGCCGCGCTGCAACGCGAGCGTGGCGGCGTGGGTGCGATCAGCGACGCCCAACTTGCTGAGCAGGCTATTGACGTGGGACTTGACGGTGGTCTCAGAGATGTGGAGATCCGCGGCAATTTCTTTGTTGGCACGACCGGCGACGATACGTTCGAGCACACCGAGCTCGCGCGGTGTGAGCTCCTGCCCACTGACTCGCTCGGCCAGTTTCTCAGCGATGGCTGCCGGGATGCGTGCCTTGCCGCTGTGCACGACGCGAATGGTGGTCAGGAGTTCGTCAACAGTCATGCCTTTCAGCAGGTAGGCTTTCGCGCCGGCCTGCAGGGCGCGGTAGATATCCTCGTCGCCATCAAAGGTGGTGAGCACGATGAAGCGCGCGTTGGGATCGCTGGCGCGCAACTGGGTGATGACATCGGCTCCGCCAAGTTTGGGGAGGCGGAGATCCATCAGCGTGATGTCCGGTTGCAGGGCGTGGAAACGCTCGATCGCCTCGAGGCCATCGCTGGCTTCGCCGATGATTTCGACCTCAGGACTGGCCTGCAGAAGCGCCATAAGACCTTTGCGAACGACGTGATGATCTTCAACGATGAGGATGCGGATGCGATCAGTCATACAGTGCGCCTTTCTGGTTTGGGGAGCGGCACAGCCAGCCGTAACGAGGTGCCACCCCCGGGAGTGCTGGTCACAGACAATGTCGCTCCCAGACCGGCAGCGCGCTCCCGCATGCCTTGCAGGCCGAAGTGATCGCCGGCTGTGGAGACGGTGTCGGGATCAAAGCCTTTGCCATTATCCACGACGGCGAGAAGGAGGCGATCGGAGTCGTATCGTAGCTCGATGTTGACTGCGGTTGCGTGAGCGTGCCGGGCGACGTTGGCCAGAGCCTCCTGCGCGACGCGGAGAACTTCTTTTTCGATCGCCGCATCGAGCGGACGATAGATGCCGCCGATGGTGACGTGCTCCTCGATGCCGTCGCGCGCGGATCGCTCAACGGCGCGGGAGATGCGGGTGGGGAGACTATCCTGCGCTACGCTGGCGCGCAGCTCCCAGATGCTCTGGCGGGCATCGTTGAGGCCTTCCTGAACCAAAGCGCGCGTCTGCACGAGCTGCTCCGAGATGGCGGCTGTGTTGTTCACGGCGAGGAGCTGCTCGGCGATTTGTAACTGAATGGAGATGCCGACGAAGTTCTGCGCAAGCGTGTCATGAATCTCGCGGGCGATGCGGCTGCGTTCTGCAAGGACGGCGTCGAACTGCGACCGGAGCTGACGAACTCGCAGGTAGTAGATGGCGTAGGCAAGAGATGTGAGCGCGAGCGCGACCAGGAGATAGAACGAGGCGCGACGATAGAACGGCGGAAGGATGGTAAAGGCGAGCTGTGCACCGGTGCGGTTCCAGATGCCATCGCTGTTGGCTGCCTGAACGCGGAAGGTGTACGTGCCCGGCGGGAGACTGGTGTAGTAGGCGGTACGGCGCGTGCCGGCCTCCGTCCACTGCTTGTCGAAGCCCTCGAGCTGATAGCGGTACTGTACGCGAGCGGGCGCGGCAAAGCTCAGGCCGACGTAGTCGAAGGCGAGACTGGTATGACCGAAGGGAAAGTGCAGTGATGGCGCCGCGAGCGGCTGGTTTTGGTTGTCGACGGAGAAGCGCTGGAGGACGACGGGAGGAGGCACCGCGGTCTCGTGCATGGTTGCGGGCGTAAGCGTCGCGATGCCTTTGGTTGTGGCGAACCAGAGGGTGCCGTCGGCAGCGAGCAGCGCAGCGGGATGGCCGCTGGCGGTAGTTTCCTCCGTCAGCATGCCATCGGCGTAGCCGAAACGCGCTACGGGCAACGAGCAGTCTGCGTGGACGAGACATCGGCCGAGGTCGTCAGTGGATACGCGGAAGATGCCGCGTGGTGTGCCCAGCCAGAGATAGCCGCGCGCATCGGCGAGAAGCGAGTTGATGTTGCGGGGCAGGACGGCTTGCGAGACGGTCTGGAGGTCGGAGCCGGTCATCCGGGCGAGGCCGTGGCTGCGGGTGCCGATCCAAAGTGATCCGCTGGGGTCTTCTGCAAGGGAGGTGATGATGTCCGCGTCTGATGCCGCGCGAAACTTGTAACTGTGAACGATCGGCACAGCGGAGCTGCCGTCGATGCGGGAGAGGCCGTCCAGGGTTGCGACCCATAAGGGGTGGCTCGGGCCGGGACCTGCAGTGTCATGACGGCTACGAAGCAAGGCACCGATGAGGTCACTGGGCAGACCGTTGACACGCTGGAAGGGGTTTCCTGAGCCGGGGAGCCAATGGACAAGACCGCGGCGGGTGCCGATCCAGAGCGAGCGATCGTCGTCGACGAGAAGGGATCGGATTACGTCGTCCGGAAGGCCGTCGGCGGAGGTGTAGCGATCAGCCTTACCGCCATCGAGGTGAGCGAGACCATCGAGCGTGCCGACCCAAACGTCGTTCTGCGGCCCGCTCGCTAACGACAGAACGAGCTTGCTCGGAAGGGCAGCGGCGAGCCTGGGCTCATCCGCTGGTGTTTGACCTGCAGCCGGGTCAGGCCGAGCGACACGCAGACCATCGTCGTGTGTGCCAATCCAGACGTGGCCGTCGCTGGACTGCGCGAGCGCCGTGACCATGTGGTCGCCGAGGCCGGGGATCTGCTGGACCTTTTGCGGACGCAGGATGTGCAGCCCGTCGGCTTCCGTGCCGATCCAGAGATCGCCTTCGCGATCACGCATGATGGAGAGCACAGAACGATCGCCGATGGCCTCAACGGATACGGGCTTGCTGGTGGGCGTGGCGGCAAGAAAGAGACCACGCTTGGTGCCAATCCAGAGCTCTCCCAGACTGTCGTGCAGGAAGGTATTTACGAGCGGCGGCGTGCCACCAAGCTTTTGAAACGACGGATCGCGGCGGTCAACGGGTGCTTCCGCGGGCCGCACAACGATGCCGGCGGGAGTTCGAATCCAGGCTGCGCCATTGCTATCGATGTGCAACTCCAACGCCTGTCCGATGGAGCTGAGGTCAGCCCGTGTGATGAAGTGACCGGCGATGTTCTGCAGCAGATGCGTGCCTGCGGCAATCCAGACCGAGTGATCAGGGGCCTGCGTGATGGTCTCTATAGGGTCTGCGACTGAGGGCAGCGGGACGGGTTGTGACCCCTGAATGCGAGTGACACCGGCCGCCGTGAGGGCGAGCACAGAGCCATCCCCGGCGGCTGCCAGTCCCTGCACGGAAGACGGGAGAGCGGCATGGCCGAGCGAGATGCGGGTAAACTGGCCGTCTGCAAAACGTACGAGGCCATCGGTGGTGCCGACCCAAAGAGCACCCTGGGTATCTTCGGCCAGGCAAGCGATGTCGTCACTAGCGAACTCAGGCTGCTCTTCGCGACGAAAGACGGTAAAGCTAACCCCATCAAAGCGGGCGAGACCGCCTTCAGTTGCGATCCAAAGATAGCCGTCGCGCGTCTGCAAGACCTGGTGCACGCTGTTCTGCGGGAGACCGTCTTCGGTGGTCCAGACCTGATGACCGAAGTGTCGCGTGACCTGTCCGGGAAGAGCAAGACACGGCAGGCAGAACAGGGCAAACGCAAGTCGACGGAGGCCGCGTATGCAGGCGGAACTTCGGTCGGCTTCTTTCCAAGGTCTGAGTCGCTGCCACATGCTGGGATATCTCTGCACAGGCTACGCCCATCAGCAAGGCGAGCGGAAGCAGGAGCCGGTCGCCATACCGTAGCGGGACGCTTCGGCTGGTCTGCGGATAGCTTGATTGAACGCGCTTGCTACAGGAGGAAGCGACCTCCCCGAGAGGGACGCGTTACTCCTCCAAAGGATGGAGGCGGCGTACTGTGAGGCGCGCAAGTGGACCCGCTCTCACGGTCAGCAAGCGTTACCGATCAGACCACCACAAGCCCGATGCCAAGTTGTTCGAAGGTCCGTACGATTTCAGGCTCTACAGCATCGTCCGTGATGATGGTGTGGATCTCCTTGAGTGAGCAGATGCCAGCGGCGCTGAAGGTGCCCAACTTACTGGCATCGGCAACAATGACGACGCGCTTTGCGTGAAGCACCATGGCGCGCAGGAGAAAGGCCTCTTCCGGCTCGATGACGGTGATGCCATGTTCCGGATGCACCCCACAGACGCCGAGAAAGACGATATCGAAGAAGAGTCGCTCAATAGCCTCATGGGCTGTTTTGCCGACCATGGAGAACGCGCCGGGCCAACGGACCGAGCCGCCCGTCAGTGTGACCTGCAGCGAGGGAAGGCTCGAAAGCTCCATGCCGATGTTGACCGCGCTAGTAACGATATGAATGTTGGTGCGATGGCGAAGGCTTCGAGCGACCTGAGTCGTGGTGGTTCCGGGAGCTAACGCGACAGTCTGCCCTTCAAGGACGAGCTGCGCTGCCGCAATGGCGATGCGGCGTTTCTCGTCGGCGAAGCGCTCTTCGCGGAGCGGAAAGGCGGCGTCGAAACGGAACGGCTCGTAGGTCATCTTGCCTGCGAGTTCGACGGCGCCGTGGGTACGATGTACAAGACCGCGGTGCTCCAGTTTCGTGAGGTCCCTGCGCACGCTTGCGGCCGAGGTATCGACCTGGCCGGCCAGCTCATCGACGCTGCACTTTCCGCGCTGCAGCAAAAGGTGCAGGATCTGATTCGCGCGATCCTGTGTTTTCTGAGCCAAGTCCCCCTCCGACAAAACCGCACTGCCAAGTGGAAGCCAGTGTATCTTCCGAGTTGCTCGGCTAGAAACTGCGCATATCGCGCTGATACGCGCAAAAGTGTGGAGATATTGATTGACATTGGCCAGCTCACGTCCTATTCTCAGCACCAAGACAGCCAAGTACTCCTCCATCGCTCGCGGCGATTGCTCTGCACGCAACATCGGTTGCAGGGTGAACGCTGGATTCACACCTTTTGGCACGAGCCTGTGTGGATGAGGACGTCACTTGGCGAAGCATGCTGTAGCCGATCGAATGAACCGATGCCACTCCTTAGTCTCTGTTCTCGAAGAGACTCCCAAGCAGATCTGAGATTGCCTCGCCTTTCTCTGTCCTGAAGTAAAGGCGCGCTTACCCAAAGGAAGCACTACGTGAGACCGAATTTTCTGACCCGTGCCACACAAAGCACCATTACCTTCGCGATCCTGTCCTCCGTAGCTGCCCTGAGTCAGACGACGAGTGGATCCATCAACGGACTTGTGACTGACCCAAGTGGGGCGGTTGTCCCGAATGCGTCTGTGGTCGCGATCAACACGACCACAGGGGTTCGGACCCCGACGACAAGCAACGATGCCGGCGTGTACTCGCTGCGCTTTCTGCCGATCGGGACGTACCGGATTGACGTGACGGCGACAGGCTTCTCGCCCCTTACCATTCCGCAGTTCACGCTGGAGATCAATCAGGCAGCGAAGATAGACGCGCACATCTCTGCTGCTGGTGCTGCTACCACGGTGGACGTTGAAGCGAACCTGGCGCCCATTCTAGACACCAACGATGGGACGCTGGGCCTCTCGCTCTCATCTAATGACATCTCGAAGATCCCGCTGAATGGGCGAAACTTCTCATCGGTCACGTTGTTTCAGCCTGGCGCCGTCAACACGGACCCTACTGGTCTGACGAGCAACAACGCGATCGAACGCAATACGTTTAATAGCGGCGTCGTCACCATCAACGGAAACCGCGCCCAGGCAAATAACTACACCTTGGACGGCATTGATATCAACGAGACGCAGAACAATCTGATCGGCTATAACATCGCGCCCGATGCGATCGGAGAGATACGGGTTATTTCGGCTAACGCGCCAGCTATTTACGGCAACGTAAACGGCGGCGATATCGTAACCGTGCTTAAGAGCGGCACCAACAACTTTCACGGAAGTGCGTACGGCTTTCTTGAAAACCAGAAGCTTACTGCCAATACTTGGGCTAATAATTTTTCGGGCGTGTCGCAAAATCCTTACACCCAGTCCATCTTTGGCGGCACCATCGGTGGACCGATCCTGCACAATAAACTTTTCTTCTTTGCCGATTATGAGGGAGCGCGGAATCATCGTGGTGGCTCAGGCACGGCGAGCGTACTAACCGCGGCGATGCGCCAGGGTGACTTTTCGGCACTGGAAGGACTGAAGAACGCTGACGGAACGCCGGCCCCGATCCAGCTCTACGACACGCAGAATGGGTTCCAGCCTTACGCGAACGATCAGGGACTTGCGGTCAACAATCCTGTCGTTCGCTATCTCGCGGCTCATCCGGAGTTTTATCCGCTGCCGAATCACACGCCGACTGACCAGCTGATTCAGAATAACTTCATTGGTCCTACGAATAGCAGGGTCCGCAATGATCAGGGTGATGTAAAGATCGAGTGGGATCCACGGGCCGCCGATAAGATCACCGCCTTTTACTCTCAAGGCATCGCTTCGGACACCAGCAATGCTGTGCTCGCGATCTCCTTTCCGAACCAGGATAGCTATCCTGATCATCTGGGGGGCGCCACCTGGGTTCGTACCCTTTCTCCCTCGATCGTTAACGAAGCGCGTGTCGGCTTCACGCGTATTCGGTGGGACAGTAACATCCCGTTTGACTCCACGGGTGCCTTCAGCAATGGTGATGCGGTTGTCGGTATTCCAGCGCCCGCACCACAGCAGTTTGCCGGCTTTGCTTACCAGAATGTCAGCAATAATCTGAGCGGTGTCGGTGTTCCCGGACAGGCCCAGATCCTTCGCGATAACACCTATAGCTATGGTGACACTCTGACCATTCAGCGGGGCAAACACTTCCTGAGCATTGGGGCACAGGTGCTGCGCTATCAGCAAAATTTCTTCCTCTATGGAAATGGCGGCCAGCTCGGGACATTCGGCTTCAATGGCAACTACACCGGTCTGCAAGGTGCGGCTGGGTACGGTCCTGCCGATTGGGTGCTGGATCGTTCGTCGGACCAGACGGTCAGCCTGTCGAACGGCGCCTTTGGTCAGAGGCAGTATCGCGTCTCTGGCTTCTTCCAGGATGACTGGAAGGTGAGTGACCGGCTGACGCTGAACCTGGGTCTCCGATATGAGTATGACCAGCCCTACGCTGAGGTCAACAACCGCACGGCGAACGTCTTTCTGGATGGCCCGCAGCGCGGCATCGTCGAGTACGCCGGCCATGTGCCTACCGGCGCACCCGCAGGATCGGTCGTTTGTAGTAATCCGGGCTGCTACCAGCCAACCTATGATCAGTTTCAGCCCCGCTTCGGCTTTGCCTTTCAGGCCACGCCGCGCTTCGTTCTACGTGGCGGCTACGGAACGACCAGCTTCCTTGAGGGCAATTCCAGCGGCGAGCGCCTGATCAATAATCCGCCATTCTCAAACTTCTCCGCACTGACTGCGCCTACGCCCACCGCTACGAGCGGAGGCAGTCCCTTTTCGGTGCAGAATGGCTTTGCGATCAGCAGCAGTTCTCAAAATCTCTCGGGCTTCACGGCCTACCCGCAGCATATTCAACCCGCATATCTCCAAGAGTTCTCGCTTACGACGGAGTACCAGATCAACAACACCACCTCCGTCCAGATTGGGTATATCGGAGAGCTCGGTCAGCACCTGGTTGATTATCTGAACGCCAATCAGCTTACGCCAGCCCAGGCCAGCGCGGGTGCGGCAGGGCCGTTCGACAGCCTGGTCGGAAGTGGCAACCGCTTGTTTGATATTGAGTCCGAGGCTTACTCCAGCTACAACGCCGCACAGTTGACTTTGCGCCATCGCGTCAGCAAAGGCTTTCAAGCGACGGTCAATTACACCTACGCGCATGCCTTGACCAACAGTCAGGGTAACTTCGGAGCGTCGAACGTGTCCGGCCCTACGGCCACACAGGACGGCTACAACCTTGCCGGCGACTACGGTCCTGCCGACCAGGATGTACGCCATAACCTCTCGGCGAACGGCTCCTACGCTCTGCCATTTGGTAAGGGCAGAGCGTTTGGGGGCAACGTGAATCGCGCCCTTGAGCTCGTCCTCGGCGGCTGGCGCATCGACGGTACCGTCATCGCGTATTCGGGTCTGCCGCTCACAATCACCAGCCCGCAGAATAGCGGAACCAACAGCTATGGCGGGTCGCGCGCCAACCAGTACCGCAAGCTCACGGTGGTCAATCGTGGCGTTGCGCACTGGTTTGGCACCGACGCATCTGCTGTGCCTTGCAGCGGAGCTGATAACGGAAGCTGCGCTTACGGGCCTGAGGCGTCCTTTGCCTTTGGGACCTCACGGGTCGGCGCCGAGCGGGCGCCCGGTTTCGAGCAGATTGACACGACCGCGAACAAGGACTTCCACATTACAGAGGCTCAGTCCATCGGCTTCAATGCGGATGTCTTCAACGTCTTCAACTTTGCCAGTTACGGCAATCCTGGAACGGATGTCTCGAATCCATCGAGCTTCGGGCAGATTACCAACACACGAAGTGGCCCGCGTACTGTGCAGCTCGCTCTGCACTACAACTTCTAATGACGAAAGAGCCGAGGGCCAGACTCACATCTCTGGCCCCTCGGCTTGCGGCAGTACATTCAGATCGCTGTCTGGCTGCCGCGAGCGCTCTAACTCCGGCGTCGTGAACGGAGCCTTCGCGTTAAGCCGGGGAGGAGATCCCCGTCTGCAACTTAGCAACGAGCAGCTGCACGTCAAGCGGGTTGACCGGCTGCAGCCGTGCCTCTGAGGATGGCTCGCGACGCACCGAGCCGTGGAAGTGTCGTGCGCCTGTGGTGCTAACAAGGGTGGCGGCGCCTTCGGCGCGGAGACCACCGCCGGCTGCTATGTCTACGCGGCCGCGAGCGAGCTGGACGAGTTCCGCGAGGTGCGCAGCGCCCTGGAAGACGTCCGCGGCTCCTCCGGAGGTGAGGATGCGGTGACAGCCTGTGCGTACCACAGCTTCAAGTGCCTCCGGCAGCGAAGGAGTGACGTCAAAGGCGCGGTGGAAGGTCACCTCAAGCGGGTGCGCCAGGCTGACTAGCTGCCGGGTTCGCTCTTCATCGACGGTTCCGTCCCCATGGAGCACGCCCAGGGCGAAACCGCTCACACCGAGTGACTTGCCGTGGAGGAGATCTTCGCGAATCAGGCAGAACTCGGAATCGGTATAGATGAAGTCGCCAGCACGTGGCCGTAGCAGCATGAAGACGGGAACACCACTTTGCTGAACGGCCTGGTGGATGAGGGCGTGACTGGGCGTAAGGCCGTCTACGCTTAGATCCGCGCAGAGCTCGATGCGGGCGACGCCGCTCGCCTTGGCGATGAGGCAGGCGTCAAGCGTCTCGGCACAGAGCTCAAAGACAATGTCCTGTACGGGAGAGAGCACGATATCCTTTGCGGGCTTAGACATGAGCAGTTTGCAGTCAGCGCCGTGTGACTCCTCTGAGCACTTCAGGATCACATAGCGGAACACGGCTTATCTGCTGAGAAGTTGACCGAATTATCGCAGATGCAAGCGAATGCCAGATCATCAGGCTGCCAGACGAATGGAAGCCTGATGATCCTGTACGATTCGGAGTTGCCTCTACACCAGCCCTTGTCCTAGAGAGTTAGCGAAGGGGGAAAGGAGGCCGGATCTGTGCCGAGTGTCTGGTTGGGTTCGGGACCCATATCGAGCACAACGGTTCCGCCGTGTGCGATCTCGCTGTGATTGAACCAGACGCGCTGCTGTGGCTTGCCGTTAAGGGTGAAGGCCTGGATGTATTGGTGCGCCGGATCCTTCCGATTGACCTTGATCTCGAGTGTCTTGCCGTTGGCGAGTTGCAGGGTGGCGTGCTCGAAGAGCGGTGAGCCAAGGATGTAGTCGCCGCTCACGGCGTTGCAAGGATAGAAGCCGAGCGCACTGAGGATGTACCACGCTGACATTTGACCGACGTCTTCGTTGCCCTGCATGCCATCCGGGTTTGGCGAGTACATGGTTTCAAGCAGCATACGGGCACGCGCCTGCGTTTTGGCCGGGGCACCGGCGTAGACGTAGAGATAGGCGATGTGGTGGGAGGGCTCGTTGCCGTGGGCGTACTGACCGACCATGCCGGCGATGTCTGGCGGCGCATTCTTTGGCAGAGTGGAGGGAACACTGAAGAGCGCGTCGAGCTTAGTGATGAAGGGCTGGCGGCCACCGAAGAGCGCGATCAAGCCGGCGGGATCATGCTGGATGCCGAAGGTCGTCTGCCAGGCGTTGGATTCGGTGTAGTCGCGGTACTCGTCCGAGTGGCCCATATCGATCGGATCGAATGGGGCAGTGAACTTGCCGCTTTCAAGCTTCGGTCGCATGAAGGTAGTGGACGCATCGAAGTAGTTCTTATAGTTGGTGGAACGCTTCGTCAGCATGGCCGCATCGTCATGCTTGCCGAGCTTCTTGGCGACGTGCGCGATGGCGAAGTCGTTATAGCAATATTCAAAGGTTTTCGAGACTGACTCTTCTTCCTTGTCGGCGGGAATGTAGCCCATGGTGCGGTAGTAACCGAGGCCGCGATAGTTGTCGATCATCGCGCGCTTCATCATGAGGACATAGGCCTTGTTCCAGTCGACGCCGGTGAAGCCCTTGTTGCAGGCCTCGGCCATGACAGAGGCCGAGTGGTAGCCGGTCATGGTGCCGGTTTCGCGGCCGCCGAGGGGCCACACGGGCATGCCCTCGGGACTTTCTTCGGCCATGCGCATGAGACAGTTGACGAAGAGCGGAACCTTATCCGCGTTGATAAGTGTGTAAGCGGGGTGGGCAGCGCGGTAGGTGTCCCAAAGGGAGAAGCTCGTGTAGTTATGCTGGCCCGCCGGAAGCATGTGGACCTGGTTGTCCATGCCGCGATAGTGGCCGTCGACGTCGTCGTAGAGCGTCGGTCCGAGCGAAAGATGGTAGAGCGCGGTGTAAAAGACTTTCTTCTGAGCGTCATTCGAGCTCTGCACGCGAATCTTGGAGAGCTGGGTTCGCCAGGCGGCGTGAGCCTGGGCACGGATCTTGTTGAAGTCCCAGGTGCTGCACTCGGCCTTTAGGTTCTTGGCTCCACCTTCCGCGCTGGCGCCAGAGATGCCGACACGGACAAGAATGGCCTCATCGGTTTTGGTTTTGAAATGCAGGACTGCCTTGAGGTTTGCGCCGGAGAGTTTCTTTCCGGTATCGGGTACAGTGGTTTCCTTATCGTCGGAGTAGAAGACGATCTTCTCGGGGCGCTTGGAGGTTTCAAGCGTGAAGTAGATCTTGCGATTGGGCGCCCATGCCGAGGTCTCGTGACCGCCAGCGATCGAGGAGGGGTCGACCATGGCGAGTTCTGCCGCCTGGGTGCGTGACTTCTTGCCGCTGGAGTTGGCGTGTTTGAGATCGACGATGATCCAGGCTTGATCGCTCTGCGGAAAGGTATAGCGATGGAGACCTGTGCGCTCGGTGGCGGTGAGTTCGGCGCGGACCTTCGGGTCCGAGAGCATGACGGAGTAATAGCCGGGCTCCATGACCTCATGGGTGTGCTCGAAGCGGGAACGATAGCCGGAGGTGGGATTGTCGCGAGTTCCGGCGTCGAGTTTAACCTCGCCGACACCGGGCATGACCAGGAAGTCCAAGAGATCCGAGCCGCCGGTTCCAGAGAGGTGGGTGTGCGAGAAGCCCATGATGGAGGTATCGGAGACGTGGTAGCCGGAGCACCAGTCCCAGCCGTCGTTGTACGTGTCTGGCGAAAGCTGAACCATGCCGAAGGGAACCGTGGCGCCCGGGTAGGTGTGGCCATGGCCGCCCGTGCCGATGCGGGGATCGACCCAAAGGAGGGGATCCTCGCCCTTTGCTGCCTGCGGAGCGGCTGCCTGCGCAAGTTTGGGCAACGTGGAAGTAGCAAGAGCGGCGGTGGCAGAGGCACGTTCGAGAAAGCGGCGACGGGAGAGCATAGGAACCTCGTACAGGAAGTGTCGCACCAGCGAAGATGAGCAGGTGGAGCTGGTAACGCAACCATTTTGCGCTTCCAGTATGGCAAGAGGCAAACGGGGTGGCTGCCCACATCCCTTTGACGACGAACTTCCTCTTGACGGGATGCAGCTTCGCTGTCCGCTCTCCGGGAAGAGACAACAGCGGGCCGGTCTAACCGCTCATGATCCCTTTGCTGAGGGCGTACCGGGGCAGCTCGGCTGTGGTGCTGACGCCGAGTTCATTCATGAGACCGCTCTTGTGAAACTCCAAGGTTTTGGGAGAGATGCCGAGGGAAGCGGAGATCTCCTCGGTGGAGCGGCCTCGGCAGCGAGCTGCAGCACCTCACGCTGGCGTGAGGTGAGATCGACTTCGAAGAGATCTGAGGGATCGGCCTTCAGATTGAGCTTCGTGCGCCCGTTGACCTCCGGCCGGCTCCCGGGGGAACAACCCCAAGCCTCCAAGCTTTGTAGGATGGAAGAGCCATGAATGGCAGAGATGCTTTAGGGCAATCCAATGACGGATCGAGGGTGCGCATGAGGGAGATCGGCAAGACAACTTCGCGGCGGCAGATGCTGCAGCTGGCAGGAGGAGCCGCTACAGCGCTGACGGGGCTTTGGGGACTGGACCAACCAGCGGCGGCTGAAGAGGGAGCGACCCAGGAGGGCTACGTTAAGGCTCCCTGGGACCTGCGCGCCGGACGCCCGAAGCCCGGTGAACGGCGGTTCCGCAGCGAGGCCGTTGAACAATTCCTGCTGGAACGAGCGGCCAGGATTGGGGATGCGGAGCTGCGACAGCTGTTCGTGAACTGCTACCCGAACACACTCGACACCACCATCGAGCCGGGAATGTTTGAGGGCAAACCCGACACAGCAGTGCTGACCGGCGACATTCAGGCCATGTGGCTGCGTGACTCTTCAGCGCAGGTATGGCCATACCTGCCGCTGGCGAGCAAGGACGGCAAGCTGCGAGAGCTTCTGGAAGGCGTCATCCGGCGGCAGGCGCGGTGCATCCTGATTGACCCCTATGCCAACGCATTTATGGCAGACCTGAGCCAACCGCCGCTGGTATGGAGCCGCACTGATAAGACGGAGCTGAAACAGGGTGTCGGCGAGCGCAAGTGGGAGGTTGATTCGCTGTGCTACCCGGTGCGGCTGAGCTATGGGTACTGGAAGGCGACAGGAGGTACGGAGCCGTTCGATGCTCGATGGCATGACGCGATGAAGACCGTCGTCGCCACATTCAGGGTGCAGCAGCGGAAGCGCGGGCCAGGGCCGTACAGTTTCCTGCGGGCGTCTACCACCTCCACGGAGATGCTGCCGCTGGGTGGGTTTGGCAATCCTGTCAATCCGGTCGGCATGATCTTTTCAGGCTTTCGGCCGTCTGATGACGCATGCGTCTTTCCGTTCCTGGTGCCCTCAAACCTGTTTGCGGTGGTCAGTCTGCGGCAGATGGCGGATATGGCCAATGCCATTCTGCACGACACGACGTTGGCGAACGAGGCCGCCGCCCTGGCGTCTGAAGTCGAAGCGGCACTGCGGCAGCACGCCATCGTGCAGTCGCCGGCTGGGACGATGTGGGCCTATGAGGTGGATGGCTTTGGCTCGCGGCTGCTAATGGATGATGCCAACGTGCCGAGTCTGCTGGGACTGCCGTATCTCGGCGCGGTAGGAACGAAGGCGGCGGACAAGTCCCTATATGCGCGGACTCGGGCTTTTGTCTGGAGTGCGCGGAATCCGTACTTCTTCAAGGGCGTTGCTGGCGAGGGAGTTGGCGGCCCGCATGTCGGCCTCGGTATGATCTGGCCCATGTCGCAGATGGTGTATGCGCTGACGAGCGACTCAGACGCGGAAATCCGCTCCGCATTCGGGATGTTGAAAGGTGCGGCGCGCGGGTTTGGCTTTATGCATGAAAGCTACAACAAGGATGATAGTAAGCAGTTTACGCGGGCGTGGTTTGCATGGGCGAACACGCTCTTTGGAGAGCTGGTGGGGGAGGTAGCGGTCAAGCGGCCGGAGCTGGTGGGATAACAGCTCCGGTCGTAGAGGCGGGCCGCGTCCGCCTCTACGACCGGGCCCTTGTCGTTCGGGGCGACGCCAAGATTTGTAATGCGGATCGTGCCAGAGGACGAAGCCGCCATGATGCTTGGCGACGAGGAGGACGTACCTGGCACCGGAGGCGGCGATGGGGTCCACCCACTGATCCGGGTTGAAGCGGGTGGGTCATGCCTGACGGCTTCC
Source organism: uncultured Acidobacteriaceae bacterium (assembly GCA_964235665.1). Taxonomy (GTDB): domain Bacteria; phylum Acidobacteriota; class Terriglobia; order Terriglobales; family Acidobacteriaceae; genus Edaphobacter. The sequence continues at coordinate 116,088 of CAXSAY010000003.1, forward strand.
CTGGCGCGCTGCGGGAGCGGAGCCGGCGAGCTGGCGGGCTCGCCAGAGGGCCCCGCCGACAGGATCGACGACGCCGGGCAGGGGATGGAGGGCCGGGATGTCGCGCGTGAGATGGGCGACGACGCGATCGCGGACCAGAGGCACGTGCTCCAGGATGGAGCCGGCGAAGGCGAGGCTGGGGGGAATGCCGGGACCGGTTGATGTGATGACGCGGGTCAGGATGATGCGGGCGAGATAGGCGAGGTCAGCGGATTCGGTTTCGAGAACTTGGAGAGCGACGGGGTCGCCGGCGGTGGCCTGGGCGACGACGAGCGGGGCGAGGCGGGAGAGATCGGGAGACGGCTGGCGATTGGCGAACTCAACGAGAGCTTGAAAGTCCGGGAGTTGCCAGAGGTCGAGGATGGACTGGAGAAGTGCGCTGCTGCCGTGCTCGTCGTGCTCGACGACGGCGGCCCGGAGGCCGGCGCGGCCGATGCCGTAGCCGGAGGCCTGGTCCGACAAGGCCGGCCCCCAGCCGCCGGCGGTGACGATCTCCCCTGAGGCGAGGCGGCCGGCGACGTTCGAGCCGGTGCCCGAGAGAAGAAGGGTTCCGGGCTGGCCCCTGAAGGCGGCATCGAGGGCGATCTCGACGTCGCCGGCGAGGTGGAACATGCCCCCTACCCGGGCGGCGAAGGCCCTGTGCATCCAGTCGACGACCAGGGGGACGGTGTAGCCGGCGGCGCCGACGCAGGTGGCGGTTACGGCGGACATGGGCAGGCCCGAGGTGAGGGTAAGCTCACGAAGCGCGGCGTCCAGGTTGCTGGCGGTGGTTTCGGCGTCGGCACGCATGCGCTTGATGGTGCCGGTGACGGTGCGGGCGAGTTCGCGGTGGTCGTCGGCGAGCAGAAAGGTGGTGCGTGTGCCGCCTGCGTCCACGGCGAGGTAGAGACTCATGGAGACTACTGTAGCGCCCGTGCCCACCCCCGGGTGGTTTCTGTCTAAAATCTTCGATCCATTGCCCTTAGGTCTGGATCTCGGGTACACCGAGGATGCGATGGGATCGGTCCTTGAGGGGGGGACACCTTTCGAGGATAGCGCTTGGAGAGGGGTTGGAACGCCAGGTTAGTGGCTGGACGTTTGAGTTTACGGGCTCTCGCGTGAATTGGTTGCGTCTCTTGCGGGTGGCGAGGGCGAACGAACGTCAGGCAGGGTGAGCGGTTTACATTCCCACCCACCCCGGCGATGAGGCTGCCGGTGTGGATGGGGCACCCGAGCGGTTGTGGCGGTGTGCTCGGGTTGTTACTTGGCCAGGTTCGGAAGTGTGTGGAGGGCACGGGCGGTGGTGAGGGCAAACGAACGTCAGGCAGGGTGAGCGGTTTACATTCCCACCCACCCCGGCGATGAGGCTGCCGGTGTGGATGGGGCACCCGAGCGGTTATTACTCGGCCTGGCCGCCCGTTGACCGGAGAGCACGGGCGGTGGCGAGGCGAACCTGTTCGGCGACAGAGCTTTCGACGGCGGAGTCGGCCGACGGGTTTGTGGAGCGGTGGGTGATCGCTCTGGGAGCCAGGCGGGGGGTTGAAGAGGCGACGGCCCGATTGAGCAGGTCCTCGTCGGCCACGGTCTGGTAGGCAGATGCCTGATACGTGGGTGCTTGGTAGGCGGGCTGCGGCGCGGTGGGGGCGGCAAAGGTGACGCGGGTTTCGATGGGCTGGGCTGCGGTGGAAGCGGTCTCGAAGGCCGCGGCGGCTGGGCGGCGGATGCTGGCGAGGGCCTGAGCTTTGAGGATGTTGGCCGGGGCGCTGTGGTAGGAGGCGTCGAGAAGGCCGTAGCGGTCTTCGCCGTTGATGCCCCAGTAGCTCCAGCCGATGCTGGGGTGACTGCCGAGATAGGCGATGAGGGCCTGGAACCATTGCCCTTCCGATCCCGGTTCGGTGCTGGCGACATCCGCGTCGTTGTTGGGGGTGCCGAACTCGCCGATCCACACCGGAGCGATTCCTGACTCGCTGATGAAGCCCCAGTGACGGTGATAGAGGGCGGCGAGCGAGGCTGGGGTGGTGGCGGCGTTGAACCAGCTCTGCTGATACTCCGTTGGGCCGTAGACGTGAATTGAGTAGACGAGACGGCCGGGGATGGCGAGGCGAACGGGCGCGGTGCGAACGCCGGACAGGTTGCCGCCCCAGAAGTCGGACTCGGTGCCGACGGTGTCTGTGCCTTCGACGAAGATGAGCAGGCTGGGATTGACGCGAAGAACGGCGTTGCCGGCGCGCCCGGCGGCGAGATGCCAATCCGTGGCGCCACCGCAGGACCAGCAGGAGCCCCCGTTGGTTGCGTTGTGGGGCTCGTTGCGAAGATCGAAGCCGATGACCGTGCTGTTGCCTTTGTAACGGGCGGCGAGGGTGGTCCAATCAGCGATCCAGGCAGATTCCGGGTAGTGATCGGTGTACCAGAGGCCATTTGCTTCGGCGCTCGAACCGGCCTCGGAGCGGTGGTTGTCGAGGATGACCTTGAGGCCGAGCTCACCGGCGGCATCGATGATGTGGTCGAGGATCTGGAGTGAGTCGAGGTCGGCGAGCTCCTGATTGATGGGTGCACCGGCGGCGTTTACGAAGGCGATGTCCGAAGGGACGATGGGTGACTCGACCATCTGGTTCGAGAAGGGGATGCGCACCGTGTTGTAGCCGGCGGCGTGGATGGATTGGAGGATGCTGCGGAAGTCCTGCACTTTGAGGCCACCCGGGACCATGTTGGTGGTCTCGAAGCCGCTCCAGTTGACACCGGCGAGGCGGACGGAGGTACCGCGAGCCGTGACGATGCGGTTGCCTTCAGCGTGCCAGAAGCCTTGATCGGCGAGGCTGATGAAGGAGTGGGCGAGCACGGTGTGGCCAAGCAGACGGGCGGGCGTGCTGAATCGGCCGGTGTGGGTCTTCGAGAGAGCGTCCTGAGTGAGTGGGCAGGAGAGGATCGCGATTGTGATGGCGATGGAGGTAACCAGAAGGAAGAGACGCTGGCGGCGAGACTTTCTTCTGGAGGTAACTACGGGAGCCGGGGCTGGGGAGGGTGTGCTCATCGGTGACGCTCCTTGAGGTGGTGCAATCCCTTGCGGGAAGTTCTGCAGTGATACATCGGCCAATCCCGGCCTTTGTTGACCCGTAACCTAAATTAGGGGTCTTGCTGCCTGAGGATGTAGCAAGGAGATGGCCAAACGGTGTGACGGAGGAGCGTTGCCGGAATTGCTAGAAGTTTGCAGAACTTTGCGCTCAAGTAACCATTTCAGTTCCGCTTAGGTGCCAAATAGAAGTGGAAAGGGGTTACCCAAAGTGAGGGAAAGAGGAAGGAAATTGCTTTCGTCCGGGTGACTTCGGGTGTTAGCCGGGAGGGGCGAAAGAGGGGAGGCCAGATACAATCCGAGCACGATGATTGCTCACCTGCGCGGCCGATTGATCGAGAAGGGCCCGAACCAGGCGGTGGTGGAGTGTGGGGGGGTGGGCTATGACCTGGCGATCTCGGTGGAGACGTTTGGCTCGCTGCCTGCGATCGGTGGGGAGGCTACGCTCTTTGTTCATACGCATGTGCGGGAGGATCAGCTGGCGCTGTTCGGCTTCGCTGAGATGCGGGAGAAGCGGCTGTTTGAAAAGCTGCTGCTGATCTCCGGGATCGGACCGAAGCTGGCGATCACGGTGCTGAGCGGGATCTCTGCGGACCGGCTGATTGGAGCGATTCGGGCGCAGGAGCATGGGACGCTGACCAAGATTCCGGGGATCGGGAAGAAGACGGCCGAGCGGATTGTGTTGGAACTAAAGGACAAGCTGGACGATCTGGCGGTAGCGATTCCGGAGGTGGGCGGGCGACCGGCGAGCGTGGGGAGTTTGGGGGCGCACGGGGAAGATGCGGTTTCGGCGCTGGTGAACCTGGGGTATCCGCGGGTCTTGGCACAACGGGCGGTGGAGACGGCGCTTGAGAAGGAGCCGGCGAGTGGGCGGGAGTTTGAGGTGCTGTTTCGGGCGGCGATGAACGCGATCCGGTGATTCCGGCGTGGGTTGCGGGTGCTATGGGGAGTTGTGGGTTGGAAGCGGGTCTTGCGGCATTGCCTCAGGATGACAGGGGTGGGCGGTGGGCTCCGGTTGCCAGAACTCTGTCCGGCTAGTCGTCGGCCTGGGTGGCGGCGAGGAGGGGGAGGATGTTGGTGGGGGTGTCTTCGAGGTGGAGGGACGGGATGGCGGTGGGGGCGTCGAGCTCGCCGACGTCGCGGAGGGTGCGATTGATGGCGCGGGTGCGGGTACCGAGCTCCTGGATGGTGTTCTGGACGGTGCCGACCTGCTTTTCCATTTTGCCCATGAGGGTTTCGAACTTGCCGAACTCGGAGCGGGTGTGGCCGAGGACCTTCCAGACTTCATCACCTTTCTGCTGGATGGCGAGCATGTGGAAGCCCATCTGGAAGGAGGAGAGGATGGCAGAGAGGGTGGTTGGGCCGGCGATGGTGACGTGGCACTTGGATTGGAGCTCGGCCTGGAGGCCTTCGCGGCGCATGACCTCGGCGTAGAGGCCTTCGGTGGGGAGGAACATGATGGCGTAGGGGGTGGTGACGGGCTGCTCGATGTACTTCTCGCAGATGCGCTTGCCTTCGGTGCGAATGGCGGCCTCAAAGGCGCGGCCGGCGCTAGCGATCTCGGTGGGGGAGCCGGACTCGTAGGCGGATTCAAGGCGCTCGAAGTCTTCGCGGGGAAACTTGGCGTCGATGGGGAGGAGGGTTTCGCCGGAGTGGCCGGGGAAGCGGACGGCGAACTCGACGACCTCGTTGGTGTTGCGCTTGATCTTGGCGTTGCGGAGGAACTGGGAGGGGGCGAGCATCTGCTCGAGCAGCATGCCGAGCTGGACTTCGGCGAAGCCGCCGCGGGATTTGACGTTGGTGAAGATGCGGGAGAGGCCGTCGACGCCTTCGGACAGTTTGGACATTTCGCCGAGGCCGGAGTGGACTTTTGAGAGCTGATCGGTGACCTGGCCGAAGGACTCGGTGAGGCGGGTGTGGAGGGTGGCGTGGAGTTTCTCGTCGACCGTGGCGCGCATTTCTTCGAGCTTGGCGGTGTTGGTGGAGTTGAGGGCGTCTAAGCGCTGCTCGACAGTGAAGCGAAGGGTTTCCTGGTGGGCGGCCTGGGCGGTGCCGAGCTCGCCGAGGCGGGTGTGGAGGGACTCGCGGGCGTCGTTCTGATTGCGGCTGGCGTCGGTGATGAAGTGAGAGAGGCGATGGGAGATGGCGTCGAGATCCTGCTTGACGGCGTAGCGGAGAGCTTCGGCGGCGGCGGTGGTGTCGGCACGGTGGGCGCCGAGGGTTTCTGCGGAATGAGTGTGGAAGTTTGTGAGATGGCCGGTGATGGTGCCGCCGAGGTGCGAGAGGATGCGGGTGACTTCGTCGCGGAGATGGAGGGCGGATTGGTTGATGGCGTCGCGGTGCGACTGGGCGTCGGCGGCGGCGTCGCGGCGGGTGGCGGCGAGCTCGGCGTGGACGGTGGAGACGGTGTTGTGGAGAGCGGTATCGAGGGTGTCGAGGCGGGCGGCGGTGGTGGCTTCGAGACGAGCGAGGTGGGAGGGGAGGGTGTCAGCGAGGGCGAGCAGGCGGGGATCGGTTGATGTCTCTTGCGGGAGCTGCTGCGGGCCGGCGGGTTTGCGGAGAAGAAGCGCGAGAACGGCGAGGAGGGTGATAGCGGTGAGGAGGAGGAGGGCTGTGAGCATTCGCGATCTCTTCGCCCTAGGATACATGGGCGGGCGGCGGATGAGGAGGATGGATCGACGGCGGTGATGGATGAGGAGCTGACCTGCTATCTCGGGCTTTCGACGGTCTATGGAAGCTGAGTAACGACTTGCTTCTTCTTTCGCAGGACAAACTTCGGGCCGTCAGGAAAGACGGTGAGCTGAGCCTCGTTCCCATGCTTGTCGAAAAGATCGAGGTTTGTGCCACCTTCAGGATTTGCCAGGAAAAGGACTTCCTGTCCTTTGCGGCTATCGAGGGTGAAGAACGCCTCATCACTTGCATCTGCAGTTACGTAACCGCCGCGCTCTGTGCCCTTTGCGTCTGAGATCAGCAGCCCGGCTATGACGCCCTGTCTAGGATGGCGAACCCCGTCCACACCCATGGGGTCCGGCAATGGAGCGCCGAGTCGCACCCTCTCGATTCCGTTCTGATCTTCAACGACCAAGCCTCGGACATGGAGAATGCCAGTCTTTGAGGATGTCGCGGTTACGGTTGGTGTGGGACGCGACACGATCCAAACGAAAGACGAGAGGCTGAGAACGACGGTTCCCATCATCAACCAGCGCTGTACTCGAAGCTCGCGCCGAAGCGTCACAAGTTGCTGCTGCTGGCTGGCATGCTCCTGAGCCAAGGACGTACGCTCCACTTCCGACATTGGCAGATCCTCTCGATGGATGGGCTTGTCTTGTTTCTACGAGGAGTGCCGACGAACGTTCCATTCAGGGCTACCGGACTTCAGGCGACGGAGCAGTTTTACAAGGGTGTTTTGCGATGAGGCTGAGACCCATAGGAACTTGTAGAGAGACCTGAGCGCGAGGAGGCGGAGAAGAGTTTTGCTGGGCGCCAAGCGACTAAGTGGCTTCCCGTGTGCTCTCACCTAGGATGGACACGATCTCCGCGCGCTGCAGTAACTTTTTTCGGCGTCACGTGCTGCGGCCGTTGCTGCGACTGCTGCGGCATGGGGTGAGCCCGAAGCGGCTGGCGTGGAGTCTGGCGATCGCGCTGCTGGTGGGGGTGAACCCATTTATCGGGGTGACGACGGTGTGCATGCTGCTGCTGGCATGGGTCTTCCGGCTGAATTATGTGGCGACGCAGATTGGGATTCATGCCGTGGCTCCCTTGCAATGGCTTTTGTTTCTGCCGTTTGTGCATGCCGGGATTGTGTTGTTCCGGACGCATCGACTGCCGATGACGAAGGCAGAGATTATGCACCTGAGTCATCGGCATCCGGTGCAGCTGATGCATTTGCTGTGGCAATGGGAGTGGCATGCGCTGGTGATCTGGGCGGTGTGCGCGGTGGTGCTGGCAAAGCCGATCGCGGTGCAGATTCGGCGGGGGCTGGTGATGGCAATGCGCCGGCACAGGGATCTGCTGGTGGAGCCGGCGAAGCCAGTGGTGTAACGCGGGTTGAACTCTGCGACGAGACGGTGCGCGACGTTCGATGTGCCTGTTGCTGCTTCTCGCTGGGCTTTGCTGGCCTCACGTTGCGGGCATAGGCGGAGACCGGATGCCTCGAGAGAGATAACCGCCGGAACCGCCGAGTCCTCCTGATGCACTAACGATGGATAGAAGAGGAGCGGAGTGGCGGGCGGCCAGTAAGAACGCGAATACGCTGATGGGTGATGCGGATGCGACAGGTGAGGGGGTCGAGGACGCCCCCGCAGGTGCGGTCGCGGACACTTAGCCAGGCTACCTGCGAGGGGCTTAGCATCCAGGCCGTCGCGTTGGTGGCGTGGTGGACCTGGTCGAGGTAGTCGGCGGCGGTGACGTCGAGATCGGCGGCTTCGGCGTTGAGCTGCTCGCAGATGCCGTTGCGCGGGGCGACGGTGCCATCGGCGGAGACGCAGAAGTCTTCATCGTGCTCGAGGAGAATCTTCTTGTTGTTGCCGGTGATGGCGTAGCGGGTGACGACGGGGCCAATACGGGCGCGGGTGGACCACTGAATGAGGTCTCCGACGAAGGCCGGGGGAAGTTCGCTCAGGCCGAGCGTGTCTTCCTTGATCTGCTTCGAGAACAGATTGAGGGCCGGGGTGGGTTCGCCGTTGGTGGGAGTGAAGAAGAAGCCGCCGAGGGCAATGCCGGTCTGCAGGTCGATCCAGAGAAAGGCGCGGCCCTGGAGGTACGGGCCCTGCTGGCCGGCGACGAGGAGATAGCGGTTGTCGCGGAGCTCGACCGGGATGCGAGAGCCATCGAAGGCGATCGCGAGGGCGTCGGGGAGGCTCATGTCGCGGCCGTAGTGGAAGATGCAGCCTGGAACGAAGAGCTTCATGAGCTTCTTGAACTGCTTGTCGCGGAGAAGATCGTTGGCGGGGGCTCCGGCGAACTGGTGAAGGTACGCGAGATCGGCGGGCGGCAGGGGCGCCTGGAAGAGGCCGGGATCATAGATCGAGCCGGGAGGCAGGGGCGGATCTGCCTGCCCGGCGGGCGGTGTGGCCGGGGCTTGCTGGAGGGCGGCAGCGGCTGAGAGGGTGAGGGCGAGGAGATGGAGGACGAGGGCGCGACGAACGTGCATGGTCCCGGGATTCCCCTTATGAGCTGCGATTTGGCTCTGAGTGTAGCGCGCGGTCGCGAGCATCCCGAGGAAACGTTACGGCCGGCCGGCGAGGGCAGGGAGTGCGATCCTAAGGCAAAGGAGCGTGCGATGGCGATTGCGAACTATAGCGTGTTGACGGGGAAGCCGACGGCGGGGAAGGTGGTGACGGGGGCGAGCCGGCACTACCAGATTACAGTGGCGTCGGCGTCTCGAGCGGGGACGCCGGCGGAGACGTTTACGGTGGCGGTCAACATCGAGAGTGTGGATGGGAGCGAGGTGCTGTATGCGATTGAGCAGAGCTTCACGCCGCCGGACGCGGCGGGGCTGGCGAGCCTGGCGACGGGGGTGACGGCGCTTCAGAGCGAGCCCGGCGGGCTGGCACTGGACTATGTGCGGGAGGAGGTTGCAGGTAAGTTGATGATTACGCGGGCGGCGATGACGCCCCTGCCGAAGGCGGTGAGTGGGGCGGTGCAGGGGGCGGCGGACGAGGCCAGGGAGGTGGCGAGCCGGGCGCTAGAGAATGCGGTGGTGGCGCTGCTGGATGCGGCGATCGCTGCGGGCGATGCGGTGGTGTATGCGTTTGGGAGTGCGTATGCCGATGGCGGGGTCGTGGACGGGATCCATGACATCCATATGAACCAGGGCAATCCGGTGAGCGGAGGAGGCAAGAGCAGCGGCGGCGGGCATGGCGGGGACAACGGGGTGTGGCAGGACGGGGCGTTGTTTCTGGAGATGGGTGGGATGTGGACGGCGGTGTTTCTGGCGTTTCAGACGGAGAGCTGGGTGACGGATGCGGCGGGGGATCCGGCGGCGACGGTGCATCGGCACCATGCGATGGAGGGATAGGCAGATCGACCTCTCGTAAATAATCTGAACGCGTTCAAAATAAATGCAACGTGGCTGCGAATCTGCGCTATCGTAGGTTCATGTTGAACGTGTTCAAAATTATGAGAGAGACCGGCGATTGCCGGAGACGGAGGGAAGGGCGATGAATATTGCTGCGTGCTATTTCGGATATCTGGCGATTACGGTGGCACTGACGGTGTGGGTGGCGCGGACGCTGCACACGAATGGAAGGGTGTTCCTGATTGAAGCCTTTCAAGGGAACGGCGAGCTGGCGGACTCTGTGAATCATCTGCTGGTGGTGGGGTTTTACCTGGTGAATGTGGGGTACATTACGCTGGCGCTGAAGACGCCGTATGCGATGGACACGCTGCGGGAGGTCATTGAGCTCGAGAGTTCAAAGATCGGCACCGTGCTGCTGCTGCTGGGCGCGATGCACTTCTTCAACATCATCATGTTTGCGAAGATGCGGCAGCGGGCGGCGAGCTATGGCGGGGTGGTGCCGGACCTGGATCGCGGCAAGACAGGGCGGAGTGCTGACGAGCCGCTCGGGTGACGGGAGGACGATGCCGCTTGCTGGACGCAGAGGGCGTCCGGCGAGCGGCGGTGTTTCTGGAGGGGTTCGGATATGGGTAGGGCATGCGCGTCGCGCACGGGATCGGGCATGATGGAGACATGGCGAAGGGGTTGATGACGGCGGCGGAGGCGGGGGCGGCGGCGCCGGGGTTGCGTCGCGGGCGGAAGGCGCTTGAGGGTGGCGGTGCGAAGTCCGAGGAGACGCGGGGGAGGATCCTGGAGGCGGCGCTGGGGGTGTTTCGCGAGCGCGGGTTTGACCGTGCGACGATGCGGGAGATTGCGGTCGAGGCGGGTGTGGCGACGGGAGCGGCGTATTACTACTTCGACTCGAAGGATGCGATCGTGATGGCGTTCTACGCGCGGGCGCAGGAGGCGATGCGGCCGGAGATCGAGGCGCGGATGGCGAAGGCGAAGACGCTCGAAGCGCGGCTGCGGGCAGTGATCGACACGAAGCTCGAGTACTTTGCGCCGGACCGGGGGCTGCTGACGGCATTGAGCGCGCATACCGATCCGGAGCATCCGCTGTCGCCGTTCAGCGCGGAGACGGCGGCGATTCGCGAGGAGGATGTGGCGCGGTTCGGGCGGGCGGCGGAGGAGTCCGGGGTGAAGCTGCCGGCGCGGATCCGGGCGTATCTGCCGCGGCTACTGTGGATGTACCAGATGGGGCTGATTCTCTACTGGGTGTATGACCGGTCGGAGGAGCAGCGCAAGACGCGGGTGCTCTATGAGAAGACGCTGAAGATGCTGCTGATTACGCTGAAGCTGGCGGGTTTTCCGCTCCTGCGGCCGCTGCATGCGCTGGCGGCGGACCTGCTGGACGTGGTGTATGGCGACTGAGGCGCCGACCGGAACGGAAGGCCTGCCGCTGCGGCGGGTGCGGGCGGTGCGGTATGCCATGCCGCTACGCGAGGGTGGGTCTTTGCCGGCGTTGGTCGAGGGTGATGATCTGGGACTCTATGTGTTGAAGTTTCGTGGGGCAGGACAGGGGCCGCTGGCGCTGGTGGCGGAGCTGGTGTGTGGCGGTGTGGGGCGGGCGCTGGGGCTGGCGATCCCGGAGCTGGTGCTGATGGAGGTGGATGCGGAGCTGGGGCGGAACGAGCCGGACGCGGAGATCCGCGATCTGCTGAAGCGGAGTGCCGGGTGGAATGCCGGGATGGACTTTCTGCCGGGAGCGCGGATGTTTGACCCGGCGGCGGGAGATAGGGCGGGGGCGATGGAGGCGTCGGTGCTGGTGTGGTTCGACGCGCTGATGGCGAATGTGGACCGGACGGCGCGGAACCCGAATCTGCTGCTGTGGCACAAGGGGCTGCGGCCGATCGATCATGGGGCGGCGCTGTTCTGGCAGCATGACTGGCCGAGGGATGCCGAGAGCCGGGAGCGGGTGGTGCGGAGCGTGTTTCCGGCGAGCAAGGCGCACGTGCTGCTGCCGTGGGCGACGGCGATGCGGGAGGCGGATGAGTTTGGGCGCGGGCGGCTCAACGAGGGAGTGTTTCGGGAGGCGCTGGCGGAGGTGCCGGGGGCGTGGTTTGGCGTGGGCGAGGAGGAAGGCGATGCGGAGGCGCGACGAGCGGCGTATGCGGAGTTTCTGACGCGGCGGCTGGCGACGAGTGCGGGGTTTACGGAGGAGGCGGCGCGTGCACGAGCGGAGCTTGGGTGAGGCGGTGAAGGTGGGGACTGCGGGGCCGCGGAGCTCGTTCGACTATGCGGTGATCCGGGTGGTGCCGCGGGTGGAGCTTGAAGAGTTTGTGAATGCGGGGGTGATTGTGTTCTGCCTGGAGCGGCGGTTTTTAGAGGCGCGGGTGCGATGCGAGACGGAACGGCTGCGAGCGTTGTGGCCGGGGCTTGATACCGACGAGGTGGCCGGGCAGCTGGAGGCGTTTCGGCGGGTGGCGGCGGGGGTGGCGGAGGGTGGACCAATCGCGCGGCTCTCGCTGCGGGAGCGATTTCATTGGCTGGTATCGCCGCGGAACACGATTGTGCAGGTGTCGGCGGTGCATACAGGGGTGACGGAGGATCCGGCGCGGGTGGTGGGGGAGTTGCTGGAGCGGATGGTGCCGGGGCGGTAAGGCGGCGGGTTGGGTGGAGCTCGTTCGGTTGGGGGTCAGGCGATCTGGTTGAGCAGGCGGTCGGCTACGGAGGCGGCGGCGCGAGCGGCGGGGACGTCGTGGACGCGGAGGATGTGTGCGCCGGCGAGGATGGCGGCGGTATTTGCGGCGACTGTGGCGTAGAGGCGGGCTTCGCTGGCGGCGTCGCCAGATCCCGGGAAGCCCGATGACTCGGGCGGGGCGAGGAAGCGTTTGCGGGAGAGGCCGATGAGGAGGGGTCGGCCGAGGGTGTGCAGGTGGTGCAAGCCGGCGAGGAGCGGGTAGTTTTCCTCACCGCGCTTTCCGAAGCCGAAGCCGGGATCGAGGACGATGGTGCCTGGCGGGATGCCGGCGGCGATGGCGGTGGCGAGACGGGCGGCGAGGCCCTCGCGGACGAGGGGGAGGATGGTTTCGGGGGCGAGGGCGGGGAGGGTGGGCCACTGCCCCGGGGTGCCGCGGGTGTGCATGAGGACGAGGCCCGGGGCGGGGCTGGCGGCGGCGAGGGTGGCGGGCATGTGTGGATCCCAAAGGAGGCCGGAGACGTCGTTGATGACGTCGGCGCCGGCGGCGATGGCGGCCGAGGCGGTGGTGGCGTGGTAGGTGTCGACGGAGAGGAGAGCGTCGGGGCGTGCGCGGCGGATGGCGGCGAGGACGGGAAGGAGGCGGGTTTGCTCGTCGGCAGGGGAGAGCGGGGTGGCGTTGGGGCGGGTGGACTCGGCGCCGAGGTCGAGGAGGTCCGCGCCGTCATCGAGGAGGGTGAGGGCCTGGGTGAGGGCCTGTTGCTCGGTGGGGAAGCGGCCGCCGTCCGAGAAGGAGTCCGGGGTGAGATTGAGGATGCCCATGAGCAGGGTGCGCTCGCCGAGGGCGACGGGGCCGCGGGGAAGATGCCAGATGTGGCGCGGGCGCGTAGGCATGAGGGCAGTGTACGGGGACCGCATGGAGGGTCCGGGTCATCCGCGGAAGGGACTGCTGCGTGATTTCGGGAGCTCGGGGGTCAGAGACTGGGGCCTGGAGCCTGCCGATGACGTCTGTTGGATGTGATAGGCTGCCTGCCAATGGAGATCCCTATGAGCCGATATTCCAGACGTGAGTTTATGAAGGCGGGCGTTGCTGCCGGGGCGCTGATGGCGGCGACGGGAACGGTGGCCGAGGCCGAGGTGCAGACGGCGACGGACTGGGTGGAGCTGGGCCGCTCCGGCGTAATGGTGACGCGGCTGGCGTTTGGGACCGGGAGCATGGGTGGCAAGGTGCAGCGCGACCTGGGGCAGGCGGAGTTTACACGGCAGGTGCGGTATGCGTATGACCGCGGGATCCGGTTCTTTGAGACGGCCGAGAGCTATGGGGACATGCATCGGAGGCTGGGGATTGCTCTTGATGGGCTGCCGCGGGAGAGCTATCGGCTTATGTCGAAGGTGACGACGAGCGATGGGGTGGATCCGCAGGCGAAGATTGATGAGCTGCGACGGCTGGCGAAGACGGAGTACTTCGACCTGATGCTGCTGCACTGGCAGCACGATGGGGAGTGGCCGCGAGAGACGACGCGCTGGCAGGACGGGATTGCGGCGGCGCAGCATCGCGGGGCGGTGGTGAAGCGAGGTGCGTCGGTGCATGGGCTGCCAGCACTGCGGCAGGTGCCGGGAAACAAGTGGCTGGACGTGGCGATGATCCGGGTGAACCACAATGGCACGCGGATGGATGCGGAGGAGCATGATGCGCCGGTGGTGGGCAATGTGCCGGAGGTGGTGTCGCATGTTCGGCAGGTGCGCAAAGAGAACATGGGCGTGATCAGCATGAAGCTGATTGGGGAAGGCGTGTTCAACCACGAGGACCGGCAGCGGGCGATGCGGTTCGCGTTTCGCAATGCCGGGGTGCAGAGCGTGACGGTGGGGTATAAGAGCACGGCGGAGATCGATGAGGCGATTGCGAACCTGAACCTGGCGCTGGCGTAGCGGGATGGCGAGGATCGCGAGGAGACGGCGAGCGTTGCTGCTGGGTGTGGCGTGGGTGGGGATGAGTGCGGTGGCGGTGGCGGGGCAACAGGACGAGGCGCCGCTGGGGCCGATGGCGAAGGACGCGACTCCACAGTTCGAGGTGGCGACGGTGAAGCCGTCGGACCCGGCGAATACCAGCTATGGCTTTCACACGCAGGGGCACCGGATCTTTGTCGAGAACCAGACGTTGCGGAACATTGTTGCGGTGGCGTACGGGGTGCATCAGGGACAGATCGTGGAGGCGCCGGGGTGGGTGGATCACCAGCGGTACGACATCAAGGGAGTTCCTGATCTGCCGGGGTATCCGGATATGCGGCAGATGCAAGGGATGCTGAAGGCGCTGCTGGCGGAGCGGTTCCAGCTGAAGCTGCGACGGGATCGGCGGGAGCTCTCGGTGTATGCGATTACGGTGGCGAAGGGTGGGGCGAAGATCGCAAGGAGTGCGAGTGATCCGAAGAGTCTGCCGGATGAGACGGGCTACGGGCAGAACGGGCAGCAGGTGGTGAAGTTTACGAACTGCGCCATGACGGATGTGGCGTTTGAGATGCAGGAGTTCATGGAGAAGCCGGTGGTGGATCAGACCGGATTGCCGGGGCGGTACGACTTTACGCTGACGTGGACGCCAAGCACGGCGCCGGCCGGCGAGGAAGCGGGGGCGCCGGGGATCTATACGGCGGTGCAGGAGCAGCTGGGGCTGCGGCTGCAGGCGACGAAGACGGCGGCGGATGTGCTGGTGATCGAGCATGTGGAGCGGCCTTCGGGGAACTAGCGAAGGAGGCGAGGGGCGAGCAACACATGGCGGTGCGAACGCGGGATGGACGGCGTTAGGGGAGGGAGTGGGCGATGGCGACGGTGAGGCTTTGGACGGATGACGAGGTGGCGGCGGATGCGCGGGTGAAGGCGGTGTTTGACGATATCCGGGTGACGCGGCGCTCGGCGTTTGTGAATAATTTCTGGCGAGCCCTGGCGGGGCAGCCGGCGGTGCTCGAGCGGATGTGGGCGCAGGTTAAAGCGGTGATGGTTGCGCCGGGCGCGCTCGATCCGCTGACGAAGGAGCTGATCTACCTGGCGGTGTCGAGTGCGAACGGATGTGCGTACTGTGTGCACTCGCACACGGCGGCGGCGCGGTCGAAGGGGATGACGGACGAGCAGTACGCGGAGTTCCTGGCGGTGGTGGGAACGGCGTCCGAGACGAATGCGCTGGCGCATGCGATGGGAGTGCCGGCGGACCAGGAGTTTCTGATCGGGTAGCGGGTGCGACGGTGCTAGACTGCGCGGTATGCGAGCTGCGTGGCTGGTGGTGGCGGGATTGAGTGTGGCGGGATCGGCGATGGCGTTGGGGTCCGGGGCTGCCGGACAACAGGGCGGATCGGCGGCGGTGCCGTTTGTTGCGGAACAGCCGGTGGAGGAGGTCGGACACGGGCCTGCGGATACCGGGGTGGAGGTGCTCTCGGACACACGAGGGGTGAACTTTGATCCCTATGTGAGGGGCCTGGTGAAGGCGGTGTATGCCAGGTGGCTGCCGCTGCTGCCAGAGGAGGCGCGAGCGCCGAAGCAGGAGAAGAGCACGACGCTGGTTCGCTTCACGGTTGGACCGGATGGGAGGATTCGGGCGATGTCTTTGGAGGGAAGCTCGCGCGATGTGGCGATGGATCGGGCGGCGTGGGGAGCGATGACGGGAGCTGGCCAGTTTTCGCCGCTGCCGAAGGGGTTTACCGGGCCGGATCTGGAGTTGCGGATCCACTTCCGGGTAAATGGGGGTGCGCCGACGAAGTGAGCCTGGGGGAGTGATGCTCGGGTGAGCGATTGCCGGGTGGGGTCGGTGCTAGACTCCGCCTCATGCGAGCGGCGTGGGTTGGTGTGGTGGTGCTGGGGTGGGTGGCGGGACGCAGTTGGGCACAGGGTGGTGCGGCGGCTGGTGGTGGCGGGCTGCAGCGGCAGATTGAGGCGATGGTGGCGGAGCCGGCGGTGGCGCGGGCGCACTGGGGCGTGATGGTGGCGGGGATGGATGGGACGCCGCTCGCTCAGGTGAATGCGGGGCAGTTCTTTCAGCCGGCGAGCAATGCGAAGTTGTTTACGACGGCGGCGGCGACTGCGCTGCTGGGGCCGGGGGCGACGGTGGAGACGCGGATCCAGGGGTATGGGGTCTGGGATGGGACGGGAACGCTGCGGGGCGATCTGACGCTGGTGGGAAACGGGGATGCGTTTCTGTCCGGGCGGGAGGTGCCGTATGCCGGGCCGGCGGAGCGGGCGGCGCGGAAGGCAGCTGTGGCTGGTGCGGTTGCGGGGCCGGCTGCCGGCGTTGGTGCGGGAGGGGGCGTCAAGGAAGATCCGCTGCGGGGATTGGCGGCGATGGCGGACGAGGTGGCGGCGACGGGGCTGAAGGTGGTGGAAGGCGATGTGGTGGCGGCGGACGTGTGGGAGCCGTATCCGCCGGACTGGTCGATTGAGGATGCGACGTGGTATTACGGGGCGCCGGTTTCGGCGATGTCGATCAATGACAACCAGCTGGATGTTGTCGTGACGCCGGGCAAGGTGGTGGGCGAGAGGCCGGCGGTGGCCGTGACGCCGGCGGAGCCCGCGTACTACACGGTGGATGCGTCGGATCTGCGGACGGGGGCGGCGAAGACAGGGAGCCATGTGGGGTGGGAGCTGGCGATGGGGTCGAGGGTGCTGCGGCTGCACGGGACGATTGCGGTGGACGCGCAGCCCGATGCGGAGGGGATCGCGATCCATGACCCGGCGGAGTTTGCGGCGATGGCGCTCAAAGGGATGCTGCAGGCGCGGGGGGTTCAGGTGACTGGGGCGGCGCGGGCGGGGGATGCGGTGCGGACGGATACAGGGGAGTTTGGGGAGACGGTGAAGGCGACGGAGAAGGCCGTTGAGGCTCGGTGGCGGAACGACTCAGGGTTTGGGATAGCGGGCGGTTCTTCGGACATGATTGTGACGGAGGGAAAGGCGCAGAGGATACTGGCGATGCGGCGGTCGCCGACGCTGGCGGAGGATGTGGTGGTGACGAACAAAACAAGCAATAACCTGCACGCGGAGCTGATGCTGGATCGACTGGGAAACGCGGCGCTGCCGTCGGTACTGCCGGAACTGGGAAGCAACAAGACGGCGCGAGGGGTGGGGGCGGTGCGGGCGTTTCTGACGGTGCGGGCGGGGATCGATCCGGGGGACTTTGTGTTCTTTGATGGGTCGGGGTTGAGTGGGCACGACCTGGTGACGCCGCGGGCGACGGTGCTGCTGCTCCAGTATGCGGCGGGGCAGCCGTGGTTTGCGGGATGGAAGACGAGTCTGCCGGTGGGTGGGGTGGATGGGTCGCTGGTGAATCGCTTCGCGAACGCTCCGCTCCGTGCTCGGGTATTTGCGAAGACGGGGACGTTGGGGGAGGCGCGGGCGCTGAGTGGATACCTGGAGTGCCGGAGCGGGCGGACGGTGGTGTTTTCGATCCTGGTGGATACGCATGCGCCGGGGAGCTCGGCGGACCGCGAGGTGATGGACCGGATGGTGGCGGTGGTGTGGGCGGCGGAGTGAGGATTGTGTCGCGTGAACACGGGCTGCTGAGAGGGTTGGAGGCGTGTGCGGGCGATGCGAGAATAGAAGAGATGAGGCAACGGATTGCGGGCGGGTTGATGGCGGTGGGGCTGGGATTGATGGCGGTTGCGGGGGTGGGATGCCGGCGGTATCCGGCGCCGGTACCGCTCGACCAGCTGAATGCGCAACAGGCGGCGGGAAAGATGGCGTTCAACGCGCACTGTGCGCAGTGCCACTATGAGCGGGTGGACCAGCCGAAGAATGGGCCGAGCCTGATCAGCGTGTTCAAGAAGCCGGCGCTGCATAGCGGGGCGGCGGCGACGGACGAGCGGGTGACGTCGACGATTGTGAATGGACATGGATTGATGCCGCCGATGGGCGCGCAAGTAGATGAGCAGGAGATTCAGGATCTGCTGGCGTATCTGCATACTGTGTAGGAGTGGTTGGGAGAGACGATATGGCGGAGGTTGAGGAAAGGGCGGTGCAGCCGAAGGGGGTGTTGCTGCCCGGGGTGGCGGGGATCGCGATGTTTCTGCTGGTGCTGGCGATGCTAAATACGTTTGCGGCGCTGAAGGGGGTGTATGGCGCGGGCGGTGGGCGGTACGGCGTGCTGGGGGTGAGCACGCTGCTGGTAGTGGGGATCTTTGGTCTGCTGAAGATGCTGCGGTGGGGATGGGCGATTACGACGGCGGGGGCGCTGCTACTGGCGGTGGGGTACATGTTTCTGTTTACCCGGACGCATGGGGGGCCGTTTGCGGTGCAGTCGCTGTTTGGGATGGTGTTTTTTCTGTATCTGGTACGGCCTGAGGTACGGGACCGGCTGCGGTGAGGTTCCTGCGGGTGGGTACGTCGCTTCGCTCCGGTGGCTAAGGCGAGATGCGGGTCCTCGCTTCGGTCGGAATGACAACCGACAAGAGCCGGAAAGGGGCGGATCCGGTGAGAGGGTGGTTGCTGTGCGGCGGACGTACAATCTGAGCATGACTCCTCCTCCTGCTGCGATGGCCGAGCTGGTGCAGATTGATGTGTCGCCGCGGAAGCCGGTGCGGAAGCCTGAGTGGCTGAAAGCGCGGGCGCCGATGGGGGAGACGTTTCACAATCTGAAGAAGCTGGCGCGCGAGCTGAATCTGCACACGGTGTGTGAGAGTGCGCAGTGCCCGAATATTGGCGAGTGCTGGAACCATAAGACGGCGACGTTCATGATGCTGGGAAACCTGTGCACGCGACGGTGCGGGTTTTGCGCGGTGCCGAAGGGACGGCCGGAGCCGATTGACCAGGATGAGCCGTCGCGGGTGGCGTACGCGGTAGCACAGCTGGGGATTGCGCATGCGGTGATCACGAGTGTGAACCGAGATGACGACAACCTGGGGGCGGCGCGGGCGTTTGTGCGAGTGATCGCCGAGATTCGGCGGCAGGCGCCGGAGTGCCAGGTGGAGGTGCTGACGCCGGACTTTCAGGGTGTGGACGAGGCGCTGCGGATGGTGGTCGAGGCCGCGCCGGAGATTCTGAACCACAACATCGAGACGGTACCGCGGCTCTACCGGGTGGCGAAGAGTGGCGGGCGGTACCAGCGGTCGCTGGGATTTCTCGAGAATGCAAAGCGGCACGCGGCGGCGATGGGTCGCGAGATTGTAACCAAGACGGGCATTATTGTCGGGATGGGCGAGGAGATGCACGAGTTGCTGGAAGTATTTCGCGACCTGGCGGAGCGGAAGGTGGACATCCTGACGGTGGGGCAATACCTGCGGCCGAGCCGGGATCATCTGCCGATGGCGCGGTTTTACACGCCGGAGGAGTTTGCGTTTTTGAAGCATGAGGCGCTGAGGATGGGGTTCCGGCATGTGGAGTCCGGGCCGCTGGTGCGGTCGAGCTATCACGCGCATGAGCAGGCGCAGTCGACGGGGCTGAAGTAGATGAGACCTGGCAGGTTGGCTGTGAGTGCACTTCTGGCGTGCGTGATGACGGTTGGCGCTGAGGCGAAGGAGCGAAAGGCCCTGGTCGACGAGGTGAGGGTCGAGGGCGCGCATCTGGAACAGACCTCGCGGTGCAACAAGGGCGGGGCGATCCGGGTGGTGGCGAATGACAGCCGGCTGTTGATTGCGGGCGACTGCACGGATGTGGTGGTGGAGGGGATGCGGAACTACATCCAGGTGGAGCATGCGGGGGTGATCTGGATGGTGGGCGGGCTGAACACGGTGATGTACGAGGATCCCGGGACGCGGGTGGATGATCGCGGGCGCGGCAACACGGTCGCGCCGAAGTGGCCGCAGTAGAGAAGTTCGGCAGACGGCGCGGGGTAGGAGAAACGGGTAAAATCGGCGGTGGCGCATCGGCGCCTAAGGATTAGATGATGGCCTCTGCGATGGCGAGTATTGTTGCGTTGAAGGATGTGCATGGTGAGTTGAAGTCGCGCATGGAGAAGTCGGTGGACGACTTCCGGGCGAATCTGGCATCAACGCGGACGGGCCGGGCCAATGTGCACATGCTGGACCAGGTGAAGGTGGACTACTACGGGACGGACACGCCGGTGGCGCAGATGGGACAGATTTCGACGCCGGAGCCGACGCTGATTGTGGTGTCGCCGTATGACATGGCGATGGTGGGCGCGATCGAGAAGGCGATCCGGACGTCCGGCACGGGGCTGAATCCGATGACGGATGGCAAGGTGATCCGGGTGCCGATTCCGGCGATGACGGAGGAGCGGCGTAAGGATGTGGTGAAGCAGCTGAACAAGACGCTCGAGGACCACAAGACGGCGATCCGGAACATCCGGCGGGACGGCAATGAGCAGATCAAGAAGGCGGCGAAGGACAAGCTGATCTCTGCCGACGATGAGAAGCGGGCGAGTGAGGAAGTGCAGCAGCTGACGGATGCGGAGATCAAGCGGATCGAAGAGCTGTTCCGGTCGAAAGAGAAGGAAGTGCTGACGGTCTGACGGTTGCTGACCGCAGGAGGGCTTGGGACTTGAAGCTGAATCGACGGGAGTTCTTGTCTAGCAGTGCACCGGTGATGGTGGCCGGGACCGGTCTTCTGACAGCGTCACCGTTGTCCGGACAGGGCTATGGTGGAACGGCTGCGCCGCCGCCGCACCCGGTTACAGACCGGACGGTCGTGCTGGTGGGCGATGCCGCACCGATCACGCCGCAGGCGCGGGTGCAGCTGCTGGGGCGGCTGCTCGAGAAGGAGACGAACGCCAGTGACAGCTACCTGGCGGGTGGTGCGATCACTGAGTTAGAGACAGCGGTGGCCGCGATGCTGGGCAAGGAGGCGGCGGCGTTCTTCACGACGGGCACGCTGGCGAACAATGTTGCGGTGCGGGTGCTGAGCGGGGAGAGCCGGCATGTGCTGGTGCAGCATGACAGCCACCTGTACCTGGACGAGAGTGATTCGGCGGAGATGCTGGGCGGGTTGAATCTGGTGCCGCTCGCTGCAGGCAAGGTGGGGCCCTCCTACGAGGAGGTCGCGGCGGCGATTGAGGCGGCGGAGCATGGGCCGTATCCGCTGAAGGTGGGGGCGATCTCGCTTGAGAGCCCGGTGCGGCGACATGATGGCGGGAGCATTCCATTTGCGGAGCTCGAGCGGATCTCCGGGCTCGGGAAGCAGCATGGCATCCGGATGCACTGGGATGGAGCGCGATCGTTGCTGCTCTCGGGGACGCCGGGGTTCGATCTGCGGCGGACGAGTGCGCTGTTCGATACGGTGTACGTGTCGCTCTACAAGTATCTAGGCGCACCGTTTGGGGCGGTGCTGGCAGGCACGAAGGAGACGATCGCAAAGGCGCGTGAGCTGCGGCACATCTATGGCGGACTCATCTACCAGGGGTGGCAGGCGGTGCTGCCGGCGATGGATGCGCTGCCGGGGTTTCCTGAGCGATTTGTGCAGGCGCGTGCGCAGGGAGAGCGGGTGCTGGCGGGCCTGGCGGCGAAGGGCTTTGCCGTGGAACGGGTGCCAAACGAGAGCAACATCATGCTGGTGCGGATGCCGACGGACCGGGTGAAGGAAACGACGGCGCGGCTGGCGGCGGCGGATGTTCGCGCGCGGATTGCTGCTGATGGCACGATGCCGTTCTTTATCAACGAGAGCATCGTGCGGCGACCGGCTGAGGAGCTGGTGAAGGCATTTACCGGATAAGCTGAGGTGCAGTCATCAGAGGAGTTCCAGGAATGATCGGTTGTGAGGCCGGCGCTGCGAATGAGGCCGCGCAGGGTTCCGGTAGCTACTTCACGATGCAGAGGATCGCCAAGTGCTTCGCTCGCCTGCTCTGGTCATGACAAGGTGACTTCCGACCTGACCCCTGATGAGCCAACCGGCACGGCCAAACGCCGCGGCTGCCTCTCTCCCCGAGATGTTGGCGAGCGTACCGTGAGCTAGCTACACAGCGACGAGGGACTGGATCTGGCCCGTTCCGACGCTCTTCAGGGCTTTCTGATTCTCGGCCCACATCCATGCCGTAGCGGCTTCCTTGATGTTAGCGAAAGCTTCCTCTTCGGTGCGACCTTGCGAAAAGCGGAAGAGCCGGATACTCGGCGACGATCCAGCCTGCTTGTCGGCAGGTTGTAACAGGACGTGCAGGATCATACAGATCTCTCAAGAACTCTCAGTTCAGCTGAGCCGACACTAGGTGGTGTGGTCGACGACGATGCGCCAGCCTTCTGGAGTTTTCTCCATGATGAGGGAGAAGACGCCGTCGGCGTTGCCGCCAGCTTTTTTGTTGCGTTCGAGGTGATATTTGCCGAGGGCGACGGCGAAGTGCTCGTCGAGCGGGTGAACTTCGAGGTCGGAGAAGGTGAGGGTGCCCATGGCGGCGCGGTTGGGATAGTCCTTGTGGTAGCTGTCGAGGAGGCCGGCGAAGCCGCGGTTGATCTCGCGCGAGATGAAGAGGGTGTCTGGCGAGTTCTTGTAGGCCTTGGCGAATCTGTCGATGTCGCCATCGTTCCAGGCGCGTTCCTGGGCGAGGAGGACTTTGACGCAGCCGAGCTCGATGGGGCTGGCGGTGTGGAGTGGCTCCTGCTGCGCGACGGCGGCGCGGAGAGAGGGTGAGGGCAGGAGGGGGAGAAGGATGAGAGCGAGGGTGAGGGCGGCGGGCTTCATGGAGGTCCTGGAGAGGTCTGGGGTCTGGGGTCTGGGGTTTGGGGTCTGGATCGGCGCTACGGGGTGCGGCTGTGGGGCGTTAGGGGATGCTCGCGATGGAGATGATGCTGGCGGGTGCCGAGATCGGGCAGGATCCAGACGAGGGTGACGAGGGAGTCGACCAGCATGGCAAGGATGGGATGCCAGAGAGCGACAGGGATGGCGAGGAGATAGAGGCTGAGGGAGAGCCAGTGTTTGCGCTGGGTGGTGGCGTCCTCACTGGTGCGCTGGCCGGTGAGGCGAAGGCGCCGCTCGATGGCGAGACGGAGCAGCATGAAGGTGAAGCCGCTGGCGAGGAGGGACAGGGTATAGAGGACGACGGAGAAGCTGTCGTGCTGTTTTTCCAGAACCCAGGAGGTGAAGTAGGGGAGCAGCGAGGCGCAGAACAGGAAGAGGAGATTGCTGTAGAGGATGCGGCTGTCGACTTCTTCAATGCGGTGGACAAGGAGATGGTGATTGACCCAGTAGATGCCGGTGAAGGTGAAGGAGAGGATGTAGACGAAGAGGATGGGAAGGACGGCGTTGAGGCCGGCGGCGCCGTTCTCGTGGGGGACTTTAAGCTCGAGAACCATGATGGTGATGATGACGGCCAGCACACCGTCCGAAAAGGCTTCGAGACGGGCCGGGGTGAGAGATCGGGAGTGGGCGTCGTGAGTCATGACCTGCGATGGCTGCACTATACACGGCGAGTGCAGTGGCGCTGCGCTGCCGCTTTCGTTGGGTGTCGAGAACGCGTGCTACGGGCCTGCACGGGAGACGCGCGACGTCGGGGAGAGCGCCAGGCGGTGATTGAGGCGCGGGTCTAGAAGGTTGTGGCGAGATGGGTGGCCTGTTCGCAAGCCTGGCTGATGCGACGCTCGGCCCCATCGCTCCAGGTGTTGGCGACGGTGAGCTGGAGGACGCCACGGACACCGATGAAGCGCAGCCAGAAGTCGATGAAGGAGGTCTGGTAGTCGTAGGTGGAGCGGGTGATCTGCGAGCCTTCGTTGTAGTCCTGGCCCTGGCTGAAGACGACGAGGGCGTTGGGCGTTTCTAGCAAGGGGCCGAAGGCCTGGCCGTCGAAGGTAAAGAGCAGGTTGCGCTGGCAGACAAGATCAATGAGCTGCTTGAGTTTGTAGGGATAAGCGAAGTTCCACATGGGCACACCGAGGACGATGCGGTCGGCTCGCTTGAAGCGGTCGGCGAGGGCCTGGATGGTGTGCCAGAGATCGGCTTCTGGGCCGTCCATGGGCTGATCGGCGGCGCCTTTGTATTTAGCGCCGATGGCTTCGCTGTCGAACTCGGGCAGCTGCTCGTTGAAGACGTTTAGGGTGTCGACGGTGGTGTCGGGATGGAGCTTCTGGTAGGCGGCGAGAAAGGCGTTGGTGACAGCGATGGAGGCGGACTTCGAGCCGCGAGGCGAAGACTGGATGTTGAGAACGTGGGCCATAGCCAAGGTTGGATGCGGCGCGCGAAGACTATCATTAGGTGAACGTGGACAACTCACACGAGGTGCGCGCGCAGGCGAGTGGGACGCGGACGATGCATGCGGTGTGTTCGCATGACTGCCCGGACAGCTGCGGTGTGCTGGTGACGGTGGACGAGCTGACTGGACGAGCAACCAAGGTGCAGGGCGATCCGGCGCATCCGGTAACGCGGGGCTTTTTGTGTGGGAAGGTGGCGAAGTACTTGGACCGGGTGTATTCGCCGGACCGCCTGCTCTTTCCGATGCGACGCCGCAAGGGTGTGGCGAAGGGACCGCTGGCGCAGGGACGCGAGGCGGAGGCGTTTGAACGGATCCCGTGGGATGAGGCGCTGAACGAGATCGCCGAACGGCTGACGCGGATAGCAGCAGAGCATGGGCCGGAGAGTGTGCTGCCGTACAGCTATGCGGGGACGATCGGACAGCTGGGCTACGGGTCGATGGACCGACGATTCTTCTATCGTCTTGGGGCCTCGCAGCTGGACCGCACGATCTGCGCGAGCGCAGGGACGGCGGCGCTGATGAGTGTGTATGGGGCACGCCTGGGAACGCGGCCGGAGGACTTTGCGCACGCAGGGCTGGTACTTGCGTGGGGCGCGAATATTCACGGCAACAACATTCACCTGTGGCCGTTCATCGAGGAGGCGCGACGGAAGGGCGCGCGGCTGGTGGTGATTGATCCGTATCGAACACGGACGGCGGCGCTCGCCGATGAGCACCTGGCAATTCGGCCGGGAACGGATGGGCTGCTGGCGCTGGGAGTGATGCAGGTGATCCTGCGCGAGGGGATGGAAGATCGCGGGTATATCGAGCAATGCACGCACGGCTTTGACACGCTGCGCGCGCATGCCATGAAGGCTGAGCATGCGCCAGACGCCGTGGCAGCGGTGACGGGGATTGCGGCGGAGCGGATTGTGGCGCTGGCGCGAGAGTATGGGACGGTGCTCGGGCGGACAGGGCGACCGGCGGTGATCCGGCTGAACTACGGGATCCAGCGAAGTGAGAACGGCGGGACGGCGGCGCGATCGGTGTGCATGCTGCCGCTGCTAACGGGGGCGTGGGCGCGGCGTGGCGGGGGATTGCAGCTCTCGACGAGTGGGGCGTTCCCGTTCAATCAGAAACGGTTACAGATGCCGGAGCTGATGGGGGCGAGCCCGGTGGGACGAGCGACGCGGGTGGTGAATATGAGCCGGCTGGGCGCGGCGCTGACGCGGGACGATGCGGGGGTGGGCGGCGGACCGGTGAAGGCGCTGTTTGTGTACAACTCGAATGCGGCAGCAGTGGCGCCGAACCAGACGGAGGTGCTGCGCGGGCTCCGGCGGGAGGATCTGTTCACGGTGGTGCATGAGCAGATGTTCAACGACACGACGGACTATGCGGACTATGTGCTGCCAGCACCGACGTTTCTCGAGGTGAAGGATGTGCAGGGCGCGTATGGGCATCTGTTCGCGCAGATCAGTGAGCAGGCGATACAGCCGCTGGGCGAGGCGTGGTCGAATGTACGGCTGTTTGCCGAGCTGGGGCGGCGGATGGGGTTTTCGGAGGCGTGCTTTGGTGATCGCGAGGAGGAGTTGATTGCACAGGCGCTCGACACGACTCACCCCTGGTTTTCCGGTGTGACGAAAGCGCGGCTGGAGCGTGAGGGGCAGGTGGAGCTGTCGCTGCCGAAGGACGCGCGTGGGGAGGCGCTGCCGTTCAGTTCGCCGGAGTGGTTTGGGACGGCGAGCGGCAGGGGTGAGCTGGTGCCGGTGCCGGTGTTTGTGCCGCCGAGTGAATCGCGCGGAGGCAGTGCGCGCGATGCGGCGTATCCGCTGGAGTTTCTGCCAAGGAAGGCGGACAACTACATGAACACGACGTTCGCGAATGTGCCGGTGCATCAACGCATGGAGGCGAAGACGGACGGCGTGCTCGAGATACATACGGTGGATGCGGCGATGCGCGGCGTAGTGACGGGCGATGCAGTGGAGGTGGTGAACGGACGCGGGCGGATCGCGTTGCGGGCGCGGGTGGGAACGGCGGTGGCGGAGGGTGTGGTGGCGGCGAGGCTGGACTGGGCGAAGCTCTCGGAGGGTGGGATGAATGTGAATGCGCTCACGAGCGAGCGCGTGACGGATTTGGGGGGTGGAGCGACGTTTTATTCGACGATGGTGGAGGTGCGGCGAGTGGCGGTGATGGATGTTGCGGCGGACTAGCGGTGAGGTCTTCCAGGCAGCGAAGGGAACGAGAAGCCTAGGCAATCTGCCGCGGCGAGCAAACGCGAGACACAAGCTACAGAGGAGTTTTTTTCTGCGCGCGTTTGCGCTTGATCGCGGCGGGCGGATGCCTAAAGGGATAACGACCGGCTTGGAATAGGAGACGGTTACGGAAGTGGGGATTGATGTACGCGGCGAACTTTCAATGTGCGGGATGTTTTGAGTGGGTGGAGACGACGGTCGATGAGAGCGGCGGGTCGCGGCAGCAGTATGTGGAGGACTGTCAGGTGTGCTGCCAGCCGAATGTGCTGACGGTGCGGTGGGATGCGAGTGCGGAGGAGTTCGTGATCTCGGCGGAGCTTGAGAGCTGATGAGCGGTGTGCTGCAGAAGTGGTGCAGTGGCTGGCGCGGTTCGCTAAGGCTTCTCCGGTCGCCTATAATCAAGGCTCTCCCCCAGGACGCGTGCTCGGGGTGTGATTACGAGAGCAGTGAGGGTGTAGTTATTTTTACCGTGGACCGAGAGAGCCGAGGCTCCCTGAGACGCAGCAAGTACGTTGTAGGCCGACGCTTTCAGTTCGGCGGCCTTGTATCTTCGGTGTCTCTAGTCGCCGTTCTGG
The DNA here is from genome assembly GCA_964235665.1 of uncultured Acidobacteriaceae bacterium. Classification (GTDB taxonomy): domain Bacteria; phylum Acidobacteriota; class Terriglobia; order Terriglobales; family Acidobacteriaceae; genus Edaphobacter. The sequence goes on from CAXSAY010000003.1 coordinate 142,778, forward strand.
CCGCGTGTGGAATGGTCTCGCAGGCACAGGCACCCCCGGCGGCCGCATCGCAGGACATCTTCAGCACGGGCGGCGCGCAGGGCGTGCAAACGCTTTGCCAGCCGCAGGTGGTGGGGAACCGGCGCATTCCACGGGAGAGTGTGCTGGCACGACTGTTTTCACACCAAGGCGATTTGTATGATCCGGCGGTGGTGGAGCGGGACTTCAACTCGCTGTGGAACACCGGATACTTTGAGGACGTTCGAATTGAACGGGCGGACACGACCAAGTGCGTGCAGCTGGTGGTGTACGTCCGCGAGAAGCCGACGATCAAAGAGGTGCAGTACACGGGCCTGAACGCGATCTCGCAGTCGGATGTGCTGGACCGCTTCAAGAAGGCGAAGGTTGCGGTCTCGGTTGAAAGCCAGTATGACCCGACCAAGATCAAGCGGGCCGAGGTGGTGCTGAAGGAGCTGCTGAGCGAGCATGGACACCAGTTTGCGCGGGTGACGACGGAGATCAAGACGATTCCGCCGGCGGGTGTGTCACTCACGTTCAAGATTAAGGAAGGCCCGACGGTGAAGGTAGGCAAGATCGCCTTCCAGGGTAACGACAGCCTGCCGGATCGAACGCTGATTGCGGCGATGAAGAACTTGAAGCCGATCGGCGTTCCGCACTCGTATGTGCTTGAGAATCTGTTTGCGCGAACCTTCGACGCGAGCAAGCTGGATGAAGATACGGAGCGGGTCCGACAGGCGTATCGGGATCGGGGCTACTTCCATGCGCTGACGAGTGAACCGACGACGCGCACGCGGGATGCGGGCGGGATCAACCCGCTGACGCTGCGGCCATCGACGGGCAAGCGAGTGGACATCCTGATGCCGGTTGAAGAAGGGGAGCGCTACAGGCTGGGCGGCATCACCTTCAAAGGAAATAAGAACTTTCCAAACACCAAGGCATTGCGAGCGCAGTTCGCACAAAAAGATGGCGAGTACTTCAATGCAACGCTGTTCGGCAAGGGCCTGGACCAGCTGCGCAAGGCGTACGGCGAAGGCGGATACATCAACTTTCAGGCGATCCCGACGCCGCGAGTCGACGAAGCGAAGAAGCTGATTTTTCTTGATTTGGATCTCGATGAAGGAAAGCCGTTTTATGTGTCGCGGATCGAGTTTACGGGTAACTCGATTACACGAGACAAGGTGATCCGACGCGAGCTGCTGCTTGAAGAAGGCCAGGTCTATAACAGCCGGCTGTGGGATCTCTCGATTTTGCGACTGAATCAGTTGAACTACTTCGAGCCGCTGAAGGCGGAGCAGGATTCGGAGAGCCGGCAGAATGCTGACGACTCGACAGTCGATCTGTTGTTGAAGCTGAAGGAAAAGGGCAAGAACTCGATTGGTCTGAACGGCGGCATCAGCGGCCTTTCGGGAACATTTATTGGTCTCAACTACGAGACGAATAACTTCCTGGGTCTGGGCGAAACGCTGAGTCTGGTGGCGAACGTGGGTGATCTGTCGCGGCGGTTGAGCTTCGGGTTCACCGAGCCGTACCTGCGGAACAAGCCGATTTCGCTAGGCCTGCAGGTGTTCACGCAGAAGTTTGACTTCAACCCGGCGAAGAGCTACTCAACGAGTGGAGCGGGTGCGAACCTTTCGGCGGCCCAGAACTCGCTGCTGACGAACTACAACCAGTCATCGACCGGGTTGACGCTGTCGCTGCAGGAGCCATTGCGGCACGTGTTTGCGCGCTCGGGTGTGACGCGCGTGGGTGTGTCGTACTCGCTGTCGCGGTCGTCGGTGACGACGTTCAACGACAACACACGCAACGTATTTCAGTCGCTCGCTTTCCGGTCGGGTGTGGCCGGGCAGAATCAGCTGAACGGCATTATCACGTCGATCTTTTCGCCAACCTTCACCTTCTCGAGTCTGGACCGGGCGACCGGTCCGCACAGTGGTAAGGATTTCAACGCGACGATTGCCATCGCGGGTGCGGGCGGAAATGTGAAGTACTACCAGCCGGCGATCAGCTATCGGCAGTTCTATCCAATGAAGGGTCTGCGGGTGAATCGAGAAGGCCACAACGTTCTCGGATACCGCTTTCAGTTGGCGCACACGGCTGGCTTTGGCGGTGAGGTCGCACCACCACAGAACCGGCTATATGGCGGTGGTGAATCGGATGTGCGCGGCTTTGATATCCGGTCGGCCTCGCCATATACATTTATTCCGCAGAAGCTGCTGTTCAACTTGTCGAACCCTGATGGCAGCCTGGTTCCTCGGGACGCGACAAACCCGAGTTTAGGCAACGTCCAGGTACCGCTACCGATCTACCGCCTGGTAACGATTGGCGGCGACACCCAGCTGACGTCAAACGTGGAGTACCGAATTCCGATTGTGAATCAGGTGACGTTTGCCTTCTTTACGGATTTTGGTCTGACGTTCAATGCGCAGTCCGGACAGCTGCGACAGAATGCATCCGGGCAGTCGCAGCTGACGAGTCCGCTTTATGGTTGCGCTCTTGTGGTGAACGGGGCGTGTAATGGCGGGCAGCAGGTGAGCTTCCCGTACTTCCTGAAGACGGCGCCGAACACGAACTTCGTGCCACGCATGTCGAATGGCGCCGAGTTGCAGGTGATTCTGCCAATCGTCAATGCGCCATTCCGCATCTTCTACGCGTACAACCCTTTGCGGTTATTCCACGATCTGCCGCCTACGCTCGGGACGCCGGTGGGGTGCACACAATCGCCAACGCAATGCTTCCGGCAGTTCTTCCCGGCGACAAGCGCGGGGGACTTCAGCTATGCGCAGGCGCTGCAGTTTTACGACGCGAACTACACGCTGCGGGAGCCGCGAAAGACGTTCAGGCTTTCGGTCAGCACAACGTTCTAGAAACTTGCCGATGGGCATGAGAGCGGCAGAGCTTCGGCTCTGCCGCTTGGGCTTGCCATGGCGTGTTTTCCGGGATGGCACGTGTGACGGCAGAGATGAGTCCCTGCATCTTATAAGCTGCGCCGCAGATCAGGCGGACGAGGAGACACAATGGATCGGAATGCGAGTGCAGTGTGGCATGGTGGGTTGAAGGATGGAAACGGTGTGCTGAGCACCCAGAGTGGTGTGTTGAAGGAGACGCAGTACAGCTTTGGGAGCCGGTTTGAGAATGGCATCGGCACGAACCCGGAGGAGCTGATTGCAGCGGCACACGCGGGTTGCTTCACCATGGCGCTGAGCGCGCAGCTAACGGATGCGGGGATGATACCTGACTCGTTGGAGACAACGGCGGTGGTGACTCTCGAAAAGACGGATGATGGCCCAAGCGTAACGAAGATCCATCTGAAGACGAAGGCGAAGGTACCCGGAGTGGAGAAGGAAGCGTTCGATGAACTGGCGAAGAAGGCAAAGGAAGGCTGCCCGATCTCGCGCTTGTTGAAGGCCGCGGAGATCACACTCGACGCGCAGTTGGTCTAAGGGATGACGCTCTGCGGGTGGTCGCGCCGGTGGGTCGTCGGCATGCGCAGAGCGCGTTGTTTCGAGGACTCACACGTGAGTCGCAAGTTTTACGACACACGTGGCGAATTTACGGGTAGAGTGTGCCGTATAGGTCTGCTGCACCGGATGCTACGGGTGCGATGCTGAGTTTTGAAGGCAGGTGTTCATGACAGGATCGCAGGTCCTGATTATTGCTGTGGTGTGTGGTGCTTTGCTGTACCTCCTGCTTCGCCGCCGAGGTTCTCGAAAGGTGAAAGGGAGCGAGACGCCGCTCAGGTCCGGGTCGGGTGCAATGACTTCTTCCCAGCGCCCTGTGCGGCGGGACGTCATGCCGGTATCTCCCGCGCGACCAGGATCTCCGGCGGGATCTCGATCTGATGATAGTGGGAGCTCGCATCCGGCCTATCCGGTAGCGCCGGCAGTCTACCCGGAGTATGCGCCCAGGAATGGTTCCAGCGCGCGGCGGGAAGGGACGCAAGGTGCGTCAGGAGTTCTTCGGGCAGCGGATCGTTTGAAGGGGGAGGGGTCGTCTGCAAAAACGTCAGTAGCTCCGCCTGATTCTGATCCGGCAGCACGACCGTGGTATCCCCAGGCTCCGGCGAGCTATAACGAGACAGAGGACGGGACGGCGCAAACGGACCGGAGTGAAGGCAAGCACTCCGGCACTTAGCGACGTGCCAGGTCTTTCAGGTTAGTGGCTGTGACCGAAGTGGCTGTGACCATGATGATGGTGGTCATGGGAGTCGTCCGTTGCGGCTGCTGCCAGCAGGGCCGCGCCACAGTTATGCGTCTGGCCGCAATCGCTAGCCTCGAACTGCAATGTGGTGTGGCGGATACGGAACTGCGTTCGAAGTTTGAGATTGATGCTGTCGACCAGCGCGGTGCAGGCGGAGATCGGCATCTCAACGACGGTGACGTGGGTGGCGAGGGCGAGTGTCTTTGGACCGAGGCTCCAGACGTGAAGGTCGTGGACGTCTACGACACCATCGACGCCTTCGATGGCGGTACGGACTGCGGCGAGTTCGACACCGCGGGGAGTTCCCTCTAGCAGAATGTTGAGGGTTTCGCGCACGATGCCGATGGAGCTCCAAAGGATGAGTGCCGCGATGATGAGCGAGAGCAGCGGATCGATCCAGTTTAGGCCGGAGTAGAGGATGCCGAAGCCGCCAACGATGACCGCGGCGGTCGAGAGTGTGTCACCGAGCATGTGTATGAAGACGGAACGAATGTTCACCTCGCCCGAGAAGCGCCAGAGCAGGGTGGCGATGAGCCCGTTCATGATGACGCCAGCGGTGGCGACGAGCATCATGGGTTTGGGCTGAACTGCAAGGGGTGTGCCGAAGCGATGGATGGCGGCGATGGCGATCCAGACGGAAAGCACGATAAGGGTGATGGCGTTGACAAAGGCGGCGAGCACGCCAGCGCGCTGGTAGCCGAAGGTCTTCTCGTCGGTGGCGGGGCGTGCCTGGAAGTAGATGGCCAGGAAGGAAAGGCCGATGGCGAGCAAATCCGAGGTGTTGTGGCCAGCCTCGGAGACGAGCGCGAGAGAGTGGATGCGAAGGCCAACCAGGAGGGTGGTGACGACGTAGGCGAGGGTCACCGCCATGGAGATCTGGAGGACACGGCGGACACTGCGATTTGGTGTGGCCGCCATATGCATGACTCAAGTGTATGCCCCGGCAGGAGCGACTTCAATGAAGGTGGCGGGCCGATGCGGGAGGATCAGGGTTGGAACGTAACGTGTTCCCCGGGTGATTTGAGAGTGGAGCGCGGCGGACCGGGTGCATGTTCGTGGTCGATGCGGAGGCCGGACCAGGTTTCCGCGACGACGATAGAGTCACCGGGATTGCGTGGATCGAAACGAACCTGAATGGGAAGATCGATGCGTACGTGGCGAACGTGGTCGGAGAGCGGGCGGACATCCTGGGCGCACTCGTAGGTGACGCCGGCGATGCGGTAGCGGTAGATGAGGGTGTTGGGGGTGGCGTCTTCGGCTTCGTTGGCCCAGCGGGTCTCGGTGATGGTGCCATCGACGATGCGGCCGGTGGCGGCGAGGTACTCGCGACGCTCGCGCTCGATCTCTTCCTCGTCAGGCTGCTCGCGTGACATGCGGTACCAGGAGATGCTGGCGACAGTTGCGAGACCTAAACCGAAGATCGCAAGCGTTCGGGGTGAACGCAAGATCGGCGGAAGGAACGTCGAAATAGCAGGAAGCATGGCGGCTCAGCGACAGGATAGCGCAGAGCGCCAGGAAGCGGAACCTGCGGGCAGCGAGCGATATACTGAGCAATACGCTTATGACGATTAAGAGGAATTTGGGAGATAGGCACGGACGGACACCGCGCCGGACCGGGGCAGCGAGCGCAGAGCTGCGGAGCGGGCATCCCCTCGATTTAGGGGAGGGCCGGCGAATCCGGTCAACGACTGTGCTCTGCGTGCGACGTGGAGATGCCGTGGTGATGGCGGCTGATGGACAGGTCTCGCTGGGGTCGACGGTGATGAAGCACTCGGCGAAGAAGATTCGCAAGCTCTACCAGGACAAGGTGCTGGCGGGGTTTGCGGGATCGACGGCGGATGCGTTCAGTCTGTTTGCGCGGTTTGAGACGAAGCTGGAACAGTATGCGGGCAATCTCGGCCGATCGGCGGTAGAGCTGGCGAAGGACTGGCGCACGGACAAGATGCTGCGGCAGCTTGAGGCTTTGCTGATCGTGACGGACGCGAAGCAGACGTTTCTGCTGAGCGGAAATGGAGATGTGATCGATCCGGACGAGGGCATAGCGGTGATTGGCAGTGGCGGTCCGTATGCGCTGGCCGCGTCCCGGGCGCTGATGGAGAACACGCAGATGGGCGCGCGGGAGATTGCGGAGAAGAGTCTGCTGATTGCGGGGCAGATCTGCCTGTATACGAATGATCAGATCATGATTGAAGAGTTGAAGGCAGAGTAGTGGGTTGGTCATCGTAGTCGATTGAGGAGGCGCGATGCATCGAGGCGTTTTAGCGCTGGTGTTGCTGCTGAGCTGCGCATGGTCAGGAGTGGCGCAGCACAGGAGTTCGGGACGGGTCGGAGTCAACACTGTGAATGCTCCGATTCCGGATCCGCTGCTCAAGGGAAAACGCGCGTTTATCTCCTACGAGCTGGGCGATGTGACGGCGTTTCCGCGCGGGTATAGTGGCGGTCCGGAGCGCGCGTACAGCGAGTTTTACATGCAGATGAAGCAGTGGGGCCGGTATGAGCTGGTTTCCGATCCGAAGGACGCCGACGTCGTCTTTGCGATTCGATTTGTCGATCCACCGGAGATCAAAGCGCAGATTCGCGTCGGGATCTCGGATGCACGGACCCACGTGTCGCTTTGGGGCTTTGTCGAAGAGGTCGATTCGGCTTTCCTGAAGAAGAATCGTGACAGTTCGTTCAGCGATTCCATCTCTCTTCTGATGAGTGATGTGAAGGAATTGGTCGAGGCAGGTTCGACTGCTCCAGCGACTCCGTAACGCAAGACTGACGTAGCAAGTTGTAACGAGAAGGATTATAGAGATGGCGATTTTTCTGCCGGGAACGGCTGAGGACCAGGCACAGGCGCTTGATGAGATGACGCCGCGTGAGATCGTGGCGGAGCTGGACAAGTATGTCGTGGGGCAGCAGGCGGCCAAGCGGGCGGTGGCGATCGCACTGCGCAACCGCATGCGCCGGCAGAAGCTGCCGCCGGAGTTGGCGGACGAGATCATGCCGAAGAACATCATCATGATCGGGCCGACCGGCGTAGGCAAGACGGAGATTGCACGGCGGCTGGCGAAGCTGACGAACTCACCCTTTCTGAAGGTGGAGGCCTCGAAGTTTACCGAGGTCGGGTATGTGGGGCGGGATGTCGAGTCGATCGTGCGCGACCTGGTCGAGATCGCGATCGATATGGTGCGCGAGGAGAAGCTCGAAGAGGTGGAGGACAAGGCGGAGCTGGCGGCAGAAGATAAGCTGCTCGATCTGCTGCTGCCGCCAACGCCCTCCGCGACGGCCGCGGCGAATGCAGCAGCCGCGAAGCAGGAGCCGGGTACCAACGTGATCCAGATGCCAGAGTCTATGGATACGACCGCGGCCAGTGCTCCGACGACACCGGATGCTGATGCGAGCAGTGTGGAGCGCACACGGGAGAAGCTGCGGCAGCAGTTTCGCGAGGGCAAGCTGGATGAGCGGATGGTGGAACTAGATGTAAGAGATCGCAACCAGGCGAGCTTTGAGGTGATTACCAACCAGGGTTCGGATGAGATGGACTCAAGCAGCCTGAAGGATATGCTGCCGGGGCTATTTGGCCAGCGGACGAAGAAGCGGAAGATGAAGGTCGCGGACGCGTTCGATTACCTGGTGCAGGAGGAAGAGGGCCGGCTGATCGATATGGACCAGGTCACGCGACTGGCGGTCGAGCGGGTGGAGGACTCCGGCATGGTGTTCCTGGATGAGATTGACAAGATCGCAGGACACGAGGGCGGGCATGGTCCGGATGTGAGCCGGGAAGGCGTGCAGCGAGACATTCTGCCGATCGTTGAAGGGACGACGGTGAATACGAAGTACGGCATGGTATCGACCGATCACATTCTGTTCATTGCGGCAGGTGCCTTCCACGTGTCAAAGCCGAGTGATCTGATTCCGGAGCTGCAGGGCCGGTTTCCGATCCGAGTGGAGTTGCAGTCGCTTACCGTTCAGGATTTTGTGCGAATCCTGACGGAGCCGAAGTCGTCGCTGGTCAAGCAATCGACGGCGATGCTCGAGACGGAGGGGCTGAAGCTGGAGTTCACGCCGGAGGCGATTGCAGAGATGGCGCAGTTTGCGTTCCGGGTGAATGAGACGACGGAGAACATTGGCGCTCGGCGGCTGCATACGATTCTCGAACGGGTGCTCGATGAGATCAGTTTTCAGGCGCCGGACTTGTTCAAGAGTCCGCGGGCTGGCACGACCGAAGAGGGCGTGGTGGCGGCGATTGGGGCTTCGGCACCGCTGACGACCGAACCGACCGTAGCCCACACGCCGCTGCCGGTGATTGAGCGGCAGACGGAGACCGGGGTCGAGAAGGTGATTGTGGTTGATCCGGAGTATGTGCGGCAGCAGGTAGCTTCGATCGTGAAGGACCAGGATCTAAGCCGCTATATTTTGTAGATATGTTCGGCGGGTGCGGTGCGTTCGAGGACGGTGCACCGCGCCTTGCAGCAGCCAGAGATAGAGGCTGTAGGTCGCAAGGCCACAGAGGGCGAAAGATCAGTCAACCAGTCGTGATGGTAGCCCTTGTGCCAGAAGGACGGTGCGTCGTGAGCGCTGATCGCGGCAACCAGCGGGATCAGGGCAGTGGCAAGCAGCATACCGTACCAGTGAGCCGTACCGGCACGAAGAGCGCGAGTGGAGCGCCAATAAGAAGAAAGAGTGCCAAGACCGCGTAGCCAGCGATGATAGTTATGAGAGCTACCGCCTGTGCTTGACAACCGGCTTCGAAGAAGGGTTCGGAGTGTGCGCCCCGGCTTGCCAGTTCGCGGAGGGTAAAGCAGGTGGCAATCAGGAGCAGGCCAGCGGTCATCGCGGCAAAGGCGAGGAGCAGACGCTTCCACCACGAAACTACGGCCGCTGCTTCTATGCGAGCTACTGTACGCGAAAAGGCCAGCTCAGAGAGCTGGCCTTCTCGCGGAAAAACTGAGTTAGCTGTTTGCGCCGACGGGCTGTTCCTGCTGAGTGGTTTCCTTGTTATGGCCGATCTCGGCGAGGCGCTTGGTAAGGAGCTGCTCAAGATCTTCGAGGGCTTTCGAGAAACCTTCGATGCCTTCCTTCAGCTTGTCGTGAGCCATCTTGTCCTCGGCGTGCATTTTCTCGAAGGTGTCCTTGTCGATGTGCAACTTCTCGATGTCCATCGACTTAGCTTTTTCGGGATCGAGCTTGCGGGTCAATTCGCCTTCGGTCTTCTCGAGCTCGGTGAGGAGCTTGGGAGAGATGGTGAGGAGATCACAGCCGGCAAGCTCTTCAATTTCGCCGATGTTGCGGAAGCTGGCGCCCATGACGACGGTCTTGTAGTCGAACTTCTTGTAGTAGTTGTAGATGGTCGTCACGGAGTGGACGCCGGGGTCATCTTCGCCCTGGTAGTCCTTGCCAGTGGCGCTCTTGTACCAGTCCAGAATGCGACCGACGAAGGGTGAGATAAGCGTTGCGTGCGCCTCGGCTGCGGCGACGGCCTGATGCATACCGAAGAGCAGGGTCATGTTGCAGTGAATGCCCTCCTGCTCGAGGATCTCTGCTGCTTTAATGCCCTCCCAGGTGGAGGCGATTTTGATCAGAACGCGATCGCGTGAGATGCCGGCCTTGTCGTACTGGGAGATAACGTCGCGGGCCTGCTCAAGAGTCTTCTCCTTGTCGTAGGACATACGCGCATCGACTTCGGTCGAAACGCGGCCGGGAACGATCTCGAGGATCTTGCGGCCGAAGGCAACGGCGAGCGACTTGAAGGCAAGTGCGGCAACGTCCTTGTCAGACGCGTTGGCGCCGGCGTCCTGGCGTGCCTGCTTGAGTACATCGTCGACGATCGATTGATAGTCGGGCTTCTCGGCCGCTGCCTGAAGAAGAGAGGGATTGGTGGTCGCATCCTGCGGGTGGAACTGCTGGATTGCGTTGATGTCGCCGGTATCGGAGACGACGGTCGTCATACTTCGAAGCTGTTCAAGTAGCGATGCCATGGGGAACTCCTCGCGCTCTTCCATGCTAACAAAGACGCGGCAACGACGCCCACGAGGAAACAGGCTGCTTTCAGGGGACGGAGCTCGTGTGTGAGCTCACGGAGACGGGCGTGGTGGGCAGGCTGAGGTTCCCGGTGGTGTCGACGGCAAGAACGCGATAGCGTACCTGCGAGATGCCGGATGGAAGAGTGTCGCGGTAGGCAGGAGCCACGACGAGGGCCGGGTTGAGGCGATGCCAGCGGACGGGCTCTCCGGTGGAACTGTTTGCGAGGTTAGCGGGAGCATCCGGGCTCTCGGTGCGATCGATCCAGTACCCGGCGAGATCGGATTCGGAGTTGGGCTCCCAGGAGAGATCGACGGACGCGCCATCGAGGACGGCCGCTAGACCGATGGGAGTGGCGGGTGGAGTGAGGTCGTGGACCGTGACCGCGAGTGGGGCAGATTCCACGCTGCGCAGGACGAGGGTCTTGCCGGCGACCGTGACGGAGCGCGTGCGCCAAGCACGATAAGTATAGGTTTTGCCACGTAGGCTGGTGAGGTCGAGGGTTCCTCCAGGGTCAGAGCCCTCGGAGGCGGCTTGCAGGCGGGTGACCGGGGCCGATGGGCGGTGGACGGAAGGGGACGAGCCGGCCGGCGGAGTAACGGGGGCTGAGGGAGAGGTTTGCGGCGACGGGGGAAGGACGGCAGATCGCTCAAGAAGCACGGCTGCCTCCGGGGCCTTTGCGGGGGTCCACTCGATGCGGCTTCCCCCCGGCGAGGCGGAGGAGTGGAGATGGACGACAGGATCGGGCGCGGCACCTGCGGCTGCGAAGGCGCTGTTTGAGGGATCGGCGGCCCGGCCGGACGTGTTGACGAGGCGGACACGATACGAAAGAAGCTGGACCGGATCCAGAAGGAGAGTGGCTGGCAGGCGATCGACGGCTGTGCTTGGCCCGGACTTGCCGGCAAAGCGCTGGATGACGGTGCAGGGTTTAGGGACGGTGGGCGAGGTTCGGAGATCGCGGCAGACCTCGACGGTGATCGGCAGCTTGATCGGGATGTCGTCAGTGGTCTCGGTAGGCGTAGTCCAGGCGAGTCTCACCTCTTCGCCGACACGCTCAGCCTGCAGGTCTTTGACTGGAGACGGGAGATTGAGAGAAGGCGGCTTTGGGGGACCAGGATTAGCGCATCCGGCGATGGAGAAGAGAGCGGCCAAGAGAAGACAGGAGGCGCGTGGGTAGAGCCTTCGGGTGAGGCGAACGTTTGGTGAGATCCACACGATATTCACCCTAGCACCTAGGGCCCGGATGCTTGTTGACAGAGCAGGAGTGTGGCGCTCCCAAATGCGCCTGCACAGGCCTCTTTTTTGGTGGATTTTACGTCCTTCCTAGTAGACAAGGATCTCTACCCTATGGCAGATACAGTGAACTTGACCGACCTCACGACGGTAATTCCCGGGATCGACCTTCTTCCGCACGAACTCACGGACGTTGACGCGGCAGCGGAGTTGGAGCCAGGCGGAAAGATCGCTCCTCTGCAGGTTGCCAGTGAACGAGCTGAGGCGTTCATCTCTGAGAAACGTATCGGCGAGCGAATCAAGCATCTGCGTCTAAAAAAGACGATGGGACTGGTCGAGCTTGGCCGTCACACGGGCCTTTCTGCAAGTTTTCTGTCTCAACTCGAGACGGGCCGCGTCGTTCCAACGCTACGTAATCTGGCTCGGATTGCCATGGTGTTCTCCAAGGATCTGAGTTACTTCTTTGAGCCTGAACCGCAAAAGTTGTTTCGGATTCACCGATCGAAGGATCGGGCGAGGTTACCGCAGTCGGGGGTTGAAGACCCGACCTACTTCTTTGAAAGTTTGGGTTTTATTACGCCTGACCGCATGCTTGACCCATACTTTGCCGAGTTTGTGCCGCAGAAGGCGGGAACTGAGGCCAAGGCCCACCAGCATGCCGGGAATGAGTTTCTGTATGTGCTCTCGGGTGAACTCGATGTACGGCATGGGGACGAACTGCACCAGGTGCAGGCGGGTGATGGCATCTACTTTGATGCGACCACGATCCATAGTTACCTTTGCGGAGGCGATGTTCCGGCAACGGCCATCATCATTGTGTCGCTACAACCTATTGCTTCTGAAACCGCACGGACCCTTTCCCGTATCAGCGGCGCGCAATCACGACTTCGTATCGGACGGCAGGCCTCGTAGGCTTAGCTTGATACGGTTTGGCGGACGTGGAGTATGACCATGAGCTTCTTTTGCAACAGACCACTTCGTAAAAGATGACGGTCGCGTCCAGAGCGTGACCCCGAGAGCTTCGAGTTCGGAGATTTCTGGACTTGACTTAGTGAACGTGCGATGGCCCTGACCTAGAGTCTGGGCCATTTGCCGTAGGGACCACAGATTTGCGGGAATCGCTGTCGCCTGCGGACCGAAGTATCGGAAGTCCGTACTGAGCAGAGTGCGGCCGTTCTTGTGGTACGGATACTGGCCGATGTCGCGAGACCGATACGCTTCATCCGCATGGAGCGAAGACTGACCGGTGTGGGAGAGCGTTCCGTTTTCGCGATGGAACTGATAGATACAGTCTGGCCGTGACCGGAAGCGGCTACGTGGGGCGTAATACTCCCGTGCATCCAGGGTTTGTGTGACGACTGCTGCATAGATGACGGCATTGGGTGGATAGCCTTCGCGCAGGACAAGAGACTGGCTCGTGAGGCCAAGGATGCGATCGCCAGGCTGGGCTGTGCGTCGGATAGCTGGCTTGCAGATGGAGAGAGTTAGAAGCGGGTCCTGTCCCGCACGCGGTGGAGGGGCACACGGTGCGCCACCACGGTCACTGGTGAGCTTATAGACGTAGGTGCGTGGCATCAGAGGAGGAATTTGCGTTAGTCGAGCGATCGGCCTTTGCCGAAGAGGTAGCCGAGCAGCAGCGTGACAAGCGGCAGGGCGGTTTTGGTGATGAGCAGATCGAAGATGTAATTGAGCGAGTCGCGCCATTGCTCGTCGAGAAGTTTGTAGTTATTCAGGGCGTCGCGGACCTGATCTGCGGTAAGTCCGTTGAGGCTGGGTGAAACGGGCTGGTGACCAAGGTAGTAGGTGAGGATGATGGTGCCTACGACGATGATCCAAAAGGCGAAGCAGGCGAGGAAGATGACGCCCCAGCGCTCCAGAAACGACGGTGGCGCAAGTTGCACGGAACCGATATCGGAGGCAGAGACCTGGACGATCTCAGGCGTGGCAGAGCCAGTCGGAGTCATGCTGGTCAGGGGAGGACGACATCCTTCTGAATGTTGCCGGCCGCATCTGTGATGGAAATCCGCTTGCCGGAGTCAGGAACGGAGGTTTCTGCTTTGAGATATTGATAGCTGGCGACAGCGCGACGGATGACATCGGCCTTTGTCGTCCCCTTAGCAAGCTCGTTGAGAACATCATTGAACCGATCGTCTATGTCGATGGTGAAGCGTGGCATTTGGCGCTCCTGGTGCACTTTCTCTGATCGTACGCTACTAGTTCTGCAGCCTTGCGAGGCCTTGTGAAGAGAGGGCTTTTCGCCAGCAAGGACGACCTGGGTGTGCTATCAACACGAATTTGTCTGGATCCAGGGTCGCCAGCACGGCGGCCGGGCACCATCGCGCCGCAAGCGATCATCCCATGCTTTGATCCATGCAGAGGGCATAGCGGGACACAGGAGGCGATCGTGGCGACTGAAGTAATTCCGACTGACGAATCGAAGTTGAAGAGTGTGGCGCAGATTCCACAAGGGACTGCATATAAGCCATTGCCGCAGAAGGTAGAGGACGGGTATGTGACGGCACATGCCATCCAGACGATCCAGGCCGATCCTGAAAGGCTCTACACGCTGTGGCGGGACATGGAATCCATTCCACTTTGGCAGGAGTATGTGGTTTCCGTTAAGGATCTTGGGGCCGGCAAGAGCCACTGGGTTATGGGCAATCCGGAAGATGAGAAGGGCGCGCGCATCGAGTTTGACTCGCAGATTGAACGGGATGAGCCGGGCAAGCGGATCGGTTGGAAGTCGATCACCGATGGCGTGGAGCAGGAAGGTGTGGTGACGTTTGAGGTGTCAGAGAACGGCCGCGGAACTCGCGTGACGCTGATCCAGAAGCAGAAGGTCCCCGGTGGAGCGGTGGGAAATGCTGTTGCGGCGGTAGCGAAGCGCGGACCAAAGCAGATCGTGATCGAGGATCTTCGGCACTTCAAAGAGATGGTGGAAGCGGGTGAGATCCCGACGGTGCGCGACCAACCGCATGGACCACGTGGCGTGAGCGGTGGCATCAAGGAATGGGTGCTTGGCGAGAGCAATCCGACCCCGCCTGGAAGCAGCGAGCAGCAGTAGGCACTCGCGCGGCGGCAGGGATGAGGCAAAGAGTGCAGATCGATACCGGCGCAGAGCGCCGAGAGGTTTAGGAGATAGAACTTATGAAGGCCGTTTGTTGGATGGGAACACACTCCATTGCAGTGCACGAGGTGAAGGATCCGGAGATTATCAACCCGCAGGATGCAATCATTCGCATCACTCGGACAGCGATCTGCGGCAGTGATATTCACCTCTACGACGGATACATTCCGACGATGGAATCTGGGGATATCCTCGGCCATGAGTTTATGGGGATCGTGGAAGAGGTTGGCAAGGATGTAAAGAAGCTGAAGCGCGGTGATCGCGTGGTCATTCCGTTTACGATCGCCTGCGGTAACTGCTTCTTTTGCAAGGACAATCTTTGGAGTCTCTGCGATAACTCGAACCCGAATGCGCATGTGGCTGAGGAGATGTACGGCTACTCGGGATCGGCGCTGTTTGGGTACTCGCACATCTATGGTGGCTATGCGGGGGGACAGGCGCAGTATGCGCGAGTTCCGTTCGCGGACGTTGGCCCGATCAAGATCGAGAGCGACGTGTCCGATGAGAGCGTTCTGTTCCTTTCAGACATCTATCCGACCGGGTTCATGGGAGCGCAAAACTGCAACATCTCACCGGGCGACAACGTTGCGGTGTGGGGCTGCGGACCGGTTGGGCTGTTTGCGATTGCAAGTGCCTACATGCTAGGTGCCGGCAAGGTCTTTGCAATCGATCGGTTTCCGGAACGACTCAAATTGGCACGCGAGTGCGGTGCCACGACGATCGATTACAGCGAAGACGATGTGATCATCGTTGAGGCGTTACGCGATCTAACAGGTGGTGTGGGACCGGACTGCTGCATCGATGCCGTCGGCATGGAGGCGCATTCGTCGACGTTGATCGGGATGTACGACAAGGTGAAACAGGCGTTGATGCTGGAGACGGATCGACCGTTCGTTTTGCGGCAGGCGTTTCAGGCGATTCGCAAGGGTGGAACGCTGTCGATTCCCGGCGTCTACGGCGGTGTGCTCGACAAGCTCAACTTCGGCGCGGCGTTTGGCAAGGGCATCCATATGGCGATGGGGCAGACGCATATGCATAACTATCTGCAGCCATTGCTGAAGTCGATCGAGAACAAGAAGATCGATCCAACATTTATGATCTCGCACCGGATCGGGATCGATCAGGCGCCGGAGTTCTACAAGCTGTGGCAGGAGAAGGCGCCCGGGATCACGAAGATCGTGATCGATCCGTGGCAGGACACGATTGCGAATCCGGTGGTTCGGGACATGCCACGATAGGAGTCGTCAGGGGAATCTAGACAAAGGCCCGCCATGTGCGGGTCTTTGTTGCGTTTGACGCCGAACGATCGATGGGGTGGCATTCTTATCCGGCGGTTTGCTCCGGCGTCTTTGGCAAGGCTAGCCACACTTGCTCTACCATCATGCCTATGGCTCAGGCGGAGACGGGACACGCGAAGAAGCAAGTTTCTGGTGATGCGGAACGGCTGGTTTCGGCGGGGCGTGTGGACGACGATGCAGCCTTTGAGTTGAAGCTGCGACCGCATCATCTGCGTGAGTTTATCGGGCAGGAGCGTGCGAAGGAACAGCTGGCGATCGCGCTTGAGGCGGCAAGAAATCGGGGCGAGGCGTTGGATCACGTTCTGCTGTTTGGGCCGCCGGGGCTGGGGAAGACGACGCTGGCGACCATCATTGCCAATGAATTAGGGGTTGGCTTTCAGCAGACGAGCGGGCCGGCGCTGCAGATTCAGGGTGATTTGACGGCAATTTTGACAAATGTGCGGGAGCGGCAGGTGTTGTTTCTGGATGAGATTCATCGGCTGCAACCGGTGCTTGAGGAGAAGCTGTACACGGCGCTCGAGGACTACAAGCTCGACATCATGATCGGGCAAGGGCCGGCCGCGCGGACGCATGTGATGGATATCAAACCATTTACGTTCGTTGCGGCGACGACGCGGCCGGGTCTGCTGAGCTCCCCGCTGCGAAGCCGATTTGGGATCTTGCTGCGGCTGGAGTTCTACACGGACGACGAGCTGCGGTTTGTGGTGGAGCGGTCGGCCGAGGTGCTGGGGGTGCCGATTGACAAGGATGGGGCGGCGGAGATTGCGATGCGGTCGCGGGGGACGCCACGTATTGCAAACAGGCTACTTAGGCGGGTTCGGGACTATGCGCAGGTGCGGGCCGGGGGGGTGATTGACCGGCCGACGGCGGAGGCGGCGTTGAAGCTGCTGGAGGTGGACGCGCATGGCTTTGATGAGCTCGACCGGCGGTTGCTGCGGACGATCATCGAGAAGTACGACGGTGGGCCAGTGGGGCTAAACACTTTAGCTGCCGCACTTGCAGAGGAGCAGGATGCGCTCGAAGAGGTGTACGAGCCGTTTCTGATTCAGATCGGGTTTCTAGATCGGACGCCGCGGGGGCGGGTGGCGACGCGGCTGGCGTATGAGCATCTGGGCATCGAGATGCCGCGCAAACCGACGCTTTTTGGCTGAGGTTAAGCGGGGTTTCGCCGAGGTTAACGGCTGTTTTCGCGTAGTTGGTCGAGGTCATTCCGGGTTCGGTAAAGCGGACCACTTTGCGGGAACTCGAGGCGGTCTGGTCTGCATCGTACGGAAGAGCAGGCGGCGCAACGAGGCTGCGTCCTGGCTATGCTGGGCGTAAGTAATGACGGAACTCGGGGTCACTCCACTGCGCCGAGCGAAAGCCCGGACGAGTGCAGTCTAGAGAGTGACATTTTCAGAAGTATGGATAGCAAGGAGAGATGAGATGGCGTTTCTGACGACGGATGATGGGACGGAGATCTTTTACAACGACTGGGGTACGGGGACGCCGGTGGTCTTGATTCATGGATGGCCGGTGCAATCGGATATGTGGGAAGGGCAGGCGCGGTTTCTGGCGGAGAGTGGCTGCCGGGTCCTGGCATATGACCGACGCGGCTTTGGGCGGTCGTCGCAACCCTGGAACGGGTACGACTATGACACGTTGACGGACGACCTGGAGGCGCTGCTTGAGGATGCGGACGTGCAAGGCGCGACGCTGGTTGGATTCTCGATGGGTGGCGGTGAGGTGGCGCGGTACTTCGGGCGGCATGGAAGCTCCGGCCGGGCGAACAAGGCGGTATTTGTGTCGGCGGTGACGCCCTACCTGAGCAAGGGACCGGATAACCCGGACGGAGCAGATCCGAAGATCTTTGAGGAGATTCGCGAAAACCTGATCAAAGATCGCGCCCACTTCATGAAAGACTTTATGCCCAAGTTCTTCGGTGGCAACCTGCTGCATACACCGGTTTCCGACGAGGTGATTGCGTGGTCGGTGGCGATGGCGCTGCAGGGAAGCTCGCGGGCGACGATGGCGTGCATGGAGTCGTGGTCCGGGACGGACTTCCGTGAGGATCTAAAGCGGATTTCGGTGCCGACGCTGTTCATCCATGGGACGGGCGACAAAACGGTGCCGATTGATGTCTCGGCACGCCGCGCGGTGAAGCTGGTCCCAGGAGCGACGCTGACGGAATATGACGGCGAGCCGCATGGGCTTACGGCAACGGCGGCGGATCGGCTGGCAAAGGATCTGCTGCAATTCATCGGAGCTTCGGGTGTGAATGCGAAGGCGCCAATCTCGGCTCCAGCCCTGGTGTAAGGCGAACGAGGGATGTGCGAAGTGGCCTTGCGAGATGCGCGAGGCCATTTCTCTTGCTGTGGCCGTTTCAGCATGGCGGCCATGTAGCCCGTTGAGCCAGGGGACGCATGCCTTTCTGCTGGACGGCTCGCGTGCTTGTCTGCTGAAGCTTTCTGTTGCGGGGCCGTTCCCGGTGACGTACACTCCGCTTGCCTGGACGCGGGACGCGTGCTCCGGGGATGAGCCACGAGGCAGACAGAACGGCTCTGCTGACCTCGCCAAGCTTCGCTGCGCCTTGTCTCTCTGTCTGCTCGGGTTGCCTGCCCTGCCCGTTCGGTCTGTGATCCTTCCGCTGTCGCCCTCACTATGGCGGCAGAGGATCCTGTGAACCCGAACGCTGCGGCTGCGGCGCTACCTTGAGCGGAGTCCCCCTGATGAGCTTTTCTCCGAAGTGTCTGTTTCTTGCGCTTGCGTCCCGTGATGTTCGTGCTGGCGTTCTCTTCACCGTTTTAGCTGGCTTGCTGCCTGTCCTCGCGGCGGCGCAGGGAACCGGCTACTGGCAGACCAGCGGGAACCAGATCCTGGACGCGAACGGGGTACAGGTTCGTATCGCAGGCATTAATTGGTATGGCTTTGAAACGACGCGCGGTGTGGCTGGAGGGCTGACGAGCCAGGACTACAAGACCATTCTCCAGACGATCAAGACGCAGGGCTTCAACACGGTGCGGCTGCCGTTCTCCAATCAGATGGTGGAGACGCCGCAGGTGCCTTCGAGCATCAGCTTCAGCACCAGCAGTGGACCGATCAACACCGACCTGCAAGGACTCAACTCGTTACAGATTCTGGACAAGATCGTGGCACAGGCGGGTGTGGTGGGTCTGCGCGTGATCCTGGATAACCATCGGTCAGAGGCTGGCGATTCAACCGAGTCCAACGGGCTGTGGTTTACCAGCAGCTACCCGGAGAGTGCCTGGATCAACGACTGGACGACGCTGGCGCAGCGCTACGCGAGCAACCCGACGGTGATTGGCTTTGACCTACGCAACGAGCCACATAATGCTTTTTCCGGCGGAGCCTGTTGGGATTGCGGAGGCAGCAACGACTGGCATCTGGCGGCGGAGCGCGCGGGGAATGCCGCGCTAGCAGTGAATGCGAAGCTGCTGATCTTTGTCGAGGGGACGGATGCGTACGCAAGCAACGACTATTACTGGTGGGGCGGGAACCTGGCTGGCGCGGCGAACTCGCCGGTGGTGCTGAACGTTGCGAATCGGCTGGTGTACTCGGCCCATGACTACGGTCCTACGGAGTATCAGCAGCAATGGTTCAACGGATCGACAACGGCTGCGTCTCTGAATGCGGTCTGGACTGCGCACTGGGGCTATCTGGCAAAGAACGGCGTGGCGCCGGTATGGCTGGGCGAGTTTGGCACGACGAATGACGCGGCCAGCATCTCCAGCACGGCCGCGGGCAGCGAAGGGCAGTGGTTCCAAAGCCTGGTCAGCTATCTGCAGGCAGACGGAACGCTGAACTGGACCTACTGGGCGTTGAACGGCGAGGATCGCTACGGCCTGCTTGATTCCAACTACGATGCGACGCCGGTGAGCGGAGCGAAAGAGAGCTCGCTCCAGACGATCCAGTTCGCTCTGAACGGCGGAGGCGGATCCACGACGACGCCTCCGGTTGCGCCGAGCAGCCTGACGGCGACGGCCATCTCCGCGAACCAGATCAACCTGGCGTGGAAGGCGAGCAGCACTGCCGGAGTGACGTACACGGTATCTTTCGGGACGGCGTCGGGTGCGATGAAGACGGTACTGGCGAGCAACGTGAGTGCCACGAGCTTTGCCGCGACGGGTCTGAATGCGTCCACGACCTACTACTTTACGGTGCAGGCGGTGAGCACGAGCGCGGGAAGCTCGGCGGCCTCAAACCAGGCGAGCGCAGCGACACAGGCAGCGGCGGTGCCAGGCGTGCCCAGCAATCTGACCGCAACGGCGAGCTCAAGCTCACAGATCAACCTGAGCTGGAAGGCGAGTGTCACCACGGGAGTGACGTACTCGATCTATCAGGGACCGAGTGCCGGAGCCGCGACGACGCTGGTCGCGAGCTCGGTGAACGGGACCAGCTATGGCGTGACGGGTCTGACTGCAGCAACCACGTACTTCTACACCGTGAAGGCGGTGAGTTCGGCGGGCGGCGTCTCCGCCACGTCAAACCAGGCGAGTGCGGCAACGCAGGCGGCGGCTGCTGGTAGCTGCCATGTGACGTACACGGACCAGAACGACTGGGGGTCCGGCTTTACGGGCGAGGTCGCGATCACCAACAATGGCGCGGCGGTCACCTCTTGGACGCTGACCTGGAGCTTCGCGGGCAATCAACAACTTAACCAGTCGTGGAACGCGAACTACTCGCAGACCGGCACGGGCGTGACGTTGAACAGCATGAGCTACAACGGGACGATTGCCGCCGGCGCAACGGTGAGTGGCATTGGCTTCAACGCGATCTACTCCGGGACGAACGCCGCGCCGACGGGGTTTTACCTGAACGGGGTTCGCTGCCAGTGATCTGGCGGGCTGCAGGGTGATTCAAGGGAGGGGTTCCGGTGTGTGTGTGTGACCGGAGCTCCCATTTAAGGCGGGACGATCCACGCGGCGATGGAATCCAACCAGATTGGTTGGGAGCCTGCCAAGGATGACGGAAACAGCGATACGGATTGTGCTTCGACCTTATGCCAGCTCGATTCCACTGGCGAGCTTTGCGTTTGCGACGGGGAACGTGCTGTACAGCGCCTATGTGCTGCACTGGATTCCGGCGAGCGAGATGACGGGGGTGGCGCTGGTGCTGCTGTGTTTTGTGGCGCCGCTTGAGATCGTGCCGAGTGTGATGGCGTTTCTTGCGCGCGACACGGGCGGGGCGACGGCGTTCGCGATCTTCGGGGCGGTGTGGGCGACAGAGGCGCTGCGTATGCTGTTGCACCTGCCGGAGCAGAGCCGGACGGCGGGGGTGTTCGACGTGTGCCTAACCCTGTGTCTGGTGATCCTGGCGATCGTGACGTTTCCGGGCAAGCCGCTGCTGGGGGCAGTGCTGACGGTGGCGGTGGTGCGGGCGAGTCTGGGGGCGTCGCACATGTTTGTCGGCGGGCAAGGCCTGGGGGAGGCGATGGGCGTAGCTGGCTTGGTGCTGGCGGCGCTGGCGTTCTATTGTGCGCTTGCGTTTCTCGAGGAGGATGTGACGTCGCGGATCTCGCCTCTGACATTTCGCACGGGGGCAGCGAAGGCAGCGATGGAGGGCAAGCTCGAAGACCAAGTGGACGCGATTACGCGCGAGGCTGGGGTGCGGAAGCAGCTGTAGCGAGTTCAGCTTTGGAGGGCGCGGCGGAGATTGCCGCTGGCGCGTTTGAGGCGGGAGTTGGCGGCGGCGAAGGGCAGGCCGGTGAGCTCCATGAGGATGGCCACTTTGACGTCGCCGCTCTCGCGAAAGAGCTGCCTAGCGCGCTCGGGGGTGCAGCCGGTGGCGGCGGCGATGATGCGGTGGGCGCGGTCGACGAGCTTGGCGTTGGTGGGCTTGAGGTTGACCATGAGGTTGCCGAAGACGGCGCCGGTGCGGACCATGACGGCGGTGGAGAGCATGTTGAGGACGAGCTTGGTGGCGGTGCCGGCTTTGAGGCGCGTGGAGCCGGTGAGGACCTCGGGGCCGGTGACGGGGGTGATGGCGAGGTCGGCGATGGCGGCCATCTTCGAGTCAGGAACGCAGGTGAGGGCGACGGTGAGGGCGCCGATCTCTTTGGCGCGCTCGAGGGCGCCGAGGACGTAGGGAGTGCGGCCGCTGGCGGCGATGCCGACGACCGTGTCGTTTGCGTTGAAGGCGGGGGTGATGGCAAGGAGATCGCGGACGCCTTCTTCGGGGCGGTCTTCGGAGTGCTCGCTCGAGAGGCGGAGGGCGGGATCGCCGCCGGCGATGAGGCCCTGCACGAGGGTGGCGGGGACGGAGAAGGTGGGGGGGCACTCGCTGGCGTCGAGGACGCCGAGGCGGCCGCTGGTGCCGGCACCCATATAAAGGATGCGGCCGCCGCGGGCCATGCGCTCCGCGATGCGGTCGACGGCGTCGGCGATGGCGGGGAGTTGGGTGCGGACGGCCTCGGGGACAGTCGCGTCTTCGTCGTTGATGAGGCGAAGCATGTCGAGGGTGGGGAGCTCGTCGAGGTGGGTGGAGTGGGGGTTGCGGGTTTCGGTGGGGAGCGCGGCGAGGGAGGCGATGTCGAGGGGGTCGGCGGGCATGGGTGAGGGAGTCTTTCTGGTGAGATGGGAGATGATGTCCCCCTTCGCTATATCTGATCCAAAATCTTCATTCCGTGTGGGTTAGTTTCGGACCGCGATCGACACCTACTCTTATTGGGAGGGCGAGGGTGCTGCTGGTAACGGCCCCTTACAGACGAGTGTAGGGGGTGCGGCGTGGTGGTTGCGCCAGTTGGTGCGAGTTGTCAGCTCGCCGGAGGGAACCTGGTCCTGACCGCGGGTATCGCTGTAGGGCGGGAGCTGAGCAACGATAAAAGAGGCCACTGCACGGGATTGTTGCCGTGAGGGGCGATGGCGGATGACCTAGAATAGAGACCAGCCGGCGACCGCGTCTGCCTTAGCCGCCCGCTGTTCCTACGATCTTCTTTGACGCAGCGAACTGGCGGCTTTTCAGGCACTCTCAGGCGTTCTCTATGAGCTTCGAGGCGGGCGGTGAGACCTCTTGAGACAAAGGAAGATACGGACTTTATGACAAGCTCTACGGTGACACAGGCGGCGCAGATTGAGGCGGCCGCGAAGGCAGTTGGGATAACGGCAACGCCCGGCGAGCCGGGAATCGATTTCTCCGGACGGCCGACGGCGCGGTACATGCTGGCGCTCGAGAACGGTAACAGGTTTGGGCAGGTGCTGGAGTTGAGCGCTGAGTTCGATCCGGAGAGCAAGCCGGGTCTGGCGGCGCAGGTCGGGACCTACCTTGCGGAACTGGCGAAGCGGCTGAAGACGCCGCGGCCGGACTGTTACCTGACGCTGGGCGGATTGCCGCTGAGCTTTGGCCGCTTTGCATGGCCCTTTCATGGATCGACGAGCGGAGCGGACACGTTTGTGGTGCATGGTGAGATCAAGCTCGAGAACGGCGAGGAGAGTGTGCTGCACGCGAAGCTCTCGGCGGCGATGACGCAGACCTTCAAAGAGGTTGTCGCGGCGATGGAGCAGCCGTTTGCGGAAGGGTTTATTTACAACGCGGTGCGAAAGACGATGGACCAGGGACAGTTGGAGCTGGTGAAGAGCGGAAACCGGCAGCCGGTGCCGGTGACGACGCGCTACTACAGCGCCAAGCAGCAGCGCTTTATCTTCAACGACACGACGGAGACGCAGCGGAGTGAGTACCTGGCGGCGAAGGTTTTCTGGATGTCCGGGGTTCTGGGGAAGAATGCGCCGGTGTGGCTGAGCGACCCGCGGGATGCACAGTATCTGAACACGACGGCGGAGGCGCTAACGGAGACGGCGAAGGCACTGGCAGGTGAGGGACTGATCCGGCTGGCGGCGGATGTGGAGTTCGCAACGCCAACGGAGGCGCTGATGGGGCATCGTGAGATGTATGAGCGGGAGATGCAGGAGGCGTTGCTGTTCATCAAGCCGACGTTCAATGAGGACATGCGCGGCGGCCATACCAACATGTAGTGGCGGGGAAGCACCCTGTGGCCAGCCGCAACCATCAGACGGAAGGTGTGTTTAGGAAGGTGTACGGAGGTACGACATCATGAAGACGAACTTGATTCGATTCGCGGGAGCTGGTGCGCTGGCTCTTGTGTTCAGTGTGGGCGCCACAACGATGCAGGCGGCACCTATGTTTGCCGGACAAGGCTACGGACAAGGCTATGGGCAGGGACCTGGGCCGGGCGGTCCGGGTGGATGGGATCAGCCTCCGGGAAACTATCGCAACGATGTCATGCGGCAGGGGTATCACGATGGCATCGAGGGCGCGCGGAAGGATGTTGAGAATCATCGGCGGCCAAATGTGAACAATCGCGATGAGTACCGGCACCCGAATGTAGGTGGTCCGGCACGGCATGACTACCGGCAGGGATTTCGCGAGGGGTACCAGAACGCCATGGCGCACATGTCGGGCGGAGGCGGTCCTCGGCCGTACTAGCCTTGACGCTGCACGCTGTTGAGTTTGGCTGTTGAACGATCTGATGCTCGAGATGGAATTGGCCCGCGGTGATCTATGCTGCGGGCCCATTCTGTTTGTGGGAGAGCACGGGCTTGAGATCACGGGGCGCCATCGCTAAGGGAGTGCGGATGGGAGCCATGTGGCTCTTGTGCGGTGCGGGATCGCACGGCCAGGCGCAGGGAGCGGGCGCATCGGCGACGACTGCAGCACCCCTGGCGCAGGCTTCGCGCGTGGAAGCAGCTATTGATGGGGTAGTGCGGCGAGACTCGGACAGCGTGGTGGTGCGGCTGGCGGCTGGCGCGGGCGGGGCGAGTCGCGATTTGATCCTCCATGGATTCACGTTCAATGGTGATCCGGTGCTGACGAACAAGCTGCATTTGAAGCAGCTGGCGCCGGGAGTGATCGAGATTACGAGCCTGGCGTATTCACTTGGCGACTGGGAGTTTTCGGTTACGGATCACGCGGACATCTATGGGCTCGGCGAACACTTCGACACGTTGAACCATGCACATACGGTGGTGCGGAACGCCTCGCAGGACAACGGTGGGGCGAAGGGAACCTCGAGCTATAAGCCGATGCCGTTTTACATGAGCACGACGGGGTATGGGCTGTGGGCGGATACGACGGCGGAGGCGATGTTCGACTTCAACACGACGCGTCTGAATGACATCAACATTACGGTGCCGACGGAGCGGTTTCGGCTGGTGCTGTTTACGATGCCGGAGTTCCCAAAGATACTGGAGGCGTTTACTCAGCTGACACAGCGGGCGGTGGTGCCACCCTTCTGGGCGTTTGCGCCGTGGATGGGGCGTGACTTTCATCGCAGCGAGGCGGAGGTGCGGGAGGATGTGGACAAGACGCGCGCGCTGGGACTGCCGGCGAGTGTGATCCTGATCGACTCGCCATGGGCGACGGCCTACAACAGTTACATATGGAACGGGCAGCAGTTTGCGGATCCTCCTGGGATGATCAAGCACCTGCACGAGAGTGGTTACAAATTGGTGGTGTGGCATACACCGTGGATCGATGCGAACTCGGCGACGCCGGGCGAAGAGGGGATGGCGGGAAAGATCGCGGCGCACTCGCCGAACTATGACGAGGCGGCGTCACGGGGATACTTTGTGAAGCGGCCAGATGGGACGCCGTGGGTAGGACAGTGGTGGAAGGGTGAAGGATCGCTGATTGATTTTACGAATCCGGCGGCGAAGCTGTGGTGGCAGGACCAGCTGCGGCAGGTAGTCGCGACGGGTGTGGATGGCTTCAAGGATGATGATGGCGAGGGGAGCTTTCAGGGTGACGTGAAGTTTGCCGATGGGACGTCGCGCGAGCTGATGCGGAACCGATATGGCGTGCTCTACAACAACGCTGCGGAAGAGCTGATCGAGAAGGATCTGAAGGGGAACGGGGCGCTGTTTGTGCGGAGTGTGACGCAAGGGGCGAACGGGTTGGGGATGCTGTGGGGCGGGGACAATGTTTCTAGCTTCAGCCCGGAGAATGGGCTGCCGACCGTGGTGACGGCGGGGTTGAGCGCGGGGATGAGCGGACTGCCACTGTGGACGGCGGACCTGGGTGGCTATAGCAAGGTGGGCGTAGCGCCCGATGGGTCGGTGCTGGCGCGATGGCTGGAGTTTGCGGCGTTCTCGCCGGTGATGGAGATTCTGTCGCAGACGAACCTGCAGCCGTGGGAGTGGGACTCGCATGTAGCGGGCGGCGGCGGTGGGACGAAGCTGCTCGATCTATATCGGCGGTATGCGGTGCTGCATATGAGTTTGTTTCCGTATCGCTATGCGGCGGCTGAGGAGTCGGCGCGGACGGGCATGCCGATCTTGCGGGCGTTGCCGCTGCTGTACCAGGAGGATGGAGCGGCGCGGACGGCGAAGGACGAGTATCTGTTTGGGCCGGAGCTGCTGGTGGCGCCGGTGACGGACGCGAACACGCGACGGGTGGTGTATCTGCCGAAGGGAGACTGGGTGGACTTCTGGACGGGAACGGCGACGAGCGGCGAACGCACGCTGGTGGTGGATGCGTCGACCGAGACGATTCCGGTGTTTGCGCGGGCGAGTGCGGTGCTCCCCGAAATACCAGAGGATGTGATGACCCTGGTGCCGACGACGGAGAGTGGTAACAAGGGGCTGAAGACGCTCGATGACCGGCGGGTGTATGAGGTGGTGAGTGCGGCGGCAGGCGGAAGCGAGGTGACGCGAGACTTTGAAGGGCGCGAGCTGAAGCGTGAGGGCGCCTCCCTAACGATTGGCGCGCCGGAGGCGATGAACATGGCGCCTACGACCCGTGCGTCGCTGACGCCTGGGGCGTCGAAGGAGAAGACGGCTGTGTTGCCGGCGCGGATTACGGTGCGCTGGCGCTTTGGAAGGGTTGCGGGCGCGACGGTTGATGGGAAGGCTGTTCGAGTGGAGACGGAGGGCAAGATGAATACGATTTCCTTTGTGCAGGAGAACGCGGCGGTGGTGGTGCGCTGGCGCTGAGGACGTGCTGATTGCGGACCGAATGGATCGCTGATTGGAGCTCGTTAGGCGACCATAAGAGTCGCAATTCATAGGACTTAGCGGAGGGCTACTGTGGAGAAACAGACGCGATCGAGGCAACACAGATCGGGCGACGAGAGTCACAGTAAATGGAGGGTTTGATCATGCAGACGGTTCAAGACGGGCAGTGCGGACTTTGTAATCACTTTGGTGAGAACCATGCGAAGACCCAGGTTCTGGTGTCGATTCTGACCAGCAAAAGTGCCGATGCGGCGGTGCTTGATGAGTGCGGTCATCCCAAGCACGCGGCGCTGCACCTGAAGGTGACGCCGATCAGCGGATGCGATGGATTTGTGCCGGCAGCCCAGGCGTAATCAGAGTTTTGTAACGAGTTTCGTTTCAGAGAGCTCTCCTTCGGTGAAGGGGAGCTCTCTTCGTTATGGGGATGTGCAGGTCTCGATGAAGGTTTCGGGTGTGCCATCGGAGGGGTCAACGAAATGAATATCGGTGGGTGGACGGCGTGGCGTATCGATGGCGAGAACCGTGAAGGGGTGCTCGAGGACACAAGGAATGGCGTGTGGAGTGTCTTTGCGGAAGAAGATGAGGTCGCCGGGGCGCAGGAGCTGCGGGGCATCGTTGTTGATGACCATCTCGGCTGAGCCGGAGAGCACATAGAGGTACTCATCACAACTGCGATGGAAGTGCGCGGGAACAGACCGGTAGACACGAAAGATGCGACAACTCGCTGCTGGCTCATCGGTGAGGCGGAGATCGGCGAGCATGGTTGCCGCAGTGTCGGGAAGAGTGGCGGCAAGCGCGGCGATGTGGAAGAGGGATGGCATAGCCGGTAGTTAGGTCTTGAGGAAGCGGGCGTACAGGCGCTGCTGCAACCAAGCCTCTCGCGATCGTGAGGAGGGTTAGGGTGAGGTGTTGTCAGGCCATGCGGATGCGTGCCGCGATGTCGTAGGCCAAGTCTTCGTTGTATCGGCGAACACGTCCGGGAAGCAGAAAGCATTCGACAAAGGAGATCAGGTGAGGGACGAAGGTCCAGCAGAACAGCAGGTAGAGAATGCCCCAGCCAGTCTGACCCAGGTAGAACCGATGCGCTCCGAAGCTGCCCAAGAAGAAGGCGAGCAGGATGGCGGAGACGTCGCTCTTGCGGTGAGCGTTCATCTGGTTCATGAAGATGAGACGCTGGTGCTCATTCAGGGAGCTCATCGCTGCTATCTCGCTCATGCGGGGTTTCCTTGAAGATGATGAAGCTACGTTTAGGCCCGTAAACAAGTTCAGGACCGCATGGGTTGCGGTCCTGAATGGGTACGGCCGACTTAGATGTCTTTGACGCCGTCGACGAAGGCTTTCAGCTTGCGGCTGCGGCTGGGATGACGAAGCTTGCGAAGGGCTTTGGCTTCGATCTGCCGGATGCGTTCGCGGGTGACCTGGAAGGACTGGCCGACCTCTTCGAGGGTGTGCTCGGAGCCGTCTTCGAGGCCAAAACGCATCTTGATGACGCGCTCTTCGCGCGGGGTCAGGGTGCGGAGGACCTGCGAGGTGTACTCCTTCAAGTTGACCGAGATGACAGCGTCAGACGGGCTGACGGCCATGCGGTCTTCGATGAAGTCACCGAGATGCGAGTCTTCCTCTTCGCCGATCGGAGTCTCAAGCGAGATGGGTTCCTGAGCGATCTTCAAGACCTTGCGGACCTTGGCGACCGGGATATCCATACGTTTGGCGATCTCTTCTGACGAGGCTTCGCGACCGAGCTCCTGCACCAGCTGACGCGAGGTGCGAATGAGCTTGTTGATGGTCTCGATCATGTGCACCGGGATACGGATGGTGCGGGCCTGATCCGCAATGGCGCGGGTGATGGCCTGACGGATCCACCAGGTGGCGTAGGTCGAGAATTTGTAACCGCGACGGTACTCGAACTTGTCGACGGCCTTCATGAGGCCGATGTTGCCTTCCTGGATAAGGTCGAGGAACTGCAGGCCGCGGTTGGTGTACTTCTTGGCGATGGAGACGACGAGGCGGAGGTTAGCTTCGATGAGCTCGCGCTTCGCTTTTTCAGCGTCCATATCGCCCTGGATCATCTCGCGCTGGGTGCGCTTGAGATCTTCAAGGGGGATACCGGCGTCGCGCTCGACGTGCTCGAGATCCGCACGACAGTTTTTTTGCTGCCGGCGGTACTCCTTCTTGAGCTCTTCAGAGCGTGAGGCCTCGAACTTGGCGTCGAGCGACTTGATCTGGCGCTCAAGGGTGCGCATGGAGTCAACGGTCTTATTGACCTTATCGAGCAGCCGCTTCTTCTCGCCATTGGTGTACTTGAACTCGCGAACGATGCGATTGATGAGGACGTGTTCGCGGCCGATGAGCCAACGCGTCTTGCGAACCTCTTTGGTCTTAATCTTCGCTTCTTTGAGCTCGTTGGCGGCCGTGAGTTTTTCTTCGAGAGCGGTTACCTTTTTCTGGTGCTTGACGATCATGTCAACGCGGCCGACGGTGGAGCGCACGCGCGACTGCAGGATCTCTTCGGTGAGCTCCTCTTCGTCGAAGGTGACGACTTCCTTGATGTTGCGCACGCCGCGCCGGAGATCTTCGCCGAGGCCGACGATCTCGCGAATGACGATGGGCGAGCGGGAGATGGCCTTCATGACGCGAATCTGCCCGCGCTCGATGCGCTTGGCGATCTCGACCTCACCCTCGCGGGTGAGCAGGGGGACAGTGCCCATCTCGCGGAGGTACATGCGGACGGGGTCGTTGGTCTTCTCAAGGGTGCCGGGTGAGAGATCGAGTTCGACGTCGTCAGACTCTTCGCCGGCCTCAACTTCGCGCTCTTCGCCGCGGCCGCGGCGCTCTTCCCCTGAGAGCACGTCGATGCCCTGGGTGTTGATCGTGGTGAGTAGATCGTCGAGATCATCCGGCGTAGTAATATCGCCGGGTAAAAGGTCGTTGACCTCACCATAGGTGAGATAGCCCTTTTCCTTACCGGTATCGATGAGCTTATCGATGTCTTCTTCGTACTTGTCGAGTTCTTCAGCCACGGTAGCGTGCGCTCCCTGCGAGATAATGGTGTTGGGTTTCGACTCGAGCGGGACGCACAGCACAGCGCACCGGGAGGATTCCCTGAGATTTTGCCTGGTTTCGAGACGTGTTGAGGGCGGTAAAGACCGCTAAGGCCGGCCGTGATCTTGAGCAAGATCGGGGCATCGAGGGCACACGTTCCCGGAGATCAGGATAACACTCTTTTAGATGGGCAGGGGTGCAAAAGGTTTCACGGTAGATGCGCTTCGATGCACCCCCGTTTCCGTTCCAGACAAGCCACTTGCGTGGGATACAGCAAGGCGGGTTGCGTGGAAGTTCCGAACGGCTCCCCGAGACCGAATGTGGCCGAACCCTCTTTACAGTTGTGCAGTGCGAGCGGATGATTGTTGCGCGATAGCTGGCGGTGATCCTCTCCCGCAGGTTGCATGACGGAGCCGTCAGCAGGAGGCTGGATGTATGAAATCCCAATCTTTTTCTTTCCGAAGCCAGGTGTTGTCTGCTGCCCTGACCGGCGTCGTTCTGCTCTCGACGATGCCGGGGTTTGCTGACGAAATGGCGCAGAAGACGAGCTACACAGCGCCATCGGTGGTGGCAAAGAGCGACTTGTCCGCTGTGCAGATCACGTCCAACGCGGCGCTCGAGCAGAAGGCTGATCTGCTGATGGCGCATCGCGAGTACGTTTCGGCGATTCATGTGTATGAGGCGGTGATCTCGCCGGATGCGGAGGTGCTGAACAAGACCGGAATCGCGTACGAGAAGATGCGCCTCTATGAGCAGGCCAAGGTCGACTTTTCGCAGGCGATCGCGCTGAACCCGAAGCTATCTGGACCGAGCAACAACCTGGGGACGGTGTTCTACGTGCAGGGCGACTACCACCGAGCGGAGAAGTTCTACAAAAAGGCACTGAAGCTCGAGCCGCGGAATGCGTCGGTCTACAACAACCTGGGGACGCTGTACTTCACGAAGCGCAAGGTGCATAAGGGGGTAGAGGCGTACCAGCAGGCGCTGTCGCTGGATCCGGAGATCTTTCAGAGGAGTGCGGCGAACGGAATCCAGACGGACGGGTCGAAGGAGTCGGTGGCGATCATCAACTTCTACCTGGCCGAAACCTGCGCGGAGGCGGGCAAGAACGCGGCGGCAATGCTCTATCTGCGACGGGCGATCAATGCGGGATTCCACGACGAGGCAAAGCTGCGCGAGGACCGGCACTTTGCCGGGATGCGCGAGCTGCCGGAGTTCCGGAGCCTGTTTGTGGCGGAGGCCGTGAAGTAGCGCGCGTCTTGGCTAACTTTCAAGACCGGGGCGGGAGCGGCGGACCCGGGCAAGGAGAGCGGCAGGGCGAAGGAAGTGGGGGTACTCGGTGAGCCCGGCGAGGAAGGCGGGGAGGTGGTCCTCGGCGAGGCGGAGCGAGGTGGGAAGGACGTACAGGTTCATGACGGCTTCTGAGATGAGCAGCGACCAAGCGGCGGCGTAGAGGCCGGCGTGCCTGGCGGCGAGGTAGGTGATGCAGACGGTGATGCTGGTGCCGGCGATGTACCAGGCGGCGAGGCGCTGGTGCTGGTTGGTTGAGGTGATGAGGACGGACGAGGTCGACCAGAGGGCGTAGGCGATGACGACGAGGAGAAGGATGGCAAGCAGCGGCCGGCTGGGCGGGACGTGGCCGGCGGTCCAGTGATGCAGGAACCAGGGGCCGACGGTGATCATGCTAAGGACGATCACGACGGCGACGATGAGGGCTAACTGGCAGGCACGGCGATGGAGCGAGCGCACGAGGGGGATGTCCCCGGCGCCGAAGGAGAGCGCGAGCTCGGGCTCGAAGGTGCTGTTGACCATCTGGACCATCTGCAGGGCTACGCGCGAGACGGTGCGGGCGGTGCCGAAGACGACGACGGCGGTGGGACCAAGGGCGTAGCCGACGGCCATGAGGGTGCCCTGGAGGTTGAGGGCGTTGCCAATGGGGAAGCCCATGAAGGCAAGGGCGGGGCCAGTGATGCGGCGGATCTCGGCCCAGGAGGCGTGGTGAAAGCCGAACTCGATCCAGGGGACGTCCCGCTTGACCATCACGGACAGGATCAAGGTACCGAGGGCGTTGGCGCAGGCGAAGACCAGGGCGACGGAGCGGACGCCGCCGCCGAGGCAGACGGGGACGAGCATGGCGACAAAGGCGCCGAGGGTCATGATGGTCTTGACCAGGCCGCCGAAGGGGTAGCGACCTATGGACCGATAGGCGGCTTGCAGGAGCTGCTCCAGCTGACCGAGCAGGACGGAGACGCCGAGGTAGAAGATGACCCACTTGGTGTCGGTTTCGCCGATGGACAGGAGCTTGAGGTGGCGAGCGACGGGGAAGAGATAGAGGACGGCGGCGCCGATGACGATGGTGCCGGTGCAGATGCCGCAGATGAGCCACCAGGAGGACTGGAAGGAGCGGAGGGCGGCCTCGCGGTTGCCGGCGGCCTCAGCCATGGCCATTTCGTTGCCGGCGACGGAGCCGAAGCCGACGTTGGCGAAGGAGAGGGTGGAGGGGATAGAGGAGACGATGAGCCACTCACCGTAGAGCGGGACGGACCAGAAGTGGAGGAAGATGGGGACCTGGACGAGCTGGATGATGGTGCTGGCGAGCTTGCCGATCCAGTTAGAGACGAAGCCGAGGAGGAGCCGGCGCTGGGTCTTGCTGTCCATGAGGGTTGGGGAGGTCCTTGAGGGCGATTGTACCGGTCAGGCTTCGCGGGGGGTGTGCTGGCGGAGGGCGCGGTCGAGGGCGACTTTTTCCTGCATGAGGGAGGTGAGGACCTGGTCGTTGTTGCCGCGCTGCGCCTCGGTGAGGAGATGGCGGATTTCGCGCTGGCGGCGCTCCATGCGGCGGCGCTCGAGGGTGTGGAGGGCATTCCGGACGAGCTCGGGGGTGGTGTGGTGCGCGTCGGCGGTGGCGTCGGACGCGATGCTGGGAGTCTCAAGGGCGCGGGCGAGGAGGGCGCGGGAGGCGTCGTCGGGGGCGGCGTCGAGGGGGTTCGAGGGCGCGGGGGCGTTGGCGAGGATGTCGAGGAGCTCGCCGGCGGGGAGGCCGTCGATGTACTCCGGGTGGTGGATGAGTTCGGTGGCGGCGAGCTGGCGGGCGGGGTCGGACTCGGGGAGGACGAGGGCGCGGAGGAGGACTCGTTCGGTCTCGCTGGCGGGTTCGCGGGTGGGGGTGGAGCGGATGCTCTCGACCTTGGTGGCGGCGGCCTGGCGGATCTCCTGGCGGAGGATGGCGGATTCGATGCCGAGCTTCTGGGCGGCGTCGGCGGCGAACTCGTCCCGGTGGAGGGCGTTCGGCATGCGGCGGATGTGCGGGAGAAGGAAGTTCATGGCCTTCACCTTGGCCTCCGGGGTGCGGGCGGGGAAGAGCTGGCGGGCGCGGTCGATGAGGTAGTCAGCGTGGCGTTTGGCGCCGCGGAGGGCGGCCATGTAGGCCTCCATGCCGCGCTCGCGGACGAAGCGATCGGGATCGAGGCCGCCATCGAGGGCGACGACCTTGACCTCGAAGCCCTCTTCGGTGAGCAGGGCGATGGATTTCTCAGCAGCGTTGGCGCCGGCCTGGTCGGGGTCGAAGTTGACGACGACGCGGTGGGTGAAGCGGGAGAGGAGGCGGACCTGGTGCTCGGTAAAGGCGGTGCCGGAGGTGGCAAGGACGTTGCGGACGCCGGCCATGTAGACGGAGATGCAGTCCATCTGGCCTTCGACGAGGAGGGCGAAGTCATGCGAGCGCATGTCGGCCTTGGCCTTGTCGAGGTTGAAGAGGATGTGACCTTTCGAGAAGAGTGGGGTTTCGGGGGAGTTGAGGTACTTGGCGATGGGCCGACCCTTGTCGTCGGTGTCGTCGAGGGCGCGGGCGGTGAAGGCGATGACCTTGCCGGCCTCGTTCGAGATGGGGAAGGTGATGCGTTTGCGGAAGCGGGCGTACATCTGGCCTTGTGACCCATCAGCGCCTTCTTTGGCGCTGAAAAGTCCCGACGCGCGCATGGCGTCTTCGGGGAAGTGGGGGCGGAGGGCGTCGCGCATGTGGTTGAAGTCGTCGGGCGCGTAGCCGAGGCGGAAGGTCTTGACCGTGTCGGGGGTGACGCCGCGGCCGGTGAGGTACTCGCGGGCGCGGGCGGCCTCGGGGGTTTGGAGGGCCTGTTGAAAGTACTGGGTGGCGGCCTCGTGGAGGTCGATGAGCTGGCGGCGGATGCCGGCGTCGCGGGCTTCTTCGGGGGAGGAGAACTCGCGCTTGGGGAGAGGGATGCCGGCCTTGGTCGCGACGACGCGGATGGCCTCCGGGAAGGAGACGTTCTCGAGCTTCATGACAAAGGTGAAGACATCGCCTTTTTCGTGGCAGCCGAAGCAGTAGAAGTAGCCGTGGGCGGCGTTGACGGAGAAGGAGCCGGTCTTCTCTTTGTGGAAGGGGCAGAGGCCGGTGTAGTTCTGGGCGCCGGACTTGCGCAGACGGACGTAGTCGCCGATGATCTTGACGATGTCGGCCTGCCCTTTGACGAGTTGGGCGAAGTTGTCGGCCATGGCGGCTGCTTCCCAAGTGTAGCGAGCGCCGCGGAATGGTGCCCCTACCCCCTGTGCACTTCGACGCCAAAATATTCAAAACAAAGGGCTTAGATTTGGACCAAACGATGGCGGAGGACTCTGGGATAGACCACGCCGGGTCTGAGGACATGGTGAGACCAGAGCTCCCTGCGCTCAGGATAGCGGGGTGGAAAGGGTGAGTACGCCACGAAGCTGGGGAGCCTGCGGGGTTCGCTAGATGGGTCCGGCCGTTTCTGGGTTGCGGCAGACGTAGAGATCGAAGAAGCGGCTTGACGAAGAGTAGACGTACGCCTGGTGGAAGGTCTGCCGGAGGTCATCCTGAAAGAGCTGGTGCTTCGGATATTTTCCGGGGTACATGCCGCTATAGATACTCATCGTTTCGAAGGGATGTTCCCCGAGAGGAATAAGCCAGTAGTCGGCTTTGCAGGTGCGGATGTAATCAAACATCTTCTCCGGGACGGGAGCCTTCATCAGCTCGCGATCGGCTTCGGAGGAGAGATCGAAGTTGTATGGATCGCCCGCAAAGACGAGTTGCGGCGCGGCGTAGATTGCGGAGTATTTGCTGTCTAGATCAAACTGGCCGATACCGGGGCCGAGTTCCAGACGGCTCTTCGGATAGCGACGAAGGATCTGGTTTACGTCGTTGTGCAGATCGATGGCCGCCAGGCGCTCTCGGTGGGTCAGACTCCAGACGCTTGCTGCTTCGCTGACGCCAAAGGAGAACAGAAGGAAACCGATCAATCCCCACGAGTACGCGCCTGGGATGGAGAAGCTTGTTTCGCGTTGCGTCGACGTCTGCACCGCACAGTGAAGGTCCACGGCCAGGTAAGCAGTCAACATCGCAAACGGAATGAGATGGTGCCGGCCCGCCCCAAACTTCGCACTCAAGACGGCGGTAAGCAGCATGCCGATAAGAAGAGCGCTGATCGGAGCCATATTGCGAAGGAGATACTGCGTTGCTTTTCTGCGATCTGTGTTCAGATACCTGACGACCGTGAGCAGCACCGGGACGAGCAGAATGGAGGCCGTCAGTAGATTTCCTGCGAACTCTTTGCTGCTTCGCGGCTGCTTTGCCATGGCGTGCAACCAATGCAGGTACGCCGGCAAGGTGAGCGTCGAGATGATGAAGGGAGCGAGGCTCAAGCACGATGTCAGGACACCAACGAGTGCGAGGCCCTTCGACCCGTGGCGACGATAGAAGAGCACCAAGGGATAGAGGAAGTAGAGTGCAGCCGTTATCTTGACGCCGATTGCAATCGTCAGGGCCACCGTGAGGAGGAGGACGGCAAGCAGGAGAGATTCTGAAAGGGCGGCAAGGAGCCCTAACGCTACCGCGACATAGATGAAGAGATCTCCACGAATCTGGAAGACGTAGTCCTGTTTCATCAAGAACGCGATGAGCACTAACCCGGTGATAGCGAGTGCTGCCGAGACGTTGATGCGTTTGCGGAACACAGCGAACACGGACGCGAACAGGGCGACGTTGCCGACGACGAGTATGCCCTTTAGAGGTGCGAGACTCTCTCCGAAGAGACTCGAAGCAAGTGCAAACGGCAAGAAGCAATAGGGACCATAGGCGATGGGTATGTCGTATACGGGAACGTGGTGAGTCAAGAAATGCGACTCAGCTATGATCATGGGTTCGCAGGGATCAACGTAGCCCGGAAAGGAGAGTACCAGGGCGGCCACGAGCGCATAGGTGCTGAGCAGGGTCGTGGCGAGCAAGGCGATGCCTGAAGGGCGGATCAGAAAGGCGATGAGACGTTGTTCCGCAGCTGGAAAGAAGAAGTGAAGAAGTGCGCAGAAGGGAGCGATACCCAGACACAGAGCGACAGTGAAGTAGAGGCCGGCCGCAAGTCCTGGGGCGGTAAACAAAGTGGAGAGATGCATTCTCGGCAGAGACCTGTCTGGTGGGGTATGGATCAGAGTGTACTTGATGCTTCCGTATGCGGTTGCGGTCAACACGCCTTCGAGTGGAGTGGCTACAGACCTGCGATTGGGCGGGATACAGATGCTGCGTCTGGGGCCGACGTTGAAGCGAGTGGATGACGATAGACACAGACGCGGACCAAGGTGGGCGACTCTTAGAGGAGGACGGCGATGACGGTTGAGGAGTTCAGAGAATCGATGGCGGACGAGGCGCCGGCGGGCGAGATGATGGCACCGCTGGCGGCGCTGTGGTGGGACGGGAAGGGCGACTGGAAACGGGCGCATGCGCAGGTGGACGATCTAGGGACGAAGGATGGCATGGCGGTGCATGCCTATCTGCACCGAAAGGAAGGCGATGCGTGGAATGCGGACTACTGGTACAGGCGGGCAGGACGGGAGAGTGGGCGAGGGCCGCTTGAGGCGGAGTGGGACGCGCTGGTGCGGAGGCTGCTGGCTGGGTGATAAGTGCGTGGCGCCGGTCTGTGTGGGAGGTGGGTCGTTGGCTCGTCTGAGACGTAGATGGGCCGTGGCTGCGATGGTAGCTCCCACGAAGGTGGGACAACTATCTGGAGGAGGGCGTGTCAGTATGGGAGGCTGCTGAGCGAAGGGCTTGGCGGCGAGAGGGTGATGGTGCTGTGAGGACCACGCCAGCGGAGAACGCCCATGCACATATTGACCAAATTTCGATCTTTCCTCTTTGCGGCGACGATGGCGGCTGCTGCTTCCATGCCGGCGTTTAGCTCGGTCTTTATCTCGGTGGGGTTTGCGCCGCCGGTGTTGCCGGTGTACACACAGCCGATTTGTCCCGGTGATGGTTACATTTGGACACCGGGGTACTGGGCGTATGCGGATGCAGGGTACTACTGGGTTCCGGGCGTGTGGGTGCAGCCGCCGACGTATGGTGTGTTGTGGACGCCGGGCTACTGGGGATGGGGCGGGAGTGCCTTCTTGTGGCATGCCGGGTACTGGGGGCCGCATGTGGGCTTCTATGGCGGTGTGAACTACGGCTTTGGCTACGGCGGGGTTGGGTATGGCGGCGGGTATTGGCGCGGCAATGCGTTCAACTACAACCGGACAGTGAACAACATCAACGTGACGAATATTCATAACACCTACAACCAGACGGTGATTGTGAACAATAACGTTACAAATAACCGGGTGAGCTATAACGGCGGACAGGGAGGATTGCAGGCACGGGCGACAACGCAGGAGCTGCAGGCGAACCGCGAGCAGCACTTCAACGCGACGCAGAACCAGGCGCAGCATGAGACGTTTGCAAGCCAGAACCGGGCGCAGTTTGCGAGTGCGAACCATGGGCAGCCGGCGATTGCGGCGCAGGGGCGGGTTGGAGACCGGCAGAACTTCACGCCGGCTCGGGGCGTTGCGACGGACCGCAGTGCAAACCAGCAACAGCGGATTGCGAACGGCGCTGCCAGCGGGCGGATGACGGCAGGCGAGACGGCGCGGGCGGACCAGCGGCAGGCCAACATCGACCGGCAGGTGCAGGGAGATCGGAATGCAAACGGCGGCAAGCTGAACGGGCAGGAGCGTCAGCAGGTGAACCGTGAGCAGAACGGAGCGAGCCGGCAGATCGATCGCGAGAACCATAACGATCGGGAGCGGCGGTAGACATCTGTTTCGCTTGAAACAGATGGCCGGCGGGAGCAATCCTGCCGGCCATTTTCTTTAGTCGGGGCGAGCGATGCGGGCGCGCCGGGGTCCTGAGGCTGCGGAGGGATCAGACGTTGCGGAAACGACGACGTACGACGGCTGCGATGAGAGGGAGACCGGTGCCAAGGAGGGCCAGGCTCTCGGGCTCGGGGGTGACGGAGACGGGGTCGTTCGGCCCCTGCGTGGTGCCCTGGAGGCTGTCGCCGGTGTCGTAGTTGAAGAGTTGAAAGCTGGAGCTGGCGGGTGCGAGGGCGCTCAAGAAGGCAAAGCTGGCGCTTTGGCCGGGGTGGATGTCAGTGGCGGGATCGGTGGAGTCGAAGAAGATGGCTGGATTGCCGGGGGTGTAGTCGACGAGGTAGCCGGCGGGCATGAGGAAGCCGAAGAGGTTGGCATCGAGCGGCACGGCAAGCGCGAACTGGCCGATGTTCTCGGTGCTGGCGGCGGCGTCGGTGACGGTGTAGATGTAGGCGGTCGACGCGCCGAGGGCGGGGGTGGTGACGGAGACGCTGGCGAGGAAGTCAGCGTGGGCGTGCGCTGCGGCGACAGAGAGCAGCGCCGCGGCGGCGAGAGGAAGGGCAGAGAGGTGGGGCATTCGCATGGATCAATCTCCTGATTGGGACGGCAGGATGGTTGGAGGACTGGTTGGCCCAGGGTGGCTCCACCGATGTGAGGCACGCCCATGAAAGCATGGTTCCAGGGAACGCGCTGTGATCTTCGGTAATGTGCAGAGGAGTTCACAGGGAGACGGCAGTAAGGGTGCGTGACCCGGGCGGAGGGAGGACGAGCGTTGCTGACGGCGGAGGAGCGAGGGCGAGTGGAGGTGGTGCTGGTGCGGGCGCGGAACCCGAACAACATCGGTGCGGTGGCGCGGGCGATGCATGATTTTGGGTTCGGGCGGCTGGCGGTGGTGAGCGAGTATCCGGTGCCGCTCGAGACGGCGCGGGCGGCGGTCGATGCGGGCGAGGTGGTGGCCCGTGCGGCGACGCCGGGGAGTGTGGGCGAAGCGGTGCGGGCGTGCACGCTGGTGCTGGGGACGACGGCGGTGGGGGAGCGAGCGCTCGAGCATCCGGTGTTGGCGCTGAAGGATGCTGGCGGGCGGGTGCGGGAGCATCTGGCGGGGAATGTGGCGCACCGGGTGGCGCTGCTGTTTGGCTCGGAGAAGACGGGGCTGAGCAATGAGGAGCTGAGCCATTGCCATGCGCTGGTGACGATTCCGATGGAGCCGTACCCGGGGGTGCGGCACGCGTCGATGAACCTGGGGCAGGCGGCGGCGGTGTGCCTGTATGAGCTGGTGCGGGAGCGGAAGCTGGACCGGGTGGTTGCAGAACCAGCGATGGCGGCGAGCGGGGATGTGGAGCGGCTGCGGGGGTTGTTCGCGGAGGTGCTGGAGGAGTCAGGGTACGTGCGGCGGCACCCGGCAAACAGCGACGAGGCGCCCGTGCGACGACTGCTCGTGCGCGCGGTGCCGACGGCGGCGGATGCGCCGGTGTGGATGGGGGTGTTGCGGCAGGTCTTGTGGGGGTTGCGGCGACAGCGGGACGGGGTGCAAGGGGAGTAGGGCAGACGGTTGCCGGGCTGGGCGTGGGCGCCGGCTCGGACGGGTGAGGTGCGGGTGACTTGTTCGCGGGACGTCCCGGGCACTTTTCGGGATGGTGTGAGAGGACTTTGCGGGGCTTTTCCAGGTCGAGGAAGCGTCGTAGACTAGCGGTATGGCAGGGTTTGTTCCGTCGGTGAAGCGTTTCCGTCGTGGCCGCCGCGATCGCGGCAGAGCCTAGGGCTTCCTCCCCTTTCCACCCCTTTTGTTAGGCTTTGTTCGCTGCCGCTTCCCTCTCGGGTGAGCGGCCTGTAGCCCGCGCTTCCATGAAGCGCCTCCGGAGATCCGACCGCCATGCCCGTTGCCCCCAACCACCCTGACAGCTTTCACGCGCTCGCCACGTTGCAGACCGGTGCCCAGACGGTCTCCTATTTCAGCCTGAAGGCGCTGGCGAAGGAGGGCATTGAGCTGGCGCGGCTGCCGTTCTCCCTGAAGATTCTGCTCGAGAATCTGCTGCGAACCGAGGATGGGCGGACGGTGACGGCAGACGATATCCGGTTTCTGGCGCGATGGGATGCGGCGGCTGAGCCATCGCGCGAGATCGCGTATATGCCGGCGCGGGTGCTGATGCAGGACTTTACGGGTGTGCCGGCGATTGTGGATCTGGCGGCGATGCGGGATGCGATGCGGGCGCTGGGTGGAGATCCTGAGCGGATCAATCCGCTGCAGCCGGCGGAGCTGGTGATCGACCACTCGGTGCAGGTGGATGAGTTTGGCACGGCACAGTCGTACGACCTGAATGCGGCGCTTGAGTTTCAGCGGAACCGGGAGCGGTATGCGTTTCTGAAGTGGGGGCAGACGGCGTTTCGGAACTTTTCCGCAGTGCCGCCGGGGATGGGAATCTGCCATCAGGTGAACCTGGAGTACCTGGCGCGGGTGGTGTTTACGACGGAGCCGGATGCGGCGGGGACTGTGATGGCCTATCCGGACACGCTGGTGGGGACGGACTCGCACACGACGATGGTGAACGGGCTGGGCGTGCTGGGGTGGGGCGTGGGCGGGATCGAGGCCGAGGCGGCGATGCTGGGTCAGCCGGTGAGCATGCTGGTGCCGCAGGTGGTGGGATTCCGGCTGCTGGGCAAGCTGCGCGAGGGAACGACGGCGACGGATCTGGTGTTGACGGTGACGGAGACCCTGCGCCGGTTTGGCGTGGTGGGCAAGTTCGTGGAGTTTTTCGGACCGGGGATTGCTGAGCTGCCGCTGGCGGATCGGGCGACGATTGCGAATATGGCGCCGGAGTACGGGGCGACGTGCGGGATCTTTCCGGTGGATAAAGAGACGCTGACATATCTGCGGCTGACGGGGCGGACGGAGGAGCACGTCGCGCTGACGGAGGCGTACTTTCGCGAGCAGGAGATGTTCTATACGGCGGAGGCGCCGGAGGCGGTGTACACGGCGACGCTGAGCCTGGATCTGGCGACGGTGGAGCCGAGTGTGGCGGGGCCGAAGCGGCCGCAGGACCGGGTGCTGCTGTCTGAGACGCCGGCGAGTTTTGCGCGGCAGCTGCCGCTGCTGCAGGGACCAAATGCGAACCGGCAGGCAGCGCGACAGATGGTGCGATGGGAGGGCGAGGGCGGCAACGCGAGTGCGACGGGGGACGTGACGAGCAGCTCCGGCATGGCGGCGCCGGAGATCCCGGAGTTTGTACAGGTGATTGCGACGACGCATGACGACTCCCCTGTGACGATGCAGCGGCCATTGCTGGCGGAGCCGATTACGAGCGTGCAGCAGCGGTTCGGAATTGATCCGGATCCGTACCTTCGGGATGGGTCGATTGTGATTGCGGCGATTACGTCCTGCACGAATACGTCGAACCCGTACGT
This sequence comes from uncultured Acidobacteriaceae bacterium, assembly GCA_964235665.1. Lineage (GTDB taxonomy): Bacteria > Acidobacteriota > Terriglobia > Terriglobales > Acidobacteriaceae > Edaphobacter. Next base: position 184,195 of record CAXSAY010000003.1, read on the forward strand.
GATGATGGCGGCGGGACTGCTGGCGAAGAAGGCAGTCGAGGCAGGGCTGCGGACACCGCCGTGGGTGAAGACGAGCCTGGCGCCGGGAAGCCGCGTGGTGACGGACTACTACACGCGCGCCGGGCTGCTGCCGTTCCTTGATGCGTTGCGATTCCAGGTGGTGGGGTATGGCTGCACGACGTGCATCGGGAACTCCGGGCCGCTGCCGACGGATGTGTCAAAGGCGATTGAAGAGCATGACCTGGTGGCGGTGAGTGTGCTGAGCGGGAATCGTAACTTTGAAGGGCGCATAAGCCCTGAGGTGCGGGCGAACTACCTGATGAGTCCGCCGCTGGTGGTGGCGTATGCGCTGGCGGGGCATATTGAGCACGACTTTGAGACGCAGGCGCTGGGAAGCGGGCGGCAAGGGCAACCGGTGTTCCTGAAGGACATCTGGCCGACGCAGGCGGAGGTCTCGGAGATGGTGCACACGTGCATCGATCCGCAGATGTTTCTGGACCAGTATGGCGGCGTGAGCGAGGGCGACGGGAACTGGCAGCAGCTGAAGTTTCCTTCGGGCGACACGTATGAGTGGGAGGCGGACTCGACGTACATCCGCAAGGCGCCGTACTTTGACGGCATGCCGGCGATGCCGGCTGAGGTGAAGGACATCCATGGCGCGCGGGTGCTGGCGGTGCTGGGCGACTCGGTAACGACGGATCATATTTCGCCGGCGGGCTCGATCAAGCAGAATGGGCCGGCGGGCCGGTATCTGCTGGAGCATGGGGTGAAGACGACGGAGTTCAACAGCTACGGCTCGCGGCGCGGCAACCATGAGGTGATGGTGCGCGGAACGTTTGCGAATGTGCGGCTGAAGAACAAGCTGGCGCCGGGGACGGAGGGCGGGGTGACGCGGCTGCTGCCCGAGGATCTGCCGATGTCGATTTACGACGCGAGTGTGGCGTATGCGGAGCGAAGGACGCCGCTAGCGATTTTGGCGGGCAAAGAGTATGGGTCGGGGTCGTCGCGCGACTGGGCGGCGAAGGGGCCGCGGCTGCTGGGGATCCGGTTTGTGATTGCGGAGAGCTATGAGCGGATTCATCGCTCGAACCTGGTGGGGATGGGAATTCTGCCGCTCGAGTTTCTGCCGGGGCAGACGGTGGACTCACTGCTGCTGACGGGGGAGGAGGTGTTCTCGCTGGGCGACAAGCCGGGGGCGCTGAAGGCGATGCTGGACGGGAAGTTTGCGGAGGGCAAGCTGCTGACGGTGATTGCGGAGAGTGACCTGGGCAAGACGAAGGAGTTCAGTGTCCGGGTGCGGATCGATACGCCGCAGGAGATCCTGTACTACCAGCATGGCGGGATTCTGCAGTATGTGCTGCGGCAGCTGGCGGGGAAGGCGTAAGTTGCTCTTCCAGACAAGAACATGCGGGGACCCGGCGATGAGAGTCGGGTCTCTGCATTTGTAACCAGGAGTGGTCTATGTTGCAGATGTCGCGCGGAATGATTGTTCTGGCTGTCGTGGTGTTGACGCTTTTGGGGAACGACGCGAGTCAAGCGCAGGAGCGAGTGGTAGTTGACGCGGGGGCGCCGACGACGAGTTTTCCGCACTTCTGGGAGGAGATGTTTGGGTCGGGGCGGGCGAACCTGATGCTGCGGGAGAGTTATCGTGACGATCTGCGGGCGGTGCATGCGATTACGGACTTCAAGTACGTGCGGGCGCATGGAATTTTGCTCGACGAGAACGGGGTGTATACCGAGGACGAGCACGGCAACGCGATCTATAACTTCAGCTATGTGGACCAGATCTATGACGGGCTGCTGAAGAACCAGGTGAAGCCGATGGTGGAGATCAGCTTCATGCCGAAGAAGCTGGCGTTCAACCCGGATGCGCTCCATCCGTTCTGGTACAAGCAGAATGTGTCGCCGCCGAAGTCGATGGCGGCGTGGGATGCGCTGATGACGGCGATGGCGAAGCACCTGGTGGCGCGCTACGGCATTGACGAGGTGGCGACATGGTACTTCGAGGTGTGGAACGAGCCGAACATTGATTTCTGGGGCGGCATTCCGCGGGACAAGAGCTACTTCGAATTGTACGAGCATACGGCGCGGGATCTGAAGGCGGTGAGCCCGCGGCTGCGGGTGGGTGGGCCGGCGACGGCGGCAGCGCAGTGGGTGGATATTTTTCTCGCGTATGTGAACGAGCATCATGTGCCGATCGATTTTGTTTCGAGCCATGGGTACGCGGATGAGGAGATCGACAATATTTTTCCGGATGACAAGACCGTGCCGCGGAACACGCCGCCCGATGAACGCGTGGCGCTGGCCATCAATAAGGTTCGCGGACAGATGAAGGCCGCGGGGCGCGCGGAACTGCCGCTCTTCTGGACGGAGTGGAACGTACAAGGACAGAGCGAGGCGCGGGATACGACATACGTGGGGCCGGCGCTGGCGGATACGATCCGGCAGTGTGACGGCACGGTGGACGTGATGAGCTTCTGGACGTTCTCGGATGTGTTTGAGGAGGGCGGGCCGTCGGAGCGACCGTTCCGTGGGGACTTTGGGCTGCGGGCGATGTACGGAATCAACAAGCCGAGCTTCTATGACTTTGGGCTGCTGCATCAGCTCGGTGCGCGGCGATTCGCGAGTGAGGCGAAGGATGTGCTGGTAACAAAGCAGGTGGATGGATCGCTGGCGATTGCTGCGTGGAACATTGTGGATCCGGCGGCGAATGGGCAGCCGAGCACGATGCTGCATGCGAAGTCGAAGACGATGCTGCTGACGTTCAAGGGAGTACCAGCAAACGCGCGGGTGACGATCGACCGCGTGGATAACGAGCATGGCAACGTTCTGCCGGTGTATGCGGAGATGGGCAAGCCGCAGTATCCGACGCCCGAGCAGGTGGAGACGATGAACAAGAAGACGGCGCTGCCGCCGGCGGAGGTGACGGCGTTGAAGGGTGGAGCTTTAACGCTGACGCTCGAGCCGAATGCGCTGGTGCTGGTGCGGGTAGGGAAGTAGCGGTGAGGGTGCGGAGCCGATGGCGAACTCCGTACCCCAGCTTTTATCGAAGACAGCTTAGAGGGTGATGACGATCTTGCCGACCTGCTCGTTGCTTTCAAGGAACTGGTAGGCAGCGACCGTCTGATCGAAGGGAAAGGTGCGGGCGATCTGTGGTTTGAAGGCGCCGTTTCGGAGGCGCTCGATGATGTAAGCCTTGGCTGTCTCGCGCAGCTCGGGGGTGTTCATGTCTGTGTTGATGGAAGAGGTGGTCATCATGAAGCCAGTGCCGAAGACGGCGAGAGGGTAGGGTGTGGGCTCGCCGGAGAGCATGCCGTAAAGAACGTAGGTGGCGTGGGGCGCGGTGCCGAGGGCGAGCTGGGTGATGTCGCCGCCGATGGGATCGTAGATGAGATGGACGCCGGTTCCGCCGGTGATCTCGCGGATGCGAGCAGGGATGTCTTCTTCGGTGGTGACGAGGACGTGGTCGGCGCCGAGATCTAGAAGCTGCTGGCGCTTGCCCGCGTTGCGCGTGGTAGCGATGCTGACGGCGCCGAGGTCGCGAGCGATCTGGATGGCGGCGAGGCCTACCGAGGAGGCGGCCGCGGTGATGAGGACGTTCTGCCCGCGCTGTAGTTTGCCCGCGGTGATGAGACCACCCCAGGCGGTGCCGTACTGCATCCAGACGGCGGCGGCTTCAACCGGGGAGAGTGACTCGGGAACAGTGGCGAGATGGCTCATGGGGACGATAGCTTCTTCGGCGAGCGAAGGATAGCGGTTCTGCGAGTAGCCGGGGATGGTGCTAACTTTTTGACCGACGAGCGAGGCGTCGACGCCGGGGCCGGCCGCGAGGACAGTACCGGCGACCTCATACCCAAGACCAGATGGGAGCTGCGGCTGCTCCATGTAGCGGCCATGGAAGAACATGCTTTCGGCGCGGTTGAGGCCGACGGCGGCGACCTTGAGCAGAACCTCGCCCTCACCTGGCTGTCGCGTTGGCACATCTTCGATCCGCAGAACTTCAGGGCCGCCGAGCTTGGCGAAACGAATGGCTTTTGGCATGATGCGTGACCTCTCCCGATGAGATGAGGCGCGGTGTCTGTCGATTCAGAGTCAGGCTCTGACGAGGGCGCGCGCTTTGCTCTTGACCTTGCTCCAGACCCATTGCGGCATGACGACACGGGCCATGTGGCTGCGGAGCTGCTCGTAGGTGGAGAAGCCCATGGCGTAGCCGCAGAGCAGGCGTTTGAGCTCCGGGTCGGCGGTGGCGCGGCGGACGAGGGAGTCCACGCGGCCGGGCTCTGTGAAGAGACGGCGCTGGATAGCAACGGAGTGGCGAAGCTCGCTGCCGATTTCGCGCTCCCAGGTGACCTGGTAGCGGGCGAGGGAAGTTGCTGCGAAGAGGCCGAGGGCGTCGGCACGAGCGGGATCGCCACCGGCTTCTGCGACCGCGGCGAGGATGGCGTCTGCGGCGAGGTCACCTGAGACCATCGCAAAGTAGATGCCTTCGGCGGAGAAGGCATTGACCATGCCGGCGGCATCACCGGCAAGCAGGACGCGGTCGGTGTAGGTGATGCTGAGCGGGCCGGAGATGGGGATGGGAAAGGCGCGGTAGTTTTCCGGATGGCTCTCGCCTGTGGCGAAGCCACGAGCTTTCATCTGATCGACGAAGCCGAGATGGTGTTGTTTGGCGCGGCCGCGGACGTGCTCAACGAAGTACTCCGGGCCGGAGCCGAAGCCGAGATTGATGTGGTCCTGCTTGGGGAATATGTAACCGTATCCGTAGCTTGAAGGGAGGCTTAGAAGAAGGGTGACGCGATCGCGGTGGGGGGTGTCGAGATCGGTGTAGGGGGTTTCTTCCATCATATCGACGGCAAACTGGCCGTGGACCTCGCCGGTGCGGAGACCGGAGAGGCGGGCGACGACGGAGTTGGCGCTGTCAGCGCCGAGAACGATGCGGGCGCGAAAGCTGCGGCCGTCGGAACAGGTGAGGGTGACGCCGTCGGTATGTGTGCTCATTCCAGTTACAGTTGCGCCCATGGCGAGATCGGTAGCGCGGGAGCTGGCGCGACGGAAGAGAGCCGAGTCCCACTCGATGCGACGGACGAGATAGAGGATGGGATCGCCGTTGGGATCTTGGTACTCAAAGCCGGTCCCGTCGGGGCTTTCGACGTACATCTTTGCGAGGGCGTTTACGGAGACTTCGCGGAGGAGATCGCGGGTGAAGGGAAGACGGGTGAGGGCGCGGGCGGTGATGCCGCCGCCGCAGGGCTTCTCGCGCGGAAAGGCGGCAGCTTTCTCGAGCAGAAGAACGCGTAGGCCGGCTTCGCCGAGTTTTGCTGCAGCTGTTGAGCCTGCTGGGCCAGCGCCGACGACGGCTACGTCAAAGAGTGTGTCTGGAGAGAAGTCGGACAGGGCGGGGCTCGTGAGGGGAGATATCCTCAGTCATGGTATGTCGTCTGCGACAAGGCGGGCAACTTCAGGAGAGAACCATGGGATGTGGTTTGCATCGTGCGGCAGTGCTGGGTGTGGTGGTTGGCTTGTCCATGATGGCGGAGGCGCAGGCGAAGCACGCGACGCTGTATTTGACGACAGCGGATCGCACGCAGGTGATGGCGGCGCAACCGGAGTTGAAGGCGGGCAGGGTGGACGCTGGTATCGAAAGGATCACGCTTGATCCGAAGCAGACGATGCAGACGATTGATGGCTTCGGCTTCGCGATGACGGGCGGCAGTGCCGAACTGCTGATGAAGATGGAGCCGAAGGCACGGGCGGCGATTCTGCAGCGGGTGTTTGGCCACGGCCCGGAGGATATCGCCACGAGTTCTCTGCGGCTCAGCATCGGGGCTTCGGACATGAACGAGCGGGTGTTTACGTATGACGATCTGCCGGAGGGCGAGCAGGATCCGACCCTGGCGCACTTTGATCTAGGGCCCGACCTGAAGGATGTGGTTCCGGTGATGAAGGAGGTGCTGCTGATCAATCCCGCGATCAGGATTCTGGGATCGCCGTGGACGGCACCATCGTGGATGAAGACCAACGGATCGCCGAAGGGCGGCAGTTTAAAGCCGGAGTTCTACTCGATCTATGCGCAGTATTTTGTGCGGTACCTTCAGGCTATGCAGGAGCAGGGCATCCGGCTGGATGCGATCACGATGCAGAATGAGCCGGAGAACGGCAAGAACACGCCCAGCCTGGTGATGACAGCGGCGGAGCAGGGGGCGTTTCTCCGATCTGCGCTAGGGCCCGCGCTGGCGAAGGCCGGGCTGAGGACGAAGATCATCCTGTTTGACCATAACTGCGATCATCCGGAGTACCCGATGACTGTGCTGCGCGATCCTGAGGCGGCGAAGTTTGTGGATGGATCGGGATTTCATCTTTACCTGGGAACGATCGACGCGATGACAAAGGTGCACGATGCGTTCCCGAGCAAGAATGTTTACTTTACGGAGCAGATGACGGTGGAGGCGCGGCCTGGTGCGCCGGCACGAGCGATCGAAGACCCGGTGACGCGTGTGGTGATCGGGGCGATGCGCAACTGGAGCAAAGATGTGCTGCTGTGGAACCTGGCGGCTGATCCTCAGTTTGGCCCACACACGGGAGATGGTGGCTGCCCGGTGTGCCAAGGGGCGATCACGATTGACGGGAACACGGCGACGCCGAACATTGCGTTTTACAGTGTGGCGCAGGTGTCGCGCTTCGTGCCGCCGGGATCGGTGCGGATCGGCTCGACGGAGCTCTCGGGGCTTGCAAACGTTGCCTTTCGACGGCCTGACGGAAGGGTCGTGCTGGTGGTGGCGAACACCGGAGCGGAGCCGAAGCGATTCGCCGTGCAGGACGAGAAGCGCATATTTCCGATGACGCTGGCGGGAGACGCGGTTGGCACGGTGGTCTGGTAGGCGATCAGACTTAGTTACAGATAGCGGGTGCCGGTCAGAGACTCGCAGACATCCCAAAGCCGGGCGGCATCGGTCCCATTGCGGGCGGGTGCGGCGACGTTGGCTGGACCGGCGTCACCGCCGCGCATTTCAAAGAAGCTTTGTGGTCCGTAGTAGCCGCCGGGGGTGGCGCCGGGTGCAGTCGCGGCGAAGAGAGTCGGGACAGCGCCCTGCGCGGGGGAGTTGAGGAAGCGGTCCATGAAACGGCCGATGGCAGTACGCACCGATCGCTCGAATCCCTGATGGTCGTCGGTGATGAAGAGGTTGGTATTGGAGACGCCGGGATGCGCGGCGACGCTGAGGACAGGCGAGCCGCTGGCGCGCAACCGCTGATCGAGCTCGAAGGCGAGCATGAGGTCGGCGAGCTTGGATTGCTGGTAGGCGCCCATGGGCGAGTAGCTCCGGGTCGACTGCAGATCGTCGAAGCGGAGCTTGCCGCGCTTATGCGCGATCGAGGCGGTGTAGACGATGCGCGGTGGGGTATGTTCGCCCTGTACCAGGCCGCCGGTGGCTTCCACTTTGGCGGCGCGGGCCTGCAGCTTCGGCAGAAGAAGGCCGGTGAGGGCGAAGGGCCCGAGGACGTTGGTGCCGAACTGCTGTTCGAAGCCGTCGCTCGTCTCGCGGCGGCTCTTCGGGGCCATGATGCCGGCGTTGTTGATGAGGAGGTCGAGCGGCTCCGGGCGGGAGAGTTCCGCCGCGGCAAAGGCTCGCACGGACTCAAGCGAGCCGAGATCGAGTGGGGCGACCTCGACGGTTGCTCCTGGCACATCGTTGCGCAGCGTTGCAGCGGCCCCATCGCCTTTCGCCTGATTGCGGCAGGCGAGGACGACGGCGGCGCCGTGACGGGCGAGCTCAACAGCAGCAAAGTAGCCGATGCCGCTGTTTGCGCCAGTGATGATCGCGCGGCGGCCATCCTGACGGGGCATGTCGCGAAGGGTCCAATGGCTGCTCATGCTGTAACCTCGATTCTCTTGTCAGATGCATCCGCAAGGGTGCCGGCGATACACTGAGCGTTCATGGGACTGTTCCGGAAGAAGCTGAAGCAGGAGCACAAGATCATGCTGCAGCATGAGCGCGCGGCCGGGGCACTGCTGCCGGAGTATCACCGGGCGACGCCGGAGTGTCCGCACCCGGAGCGCTGGTCGATGATCGACTCGATGACGGCCGAGGTGGAGGTGCTGGAGCTGCTGGCGACGCTGGTGACGACCCTGAAGCCGGAGCTGGTGGTTGAGACGGGGTCGTTCCTGGGGGTCTCGACGGAGTGGATCGCGCGGGGGCTCGAGCGGAATGGCCGTGGCACGGTGATCTCGTGTGAGTTTGACCCGGTGGTGTATGCGAAGGCGAAGGAACGGCTGGCGGGGAGCCCGCTGCTCGGCTGGATGGAGCTGCGGAATGAGAGCTCGCTTGCGATGACGGTTGAGGGGACGATCGACCTGTTGTTTTCGGACTCGGATCCGGAGCTGCGAGAGGCGGAGGTGAAGCGCTTTCTGCCGCAGATGAACCCGCAGGGGCTGGTGGTGATCCATGATGCGAGCTCGCACCAGAAGACGGTTCGCGAGGCGGCGCTTGCGATGGAGCGGGAAGGGCTGTTGTCCGTTCTGCTGCTGCCGACGCCGCGAGGGTTGGTACTGGCGCAGCCGCGGCGCCATTAGGCGTCTGGGGCGGTGGCCGGGATCGCTTCAGGGGATTGCGCGAGCTGGTGGGTGCGGGCGCGCATGGCGGCTTCGATGCCGGCGTTGACTTCGGCGTGGGCGAACTCGGCGGTGACGCGAATGCCATTCATGACGGCGGTCTCGTTGGACGACCCGTGGCCGACGATGCAGACACCGCGAACGCCGAGGAGCGGGGCGCCGCCGTACTCGGTATAGTCGAGTCGCTTCTTGAAGCTCTTGAAGGCGCCCTGGGAGAGGAGGGCGCCGATCTGCGAGGTGACGGTGGAGCGCAGGCTTTCGCGGAGGGAAGAGCTGACCAGCTTGGCCAGGCCCTCGCTAGCTTTGAGGGCGACGTTGCCGACAAAGCCATCGCACACGATGACGTCGGCGTGGCCGTTGAAGAGGTCGCGACCCTCGACGTTGCCGATGCAATGGAGGGGTGCGGACCGGAGCAGCGGAAGGGCGTCGCGAGTCTGCGCGTTGCCCTTGGAGTCTTCTTCGCCGATCGAAAGCAGGCCGACGCGGGGATTGGGGATGCGAAGGAGATTGCAGGCGTAGATGTTGCCCATGAGGGCGAACTGCACGAGATTTTCCGGGTCAGAGTCGACGTTGGCACCGACATCAAGGAGGAGGGACGGCGTGCCGTTGGTAGTGGGCAGGGTAGCGGCGAGGGCGGGGCGATCGACGCCGGAGAGCATGCCCAAGACCATCTTGGCGGTGGCCATGGCGGCGCCGGTGTTGCCGGCGGTGAAGAAGCCGGCGGCTTTGCCTTCGCGGACGAGCTTGAGGCCCACGCGCATGCTGGAGTCGCGCTTGGAACGGACGGCGGACGCGGCTTTATCGTCCATGCTGATCCACTCAGCGGCATGGACGACTTCAATCGGGAGACGCTCCCCTTCAAGTGCCTCTTTGAGCGCTGGCTGTAGGCGGTCTTCGAGGCCGACGAGAAGGACTCTGACGTCGAGTGCGCGGCACGCGGCAATGGCCCCGCGAATCTCAGATTCGGGGGCCTGGTCGGAACCCATTCCATCGACGACGATGTCTAGAGGCATCTGCTACGGGCCAGGTTCTCTTCGGACGGGTGGGTTACTTCGCTTCCTTTGCTGCAAGAACGGCGCGGCCCTTGTACTCGCCGCAGTTACGGCAGGCGCGATGGGGAAGCTTTCGCTCCTTGCAGTTAGGGCACTCGGAGACGCCAGTGGGTGTAAGGAAGTCGTGGCTACGGCGCTTGGCGGTGCGCTGCTTGGAGTGGCGTCGTTTCGGATTGGGCATTGCGGTCTCTCTTTCGGGGTTCTGGCGGGCAAGGCACGGTCAGAACGGAGCTAAAGAACGAAGATCCTGGTAGTGCAGATACAACGATCGTGCGGGTTTCGGCTTAGGAGCTGAGCTTACCGGCGAGGCCGGCAAGTGCGTTCCACCGTGGGTCGACTGGAGCCTGACCACAGCTGCAGGTTGCCGTGTTCAAGTTGGTGCCACAATGCTGACAAAGACCTTTGCAGTCCGGCATGCAGAGTGTCCGGTTAGGCAAGGAGAGCAGCACCTGCTCGCGCACCACGTCCTCAAGGACAAGTCCGCGCTCTTCATAATACCCGATCTCGGTTTCTTCTTCCGAGATGGAGCGCTCTCCGGCGCTGCTGTCAGCGGCTTCCGGACGGAAGACAAGGTCGAAGTCGCCGGTGAGGTGCTGCGGCACAGGATCGAGACAGCGGGCGCATAGAAGGGTGAAGTCGCCTTCGTAGCGGGCACGAAGGCGAATGTCTTCAACGACTTCCTTGTGGCCGTGGTGCTCAAGGAGCAGATCAGCCTGGCCGACGACGGTGAGCGGCCCGGACTGCAGAACGTCCGGGGTGTACTCCATGGCGCCGGAGGGCAGAGTCTGGTCGAGTGCGAGGGGTTCTTTGGCGAGATCGAACGGGGTAATGAGCATGGCCCTAGGGTTATTTTCTCATGTCTGAACCGGCGGTGGGTCTGAAGGCAACGGGGTGCGATGCAGCAGCCGGAAGAAACAGGCGGATCGCGGCGATGCCGGCGGCTCCGGCGTTGAGGCAGGCGGAGATGGTGGCGGAGGTGACGCCGCCAAGGGCAAGGACGGGGGTGGCTGTGGCAGCCTGGGCTGCGGCAGAGAGAGCCTGAAGGCCGAGGCCGGGGCGCACCAGGTTGCCATCGACGCGCTTTTCGAAGATTGGCCCGAAGAGGATGAGGTCAGCGCCGGCGCTGTGGGCGGCATGGACTTCGGGAAGGGTGTGGGCGCTGATGCTGAGGAGAGCGCGCGGCTGACCAGCTTCGGCGAAGGCAGTGCGGGCCGCGGCGATGTCCCGGGCGGTCCAGCCGCCGGGAAGATGGAGGCCGTCGGCTCGGGCCTCTATGGCCAGGGATAGCGGAGCGTTCAGGAGGAGACGGGGTTGGGCGCCGGGAGGAAGACGCCGACGAAGCGCTGTGGCGAGGGCCAGCAGGTCACCGGCGGAGAGATCTTTTTCGCGGAGTTGCAGGAAGTCGATTCCGGCGCTGGAGAGGGCGTCAGCCTGGTCGAGAAGCCGCTGATGTCTCTGACGTTCATCGCCCGGAAAGAAACGCCTATCGGTAATGGCGTACTGGAGCACTGCTGTGAGTGTACGTTTCGTGCGGAACGGCTGAGCGGTATCATTGAGGGTGAAACGTATTCTTACGGCAGAGACGAAGGTCCTGACCAGGCTCGCCGCGGCGAAGATGAACCCGCGGCCTTAAACGGCAAAAGGGAAGAACGTACCCGCGCATGAGCAGTGTCTACGATCTAATTGTTATCGGTTCCGGCCCGGCGGGCCAGAGGGCCGCCATTTACGGCGCCAAGCTCGGTAAGAAGGTCGCGCTTATTGAGATGCGTGAAGTGGTCGGTGGCGCCTGCATCAACACCGGAACCATTCCGTCGAAGACGATGCGGGAGGCTGTGCTTCATCTTTCCGGATATAATTACAAGTCGATCTATGGCATGAACTACCGGGTGAAAGAGCGTATCACGATGGCGGACCTGGCCTTTCGGGTGCAGCACGTGATCAAGACCGAGATCGACGTGACGGAGGCGCAGCTTTCGCGCAACAACATCGAGATGCTGGTAGGGACGGCCTCGTTTGAGGACGCCAACCACGTCAAGGTGACGAACTCTCGCGGATCGACGACCTACGAGTCAAAGAGCATCATTATCGGCACAGGAACGAAGCCGGCGACGTCGGACAAGGTGCCAATCAATGGGCACTCGATCGTCAACTCGGATCTGATCCTGGAGCTGAAGAACCTGCCGAAGACGATGATCGTGGTGGGCGGCGGCGTGATCGGGGTGGAATACACGTGCATGTTTGCCGCACTGGGGGTGCGCGTGACGCTGATCGAGCGGCGACCGCGGCTGCTGGAGTTTGCCGATCAGGAGATTGTCGAGGCGCTGAGCTACCATCTGCGGGACTCGCGGGTGACGATGCGGCTGAACGAAGAGGTGGAGTCGGTTGAGGAGATGCCGGACGGTACGGTGGTCGCGAACCTGGAATCGAAGAAGAAGGTCCAGGGTGATGCGCTGTTGTATGCGGTGGGACGACAGGGGAATGTGGATGAGCTGAACCTGGGCGCTGTGGGCGTTGAGTCAGACGGGCGGGGACGTATCCCGGTCGATAAGGATTTTCGGACCAAGTGTCCGTCCATCTTTGCGGTTGGGGATGTGATTGGATTTCCGTCATTGGCCTCGGTTTCGATGGAGCAGGGTCGGGTGGCGGCTGCGCGGGCGTTTGGGGATGAGACGATCCTGTCGAACCCGAGCTTTTATCCGTACGGCATATGGACAATTCCGGAGATCAGCTTCCTGGGCAAGACGGAGGAGCAGCTGACAGAAGAGGATGTTCCGTATGAGGTGGGTGTGGCCTATTACCGCGAGATTGCCCGAGGACAGATTCGGGGCGATACGACGGGTCGGCTGAAGCTTATCTTTCATCGGCAGAACCACACGATTCTTGGGGTGCACATCATCGGCGAGGGTGCGAGCGAGCTCTTGCACATCGGACAGGCAGTGATGGCTTTGGGCGGAAAGCTGGATTATTTTGTCGATACGGTGTTCAACTACCCAACGCTCGCTGAATGTTATAAAGTTGCGGCGTTCAATGGGTTGAACCGGGTCAGCAAGTTCGAATAGCCCGGCAGCCGACAGAACGGCACCCTCACGGGGTGCCTGAAGGCAGGGTTTGCACATGGCAAAGACCATTGGCGTCATACTTTCCGAGCGGATCCTCTGCGGCATCGTGATTGACCATGTGCTGCAAGGGAAGCCTGCTGCGTTTCCCGCGGACCAGGACGATGAGAGTGCGCTGGTTGAGCTCCATACCGATCTGCTGATTGAGACTATCTGTGAGCAGGTTCGCAAGATAGCCGATGGATCGAAGGACATCAGCGCAATTGGCGTGGCGCTGCCAGGATTGATCCGGAACGGAGTGGTTGAGGACTCTCCCAATCTTCCGCAGCTAAAAGGGGCGCGGATCGCGGAGCTGCTGCAGATCCAGTTGCGGGGGCATGGGATCGAGGCTCCGGTGACGGTTCTGAACGATGCGGATGGGGTGGCCGCGGGTCTGGCTGCGGCGCATGGCAAGCTGGACAGCATCATCCGGGTGTGGACATTGGGTGTGGGGATTGGCTACGGGCGGTATCCGTTTGCACCGGGTGTGTGGGAGGGTGGCCATTCGGTCGTGACCCTCGATGAGAAGGAGCGCTTTTGCGGATGTGGCGGGCGCGGCCATATGGAAGGCATTATGGGGCATCGCGCGATGCGTCTGCGATTTCTCGATATGGAGCCTGAAGAGGTCTTTGAGGCCGCCAAGACGATGCTGCCAAGCGGACAGCCGAGCGATCTGCGCTGTCTGGAGTTTAAGCGGCTCTGGCACAAGGCGCTGGCTGCGGCCACGGCAACGTCAATCCACCAGGATGGCGCGGGCAAATTTTTTCTGACCGGGTTCAACGCGCGATTTGTGGATCTTGCGATGTTGCGGGATTATGTGCAGCAGATGGTGAAGATGAGTCCGCTGCAGAGTTACTCGGTTGAGATCGTCAAGGATGAGCCACCAGCGCGACTGGTAGGTGCGGCGATCACGGCGGAACGCGCGGCCGGGTTGCAATAGGCGCGGCACGACCGAGGCCGCGGGCCAACGTTCTTTTCCAGGCAACGTCGTAACCGGAGGCGGACACCTCCGTGCAGTGCGAAGACGCGTCTCAGCTTTGGCCGGGCCCTCTCTGTTGCATAGACTCAGACGGCGGGGTACGGAGATGGCGCGCATCGGCCACGGAGAGACCCCGTTCAGGAAGCATGTGTTGCCCCGCTTGAAGTATGTTGCCGTTCTGTGTCTGGTTGCCGGTCTTCTCGGCCGAACGGCTTTGGCCGCGCGGATGCTGGGCCGTACCTCGGACGCGCGCCAGGAGGCGCCACGGCGGCTGGCGTATCAGATGGACTTCAGCCATCCGGGCCGAATCCACATTTCGCTGGTCACATCAAGTCCGGTGAGCGGCACTGAGTTTCTGGAGCTGCCATCGCGCTGGGCGGATGCCCACGAGCTTGAACATGCGATTGAGAACCTAAAGATTACGGGTAGCGAGGTGTCGCTCGAGCCGGCAGGGCGCCCGTCGCGATTTCTGCTGCACGCAAAGGCCGGAACGACGATGCGGCTGGACTATGATCTCGTGCAGGACTGGTCTGGTCCGTTCCGCAGCGCAGAGCGCCATCATGTGCTGGCACGGCCGGAGCTGGTGGTGTTCAACGGAGAGAACGGCTTGGTGGCGCCCCGGATAGATGGCGGCGCCGCGGTGCAGGTGACGTTTGACTTTCTCCATGTGCCGGCCGGGCAGTCGCTCGTGACCAGCTTTGGCGCGGAGACACACCAGACGGTGAACGGCACGTGGAGTGAGGTGGCAAACGCGCTGTTTGTGGCGGGTGAGCTCTCTACACGGCGGGTTTCGGTGCTTGGCGGCCCGGTCCTGCTGGCGGTTGCGGGGCATTGGAGCTTTTCTGAGCAGGAGCTGGCACTGAAGGTGCACGAGATCCTGGGGGCGGAGCGTCTCTTCTGGCAGACACCTGCGCCGCCGTGGTACCTGGTGGTGCTGGCGCCATTTGAGGTTGGAACTTCGGGTGGTGGAGGATCGGCGTTTACGCATGCGTTTGGGCTGTATTTAGCGCCGGGTGAGCCGTTCGGACCGGAGACCGAAGCCCTGTTCGCGCATGAAGCCTTTCATAACTGGAACCCGACGAGCCTGGGCACGGTGGCGGACACGCAGACGCTGGGCTGGTTTGTCGAGGGGTTTACCACCTATTACCAGGACGTGATGCTTGAACGAAGCCGACTGCTGGATCATGCGGCCTATCTGAAGCGCGTGAACACTGTCTTTCGCGATTACCTAATTTCGCCAGCGGGTGCGCCCCAGGGTGCGGCGGAGAAGTCTCTGGACGATGAGGAGACGCGGTATCGCGAACCGTATCTGCGAGGCGCGATGATCGCGTTCTGGCTCGATGCGCAGATTGCGCAACAGACTGCCGGCCGACGTTCGCTCGACGATTTGATGCGAGCTCTGCTGGCTGACCGGTCGCAGCCGCTCACGGAGGAGCGCGTGCTGGCCGCGGCGGGACGGTTGGTTGATGCGGGGACGGTTCGGCGCCTTCGCAGCTTTGTGGATGACGGCGTGGAGGTTCCGCTGCCGGTGAGCCTGGGCCCATGTGTTGCGTTTCGTCCGCAGCAGGTGTGGACCTTTGCTTTGGGTGTGCCATTTTCGGCGCTCGCGCGCGGAGTTGTGCTCCGCGATGTGGATCCCCTGTCGGCTGCGTATCGCGCGGGTCTTCGCGACGGACAAACGATGCTTGCGTGGTCACTGTGGAAGGGCGATCCGGAGCGCGAGGTGGTGCTTTCGGTTCGGACACCGGGCGCGAGCGGTACGACCGTGCAGATCCGCTACCTGCCACATGGCAGGCAGGTTACCGTTCCGCAGGCGGAGCTGATCGCCGGCTGTTCGCAGCATCCTGCTGCAAGTGTAGAGGCGGACACCGCGGTCCCGTGAGCCGTTGCCCGATGCGGCGGTGGCCTTACTTCTGGCAATGTGGGCAGAAGTGGGTTCCGCGGCCGCCCACGACGATCTTCCTGATTGGTGTGCTGCAAATGCGGCAGGGCTGGCCTTCACGGGCGTAGACGCGATGTTCGAGCTGGAAGAAGCCGGCGACGCCTTCGGCGTCCACGTAGTCCGAGACGGAGGAGCCGCCAAGCTCGATGGCTCGTTTGAGGACCTCAACCAGTGCGAGGCGTAGCCGTTCCATCTCTGCACGGGTGACACGAGCGGCTTGCCGTCGGGGCCGGATGCCGGCACGGGCTAGGGCTTCGTCCGCGTAGATGTTGCCGACTCCATGCAGAAGCGACTGATTGAGGAGTGCGGCTTTGATGGGCGTGCGCCGCCCACGGAAGAGCGCGGCGAAGTCTGCGGCGGAGATGGTGAGTGGCTCGGCGCCTGGGCCGGTGTAGGCCTCACGATGGACGGAGAGCCTGCCGAAGCGGCGTGGGTCGACGAAGCGAACCTCACGGCCATCGCCGAGGGTCAGGACGGCATGGGTGTGCGGAGGCAGGGGCACGCCAGGATGCGAGACCAGAAGGCGACCGGTCATGCCGAGATGGACGAGGAACTCCGCCGGGATCGTGCCAGGCGCGGCGTCAGGCTCAGGGGCGAGCGTCATGACGATGGTCTTGCCGACGCGGCGGACGCGGGCGATGATGGCCCCGGTGAGAACCTCTTCGATCTCGGTTTCGGGGCTCTTAAAGGTTTGGGGCTTGCCGCTGGTCCAGACGCCCGTGATGCGCTCGCCGCGGACGCGCTCGTGGACGCCGTTGGCTACGGTTTCGACTTCAGGTAGTTCCGGCACGGGACTCCTTTGCCGGTTCGATGCGGACCAGCGTGTCTGCACCGGCGTCGTAGCAGGTTCCGGAGCCGCCGCTGTAGGTTTCGGGCTGCCTGGTTCCTTCGGCGGCGTCGTAGATCAGGCGATGGCTGCCGTCGAAGTCCTTGGTCGCGGAAAGACGAAGCGTGACGCCCGCATGGCCCTCATCGAAGTGCACCGGGACACGGTTGTCTTCCGATGCCTCGATCGTCTCGAACTCTGTCGCCATCGGCCCTCCCTTCGCCCAGTATAAAATTATGGGTAAACCTTCTCGCCTGATGGCGAGTGCTTACCCGAACCAACTCCGGAGACAAGATTTTCTCGTGACTCAGCGCAAATCAGCGGTAATTCTTGGTGCCCAGTGGGGCGATGAAGGTAAAGGCAAGATCGTCGATGTACTTTCCGGACACTATGACGTCGTGGCGCGGTACGCGGGCGGTCACAATGCCGGTCATACGGTCATCATCTCGGGCAAGAAGTTCGTTCTGCAGCTGATTCCCTGCGGCGTGCTGCGACCGGAGTGCAAGGGCGTGATCGGCAATGGGGTGGTGCTTGACCCGATGGCGTTTCTGAGTGAGGTTCGCAAGCTGAAGGACGCGGGGTTGCGCATTGACGGGCAGTTGTTTGTGTCTAATCGCGCGCAGGTGATCCTCCCATATCACCGGATGATTGAGCTGGCGGCAGAGAACGCTCCAGGTCGCACAAAGATCGGGACGACGAGCCGAGGGATTGGGCCGGCCTACGAGGACAAGATGCACCGCAACGGGTTGCGCGTGGTGGATCTGCTGAATCCGTCGCTGCTGCGGACGCATATCAATAACGCATGCCACGAGAAGAATACGATCGCGCATGCGCTCTTCGGGACGGAACCGCTCGATCCGAAGCAGATGTATGAGGAGTATGCGCGGGCGGCTGAGCAGTTGGCGCCCTTTGTGACGGACACGGCGGTGCTCCTGAACGACGCCATCACAGCCGGCCAGAAGGTGATGTTTGAGGGAGCGCAGGGAGCGCTGCTCGATATCGATCATGGAACGTACCCGTTTGTGACGAGCTCGTCGGCGACGGCGGGCGGTGCAGTTACGGGGACTGGGGTGGGACCGACGAAGATTGGGACGGTGGTCGGGGTAACGAAGGCTTATGTCACGCGGGTGGGCGAAGGTCCGTTCCCAACCGAGATCAATGATTCCTCAGCCGATCTTCTGCGCGCACGCGGGCAGGAGTATGGAGCGGTGACGGGGAGGCCACGACGCTGCGGTTGGCTCGACCTGCCGCTGCTGCGCTACTCGAACATGATTAATGCGACGGAGTGGCTGGTGGTGACGAAGCTGGACGTAATGGACGAGTGTGCTGAGATTCCGGTATGCACGCACTACAAGGTGAACGGCAAGATGACGGACGTGATTCCTGCAGATATGCGCGGGTTTGATGCCCTTGAGCCTGTTTACACGACGCTCAAGGGCTGGAACACGTCCACGGAGGGGATCACGGAGTTTGACAGGCTGCCACGGCTCGCCCAGGAGTATCTGCAGTTTCTGGAAAGGGAGTCCGGCGCGAAGATCGGTATGGTGTCAACCGGTCCAGACCGGGACCAGACGATGACGCTTCCGGCCTTTGCTGAAACGCTTTCTGCATAAGGTATTGCATCCCATCTTTTTTCCGCGCGCGGCGCCGGAGGTCGATCCATGGTCAGCTTCACTGTTCGCCTCCGTTTCCATGACAAGGACCTTGCTGGGATTCGCGACATTCTCGAGTCGCTGACGGAGGCGTCACGACTGGAGCCTGGCTGCGTGCTCTATGTTCCCCATTTTGTCGAGAGTGAGCCTTCTACCGTGCTCATCTACGAGCAGTATCGGGACGAGCAAGCAGCTGCCGCGCATCGGGCGACCGAGCACTTCCGGAAGTTTGCCGTTGGCGGGCTTTACCAGCTGATGCTGGACCGCCAGGTGGAGAACTTGTCAGCCATCTGCTGATGCGACTGGTATCTGTGGGGCATGCTGATCCCCTGATTGGGGTTTTGACGGGCTTCTTCGGGTGGGACTAGTATCCGGATAAATGTAATGCGCTGTCCCGCGTCCATCTCGGCGGTCCTGACTCGCACATCCACTCCCCTGATTCTGTTCGTTTGCTGCTTTTTTATGCCATTGCCGGCGCATGCCTGGCAAGCCAAGCGAGATGTGAAACGGCAGATTGAACAGTTGGAGGATCAGTGGCGAACAGCACAGTTATCCGGCGATATCGCAACGATGGACCGGATGCTGTCAGAGGACTATGTCGGCATCACCATGACCGGCCAGGTGAATACCAAGGTGCAACAGCTTGCCAGACTGCGAACGCGCGCTATCGTCCTCACACGACTTGATGTGGAAGATATGAAGGTGCGGCTAATCGGGCAGGTGGCGATCGTGACCGTGAAGGCGCGGGTAGAAGGTGTAAGTGACGTCAAGCGGATTGACGGGGAGTACCGATATACGCGGATCTACCACCAGGTGCCATCCGGCGTGTGGAAGATTACGAACTTCGAGGCCGCCCAGATTCCAAAGGGTCACCATCGCGGGCTGGAATTCGGGTCTCGCAGTGGGCAGGCGAGCTAACGTGGCCCACCAAAAGAAACTTCGATCAGGCAGAGTGCGGAAGAGCGGAGAGCTTTGTCCGGACTGGCCAAACCGAGATTACTTGGGACGATGCCTGAATGTTTAGAGCCAGAAGCCGCCGGTGGAGTGATCGCGTACCGCCCGTGATGGCGGCGTCTTCGCCCTCACGCTCCGTAATGACCTGTAACTGAGCGACAAGGTCCAGGTTGTCGCGAACGAGTGTTGACGCGGTCTCCTGTGCCGGGGAGAGACGTGGTCTAGATGTATGGAAGCTGTCGGGTAGCGGGTTGAAGAGCCCAAACCTGGCAGGGGATGTCGTCGTAGATGCCATGACTCCTCCTGAAGAAATGTTTTCCTATGTCTATGTAGACGGTTGCATGGTGTCCTGAGTTGCATCGGCGGCGACGGCTTCCCGGAGACGTTGCCAGGTCTGGCCTGGAGTTTCTGGGAGAACACGGGTGTCCGCAGTCGTAAGCATGAAGCTGCCGTCCCCGGACCATCGTGGCAGTCCGTGCAGATGGAGATGTCCGGCGACACCTGCACCCGCAGCCTCACCGAGGTTTATCCCGAAGTTGAGCCCGTCTGGAGAGTAGCAGCGGCGAAGCCAGCCTTCCGCTCGTTGCGCGAGCAGGATGAGTTCTCTGGCAATGGGCTCAGAGAGTGCGGCGAGGCTCGCGGTGTGGGTGTACGGAAGGATCATGAGGTGGCCTGAGGTGTAGGGAAAGGCGTTGAGGCAGACCAGGCAGTGAGTGTCCATAAGGAGAATGCCAGCAGCTTGCTCGGCCTCGGCGGCGGGAACACCACTTTTCTTGGCCCAGAGCACGGCGCCCACCATGTTGCAGAAGACGCACGAGGTATCTGCACCGGGCCAGTCACGCAGCGAATCCGGAACACCTTTCCTTCCGGGGAGCTTTCCGGCGACATACTCTCTGCGCCATGGCGTCCATAGCCTGTCCATGTTGAAAGTATAAGGCGGATAAATTGTGGGCGTTGCGAAAATGGCAGATGCATCCCACGGTTGACGTATTGTCGTCGACGTCATAATCTTTCTAGTGAGCCCCTGCGTGTGGGATCCCAAGTGCAGCTGCTCCTCTGCTAGAAGTACCTCATCTCTGACGACAAGCCGGCGATCTGTACGATTGAAACGACATCCACTCGGGATGGCGGACGATCTGCCAATGTATTTGACGTCGTCAGGGTGAATCTTGGGTCCTGGAGTACGCATCAATCATGGTCGACCACCATCATCCTGAACACACCGAGAGCAAACCCCTGAACTCCGAACTCGAAACCCTCGCGCCCGAAGCGACAGAGCCTGCCGCTCTGTCAAACGACTCCACCTCCAACCAGCCATCTCCGACCAGCCAAGAGCACGTTCCTGCGGAGGAAGCGTCGGCTAGTTCCAACCCTGTCCAGCTAGACTCACTCAGCGCAGGTGCTGAGGACGATGTCGACTATGATTCCGCCGACTTTGCTGCTGCTCTTGCCAGCTTTGATCGAGAGCAGGCTGCGGAGAGCGCCGCTGCGCAGAATCTGACGCAGGAAGAAGCTGTCGTTGTTGGCACCGTTATCAAGATCACTGAGAAGCATCTGGTCGTCGATATCGGGCTGAAGTCCGAGGGTCTGATTCCACTCGACCAGGTGCTGGATGTGAACGGAGTATCGAAGTTCAATCCAGGCGATCAGGTCGAGGTCGTGGTGGAGCGCGAGGAAGCCGAGGGTGGCTATCTCGTCAGCTACGAAAAAGCTCTGCGCCATAAGGTATGGGACAAGCTGGAAGAAGCCGCGAACACCAAGACACCGGTAAAAGGTATGGTTCTGAGCCGAGTCAAGGGTGGGCTGACGGTGGATATCGGCATCAAAGCCTTCCTTCCGGGCTCGCAGGTTGAGATCCGGCCGGTGCGCAATCTCGACGGGTATATCGGCACTGAGATTGAAGTTCGCGTCATTAAGCTGAATAAGAAGCGCGGAAACGTCGTCATCAGCAGGAAGGAACTGCTCGAAGAAGACCAGAATGCCAAGAAGGATGTCACGCTTGCAACCCTCGAAGAGGGTTCTGTACTAACCGGAACGGTCAAGAATCTTACGGATTACGGTGCGTTTGTCGATATGGGCGGACTGGATGGACTGCTGCACATCACCGACATGAGCTGGGGGCGCCTGACGCATCCGCGTGATCTCGTCAATGTTGGCGATGAGATCCAGGTGAAGGTGCTGAAGTTCGACAAAGACAAGCAGCGCGTTTCACTTGGCTTCAAACAGCTCACGCCCGATCCATGGCTCGACGCGACCGAGCGATACCCGATCGGGGCACAGGTTCGGGGACGTATTCTTTCCGTCACCGACTATGGTGCTTTCGTCGAGCTAGAACAAGGCATCGAGGGCCTGGTCCATGTTTCTGAGATGACCTGGTCGAAGCGCATGAAGCATCCTTCGAAGATGGTGAAGCCTGGCGATGAGGTCGACACCATTATTCTCTCGGTAAACCCGAATGATCGGCGCATCTCGTTGGGGATGAAGCAGCTCCAAGACAATCCTTGGGAGCAGCTCGAAGATAAGTATCCGGTCGGCGCGGTCATCGAAGGTCGGGTTCGCAATCTCACGGACTTTGGTGCCTTCATCGAGATCGAAGATGGAATCGATGGTCTTGTCCACGTCTCTAACCTGAGCTGGACCAAGCGCATCAAGCATCCGTCCGAGATCCTGAAGAAGGGCGAGAAGATAAAAGCGATCGTCCTTGGTGTAGAGCCAGAGAACCGGCGACTGTCGCTCGGCGTCAAGCAGCTGCAGCCTGATGTCTGGGAGACCTTCTTCGCACAGCATCGCGTCGGAGACGTGATCAAGGGTAAGGTTCTACGGACGGCACAGTTTGGCGCCTTTATCGAGATTGCCGAAGGTGTTGAAGGTCTATGCCACGTCTCTGAGGCTGTTGATGAACATCATCAGCCGCTAGCCTTGAATGTTGGGGATGAGCATGACTTCAAGATCGTGAAGATGAACCCTGACGAGAAGAAGGTTGGTCTCAGTATTAAGGCAGTTGGTGAAGAGGCGAGCCGGGTTGAGGTCGAGAGCTATAAGGAGCGTGACCGCGGGCCAGGGAAGTCCAGCGGTGGTAATACGTCTTCCTCGAACAGCAGCAGCAGCACTACGCTCGGCGACTTGATCAATTGGAAGCGTTCAGAACGAGAGTAACGTTTTGTGCTACGGCAATAAGCGAGGTTGCCTATGGCGACCTCGCTTATTTATTTGCTGGAAGCTAGAACGAAAACGAAGTATTCGCCTCAAGGTGGATAAGCCACGCATGGAGAGGTCACGCACCGATAGGTTCCTCTAGCAGTACCTATGCGTGAAAGCCCGCTTTGAAGCGGGCTTCCTTATGCGAAGCAATGATCAGGCAATCAGGCTTTTGAGCGTAACGGCGTTCGCGAGAGGCTCAAACTGAACCGAGTCCGAACTCATCTTGGCTGAC
Source organism: uncultured Acidobacteriaceae bacterium (assembly GCA_964235665.1). Classification (GTDB taxonomy): domain Bacteria; phylum Acidobacteriota; class Terriglobia; order Terriglobales; family Acidobacteriaceae; genus Edaphobacter. The sequence goes on from CAXSAY010000003.1 coordinate 206,736, forward strand.
GCCCGGGCCATGATCTCCAACTCAGCAGGAGCGAAGACTTCGGGGGGAATGCCGGCGACTGCGACAAACCCCGGCTCGTCTCCAAGTACTTCGGAGATCTGATTCCACCGAAGGAATGGAGAGGTCGTCGGGAGAACAATGATGCGCCGCTTTGGCTCCGGAAGAGTGAAGTAGACGGACCACGTGGTGAGCATGGCACAACCGATAACTCCGGTGATCAGGTTGCTTAGTGAATTCAGGTGAGGCGTATGTACGATCCAAGCAGCCTGAGACAAGCTGCAGGCCGACATTACACCGAGCCCAACACTCACACCAAAGATGCGACTCCTAAAAGAGAGGCCCATGGGACGAATAGCGAAGCAGACAAACAGCAGAAGGCAAAGTGTGAGAATGCTAGAAATCTGCTGAAGCTGCATGATGAACGATGCGAGAAACTGAATCCCCGACTGGTGGGGCCCTGCTCCGATGATCAGTGCAAGAGCGACCGAGATAGCAGCAGCCCACCGGAACACCAGCATCCCAAGTTTTTGCAGCCCAGGTAGAGGTGCCATCGCGAGTTGAAAGATTCCAAGGACTACGTAGACACAGACGACGGCTTCAAGGACGTAACTGGACCAGTAGGTATAGAAATAGAATTTATAAGCCAGGTGGCGTTCTACAATTCGGCTGCTGCCCTCCATAAGAGCGAGAAGAACCGCATCTGAAAGAAGCCTCACGCCGAGGAAGAGCGTAAGTGAGATGAATTGGCGTACCTGCCCCGACTTGCAAACTCCGATCAGAGCTGCGGCGCAGCAGATTGTTTCAAACATCAGCAAGAGGTCAGTGAAAGTCGCGTTCATGTTCGCCGCCTTTATCTAGAAGACGAGACTAGATCAGTCAGGACACGGTCGCAACAAAAAAGTGGACTCCGGCTGAAGCTTTGGTGCTTAGCGCATACCGCAAGCGCTGGGGTCCCATGGCATGCAGTTGGGCTGTGGCGCGGAGCTGGTTGTCACGACAACTGCTTTAGATTGAGTGGCGTTGAGCTGGGTGTAGGCTGCGGAGCCGGTGAGAGAGAGGACGACGACGAAGGCGCGGACGATGATTTTCATTGAGGTATGCTCCTAAAGTTGTAGAGTACTTTTGAGATTTCGCTGGACAACTCAGCTGCAGCAAACATAAGATGTATTCTGTCGTAAGTCCATTCAATTGAGTGACTTAGCTATATGTTTACCAAGTCACGTTACTAAGGTACCCAAAGCTAACACAAGATGAACGAAAGTGATGGAATAGGCTGAGTCCCGGCTGAGACAATGACAAAAGCCCCTCGTGTGAGGGGCTTTGGACAACCATAAGCTTTGCTGTAGGCTAGGCTTTCGCCGCCAGGGTCTCTGGGGAAGCAGCGGGGAGCGGCTTTTTGAGCGCGGGCTCTGCCTTCTTCGAAGGGGCAAGGATTGCGTGTAACGTCGTGCCTTCCATGCGCGGCATGAACTCTACGATTCCTGCTTCACCGATGTCCAGAATGAGACGATTGATGATCTTATAGCCAAGGTCTCGGTGAGCCATCTGCCTTCCCTTGAAGCGAAGCGAGGCCTTAACTTTATCGCCATCCCCCAGGAACCGGACTGCCTGATTCTTCTTGGTTTGGTAGTCATGTTCATCAACGGTTACAGAGAACTTGACTTCCTTAATCGTGATGACCTTCTGCTTCTTGCGTGCTGCACGATCGCTTTTATCTTTTTCGTAGAGAAACTTACCGTAATCCTGAATCTTACAGACCGGTGGAACGGCATTCGGAGAGATCTCGACCAGATCCAACGAGCGTTCACGTGCCATCTTCAGCGCCTCGAATGGGACCATAACGCCGAGCTGCTCACCATTTTCGTCAATGACACGAACTTCGCGGGCACGAATTCGTTCGTTCGTCCGGATGAAAGACTTTGCCGTACGTTTGTCGATAGGGGGGATAAATAACCTCCACAGCACTCGTTTTGCGAGCCGCTGTGCGTGTGATGTTGATGGTGTGCGGAAGGTTCACCGCTATACGTCGCAACGTGGAGTATAGCATCCGCAGTGTTTTGCTTCGCTGCTATCCTTAGGCTGCAGAGCGAAGCAGGGGGGGAAGGATGCCCACAAGTGCCGCTTCGGCTCGGTTTGGAGATTGGGATGAAACGCCGCATTCTGCTGGTCGATGATGAAGTTACTGTGCTCTTGACATTGAAGGCCGTTCTTGAGATCAGCGGCTTTGATGTACATACTGCTGCATCAGCTCGGGAGGCACGCTCGAAGATCCGGCTCAATGAGTACCACATGGTGATTACGGACATGCGGATGGAGAATGATGCGGCTGGGGCAGAGGTTGTCCGCGCTGCTCGAACCGCAGCGTACCACCCAGCGGTGGCGCTTCTGACCGCATTTCCGGTTGACGAAGAGGGTTGGGATGATGGCGCCCCGGACAAGGTGCTGGTGAAGGCCACACAGACCAAGGTTTTGCTGTCTCAGATCGAGAAGCTTTTCGTACAGCATGCGGCGAAGTTGTCGAGACTAGCGACGCAAGCGGCTGGCAACAAGGCAGATGGTGCGATCCTCGGGGATCAGGAACAGGTTGGCGCGGCTGCACGGAAGCGGGCGGGGGCAGCTCCTAAGACGGAGCCTTAAAGAGCTAAGCACCTTCATATGAAAGTGTTATGCCTGCGGAGAATGTTGACGAATTGTGGTGCGGAGAGAGTTGTTGAGGTCGAGAGCGCGAGCAACACCGTCCTCAAGCATGCGTAGCCATTCTGCGGCGGGTTCCTTAAGATCAACCGTTCCTAGAAGATACGAGGTCTGGACGATGATCTCCAAGGCATTGGAGAGATCGTGGGAGAGCTTTCGAATATCTTTGGCGATGGCGTCTGGAAGGAGTTCTGTTTCGGGGCTAAGTGTTTTGGTTTGAACAGGTTGCTGCTCGGACATGCTGCGTCGCCCTCGGATAAGATCGGTGCGTTCTGGCACTATCATAGCCGGAAAGCGAGTTTGACAGCGGCTGGAGAGGGTGAGAAACTAGGGTTTCACGGAGCCAAGCCCTTTGTTATGAAGGGATTCGTGGGATGTGCCGAAATGGCGGAATTGGCAGACGCGCGTGGTTCAGGTCCACGTACTCGCAAGGGTGTGGAGGTTCGAGTCCTCTTTTCGGCACCAGATAAGCGCAATGGGTTGAAGGAGATGGCCGCATGAGGATGCGGCCTTCGCTGCGTCTGGAGAGCATGCAGTAGTGGCCGAGGTCAGGGCCGGTTTCGCGTGGTTTCGGTGAGGTTAGGGCCTGTTTGGTGCAGGTTCCGTCGAGGTCTGGAGCGGGCAGGGAATTTGCTTGCGGGGACAGAGGTGGCAGGACCGTCTCTTTAGCGCGAGACAGCCAAGCAGTGGGTCCGGGTCGGTCCCGGTGATGGTGTGGCCCAGCTAGTTGGGGAAGTGCAGGACAATGCCAACGCCGACGGACTCGAGGAGATGGGATCCGGGCTGGTTGGTGATGCCGGAGATGCCGCCGATGCCGAGCTCAAAGAGACGGATGTCGAAGACGGGCAGGGCCTTGATGTCGAGGCCGGCGAAGCCCTGGTAGGCGAAGCCGTGATCGATGACGACGCGGCCGTTCTGCAGGGGAAGGGCGCCGTTGAAGCTGGTGGCGGGGGTGAGGCCGCTGTCAGTGCGGGCGAGGCCGAGGGAGCCCTGGAGGTAGGGGGCGAGGATTCTGTAGCGGGTGGGGAAGGTGGCGCGGACGCCGCCGAGGGCGGTGTAGAGGCGGCCGCCGGAGCCGGCAGACGTGGGGTCGGCGCCGTGAGTCGAGGAGGCGATGGAGCCGCGAACGTCGATGCCGAGGCGGATGCGGCCGACGTTGCGGAAGTCGTAGTAGACACCGCCGACGCCGCCGATGGGGGAGAAGGAGCCGTCGGTGTGCGTGGTGGCGGTGTTGGCGGTGCCGTTGCCGACGCTCGTGTAGGTGAGGCTGCCGAGGTTCTGGGCGGTGACCATGCCGTAGACGGCGCCTTGAGCGTGGGTGAAGGGGGCAAGGGCGAGGGGAGCGACGGCGAGGAGCGCGGACTTTCGGAGATTCATGCTGCTGACAGTCTATAGGCTAGGGGTGCGGGTGGGATGCGGGCGTAGTGATGGAGGACGGAGTGGCTGATCCGATGGTGGTTCGATTTGCTGCAGGGGCTGTAGGGGAGTGGCGCATTGAGTATGTTGCACCGGTGCAGGGCGAGGTGCTGCCATCGGCGGGCTTTCTGGCAGTGACGACAGGGCCGGAGGTCGCCTCGGCGCCGCAGGCGGTGTGGTGCCTGCGCGGGCATACCAGCAACCTGCGGTATACGACGCGGGCGGAGGCGGATGCGATGGCGACGATGCAGGAGGAGCTGGGCCGGCCGACGTCGACGCGAGCAGCGCTGATTCCGATCCGGAAGAGTGCGGCGTGGTGGGCGATGGCGCAGGATGAGCGGCGGGCGGTGTTTGAGGAGCAGTCGCACCATATCGCGATCGGGATGGAGTACCTACCGGCGGTGGCTCGGCGGCTGCACCACAGCCGGGAGCTGGGGGAGCCTTTCGACTTTCTTACGTGGTTTGAGTACGCGCCTGAGGAGAGTGAGCGGTTTGAGGAGATGGTGCGGCGTCTGCGGGAGCGGCCAGAGTGGCGGTTTGTGGAGAGGGAGGTGGATGTGCGGTTGGTGCGGGTGTGAAGAGGGAGAGCATGCCTCGTGATCATCGGCAACGGAGTACCTGATGATCACTCTTCAAAGGGAAAGCTTTTATTGTCGGCCTTCCTGTCTTTGTGGCGGGGCGCGGGCTTGAAGGTGACTTCTCGGACTTGCAGGGGCGCTGGACGTTCGTATTACCTTCGAGCAGGTCTCTCATGGTGAGGAGCTGGAGGCGGGGTAGCGGGAGCCATCGACTGCTTGCGCTCATGCGACGTATCGGTACCACCCAAGAGCGGGTAGTCGATGTGACATTGCTGAAGGCCGTCCTTGGCTGGCGTAAGCTTGGATTGCTGTTCCGGAGAGTTGTTCTGAAACGCATTGTCGGTGCCAGTGTCCCGCAAGATGGTCTGACAGATCGAGCTGTCAGACCAAGGTGGAATCTTCTCAAACGAGTCGTCTTCCGGTTAGCGTTCTCCCTACTCGGATTGATGTGTCTCTTCGAGAGCCACGGGGTTCTGTTTGGAGCAGTGCCTGTTGTCGGGCGGTCCCTGGGCGAGTGGCTGCGCACCCCGGTTGATGCCTTGACAATCTGGTTCGGGGTGCATGTTGTGCACCTGACCGGGCGCGCGGCGAGCATACACGAGGCAACCGGGGATAGAGCACTAGCCTGGGTTGCCATGACTCTGATCCTGCTCGCGAGCGCAGCCATAACGCTCGTTTGGAGCGTCCTCGATCGAAGGCGTTTACAGTATGCACGTCTCTTCTTATGGTTCAGATGGGGACTAAGCGTGACGCTCGGCCTAGCACTCCTGCCCTACGCGCTCATCAAGATATTTCCGTTGCAGTTCCCGTCCCCACCCTTGGCGTTGCTCAACGAGCCGGTCGGCAACGCCTCACCGACTCTGCTGTTCTGGAGTCTATATGGCCTAAGACCATCGTTCGAGATGCTGCTGGGCTGGGTGGAAGTGCTAACGGCCCTGCTATTGCTCTTCCGTCGCAGCGCACTTGCGGGGGCTCTTCTGGCCTTGGGGGTGACGGCTAATATCGCGCTTTTGGACACCGTCTTCGATGTACCGGTGAAGCTATGGTCTTTTACGCTCGTGCTGATGTCTCTTGTCCTGCTGCTCCCTGAGACGAAGTGGATCTTCTCCTTCTTCTTCAGCCGTCAGGCATTGCCACAACGGCCCTCGTGGGCTCCGCAGGGCGGAACTCCGCGCGCGCGGCGAGCAGTTCTCCTTGCGGAGGTACTCTTCGTTTGCATCGCCTGCGGCACTAACGCCTGGGGCACCTGGACGGTTTACCACATGAAACTCGAGGCCCTCAGCAACCCGCCTGGCTTCGTTGGTAAGTGGCAAATCGATGGGCAGAGCGGAATGAGAGGTGGCGATGGCCAACCCATTAAGACGGTGTTCTTTGACCCCAACTCAGACATGATGCTGCAGGATGCTCAAGGGGCCATGTGGCGGTCACGATCCATTTATCAACAACAGACGCGTACGCTTCGTGTGCTCTACGAAGCAGGCGGCTTCATGATGTTTACCGTAGATCAGGGCGACGCTAACAATCTCCAGCTGACTCCCAAGGGCCCTACCGCCGCACAGATGGGAACGGTGAAGCTCACTCGTGTACCGATCCCGCAGAGATACCCGCTACTGGACCCCAAGTTTCACTGGGTGAACGAATTCGAACCTCTACATTGAATTCGAAAGCGATGCAGAGATTTGCCTCCTGACCCTAATCCGCGGATAGGTACGTCTAAACGCGGTTGTCGGAAGCGTCCTTCACTCTCAGACAAGTTCGAAGCGACTTGTTTCCCCTGGAACGTCCTTGATGGCCACCGAGGGTCGTATCGGTAAGAGAGAGATTCTTCCAACGCGTTGCGGATGTGCTTACTTTGCTGCCGTTTCGACGGTTAGAGCTACGCGGGGAAGTGTGGGTGTCTTGCTGTGCCTGCTGGACTGCAGGGGCAGCGGAGGACGAGGAGGTTGGCCGGGCGGGGCGGCGATGAGGCGGGGGTCTGCGTCCAAGGAGGTAGTGGAGGTTTGGCGGGGTTATGGGGTATCGAAGCATTTTGTATCTGGATGATGTGCGGGTGCCGACGGTGGCGGGGGTGGATCATGTGCGGAGTTATGCGGAGTTTGTGGCGCACTTGCAGGCGAAGGGGATGCCGGAGCTGATCTCGTTTGATCATGATCTGGCGCGGGAGCATTATCCGCGGGGGTTGAATCGGGCGGGGGAGGTGATTCCGTATGAGAGTTACCGAGAGGCGACGGGACTCGACTGCGCGCGGTATGTGATCCAGAACGGGCTGGGTTTGGAGCGGTGGGCGGTGCACTCGGCGAATGTGCAGGGAAAGATCAATCTGGAGCGGGAGTTGCGGGCGTATCGGCGGCGGGGCGAGGTGCGCGGGCTGGAGATTCCGTTTACGATGCCGGCGGCGGAGGCGGAACCGGAGGTGACGGAGGAGCGGCGGGGGCAGTTCAGCAGCACATCGCTGCTGCAGTTCGATGAGGCGTTTCCGCTGGAGAGCTGGATGGCTCCGCGGTCTGGCGGGAGGCGGTAGGCTTCGGCTGCTTGCAGGGGTGGATGGTTGCTGAACGGTGGGCTCGCGGTCAGCGGAGTGCGTTTGGTGGGAGGGCCGGTGGACGCCTGTGTGTGTGGCGGGAGTTTCAGCGGCCGGATTGGACGGTCTAGACGGTCTGGTTTAGACGGTCTGGTTTTAGACAGCCTGGGGGACGAGGGCGGGCGCTTGTTGCTTGCAGGAGCGGCACTCCTGCTCATGGGTGAGAAGGGCCATGAGGGCGACATCGGCCTCCGCCTGGTTCTTCGGGCTGGAGCTGGGGCGACGGGCCTCGAGGACGCGGTCGGAGTAGACGTGAAGAAGTTGGGTGCCAAACGTGCAGGCCATGGTGAACCGAGGGTAACAGGCGGGCAGCGGGGCAACATCCCGGTTTCAGGGGAGGGGTATGGCGAGGAAAAGTGGAAAAGCGGACGTTTGGGGGAGCTTTCCGAAGGAGGAGGTGCAGTTAGCGGGACGGGGTGTGCCGTGGATGAGGGCTGGAAAAATGTTGCCAGGGTGAGCTGGTCTGGGTGGGGAACGCTGGCCGGCGCGGCGGGATAGGGGCCACGGACGAGAGTGAGGGAAGACTTTCGTAGAATAGAGGGTCTATGACGACACAGTTGGAGCAGATTCTGGCGCATACGTTGCTGGAGGTGACGGAGCGGAAGGCGGCGGCGAATATGCCGGCGCTCGAACAGGCGGCGGCGGCGTATCGGCCGCGGGGGTTCCGGGCGGCTCTGGCGCGGGTGGCGGCGGAAGGGCCGGCGGTGATTGCGGAGATCAAGAAGGCGTCGCCATCGCGGGGGCTGATCCGGGCGGACTTTCGGCCGGCGGCGCTGGGGCCGGCGCTCGAGGGAGCGGGGGCGGCGTGCCTGAGTGTGCTGACGGATGAGGCGTTTTTTCAGGGGTCGCTGGGGGATCTGAAGACGGTGTCGGAGACGGTGGGGATTCCATGTTTGCGGAAGGACTTCTTGCTGGATCCGTTTCAGATTCTCGAGGCGCGGGCGGCGGGGGCGGATGCGGTGTTGCTGATCGTAGCGGCGCTCGATGATGAACGGCTGGGGCTGCTGCATACGTTTGCGGAGGATCTGGAGCTGGATGTGCTGGTGGAGGCACATACGCATGAGGAGATCGATCGGGCGGCAGGGCTGGGGGCGCGGATGATCGGCGTGAACAGCCGCGATCTGAAGAGCTTCACGGTGAAGACGGAGTCGCTGCTGTTTATGGCGGAGTCGCTGCCGAAGGATGTGCTGCGGGTGGCGGAGAGCGGGATCCGGTCGGCAGAGGACATCCGCGAGCTGCGCGGGGCGGGGTACGAGGCGTTTCTGGTGGGGGAGGCGCTGATGCGGCAGCCGGACCCGGCGGCGCAGCTGGCGTTGCTGCTGGATCGGGAGTATTCGCGAACGATTTAGCTGTTGGTGGTTGCTCGTTGCGAGAAGGCGGTTGCTGTGTGGGTGAAGGTCTGTGGAACAACGAGTTTAGGGGATGCGCAGATGGCGGCGCGAGCGGGCGCGGACGCGGTTGGATTTGTCTTTGTGCCGGGAAGTAAGCGGGCGGTGATGGCGGAGGCGGTGGCGGGGATCTCGCGGCAGATGGAGACGGAGTTTCCGGGGGTGGAGCGGGTGGGGGTGTTTGACGCGCTTGATGCCGAGGAGATCGTGCGTGAGGCGCGGGCGGCGGGGATGACGGGGGTGCAGCTGCATGGCGGTGGCGGGCTGGCACTGGTGCAGGCGGTGCGGGAGAGGGCTCCGGAGCTGACGGTGATGGCGGTAGTGTCGTTCGAGGTGGGAGAAGACTTAGAGGCGGCTGGCGTTGCGGCGCGCGTGCGGGAGGAGGTCGCGGCGCTGCGGGCGGCGGGGGTGGAGCGGGTGCTGCTGGACTCAAAGGTCGGGGCGGCGCTGGGCGGGACGGGGGTGGCGTTTGCCTGGGAGGAGGCAGCGGCGGCGCTCGACGGGGTTCGCGGGGACGTGAAGCTGGTGGTGGCGGGTGGGCTGCGGCCGGAGACGGTTAGGGAGGCGGTGCGGGTGCTGGCGCCATGGGGGGTGGATGCCGTGAGCGGGGTGGAGGCCGAGCCGGGGCGGAAGAGTGAGGAGAGGGTGACCGCGTATGTTGCGGCGGCCCGGGGTCGAGGGTCGGTGATCTGAACGTTATCGAGTCGGAGCTCCGGCTGGCTGGCGGGTCCAGAGGACCTGGCTGAACTGGTCTCGATCGGCAAAGCCGGTCACAGTTCCTTCGGGGTTGCGCGTGAAGACCTTGCGGCTGCGTACCTCGGATGGGAGGAAGAGGACATCGCGGGTCTCAGCCTTCCATTCGACCTCCGGCTGGCCGGAGTGCCGAGACAGGATGCGGGTGCCGTCGCGGCGGATGGTGGTGGTTGCGGATCCTGCGGTATAGGTGCCGACAAGCTCGTCAATCTGCCGGGCGGAGAGGGTGATGGCGGGTGGATCGATGCGCAGGCGATAGATGGTTTCGAGGCGGAGCTTCCAGTGACCATCGATCTGCTGCCAGGTTTCGGCCATGAGGAAGTGGCTGTTTGCGGTCTCGCGCGAAGGACGCCCGGGGAGGTCATCCTGATGGAGGACAGTAGCGGTGTCGCCGACGCGATGGACGGAGAAGGTGGTGATGACGAGAGGAGCGGAGCCATCCTCTTCAAGCTCTTTGAGCAGGTCAGCGCGTGTGGTGATTTCGCCGTCTTCGATATAGAGGAAGTCGGGTGTGGTGGTGTCTTCCCAGAGCTGGCGGTTGCCACGGTGCACAGCGTTCAGCAGGGCGTCATCCTTGGCGCGCAGCTCGGCGATGAGATGGCTATCGGCTGAGCTAGCGGCTTGCTGCGCGACGAGAGGCAGGGTGGAGACGGCAAGGCACAGGGCTACGAGCTGCTGATGACGCAAGGAACACTCTCTTTCTCTCTGACTGGCGTTGGACGATCGAGTGCCTGACTCGTTTGTATGCCGAGGAAAGAAGTATGTTGGTTGAGGGACTGCCGGGTCGTCACTCCGATGAGGAAGAAGAGTGCACTCTGACTCTCTTGAGCGGGCTGGAGATGCTCAAGAGAGCAGCCCGGGATCGGTCACCGGGCGGCCTGACCGGGGAGTGGTTAGGAGTGGGCGACTGGCGTGCTGTTGCGGATGTGCGGTGCCCGGTCGTGAATGTGGGGGGTGCGATCGTGCAAGGTGCGCGGGGTGTCACGGACGGTGATAGCGCGGGGCTGCGCGAGGGACAGCGCGGGTGTTAGGACGAGAAGGGCGGCGAGAGCAAGTCTCCGTGTCATGTGTCTTACCTCCAGATCGTGTGTATCTGACGCGTGTGCGTGGGAAGCGGATTCAGGAATGCTGGATGGGTTGCTCTTGTAGAAGAAGATTGCACTCACCCGTCCGTAGTATGCCGATGACTGTTTCGGGTGTTGCAGAGAATGGGCGAGTGGGTGACGAGAGAGGTAACGGGGTGGAAGACGCGGGCCCGGAGAAGGACGGGCCCGCGAGAGCCCAAGGCGATGGGTGCTAAGAAGATCATTCCGCCCGCGTGTGAGGCCGGGCTGCGAGGAGGAACGATGGAGGTCGTACACCAGAGAAGGCGTACGCGGAGGGAGAATGGGGCCACGAATTATTCGGGGAGCGTGACGTGGAGGAAGCGGGCGAGGAAGAGATAGACGTCGACGGTCTGGTCGATGCGTTTTGCGAGGGGCATGCCGGCCCCGTGGCCGGCGCGGACTTCGACGCGGATGAGGGTGGGGTTGGGGATGTCGAGGGGTGCTGTGGGTGGGCGGATGTTCGCGGCGGGTTCGAGCGTTCCCGGTAGAGGAGCAGGTTCCTCGCTGTGGCCCGGAGTGACGACGAAGGGGATGGGGGCAACGGTCGGGATGACAGGTTCTGGGGTGAGGGCGTATTGCATGGCGGCGGTGAACTTGAAGGAGTGGGCGGGGAAGACGCGGTCGTCGTGGTCGGCGGTGAGGACGAGGGTGGGTGGGTACGGGGTGTTGGGGTGGATGTTGTGGAGCGGGGAGTAGCGGAGGAGGGCGCGGAACTCGGGCTCGTTGCCGGAAGGGTCGCCGTAGTCGGGCTTCCAGGCGTAGCCGATGGTGAACTGGTCGAAGCGAAGCATGTCCAGGACGCCGACGTGGGCGATGGCGGCGCCGAAGAGCTCGGGCCGCTGGAGCTCGACGGCGGCAACGAGGAGGCCGCCGTTTGAGCCGCCTTCGATGGCGAGCTTTTGGGGACTGGTATAGCCGTGGGTGACGAGATATTCGGCAGCGGCGATGAAGTCGTCGAAGACATTCTGCTTTTTGAGGCGGGTGCCGGCTTCGTGCCAGGCTTCGCCGTACTCGCCGCCGCCGCGAAGGTTGGGCTGGGCGAAGATGCCGCCGAGCTCCATCCAGAGGAGATAGGAGGGAGAGAAGGTGGGCAGGAGCGAGATGTTGAAGCCGCCGTAGGCGTAGAGCAGGGTGGGATTCTGGCCGTCGAGGGCGAGGCCGCGCTTATGGGTGAGGAACATGGGGACGCGGGTGCCGTCTTTGGACGTGAAGAAGACCTGAGTGGTGATGAAGTCGGCGGGGTTGAAGGTGAGGTGGGGGGAGCGGTAGGTGGTGAGGACGGGGCCCGTGTTCCCGGCGGGCGTGGGGGCTGCCGGTAGAGAAGCGGGTTTCTCGCTGTGGGCTGGAATGACAACTGAGGGGGCAGCCGTCGAGAGGTCGAGGCGGAGGATGGTGGGTGGGGTGGTGAAGTTGGTGAAGGTGATGAAGGATTGGGTGTCGGTACGGCGGCCGGAGAAGGCGGAGACGGTGCCGATGGCGGGGAGGGTGAGCGGGCCGAGGGGCTGGCCGGTGGGGGTGAAGAGGTGGACCTGCGACTGGGCGTCGGCGAGGTAGGTGGCGATGAGGGTGTCCGCGACGAGGGAGACGGAGTCGAGGTTGTTGGCAGTCTCGGGGAGAATGGTCTGCCAGTGGGTGCGATCGGGTTGGTTGAGGTCGATGCTGACGACGCGTCCGTTCGGGGCGTCACTGGTGGTGTGGAGCCAGAGGGTGTCGGCGACGGTGTCGATGGGGTCGTAGCGGGCGTCGGCGACGGGGGCGAGGGGAATGAGGGAGCCGAGGGGCTTGAGGTTGGGGTCGATACGGAGGGCGTGGAGCTGGTTGGTGTGGCCCTTCGAGGCGGTAAGAAGGAGGTAGCGGGCGTCGTCGGTGACGTGGCCGCCGAGCAGGAGCTCGCCATCGTCGGAACGCTCGTAGAGGACAGGATCAGCGGATTGCGGGGTGCCGAGGCGGTGAAGGAAGACCTTGTGGAAGTGCTGAGTGGCTTTGAGGTCGTTGGCGGTTTCGGTGTCGGCGGTGAGGCTGCTTTCTTCGGGGAGGCCGTAGCCGGAGTAGAGGAAGCCGGAGGTGTCAGGGAGCCAGGAGGCGCCGGAGAATTTGGAGCGAGTGATGCGGTCGGGGAGGTCGAGGCTGGTGCCGTCGGGGCCGGTACCGATCTCCCGGACGTGCCAGGTGATCCAGTCGGAGCCGGCTTCGGCGAGAGCATAGGCGAGGTGGGTCCCGCCATCAGACAGGGCGAGGCCGGCGAGGGCGACGGTGCCGTCGGCGGAGAGGGTGTTGGGGTCGAGCAGAAGGCGGGGCTCGCCGTCAGGTCCCTGCTGCCACAGGAGGACGGCCTGATTCTGCAGACCGGTGTTGTGGGCGAAGACGAAGCGGTTGTTGCGGACGGTGGGAGCGGAGACACGCTCGAAGTTGGTGAGGGCGAGAAGACGGGTATGGAGGCTGTCGCGGCCGGGGACGGGATCGAGGATGGAGCGGGTGAGTCGGTTCTCGGCGATGACCCAGGCTTCAACCTCGGGGGCGTCGACGTCTTCCATCCAGCGGTACGGGTCAGGGACGGGGGTGTCGAAGTAGGTGTCGACGTGGTCGGAGCGGCGGGCTGGCGGGTACATGGTGGGTTGGATGTACGCAGGGCCGCGTGCCGCTCAAGCATCCCCTACTCAAACCTGAGGATCGGCGAGAGATGCTACTTCGCGTTGGCCGTGGCGAGCAGCTTGCCAATGGTGCCATGTGGACCTACGGCGAAGGGCAGGGACAGCGAGGTCCAACCCTGCGTGGCGCTCGCGGCCGGCGAGGACAGGGGCTGCCAGGTCATGCCGCTGTCGTGTGAGAGGGCAGTGCCGGCCGAACCGACGGCGATCCACACGGCGTGAGCGGAGTCGTACACCACCGAGGCGCCGAACTCCGGGATTGGTTTGCCGATGGCTGTCCATTGCCGACCACCATCTGTGGAGGCGGCGAGTATGCCGGCGTTTGGCTGTTTCGCCGTGCCAAGAAGGGCGAGGAGCGTAAGTGAGATCTTGCCGGACAGGCCAGCCGACGAGCGGAACGCCGAGGAGGTAACGAACGAGCCGACTGGTGCAGGAATGCCAGCTGATCCCCAGACAATCGAGCAGGCGTCAGGCGTGGCGGGGTTTTCGCATTTCGGGTAAGTGAAGAAGACATGAGGGACGGTGGTGCCGCCGCCGGTACCGAAGTAGAGGAAGGCGCCCACGGCTATCGAAGAGAAGTTGGTGTACAGGGAGCAGATGCTGCTGCCATGCCACTTTCCGGGGCTTGTGGGTACGACCAGCCGATCTTGCGAGAGGTGTCTGCTAGATGCCCATGAAGTCCGGGGTGTAGTTCTGGAAGAGACCAGAGCCGGGGTGGATGACGCGGACGGGCATGCCGTCATCGGGCTTGTTTAGACGGACCCAGTGCCAGGCGTGAAGGATCTCTGACGAGTGAAAGTAGAGGGTCTGCGCCTGAAGGCCGCTGAGAGTGGTGAGGATGGTTTCGCCGAGCTCCTGCCATTCCTCGTTGCTGATGATGGCGAGGCGGGCAATGTGATCGGTGTGCTGATGGAGAAAGCGCATCTCCTGCCAGCGGGCGGCCCATGTGGCGCCGTGCATGGCAGAGAGGTCCGCGAGGAGGCCGATGGGACGCTTCTGAACGGCGAGGGTCTCGTCGAGGTGGCCGGAAAGATCGGCGATGTCGCTGGGGGTCAGGGTTTCAGTGACTTTGAAGCCGAGGGCGTGGCCGTGACTTTCCGGGAGTTTCTCGATCATGCGATGCTGCTCCGATCCGACGTGCAGGACGTTAGAGGGCGGGGAGGCGGATGGCGTTACGGATGCCGAGGACGTTGAAGTCCTTGAGGCGGCTCTTCACGACGTAGATGAGGCGATTGTTGCCGTCGGGGTCGGTGGGCATCATGAAGAAGCCAGGGCCAAGGACGTGGTCGCGCGTGTTGCTGACGAAGCCCTCGATCTCTTCTTCATCCTGGAAGCGGACGCGAACCCAAAGCCCGGGCTGGATGGGGGCGTGCTGATGAAAGTGGAGGGCTTTGTGGTGGGTGTCGCCATCGAAGGTGCTGACGAAGAAGACGGCCTTTGCGTCCGTGATGGGGATATTTTTGACCTCACCGGTGTCGATCATGGTGAGACGGATGCTATCGAGAGGATGCTGGGGATCGTTGGCGAGCATCGCCTCCACCGAGCCGAGTTCGTTCGAGCTTGCGTAGCCGCGCACGGCATGATCGACAAAGCGGATGACGACCTTATAGCGGGTGGAGGAGATGGAAGTCAGGCTGGACCCTGACTGTGTCCCGGAGGGGACAGATCGTACTGCTTGATTTTGTACAGCAACGCCTTGTAGCTGATCTGCAGGTCGTTTGCTGCGGCCTTCCGGTTCCATCCGACACCCTCCAAAACCTGTTGAATCGCGGTTGCCTCCGCTTCGCCCTTGAGGCTGCGGACCATCTGTTTGAGCCCCCCTGAACCGCTGCCTGGCTCAGCCGGCGCGGGCGCCTCCCGCTCACCGGAGTCATGCAGAGCGAGCTCGTCGAGGATGGCGCGTTCGTCGCCAAGAACGAGATACCGATTGATGACATTTTCGAGTTCACGGATGTTTCCGGGCCAGGAGTAGTCGGTGAGGGCGTTGGTGAGATTGGTGGAGAAGAGGAGAGGTTCGCGGCTATAGCGCTTGGCGGCTCGGCGCATGAAGTACTCCGAAAGAGCGGGGATCTCTTCCTTGCGCTGACGGAGGGCGGGGATGGACAGGGTGAAGCCGTTGAGACGGTAGTAGAGGTCCTCGCGAAAGGTCTTGTTCGCCATGGCCTCCTTCATATTGATGTTGGTGGCGGCGATCACGCGGACGTCGACCTTCATCGGAGCGCGGCTGCCGAGGCGCATGAAGGTACCGTCCTGCAGGACCTGGAGAAGCTTGGCCTGGAGGATGGCGGGCATTTCGCCGATCTCGTCGAGGAAGATGGTTCCGCCGGAGCAGATTTCGAATTTGCCGGGCTTGGTCTTGACGGCGCCAGTAAAGGCGCCCTGCTCGTAGCCGAAGAGCTCGCTTTCGAGCAGATCGGCGGGGACGGCGGCGCAGTTGACTTTGAGGAAGATGTGCTGGCTGCGGACGGACATCTTGTGGGTGTAGAGCGCGAGGACTTCCTTGCCGGTGCCGCTTTCACCGAGGATGAGAACGGGGATATCGGCGCGGGCGACGAGGGCGGCCTGCGCCTCAAGTTCGCGCATGCGCTTGGAGGAACGGACGAAGGAGTTGGTCTCGGTGAGTTGGATCTCCTTAGGGGCGTCGGTGGCGGGCTTGCGATCGGCGAGGGCAAGATGCTCTTCAATGGCCGATTCGATGTCAGCGGCGATGAAGGGCTTCATGACGATGGCACGAACACCGCTGCGGACGACGCGCTCCAGCTCGCGAAGCTCGCCGGAGCAGGAAAGGACGATGATGGGCAGCTGAGGCCGCGTGGAGCGAATGTGTGAGAGCAGGGGGAGGGGATCCTGCGTGGGATGCGGGGCGATGAGGACGAGATCGGGCTCGCTGCCACTCTCGATGCGGTCGAGAAGAGCCTTTTCTTCGCAGTAGGTGCTGAGGGCGTAGTTCCGGTCGAGGGACGTGCGCAGGTAATTCAAGACTGCGAGGTCGGGCTCGAGGATCAGTACCTGAGACTTGGTCTTCGGCGCCCGTGCAGCAGAGATGGGAAAAGAAGACAGCGATGCGGCCATGCCAATACCTCGATGAAGGAGTCGGTGGGAGTGCCGACACCTCGTTTGCGGTCACACGACGAAGAAGACCTGGTCAGTGGCAGGCGCTGCTGCGCTCGTGGGACGATCTGTGTCACCCCTCCGGTGACCTGAATTGAGAATGATTCTAGTGGGGCGGCTAGCAAATTCCAGAAAAATGTTAGGGGGTTTCCCCAAAAGAGGGAAAAACATTTGCCACTTTCGTGGCATGAATGCAACACTTTGCGCACTTCCGAGAAACAAAGGAAGATACGATTCCGTTCTGCTCTTTGACAGACGACTTGGAGATGGCTATCGGATGTAGCGGCGTAAACCCAATCGAAAGAATAAGAAAGATTGGTTTGATGATAGGGATCACGGGTGTGTTGAGCTGAAAAGCGTGCCAGCGGAGAGGACGGAGGTTGTCTCCGCTGATTGGTGCTCCACGTGCAATGTGAACGATATTGCAATACGACTGCAGTGTTGACTCTTCTTTTCAGGATATGACCTTGGCTATCGACAAAAACAACACCACTCTCAATCTGCCTCCTCTCGACATCATCTTTGGCAAAACGGCGACGATGCAGGCCGTCCGAACCAAGCTGGAGAGGGTTGCCGAGACGGACGTGCCGGTTCTTTTGCAGGGCGAGAGCGGAACTGGCAAGGAGATCTGCGTGCGACTGCTGCACGCGCTCTCGTTGCGCGCCAAGGGGGGCCTGGTAAAGGTGAGCTGCCCGGCGATCCCCCACTCGCTACTCGAGACTGAGCTGTTCGGATACGAGAAGGGCGCGTTCACGGGTGCGATGTCGACCAAGCTGGGTCGGGTCGAGCAGGCTCACCAAGGAACGTTGTTTTTAGATGAGGTTGGGGCGCTCGATCTTGGCGTGCAGTCGAAGCTGTTGCAGGTGCTCCAGGATGGCACGTTTACGCGGGTGGGCGGGCACGATCCGCGGTCGATCGCGACGCGGCTGGTGTCTGCGGCGAATACGGATTTGCGGACGCAGGTGGAAGAAGGTACCTTCCGGCTGGACTTCCTCTTCCGCATTAACGCGGTGACGGTGAACTTGCCGCCACTGCGACAGCGGATCCAGGACCTGCCAGTCCTGATTGACTACTTTATTGAGCATTACGCGCGGATCTTTCACCATACGCCGGAGCTGCTTTCAAAGAGTGCCATGCGATTGATGCAGAGCTACCACTGGCCGGGCAATATCCGGCAGCTGGAGAACCTGATTCGCAGTTATGTGCTGATTGGTTCGGAGGAGGCGCTGGTCGCGGAGTTGATGCCGGAGGAACAGCGCGGCGGGATCACGACAGAGATCGACCTGAGTGAGCCAGTAAGCCTGAAGCGCATTACAAAGAAGGCGACGCAGGACCTGGAACGGCAGATTATCCTGAAGGTGTTGCAGGCAAACAGCTGGAATCGGCAGAAGACAGCCAAATGGTTGCAGATCAGCTACCGCTCGCTCTTGTACAAACTCAGCGAGGTGGGGATGCCCGAAGTGCCGTCGCGACCGCTGCGGATACCGCAGTTGATTCGGAAGGAGCCGGAGGTTCCGCGGGGTACGGTTTTGACCCGCAGCCGGATCTCTTAGAATCAATAAGGAGGATCCACAAGCCCTGGCGTGCGGCAGGGCCTGTGTCTAAGCGAGGGCAGACATCAGCGGCATGGGGAGTTCCGCGGATCCGTAAGACGGGGCGTTACTCCTTCAGCGAGTATCCCAACGGTCTGTCTGGCGGTGTCCGTTGCGCCGACGTTGGGAACGGCAGCGCGGGCAACAGCGTATCCGAGGGTTGGAAGGTAAGCGAAGCGGGTTGGCATGTTGCAGATAGCGGCAGGCAGGCGAGACTCCTCTCGCGGGGAGGTCAACGTCCAGGATGTGCTGTCAAACGGAATTGATGCTGCGGTGGCGATGCCAGTGCCGGTAAAGCCGGTCACGTGCAGGGCGAGGTCGGGGGCGTTTTGATAGGCCGCTGCGTTTGCGGTGCTGTTCCAACCATCACCGACACCACCCTGGAGGGTGTCAGCTCCCCAGTTCTCGGCCATCAGGTCATCGCCACCGACACCGATGAAGCCAGCAGAGTTATTCCACTCGAAGTTGAAGGTGGACGGGTCTGTCCAGACGATGTTGTTAAACGCCTGCACGGTAGGGAGTTCGATTTGGGCGAGGAAGTCGCCGTTCAGACCACTTTGATCAAAGAGCGTCACAATGCCTTTGCAGGCCGAGCAGGACGGTTGGTAGAAAGTGTTGTTATACCAAAAGAGATTGCCCTTTCGGGCGGGTTCGCCGCCATTGATGTCGTAGCCGAAGTGAATGGGCGCCGGTGAAGCGGTGTTGTTGTAGAGATTGCCGTAGACGAAATGGGTGTTCCAGGCTTCCTGCCAGGCGGCGAGCTGATCCATGGAGTAGCTGCCAGGGTTTCGGTTGAAATAGTCGGCGAAGGACATGAAAGGAGCGGCGGTTTGCACCTCGACCAGATCGAGTTCGCGTGCGGCGCCATCGCCGAAGTAGTTGTAACGGACGACATCCTGAATGCCCCGTGATTTTAGGTTGGCTCCAGAGCTGCCAGCTGCGATGGTCTCCACGCGATTAAACTGCACGACCTGTCCCCAACCCTGGAGATCAAGTTGGTCATTGGTAGTGCTGCCAGGGGCGGCGTTGTCGTGAACGTAGTTGCCTTCCCAAAGATGATTGAGGCTAGAGGAGTTCCAGGACGTACCACGCCAGAGACTGGCACCCCCGGTAGCGCAGTTTTCGAGTTCCACGCCGGCAACGGTGATGTTGTGGCCCTCACCAATCAGCAAGCAGGCCGCGCCGGCGGCCCAGGAAGCCTGATCGCCGGACGGAGAGACAAGACCGACACCGGGGCGCGCGTTGCGGAGGTGAATGCCTTCGATGCTGATGCTTTGCGCCCCAGAGAAGTCCGGCCAGGATGAGGTGTTCTGGGTTCCGCCGACGGTGATGAGGCCGGCGCCAACGATGTTCGCGGAGGTGTCAGCGCGGGCGGTGGCGTCTGCTCCATCGACGATGGGCAGGTTGCCGTACCCGTCCGGAACACCGCAGAGGCGGATCGGCTGGTCCGGAGTCGCTGACTGTTTGAGCTGTACGTACTCCTTGAAGACGGTAGGCGTGACTCCGGAGACGTCCTCGTTGTGGACGCGGATGGTTGATCCGGCAGGGAGCTCAGTGAGGGGCACGTCCTGCAGGCGTGTATAGGGTTGCGATGGACCTACTTCGAAGGTGCGGCCCAATAGCGCTGGATCGACGGAGCAGTCGATCGGCTCCGTGCGGTTGCGAGTGACGCGGTAGGGCATGGGATTTCCGGTCACGTACATGACGGCCGTAGCAATTTTGCTTGAGTCGGCGGTGCTGGTTGCGGTAACGAGGTAGCGGCCCGGGGAGGATGCGGCGAAGACGGTATCGCGCGCAGTGGTATCGACGAGTTTGCCATCACCGTCGGACGGGTGGGAAGCGATGGTCCAACGGACGTTCTCGTCCGTGCTACCAACCAGGAGGCTTTGCAGGTCAGCGGCCTGGTTGGCGTAGAGCGTACGGTAGGCGGGAACGATGGAGAGCTCTACAGAGGGCTTGCAGACGTTAAGTTGAAGATCAGCCTTCTTGGAGGGGTCTTCGGCCGAGGTGGCTTCGATGATGACGGCCGTTCCCGAGGTGATGGCCGGAGCGGATACGGATCCGGAGACGATGCAGGGGCTGCCAGTTGATGGCGCAACGACGTCGACCCAAGAGCCAGAGGTGGCGGAGAGCGTTGCTCGGCCTGACTTGACGGACCAGGTGACCTGATTCGTAACGCCATTTGTAACGGTCGCAAAGACACGACGAATGGAACCAGGGATGACGTTGAAGCCGAGAGCGGGCTGCCCGATGTTGACGGAAAGGGCGTTGACGACGGGTGCCGCGGTGATGGTGACGGACGCGACGTTTGAGGTGGCGGCGAGGAAGTTTGCGTCTCCCGCGTAGGTGGCGGTTGCGGAGTAGGTATTGGCCGGAAGGGCGGCAACCGTCACCGAGGCGTCGCCATTTGGATTCAGCGCCGCAGAGAGTGTGGTGCCGTGGATGTGGAAGTTGACGGATCCGGTGGGGACGACGTTCGCAACGGTCGACGCTGCGACCGTAAGAGTCACCGCCTGTCCGACAGCGGTGTTAGCTGGCGACAGAGAGAGGGAGAGGGTTGTGGACTGCTTGACAGGCGCAGCGGGGGTAGTTGGCGGGGTGGGAGTGGTTGGAGGGGTCGGAGTGGCTGGTGGCGTGGGAGTGGTTGGAGCGCTTGGGGGAGTAGAGGGCGGTGTCGTGGGCGAGGTTGGCGTTGTGGCCGACGGAATCTCCAGGGCGCCCATCGACGGTGGGAGGTGACGCGTGGTGCCAAGAAGATCGGTGGCAAGGATATTTGACAGTGTCACGCCGAGTGTTTGCAGACTCAGAGTGGGTAGCTGAACGCCGGTGTACTTCGCGGGGCTGCTGGCGGAGAGGTTGAAGTTGAAGTTATCGAGGGAGGAGTCCGAGCTGATGGTCAGCGCGGGCTCGTTCACGAACTTTGGATCAACGCAGACTTCACCGGCGTTGAGCGGAAGGGGACAGCCGCCGTTGCGGAAGTTGTAATACAGATTGTGATCCCGGACAGCCCAGCCGCCGTTTGCCGGCATGGAAGGGCTGCCGGTGTAGAAGAGACCGGGAAGCTGGGCGTAGCTGGCTTTCATGATGCCCAGATTGACGTTGTTCTGGAAGGTGCTGCGAGCGTTCGGGCAGGTTTCAAAGCCTGACTCGCACGCCATGTCGAAGGAGGTGGATCCGTATCCCACGTAGGTGTTGTTCTGGAAGGTATCGCTGCCGACAGCTGCCATGGAGATGAGGATGCCGTCACCGCCGGCGCGGCAGCCGGAGACTCCTGGGACGATTGCCGAGGCGGGTTCGTCGCCGAAGAGGGAAAGGACACGCTCGCAGTTATCGAGGGCGATGTTGTTGGCAAAGGTGACGGTTTGTCCAGAGCCGATTTTGTACTGCTGCCCATCGTTTCCGTAGCTCTGCGAATTTGTAACACTCAGCGATCGCATTCCGGAGTGGAGCAGATCAAGACCATCCTGAAAGTTGTACCGCCAGATATCGTGATCGAACATCCAGTCGCCGGAGGTATTTGCGGTGCCGAGGCCGTCGCCGTACCCGCCGGTATTCTGGTCGCGGCATTCGATGTAAGGATAGTTATGAACGATTGGATATTCTTCGACACAGCCTACAAATTCTGTTACGGAGTTTGTGAGTGTGAAGCCACCGGCGCTTGAGATATTGGTGCTCTGCCAGGCGCCGTTATCCATGTCGATTCCGCCAAATGGCATGCCGGAGATGCGGAGATGATCGGCGACGACATCGGGGCCGCTGGGTCCGTGAATTCCTTCGCTGGCAAGGCCATGGATGGCGAGATCAGTGAGGTTAGCGGAGGCCATGGAGTCCATCAGGATTCCGGAGTTTCCGAAGTGATCTGAGGCCGTGCAATGGTTGTTGAAGTTTCCATCAGTCGAGCATGCTGCAGCATCCGTGACTTCAAAGCAGGCGACATCGACAAATTGCGAATCAGTGATGTTGAAGGCGGCGGGCGCCTGTAGATCAAGAGTGAGGCCAGTCTTGGCAGCGTCTGTGTGGCAGCTTGCGTAGTTCGTGCCCAGAATCTTTGTATGGCGGGCTGCGGTGCCAGAGGGGATGGTTGGCATGTAGCAGTTATAGCCAGCATCTCCGGCGCAGTTCACTCCAGTTTTTCCTATTACGTAACGATTCGCGTTGGGGGCTACGAGAATGGTGTCGCCGCCGGTGATGATCCAACCCAGGCTGTTCGGTGTGACTTGATCGGCCCAAAGGAAGGAGAGATTGCCGAGCGCGCAGTTTTGATTGATACCTGATCCGGGGTAGGCTGCATCGGTGTGGCCATTGCACTGGCCAGCCGGGGTACGAGCTGCCGAGATGAAGGGTGTTCCGCCGTCGGGCCGGACATACCAGGTGGCTGTACCTGTTCCGCCGGGCACGATGTTAAGGGTGATGATGTTTCCTGGCGCTTGCCAACCGCCTTGCGTGCTGCTGCCGAAGTTGCCATTCCCGCCGAGATTGCAGGTGAAGGTCACGACTCCCGGGGCGAGCGCGGTGATGCGAGCATCGTTGTCGATAGTCGCTTTGGAGGTGTCGGAGCTACTCCAGGAGCAGATCGCCTGAATCGGGAAGCCGACTCCGCCTGCGCTGTTGTTGACGACAAACCCTTGACCGACAGAGACACGTGAGCCGACGGCGACGTTTACAGAGGGGTTCTGCGCGCCGTAGGTTGTGAAGGAGCGGTAATCCGGCGTGGTGTAGCGGTACCAGGTGTCTCCGGCGTGCTGGGTGTAGACACCAGCGCGAGCGGTGATGCCGCCGGCGGTGACGAGAACAAACTGATTGAGATACCGATTGGTGTTGTTTGGCGGAGCATCGGCCAGAGGATCTTCGATGGCGTTGGC
Organism: uncultured Acidobacteriaceae bacterium; assembly: GCA_964235665.1. GTDB lineage: Bacteria > Acidobacteriota > Terriglobia > Terriglobales > Acidobacteriaceae > Edaphobacter. The sequence goes on from CAXSAY010000003.1 coordinate 229,465, forward strand.
AACACCCGAGGCACTGACGGACATGCGTGAGGCCCAGGAGCTGGACCACGCCGCGCCACCTGCGGCGGCGCAGTTATCTGTGGACTGATCGGAGTAGGTGCAGGTTGCCGAGAACTGCTGCGAGGATCCATTTTGCAGGACGGCTCCCTGCGGGGAGATCGAAACAGTCGACACGGTTTTCGCAAAGGCGAGCGGTGTGACGAGAAGCAGGAGTGCGGCAAGAATTGTTTTCATTACTGTGACTTCGCCTCCAGGCGGCTGCGGTGAATGGCAGGAATTCGTTGGTAGAGCGAGCGTACGGGCGAGTTGCTTGTCTTTCGCCTGTCCTAGCGAGACTGACAGAGTGGAAATTTGACGGATATACAACCGTGCGGCGTGGATTCTCCCACATCAGAAAATCACGCTGGATCAGAAGGCGCACGGAGACGAACGCGGGACGCAGAGGCGTACAGCTTCCGTGGTATTTGGGTGAGATATTGCAGAGAGGCTATGTACTCATCTGCCGCAAGGACAAAGCAGGACTTTGCCGGTGGGGATCATTGCAAGGCAGAAACGTTCTCATCCTGAGAGATCGTAAAAATGGCCGTTAGAGCGGGACGTTGTACGCAGAGAGGGTCTGTTCTGCGATGGTCTGCCAAGACGACTCGCCGAAATGCATTTCTTTGATCTTATCTGAGAAAGATTTTCGTAACTCTGAATCGGAAAGGAGTGAGATTAAGGCACCACTTAGAACATTTTTCTCTGGAGCTACAAGGGAAGCACTTACACCGTTCACGAGAAGTTCCCGAAAGACAGGAAGATCTGTGGCGAGGATGGTCTTTCCAAAGGCGAGACCGGTTGCGAGGGCGCCACTGGTGGTGATGGCGCGATAGGGATAGACGACGATTTCGGCTCTGTGATACAGGGCGGCGAGTTCTTCGGTTGTGATGAACTTCTGATGCAGGCAGACACGCTTGAGCTGAAGGGCAGCTGCCTGTTGTCTCAGGGCGGCAAGCAAGGCGGGGTCACCCGTTCCCGCAACGACTAGATAGGCGGCATCATTGACTTCTTCTACTTGTTTCCAGGCGTTAAGAAGCAGGTCAACACCTTTGTAGGGGAAGACCAGACCCTGCCAGAGTACAAGAGGGACATTCTCCGGTACGCCAAGATGGGTCAAGATTGGGTGAATATGCTGTACGGGGAGATCGTAGAAAAAAGGGCCGTGGGGGATGACGGAGATACGAGCGGGATGGATCTCGAACTCGGCGATGAGGCGGGTCTTGATCGAGGCTGAATGACAGATGAGGCCGTCGACGAAGTGGTACAGCTGACGGAACAGCGCCTGGTGTTTCTCTGCGGTATCGTGCGGCAGGAGATCGTGTACGGTGAGCACGATCTTTGCGCCGCGGGCGCGGCAATATCGCAGCAACCAGAGATCCAACGGAATGGGCCAGCGAAGCATGGGGAGATATTGCACATGCAGGATGTCGGGCGCGGAGAAGGTAAAGCGCACGGTGAGAGCGGCGAGATTGCAGAGCGCTTCCGCGAGTTTCAGGATGCGGCGTGGGAGTCGTGGAAGAGGGAAGCGGCCGACGAGATCGAGCGCTCCCGGGTCGTTGCGGAGGCCGCGCGAGGAGAAGCACGATGGATCGAGATAGTAGGTGATAGAGCCTACTGTGAGATTTGCGCCCGCAGCGATGAGGGCGCGGGAGAGATACGCGGTGTAGTAGGGAACGACAGCCAGAAGATCCATCATGAAGATGCGTGGCCGGGAAGAAGACGACGGCATGCCTACGCGCCTCTCTTCGTAGCGCGTGCGGAGAGGACGCTGGTGTAGATGCGGTGATAGTGCGCGGTCATCCGGCGGGCAGAGAAGTCTGTATCGACGAGCTGTCTGGCGTTCGCGCCCAGTTGCTGACGGAGAGCGGAGTCGAGCAGCAGCATCTGCAGACTGGTCGCGAGAGCGTCGATGTCATTCGGAGGAACAAGGAGACCGGTCTGCCGATCGTGGATGAGCGAAGGGACTTCGCCAACAGCGGTGGCGAGGATGGCACGACCGCTGGCCATGGCTTCAAGGAGGGCGATCGGCAGACCTTCCTGCCGGGAGGCGGAGACGAGGATATCGAGTGTGGAATAGATGGCTGGCATGTCGTCGCGACGGCCGAGAAAGATGACGCGATCGGCGATGCCGAGGGTCTGGCGGAGATGCTCGAGTCTAGCGCGGTCCGGACCGTCGCCGATGATGTGGAAGCGTGTGTCGGGACGTGTGCGGAGGATCCGAGCGGCGGCTTCGAGGAAGAGATCAACACCCTTCTCCTCTGAAAGGCGACCGACGAGGCCGACAAGGAGGCTCGCAGCGGGGGCTTGCGTCACTCCGGCGGGTGCGGCGGCGAAGGGGCGTGTGTCGATGCCGTTCGGGATGATGGTCACGCGTTCGGGTGAGACGCCAGAGGCGGTAAGACGAGCCTGTACTTCTCTTGAGACGGCGATGACTGCTGCGAAGTGCTGCAGCGCGTAACGGTCCAAGGCGCCATAGGCTTTGAGAAGCGTGCTGTTGTCGTACCAGGTGTGGCAGGTGGAGACAAGCGGGATGCGCGCGCTGTGCAACGCGGCCCAGGCGTACAGGTCGGCTTTATAGCCGTGGGCGTGGACGACGTCGGCTGCAACGGAGTGTGCCAGGTCGCGGATTCTGCCGGGGACGGAGAGATCCAGCTGCCCGTGGCAGACGAGGGCGTGGGTGGGGATGTCGCGCTGTGCGGCTGCGGCTTGCAGATCGTGATTGGGGTGAGGCTGGTTTTCAAAGATGCCGATCTCGCTTGTGTCACCCTGGTCGCGCAGAGTCTGCGAGAGATGGAGGATGACAGCCTCCGCGCCGTAGAGCCCTCCGCTGCTGATGAGGTGCAAGATCTTCATGAAGGAAAGCCGTTCTGGTCCGGGTTCTCGGGCTCCTCGCGATTGACCAGGGACCACAGTCGGCGGTAGAGGGTATCGCCGAGAAGAAGCTTGGCGGTGGTCTTGAGGCGGTCGGCGCGTTCTAGGCGATTCAGGGTGCCGGTTGCCGGGTCGAGCAGCCTGGCGAGCCAGGATGCGGTGGCGGTGCCGTGGAGGTTGAGGCGACCGATCGCGGGGGCTGACGGCGTGGGCTCGGCTTTAGGCATGGAGGTGAAGACCTGGGTGTACCCGGCGGCCCAGCAGGCCTCGAGAACGGCTTTGCTGAAGCGTCCGCCGGGAAGAGACATGGCGGTGACTGCGGCGGCGAGGGTGTCTTCCAAGGTGAGACGAGCTACGCGGAGCTCCTGATCGAGCTCGGCCGTGGAGCAATGCGTGAGGAGCTTATGCGTGAAGCCGTGGGCGCCGATGCGTTGGCCGGCATGGAGGAGTTCGCGCAAGTGTGCGGCGTTCATGAAGCCAGGCCTTTTACCGGTCCAGCCGGCGGTGATGAAGAAGTGGGCCGAGAGCTCGTGGGCCTGCAGGACGGGAAGCGCTTCGGTGAGGTTTGAAAGGTGGCCGTCGTCAAAGGTGATTTGCGGCAGAAGTGTTCCCGGCGGGCGCGGAGACCGGAAGAGAGCAGCATGCTCGGTAAACGTGGAGGTGCTGGTGACGTAGGAGTAGGCGGACGGCGTGGGCCGCAGCTCATGGTAGAGGAGGAAGAGATTGCTTGGCGCGGAGGGCGATACCGAGCTAGACGGAGGCAACACGGGCGGATTCCACCAAAAGGGTATCGTCAAGCAGGAGCGACTCCTTCATAGTAGAGGACGGCTGCAGATGGAGAATGACCCAAAAGGGGACGGTACGGTCGGTATGACGACAGCACAGACAGAGACGAGGACGGACGGACGCGTCAGCGTGATTATCCCTGCGTACAACGTGGCGGGATTGCTGGAGGAGACGCTGCAGTCGGTGTTTGCTCAAACTGTGCCGCCGTTTGAAGTCATCGTCGTGAACGACGGATCGCCGGACACGGCAGCGCTGGAGACGATGCTCGCGCCGTATCGGGATCGTCTGGTCTACCTTGTGCAGAAGAACCAGGGTCCATCGGCGGCCAGGAACTCCGGGATCGCGGCGGCGCGAGGCGATCTTATTTCGTTTTTAGACGGCGATGACCTGTGGCTGCCGGAGTACCTGGCAACGCAGATCGAATATCTCCGAGCGCATCCGGAGTACGACGCGGTGTACTGCAATGCGGTCTTCTTCGGTGCTTCCATTTATGCCGGCAAGGAGTATATGACGGTCTGCCCATCGAGCGGCGAGGCGGATGCGGCCGCTCTGATTGCACGTCGGTGCCATGTGTTTACGTCCGTGACGGGACGAGCGGCGGCGCTGAAGACGATGCTCTTCGACGAGACGCTGTGGTCGAGCGAGGACTTTGAGTACTGGCTGCGTCTGACGGCTGCGGGGTACCGGATTGGGTACCACAGGCACGTTCTGGTGCGATATCGCAAGCGGGAGACGAGCCTTTCGGCCGACACGACATCGATGGCGCGCGCGAATCTCAAGGCGCTCGAGAAGGCGCTGTCGCTCTGGCCGGCGGAGCGTGAGGAGTCCGTTTTGCTGCGTGAGGCGATTGGGCGGAAGACGGCTGAACTCGAGACGCTGCGAGGAAAGATGGCGCTGCGGGCGCACGACGCGCGGGGCGCGGTTGATCACCTGCGGCGAGCCAACGAGTTCTATAAGAGTGCCAAGCTGCGCGGGGTGGTAGCTCTGGTCAGATATATGCCCGGGCTTGTGTTGGGAGTGTTTACCTTGCGGGAACGGATGGTTCGATCCTATCGAGGAACAAACTAATGGCTCGAGGAACGAACTGATGGCGAGCGCGTCGATGCAAGCCGAGGCTGCTGCGTCGCGAGACGAAGCTCGAACGAAGCGCTCCGGTTATATTCCAACGCTTGATGGCTGGAGGACGATCGCGGTCTTTGGCGTCATCGCGTTTCATGCGCCGCCGGTCCGTGTACGCGGCTTCAGTCTAGCGGGATTGCAAAACTACGGCGATCGTGGCGTTCAACTCTTTTTCGCGATCAGCGGTCTCTTGATCTGCTCGCGATTACTGGATGAGCAGCGACGTCACGGGTCGATATCGCTGCAGGGGTTTTATCTTCGGCGACTGTTTCGCATTCAACCGGCGGCGATCGCAATGCTGGCGGTGGTTGCTCTGCTGGGTTTGCTCGGTGTTCTGCATATCAGCGCAGGAGCGATGATGTCTTCGCTTTTTTCGTATCGGAACTTCTTCAATGCCTTTGACGCGTCTGCCGCACCGGACGACCGCTACACGGGGCACTTCTGGTCGCTCGCTGTGGAGGAGCATTTCTATCTTCTGCTACCAGCGATCCTGGTGTTCTCGCGGAAGCGGGTGGTTGCGGTGCTGGGGGTACTCTCGGCGATGTTCCTCTTGTGGCCACCGATGGCGCACAAAGTGGGGCTCACGGCGGCAAAACTCTCGTACCAGAGAACCGACCTGGCACTTCAGGACTTGTTTGTCCCGGCGCTGTTTGCGGTTCTGCTGTCTCGACCTGCGTTTCGCGCACGAATGCTGCGGGTTTCGCGGCATGGCGTTCTGCTGGCGTCAGTGGTGCTAGCTGTGGTTATCTCGGAGGTTTTTCTCGGAGGGCATGTGACGCACCAGATCACGTGCTTTGGATTTCCACTGATAATTCTGAGCACGATACTCCATCCTGAGGAGTGGATGGGACGTTTGCTTGAGACACGAGTGTTCACGTATTTTGGACGGCTCTCGTACAGCCTCTACTTATGGCAGCAGATCTTCTTCATTCATCGGCCGGAGACGTCGATCCTGCGCTATGTGCAGGTGTGGCCGTGGAGCCTGGTGGGCGCCGTTCTGTGTGCGATGGGAAGCTACTACTTTGTGGAGAAGCCGATGATGAAGCTCGGGCATCGTGTGGCGCCGCCGGTGACGCCAGGTCGCGCGGATCTTGAAGGAACTCCGGTGTCGCACTGAGGTCGGCTTCAGAGTGCGGCTTCAACCAGTTCGAAAAGCTGACGCGACTTGGTGTAGATCCAGGCGATGCGACGACCATTAAAGGCGACGGCGGGCGCAGGCTGGCTGACGACGATACATTTGAGGCGGGTGGCGTGAGCGAGTGCCCCATCGAGATCGGCGGTTTCGAAGCAGAGGTGATAGGCAGAGCCGCCGCCTTTGGCCAAGGTGGCCTTGATGGGTGAGTCCTCAGTGAGGGGAGCGATGAGCTCGATCTCTGCAATGTCTGTGTCTTGGGTCGTGAGAAAGTTGACCGAGACACGCTGGATGGGATCATCGAAGGGGCCGGAGATCACGCGATAGCCGAAGAGCGAGGTCATCAGCTCGGTGGTTGGGCCGAGCTCCGGGACGGCAACGCCGACGTGGAGGAGACGGAAGCCGAGGTCCTTAAGCACGGCGGCGGTGTCGCTGGCGGTGTGTTCGCGCAAGGCAGCGGCGCCAAGGGACGATGTGGTCACAGAGCGACACCTTTCTCGGTGAGAGCGGTCTGAAGCTTGGCCACGGAGGTAAGTTCGGGGATGCGTTGCGGATCAAACTGGATGCCGTACTCTCCTTCGAGCGCGAGGATGACCTGGAGGTGCGTGAAGGAGTCCCACGACTCAAGGGTTTGTGCCGAGAGCTCCGGCGTGACTTTCTCGGGTGCGATGTCGAGTGTGTCAGCGAGAAGAGAGCGAAGGGAGTCCGGTACTGGTTGCGAGGTCATGGGGCAGAGTTCCTTCCAGGGTGATCCATGGGGGCGTGGTCGGCGGAGTGGTTGTGAGGTCGAGTTCGAAGAAGAGCGAATCTGTTGCCGCTGTTGAGGAGCTGGGGCCGGAGAAGCCATGGTCGGCGTAGAAGCTGGCGGCGGGCGCATTTTTCTTACTCGGGATGAACTCGCCAACCAGGCGGCTTGCTCCCAAGTGCGCAGCGTTCTGGGCAACTTGGGCAAGGAGCGCGGTTTCGATGCCACGACCGATCACACGGCAGGAGAGAAGGAGGGAATCGATGACGCAGGTTTCAGCCTGGGTGCGGGCGAGCGCGAGGCCGACGACGCCGGCATCGCCGAAGCGATCGCGGACGCGGACGACGATCGCCTGCCCGGCAGGGTCCGCGGCGAAGGCTTCGAGGTCCGCGGCGGAGTGACGACGGGTGGTGACATTGAACTGGTTGGTTTTGGCGAGCAGTTGTACGGAACGGGCGAGCGGCGCGTCCAAAGCGCTCTCGAAGGTGCAGATGATGCCGAGCGAGGCAAGGAACTCATCCCGACCGCCAGCGGAGGATTCGAGGCTGGCCCGCTGAGCTTGTGCTTTGTAGTCGGTGAGACGGTTGTGGTCGTCGGCGGTGACGCGTAGGGCGTCGAAGAACGGTTCGTCGGCCAGCAGATCGAGAAGCCGCCAGGGTGCGGTGACAGGTGCTTCGATCACGGCGACTTCAGGAAGCTGTTGACGAATGGCTTCCGCCTCGACTGGATTGTCGTCGATAAAAACAAAGGAGTCGAGGCCGAGAGAGAGCTCCTGGGCGAGTTCCCGGAGAGAGTGCGATTTTTCGTTCCAGCTGATCTTGAGCGCGACAAAATCACTCAGGGTGAGGGCAAGATCGGCGGCGCGAACGGCGAAGGCCTCGCGGACGTCAGCTTCGTTGTTCTTCGAGACGGCCGCAAGGAGGATGCCGCGGGAGGCGAGCTGCTTGAGGTAGCGCTGATAGAGGTAGAACGGCGTTCCGGGGAAGGTGGATCCGGTGACGATGCCCTGAACGCCTTCTTCGCCGAGAACGCCACCCCACAAGGTGTGGTCGAGATCGGTGCAGAGGACCTTGCGGGCGGGCTTATAGAGGGCGCCGATGCTGCGTACCAGGGCGCGGGTGTAGATGGGGAAGTTTGCCGCAGCGATAGGAAGGCGAGAGGCAAGGAAGAGGCGCTGATCGGCCCAGTGCACGCGACCATGCTGTGCGGCGAGTGCGTCGACATCGAAGAAGACGCACTCGGAGATGGTGGCGCAGAGATCGGCGAGCTGATCGTTGAGGCGATGGACGGCTCTGGGCAGGCTATGCGGCAGGTTGGCCTCACCGACCTGACCCAGACTCGATTGATGAGGGACGACGAAGCCTTGCAGCACGATACGTGCTTTGCTGTTCGCGCGCACGCTGCGCAGCAGATGTGCAAGGTGCTGGACGGAGCTGGCGATCTCGGCATCAACGGCTGCGCCTACGCCATCGGCGCAGAGATCAGGCAGATGACCAGCGATGTCTTCAAGGTCCAGCACGATCAGGAGCAGATCGGGGTTGATGGTGGCAAACGCGCCGTGAGGGCTGAGCAGATCGTCGACGTAGGACCCGAAGCCGCCAAGGGTGGTATTGAGAAGAAAGCCGGCGAAGAGGGCGGTAGTCTGGAGGTAAGGAAGCAGCGGCTCTACTGTGACGGAACGAACGATAAAGGTACGCAGCGAGCTCATGCCGGGTAGCTGCCTCAGTGGGTCTGAGAGCGCGGCGGCTGCGCGAGCGCAAAACTGGACGTCGGCCGGCTTGCTGTCGGCGGGAAGTAGATCTCGCATGGCGTTGAGAGCGTTGCGTGCGTCGGACGCAGCGATCGAGGCCTGAACCGCTTGCCGCAACTCCTGACGACGGGAGTCCTCAAGCATGCGTGCTCTCCTCAACGACGGTGGCAGCGGCGACTGCGGACGGAGGTGCCGGCCGCATAATGACACGGCCAGGAACGCCCATAACGGTTGCGCCTTCGGGCACGTTGTTCATGACCAGGGTGTTCGCGGCGATTTTGGCTCCAGAGGCGACGCGGATCCTTCCGATGATGGCGGCGCCTGTGCCGACATAGACATTGTCGCCGAGTGTCGGAGCACCTTTTCTGCCCATGGCCGAGGTTCCGATAGTGACGCGATGCGCGATGTCGCAGTTTCTACCAAGTGTCGCGTCGGGATTGATGTGAACACCGCCGATATGAGCGATGAAGAGGCCCTCGCCGATGGAGGCGCTGGGATCGATGCACATCTCCATGAAGATCTCGCAGAACTTGTTACCCAGCAGAGAGATGACTTTGAGCGGGATACGCACGAGCAGGGGGGGCGGAGAGACGTTCAGCCAGTTGCCGAGACGATACCAACCGATAGCCCAGACTGCGGGGTTGAGCCAGATCTCCCGCGAGCTGTTTCCTTGTTGGCGGTACCGTTGCAGGTCTGCGCTGAACTTACTCATGGTGTCTCTTTTGGAGAGTTTAGCGGATCGGTCGCGAGTGCGTCCTGGGAGATGCGCCGCGGAGGAGTCTGCCAGGAATGAGGTTAACGGGCTTGAGACAAGGCGGCCATACTCCAAACAGGGTAGATCAGGGGTGGTAGGCGAAGGCGCCAAGATCGCCGGCGCCACTTCCGGGCCTAGGGGCGCCGGTGATGTCGGTGCGGAGATCGGGAATGAGATCACCTGATCTGCGCGCAGGGCTTGCGGAGGTCAGGTGCAGGTTCATGTGGTCCAGGCTACTCTCGTCTGTCCAGGTGGGAAGGTAGGCGAGTTGCGGATCGAGGCATCGCTCCTGCGGTCCGGAAGGACAGGATCGCATGTGGAAGTAGAGGTTGTGGTCGCGCGCCTGAAAGGGATTTTTACTGAGCCCGGTGGTGAAGAAGACGGCAGGTGGCTGACCGCCACGAGGGTTTTTGTAGCCCACGTTGATGTTGTTTTGGAAGATGATGTTCGGGCGCGGGCAGCTACCGCTGCAGCTGATGTCGTAGCTGGTCGCACCGTAGCCGAGGTAGGTGTTGTTCTGGAAGGTATAGGTACCATCACCAACGGTGACAAAGGCGATGCCGTCCCCGGAGGCGCGGCAGAAGAGGGAAAGGTTCGTATTGTAGCCGGGAGGAACACCGTCCATGGGCGCGGAGAGCCGACTGCAGTTGTGCACGGTGACGTTGTTGCGAAAGACGACGGTGTGCATGGCGCCGAGCTTCCATTGCTGACCCATGTTTCCGTAGGATTCGGAGTTGGTGATGGCGATGTTGCTGCCGCCGGTGTGCAGGAGATCGAAGCCGTCCTGGGTGTTGTAGCGGAAGACGCAGTGATCGCAAAGGAAGTTGAGTGGTGTATCCGGCGTCCCGATGCCGTCGCCGTAGCCGGCATGATCCTGGTCGAAGCAGCTTGTGGCGGGATGAGCGTGGCGAATGGGAAATTCTTCGTTGCAGCCGTTCCACTCGACGACAAGGTTGGACGCGCGAACGATGGCGTTTGGCGCGCTCCGGGTTCCCTTGCCGTCATCGAAGTCCCAACCTGCACCGGCGTTGAAGCCGATGCGAACGTGATCGACGAGGACATCGCCGCCGATCGCGCCGATGATGCCGCGGGAGGCGAAGCCGTGGATGTCGAGGTTCCTGAGGGTGAGGTCCGCAGTCTCCTGATTGGTGCCGATGCCGACGCTGGCGTAGTCGGAGAGGGGGAACGATGAGCTGCAACTCTTAATTCCGGAACTCTCCGAACCAAGGCGCGAGCAGTTGGGGTGAGCCGCTACCTCCAGGCATTCGATTGCTACATGCTTGGAGCCGGCGACGTTGAGGACGATGCTAAGGCCATAACCGCCGAAGAGTTGAGTCCTGGCGCTGCAATCGGCGTAATGTTCGCCGAGGATGCGCGTGGGGTGGTTGTCTGTCCCCGACGGGACCGGGGGCATAAAGCAACCGAAGGGATCGCCAGGGCAAAGGCCGGGATGGTCGTTTGCGTTTGGCCCGGTGAAGCCCATGCGGTAGGGACCACCACGGATGAGGATGGTGTCGCCGCCGGCGATGATCCATCCCTTGTTGCCGTATTCGCCATTGGCGAAGAGGTTCTGCGGATGTTTGAAGGCGCATGGCTGGCTGGCGCCATGACCACGGTACGGTGAGTCCACTTTTCCCGTGCACTGTTTGCGATCGCCGCCGTCCAGCCGCACGTACCAGGTCGAGCTGCCCGTTGTCGGCAGCTTTGATGTGGGCCGTTGCTCCCCCGACGCCACGGAGAAGCAGGTGAGGAGGACGACGAAGAGTGCGGGTGAGGACAGGAGGGCAAGGGTGCGTTGAAGCGCGCGGCCAACCGAGTACATGAAGGGCTCCGATGAGCTCTGCTGGCGATGCGCGCTGTCTTCGTACCACAAAGGGGGCAACGCTGCGTGCAGCGGGTGGCCTTATGATAGCCGAGTCAAGGAAGGGTTCTTCATGCCGTCGCCAGCACCAGAGCAAAGTGTTGCGGTTCCTCGCGTCCTCATCGTGATTCTTAATTGGAACTCCTGCGATGAGACGATTGCGGCGACTCGGTCAGCTGAACAGATGACGTACCCCAACAAACATATTTTGCTAGTCGACAATGGGTCCGTAGATGATTCGGTAACGCGTTTGAAGGAGTTGCAGAGTGCATCGGTCGATGTGCTCGCCAATTCAGAGAACGAGGGCTTTACCGGCGGATGTAATCGCGGCTTCGATGCGGCGGTGCGAGATGGATTCGCGTATGTCTGGCTGCTGAACAATGATGCCATTACAGACGGTGAGACCCTGAGCTCCCTGGTTCGCGTGGCCGAGCAAGATCGAATGATCGGGCTGGTGTCGCCGCGAATTGCTTCACTGCAGGAGCCGGCGAAGCAGTTGAATCTGGGCGGCCTGTACCGGCCGGAGGTGCCTGCGTTCGAATCTACAAAGGACCTGGAGAAAGCAAGAGAGTGGGCAGAGCGGCAGCCGCAACGCGTGATGCTGATGGGCACAGCTCTGCTGGTTCGAGTGGAGCTGATTCGCAGGATTGGCAAGCTGGATGACGCGATGTTTGCATACTGGGAGGATACGGATTATTCGGTGCGGTCCATCCTGGCGGGCTATCAGAATCGTCTGGATTTCGATTCTGTGATCTACCACAAAGAAAAGGATGCGGGGACGCAGGCTATGGCGATGAAGCCATACTACTGGTATTACATGGCCCGCAATGAAGTCCGTTTCTGGCGCAAGCATGCGCGATCTCTCGGCAAGCTCAAGGCACTGTGGTGGACGTACACGATCAACCTCCAAAGGTTACGACTCCTGAAAGGAAATACAGAGTCCCGTCGAGCGATTCTTGCGGGTTTATGGGATGGAGTTCTGGGCAGAATCGGGCCGTATACCGCTTCGCGAAGGATGCCATCACTGATTGCGCGGTTGGCAGAACGGCAGAGCGAGGTGATGGTGGCACACTCGTCGGGCACGACTTAGGAGATCGGAAGAGTGAAGCTTGACGTCGTCATTCCGTCCTACAATCGAAGCGCTCTTCTGCGTCGAACACTGGTCAGCCTGCTTGCGGCTCCGATCCCGAACGGCTTGGAGGTGAGCCTGTATGTGGTGGACAACAACAGCAAAGACGAAACGGGGGATGTCGTCCGCGCAATGCAGGCGGAGACACAGAGGGCTCTCCACTACCTGGTCGAGACACGCCAATCGTCGTCCTATGCACGGAACACAGGGATTCAGGCAGGCGACGCTGAGCTCGTGGCATTCATCGATGATGACGAGGAGATCGACACCCACTGGTATGAGGTCGTGTATCGCGAGATGCAGGCGAGGGACTATGCGTACCTCGGCGGACCGTATTTGGCCAGGCCCGGCCTTCGCCTGCCGGTGTGGCTGCCACCGAGCTACAGGGCGGCGACGGGCGTGCACGATCCGAAGCCGAGAGCGATCTTCGGAGCAGGTCATGCCGGCAATTTGAATAGCGGAAATGCCGTAATACGTCGCAGTGTGTTCACGCAGATCGGACTTTACTCTGAGAAGCTTGGGCGTAGCGGAGTCGGGCTGCTCGCCGAGGAAGATGCGGATCTGTATCGCAGGATCCAGGCAGCGGGGTTCGTCGGACTCTTCGTGCCGGAGCTGATTATCTATCACCATGTTCCGCCTGAGCGGATGACCAAGCGTTACCACCGGCGCTGGGCTTTCTGGCGAGGTGTGTCGCTGGGCGTTGTTGATCGTGAGCAGCCAGAGGCGACGGCGTATCGCTTCGGGGTGCCGCAGTACCGTCTAGGCCGCGCTCTGCGCGCGCTGCTGGGAGTGCCAGGAGCCTGGCTGCGGGGGCGTAGCGCTCTGGCGTTTGATCAGGAGCTGTCAGTCTGGGACCTGGCTGGCTTCGTTTACGGGAAGCGGCGTGTCCGCATTGAGAGCTACTACAAGGCGAGTTAGCTGCCAGTCAGGGGATGATCTCTCGTGGCGAAGCGACCCCATCGTGAAGAGATGGTCTGGATTACTTTCTGTGCATCCTTAGGGAAGACGAGGCCGACAGAGATCGCGTAGACGGGAAGAGTCGCGACGATCTGCAAGAAGAAGGTAACGAGGGAACGGGGGTGCCAGAGGCGATCCGCGAAGTAGCACACTACGCCGTAGGGAATGGACGCCAGGACGGCTTTGCCCCAGCCAAGGGACAGATAGGTGACAACAGGAATTTCCAAAGTTTGTTTGATGTATCGCGGCCAAAAGGAGAGCGTCACGAGAGTGACTGCAAGAGAGGTTCCCCAGGCGACGCCGTAGGCGCCGAATCGTCGGCAAAGCAGCAAGGTGATGGTCACGTTGATGAGAGCCTCGACGACCGCGAACTTCGCCGGGCCTACGTGCTTTCCGATGGCCATCATGACTGCGCCTGCAGTTGCCACGGCGACGCTCATGAACTGCGCGATGAGAAGAATCTGCAGGATCGAACCCGAAACCTGCATGTAGGACGGACCCATCCACAGACCGATAAAGGTACGCCCGCGAAACAGCAGGGCAAGGCTTATGGGTAAGGAGAGGACGAGCGTGGCCTGTGTACCGCGGATAAGAAGGCTGCGCAGTTCCTTGGTCTTACCGGAAGCTTCCAGGCCGCTGGCGAGTGGCGTGAAGGTGGTGGTAAGTGCCGAGACGACTTGGCCGGAGTAGGTGACAAGGCTGCCACCGATGGCATACAGGGCGGCCAGTTCGACGGAGACGAAGTGGCCGACCATGAGGTTATCCGAGTTGATGATGACCTGGACAGCGATGATCCAGATGAAGGTGACGAAGCTGTAACTCCAGATTTTGCGCAGAAGATCTCGCTGCGGTCTGCGGATGCGGCCGCGACAGGCTGGGACGAGCTTGAGGGCGGACGCCGTGATGACGGCTCCGGAGAGGAGGATGATCGTAAGTTCCCAGCAAGCGAGCGCAAGCAGACCGTGCCCACTTCGCAGTAGGATGAGAACTCCGCTGGCGCGACCGATGGTCTGGAGCATGGCAATAGTGCTTAACCTGTCAAAGCGGTTGACAGCTGCGAGAACAGCTCCGAAGACTCCGGTGATGAGTGTGACCGCGACGCCGAGAGCGCACAGAAGGACGGTGATTTGTGAGCTGCGATAGAGCGCGTGCGGGATCTTAAACAGGTGAGGAAAAGTGATGGCCAGGGCGATGCTGATGCATGCAACGACAAGCGCGATGAGGAGCCGGAACCAGAGGGCGGCTCCAACGACGGCGCGAACGTCCTCTGATGCTCCTTCAGCTTTTGCTTTTGAGACAAAGCGGATGACAGCGCTGCGCATACCCAGATCGAGCAGGTTGAGGTAGGAGACAGTTGAGGCGGAGAGAATCCAAACACCATACGCTTCACGGCCGAGACTATTGACAACGAACGGCGTCAGGAAGAATGGAACAACAAGACCAACACCGGTGGCCGCCCAGTTCATGAGTACGTTGAACGCAAATCTACGAGTGCCGGCCATAGTTGAAGAACGGAAACATGTCGATGGTAACAGCCGGGTGACGCAGTTGCGGCGGTTCGAACGGAAGGGTACGCGGTAGCAAGTGACTGTTAATGAGTCAGATAAAGAAGGAGAGAAGAGGGTAGAGCGGATTTCGCAAGCAGATTGAGGATTCTGTCACTTTTGTAGCATGTGACTGCAACCAGGCGGAAGAACTTAGAGCAGTAGAATGACTCATACCTCGCGGCTTGATCGCGGCACAGCACGCGGCGGCGCGGGTTTTCTGACGTCGGTCTTGAGGAATATGAGAGAAGTTTTCTGGATCTCGCTGGTCCTGATCATCTATGCCTATGTCGGCTACCCGTTGCTGCTTTTCGCCTATGCGCGCTGGAATGTGAGGACGGTGGAGAAAGCAGAGATGCTGCCGACCGTGTCAATCATCATGGCGGCTCGAAATGAGGCACAGAACTTGCAGCGGAAGCTCGAGAACCTGCGAGATCTGGATTATCCCCAATCGCGCGTTCAGGTGGTGGTGGCTTCGGACGGATCACGCGACAACACAGAAGCGATTCTTCGCGAGCAGGGCGATCAGGTGACAGCCGTTGTGCTTGAGCGGAGCGTCGGAAAGGCACTTGCGCTCAATGCGGCTGTACAACGGGCCACGGGAGAGATCCTGGTCTTCCTTGACGTCCGACAGGTTGTAGATCGGGCAGCCCTGCGAGAGCTTACGGCCAACTTCGCTGATCTTCAGATTGGTGCTGTGAGCGGCGAGTTGCTGCTCGAGGACGGGAACGGAATTCCAGCAGCCGATGCGCTTGGCCTGTATTGGAGAATTGAAAAGATGGTGCGTCGGTTTGAGTCGGCATCCGGATCTGTTGTTGGTGTGACTGGAGCGATCTATGCAGTACGGCGGGAGCTGTTTCATTACTTGCCGCCAAGGCTTATCCTGGATGACGTTCTAGTGCCGATGCGCGTTGCACAAGCCGGAAGGCGAGTGATCTTTGAGCCAAAGGCGATTGCTCGTGATGTCATCTTCACGGATCCTGGAAAGGAATTCGGACGAAAGGTGAGAACACTAACGGGAAATTATCAGTTAGTGAAGTTCGCTCCATGGATCGTATCGGGAAAGAACCCATTGCTTTTTCGTTTCGTGAGTCACAAGCTCATGCGTCTGATGGTTCCGGTGCTCCTTCTGCTTTGCTTTATTTCGAGTTTATTCGCGTCCGGGATGTTCTATAAAGGCCTTTTCCTGGTACAGGTCGGCCTTTACCTGCTGGCTCTGCTCGGGAATTTTCTTCCACTCAGTAAAAAGTTCAAGCTGGTGGGAGTCACCACGACATTCGTGATGCTGAATGCCGCGGCAGCTCTCGCGTTCTATAACTTTGTAGTGGGTAAGGATGAGGTCTGGGCCTGAGAGGGTGAGCTTCGCACCGGTACAACGTGGGAGTTGACCAGGGAGTATTTTCGTGGGATTAGGGATCGGACACTACATACCGTTAGTGGCGTACATCGTATGCTGTCTGGCATGTGTGATGGCGTTGGCACGCCCGCTGTGGGGTTTGTACTACATGATTCCCTTGCTGCCGTACCGGACGCTACGCGATCACTTCTTAGACTATCCCCTCGGCGGAAATCTTCTAACCATCCTTGTTCTCTGCATACTGGTTGGGGCGTTGCTGAAGGGTAAGCGGCTCCCGAGATCAGGTTTGTATGTCACCTGGCTGATCTTTGCGGTGTACATGTATCTCTCGATGTGGCTGGGAGTCGCTCTATCTAACGCGCCGCTTCCACTATGGATCAACGATGTTAATTTTGCGCTGTGGAAGGACTACATGTTGCTGCCGCTGATTTTTGTGGCGGCGGGAATGGTGGTTGAGGACAGGCAAGCGATACGCAGGGTTGTCATTGCCGCAGTGCTGGCTATCTTTTTTATTGATCGAGCCTCGCTCATGAGCAGTCTGTCGCATTCCTGGGGACACTTTGACGAGAGTAAGCGAGACGGTGGACCGTTAGGCTTTGCAGGATCAAATGGGTTGGCCGCTTTCCATGCGCAGTTTGCTTTGTTTCTGTGGGCGTTTGCGCAATTTATGAAGAGGAAGAAGGTCAAATTATTGTTGTACGGTCTCGTGGCCGCAACAATCATGGCAACAATGTACGACTTCTCCCGCGCCGGATACATCTCTGTGGTGGCGGGGATGATTGTTCTCGGCATTATGAAGGATCGCAAACTTATTCCGATTGCCATTGTATTTCTCTGCGTGTGGCAGGCCGTGGTACCGGCTGCGGTCAGTGAACGCGTGAATATGACCGAAAACTCCAGCGGTCAGCTGGAAGCCTCAGCGCAGGAACGAGTGGAACTGTGGACGGCGGCGAAGGCGACCATTGAAAGCAGTCCTATCTTCGGTGTTGGTTACGGCACATTTCAGCTGACGGCTCACGTGGATAATTTGCGTGACACTCATAATTGGTACGTCAAGGTCATGCTGGAAACCGGAGCAATCGGGATGGTATTCGCACTCTCATTGCTGGCTCAGATGTTAATGCTCGGCTTCTTTTTATTTCGTAGAGGACGGGATCCTCTCTATCGAGGCCTCGGTCTCGGCTTGTTTCTGCTTATGACCTGTTCAGTAATTCTCAATTGTTTTGGCGACCGCTGGACATATCTAGAAATCCACGGCCTTACCTGGGTTCTGTTTGGTGCCGCAACACGGGCGAAACAACTGGTTCAGACAGAGGCCGTTCCCGTGCCGCAACTCGAGGCCGAGGAGATGTCGCCGCTGCCCGCGTACCTGGCCTACCGATGACAGAAGTTCGCCTGCTTCGTGCAGGGTCCCAAACAGGCGTTTCAGACGAGGACAGCAGGCGGCACATCCTGTTGGTAGTCGACCAGTTTCCCCGCGCTCTGGGTGGTGGCGAACGCATCGTGTTGAAGATCGCTGAGAGACTGCCTGCCTACGGGTATAGGACGTCGATCTTGACCTTCGCTGCGGATGAGGGAAGTGCAGGGCTGGTGGACCCGCCTTGCCCAATCTATCTGCTGCCCTTGACGCGAACCTATGATTGGCGAGCTGTGCTGGGGGCGTTTGCTTTACGCCGCTTCCTGCGCGAAAGGGAAGTTGCTCTCGTCCACACCTGCTTTGAGAGCTCTGATCTCTGGGCTGGAGGGATGACGAAGCTCCTTTCGCCGGCAAAGCTTGTTTGGAACCGAAGAGATATGGGGATTCTACGCAGTCGGAAGCACGCCATCGCGTATCGTATGCTTGCGCGCATGCCTGACGCGGTGCTGGCTGTTTCAGAGCAGGTACGCCGCTATAGCATTGATATCGACAAGGTTCCACCAGAGCGCGTCGCGACAATCCATAACGGGCTGGATCTTGCCCGCTGGCCGGAACGAAGGACCGACCGCAATGCCGTAGCTCGGATTGCGTGCCTCGGAAACATTCGGAGGGTGAAGGGACATGATGTTCTTTTACAAGCATTCGCCAAGGTCCGTCGAGAGTTTCCTGAAGCCAAGCTGGCTATAGGAGGCGCCACTCTTGACGCAGCGTACATGGCTGAGTTGCAGGTACTGCTCGAGCAGCTTGGACTGACAGACGCCGTCTCTTTCGAGGGGAACATCCACAATCAGCAGAAGTTCCTGGAACGCGCATCGATTTTCGTGCTGCCTTCGCGGAGTGAGGGTTTTTCGAATGCAATTGTCGAGGCAATGGCCGCGTCCCTCCCAGTAGTGGCTACCGATGTAGGAGGCAACGCGGAGGCGATCGTCGACGGGAGTACGGGTTTCCTGGTCGCATCTGAAGATGTCGAAGGAATGGCAGCAGCGATTCTTTCGTTGATGCGCGATCCGACCAGCGCGGCAAGGATGGGTCTAGCGGGCCGACAACGGGTGCGAGAGCACTTCACGACCGAGGTGATGATGCAACGAATCGCTTCAACGTTTACGCGGTTGCTGCAGCCATCCTGATCGCTGGGTAGAGCAAAGGAAGGAGCCAGTTGGCTCCTTCCTTATGTGCGGTCTAGCAGCGGTGAACGTTCGTCGACTTGATCCCCTTGGTGGCATTGCGTGTGTCGACGACGAGTTTCGATCGATTAACGATGTCCTGGTAGTCGTAGTCTGTGTGATCGGTCACGATCAGCACACAGTCATACTGCTCGAGATCGCTCAGCGGCGTAGAGGACATGTTGAGGTTGTAATGGCGACCTCGACCTACCTTTGGATGGTACGGGTCGTTATATAGGACCTCAGCGCCTTGTTCCCGCAGGAGTTCGATGATCGTCAGCGACGGTGACTCTCGAAGGTCGTCGATATCGCGCTTGTAGGACATGCCGAGCATGAGGATGCGTGAGCCGTTCACTGCTTTCTTATGTTGATTCAGTGCCTTTCCGACCTGCGCTGTGACGAACTCGGGCATAGCTTCGTTGACCTCACCGGCAAGCTCAATGAAGCGCGTGTTGAAGTCGTACTCTTTTGCTTTCCAACTGAGGTAAAAGGGGTCGATTGGGATGCAGTGTCCGCCGAGACCCGGGCCGGGATAGAAGGCGTGAAAGCCAAATGGCTTGGTGGAAGCGGCGTCGATCACCTCCCAGATATCGACTCCCATGCGCATGGAAAGCACTTTGAGCTCATTGACGAGTGCGATGTTGACGCAACGATAGATGTTCTCGAGCAGCTTGGTCATCTCAGCGACACGCGTGGTGGAGACGCGAATGGCGCGGGTGAAGATTCCTTCGTAGAGGGTAGCGGCGAGTTCAGTTGCAATCGGTTCATGTCCGCCAACCACCTTGGGAATGTCATGCCGTGCAACGTCCGTGTTTCCAGGGTCTTCACGTTCCGGTGAGAAAGCCACGTAGAAGACGCTGTCTTCCTTCGTATCGGCCACGGATTGTGCCCGAAGGCCGAGCTTGTTTTCTGCTTCGAGAATGGGAATCAACACGTCTTCGGTTGTGCCGGGGTAGGTTGTGCTTTCGAGCACGACCAGTTGTCCAGGTTGGATCCAGGGCGCAATGGAGTGCGCGGTGTTCTCGATGTAGCTAAGATCAGGCTCGCGGTGCCCGGTTAGGGGAGTAGGCACGCAGAGGATGATGGCGTCCTGCTCAACAAGGTGGGAAAAATCAACGGTCGCGCGGAAACCATGTTCGCGGGCGCTCTGGATCTCTTCGGCTGGAATGCGGAAGATATAGGAGCGTCCGCCCTCCAGGTCAGTCACCTTGCGATCATCGATGTCGAAGCCGGTCACCTTGAAGCCCGCCTCGGCGAGCAGAAGAGAGAGCGGAAGCCCGACGTAGCCGAGGCCGATGATGCCGATCTTGGCGGTGCGGGTCTTCAGGCGTTCAAGGCGCTGCGTGGCGAGTTGGGGGAGAGTTTCCGGGCTAGTCATCAACATGTCCGCTATTATTGCACTGGATCTCCGCACTTCTGCGGGCTGTTGCTGCCACGAAGGTCGCAGAGATGGTCTCTCTATGACTCCGTGCGCACGGCAAGAATGCAACGCAGTCACTGCAGACTGTGGAACAGAAGTTGCATTGCGGTGGGTGGCCATGACACTGATAAAAGAGAAGACGATGTTTCGGATTAGTCTCAGCGGGACTTGGCAGCTCGTTCTTATGAACGAAGTGAAGCGAAGCGGAGAACCCCGGGAGGAGGAAGAGTGGCACGATACCTCATCACAGGCATAGCAGGATTTATCGGATCTTCGATCGCGCACGCGCTGGTAGAGCAGGGCCATGAGGTGCGGGGCGTTGACAACCTGTCGACGGGTCGCATGGAGAATCTGGCAGACATACGCCATGCCATAACGTTTCAGTTGGCGGACATTCAGGAGGCGGAAGCGATGCGCGGCGCATGTCAGGGTGTGGATTACGTGATCCACCAAGCTGCGTTAGCGTCGGTTCCTCGCTCTGTGAAGGACCCGTTGACATCACATGAGTCGAATGTGAACGGAACTCTGAATGTGTTGCTGGCGGCCCGAGATGCCAATGTGAAGCGGATCGTGTATGCGGCTTCTTCCTCCGCATACGGAGATCAACCGACACAGCCGAAGCATGAAGAGATGAGCCCGGCTCCACTATCACCCTATGCGGTCCAAAAGCTTACCTGCGAGTACTACATCCAGGCATTCTGCAAGGTGTATGGCATGGAAGGTGTTTGTCTGCGGTACTTCAATATCTTCGGCCCTCGGCAAGCAGCAGACTCCCCTTACTCTGGCGTCATCGCCCAGTTTATTTACAAGATGATGGCAGGAGAGACGCCCACTATCAATGGGGATGGCCTGGTCAGTCGAGACTTCACTTATATTGCAAATGCCGTTAACGCGAACCTCTTGGCATGTACTGCGCCGAGCCGTATTGCAAATGGGCGTGTCTTCAATGTCGGGACGGGGCTTAGCCACACGCTCAACGATCTCTACGCGGCTTTGGCGGAGATCCTGGGGTTTGCAGCCAAGCCGATCTACGGCGCTCCTCGAACGGGAGATGTGCAACACTCGCTGGCCAGCATTGAACGCGCTCGTAAGGAGCTCGGCTACGACCCTCAAGCGGATTTTCAGGCAGGTCTGGAAAAGACGGTAGCATGGTACCTGACTGAAAAGGATCGAACAGAGTCAGTCGCTACTCGCTAAGGGCACAGGAGCCTTATCGAGGGAAGAATTCGTTAGGGTTCCTTGCTCTGCGCTTTCATGAAGCATAGCAAGCGACTATTGTGCCCCGCGGCGACGAAGGATCGTTTTAACCGTCTCAAACATGATGAGCAGATCAAGCCCGAGTGACATGTGCTTGATGTAGTAGAGATCGTACTCAAGCTTTTCGCGAGCCTCGGCCAGTGTGGCGCCATATCCGTAGCGCACTTGAGCCCATCCAGTCAGACCAGGTCGAATCATGTGGCGAAGATCGAAGTAGGGAATTTGTTCAGAGAGCCAAGGCACAAATTCAGGACGCTCAGGCCGCGGTCCGACGAAGCCCATGTCTCCCCGAAGCACGTTCCACAGTTGGGGGACTTCGTCGATTCTTGTCTTTCGCATGAAGCCGCCAATGCGAGTCACGCGAGGGTCATTCTTGCTGGCCCACTTAGCGCCTGAAGCTTCCGCATCTGTACGCATCGTTCGAAATTTAACGACTTTGAAGTTACGGCCCGCAAGACCGACGCGGGTCTGCTTGAAGAAGATCGGCCCAGGAGAAGAAAGTCGAACTGCGAGCATGACAAAAGGAAGGAAGGGAGCAAAGAGGAGCAGCCCTATAGCCGCCGCGAGCGTGGAGACGAGGCGACGCATTACTTGTTGCGAGGGTTTCACGCGAAAGCCCTCGCTGTAGATGAAATTAGATGGACGAAGGCCGTCAAGCGGCATCTTGCCTGAAAGACGTTCAAGGAGGTCGCAGGCATCCTCAACCACGACCCCGTCAAAGCGGAGCTTCAGCAGTTCGCGGACCGGCAGTGCGCCGCGACGATCCTGCATAGCAACGATGACGCGGTTGATCTTGAATCCGGAAATGCGCGATTCCTCGATGGAGGCGGCAAAGTTATCGCGGGTAATGGGTCCTTCGGGTGTATTGGCCTCCCAGCCCACGATGTGCATGCCGATGTCACTGCGAGCAGAGATGAGCTCAACGATCGCTTGTGCGCGCTCGCCACCCCCGAGGACGTAGACATGCTCTCGAAAGATTGGTTTTGCCATGATCCACTCGTAGACCATCCGCCAGGCGACCAGAGCGGCCGTCAAGAAAGCCAAGCCGAGCAGGATGACGGAATGAGCGATATCAGCTTCCGGGAAGATCCAGGTAACAGCAGAGAGTAGGAACGATAGAAAGCCGAGAACCAGCAGAAGGCGGAAATAGATCTCCCATCGCTCGGAAATGCGCGATGGCTCGTAGAGATCGAAGTAGTAGGAGAAAAGCAACGTGAGAACGGTCAGAGTTAGAATCTTAAGAGCACCGTACTCATAGTTCAACGCAATATAGGTGTCAGGCCCCAACACGAATGCGGTCGCCAGCAGAAAAGAACCGCTGACGATGAGCGCCTCGGTGACCAAAAGAACAATGGTCCGCGTGGGATAGTAAACATTGAACAACCTGATCATGGTGTTGCTCTACTCGATCTCTTTTAGGGCGGAGTTAGAGGAGTATCCGTAGTATTCCCCTCGATGGGAGGGAGCCGAAGTGCCGTTGAGAACGAAGCCCAACAAGTGCGCACTCTTCAGTTCGGCGAGAGTTCGCTGCGCGTTTTCGTATTCCGTAACGCCGCTGCGGGCCACAAGTAGCACACCGTCACAGAAGCGAGAGAGGTTGACGGCGTCAGAGACCGGGAGGACCGGAGACGAATCCACAATGATCCAGTCGAATAGCGGAGCAACTGCGTGTATCAGCTCTTCGAAGCGATTGTTGTTCGAGAGATCGGCTGCTTTATCACCGCCGTTACCACCTGAAATCACAGCAAGTGGCGGAAGGATAACTCCGGTTCCGTTTGTGACTCCTTTAGAAAGGCTGGGATCACATCGCTGAATGACCTGCGACAAGGCCGTGCGGCTGGAAAGGTAATCCGCAAGTCCAGGATCTGGATCACACCCGAGCACCTGGTGCACCGTATAGCGGCGCATATCGCCGTCGATCAGGAGCACGCGTGCATTCTTGTTGCGCGCAAGTGAGACGGCAAGGTTCGTCGAGACAAAGCTCTTTCCTTCTTGCGGGAGTCCACTGGTAACCAGAATGGTCTTCAAAGGACGCTTATCGCGGAGTTCGTAGATGCGGGACCGAAGACTTCGAAACTGCTCGACGGCTGGCCCTCGATCAAGTAACCCGGGAAGACGATCAAACGCTGGCGACCAGGCTTTCTGCTGAATCAAGTCCAGGTCAAGCCCAACTGCGCGCGTCGGAAGGCCCCCGGACATCTGTGAAAGAGAAGAGAGTGGCGAGGAAACGTGATCTAACGGAGGCGCCTGGTCAAGAACGTCTACCTCAACTGGCGACTCTGCAACAGCGAGAGAGGAGCTATACCCGAAAGGCTCGGAGGTGCTCATAGGAGCAAACCGACGCTCAAGGTCCAGATCAAGGCCTCGATCATTCTCCTGATTTTGATTTACCGCTTCTGGAACTCCACCGCGTTCCGCTTCTGCTTTCTGGAGTGCTTCGTAGATTCGGCTCATCGGTCTCGCCTTCCGGTGCTTTCAGATCCCAGCGTCGTTGTGAAGTTCGGGTTCTCCGTTGCCACACCGCGGGGAGCCAGGGGGCTTGCGCCCATCGCCGCAGAGGAGATCAGAAATGGCTGATTCTCCAGCTCAAGTTCGATTGCTACTGCCTCGATCATCTCCGGGCTGACATGTTGGACTTGTTCGACATAGGCCGAAATGAGCGCGTGCTCGCAAAGGAGGTTGATGATGCGTGGAATGCCTCGGCTGTACCTATGTATGAGGTCGACGGACTCCGGAGTAAAAATAGGGTAAGCGGCCCCTGCGATGCGTAGACGTTCCGCAATGTAGGCCTGCGTTTGCGGAGCGGCAAGTGCCTGCGTTCGGCACCACAGGGCAACGCGCTGTCGCAGCTGACGAACGCTCGGGTGACGAAGCTTCTCTTCAAGTTCGGGTTGTCCAGAAAGGACGATCTGCAGCAGCTTCTCTGACGATGTCTCGAGATTCGTGAGGAGGCGAATCTCTTCCAGAAGATCCCAGGAGAGATTCTGCGCCTCATCAACAACAACAACACAGGTCTCCTCCATCCGGTACCGCTCGATCAGCCAACGATTGAGCTGCAACAGCATGCCTGATTTTGTCCGCGAGGATGGAACAACACCGAAGTCTGTTAGGACAAACTCAAGAAAATCCAGAACCTCTAATCGTGGATTGAATACGAACGCTGTTGAGACGCGGCGATTGTGGAAAGATCCGAGTGCACGACGAAGAAGGGTCGTCTTACCAGTACCGACCTCTCCCGTCAGGACGGTAAAGCCCTTCCGCGCGGAGATGCCATATTCAAGGCAAGCCAGAGCTTCTCGGGTGTGCGGCATCATGTAAAGAAAACGCGGATCGGGGCTCGTCCCGAATGGACTTACTTTCAATTTGAAAAAGTTGTTATACATGGGCGTTAGCTCCCAGCACGAATGAGCGGACTATCGATTTTCGGTTCGCCCGAACCGCGGCGACGAAGGAGTCCTCTCTTCGGTTTTGTCGGAGTAAAGTCTGGTGTGTTCACTTCGGTCATCAGGGAGATCGTAGCCAAGGTAGGCAGTTTAGTGAAGGCCCAGATATCCCGCTCGGTGCGCAACGCAGTGTTGCGGTATTCCAGTAAGGCAACAATGCCGAGACCTAGAGCAAGCCCGAAGATCAATCCACCTGCGGCAAAGACAGGCCGTTTAGGCGATGTAGGCGCGTCCGGAAGGTTTGCTGCATCCATGACCCGGAACTGTGCTCCCTGTTGACGATGCTCAAGATCCGAGGCCATCCGGCTCTCATTCATCTTCTTGAGCAGATCGTCATAGAATGCCAGCGCCTGTTGATAGTCACGGGTTAGGTTCTTGTATTGCTCTTGTACCAAGGGGCTGGCGGAGATGCGTTCCTGGTACAGATTGACCTGGCCCTGCGTACCAGACTGGTCCCGTTTGCGCTGAGCGATCGCCATATCTAACGCTTTGATCTGCAACCGGAGCCGCTGCGTGTCAGGCGAATCAGGATGCACCGTGCCAGCCGGCGTGCTGCTTACGGCCGGAGCTTGTGCCATCTCATGCTTCAGATCTTTGATCTTTCGACGGATCGAGACAACGTCAGGGTAATCATCGGTATATCGCGCTGTGAGATCAGCCTCCTGTGCAAGCAAAGATTGGAGTTCTGTTTGCTGAGCTTGCGGAGCAAGGCGCTGTGTCTCGGGCGTGGCTGTCTCGCGCTGTTGTTGCGCCAGCATGGCTTCCATCAGCGTTTTATCCTGCTGCATGCGCTCGATCTGCTGGGTGGATGCTCCCAGTTGCGTATTCAAACTGTTAAGCATATTTAGGTTCCCCTCTTCCTGCCCGGGGAGCTTTCCAACATACTGCTGCTGAAACTTTGCCAATTTGGCGTCCTGATCGTCGAGGCTGCGCTTTGCCTGATCCAGTTGCTGTCGAAGAAAGTCCGTCGTCCCTTGAGTCTGATCAGCGCGAGCTCGAAGATCCTCGCTGACAAACATCGACGTGATTTCCTCACAGACAGCCTGCGCTGTCCGAGCATCATTGGCTTTGAAAGAGATATAAAACCCGGGAAATCGGGCCATCTCAGACTGAATCGGCTTGACGTCGATGTTCTTTCGCATCAAGTCCAGGCGGTCGTCCATATTCATGTGGTCGCCAGCGAAAAGATTGAAGCGGTCAAGGATTGGTTGCAGACGGGATCGACTAAGAATCTGCTCCTTCATCGAAGCGAGACGAGCGCTGATGTCTTCTACGATGACTGGCTTGACGAGGGTGTCCGGTACCTTCTGCTGCTCCACTAGAACAAGGGTCTGAGAGGTGTACGTCGGCTGAACCAGATAGCTGGCGGCGAACGCCAAGATTGGCAGAAGAAGAGATGGGATGGCGATGATCCACCAGCGCTTCTTCAGGATAGCGAGGTAGTCTTCCGGGGAGAGGGCACGATGACCGAGCATAAGAGATCCTTAGAACTGTCCCAGATTTGTCGACTTGGGGTACCACGACACACCGACAGCGAACGATTGAATCAGACTCGCAACCGCACCGGGAACATTCCGCACATTTCCGTAAGTTTGGTTAAACGCGGTGTAACTCGCAAAAGCGGAAAAGGCGTCCGTCAATCGACGCGTGACCTGACCGCCGGCGAAGGTAGAATCAAAATTGCCATAGGAACCTACACCAGGTATTACGACGAGGGTGGGATTGAGGTTCGAGCTGAGTCCTGTTGTGCGTACATAACCGATATTTCCGGATAGCGCCCAGTTGTGACCGTAGGCTCTGGAGGCGGATCCTGTAATCGAATCGGAGAAGGCTCCCGGAAGGACACCTGAACCGCCATTAGCCCCGCGGCTGTAGGAAACGCCAAAGGTGCCGAAACGCCGGACATACGTGGCACTTGCCGTGGCGTAAACCCCAAGTCGCGACGGAATGCCTAGTTTGGACGAGGAGTTTACCCACTGCGGACCAACACTAACTGCTCCTGAGAGCGCCCGCGTGAACTGGCGTTGCGCCCTGAGGCTAAGCGCCCGAGTCGTAAACGACGCATCTCCCTGGTTTTGCCCGGTGATTAGGTAATTACCAAACGTGAATACAGAGTAGTCCGCACCGACGCCGACAGAGGTTCGGGCGTCGATCTCGTGGTTCAATCCAAGGTCTCCTGAGATCTGTCGGGTGTTCAAAGAACTGTTATCGAAGTAGTCGAGGATCCCGTAACTGACATCCGCCGTAAGCGCCGTACGAGCGGTCAGGCTTCTTGAGGCGTTTCCAGTAACACTGTTGCTAACGCGGTCCGAGTTATACGTGAGGATATTCTGAGCGGGTGTGTCTACACCGAGAACAGGTGACAATCCCAGATCCCCAGTTCCCGGAATTCCGGACAAGCCAACTGTTGGGGATTGCGGAAGATAACTCACCACGTCTGAGACACCAAGGGTCCAACTCTTACTGACATACCCTTGGCTGAATGCCAGACTCTGAAAGGTGTTGGTTCCATAGTTTCGCTGATTCGAAAACAGGACGCCGCCGGTATAGATCGCACTAAAGGGCGTCTTGAGGCTTTTCGTCGCGTAGATGAGAGAGCCCGAAAGATTGGTCTGCTCGGAAACATCCTGATTCTGACCGTACCCAGTCTGGAAGGATTCGGACGCTGTCGCACCGTAACGGAACGTCCCGTTAACCACGCCGAGATTGATGCCTGAGGTGGCAATTGGAGCCGAGGCGGTGGCCGTTGCCTGTCCGTACGAGAGAGCACGTGAAGCGCTTATCAGGATGAGAGCGATAGAACGGAAGTTCATCAAGGGCCTCATGGGACGACGATCGTATCACCCGGTTGCAGCGTGATGTCTTGTCGGTTATCGCCTTTTAAGGCCTGCTTGTAGTTGAAGGGAATCTTCTGTTGCTTTGCACTGAGTCCTCGTAATATATAGATACGCTTCAGATTTGCGTATGGACTTGGCCCACCGGCTGCAGAGATGGCTTGAAGGGGCGTCATGCTTGGGCTCATCGCCACGGGGCCAACATGACCTACTTCTCCGACCAAGAAGATACGCTGACTGTTGACCGCTGTGACCGCGACCGTTACGCTCGGATCCTGAATATACTTTCTGAGCTGTTGCGTGATATCAGCACTCAGTTGCGTCGGAGTCTTACCTGCCGCTTTTAGATCGCCGATCAAAACTAGCGAGATCATGCCGTCCGGACGAACCGGAAGACCACCTGAAAGCGATGGCTCCCTCCAAACGGTAATCTGCAGGTTGTCATCGGGTCCAATGATGTAGCGTGAGCCATCAACCTTGCTTGCCTCACCCGTGATTGCGGAGGAGGCAGGAGGCGGAGCTACTAAGGGTACTTGCGGCGACGCAGTCGGAAGTGCCGCTGGCGCTTTCTGTGTGGTATCAGCGGGCGAGCTCGGTGCCGTGGCTGGGTGCGTCTGCTGATTGGCTTGCGACGAGCAAGGAATGCAGCAGACGAGCAGAAGAGTGAAGCTAGCGAGCACATGTGCACTTCGCGCCGACCCTCGCAGTAAAGGAGCTGAAGAGACTGCGGCTTTCGGAAAAATGGTACCGTGGTGCGCTTTCATGGAGGTTCCTCATCCAGAGCGGATGCAACGGTGATGCCAAACTGAGCGTGACGCTAGAAAGAGTGGAACGCTTCGCCGACCTCGTTGTGGGCAGCCGATGCTCAGTATAGGGCAGTGATCTGAGACCATGGCTTACAACTTTCGTTTGCAATCTGCATACACACGGAGAAAAGAATCTCCGTCATCTCGGAGTATACTTCCGACTCAAAGGGCTTTATGGCGAAAGGTGCTGACATACCGCCCCGTGACCTGGCACCAGGATTGCTCCACGTCGGGTAAGTTGAGCCACATGAGGTTTGCGACGCGATGATGCCGGACGTGCAGGTAGCTACTTACCCTGTTACAGAGAAGAAAGGTCAGCCAGCGGAAGTGCCGTCACCAGACGAAGTGCACACTGCCGAGCTGCCGCTGTGGACGAGTCTCAGTCTGCTTGAGTTCCTTCATCGCCGCGACGTCATACTCGGGGCGGTAACGCTGGCTGTTCTTCTCGTGCTCATGTACTGGAAGATCGGCACGAAGCTGGTCACGGATTGGTACCAGATTCCTGACTACTCGCACGGGTTTCTCGTGCCCTTCTTCTCCGCATTCCTGCTCTGGGATAAGCGTCCAAAGCTGCGTCAGATGACAGTCCAACCAGCCTGGACCGGACTGCCGTTACTGCTGCTGGGCATCTTAACGCTCTTCTTCGGAGTCTATGGAGCGGAGCTTTTCCTTTCGCGAATCTCCTTGGTTATGATCGTCTCCGGCTTGATCTGGATTTTCTGCGGCCGTGCAATCTTACGTGAGGTTCTGTTTCCACTCGGCGTTCTGCTGCTTGCGATTCCTTTTCCTGAGATCGTGTTCAACCAGATCACCTTTCCTCTTCAACTCCTGGCCTCGCAGGCCGCCAGTACGCTGCTTCCACTTCTCGGAGTCCCGGTTTTTCGGGAGGGCAACGTCATCCAGCTACCAGTGATGAAGCTGGAGGTCGCAGAGGCATGCAGCGGAATTCGCTCCTTGATGAGCCTGTTTACGCTTTCCGTTTTCTATGGATACTTCCTGGAACGGACGCCCGCTCGTCGATGGATCATGGCGCTTGCAAGTATCCCGATTGCTGTCTGCGCGAACGCGTTGCGGATTGTTGGTACAGGTCTCTGTGTTCAGTATTGGGATCCCTCAAAAGCAGAGGGTTTTTTCCATGAGTTTTCCGGATGGGTCATGTTTGTCATCTCTCTGACCTGCCTCTATTTGTTGCATCGTATGTTGCGCGTCGTTTGGCCGATGAGAGTCTCCGCATGAATGGAATTCGATTTTGGACTGCAGCCGGCATTTTGGCTATGGCGACGGGTGTCCTGTACGCACGCCCGGACGTTGATAAGGTACCGAAGAGCGAGCCCGTCAACAACATGCCGGAGCAAATTGGTTTGTGGCAGGGTAAAGACCTTCCAATTGATCAGGCAGTGCTGGACATCTTAGGTAAAGGGGATTTCCTCAATCGCGTCTACACCAGCAGCCGCTCTGACTCAGCATCGACTCCAGTTGTCGGCTTGTTTATTGGATATTTTCCGACGCAGCGAACTGGACAGACCATCCACTCTCCGCAGCACTGCCTTCCTGGTGCCGGATGGACATTCGAATCCTCCACCTACACGGACCTAAGAGCGCAGGATTCGCATAGCTTCCGTGTTGGTGAGTATGTCATCACGAATGGCGAACAGAAGCAGTTTGTCCTTTACTGGTATCAAGCTCACGGACGAAGTGTCGCAAATGAGTACGCATCGAAGTTCTACCTGATTGCGGATGCAATGAGGATGAACCGCACCGATGGGGCGTTGGTGCGCGTCATCACGCCTATCGCCACGAATGAGTCTCTCGATGCAGCTCGGCAACGAGCCGTAGATTTCACCAGCCTGATGGCTCCGCAATTACAGAGGTTTATCCCGGCCTAAGTCAGGTTGAGCGCGCCGGCTTCGGGGCGGGTCTCATACGATTAGAAGCATCGCTACCACAAGGTACGAGAGGAATCACCATGATGAAGCGAACATCTAAGCTTGGCCGCCAAGCTGCTTTCGGAGCGTTGGTGCTAACACTGCTTACAGCAGCCGGCTGCCATAGAGACCCGAACAAGCAGAAACAGAAATACTTAGAGAGCGGAAAGCGCTACTCAGCAGATGGCAAGTATAAAGAAGCCGCGATTCAGTTCTCGAACGCCTTAAAGGTCGATCGAAATTTTGCGGAAGCGCACTACGAGCTGGGCGACACGTACCTCAAAATGGGTTCGATCATGCCTGGGTACTCCGAACTGATGCGTGCCGTGGCGCTGCAACCCACAAACCAGAAAGCTCATCTTGAGCTAGGCAATCTGCTGATCGCTGGCAAGCAGTTTGATCGCGCCGCCGAACAGGCCAACGCGATCCTCGCGATTAATTCGCAAAGTGCGGATGCTCACGCCCTGCTGTCAAGCGTTGCTGCCGGAAAAAAAGACCGGGTTGAAGCTATCGCGCAAATGCAGCAGGCCCTTGCCATCGATCCAAGCCGTGCACAGTTTCATGCTTCTTTGGGCCTGTTGCAGAGCGGTGATCCAAGTCTCGCGTCCTCTTCAGAGGAGCAGCTGCGGAAAGCAGTATCGCTCGACAACAAGAATGCACTGGCGCATCTTGCGCTCGCGGCGCAACTAGACAAGAAGGGCGATAAAGCAGCGGAATTAATGGAATACAAGGCCGCCATAGCCGGCGATCCCAAGAGCCTGATGGCTCGTGCAGCCTTGGCGGAGTTCTACCTTCGTCAGAATGACATGACGAACGTCGAAGCGACCCTGCGGCAAGCGACCGAGGATCTTTCAGATACGGCGTCCGGTGCCGAAATGCTGCAAAACTTCTATCTGCGTACCAACCAGCTCCAAAAAGGAACGCAGACCTATGGAGAACTTGTAGCCAAGCATCCGAAAAGTGTTGAACTACGCCTCGTAGACGCTCGATTTTTACTTGCTACGAAGAACGTCGACAAGGCTCGATCTCTCGTAGCTGACCTCGTGAAAAGCGATGGATCAAATCCCGATGTAGGAACACTGAACGGGATCATGCTGCTCAACGACGGCAAGGCAAGTGAAGCCGTGGAGGCTTTACAGAAATCGTCGAAAAACAATCCAGAAAACGTAAACCTTAAGCTATGGCTCGGACGTGCGGCTCTTCGTAAAGGAGACTTTTCTCTTGCCCAGCAGAGCTTTGCTGATGCAGGAAAGCTCAATCCCACCAGTGTCGAAGCCCGGGACGGACTGGCCCAGGTAGCGCTTTCAAAGAAAGATCCTACCCTTTTGCGCGACGTTGGCGAGAGTGCAATCAAAGCGAACCCCTCCAATGCCATCGGATATCTGTGGCGCGGTATGGCGGAATCCAGCAGTCAGCCTGAGCAGGCTGATACTGATCTTCGAGAAGCGATGAAGCGTGATCCGAAGAACTGGGCAGCGGCGCTGGAGTTGGGAGGGCTCAAGCTTTCACAAAGAAAGGTGAACGAAGCCAGGCCCCTGCTTGAGCAGGCACTGGCAGCTAATCCGGACTCCGATCGCGCTGTCGGGTTGTTGGTCTCCGCTGATCTCATGGAAAAACAGCCTCAGAAGGCACTTAGCCGATTACAAGCACAAGTCGCGCGATCACCAGGGAACGGTGAGATGGTCGTTCAGTTGGCCGAAGTTCAACTTCAAACCGGCGATCTTAATGGAGCGCTTACCTCGGCGCAGAAGGCGATGCAGCTAAACCCGAACAGTAGTGGAGCCGTGATGGCTTACTCACGCGCTGCGGTTGCACATGGCGATACACAGAGAGCCATTGATGCATGGCAAAACTATCTCAAAGTGCGACCGTCAGACGCACAGGGATTGGCTGTGCTTGGTTCCTTGCAGCAGAGCAGAGGCGATAATACTGCCGCCATAGGATCCTATAAAAAGGCTCTAACGATTCAGCCGGAACAGCCGATCGCAGCTAATAATTTAGCTTACCTGATGGTAGAAGGCGGTCAAAACACAGACGTTGCTTTGAACTACGCTCAGATGGCGAGGCGAGAACTTCCGAATGCTCCCAGTACGGCAGACACACTTGCATGGGTTTACTACGCAAAAGGAACCTATTCGTCAGCCCGAGACCTTTTGGAGGAGGCAGCAAGAGCCGCTCCTGAGGATGCTTCGATTCAGTACCACCTCGGCATGACGTACCAAAAACTCTCCGATCAGACAAATGCGGCAGCTCATCTGAAAAAAGCAATCTCCCTATCCCCGGACTCCTCTGTTGCGAGAGATGCCCAGAAGGCCCTCGGGCAAAGTAGCTAGCTTAGAAGAGCTGAGCGACAGGCGGTGAGTAATAGATGTCTAGTGAGTTTAGTTCTTTGTGGAGGAGTGTAGAACTGGCACAAACCCAGAGCACCTGAAGTAAGTTTTCATACGATTTTGCTTGTTCCGCAGAGAAGGCGTTGAAGAGCTCTCACACGTAACAGAAGAACAGTAAGTCTGATCAGAAGCTTGCGAGAGCTAAGCAGGCCCGAGTTAATCGAGAAGTGAAGAAAGCCCGGCTGCGCTCAGCCGGGCTTTCGAGAGTTATAACCGGCTTCTAAGAGCGCATGCGACGGAGAAACGCACCAGCAGATCCGACTAGACCCGTACCGAGAAGCATAAAGGTGCCCGGCTCAGGTGTTGCAGTCACGGTGCCAACAAAATCCAGACCTGTCGCGTAATGACCAGCCTGAATCACCTCGAAATAAAGATCATTCGGACCACCATCTGTACGGAAATAGGAGCTCAGGAGATCCGCTGTTGCTGCAGTAACGCAGTTCGGGGTCGTTGCCGAACAATTAGGGTATCCACCGTTTGCGCCTGTACTGTCAAAGATGATCTGATTTCCATTGAGGAATACATCGACTGTGTCATCCGCTAATACAGAGAGGTCACCGCCAAATGAGGTACCCTCAGGCGTAAGAAAGTAGCTGTGATAGCCGTAGATTCCATTTGGCTCCATGGTGGCACCGCCTGGATTGTCCCCGGGATTGATAGACACATACGATGAGGGTAAGCCATTGATGGAGAGAGGACCTGTCCAAGAAGGGCTGGTGTTCTGCAGATCATAGGTTCCCTGTGCATACCCATACATCGATCCCGTGGCAAAGTTTCCTGCGGGAGCGTCTGGCTGGGACGGTGCGAAGTAAGTTGCGGAGTTATAAAAGCCCGGATTCGTGGCGCCTTCTACCAGCGTGCCGTAGCTGCCGATGTAAGCAGTCGAGGCAGAAGCAAAGGCAGTAGGAACGACAAGGATGGCGCCCATGGCTAAGGTATTCAAAAATTGATTCATATTTCTCCTAAGTGCCGCGTGAGTGGTGGGGTGTGGCAGGGTGGTTTCTGCTTCTTGCTTGCTGCGCTTGTAATTGCAGCTTCCGGGCCAATGGAAGGTCTTCTGGAATGAATGACTTGCGAGGTGGTGGGAGGGCGCAGATGCAAAACTTTGCGCGGGATGGTGTGAAATCAGCGTGTTTTTGGACGAGGTAGAGCGGCGTTTGGCGGAGGTTAGGGCAGTTTCTGCGTATTTTCGCGTAGGTGGAGGGTTTACTCGCCTGCAATATGGGTAAGAAGGACGTGATTACCGGGCACGTTACGGCATGGGTACTTCAGTGCCTAGCGTGTGCAGGAAAATGCAGGCGGATGGCGGAGCGGCCTTCGAAGGGTCGCACAGATGGGATTCGGAGGAGAAGGCGATGAGCGTGGCGGCATGATCTCGGTTCTGATCCTGACGAAGAATGAGGCGCAGGACCTGCCGGGGTGCCTGGCCTCGGTGGCGTGGTCGGACGATGTGCATGTGTACGACTCGCACAGCAGTGACGCGACGCAGTCAATTGCGCGGACGGCGGGGGCTGTGGTGCAGGAGCGGGTGTTTGACAACTACGCCGCCCACCGGAACGCGGCGCTCGGGGAGAGTCGGTTCCGGCATTCGTGGGTGCTGCTGCTTGATGCGGATGAGCGGATCCCGGAGGCGCTGGCGCGGGAGATGCAGGAGGCGGTGCGGGCGGCGGACGAGGCGACGTCGGGCTTCAGCATTCGCCGGCGGGACTACCTGTTTGGGACGTGGTTGAAGCATGCGCAGATCTCGCCGTTTTACATACGGCTGGTCCGGCCGGAGCGCTCCCGGTATACGCGGGCGATCAATGAGGTGATCGAGGTGGAGGGTGGAGTCCGGGTGCTGACCGAGCCGATGGATCACTTCCCATTCTCGAAGGGGATTGGGCACTGGGTACGGAAGCACGATGTGTACTCGACGATGGAGGCGCAGCTGATCTTCCGGGAGCAGGGCTTGCAGGACCCGTCGTGGCGGACGGCTCTGCGGGGGAGGGACTTCCATGAGCGTCGCCTGCACCAGAAGGCGTTGTTCTATAAGCTGCCAGGGCGGCCGCTGCTGAAGTGGGCGTACATGATGGTGGTACGGGGGGCGGTGCTCGACGGCGCGGCGGGGGTGACGTATGCGACGCTGCAGTCGATCTATGAGTACTTGATCGTGCTGAAGACGAAGGAGCTGCGGCGGGGCGGAGCTTGAGGCGGACGGATAAGAAGGAAAGCAACCTTGCGGGATAAGAACAGAGAGGGGCGGCGGGTTCACGGTAGAAAAGCAAATCCCTATGGCGTGGCTACTAAGAACAAGCAAGAGTAACAGCGCAAGTGGGTCCCTCCACTTCGGTCAGGGTGGCAGTGTTGTGGTGGGAAAAACAGGTCGTTCCACTTCGGTCGGGATGACGGTGTAATGGATGGTGCGGGGTCCAAAAGGGTGTTGTGTTCTCGGTGAGGGAGCAGATCCCTATCGGATGACAACAAAAAGGGCGATGGCGAGGCCAGAGTTTCGGAATGACGAGAATGGCTGCGTACAGGAGAGAATCGCTGCGGATTGGAACAGGACGGCTGACGCACCTCCCTGCAGGATGGCGGCAGGAGGCATTGGGTGGCGGTTGGGACTGAATCGTAATGTGCAGGGCTCGTTGGGCGAGCCGCAGGAGACGTTCTGGCGAGCGGCCTGGAAAGCAGGAGACTGATGTTAGAACTTTGTGATATCTCGAAGCCGTACCTTGGCATTTCCTATCGTGGATGACGTTGGTTTTCGTGGCGCAGGCGGCGACGAGACAGCTATCTGGGTGCGAATGGGGCGGGTAAGTCGGCCACGATGAAGATGATTACGGCCTGATTGAAATGAGCTCAGGGAGATATTTTGAGCATAGGCAGATTCAGGACGATCTTCTGGGCTATCAGCAGCGGATGGGGTATGTGCCAGAGAAACCGCATCTTTACAAGCACCTGAGCGGCCTGGAGTACTTGATGGTTTCGCGCAGCTTCGGGATATGCCACTGCGGGGAGCGGATCGAGGGTTTACTGCATCTCTTGAATTCTATGGCGCCCGTGTGGTCCGAATCGCGTCGTACTCGAAAGGGATGCGCCAGAAGATTCTTCTTTCGGCGGCGCTGCTCCACAAATCCGAAGTTGGTCCTGCTGGACGAGCCGTTCCCTGATCTCGATGTAGGCTCGTCGCGGGTGCTGCGCCGGCGACGTACGCGATGTCGCAGTTGATTCTATGCATGCCTGCTTATGCTGAGTACGAAGTGGTTGTGATGTAGTAGTAAGTGAGGCAACGACAGGGCAGCAAAAGAAAAGGGGATGGAAGACCTCGATGAGGCGGGTGGGGTTTGCGGGGAGAAGCAGATCCTAATGAGCCGATAACGAAAAACCCGACCGAAAGCAGTCTCTGCTGAAAGAACAAGATGGGTAAAGCAGATTCTTCCGAGATGGAAGTCCTAGACTACGGGGGAGAATAAATCTATGTCAGAGAGGACGATCGACAAGGTGAGCCTCTTATATGTACCACCTAGCGTGATAGCGCTGCAGTAAGGTTGAAACCCCAGGCGCTCCGAAATCCCTTTCGCGGGTAGCCTTGACGAAGCGCTCTGGAGCTTTTGAGCTTGCGGTATTCAGGTTGCCACATTGACATCACTTAGTAGGGATTCTAAGCAGCATTAGTACGTCTTTGGTATGCGATAGAGCTACAGCAGCAAAAGTAGTGCGAACTTATTAGAAGCTTATGCGCAGAGACTGATTGAAGAGGTAGTGGCGGACGTAGGCGTACAGAGTTCCGGTTTCAACGCGGGCCCGGACAAGGGAGAGGACAAGATGCACCAACCCGTACCACCACCGTTGCCACCCCGCGACAATGCGGAGGTACCCCCATACGGCAAGCAAAGTCCGATGCAGAAAAGGGAGACACGCCGCTTTTGGGGCAAAATAGGGTTGGAGGTCTTAGCCCTTCTTGGATTGGCCGTTTACACCACCATTAATGCCATTCAGCTTGGCGACTCGGAAGCTACTGACAGGAGAACTACCGAGACTCAAGTAGTGTCCGCCATGCCTTTAATTTTGCCTTCCAACCTCGTCGTTACGGTGCACCGTGGTTTTACAGGAGAGCCGGTTGTGCGGTTCCATCAGGAGTGGATGAATCTCGGTGAAGCTAGAGCTGAAGGCCCTGTCATTTCGTGGAGAGTTGGTCTCGATCCGTCGGCTGATGGCTCCCCCTACTGGCATCGGAATGACGAATGGGCGAGCACTACATGGATAAAAGGAGCACCAGCGAGTGACGAAATTGAAATCCCAAAGCGTGCTTTCAGGCACGCTGGGCGACGCGCAGCACCTATATATGTTACCGGTCGCATTAGATTTAGCGACGTCTTCCCTAGCAACTCCCGCCGGCACGATCACTTGGTTGAGTACTGCATTGCCGTTAGTCGGCTGTTCGATGCCCATGAAACCGGATACGTCCACCCATGTAGCCAAGGCAACTGCTATGACCAAGACTGCAAAGCAGATTATAAATAGCCGCGCAGATCGCTCCCATGTGCGTAAGTTTATTGCTGCGTTTCGCGCCTTGTGAGGTTAGCAGGTGGGACCTTAGAAGGTGAGGCGGGCGGCTAGTTGGAGGCTGCGGGGGTCGGCTACGGCGGTGGGTTGGCCGAAGGTCGGGTTGGGGGCGGCGGGGAAGGGGTTGGTGCCCCAGGTTCCGTTGGGGATCAGGTTGTTGCGGTGGTTGAGGGTGTTGAAGGCTTCGGCGATGGCTTCGAGGTGGACGCGCTCGGTGAGGGCGAGGGTGCGGCTGAGGCGGGTGTTGAGGGAGACGAAAGGAAAGCCGATGCCGGCGTTGCGGCCGATGACGGCTCCGGGGAGAGCCTCGGTGCAGGGGTTGAGGCCGGCGGTGGCGGTGAGGGTGAAGGCGGGGGTGCAGGGGCGTTGGGTCGTGCCCTGACGGGTGGTGGTGCCGGTGGTGATGTTGAAGGGGAGGCGGGAGTAGGACTGGAGGATGCCGCTGAGCTGCCAGCCGTGGCCGAGGTGACTGCGGAGGGTGGTGGCGGGGGTGACGGGGGTGTGGAGGATAACGTCGAGGACGAGGCGATGGCGCTGGTCGTCGTCGGAGCGGCTACGGTCCTGGCCGACGGAGGCGTTGTTGATGGGGGCGCTGAAGAAGAACTCGCCGACGTCGTCGATGGCTTTGGACCAGGTGTAGGAGAGGCGGGCGGATCCCCAGGGGCGGGGCCGCTCAAGGAAGGAGACGGCGAGGCCGTCGTAGGTGGAATCGGCGGCGGCGCTGTAGACGCGGCTGTTGGCGAAGGCGGGATTGGGGCGGGTGCCGTCGGGGCGGATGTTGGTGTTGATGGAGGTGAGGAGGTGCAGGCCGCGGACGTGCTGATAGCTGAGGCCGAGGGTGCTGCCGGACCAGAGCTGCTGCTCGACTTCGAGGCTGGCCTGCTGGGCGTAGGCGTTCTGGATGTGGGGATCCATGAGGGTGTAGTTGAGGAGAGCATTGGCGGGTGGGGCGGCGGCGATATTGGGGAAGGCGGGGGCGCCGGGCTGGCCGGGGGTGAAGGTGTAGCTGAGGAGGGCGGCGTGGTGGGGGTCGGTGGTGTTGGAGGCGGAGAGCAGGGCGTTGGCGAGGGCGCGGAGGGGGATGCGGTCGAAGAAGAGGCCGTAGCTGGCGCGGAGGACGGTGCGGCTGTTGGGAGACCAGGCGAGGCCGAGGCGCGGCGAGAGGTTGCCGCGGTCGGTGTGGATGGTCTGGAGGAACTGAAGATCGTAGCGGAGGCCGGTGTTGAGGGTGAGGGAGCGGGCGAGCTTCCACTCATCCTGCGCGTAGAGGCCGTAGTTGGGGTTGATCTGCTGGATGGATGGGATGCCGAAGGACTGAGTGAAGCCCTGGGTGTTATAGGTGCCGGCGAGGAAGTTGGCGAGGGAGGAGAAGGTGTAGGCGCCGCGCAGGGATTGAGGGAAGGTGATGGTGTCGTCGTTGACGAGGAGGTCGACGCCGGACTTGAGGGTGTGGGCGCCGCGCTCGATCACTAGGTTCTCGACGGCTTCGTAGCCGTCGTTTAGGCGGGCGGTGGGGGAGGAGGAGAAGCGGCCGAATTGTGCGATTCCGGAGATGGTGACGGTCGGGCCGACGGAGTCGTTGGGAGGTGCGTTGAGGGAGTCGTACGTGAACTGGCCGCGGGTTTCATTGAAGACGTGCGGGGAGAGGGTGGCGATGTTGCTGACGGCGACGGTGTGGTTGAGGTCCTGGACGGCGGTGCCGTCGCTGACGGCGGCGAGGCTGCCGACGCCGCGGGCGTTGAGGCTGTCAAGGCGGTACTGACTGTAGCGGAGGCTGAACTGATCGCGCTTGCTAAACTGGTGATCGACGCGGGCGAAGGCGTTGGTGGTGTGGACGGTGGTGGGATAGAGGGTGGCAGCGCCGCTGCCGACCGAGAGAAGCGGGGCCTGGTAGCCGACGGCGAGCAGGTGGGCGTTGATGGTGATGGCGTTGGCCGGCGAGATGGTAATGAGACCGCTGGTGTTGAGCCGGAGTTGTTCGACATTGGCGAAGAAGAAGGTGCGGTCGCGCCGGAGGGGCCCGGAGACGCTGCCGCCGACCTGCGATTGGGTGAGAGGCAGCTTGCCTCGTGAGAGCGCGTTTTGGGCGTTCAGGCGCTGGTTGCGCAGGAAGCCGTAGGCGGTTCCGTGCAGGGCGTTGCTGCCGCTTCGGGTGATCAGGTTGACGTACCCGCCGAGGGCGCGGCCGAACTCGGCTTGTCCGCCGGAGGTAACGACCTGGAACTCGCGGACGACGTCGAGGCTGTAGGAGTTGCCGGTAAGTCCGGCGGCATCGTCGTTGGCGGAGAGGCCATCGACGATGAAGCTATTTGAGAAGTTCCGCTGACTGTTGATCGAATACCCCTGGCCGATGACGGGGGAGGTTTCAGCGAAGGTCTGGACGCTGGCGGTGTTAGTGGGTGAGACGCCGGGTGCGAGGAGGGCGAGATCGAGGTAGTTGCGGGCGTTAAAGGGAAGATTGGTAGCTTCGGCCTGCGTGATGGTGGCAGCGATTTGGCTTCGGTTTTGTTCGACGACGGCTGAGGGTGCCGTGACGTTGATGTCGGCGGTGGCGGAGCCGACGCTGAGCGTGATGACGAGATCAAAGGCGTCCCCGACGCTGAGGTCGAGAGCGCGCGTGAGCGACGTAAAGCCGGGTTGCTCGACCCGCAGCTGGTAGTCGCCGACGACGAGGTAAGGAAAGTGGAAGCGGCCTTCCGAGTCGGTGCGGGCGGAGCGGCTTTGATTGGTCGAGAGCTGGGTTGCGGTGACGAGGACATGGGGGATCAAGGAGCCCGTGGGATCGAGCACCTCCCCGCTGAGTGACGCGGTGGTCACGGTCTGCTGTGCGGAGGCCGAGAGACCGAACGCGAGCAGGAGTGCTACGAGGACGGCAAGGAGAGTGGGGCGACGCATGGAGAACTCCTGGAGCAGCTGCCAGTGCGCGAGTGGGCGCGCGGCAGAGGAGAGCGGGGCGTGGGGAGCGCGCTGGTCCGGAGGCAAGTAGGCGGCGTCAGGGGCTTCGCCGAGATGCATGGCGTGATGGCGGCGGCGACAGAGGGGCGTCGAGACCGATCAGCAGGAGCATGCGTCGCGTGCGGCCGCCGAGGAGACCTGCAGGAACCGCGAGTGCTTGAGGTTAGAGGACGGAGCTTTGAGGAGGGCCGCGCTTTTGCCGGGAACGATCCCGGGCGATGCGCCAGCGGGACTGGGTCTGCGGCGATCCGGCGGGATGACTGACCACGCCGGCGAAGACGGCCTGGCTGGTGGGAAGACCGACAAGAGGGGAGTGGGCAGAAGGTAGGGCTTGCGGGCCGAAGGGGCAGCGCTCACGGGGAGCGCGGAGGCGTGGTGAGGAGGCGGACGACGCGCTCAGCTCAGACATTGCCATGCTGCAATGGTGCTTGCCGTTGCGTCGGCAACATGCTGGAAGCCCCGCATCACTCTGCGTGCCTGCGGCGAAGAGCGACGCGGCGAAAGGGAGACCGAAGAGGGTCAGGAGCAGGATGGAGAGGAGCTTGCGCACGTGACTGTGATTGGAACGGATTTGCTCCGTTTCAGCAAGTCCAGGCTGGTGCGCGGGAGATCAGCTGTCCTTGCGGTATAGGAGGTTGCGCATGGATTGGCGGCGGGCTTCGTTAGCTTCAGCGAGGGAGCGGCGCTCGTCGGCGTCCATGGAGGTCTTGGCTTCGGGGCCGGTGGCTTCGGGTGTGCTGCACTCGGGACAGCGATTGGCGAAGCCGGGCTTATCAGGCTTGAGCTCGAACTCTTCCGAGCAGACGGCGCAGGTTTTGATGGGGAAGGG
The DNA here is from genome assembly GCA_964235665.1 of uncultured Acidobacteriaceae bacterium. Taxonomy (GTDB): domain Bacteria; phylum Acidobacteriota; class Terriglobia; order Terriglobales; family Acidobacteriaceae; genus Edaphobacter. The sequence goes on from CAXSAY010000003.1 coordinate 270,493, forward strand.
CATGCGGCTTTTCTGATGCGCGCTGGCGGCGTGTGGATTCGACTAGGATTTTGGAAGATGGTGCGCCCGAGACGATTCGAACGTCTGACCTACAGCTTCGGAGGCTGTTGCTCTATCCAGCTGAGCTACGGGCGCATCTCGGATTTAAGCGTAGCATGACCGGCTGCGGCGGGGTGGTGTGGTTTGACAGGGCAGAGCGGGCAGAGGAGCATGGAGGTGCTGACCGGCCTGGGCGCGGCGGAATGGGACGCAGGCGGCGGGAGATGCTGTGGAGGTATGAGGATGGGTTTTGGAGTAGCGCGAGGCGTGATGGCGGCGGCGGTTCTGGGTTGTTGTGGGATGGCGGTGGTGCCGGCGGTAGGGATGGCTCAAGGGGTGAGCGGAAAGCCGATCCTGGTGCCGGCGACGGATGGCAAGAAGCTGCCGAGCCCGGCGGCGAAGGCGACGGTGTCGCTGGGTGGCAAGACGTTGACGATTAACTACAACTCGCCTTCGCTGCGGGGCCGGCATCTGGGTGGACCGGAGATTGTGCCCTACGGCAAGGTGTGGCGGACGGGCGCCAACCCGGCGACGACGTTTATTACCGCGGCGAGCCTGAAGATTGGAAACCTGACGGTGCCGGCGGGGACCTACACTATCTACTCGATGCCGAGCGAGAAGGATGCGTGGCTGCTGATCGTGAATAAGCAGACGGGGCAGTGGGGCACGGAGTACGACCAGAGCCAGGACCTGGGGCGGACGGCCATGACGCAGAATGCGCTGGCGTCTCCGCAGGAGATGATGACGATCTCGTTTGAGAACACGCACGGGAAGACGACGGAGTTGCACGTGAAGTGGGAGAAGGTGGATGAGTACGTCACGGTGACGGCGCAGTAGATACCCCCTCCCCCGGCACACGTTCATCCTAAAATCCTCGATCTATGGGGGTTAGGTCCTGACCACAAAGGCAGGATCTAAGCTGCGGACTGTTCTCTTGGGCATGGAAGGACTGGTTGGTGCGACGGGGTGACGGTTTGTCTGCACGCAGCCCGGTACTTGTGATTGTAGCGGACCGCGGAAGGTAGATGCGCCAGCTTGAACGCCTTGCTGAGACCCTTTCTCGCCCTGGATCAAGGGCGAGACAAGGTTGGTTCAACCTGCTTCGGAGCTGACTGGTTCGCAGCGATTTCGTAAAAAGTGGGTGGTTCGGATTGTGTGCTGGCGGGAGATGCCGAATCACCGCGACACGGTTCGGGGGAATTGCCTGACACCATCGATGTATTTTGGCCAGAACGAAGCTCGCTTATACAGGGACCAGCCGTGTTTTAGAGGTTCCCATGCGCAGCCTTCGATGTCGTCGTGTCCCGACTCCCCGCTCCTCCCTTTCTGCTCTTGTCGCGTGCGCTTGCGTTCTGCTAAGCGGATGCGGCCATAAGAGCTCCAGCTCCACCTCCACCGTAAGCACCTACTCTATTGCCGGAGTGGTTTCCGGCCTGAACTCGGGAGCGCAGCTGACCCTGAACCAGAATGGCGGAGACGCGCTCACGGTCAGCGCGAATGGTACGTTTCGGTTTTCGCAGCCGATGTCTGCTGACGGCAGCTACCTGGTGGCGGTTGTGACGCAGCCGGTTGGTGAGACCTGCGCGGTTTCGAACTACACAGGATCTGCGATCCGATCGAACGTCACCAACGTGACTGTCGTTTGCTCGGTCGATACGTATGCTCTGGGAGGAACGGTCACCGGGCTTGGCGCCGGCACACAGGTGATGCTCGAAGACAATGGCGGGGATGCGCTGACTGTCGCGGCAAACGGCGGCTTTACGTTCGCGACGCCGGTGTCGTACCAGGGCGGATACAACGTCACGGTGGGCACGCAACCGGCAGGGCAGACCTGTACGGTCGCCAAAGGAACGGGAACGTCGGTGGTTTCGGCTGTGACGAGTGTCGCCGTGGTTTGTGCGAAGGACACGTTCACGATTGGCGGAGCGGTCACGGGCCTTACTTCGGGGAGCCAGGTCACGCTGTTGAACGATGGAGCGAATCCCCTTACGACGACCGAAGACGGATCTTTCAGCTTTTCGACGCCAGTTGCCAGCAGCGGCGCCTACAACGTGACTGTCGGCACTCAACCGGCAGGGCAGACCTGCACGGTGAGCAACGGCTCAGGCATTGCGAGCGCAATGAACGTAACGAACGTTGCGGTCGCTTGCGCGACGAACACCTACACGATCGGCGGCAGCGTCTCGAACCTGGCATCGGGTGGCCAACTGGTGTTGAAGAACAACGGCGGTGATCCGCTGGCCGTTACCGGGAATGGTAGCTTCGTGTTCGATACGCCGATCGCCTTCGGTGGAAGCTTCGATGTCACTGTTGGAACGCAGCCCATCGGGCAGACCTGCACCGTTGCCGGCGGCGTTGGTGGACCGGTCAGTAGCAACGCCATGGCGACTGTTCTTTGCGCGGTCGAGACGTTTCCGGTGAGCGGGTCTATCAGAGGACTGACGAGCCCTGGTCTCGTTCTGAAGAACAACGGGGATGATGCCTTGGCCGTGTCGGCTGGAAGTACCCAGTTCCAGTTCGCGACTCCCGTGGCGTACGGCAGTGACTACAGTGTGACGGTCTTCCAGCAACCGTTGGGAGAGATCTGCACAGTACGGTATGGATCGTCGTCTGCTGTCAGCGGTCCAGTGACGGAAGTCTTCGTATCGTGCCAAGCCGCACCGCCAACGATCAGTTGCTCGGCGACTCCATCGGTGGTGCTCTCCGGAGATAGCGTGACGATCAATGCTGCCGTCTCCAACCCCGCAAACCGGCAACTCGCTTTCAGTTATAGTTCGACCGCCGGATCGATCAGCGGGAGCAGCGCGGTGGCCATGCTGAGCACCGCGGGCGCAGCACCGGGTACGATCGAGGTCGACTGCAACGTGGTAAATGATTTGGGGCAGACGGCGACTTCAAGCACCACGGTGACTGTGCTGCCCTAACAAACCCTTGCTCCTCGTGGCGCAACTCAGGTTGCGCCGCAGAAGCTGGTGTGACCCAGTTACCGAGGGCGAGCGTGAGTTCCTGCACGGGGCGTTCAAGCAGAAGGGAGTGCGCGCCGCGAGTTTTCTCGATCGCGGCGCGACTCAGGCGTAGTCCGGAGCTACCACTCCTTGGCGGCGGTGTCCGGGGTGAGGGGCGTGCTGGCGACGGGGGCTTTCCAGCGGAGGATGGGTTTGCGGGCGGCTCCGGTCTCGTCGAGGCGCTGGAGGCGGGTGGTGTGGGGAGCGGTTTTGACGAGTTCGGGGTTTTCGGCGGCTTCCTGGGCGATCTGCTTGAGGGCGTCGACGAGGAGGTCGAGCTCTTCGCGGGACTCGGACTCAGTGGGCTCGATCATCATGGCGCCAGGGACGATGAGCGGGAAGCTGGTGGTGTAGGCGTGGAAGCCGTAGTCGATCATGCGCTTGCCCATGTCGCCGGTCTTGACGCCATTGCGCGCTTGCAACTTGTCGGAGAAGACGACCTCGTGGAGGGACGGTGTCTTGTAGGGGAGATCGAAGGTGTCGGAGAGCTTGGCGCGGAGGTAGTTGGCGTTGAGGACAGCGTCTTCGGTGGTCTGGCGGAGGCCGTCGGGGCCGTTTGCAAGGATGTAGGCGAGGGCGCGGACGAACATGCCGAAGTTGCCGTAGAACATGCGGACGCGGCCGACGGTCTGCGGGCGGTTGTAGTCGAGGGTGAGGGTGCCGTCCCCCTTTTTGGCGAGGATGGGCGTGGGGAGGAAGGGCTCGAGGATGGCTTTGCAGGCGACGGGGCCGGAGCCTGGGCCGCCGCCACCGTGCGGGGTGGAGAAGGTCTTGTGGAGGTTGAGGTGCATGACGTCGACGCCGAAGTCGCCGGGGCGGGTCTTGCCGACGAGCGCGTTCATGTTGGCGCCGTCCATGTAGAGCAGGGCGCCCTTGGCGTGGAGGATGTCGGCGATGCGGTGGATCTCGGACTCGAAGACGCCGATGGTGGAGGGGTTGGTGAGCATGAGGGCGGCGGTGTCTTCGTCGACCATCTTTTCGAGCTCGGCGACGTCGACCATGCCCTGGGGGTTGGACTTGAGGTTGGCGACCTGATACCCGCAGACTGCTGCCGTTGCGGGGTTGGTGCCGTGGGCGGAGTCGGGGATGATGATCTTCTTGCGGGGATTGCCCTTCGACTCATGGTAGGCCCGGACGAGCAGGATGCCGGTGAACTCGCCGTGGGCGCCGGCGGCGGGCTGGAGGGTGATGGCGTCCATGCCGGTGATCTCGATGAGGGCGTCGGAGAGGGTGTGCATGATGCCGAGCACGCCCTGCGAGAGGGATTCGGGCTGGTAGGGGTGGGCTTCGGCGATGCCCTCGAAGCGGGCGACGAGCTCGTTGATGCGGCCGTTGTACTTCATGGTGCAGGAGCCGAGCGGGTACATGCCGAGGTCGATAGCGTAGTTCCAGGTGGACATGCGGGTGAAGTGGCGGACGAGCTCGATCTCGGAGAGCTCGGGCATGATCCCGAGGTCTTTGCGGGCGACGTCGCCGAGGATCTCGGCAGCGGAGACGGCGGGGACGTCGAGCTCGGGCATGCGATAGGCTTTTTTGCCGGGTGAGGATTTTTCGAAGATGAGGTCTTCGTTCTGGTTGGTGTGGGTGGTGGCTTTCTTCGGGGTGCCGATGAACTTGGTGTCTGGACTTACCGACTTTGGGCTCGACGCTTGGGCGTCCATCACTGGTTGAGACATGTGGTCACTCCTGATCTTGTGGGTTCTTCCGAGCTTGGTTGACGGCCACGTTCCCGCCGATATGTTAGAGCCGTGTTGGCCAAGAGGCCGAGCATAAGGATTGAGGTGTCAAGGCGCACGCCGAAACCTGTAGCCCACGCCCAAAAGAACAGTGCGACGAGCACCGAGGTATAGATCAGACTGAGTCTGAGGCCCCATGACATTTTGCGAGTTCCGGCTGTAGATGCCACTAGAACTCCTGCTCGTCGGTGGGGGAGCCGGTTTCGGAGAAGGTGCCGGCATCGGGACCGGAGAGGTCTTCTTCGCGGAGGGAGAGGCCGAAGACGACCTCGTTGACGAGCTTGATGGTGAGGGAGGAGCCTTCTTCGAGCTCGGCGGTTTCGACCTCTTCGCCGATCTGGGCGCAGAGGGCGTTGCGGTACTCGGGCTCGCCGTGGGAGACGGAGAAGTCGGGCAGCAGCACGCTGGGCCACTCGTAGAAGGTGACGAGCGGACCGTCGAAGCGGAGGCGGAGGTAGTCCTCGACAAATTCGACGGCGGTGAGTTCCTGGCCTTCTAGGGTGCTTACATCCATTAGCGAGCGGCTCCGACGGGGACGGCGGCGTGGCTGAGGGCGTGGGTGGTGGCGTCAATCTGCGCGCGGGTGGTGAGCTCGGTGGCGCACCAGAGGCTGGCGTTGGGGCCTAGTTCGGGGTACCACTTCGCGAGGGGGAGGCCGCCGATGATTTTTTCCCTGAGCAGGGCGGCGTTGGTGTCAACGGCCGACTCGGGGAGATCGAGGACGAACTCGTTGAAGAAGGGGGCGGTGGTGAAGAGCTGCCTGGCGCCGCCATCCTGCGTGAAGGAGCGTGAGGCGAAGTTGGCCTTGGCGAGGTTGTGCTCGCCGAGCTCGCGGAGGCCTTCCTTGCCGTAGACGGTGAGGAAGACGGTGACCATGAGGGCGACGAGGGCCTGGTTGGTGCAGATGTTGGAGGTGGCCTTTTCGCGGCGGATGTGTTGCTCGCGGGTGGAGAGGGTGAGGACGAAGCCGCGCTTGCCGGAGCTGTCCTTGGTCTCGCCGACGAGGCGGCCGGGCATCTGACGGAGGAACTTTTCCTTGCAGGCGATGACGCCGCAGTAGGGGCCGCCGAAGGAGAGGGCGACGCCGAAGGATTGGGCCTCGAGCGAGACGATGTCGGCTTCGACGGGCGGCCGCACGACGCCAAGCGAGACGGCCTCGGCGACGGAGACGATGAGGAGGGCGCCTTTGGCGTGGGCGACAGCGGCGATGGCGGCGACGTCTTCAATCGTGCCGAAGAAGTTGGGGGACTGGATGAGGACGCAGGCGGTGTCAGCGCTGATGGCGGCGTCGAGGGCGGCGAGATCGAGGCGGCCGGTCTCGCGGTCGTAGCTGACCTCGGTGGTGGGGATGGCCTGGTGCTGGGCGTAGGTGGCGATGACCTCGCGGTACTCGGGATGGACGGTGCGGGCGATGACGGCGGCGTTGCGGCCGGTGACCCGGACGGCCATCATGATGGCTTCGGCGGCGCCGGTGGAGCCGTCGTACATGGAGGCGTTGGCGATCTCCATGCCGGTGAGCTCGCAGATCATGGTCTGGAACTCGAACATGGCCTGGAGGGTGCCCTGGGCGATCTCCGGCTGGTAGGGGGTGTAGGAGGTGAGGAACTCACCGCGGGAGACGACGGTGTCGATCAGGACAGGCTTGTAGTGGCGGTAGACGCCGGCGCCGAGGAAGGAGGTGTAGCCGGTGGCGTTGCGCGACGCGAAGTCCTTGAAGGCGTCAACGATCTCGGACTCGCCGTGCTGGCGCGGGATGTTGAGGTCGCGCTTGAGCTGGTACTCGGCGGGGATGGTCGCGAAGAGGTCGTCGATCGAGGAGACGCCGGGCGTTACTTCGCCGATGGCGGCGAGCATGTCAATGCGGTCTTGCGGGGACTTCGGGAGATAGCGCATGGGGTTGGCCTTGGGTGCTGTTTGCTATGGTACGGAGGCGATGACCGCCGGAGAAGAAGCAGATCCTCCGCTTTGCTCAGGACCATAAATCAGGAGCGATGTGTGCGAAGGATCAAGGGTGCTAGTGGCCGGTCTCTTCGGCGATGAAGGATTCGTAGTCGGCGGCGGAGAGGAGGGACGCGGCCTCGAGGGGATCGGTGAGATCGATCTTGATGAGCCAGGTGGTGTTGGCGTCGGTGTTGATCTTCTCGGGGGCGCTGACGAGGTCTTCGTTGACGGCGGAGACGGTGCCGGTGACGGGCGCGTAAAGATCGCTGACGGCCTTGACGGATTCAACCGAGCCGAAGGTGCTGCCGGCCTGGATCTGTTCGCCGAGCTTGGGCATGTCGACGAAGACGATATCGCCGAGCGAGCTTTGGGCGTAGTCGGTGATGCCGATGGTGCCGGTTTCGCCCGAGACCTCGATCCATTCGTGTTCCTTGGTGTACTTGTACTGTTCCGGGTAGGGCATGCGAGGTCTCCGTAGAAAATTGTAGAGGATGATGGGGCGGCGTGGGGGCTGGGATGTGGAAGGCGGAGGCTTGACCACTCCGGGGGACTCTTGGTTGCTCGCGGAAGAACGCGGGTTTATTCACTTCGCTGCACTTCGGTCGAGATGCCGGCGATGCCTAGATGGCTTGCGCAGCTGTGCTCGTTGAGAGACTGACGGCTTCCCGTTGTAGGTTCGGTTGTGTGGGTAGTGCGCGCGTCGCTTCGCTCCGTGGTCTTAGGACGGCATGCGGGGGTTCCTCGCTTCGCTCGGGACGACAACAAACGTTGGGACGACAACGAACATTGGAATGACGACGAAACGAAGTTGGTTGATGGCGGGTGAGACTGGGTTATAGGTCGAGTTGGTTGGAGGCGGCGACCCGGGCGTACCACAGGGCGGAGTTCTTTGGGGTGCGTTTCTGGGTGCGGTAGTCGACGTAGGTGAGGCCGTAGCGCTCGGAGTAGCCGTCGGCCCACTCGAAGTTGTCGAGCAGGCTCCAGGCGTGGAAGGAGCGGACGCGGGCGCCGGCGGCGATGGCGCGGGCGAGTTGGGTGAGTTCGTTGCGAAAGAAGCGGATGCGGCGGTCGTCGGGCACCTGGCCGCCGTGCTGGTCGTCGGGGGTATCGAGGTAGCTGCAGCCGCTTTCGGTGATCTCGATGACCGGGTGGTTGTACTCGCGCGAGATGCGGGTGACGAGGTCGTAGATGCCCTGTGGCCAGATCTCGAGACCGGCATCGGTGAGCGGGCCTTCGGTGGGCATGGTGGCGCTGAACTGGGTGTAGGGATCGCGGCCGCCGGCGGTGTCTTCGATCTCGGTGCCGAAGCTGCCGCCGCTGCCGGGGTGGGCGGCGGCGCTCGCGTCTGAGACGAAGCGGCGGGTGTAGTAGTGGAAGCCGACCCAGTCAAGCGGGGCCTTGAGGATCTGTTCGTCTCCGGTCTGGAAGCCCATGGCCTTGAGCGGGGTCTCGCCGACAAAGGCTTTTGGATAGTGGCCGGTCATGGCGGCTTCGAGAAAGAAGATGTTGTTCATGGCGTGGTAGCGGTCGGCGGCGGCGTGGTCTGCGGGCGAGTTGGTCCTGGGGTAGGCGGGGGCCATGCCGTAGGCGCTGCCGACGGTGGCTTTGGGGGAGGCGGCTTTGATGGCGCGGAGAGCCTCGCTTTGTGCGAGGGCGACGGTGTGCGCGGCTCGGAGGAAGTCGGGGTAGCTGGCGCGGCCGGGAGGGAAGACGCCGACGCCGTAGCCGAGATAGGTGAAGGACCAGGGCATGTTGAAGGGGGCCCAGACGGTGATGCGGTCGCCGAGGTGCTTGGCGAGGATGCCGGCGTAGTCGGCGAAGTAGCCGGCGAGATCGCGATTGGGCCAGCCGCCACGGTCTTCGAGGGCCTGCGGGAGATCCCAGTGGTAGACGGTGCAGAAGGGACGGATCCCGGCGGCGAGGATGGTGTCGACGAGCCGGCTGTAGTGGTCGAGGCCTTTCCCACTCGGCGCGCCGGTGCCGGTGGGCTGGATGCGCGGCCAGGCGATTGAGAAGCGGTAGCTCTTCTGGTTGAGCCGCTTCATCATGGCGATGTCTTCGGGGTAGCGGTGGTACTGGTCGCAGGCGACGTCGCCGGTGGCTTCGCCTTTCACCTTGCCAACGGTGTGCGAGAAGCGATCCCAGACCGACTCGCCTTTGCCGTCTTCGTTCCACGCGCCTTCGACCTGGTAGGAGGCGGTGGCCATGCCCCAGAAGAAGTCAGGGGGAAACTGGGCACCGGTGGGGGAGGCGGCGGGAGGAACGGCTGCAGGCGTGGCACCGAGAGCCTGAGAGGCGACGAGCGCTCCACCGGCTACGGCCAGAGACTCGGAGAGAAAGGATCGACGATTCACGGTGCGGACCTCCTGAAGGCAGGAGAAGGATACTGCCAGAAGAGGAGAAGTGTCAGAAGAAAAACGTTTGTTTCGTTTTTTGGAAGCGAGCGGCGCGTGGAGGGTAGCGACTCAGGGTGTGGTGGTGGCGGCCTGGGCGGCGATCCAGCTCTCGACGTGGTGGCGGAGCTCGGCAAGGGGAACGACACCTTCTTCGAGGATGGCGTGGTTGAAGGTGCGGAGATCGAAACGAGGGCCGAGGCGGGTTTCGGCTTCATGGCGGAGGGCTTTGATCTCGAGGCCGCCGGAGTCGTAGGCGGTGAGCTGGCCGGGCATGACGGCGATGCGATCGATGAGATCGGCGGCGGCGGCCGGGGTGTCGCGGCCAGCGGCGAGGATGTAGTCGATGGCCTGCTGGCGGGACCAGTGCAGGGCGTGGAGGCCGGGGTCAACGACCATGCCACGGGCGGGCCAGAGACGGCGGAGGATCAGGGCGTCGGGGGTGTCGGCGTAGAGGCCGGCGTCTTCGGCCATGCTTTCGGCGTAGCGGGCCCAGCCTTCGGAGTAGGCGGAGTTGCCGGTGAGCTTGAAAAGCGGGATCTGGGGCTGGAGCTGGCGGGCGAGGGCGATCTGGAGGTGATGGCCGGGCCAGACCTCGTGGACGAGGACGACTGTGGCCTGGCCGCGGGTTTCTGTCTTCCAGGGGCTGAGCTCGATGCGATAGGTGGCGGGCTTCGCGGGGTCGGGCTCGGGTTCGAAGTGGGAGGAGACGCCGGCCTGCTCCTCGAAGGGGCGGTCGGGTTCGACGACGGCGGTCTGGGCGGGCATGGGCGCGATGAGGTGAGCGGCGGTGGCGGCTCGGGCCTGCTCGAGGTGGGTGCGGGAGAACTGGAGAAGATCGTCGGCGGAGTGGAAGTGGTCTTCGGGACGGCTGTTGATGCGGGTGATGAGGGTGGAGATATCGGCGGTGCCGAAGTGCTGCTCCCCGAGGCGCTGGACGTCGGCGAGGTTGGCGGCGACGGTCTGCTTGCCAAGGTCGAAGACCTGCTGCGGGGTGCGGGTGAGGGTGGTGTTCTGGCGTAGGAAGGCCTGATAGCAGGCGGGGCCGTCCGGGAGATCGGAGATGGCGATGCCGGTGCGGGCGCGGGGCAGGTACTCGGTTTCGAGGAAGTCGCGATAACGTTTGAGGGCGGGGTTGACTTGGTCAGTAAGGATGCGGGTGAAGGCGGCTTTGAAGGCGGGATCGGCGGAGCGGCTGGCGGGGGAGAAGAAGGGCGACTTCTCGGGTGGCGCGGTGATCATGCCGTCCATCTGGGCGATGACGCGACGGGTGACGGACTGCGGAGCGGCGTAGCCGGTGGCGAGGCCGCGGCGAAGGTTAGCAATTTCGATGTCAAGGAAGTGGGGAAGAGAGCTCCAACGACGGAGGGCCATTGCGCGATCCTCTGCGGTGGCGATGGGCTGCTGCTCGGCGACCTGGGCGAAGTTGTTTTGCCAGCCGGTGAAGTGGTTGACGTTCCAGAGCTCGGTCTTGCAGACGCGGAGCCCGAGGTCGGACTCGAGCTGCTCGCGGAGGCTGGCGGCGATGACGCGGGCGGTGGATGGGAGGTCTGCGGTGGGAATCGAGTTCAGATCGTTGAGGATTGATTGCTCGGCAGCGTCGTAGGCTGCGAGCGCGGCTAGGGAGCGATCGGCGAAGCGGCTGTTATCGGGCGAGGGGAGGCCGGCGGAGTAGGCCTCCGTGGGATCGAAGGCAAGGGTGAGGGCGACGTAGCGGTCGGCGAGCGTGGACGCCTGGGCGGAGGGTGGCACGGGTTGCTGTGCGGCTCGAGCGAGCACTGGGATCAGCGTCAGGCAAAGAAGGGCGAGAACGGGCTTCACGTTGCGAGATTCCTCGGAATGGGATGAGGAGAGGGCGCCGCGCGGCGGCTGAGTCTCTGACAGGGAGAACGAAAGTGGGTGGACGATTGTTCCCGGGATAGCCGGGTTCCCGGTAAGGAGGCAGGTTCCTCCACTTCGTTGCGCTTCGGTCGAGATGACAATTACGGGCGAAGCGCGGATCAATGTCGGTCGAAATGACAGCTACAGGGACGATGAGCAATCCAAGATCGTTAGGATGACGAGGAAAGGACAGCTGTGAATGACAGGGTCGGAATGCCTGCGGAGAGACGCTACGTGGTCGTCGTGTTTTTCTTTGGGCGTTTGTAGAACGGCAGGGGAACGACCTGGGCTTTGACGAGCTGGCCGCGGATCTCGACAGCGAGCTCGGTGCCGGGCTCGGTTTGGTCGATGGGAACGTAGGCGAGGGCGATGTTTTTCTTGAGGAACGGGGCGGGGGAGCCGCTGGTGACGTGGCCAAGGGGCTCCCCGTCGAGGCTTTTGACCGGGTAGCCGTCGCGAGCGATGCCGCGGTCGATGATCTCGAGGCCGACGAGCTTGCGGGACGGGCCGCCGGCGGCGGAGATTGCGTCGAGGGCGGGCTTGCCCATGAAGCCGGGCTTGTCGAGCTTGGCGTAGCGGTTGAGGTTGGCTTCGAAGACGTTGATCGAGTCGGAGATCTCGTGGCCGTAGAGGGCCATGGCGGATTCCAGGCGGAGGGTGTTGCGGCAGCCGAGGCCGCAGGGAAGGATGCCGAACTCCTTTCCAGCCTCGAGGAGCTCGTTCCAGACGCGGGCGGAGGTGGGTTCGTCGGACGGAATGTAGATCTCAAAGCCGTCTTCGCCGGTGTAGCCGGTGCGGGCGATCATGACGTTATAGAGGCCGGCGACCTTGCCCCAGGTGAACCAGTAGTTTTTGATGGCGGAGAGATCGGTGTCTGTGAGCTTCTGCAGGGTCTCCTGCGCGCGGGGGCCCTGGATGGCGAGCTGGGTGTAGAAGTCCGAGAAGTCATTTATGTGGCAGGAGGGCATGGAGCCGATGGTCTGGCGAACCCACTGGATGTCTTTTTCGCGGGTGCCGGCGTTGATAACGATGAGGTAGTCGTTCTCGCCGAGCTTGTGGACGACGATGTCGTCGACGAAGGTGCCTTCGGGGGTGAGCATGGCGGAGTAGTGGGCCTGGCCGACCTGAAGCTTCGAGGCATCGTTCATGGAGAGCTGGTTGATTGCCGCGAGGGAGCCGGGTCCGCGCAGCTGAATGTCACCCATGTGCGAGACATCAAAGAGGCCGACGGCGTTGCGGACGGCGAGGTGTTCGGCGGTGATGCCGGTGTATTCGACGGGCATATCCCAGCCGCCGAAGTCGACCATCCTGGCGCGATGGCTGCGATGCGTGGCATTGAGGGCGGTCTTGCGGAGGGCGGTGGCGGTTTCGGGCATGCGGATCCTTGGGGACTAGGGCCGGGAGCTCACGGCTGGATAAGGGTAGCAGAGCGGGGAAGAGGGAGTAGAGCCTAGTTGTGGGTAGCGGGGATGTGGGCGATGACGGCTTTGTAGGCAGCGTCGCTGAGGGGGCCGGAGGTGGTCCATTGGACGTTGCCGCTGCCATCGACGACGAGGAGATAGGCGAGATTGGGGTCGGTGACATGGGCGAGGGCGCGCCAGCGGGCTTCGTTGTCGTTGATGGGAACGAAGTGGTGCTTGCCGCGTTCGGAGACTTCGGCGGCTACCTGTTTGAGGACGATGCCGCGCAGGAGGCGAGGAACGCCGGCGACCACGGGCATTTCGTAGTAGAGGACGGTGGGTGAGGTGAAGTAGTCGGTGGCGAGGCGCTTGCCCCAGTCACGGACCTCCGTGCGGGCGTCTTTAGCGAAGCCGAGGACGAGGATGCCGGCTTTGCCGTGGAAATCGGAGGGCAGATGGACGGGTTCGCCGGCGAGGGTGTTGGCGGCGACTGCAGGAATTGGTGTGAGGGATGCGGACGCCTGGGCGATGGCGGCGTTCGGGAGGGCCAGAGGGGAAAGCAGCAGCAGAGCAGCGGCGAGGCGACGGAAGTACGAGGTCATGAGCGGCGGCTCCGGCGGTGGGCCTTGAGGAAGCTGGTGGAGGAGAAGTAGCCGAAGACGAGAACCATGCCGGCCGCGAACAAGAGCCGGGTACGGTCTTCTGACGGAGGCGCGGCGGAGAGAGCGAAGCGAAGGCGCCAGGCGGCGATGCCAGCGATGAGGGCGAACAGGCCGAAGAAGACGCCGGTGAGCTCCAGCCAAAGCACGCCGGAGAGACGGACGGCCGGCGCCCAGACAGCGCGACCAAAGCGCCGGCTGCCTTCCGCCAGTCCGCGGCCTGTGGTGGCGACCGGAGGACGGGTGGATGCCGCGGCGGGAGGGCGGGAAGGCGGAGAAGGAGGAAGGATGGTCTGGCGCGGGGGCTCGGGAGTGCGAGCAGACGTGGGAGGAGCGGGCCTCGCGGAGACTGGTGGCGAAGAGACGGAAGGGCTCGGGTTGGGCGCCGTGGCGGCGTCGACGGCAGAGACGAGGGTCTTTGCGGCGTGACGAGCTCCCTGACCAAGTACCCGGCCGAATCGCACGGTGTCCATAGGCGATAGTTTAGCGGAGTTGGCGTGAGGTGGAAGAGAGGCAGTGAAGGGAGTGCCACGTGGGCTCGAAGCGGCATCCAAACGCGCAGAGATGTGACTCTGGACGAGAACGAGGTTTTGCGATGAAGAAGGCATTGTTTCTGGTTGGCGGTGTTTGCGCGGCGGCAGCGGGATTTCTGGTGTGGGGCAAGAAGCGGCGGGAGCCGGTGGAAGAGCTGGCGCACAAGCTCGAAGCGGCGTGGGCGGACCACCATACGGTGGTTTAAAGGGATGGTTCTTGCCACCGGTGCAGGCTGTCTGATCCGGGTGAGAATACTTTGCGACGGGTTGAAGGCCGGCGTATGGTGGAGACAGTTAGACAGCCGGGGCCCGCAATGCCGATCCGTACTCGCTTTTTGCAAAGAAGGCGGAACTGGATTACCCGATGCGAGTTCGATTGAGTCCATCACTTAGGCAAGCGGAGGTGGCATTGAATCAGAATGTGAAGAAGTTGATCCAGAAGCTGGGCGAGGCGATTCACGAGACGGTTGCGGAGTCCGAGGATATCGCGGTTGTCGTGAAGGATATTCGGGAGCAGGGCTTTGATGTGCTGCTGATGCTTGAGGCGACGATCGGCCTGAATGAGGTGGAGCCGGAGACGGTTGATGCTGATGAGGTCGAAGCGGACGGGTTCACGCATAGTGACTTGCACTTTCTCAAGTCATTACGAATCACCGTGGACGATGTTGAGATTCCGCCCGCGGACGAGAGCTAGACTCCACGGAGTAACTTGTGCCTGTTACAGTTTTGCCTGGCCTGCAGGATTCGCGGCCAGGGTTTGGTCGCTTGCGCGACTCGAACAGGCTGCCGGGTGCCCATCTTTGCAGAATTCAGAACGATGAGGTTGTTGATCGATGAGAAACACACTTGGCGTTCTGCTTGCGGGTGGTGCCGGCGAGCGGCTTTTTCCGCTGACACGCGACCGCGCAAAACCGGCAGTTCCATTTGCCGGCCAGTACCGCATTATCGACATCACGCTATCGAACTGCATCAACTCTGACCTGCGGCATGTCTATATCCTGACGCAGTACAAGGCGTTGTCGCTCAACCGGCATATTCGCGAGGGATGGGGGCCGGTAGTGGCGAATGAGCTCGGGGAGTTCATCGAGATTCTGCCGCCGATGCAGCGGGTGAATAAGAACTGGTACACGGGCACGGCGGATGCGGTGTACCAGAACATTTATTCGATCGGGTCCGAAGAGCCGAAGTACGTGATTATTCTTTCGGGCGATCACATCTACAAGATGAACTACGGCCTGATGATGCAGCAGCACTGCGACTCGGGTGCGGATGTGACGCTGGCGACGCTGCCGATCCGGCCTGATGAGGTTTCAAGCTTTGGTGTGGTGGAAGTGGCTCGCAATGGCGAGGTGATGGGCTTTGAAGAGAAGCCGAAGGAGACCAAGACGCGGTCGCCGTTCGATCCGGACAAGGTCGATGCGTCGATGGGTATCTACATCTTCAACACGGATGTGCTGCTGCCGGAGCTGATCAAGGACGCAGAGGACCCGAACTCGAAGCATGACTTCGGGCACAATATTTTGCCCAATCTGCTGGGTCGGTATAAGGTACAGGCGTTCAACTTCGTCGATGAAAACAAGCAGAATGCGCTGTACTGGCGCGATGTGGGAACGCTTGAGGCGTACTACGAGGCGAACATGGATGTGGCGACGGTCTCGCCCGTGTTCAACCTGTATGACAAGAGCTGGCCGATGCGAACGCGGCCCTATCAGTATCCGCCGGCGAAGTTTGTGTTTGGCGAGCCGGGACGAACGGGTATGGCGATCAACTCGATCATCTCCTCCGGCTGCATTGTGTCGGGGTCGGTGATTCGGTCGAGTGTGCTGAGCCACGATGTGCGCGTGAACTCGTACAGCGATGTGGACTCAAGCGTGGTGTTTTCGCATGTGAATATCGGGCGACACTGCAGGATTCGGCACGCCATTATCGATCGGGACGTGCATATTCCGGACGGCGCGGTGATCGGATATGACGCTAACGAGGATAAAAAGAATTACTTCGTGACGCCGAGTGGACTGACGGTGGTGACCCGGGATTACTCGGTGTATGAGAATCCGGTGTCGCCGGAGTTTATGCAGAATACGTTCTAGAGGGACACTGCAAAGTGGGGCGCCTCAAAGCTGAGGCGCCCCATTCTGTTGCCGCGGCAAGTTGCCGTCAGCGTTTGCCGAAGCGATACATGATGCCGCCAGAGACGGCGACGAACTCACGGAGTTCTGTGCCGTAGTGCTCGAGGATGAGATCGGGCTGGATGCGGATGGCGAGATTCTTGGTGTAGTTGAAGTCGACCGAGCCACCGAGCGCGGACATGAACTTGGTGCGATTGGTGTAAAGACCGGCCTGCGACGGGGTGATGGGGCTGCCGCCCTGATGGTTGTTGAAGGCCTGGTCGAAGATCCCCTGCGAGACGCCGGCGAGGGCGTGGTAGTCGATAGCGGCGTAGCGGCCTTTGGGCCCGCGATACGTAACGCCGGCGAGGAAGTTGTTCTGGAAGACGGCGACGCGGTTGTAGTAGTTGTTGGGGAGCACGGGGGTGGTGCCGCCCTCGAAGCGGTAGTCGGCCGTGGCGCCGAGATGATCTTTCAGCCAGTAGGTGCCCTGGGCTTCCGCGCCGGCGAAGTTCATGCGCTTGGGGAGATTCTGGCCGGCCTGGAAGTTTTCGAAGTTGATGCCGCCGTAGACCTCATAGCGGTTGTCGTAGGTGGCGGTCGGCGCGAGGGCGAGTTTGTTCTGGGCGACGAGGCCGAGCGGTGCGAGAAGAGCGGCGGAGAGGGCAAGGGTGCGAGCAGGACGATGACGTGCAGGGCTGCTGGCCGTGCGTCTGCCCAAGGAGGCGCAGAGTGTTGCGAACGAAGTGATCAATGGTCTTTTCTCTCTCCCGGGTGCCTGTGGCGATCCCGTCGACGACACCGGAGCGTCGCCCATGGTGCGGAACTGCGAGCCCGATCAACGTCGATCAGCCCAGTACCAAGATATAACGATCGCGGGCTCTCCATGGGGAGATCATCCAGATGCGAACGCGCATCGTACTGCATATGAGTCGCAGTGCTGTGCGACAATGGAAAGCACGCTGAGTCCCTGGGCAGGTTGGCGGGCGCAGCAGGGAGACGACGTATGGGCGAGTTACTGACACCAACACATCTGATGGTCCTGGCGGTCGTAGTTCTTGTGCTGTTTGGGGGCAAGAAGCTGCCGGAGCTTGGCAAGGGCCTGGGCGAAGGTCTCAAAGGCTTCAAGGACGGTATGAAGGGTGTTACCGATGAGACAAACAAGCCCGGTGAGACCACGCATACGGTGACACCGAAGGCGGAAGAGACCGTTATCAAATAGCCTATGTAGTCGGACTTTCGGAGGGCGGCCGCACAACGGTCGCCTTTTCCATTTAAGCGCGCGTATTGGCCTACCGGACTCAGAGAGTGATGAGGACGACGGCGATGGCGGCGAGAGCCATGCCCATCGCCTGCTGCCGGCCGGGTCGCTCCTTCAGGAGCCAGGCGGCGAGCAGGATGGTCGAGGCTGGGTAGAGTGAGGCGAGGACGGCGGCGACATCCAACCGGCCGGCACGAGTGGCGGCGATGAAGAAGAGATTGCCTGAGGTATCGAGAACGGCCGTGGCAAGAGCCCACTGGACCGCTTTCCGGCTAAGCCATGGCGGCGACGGCGGCGGAGCAGCGACAGCTATGTGCGTCTTGCGGGAGGTGTTCCAGGTCATCCAGGCGATGCCAAGGAGGCAGACAGTGACGCTAAGACATCGGCTGAGGGCGAGCGGCCAGAAGACGCCCGTGGCGCCCGCCATGCGAAGGGCGACGAAGTAGAGGCCGAAGCCGGTACCGGCGGCGACAGACAAGGGAAGCGTGCCGGTGGGAGCTGGTTCGGTGGTTGGGCCGGCAGCGATCAACCAGATGGCGGCGGCTGCCAGAAGGAAGCCGACGAGATGAAGCGGGCCAGGCGCGCCCTCAAGAGCGCTCGAGACGAGCGAGGGAATCGCTGCTGCGAGCAGGCCACTGATGGCGGCGGAGGCTCCCATGGCGCCGCGAGCCAGGCAGATGTAGAAGCAGATAACTGACGTGGCACCGAAGAGGCCAGCGGCCATACCCCAAAAGAGGGGCGCCCCGTGAGGAAGAGGATCGGACCTGAGAGCGATGAGCAGAAGCAGAGCGGCCAAGCTGGCGCTGTGACTGAGAAGAACGACGCGGAGAGCGGAGATGATGGATCCGCCCGCACGCTTGACGCCCATGCCGCCGGCAAAGTCACCACCGCCCCAGGTAAGGGCGGCGATGAGAGCAAGGACGACGTTACCGCTGAGGAAGGTCGGGAGCACGAGTGTAGCCGGTGGTGAGCTACTGCGCCGCTGTCTGGGCGGGACGGGGAGTCGTGTCCTGGGCGGCGGGGTAGTAGCCGTCTTTTGAGATGACGGTCAGGTTCGGACGTTGAACTTTGACTTCGACTTTGCGGAACTTGTCGTCGATGAATGGCTCATGCGAGTAGTAGCCGATGGTGTACTGATTGCGGACCTGCTCGGCGATCTTGGAGAAGCTCGCTTCGATGCCCTTCTGGCGGTACTCGGGATCAGTCTGACCGCCCGTGGCAGAGGTGTAGACGGGCAGGAGATTGTCGCGCATCTGCAATGGAAGATGGACCTTGTCGAGAAAGCCCTCGCCCTTGATGGTCGGCAGACCATGAACCAGCGTCGCGTAAACGGCGATCTTGTTGGTCTGTAGATAACGGATGACTTCCTTGGTTTTGGCGGTGCTGCCGTACTCCTTGCCGTCCGAGATGACATAGATGATGCGACGACGGCCCTTGCCGGCATGTGTCAGGGTCTTGGCGGCTTCGAGGATAGCGTCGTTGAGGGTATGGACGTCGCGAGGGACGTTGATGGTGTTGCTGGTCGACGTTCCGTGGGTCGCGTTGGTCAGAGGCATGGTGGTGAGCGATGCGTCGTTGTTCAGGTTAATGTTCTGGCCAAGCGCGGTGCCGGTGTCGTAAAAGAGGGGCTCGCGGCCGACGCTTTTCGATTGCTCCAGAACGGCGGAGAGTCGGGCGCTTTGAGCGGCGGTGAAGTCGGTGCGGAGGCGAGGTCCGTTGTTGTAGGTGAAGACGGCGACCTCGTCGTAGGGGGTAAAGGCACCCTGCAAAGCAGCGAGCGAGTTATTGATCTTCGTCATCTCGTCGAAGGTGACGCTCTGATCGATGACGAGTGCGACCGAAAGCGGAGCGGCGTCCGTGGTGTAGACCGCCATCTGCTGGCGCACATTGTTCTCGTAGACGCGGACCTCACGCCAGGTGATGCCGGGAACCAACTGATTTTTGGAGTCCTTAACGGTAAACGGAATCTCGACGAAGTTGGTGCGGGTACTGAAGGTCGTGATAGCGCCCTGACCTTGTCCGGGTGCTGGCAGGTCGGGTGCGGGACCATCGTCGGCAGTCCCTGCGGCCGGGGTGCCGGGGGAGAGTGAGGTGCCGGGGGCCCTGGTTTGGAAGTCGTCCGGAGGTGGCGCTGGTGCGGGCGCACTGGTCTGCGGGGTGGCGGCCCCGGTGCCGCTGCCGGGAGTGATGGTGCCATAGCTTGGCAGCGTGGTCTGCGGACGTGGTGCATCCGGGACGGCCTGCTGCTGCGGGGCATCGGGCAGAGCACTCTGCTGCTGCTGCGCGAAGCCTGCGACTGAGACCACCAGAAATCCTGCGATGATGCTTTGCCTTACCACTGGTGACTCCCCCGCGTGCTGCGTCGTCGTTTGGCGTGATGCCCAAGTAGTTACAACAGACAGCTTACCAGCGGGGTGAAGTGCTTGTTAAGCGGCAAGTTGCACCCCGAGCGCTGGCTTCTTCTTCTTTGACGCGGCCAAGCGCGGGGACGTTGCGCTTCGTCCCTGAGGGGACGGCAGAGCCTCCCTGCTGACTTGCAGCGGCTATTGATCGTCTAAGGAGTATGCAGCATTCTCTCTCCTTGCCCTCAACCATGCGCGCGACCCAACGTGCTCTCGTTCTGCTGTTCACGACTGTGCTGCTGGGGGGCGGGCAGTTGAGCCGTGCGCAAGAGGCGCCGACCCCAGGCGGACCGCCGCCGCCGAGTACCGCGGCACCGGAGCAGCAGGACTCAGCCGACACGCAGACCTTCAAGGTAACGGCCAACCTGGTGAACCTGTACTTCTCGGTGCGGGACAAGAACGGGTTCATCACTAATCTGCACAAGGACGATTGCTCGATCACCGAGGATAAAAACCCGCAGGTGACGAAGCGGTTTACGCAGGAGAAGAATCTGCCGTTGACGATTGGCATCCTGCTGGACACGAGTGGGTCGCAGCAGAATGTGCTGCCGCTCGAACAGGAGTCTGGCGCGGCGTTTTTGAAGGATGTGCTGACGAAGAAGGATGAGGCCTTTCTGATCTCGTTCGACATCAATGTCGATCTGATCTCGGATTACACGAATTCGCCGAACGAACTGCGGCGGGCAATTGATAAGGCGAAGATCAATACCGGGACGGGGTCGGGTTCGGTGACGGGGAATGGGGCCGCGCGCGGCACGTTGCTGTACGACGCGGTGTATTTGGCGGCGCACGACAAGCTGCGGCCGGAGGCAGGGCGGAAGATCATTGTGATGCTGACCGATGGCGGCGATCAGGGATCGCAGGAGACGCTGAAGTCGGCGACCGAGGCGGCGCAGAAGGCGAATGCCATTGTGTATGTGATCTTGATTGCAGATCGCGGCTTCTATGGTGGGTTGCAGCTGGGGTACTCGGGTGACCGGGACATGGAGAAGCTGGCGACGGATACGGGTGGCCGCGTGATCAACGTCGGGAACAATGGCAAGCGGTTGCAGGAGGCGTTTGACCAGATCCAGGATGAGCTGCGGACGCAGTACCTGGCCAGCTATACGCCGAGCAATGTTAAGCTCGATGGCGGTTTTCGGACGATCAGCGTGACGTGCCAGAAGGGGTACAAGGTGCAGGCGCGAAAGGGGTACTACGCGCTGGCGGATGCCTTGCCGAGTGACTAGGTCTGTGCAGGCAAGGAGTTTCGCGGTAGGAAAGCGAGTCCTTCGCTTTGCTCAGGATGACCGTACAGACGAGGCAGGTCTTAGGCGGTGATAGCGCCGGTGTAGACGGCCATGCCGGCGACGGCGTCGACCCCCATGGCGTCGAGGGCGTCGATTTCGGATTGCTGCTTGATGCCGCCGGCGCAGATGAGCTGGCGGGCGGTGGTGGAGCGGAGGACGGCGGCGACGTCGAGCGGGAAGCCCGTCATGGTGCCTTCGGTGTCGACGTGGGTGTAGAGGAAGGCGCCGCAGAAGTCCTCGAGCCAGGTGATGGCTTCTTCAGGGGTGAGGTCGACGGAGTCCTTCCAGCCTTTCGTGGCGACGCGGCCGGCTTTGGTATCGACGGAGAAGACGAGTTGGTCTTCGCCGAGGGACTGCTTGAGGGATGCGGCGAAGAGCTTGTCGACGCCTTTGTCGTTGAAGAGCGAGCTGCCATAGATGACACGTCTGGCGCCGGCGTCAAGCAGGGCTTGGCCGTCCTCAGGTGTGCGAAGGCCGCCGCCGACCTGGCAGGGAAGGCGCGAGGTGAAGGTGCGGATGAGGTCGCGGTTCGAGCCCTGACGCATGGCGGCGTCGAGATCGATGAGCTGGACGAGCGGGTATTTGGAAAAGCGCTCAATCCAGGGCTCGAAGTCATCGAAGGCTAGTTTCAGTTTTTCGCCCTGGACGAGCTGGACGATGCGGCCGCCGAGGAGGTCGATGGAGGGGATCAGCATGGGTGTTCCTTCAGGCTAGCAGGGCAGGCGGACAGGGATGCCGGTGATAGCGATCTCGCGCTTTAGGGCGCGAGAGTCGGTGATGCCGAAGTGGAAGATGGAGGCGGCGAGGGCCGCGTCGGCGTGGCCGCCATCTGAGGCGTGGCTGAAGACCTCGGCGAAGTGGAGCGCATTGCCGGCGCCGCCAGAGGCGATGACGGGGATGGAGACGGCTTCCGACACGCGGCGGGTGAGGGCGAGGTCGAAGCCGGCGCGGGTGCCGTCGGCGTCCATGCTGGTGAGGAGGATTTCGCCGGCGCCGCGCGCCGCGGCTTCCTGGGCCCAGTCGAGCAGGCGAAGGCCGGTGGGCTTGCGACCGCCGGAGACGAAGACCTCGGCCTCGGCGACGGGGTCTGCCGAGCCTGCGGCTCTGCGGGCATCGATGGCGACGATGACGGCCTGGGCGCCGAAGGAGGAGCCGATCTCCGAGATGAGGTCGGGGCGGGCAATGGCGGAGGAGTTGACCGAGACCTTGTCGGCGCCGGCGTTGAAGACGGCGGAGGCATCTTCGGCCGAGCGGATACCGCCGCCGACGGTGAAGGGGATGAAGAGCTTGGCGGCGGTGCGTTCTACCGTTTCAAGCAAGGTCCCGCGGCCCTCGTGGGTGGCGGTGATATCGAGCAGCACGATCTCGTCGGCGCCGGCGGCGGCGTGGCGGTGGGCGAGCTCGGCGGGGTCGCCAGCGTCGATGATGTCGACGAACTGGATTCCTTTGACGACGCGGCCGTCGCGGACGTCGAGGCAGGCGATGATGCGTTTGGTCAGCATGTCAGGCTTACGGTACCCCTCCACCCGGGTACTTTGTGTCTAAAATCTTCCATCGATTCGGGTTAGGTTTGGATCACGGCCGAGTCAAGGCCGCGGTTCTGACGCTTTTGTCGTCCCTTACGGTCTATGGTGATTGTACGTCGGTGATGAGTGGAATTGCGCCACTGTGAGGGTCACCGGAAGAACCCACCCATGACGGTGAAGCTGTCATGGATGGGGCACCCGACTTTGGCCTGGCTGTACCGACGCTCTACCCGAGAGCCCCCACGACGAATCATGCCAGCGAATGCGTTCGAAGACTGTCATGGATCGAGCACTCAGCCTTTGATGCGGCAGGACTAGAGCTCCAGGAAGTTGCGGAGGATCTGGAGGCCGGTCTCGGCGGATTTTTCGGGGTGGAACTGGACGCCCATGACGTTGTCGCGCTCGACTACGGCGGTAAAGGGGCCGCCGTAGTTTGTAACCGCCGCGGTATCAGAGCTGACGGGGGCGCGCCAAGAGTGGGTGTAGTAGACGAAGCTGCCCGGGGCGATGCCGCGCAGAAGGCGGGACTCGGGGCGGATGGAGTCGAGGGAGTTCCAGCCGACGTGCGGGGATTTGAGTGGGGCGTGGTTGAAGGTGGCGGGGAAGTGCTCGCAGGAGCCGCCGAAGTGCGCGAGGCCCTCGGTGGCTTCGGCTTCGGTCGAGCCGTCGTAGAGCCACTGCAGGCCGACGCAGATGCCGAGGAACGGGGTGCCTTTGGCGATCGCTTCGCGGGTGGCTGCGGTAAGTTCGAGGTCGTGCAGGAGCTGGGTGGAGCGGAAGTGGCCGACGCCGGGGAGGACGATCTTCGAGGCTTGACGGAGGTCAGCGGGGTTCTGGGTGACGACGAGGTCTTCGGGGCTGCCGGAGTTGTTGGATTCGGCGCCGAGGTAGCGGAGCGTTTTGACGACGCTGGTGAGGTTGCCGGCTTTGTAGTCGATGATGGCGATCATGGGTATTTGTCTGAGCCTAAGCGAAGGAGCGGAACTGGGCGAAGAGATCCTGGATAGCAGGGGCGGCGGGTGAAGGGGCGCACCAGTAATCGAAGATGCCGCCTCGTTGGGTGTTCTGGCCGCAGATGACAGCGACGCCGCTGCCGGTGTGCTGCTTGATGAGGGTGGCGAGCCAGCCGACGAAGCCGCTGTTGTCGATGCCGGGTTCGAAGTGGATGGACCAGAGGGTGAGGGGCTCGGCGGTTGCGAGATCGGCGGGGACAAGCTGGCTCCAGAGGTCGCCGTCGCGGACGAGGGCGAGGGCTTCGGCGTGGAGGCTGGTGGCAAAGTCGGCGTGGGCGACTCGGTGAAGTGCCACTTGCCGGGAAGCGGGTGGAGCACGGCCTCGCGGAGGACGCGGCGAAGGCGGGTGTCGGTCTGGAAGCGAGATTCAGTCTGGATGTGCATGGGAGGGATCAAGCGGAGGGTGTGAGCACGTCGGGACCGCGGGCGTTATCGATGAGGTTCTTCCAGGTGCCATCGGATCCTTGTCGGAGAACGACGGTGGAGACGAAGGTTTGCCGGGGTTCGTCGCCGTTTTTGAGGATGTACCGCGAGGTGAAGAGGGCGATGCCATCAGCTTCGATGATGTGGGTCTCAAGTTGTTCGACGTGCGGGTTGGCGTGGAGAGCGTCGCCGTAGAGATCGCGAATGGCGGCGATGCCGCGGGTCTCCTGCCCGAGCTGGTTGAGCAGGACGGCATCGGTATCGTAGAAGTGAAGAATGGTTTCAAGATCGCCGGTGTTGAAGGCGTGATCGAGGGCCTGGATGGTGTCGAGTGGAGTTCTCTGGGACATAGTCGTTATCGTCTCGGTGATGTCGTAGCGGGTTACAGCAGGCCTTTGGTGCTGGGGAGGAGGTCGGCCATGCGTTCGTCGCGGGAGCAGGCGCCGCGGAGGGCTCGGGCGAATGCTTTGAAGGAGGCTTCGATCTTGTGGTGGTTGGAGCGGCCGTAGAGGACCTTGATGTGGACGTTTGATTTGGCGCCGCGGGCGAAGCCTTCGAAGAAGTCTGTAACCAATTCAGTTTGCAGGTCGCCGACGAGGGGGACGTTGACCTGATCGTCGACGGCGTAGGCGGTGCGGCCGGAGAGATCGATAGCGGCGACGGCGAGGGTCTCGTCCATGGGCATGACGAAGTAGCCGGCGCGGAGGATGCCGCGTTTGTCGCCGAGGGCCTGGAGGACGGCCTCGCCGAGGGCGATGCCGGTGTCTTCGACGGTGTGGTGCTGGTCGACGTCGAGGTCGCCCTTGCAGGTGAGGGTGAGATCGAAGCCGCCGTGGCGGGTGAAGAGCTCGAGCATGTGATCGAAGAAGCGGATGCCGGTGGAGACCTGGTAGGTGCCCTCCCCGTCGAGGTTGAGGGTGAGGGCGATTTTGGTTTCGGTGGTGTCGCGGGTGATGGTGGCGGTGCGGGGGGTCATGATCTCTCGGGCAGTAAAAGCTGCGTTGTCGGTCTGATGATACGGCAGGATCAGCAGTGGTTAGGGTCGGCCCTTTCAGGTCCGATGAACCCACCCATGACGATAAAGCTGTCATGGATGGGGCACCCGCTTTGCGGTGGCGGGTGCAGCAAAATACGGAGGTCTCTCCGCTCGCGTTGCTCGGGTCGAGATGACGGCTGTTTTTGTAGGGTGTGAGCGTCTTCGGGAGAGAAGCGGGACCTTCGCTTGGCTCAGGATGACAGCAAGAGAGCTACGGGCGTTGCCAGTTCATCTCGTGGAGGGTTTCGCGGAGGGCTTGGAGGCCGCGGGTGACGTGATCTTCGATGCCGACGGTGATGCGGACGAGGCCGTCGCAGCCGGGGTCGGAGGAGCGGTCGCGGAGGAGGATGCCTTTTGTGCGCATGAGAGTTACGAACTCGGCATGGCGAGGGCCGATCTCAAAGAGGACGAAGTTGGCTTCGCTGGGCCAGAAGCGGATGTTGAGGCCGGCGAAGGCGGATTGGATGCGGTCGCGCCCGGTGCGGACCTGGCTGGTGTACCAGGCGAGGTAGGCGATGTCGGCCAGGGCTTCGGGCAGGACGGCGAGGGCGATGCCGTTGACGTTGTAGGGCGACGCGACCTTGCGGACGGCGTGCATGAGCGGGGCGGGGCCGGCGAGCATGCCGAGGCGGAGATTAGCGAGACCGTAGGCCTTCGAGAAGGTGCGGCCGACGATGAGGTTGGGGATGTGGCCTACGTCTTCGAGGGTTGATTCACCATGGAAGTGGAAGTAGGCCTCGTCGACGAAGAGGACGGCGTGGGGCGCCGCGGCGGCGATCTCGAGCAGGTGCTCGCGCGAGACGGTGATGCCGGTCGGGTTGTTGGGGCTGGCAACGAGGATGAGCTTGGTGCGTGGGGTGATGGCGGCGAGAAAGCGGGCTAAGGGGAACGAGAAGGAGTCGTCGGACTGGATGCGTTGGAGATTGCCGGTCATCATGCCGACGGAGACGTCGTACATGAAAAAGGTGGGGGTGTTGATGAGGGCTTCGTCGTCTTCTTCGAGAAAGGCGAGGCAGAGGAGATGGATGGCTTCATCGACGCCATTGGTGAGGAGGACCTGATCGGGGGCGAGCCCGAAGTGTGCGGCGGTGGCGATCTCGGCGTGCTCGCGCTCGGGATAGACCGTGAGATCGGCGGCCGTTACAGATTGCAGGCGGGCCAGGACCTGAGGGGACGGAGCAAAGGTGTTCTCGTTGAAGTCGAGGCGGAGGGCGGTGCGGGCGGCGAGGGGCGGGTGGTACTCGGGTGCGGCGAGGACGCGGCGGCGGGGCTGCGGTGCAGTGGGGGCGGGATCGGCGTGGTGGCCGGGGAGGTGATCGTCGAGCTGGGTGGCGGGAGTGGTGGCGAAGGATTCGGCGGGCATGGTGGTCGTCCTTGAGAGTGGTGGCGGGTAAGAAGCAGGTCCTTCGACTTCGCTGCGCTTCGCTCAGGATGACAGCGTAGTGAGGTTGACTAAGCAGTCTCCAGTTTGACGCGGATGCTGTTGGCGTGAGCAGTGAGGCCTTCGGCTTCGGCGAGTCGGATGGCGTGCGGGGCGACCGTGGCGAGGCCGTCGCGGGTGTAGCGCTGGACGGTGATGATCTTAACGAAGTCGAGGACGGAGAGGCCGCCGCGCATGCGACCGTTGCGGCCGGTGGGAAGGACGTGGTTGGGGCCGGAGATGTAGTCGCCGAGGGACTGCGGGGTGTGCTGGCCGATGAAGACGGAGCCGGCGTTCCCGATCCAGCGGACGTCTGCGCCATCGTCGACCGAGAGATGCTCGGGGGCGAGGCGATTGGTGAGGGACTGAGCTCCGGTAACGGACTCGGTTACAAAGAGAAAGCCCTGGGCGGCGAGGGACTGCTGCGCGATGGGGTTCGCGGCGGATTGCAGGTCGGCCTCGCGGCGGACGGCTGCGGCGAGCTCGAGATTGGTCGTGATGAGGATGGCGAGGGCTTCGGGATCGTGCTCGGCCTGCGCGACGAGATCGGCGGCGATGCCACGGGGGTTACCGGTCTCCGAGGTGACGACGATCTCGGTGGGGCCGGCGGGCATGTCGATTCCGCAGAGGGTCGAGACGGCGAGCTTGGCGGCGGTGACGAAGGAGTTGCCGGGGCCGACGATCTTGTCGACGCGGGCGACTGTAGCGGTGCCGTAGGCGAGCGCGGCGACGGCTTGTGCGCCGCCGATGCGGAAGAACTCGGTGACGCCGGCGAGATGCGCAGCGGCGAGCGTCTCGAGAGCGGGTTTGGGTGAGCAGACGACGATGCGGGGAACGCCGGCGACCTGGGCGGGTGTGGTGGTCATGAGAAGGGTGGAGGGCAGCGGATAGCGGCCGCCAGGGACGTAGCAGCCGACGGAGCCGAGCGGGCGGACGACCTGGCCGGTCTCGATGCCGGGGCCTTGCTGTGTGCTCCAGCTTTTGGGCAGCTGCCGCTCAGCGAAGGCGCGGATGTTGGCTTGCGCGACGAGCATGGCGGCTTTGAGGTCGTCCGGGACCGTGTCCCAGGCGAAGCGCATCTCTTCTTCGGAGACGCGAAGGCCGGCGACGGAGTCACCATGGAAGCCGTCAAGACGGGTGGCGAAGTCGAGAAGGGCGGCGTCGCCACGGGTGCGGATGGCGGAGAGGATATCGTCGACGATGGGCGCGACTTTGGCGGTGTTGGTGTCGCCGCGATGCTCGATCTGGCGGATGGCGGCTTCGGCTTCGTCGCGGGTGGCGCCGAAGGTCTTGAGTAGCTTCACGGGGCCTACTTATCTGGTACGGATGTGGTTACGATTTCGGTCAGCGGATCTTGTTAATGGGCGGCTGGTAGCCGGACTGAGTGCGCTGATGGAAGCGGCGCGGGTTCTTGAGCTGCGCCTTCATGAGTTTCTGCTCGGTGCGCGAGCCGGTGAGGGTGACGCGTTTGGCGGCTTCGGCTGTGGCGGGGTAGACCTGCTCGGGCTTTCGGGGGTCGACGACGACGATGAGGCTCATGTTGGCGGTGATGCGCTGGTTGGGTGGAAGGCGGGTGCGGAGTTTGACCTCGCGAGGCAATTTTGCGGGCTCCTGGATGCGGAGCTTGATGTCGTAGAGCGCGAGGTATTTGAGCCAGCCGCCGACCAGCGCGGACGAGATGACGGTGCCGTAGAGCACCAGGCCTTCGGCTTGGATCTTTGCCTGGGCGCGGCGCTGGCGCAGGTAGTTGATGCCGGAGGCGAGAGCGAGGAGGGCGAGAAGGCTGAGTGTGATGATGAGAGTGAGCTTCATCGGGTGGGTACCTGTGGGTTAGAGAACGACTTTGCTGAGAGGGTACTCGACGATGCCGGTGGCGCCGGCGTCTTTGAGTCTGGGTATGACGTCGCGGACGGTGCGCTCGTCGAGGATGGTGTTGAGGGCGACCCACTCGGCATCGGAGAGTTGGGAGATGGTGGGGGAGTTGAGCGCGGGCAGGACGTGGAGGACGTCGGTGAGGTCCGTCTTCATGACGTTCATCATGAGGCCGACGCGATCCTGGGCGGCGATGGCGGCGTTGAGCATGAGGGAGACGTTCTCGATCTTTTTGCGCTTCCAGTCGTCGGCAAAGGCGGCGCGGTTAGCGATGAGCTGGGTCTCGGACTCCATGAGGGTTTCGATGATGCGGAGGCGGTTGGCTTTGAGCGACGAGCCGGTCTCGGTGACTTCGACGATGGCGTCGGCGAGGGTGGGCGGTTTGACCTCGGTGGCGCCCCAGGAGAACTCGACTTTGACGGGGATGTTTTTTTCGGCGAAGTACCGTTTGGTGTACTCGACGAGCTCGGTCGCGATGATCTTGCCGGCGAGATCTTCAGGCCGCTGGAAAGGCGAGTCTTCGGGGACGGCGAGAACCCACTTGACGCGGGTGCGGGACTGCTTGGAGTAGGTGAGCGAGGTGATGCGTTCAACGTCGGACTGGTTTTCGAGGATCCAGTCGTTGCCGGTGAGGCCGGCGTCGAGGGCGCCGTGCTCGACGTAGCGGGCCATCTCCTGCGCGCGGACGAGCATGCACTCGATGTCGTCGTCGTCGATCGAAGGGAAGTAGGAGCGGCCGTTGGCGAAGATGCGCCAGCCGGCGCGTTCGAAGAGGGCGATCGTGGCGTCCTGGAGCGAGCCTTTGGGAATGCCGAGGCGAAGTTTCTGCTCCTTGCTCATCGGGCGACCTCTTGCTGGGAGGCACTTGCGGGCACCGTGACGGCGACGGGTTTGGTGAAGCAGGAGACGGTGCCTTCGTGGCAGACGAGGCCATCGCCTTCGACTTCGACCTGAAAGAGGAGCGCGTCGTTATCGCAGTCGGTTGCGGCGGAGAGGATGCGGAGGCGGTTGCCGCTGGTTTCACCCTTCATCCAGAGCGTGTTGCGGGTGCGACTCCAGAAGGTGACGAAGCCGGTTTCGAGGGACCTGTTGTAGCTGAGTTCGTTGAGGAAGCCGAGCATGAGGAGCTCGCCGGACCTGGCGTCCTGCACGATGCCGGGGACGAGGCCGCCCATCTTGTTGAAGTCGATGGCGGGAGTGGAGGCGGTGGGAGTCATGAGTTCCTTTTTGAGGGTAGCTTTGCGGAGGTCCGAGCGGGTGGCAAAAGAAAGGCCCGCTCGCGGAGGACGCGTTGGCGGGCCTTTCTGAGGTCGTGAGAAGCGATCTGCTTACTTCGACCCACCAGACTCCGCCACCATGCGATGCGACTGATGATGGGAGTGTCCGTGATGGTGAAGGCGTGTGCTCATCAGGCTTAACGGTAATGGGTGGGCGGGGTGGTGTCAAACGGACGGAGAGCAAGGAATCGTTGACCGAGGCGAGATGGTTCGCTAGTCTGGCGGTCGCATCGTTTGCCTCTCTACCTCGTACCTTCAAGGAGCTTCCATGTTCGTGATCCGACGATTTGCCGTGGCTGCGGTTCTATTTATAGCGCTTCCGCTTTTCGGGGCCCAGACTTCGAAGACCGCGCAGACTGCGACAGCAGCCAAGACGCAGACCGCGGCCGCGACCAGCGGCGACAAGCTGGACATTAATACGGCGACAGCGGATCAGCTGAAGTCGTTCAGCGGGATTGGGGATGCGTATGCCAAGCGGATTATCGATGGGCGGCCATACACGATGAAGACCCAGCTGGTGAGCAAGGGTGTGTTGCCGCAGGCGACGTACAACAAGATCAAGGACAACATCATCGCGTCGCGAGTGAAGAAGTAGCAGGGACTGTTGTTAGAGATTACTGGCGATGGCGCTGACGAGATGATCCAGACGGGAAGCCTGCGCATGGCTGCCGCGTCCTTTCGGGATCTGAAGGAAGAAGAGCTGCTCTAACGGGAAACGGCCAAGCGTGTCCGCGCCTGGCCGTCCCTCGGTAAGTCGGTCGCTCAGACGTAGAGGCGTGCGATCGAAATGCCCACAAGAGTCCAGCAGATCGCGCCGATCACGATAACCGTCACAATCGCTGCTCGTGACAAGGTGATTCCCCCGAGGCGGCCTTGCTTCTTACGCTTTTGGTCGATGTACGTCGCAATCATCGTGAAGAGCGAAAGGGACATCCCCAGCGGCACATCGAAATGGTGAATGTTGTGAACGAGCCATCCCATGTCACTCTCCTAGAACCCGCAACCCGCGACGACGTGGCCAGCACCCCAGACCGAGGCGCCTGTCGCGCCCCAGAAGCCAATGCCTGCCCAGGCTGCACCGACGAGAATCGGCGCTGTTCCGAATGTCATCACACTGATGGTCGCGAACGCAATCCCTGTGAAGAAGATTAGCCCACCATCGGTTGCACAGTTGTATCGGGACGGAGGATCTGGGTTCGGTGGCAGCTCGATGCTTTCGGATTGGAAAGCTGCTTCTTTGTTGGCGGATCGAGTCGCTTCGCTCCCCGGCGAAAGCGAAAGGCGGGTTTTCGCTTGCGAGGGTGGGGTGCGCCGCTTATTGGAGATCGGGCTTGAGCTCCATGACGGCGATGCGGCCATCGGAGAAGAAGGTGCCGCCGGTGGCGGTTCTGGCGGTGCGGAGCGGGTCAGACGGGGTGACGTAGGCGGCGCTTGAGAAGGCGCCGGTGCTGTCGAAGCTGTCAACGAGGAACTTCCGCTCGACGTCGATGTCGGGATCGATCTTGTGGGTGGTGCCGTTGTTGCGCTGGTCGCGTTCGAAGCCGATGTCGTGGGTGGCGGAGCCGACCCAGAGCTGGCGGCCGTTGACCATCTCGGGGCTCTTCCAGACGCGCAGATGGTGGCGCTCGGCGGCGACGGTGATGGGGTCGGCGCGAGCGAAGGAGAGGTCCTGCGGGCGGCCGAAGAGATAGAGGGTGCTCATCGGGACGGCGACATAGGCCTGATGGCTGAGGGTGGACAGTAGGCCATGGAAGACGGCGGCCTGGTCGGTTTTGTCGACCGCGACCCAGCCGGCGTTCTTGAAGGCGGCCTGAATCTGCGCTTCGGTGCCGATGAGGCCGAAGTTGACCATGTCTCCGGGATCGCCGCTTTGATCGCCGACACGACGTGGGATGCCCGCAAAGAGTGCGGGGGTAAGCAGGCCGGAGACGGGAGCGGCGACGGGGGTAGCGGGGCGGGTGGTCGAGACGGCGGGAGTGCTGACGGGGCGGATGGTGACCTTGAGGTCGCCGGTCGCGGTGAGGTCGTCAGAGAGGTTGGTGCGCAGATAGAGATGGCCGCTGGTCGGCATGACGGCGTCTGCCTTGGCGCCGATGAGGAAGGGGACAGAGGCGCCGAGATCGCTGACGCGGCCGATGAGGGCACCGGTGTTGGCCTGGTTGAGCGGGAACTGGCGAAGGAGATCTTTCCAGCCGCGATCAAGACCATCGGCGGTGACAGGTCGGCCGTCGACGAGAGTGATCGATCCGGTGGAGGTGATGGTGAGGTGCTCGCCGCCGACGACGGCGAGGCCGGAGTCGATCCAGGCGGCGCCAGTGACAGAGACGTCGTAGGACTTTTTGCGGGCGGCTGGCGGAAGGGCGGCGGTGCCGGTAGCCGGATCGCGCATGCTGACGATGGGCTCAACGGTTGGTGACTGGATTGAGACCGGTGTGGCGGCGGCTGGAGCGACGGTCTGGGCGGGAACAGGGCGAGAGGTGGACGCGGCAAGGGCAAGTACTGTAATCAAGGAGATGCGCGGAGTCAACCCCCCGAAGGTTAGGGATTGCTTAGGAAGAAATCGGATAAAGTAGCTCATATTGCCGTGCCCGTTCCCATGCATACTGCCGGTTGCCTTCCTGCCATGACGACGAAACTCTGTTTGAAGCCGCCGCGGTTGATTGTGAGTTTGATGCTGGCTCCGGTGTCGCTGCTGCTGGCGGGATGCCAAGCGGTGGTGAGCAGCCCGACGGCGTCGCAGGTGCGGATTATCACGGCCTCACCGGATGCGCCAGGGCTGGATATGTACCTGAACAATGGCATTCTGGCGTACAACGTCGGCTTCGCCAAGGTGAGCTCGTATATTGCGGTCAACGCGGGTACGGATACGGTCTCCGCGGACACGGCGGGAACGAAGCAGGTTCTGGTCTCGGCGAAGAACACGTTCGTGGACTCCAGTCAATATACGGTGCTGATCGGAAACGTAGCGGCGAACCTGCAGGAGCTGGTGCTGAAGGATCAGTCGCAGGCGGCTCCGTCTGGCCAGATCTCCTTGCGGTTTATCGACCAGGCGACGCAGATTGGCGCGGTGGATGTGTATCTGGTGCCGATGGGGCAGAAGTTTACGGCGGTGACCCCGCTGATCACGAATTTGACGTTTGGGAATGCGCCCTCGTACCTGAATGTACCGACGGGGACGTACAGCCTGGTGATTGTTCCGACGGGGACGGTTCCGACGAGCATGACGGTGGCGACCTATACCGGGGCGCAGGTGGCGTACTCGGGCGGGTCCGCGACGACGATCGTGCTGGTGGATCAGCAGCTGGTGACGACGCCGGGTGTGCAGATTATTCCGGCGACGGATTATCTTTCCCCGACCGCGACGAACTAGGGTGTTGGGGACGGATGGTGTCGCGGATTATGCGACGATGCGCTCCAAGGCGAGGTGTTGCCGCAAGAAGATGGCCGTGGAGATGAGCTCCACGGCCAGTCTTCTTGTTGGTGCTTTAGATGACGGCAGATCGCTATCGAAGGGCAACGAGAGCGCGCACGTTACCTAGTAACGATAGTGATCGGACTTGTACGGGCCCTCGGGCTGGACGCCGAGATAGCTGGCCTGCTTGGGTGAGAGTGTGGTGAGCTTGACGCCGATCTTCTCGAGGTGGAGACGGGCGACCTCTTCGTCAAGTCGCTTGGGCAGGATGTAAACGCCGATCTGGTAGGTGTCGCGATTGGCCCAGAGATCAAGGGCGGCCAGGGTCTGGTTCGAAAAGCTGGCCGACATGACGAAGGAGGGGTGGCCGGTGGCGCAGCCGAGGTTGACGAGGCGGCCTTCGGCGAGGACGAAGATGCTCTTGCCGGTGTTCGCGAAGGTGTACTTATCGACCTGCGGCTTGATATTCAGGCGCGTCGCGTTCGCGTCACCGTTCAGCGCGTCCATCTGGATCTCGTTGTCGAAGTGGCCGATGTTGCAGACGATGGCCTGATCCTTCATCTGCTGCATGTGCTCGTGGGTGATGATGTCGAGATTGCCGGTGCAGGTGACGTAGATGTCGCCGC
>CAXSAY010000004.1:0-287002 GCA_964235665.1 uncultured Acidobacteriaceae bacterium
ACGGCCACAGCAGCAGCGCCAGCAAAATAACTCTCGCTCGCATTCCCCTCATCCCAGGATCCCAGTAGTAGCCACTCGCTTATGCATCCGCCCTAGGCCCTTCGCCACTCTCTAAACAATCATCATCCCTACGAAAGTCTAGGCGATTGTCCTTACCTAAGTGACACTTGGCCATGCAACTAACAGGTCAGTTCAAGAGAGCATACCCCTGACTTGCACGCATAAAGTGCCCATCTTTTGAGATGGATACCGAACACGTTGGACCGTGCTACTCTGGCGAACTTATAAAGCAGAAGGCACCCTCACGTTCCACGACGCAGCACCGCAGGTTCTCCTTCGGGAGCTTAGCCCCTAGACATCCCTCACGCTCACCAATGAACGTATCCGACCAGCGCTTACGAAAGCACTGTGCTCTGTCAAACACCCTTTCGGTAGATGACACCTAACGGCACGATCTGTCCTGTAAGAGATGCGAAAAAGCTAACCGTATACCAACTGAAGCCGTCGTTGTTCAAAGCTAGAACTTCAGAGCTGAGGGTCAAAAGCAGAAGGTACATTCTACCGGTCCCCTTTTGTGTGACGATCCATGCGTCTTCATGAGTACCGTTGTGACTGTATAGGAGCAGGAGATGAGCGTGGCACAACACTGCCAACTCCCTTGCTTAGCTTCGAAAGTGACCGCTCAGAAAGCGTCAGACATGACGTTAGGTCATGGGCTACCACCCTTTAGACGGACCTAATACAACGAGCTCCATAGTCAGAACTCAGAGCTTTAAACAAAAAGCTGTCGAACCTTAACTTTCGGTGACTGCGGCCGATAACAAGTCTATGCAAACCTCGCTGACTTCCTCCGCTCTCCTTCAGGTTCCTGTTCTTCCACTTCATCAGTATCCTTTTCACCTTGAACGCCGCAGCGAGAACTCTGAGCTTGAACAGGCATCAGAGAAGCTCTCTCGTGCTGTAAGCTATTTGTTCATTCAGCAGCTTAAAAAAGAGCGTAGTTCAATTGCGGCCCACAATGAAGCCATCTCTATACTCTGTAGAGCAGGTCGGGAGCTCGAGAAAATAGAACGTCGCTCGTTGGCGCGAAAATCGATTGAGAAATGGTTGCGTCGTGCAGCTTCTGGACGGCGATCTGCAAGACTAGGCGAAATGTCGCGTTGCTGAGCCTTCCACATTGACCTGCATCTTGGTCGTCCTTACAAGCACTCCTAAGTTTTTGCAGACAAAGGCCCGATTGAAGTACTTTACCCCAAGCTTGTTGGATCAAACCTCAACGTCATACTGACGATTATAATTTCTAATCTCATCAGTCGGAGTCGCAGATGATTTCTGGGGTCTTTCTCAATCTATAAACTCGGTAACTGTGTCAGAGCTTATAAGTCGAGCTAGCTAGAACCGACCTATGATCTGATGCAAGACGTCTCAACCCTGACTCCTTCGAGCCCAATGAACCTGATCGATCCAGAACAAATGGCGGGCAACTTGGCCGTATAGAGCTCCTGCATGAGCGCAATCAGCGATGGTGACGCATGCTAAATCGCTCTCATCAGCGGAAATGACCAAAACAGGGCATTCCCTCAGTTCTCAGAAAGGTATAGTCTCACAACACTTTGACTCTATGGAGCGGTATATGTCATTGAATCGGCTTCAGTCGCAATCGACACAGAAGACATCGAATAGGAAACCTCAACCTGATAAGAAGAACGTAGACGGAGAGACTCTGATACGCCCAGTTCGTATCCGCGTCCAGAAGTCAACGAAGGAAGGTGAGATTCCCTTGTTGGGCAAGGTGGGGGGCGGAGCGCTCTCCGCAGCTGCCGTTAGGGTCCCAGCTTTCACGCCCGAAGGCCGCTCTACAGTAGAGAAAAGAAGACGATGACGAGAGGAAGATTCAAGCAGAAGGACTCCTACAGGTGGCCAGCCCGTCATCGGGAGTCCTTCCGAAGTCAACAAGTCGCGCAGAATGGACGTTTAGCTGCCTAGCAGGCATAGCGTCGAGAGTGTGTTTCCTGTCTTCCCACCACATCTCCTCACCTCTTGCCGTCGAAAGTCACTTTGCGCAACTGAAGCAAGCCGACCATTCGAATGGTCGAAGGTAGATAACCAGAAGGGGATAAGATTGTGCGCCAGATCGCCTTCTCCTCCCAGATGAGCGTCCCTGCATTTGGCCAGCCTTGGCCATCAACCGGAAGAGCCGGCCATCGAAAGTTCGGTCTAAGCCTCCACAACCTGCCTGCACAGTCAGCGCCGAGAATGTAATTTGCCTTTTGGAAGAAGCCGGAGTTCCTCCGGTGCATTGGTCCTCATAAGTCATATAAGCGGGAGCATGCAAGCTCGTACCTCGGGGTGGTGAGCTTTCGCATACAACTTTGGCCGTTGAGCCCGCTAACCCTCCAGCCATTTCATACGCTAAACGGCTGTCCGAGAAGCTCTTACGAAAGGGTCAAAGCATCATGCTCCACCGCTACTGCTGTGCGCTCGGGTGATAGCCAGAGTTCATGCGCTGGTCGCAGTTCTAATGTTCCTCTGTCCTCCATGTTTCACCTCTACGTAAAGTGACACTGATGCCGGCTGAGGCTCCAAAGGAGGTCATAGTGCCGAAGGTGAATGCGGGCCATTGCTGGTAAGTGAAATCAATGACACGGATCTTCATTACGGTACCGAGATCTACGTCTACGCCGCCGCCCGCTGCAACTACGAAATAGCTGCCATGAGCGTAGGCATAGGGAAGGGCTAATCGTCCTGAACCCGCGAGCACCTTCAGGTATGGCTCGGTGGAGCCTCGGTGGAATGCAATGCGCGGCCCAACGAGGAACGTGGAGCCGTGTACCCCAAGGTCCTGGTTGTAGTGCAGGGAGCGCGCCTCGCCCTCGATACCCAGATGTAACCAGGGATTATAGTTGGCCCAGGCAAACGGTCCACCGAGCCACCGCTGTCCATAGTCAATGTGGTATCCGGAGAGCCCCGCGCCCACCTGGACAGTTGACGCGGGACCTGTTGCCGTAGGAAGCGCCTGAGCCGCGGCTCTTGCTGCGCTCAGCATGGCGGCTGCTGCAAGGGCAACGCCAATGACGTGGCCAAGAAGCGACGTCATTATTGCACCGTGACGATGACGTCAGCTATTTGGCTTATGCTGCTTGTCGCACCTGTGGCGATGATGCGAATTGTGTACGAGCCCTTAGGCGTTGTGGTGGTGTTGAGCTTATTACCGCAGCCTGAGGTGAACCCCATGCAGACGAGCACGAGGATCGAGAGCAGCGGCTTCAGGTGCCGACCACGCCGCGCAACGACAAGCAGCACGCCGAGCAGAATACCTGCGGGATAGAGCAAGCTTGCCTCAAAAACTAAAGTCTTGCGCGAGAGCCGAGAGGTTGTTGTGGTGGTGTTGGTACCGGAACCAAGGGGATTGCCGGTGTCGAACATTACGGTAAGCGTCTTTGTTCCACCTGCGCCGACGGTCATCTGATTTGAGGAAAAGGTGCAGGTCGCCTCGGCTGGCAGGTTGAGACAGCCGAATGAGAGATCGTCGCTGAAGCTTGCGCTAGCGGCCAGGGTCAGTGTCAAAGAGCGATGATCGCCGCTTGGCAGGGAGAAGGACGAGGGATCAGAGGTCAGGCTGAAGCTGGTCGATGATCCTTTTGTGGTGTTGTACTGCGTCGTTTGTGAGCCACTATAAATCGCATCGCCCGAGTAGGTAGCGATGATGTAGTAGCGGATCGCGGTCGGCTCAAGCGTGAGGGTGGCAGCGGAAGCGGCTGAGACTGTCGCGATTCCGAGAACCTGACCGTTCGCCGTAAAGGTGACGGCGCCTTTGGGAACGACCGGACCTGTGTAGTGAATGACGGCCACCAGCGTGACCTGCTGACCATCAAGATAGCCGTCTGAGGACGCTGTCATTGATGACGTTGTGGGCCGCATTTGCACGACCTCGTTGAGAGTGCCGGAGACGGACGCGAGATTGTAGCTGTCCCCGCTGTAGCGAGCCGAGAGGGAGTGAGTCCCAGCGGTTAGTGAGGGCAAGTTGATGGAGGCGGAGCCATCAGACCCCAATTCCGCGGTGCCGATCGCCGCACTGCCGTCAAAAAAGGACAGGGTTCCGATTGCATTCACTCCATTGCCCACCGTCGCGGCGAGCGTGATGCTCTGCGCGGTGAGAGCGGGATTGAGGCTCGAGACAAGCGCAGCAATGGTTGGCTGCTGCACGACCTGCAGCAGCACAGTGGAGGTGCTGACCTGCGTTCCAGCGTCCCCGCCGTACCGCGCGATGATGGCGTGCTGACCCGCCGTAAGCGACTTGACCGAGAGGTTCGCGGTTCCTCCTACGACCGGAGCGACGCCCAGCACGGCTGATCCATCAAGGAACGTGACAGATCCGGTGGCAGACTGGCCGTGGCTGACGACGTTGGCGCTAAACGTAACCGCTGTTCCTGCGACGGAGGGGTTTGTGCTGGAGAGGATCGTCACGCTTGTGTCAGCCGTGTTGACACCCTGCGAGAGGGACACGGACTGGCTGGCACGATCGTTCGGGTCTCCCTGGTAGCTGGCAGAGACCAGGTGAGTGCCCGCGGAGAGCGAAGCGGTAGCACAGATGGCCGTTCCCGCGGCTTCAAGCGAGGAGCTGCAGAGTAACGTGGCACCGTCATAGAAGTTTACATTCCCTGCAATAGGGTTGACGCTTGCTCCGGTCACCGTGGCGCTGAACGTCACCGACCTGCCTACGAGCGATGGGCTGA
Source organism: uncultured Acidobacteriaceae bacterium (assembly GCA_964235665.1). GTDB lineage: Bacteria > Acidobacteriota > Terriglobia > Terriglobales > Acidobacteriaceae > Edaphobacter. Next base: position 4,737 of record CAXSAY010000004.1, read on the forward strand.
CACTCGACACGATCGACGTGGAGGTGCTCTGCTGCATGCGTTCGACGAGGGTTGCTGGAGCGCTGCCGGAGTGTGTGGCATCACCGTCGTAGCGAAGCGTGATGACGTGGGTTCCGATGGTGAGAGCATTTGCGCTAAAGCTCGCAGCACCAGCAGACGACAACGGCACAACAGCAAGGGTGGTTGTGCCGTCCAGGAAGACGACGGTGCCCGTCGGTTGCGTTCCGGGACCATTCACCTGGGCCGTGAAGGAAACAGCTGCACCCAAGAGGCCCGGATTCTCTGCGGAGATGATGCTCGCCGTACTGGTTGCAAGCTGAACGACCTGGTTCAAGGCTAGTGACGTACTCGGAAGATGGTCAGCGTCGCCAACAAAGAAGGCAGTAAGACCGTGAGACTGCGGGGTGAGCGTGCTGAGGGTGAACTGCGCAGATCCGGTTGCGGTGATCAGCCCACTGCCGATCACCGTGGAGCCATCTCGCAGTTGGATCGATCCGGTCGGCAGGCTTCCATTACTTGTGAGGCTGGCAATGAAGGTGATCGAGGTGCCAGCGCTAGCAGGATTGCTGCTCGATATGAGTGCAATGGCGGTGATCGCCTGACTGACGGTTTCGGTTACCGGGGCAGAGACGCTGCCGCTATCCGCGGTGTCACCGCCATACCGCGCGGTGAGCAGATGACTCCCTGACGATAGACCGCTTAGCTTTAGGTTTGCCTGACCTGCGCTGTTCAGTGAGGCGGACCCGAGACTAACCAATCCGTCTAAGAAAGTGACAGACCCGGTCGGAACGGAGCCATTGCCGGTGACAACGGCAGTGAAAAGAATGCTGTTGTCGGCGATGACGGAGGTGGCACTTGACGAGAGCTGCACGGAGGTGGTCGCGAGAATCACCTTCTGATCAAGCGTGCTGGAGACACTGCCTGCGTAGTTGGTGATGCCGCTGTAGGTGGCGACGAGCAGATGATCGGCGACGGAGAGACTGCTGATGTCCAGACTGAACACACCTTCTGAGGAGATCGGACCGTTGCCGAGAATAGTCGCACCATCTTTGATGGTGACTGTGCCTGTCAAATCGCCGGCTGTTACATTTGTAACAGTTGCGGTTACTTTTGCAGTGAGGTGTATTAAGGCATTACCGTTGGAGGGGTTGGCAGATGAGACGAGGGTCGTTGTCGTCGCCAGTTGCTGAATCGTCTGTGAGTACGAAGCAGAGGTGTTGGCGGCGTTTGTATAATCACCCGGGAAACTGGCGGAGAGCGCGTGAGTGCCTACGGAGAGAGAGGACACATCGAAGCTGGCCGCTCCCGTTGTATCCAGCTTGACTATTCCCAGAGTGGTCGCGCCGTCTTTGAGCACGACCGAACCAGAGGGTGTCACCGTGCTGGATGGCGTGACGGTGACGGAGACGGTAAGCGAATCGCCAATGACACTGGGCGTCTTTGAGGACGCCATCGTGATATTAACAAGCCATTTCTCGATGGTTTCGCTGAGTTTTTGTGACGTACCTGGGAGCGTGTTCGTGTCGCCCTTGTAGACCGCGCTTAGCGTGTGTATCCCCGCGGTGAGAGAACTAATCGTCGTCACAGCAGTGCCGTTTGTTCCGAGAGAGACCGTCGCGAAGGGAGTTGTTCCGTCGTTGAAGACGACGACGCCGGTGGGTTGCGCTCCACTGACCGACACGTTCGCCGTCAGGATCACGCTCTGTCCGACCTTTACTGACGGCGCGTTTGCCGAGAGAGTGACAACAGCCGCATTCTGGATGACCTGGGTTGTGACCGCAGAGGTACTCGGAGAATCCTGAGCATCGCCGGTGAAGTTAGCCGTAATAGCATGGGACCCGAAAGACAGCGCATTGGTGGCGAACGTGGCAACGCCGGAGGCGTTCGTTGCGACGGTGCCAAGCAGAGTCGTCCCGTCGTAGAAACGAATGTTGCCGGTGGGCTGCGCGGGCTCGCCTGAGACGTTCGCGGTCAAGGTTACAGTGCTCCCCAGAGCTGCAGGATTTGCGCTCGACACAAGCACCGTCTTTGTCGGGTCGAGCTCATCCACCTCGCCTCCCAGCTTGATTACGCCCGGGGAATTTACGGCGTCGGACAGCGGCTGAATTAGCGCGGTGATAGCTGTGCCCGTTACCTGGGGGAAGAACTCCGCACCGATGACGCACGTGGCGTCCACGGCAACGGGAGTTCCGACGACGCAGCTTGTTGCCGAGGCGCTCACGGCCGAGTTGCTGTCCGGATTGAGGTTGCTGAAGTTGAGTGGGCTGTTTCCGTCGTTCTCAACCGTTTGGGATTGCGAGGCAGATGTGCGTCCAACGCGGATGGGCTGATAGGAGAGGGTGGCCTGTGCGTTTTGGACCTCTCGTATCCGATGATGAAAGATATCTGCGATGTAAAGGTTGCCCTGAGAGTCGAGCGTGAGAGCGTACGGCCCGTACATTCCGGCTGACGTCGCGGGACCACCATCCCCCGTGAAGGTGGGGTTACTGGTACCCGCAATCGCCAGTGTGATGCTCGTGGTCGCACTGACCTTGCGTACGATGTTGTGACCGGAATCCGCTACGTACAGATTCCCGGCGACATCGACTGCGACCGCCGCTGGATTCGCGATGGCGGTTGCCGTCCCGATCTGTCCATCTGTGGCGTAGCCGTTTGTACCGTCACCAACAACGGTTGTGATCGTTCCGTCGGCGGAGACCTTGCGAATTCGATTATTATTCAGGTCAGCAATATACAAATTGCCCTGAAGATCGCTCGCCAGCCCCCACGGACCGTTCAGCTTCGCCGCGGGATCCAAGGCCGGCCCGCCATCGCCACCATAGCCAGCCTGGGATCCCGCATAGGTGCTAATGACCCCAGTTGCTAGGTCCACTTTCCGGATCACGCTGTTCTTCGTATCCGCAATCAGGAGATTACCAACGGCATCGAAGGCCAGGCCTTCAGGCGTGTTGAGCGTGGCCGAGATAGCTAGCCCTCCATCGCCCGTGTACCCTTGCCTGTTGAGCTGTCCTGCGACCGTCGTCAGTTTGCCCGTTGCAAGCGACAGCTTGCGGATAGCGTGGTTCGAGCTGTCAGCGATGTAGAGGTCGCCTGCTCCGTCGAGAAGGAGCGCGCCAGGGTTGCTGACACCTGCATTGATCGCTAAGCCACCGTCGTTTACGGAGCTGGGCGATCCCGTGCCAGCGACAGTAGTGATGATCCCGGTTGCACCATCGACACGACGAATCCGATTGTTGCCGGAATCTGCGACGTAGAAGTCTCCCGAAGCGTCAACGGCGACACCGCCAGGCAGAAACACTGACGAATCCGTTGCGGCGCCATTGTCACCGGTATAGAGCCATTGGCCGTTGCCTGTGACGGTGTTGATGGTAGCCGGGGTAAACACGCTTACCGAGCCGAGTCCCAGGCCTGCAAGACGTCGCATCCCGAGGACCGAACCATCATCCCCGACCAAGACGATTGCTCCTAAACGAAGGCCAGGCGCGTTCGGTTGAAAAGAAATCGTGACGCCGCAAGAAGGCTGCGGAAGGACTCTACCAACTGGACACGTTGTCGAAATGAGTTTGAAGTCGGCGCCAGGATTACCTAACGTGAGCACCTTGATCTCGCTCAGTAGAGCACCCATGTTAACGGGAACCTGGATCGGATCGAGCTGTATGCTTTCGTTCAACGCCGCGGTCGGATAAGTCAACGGTGCGCAGACTGCTTTTAGGCTGAAGGCGAGGAGAAGGATAGACAGGCGACGACTAAACCTGAGACTTGTTAGGTTTTTGTGGGCGCAAGTTCTTGAATGCGCCCGCAGGAAGCTGGGCCGAAGAAATTCTTTGGAGTATCTCAAGGTCTACTCTGTGATTACCTGGTCTGATACTCCACCCCTTGGACACAGGCGCGTATTCCACGAACGATGCAGATCGTCCCACAAGTAAGTCCTTTCGGAGCCGAGACCTTTCGGCAGAGCTCCCCAGGATTTCCGCCCGGCTTTGAAAGCGTTCGAAACCCTTATAAGGGCTTCCACTTCGGCACGCTCACCTTCAGTGCGACTCCGGCGTATCTAGTCTGCGTCGTCAGTCCTCAGCTTCGGACAAAGGCTCGCGGGGAATGCATGGCTAGACAGCCTCCCATCTACATCCTCCTGCAGGGGACAGATCTGAGTTTCGTGCGCTTCCCACCCAAATAGCGCCAGTATTGACGGACCGAGCAATGTTTCTCAGCCAGCAAGATTGCGAGAGACCGAGAAGTCAAAGGATCTTCCGGTTGGGGTACTGGGAAAAATAGGAGATTCTCAACTACATCGTTCTCACCGCATCGTGCGGCAAGAGCAGAAGGAGTAATCACGAGCCGCCTGCCAGTGGAGGGTATGGACACGAATCGTGCTACGTACTCTTGGCGTCACGTGGCTACGGCCCAAGCCCGAGAGACAAACGTGCTCACAGTCCCAAACTGTCATTAACCGCCACTGCGATGTCCTGCTCTGACCCAGGTACCGTCAGTGGTCTGGATCGACGAGTGCCCGAGCAGGAACTTGCTCTATTCGAGGTCGCCGCCGGCTTTTCTGCAGAGCTTGGCGCAGGTACGCGGAGGTCGTGGGCGCCGAAGCGCTCGATCCCGATCTCCTTCATCGATCGCTGAACGATATCCCACACCGCCCATTCGCTCAGCCCGTGCGCAACCTTGCCGCCTTTCTTGATCGACCGCAGCAGTCGGCCATCTTCGATTGTGGCCGAGGTCAGCCAGCGGCACCGCGACGGTGCGGACGCGCTTTCCCTTCCCTACCAGGTCCGCCAGCACCCAGCGGCCCTCGCGCAACTGCAGGGTATCGACCTCGAGCATAGCGAGCTCCCGCCGGCGCAGCGCGCAGCCGACTGGCAGCGCCAGGATCATGTAGTCCCGTTTGCCTTTGAGGGTCAAGCGGTCGGGTACTGCGAGCAGCTCCCGGGCCTGGCTCGCGGGTGAGTGAATTTCCCAGGCGGGTTCCCTGCTGCCGCACATTCGGGATACCGGTGAGCGAGGCCGCCTCCTCCACCCCGAGCATGCCGTTCTGCCGAGCTTCTCCGACCAACTTCCGCACGGCGGAGAGCCGAACATGGATGGAGGAGGGAGCGAGACCTTCCATACCGGCCTTCCACTCCTGAAGCAACGCCCGGGTGAGGCGCCGGTCGCCTGCGAAGCCGAAGAGATGATCGAGGCAGCCCTATAGGCCAGCCACTCGCTAGAAGCCTGCCTGCTCAAGGGCGCGATAACGAGGCTGGTGTTGACGTCCCTGGTCAAGTTTTTGCTGCTGCTGCTTTATATATTCCACGAGGCCCATCTGGTATTTTCCTTGAGAGGTCTTGATCCAGTCCCAGAATTGGGAGGATGAATCGACCTGATCGTCCTTCCTTCCCCGCGGGAAGGTAGAAAGCTCATGCAGGTAGCGATCAAGCCAATCTGCTTTGACAGGAAGATAGACGAAACCGCCTTCGAGCAGGCTGCTGGCCGTGTGCATCCGCACGATCTTGTCGCCAATCGGCTGGTAGGCTTTGAGGGTGTTGACGCCTTCCCGCCGCAGATCTTGAAGCAGTTGAGATCCGGAGGCTTTGTCCTCAATGAGAACGACCTTAGCCTGATAGTGCTGTGACAAGGACACAACGCGACGCTTGAGATCGGGATACTCTAGGCGCTCGCGATGAACGTCCAGGAGGCAGACGTTCTTCTTGTCTACGCCCCAGGTCGTGCAGACGGAGTAGTCGGCCAGCTCCGAAACGGATGTAGCCGTGTCCCAGCTCTGGACGACCTGTTCGAACCTCTGCGGCAGATCGATCGGCAGATAGGTGCGAAACCACTTCAGCTTGATCGTACCGCCACCGGCGGGTGAGGGACGTTGCTGATACTGACCGGCGAAGTTGTATTCACCCAAAGTAATCTTCATCTGATTCAGCAGCTCGACTGGCTCACGTTCCGGATGGAGCGCTTCGCCGGCTCGCCGGGTGAAAGTTTTCTCTCCGAGGACCGTACGATAGGTATGAATCTCGGTCTCCTCTGCGATCGCGGGAAAGCGCAGCACCGACCAGCCCCCTTGCGCCTCCAGATGCCCGATCAGATCCTCCTCGTGCAGGCGTTGCATCACGACGATGAAGCAGCCCTTGCTCTTGTCGTTGAGGCGGGTCGAGACGGTGTTCTTGAACCAGTCAATGGTTCGCTCACGGCTGAGTTCTGAGAGAGCTTCGTCCGGTTTTTGTGGATCGTCGATGATGACGAAGTCGGCACCGCGACCGGTGAGCGTACCCCCTACCGACGTAGCCATGCGAAAGCCCTGTTGGGTGGTCACGAACTCCGCGACCGTTTGCTTTGTGTCCGATAGTCGCGTCGGGAAGGCCTTGCAGAAGGCGTGGCTCTGCATAAGCGTCCTGCAATCACGCGAGAGCTTTTCTGACAGATCCTGTGAGTAGCTGGCGCAGATGATCTGTGCAGAGGGATCATGGGCCAGCAGCCAGGCAGGAAATGCAATCGAGACACAGTGCGACTTGAGCGATCGCGGTGGCAGGCTGATCAGCAGACGCTTGATCTCGCCTCGGCGGCACTGCTCGAGCCGGTCGGCCAGCACCTGGATGTGCCAATTGTCGACGTAAGGGGTTCCTGGGTTGAGTTCGACGAAGCTACGGTGCAAGAAGGTGCTCAGGTCTTGACGCAGCACGGCCTGATACTGCTTTGCGCTGAGGCGAAGGGCGGTCTTCATGGTTCGTTCTCCTGGTTCGGGTTGAGGCGCTTTAGCAGAGCGCGCATGACATCCTGATCGGCTTCACTCGTCTGCCTGTTTTCTTGTGGAGCGTTTGCGACCCGGTCCTCTGCCGACTGAACCAGAGCGGTAAGCAGCTTGAGAGCTCCCAAATCACCGCCTGCTGCCTTGTTGGTGACCTGCGTCATCGCCGCTTCGAGCTTGGTGATGGTCTTTTTGTGACCGCTTACCGTCACCACGACCGGTTCACGCAGTGTTCGCAGCAGCACCGTCGCCATGTTGAGCGAGCCCTTGGGACGCCCGTTCGGGTTGCCGGAACGTCCCTTCTTGAAGCGGGTCTCTCTTGGCGGCTGGCCGTAGCCGACCTGGCTTTCATTACCCTTAGCAGCCATGGGCTGCCTCCACGTCCGCGAAGGTCTTGCCGGTGACCGCGTGCACGGCGGTTCCGCCGGTAAGCCGCTGCCAGCGACGGATAGCGAGGTCGACGTAGAGCGGGTCGAGCTCCAGGCCGTAGCAAACGCGGCCGGTTCTCTCAGCCGCAAGGATCGTCGTCCCACTACCCAGGAACGGATCAAGCACGACGTCGCCGCGCGCCGAGCAGTCGAGAAGCGCGTCCGCGACCAATGCGATCGGCTTCGCAGTCGGGTGCATCTCGAGCAGGTTCTCGCCAGCGACGGATCGACTGTGGGAGTTTGCTCCGGGATAGCTCCAGACGTTTGTGCGATACCGCCCGAACTTGCCGAGCTGGATGTTGTTTCGATGACTCTCCTTGCCGTTCTTGAAAACAAAGACGAGCTCATGCTGGCTGCGATAGAGCGATCCCATCCCTCCGTTGTCCTTTGCCCAAACGCAAAGGGCTTTGAGCTCGGAGTACACCAGCTTGCCAGCATGGAGGAGTTCCCCCATGTGGCGCCAATCCATGCAGACGAAGTGAATGGAACCGCGCTTGCTGTGTTCGACCGCTGAGCCAAGGCCCTTCCTTAGAAACTCTTCGAACTCCGCTTCGCTCAGCTCGCCTGATGCCATAGGGAACTCTCGATGCTTGGTTTTTCCGTTACCGCTTGCATGTCCGTCAACCTTCACATTGAAGGGGGGATCGGTGAAGACAATGTCGGCGAGTTTGTGCTGCATTAGGCAGACGAGGCTCGCTGGCACGAGCGAGTCACCGCAGAGCAAACGGTGCTCTCCTAAAGCCCACTGGTCGCCGAGAACGGTAGTGGGAGGACCACCGAAGTCGGCAAGCTCACATGTCTCTTCTTTCGCTCCCCCTGGCTCGGAAAGGCCCTCGATGAAGAGGTCAATCTCAGCCATCTCGAATCCGAGAACGTCGAGGCTAAAGTCGAGATTAGCTTCTGAAAGCACCCTAAGCTGTTCTCCCAAAAGTCGGGGATCCCAGCTGGAGTTTTCTGTCAGACGATTGTCCGCGATCATGAACGCACGCCGCTGCATTTCAGACAGATGTGCAATCTGAATTGTTGGTACCTGAGAAAGCTTCAGCAGAGTAGCCGCGGCAAGCCGTCCGTGACCGGCGATGACTTGTAGTCTCTCGTCGATCAAAACCGGAACATTGAATCCAAAGCTTTCGATACTTTTTGCGATCTGCCGAACTTGCTGCTTTGAGTGGCGCCGTGGATTGTCAACGCTATCAGTTAGAGACAGAAGATCTCGATAGATAACGCTCAATGCTGATGAATCCGTTCTAAACTCTTGCCTATTCAAGATCCCTCCAGCCACTTGGACTAAAGATATCTTCCATGTTTTTATAAGCTCTTTCAGTAACTAATCCATATTTTTACCGCCGGATCTGTTACTGGCCCGATTCAACCTAACCTTTTCTCTACTTTCCATAGTCCTGAGTTCTTCAACACTTATGTCTCTCCTGTACGTTTCACTGTAGAGTGTTGCCATTTCTGCGAAATGCGGTCTGCCGGTTATCCTGCGAATTTCTTGAATAACATTCGGTATCATTCTGCTTGCCACTATTTCAGAAATGCGCCTTCCTTTGCTCTTATCGTGAGCAAGCATCAAGTTTTTCGAGAGTCCTCGAAGCATTTCCGAGGCTTGCGCGAGCTCGTTCGCTGCAGACGGATCGTGTGGAAAGACCACTCCCACTAGCAGATGAAGAACCGGAGATATTCTCATCGCCTGGCGCCGAAGGATGTTAGCACTTACTAGGAGGTTCTGCCGTTGCTTCTCGCCCAAAGGATTTCGCGAAGATTTCCACGGATAGCGATACCAACTGTGAAGGATGAGGCTCTCAAGCCATGCCTCATCACACCCCTCATCCACCAGCTTGCGAAAGGCCGCACCGCAACGTTCGTCGCCATGAAGTAGAACCCTCAGTTCCGCTACTATCGCATCACGCTCAGCGAAGCGTCTTAGGTCGTAGTCGTTCTCTGGAGCTTCAATTCGCCGACTGGATTTTATGAAGAGAGTCTGCTTTCGTTCAGATTTCCCGCTTGGAAGCTGCTCGAGAGGATGATCGGCTGGAGGAGACTCTGGAAGAGAGTCTCCTCTCCGTTCTGCACGTGAGACCTTGAATTTCTTAGCGGATGAGACAGGTTTCTTGCGTAGGTTTGCCATCGGTCGAGGTTACAGCGGAGCCTTGGCTTCGAATAGAAGGGCTTGACTCCATGCCTGAGCAGAGCGTCACTGTGGATGCCGGTCCTTTCAAGCGAGCCGGGGAGCACGCCTCGATGGCAACATTCAAGATTGACACTCTCAAAGAGCTCAGACGAGATCAGCTGCTCATTCTGTGGCGAGCACACCTCGATCAGGACCCTCCTCGCTTACGGAAGGAGTTGATAGTGCCTCTCCTTGCGTACCGCCTCCAGGAGCGAGAGCACGGTGGCTTGTCGCAGGCCGCCCGCCGTTGCCTCGGAGAGCTGGCCGACGAGGTCGACGGTAGGCGGCGCTCCCTTAGCCCCGCTGGATCAGCTTGCAAAGCCGGCACCCGCCTTGTCCGGTCTTGGAAGGGCGAGCTCCACGAGGTCATTGTCAGCGAGCGTGGCTTCGAGTATCGTGGGCGACGCTTCACTACCCTCTCGGTCATTGCCCGAGAGATCACCGGAACGCGCTGGTCGGGTCCGGTCTTCTTTGGCCTGCGAGAGAAGGCAAGCCGATGACCTCCACTCCGGTACGCTGCGCAACTTATACCCGCAAGTCTTCCGAAGAGGGTTTGGAGCAGTCCTTCAATTCGCTTCACGCGCAACGCGAAGCATGCGAGGCCTACATACTCAGCCAGCGGCACGAGGGATGGGCGGCGGTGCCGACCATCTACGATGATGGAGGCTTCTCTGGCGGCAGCATGGAACGGCCAGCTCTACTGCGTCTCCTCGATGACATCGCTGCCAAGAAGGTCGATACAGTCGTCGTCTACAAGGTCGACAGGCTTACCCGGTCGCTGGCTGATTTCGCCAAGATCGTCGAACAGTTCGACAAGCAGGGTGTCAGCTTCGTATCGGTGACGCAGCAGTTCAACACGACGTCCTCCATGGGTCGTCTCACTCTAAATGTTCTGCTTAGCTTTGCGCAGTTCGAACGCGAGGTCACCGGCGAACGTATTCGGGACAAGATCGCGGCGTCGAAGCGCAAGGGCATGTGGATGGGCGGCGTTGTCCCGCTTGGCTACGATCTCTCGAACCGAACGCTTAGCGTGAACGAGCAAGAGGCCCAAGCTGTGCGGGAGATCTTCGCCGCCTACCTGAGGATCGGCTGCGTATCGAAGCTACAGCGCTACCTGAAGGAGCAGGGCATCGTCAGCAAGCCACGACTGAGTAGCAGCGGCCGTTCGTCCGGCGGGGTGAGCTTCTCTCGCGGCGCTCTCTACGAGCTCTTGCGCAATCGCATCTACCTGGGCCAGATTACGCATAAGGGAGTTCCCTTCCCGGGTCAGCATTTAGCCGTCCTCGATCCGGAGCTCTGGGGCCAGGTGCAGGATCAGCTTGACGCTAACCTGCAAGCGAAACGGCACCGTGCCAGATCCTCGGAGTCCAGTCTCCTGACCGGACTTTTGTTCGATCCACTTGGCGTTCGCTTCACCCCGACTCACGCTTCGAAGGGCGGACTTCGCTACCGTTACTACACCGCGCAGGTTCAGCCAACCGGCTCACGAGGTGCAAGGACGGTGCGTTTGCCTGCGGCCGAGATCGAGGAGGTAATCACGCGTAGGATGGTGCAGTTGCTCCAGTCACGCCAAGCGCTGCTCGATACGCTATGCCTGGACGGAGGCCTTGAAGATACAAGGACGGTGCTGCAAATGATCGAGCTTCTAGAGCAGAACTCTGCTCCAAGCCCCGTCGACCTCGTGCGGAACACCGTTCACTCTGTCGTTCTCCATCCCGATCGCGTGGCGATCCTGATCGACAAGAATCGGCTCTGGGCGATGCTCGCGGGTGCGGAAGCGTCCCCACCGCGCTACGCAGAAACCGATTCGCTTCTGCTCGAAGCCCCATGCTCCCTCACCCGCTGCCGCGGTGTGCTCCGGGCGGTCCTCTCTCCTGCTTCACCAGACGGAAGACGGCCGGATCCGGTCCTGATCAAAGCTGTCGCAAGAGCTCACCACTGGGCGGATCTGCTGCTGCGAGGCGAGGTGCCCAACCAGCGGGCGCTGGCGGCGAGAGTAGGCCTTGATGAGCGCTACATCAGCCGGCTGTTGCCGCTCGCCTTCCTGTCACCCCGGATTACAGAAGACATCCTCGACGGCAGTGCTCCGCCTACCCTCACCCTGGACCTCCTGGTCGCAGCTGCAGCCTCGCCTGACTGGAATCAACAGCATCGTATTGCCGGGATCCGCTGAGACGATTGATCCTTGTTTCAGGAGAAGAAGCGGCGTAAAGCGGTCATGTCTTTCGAGTCATCCGGCCGCAGAGAATGGAACGGTGAGATCGCGGACGACTCGGTCTGCTTCCTGGAGAGTTCGACTGAGCCGGGCCTTTCGTCCATGCTGAGAGGAGATCCAAGGACTTCAGCGGAGGTGTTCTTTAGCCCAAAGCGCTTCGGGATCTCTCGCGGCAGGTGGACAGCCTGGCGGGCCCGAGTCATGGCAACGTACAGGAGCCGGGACTCTGCCTCAACCGAGGATTTCCTCTGACCTTCGGGTGTCCTTTCCGCACGTCTGAACCCGCTTTCGAAGTCATGATCCAGCCGGACGAAGTCCCACTCCCGGCCCTTTGCTCGATGCGCGGTAGAACAAACCACCTGCGCTGTGTCTTCCTTCTCTTCACATCGGTCAAGAGCCGAGAGCATACGAATCTCGCCATGCTCTTGCACCAGGCTCACCAGACTGCGCAACGCCTCGCCCTCCGGTGTCGAGCTGAAGCTCATAACGTCTTTCCAGGTCTCGAAACCAAGCAGCTCCGGGACGAAAACGGTTCCACCCTGCTTGATCCGCTGCACGTCCAGGAGTAGACGCTTCAGGTCACGCGTTCCGCCAGCCACCGCGCAGCGCACATTCCGGCTCAGACAGGTAAGCACATTCGTGATCACGCCGGAGTTGCTGCGCGCCAGGATTGCTTCAGGTCGAACCCGCGCGATGTGCGACTCCCTGCTGGTTGAGCCACGCAGAGCTTCTCTCGCTCCCAACTGCCGCAGCACCACAGTGGCTGCCGCGGCAATCTCCGGACCGAATCGGAACGACTGCGACAGAAGCACACGGTGGCGGGAAGCGACCGCGTCCATCGCGTTCACCGCTCCACGCCAGGCATAGATCTGCTGGTACGGATCCTCAACGTAGAGGATGGGACACTCGAGATTCGAAGGACGCCCACCAAGACCGGGTTCAGATCCTGTGCCTCATCCACCATGATGTAGTCCGCCCGCGCTCGCGGCTTCGAGAGCGCCCACAGCTTCAGATACCCGTCATGGCCGAGTGGCAGGCCGCCGTCCTTCTGCCGCATAGCACTCCATGTTGCGGTCAGATGAGAGATTGCCTGCTCGGAGAAACTCTTCCATGAGCCTTCCGAGCGAGTCGCGAGAGCGCCAAGCTTAAGGACGTGGCTGACCTGGGGCGCCTGATCATCGCTTTCGAGAAACCGTCGAAGACTACCGAGTAGAAGAGCAGCATAGGACGCCCGCGGCAGAAGCAGGCCATCGCTGAAGGACACAGTCTCCGGGAAGCGGAACGCCTCCGCGATGCGGTTCACGGAGAGCGCGTCCGTCAGCTTCCACTCAGGATAGTGATACGCCTTTCTTACTCCACGGAACGCGATCGAGTGCATCGTCGCGCAGGCTACACGTGAGGTGAACCGGGTCTTCGCATCGAGAGCGATGCTGCGATTGAACGCCAGGTACAGACCTCGCTGTTGCATGTTCTCGGAGAGGTACTGCAGGGTCGTCGTCTTGCCGGTTCCTGCATACGCATCGATTCGCAAGCCCTCTTGCCTCCGAAAAAGGCTCAGAGCGCGTTGCTGCTCCAGTAACGGCTTGAACGATGCTTCGATGGATGTCGCTCCGCGTACTTCTGAACCAACGATAGGTTATAACGTGCCGGCGACACCGTAGGATATCTGACCTGCAAGCCGAGTCGTCGGTGAAGGCCGATGCGTCATTTGCCCGCAATCGACGAGTAGCGGATCGTTGTCTCGTATCGCCCGAAGCTGCATTGCGCGGAATGTAATCGGACGGTCCACAGGCGGCGGCGCGATCAACGAATTGACGGCCTCTCCGGCGCTGGCCAGAGCTGTAAGCGTGAGCAACACGAACAGAAACTGATCCGGTCACTGCATGACGCCCCAGTCTTCCGGACTGAATATCTTGATTTGATCAGCTTGGCAAAGGTGAGGTCCTGGAGTCTAGGAGCGCGCATACCTCGATGAACTGAGGCGATGCCTGTATGGGTGAACGCATCCTGAGCGTGAAGCGTTGGCAACACAAAGCTCAGTTGCGGCGTGCCGCGTTGATGAGAGCGCCATCCGGTCTCGAAAGAGGGCACGCTCACCAGATCCAGAAATCCCTGTTCTTCCCTGTTTTTTCACCGCTCGAAGACGTAAGCGCCTGTTTTCGCCGCTAGTGACGCAGCTTCTCGCATGACGGCTTCGCCATTCTGGTCAGACTTCCCTGCTGATTTCCCTGTTAACCAGATATCGCGCGGAGAGCCGTTTGCTCTGGACTGCGTCCACCGCCATAGAGTCTGCACAATAGAGAGTCTCTGATTCCACCGAAGATTTCTGCGAAAATGCCGATTTCAGCATGCTTCGGAACCGTTTGTCCGCCAGCAAACTGCAACTTCGCCTTCTTCCCTTACTTTCTCCAGAGCGGCATCTGCGGGTCCGGTTAGGAACCTACCAGCTGGGCTCTTGAAGCCATCCCCAAGCGATGGGGACAGGGTCTGACGGCGACGAAGATGAAAACGTGCACATGGCTTCGTCCAGAAGCTGTGGCCCAGTTCCAGAGTGACCCCGAACGACCATCTCCGTCATGCAAGCTTTGTTGCACTTCGAGAAGACAAAGACCCGCGAGCCGTCATCAAGGAAGATGAGACGACAGCCGAACGGAAGGCTACGCAGGGAGAGCACGTTGACCGCAAGCAGCACCAGCGTAAAGTGTAAGTCTTTCTCCTTGAATAGCTTACGTCCCATAACGCATCTTATGTACGGGGAGCTTGTAGGCGTTCGATAGCAGTGTCAGTTCCCCGCTCCTTAGAACTGTCGGGGTCTAAGGACGGCGTGGACAAGGATGAGCGAACGCGAGGTCAGGCGTATTTAAGTCCTGAACGAAGTACAGTCAGGCAGACGTACCGTGGCCGCAGCAGTCGCGGTGTTGGACATCAGCGAGCGGCAGGCACACCAACTACTGGCCCGGTACCATGAGAACGACGGCTCGTGCACAAGGCGCGTGGTCGCACGTTGAACCGAGGCCATCACCCTACGCAGATAAGTGTTTTTACATGTTTTGCAGACATCTCTCAGGCATGCGCGTTAGGTTAGGGCGCATGCAGGCCGCCTCACCGGGGAGCGGTCGCTGCCGCGGCATGCAGTTCACGAGGGGTGAGGTCGCGAGCATAGGCGGGCCGTAAGAGAGAGGCTGCGCCAGGGTACGCGTAACCTGAAAGAACTTTGTCCCACGCTACGTTCGATCCCTGCCAGCCTGACTCGGATGTTGCCGGGGGCCCGAGGACCGTGCTTCGCACTGCAGGGTCGGCTCCTTGCAGCCTCTCCGCGCAGCCAGGATCCTCCGTGACAAAAAGCAGCCGGAATGTCTTCCCGCAAAAAGGAGCAAGCGCCTGGGCAAGCTCCCGCGCCTCTTTGGGTGCAGGGCAATCATGCCGAACGAAGAGCACCGAACACGATTGCAGATCCTGCGTCCATCGTTCGGTAAGGAAGGAGTACTTCTCGTGCTGCTCCGCATAATCGCCTTCGATTGAGGCAGCGTCTATCAGCTTGGAGCCTCGTTGCCAGCGGAAGGCGTGCCGGTAAGAAATCCCCGTGAGCGTGTCCATCACAGTCATGCCTTCACGTGCCAAAACGAGGTTCTCGCGTTGGAACAAGCCTTTCAGGCGGAGGCGGAGTGCGGTCAACAGCGCAGGGTGAGTCGTCCCTAGCCAGTCGAAGTACGAGGCGCGCTCAATGCCCGTGAAGCGTCGGACCTGGTAGGTACATTGGCAAGTTGCACCAAGCGAGACTACCAACGGCGCCATCGGCCCGACCGGCGG
Organism: uncultured Acidobacteriaceae bacterium; assembly: GCA_964235665.1. Taxonomy (GTDB): domain Bacteria; phylum Acidobacteriota; class Terriglobia; order Terriglobales; family Acidobacteriaceae; genus Edaphobacter. The sequence continues at coordinate 20,102 of CAXSAY010000004.1, forward strand.
CGGCAACCCACGTCGTCCCGTTATAGTTGGTTCGCTCACGCGGTCTCGACAGGTCCAGCGATCAGCTGTTCTCGAGCGTCGCGAATCAGTTGCTCCAGCTCTCGCTCAGTGATGGCCGCCTGCCAGACAGGATCAGGCAGCAGAATGTGTAGCTCCTCGCGATGCTCAGCAGGAAGGACCATGCGCCCGTGGGGGCGATCGTGGAACCAGACGCGCGTCACCGTGGGCGGAGCAGCTGGTGTGGCGGCCAGACGCGCCAGCACCTCATGGGGACGATCCAGCAGCTCGCGTCGGAAGTCAGGATCAAAGCCCGCGCGGGTGTACGCGGCGTTCAGCGCGGCTGAGCGCTTCAGCCATCCTCGATTGCCTCGGTCTGCAACCGGATGCTGCTTCTGCGCAAGAAGAAGTTTGCCGATGCGAACCGCATTACCCATGGCAGGGTCAGACACCACCAGCTGTGAGAAAACGAGATTTACCTGCGGAGCCCGCCGCTCCTCATCGCTCATGCCCTGCAACAGGTACTCCGGTGCGGAAGGGTCGGAGGCATAGGTGTATTCAGCATCAGCGAGAAGGAGCCAACCCCCTACACGCAAAAGGCGTATAGCAGTGAGCGCAGAGAGGCCGGCGTACGACCAGGTCTGCCGACCTGCAACGAAGCAAAGATCGAAGGGAGCCGTCTCCGCATGCGACAGGAGCTTCATTAGCCGCCAGTGCAGCGACACGGGAGAAAGATCAAACGTGCAATGCTCCAAGAGACCAGCCTGCTTTACTGCTTTTGTAACGGCCAGCGTGCGGTCAGGTGTCGCGTCGTAATCGAGCACGAGATGATCGCCGCGACCTCGCACACCATGTGCCGCCGCTGCGTAGCTGCAGCAGGCTTTGTGAAGCGCACCGATCTCCAGTGTGCGTTCCAGCTCGTACATCTCCAACAAGTCGTACAGAAGCTGGCCTGCTTTATGGTCAGGCGCCTGAACGAAGCGTAGCCGATCTCTCGCTGCAGCGAGCACAAAACCTTTCTAAGCCGCGTGTGTAGCGGTGTCAAGCCAAGCACAGGCCAAGCGCTTCGTCGGAGACGAGCGAGAAGAAGGCTGCCTAGCTGCTTAGGGGTAAACTTTGCATCGTGACTCGGACCAGATGCGTTCTCATCCTGATGCAACCAGAGCCAGGGCACGTTCTGCCGACCCTCGCGATCTCCGCCGCATTGCAGAGCCAGAGCTACCACGTTGTCTACCTAACGAGCGGCACGCTTGCTGAACATTTGCGCGAGCAAGGCTTCGACGCAGAGACCTTCGCTCCGGAAGAAGCACAGGCGCAACAACCCTTGAGTGGCTACGCTTCCGGTCGCTCCGGACGCAGCTTCTGGCAGCAGTTCGGCCACGGGGCACAGCGCGCTGCCTTCATCACTGCTCGGGTGCGTGAAGCGATCGAGGAGCATGAAGCCTCTCTTCTTCTTGTTGACCATCTTTTCTTCCGCAATCACGGCCTCTTCGCGGAAGAGCAATTTTGCGGCGCGCACGTTGTGCACCTCGCGACTTCGCTGCCGCGATGGGATGAGCCAGCAGAGCACTCGGCCGTGCGACGCTGGGTACTCTGTCCAGCAGCCTTTGAACTGGAGTGCTTTCTTCGGCGCTACACCGGCGTCAGCTTCGGCGAACCTTGCGTGGACTGGGGCCGGAAAGAGGTCGCAGCCAACAGAACTAAGCTCCGTCACGGGGCCAAGCTCATCCTGTGTGCGCCCGGCACGCAGATGACCATGCACGTCAACGCAGAGAGCCGTCTCCGCGCAGTCATACAGGCCGCGCGACTCATGCCGGACTGCGACTTCATGGTCGCTGCCGGTGCAGAGCGTGGCCTCGGAGAAGCCCCTGCGGATCTGCCACCTAACGTCACGCTTGCGGCGCACATCCCGCAGCTGGCAATGCTGCGGGACGCCTCGGCCTTGATCACGCACGGCGGCTTAGGCAGCTTAAAAGAGGCGATCTCCTGCGGTGTCCCAACGCTGGTTATGCCTGTAGTTTTCGATCAGCCCTACAACGCGATGCGCGTCAGAGAGCTGTCGCTCGGCGTGGCTCTGTATCCAGAGAAGGTTGTGGCAGAGTCGATCGTTGCGTGCCTCGGCACATTACTAGACGATGGGTCGATCCATGCAGCAGTGAACCAGATGCGAACCATGTTCCAGGAGCAGGCCGAGCAAAAGCCAATCACTACAATGCTGCTCACGCGCCTTGGAGAGCTCTGCTCCTGAGCGCTAGGTGCCGTCTTCTCTGCGTGCCAAGAAATAAGCAGCGATCGCTTTCTCAAGCTGGGGTTTGTTCCCCGTGAACTCCAGGCATCCCTCCTGCGATCCCGCGAGGTCGTGCTCTGGGTCAAAGTCAAAGCGCTTCAGGATCTCGTATCTCTCGTTGTACTGACGATCCTTGGAATCTCCATGCCAAAGGTGGTGCAGGGTGCCCGGGATGAAGGAGAGACGAGGTCGTTGCGGGAGGACCGTTTCGATTGCGGATACCCATCGTGCAAAAGCCTCGAAGCCCTTCACAGACGTCATCGCACGCGTCTTGCTGCTGTCTGCAAAGCCGCTCCATGCGTACAGCATCATCTTGTCTGCACCTCCGACGATAGCCGTCTCAAGCAACGGGTTGTCCAGCAAAAATTGTCTCCGCGCTGCCCAGCCGAACCCGGGATGCCCCCGACTACTTAGCACATCGAGACCATGGTGCTTGACCGAGGCAAGAATGCCGCGATCTACACGAGTTGATGAACTTTGCACACAATTTTCTTCCCCCAGGCGAAGCACAGTGCTGAAGACCTGAACGATCTCTGCTTGTTCCAGTTCTCTCTCGACTCTCTCTGCCCAAGAAGGTTGTGCAATGAGCAAGTCGCAATCCATCCACACGACGCTCTTACAGCTATCTGGTAGAGCACGGATGGCTATGTTCAGCAGTCTTTCTTTTTGCCACATCCGCGATGTGGTTCTTAGTTGAAGGCACAAACCTGAACTTAGTTCAAATGATTGATCTCCGAAGGCACATTCCACAAGCAATAAGGGTATGCCTCGCTCCTCAAGATGTCGGCGATAGGCCTCTAGATTGGCGCGCTTTCGCTGAGACAAGCTCCAGTTGAAGTAGGAACTAACAACCCACAACGACTTATTCATGGAAGTTCTTTCTGGTCCCCGTGAAAAGATTATGCAGCCTCCGGTAAAGCCATCTTTCTAGTCTCGGGTTGCATTGAATATTTTAACAAAACTGGCTTGTGCAAGCTATTTTCACGATGTGCAAACCGGGTAGTTCTTGCTCCTTTTGTGGTTGATCCAGAGCTGGACCAGAGTAAGGTGCTCGTAACCAAGGAGAGAAATATGCCAGTGACACGACGACATTTCGTGAAGTTCGGTGCAGCAGCTACGGTAACAGCAAGCTCCATCTTGAACGTAAGCCGATCCACTCTCATGTGGGGCCAGGATCTCCTCACACCCTCTCCGCTAAAATTCACGAAGTACTATGCCGGACGTTCCGGACGTAAAATCATCCGAGACCGCCGATTCAAGAACCTACTCCCTTCTATCCTTCCAATGGTTCCACTTCCCTACTGGCTCTCAACGAGCCTGCGCAAATCCCTTCCGACCTTCTTCTCGATCGCGGAGAAGGTTATTGTCGACCACCGCCGATGGGTGTCTGTGCAGACTGCCGTGGCACACAGCGGAACAACGCGCGGCCTGCTCTGGATTGACACGGCATCGTCGCAGAAGATCGGCTCTCTCGCACCGTCCGTGATTTGGGCGAATCTAATCACGAATGGTCCGACGTCTCAGCTATACCTCTACTCAGACAAGCAGATCGCGACCCTAAGCCCTGCTCAAATCCCAAACAACTTCAAGAAGCACTTGGGCCGCTTTCTGAGCCTCGAGCCTCGGCGTTATCAGGGTCCTCTGACCCAGATCAGCTGTCAGGCTGCTGACATGTCGGCTGGAACCTGCTTTCCAGAGCAACTCGCCATGTCCTATCACTTCTACAAACCGGCGTAGTCCCAAATGATTGCGGTCGTTCGCCGCAGGTTTAAAGCTGCCCTGAGCAGCTGCTCTCTCCCCACGCCCTAGTCTCGTCGCTGCTTCACCATAGGTGGTTCAAACACGCTCGGGGTCCCATATGCAGCAAACCCTCCTGTCACCGACTTCGGAGCGTCCGATCGCAGTGCTTGTGCCAAGGCTCCGAGTCGGTGGCGCGGACTCCTACATCCGCGATGCTCTCGCCTGCTATCCCCGAAGTGAGGGGCAGCCGAAGCTTCTTCTCTACGTCATTCATCCCACTCGAGGCATGATTGTGCCGCAGCATAACGTTGAGGTGATTCCAGTTGGCTACTCTCGGTCGATGCAGGATCGGCTCACAAGAGTCGTCCGGCACATGCTGGAGCGGGGAGTGACACTAGCTCTCGTTCAACTTCTCAGCCTGCCATTGCTGCGGCTTCTCTGGGCAGCCAAAGTACAAACGGCGATTATCTTCCAAAATGAAGAGCAAACCTGGAGCTACTCCCCCAGAGAACTGAGAAGCTCAGACGTTCCTTTCCTGATTGCTCCCTTTCGCGCGATGGCAGATCGTCTGCACGCACTTGCACCTACAATTCAGATCCGGACAGTACCTCCTATGCCGGATGTAGTCTCGCAGCCGGGCAAACAACCTAACGCGAAGCGCTATTGGGACGTGCCTGAAGATGCTGTCGTTCTCGGCATGATCGGGACTTTCAAACTGCATAAGCGATACACCCTCGCAGTTCGCATCCTACGATGTCTACGCGATCGCGGTATCTCCGCTTTTCTCTGCATCGCGGGTGGTCACACCGAGAAGTACGGCGGGGGCCAACAAGCGTATAGCGCGACGTATAGCTTGGCCAAACGGCTGGAGGTTGCGGAATACCTACGCTGCCCGGGAGAGATACTACAGGCTGAGGAGCTTTATGCCAGCTTTGACCTGTTCCTCAATACCAGCTTGTACGAGGGCCTGAGCCGCGCTACCTTGTCAGCAGCAACGCACGGATGCCCTGTGGTCGCAACGGCGGTTGGCGGTCATGAAGAAGTGCTTTCTCCGCCGAACCGGTCAATTCCAGCCGATGCCTCTCCGGAAAACTTTGCCGAAGCGGCGCTTGCCGGCCTCGCTTCCGGATGGCAGCCCGCAACTTGTCTGGCAGCGCAACGCACCTCGCAGGCCGCTTGGAGTGACTTATGGCGGCAGCTTCAGCAAAGCTATAAACGTTCCCAACTTTTACCGAAGGTTAGCTGAGAGGAGATTTATGTACCGTCTTGAAGTACGTCTGCCGGAGAACCGGCAGTTCTGCGGCTGTCTTACGCTCCTTACCCCATCAAACGAGATAGTTCTGGGCCCTCTCCCAGTCGCGGGTTCCGCCAGCCCAGAGTTGGCAAACAGGAACTTCAATCCGTCCAAAACTCCCCTACTCCCCTACGGCGATACGCCAGGCGGCTTCTACCGCTTCTCGCGCCTCATCTCCATGCGGCAGGGAGACCCTGTGAGCGTCGCTCGCTATGGGCGTTTCGGCGTCGCAGTCTTCGATCCTTGCGCAGGCGATGCTGCGCTTGCGGAAGCCGCCGGACGATTTGAGCTTTGGCTGCATGGTGGCACCTCTCCGGAAGGTGCGCTTGCGAGCACTGCCGGGTCGCTTCGAGTCTTTGACCACGATCAACAGCAGCTCATGCGTACCCTCGGACGGTACGGAAGCGTCGCCTGTTCCATCACTGTTGATCCAACAATCTGCGGTGAGTTCGGTGAGGTGAGCCACGAGACACGTACCGACTATGTCGACCCACCCATGCTGCACGCTGCGGCTACAACGGTCATGGGGCAGGGTGCGATCCTGTCCTCACTGGCCTACTCCAACAACCCGGGCATGCTCTACCTGGGCGAGTACGACACTGGTCAATACTTCACCAGCGTCGATCTGGGGTACATCACCAAAAACGAGGGTGGCAACCTGTCCACTGTCTACGTTCCTCGCGCCGGCGATGGCTATACCGTAGGCATCGGTGTTAACCTTTCGGCACAGAGCCAGCAGGGATTGCTGAATATGGGTGTGGATCCGTCCGTCGTGCAGGCACTCAGCTCGGTGATCGGAGTGATGCCTCCGGGCAACGGAACAGCTGCTCCGGGGATCACGCTTACAGACGCCCAGCTCTCAAACCTGAACACAGCCGTAACAAACAGCTATTTCAACGCTGTTGGGCTGCAATACAACAACACTAGCCCGATCGCGAACTTCCCGGAGCTGCCAACACAAGCACAAACAGCCATTGCTGATCTCCAGTACAACCTCCCCGGCGGAGTTGCGAAGGGTGCTCCCAACCTTTGGTCGCAGGTGACCTCTGGGGATTGGCAGGGAGCTATCAACAACCTTACGGGCACGAATGGTGCAGGACCATTCAGCACCTCAGACCCAACACTGAATGCGCGCGCTGCTCGCGATGGACAGCTGCTGCAGCAGGCTCTGAATGCTGGAACGCTCCCCACAGGAAAGTGAGAATCATGAAGCTTTCGACAAAGGCTGGCGTAAGAGTGCTTTTTCTCACGCTAGCCGCTTCACTTGGACTTGCTCAGACCGCATGGAAGACCCCCGCTGCGCCCTGGTGGACCGTTGATCTGCACCTCACTACGCTCTCGGAGATCCCGGAAGCCCTCTCCGCTCCTATCCTCCGAGGGGGAAAGCCAACTCAGGTGACACTTGTGCGTGGCACCAGGCAGCGAGTCGCAAGCACGTGCAAGGAGTATCTCAGCGCCGTTGCGCAGAAGTTTGCTCCGTACGATGACAAGGGCGGCGAGACGCCGTTCGTCGAGCGATGCTACCCTCTGACGTACCTTCGCAGAGCTCAGGCAGCCACAGAGAGCTTCGTGGAGCCGCATTGGGGCCCAGATGCTCTCCGACGGCTTCCTCCGTTCGATCTATTTGTTGAGGCTTCCCTCGCAGCGAGAGCGGCGGAGGCGCGTGCGCGTGGAGTGAGTTGGCAGGAATACGACCCGACGATGCGTGTGGTCAGCACCTCAGACCGCAACCTGATCCTCGAGAATGACACGGTACGGTGGAGTCTCGCTCTTGTGTCCCTTGCCGACATTAACCGCGATGGCCTTAACGATGCTGTCGTGATCGCCTGCGACAGCAAGAAGACGACGGGTGGCGGCATCTGCTTCCCCATGGTGCTGACGGTCCGAAGCCCGGGAGCAGCGTACCGCCTTCTCAATGGGACCTCGCCGCCCTATCGCCTGTCCCAGTAGCGCGGTCGTAAGCAACGTGGAGAATCCAAGCCGGTGCATACCCCAGAGAAGCGCAGGATCCTGATCTTCTGCAGCGAGAGCCGTGGACTAGGACATCTACGCCGGCTCGCGCAGATTGCGGATGCGCTCGCAACTTCGCACGCGGTTCTGGTTGTCACAAGTGATCTGCTCGCCGGCGACTTTCTTAGGCCGCCGGTCGAGTTTGTACGACTGCCGCCGCTCGACAGCTCCGATCCAACTCGTACGGAGCATTGGGATCGCGGCGTCTTTCTCGAAGGCCTGGTTGACTGGGCGCTCCCCCTCCGGACGGAGCTTCTCGCAGCGACGTTTCGGCGGTTCTGTCCTCATGCCATGATCACGGACTTTTTTGCAACCGGGCGAGGTGGGGAACTTCTACCGCATCTGCAGGGGACCGCGGGCAAGTGTCTGAACTACCTCGTGCTGCGCGGCGTACTCGGAGACCAGGCCTATGCCCGCGAACGAATCTTCTCGCCGCAAGCGCGCAGAGCTCTCGCGCTGTTTTACAAAAAGATCTTCGTCGCGTGTGACGCCCGAGTGTTGCAGCCCCGGGAGTACGGGCTGGCTCCTGAGCTTGAGACAAAATGTACTTCAGTCGGTTACGTACATACGCCCGCAGACGAGACGAAACGAACTGCTGTGCGACGAAGAGAAGGGGTCAAACCAGGACAGCTTTGGGTCGTCTGCTCGGCCGGCAGCGGGCTAAGTAGCGAGGGTCTGATGGCTGCCTGCTATGCCTTCGCCGCGCGCAGCAGTGACTATCGCTTCACGCTCGTACTCGGACCGCGCTCGCGACTACGTCCGGGCGATGGGCAGGCACTTCCCTCACACATCAAAGTTCGAAGCTACGTGCCCGATCTCGACCAGTTGCTTGCCAGCTGTGACGTCGCGGTGGTACACGGCGGCTACAACTCGCTTCTGGAGAGCGTCTACGGAGGAGCTACGGTGATCGTGGTTCCCAATGAGCGGGAGATGGAGCAAAGCGAGCACGCAACTCGCCTCTCCGCGCTGGCCGATGTGCAGGTTGTCGCGGTCACTGCCTTGGACACTGCCCTCAGGAAGACACTTCAGGCTTACGGAGGGAAACGAATTACTCCGCCGGTGCAGCTTGATCTTGAAGGCGCACGTCGCATCGCCCAGGAGGTCAGCAGAGATCTGGCTGCAGCGCTGCCCCACGAAGAGACACTCTAGCCTTCATCTTCCTAAGCAATACAGCGAGCGCCTTCAACGCGTCTCTGCCTGCTGCAGAAGAGCCTGAGGGTTGTTCGGGACGGGGCTTTGCTCCATGCAGGAGGTGTTAGCTGAAGCGCCCCGGACGCATCTTGCTCCCGTCCTGGCGAAACCCGCTCAACGCTGTTCACGAAGCGGTAAGGTGAGAGCGCTCCGCGGAAGGACGGAAAGCGTGCGCGTGGCGCCTGTTCCAGCGTCCAAAGCAGGTCAAAGCGGAAGTCCGGATCGTACCGCGCCTCCAAGAGCGTGATACATAGGAGCTCTTTTGGCCGCAGGATACTCTTCCGAAGAGACAACGTCGCGAAGCTCGTTCGCTGCGCGAAGAGGAAATCTTCCGTCGTGCGACAGACAGAGAACGCTGACTTCCGCAGCAGGAGGTGGTCAAAGACCTGGTTCACCTCTGCAGCCTCTGGCTCCTCCAAAGACAGAGTCCCCACCCGGTCAGAGTCCTGTGACTTCGAGTGAGCATAGCGGAAGTTAGCACCTGCAAGCACCACCCAACCTCCGGGTCGTAGCAAACGTTCCCGCAGGCAAGGTTGCGAGTCCCGCAGTTGCCCAGGTCTTTGCCAAGTTGATGAGGATCAGATCATAGCTGGCGGCAGCGTCCAACTCTTGCAGACGCGTACGACACAGAGCGCGTCCCGCTGAGGGAGAGGTAGGGCAGCAGCTCCGCTCGCTCCAGAAGCGAAACCGTATCTGCAGCCTTCGCGTTTGAGCCTGGAACGTCGCGAGTGTACAAGCGCTGAATAGCACTAGAGAGTAAAGATCCACACGACCTCACGTGCCCTTTGACGGTTCCTCACATTCGCCCGCCGAGAACAGCGGAACCGGCACTGCCCGAAGATCGACAATACTCAACGCCAGGCTTTTCTGTTCATGCGCGGTTGGATGTTGCTCATGCCACAACACGATGAGCAGCTTGGGCACGAACGCCGCAAGAACCTGGTCCCGGAGACCTTCGCGTGGCAGGCCAGACAGACCTTCCTCAGGGCCTCGTCTGGAAAAACAGCCGCGGATGGCGGCAACGTGCTTAACGTAAGGCGTTGCTAATCGCCACCTTACGTTCGCTAACGAATGTATGTATAGTCGTGCGGAACAGGGGGCTCAGAAGTGGAGGATTAGTCTAAACTTTGTCCCTCGCAAGCCTAGCGGACCGAAGGAGAGAACTACTTATAGCTTAGTTGGAGACGGCGACTGACATAGGTAGCACTTGGCCAACTTGGCCAGGCGGTCGCATCGATGTACAAGAGCCAGGGATTTCCGTTCCCGGTGGCCGGATCGTTCTCCTCGCCAACCAGCGTTGGATAGAGAATGGTGTTTGTACCATCAGTTATGGCACCGGACATGATGGGACCGGACCAGGAGAGAAGTGTTGAGCCGTGCTGCATCGCAATCGCGCTATTCGCGGTGGTGTAGGCGATGAGGTATTGCTCTGTGCTGGCGTCATACAAGACCGAGGGAAAGCTGCCGGCAATTGCGATCACAGCGGTGTAGTGGCCTGAGTTTGTGGCCGCATTCGGATCGCCGCTGGTACCCGGCTCTGTGAACGCTCCATTGTAGAACTTCTTGAAAAGACTGGGAAAGGCAGCGGTGTTGCCCGCAAACGCAGCGGCGACCACGGCAGCAAGCGGTGCCCGCGCCACGGCGATACAGGGTGTTTGGTTGCAGGCACTGTCAATGGCCGCGGAGGGATCCCGATCGGAGTAGAAGACGTAGAGATAAGTGTTGAGGGGATCTGCCGTTGCTGGATTGGCGATATGTTGGCCGTTGCCGTCGGCGACGACCAGGGTTCCTCCGCCCACATCAAGATTCTGGTTCGCGCCGAGGACATCGGAACGCGTGAGGTAAGGCTGCACAATCTCCCCAAGTTTGCTGAAGGTGGTGCCGCCGTCCGTGGAGATCGCCATTCCGAGCGAGGCGTAGGTGCAATGCCCCGACGTGCTACATGTGCCTCCGTGTGCTTCGCCGTGGTAGATGTGGAGGATGCCGGGCGCACCTGCGGCGCTGACGACGGCAAGCACAGGCCCACCACCCGCATAATCCTGATCGAAGGTATAGCCGTTTGGGTCGCCTGTGGAGCTGGGCGTCACCAGAGCCCGACAGTCGTAGGGCGCGGAGATGGCGCTGAGAGAACCGCCAAGACGGTAGGTGCCCTGAATGGACGGAGTGCTCGTACAAGCAGAGGAACTACGGGCCGCACCAAAGAAGATGTATATCCCACTCTCCAGAAGCACGCCGAGGGTACCATCCGGGGGACCATATTGAAAACCCGATGCGGTACGCTGCGCTGCCGTGAGGAGATTGGTTGCGGAAGAGGCTTGAACCGTGAAGACGGTCGGCGCCGGAGGGCCAGTCGTTGGTGGAGCCGGTGCTCTGGAAGGGGTGCCGCCGCAGGAGACAAGCGTGAGGCACAGGGAAAGCAGCGATACTATGGTCTTTCCGGACATCAAGCCTCCAGCGTCCGAGCGAACTCGTCTGCTACTTTGACACCAAAGTACACCCGACCGCATATGCCCAGCATTCCAGAAATGTAATCAGAGGTTCGTGCGGCGATGCGCAGGTCGGACTTGTGTCGCTCTCTGCCCAAGAGTGGGCTGGGCAGGCGGGCTAAGTGACGATAATGCGACATACTGGGACTAATAGGTCCCGAGCGACTTGGGAAGACGCAGTGCGCGCGTCCTCATGTAGTGCTCCCATTTCCTTTTTAGGTCTGGCAGGGTGAAACCATGCGCCTCATCGAGGAAGTCGGCCTTCACAATCCTGTCGGTTCGGAAATGCCGGAAACCATTGCGCAGCTCACACCAAGCAGCAAGCAGTCGTACGGTGTCTGCGTAGCCGACGATCACCGGCCACACAACTCGTTCGGTCTCCTGTCCGGCTTCGTCTCGGTAGTGGATGCGAAGCTTCCGTCCTGCACGAATCCAGGAGCGGACCTTCGCAAGGTCGAGCCCATCCCTGACGGGTAGGTTGTTCTCCGGTGTGCCGAGGGTAGGCTCGGTGATGAAGATTCGCAGAGATTGTGGGACTGCGGCGGTGATCTTCGAGAGCAAGTCCCGTGCCGCATTGGCCAGTGCAGCATCGCCACGTTCAGCAACCCACTGTGCTCCCAAAACCGCTGCCTCCAACTCCTCTGGAGTCAGCATAAGCGGCGGCATGTCGTAACGCCGGTCGAGCGTGTACCCGACACCTACTTCCCCACGGATTGGAACACCCTGGCGCGTCAAATCAGCCATATCTCGGTAGATTGACCGGACCGAGATGCTCAGCTCTGCTGCAACCGCCTCTGCCGTAACAGGTCGGCGAGAGCGGCGGAGAATTTGAATCACTCGAAAGAGTCGGTCGGCTCGGCGCATGACAAAACAATGCTGACACAACGCTGACAGGAGAGCTCACTTAGTGTCGTTGAGGTGCTGGGATCTCAGCATAGGAGGACACCATGAACCTGGTTTCGATGCGCGTCATCACAAACGATGTAGAACGGCTGGTCAGCTTTTACGAGACAATCAGCGGCAGTGCCGCAACCCGGTATACGCCGGACTTTGCTGAACTTACAACACCGAAAGGCACCCTTGCCATCGGCAGCACACGAACCCTAAGTGCTTTTGGCGCAGAGGATGAGTTGCAGCCCGAGGCGAACCGGAGCGTGATCATCGAATTCCTGGTGGAAGATGTAGACGCGGCTTTCCTACGGCTTAGAGATCAAGTGGCCGCCGTCCTTCAAGAGCCGACGACGATGCCTTGGGGGAACCGCTCCTTGCTCTTTCGCGACCCCGACGGCAACCTGATCAACCTTTTCACCCCAGTCACGCCAGCAGCGATCAGGAAGTTCGCGCAGTGAGGCAGCAAGGATCGCAGTGAGGCAGCAGTGATCATGGATATCGGTCACGCTTTCTTCTCAGGGCGTGCAAGCTTTTACATCGACCCCTCTCGAGGATCGCTCGCTTGGGCTCTCTTTGCCGCTGCAACCTTCCAGACGGAACTGGTATGAAGCCGTCCATGGATGGTTGCCGGCGAACTGGACGGTGCTCTGGTCCCTCTCTGTGGAAGAGATGTTCTACCTCTTTTTCCTCTGTTGTGCCTCGGACCGATGCGCCCACGTTTGGAGCGACCGCTGTTCGTCGCTGTATTCTTGCGCTTGTAGACTTTGGCCTATTGCAAGGTCACCTTGGTACACAAAGAATGAGATATGGGCCTATCAGTCTTACCTCGGCAACATGGATAATGTTGCGTTGGGTTTCCTCTTGGTCTCTTGACAGATCGTCTGAGCAGGGCGTAGCGGATCGTTGGGTCGAGCTGGCCGGTCCTCTTTCAGACAACAGGTGCCATGCTCGTCTTCTTTATCGTCGAATGGACATGGCCCAAGGTCATCTTGGTTGGCATATCAAACGAGCGTTAGCCGTGAGCGGTCTCGATGTCACGGTCTTGGGTGTTGGAACCTGTCTCGGGGTCCTAGCCATGCATAGTTGACGGATCTATCTGGAGGGTTCTCAATGCATGCCTCAATGAGCCTTGCTGTTTTAATGCTGCTTTCCTTGATTCCGATAGCGAAAGCGGCAAAGACCGAAACGCAGTACCTTTCGGGTCGGGGTAAAGACGACCCGGTTCAATGGCGATTCGAGTGCGATGGTGGCCAGAACGCGAACAAGTGGTCCACCATCAGCGTGCCGTCCAACTGGGAACTGCAAGGTTTTGGCACTTATACCTATGGGAGAGTGCCACCTCCGGGTGGCTGGCCTCGAGTCCACGGTCAATACAAGCGCGTCTTCACCACACCTGTCACGTGGAAAGGTAAAGCTGTCTTCGTGAACTTCGAAGGCGTTATGACCGACACGCGCGTATCAATCAACGGCCGATCGGCTGGTCCCACGCACCAGGGCGGCTATTACGCCTTTAAGTACAACATCACGAATCTCCTCAAGCCGACGGGGCAAGAAAATGAAATCTCAGTTGACGTCGATGACGAGTCGGCAAATGAATCAGTGAACCATGCGGAGCGTCGGGGCGATTACTGGAATTATGGTGGCATCTTCCGGCCGGTGTACTTGGAAGCGGTGCCCACAGTTTACATCGAGCATCTGGCCATCAATGCAACAGCTGCGGGATCGCTGGATGTGGATGTCAGGCTGTCGCACTTGCGCAACGGCGGCCTGTCCGGCCATGCAAGCTCCTTAAAGATGCGAGTGCTCGCGTTAAGTGGCAAGCCCGCTGGAGGTTGGGTAACAGCAAAGGATGTCAGGTTCGATGGAACGAACCGTTTGAGTGGGCAGATTGTTAACCCGCGGCTATGGACTGCGGAGACCCCGAATCTTTACCAGCTCCAAGTTCGCCTAAAGGTAGGCCGCGCCGTCGTGCATACGGTTGACCAGAGATTTGGCTTCCGTACGATCGAGGTACGCCCCGGGCAAGGGCTGTTCGTGAATGGCAACCGCGTCTTCCTCAAGGGCGTTGCGCGCCACTCCTTCTGGCCTGACTCCGGGCGGACGCTCTCTGAACAGCTATCGAAAGACGATGTCAATCTGATCAGGGAAATGAACGGCAATGCGGTGCGTTCTAGTCACTATCCGCCGGATCGCCACTTCCTTGATGCGTGCGACGAACTTGGACTGTATGCGCTAGATGAACTGAACGGCTGGCAAGCGCACTACGACACAGATATAGGGAAGAAGCTGGTTAAGGCGATGGTGGAGCATGATCTGAATCATCCGTCTGTCCTTTTCTGGGACAACGGCAATGAAGGAGGATTCAATTTCGATCTCGACGGCGAGTATGCAAAATACGATCCACAGAAACGCACCGTGCTGCACCCGTGGGCGGCCTACCCTCTTGGGATAGCCGATACCAAGCACTATCCCACGTACGACGGGTTGCAACAAAAGCTGGCGCAAGATTCCGTTTTACTGCCCACGGAGATGCTGCACGGTCTGTATGACGGCGGAGGGGGCGCCGGCTTGCAGGACTACTGGGATGCTATTCAGAAGAGCAAGGCCGGCGCCGGCGGATTCATCTGGTCGTTTGTCGATGAAGATGTGAAGCGTGTCGACAAGAGCGGCGTCCTAGACTCTCAAGGCAACTTTGCTCCGGATGGGGTCGTTGGACCTTACCGTGAGCGGGAAGCAAGCTTTTACACGATCAAACAGCTTTGGTCGCCCATCATTTTCAATCCTGTTGATAGTAGATTGGGTTCTTTCATCGTCACAAATCGCTATGGCTTTCTGGACGCTAATGAGTGTACCTATGAATGGCAGACGATTGCCTTCCGCCAGCCGAGTGAGGCAAGCTCCGGCGCTATGGTGTTGACGTCACGCTTAGATCATGGCCGTCCTTTAGCGCCCGGCAGGTCGGCAGTGTGGAGTGGCTTAGGGGTATCCACTCCTGCCCCGGGCCGAAGCAGGATGAAAACGGCCGACGCGATTCGACTTATCATCAAGGACCCGACAGGGAAGGTAATTCAGACCTACGTCTGGCCCATCGATGGGTTCGCGGATCGCCTGGGTTTGCTGCAGCAGACGTCTGGCACAGCCAAGTCCATCGTGATCGATTCTGGTAGCACCTTTACGCTGAAGGCCTCCGATCTGGCATTGAAGATTAGCAAAGTGACCGGTCTGCTGGTCTCAGCCTCGCGTCGGGACAGCACTTTCTCTCTCGTCAACGGCCCTCGTGTGGTGTCAATGGAACCTAGACGAGATGTTGTCCGTGGAAAGACCTCACAACTCGTGATTCCCGCGCCTAGAGTCGCTCCTAAGTCCAAGTTAACGTCTCTTACGCAAGCATCCGACGGAGACAATGTAATGCTCTCCGCAGCTTTCGATGGTCCGATGAAGTCAATTATCTACAGGCTAAGACCCAATGGTTGGTTGACTGTCGGTTATGTTTACAGTCTGTCTGGCACTCAGGAGTATTTCGGCGTAGGGTTCGACTATCCAGAAGCCTATGTCAAGGGTATGCGGTTCCTTGGCAATGGGCCTACGCCCGTCTATCAGGATCGACTCGCCGGTGGCACGCTGGATGTCTGGAAGAAGCCCTACAACAACGCCATGGTTGGCGATCCAGGGGACCTCAAGCCCGGCGAGCACTTCGATTACCCAGTCTTTAAAGGCTTCTACTCCGGTGTACGCTGGCTGCAATTCGATACGACTGAAGGTCCGATTACCGCAATCGTAGACCAAGCCCGCGAGGCTCCGATTTACGTGCAAGTCTTCACTCCGAAAACTCCGCCTCCTAATCTGCTTGGACAGGTTGCCGTCCCTTTCCCAGACTCCGGAGTTTCGTTTCTGCAAGCCATTCCGGCTATTGGCAACAAGTTCGGAAGCCCACAATCCATGGGTCCCATGGGACAGGCGGCCAAATCTCAAGGAGAGTACAACGGCCACATAAGCCTTTACTTCGGGAGCTTGCCTTCGAAGTAAGAAGACGTGCTACACCAAGATTTTATTCCTGAACGGAAGTACCGGCTCACAATCACAGGCTGGGCGTCCTCTCTGCGAGAGATGCCAACCCGTTGAAGCCGTACCCATTGTCCTGACTATCTTCAACGACGAGCGGATCTGGTAAGGTTTCTCTTTCAGGTCTGGTGCTGTTGTCTAAGCTGATCGTAGCAATCAACTACACACGGTGCGGTAGTTGGTGGCTGGAGGCAAAAGGAAGGAGCAAACTCGCCAGCTGGTCTACGTAACTTAGATGAAGTACAGCGTGCACGCGAGCAGAAGGAGAGCTTGCTTCTACGCCTTCATTGTTGTGCCGAAGCCTGCACTATTTTCTTTCGCGTCGGTGTACGTGTGTAATGCTGCCTTACGTTCCAGGTTGCAATAACACCAAAGCCTGTTCCAATCAGGAGCCACGACGCTGGTTCGGGTGTGCTGGCCGTCACACTGATCGAATCCAAGTCGAAGTAACCGGAATCGTTTCTAGAGGCAAACGACAATGAGGAAGTGGTTGCAGAGGCTGTACTCAAAAGCGTACAGCTTGTAGCTGTCGGCGCTTGCGGCTGTCTCGGAAAACAGTAGGTTGCCGAGCAGACAGCCGAGAAGTCGTTGGTACTTCCTAGAGACGGGCTCGTGTCATTCATCAGAGCGAACTCGACCAAGTACGTTAGTCCCGGTGTCGTTCTCAGGGTCTGAGTTAACATCGTCGTTGCTTTGACTGCTCCCAGGTAAGCTCCATAGGTACCCGAGTCTGGGCTCAACTGATCCACTCCGGACTGAAAGCTTGTCGTCGTAGAACCTGCCCACGCGTCAAAGCTCCCCGACTCAAAGCCACAGTTCGCGACCAAGTTGTTCGCGAACCCATTGCAGATATCAGCACGGGCGTCGTTTGCTCCGACACCTAACAGGAACGCAAATGCGAGCACCCCGAAAGTCTTCTTCATGATTGATCTCCTCTTGATTACAACTGCGACTAAGTAAGGCAATTATATTGTTGACGAATCAAGATAGAACCTCTATTCGTAGTTCATGAGTCGCCCGACCACTCTCCAGGAAGCAATCATCTACTTCTCCGCCGCCGACAAATGCATCGCCTATGTGGTTGCGAAGGTTTGGCCAAACGGGGTTATCTGCCCCACTTGCGGGCGGACTGATGTTTCTTGGCTTGCAAATCAAAAGAAATGGCAGTGCAAGAGCGCTCACGCTAAGCGCCAATTCTCCGCAAAGAGTAGGAACCATTTTCGAGGATTCCCCGCTTGGACTTGAGAAGTGGCTTCCTGCCGTATGGATCATTACCAATAGCAAGAATGGCGTCTCCTCCTGCGAACTTGCCCGCAGCCTTGGAGTAACTCAGCCGACCGCATGGTTCATGCTCCACCGCATCCGTCTCGCTATGCAGGCTGGATCGCTCACCAAGCTGGGCGGTAATGGTGGCGGAGAAATCGAAGCCAATGAGACTTTCATCGGCGGCAAGGCCCGCAACATGCACCTGAGTGTCCGCCGGTGTCGCATCACTGGCACCGGCACCAAGGACAAAATTGACGTTATGGGCATCCTTAAGCGCGGCGGAGAGGTTCGGACTAAGGTCGTCACCAGCCGTAAAAAGCATGTCCTGCAAGCTGAGGTTCGCCAGCATGTCGAAGCCGGTTCCGCCCTCTACACCGATGCGCTCCTGGCCTACGAGGGTCTCGCCACTGACTATGCCCACAAGGTTGTGGATCACGCTGTCGAATACGTCAGTCGCGTCCACACTAACGGACTTGAAAACTTTTGGTGGTTGCTGCAGCGCGGTATGGGCGGAACCCACATCAGCGTTGAGCCGTTTCATCTCTTCCGTTACCTCGATGAACAGACCTTCCGGTACAACAATCGAAAGAATATGATTGATGCTGACCGTTTCGATGCGGTCCTCTCTCAGGTTGTGGGCCGTCGCCTCACCTATGCCGAAGACACCGGCAAGGTGGGAGAAACGACGGTCAACTAAACATCGTGGCTGGAAGAAACGCGGTCCACAGAAAAGGGCGACGTTCCCTCAAACAAAAAGGGTTCCATAATCTTTTCTGCGGATTCTTCGTAACTGATTGGCTTTCCAGCATAGTCAGACAAGCAATGCCATCGGGGCACACCTCGATCAGAAAAACTAGCTTTGTTTCATCCGACGATGCTCCCACTGATCGCGTATCTTTGGACAAGATGAGGTGTGTTCTCGTTTTGTGATTCCCGTATTGCTGCTGTTATTGAAAGACATCCTGACCACTCTGTCGCTAGGGCTTCCGTTGGTCATAGTCTTCATGCTTTGAAGGGCGGCATAATTGGAAATACCCGCAATTTCCTCCCAAAGCCTTTCAAATAGCTGCTTTGCTGACCTTTAAATAGTCCTCAAGTCTTCTTTCGCTGATCCTAGTTCCATCAATCTCTGGTCTATCGACTCCATGATTTACTTCTTCTTCTTTCGCTCTTCCGCTCGCTCCTGCTTTTCCGCTTCCATAGCATCCTTCACGACTTGCGGAGGCACCTTTAGGAGCTTGTCCATAGCTGAATCAAACCTCTCAAAGTCTGACTGGTCCGTGTGAGTGGCATTATCGCGTATCTTCTCTATGTGGCAACCAGGTCCTATACTGTCGATGACGAGTGGATCGAAGGGCCCTCCCGCATCTCGCAGCTTCTCCAAACAACCGCGCCCTATCACAAGTATCCCAGCCTGCTCCCAAAGCCTCTTCAACGGCAATCTAGTGATTGCCTGTAAGCATAATTCAGAGCAGCCTAAGACTTTCATGCGCAACTAAACCTGCCGCTTGAAGCAGGAAATCGCTTATTTTGAAAGCTACGCCATTCAGCCTGTCCCTTTTTCCCGCATTTAAAGATGCGCACTCCGAAACTTCTTTACAAGAGCGAAAAGCCTCCGCATCAGACGGTCCCATTTCGAACCAAACTCTTGCTCTCTCGTTATGTTTCTTCATTCAATAAATCAGTTGACTAAAGCTAGCCGAAGAGCAAGCTTGTAGGGATCATTTCGCAGGGCACTTGGGAATACACTTTTGTATTCTTCAATGGGGACAACCACTCCGATAGCACCAGCACGAATCGATGGCTGGCAGAGGATACCCACGAGATTCGCCATGAGTGCATTACACTCTGGCTTAAAAACGTCTTTGAACTGCCCTAGACTGCACTCGCAATCTATAGAGCGAAATGGCTCAGTAAGGTGTTTAGTCGCTTGGACCCATAAGTTCTCGGTGACAGTCAGATTGAACTCGTCTCCTATGATGCCTCCGCAGGCGGCGTATTGCGCCATGAGAAGATCCGACTGTCATCAAAGTATGCGTGGATCATCGCGTGATCGAAAGTCTCATCGGCAAGACGTGAACCTCTCTCTGTCCGGGCAAAGTCGGACACTAGGGGAATCAAACTACACCTCCATCATCCGGCCTTGACGATGATTCGGTAACCGTATATTGCCCTAAGTAAAGCGAAGGATGATGGCAAAAAGGGCCGGACGCATCCTGCTCGTCCGGCCTTCCGCTTGAACCCTACTGTCGATGAACCAGCGTAAATTTTTGGGCAGAGGTACTGTTCCCGAACCATTGGTCAAGCTGTTGCCCATTCCGAGAAGTGCCATTGGGAACATCGAGCGCCTGAAGGCTGTTTAGGTTGTAGAAAGAGAAGCTTCCATCTGGATTCTGCGTAGGCATCCATTGATCGTTCCCGGGAATCAGCTTGCCCCCCCGCGACTGAACTATTGCGGCACCATTCACAGCGGAAGCAGCCTGAACGCTGACGACCTCGCCACTGTTCACGTTTTGGATCTGATAGTAGCCGCCACTGGTCGGGACGAAAGTCCACACAGCACTGCTAGTGCCCCCTAGAAGTGATGATTGAACGATGGGGTTACCCTTCGCTGTCATTCCTGCCGCTCCGATCGGAAGTCCACTCGCGACACTCTGGATCTCGTACTCTCCAGAGAGCTCAGGCGAGGCCGCTGGAAGCTGCTGCCACACTGCGACGGCACTTTCCATCTCGACAGCATCTGGATCCTTCACCACTACCGAATTGGAAGTAGAGCTTGTCCAGTCATTCCAGGTTAGGTTGATATCGTTCCGAGCACTCCAGGCCACGCTTGCGTTCTTTTGCAGGTAGGGGAGGTACTGAGGCCACAGATTCGCCTCAGTCGCAAACTGGCTTATGCCATAAGTGAACCAATAGGCCCACTGATTGCCGCAGCACTCCGCACTGCTATGCAGCACTGGCTCCACCAGCATTCGGTGGTTGATAGCCAATATTGCATCGTCGTAGTACCGCATGTTCCCGGTAACGCGATAGAGCGCAGCAGCCGCAGTGATGAATGAACCCGCGTTATAAGTGTTGTCTGAGGAGATCAGAGAATTGTCAGCGTCCTTAAGCCCCTGGTTCACCTGCCCCGGTGCTCCGATTGCATTCGGCGCGTTCGAGAAGTTGAAGAGATTGGCTCTTACCCATGCGTAGATGCCCTCTGCCTTTGTCAGATAGGTTGCATCTCCTGTGATCTGGTAAAGTGTGACGCCGGTAAAGACAAAAGGGTCGTTGCTCAAAGCCTCCCGGTCTGCCACTCCGTCTTGCGGGTGACTGTCTTCCTCGATGCCGCCGCCCAAAGAGGCGTTCCAGCCACGATCGTAAGCGGCGTTCCAGTTGTTCTCTGCCGCTGTCAGATAAGCCGGGATGCCAGTGATCTGGTATCCGCGAAGCACGGCGTTTGTCATCCAGCCAATGTCGTCATTGAAGCCGTCGTAATCGCCATCGACCCAGTCCGTTCCGTTCCCGAAGTCAGACAAGAATGTGTTTAGCAGTGAGATGACAAGATTGCGCTGCTCCTGGCTGTGGGTGTGCTGGTAGGCATCTTCAGCGACTGCGACATTCAGGCCATCGGTGTAGAGCTTTGCTTCCTCGGAGCCAACGCTCTTTTCTTCGTCAGCGTAGTAGGTATTCGTGCCGTCCTGGACCAGGAAGGCATCGTTCCATGCCGTATACGCCGGCATAGCCTCATCGGTGGGCGCGGGTGGTGCCGTTAAGACGGGACTTTGCAAAACCCATTGTTGATTGGCGTTCCCACTACATATCGCTAGGTTTAGTTGCAGACCCTGCGTCGAATCTGTCCCCGGATGCTCGAGGCATCTGCCAGTGGCCGGATTCAGCAGCGTGCCATTCACCAAAGTCCAAGCCTGGTTCGGAGCGCCCGTGCACGCGGCGACATCGATCAGGTTGCTACCGTCTGCTGGCTTGGCGACGTCCAGGCACTTGCCATCAAATGTGAGTCTCTGGTTCACGAACATCCATTGCTGAGCCGCTGTATCGTTGCATCCATATGCATCGACCTTGTTGCTTTGTGCGGTGGAGCCGCCGAAGGAATCAAGACACAAGCCTTTCTGGCCCGATGCGATCGAGCCCGCGAAGGGCACCTGCCACTGCTGATTCGATGCACCCGTACAATCCTCGATGTCTAGCTGCGTGCTGCCGGTCGGCTGCGACCCACCTGCTTTGCTGGCACTCGGTTCAGCAAGGCAGCGGTCGGCAGCTGGATTCACGATCGCACCATTGCGCAGAATCCAAACCTGATTCGGTGCGCCGTTGCAATGCCAAACATCTACCGGAGTTCCCGCAGCAGTGCGATTGCCCGCTATGTCTAGGCACAAGCCATTGATCGCGATGGTGCTGTTATTTACATTCCACTGTTGTGCAGTCGTGCTGGCGCTGCAGTCCTGCAGATCGACCGCATTGCCAGCAACTCCTGATCCGTTCAGGTTGTCCAGGCACTTGCCCGGAACTCCGGAGTAGATCGCTCCTGTCGGCATACTTGCGCTGTTGGCGAGTGGGTCGGTTATCCAACGCTTCGCGATAACTGCCTGGATGGCGGCGTCCCAGGCATTCGCCATCAGTTGATAGCCCTGATCATTCGGGTGCAAACCGTCGTTCAAGTTGTTAAGGGTCACTGCGCTCATGTCCACCAGGTAGACATGCTTTCCTGCGCTTGCCCGCGTCTGCACGATGGACGCCAGTTCATTGTTGAAGGTGACGACGTTGCCTTCGACACTCGGCGTACTATTCACGATCAACTGGGCTACCAGCACGGTGGCATCCGGCTCAGAACCCAGAATCTGATCCAGGAGTGAACCAAGCCGAGCCGGCGCGTTCGCCACATCGTTGTTGTTTCCAAGATCGTTGATGCCGGCATCAAGCAGGACCAGATTCGGCTTGTAGGCATAGAGAGCGACGTTGACTAAGGCCGCAAGTCGATCAATCTCATACTGGAAGTGTCCCTCGTTGTCGGGGTCACTCATCGTACCCTCGATCTGACTTCCGACGAAGTCCAGCGCTCCAACTTGACCAGCTAACGCAATCGCCAGCGGACCCCGATAGCCGTCTCCTGTAGTGCTTCGATAGCCCGCGGTGATTGAGTCACCTAAAGGAAGAACCCTTAGATTGATACTTGCCTGGGCTTCCGCTGAGTTTGCGTAGATCCAAGGGGCGAGGAGAAGTATCATGCGAAATACAATGAGGAGGCGTCTTGCAGGGGTCATACGATCACCGTGAGGAAACAGGAACTTACGCTCAAAGAGGACGGATGCTTGTAGCTTTACGCCACGTAGCGACGGGGATGGAGCACGGCAGTGTGGTAATCAAACAGGAGGAGCGTACAGCGCACGCTGGCGGTAGACATCGATCGAAAGACGGCTTTTGCGGTACCCATTCTGATTTGGCTTCTGCTCGTTTCAGCTTCTCCAGTTCACCCGTAAGTTCCGTAACTTGGCACTCGCAAGATCGAGCACTGATTACAACCGAGCTGAAGCTGCCGCTGCACCGGATGCATGGCTGCTTCAGTGTCGAAGCTTGGGTGTTCATGCTCAGCAAAGGAATCAATAAGACTTTTGCTATGTTCACTAGCTCTTGAAGAGCGACCAAAATTGTGATCCGGGAATAGATCTGAGAACGAAAACTTCCAGCTTCTCCCACGGTCTGTTTGTTCGTCTGCTAAGAGCCGGTATACGTAGAGCGAGCTGGCCGGGTATGCTTTCACGGATGACGCTTCCTGCACAGGAGCGTAGGCGGTCATGCTTTCCCAAGTAATCGAGACACGCGTAAACACACTATCCGGCCGCAGCTCTCGCTATTGCGTGACACTACTTGTTCTGGCACTCCTTTGCGGATCTGTACAGAATAGTTACGCCTTAGAGGGGAGGAAAGATCTACGGCAATACCTACTGCGCACCTGGACGTCGGCGCACGGTCTTCCGCAGGACTCGATCCATGCCCTGCTACAAACTCGAGACGGCTTCTTGTGGGTCGGCACACGGGGAGGTTTGGCTCGGTTCGACGGTGTGGCTTTCGTCGTGTACAAGGCTGGAGCGCCGAACACAATCCCGAGCAACTCCGTCAACGGCCTCGCTGAAGACCGCGACGGCGGCTTATGGATCGCCAGTGATGGCGGTCTAACCCGATACAGGAATGGACGCTTCGAAACGTTCAACGCTCGCGATGGCTTGCCCAGCGCGTCGATTTGGCGCATGGCAGCGGATCCTGACGGTGGAGTATGGGCGATTACCCGTAATAGTGAACTGTTCCACTTCGACGGTAGGAAAGTGGCCCGGTTCGGAAGCTCCTTCAGCGGCCGTGCGCAGGATGTAAACGCGTTGGTTGAGGATTCCAGCGGAACTCTCTGGATAGCGACATTCCACGGATTGTTCTCGTTCCGCAATGGCCAGGAGATCCGCAGATATGGCCAGGGAGACGGTTTGGCGGGCGACCGTTTGTATGCGCTCGCCCTGGACCGTGTCGGCCAGCTATGGACTGCGGGTGATGGTGGACTATCACGCGCATCGGCCCCGGGCTTCGTTCCCGTTCGGGTGCCACACTTGAAGACCGCTACCCTGCTCGCTTTCGACCCCGAGGGAGCTGACGATGCCGTCTGGACTGGAGCAACTGGGGAAGGACTTTTCCGCTTGAGCCGTAAGGGCGCAGAACGCCTCCGGGCAACGCAAGGGCTGGTCAGCGATGAGCAATACCTGCTGTACTTCTCTCAAGACGGTAGCTTGTGGCTGGGCGCGCTGAACGGGCTTAATCAGCTGAGCGAAGGTGCTGTAACGTCCTTCGGCGCGGCCGCGGGCTGGCCCAAGTCGACCTTCAACATCCAGAGGGCACAAGGGCTAGATGGTGAGCTTTGGTTCGGCGAGAACGCCTCGCTTTACCACGTTCGAGACGGCGCTTTGGGCGCGCTCCGAAGTATGGCCGCCGAAGGGGGTTCTGATGCTTTGGAGGCCGCACGCTTCCGCCTCCGGAACTATCGCGCCGTTCCGCTCTGGGTACGCAGTAACGACAAGGGTAGCCGGGGTCTCGTGTTGAGAGATGGCCACAATCGCAGCGTCATAACGGACGGCACGACGGAGCGGGCTCTGCCAACCATTCCGTGGGATGCAGTGGGCTCCATGCTGATCGACGAGAGGGGAACGATTTGGACTGCCGGCTCAGAAACTGGTGTGGTAGCTTACCCGCTACATGGTGCCCCCCACGCTTACACGACGGCAAACGGTTTGGACGACAACAATGTCCTTTCCTTGACCGAAGATACGGCCGGGAATATCTGGGTTGGCACGATCTCCGGCCTCAATCGCATTCACGACGGAGCCGTGAACCGAGTATTTCCTTGCCCCGACGTAAACGCGATCGACCCTTCTGCTGACGGAAGCTTGTGGGCGGGTTCCGACTCGGGCCTTATCTATGTGCCTCCGAACTTCGGCGCTCCTTCTGCCGGGTCGGTACGTGTATTTACGCAGCGGGACAACTTACCTACGAGTCTGATTGAAGGCGTCGCGCAGAGCACAGACGGGTATCTATGGATGGGTACCGAACAAGGGGTTGTACGCCTGGCAAAAGCTGACCTCCTGGCTCGTGATGCACACACCTCAAGCGCTCCGGTCGTGTTCGGTGTTGGCGACGGCCTTCACAGCGCGCAAGTGCGCATCAATTCGGTGTTCCGCTCCCGCAATGGTGATATCTGGTTCCAAACGCTTGGAGGACTAGCTGTCATCGAGCCACGCAGGGCTCTAGCAGAACCTCTGGCACGGATTGCGGTCGATCAATTGGAAATTGACGGTCGAGATGTGGGGACGGATACAGCACAACCGCTCGTGGTTCCAGCCGGACGACATCGCCTCACCTTTCGCTACACGCTTCCGGAGTTCCGCTTCCCCAGCCGCATACAATTCCGCTACCGATTGGAGGGATGGGACAAGCAGTGGACCGATGCGAGCGGTCTTCGTTCGGCCACCTACACCGGAATCCCTCCTGGCCGGTACACCTTTCAGGTCGCCAACTCCGACGGGTATGGCAGCTGGGCATCAGCGGGCCGGAATTTACCGATTAGGGTTGAACCCTACTTCTATCAAAGCGGATGGTTCTTCGGTGGCGCCGCTTTATTCCTGGTTGGCGGTATCTCTCAGCTACATCGACTGCGGGTGGCCCGGGTAAGCACGAGGATGGATGCTCGTATGCAGGAACGCACGCGCATCGCCCGTGAGCTGCACGACACACTACTACAGGGCGTCTTGGGTGTTTCCATGCAGATGTATGCGGCGCACCAAGAAACGACGCCAACGGTAGTCAATGCTACGCTACGTCGTGCTTCGCAGCGCTTGCGCGAGATCGCTGAGCAGAGCCGTCAAGCCGTAGAAGACCTGCGCTCGCCACTACCATCGCCAGGTTCGCTTGAGCGTGCGGTAGCACTGGCCCTCCGCACGATGGATCTACCGAACGGAGTTGAACCTCGCATTCACTGTGCAGGCGTACGCACCGAGCTGAGCCCGTCGGTGCAAACGCAAGTCGAGCGGATCGTGAGGGAGGCGGTGGCCAACGCCGTTCAGCATTCCGGTGCTGACGCGATCCGGATCGACATCCTCTACCAACCCACACACTTCTTTGTGAGTGTCAGCGACAACGGCCGCGGCATACACACCCGGGCGCCGGAGCGCGTGCAGCACGGTCACTGGGGTATCCCCGGGATGAGCGAGCGGGCACAATCCATCGGGGCATGCCTGCGCATTCTGCCCAACACGCCACGCGGTACGGTGGTGGAACTTTCAATTTCGGGAGCAGATGCATACCGGCGAGCTCCACAGAACCGCTGGTGGATGACAAAGTTGAAACGGTTTGGGCGGCAACAGAGAGAACCTGTTTCCACTCCAGAAATACCCTAGACAGGAGGTACATCTATGATCCGCATCCTCAGCATCGACGACCATCCTGCTTTCCGCGAAGGTCTTACGGCAATCCTGAACACGCAAGCGGACATGCGTTTGATCGCCCAGGCCTCGACCGCAGAGTCGGGCATAGCGGCATTCCGCAAGCACCTGCCCGATGTGACTCTGATGGATATACGTTTACCGGATCTTTCCGGTATCGAAGCCTTAATCACGATTCTGGCGACACATTCTAAAGCTCGCGTCCTGATGCTCTCCACTTTTGGTGGCGACGCGAGTATAGCGCGCTCGCTCTCTGCCGGAGCGCGCGGCTACATGCTCAAAACCATGCTACCAACCGAGATGCTCGACGCCATCCGCGTCACGCACGCTGGAAACAAGTGCATTCCTCCGTCAGTGGCCACGCAGCTGGCCACCTATCTTTCTGAGCAGCCCCTTACTCTGCGTGAGATCGAGATCCTGAAGCATGTCTCTACGGGCAACAGCAACCAAGAGATCGGTAGGCTCCTGTTCATCTCCGAGCAGACCGTGAAAGCTCACCTGAGACACATCATGGACAAGCTGAGCGCGAGTGACCGAGCCCATTCCGTCGCGATCGCTGTGCGCCGAGGTTTTCTTGATTTGTAGTCAATTCCACAGTACGGAGCCGCTGGGCCAGTGTGCGACTGCGACGCTCAAGATCTGACGACTCTGCAACTCAAATTCGTGACATCACGGCCCTTGGGTGACCTGCTTCTTCCGCTCGTGTCGTGCACCTGCTTCTATCACTTAGTCTGCGTGATATCCAGATTGTCGAATTGGTCCGTGTCGTAGGCCATGGTACCCAGCCCGACCTGCCCGTTCCTGTAAGAGGCGTCTGAAACCGAGGTAAGGTTATGTCCGTCCACCGATGCCACTATTTGCGTCCCACTGAATGACAAGCCGAGCCTGTGCCAGCGACCTAAGCCTAAAGGGGCGGTAGCGCCCTTCGCCAACGGCGTCCTATCGCCGTCTGAGTTGCTCTTGAGAAGGGTCCACGCGCCCGTGTCAGTCACCTGCAGAAAGTAGCCCTGCTGGTGCGACTGTGGCCTCTTCTGGATGTTGGCGCGGCCGATCAACTCAACCGTCCCGGACCTAGTCAGCTCCGTATCTACGCTCACTGTGTAGTTTGCCCAGAATGGGTCACCTAATAGCGTGAACACATCGCTGTCTTCTTGCCACTCAATGGGCTTGATGGGCGTCATCTGCTGCAGGCACTTCCCTCCTCTACCGGCAGCGCAGGGTTGCACCTCGAATGATCCTTGCATATCGGATACGTACCGCGCTTCGTCTCCCGTGCGGTAGAGATCAAAATCGTCGCGGTAGGGCAATTTGAGATGGTTTGTCGGTGGAGGTGTCGCATTACCTTTTCCAGGTCTTGTAAGCGTACTGAAGGTGTATACGTAACCGGGCTGAAGAGAGAACTTGGAGCGACCAGAGCCGTCTGATTTTAGGTCGGCAACATGGATGAACTGATTCGCACCTCCTGTGTCGTTCAGGTTGGTGGCCCACACATGCAACTGCTTGCCCGAAAGAGCGCCGGATACGTTGAACTCGACAGCTGAGGCGGAGGTGGCTGTAGACGTCTCGATGATTGTGCTCACGTCGGCACCCTCCGGCGAACGCAACGAAACATAGCTACCATTTAGGCGGTCGCCGCCAATATATCCATCGGAAGTATCCACGAAGGTCCAGCCGGGCTCAGTAAACTGCGTGACGTGCGCGGTAACCCACAAGCTTTGTCCGACACTATAACTTCCTGACCAGGGCTCCGCAGCGACCATGAGCCCAACCGTTGAGTACGGCAGGTTCGGCGTGATGCTGGCGACGAGCGGCCAGTTAAGCAAGCCCGTCATCTTTGCGTCGAGATAACCGCGGGTGATCGAGCGAATCAGCGGGCCAGCTCCTCTATCATCGTCTTGCGAACCGCCTTCGCTGTCCCAGAGTGGTTTGCCCGAGTCGATGCCGGCGGCAGTAGAGTGACATGAATCCGCGCTGCCTCCGTCACCACCCTCGCACGAGTAGTGTACGCCGATGATGTCAATGGACTTGGCGAACGCGGCATCCGTCGCCATGTTGGCGGCAACCTTCCAGCCGGAGTCGTCACCAACAACCTTGATCGCGGGATGCTTCACTGCAAGAGTGGCATGAAGGCTTTGATACCATTTCTCATCGAATCCCCTCTCATTCCAGCCACCCAGGTAGTCGATTGTCAGACCGCGGGCGTGCGCGCAATCCAGCCAGGTCATCAGGTACTCCACCATATCTTGAGACCAGAACTTGCCGTCGCCGATCCATCCCGGAGCAGCCCAGGCGAGCCCATACAATTTGAGGTTCGGATTCCGGCGCTTTGCCTCTTCGGCCAGCCACAATTCGTACCCAGCATTGCAGTTTACCACCCCACGTGTGTGTTCCACACTCGGCTCAGCGCCATCCGTTGAGTTCGCGTCGCCACCGATCTCTAGTTTCAAGATCTGAAGCGAGGCTCCGTAGCCGGGCTTGAACAAGTAATCCAGAATCTGGCTACGCTGCTTGGCGGGATAATCGATCAACAGACGCGAGTTACCACCTCCACCGCTGATGGCCCCGATACCCCCGAAGACCCGTCCCGTTCCGGTGCCATCCAGTTTGATTTTACTAACCACGTCTGCCGGCGCAAACTGCTGCGCCGGAATGGCCAGTGATAGACCCAGTAGCGCAACTCCTGCCCTCATTACTTTAATCATCATTACAATCCTGCTTTCCTTGTTTGTTTTCTCGAGGGCGGCCGTCACAAGAGGCTCAGTATGTCAGTTTGAGAGAAAATTGAAAGAAGCGGGAGTTAGGAGTGTTGTTTTGGAAAAAGCGATAACTGCCGGCTGTGATGACTGCCCCGTTTGGACCGTCGTTGCCACCCGTCAGGATGAATGCGGGTGTGTTGAAAAGATTAAAGATGTCGGCGCGTAACTGAAGCTGTGATTCGTGGTAGATCGGGAATGCTTTGAAGACCGACATATTAGTTCGGTTATAGCCCACTCCTGGGATCTGATTGTTGCGGTCTCCCAAGAACAGCGCAGCTGCCGCAGCAGTCGTAATTGGGCCGGTGAGCGCAGAGGCGGGTAGCGGGTTCTTGAACGCGCAAGGATTGAACCAGGCAGACAATGTATGCACCCTGGCAGGACAGGTGGCGCCTGCTGGAAAGTTCAAGCTGGGATCGGGGGTTCCGCCACCCTCGAAGGGATTCCGGATCCGAATGGCATTCTGGCCAAGGTTGTTCACTCCAGTGAAGTTGGCTGTCCCGACGGTTATCGGTTCCCCGTCCTGGATTTGTTCGGTAAGGGAGGTTTGCCACCCACCAAGAGCCTCAGTAAGGAGGCCGCTGCGATTTAGCCACCGCTGGTTCCTGCCGAACGGCAGAGTGTAGTTGCCATTGAATGTGAAGCGATTCCGCACATCCTCCGGACCATTTGCATACCCTGCGCGAGTTCCAAAGATGTAGTAGTTGGGCGATGCGCCCGCGCCAGTGAAGTTATCGCCTTGCGCTATGGCGGTACCCGAATCTGTCATTTGGTGTGACCAAGTGTATGTCGCCAAGAAACTTACATTTCCATTGAGGCGCTTTTCCAGCTTCGTTTGTAACGAGTGATACGCTGCAAGTCCGTCATTCAGTTGATAGCTGAGCCCGACATTGCTGAACGGGTTCTGAGAGTTGCTGGTGCCGCAAGGAAGATTCGTCGGTGCACCCTCAGGACCGGCGCTATTACACAGCGGCGTGATGACTGGCGAACTGTTGGTGTTTACAAAATTCGAGGCGTGACGCGTGAGCGAACCAACGTAGCCGATCGTCGCCGTCAAACCACGGCCGAAATCTGTTTGGAAGGAAAGATTGAACTGTTGTGTGTAAGGCGTTCGGAGATTATTTGTAATGCCGTTGAGGCTCGGCGTTCCACTTGCGTTCGCGAGTCCACCGTTGGCGAGAAATTCGGTGTAGCCATTCTCCAACGTGATTCCGTCAGTAGGGCAACCATTGCTGTACAGGCAAGCCACATTGCCGAGATTCGTGATTGCGGTCCGAAAGAAAAAGGGATAATTCAGACCTAGGTTGGGTGCGAATCCGGTGCTCTCTAGACCTCCGTAATAAAGTCCAAAACCGGCACGAATTACGTCACGTTCGTCTAGCTTAAAGGCCAAACCAACACGAGGTCCCCAATCCAGTGTTTGATAATCGATCAGGTATTGATTCTTTGAGTAAGCAATTGAGATATTGTTTGCTGCAAGCTGGCTTACAAAGTTCGCCGGTAAAGGAGTGTTGCGTGCACTACTTGGGAGAACATAGACACCTGCGCTGCTGGATTGTCCTTGCTGACCGACAGAAGGGTCGTACGACACGCCTGCAGATTGGTAGAAGTCAGCTTGCTGTCCGTGGCGTTCAAAATACGGCGTCTGGTTCTCGACCCGCAGCCCCAGATTCACAGTCAGTCGGTCCGACACCTTCCAGTCGTCTTGAACATACCCGCCGCGATCCCAGCGCACGTCATCTACCGTGTTTGCGGAAGTCAGGTAGCTATTGTTCTGATTATTCGAAAGGAAATCGGCAACCGCATTGCCCGTGTTTGCGATGCCGTATGCACTTGAGTAAGTCCCGGTGTAGTTGTAATTGCCGTGCCCGCCCGGGGGTTGCAGCGTGCTGAACCGGATGCGCTGGATACTCACACCAGTTCTGATGGAATGACTTCCGAGCGAGAGGGTCACGTTATCGAGCGCCTGCCATACGTTTTCATGTTCATCCGACGGGTAGTAGTTGGGCGAGCCAGCATCCTGAATACCAGCGTTGCCTGGGAAGTAAAGGTTCGGTAAGCCGCCGTTCAGTGGACTCTCAGGGATACCGCCAAGACCTAGCGATGCGGCGAGACCAAGGTCGGTCGCATTAGGCTGCGTGTAAGAAAAATGACCGTAGTTGTAGCCGAAGCGAAACTCGTTCAGGATTCTCGGAGAAAAGATGTGCGTTTCGCTCAACGCAAAGTTCTCGCCAAGGTTCACCTCGTTCCCATCGGCACCGAAGCTGCCTCCGTCCAGAATAGGACCCAGCGGCGGCGGGTACAGCTGGTATTCGTGCTGGTAGCTGTAGCGCACAAAGGCCTGGTCAGCTGCACTCGCGTTGTAGTCGAGGCGCGCGTCCCACTGCACGGTGGTGTCGGTATTTTTTAAGGGTTCCGTGAAGTTGCTGCTGAGTAGCCCGTTCCCTGAGGTGTTGACGCGGTTCGGAAGCGGGTAGAGGTTTAGGAGCTTCTGTGCAGTTCCGTTGATAGCTGAAGGACACAGTACATTGAGTTGACCATCGCAGCTTTGCTGGTAGGGGCTCGCCGCGGCGAGCGTTGCGCCCGGCGCCTGCGGGTTTGGTCCACCTCCGGACCGCTGTCTGTACAGGTAGATCGGAGCGCCGCCGGTCTGTACCGGGTCCAGCAATTCGCTAAAGTTGCCCTGCCGTTCGAGTTGTGTGGGTACGGTCAGGATCGCGTTTGTGCCGTTCACAATACGGTTTCCCTGAACGTCTCCGAAAAAGAACAACTTCTTCCGAAGAAAGGGGCCGCCAAGCGTGCCCCCGAATATGTTCTGACGGTACTCCGGAATTGGCGTGCTCGGCTGATCGAAGTACTCATGCGTGTTGAAGGTGTCGTTGCGGAGGTACTCCCACAAGCTGCCATGGAACTGATTGGTTCCCGACTTGATGCTCGCGTTGACGACGGCCCCGGAAGAGTGTCCGAATTCGGCGCTATAGCTGCTGGTTTGGATATTGACTTCCGCCATTGCATCAGGGGGTGGCTGTATGGTGTACGAGGCACCATTTAGGAAGTCGACTACATTTACGTTGTTGTCGACGCCGTCCAGAATGAAGTTGTTCTGGTCCGATCGGGAGCCGCTCGCGCTAAAGTCTCCCGTACCCGCGCCGCGGGCACCAGATGGAGGAGCAATCCCGGCACTCAGCTGCGCAATGAACAGCCAGTTCCGTCCGTTCAACGGTGTCTCATCGAGGGTCTTCGCACTGAACACCTGACCCACGGAGGCCTGCTCTGTCTCGAGTAAAGGCGCGTCCGTACTCACCGTTACATTTTGCGAAGCCGTCCCTAATTTGAGGGTCAGGTCTGCGTTGACACGCTGTTGCGCATCTACGTGTAGGTTTTCCCTGAGCGTAGTCGCAAAGCCATCGGCGGTTGCACTCACTGAGTAGTTCCCGATCTTGACGGGAGAGAAGCTGTAGATCCCTCGCCCGTCTGCAACAACTTGCAGTGTGAGGCCTTGATCCGTATTTGTGAGCGTGACCTGAGCGTTAGGGACTATGGCACCCGAACTGTCCCTGACCGCGCCCACTACTGCGCCCTGATCTTGTTGTCCGTAAGCCGCAACGCTTGTTGCAATCACAGCAAGCAGAACTGGTGCATAGTGACAGCCCTGTTTGAAGAGTACTGTTCTCATCCTAAAATCCCCCGACAAGGATTGCGGCGGGCACACCGAGGCTCTAGCCGGCTTGCCACAAGAGGACCTCATCCTTGACGTTGTGAAGCATAAGGAGCCCTTGATTGCTCTGCCATCGATGAGAAGAGTGCTTTAACTGTCGCTCTTTAGAGGTAGAAGAGCTTCGCGCAAACGATACCTTCCGCGTACCTTGGCGTGCGGCTCTTACAAGAACAGTGGCTTTCCTGAGATAGTAGCTAGTTGCAAACCGATGAAGGCGCCGCCACAAGCTACTGCCGCGTCCCTCGCAAGCGATTAGGCTTTTAGCAAAGCGCGATTGTCGTGCTCTTAGAGGCCAGATCAACAATGAACTGGTTCTATGGAGCCGTTCAACGCTACCTTAGTACCCAAGGAACATTGCGAATGTCTCGAAGGAGGCTGCACCATACCGGCACCATCCTCACTTTCATCTTGGACAAGAACCTGGAGCTGCCCGTCACTGAGAAGCCTTGGCAAGAGATTCTGTCCGCGGCTGGAATCAAAGCCGAAGCAACAACAGACCTGGTTCATATCGATCATCTGCTCGCCAGTGACGGTCCTGACATCGCGTACGTTCCCGGGGCAGATTTCTGCGTCATGCTGGTGAAGGGCAACCGGCACTATCGCAGTCTTCCGATTGCGACCTCGAAGTTTAGCGGCGCGCCTTCTCAGCGCACGCTGCTCGTCGTGCGCAAGGACGACCCCGCAAACAGTCTCGATGACCTGGAAGGCTCGGAGTACGGCTACATGAACTAGTCGTGGTCATCCAGCTATTTCCCGCCGGCAATCCTCCT
Source organism: uncultured Acidobacteriaceae bacterium (assembly GCA_964235665.1). Classification (GTDB taxonomy): domain Bacteria; phylum Acidobacteriota; class Terriglobia; order Terriglobales; family Acidobacteriaceae; genus Edaphobacter. The sequence continues at coordinate 53,545 of CAXSAY010000004.1, forward strand.
GCAGCAGAAAGGTAAGAGGTTGGAAGAGTTCTTGAAGATCAAGGCTGTTCCGGGCTGGCAGCCAAGGGTGGATGCTGTCGTTGCAAAGTCCATCCGGTCGACCATGATCCTTGAAGACGTTTGGAAAATGACGCCTAGGAATACGGAGTCGCCAAAAATATCGGCGAGTACGTTCCATCTCCGCCGGCACTATCACAAAGCCAGTGCCGAAGCGGCTGGTAACGGTGCATTGTTTGCGACGGCTCCAGCAAAGGGAACCCTTGCGCATGTTGAGCCCGACGATGTGCTGCACACGTATGTCGAGTTGAGAAAATCCGAGGATTGGGTCGGTTCCATCGACTTCTCCGATCCGGTCGCTGCTGCGGCTAGTGTTGCTAAAGAATTCAACGGCTGGGCTCCAGAGTTGATTGCACTAATCACCGATGGCGAGACCGCCCCTGTATCTCGTCCCATCTATGCTCTGCCGGTGGAGCACCGATGGGCTCGGGTATCGGGCGTGACGCTGCTTGGCGATGCGGCGCATGTCATGGCGCCGTCGGGCGAGGGGGCCAACCTCGCCATGTACGATGGCGCTGAACTCGCCAAGGCTATCGCGACGAACCCGCACGACCTAGAAGCCGCGCTGCTTGCGAATGAAACGAATCTCTTTCCGCGTAGCGCGCGCGAGGCTGCGGAGGCCGACAGGATGCACGAGGTGCTCTTCGGCAACAACTCGCCTCAGAGCCTTCTTGAGTTCTTTGCCGGTCATCAAACCAGAGAGTTCCAATAGTTGCTCAGGACCTACGCGTTGGCGCGGTAGCAGGGAAGCCATCTGTCGGTCAGCTTCGTCGAGGCTTCTCAGAGTGATCGCCTGCTGCGGGTATCCGCGGTGCTCACTGCATGCTGCCCAGGCCAGTCGGTACCAATTTTGCGGATTCCAAGCGCTGATGAAGCAAGAACATCCTCAATCAGTCGGGTAAGTTGCACGGCATGGTCGAAGTCCGGGACCGTGTGCGAATCATTGAGGATGTCGTCGCGGAAGGCCGCGTACATACCGGCGACATTCGCGGCGCTCTCCGCCATCCCGTCAACTTCGCCCGCATCAACCTGCTGCGACTCTCCGTTCAGGCGAAGCGTCAGGTTTCCCGATTGGAATCCGCGTGGCGCGCCGCCTTCCAGCATGAGCTCCCCCGTATCTCCAACTACATGGAAGCGGAACGGCGTGTGGTTCTTCGGCCGCCCTCCCGCTACTTCAACGTTCAAGCGCGGACCGTTTCGATATAGCGCCTGCACAAGCAGGTGATCCGGGATCGTCCGCTGTTGCGGTCGGGTCTCGTCGCCCACCATGATCTCCGGAAACTGCGTGGAAGCAAGGCCCGACGCACTCTCGATCTGCCCCAACAAAGCGATGGCCAAATCCAGTGTGTGTCCGCCCTGTATGCTGACCAGCGTCACTCCGTTCGAACCGTCTTCCGCAAACGTTATGGGCTCTTCGACCTTCGGTCCAAACGCAATCGCAGCGGAAACGACATTTGCGCTTAACACACGGCCTACGGCGCCGGCGGAGAGCAGCTTCTCTGCTTGCCTAGCAGCCGGGTTGGCCCTTGTCTGAAGACCGATGATACAGTGCACACCCGCACTCTTTGCGGCCTGCGCCAACTCCTGGCTCTCGGTCAGGTTCTTGCCGAGCGGCCACTCACAGTAGATATGCTTGCCGGCAGCAAGAGCGCCGAGAACAAGCTCACGATGATCCGGGACCTTGACCGCGACAGACACAATATCAATCTCAGGATCACGGAACAACTCTTCCGACGTCGCGTATGCCTTTTGCGCGCCGAACGCTTTTGCCGCTGCGTCGGCACCGGCTTGACTGCCAGACACTACGGCAGCCAACTCCAGACCTTTAAGCTGTTTCACAGCAGGGACGTGAGAATCCTTCGCCCAGCCTCGCTCTGCACTTGCCCCGATGACTCCGACCTTGAACGACCGTCCCATAAGACCACCTGATGGACTGCTTGCCTGCGTCTTCCATCAAAACGCATTCATTGTCGCGGCGTCTAATAGTCTCACTACTGCATTTTCATATGTTCAGCCATATCGATAGCGGTAGGTTTTCTTTGCGTGCGGACGGCAGATGCTACGGTCTTCCGAGGCGTCAAGGTCTGCTTTCTTCTCTTTACACCGAACACCTCCGACGCGACTGCAAGAAGGTTTGCCACGGCAGCAGATGTGCTTGCAGCCGGCGAGGCAACGACGGTCTCCATCGTGATGTTTGCGGATGGTTCAATGCGCCTGTACGAGATGGCTTCCGCGTGAACGGTCGTCATGTAAGCCGGTACGAACGTCAGGGCAAGTCCAGAGGCTACCAGGTTCAATGCCAACATGAACTCCGGTGATGTTTGAAGGATGCGAGGTGCGAAGCCCAATTTGCTGCAAGCTTCTGTCAGACTCAGCTGAAGCGAGTGTTCCGTATTTCCGTGTGAAATGAGGATCAATGGCTCGTTTTCGAGTGCGCGAAGTGACACCGACCTGCTTCTCGCCAAGGCATGCGTGCGCGGCAAGGCCAACACCATATCCTCATGAAAAACACTCTCAGTGTTGAGTTCGGGGCTGCTTCCAACCGAACACATAAACGTGGCGTCGAGCCGTCCTTCGCGTAGATCCTGAGCCAGATCGCGCGTTTGCTTCTGAGAGAAAGTAAGTCCGACTTCTGGCCACTTGGCGCGGAACTCCGTAAAGACCGCGGCCAGCTTGGGGTTGAACGATGCTCCTTCCGTCACGCCAATCCGTAGGTGGCCCGACTCGCCCCGCGCGATTTCATGCGCTTTCAGACAGGCCTCATCAAGACTCAGCAGGAGAGTTTCCGCTTCTTTATGGAAAAAGTGCCCTGCTTCAGTGAGAGCGATGCCTCGACCCGTCCGCCTCAGTAATTGAAGGCCGATGGCCTTTTCGAGCAGTCTGATCTGCTGTGTAAGTGCGGGCTGCTTCATGCGCAAACGTTTTGCCGCCTTGGTGACGTGCATTTCCTGAGCGACGACACAGAAGGCTTTTAGGTGGCGTAGTTCCAACGAACACTCCTAAGAAGTACGTCTCTTCTCACCCCAATCATACGGTCGCACCTATCAATCCGGCTCTGTTTCGCATTGGACGCAACGTGGCCCAATGCTTTCTTCTTCTTGCATGTCTCCCTCCGACGCTTGTGAGCTCCACGACTTGCGTCTGGCGGCCATGCGGACGCCGTTGCACAACTCTGTTCAGCACCCTGCCCGCATCTGAACAGCCTTTCCACGCTCAAGAATGATTCAGTTGACGGAGTACTCGACATGCCGGACCTTCTTCAACCAATCAGTGCTCGAGCCGGACTGATGCTCGACCAGCGTTTCCTTTTCCTCGGGATGACCGATTCCTCCATGTCAGGCGCAGCCCCTCTATCGGACATAGCTTGTGCCATGCCATCCTCCACGCTGGATTCGAAGACTTTCAGCACGCGTCGTCACACAACGCACTACCTCGAGTGCGGGCCGGTCGACGGGCCGCTGATGATCTTCCTCCACGGCTGGCCGGAGCTCAGTTTGATCTGGCGCGCCCAAATGGACGCCTTCGCTGCCGACGGTTGGCACTGCGTCGCTCCTGATTTGCGCGGCTATGCCGGTTCCTCCGCTCCTGCAGCCAACGACGCCTACACCAACGAGCAAGTCGTGGCGGACATGGTGGAATTGCATGACCATCTCGGCGGCAAACCTGCTATTTGGGTCGGGCACGACTGGGGCAGTGTCGTTGCCGGTGCGTTGGTCGCGCATGAATCCAAACGCAGTCGTGGCGTCGTGCTCGTTTCGGTGCCGTATTTTCCCGACGCGAACGCCCTGCCGACGCTCGTCCCGCTGGTCGACCGAGCCATCTATCCCGCTGACCAGTATCCGGATGGCCAGTGGGACTACTACCGCTACTACACGCAGCACTTCGAGTCAGCGGTCGCCGACCTGGATGCGGACAAGGCGGCATCGCTGGCTTCCATCTTCCGGGGAGGCGACCGCGCCAGCGTCGGCCAGCCCTCGCCGAATGCGATGGTCACGCGTCAAGGCGGGCGCTTCGGCGCAGCGCACCGGGCACCGCCCACTCAACCTGACCCGGCTCTTTGGCCGCCAGCGGACTTTGACATGCTGGTGCAGGCGTTCCGCGCCCACGGCTTCCGCGCCCCCTGCGCTTGGTACCTCAACGACAACGCCAACATCGTTTATGCGCGGCAGGCGCAGAACGGTGGCCACGTTTCCCAGCCGGTGCTCTTCGTTAACGGCGATCTCGATGCAATCAATACGATCAACGGTAATCATTACGGAGACCCGATGCGCGCGGCCTGCTCAGACCTTACCGTGACGAGTCTGCCCGGCGCGCATTGGCTGCCGCTGGAGTGCAAGGCAGAACTCGTCCAAGCCATCCGCTCCTGGCTTCGGCACAAGAAGCTCTGATGGAGGCACAACGACACTGGAGTCCCAAACGCCGGGTGGGTTTTATAGACACGTCCGGATCCGCCCTGATCAGGCAAGCGGCGCTTATACGCCTTCGAGCAATGACTAAGCCGACGTCGAAGCTACAGCAAACGCTACGATGACAGAAGTAACTTGTCTGGAGTCACGGGCAACTCGCGCACTCTGACGCCTGTGGCGTGCCAGACTGCGTTCACCAGGGCTGGCGCCACACCGCAGAGGCCCAGTTCGGCAAGACCTTTGCTGCCCAATGGACTTAGGACTGTATCTTCTCCCGGCACAAACACCGCCTCTAAATCGGCAACATCGGCACAGGCGGGAATCAGGTACTCCGCGATATTCGCGTTGATTACCCTGCCGAAGCGTTCGTCCCAGGCAGTCTCTTCCAGCAAGGCCATGCCGATACCCTGCACCATGCCGCCGATGCATTGACTGTGCGCGAGCTGGGGATTGACGATGCGTCCCGCATCATACGCACCCACGATGCGGGCCACGCGAACCGTGCCGAAGTCTGGGTCCACACGGACTTCGGCGTAGACCGCACCGAAAGAATAGGTCGAGTAGTGCTTCTGTTCTTCCGCAGACTCTGCGCTGCCTTCTGCGTCGAGGCTTTCCAGGCTAGCCTGTCGCAGAACGTTTGCATTGTCCTCGACCTGCGGGATTTCAAGCTGAGCGCGCAACGCATCGAGCTTCTGCAGGAGTGCGGCGCAAGCGGCTTGCACCGCCGGACCGATGCTGACGGTCGTGGTGGAGCCGCCGTGCTCTTTGGCGATAGGCATCTGGCTGTCTCCTAACTCGAACCGTACGCGCGTTTGCGGCATACGGAGAGTATCGGCGGCAATCTGGGTCATGGCCGTGTAGGTTCCAGGGCCCATGTCGCTGGTCGCGCTTCGTACGACCGCCGTGCCATCAGCGAACAGCGTTGCGGAAGCTTTTGACGCATAACGCGGAGCGGGGTTCATAGCCGTGGCCATGCCCATACCCACAAGCTCACGCCCATTTCGCATGAGCCGCGGCTGCGGGCTCCGCTTTTTCCAGCCGAAGAGTTCGGCACCCGCGCGATAGCACGCGCGCAGGCCGTTGCTGGACCACGGGAGATCCTTGCGAGGATTGCGTTCTGCAAAATTGCGCAGATGCAGCTCAATCGGGTCCATGCCTAGTTCGGCCGCCAGCTCGTCCATTGCGATTTCCTGTGCGATCAACCCAGTGGCGTGCCCCGGTCCCCGCATCGGCGTGGGCGTGTTGGTGTGCATGGGGACGAGGCTGTATTTCGTGCGGCGGTTCGCGCTGGCGTAGGTGGACGCGGGTGCGTCCAGTGTGGCGTCGGCGAACTCTTCATAGGTGGAGGTCTGTGCGACAGCCTCCTGGATGAGTGCTTGCAAGTGGCCTTCAGCGTCCGCGCCCAGTTGGACGCGCTGCTGCGCGCGTGGGCGAAAACCGATGGAGTAGTAAAGCTGTCGGCGGCTCAGCTCAAGCCGTACCGGCCGGCCTGACTGACGTGCCGCAAGCGCGGCGAGCGTGACGTGCGGCCATGTGCGGAGCGCAGACCCGAAGGCACCACCAATGTAGGGATTGATGACGCGAACCGATTCGGCTGGCATGCCGAACACGCGCGCGATTTCGTCTGCGTCGTTGTAGACCCACTGCGTCTTATCCCAAAGCGTGAGCTTGTCGCCGTGCCACTGCGCGACCGTTGCGTGCGGCTCCATCGCATTATGGTGTTCGCGCGGTTGCACATAGGTTTGATCGACCCGGTGCGCCGCAGCGGCAAAGGCACCATCGGCGTCACCTTGACGGCTTTCCGGGCCGCGGCCTTTCTTCTCAGCGGCTGCTGAGGCGGGCTTCGCCGATCCAGTGTCGAAGCGGATCAGCGGGTTGGGGTCGACGTCGTACTCAACGCGAACTAGGGAGACGGCATATTCAGCCTGCGATTGCGTCTCCGCAACAACGACACCTATGGGCTGCCCGTTGAAGAGGATGCGGGCATCTTGCAGCACCTGGAGCGCCTGTCCGGCGACCGGCTCAACTGCTGGCCGCTCTTTGGCAGGCAAATACGGTAGCTTGGGTGCGTTTCGATGTGTCAGGACGAGCAGCACGCCGGGTGCGCGTTCAGCAGCTGCGGTGTCGATGTACCGGATGGAGCCGGTGGAAATGGTGCTCTCGATCAGAGCCGCAAAAGCGAGCGCATCAGGAGCGAACTCGGCGGCGTATTTCGCGCGGCCTGTGACCTTGTCCGGCCCGTCCACGCGGGCGACCGGCGTTCCGATAACACCAAGCCCCGTGTTCAAGCCAAGCCACCTGTCTCTTCGAGTCCACGTGCGACTACACGCTCCAGCAACGGGACCTTGAAAGCGTTCTGTTTTTGCGGTGCAGCACCAACCGATGCCAGAGATGCTGCCTGGCGGCAGATCTCAGCATCGAGCTTGCGTCCGCGCAGAGCCTGCTCCACCAGCGGCAGACGCCACGGCATGGTCGCAACGCCTCCAACAGCAATCCGCACGTCTCGAACGACGCCATCGGCAGTTAGATCGAGCGCCACGGCGACCGATGCCAACGCGAAGGCGAAGCTAGTGCGTTCTCTCACCTTCAAGTAATGCGACCGCCAGCCGGCAGTGGCGGCCGGAACCCCAATCGCGACGATGAGTTCACCGGGATGAAGTTGCGTTTCGATGTGCGGCGTTTCTCCAGGCCGCCTGTGTAGACCGGCGAGTGCAATGGTGCGAACGCCGGCCGCACCCGCAACATGGACCCTCGCATCCACGACGAGCAAAGCATTTGCGAAGTCTCCCGCATACGTGGCGATGCAGTCCTCACTTGTACCAAGGATGGCGTGTCCGGCATTCAGTCCGTTGATCGCGGGACAACCGCTACCCGGCAGCCGTTTGTTACAGGGAATCACCTCGTCGCGGAAATATCCGCAGCGAGTTCGTTGCAGCAGGTTGCCGCCCAGAGTCGCCAGATTGCGGACCTGCGGTGACGCACTGACCAGCAGCGCCTCTGCGACTACTGCGTAATCCCTAAGCAGGTGCGGATGGGATGCGGCATCGCTCATACGCACCAGAGCTCCAAGCTGCACGCCCTGCTCATCGACCTCGATTCCATCCAGGCCAGGTAGCGCGGTGATGTCAACAATGTGCTCAGGGTTACGGACGCGCTCGTGCATCAACTGCATCATGTCCGTGCCGCCCGCGAAGTAGTTGGTCGTCCAACTGCTCCGGTCCGACCCTTGGCCTGCGTGGCTTGCCGCCGCCTGCGGAATCGTATGCGGCTTGGAGTAAGCGAATGGAATCATGCCGAGGCGCTCCGGCGAGCGACTTCACGTACTGCGGCCACAATGTTCGTGTAGGCACCGCAGCGGCACAGATTGCCGCTCATCCATTCGCGAACTTCCTCATCACTTCCGGCGTGACCTTCGTGAATGCAGGCCAGGCCGCTCATGATCTGGCCGGAGGTACAGTAGCCGCATTGGAACGCGTCGTGCTGGATGAAGGCCGCCTGCAGTGGATGCAGTTCATCGGGCGTGCCGAGACCTTCGATCGTGGTGATCTGTTTGTCCTGCTGCATAACTGCCAGGCAAAGACAGGACTTCACGCGCCGGCCATCCACAAGGATCGTGCAGGCGCCACACTGGCCAAGACCGCATCCTTTTTTGGTGCCTGTCAGATGAAGGTAGTCCCGCAGGCAGTCCAGCAAAGTCGTATTCACGTCCGTGTCCGTCACACGATGCTGGGCGCCGTTGATCGTCAGGTCGAACGTCATCGTGCGTACTGCAGCTGCTTCCTTGGTGGGGGGCAGCGGTGAAAGGTGCGACGCCTCGCCCACGGAGTCCTCCGGTGTCAACATCGCGCCTCCTGCGGCAAGGGCGCTCGCCAAGAAATCTCTTCGGTTCAACGTCGCTTGCTCTTTTCTATCCTGTAGCTCATCATCGTATTTCTGCACGACCCGGAACAGCCGCATCGTAGCCATTGAGAAGAACGGAAATCAGGCAGTAGAAGCCGACGAGATAAATGATCTCCGCCACGCCCTCCTCTCCGAACACTGCTATCGCTGCCTGGTACGTTGAATCGGGCAGCTGCGCACCTCGCGTCAGGACGGAAGCTACATCGAACGCGAGGCTCTCATCTTCCGTAAGGTCTGAGGGGCGGCCACCCGCGGCGATACTGGCGACCTTTGTTTTCGACAGCCCTGCACTTCCGCCGACCGACTCATGCGCGTAAATCTCATAGCGCGAGCTGAAGCGCGCCCCGGTGACGAGGATGACCAGCTCATGAATCGGCTTCGGCAGCGTCGTGTTTTCCGACAGCGCGACATTGACGCCCCAGGCTGCCTTACCGAACTGAGGAAAGTGCAGCATTGGATTGAACGGACCCACAAGAGCTCCATTCTCATCTGCAAACGTGAACTTCGGATGTTGCGCCTTCGTGAAGCCGACGATGCTTTCGAATAGCTGGCGCTGCACGGCGTCCAAGTTTTGCGGTGGTATGGGAACGAGTCTCATTGATTCTCCTGATGTATAACGCGCACCTCGCATGAGCTTCGCGTTCAAAGCTTGGCTGCCTTCAATTGGACCGGCTTCGCATCGGTAAAATGCTGGACGTCATCCATGACCGATTTCGTATCAGGATCCTCCAGCGATGCACTCAATGCAAGCTCGTCTCGAAAATGGCAAACGCATACGGCGATGGTGCCGCGGCCATCACCGCTGGGAAAGAACGCCGCACTGCTCTCAAGCCCGTGCAGTCCCCATACGCGGCTTACCAGCGGCAAATGCTTCGCAACGTAATACTCGCGGTCAAAGCGAGTTGATGCGGCGCCGGGGTACGTCACAAATACGGTTACCATTTTCGTTTGCTCCTGCACAGATCAACGCGATGTTATTGCGTTGCACTCCGCTCTTGCTTGGGTGTTGCAGTAAGGTCTTCGAGCCACCGCAGCACCGGCTGGATCGTTTCATCGGAGTTTCTTTCATAGATGAGCCCATGGCCGTTGCCGAACATGCCGAGATCTGGAAGATGCAGAGCCTCGACAGCAGCCCCCGCATTCTTCAGGAACCTGATCATTCCGGCGCGTACTTGGATTGCGGTGACACTTCACCACTCACGACAGCGACCGGCAAGCCGTCGAGTGCGGGCATCCGCAGCGTTGCGGGATCAGCGGCACGCACGTCTTCCGGCGTCGCGCGTGGTGGATCGTAGGTCACAGGAACGGCGGTCAAACCCCAGCTCAGCGTGCCGATGTTCGGACTTTGTCCGAACGGCGGACCCATCGGCTCGACTGTCACGATAGCCACGACGTGCTGAGGACGACGATCGGCAGCGAGCCAACCGTCCGATCCCGATGCGGAATGCGTCACCAGGATGGCTGGACCAATGTTGTCCAGCAGGGTGGCGAGCCGGGCCTGGTCCAGCGTCTGCCAGACTGCAATGTCCTCAGGTAAGGGGCCAAACGCAGCGACGAAGCTGTCGAAAGCCTCCTCGTCCTCCGCTTTGAAGAGCCACTGCGTGTGCTGTGCGAGAGTCTTGGCCGGAAAGAAAACATCTTCGCCCTCTTCGTACGCAAACGCGGGCCGAATTTTCCCTACAATTTCCGGAGAAAAGGGCGATCGGCCTTGAGTTGGTCGATCGATGACGAACACCGCGTAACCTGCCTCCACAAACCGTTGAGCCCATCCGGGCCGGCCATCGGGAGTATCGAGCCACTCAGTTCCTTGCATAGCCCCGCCGTGAATAAGCACCAGGGGGTAGAGCTTGGTCACTGTTTTTGGTGCCTCCCAAGCCACGTACATGGGGCCGTGCTGGTACGTATGCGCACCCACTTTGACGCGCTCGCCTGGCACCCAGAACTGGCCTCGCCGCGACGTGCGAACTGGACCCTTCTTCCAGAACGCGACCCTTCTACTCGCCCCGAGTACTGTAACTGTGTCAGCCGCAACATTTCCTTCCGCCACGCATACCTCCTCACGACAACCACCGCAAGACCCATCGCCGCTACTGACCTAACAAGAGTTCAGCCCTCACAGCATAAGGATCTGTACCGCTGAGTTAATCCCGAAGTTGCGCTTTATTGTCACTCAGTTGCGGAAGTTGACAATCCCGTTAGCGGGTGCGGGACTCTTGCCGGTAGACCTTAGGAAGCGCTCCGGCACTTCGCTTGAACGCTGCAGCGAAGTGACCATGATGAGCGTAGCCCGATTGCAGAGCGACCTCAGCCACCGGAAGGTCCGTGCACCGGAGTAGAGTCTGGGCGTGCTGCATCCTTAGCTGGACTATGTGTCGATGAGGAGTAATGCCCAGCTTAACTTTGAACAACCGAGTGAAGTGAAACAAACTGATACCCGCTTCGCGGGCCAACGTCTGCAGGCTTGTGTCTTCTGCAAAGTGGTGCTCCATATACTCCAGCACCCGACGAAAGCGCTGGTCGGTGAGGTCCGATCCTGCGCTCCGATCCCTCCCTCCGCCAGCAGATCGATTCATTGTCAGTAGGAGGTGAGCAGCAAGAAAACGCGCTCCCGCCTCCGCGTAGAGATTCGGCGCTCCCAACCCAACCTGTTCAGCAAGCGACTGCGCTACGCGTGCGACCGTAGGGTCAGCGAACTGAAGTGTATCCGGCAAGCGCAAAGTGGTCCTTGAGCCTGCCCTCCGATGTTCTTCCCCCACCTCCAAAAAGTACGATTCAGGGATGTAGATTCGAAGAACCTGCGTGGTGTGCATTCGGGATTGCCACCGCAAATAGTTCTGGGTCAGTGGAGCCGTGATTCCCCCAACGCCGGGACGATAGGTCGCCTTCTTCCACCTTCCACCGGAGAAACTTTCAATGTCATACTGCCCCTTTAGAGAGAGAACAAGGAGGTAATCGGGCGAAGCTACCGTTTCGAATCCTTCGACAGTCCCAGGCTGATCATAGGTTTGTAGCAGTACGGACCGCCAACGAGCCGCTGCACTGCACAACAACTTGCGGCCCGGCCGAACGAGACCAGCCTCGTGGCTCAGCAAAGAAACCGCAGACGCTTTGATTGAACCTTCTTCCACGTTTAATTCAGTTTCGCATCCTGCTCTTCGAAGCGGCACGTGGGAAACGACGAAAAATCATGTCTTGGATGCTTAGCGATGGATGCGACTCGGGGCAGCTGCGGACGAGGAAATAGCAAGCGCACGACCTGCTCTTTCCGAAGGGGCTGGAGCAACTACATCTACTCGGCGGAAGAGGGCATTTCTCAGGTCCAGCGAGTAGCCATACTCCGCACTGTACGGTTTGTCGCTACTAATCCGGCGTCGATGAGTGCATTGACGATTTGGCACCAACTGACGAGAACGCCGTTTTACGTTACTAATCGAGCGTCGCTCTGATACTCTTTCCTCGCGCCTATGATTACCTCCAGCCGCTAATCTGCCCCTGCTTGCGATTGCTCGTGCAGTGACAAGCAGAACTGTGCCTACCAACAGATTGCGACGGAGATCCCCTTGTATACCCCTGACCTGCTTACGTCTCGGCTGCGCCTGATTGCAGTCACTTCCGAACACTTGCATGCAGAAGCAACCGAAGCGCAGAGGCTTGGCTCCCTGCTCGGCGTGCGCATTCCTCCTGAGTGGCCCAGCAAAGACTGGGATGCCAATGTTTTGGACATCATTCAACGGCAGTATGCAGAGCACCCGAACACGTGCGGCTGGCACCGTTACGTCATCCTCCCTGGTCACGATCCAGTGCTCATTGGAGCGCTTGGGGCGTTCCCGAAGCCCGATTGTGAAGCAGAGATCGGGTACGGCATTCTCCAGACCTGGCAATGCAACGGTTACGCGACGGAAGGTGTACGGGCGCTTCTCCAGTTTCTGTTCGAGCAGAGTGTAAGAAGCGTTATCGCCCATACGGGCCTCCGTATGCAGGAGTCAATAAGGGTTATGGAGAAGTGCGGTCTGGAATACGAAGCTCCCGGTGAAGAGAAGGACACCGTCCGATATCGGCTGAGTCGTAATTAGACACCCGCTCTGCCCGAAGCCGAGGCTTCCTCAATCGCAGAATGAAGGACTCCAATCGACACGGAGCATCTGCGGAAGGGACTCCAGAGACGTAGTAGGGCTGGAGATGGATTTCCAGCCAACATCCGCTAACGGCGTTTCTCAGGACGTAAGTGTCTCTTCAGACACTTACCGAAGCTGCCTGTAACGAAATGGCGAGAGCCCTTGCTCAGCGCTGAAGGTTGCGGCAAAAGTTGAGTAGCTTGAAAGCCTGACAGGGCCGCGACCTGGGCCAGCGTGAACGCCGGATCTTTCATCAGTCCTTTCGCCATCTCTACGCGTAGTCGAGACACATACCGCCAGACCGGATAGCCGGTTGCTTGCCGAAAGAGCCGGCTCAGGTGGAAGACGCTCGTCTTCGACGCTTCGCCGATTCGTTGCAGGTCGAGTTCTTCAGACAAGTGTGCGTGCACGTAGTCCAAAGCGTGGCGCACGCGACGATCACCAACGCCGCTCTTGTAGTCAAGTTTGTGCAACAGCCGCCGGTCAACAGCAAGCAAAGTCACGAGTTGCTGGAAGAGCGCATCCCCCCTCATCTTGCCGAAGGGCTGGTTGGATTGTGCATCCCTCGCGATCGCCCGTATAAGAGCACTGATAGAGGGAGCTTGCAGCGCCAACACAGGACGTAGCTCCCACCGGGAGGTGTGAAGGATTTCTTCGTCGACCGCTGCGGTCACAGCCTGGGCCGTAAAGTAAAGGCACGCGAAGTCTACGGGGCGGTCCCACCAGGCGGTGACAGAGGCACCAGACGGGATCACCGAGACGCAGTCGTTGGGCAGGGTTGTTTCGCTAGAGTGTCCGTCAGACTTCCACCCCATCCTCATGGGAGCCCGGTCCAGGCGCACAGCCAGATGGTGGAAGATCGCGGGCGGCGTGGGGTCGTGCATGGGGCCGAAACAGGAGCGCTCAAGCGCGCAGGAGTCCCATTCACCGCGCGAAAGAACAGTGTGGCGCAACCATGGTGGCACGCGGCTCAGCGTTGCTGCTTCCATGTGCAACAAAATAGCAAATCCTGAGACCCGCGGGTGATTATCCCGGACATCGCCGCTCATGCACGCTACGCTGCACAGTATTGGTACCCAGGAGGTTCGTGTATGTCGTTCAGGCGTAGGTCAAGACTCGTTCTGTTTGCGGTATTCTTCCTGTCCGGATGGTCCACCGTCCAACTCTGGGCTGCCGATTCGGTCCGTCTTGCCGCAGGCGAGCACGATGCTCCCGTGAACGACGTTCAGCTGCACTACACGATTGCCGGTCATGGTCCTCTGGTGTTTGTCTGCTCTCCCGGATGGGGTCCGGGGTCCCTTTACCTCCAGCGTGGCCTTGCGCCGCTGGAAGAGCACTTCACGCTCCTGTTCATTGACACACGCGGCAGCGGCAAGTCGTCCAGACCGGCGGACGTGAAGCGAATGAGTGCTTCCGACATGGCGGACGACATTGAGGGATGAGACGTTACCTGGGCCTGGACACGATCAATCTCCTGGGGCACTCAGACAGTGGCGCCATCGCACTCTACTATGCCGAGCGCTACCCGCGCGCACTCAAAAAGCTGGTCGTGGTGGACGGCCTTTCTTACGGCAACACAGAGGCTGACCAACAGGAGAACGAGAACAGCGCAAAGATCCGTGCCACTCTGGCGAATGACCCGCGTTATAAGGAGGCGCTCGCCCCCTTCACGCCCACGGTGGAGGGCGACGCTGGCATGCAGCAGATGCTGCAGCACGAAGCTCCGCTTTCATTCGCGGACCCGAAGAAGAACGGCCCCGTATTTGCGCGCACGGTCGAGGAGATGACCCCTTCGTCATTCGCCATGAAGTCGCACGCTGCTGCGGGGCAGTCGCAGCACGTGGAAGGAACTGCTCATCTGGGCGAGATCAGTGCGAAAACGCTCATCATCGTGGGCAAGCAGGATTGGCTCTGCCCCGTAATGAACTCAGAGCACCTGCACGGAAATATCAAAGGATCACAATTGGTTGAGATCGAAGGAAGTGGGCATTTCCCGTGGATTGAGCAGCCCGCAGAGTTCTTCCGCACAGTCACAGCCTTTCTGACAGCTTAAGTCGCGAGTTTCGCCGACGAGTGAGCTCAGTTGGTTGCCGTCGAATGGACGTGCTCGTCTGTGGTCGTTGGTACCGACAAGTCGGCATACCGGAAGTAATGCGTCCGCGCCAGTCGTTCTCAAGTGACGAGAACAGGCCACTGCACTCATTGATCTGTGAGACCTTGAGGTGTTCCATGCGGGTTGTCGACAATCCGGAAGGAATCGAGAGCCATCTTGATCGGTACAGATCGCCTACGCGCTCTCCGAAGAGCTTTTACGGCCTCTTCCTGCGGACGATTGACAAGCAGCGCACTTCGGAGCGTTCAGGTGGCGAATTACCTGAGGGTTCCCCGAAGCTCACCACGCTCTCTTTCCAGTTCCATCCTCAACTCCTCTTCTGACGGCAAGACCAGCTTGTACCGGCTCGCGAACAGCTGCTCATTGTCGTGCAGCACGGAATACCGAACGACCGAGGCGTCCTTCTGCGCGCACAGGATGATCCCGACAGTGGGGTTGTCGTCCGGGCCTCGCTTCAGGTCGTCCATCATGCGGACGTACATGTCCATCTGACGAATTCCATTGGCTTTCTACTTTATGGCTGTTCTAAGGCTTCAGCTTTCGGCTACACTCGTTTGCGTTCACCACATCCAGCACGCTCTGGAGACGGTCGTCTCGTCGGTCAGCATAAGGCGGTCACCTGAAAAGGCAATCATGAGCCCTACTTCCGCTTGGAAGCAGCTATTTCTTTCCGTGCTTGCCATTGCGCTGTACCTTCTTCCCTGCTTGGAAGGGCGCACCCTGGCGCAAGAAACAGGTACAGCCCCCGCTTCGGTAATTAACCTTGACCGCACTCGGGAGCCAGTCACCCGGGTTAGCACCGCATGGAAGTTCCATGGTGGAGACGACCCCCGTTGGTCCGCACTGGACTTCGACGACAGTACCTGGAAGACCCTCGAGCCACAAAACGATTGGAAGTCGCAGGGGCTCGCCGTGGAGAAGGGCACAGTGTGGTTCCGCTTCCGCCTGCAGGTCACCCCGGGAACAGCCGACCTGGTTCTGAAAATGCCGCGCCTGATGAAAAATTATCAGCTCTTTGCAGACGGCAGGCAGATCGGGCAGGTCGGCGCGCTTCCACCTGCGAAGGGTGGTCTCGCCAGCGGTGCCATGCGGGTCTTCACCCTGCCTCTCAGCAACCCCGGCTCGTCCTCCACCCACGTCGTCGCGCTCCGCTTCTGGCGCCCTGAGGAGTTTGCCTTCACCAGTCCAGACACGCTCACCGGCGCCGTGCTCGTGGGATCCCCTGCCGCCGTCCTGCCGATGTTCGCTCGCGATAAAGCCGCGAATCTCGTGCAGCGCAGCGGCATGGAGTACACAGCGGCACTGATCCAGCTTCCGATCATGGCTGCAACCCTGTTGCTGTTCTGGCTTACGCGTGAGCGCTTCTATCTCTGGTTTGGCATTGACATGCTCCTCGGTGTCGCCGACCTGGCCACGCACCTCCTGGCAGACCACTTCGCCTGGGACTTCCGCATCTCGCTCGCCGCGTACATTCTCTCGGACCTCGTCGGCGGCGCCGCCATCGCGCTCTTCCTCGCCGGGTACCTCGCCCTGCGCGACCAGCGATTTGTCTGGCTCGCTATCACGCTCTTCGCTCTGGGCGAACTCGGACCCACTCTTGTTGCGTTCCACTTGCCTGCCGTCTGGGGCGACGGCATCTATTTCCTCTTCTATACCAGCGGCGATGTTGTGCTTACCTGGCTGGTCGTTCGCGCCTGGCGCGCTGGCATCATGGAAGCTGGCCTCTTCCTCATCCCCTTCGCCCTTAGCAGCGGCGTCTCGTCGCTTAACAACCTCGGCTTCTTGCTCGTGGAACTGCACGTGCCCGGCATAGAACCGTTGCTGCCTACTGAGTTCCACCTGCTGGAATCACCCTTCAACATCAGCATCGCGGATCTGTCCTCGCTCATCGCCCTCTTTGGCTTTCTCGGCATCCTCGTCGTCCGGTTTTGGCGAACCATCCGCGATCAGCAACGGCTATCCTCGGCGCTCCGGGCCGCGCACGAGATCCAAGGCAAGCTGGTGCCGGAGAGCACCCTGCAGTACCGCAACCTCAAAACCGAGGTCGTCTACGTCGCTGCCGAAGAGGTCGGTGGCGACTTCTGCCAGGTCCTCCCACGCGCGGATGGCAGCCTACTCGCTGTCATTGGCGATGTCAGCGGCAAGGGCCTTCAAGCCGCCATGATCGGCGCACTCGCCGTCGGTGCGCTGCGCTCACTGGTACATGACGTCTTCGATCCTGCCATCGTTCTCGAGCGCATGAACGAGGTCATGCTCCGCAGCGATCTCCAAGGCTTTGTCACCTGCCTCTGCGTGGAGATCCAGCCGGATGGCACCATGATCATAGCAAGCGCGGGCCATCCTCCGCCCTACATCAACGGCATAGAGGCAGAGTGCGAGCCCGGTCTGCCGCTCGGCCTCGTCGCCGATCCCGCCTACAGCCACAGCGTGCAGGCGCTTCCCGCGGAGGCCCGCCTTACGCTCCTCTCTGACGGCGTGCTCGAAGCCCGCTCCGCCTCTGGCGAGCTCTTCGGCTTCACCCGCATGCAGAGAATCAGCAAACGCCCTGCAGGTGAGATCGCCGCCGCGGCCCAGGGCTTTGGGCAGCAGGACGACATCACCGTCATGACACTGGACTGGACCGCTAACCTCGTTCCAGCCTGATCGCTCAGAACATACCAGCCCCGAAAGCTCTTTCTGCCATCATGATCACAACACCAATGCCGACACCTCGAAGCAGCAACCTCGCCGAGACCGAGTCAACCCTCACGGAACAGGTGGTTCGTCTTCAGGCCCTTCTTGAGGCCTCGCGCTCTGTACACTCCACCATCGATCGCGTCGAAGTTCTGGAAGGCGCCGCCCGCATCGCCGTCCGCGAGCTGGAAATGGATGGCGCGCTCTTCACTCATCCGCTGGTCACCTACGGCGAGCTCCCTGCCGATGCCGCGACATCCCCCTCTCCCGGCTTCCCGCGCTTCGATCTTCGTTCGCGCGCCGGCCTGCTCCTCTCTGAGCTTGTCGTTGCCACCCCCGGCCAGCGCCCGCTCAACCTCTATGAGCAGGACTTCCTTGACGGCCTCGCCCTCCAGACCACCGTCGCTCTCGAGAACGCCATCAACCACCAGCGCCACCTCGAGTACGCTCGTCTCGCGCAGGATCTTGACGCCGCCCGTTCCATCCAGCAGAGCCTCCTTCCGCAGCACATGCCCGTCCTTCCCGGCTACTCCGTCGCCACGCGATCGAGCGCCTGCTATCAGGTCGGCGGCGACTATCTTGATGTCGTCACCGAGCCCGGCGGCTCCCACCTCTTTGTTATCGCCGACGTCGCCGGAAAGGGCCTCGCGTCCGCCCTCATGTGCACTGCCTTTCGATCCGCCTTCCGCACCCTCGCGCAGCAGTCGCTCCCCTTGGAAGATCTCGCCAGCCGCCTCTCGCAGCAGCATTGGGACGAAGGCACGGAAGCTCGCAGGCGCTACGTCACCGCCCTCTTCGTTCGCCTGCACCCTCACTCCGGCGACCTCGAGTTCCTCAACGCCGGCCACAACCCCGCCTTTCTCGCAAGCGGCGCGACCGGTCCCCTGCGGCGCATCCAAGCCAGCGGCACTCCGCTCGGTCTTCTGCCCGGCGCCGCCTACGCCAGTGAGCGTGCAGTCCTCGATCGAGGCGCCCGCCTTCTTCTCTACACTGACGGCCTTACCGAGGTCTTCTGCGGCGAAGAAGAGTTTGGCGAAGATCGCCTGGAGACGCTCTTTGCCGAGAGACCGGCGGCGGCGTCCGCATCCTCGGACGCCGGCGGCATCCTCGATCTCCTGTGGACCAGGCTTGATACCTTTTCTGAGGGTGCCCCGCAGCAGGATGATATGAGTGCGATCGCATTGTGTCGTGCAGGCACATCGCCAGAGGAGAGATCATGAGCGTGACACGCGGCAGCAGCGTGGAAGTTCGCATTCCCTCGCGCCTCGGCTTTGAAAAGGTCGCCATGAGCACTGCGGCCAGCATGGCCAAGCTCATGGGCTTCACAGACGATCGAGTCGAAGATCTCAAAACAGCCGTCTCCGAGGCCTGCATCAACGCCATCGAACACGGCAATCACATGAATGTCGCCACACCCGTCGCCGTCATCCTCTCCATGCATCTAGGCGAACTGGAGGTTAAGGTGCACGACGATGGCGAAGGCATGAGCACCGCCCCCACCCCCGCCCCTGACATCGACCGCAAGATCACCGGGGAAGAGGAGGCACGCGGTATGGGCATGTTCCTCATCCAGGCCCTCGTCGACGAGGTCGAGTGGGTGCCGAGCTCCGCGCAGGGCAAAAGCTTCGTTCGCCTCGTGATCCGCCTCAACCAGGAGAGTTCTTAGTGCAACCGTCTACCAAAGTCTCAGAGGCGCAGCTCAGCACCGCCTCGGGAAAGAGCCTCACCGCCCTTCACTTCGTAGGAGATATCTCCTCGGCCTCGCGTGACGCCGTCGTGGGCACCTACACCGCTCTTCATAAGGCCGCCGACCAGCCAATTCTGCTCGACTTCGCCGGCGTCGACTACCTCAACTCGTCAGGCATCGCGCTCGTAATCGAAGTCCTTATGGAAGCCAAGAAGGTCGGTCACCTTGTCGCCATATGCGGTCTCACCCCGCACTTCACCAAGGTATTCACCATGGTTGGCATCACGCGCTACGCTACGCTCTATCCGAATCAGGCCGCAGCTCGCGCTGCGTTCTGAGACTTGCCGGGGCGCCTGAGCTAGCAGCGCCTCTCAACTTAGCAGACAGAGCTCCGCAGCCCCGGTGCTCCTCCTTCCTCTGAGACAAGTCGCCATTCGGCGAAGGTAGGACCGATGTCGTCTGGTTTTGCATCCAGTCAGGAACATCCCAAGTGAGACTGAAACGAGGATTTTCTCAAAGACGCGCTCGCGGTGCTGCCATCCTCGACGCACTCGGTTTCTCTGTCGATCTGCTTCGCCATCAACCCACCAGCTCGCGCCGCGCCATTCTGCTCATCAGCGAGACCCTCGATCGCGCGAGCCGGTGTCTTAGTCTGATATGCGATCTTAGTGCGTCGGATTAGTCCCGAAAGACGCGCTTCTCGTCAGCTATGCGGTGACGGACGATGTTTGTATGGGTAAACTCATCCTGAGCTTGAACGCGGTGGCAAACACAAAGCTCAGTTGCGGAGTTCCGCGTTGATGAGAGCGCGCCGTCCGGTCCTGAATAGGGCGCACCCGCCAGATCCAGAAATCTCTGTTCTTTCATGGCTGGAACACGTAAGCACCTGTTCGCCGCCAAAGGCGCGGCTTCTCGCCTAATGGCTTCGCACCTCTGGTCACGCTTCCCTGCTGATTCCTTGATAACCAAATATCACACGGAGGATGTTTTGCTCTGGACTGCATCCACCGCCACCCAGTCCGCACCATAGAGAGTCTCTGGTTTCATTGAAAATTTTTACGAAAACGCCCGGTCCAATATTCTTCAGGCCTGTTTGTTCCGCCAGCAACCTGCGATTTCGTCTTCTTTCCCTTACTTTCTCCAGAGCGGCAATTGCGGTCCGGTTAGGACCTCCCAACACTAGAAGCAAGGCGCCTCTCGGCGTTGTCTTATCTGCTGAAGCCTCAAGCGAACATAAGTTCACGGCCTAGCGCGGAAGGTCTGTGGCTGTCGCGGCAGCAGCGAAGAACGTTTCAATAGCCAAGCTTCATCGTGAGAGTGATGGCGAACTGATACAGATCGACGACAGCCAGCACCGTTGATTCGAGCAACGGGGCGAGCCCTGCACGTTGCTGATTCATCGACGATGGAACCAACAGGCTGATGCAGCTGCGCTTTCCAGTGAGAACGCATCTTTGTACTTTCGAAGTTCTTCCCGGCTGTCTTGATATCCATGCTGCCCTGTTGTGTTCTACTCCGACAAGCTCAACATCGACCCTGTGCACGAACTCTAGCTAGGCAAGGGCCGCGTAAAGCCTGCCAATCGCACTCTGCAGGCCGGCTGGTGAAGGAGTTGATGCTTGCTGAGATCAACAGCGTGGAAGCTAGCAATGGCTTCCTGCCAACATTCGTGGAGCGGTTTAACGAATGCTTCACGCGATGCCGGCGAAGCCCGAAGACAAGATCACGAATCATGTTGTGTCTTTGGTCCAACCTCTCCCAAGAGCGGGGGTCATACGCAGTAACATCCACTTGGAGAACGTGGGCAACTTTACTGTTCAACCCTCGGCGAATCGCGCTATGAGTTCGTTAGGTGAGCTAACGTAAGCGCCCTCGTAGCCATACCCTTCGGCAAGCTTAACGGTGTCAATGCCTGCAATGTCGAAGCCAGGTACACCAGGAACCCTCAAGTAGTTTCCGAATGATTCCAAGATGTCGTGCTTCTGGTTTCTGAGCCCTTTGTCGATTTGCGGCGGATCACGTCGTCTTCCGGGTTAGCTGCTTGTGCTCCAGGCACGCGCGCCGGATGCATTCCTGCCGAAACTCTTCGGAGGCGCATGCATCGTTCTCAGACAAATCAATTATCTGTTCGGGATAAAACCACTCCATATACGTAGGTGTCATATTGTCGTAAGCGTACGTTTTATGTTATTGTAAGTAACATTAATTACGCTAACGGATTGGAGTGAGCGATCGCAACTGAAATCGTGTGTGCCTACGACGCGATTAGCCGCCTCACCGCGAAACGCTATCTCCTTTGATGAAGGCGCACGACATTGCTCCCCCTCCCAACATCGCGACGTTGCACTAGAAGTCGCGCATAGATGAATCTCAAGCTGCTCAGTCAGGAGCGATCCATGTTTTTCGCACACCGCCGAATAAAGCTGTTTCACTACGCTGATGCGCTTAGCCGCAGAGCCCTGACTTTACTCACAGTCTTGGTCATCATCTGCAGCACTGCAGTCAACGCGAATGCAGTGGTCAACGGCCAGACCAGTGGGAGGATCGAACGCACCGGTCAGGTGCAGATCTTCACCTTCAATACGTACCGATGCACAGGAACCCTGATCAGCTTGTCCTGGGTACTAACCGCTAGGCATTGCTTCACCATTACCGGACCCACAGCACAGCCCGCCAATGTTCAAGTCGTCGCGGACACGAGGACTCTGGACGGCAACCCTAGACAGGCCGTAAGTCGAATTGTGTCCAATGACACGGCGGATGTAGCGCTAGTCCAGTTGGCCCAACCGGTTGGCATCATCGTCTTGACACGCACGTATGGAAGACTTGTACCCACTCTGAACACTGTCGCCAAGGTTTCCGGCTGGGGTACGACTGCGGAGGCCTCTCCCTTCCCACCCTCACCGCTTCGCAGAAATGCGATTCTCCGGTATGGCATCCCCCCGGCGAGCGGGGTTGTCTACGGCGACGCAGGGCCCTCGTTTTATCTCTCCACACTCTACCCATATAACCTCATGGGCACACCCTCCGGGGGTGACTCAGGCGCAGGCGTGTTTGTTGGTCGCCTTCTTTGCGGCGTCTTTGTCAAGCAATTAGGAAGTACCTCGATTGCCGTCAACACGGACAGCATAACTCCGTGGATCCAGGACACGACAGGTATCGCGCCCAGCAGGACGAAGACCTGTTTAAATCCAAACAATGAACCTGTGACCTCGAAGACGCTTAAAGGAGTCGCGCTAGGCGCGTCCATCACGCAAGGCATCCAGAGCTCTGACGGAACCGGTTACCGGGCCGATTTTCTCAACGAGTTGAGTACAAGAAGCCTCCAGGGTTCGACGGCCTCACCGAGGACTCCTAGTGACCTTACGCTCTCCCTCGATGGTGATCTTACGAGTGGCGACGTGCAGTTCGTCGGCAGAAAGCACGACGGGGTGCTGGACGACAACAACAACGAGGGCTACCCCGGGTTCAGGATTGATCAGGTAGCTGGAGTCGCCAAGTGTGCTATCCCGCTCTACCAACCCAACCTTGTCATGCTCCTGGCCGGCACTAACGACATTCAACAGAACTTCGACCTTCCTCACGCCCCGGAGCGCCTGGGAGCTCTGATCGATCAGATCCTTCACGATTCTCCGAAAGCGACGGTACTGGTCGCAGACATCCCGCCCAACACAGACCCGAACCGTCCCGAGTTGAACACGGCAACAATCGCCTACAACCAGGCCGTCGCTGAGGTCGTGGCACAGCGTGCCGATGCAGGGGAGCACGTCATTTTCTCTCCCGGCCTCGTAAGTGCAGACCAGATCAGCGCTGATCACATACATCCCATGGACGCCGGCTATGACGAGATCGCTGCAGGATTTCTGAATGGCACGCTCGATGCAGCCGATCACGACTGGCTTCAGGACCCTGATCCCAACGAGGCGCTGCCCGCAGGCTGCTCGCTGACCGGCGGCGGCACAGGCGGCAGCTCCTCCACCCCGGGCAACAGCGACACGCGCTGGGAGGACCATGGCGTCTCCTTCCTGGACGGCTTCGGCTCCGGGAATTCCTACCGCTGGGCCGATGTAAACAAGGACGGGCTTCCGGAGCTGTTTGTGGTGAAGCCGGACCAGAGCTGGACGTTCTACTGGAACAACGGCCGAACCGATACTGGGTGGACAAACTGGACGCAGGGCGTCACCCGCGCGGCCAGAGCGCCAGGATTGGTGGGTAATTCGCTGCGTTTTGCAGACATTGACGGAGACGGCGAGCCGGATTGCGTGGAGGTGGATCTCTCAGGGCATCTGAGAGCTTGGGTGTGGGACGACAGCAAGCCCGTAGGAGAGAAGATCTGCGGTAAGGAATGGGTCTTACCCAACAAACCACTCGATGTGCCCAACACTGGGACCATTCCCGCAGACACTAAAATCATCTTTGCCGATGTCAATGGTGACAAAAGACCGGACTATATCCTCACTGACAATCGTGGTGGTAGCCGCATTTGGTTCAACATTAAAACTGTCTCTACCGATGACAACGGGAACTATCACGACACCCTCTCTTGGATGCGTCAGAAAGATATTCCCCAGTCTTCTGCCGACCCTAGAGAGTTTCGTTGGGCCGACCTCAACGGAGACGGCAGGGCAGATCTTATTCTGATTACTGCGAACGGTGGAGCCAATGCATGGCTCAATTACTACACCACCGCTTACGATGCCGTGTTACTCAACAACATCGGTCAGATTGCGGACGACAAGATGGTACCGCCTGCCGACGTTCAGTTTGTCGATGTGGGCGGTAACGGCCGAGCTGATTTCGTCCGGACCGGCTTTACCGGGGTGACCCACATTTGGCTAAACCGGCTGACTGCGGCTGATTTCGCCAAATAGCATCCTTGCACCCAGACGCCATGACGATTCCTCCCCTGTTTTTCACAAGGAGAACTTCGCTTGAGGGTCAAACGCAACTCAACGCCAACTTCAAGAATGCGGCTGGTCCGAGCGTACTTGATGCGTGGACGCATGGGGACCTCTTGACAGTCCACATGGAGGAAATGATCCACCCCGAGTGGAATACGCTACCCATCGAACAGAACGGTACTGGCAAGCTGGCTTTCCAAACAGAGCAGAAACTGACATCACCCGCGAGGGCGGCTTAGTCGGTATCAATGGGTCGTTCGATACACCCTAGAGTTCTTGGACGCATATCTGAAACACGATCCGAAAGCAACCGTATTTCTCAAGCGGTCACCCGACCAGAACGATGTGCCGAAACATGTGCTGAACGCCTCTTTTAGAGCGGCTAAACCTTCACAGTTACCTTCATTTGCAGACTTCCGCGTCTAAGTCGGGCAAGCAGGGTTTGAGCACGTGGCTGATGTCTACGCATCGACACGGCTGAGAGCTAAAGATTTCTCTCTCAGTGCTGATGAGGTCACAGACTGGGCCCTCCGCCTGCTTGGACAAAACACTTCGCTGAGGCTATCGACGTGATGCAGTTTGCGATTCAGCTTCAGCCGTCAAGCCGTGCCTATGGCAGCCTTGGGGAGATCTACATGAAAGCAGGCCAGAAGACCTCTGCCGTCGAGAACTTCAAGAAAGCACTAGCAATCGATCCCGGCAACATCATCGCCCAAGCAGATCTAGAAGTCGCCGAAAGAAGGACTGGCAGGTAGATCCCGGGAAACGCGCTTGTGTCGACGCAACCCAGACGCTCTTTTCACGCTGCCGCGGGCCCGACCCGGGAGCCCGGTTACAGATCTGCATCCCGGCGGCCAGCAATCGAAAACGCTGGTTCGGCCCTATCGCGTCCCTGCGAAGCGCAGGTCGGAAAATACCACCGTCTGTAGAGCATGCTCATTGTGCGAGCCCACGCCCAGCCCCACGTACACCGGCTCGTGCATCGGGAGGGTGATCGAGGCCGGCGTGCCCAGGCGGCCATCCGCAAACACCGCCATCGCCGTGAACGCATCGCCCTTGCGCTCCACACGGACCCGCGTCGGCCCGTGCTCCGGTAGGGTCACATCCTTGGTCTCTCCGCCCTGCGTCAAGCGGTATTGCAGGGTGATGTGCCCATCCGCATGGATCGCCACATCCGCATAAGCGGCGCCCGGATCGAGGCTTTGCCGAAACATCAGCACGCCCTTGGAGATCGGGTACGCCAGCGGTCGCTCAAAAGCCACGGTCGCCGTCAGGCTGCCGTTACCCGACATCGGCCGCCATGTATAGCTGAACGCATCGGCTGTGCCCCAGATGTCGACACCCCCGCCACTTATCCGGTAGCTCTGGCTCGCTGGATCGAGGCTCGTCTGTCCCGGCTGCGTCACTCCGATATCACTCGAGCCTTCGAACATCCCGACCTGCTTGAAGGGGCCGTTTTGCATTCCAGCCTGCGCTCCATCCACCCCCGGTACCAGTGTCACCCCGGACAACACCCATCCCCACAACATCACTCGCCTCTGCATAGCCGCCACTATAGGCAAGGTACGAGGATTCGGCAAACATATCCTCATGCCATCGCCTGCCGGTACACCGCCGCATACCGTCTCGTCACGTAGTGCTCCAGTTGCCGCTCAACGTCGTCAACATCGAGCTGGTTCCGAAACGAAGAGGCGAGATTGCAGCCACCGCCGCCCCAGCTTTCCTTCATTACACTCAGCCAGTCCAGGGCTTGCTTGGCTGTCCTGATCCCACCCACGTGGTCACGATGTCTATCTCGATTTCGTCTGTCTGCACGAACACCGAGTGCGGCCGGAAAGGCGCGCGTGAAGAGACTTCTTGCGCTTGCCTTTCGTGGGCTGGGCGCGAAGGATGAATACCGTTAAACGCCGTTCTCGTGAGTTGAGCGCAACTGCGTCCGCAGCCAGGGAGCGTTCCAGAGCTTTTCGCCCAAGAATATGGAGACCAGATAGCTGGCGAAGGCAACGGCAGGACCATTCACAGTAGCCGGTCGTACGACCTTAGCGCACCAAGATCAAATCTGGATCTAATTATCTCGGTTCAACGAACGACGTGGAAAGTGCGTTTCCACCGCGTGTCTGGGAACAAATGCACCAGGACGTGGCCGATCCACGCGAGCTTGTGACCAAATCCTGTTTGTTCAAGTTGCCCGTCTGCGGCCTCGAACGACCAATAGTTGAAAAGCGGACGGCCAAGTATGTTAGCGCGCGGCACGAAGCCCCAGTAGCGCGAGTCCAGGCTGTTGTGCCGGTTGTCGCCCATCATGAAATACATGCCGGGTGGAACCACCAGGTCGCCGTCCTGGATGTGACTCGAGAAGTTCACGGCCCACGACTCTGTTGACCCAGGCACCCCAGCTGGAGGCATTGCGGGGAAATCGTCGAGAAACTCGTTGAGGTTATCCGTCGTTGTGGGCTGCGCGAATCCCACGGGCCGTGCAACGCCATTCACAAACACAATGCCGTTGCGTAGATTAATATGATCCCCAGGCACGCCAATCAATCTCTTCACCAGGATCGTGTACTGTGGTGTTCCGTCGGCGTCAGTGGCATCAATACCAGGCTGGTAAACAGGCTTGATGAACACCACGATATCGCCAGGCCTCGGCTCGCGATACCTCATTGGCGGCGTCCACGAAGGAGGCGGCATCAGCGTTATCCGGTCGACGACCAGGTGATCGCCTATAAGCAGAGTGTTCTTCATCGAGCCTGACGGAATGACGTAGTTCTGAGCTAAGAAGGTCATAATGAACAGGCCCACCACCAGAACTGAGCAGATGCTGGCCAGCGACTCGAAAGGAGTTTCTTCCCTATTGATGTCGGTGGAAGCTGCGGACTTCATTGAAACAGGAGAAGTCTTCGTTGCTGGACTCATCCAAAGGCTCCTCAGGTGGGCTGGCGAGCCCCCAAGGCGTTCGCAGCGGTCACTTCAAAAGAAATGATTTCATATACGTTCGACTGTCGTCGAGTTCGCGTCTTGGCCAGAGTCCGTCAAATCGGTGTGCAACGTAGGGTTCTCCGGATGCGAGAAGACAAGAACTCTCTATCGGTGTCGAAAGAGGTTGCAGAGCCGGAGCCAAAACGGAAAGCACCAAACGCCCAGTAAATGACTCCATATCAAATCGGGCTTAGCTTACCTCGAAATCAGAGATTGCCATTCTCACTTTGCATGGACAGGACTGCTTGATACTGCACGTCGGGCATGCGCTGCGATGCTCCAGAAGATTGTCCAGAGGGAGGTCTACAGCGCAGCGTATCTCTATGTCATCCAGCACACCGGCCTGCTTAATTGCCGCCGTGCAGGTCCGGGAGAAGTTCAACGCCAGGATACGCCAGGGACTCCCGGAATCGACGGCATCTTGGTCGGCTTCTAACCGGGGATCGCCTCCACTTCTGTGCCAGCGTTCGCGCGGGATTCGTCCCGGCCAGTCTTCGCTGCCAGTCTGGCTGCCGGCATTGCCCGTACAAGTAGACCTCCCAGGAAGATGAGTCAACCTGTGCTCGTGGCGCCAGAGATCGCAGAGATCTCGCCGCCTCATTCACCCTCCACCAGTTTCCTCATTCATCCGCTGAGAACAGCGGAACTGGCACTGCCAGCGGGCCGAGAACACTGAACTCAAGACTCTTCTGTTATGCGCGGTAGGGTGTTGTTCCCGCCACAGAACAATGAGCAGCTTCGGCCACTGAGTGATGTCGGTCATCGAGCCAAGCGAGGCGGTGTGACCGGAGCCTGCGTTGAAGACGGTGTTGCGAACCGTATCGAGATCCTGCCGCGTCTCAGGACCAAGACGTACGCGGATTGTCTAGGGCCTGCCGTTGGCAATCAGCGGATTCGAGACGGCCAGGATCGACGTCGCGTCCTCGGCAACCTCGGTTAGCGTAAAGCCAAGCCGGGCCGCAAGCTGTGGGTCCACCTGAAAGCTGGTTGCCGGTCCGCTGATCGTGTTGTCCACGCCGTTCTCTACATCGACGACGCCCTTCACCTCTTGATCTCGGTGGCCACGCGAGGGCCAAGCTCGGTCAAAAGTGTGGCATCTTCGGAATAGAGCTTGATCTGCACGGGTTCAGGAGCGTTCGACAGGTCGCTAATGTTGCCCTGCAGAACCATGCGTCAGCTCGACATCAAGCTCCGGCTCTGTTCGCTTGATCTGTCCTCGAATGTCGGCCATCAGTTCGTTGATGCCGCGGCTGCGCTGGTTCTCCAGCTTCACCGTGATGTCGCCGTATTTCGCTTCCGTGACGGCGGCAAAGCTCATCTGCAAGCCGGTCCGGCGGCTAGTCGTTCCAACCTCCGGCGTCTTGCCCAGATTCTCGTGAGCGTGTTCGAGCACGCGGTCTGTCGAGGCCAGCGACGAGCCTGCGGGCATGACATAGTCCAGCACAAAGCCGCCTTCATCCATCCCGGGCAGCAGGTCAGACCCCAGCGACCGGTATCCAGGTAGGCTCCGGCCACCAGCAGCCCGCAAAGAATACCGAGCCAAAGGAGCCGCGAAAGCGACCAGTCAAGAGCCTGCTTGTGCCAGCCAGGATGCGTCCAAGCACACCATTTGCGTGAGGTTCGGCGTCGTGCGCGGCTTCACCCTTGCGCTCCCCTAGTAGAAGCAAGGTCAGACCGGGTGTAAAGCTGACGGCGAGCACGAGTGAGGTCAGCAGGACCACCGCCATGGTGATGGCAAGCGCACGGAAACTGCCGGTTACGCCGGTGACTGCGATCAGCGGCAGGAACACGACCACGGGCGTGACAGTGGAGTCGATCAGCGGGCGGGCAATCTTATGGGGCACCTTGCGCACCGCTTCAATGCGCGGCTCACCCGCATCCCGACGCGAGACGATGTTTTCTACAACCACATCGCGTCGTCGATAATCAGCCCGATAGCCGCGGCCAGGCCGCCCAGCGTTATCAGGTTGAAGCTTTCACCAATCCACCAGAGCGCAAGAACGGTAACGGCAACCATCACCGGAATGACCAGGCCCGCGATCAGCGACGAAGGCCAGTCACGCAGAAAGAGCAATAGAATGTGGCAGGCCAGTGCGAGGCCGATCAGGATCGCGTCGCGCACACTCTTGATGCTTTCGCGCACGATCTGCGACTGATCGTAGAACGGTTCGATCGTGACTCCGGCCGGCAGCTTGGCACGCAGCCGGGCTACTTCCGCAGCCACATCGTCCGCGACGGAGACCGTATTGCTGGGCTGGCGCGCGATGTTAAGCAGCACGGCTGGCTGGTTGCCGGCGCGAACCTCGGTATAGACGGGCATCACCCCGGGTTCCACAGTGGCTACATCGCCGACGCGTACCGGCGCTCCGTTTGCCGTGGTCTTGACCGCAAGCTGTCTGAGTCCGTCCACATCGTGCGCCTGCGCGCCCACCAACGCAAGAATCAGCTGATGATCCTGCTCATACAGACCCGGCGAGTCGACGATGTTGGCGGTCTGTATGGCATTCGTGAGATCAAGAATTGTGTCCGGCAGCCTGCATCCGCGCCATGTTCGGCACCACGTCAAACTCCGGAACACCGCCACCCTGGATCGTCACCTACTGACGCCGATCACACGGTTGCTGGGCGGCTTGAGCGTATAGGTAGTGAGCTCCCACAGCCGGCTCTGCAAAAGTGTGGTTGAGGTAAGGCCGTAGCCAAGAATCGGAAACGTCGCGAACGTGAGCCGGTTTGTAGTGATCTTGGCTGTTGAAGGCAGCGTCTGACGCGCCTGACTCAGTGAGGCGTCGACCAGTTGCAGCGTGCCGAACATGTCGACGGACCAGTCGAAGAAGAGGCTTACATCGGCCGAGCCGCGGCTGGTCGTCGATCACACCGTAAGCAGACCTGGAACGCTGTTGATCGCATCCTCGATGGGCTTGGTCACCGTCACTTGCATTTGCTCGACCGGCATCACGCCGTTATCGACGCCAATCACGATGCGTGGAAAGTTCGCTCGGGAAGACCGCGATGGGCGTGCGGAAGAATGCATAAATGCCCGCGGCCGTCAGCGCGAAGGCCAGGAACAGGATGGTTCGAACGGACCGGGCGGGCCAGTCTTACTGGGTTTGCTGAGCGGGGACCATCAGTTCCTGTCCTCCGCCGCTGCACCGGGTTTGCCCAGGGTCACCCGGTGCCATTGTCCAGCCCATAGCCGCCCTCGGTCACCCCCATGTTCCCAGCCGAAGGGCCGGAGACGATCTGCACCGAATCCGACGCGGATACCGATCTTGACCGCCCGCTTCTTTGTGGTGCCACCCGCGGCTGCAAGAACAATATTGGTCCCGCCATCTTCGCCGGGCACGAGGGCCGCAACCTGCAGTTGCATGGCATCCGACATGGTCGCGCCTTGCAGTACGGCATGAACAGGCTCGCCGGCCCTGATTGACCATCGCTGTTCGGCAGCTTCAGCCAGACCTCCACCGTCGTCGATCCAGGGTCGAGGGCGGGGCTGATGAAGGAGACTGTCGCGTCCACCGGGTTTTCACGCCCGGGATGGCCGACCTTGAGCTCTTGAGCCGAAGTCTGCGCCAGATGCAGCCTCGCCAGCAACGATGAGGTGTCCATCACTGTGATGATTGGAGTTCCGGCTGCGACGGTCTCTCCAGGAAACAAGGGACGCTCGGTGACAACCCCCGTCGATGGGGCTGCGCAGCGTGGCAAAGCTTGCCTGAGCCTGCGGGTTCTCAAGCTTGCCCCGAGCAGACGTTAACTGGCCCTGCGCGGCCTGCCTGTCGGTCAGCCGCATCGTCCGTTGCAGCAGCGGGCATGCTGGCGAGCGGCGTCATACGCTGCCTGTGCCTGCACTTCAGCGGCAAAGGCGGCATCAGCCTCGCGGCCGGAAAGTGCACCCTGCTCATAAGTGCCTGCCGTTCCCGTGCCGCTCGCGTCGCGACGTCGAGGGCGGCCTTCCACTGGATGGCATCGAGCTCCGCTTTCCTGTCCTACTCCGGTATTGTCGTTTGGGTTGTGGCCGTGTAATTGGCCTGTGCGCTGGGGACCGCGCCCGCACTATCCAGGGCGTTGCCCTTCAGGTCTCGGTCATCGTGCAAGACCAGCAGTTGCCCCGCCGCACGTGGGCTCCGCGCTGCACGTACTCCGCCCGTACAGGCGCACTGATGCGCGGCGAAATAGCTGCGAGGAAAATCGGCGCAAGAATCGCATCCGCCGCGATCTCCTCCGAGATAGGGCCCTGCGTCGGATGACCAGCCTCTACCGCGACCGAAGCCTCCGGTGCCTCCTCAGCCTTCTGTTTGCAGCCGACGGCAAGCGGCAGCATAAGGGTTCAGAAGAGGCAGGACTGGACCAGACCGCCAACGTTGAAAAGTGGATGTCATATCACAGTCTTCCTGTCAGGGTCTGCAGGCTTGCAAGCGCCAGGTGATATCGGGTGCGCCCATTGATTTCGGCATTCTCCGACGAAGTCAGAGCGCCTTCCGCATCGACCACCTCGAGCGCCCGTGCTCTCGCCGTCGACATAGCGCAGAACGGTAGCCGGAGACTCTCGCGCGCCGTGACGACGCTGGCGCTCAGCGAGGCAAGCTGTTGATTGGCGGAGCTGGACTCGGGATTGTACTCGGCAAGATTAACCCTCAAGCGCCGCTGCGCTGCCGTGAGCGCAACTCTCGCTGCTCCCTCGCGCAGCTTCGCCTGCTTCACTTTGCGCTCGGTCGCCAGCCAGTCTACACCGGGCTGTCGAGTTGTGCGCTCATCTAACAATCCAGGTTATGAATGCCGTCCGGACCATTGACACCGAAGTTGGTTGCATCGATTCCGTAGGTGAAGTTGAGCGCAAGCTCTGGCAGGAGAGCAGTGCGCGCCGTGTAGGTATCGGCCGGCTGAGCTGGACGGAGGCAAGGACGCTTCGAAGTTCCGGTTATCCTGCCCGGCCAGGCTCTGGACGGCAGCCCGGTCCGGCAACACTGGAGGAGCCTCCTCTAGGACCAGGTTGAACCTGGTCGCGGGATCGGGATAAAGGAGAAGTGCCAATTCGATCCGCGCCTTTTCAGCCGCGACCTGTGCATCCAGCAGGTCGCGTTGCCGTTGTTGCTGCTGCAACTGCGCCTTCAGCACATCCGCGTGGGCAGCCTCGCGCTTTCAGGTAAGCTCGACAAAATGATCCAGAGCTTCCTGGGCAATCTTTACCTTGTCAATGCACGCACCCACTCCGTAGAAGAGTGAGACGATCGTGCTCACGAGGCCGCGCCGCGCTATCTCAAGCTCGCCTAAGCACAGGCGGCGTTCGCGTCCGTCGAGCGGATGGCACCGACCTGCCCAGCCCGAGCGTCTCATTGAACACGCCCTGGCTCGCATACTCGAGGACAGCATTGTTGCGATGAAACTCGGTGCCGGAGCATCTGTCGTCTGCCCAATGCGGCTCGCGGGTACACCGTTCGGTTCCGTGTAGATGGCTTGGTTATGGTATGTCGCGGCGGGAAGCAGAGCGGTTCGGGCGATCTTGCGGTCAAGTGCTGCTGCCTTCTGCTCCGCGATGGCGGCAGCAAAGGCTGGCTCATTCGCAGCAGCCCGGGCGATCGCCGGCTCAAGCGTCAACGTTTCGGGAGCGCTGTTCGGCATCGCCTGCGCAAGCTGCGCTTGGCCGCTCGGCCCCCGCAAGCATCACGACGATGGCCATGCCGGCGCAGGGAGCGCACTGTGAGAACCTCATCGTACGAAACTACGTTGCGAGGCTTAGATGAAGCTGAAGCTGCTGGCCCAGGCGCAGCGTACTGCTTCTTCAAGCGCCTGCAGATCAGTCTGAGACAGCGACTGACGCGCGCAGACCCGATGCTTGCCATTGCTTTGGTCAACCGAACCTAACACGTCACCTTGCTTGTCGTCGTCGGGAGGCGCGAAAGTTGCTGTCGGCGAGAATAACCGCCAGACCTCCGAACAGAATGAAGCCGCTCCAACGGGCAACATGACTCAAATGCGGGACAAGCAGCTTTAGGAGCACAAGCCAGATGACAATAGCAGTCGCGAAGCTCCCATCATCCACGAACAATCCAAAGACTTCCTGAACAATCGTTCTAAGCCACTTCATTCGGAAACCTCGTGTTGAGTGACAGCCTACGCTGTTGTTCCTTGCTCTGAACGGCAAAGGGCTATAAGAGAAAGGGCAATGACGAGATAGCCGGCGGCAACGGCAAGGATCGACCAGTCTTCCCCAGGCCAGCCCAGTCCCATCCCTTCTCCTACCCAGAATGTGCCAAAGGCCGACAGCAGGATTCCTACGGCAAACTTCAGGGTGTTCTCGGGAACCCGGGCGAGTGGACGATGAAGGACCACGCCAAGGGCGGAGACGAGTAACAGAGCAGCGATGGCTCCCAGGCTCGCCGGCAGAAGCAGACCTAATCCGCCGGCACTGACTCCGATCACGATAAAGACGACCTCTGTCCCCTCGAGCATGACGATCTGAAAAGCTGCTGCGAAAGCGACCCGATCCCACCCCTGGATGGTGGCCTGGCCCTGCATGCAAGCCACGTTCTTGGCGAAAGCAGCTTTTTCGTCATGCAGAGGGATCCGTCCCGCAGACCTGAGAATGGCTTTGCGCAACCAACGAAGGCCGAAAAGGAGCAACAAGGCCCCAACCACCATCTGCAGGGTTTGCAGGGGAACTCGTGTCAAGGCCCTTCCGAGAAGTGCGACGAGCGCAAGCAGAACCGCGATCGCGGTCGCGGTTCCACTCAGCGCGCCCGTCCAGCCGCGCACACTGCCCACAGCGAGAATCACGGTGAGAACCTCGACTGCTTCAACGACCGCCGCGAGAAAACTCGTCAAAAACGTCGGGCCTCCATGTGTCCAGCTAATGTCCATCCGTTCCCCTTTACTTATTTCAGCCTGAATCGCTTGTGTGCCTTGAACGGGTCGGAACAAACCTCTGCATGATGATTGCTCCGGTGATTGAAAAAGCCAGGGCTACAAGCATGGCGATTGCGCCGACCTTCAGGAAAGTTCAGAAGCTCACGTTAAAGCTTTTCTCTCCGAAGCGCGATAAGCCATAGGATCGTCGCGAGCGAGCCGGTGATGGAGAGATTAGGCCTGAGATCGCCGCCGATCATCACGACATCGGCGATCAGCCCCTTGACATGGGCTGCGTGCAGCGTTCCTCCCACGATCAGACCGAGCGGTAAGTCGTTGACCGGTTATTTGCGACCGCCACCACGAAGCCGACGACCATTGCAGCAGATGCGGGCGCAAGCTTCTGTGCATCGGACAGCCAGCCCTGGTTCAGTGTGAGAGCGCCGATACTCTCAACAGCATCGACCATGACAAAGAGGCCGCCAACCAGAAGGATAGTTCCCCAGCTTATTTCCTTTGCCAGCCGGAGTGGATTGCTCTTGGTAGACCAGTGTGAAGAGGCGTGAACAGGACCCTTTCGCGCTTCGCATTGCGACCGAAGAGAGCCAGTCAAGCACGCCATTTTCCTTTGCGAGCTCTGAAAGCAGCATCATGCCGACGAGAAAAAGGTAAACGTCTGTACCTTCTGCAACGGCCCGGCTGGCGAGCTTAACCGGAGTAAGTCTCAAAACGACTAGCAACAGCGCTCCGCCGGCTGCCCAGTACACCTCTGGGATTCCCTTCGGACGGATCAGCAGAATGCTGAGCGCGATGATGGCAGGTAAGACGACGTGAGCGAGTGTAGGCGAAACGACGCTCCTTCCGAGGTCATAAGTGTACGAAAGCTGTCTCATAAGTGTAGGGCTGCTACACACCCCACCAACGTGTTCAAGCCCGATCTCGATGAACTACGTACGAGGCCTTCAAGTCGCTCGCCGAGTACATCCTGCACTACATCACAGGTACGTACAGCTCAAGAAGTTCGAGATCCAAGGTGCTACCCTGAAATTGTGTCCCTCGTTTTCAGCAACCTGCGAGGTGGAGGCCTATTGCTGGGCCTGTCGCTCTCAGCGCTCGCCGGCGTAGCTGCAACCGGTCAGTCATCCTCCGGCCCCGCATCGCTCACCCTTCATGAGGCGATTCAACTCTCTGAAGATAGCCCGCAGGCGCGCGAGGGGCAGGATCGGGTTGACGCGGCAAGCGGTGCTGTCCTGCAGGCAAGCCTGCGGCCGAATCCCAGGCTCTATCTTCAATCCGAAGACCTAAGGCCCTGGGCAGATAACTTCGACTTTCCGAACGCGACCGAAGACTACGCGTACTTCGGCCAACTGTTTGAGCTGGGCGGCAAGCGGGGGCGACGGCTGGACGTCGCCAAAGCTGGTGTGCGGCAGGCCGAGGCAGAGCATCTGCTGCTGACTCAGCAGATCGCCGGGCGGGTGGCCGCTGCCTACTGGTCGGCGGTTGCGAGCGCGGGCATCGCCAGGCTGCTTGAAGAGGATATGCAGGCGGTCGACGAAATCGTCCGCTACAACAAGGCGCGGGTAGACGCAGGCGCTATGCGGGGAGTTGACCTCCTTCGCGTACAGATTGAACGCGATCGCCTGCTGCTTGCGCTCGAGGCCGCCCGCCGGGACGTTGTGCTCACGCGCATCGAGCTGTTTCGGGAGATGGGCCGCCCGTCAGATCCCACGGTGGAGCTGTCGGATTCTCTAGACGCCACACCTCCCGTGCAGACTGAGAGTCTCGCCGTCGTGATGGCTGCACGGGCCGATGTGGCAGCTGCGCGTGACGCCGTGGCGGCAGCGGAAGCGGAGGTGAAGCTGCAACACGCCATCGGTGTCCCGGACCTTGACCTGCTGGGCGGCTACAAACGCAACTCCGGAAACAACACGATCTACAGCAGCTTGCAACTTCCCCTCGCGTTCCGCAATCGTAACCAGGGAGAAGTAGCCCGGGCAGAGGCCAACGTTCGGCTCGCCAGAGACCGGTACCAGCAACTGGAGCTCTCCGTAGGCGCCGACGTGGCCGCCGCCGAGGAAGCGTATACGCTCCAGCAAGCAGTCGTCCGCGACATCCTGCCTGACATGCGGGCGCGCGCAAAACGGAATCTCGCCATTCTGGACGACGCCTATCGCACAGGCGGCATCGACCTGCTCCGCTATCTCGATGCGGAACGGACGGCCTTTGACGTGGAGGTCAGTGCTCTGCACACTCTCGCAGACTTTCAGCTGGCGGGCTTGCGGCTGCAGCTCGCCTATGGGGTACATCCATGATGCGCCCGAAGTTCCCCCTTCTTCTACTCGTCGCCTGTGTCGTTGCCGGCTGCTCGAAAAGACCAAGCGACGCGGGCCCTCCTGGCACGTCCTCTTCGGACAAGAGCGGCTCTTCGGCCTCCAGCACGCAGGATCAGCCGGACAAGTCCGCCCAAGGAGGAGCGCAGGCGAACGATACCGTAAAAATCCCTATCGCAGACCAGCAAAGAGCAGGTATCCAGACAGCCTACGTCCTCGTGCAGCGGACATCGCGGCAGCTTTCGGTAGCCGGACAAGTCGCCATGGACGAACAACACACGTCGCACCTGGGAACCATTGCGGACGGCCGGATTACAGCGGTCAACGTCCTCCCTGGCGCTGCAGTCCGACGCGGCCAGGTGCTCGGCACTTTGCACAGCCACACAGTGCATGAGACCGTCGGCTCGCTCGTCCAGGCCTACGCGGAGGCAGACCGCCAGCGCGGCGCGGTGGTCTTCGCGAAGCAGGCACAGGAGAGATATCACCATCTCTACTCCATCCAGGCAGCGTCGCTCGAGGAGTCGCAGCGTTCCGACCAGGAGGTGCTCCAGGCACAGAAGATGCTGATCGATGGCGAAGCAAATGTGCATATGGAGCGCGAGCACCTGTCTGAGCTCTTGCAGGTCCCTCCCGAAGTGCTGAATCCTGGCAACCTGTACGACCGCGAGCTCATTCCGATACGCTCGCCCATTGACGGCGTGGTGATCGCCCGCCATATCAGTGTCGGCCAGGTGGTCGACACCGGGTTCGTCGCCTTCGACATCTCCGATTTGTCGACAATCTGGGTGACCGCAGCGGTCAACCAGCAGGACCTGTCGCTGCTTCACCAGGGCGCAGCAGCGGAGGTGGTCACTGCAGGCTTCCCGGACCAGGTCTTCCACGGTCGTGTGGCTATGCTGGGCGATACGCTCGATCCTGAACACGCACCATTCCCGTTCGCATTGCGATGCCGAACCCCGGCACAAAGCTACGTCCTGGTATGTTCGCGTCCGCCCATATCGCGGAACCGGCGACGCGCGACGCTGTGTTTGTACCGGAAGACGCGCTACAGAATATCAACGGAATTATTGCGGTGTTTGTTACCTCGGACGGAGTCACGTTTCAGGCCCGAACGGTCGATGTAGGCACCCGCTCCATGGGCAAAGCAGAGATCGTTGAGGGGCTCCGTCCCGGCGACTGCGTCGTCGTCAAGGGCGCCTTCATAGTGAAGTCGGAGATGCTCAAAGGCACGATGGGTGACGGCTAGCCATGCGCAAGCTCATCGACTTCTTTCTTTCCAATCGCTGGCTCGTTGTGGCGCTACTCGTCGTGCTGGTCCTTGGCGGCATCGCGGTCATGCTGCATCTCCCGCTTGAAGCGTTCCCCGACCTGACCAATAACCAGGTTGTCGTGACCGTTCAATGCCCGGGCATGTCGCCGGTGGAGGTCGAGCAGCTCGTCACCTACCCCATCGAGACTTCCATGATGGGTATGCCGAAGCTGCAGATGGTGCGTTCTACTTCGAAGCTCGACCTTTCCATGGTGACGGTCATATTCGACGACTCGGTGGACAAGTACCTCGTGCGGCAGCTCGTTGCGGAGCGCCTGAACCAGGTGCAAAGCCGCATCCCTGCAGGGCTGCAGCCGCAGATGAACCCGATGTCCACGGCTTTCGGAGAGGTGTACCAGTACACCGTGTCTGCTCCGAAGATGTCTCTAATGCAGGTGAAGACCCTGCATGACTGGGTCATCCGCTACGCGCTGCTCACCGTGCCCGGTGTTAGCGAGATCAACTCCTGGGGAGGCGAGACCAAGCAGTACACGGTCGAGGTCGACCCGGAGAATCTCCGCCGGTTCAACCTTACGTTGCATGATGTCGTCACAGCCGTTACCAACAACAATGCCAACTTTGGCGGGAGTTACATCGAGCACGCGGAGCAGCAGTACACGGTCCGTGGCCTTGGACGCGCGGAGAACATCGATGACCTGGGCAACATCGTTGTCTCCACAACTAACGGCATTCCCGTTCTGCTGAAGCAGGTAGCCACGATCGTTACCGCTCCTCTGCCTCGTCACGGTGCCGTCATGCGAAACGGGGGCGGCGAAACAGTCTCCGGAATGGTCATCATCCTGCGCGGAGAGAACGGGCAGAAGATCATCAAGGAGATCAAGCAGAAGATCGCAGGCCTGAAGCTGCCCGACGGCGCAAAGATCATTCCTTTCTATGACCAGTCCGATGTCATCAACGCGACGACCACGACTGTGCGACGCAACCTGATTGAGGCGGCGGCGTTGGTGGTCGTCATACTTCTCATTTTCCTGGGAGACTGGCGGGCGGCGCTGGTGGTCGGCGTCACAATCCCGTTATCACTTCTCTTCGGTTTCATCGGCATGGATCTGTTCGGCATTTCGGTCAATCTGATGAGTCTGGGCGCTATCGACTTCGGCACGATCGTCGACGGCTCAGTTGTGATGACTGAGAACTGTCTGCACCGGTTAGAGAATGGCGGCGCAGGCAGACCGGTGCTCGAAGTCGTGCGCGATGCGGCGCACGAAGTCGCGCGTCCCATCATCTTCGGGGTGCTCATTATCATCGCGGTCTACCTGCCTGTGCTCACGTTGCAGAGCCTGGAAGGCCGCATGTTTCGTCCCATGGCCGTCACCGTCGTTTCAGCGTTGGTCGGTTCGCTGCTGCTTGCACTGCTTGTCGTTCCGACGCTGTGCACGGTTGCCTTGCGCCATCGGGCAAAGGTTCTCGCAGGCGTCGGCCAGAAAAAAGATTCTCCCAGGCCTAACTGGTTCGATCGTCTGCGGAATGCATATGGCCGTTCGCTGGACAAAAGCGAGCGGCATCGCGAACTCATCCTCGTCATCTCCGTCATCCTCATCGTGGTTGCGCTGGGCTCGCTGAAGTTCATCGGGACAGAGTTTATGCCGACGCTCGATGAAGGCTCGATGGTGGTGACCTCCAAGCGTCTCCCTGGTATCACGCTGACCGAGTCGGTATCCATCGGCAACGAGATCGAGAAGACCATCAAGGCAAAGACCGGCGTCTCCAGCGTCGTCACCAAGCTGGGCCGGCCGGACCTGGCAACTGAAGCGATGGGCGAGTACGAATCCGACTCCTACCTGAGCTTTACCCCAAAGCTCCAGGATGCAAACGCCCAAGGCAAGCAGCAATTCACGGATGATCTGCAGAAATCGCTCGACAAGATCCCCGGCGTCACCTACGAGATTACCCAGCCCATGCAGATGCGCATGGATGAAACCATCACCGGCACTCGTGGCGATGTAGCGCTGAAGATCTTCGGTGAAGACCTCGACACGCTCGAGCAGATGGCGCATAGTGCCGAGAAGATCCTCTCCGGAGTCCAGGGAGCTTCCGAAACACAGATGGAGATCATCTCCGGCGCACAGGAAGTACAGGTACATGTCGACCGCCGCGCTGCCGCACGTTACGGCGTGAATGTATCCGACATTCAGGAAGTCATCGAAACCCTGTATGGCTCCAAACAACTTTCCGAGATGCTGCTCGGCGAAGAACGCTTTCCGATCGCCATTCGTCTGCCAGCGAGTCTCCGCAACGACCCGGAACGGCTTCGCTTCCTGCAGATCAAGACACCACAGGGAGAACTCGTGCGCCTCGATCAGCTGGCCGAGATCAAGACGGTGGGCGGCCCCATCCTGATCAACCGCGAGCAGGCACAACGCCGAGCAGTCGTCATGAGCAACGTCAGCGGACGCGACCTCGGCAGCTTCGTCAAGGACTGCAAGTCTGCCATCGCGGGTAAGCTGCTCCTGCCGCCCGGCTATCGCCTGGAGTGGGGCGGCCAGTACGAAAATCAGCAGCGAGCCCAGCAGCGTTTGCTGATCGTCTTTCCCGTCTCGCTTCTCATCATCTCCGCGCTGCTCTACGCCACGTTCAAAAGCGCAAAGCAGATGTTCCTGATCCTCAGCATCGTTCCGCTCGCGCTGGTGGGTGGAGTAGCCGCGCTCTGGCTTCGCGGTATCAACCTCAACCTTTCGGCGTGCGTCGGCTTCATTGCACTCTTCGGAATCGCCGTCCTCAACGGAGTCGTTATGGTCAGCCATATCAACTCGCTTCGTAAGGAAGGAAAGGATGCAAACGAGGCGACCCATCAGGGAGCCGCCGACCGCCTGCGGCCCGTACTCATAACCGCGCTAGTGGCTAGCCTCGGCTTCATCCCCATGGCACTGTCGACCTCCAGAGGTTCAGAAGTGGAACGCCCCCTGGCGACCGTGGTCATCGGAGGCCTAATCACTGCCACGATTCTCACCCTGTACGTCTTGCCACTCATGTACCCATGGTTCAGTAAGGACATTGACCGGCCGACGAAAGAGCGGGTCTGATACTTAAGTCATGACAATGAGCATTCTTTGCTCGAAGAGTTAGAGGCAATAAAGAAACTTGATCGCATGCTGCTCGCAGAGATCAGTAGGTCCTTCATACTCTGGCCAGCAGATTTGCAGCCACTATGCTTTGCGGAAAGACCAGAGTTACAGCTGTTCTCCGCCCAAATTCGCTATCGATGGAGATGCTGCCGCCGTAACGCTTTGTAAGCCACTTAGTCACCGAGAGCCCAAGCCGACCCCGTCGCTCACATCAGATCGCACCGCATCCACCCGAAAATCGATCAAACACGCGATCGCGATCCTGAGCAGCGATCCGATGCCGTTGTCAACGATTCTCAGCGTGAAGCCGGTTGCTGATTCATACCAGATAGAAATATGGCTTTTCTCTGGTGTGTACTTGATGGCATTGTCCAGAATTGTACTGAGAAGTCTTGTAGGTGAAGAGGATTGATGAGCAGCAGTATCTGGTTTTCTTCTGGGCAAGACGGGCGAAATGCCGGATAAGAGCCTCCGTCGCGAGTGATATACCAACGGGCTCAAGCTCTGCGGACGTTGGCCGCTCCTCTGGATGAGCAAGGATGAGCAGATCTTCCAGGAGTGTGCCCGTAAGGGATGCTTCCTCGGCAATGGTGCGAAACGATTCACGGGACTCTTCATCGAGTCCGACAGTGCTCAAGCTATACTCCGCGGCTGTGCGAATGTAGGCAATCGGATTGCGAAGCTCGTGAGAAGCATCAGCTGTGAACCGTGTGACCCGAATGAGAGCTGCCTCGATGCGTGTGAGAAGGTCGTTCCAGGCGATCGCGAGGCTGCGCATCTGATCATCGGCTTTGGGAACAGTGAGCCTTCAACTCAGGTCCACAGCGGTAATAGCCCGCGCTTCAGCAATCAGGTGGTCCATAGGACGCAGCGCTCGCCGGCCTAGAACATAGCCACCCAGCACGGAAACAACCAGGATCAACGGAACCAGCTGGTAGAGGCCCAAGGTGAAAGCCCCAAGCAGAATTGGACCCTTCGCCAGAGGACTGGAAACAAGCGGCACAGCCTGCTTCCCCTATAGGTGGTGGGACGGCAAAGCTGTCGGAAATGATCTCGATAAACGCGAATATCCCGGTGATTCGGGAAAGGACACGGTGCGAACGGCAGCTCCGGGCATTCTCGGCGAAATTGGGCTGCGTAGAAAGACGCGGGTTCCATCTCTACGAGCAAGCTGTAACCACTCGCC
Organism: uncultured Acidobacteriaceae bacterium; assembly: GCA_964235665.1. GTDB lineage: Bacteria > Acidobacteriota > Terriglobia > Terriglobales > Acidobacteriaceae > Edaphobacter. The sequence goes on from CAXSAY010000004.1 coordinate 95,121, forward strand.
CTCGGGAAAGATCCCGAGTAGTTCGATGAGGCGTGTGTCGGTCGCTTGCTGGGAGAGGCTTTCCTGGCCTGCCGCCTCGCCCGCAAGAAGTACAGACTCAATTCGGCCAGCCCGCATTGCAGCGTTCTGTCCTTCCAGGACAGCATGGGGTGGCCAAGCACAAACCACATACTACGCTGAAGATTGCCAGTCCGAGCAAGAGGATGCAGGCGTACCAGGCCGCCAGTTTGAAACTGATGGAAAGACTTCTCATCGCGGAAGAGTTGCTCTCAGCATGTAACCCACTTCCCAAACGGTGTGCAGGAGCTCTGGCCGGTCCGGTACGTGCAATTTGGTCGGAGTGATGCATAAAGACGTACAGCGTTCCCTCGCGAAACGTCTCGCTTGCACCCCATCCTATGGCTGCGAAGCTTTCCTTCGAGACAACGCTCCCGACGCGCTGCATGAAGGCCCCCATAAGGGTGAACTCCAAAGGTGTGAGGCTGATGGTCGCTCCCTGAACTGGACTTCATGCGTTTCCGCCCGCAGCACGAGATCGCCGGCGCGCAGAGGTATCTGTAAGAGGACCTCCGGGCGTCGCACCAGAGCTCGCACTCTGGCCAACATCACTGTGAAATCGAAGGGCTTGGTGAGGTAATCGTCCGCGCCCAGATCAAGTCCGTGCACGATATCCGGGATGGCGTCTCGCGCCGTCAGCATGATGATAGGAACGCGAATATTCCAGCTGCGCATGCGCTCAAGGACTTCGATGCCGTCGAGCTTGGGTAGCATGATGTCCATCACAACGGCGTTGAAGTGTTGCTGCTGAGCAAGGTGAGTGCGGCTTCGCCGTCATTGGCTATAAGGGTCAGACAGCCATCACGCTGCATGGCTCGCTGCAGGAGCAGAGCCATGCGCACGTTGTCCTCAACGATCACAATTCGCATACGCGCAGTATCGGCGAGTTAGATGAATATTCTGTGACGTCCCTAGATGTTTAGATCTTCTTTAGATTTTGGAATTTACGCTGAGAGAACTCCGGCATTGAAAGACAAGGTCCGTCCATGAAATTGCATTGTTGCCATCGACTGCTTCCTGCAATCATTTTTATTTGCTCACTGTACTGAGCGCCCAAGTAGATCGCGCCAGCCTCAAAGGCACTGTGTCTGACGCGACCGGTGCCGTCGTGGGCAGTGCTTCGGTAACAGTCTCGTACCCACAGACAGGTTTCACGCGGACCGTGCAGTCCACTACAGCAGGGGAGTATGTGCTTTCAGCCCTGCCTCTCGGTCGTTGCGACATCTCGGTGACCGCACCAGGTTTTGAAGCGAAGCACGTGCATGCTGTCGATCTGCAGGTCGGCGAGTTCCGAACATTTGATCTGCAGCTGGGCGTTGGCGCCGTGGAACAAACAGTCGCGGTGGAGGCTTCCACGGTAACGCTGGATGAGGACAGCGCCGCCACCGGTGGCGTGATTGCACGGCAGCAGGTGGACAATCTGCCCATTAACGGCCGCAACTGGGCCGGGCTGATGATTCTGGTTCCCGGCGCCATCAACACCGGCAGCGGTAACCAGACAAGCATCCGCTTCGCAGGCCATGGTCAGGATGACAATAAAGTTCTTTTCGACGGTGTGGATGCGAGCGGCATCCTGCGGCAGAGCGAGAAGTCCGATCTGGGAATCCAGCTCGCGTCCGAGTCGATCCGCGAGTTTCGCGTCAACTCCGCGCTGTACTCGGCGGAGTACCGCGGCACGCCGGCGGGCAGGGTGATATGGTTTCACGTGGCGGAACCAACGGTCTTCACGGCAGCGCGTATGAGTTTCTGCGTAACGATGCCCTCAATGCACGCGCGCTCTGCTCGACCCGGCAAATGCCATTTGAGACTGTCATAGCACTGGATATTTTGAAAGCTGTCTGTCCACGATCGCAAGTTGCGACATGTCACGTACGGTCGACCATGACTCACCGAGCGAGGTCTTCACACTGGGTAGAGGAACCTTTCCAAGGCCCCACATCAGCTCCTACGAATGCCGTTCCAGGCAGACGTGTGTTTGCTACCTTGTGGTTCAGGAGACCTGTGCTCGTTAGGCGCGCCACCCTTGCTGTCCTCCTTCCAGTCGCTCCCCTCGTTATCTCGGCCAGCGCCCAGAGCGGCCGCGGCACGCTCACCGGTTCGGTCGTAGACTCTGCCGGCGCCGCTCTCCAGGGAGCACGTGTCACCCTCAATCCAGGCGGCGCCACGACGATCACAGATGCCGCTGGGCAATTTACTGTGCTTGGCGTGGCTGCGGGCACGTACGCCGCAGAGGTCACCTACTCCGGCTTCAAAGCCTTCTCCGCTTCGAGCAAAGTTGTCGCCGGGCAGGCAGCGCGGCTGGATGCAAGGCTCACCGTGGATGCGAGCGCGCAGAACATTGATGTCTACGCCGGTCGGCAGGGTGGCGAGATTGAAGCCCTTAATCGCACCTTCAACACCGATAGCATTATTAACGTCCTTCCGGCTGACGTCATTACCAGCCTGCCCAACGCCAACATCGCCGACGCCATCGGTCGCCTGCCGTCGGTCACGCTCGAGCGCGACGAGGGCGAAGGCAAGTACGTCAAGATGAGTGGCACCGAACCTCGCCTGACCCACATCGCGCTTGACGGCGTGAACCTCGCCTCGCCTGAGACTGTCCGTCAGATCAAGCTCGACATCATTCCGGCTGACCTCGTCGAGTCTGTGCAGATCAACAAGACCCTTCAGGCCAACCTCGAAGGCGATGGCATTGGCGGCTCTGTCGATCTGCGCACCAAGAGCGCCGAAGATCGGCTGACCATCAACCTCGAAGCGCTCGCCGGCTACAATCCCATCCTCGGCGGTATCGGAAACGACCAGTTTGACAGCACGCTTGGCAAGCGCTTCCTGGGTGGTTAGAAACTCGGTCTGCTGTTCTCCGGCTCTTACGACTACAACGGTCGCGGCATCAACGATGTCGAGCCCGGACCCGCACTCGCGGGCACCTATGATCTTCGCGACTATAAGTACTTTCGCGACCGAGAAGGTTTTGGCGGCACAATTGACCACCGCTTCACGGATACATCAAGCGTCTATCTCAAATACCTCTACTCGCATTTCAACAACTTCGGCGATGACTGGATTATTCGCCCGCCATCAATAGCTTCACCAGCCCGCTTCAGGGTGGCAACGACGGCAGCGTCTCCTTCTCCGCCCTGCGTCGCCGTCCTGTGCAGGATGTTGGCGGTCTGCAGCTCGGCGGTCGCCACGTTCTCAAGGAATCCCTCTTCTCGTGGGTTGTCGATTCGTCGATAGGCCGCACTCGCGACCAAGGCTACGCGACGGCTCACTTCTCCCCGCAGGGCGATAACAATCCGCTTAATGCCATCACCTGTGGTCTCGATGTCTCGCACCCGCTCACACCTCACATCAACGTGCAGAACGGCGTCAACATCTTCGACCCGACCAACTTTCTATACCGGGCAATCCATTCAATACTTCTACAACCCCGAAGTCGATCTGGGCTTCGGCGCCTCACTCGCAACGCCATGTAAGGTAGCCGGCCATGCTAGCACCTTTGAGGTTGGCGGCCGCTTCCGCAACGTGCATAAGTTCGTCAATCAAAACACGCAAAGCTTCGTGCCTACTGCCACAAATGCCGCCGACCCCTCACTTGCTCAATCTAATTTCCTGAACGCGTTCAGCGACCCTGGCTACTATGGTGGCAATTACACATTTGGCCCAGCAGTCGATTACGGCAAGGTCCTGTCCTTTCCCGGGCAGGCGCTGGATCCGGGAAACACGATGGTCGGCAACTTTTTTGATCAGATCGAGAGGTCTCGGCTGGCTACATCATGAACACGACAGACCTCAGACGGTTCCGCGTGGTCTGGCCTGCGGTTTGAGAGTACGAGCGAGAATAACCTCGGCTACAACGGCGAGAGTAACCCGTCGCGCAACATCGGGAGCACCCCTATCCGCGTGCAGTATTCCTACCTGGACGTTCTTCCCAGCGCCTCTGTCCGGTACGCTCTGACGCCAACGCAAGGTCTTCGCGTCGTCTACGGCCGTGGTCTCTCCCGACCGCAGTTCAGCGATCTCATACCCTTTCAGACAGTGACCAGCAGCGGCAGCGCCCGCACCACGGTCAGCAAAGGAAATTCTAATATCCGGGCCGAGTACGCCGATAACATCGATGTCCTCTATGAAACAACCTGCCCCATACCGGTCTTCTTCAGGCCGGCTTCTTCTACAAGAATCTCAGCAATCCATCTACGGCCTGGAGATCTCCTACCAGCAGCGACTCACCTATCTTCCCGGTCTGCTGAGTGGCTTCGGCGTTCCCGCCAACTACGGCTACACCGCCTCACAGGCGAGTTTCCCGCCTATATCGATCCGGCTGTTATTCAACCCGGTCAGATCAGCGACCCCAACCGTAGTCCTGAAGGAGCTAACCCGGCCCTCATCGGACAGGCGCCGAACAGCTTCAACTCACACCACCGACAACTCCGGGCCAATCGTCTCGAGCGGTCAAGCGAACGACGGCGTCACGGGCGGCGGCCCCAAAAGGTCCCAACGGCGACCAGTTCTTCTACTCGCACCAGGTCGATCTGCAGGGGACCTATAGACTCCCCAAAGGCTTCTCGTTCGTTGCCTCAGCGCTCAATCTAACCAATGAAGTCTTCGGCTTCTATAACGGCGGCACCATCTATCCCGTACAGCGCGAGTCCTATCGTCAGACCTCCAACGGCGGTATCCGCTGGTCTCCCTTTCGCGAATCGCAGTAGCCACCCTGATCCGTAAATAAATAGGAAGGTATCCGCGGATAAGGACCGCGCATACCTTCCTACCACTTTGTCTTTGCCAATCCATCCAAAGATGGTGCGACCTCTCCCTTCCATTGTCCTCGTAGCCCTTAAGTGACTCTGTTCACTGCAAGTGTGCGAGGTAGCTCCGTCCTGTTCTCCTAAGCGTGGCTTATTTCTCTAGCTCTGGGGAGAGACGATGTCGGATAACGCTTTACCGCGCCCGCTACTCCCAGCAGACCTGTGCCGAGCAGAGAAAGCGGGAAAACTCGGGAGTGGACACCGTGATCGTAATTGACAGATCTGCAAAGGTATCCCGTCTGTTGGCTGGTTTAAGTAGCGCGTCCGCTGAAGTGAACCGCGATCTCATGGCGCGTATGGCAGCGGCTATCCCACATTGTCTTTACGACACGCATCTGTTGTGGTGAGAGAAGTCTCTTGCGGCCACCCTTACACTGCTGAGAGCGAGCACAGAACCAACGTTCGCTGCGATGTTCTCTTCCAACGAGTTGATCGAGAACGCTTTTTGTAGGCCTTCGAAACAGGCACTCAATGCAAAGCGAGCTGCAATCATCGCTTCTCTCAGACGAGCTGCAAACAGAATGCATCCGGCGTTACGGTCTCGCGTTTCTCCTGATGCTCTTCGAGGCACCGACAACGGAAGGCAGAGTTGACCGACACCAATGAGCAATATTCGCGAATGCAAGCTATGCCTCAGAGTGAACGTAGAACTTGTAAGACATCTCCTCTGCCGCGACTGCGAACAGCGTCTGAGCCGTGAAGGAGAGCGCTGGGTTCTCCCATTCTTGCGAAAGTAGCAGGCTCTTTCCCCTTGCTGGATCGTACAAAGCCAGCGCACCAATCTACTCAGATGAAGAGCGAGATCTTTCCTACCAAAGCTAATTCTGGTGTGGACGCAGCTAAGCTCATCCATTTTGCAATCGGACTGTTCTGTAACAGCCTCAGCTCACTCGTGAAGGGGCAACAAAGCCGAACCTGCTATCGTGTTGGGGCGACATCGAGAAGCACTACGTCTCTATCTATTGGGGCAAGCTGAGCTCCAGCCGAAAGTCGCGCCGGTGATTTCGCTCGAGAATGCCCCTGTGCGGCTGATCGACTTTGTTGAACCCGATTAAAAGGAGGAGACCTTGCTGAGTTCATCTGCTTTGTTCCAGGTATGCTCTTCGCCTTACGTACGGCCATCAAGCTCAGGAAGCGCTGAATTTCTAAGCGTAAACGCGAGTAAAGATCGAAATCTTTAGGTCGAGGAGCTGTCTAAGAAGATGCGTGGCGTACGAGACTAATGATAGCTAACGCGCGCCGTACAAAGAAGTTGATTAAGAACACTGCACAAAATCGAAGCCAAGGGCTTGGGTGTTTGTTTAGGGACTAAAAGGTGAGGCAAATCTCCTTTCGCAGCAGAAGCATCAGCGCTGAGTGGCAATCAAACCCCTCTGCAGCTTTTAGAAGGCCATTTACTCAACCGGTGATTGAAGAACATATTTCACCTCTGGGAGGTAGTCGTGTCGGCAAGCCTCAGCCAGCGGGCAACCGGACTCGATGTATAGCCCGCCTTCTGCAGCGCGCTAGCTAATCTGAGGCAAGGACTTCTAAGCCGCGTGAGGTTTGTATCGGAGGGGCCTTTTCGTAAGCTGTCTTTTCATATACGTTTAAAGCGTGAGTTGACCGCTCCGCGTCCTCGCCTTCGACCGCAGCGGCAGCGACAAGGTGGCGAGCAACAACCAATGCATGTAGCCGGCCTAGCTCTGCTCTAGCGTCAACGATCCACAGAAGATCGTCGACCAGTTTGCGGTACTAGACGAAGCCAGCGATAGAGAGCGTTGAATCCAGCCCAGTGTTGTCGGCTTCCCTGGAGAGCATCGCATCAAGAATGCATCGTACGCCGACATCAGTGAAGGTGGGAGCAAGTTTAAGCGAATCAGAAGCAGCAGGAGAGAGACCCGCTTGTACTGCCGACTTCTATAATATTGTTGAGCAATCCCAGCATCTACGTCTTCAAAAGCCAACACGGGCATCAATTTGATCTGCAATGACTGCCCCGCTTGCTTAAGCTGTTTACGGTTCTCCTCCTCGACGCCGCCTAGATCATGCTGAGACACCCTCGTCGGCTCCCACTTCAGGAGTGTCGAAGGGAAACCTCTTGCCTCCCCATTTTTGAACAGCAGCCTCGGCCGCGGCGGGCTGGTCCACATTCGGTCGGGCGCGAACCCGACTTCGTTGGCTCCGACCTGATTGCCGTTGCGAATACCTTGATCTTCAGACACCAGAGCTGAGCCGGTCTGTCCCGGCGCGTCGCACCGGAGAGCTTACGCTTGGTCAGCTCACAGGGATGAAGGGAGAGCGGACCTTCTCAGAGCAGCCCTCGATGTCCGGCGTACTCTTGATCCTTGTCGAGCCCACGCTGTTGATGACTTCTTAGGCTGCTCTGAGCGCAGTCGACACTGCGGGATAACCAACGTAAGGGAGAGCCTGGACGACAACCTCATCGATCTCTTTCAGGCTCGGACCGTTACTAATACCAGCCGCCATCTGGATGCTGAATTTGTAAGGCTGCCGTTGCGCAATCGCGATCGTGACAAGGCTTCGAGACCGTTTATCCAGGCCAGAGTGATTTCCAGATGTCCCTAAACGCTTGATCGATCGCGTACGCTGCGGCCGGGCTCCAAACGCTTTGGAATCGGCGGACAAGCCAATCTGTTCGGCCGCTTCCGCTTCCATCATTTCGTGTATTACTTGTAGTTCTGCTCCTTAAAGTCGCTGATCTAAAACGACTAGGGTTTCACCATCTTTGTAGCCGTCATGCGTGAGACACACTGACAGAAAGTAGCTGTGAAGGGATGCTGCACCGCACGACACTTCCAGCGACAAGACACAACGGCTCGAAAAGCGAAGCCTATCGTTTCTCATGTTTTTGGTCGTAGTTCTCTCATGCTATTTGTCGTACTCTTGCGCGCATGGGAGAGAGCGCCGTCCGTCGTCGGCCTGCCCGACACCGCGGTCAGTGTCAGTGTCGGAGAACAGGGTGCCTCGCACGGAGAGGTCTTCGAGTACCTCAACAAGAAATGGGGCAACCTACCCACTTACCTATCGGATATACCCATGAGCTTGGCACTGGAGATAGAGCTACTTGGGGCGACAAGAAGACGATCTACGCGCACTATCACCGCAGCATCTACAGCTATGGCGCTCAGACCGTTACAATCTACGATGCCGTAGCCCTCGCAACACATCCGCAAAGTGCGCAAAGCCGTCCCATGTAGTTTGCTGACGTAGATTCGAATGCCGCTGGTAATCGCGGCACCCGCACCCGGACGCTCCTTGATCTCACGCGATGCGACTCCCTGCTCCGCCTTCTAGGGTCATCCAAGGGGGGGCGATGAAGATGTTCAGCTTGCCCAGGAACGCGGCATTGGTACCGATATGTCGCATTCTCGGAAGCAAAGGCCAGTCGCAGAAGGGCTGCGATGAGTCTGTTTGGCTACCCTTCCCTCCTGGATTTAGCGCTGATTGCAGTGAACAGCCGCGTCATGGCGTCCAGTTGCGCCTCCATAGCCCGGGCCTGCTCCCGCCCCACCAGTTTGGCGGTCTTCTGATTCAACTCCTCGCGGACTGCAACACAGGCCAATTTGACCGACTCACCGCGTGCTGTCATTCTCACGACCTTGGCACGGGTATCACTGGGGTCTGATACCTGCTCCAAATAGCCCTGGCGCTCCATGAGTCGTACCAGCTGACTCATGGCCTGCTTGGAGACGCCCGCACGCTGCGCCAGTACGGTAGACCTGGTTCCACCTTCCTCCATCAACCAGAGCAGGCTGGCCGACGCAAACGGAAAGTCGGCGTAGCCGCGCAAGGCCAACTGCGCGACGACTGCAGCCGTGTGCGCCCGAGCAGCCGATAGCAGGCTGCGCGCAACGTTCGGACTGGAAGATCTCATGTAGTAAACCATCTTGGCTATAGGGTGACTTTGTGGGAAGGTTGTGATTAGTCAATTTACTTGACGATGTCGCTCCGCCCTTGATGGTGTCATGAAAGGAATCATATGGCAGTTCTTCTCAACATCCAATCAAGTCCGCGCGAAGCGGACTCGCTTTCTCGAACGCTGAGCAAGGAATTCGTTGCCGAGTGGCAAAGAACGCGCCTGGACGGGGTCGTTATGACGCGGGATCTCGCGGCAACTCCTCTGCCGTTTGTCGGTGTGCCCTGGATCGGTGGTGTCTTTTTACCCGATGCACAACATTCCCCTGAGCAGCGGCAGGCCTTGGCAATCTCGGACGAACTCATTGCGGAACTGTTTGCCGCCGATCACATCCTGATTGGGACACCGATGTACAACTTCACCGTTCCGGCAAATCTTAAAGCCTGGATAGATCTCGTTGTTCGGCCCAGGGTCACACACTCGGGACCGCCGGACCGCAAGGGACTTGTCCTCGGCAAGCGCTGCACGATTCTGGTCGCCTCAGGCGGCACCTACCACCCCGGACTTCCTGCGGCGGCGTCCGATTACGAGTCCGGCTATCTTCGGCGCGTCCTCGCCTTTATCGGTATCACAGAGGTCGACGTGGTACTGGCAGGGGGCACAGCCGCCGTTGCCTTTGGCACCTCTACCCTCGAGCAGCTCACCCAACAGTTTCGACCAGCCGTGCTCGTAGCAGCACGTTGAAGCGACGCAGTGGCACGCCACGTCCTACGAAGGTTTCTGGTTCCAGCTGGCCGTTCCGGATAGTCCTTACACGTCGATTGTGGGAAGTGATCCCGTCGAAGAGGCTCTCTAAGCCGGTCAAGGGGCTCGCAGTTTCCAGAGCGCGTCAGCAGCATCGACGCTGTGCGATGCTTGCTCATGGTAGGAGGTCATCGTGACTAGGTTCGGCAAGGCTGCGGTGTTCCTGGCGATCTTTACGGGTTCAGTTCAGGCTCAACCCGGCGCTGTCTCATCTAACGGGACGGTCCCGGCTGTTCGTTTCGTGCCGGTTGATGAATCGGTTCGGCTTGAAGTCCTAGATTGGGGCGGAACAGGTCGACCTTTGGTGCTGCTGGCTGGTTCTGGTGATACAGCTCACATCTACGAAGAGTTCGCACCCCGGCTGGTGGGGCAGTTCCATGTCTATGGGATCACGCGTCGGGGTTATGGCGCATCCAGCAGGCCTTCAGTCGGGTACACGGCTGATCGCCTTGGCGATGATGTTGTTGCGGTCCTGGATGCTCTCAGGCTGACGGCACCCATCCTGGTAGGGCACTCCATAGCCGGAGAAGAATTGAGCTCGGTGGCGAATCGTCATCCGTCCCGAATATCCGGCGTGGTCTACCTAGACGCCGCTCTCCCGTTTGCGTATCAGAATCCGGATATCCCCGAGCACCCTTCTGACTTTGAAGCTTTACAAGCAGAGGCCTCGAAGCTGGCCCCGATAGATGCTCCGTCAGCGAGTGACGTTGCCACATTTCCAGTCTTTCAGAAGTGGCTTGGCCGCATGCTCGGCATCGAGTTCCCCCTTGCAGAACTACAGGCGACGCTGGACACAGATGCTGCTGGACACATCACGCGGCAGAAAACCGGCACCCCGATCGCAGAAGCCATGCACAAGGGTGAGCAACGCTTCATGAAGATCCCTGTGCCCGCTCTTGCAGTGTTCGCGATTCCACACACGTATGGAGAAAGCTTTGATCGCCTGCCGATAGCAACGCGGAAAGCTTTCGCCGCGAAAGAGGTCAAAGAGCTTGGTGCGATGGCAGACTAGTTTCAGCTAGGAGTGCCGTCTGCAGATGTGGTGCGTATCGCACACGCGAACCATTACGTCTTCATCTCAAATCAGGCTGAGGTGCTAGCTGCGATCCGACGTTTCGCGAGACCGCTCTGAACCAGGCTGCTGGCCATGTGCATGCGCATGATATGGTCCCCCCCCCTTGCTTGATAGGCCTTGAAGTTCTGTAGATCGTCTCGTTTGAGATCCTACAGCATCTGAGATCCTGACACTTTGTCCTCTATCAGGATGATCTTGGAAGCGTAATGCTGTGCCGGTGCGAGAACGCGGTTCTTAGATCGGGGTACTCCAGGCGTTTGCGGTGAACATCGAGAAGGTAGACATTCTTCTTCTAAATGTCACATGTAATGCAGACGGAGTAGTCGGCCAGCTCTGAGACCAAGATCGTCCCATTTCAGCTCTGATCACCCGCTCGCTTTCCGAGCAGCTCAGAGGACAAGTAGGTGCGAACCAATTTGGCTTGACGGTACGGCCGTTGGTAGGTGAGGGCGTTGCTGAACTGACCGGCGAAGTTGCACTCGCTCAGGACGGCTTTTATTCCGTTGAGAACGTCGACCGGCTCGCGTTCCGGAAGGAGAGCCTCACCGGTGGGCGAGTAAAGGTCTGCTCGCTTCCGTCCCGGGGCTCCTGGCTGGGATGTGGTGCTTACGCGGCATGCCCCGCAACAGCAAAACGGATACCGGGCCGCACATCGCAACTTCCATCTCCGGCGTGCTCCCGCAGGAAGGTACGCTTCATGGCACTAAGGAAATCACGGGCTCGCACAATCTAGAGATCTACCCGTATGGCCTCGCTCAGAACGAGTATTAGATCCTAAGCCTTGATCCCAATGATCCGTATTTCAGCACTCGTCACCTCGAGGGGACAGCAGGCGGTGAAGCGAAAGCGATCGTCAAGGATTCAATCGTCATAGACGCAACGGTGAAACCCTGACTTTAGTCAGGTCGAATCAGATCAGCCCAGTTCACGTGAATCAACGCGACGTCTTCGAGAGTCAGACCATGCGCACTAAGCGGAACTATTACTTTAATCGCGCGCTCTCCGCTCGCGTGTTAGTCGAGCATGACTCAGTGCTCGTCAATCCTGCACAGACCTCCCTGGTGAGGGCAAAACAGGTTGCCACGCAAGCTCTCCTTCCTGGCTGCCGTATTCAGGAACAACTATCTGTATCCCTACGACAATGACATTCAGAACCTTGATCGCGCGCTCTGTGGTCGTGTGCCAGCGGGCGACTGCGATCCTGACCAACCCATTCTTGGTCGCTCCTCAAATGCCTCGATGACGGTCGCCAACTCTTTCTGAGGGCCAGCTACTTGCTGCGCTTCTAAAGCGCGACTCTCAGGGTCGTTCTTTGAGATCATCATGCCAGCCGTCACCGTCCATATTGGACAGTGGCAAGATGCAATACGAAAGCTGGAGGTCTACTTCCCTTCGTCCCTGCACCCTCATCCTCTGAAGCCTGCCGATTAGCTAAGTTCTGAGTGCACTACCTACGAAGCCGCGGACCATTGTCCTGATGGACAAGGCGGGTCCATTTACGCTGGCCAAGCTGAAGCGAGCGGATTCTATTTAGAGTTGATCATCGCATCCTCGATGTCCGTAACGATTGTTCGACTCGGCAACGGCTACTCGAGCGACGAAACCCAGGCTTGGAGCATGCGCTAGAACCTGCATCAGAGTTACTTAGACAAAGGACGCTGAGTCGATCGAGCCCTAAACCGATAACGGCCTCATCGAACCGCGATGCCAACAGTCACATCGATATAGAAAAAGGGCGTCTTCACATTGAGCACACTCACTCTCCCCTCCTCGGTCGCAGCTAAACAAGACATACTCCCGTTTATACCCGCCGCTACACCAGGTGTAGATATGAGCAAGCTCATCGGTCGGCCCTATCTTTTTTGCCGCATGAAGGATTTGCGGCACGGTCATCTGATTGAGCCGATCGGGAACATGACGCTACAACCCGATGGCCGTGTGACAGGTTACGCTCACCCAAACGAAGGTAGTTGGATTCCCTACATCCATGGTGAGGTCTCCGGCGAAGAAGCTTTTGCCTTCGTTACGGCAAACAACAACTGGATACCGAGTTCAACATGGACGCAATCCATGGGTGACATTCCCGTAGGCTTCTTTTGTGACGAGCCGGAGCACCAGTCTGCCATGCAACGGCTGTGTTTACTTCCTCAGACGGCTCTTTCTGAGCAAACCGTGATCGTCTACCTCGTTGCTTCTTGCATGCGCTTCTACGAGCGCACCGTGCCTGCGTTGCTGACGCAGATGTTCGCTGAAGGCATCCGGCCGGAGCAGATCAAAGTCGTCGTCAATGGATGCACTGAGTCCTCTGATCGAATGATCAATGGTGTCAGTTACGCCTTCACGACGCATGATGCATGGGAGTGGAGCACGCTGTACGAAGCGCCTCTGCGGTGGAAGTTCGACTATGGCTTCCTTATGCACGATACCAACGTAATCTTTCCTGGGTTTCGCCGAAGCGTCGAAAGCTTTAATGGCCATATCGCGTGGGATCACCTTCCTGCATCCCCCTTGGCACGGTGTCTTCTGGGTCTTTACTCGCACGATTTTCTGAAGCGCTGCAATCGATGGCTGGAAAGTTTGGATCACGTCGACAAGAAGAATGGAGTCATTGCGGAGGCGGCGGGAGAACTTTTGCTAAGGGCCCGGACTGCTCTCGTCATAGGAGATGTGGAGCATAACGGAGGTGCGCGCGCGGCGGAATGGCGTGAGATCGTGGATTATTTCAGCACTGGCTCGCCTCGCGCACGCAGGGTGTTTCCGTCGATCAAGCTTCACAAATTCATCCACACGGGTCCAACTAGTCCAACTTGTCTGTAGTAGTCCTGAGTTACGCGTCAGCTCGGCGCTAGGCACAGGTAACTTAGGCTTTCCTCTTTGCAAGATCGCGAGCTCCGGATGAATGTTCTCGTCACAGGCACCACCGAACACTCAGAACAGCTCTAATAAGTCCAACAAGCAATCTGGTGCGCAGCAGCTCGGGATTCCCACAACAGCGGAATGGATCGCTGCTAGTCCCCGGTCTAGATGGGCAGATCTCGAGGTGTTCTCGGGCCAACCCTGCTCTTCTCACATGCGGAAAAGGCTTTTCTACGCCGTTCGCATCTGAACAGTGATGCGACAGCCAAGATGATTGGTCTCGTGAGCTAGCCCGCGTGGGTTTTTGGAGCATGAGATGGCGAAAGTAGAACGTCAGATCCGCAAAGTGGAAGAGGTTGTATTAGCGGACCTTCAAGTCCACGCAGCTCCAAGCTCTAACAAGCTGGTGGTTGGTACCGGTGAGATGGCCCACAGGACCCGCGCTCATGACTGGGGTTCGACTTCACTTGGACCGATCGCAAGCTGGTCGGAAGCTCTCGTTTGCTCGATTAACCTGATGCTTTCGTGCCGGTTCCCTGCTGTCATCTTCTGGGGGCCTGAGCTGCTCCAGTTCTACAACGATGACTATTTGCCGCTTATGGCGGAGAAGCACCCCACATCCCTCGGTCAAGCAGCGCAAGAGTGCTGGAAAGAGGCATGGCACATCATCGGGCCTCAGTTTATGGCGGCCTATATAAGAGGCGAGACGACCTATAAGGAAAATGTTCTCGTCCCAGTGATACGCGATGGCCGATTGCAGGATGTTCACTGGACCTACAGTTATAGCCCGATCTACGAGCTAGATGCTGAAATAGCCGGTGTTCTGATTGTTTGCCACGACGTAAATGGTCAAGTTCTCGCAATGCGGAGCCTCCGGGAGCAGGAAGTCCAGGCCGAGCACATCCTGCAGAGCATCGGCGACGCTGTGATCGTGACATCTGCAGATGGCTCGATTACCAAGATGAACCCCGTAGCAGAGTCGCTCACCGGATGGCTTGCGGCGGAAGCTAAGGGACAATCCTTAGCCGAGGTCTTCCGCATCGTCGACGAGAAGACGCGGCTGGCTATCGAAAGCTCGGCAGACAAAATTCGGCGCTTGGAAGCTGTGATCGGGCTGCCTAGCCATACCTCCCTTATAGGTCGGCATGGGGTGGTGACTGAGATCGACGACAGCGGAGCGCCTATCCACGATGAGAAAGGTCAACTTGCAGGGATCGTCCTCATCTTCCGCAATATCGCGGAAAGACGAGCCGCCGAACGTGAGCGGGACGCCATCCTTGAGCGGCTAAGCCGCAGTGAAGAACGGGTACGTCTGGCCCTTTCAGCGACCAACGTCATCGGTACCTGGGACTGGGACGTGCCGGATGACAGCATCTGTGCCGATGCGGATTTCGCCCGCACCTTCGGCGTGGATGTCAGCTGGGCCGCCGCTGGAGCTCCCATGGAGGAGTACCTGCGAAACATCCACCCGGATGACCGAGAGACTGTCCGGAAAACTATTTGCGAAGCGCTCGAAGCAGGTACCGAGTTTAGTGTCGAGTATCGCCTCTTACAGGCGGACGGAACGGTGCGCTGGGTGTCCTCCCAGGCGCGCTGCTGGCTGGGCTTTGATGGCACTCCTCTCCGAGCTCCTGGTATTGCGTTCGACATCACCGCACGCAAGCAAAACGAAGAGGCGTTACTGCGGACGGAGAAGCTGGCCGCGGTTGGCCGCCTCGCCACCTCGATCGCTCATGAGATCAACAACCCGCTCGAGTCTGTTACGAACCTTCTCTACCTCATCCGCGAAAGCGAGGACCTCGCTCCGGAGGTACGCGAGTACGTGGACACTGCGGAGCGAGAGTTGCGCCGCGTGTCCGCTATTAGCAATCAAACGCTTCGCTTCCACAAACAGTCCACGCGCCCGACAGCTGTCACCTGCGAAGAGCTGGTACATGGCATTCTGGTCCTCTATCAGGCGCGTCTCGTCAACTCCCGCGTCAAGATCGAGAAGCGAAAGCACGCGACCACTCCAGTGCTGTGCTTCGAAGGCGAGATCCGGCAGGTGCTCAACAACCTGATCGGCAACGCCATCGACGCCATGCACCCGCTCGGCGGGCGCTTGCTCCTTCGCAGCCGCGAAGCGACCCACTGGTCGACAGAACGAAAGGGCCTAATGTTGACGGTGGCGGATACCGGAGCTGGCATCAGCCCCGAGGTAAGGAGCAAGATCTTCGACGCTTTTTTTACAACCAAGGGCATCGGCGGCACCGGATTGGGACTTTGGGTGAGCAAGGAGATCGTTGACCGGCATCAGGGTGCGTTGAGCATGCGAAGCAGCCAAACGGAAGGTCAAAGCGGAACGGTATTCACCCTGTTCCTCCCCTTGGAGGCAGCCAGCCGCTAACGCAACGACGCCACTCAAGAGGACCCCACTACCTGCCAAAGCGTCTTGTCCGAATCCACGGTTGCGGCCTGTTTGCCGCACTCCTGTCCACTGCTCCATCAATCCAGCCGAACCCTATCTTTGTGCGCTATCCCCAAGGCTCCAGCCACGGTCACCTTGCTCTGAAGACGATGTCAGGAGCACTAATCGCCCCTGGCGACTACATCTGCCCTTACCACAGTAACGCCGCTCTGCTGACCGAGAGCCTTGAACTTATCCAGCGGACCTCAGCCCTCATCCTCTCTGTCCTTGAGTCAACCGTAATGAAGGTTGAAGGTTGAGGAAGAAACCGTCGACGCAGTAGCTCGAGAGAAGGTCACCCAGATGCAACCTGTACCGACACTCTCAAGAGAGCTGGAGGCTAGTACCTCAGCCTCTCGCTCAAGATCAAGACCGACCCTACATTTCCCTTGTCATCGAAGCATGAGACGAGTCAGGAACCTGCAGTCTTCCCGCCATCTCGTAGCTCATCACGGGAGAAGCACGGCGACCTCATGCGTGACCCAGAGAAGTGCTTCTAGCTCGGACTGGCGGAAGAGGCGCACCTGAATTCCCCCTCCTAGCGCAACCATTAGGTCGGCGTGGAGCTGTGATCAAAGCCGTACCCGACCGCAGTTTATCGACGTCGAGGCCTCGCAGTCGAGATGGTGAGCTTGCATGAATCCCTGCGTGGGAGAACCCGCTTCGGTCCTCCCACTCCTAGTCCCGCTCTAGAGACACGCTCCATGGAACACGTCGAGCCGTTCCCTCCCATCTCTATGGGTGCACTGCGACCAGAGAATCGCCTGGGAGGGCGCCGATCTACTCTCGGGTTAGGAGAAGCAGCCACGTCAAGACAGCGTAGCCTCCTTTCGGTCCTGCTCTAACGTCCTGCGCCAAACGGGCCGGCAGGACTTCCACCTGGCCCTTGGCAGCAGCCAGGAGGTGGTAACCGTGAATGCGGATCTCAGCACCCTCCCCCTGATGATGACGCATCGATCAGCACCGTTATCGGCCGCGAAACATCGAGCAGACTCGACTCTACCTTCGCAATTGGGGACGACCTGCTGCGCACTGTTCCCGGCGTGCAGATCAGCCGGTACACCCAGCAGAGCGGCAACACCTCTGTCGGCCGCACCGGAGACTTCAACGTGAACGGAATCCATTCACTACAGAATTACTTCTTGCTCGACAGTATCGACAACAAAGACGTTCTCTGAGGACGTCCAGGAGCTGAGCACCGAGGCCTCGCATCCGTCCGTTGATTCATCGAGCACTTCAACGTCATCACCAATCCCTACACGGCCGAGTACGGCCGCAGCCCTGGCGCAGTCATTGCGTCAATACGCGCGCAGCAGCGACTGTTTCGTGGTCTTCTCTTTGAGTACCTTCACAACAAGTACTTCGACGCGAATGACTTCTTCCAGTCGCAACCACCTGCGCAAGCTGGAGAACAATCAGGACCAGTTCGGCGGCAGCTTCGGCGGACACGTTCGTCGCGACCGGCTCTTCTTTTCGGCAATAACGAGGGCACCCGGATCAAGCGGGGCGTCTTCTGTATCGCAAACTGTGCCTCTGCCGAACGAGCGTATTGGCGACTTCAGCCCAGCGACTGCGCTATGGTCAGGGTCAAGTACTCCACCATCTTCGACCCCTCACCTGCGCGCCGGCGTACTCCAGCAAAAACTGCGCGGCCTCTGCGAACAACATCATCCCCGCCAACCGTATCGGTACTGCCGTGGCCAAGCTCATGGCCCTCTTCCCCCATCTCAACGTGAGCAGCGGCGGTCTCACCTCCGATCAACCACTACACTCGAAACGCTCTGCTGACTGATAATGACGATAGTTTGACGCGCGCATTGACTGGCTTTGGCATCCGTTGCTCTACAGCGCCGATGCTGTTACTCGTCCTGATCGAGGATAAGAGAGCGAGTCGCATCTCCTGCGTTGTGATCAGGCCGCAGTAGGCGAAGATCTTCGCTGGCGAGACGCCCTCAAGCTACATCTTCGATCTCCTCATCACCGCGCCCACCCTTCACCTTGTCCCTCTCCGGCTCGTTTCCCTCTCTTGCAAGCCCGCTCCTTCGAGTAGCCGCCGCCACCCTGTAACTTTCTTCGGGTCCTCTCAGTCACACCATTAGATTGTGGTGCGTATTGAGGAATCTATGAATCTCAAATCTTTATGGCGGCCCCTTCGCCTCGGCCTTGGTAGCGGCCTTTTTGGCGCACTCATTCTGATCGTGGTGAGCCTCATCCTCCGCTGGGCTGTCGGCACCGGCACCCTTCCCGAGTTGCTTGGTGATCGCATCGCCCCACTCCTCGGCCTACACCTGTTCTTCTTCCTTATTGGCTTCATGCGTTCTTACCGCCTCCTCAAAGAGGTCGGCATACTGTCCATGGTCGCCAACGAGTTCGCCGCTGGCGTCTTCTTCGGCCTCCTTCTCGTCTGGCTCCAGCATCGCGCGCCAGCCAAGGCCCGAACCCGCTTCATCGCCGCCATTTTCGCTGTCTTTGCGCTCGTCACCGCCTTTATCTGGGGTAACCTCCGCACCAACTACCTCGGCCTGCCGCCCTCCTCCGCTCGCTCCGCCTCTGTCGCCGCCCTCGCCCTCAGCGCGGTCCTCTTCACGGTGGCCATCCTCTGGGCCAACCGCCAACTCAACTCCGCCAACGATCTCCGTACCCAGCCCACTGACACCCGCCGTCGCGCCATCTTCGTCGGCGCAGGCAGCTTTGCACTCGCGCTCTTCAACGTCGCCGCCTTCGCTGGCTTCTACCGCATCGCCTCCTACGGCTACGACGGCAACGTCAACGAGGGTGACGACCTTCCTCCCGTCACCCCTAATGACGCCTTCTACTCAGTGACCAAGAACAACGTCGATCCCGATCCCACTCTCAAGGTGTGGGCGCTCGAGGTCTATGGCAAGGTCCAGAAGCCGCTCAAGCTTCATCTCAGCGACCTCCGCGGCATGACCCAGATCACCCAGCAGGCCACCCTGCAGTGCATCAGCAACCCTATCGGCGGCACCCTCAGCAGCAACGGCGTCTGGACCGGTGTTCCTCTCACCGAGCTTCTTGCCCGCTGTGGTGCCAGCGATCGCACCAAGCAGGTCATGCTCCACGGCGCAGACGGATTCGTCGATGCTATCCCGATTGAGGCCGCCCGCCACCCTTACACTCTCGTCGTCCACCAGATGAACGGCGTCGACATCCCCCAGATTCACGGCTATCCCGTCCGTCTCATCGTCCCCGGCTACGTCGGTGAGAAGTCCGTCAAGTGGCTCACCGGCATCGAGGTCCGCGAAGTGCCCGGCGAAGGCTTCTACGAGGAGCAGGGCTGGGGACCACACTTCGCCATCGAGAACGACTCTCGCTTCGACGCGCCCGGTAGTGGCTCCGACGTCAAGGTCGGCGACAAGGTCGAACTCAAGGGCACCGCCTTCTGTGGCGACCGCGGCGTCCGCGCCGTCCAGGTCTCGACCGATGATGGCGATACCTGGTCAACCGCCCAACTTACGTATCCCGGCACCAAGCTCACCTGGGCCCAGTGGAGCTACACCTTCATCCCCAGAAAGGCTGGCGACATCAACCTCTCCGTTCGTTCCGTCGATGGCCTCGGCGCTATCCAGTCCGATGACAAGCACGGCCCCGGCCCCGGCCAGTCCAGTGGACTTCACCAGATCAGCCTTACCGCCAACGCCTGATCGCAATCAACTCACATCCGCCTGAATACAGCAAGAATGCGGCGGCTTTTGCGAATTCACCAAACTGCCCCTCAAGGTTGGCTGATCACGCCCTTGCGTTCGCTTCCTCGTGCTTGCGCCGGCCGATGTGTCGCGTCATGCTGCTCCTAGGTAAACGGCTGCACGCGGCGGCTTACAGTACACTCCGCAAAGGCGGTGCCCTCACGCCCACTCACGAGGGTGCATCACGATCTCCTCCCCCAAAGGTTGACATGCCCAACGTTCTTGAAGAATCTCCCACAGCTCCTCTGGAGGAGCTTGCCGGCCCCGCTGTTTCACTCACGCCTGTCGAACGCGCTCAGCGCATTGCGAGCATTGATGTTCTGCGCGGTTTCGCGCTGCTCGGCATTCTCGTTCTCAACATCGATGCATTTGGCAACACAGAGGCGATACACGATATTCCGGTCGGCTCGGCGATCGACAGCTTTTCCGGGCCGCATGCGCACTGGAATGTCGCCCTGCTGCTGATTAAGTGGGCTTTCTTCGAAGGCAAGATGCGCGGCATCTTCTCCATGCTGTTTGGGGCAGGTGTGATCCTGCTTACCAGCCGAGCGGAGAAGCGTGGCGCGGGTGCGATGAGCGCTGATATCTACACGCGCCGGAACATGCTTCTGACGCTGTTCGGGCTGATCCACGGATGCTTCATCTGGTTTGGAGACATCCTCTTTGACTATGGTCTCTATGCGCTGCTCTTCCTCTATCCCGCGCGCAAACTTGCGGCGACGACTCTTGTCGTCGGTGGTCTGCTTTTGTCTCTCGTGGGCACCTATGGGATCTTCGTCCTAACGGGAGCCACGAACGATTTCTCGTTAGAGAAGGAAGCTGCCGCCATAGCGCTCCGGCAAGAGAACCACCAGCCCCTCTCGAAGGAGGATTCTGCGCGTGAAAAGCAGTGGCAGGAGCGCGTAGAAGCGAATCACGTGACGCCGGAAAAGGTGCGGAAGAGCGTTGCGGAGGCGCGAGCCCCCTATGCTGAGCAGGTCGAGCACAACGCCGGAAGCTACTTCGGCCCAGGCGTCCTTCACCACATCTACCTTGCCAGCGATGCGCTTTCGGCGATGCTGATCGGCATGGGCCTTTTCAAGGCTGGCTTTCTCACGGGTGACTCCTCTGACGCGGTTTACGTCCTAACTGCCCTGCTCGGCTTTGCCATCTCCATTCCGCTTTACCTTTATGGAGTTACTCACACGTACTTGAACGGCTTCTACTTCATCACGCTGGAGAGGTGGATCATGCTGCCGTACGAGCTGACTCGCGATGCAGGCATGCTCGCCATCGCCGCATCGGTTCTGCTGCTCATCAAGCGTGGCATCTTTCGCGCTCCGCAGCGCTGGCTGGCGGCCGTCGGCAAGACCGCGTTCAGCAACTACATCGGCACCAGTCTCGTGTGCCAGTTTCTCTTTGTTTGGGGCCCGACAAAGCTCTTTGGCAAGCTGGAGTACTATCAGCTCATGTACGTGGTCTGCGGTGTCTGGGCTATGAATTTGATCGTCAGCACGCAGTGGGTGCGGCACTTTGAGTATGGTCCTCTGGAGTGGGTCTGGCGTTCCCTGACTTACGGCAAAGCCCAACCAATGCGGCTGAAACCGGTCTAGGCGCGTACTGCTCGATTCGGCGAGGATGGCGAGCTTGCGGGTGGGTGGGAGGAAGCTGGCTTCGACGGAGTTGGCGGCGAGCTCGCATATGATCGAGGGAGAGCTTGAAGTGCTGGAGGACGAGCACCTACCCAACAAGCAACGTGAGGCGCAAGATTCGGCTGGAATAGTTGCGCAAGAGAGATCTGGACAGGATGAAGTGGTGGCTAATCGTCTTTGTAGCTTCCGGGCGGTTGGTCATTTGCTAGAAAAGGGGGGACCGTCCCCCCCCCGGCGCTACTTTCCCCGGATGTCACCAGTTGAGTAGTAGAAATTACTGTATTGAGGAGCAGATTGGATCGCGTCAGTTCCCGTGGTGCTTGTAAGCACCGCTGCTCCGCTCCGATCAAGCTCAAAGGTTGGCTTCTCGTTCACTGCCCTGAATGGCACTGTCACTTCGTTGTATCCCGCCTGCAGATTAAGAGTCTGTGATCCCGCACCAGAGCTGACTTTGAGCTGCGCTGCAGCCTTGAGATTCGCCGACACATAGACAACATATGCGACAGGACCAAACAGATTGCCTACCGTGGCGTGTTGTTAGTCGAAGTCGTTCCTTTGGACTGCGTTCGGTATGGCCAGTAGATACTGTCTGTTGTGACTGTCAGCTGAACTCCTGTCTTATACCACTGTATGTAAAGCTCCAGAAGGTCGGTAGCTCCTGAATGGCTGTGAAAGTAGCCAAGAGTGCTCGTGGGCACGCCCGTTGTATTTAGATAATTTGCGTTTGGGTACTTGTTCGGGTCGTCGATGGGGCAGACGTACGTGCCTTCGATAAAGCCGTTCCATGTGATGATCTCAACCAACTCTGGATGAGTAACGTTGATCGCATAACCACATCTTGCGCAGTCCCGAGTAACCACCGTACTCAAAGTAGCGATTTGCATTTGCACCCCAGAACTGAAGCGCGACGGGAGCCATGTATTCTTTGCTGCCGTTATGTAAAACGCTCGCATAGCTCTCACTAGACGGCATCTGATCTGGACTTACCCCTGCACCCGGAACTCCGGCTATTCCTAAATAGAATGCTCCATCAAGAATGCTTTGGTATTGATTGAACCCGGTCTGGATAGCCGAAGTACTTGGAGTTCTCCTCCCCAGAAGGATGCCGGAAGGAAGTACAGCGGCATCGCTGCGCTTGAGGCGACGCCCGTCGAGAACGATAGCGCATTCGTGTCGTTGTAAGTGCTAGGGTTGGACCCCGTAGTCAGGTCACTCTTGATTTGTTGCCAAGAGCTGGTTCCCTGACTATCACCGTCAAAGGTGGGTAGTACGTATTTGCCGTTTCGTTGGTAGTAGACCGATTGGTAGCGACTGTTGTTTGCGAAGCGCCGCATCATGTCTTCTACATCAGTGATGCTATTGCCGTCGCACATGTCAGCAGAGAACATCAGCTTGAAGCCTGAGTTGAGGAGGTGAGCTGCTTCCAACATCTCCGAAGCGCAGCAAACGTAATAGTTCTGATTGGTCCAACCGCCCGCATCGAGAGCAAATCCTTCAATGCCTATCGCTTGATGCCTCTTGAATCTCTTTCTCGTACGCGGCTATCTTCATCTGACCGCTGCTATCGTCTACCTGGTAGTCCTGGTTGGTAAGCAGGTAATGAGCGAAGACGATCTTTGCGGGGAGGGCTGCCAAAGCAGTGGGTGCGAGAACCGGACAGGTGCGTCAAGGTGAACGCAAGAAGACCGAAGACAGGAAAACGATTGCTCCGCATAAGATTTCTCCTGGTTACTATAAAGCGTGTAAAAACGATGCATCGGTAGGTGACTAGCCAGCGCCGGAACGAGAAGCCGAGTAATATTGCTAACTCACAGCACTCCTTAAAAAATAAGTGCATGCGAGCATAGATTTTGTTTGCCCAGCTTCAGATCAGTCCAAGAAAACGGCTTCTCGAAATTGAACCTGCCGTACACGGAGCTCGTCCAGGAACCCGCTTTGCTGCGCGGAGATCGTAGGATTTTGCTCTCCCCGCTTGTCACGGGTACAGAGTTTCGACGTCGCGAGGCCATACGCTCTGGAGAGAGCGATCCTACTGTGTTAGACGATTGCCAACGGAGACCAAGACGAGAGACCGGACATTCTCGGAACCGTAGATACAAACGACATCGTTGACGCGTTTGATTCTAAAATCTCCGCCCTTGCCCTAGGCGTATCGTCTTCTAATAGGTCAGGGATAGTGGCCGCACTCAGCAAGAAACGACGCAGCCTATATGGCTACGCAGCAGCTCCGCAGAAGAAGCTCTAGCAGGATCCCGGCGAGACCCGCGGACGCGGGAGGCATCGTTCAAGCCTTCCGCTAATGGATTAGTGGTCAAGGAGCAGGGCTGAAGTCTTATTAAGAAGAAGAGAAGTTGAAGCCAATTCTGTTGTCGCTCCGGCGCCACGCTCTTCAATCGTTAATACAGCTCATAGAGACTCTCTGTCGCGTTGAACAATCGTTTTGGAACTATAGCCACGTCCATCCTGGAAAACGACTTGAACGTTCTCTATGTCGCTGATCCTTGCGCCAGGATCTCCCTTCACCAACATTAGATCGGCGTTCTTGCCAATAGCCACGCTACCGATTGTCTTGTCGCGACTCAGGTATCGCGCCGTTCAGGGTGTCACTCTGAATAGCTTCTAACGGAGTGAAGCCAGCATCGACTAGTAGCTCGATCTCTCGTTAGTCTGCAAAGCCGGAAACGACGTGGCCCTCCCCGGTCGGATCAGGACCCGCAAGCAGTAGACCTCCAGCATTCACGAAGGCGTACTTAAACGCCAGCTCGCGTTTAAGGACGTTCTGGTGGTAAGTCTCGAGTGCGACGCGAGAGGGCGGCTTCGCTTCTTGGGTTAGCCTCTCCGCGAGTGACGGACCGTGACCTTACGCTTGGGGAATTTGAACGACAGACCAGCAACGCGCTATCGTTTCGGTTTCCCTGCGCTCGGCTTGGTATCCAATCCTCCTAGAAAATAGAGTTCATCTCCTGAGCTACCACTTCATAATTCTCATCAAGACTAAAATGTCCCGAGTCCAGCCAGACTAGCTTAGCGTCGCAGGTCACGCAGAAAGGCAGTCGCGCCCGCCTCGATGAAGAATGGGTCCTTCTTGCCCCACACAATAAGGGTTTCAGGCTGATGCTTGCGAAAAGCTCCCTGCCAACTTCGTACGCGGCGACGTTGGTCTTATAATTCTCGAGCAAATCGACTTGATAGGCCTGCGTTCCTGGCCGATCCAGCAATGCTTGATCGAGAATTCAATTGTCCGGATTGATATTCGCTTCATCTTGGGCACCCACGAGGTAGTGAAACTTCGTAGAAATAATGCTGACGAACTCTCTGGCGGGCAATTCTGTGGTCGCATTACGCTCTTGCCATAAATGGCATGAGTGCTTCCTTTGGAGGGTCGCCGACGCCTCCCATATAGGCGTTCGTGTTCTGGATGACAAAGCCTTTCACCTCTTCAGGCCTTTCAGTGAACAGGCGAAATCCGACGGGACCGCCGTAGTCCTGCATATACAAGATGTATGAGCTTAAACCAAGCTGGTGGATTAGACCACGCACGTGTACTGCAAGATTGCCGAAAGTGTACGCAAACTCCGTATTCGAGGGCGCGTCCGAATGGCCGAATCCAATATAGTCGGGCGCGATGACATGGAATTTTGGCGAGTAGAGGAATGAGATCCCGGTACATCTGGCTACTGCTGGGGAGCCCGTGGAGCAGAACGATAGCCGGCGCAACTGGTCACCCGCTTCGCGATAGAAGACCTTTGAGCCACGTACGGTAGCCGTATGGTACTGTGCCATTTCGATGCCTTTCTTCCTGGTTATGAGGATTAGGAGATCTAACCCACAGCTCTGAAAGCAATGCCACGGATTTGACATCGTCCATGACGTTTACCGTTGCGGTAGAACTTCTTTTCACGCACTCCACTGGAAGATCGCTCCGCAGCGTGGCATCTTGCGAGCGGCTGAGCTTGCCGCGCCTCGCTTCATCATTCCGCTCCAGGAGGCCGCCCCTGCATTCGTGATAAGAATGTCAAGACCGCTCCACGCTGTTTCACCTCTGCCAGGAGGTTTTCAGCGGTGCCGGGCACCGTCAGCTTCCAGGGTTAGGTAACAGATCGAACCATAACCATATGAATCTGTCTACGCCTCCTATGTAGAAATTCGTTGTAACCGGCGTACGTTAGTATTAAAAGTGTTTTTTTGTTCGTTATAAAAGCTTCAAGAATGCACCATCCAGCCGGTCTACGTGTTCCGAAGTTCCGTTGCGTTAGGAGCCGAAAGAATCTTCGGCAACGGCTTCTGCGTCCTATGCTCGGGAGAGGCAAACGTGGGCGGTTCGGCAGAGCGAGTCGGAGAGTGGACCGATGGCTTCCTTTTTGGGAGGAAACCATTTAGCCCTAGACTTCCTGAACACGCGTCTGGTAAATGCAGAGGGGCCTGTAGAGCTGCTGCTCGACACGGCGGCGCTAGGCCGATGGCTAAGCGCGGTCGGCTTGCTTAAGGGACTCGAAGAGGAGCATGCCGCCTACGCTTGGGAGGGCTCAAAGCTAGCTCGGAGCTTTCTGGAAGAACTTCTGGTTTTCCGAGGAAAGCTACGTTCCTCAGTTCTACGCTTCGCATCCGGTAAGACTCCGGAGCCAGCTTTCCTGCAGGCACTTAACAACAAACTATTGGCGTTCTCGCATCGCTACATCGTCGCTTGCAATAGCGACCGGCACGCAAAGGCTGACGTACTTCGATGTCACGAGCCCCAGCGATCTCTGGCGCGAGTTTGCTGCTTCAGCAGCTCATATTCTGAAGGATATACCCGCAGATCGAGTTCGCAAGTGCGAAGGATGCGTCGTCACTTTTTATGACATCAGCAAGAAGGGATCGCGACGCTGGTGCAGTATGCATATGTGCGGGAATCGGGAAAAGGTCTCAACTTACCGGCGGAAGCAGCGCGCGCAGGACATCTAGTTCG
Source organism: uncultured Acidobacteriaceae bacterium (assembly GCA_964235665.1). Lineage (GTDB taxonomy): Bacteria > Acidobacteriota > Terriglobia > Terriglobales > Acidobacteriaceae > Edaphobacter. The sequence goes on from CAXSAY010000004.1 coordinate 121,309, forward strand.
ACGGAGCGTCATTGTGGCGGGGGGCGGGATGATGTGGCTTGCGAAACAAGCCTCGCTGAGCGTCCTGATCGGTGTGACGACCCTACGGTCTCAAACTCGTGCTGCGTCTCTGAGACATGTGTGCGTTCTAGCCTCTCGCAACCCGGCGTACAGATACCTTCCAGTCAGGTGTTGCTCTCCTGCACTTTGCATTTCCGCGCGGTCGAGGCAATTCCCTCAAGTCGATCAGCCTAATTCTCAGCGTGTTGTCGTGGCTTGCGGTGTAGCCCTTTCGACACCGGAGCGGGCAGGACTTCTCATTACCTTTTACCGGACGAGCGATCAATCCGAAGCTGCTTTGCAAGACGAAGCTGCAGGTACAGGCCTCATAAGCTAAACTTCTCTCCAACATTGAGTCCTCGCGGAAGCACTCCCGCCTTAAGCCTCCGTTTCATAATCGTGTTGAGCTCGGTTATGGTTTCTTCGGATGGCACGAGTAACGCGCATTCTATGTTCTCGCGCAGGCGCTCTGGAGACGATAAGCCCGGAAGTAGCAGGATATGGGGCGCGCTGTAGCCGGCCACGCAGCGCGAAGACCGGGGGGATTGTTGCTGTCGGTGTGGTTGCCCTCATCTGTTGATCGAAATGAAGCCCGACCGTCGCACAAGACCTTGAATTCCAACGCCATGTTTCAAACTGCACCACTACCGACTCGCTAACGCTGGCGACTTACATTGCCTTCGCCACGGGTGGGGATCAAACACGCAGCAGTTATCCACTGCTGCCCCAAGGTTATGGGGGCTAAATGCCTCTCCGCATGTGGAAACAACTTAAGCTGACCTGTTTCTCGCCTGAAGACTGGCGCTGTGCCTCACCCCTCCAGTCATCTCGTAGTAACGAGACCGATCGTAAATACCCGGACCTCGCCATGCGGATGTCCTTGCGGCTCTCCGCTGCAAGATTTTGAATAGCGTCTGTTAAGATCAAAAAGAATCACGGACTTACAGAATCATTGGACAACAAGGAAACAGACCAACAAGGATCACGGCCGGTGGGAGAACGACTCGTTAAGAACGCTGCATCGAAAAGAAAAAGTCCCGAAGCGGAGATCTCTCGCTCGGCCCGTATGCAGGACGTCGCAAAGCTTGCCGGCGTGGGCACGATGACAGTCTCTCGCGTACTAAACGGAACCGCTCGCGTTAGTGAAGAGACTAGCCATCGCGTTTACCGCGCGATCGAACGCCTGCAATACAAGCCCAACCAGGTCGCCCGTGCCCTCCGCGGATCAAGTTCCAAAAGCATCGGCGTTCTGGTTCCCTATCTCTACGATCCCTTCTTTGCCACCTGCGCGCACGCCATCGATGTCGTCGCCCAGGAGCGGGGCTTTTCCGTCATCCTCACAACAACCAACGAAAACCCAAAGATTGAGCTCGATGCAGTCCGTCAGATGATTCAGCGCCACGTTGACGGCCTCATCGTCATCCCCGCAGAAGGCAGCGGCTCGAATCTCACCTCACCCGAGTTCCGCGACCTGCCGATCGTCACCCTGGACCGCCCGGTGCCAGGATCAACCTTTGATAGTGTTGAGGCGGAGAACACGGCGGCCGGCGCTCTCGCCGTTAGTCACCTCGTGAGTCACGGCCATCGGCGTATCGCCTTCATCGCCCTGCACAAGCAGCTCTTCACTATGAAGACCCGTTACGCGGGCTACAAGGCAGCCATGAACGAAGCCGGTCTAAAGGTTGAGGCACACTTCGGCTGCATGACGCAGGCCATCGTCACCGACCTCATGCAGGCTCTTTGGTCCCGACGCGGCCGACCTACAGCCCTTTGCACCGCAAACGGCCTTACCACCCGGTATACCCTACAGGCGCTTGCCGACCTTGGCTTGAGCATTCCGAAAGACATGGCGCTTGTCGGCTTCGATGACGTTGAGCTCGCCGAATTGATGCGTCCCCCGCTGACGATCATCCGCCAGCCCGTCATGGACCTCGGCCGTACCGCCGCCGAACTCCTGTTCAACCGCTTGAACCGCTCCACCGCGATGGACCAGCGGCAGAACATCACCTTACCAGTGGAGCTGGTGCTGCGCAGCTCCTGTGGTTGCGTTGCAATTCCGGGGCCGTCAGCCATTTCCCTGCTTCCATCCGAGCCACAGCCACTGTCCCCATCCTCGCCCCTACGCCATAGCGGGGCGCGACAGTAAGATCCGCTCGAGCTCGCCGCGCCCTCTGTCGCAATGCCGGCAGCGTTCCCCATCAGAAAGCGCCTTCGCCTTGCCTCCCGATACCCTGATTTGTTCCGCTGCGGAACAGGGCAACCTTTTCCATTGACAGCCACACAACCTGCGATCTACAGTTTCGCCGATCCTTGATAACGTGATCATGGATAACGTGATCATCAGGGATCAAGATCGACCGTCCGCCCCAGCTTCAGCCAGACAACCGCCTCAGGGAGCAGGGCAACCTCCCCGAATGATCGATCAATATAGGTCCCACGATCGGAGTGCCAGAATGAACCGAATCACCCAGTGTCCTGCTCAACTATCAAGCACCCCAGCAGAGGTCTCCCCCTTTCACGCCCTGTGCGCCAACGTCCGCTCGCGTTCCTGGCTCCTTTGCTTTCTCACTCTGCTGGCCTTCTCGCCGGCCCTGCTCGCCCAGAACGGCTCCATGCAAGGTACCGTCGTAGATGCGCAGGGAGCGCTCATCCCGAATGCAACCGTGCGGGCCACCGACCAGCAGAAAGGCATCCTCGCCCGCGAGGTGCAATCCAACACAAATGGTGAGTTCCAGCTGCAGCCCCTCGCTGCAGGAACCTACACGATCGAGATTACCGCTCCGGGCATGACCACGCTGAAGCGGCAGAACGTCATCCTCGAGCTCTCGCAAGACCTCAATCTCGGCCCCGCTACCCTCACCGTCGGCTCGCAGGACACCACAGTTACGGTAGACGCGCAGCCAAACCTGATCGAGACAACCACCTCGGAACACTCCGACGTCATCACCTCAAAGGAAGTCACTGAAACTCCCCTGAACGGCCGTGACTTCGCCTCGCTCATTCGCACTCTGCCCGGCATCGTTTCTACCAGCAACACTGACTTCAACCTGGCCTTCAACTCCACCACCGGCTTCTACGTCAACGGCTATCGAAGCAGCGCGAACAACGTCTACCTCGACGGCGCCATCAACACCGACGTCGGCGCCAACGACGGACAGTACACGCAGCTTAGCCTCGATGCCGTCGGTGAGTTCCGCGTCCTCTCAGGCAATTACAATGCCGAGTACGGCCGCAGCCCCGGCGTGAACATCCAGATCAACACCAAGAGCGGTACCCGCCAATTCCACGGTACCGTCTACGAGTTCAACCGTAACGACTTCTTCGACGCCAACAAGTACGAGCTAAACCATACTGACCCGCCCACCAAGATCTCCAAGCTGCGCTTCAATCAGTTCGGCGCAAATATCGGCGGTCCGGTGATCGTCCCGAAGTTCTCCTCCGGTGACCACAAGAAGCTCTTCTTCTTCTACAACTACGAAGGAACCCGCGCGACCCGGCCAAACCCCGCGCCCACAACCGGCCGTGCCGCTTATGACCTGCCTGCTCCCGCGCAGCTCACCGGCGATTTCTCCTCTCTCTACAAGCCCGGCAACATTACCTACAAGAATGCCGCCGGCCAGACCGTTACCACGCCCTACCAGATTGGCCAGATCTTTCTTCCTGGATCTATCACCTACGACGCCAACGGCAACATCATGAGCGGAACACCGTACGCCGGCAACGTTATCCCCTCAAACCAGTTCAGCAGACAGGCCCCGGCGTGGCAGAAGCTCCTCGGCCGCGGCTATACCTTTGGTCCTGTCTCACCCGTCAGCGGAGATCCATCGCAGGTCGAAATCACCTTCCAGGACTCCTACCAGTTCACCAAAGATCAGAATGCTGCCCGCATCGACTTCGCCGCCAATGACAAGCTGAACATGTTCTTTCGCTGGGTCAACGACTCCCAACGCGAGAGCCAGCAATTCGGCATCTTCGGCTACAACGCGTTCCCGGTTCTTCCTGAGTACCGTGAAAAGCCAGGCGCCAGCTGGGCCTACGGCATCAACAACGTCTTCAACCAGTCTCTTACCAATGAGGCCATCTTCCAGTTCAACCATCTGACGCAGCGCGTGGACGTCAACACGCCTTCCGCGAACTACGATCAGACCGCGCTCGGCTTCGACTTCCAACAGCTTTATCCCGGCACCAACCTGCGAAACAAATACCCGCAGTTCAATGCAGGCGGCTTCTTCGACAACACCTTCGCGCCTGGCTGGCACAGCGAAGGCCGAACGCTCGGCATCACCGACACGCTCTCAAAGGTCGTCGGCGCACACACCTTCAAAACCGGCGGCTTCATCAACGAAGTCAAGTCAGGCCAGCAGCCCTCCTTCACCGAGGCCCCGAACTTCAACTTCAGCTCCGGCCAGGCCAACATCAACGACACCGGAAATCCGGTGGCCAATCTTCTGCTCGGAAACTACGCCAGCGTGAGCCAGAGCAATGGCATCTACTTCGGCAGCTTCAAGTTCTATCAGTGGGAGGTCTTCGGTCAAGACACGTACCGCGTCACACCGCGCTTTACCCTCGACTACGGTCTGCGCTATGCCTACCTTGGGCCAACCTACACCTATGGCAAGTTCCTGCAAAACTACTTCGACCCAACCCGCTACAACCCTGCCAATGCCGTTAGCTTCCAGCTGACGCCCGGCGTCACTCAGGGCAGCATCCTTCCGAACTCAGGCGATCCATTCAACGGCATCGTTCAGGAAGGCACTAACGGCATCCCGAAAGGGCTTGCGCAGCACCGCTACAACAACTTCCAGCCTCGTGTCGGCTTCGCCTACGATATGTTCGGTGATGGCAAAACAGCTCTTCGCGCCGGTGCCGGTATCTTCAACGAGCGCATCCGCCAGAACAACCAGAGCTTCGATGGACTTGGCAATCCGCCATTGTCTTACACCCCGACGCTCTTCAATGGCAACATCGATAACCTCTCTCCCTCACTCGTCACGGCAGGCGCTCGCTTTCCGGTGGGCATCAACGCCTTCGACAAGGCAGGCCAAATCCCGACCTACTACGGCTACAATCTCGGCATTCAGCAGCAGCTGCCGCAGAGCACGGTTCTCTCTATCACCTACGTCGGCAACACCGGCCGTCACGAACAGTACTCTTACAACCTGAACACCTTACCGGTCGGCACAGCCAACGCCGTAGTCAACGCCGCCGGCCAGTCGCTCATTCAAAGCGTCAACAACCAGTCCCAGGCCATTGTTCCGTATAAGGGGTACACCAGCATCTTGTACACAAAGTATGGTGCGACCTCGAACTACAACGGCCTGCAAACTCAGATTCAACGCCGCTTCAGCCGAAACTTGGTCATCACGGGCGACTACACCTGGAGCAAAACTATCGATCTGACCGATGACGACAACAACGTTAATGAACTCATCGACGCCTACCACCCTGCTCGTGACCGCGCGGTCGCCGGTTGGGACAGAACCAGTGTCTTCAACTCCAACTTCGTCTACACCGCACCGGACCTCCGCGGCAAGAGCTTCCTCAGCCGAAGCGCTCTTGGCGGCTGGGAGCTGAGCGGCATCGTCCGTTACTGGAGCGGTCTCCCCTTCAGCGTCTTCGCCAACGGTAACCCCGGGACCCTCGGTCCCGGACAGCTCAACGATCCCAACAACACAAACAGCAGCAACTCCAATGTCTATGCCGACTACACGCCGCAGGCAGGCCGGCCCCTCTATACCAGAACCTACTCCCAATGGTTCGATCCAACCCTGTTCTCCCGTCCTGCGGATAACGCCCTTGGCAACACCAGCCGCAATCAGTTCCGCGGCCCCGGCATCGCCAACTGGAACCTGTCCGTTTATAAAAATTTCCTGTTCACGGAGAGCACCCGCCTTCAGCTCCGGCTGGACACCTTCAACACCTTCAACCACACGCAGTTCGTAGGGTTGTTCAACTCCGTCAACGCGAACAATGCAGGTCAAGCAATCGACAGCTCGAACCGTAGCAACTCCGGCGGCGTCGCCAGCACCTTCGACGCGCGCAACCTCCAGCTGGCGGCCAAGTTCTTCTTCTAGCTGGCAGCTCTCGGCCCGATCGGGCACAGCCGCACCCCCACGGTGCGGCTGTTCTGTTTGTATAATCCGCGTTCAGGGGCACTCGTTTGAAGCGACTCGCAATATTCGTCCTTTTTGCGGCCCTGCTTCCGCCACTTCTTGGCCAGGCGCCCACGCAATCGGAATCATCGCTCGAGGCCACCTTCAACAGCGCCATGGCCGCCATGCAGGATGGTCAATACGCCGACGCGGAAACCGGCTTCTCCGCCGTTCTCGCTGCCGACCCGCAGAACCTGCCTGCTCTCGGCAATCTCGGCGTTCTCTACGCTCGCACGCATCGCCTTGCGGAGGCCATCAGGGTCGATCAGCGCGCACTCAAAGTGGATCCGAACGACCCTTCTCTCCTGCTCAATCTTGGCCTTGCCTACATGAAGCAGGAAGCCTACGGGCAGGCTCAGCCCTTCTTCCAACGTCTCAGCACGGCCCAGCCCAACAACCCGCGAGCTGCGCTCCTGCTCGCCACCTGCATGGTTCTAGGCGGCGCACCGCAGCAGGGCATCACCCTTCTCACCACGCACAAGCTCGATGCGGCGGATCCCTCGGCTCTCTACCTGGAAGCCGTCGGCTACGCGCGCCTGAACCAGATGGATGCCGCCCAGTCCATCTTCAAACGCCTCCTCGCAAACAGCGACACCCGCGCTCAGGCAGACTTCCTCATTGGGGAGGCGCTGCACGACGGCCACCGCCTCGAGGATGCCGCAGCCTCCTTCGAAGACACCCTCAAGCTCAACCCCGCCTTCCCCGGCGCCCATCGCGAGCTCGGCAAAGTCAACATCAGCATGCAGCACTTCCCCGAGGCCCAGCGGGAGCTCCGCACCGCCATTGCAGAGGACCCGCAGGATAGCAGCGCCCTTTACTTCCTCGGCGCGCTCCTGATCCAGACCTCCTACGAGGCCGAAGGCGTCCCGTACCTCGAACGCGCCGCGGCCCTTATGCCCGACTCCTGGGCCATCCCCTTCTATCTCGGTAAGGCGTCCCTGCACCAGGGCCATCCCGCGGACGCCATCCCGCTCTTCGAGAAAGCCGCCTCCATGAACGCCGACGAGCCGCAGGTCTTCTATCTGCTCGCGACGGCCCTGCGCAGCTCCGGCCACCCTGATGAAGCAAAGGGAGCCCTCGCCCGCGTCGCCGCCCTCCACAGCTCCGCGCTCGATGCAGAAAAACAGGCCATGGGTGGCAAGGTCGCAGGCCTCCACTAAAGCAGCCTGCACCGGTCGCCCTCGCACCCGCGAGCGCACCTAACCTACTGCGCAGCCGCTCCTGCCAGCCGATCCAGCCGTTCCCGCACATTCATCAGTGCCCGTGCTTCATGGTAGCTGGCCTTCCACATCCGCCCCTTGCCCGGGAACGTCGGCATCCCATCCGCCTTGATCAGCTCGTACTCCCCATGGAACTGGTGGTCTACCTGGTACTTCTGGATCCATTGCCACTGCAGCTGGAACGCCTTCCAGTACACGTCCGTCTCGCGGCCGTAGCGTTCATGCAGCAATAGCAGCGTGTTCAGAGACTCCATCTGCACCCACCACTCCTTCAGCAGATCCGCCGGAAGTCCGGAGAACGAGCCCGAGTGGTACAGCCCTCCATGCTCCGAATCCCACCCGTACGCCAGCGCATGATCCATCAGCATCCGGCCGACCTTCTCCGTTCGCTCCCGCTCGCTTGCAGACTCCGCAGCGCCCGCCCGCGCCAGCTGCGCACCCGCCTCATCGATGAGGTACGTCGCCTCCACATCGTGGCCGTAGGAGTCATGGTCCGGCACAGCCTTCCAGTCATTGGTCAGGAACAGGTTCATCGCTCCGGGCTGCACTGTGATCACATCCCGCACCAGATGCTGAAGCTCCTGCACGCGCGCGCGCAGCACCGGATCCGGCCACACCCGCAGCAGCTCCGTAAAGCTCTCCAGCAGGTGAATGTGCGTGTTCATCGACTTGTAGCCGATGGGAAAATCCGTCCCGGGCAACGAGCGAATCACCGCCTCGTACGGCGCCGCCTGCATCGGCACACCGCTCCGCGTCAGCCACTCATAGTAGCCGCCGTTCTTGGCATCATGCGCGTGCTCGTCCGTCCAACGGAACGCCTTCTGCGCCAGCTCAAGATCTGCAGCATCGTGTGTCGCCTCGTACGCCGCGGCCAGTCCATAGATCGCGAAGCTCACGCCATAAAGCTGCTTGTTGTCCGTAAACGTGGGTGAGATCGACCCATCATCCGCCAGCCCCCAGAAGAACCCGCCGTCCTTCTTGTCCCACAGCGTGTTGCGCAGGTAGTCCGCCCCATGCCGCACGTACGGCAGGTACTGCTCACGTTGTGCCGGCCGATGCAGTACCACCTGCGCCGCCACCCACGTCATCCGTCCCTGAAACACCGAGAACTTCCCGTGGCTCGGCATCGGACTCCAGTCCCGCGCAAAATCCGCATTGAACCCGCCATGCACGGAGTCGAGCGCCCGCGGGTACCACACTCCTAGCACGTCCTCCTGCAGCATCGTCTCGGCAGCGGTCGAGAAGTGCTGGTACGCGCTCTTGCCCGCCGGCAGATACGTGATCGGGTCCGGCGTCGGCTTCGGCTGCACCGCTTGCTGCGCGAACATCGCCGGCGTGAAGCAGGCTACAAGCGACACCAGAGTCAAACGACGCATGGCAGTCATAAACCCATCCTGAATAGCACAAAGAAATGCTACGGTTCGCGATACGGTAAATTCACCGGCGGCGCAACCAGCGGCGCAAAGCTCTGGCTATGTCCGTTCAACACCTGGTCCGCCGCCAGCACCAGAAACATGTAGTTCGACGATCCGCCGCCCAGCACATACTCCATCTGCTGCCACAGAAATCCGAACTCTTTCAGCTCCGGAAAGTCCGGCCGGATCAGCGCCGTCCCACTCACCACACCGCCCGGAATATACGACGAGTCCGCGCGATTGAATCCATACGCGATCGTCGTCGACCGCGCACCCACCCCCGAGGCAAACGACGACGTGTTCGACCCCGGATGCACGCCCAGCATAAAGTTCAGCGCGTTCAACAGATACTCCGCACTCACCACATCCGGGAACGCCTGGTGCAGGTAGAACTGCTCCACCCCGAACCGCTCGATCTCCCACCCCGCCCCCCAGATATACGGCGTATACGGAACCCCGAACGGCGAGTCCGTCGCCTGCTTCTTTTGGAGCGCCTCGAAGTCCCGCCGCACCGCCTCACGCAGATCATGCGTGAAGCCGTCGTCCTTCAGCGAAGCCGCCACCGGTGCAATCGCCCACGCCACCTTCGCCGAGTCCTCGACAATCCTCGCCCGGGCCGCAAGAATCTCGTCCCGGTACATCGCCTTGCCCGTCGTCTTCCACAGCTGCGCCGCCGCCATCATCCGCGCATCGAAGCCCTTCTTCGCATCGCGCTGGACCAGCCACAGCGCCTCTGCCGCCGCCACGCACTCCGCCGCCAGCTCCGGCTTCGTCGCCTTCAGCGCCCGCGCCGCGGAGGCCAGCGCCGCAATCGCCTTGTACTCATGCACCGGATCCTGCTCCGTGAACACCCATCGATCATCCGGCTTGCCCGACTCCGTTCCTGATCGCTGGTCCTCCTTCATCGATGCATTGAATCGCAGATTGTCCGTGGCGTTCGACGGATCACCCAGCAGCACATACTGCTCGAGCGTCGCCTCCTGGATCCCGCGATAGACCCGTCCCATCGATTTGTAACCACCAAGGATCGTCAGCACGCCGTGCTCGATCTGCTCGAGCGCATCTGCTCGCCCGTCCGGCACATGCAGCTGCGTCCGATGTCGCGCCTCATCCACCGTCGTATCGTCATACTCCAGGTGGAACGTCTCGTACGCCGCCGAAAGGATCGACACCTCGTCCGCCTGCGACTCGATCCGCAGGTCGCCATCGCCCGCGTCATGCCAGCCGCCCTGGTCCAGCCCCGGAACCGTCTCGCCGCCCTTGTACTTCGTCAGCGTCGACGGTCCCTGCTCATAGCCATCAAAGTGGTTGTGGTCCGTCAGGCTCATCCGCGCGTCATCCAGGTGGCAGGCGCCATGCCACACCCGATACTGCTGCTCCACCCGCATGTGGCACATCTGCACCGGCAGAAAATACTCGAGCACCGGCTGCCACACCCCGCGCTGGTACACATCCGTGGCGATCCGGAACGGCTGCGACACCATCGTGCCGTACGCCACCTGGTACATCCCCGGCTCTTTGATGGCGGAGAAATCCAGCTGCGCATATTTGTAACGAAGAAAGCTCCCCCATGCCGTCGGCGCCTTTGAGAGCACCTCCTTCGTCCCGCCGTCCTCCGCAACGCGCAGCACTCGCATCGGCTCCGTCGCCGCATCGTCCCGATCCATCTCGAGCGTCGCCAGCTTCCGCTGCGCCGGATGGTAGCCCACCTGGCTCACGTGGATTACCGGCTGGTACTTCCATCCCGGAATCGCATGCGGCGTAATCACCCACTCGATCGCGCCCTTTGTCGCTCCCGCCGCCACCAGCGATCGCACCACGAACCAGCCATTGTTCCGCTTCGATCGCGCATCCAGCAGCTCGAGGTCGCCTGTCTTCGACTCGATCAGCATCCGCTGGCCGTCCGTCTCCGGCGCCACCGAAAGCTTCCGCCCCATCGCCAGCGGCACCGGCTGCACCTCGCCCGCCTCGTCGCGCCGCTCCGGCCCATTCGCCTGCCGCGGAAAGATCCCCGACTCCCGCCCCAGATACCAGCTGCGGCCAAACAGATCATTCGGAAACAGCTCGAGATTAAAACCCACCTTGCCCACGAACGCCGCCGGAACCGGCTTGTCGAGATCGACGATCACATGCACCGTCTGGCCCTCCGCCTGCACCCGCACCTTGTACGTGAACTGCAGGTCCGGATAGTTGATCGGGTTGAAGCCAGTCCGGTTCTTCGTCGGGTCCGGATACGACAGCGTCGTCGTGATCGAATTTGTCGCCGCATCCACCGTGCGCTCGTCCTGCTTCGGCATCGGCTGCCACTGACCCGGCGCCGGGTCCAGCCGCAGATCGCCGTTCGTCGCCACCCGCACGCCATTCTGAATGATCGAGACGCCTCCCTGGTGGCCATCCGGATAGATATCCTGGAACGCCATCACGTTCACACCTGGTGCCTCGAAGTACTCCTTCGCATTCAGCTTCAGCGCCGTTGCCTGACCCCGCAGCGTGGATGTCGCGCCCAGCGCACCTACCACCCCTAGCAACACACCTCGAGCCATGCCCCCGGACCAGCCAGCCAATCTCATCAGCACTCTCCGACTCAGCCTGTCTTACGTGTACTCAATCCATCTACGCCGACCGCAGCATCTCCAGCATCTTCCGATCCAACTTGTGGCCTTCAAAGTCCTCATACGCCACATCCTTGCGGCCGCTATCCACAACGCCGAAGTTCCCGCGCAGGTTCCACAGCACATTGCCCCACCCGGCCTCCCGCCACACCGCCAGGCAGTCAGTCATCCATCCCAGAGCCACGTCGTGCGGCGTCTGGTTGTAGCATCCCCACTCGCCCACGTGCACCTGCACACCTAGATCCACCAGCGGCTTCCATTTGTCCACGTACTCCTGCTTCAGCTTGGCCTTGTCCCACACTTTGCCCTTGTCGTCGGTCAGCGGCCACGTTGGCAGCTTCATCGTCTCGTACTCATCAAGCGGCACCCACGTCGCACCGTAGTGGCTCACCGCCTTCGGCTGGTATCCGCGCGTGCTCTGCACCAGTCCCAGGCTCGCCAGCTCCAACACCGGGTTCTGCCCAATGTTGATGCCGTCCGCAAAGATTGGCCGATGCGGATCCTCCGCTCGGATCGCCGCTACCAGCGCCTGCGCCACCACCACGTACCGCTCCTCGAACGAGCCTTCATAGCTCTTCATCTTCGGCGGCTCGTTGATCAGGTCGAACGACAGCTGCGAGCTCGGCACCCCCTTGTACCGCCTCGCAAACGTGCTCCAGTGGAAGCACGCCGCCTTCAGCGCCCGCGGCCCCTCCCCCACGCGCCCGGTAAACAGGTCCGCTGGCTCCAGCTCTCGGCCGTTGATGCAGTAGCCCGGAATGCGATGGAAGTTCAGGTTAACGTGCACCCCATATTGTTTGCCGAGCCCTACCACCCGGTCGATCTCCTTCAGCGGCTCCTCATCGATATACGTCCAGTCCGTCGGCTTGCCCCAGATCCAGTACGACAGCGGAATGCGCGCGAAGTTAAACCCCCACTGCTGCATCCACGCAAAGTCCTGCTCCGCAAACGCCGGCTTCGTCGTCTCCCCCGGTCGTCGCTGCCATTGGATATTGAACCCGCGGTACCGCGGCAAGGGGTGCGCTGCATTCGGCTGAGCCACCACCGCCGCCTGCGCCGCCGCCGCTACTTCCCCATTTGCCACTGCCGACACAGCCACACCGGACGCAGCTAGCCCAGACAAAAACGATCGGCGATCCATTACGCCTCCACAAACCCGTTCCACACCATCTCAGGAAACGGCCAATGATAACGTAATCATTGTTCTCTGGCAAAGATCATAGCGTCTGCCCGCCTCCTCTGCCAGCGAGCAGCCACACACGCAAAGGAGTTTCCGTTGCCGTTCGTTCTGCAGCTTCGCTGCCTGGCGGTCGGCCATGGGATCAATCCCTGCTGCCAGTAACTTGCGTGACGCACTTTGCCGTTCTCGAGCTCCAACGAGGAAGAACCTCCGGATACTTACCGAGGACCATCAGCTTCTCTTTGCCGCTATGCACATCGGCCCATCGCCATAGCTTTCCACCAGACCGTGATCCAGAGATACATCCCTCCGGAGTCGCTCATGCGATACGGCTTCTCCAGGGGCTTGGCCCGCTTGATCTTCGTAGCGATAAGTGACATGTCTCAGAGAGGCACTCGACAAAGTACCCCCTCCCCTGAAACAACATGCCCCTGATGTACCCCCTTCGCAAGGATGGCTTTTGTCAGACACTACTGGACGTCAAAAGACGAGAACCTCAGCGTTTGCTGAGGTTCTCTGCCGCTCCTGGACATCTCGGAAGCTCTGAAGCAAAATTCATGGCGGAGGGAGAGGGATTCGAACCCCCGTTACCCGCTAGGGTAAAGCGGTTTTCAAGACCGCCTGTTTCAACCACTCACACATCCCTCCGCATCGGGAGCCCGCCTCGTACATCCAAAGGTTAGCAAACTTGGCCCCACACTGCGATACTGAACAGCAAGCGGCTTTCCATGGCAACCACCAGCGCCCCCACAGTCACCCCGGCCCTCTCCCCTCGTCGCTCCACCTTCGATGCGACACTCGCCGCCGCGCGCACCACCATGGTCTTTTCTGAGATCACCCGGCTCGCTCTCGATAGCTTCCGTGCGTCGAAGATCCGTTTTCTCCTCACCATGCTTGGCATGATCATCGGCTCGGCCTCCATCATCTTGGTCGTTACCCTTGGCCTTACCGGCAAACAGTATGCTCTCGGTCTCATCAGCTCGATCGGTCCCACCATGATCGAGATGCAATTCGTCGGCGGCACCGTAGCCGGTCCGGACAATACCGTCAGCAATGACTACATGACTCGCGAAGATCTGGCCTCTGTACGCGAAGCTGTTCCTAACATCGTCGCCGCCTCGCCCATGCTGGAGGTGCATGACACCGTCTCGATCGGCTCCGGCGTCACTCGCGATGCCATGATCCTCGGCGTCAATCCTGGGTATAAAGTGGTGCGCAACCTTGCCGTCACCGCCGGTCGCTTCTTCGATGATCAGGATGAAGCCCAGCACTCCAAAGTCGCAGTGATCGTCGAGCCCTTCGCCCGCGCCCTCTACGGCAGCTCTGGTGCGTCGATCGGCCACACCGTCTCGTTTCGCGGCATCCCGTTCACCATCATCGGCGTCTTCAAGATGCGCATCGACACCTTCGGCCAGTCCGAAGTCTCTGACCAGACCATCCTCATTCCTTATCCGGTCGCTCGTTATTTCACAGGCAGTGAGACCGTCAAAGAGCTCTTTTTCTCGATGGCAAATACCGACGAGGTCGTTCCTGCCTCAAAGCAGATCCTCGCCGTCATCAAAAACAAACATCGCCCCACCTCCGTCTACAATCCCTTCACCATGAGTCAGGTTCTTGACGTGATGGCCAAGATCGCCAACATGCTGACGGTCGTCCTCACCCTTGCTGCCGGGGTCACTCTCATCGTCTCCGGCGTCGGCATCATGAACTCCATGCTTGCAAATGTGCAGGCTCGCCTAAAAGAAATCGGCATCCGCAAGGCCCTCGGCGCTACCTCGCGCGAAATTCGCCTGCAATTCCTCACCGAAGCCGTCTTCCTTTCGCTCTCCGGCGGTGTCGTCGGCACGATCATCGGTCTCGCTATCCCCATGACCATCTCCTTCCTCACTCCCTTCAAGATCCCGTTCTCCTTCCTCTCCGCCGTCATCGCCCTCTCCACCTCTGTCCTTGTCGGCGTCATCTTCGGCACCCTCCCCGCCAATCGCGCCGCCCGCCTCGATCCGGTCGAAACCCTCAAATACGAGTAGCCCGCCGCCCCTCCCGATCGCACTCTTGGCCGTCTTCTCAAGGCGCAGCCGAGACATCGTCGGTCCTAACGCCGGGGCGAAGCGAAGTACAGTACTAGCAGGAGACGGCTATGCCCACCTGCATCCACCTCGACCAGATCCGCGACGTGCACCCCCACACCAAGGGTTGCGAAGAGTGCCTCAAAACCGGAGACACCTGGGTTCACCTCCGTCTCTGTCTTGAGTGTGGACACGTCGGCTGCTGCGACTCCTCAAAGAACAAGCACGCCACCCAGCACTTCCATGCCACCCGGCACCCCATCATCCAGTCGCTTGAGAAGGGGGAGAACTGGGGCTGGTGCTACCTTGACGAAGTCATGCTCAGTATCGTCTGATCTCCCCAATCGCCACCCGGTCTCATCCCCGCCAAACTGGAACAGTTCCCGCAGGCTCCAACCCGCCATTCTGTAGCGACAGATCGAACGTCTTCTCTCCCCAACGATCTTTCCATCCCGAAAAGTAGAATCGCCCGCCAGCCTCAACTTTCTTGGGCCAGCGGGCGATTCAGCTTCTTCGTATTGGTATCTACGCCGCGGGGGAAGCCGCGGGCGCATCACCTGCTACTGTCACCTTCACGTGCGCAGTCACCTCACGGTGCAGCTTCACTGGCACATGGTACTCACCCAGGCTGCGCAGTGGCTCCTCGAGCGAGATTTTACGACGATCGATCGTGTAGCCCTTCTGCTCCAGTTCATGCGCGATATCTGATGACGTCACCGATCCAAATAGCTGATCGTTCTCGCCCACCTTACGCTCAAACGTGAGTTCCACAGCCGAAAGCTGCGTCGCCTGCTGCTCCGCCGCAACCTTCTCCTTGGCCGTCTTGCGCACAGCCGAGGCCTTCATCTGCTCGATCACAACCTTGTTCGCCGCCGTCGCTTCAATTGCCAGCTTGCCTGGCAGTAGATAGTTCCGGCCGTACCCGTCAGCGACCTTAACCACGTCGCCGCGATTGCCCAGCTTGTTGACGTCTTCCTTCAGAATAACTTCCATTGCAGATCTCCAAATCGTAGTCAGCCTGCGTTCAGGCGTAAACAATTGCATTCCCTGCTGAGCGAGCCAGGCTTGACTGCGTTGTGCAAACCACTGGGGTCCGTGCTGTTCTCCTGATAGAAAGACAGCCTCTGCGCACGTCAAGCCAGACCACATACCAGGGGAAGAAACTAGAAGCGCGCCGCGAACGCAAGCAGGGCGATGTTGCGCGACTGCTTGATGGCCAGGCTCAGCTTGCGTTGGTGCCGCGTGCAGACGCCCGTCAGCCGGCGCGGAACGATCTTGCCCCGCTCGGCCACAAACCCCTGCAACAGACGCACATCCCGATAGCTGATCGCATCGATCTTCTCCGTGCAGAACTTGCAAACCTTCTTTCGGCGAAAGAACTTCCGTCCGCCCGGTCCGCCGCCCGGTCCACCTGGTCGTGGCGGGCGTGCACCGCCTGGCCCACCTTGTGGTCGTGGGGTGTAGGGTGCGCCAGATGCAGGTGCCGGTGCTTGGGTCGTTTCGCCCGCGGGTGCTGTGCTGTTTGTTTCGTCAGCCATCGTTGGTATCCTCTCGTGTTCGTTCGGCCTCAGTCCGCTCCAGATACGCATCGGTATCTCTGAACAGTCACTCCACCTTCAAGTGGCTGGAAGCGCCTTCGGCAGTTCAGTTCTTGCAGTCAGGAAGTCGTGCCCCGCGCCGCAGATGCGTAACGCCTGTTAGGCAGAAGCTGTCGCCTCAGCCGGCACACTTGCTTCGACTGGCGCCGCCTCGGAAGCCGCCTCAGCTACCGGTGCCGCTGCGGCCTGGGGTGGCTGCTGCTGCGGCAGAGCACTACGCTTCACCTTGCTATCCCGCAGAGCCTTCACCTTCGCCAGTCGCTTCTCTTCCTCATCCATCCGCACCGTGATGAACTTAATCACTGGTTCCGACACCCGCAGGCGTCGCTCTATTTCACCAATCAGCGATCCCACGGCAGAGATCGTGAGCAGCACGTAGAAGCCGTCATTGAACTTCTTCACCGTGTACGCCAGCCGCCGGCGGCCCATCTTCTCCACCGACTTCACTTCGCCCCCACCATTCGTCACATTGCCCGAAAAGCCCTCGATCAGCTTGTCCAGATCCGCCTCTTCCACGTCCGGCCGAACAATGAACATCACCTCGTAACTACGCTTGATCTCATCCATACTCGTCTACTTCTTTCTGCGAAGTTTTGCTTCGCACCGCCTGGCCTTTTGCTGCCAGATCGGTCTGGAATGAATCGTTCAGAACCCTGCAAACCACTTGGGTCCACGCCTGTCAAATGCCCTTTTCCCTACCCTTGCCGTTGAACTCACTCATCGCCGTTGCGGCACCCCTTCGGATCACCGCCTCCACAATCTCCCGAGCCCGGTCCAGCACCTCATCCATCACGTCAAGTTCCTGCCGTCGCATCGGAGCCAGCAAGTAGTCCTTGCCGCCCGACTTGATCTCTCGTCCATCCGGCAGTGCAGGCTTCCCCACACCAATCCGAACGCGCAACCACTCCTCCGTCCCGAGCGCGCCGGAGATCGACTTCACTCCGTTGTGCCCGTTTGCCGATCCGCGCTCCTTCAGGCGAAGCTCGCCCAGCGGAAATGCTAACTCGTCATACAGCACGATCAGGTCCTCACTCGGAATCCCGATCTCAAGCTCCCGAACCAGCGCGGCCACCGAGAGCCCGCTCAGGTTCATAAACGTCTCAGGCTTTGCTAGCAGCACCTCTTCGCCTGCCAGCTTCGCCTTCGCCGTTAGTGCCCGGCCTCGCCGATTCCCCAGCACCGCACCGCAACTCTCCGCAATGCGATCAACCGCCAGAAATCCGGCATTGTGGGGCGTGAAGTGATATTCGAACCCAGGGTTTCCTAGACCGACAATCAACCTCACGCCGCCATTTCCTTCCCTCGTCGCAACGGGTTACTTCTTGGTGCTCTTGGCGTCAGCCGCCGGTGCAGCCGCTTCGTCGCCCTTGCCCTTCTTCGCCACCTCAGGCTCCGCGCCCTCCGGTGCCGCAACCGCCGCCTCAGCCTCCGGCTCTTCCTTCACCAGCGTCACGTGCGCGACCAGCTCATCCTCTTCGCCGGTGAACTTCAGCTTGCCCGAATGCGGCAGATCCGAGATATGGATCGCGCCGTTTAGCTCGAGCGCGCTCACATCCACATCCAGATGGCTCGGGATATCCGTCGGCAGACACTCCACCTCGACCTCGCGCAGAATCTGGTCGAGCACACCGCCCTGCAGCTTCACGCCAACCGGCACGCCCGTCAACGTGATCGGCACCGACACCGTCATCGTCTTGTTCATGGCGATGCGCTTCATGTCGATGTGCAGCAGCTTGCCCTTGATGGGCTCGTTCTGCCAATCCACAATCATCGCCTTGGTCGTGGCGCCGGCAGCGCCTGCGGCTGACACATTGATCGCGAGATCAAAGATGGTGTTATGCCCCGTCTCCGAATGAAGAATCTTTGTCACCGCCTTCGGATCGACAGTCAGCGCAATCGGCTCCAAACCCGCGCCATACACCACCGCCGGAATCAGCCCGGAGACACGCACACGCCGCGCTGCATTCTTGTTAAACTTGCCCTCGCGAACCGTTGCTTGAATCGCCTCTACTGGTGTTGCCGCCATCACTCACCCTCTCTTTCGGGCACGGCCTCAGCCGCTCCCTTTGTTTGCCACAGGCCGATTACAACCGCCTGCAGAAGCTTTAGTTGAACAACGTACTCACGCTGGTCTCCATATGAATGCTCTCGATCGCCCGGCCCAACAGCCCCGCGATCGACAGCACTCGAATCTTCGCGACTCGCCGTGCATCTTCACGAAGCGGAATCGTGTTCGACACCACCAGCTCTTCAAGCCGCGATGCTGCAATCCGTTCCACGGCCGGCCCGCTCAGCACCGCGTGCGACGCACACGCATACACCTTCGTCGCACCTTGGTCGAGCAGAGCCTCAACCGTCTTCACCATCGTGCCCGCTGTATCGATGATGTCGTCGAGGATCAGGCAGGTTCGCCCCTTCACATCGCCGATCACGTTCATCACCTCGGTCACATTAATGTCCGTCCGCCGCTTATCGACAATCGCCAGCGGCGCGTCCAGCTTCTTGGCAAAAAATCTTGCCCGCTCCACACCGCCCGCGTCCGGACTCACGACCGTCAGGTTCGGCAGGTTTAAATCCCGGAAATACGTCACCAGCACCGGGCTCGCAAACAGGTGATCCACCGGGATATTGAAAAATCCCTGGATCTGCGCCGCGTGGAGATCCACTAGCAAGGCCCGGTTTGCGCCAGCGGTCGTCAACAGATCGGCCACCAGCTTGGAACTGATCGCTACCCGCGGCCGGTCTTTTCGGTCCTGCCGCGCATAGCCGTAGTACGGAATCACGACCGTGATACGCGCGGCGGACGCCCGCTTCAGCGCATCGATCATGATTAACAACTCAACCAGGTGCTGGTCGACCGGAAAGCTGGTCGGCTGCACCACGAACACATCCGCTCCGCGAACGTTCTCGAGCAGCTGAAAGTAGATCTCTCCGTCGGAGAACCGCTGCATCCGCGTCTCGCCCATCGGCACGCCGATGAACTTACAGATCTCCTCGGCCAGCTCTTTGTTCGCCGTGCCTGAGAAGATCTTGAATCGCTTGTCGTCGCTCAGGCGGCCGGAGCGTTTCCTCTCCGGAGAGGCTTTTGCATCCTGGGCCGTCTTCGCCACGTTTATTCCACCAGGGGCCGGGTTTTGCCCCTGGATTGCGCTCCCGGCTGTCGCCGAAGCACCGTTCTGTCCGCCGTTACTGATCGCGGTCGTCACCTGGCTCCGTGAAGAGTGTGGTTGGCCTTCTTCACCTTGCCCCGAACTCGGGGAGAGAACTGCAGTCGTGTCTCGTTCCATCACGTGAAACCCTCCAGGCTGGTTATCCTTGGGACTTCTTGCTGCTGTCTGCGCAGAGCCTTGTTGCGGCTCCGTACCTCACCTGCACATCACCTCTTGTTGCGAACTGCCATGCACTGCCGGTACCAACATCGTTCTCTCGATCGCTCACCGATCCGCTCGTTGTTCCCGGCCACCCGCTACCGCGGAGAAGCCCGGCGGACCCAATCAACTTCATCTCCCCACGGCACGTTGCTGCCGGTCAGGGTCCCTCGTTCTCAGATGCCCCAAGACCCAGACCGCGGGGTCCTGATGAAGCACCACTCCCTCAGCAAACCATGAGGGTGTTGGTTGGGCGACTAGGATTCGAACCTAGACAAAGTGCGTCAAAGGCACTTGACCTACCGTTAGTCGATCGCCCAAAACCTCTACCTCCGACTAAGCCAGGCTGTTCAACCTGGGTCCCATCTCGGCTCGCCGGGATGGGGCTGAAAGGCACTTGACCTACCGTTAGTCGATCGCCCAAAACAGCAAACCTGTCCTCCTGAGCGGATCGCAGCGGAGTCGAAGGACCTGCTGTTCTGCGCCGACGTTCGACCTACCTAGTCTAACCCGCGAAGCTCCGTCAGCTCCAGCGTCTGCCTCGTTATCGGCAGAGCAGTCGGAGACTTCAGTCCGCTTCGTCGTACATCCGTGCCCAGTACTCGCCTCGCAGCAGGGTCTCCGTAAGGAGAGCCTCCGTTCCTGAGGCCTGAACACGCCGTTGAGCTGCTCGTGCATCCTCAGTGGACCGATACAGTCCAAAGAGCGCCGAGCCTGACCCCGACAGCGCCGCATAGATCGCAGACTGCCCGGAATCTTCACCCATCAAAAGTCGCTTGGTTGAACGCAGGGAGCGATGAAACGAAAACACGACCTCTTCAAAGTCGTTTTCGATCCCGGTGCGGACAAGCGCGAGAAGGGTATTCTCCGCCAGATCCGTCATTTCGCTCTCCTTCGGTTGTTCAGGAGATCCCGCAGGCGCGAAGCCCGATCGGGAAGGAAAATGACGGATACCGGAAGTGTCTGGCTTAGCATCGCCGCCGGGCGATTGCACCTCCTCCAGGCTTGTAAGCCGAAAAGCGGAGGAATAAGCAAAACTCAACTCCTTTAGTCTAAGTTGTTCTGTGTCGGGTGTCAATCCCGGTAAGCCACCCTCCCGCACCAGCCGATCCCATGCGCGAAACGCCATTGGCGTTGACACCCCCACCCGCGGCATCGCCACCACACACGCCACGCCGTCTCCAGCCTCCCCCATCCCAACGTCCGGCATCGCCGTCACCACCTCCCCACGACCCGTCCCCAGAACCGCTCCACCCACCAGGAACAGCGGCACGTCCGATCCCACCGCCGCCGCCACCCGCAGCCGCTCCTCCTCCCGGAGCCTCACCCCCAACTCCCGCTCCAGACCCAGCAGCGCCGCCGCCGCGTTCGCACTTCCCGCCCCCATCCCGCCCTGCACCGGCAGCCGCTTCTCTATCCCGATCTCCACCTCCGCCGTCACCCCCATCGCCGCGAGAGCCCGCTCAGCCATCTGCCATGCCGTGTTGCGCGCGTCCGTCGGCACCCGGGGATGCTCCGTCCGAATGGCAATCCGCGTCACCGCCGCCCGCCTCGCCGTCACCGTCACCACATCATGCAGCGCCAGTGTCTGGTACAAGGTCACCAGTCCGTGAAATCCGTCCTCCCGCACCGGCCCGATCCGCAATCCCAGATTCACCTTCGCAAACGATCGCACCCGCGTAGCCATTCCGTTGATTCTAACGGTCTCTCCCTCCCGTATCCTCGCCGCATGCATCTTCTGCTCGAGCCCTTGCTCCGGCTCTTCGCCTCGCTCGTCAGTCACGGAGGCCAACCTCACCAGGACCACAATCAATACGGCCCCGTCCTTATCTATCCCCTGCGTCCCGGCGTCACCGCCTTCTTTCTTGCCTGCCTTGCCTCTGCCGTCTTCGTCCTCGCCATAGACGTGCCCGCCTCCCTCCATCACCGGCGCATCCACCCCGTTTGGCTTTCGCTCGTCCTCATGCTCGGCGCTCTCGCCTTTGCCATGCTCGCCCGCACCCTCTCGCTCGATGAGCAGGGCCTCCATCTTCACACCCTTCTTGGCCGTCCTCGCATCGACATTCTCTGGTCCGACCTCCACCACGTCGAGCGATACCAAAGCCACTCCGCCGGCAAAGCCACCTGGTTCCTCCGCTCAGCCGACCACCGCACTACCCTCACCGTCCCTGAGATGACCTACAACACGGCCCATCTCCTCGCCGAGATCCGCCGCCGCCAACCCCTCCCCGAGCTCCCCCACATCCGCCGCCACTGGTACGGCAACTAGCACGCGTTCCACACAACCTCTTCCCTCGTCCTGTCATTCCCACCTAGGTGGAGGGATCTGCGTCTCTCCTCCGAAAGGTCTCCCATGCCCACCGATCCCTTCCGTCTACAACGTTTCGTCGACGCCCAAGCCTCCGTCTACCCGCAGGTCTACGCCGAGCTCACCGCCGGCCTGAAGCGCTCGCATTGGATGTGGTTCATCTTTCCCCAGATCGCCGGTCTAGGTTCCAGCCCTACCGCCCAGCACTTCGCGATTCAAAGTATGGATGAGGCCACCGCCTTCCTCGCCCATCCCATCCTTGGCCCTCGCCTGCGCGAGTGCACCAGCCTCGTCCTCAATCACCCCAACCGCTCTGCCGCCGAGATCTTCGCCTACCCCGACGACCTCAAGTTCCACTCCTCGCTCACCCTCTTCGCCGTCGCAGATCCCGACACCTCGCTCTTCCGCTCCGCGCTCGACACCTTCTTCAACGGCCGACGCGACGACGCCACTCTCTCCCTGCTCGGCACCAGTTCCTGACACCGCCCGGCAATAGGCGCACCCCAAGTGACTTGCGCCGCGCACCGCCTACCTTCATACCATCAATGTCGGCTTGCTCCCACAATCCGTCCCTTGTAGCGAAAAGCATCCCACGCTAGAGAGACATGATGCCACCTCTCGTGCCCTCCCTCATCCCAAACGCGCAGCTCTAGCGCCTCTCGCCTCAGGAGATCTCCTTATATGTTCATGCGTTCTGAAAAGCTGCTCATTCCGCTACAAAAGCCCGCCAATCCCGATCCGAACGGCGCAGCCGCCATTCAGGAGCTTCTCGGCGGCAAGTTCGGTGAGATGTCCACGCTGAACAACTACCTGCATCAGTCATTTGCCTTCAAAGAGAAGAAAAAGCTCAAGCCCTTTTACGACCTCATTGCCAGCATCACTGCTGAAGAGCTCGGCCACGTTGAGCTTGTCTCCACCGCCATCAACCTCATGCTCGAAGGCTCCGTTCCTGAGGCCGATCCCACCTCGGCACCCCTTCAAGAAGCCGCCAACCTCCGCAACACGCACCACACCATCGTCGGCGGCGGTGGTCATCAGGTCATGGACTCCATGGGCCACTTCTGGTCCGGCCAAAACGTCTTCGCCTCCGGCAATCTCGTCACCGATCTCCTGCACAACTTCTTCCTCGAGACCGGCGCGCGCATGCACAAGCACCGCTGCTATCAGATGACCACCAACCAGGCCGCCCGCGACGTCATCGGCTACCTCATGGTCCGCGGCGGCGTCCACCAGGCTGCGTACGCTCTTGCCCTTCGCAAGATCACCGGCGTCGAAGTCACCAAGATGCTCCCCACCCCCAACATCGACGACGCCAAGATACCCGAGGCCCGCAAGTGGCAGGAGATCGGCTCCCATCGCAAGCTCTACACCTGGAACATGGATGGCGAATACTCCGACGTCAAGGGCGTCTGGTCCGGTCCCGCTGACTGGGCAGATGGCGAAGAGCTCGAAGTGCTCTCCGGCGTTCCCGACTACGCCGCGGAAGGTCCCGTGATGGAAGAAAGCCGCACCCTCTTCTCGCCCGACTACGCACCCGAGGAGATCTACGAGATCGCCGCGCAGCTCATGCAGAAGGGTGGCATCTCGCCCCTTCAGCCCGGTGATGGCCTCCACTCCCGCTTTCAGGGCAGCGTCCCCGGCAGCCCTGGAGCCTCCGCTCAGGAAGGCGTCAAGACCGAGCCCAATCCCACCAAGCCCAAAAAGAAGAGCAAGTAACTGTTCTTGGCTACTCAAGAAGGCGGCCCTCACCGGCCGCCTTCGCTACGTCAAAAGCCGTAAGTTTCCTCAGGCCACTCCAAGCCCGACGAGCACTCCGCCCCCCCCCCCAACACGCGAGCAACACTCTTACACCTCCCTATACGGTCCGGTACGCCACAATCTTCTCCCACTCCGATCCAAATCGATCCGCCGCCCGATCCGCCTCACTCAGCCCCAGGCACCGGTCCCACATCACCTGCAGCCATGGCATCCCACTCAGCATAGGGTTCAGCTCCGGATTCGCATACAGGATCCAGATAGGCCGCTGCTCCCGCTCGAGGGCGCGCTCCACGTTGGCGAGAAACCGTCGCATCACCGGTGCCGCAAACGGGTGGAAGATCCACACTACCAGCGGCCCGTCCGGCAGAGCGAACGTCGTCGCATCCCCCACCACCACCCGCGCCGGCACCGTCGTCATCCGCCACTCCGCATCGAAGTGCGAGAGATTCTCCTCCGCTACCCCAGCCAGCTCCGGCGATAGCTCGACACCGCAGACCTCGCGGAACGGATAGCGCGTCGCCAGCATCAGCGCCCGTCCCTTCCCGCAGCCCACGTCCACAAACGTGAAGCGCTCCCACGCGAGCCCAAGTTCATCGAGCCCCGCCCACAGCACCGAGGGTGCCACCCCGTAGTACCCCGTCGCCCAGTACGCCGCGTCACCATTCTCCCCTGGCGCCGCCTTCAACGCATCGCCCCAGATCATCCCACCCGTCTCAACGCCATACTGCCGATCAAACCCGTGCACCTCGTCTACCGGCCGCGTCTCCGCTCCTCGCCGCTGCTTTCCGCTCAGCGCAATCCTCGCCCGTCGCCACATCTCCGCCAAAAATCCCCGCCACCCCCGGTTCGCAATCCAGTGTCGCGCCCTCCGCATCAACGATCTCCGCACCCTGCCTCCCATCGGCTCGCTGCCCTGCATCTCGACCGAACCTCCCTCCACTCTACCGGGAACAATCATCGGGACCAGCGCACCTGCCTCCCTCCCTTCTCCATCGTCACTTCAACCGAAGCCCAGCGGCGTGGAGAACCTGCTTCTCTACCCCGGAACACCCCCGCCCCTGGGAACACTCACGCAACCACCACCTTGGTCGCGATTCCAGGACGCAGGCGAAGAACCCCCGTATTCGCCTTTCAACGACAGAGCAAAGCGACGCGACTCCTCTCCCGCCCACATCCTGTATCCTCAGCCAAACCCACCACCCCAGGAGTCACCCCGCCCGTGCCCGCACCTACCCGAGCCGTCGCCGCCCTCCTTACCCTTGCCACCACCCTCCTCCTTCCCGCGCAGCAACCCATTCCCGCCTACGATCTCCCCACCGAAGAGCCCACCCGCGCCCGCCATGCCATGGTCGTCACCATCCACCACGACGCCACCGACGCCGGCGTCGGGATCCTTCAGCAGGGCGGCAATGCCGTTGATGCGGCCGTCGCCGTTGCCTTCGCGCTCGCCGTCGTCTACCCGCAGGCCGGCAACCTCGGCGGCGGTGGCTTCATGCTCATCCGCACCCATCGCGGCGCCACCCACTTCCTCGACTATCGCGAAAAAGCCCCCGCCGCCGCCACCCGCGACATGTACCTCGACGGTGTCGGCAACGTCGCCCCTGGCCGCTCCACCGTTGGCTATCTCGCCTCCGGCGTCCCCGGCACCGTCGCCGGCCTCGCCTATGCGCAGTCTCACTTCGGCAAACTCTCCCTCGCCCAGGACATGGCCCCCGCCATCAAACTAGCCGAATCCGGCTACATCCTCTCCGAGCCCGAAGCCGCCAACCTCGGGAACAAGACCCTCACCGAGTTCCCCGAATCTGCCCACATCTTCCAACGCGACGGCAACTTCTATAAAGCCGGCGACCGCTTCGAGCAGCCCCTCCTCGCGGAAACCCTCCGCCGCATCGCCGCTGACCCCACCGACTTCTACAAAGGCATCCTCGCCAACACCATCGCTACAGAAATGCAGAAGCATGGCGGCCTCATCACCATCGCCGATCTCGCCGCCTACCAGGTCAAAGACCGCGCCCCCGTCGTCGGGGGCTACCACGGTTACAAAATCATCACCGCCCCGCCACCCTCCTCGGGCGGCATCGTCCTCATCGAAATCCTCAACATCCTCTCCACCTACAATCTTCCGAAACTCGGCCCGGCCGCCGCAGCCACTCCAGACCGCTCCGCCCCGCAGGTCCACCTCATCACCGAGGCCTTCCGCCGCGCCTACATGGATCGCGCCGACTACCTCGGCGACCCCGACTTCACCCCGCAACCTCTCAAGCAGATGGCAGCCCGCAAGTACGCCGCCGCCTGGCGCGCCTCCATCGATCCCGTCCGCCCCACCCCCTCGGCCGACCTCAAGCGCCCCGCCAGCTTCCTCCCGCCGCCCCCGCAGCTCACGCCCGCCCCACACGAGTCCCCTCAGACCACCCACTTCTCGGTCGTCGACCGCTGGGGCAACGCCGTCAGCAACACCTACACCCTCAACAACACCTTCGGGTCAGGAGTGACAATTGCGCCGCTCGGCTTCCTCATGAACGACGAGATGGACGACTTCGCCTCCAAGCAGGGCGTGCCCAATATGTACGGCCTCATCCAGGGCCCGGCGAATGCGATTGCGCCAGGAAAGCGCCCGCTCTCCGCCATGACCCCCACCATCGTCCTCACCCGTCGCTCGCTCTTCGGTCGCCGCCGCGTCCGCCTCGTCCTCGGCACCCCCGGTGGCTCGACCATCATCACCACTGTCGCTAATGACCTCCTCAGCACCCTTGACAATGGCCTCAACATCCAGCAGGCCGCTGACGCCCCGCGCTTTCATCACCAGTACCTCCCCGACCGCCTCGATCTCGAACGCACCTTCCCCAACGATGTCGCCGACCAGCTCGCCAGGATGGGCTACAAAACCAATCGACAGATGGCCGCCGATGAGCACTCCCCCGGCACCTGGGGCGATAACGAACTCATCGCCATTGACCCCCACACTCACGAGCTCCAGGGCGGTCACGACACCCGCCGCTCCTACGGCAAAGCCGCCGGCTACTAAACGCCACCTGCTGCTTGGAGCGCCATGCGTGCTGTCATCCTGAGTGAAGCAGAAGGCCCCCCCCGCACGGGCCCAACGTTATCTCCATACCCACCCAAGCGGCATCCACCCCTGTTTCCGCATCTATACGTCAAGATGCGCGCGAAACCGCGCAACACAAGATCGGAAGGGATCCACACTATGCCAGCAGTTATGGACAAAGCCGAAAAGAAGCAGAAGAAGTCCGACGAAACCCCGGGTCCGGCAACACACATCGTTGACCGCATGTACCCCAACCGTGTAGCCCTGTCCGACGACCAGAAGAAGAAGGTTGTTGAAGTGATGGCGGAGCGCCTTGCAGAAGCGACCGACTTCCATTCGCAGGCTAAGTTCGCCCATTGGAACGTCAAGGGCGACAACTTTTATCAGCTGCACTTGGTCTTTGATCACGTCGCCAAAGTCATCTTCAAGCAGATCGACCCAATTGCTGAGCGCATCACCCAGCTCGGCGGCGTCGCCAACGGCACCATCCGTCAGGCCGTCTGCCTTTCGAAGATTCCCGAGTACCCGGTCGATACCATCAACGGCATGGATCACGTCCGCGCTCTTGCCGATTCTCTCGGCGATTACTGCAAGGAGCTTCGCGAAGCCTCTGACAAGATCGACGAGATCGGTGACGAGCCCACCTCGGACTTCTTCAAGCAGCTCGTAGTCGATGCCGAAGAGCAGCTCTACTTTCTCGAGTCGCACCTCGAAGCCGGTGACGTCCAGTAACTACACCATTTCAGCAGAAGAGGGCGACGCCAACGGCGTCGCCCTCCTGTTTTCCGGCTTCCGTTTTAACCTCGCCCAAACCGGCGCAAAACACCTCTTGCCTCGGCGAAGCAGCGCTTAACCTCGACGGAAAACGCACCAATCAGCGTTCATGGCCGCGGTAGTTCTGCGTGTAAATGTCCTGCGGCAGGCCCTCGGAACGCGCCTTCGCCTTAAGTGCCGCCGCCTGCTCCACCGTCATCCACCCTCCTAGTGCAACCAGGTACGGCGCCCGTCCGGACGGCGTAAATACCTCTGGTTTCAACGCGGGATGCACCTCCCCGATCGCCTGCACCTTCTTCTGCGCAGCCTCTTCGCGATTGAACGTGTAGGCCACCACCCGCCATTGCGCCCCACTTGGCCCCGCCCCGTGGGTCACCACACCCCGGCCAGCCGGCCGCGCCACACTCATTCCCGCCGAAGGCTTAGTCGGCGCCGCCACTGCGGATTCTGCAGGCGCGCTTCCAGGCGTCGGCACAGATCGTGTGGCAGGCTCCGAAACCTTTGCGGCAGAACCACTTACATGCGTGAAGTGCCAGATAAGCGTAATCAGCAGGAGCGCGACCACCGCCAGTGCCGCCCAGAAAACCGTCCGCGATCGCGGGCTCTCTTCAGGCTCCAGAAGGATCCGGTCTGCCCCAGTCACGCGCCGGGTTGGAACCGCCGGTCCTGTCGCAAGCGAAGCTGCTACAGCCCGCGCCGAGTTCGCCGCAGGCACTGCCGCTGACGTTGCGGGGAGCACCCCGGTCCCTCGTACTGGAACGGCCCCGGGTCCTGTGACAGCCGGTATGGACGGCTTCGCAGAGCTGATCGGTACGGTGCTAGCGTCTGGTACTCCGTTCAACGGCAATGGCTTAGCAATGGGAACAGGAGCTTCAGTCGCTCGAATCGGTGGCGAAGCGGGTGCAGAGATTACCGCGACAGGCCGCACGACCCCACCCATCTCCTTAAGTCCCCACGTTCCGGACATCCCATTCCGCACCAGTTCGTCAAACGGACGTGGCAGCCTGGTCTGCCCCACGTCCCGCCGCTGAGTTAATGCATATCCCACCAGCATTGCGAGGTCGTGCGCATCCCGGCGCTTCAGCGTCTCTCCCTCCGCACCATCTGGCGCTTCACGCACACAGTCTCCTCGCAGCTTCACCTCTTCTCCCTTTGCCAGCACGCTTTCCGCTTCAATGTGCTCGTGAACAAGTCCTTTGGCATGAAGCGCTTCGAGTGCCGCCACAACGCTTGCCGCCATCTGGCGTGTCTCATCCGGAGACAGCGCTCGCTCTCGTAATAGCTCGGAGAGCTCAGCATCGGTCGCTTCAAGAACCGCGTACACCAGGTGCACGCCATCAAGAACTGTCTTGTTACAGGCATGAATCGCTACCAAGCTCGGCTCATGCATCGTTCGGACAGCGTTCCACCGTGCCAGAATCTCGTCTTCATCGTTCAAGGATTCGATTACGCGAACGATCGCCGGACCACCATCTTTGTCGCTGGTTGTGAAGAAAGCACTTCGTCCTTTTGGGCCAACCAGTCGTTCCAGCCGAAATTGGCCGTCAAGCAGCTTGCCTTCATAGTCGTTCCACAGTTCCATGATTCATCCAGTCTTGGAGGTAGTTTTAGCCAAGGGCAACTGATGCCAGTCCGGCGAGATGATACAGGAGGCGCCGCACACCCGTAGTCGGCCGGGCGGGCACCTCGCAACAGCTTCATTATCCCTCATAGACTGACCGCCGTGTCGAACACAGAGGTAACGCCGCTGAACCCAAGCAGGCACATTTTTGTCCTCCGATGCAGCGTTGACGCTACCGTCCGCTTCTATAGCTAGCACCGTAACGGCTTCAGAGATCAGTGCGTACGGCCTTGCTCGTTGCGACCTACACCAAGGCTTCGCGGGCGACTAACCGATCGTCTCCAAGCTTCTCGTACGCCGCCGTGGATTGATATAGTTTGATGAGGATGCGGCCAGGTTTTTCCACCTATGTCTTTCTGCAGCAACGCCTTCATCCCGGGCTGCTTGACGCGATGCACCATTCGGGCTCAACAGCGATTGAGGTCTTCGCCGCACGCCATCACTTTGACTACACGGATCGAGGCAGCGTACGCGAACTGGCCAACTGGTTTCGCGATACCGACGTCCAGCCGTCCTTGCACCAGCCGCTCTACGCGGACGCGCAATGGAGCCGGCATGTGGCGCCGACGCTGGATCTCATCGACTCCGACAAACTGCACCGCATCCTCGCGATGGACGAGATCAAGCGCGTGCTTGAGTCTGCGGAGCAGATCCCATTCCGCTCAATCACGCTCCACCTGGGCATGAGAGGAGATACGTGGAGTCCGCGGCTACTCGAACACTCGTTAACTGCAATCGAGCATTTGAAGGCGTTTGCCGGGCCACTCGGCGTCCAGCTTCTGCTTGAGACGTTACAGAACGAGATCACTGCACCGGAGCGTCTTCTTGAGATCCTGCGTGTCGGTCATTTCGATACAGTTGGTGTCACGCTTGACGTTGGCCATGCTCACCTGACAGAGAGCCAAAATTCCGGCGGCGGTATCAATGCCGCCTTCGCGCTTCTCGGTTCTCGCATTGCAGAGATTCACCTTCATGACAACAACGGCAGCCGCGACGAGCACCTATGGCCACGTAGCGCGGATGCTGGTATCGATTGGCAGAGCGTGCAGCAGCACGTTGCCAATCTTCCTGCAGACGTTCCCGGAATGCTGGAGATTGCGCATGAGTTGGGAGAGACTACCGAGACTGTCGTGAAGCAAGGGTTGGAGTTCTTCAACCACTTTCGCCGCGATGCCGAAGTGGCAGCGGAACGTGCCGATCAGATGCACTCGCAAAGTGGGGCAATGTAGCTCGGCGGCTAGTTCGGGAAGCTGCCATGAGGGATCCGTGGCACGGGCAGTCTGAGCTGGGCCGTATAAACTAAGACTGACCCATGGACACCTCAGCCACGACGACCGCGCCACTCGCCACAATCGCCTCACTCGCGCAACACGATGGCCAGACCGTACTGTTGCGTGGCTGGCTCTATAACCTTCGCTCATCCGGCAAGCTCCTGTTCGCCACCTTTCGGGATGGCACGGGCACAATCCAAGGCATTGTGCCGAAGGCAGCTGTACCGGAGCACGTGTTCAACACGCTGAAGGAGCTACAGCTGGAAAGCTCGCTGACGGTGACAGGCAAAGTTCGCGCAGATGCGCGCGCTCCTTCCGGATATGAGCTTGATGTAGAAACGATTGACGTGATCTCCGCCGTGAGTGCAGATCAGCCATTCCCCATCAGCCTCAAGGAGCATGGCGTTGACTTCCTTATGGAGCACCGCCATCTCTGGATTCGAACTCCGCGCCAGTCTGCAATCCTGCGAGTGCGGGCCACCATCATGCGAGCTGCGGCTGAATACTTTGACACGAACGGCTTTATCCGAACGGATCCGCCCATCCTGACGCCAAACGCCTGTGAAGGAACGTCGGAGCTGTTCGAGATGGACTACTTCGATGATGACAAGGCGTATCTGACGCAAAGCGGGCAGCTGTATATCGAGGCCACTGCCCTGGCGCTCGGCAAGGTGTACTCCTTTGGTCCAACCTTTCGCGCGGAGAAGTCCAAAACGCGCCGTCACTTGACCGAGTTCTGGATGGTCGAGCCGGAGATCGCGTATGCCGGGCTCGACGACTTGCTGGAGCTCGCCGAAAACTTCCTGAGTCACATCGTGACGCGTGTGCTTGCGTCTCATCGGACCGACTTGACTGTCATTGGCCGTGACGTGACCAAGCTCGAAACGATTAAAGCGCCCTTCCCGCGCATCTCGTACGACGAAGCACATGCCATGCTCGAAGACGCTTTCAGCAAAGGTTTAATAGAGACGCGGCACAAGGCGGGGGACGATTTCGGCTCGCCAGACGAGACGTACCTCTCACTGCAATTTAATAGGCCCGTGATGGTGCATCGTTATCCAGCAGCGATCAAGGCCTTTTACATGCAGCCTGATCCTGTCGATGCAACCAAAGCGTTGTGTGTCGATGTTCTGGCGCCTGAAGGGTATGGCGAGATCATCGGTGGGTCACAGCGCGTCGACTCCTACGACCTGTTGAAGTCTCGGATCGAAGAGCACAAGCTGCCGCTTGATGCATTTCAGTGGTATCTCGACCTCCGACGATACGGTTCCGTACCGCATGCTGGCTTTGGTATGGGCATCGAACGCGTGGTCGCGTGGATCTGCGGTTTGGATCACGTACGTGAGACGATTCCGTTCGCCCGTACGCTGAACCGAATCTACCCCTGACGTTGCGAAGTGAACGTCAGTGCTCGAGCCGGAGGTACTGTTCGGCATCAAGTCTGGCGCGACGAAGAGTCTCAACCGCATCGCTCGTCGGATAAAATTCCATTGCGACGATGCCCTTGTACTGAAGCCTGCTCAGTGTTCGGAAGAGGTTCGACACGTTGATCTCGCCCGTTCCAGGCTGATGACGGCCCGGAACATCTGCCAGGTGAATCAGGCCCACCTCGGCGATGTTCTGTTCGAGTTTCTCGATCAGATTCCCGGCACTGCGCTGCTCGTGATACAGGTCGTACAAGACCTTCATGTGAGGACTGCCGATCGCTCGCGTCAGGCTAAACGCCTCAGTCACGCCATCGAGGTAAATCGAAGCATTTTCAAGAGGGTCGATGGGTTCGATAACGCCGACGAGGTCCTCCTTCTGCAGCAGCTCAGCCGCGCGGCTGAGCGTCGCCAGCGATGCCGCATGCTGTTGACCCCTCGTAAGACCTTCAAGCCTGTTGCCCGAAAGCAGAATAATTTGCGGACAGTGCAGCCGATGCGCCGTGACGATGAGGCTCCGCAACTCCGAAAGAAACGCATCACCCCGGTCCGGATCGGCGAAGCCGGTCTTCAATCCCGCCATGGCATCCACAGTGAGGCCGAGCGAACGCATCTTCCCGAGAATGCGGAACAACTCCTCGTCAGACCAGTGCAGAAACTCATCGACAAGCTCAACGTGCCCATAGCCAGCTTGGGCAACTACCTGCAGCTGCTGCTCAAAATCTCGACCAGCACGCAACGTCCAGAGCATGACGGAGAACCCGGATGCAGCTGTCGCCTCGTTTGCGTCGGACTTGGCTTGACCAAAGACTCGGGAGGAGGCCGCGAAGGCGCTCGTTACACTTAAACTTGCCATGCGGTTGAAGGATCGTCGGCTCAGCATGCAGGTGATGCTACAGCCGCGCCGCTGTTGTGTGGAATCTTACATCCGAGCGAAGACCATACACGCATTGCCGCTCTGCAGAGACGCCATGTTTCAATAGAGCCAGGAACTAATCATGCCTCTGAACTGCGGAATCGTTGGTCTTCCCAATGTGGGAAAGTCCACAATCTTTAACGCGCTGACCTCTGCAAAGGCACAGGCTGCAAACTATCCCTTCTGCACCATCGATCCGAACACGGGCGTGGTGACCGTACCCGATCAGCGATTGACGAAGATTGCCGCACTGATCAAGCCGAAGAGCCTCGTGCCGACGTCGATGGAGTTCATCGACATCGCTGGCCTGGTTGAAGGTGCAAGCAAGGGCGAGGGTCTCGGTAATCAGTTTCTTGGTCACATTCGCGCAACCGACGCCGTCTGTCACGTCGTTCGCTGCTTTGATGATCCTGAGGTCATCCATGTCGCAGGCGGGGTCAATCCCTTGCACGACATCGACATCATCAACACTGAACTTCTGCTCGCAGATCTTGACTCCGTTGAGAAGCGCAACATCAAGGTCGAACGTGCCGCTAAAGCTTCGAGCGACAACAAGGTGAAAGCTGAGCATGCCATGTTGAGCAAGCTGCTAACTGCATTAAACGCCGGCAAACCAGCGCGAACAGCAGACCTGACCGATGACGAACGGGTTCTCTCACGTGAGCTCTTCCTCATCACGGCGAAGCCACAGCTGTATGTTGCAAATGTCGACGAAGCAGGCCTTTTGACCGGTAACGAGTACACGGCCGCGGTGGAGCAGCGTGCCGCCCAAGAAGGCAGCCAGGTCGTTCGCATCTGCGGAGCTCTCGAAAGTGAAATTGCGCAGCTAGAGCCATCTGAGCGGGACGAGTTCCTGAAAGACATGGGGCTTGCCGAGCCAGGCCTGACTCGGCTGATCCATTCCGCATACCGATTACTCGATCTCATCACCTACTTCACTGCTGGAGTGCAGGAGGTTCGCGCATGGACCATCCGACGCGGCACCAAGGCTCCCGGTGCCGCCGGAGTCATTCACTCTGATTTTGAGAAGGGCTTCATCAAAGCGGATTGCTACGCTTCGGACGATCTGTTTACGTTTGGGAGTGAGCAGACAGTGAAAGAGAAGGGCCTGCTGCGCTCGGAAGGCAAGGACTACGTTGTGAAAGATGGTGACATCCTCTTCTTCAAGTTTAACGTGTAGTCGCCAGTTCACAACCCAACTCGAATACAGAATCGGTATGACAAGGCTGGTTCCTCGCCATTCCTGCCGCAACTTCCGACGTGGCATAGCAGACACTGAGACAGTGATGAAGAAGCAGAAGAAGCTGCGTGTGGGTGTTCTGTTCGGTGGCCGCTCTGGGGAGCACGAGGTGTCTCTTCTTTCCGCGGCCTCCATCCTGAAAGCGATCGATCGGAAGAAGTATGAGGTTGTGCCGATCGGTATCACAAAGCAGGGCCGATGGCTTATGGGAGAGCACGCGCAGCTCCTTCTTGCGGGGAACGACCGCGCGCAATCGACACAGCTCCCCGCTGGCTCGAAGCAAAGCGGCAAAGCAGAAGCTCTGCGTCAAAGGAACCCGTCCGCGCCAACAATTGCCGACTCCGAAACGCTCAATCCACTTGCGTTGTCACAGGCCGGCCCGACATCTCCCGCCCTTGATGTAGTCTTTCCCGTCCTGCATGGCACCTTTGGCGAGGACGGAACGATCCAGGGGCTCTTTGAACTCGCGAACATTGCCTACGTTGGTTCCGGCGTCCTCGGGTCCGCAACAGGCATGGACAAGGGCGCGATGAAGAGGCTCTTCGCCGCTGCCGGTCTGCCGCAAACACCGTATGTCGCTCTGTTGCGCTCGGCCTGGAGTTCTGACCCGAAGAAGACAACGCAGCTCATCGAAAGTCATCTCGCGTATCCCGTGTTTGTTAAGCCTGCAAATCTCGGCTCCTCTGTGGGTATTAGCAAGGTCCACGATCGCAGCGAACTCGCGACAGCGATGAATCTCGCCGCCGAATTTGATCGAAAGCTAGTGGTCGAACAAGGGGTGGGCGGGGCCGGTGTGAAGCCACGCGAGCTGGAGGTTGCGGTACTTGGCAATGACAAGCCGGAGGCGTCCGTGGTCGGCGAGATTGTGCCGGGTGCTGAGTTTTACGACTACAACGCCAAGTACCACTCAGATGCCAGTGTTCCGATTCTTCCGGCCAAGCTCTCGAAAAGCGAGGAGAAGCAGATTCGGGCCATGGCCATTGAGGCCTTTCAGATCTGTGATTGTTCAGGGCTCGCTCGCGTGGATTTCCTCATGGAACCATCGACAAAGGGTAAAAGCAGCGGCAAAGCCAGAATCTTTCTGAACGAGATCAACACGATGCCAGGCTTCACGTCCATCAGCATGTACCCAAAGCTTTGGGAGGCGAGCGGCTTAGGCTACCGAGACCTGATTGATCGATTGATCTCACTGGCTCTGGAGCGTCATGCTGAGCGCCAACGTATGACCTTCGATCATCAGTAATCGAGCAACAGCATTTGCGGCCTGCTGATTCCGAGTGAGCGGGAGATGCACTTTTCACCCCGAAGAGACTTAGCCGATGCTGCTGCCATGTCGTAGACGCGAGATGACGAAAAGCAACACAAGGTCGACACGAATCGCTAGAGCACGCGGCTGTGTTTATAGCCTTCGTGCGACAGGGCGCTTAGCAGTTCAGCCACTTGGTCACGGCCACGCGTTTCCATCGTGATGTCAATGACGGTATCGCCCAGATTGACGCCGTAGTACGCCCGGTTGTGGAGCGTATCAACGATGTTCGCGCGATGGCTGGCGATAAGCTTCGTGAGCTCTGCGAGAGCGCCAGGCTTGTCGAGCAGATGAATCCGCAGACGGATCAGGCGGCCGTCCTGCACCAGGCCGCGTTCGATGATGCGGCTGAGCAACGTCACATCGATATTGCCGCCACACACGAGAACCGCTGTGCGGGCGCCCTCTGGAATCAGTGTTGTCCGGCGTTGCAGCAGCGCTGCCAGCGCGGCGGCGCCAGCGCCTTCGGCCAGGGTCTTCTCACGCTCGAGCAGGACGAGGATCGCGGAGGCAATCTCGTCCTCGTCCACGGTGACAACCTCGTCGACATAGCGCTCGACCACGGGGAAGGTGACCTCGCCTGCGCGGCGGACGGCAATCCCATCGGCGATCGTCGTCGCTGGATCGAGCGTAACCGGACTATGCTGCTCGATCGCTGCGGCCATGGAGGGCAGGCGCGCTGTCTGCACACCAACGATCTTGATCTCTGGTCGCGACTCCTTGATCGCGCAGGCGATGCCGCCGATGAGACCACCACCACCGATGGGCACAACCACCGCGTCCAGATCTGGCACCTGCTCCATCAACTCGAGACCGATGGTTCCCTGCCCTGCCATGACCGCGGCGTCATCAAAGGCGTGGATGAAGTTCATGCCTTCGATCTCCTGCAGGCGCATCGCTTCGGCAAAGGCTTCGTCGTAGTTTGCCCCATGCAGCACCACCTCCGCACCGAAGTTGCGGGTGGCGGTCACCTTCACCAACGGCGTCTGCTGCGGCATGACGATGAGGCTACGGATGCCACGCTTGGTTGCGTGATGCGCGACGCCCTGGGCATGATTGCCGGCGCTTGCCGCGATGACGCCATGCGCGGCCTGCTCCGGGCTTAGCAGGGCAATGCGATTGAGCGCGCCACGCTCCTTAAACGATCCGGTCATCTGCAGGTTCTCGAGCTTGAGAAAGATCTCTCGGCCGGTGAGTGCGGAGAGCATCTGCGAATGAGGGCAGGGCGAGTAGTAGATAGAATCGCGCAGCCGCTCACGGGCGGCCTGGACGTCCACTAAAGTGATACTCCCCGCTATGGTGTGCGCTGCCATATCGCTCTAGACTAATAGCAGTCATGGCAGAGACCTCCTCCATCAGCCAGGAAACGCACGAGGCCGAGTGGAAGCCACGCTTCAATCCGTGGGCCATCGCGCTGACGGTGACTCTTGCAACCTTCATGGAGGTGCTGGACACCTCCATCGCCAACGTGGCGCTTCCGCACATCGCCGGATCTCTCGGTGCGAGCCAGGATGAGGCGACGTGGGTACTGACCAGCTACCTGGTCGCGAGCGCTGTGGTGTTGCCGATCTCGGGTTGGATCTCCGATCGCTTTGGCCGCAAGCGCTTCTATATGACCTGTGTCGCGCTCTTTACGCTGAGCTCGATTCTGTGCGGCTTTGCACCGAGCCTGCCGCTGCTGATCTTTGCTCGCATTCTTCAGGGGGCCGGCGGCGGTGGTCTTGCGCCGAGTGAGCAGGCGATCCTGGCTGACACCTTCCCCGTTGAGAAGCGCGGTCAGGCGTTCGCGGTGTACGGTATGGCGGTGGTTTGCGCGCCGGCCATTGGCCCGACGCTGGGCGGGTGGATCACGGACAACTTCAACTGGCACTGGATCTTTTTCATCAACGTTCCGATCGGCATTCTGTCGCTGTGGCTGACGAACCGTCTGGTGGAGGATCCCCCACATCGGCAGAAGCGCGTTACGAGTGGACGGTCGGTCGATTTTGTCGGTCTGGCGCTGGTTGCGTCTGGCGTGGGCTGCCTGGAGTTCTTCCTCGACAAGGGGCAGGAGAAGGACTGGTTTGGCGATCCGCTGATTCGTACGGTCGCGATTCTGGCTGCTGTGCTGCTGACCTTCTTCGTCTTCTGGGAGTGGACTCATCCCGATCCGATTGTCGACCTGAAGCTGCTGCGCAATCGCAACTTCGGGACGGCGGTCTTTCTGCAGCTTATTCTTGGCATGGTGCTGTTCGGCTCGACGGTCCTCATTCCGCAGTACCTGCAGGTGCTCCTGGGGTATACGGCGGAGCGGGCCGGTTTCGTGCTGTCTCCGGGTGGGCTGATCCTGATCGTGATGATGATGGTCGCGGGACGGACGCTGGGCAAGATGGATCCGCGGCTGATGGTCTCAATCGGCTACATCGCTGTGGCGGCGGGTCTCTACAACCTGACGCGGCTCTCGCTTGAGAGCAGCTTTGGCACGGTGACGCTGTGGCGCATGCTGCAGGTGATCGGGCTGCCGTTCGTGTTTATTCCGATCAGTACGCTGAACTACGTTGGCGTACCGCGCTCGAAGTCGAACCAGATCTCGAGTCTCTCGAACTTCGCGCGGAACCTGGGAGGGAGTGCGGGTACGGCGCTCTTGACGACCTTTATCGCGCGAACCGCCCAGACACACCAGGTTCAACTGGCGGCGAATGTGGTTCCGGGGAGTGCGCCCTACCGGCTCTACATGGATGCGATCACGACCATGCTGCGGACGGCGGGCATGTCTACTCTGCAATCGACGCAGATGGCGGTGGGCTATGCCTACCAGCAGATGGTGCGACAGGCCTCTATGCTGAGCTACCAGAATGCGTTCTTTGTTCTGGCGGTGGCGATCGTGTGCCTGACACCGCTGCCGTTTGTGATGCGGTTGCCGACGAAGGCCCAGCGGCCTGCGCCCGAGGAGGTTGGGGCGCACTAACGGGTCAAGGGGGTGCCCCCCTCCTCGTTTGTTGTCTAAAATCTTCGAACGATTGAGGTTAGGTCTGGACCTAATCTCAATCTGTTGTGGACCCAGTGATGATTGTCTTGAATGAACGGTTCTTCTGATTGTAGAGAGTCCGTCAGGGAGACTGCGTCACCGTGATGGCGTTGAGGTGTGCCCCCTGCGCGGGAGCTGGCCGATGAGCGAACAGCAGATCCCTAGGGGATGACAACCAAAGAACGGGTGGGTGGGTGAGGGACGGGATCATGGGTCGCGGCGACGGCGGAAGGCGTTGGCCTCCGCGAAGAGGGTGCGGAGTTCGGGGGACCTCAGGTTCTCGCGTAGGTGGGCGAGCTGCTGCTCGAGCGCGAGGAGTGAAGCGGCGATGGGGCCGGTGTTGGTGTAGGCGACGTCGCGCCACATGCTGAAGGGGCTGGCGCCGAGACGGGTGGTCTCGGCGAGGGCACGACCGCCGATCGAGATGATGTCTGGATCGTCGGCGAAGTGCTCTTCGAGCAGGGCGGCGAGGGCGGTCGAGAGGAACTGCGGCAGGTGGCTAACCCAGGCGCACATTTCGTCGTGCCGGGCGGGATCGAGGTCGCGGGTTTGAGCACCCATGCGCTCGACCCAACCTCTCCACTCTTCGGTGAGATCGTTTTCGGGAGCGATGGGCGTGAAGAGCCAGCGGGCGTTGTGGAAGAGGGTGGCTTCGGCGAGCGCGGCTCCTCCGGCCTCCTTGCCAGCCATGGGGTGGCCGGGAAGGAAGTGCGCCTGTCCGGCGTGGCCGAAGAGCGGAGCGGCGTGCTTCGCGATGCTGAGTTTGGTGCTGCCGACATCGGTGACGAGCTGGCACAATGTGAGGAGCGGCGCGAGGCGATCCATCCAGTCAAGCATGGCCAGGACCGGTGTGGCGAGGACGATGAGCTGCGCGTCGTGGACAGGAAGAGATGCGGTTGGGCGATCGACGTGGACATCGGTGAAGGCGTGGCGGGCGTGAGAGAGCTCGGCCTCGTCGCGGTCAACGCCGATGAGACCGCCGCTGAAGCCGGCCTGTCGGAGGGCAAGAGCGACGGAGACGCCAATGAGACCTGTGCCGATGATGGTTACATTTCTGATCACGCATGGGCCTCGTCTCTGCGATCCCCTGGTTATGCGATGGTGCGGCCGACGACCTGCGCGATGCCGCGCAGTTTGCCGACGAGGTCTGTGAGCTGCGCGGGGTAGAGGCTCTGGGCGCCATCGCTCATGGCTTTGTCGGGGTTGGGATGCATCTCCATGAGCAGACCGTCGGCGCCGGCGGCGACCGAGGCCATGGCCATGGCGGGGACGAACTCGCGGATGCCGACGCCGTGCGAGGGGTCACCGAAGACGGGCAGATGCGTGAGTTTCTTGAGGACGGGGATGGCGGAGATATCCATGGTGTTGCGGGTGTAGGTCTCGAAGGTGCGGACGCCGCGCTCGCAGAGGATGAGGTCGTAGTTGCCGCCGGAGAGGATGTACTCGGCCGAGAGCAGGACCTCTTCAATGGTGGCGGCGATGCCGCGCTTCATCAGCACGGGCTTACGGACATGACCGAGCTCGCGCAGCAGATTGAAGTTCTGCATGTTGCGAGCGCCGACCTGGAAGCAGTCGATGTAGGGGAGCATCATCTCGATCTGCGAGATCTCCATGACCTCCGTGATGACGAGCAGACCGGTCTCTTTGCCGACCTCCTGGAGCAGCTTGAGGCCATCGAGGCCCATGCCCTGGAAGCTATAGGGCGAGCTGCGCGGTTTGAAGGCGCCACCGCGCAGAAACTGCGCGCCGGCGGCCTTGACCTGTTGCGCGCTGGTGTAGATCTGCTCGCGTGACTCGACCGAGCAGGGACCGGCCATGAGGATCACCTCTTTGCCACCGACGATCACACCGTTCGAGAAGCGAACGAGAGTGCCTTCCGGGCGGAAGGAACGACCGGCGAGCTTGTAGGGCGACGAGATGCGATACGCATCATGGACGCCCGAGAGGACCTTGAACTCTGCGACGTCGAAGTGGTCTGGCGAGCCGACACCGGCGAGGATGGTCTGAGTTTCGCCGGTGGTGCGGTGAACGTTGAAGCCGAGCTCCACCATGCGTTCGATCACCTGCTGTATGTGCTCTTCGCTTGCTCGGTCCTGCATCGCTACGATCATGTCTCTCTTTTCGCTTTCCTTGTTTCAGAAGTCGGGGGGTCTGCGCCTGGGTTACTTTGCGTCGCGTCGCTGCAGCGTTCGCATCACGTCGATGATGCGCTCGTAGACGTGCAGGAGTTCCGCATCGCCCAAGGGACCTGGGTTCAGCTTGCGCACGTTGTTGAAGACCTCTTCTTCGCGCTTGGGCTCGTAGACAGGGAGCTCGGCGTCGCGCTTGAGGTGTCCGATGGTGCTGGCAGCCTCTGCGCGCTGGCTGATGAGGTGGATGATCTGCTGATCCATGGCATCGATCTTTTCCCGTAGCGCGGCTATCTGCAGTTGCTCGTCCTGTGCCAAACCTTCCTCCAAGTGCGGGATATCCGCGATGCACTGTGTCCGCGCTTCATCATAACTTTCCTGCGGTTGTTTCCGCGGGTTGGCCAGCGGCCCGGCTTGCTGGTGGGGGGACTGCCTCGCGCAGGCCGGCGATGAAGCGGCCGATGGTGTGAGCGGCCTCGGCGGGCGTGCTTCGCTCGATGAGGGCGACGAGGGCGCTGCCGATGATGGCGGCGTCGGCGAAGGTGCCTACGGCGCGCACGTGGTCGGCGTTTGAGATGCCAAAGCCGACGGCGATGGGGATCTCTGTGAAGGCGCGCAGGCGGCGGACGAGGGTTTCGGCGTCGCTCGCGACGGTGGTCTGGGCGCCGGTAATACCGACGCGCGAGACGGCGTAGACGAAGCCGCGGCTGGCGGCGGCTATGGCCTGGAGGCGGGCGTCAGGGCTGGTGGGCGCGGCGAGGAAGATGGGCGCGAGCTGGTGCTGGTGCATGGCGTCGAGGTACGCCCCGGCCTCTTCAACGATCATGTCGGTGAGGAGGACGCCGTCGGCGCCGGCGTCTGCGGCACGGGCGCAGAAGTCCTTGAGGCCGAGACGAACGATGGGGTTGAGGTAGGAGAAGAGGACGAGGCCGGCGGAGGGACGGGCGACGCGGAGCTCTTTCGCGAGATCGAGGACTTGCAGGAGGGTGGTGCCGCGGGCGACCGCTCGCTCGCTGGCGCGCTGGATGACGGGGCCGTCGGCGAGCGGGTCGGAGAAGGGAACGCCGAGCTCGATGACGTCGGCGCCGTTGTCGATGGCGGCGAGGGCGATGTCGCGGGTGGTGTGGAGGTCGGGGTCGCCGGCGGTGAGATAGGCGACGAGGCCGGGGTGCGTGTTGAAAGCGATGGGCATCGAACGTTCCGATCTCTAGCTGGAGGTGCCGCGATTTTCTGCGTGAGTGGGCTCTGCGCCGTTGAGGTGGAGCTCGCGGGAGAGGATGCCCATGTCTTTGTCGCCGCGGCCGGAGAGGTTGACCATGAGGATGTCGTCCTTCGCCATGGTGGGGGCGAGGCGGATGGCTTCGGCGATGGCGTGGGCGCTTTCGAGTGCGGGAACGATGCCTTCGACGCGGGAGAGGGTGACGGTGGCCTGGAGGGCGTCGGCGTCCGAGCAGGCGGTGTAGGTGGCGCGGCCGGAGTCGTGCAGCATGGCGTGTTCTGGGCCGACGGAGGCGTAGTCGAGACCGGCGGAGACGGAGTGGGTGAGCGAGATCTGGCCGGATTCGTTTTGTAACACATACGAGTACGTACCCTGGAGGACGCCGGGGATGCCGCCACCGGACTTTTGGAAGCGGGCGGCGTGCTCGCCGAGGCCGGAGCCGCGACCGCCGGCTTCGACGCCGATGAGGCGGACGTTCTCGTCCGGGATGAACTCGTAGAACGCTCCTATCGCATTGGACCCGCCGCCGACGCAGGCGACGATGGCGGCGGGGAGCTTGCCTTCCTGCTCGAGGATCTGCCGGCGCGCTTCCTGGCCGATGACGCGGTGGAAGTCGCGGACCATGGTGGGGTAGGGGTGGGCGCCGAGGGCGGAGCCGAGGATGTAGAAGGTGGTGCGGACGTTGGTGACCCAGTCGCGCATGGCCTCGTTGATGGCGTCTTTGAGGGTGGCGGAGCCGGAGCCAACGCTGCGGACCTCTGCGCCGAGCAGACGCATGCGATAGACGTTGAGCTCCTGGCGGCGCATGTCTTCTTCGCCCATGTAGATGATGCACTCGAGGCCGAGCAGCGCGCAGACGGTGGCGGTGGCTACGCCGTGCTGGCCGGCGCCGGTCTCCGCGATGATGCGGCCCTTGCCCATGCGGCGGGCGAGCAGGCCCTGGCCGAGGGCGTTGTTGATCTTGTGCGCGCCGGTGTGGAGGAGATCTTCGCGCTTGAGGTAAATCTTTGCGCCGCCGCACTGCGCGGTGAGGCGTTTGGCGAAGTAGAGCGGGGTGGGGCGGCCGCAGTAGTGATGGAGCAGATCGCTGAGCTCGGACTGGAAGGCGGCATCGGTTTTGGTGATCTCGTAGGCGTGCTCGAGCTCTTCGAGGGCGGCCATGAGGGTCTCTGGCACGTAGCGGCCGCCGTAGGCGCCGAAGCGGCCAGGGATGGCCACGCTTGGATTGGTCAACACTGTGTCTGTGCTCATGGGCTTTCCCTTCCATCGGAAAAAGCAAAGGCCGCGACTGAGTGGGTCGCGGCCTTTGCGGATCTTGAGATCGTCTGAACCTAGTGTGAATCTGTCAGATGAGCCTGCTCCGCCGGGGCCGCTACCGGGCGCCAGTAGCGGAAGGTAAACCAGAAGCAGCTGGTGCTTGCAGAACTCATCGTGAGGTCTACGATACATGGCCGGACAAGCTGGCCGCAACCGCGATGCCAGGAACCACTGCTAGATCTTCTGGACGCGCTGAACGTCGCGAACGCCGGGAACGCGTCGCAGGCCCTGAATCAAACGGTTGAGCTGCCGGAGATCGACGATCTCGATGATGAAATCGACGACGGCACTGCCATCTGCCGCGCCCTTGGTATCGACGCTTCGAAT
Source organism: uncultured Acidobacteriaceae bacterium (assembly GCA_964235665.1). Classification (GTDB taxonomy): domain Bacteria; phylum Acidobacteriota; class Terriglobia; order Terriglobales; family Acidobacteriaceae; genus Edaphobacter. The sequence continues at coordinate 164,622 of CAXSAY010000004.1, forward strand.
GTTGGTGCCCTCGTCGGAGATGATGGCGGTGAACTCTTTGAGCATGCCGGTCCGGTCATCGCAGAGGACCATCAGCTTGACGGGGTAGGTCTGCGCCTTGTTGGTGCTGGTGTCTGAGGGAGCCTCGGCCCACTCGACCTGAATGCGGCGATCGCTTTCGTAGAGCAGGTTCTGAACATTGGGACAGCTTCTGGCGTGAACGGCCACGCCCTTGCCGCGCGTGACGTAGCCGACGATCTCTTCACCACGGATGGGGTTACAACAGCGGGCGCGATAGACGAGCAGATCGTCCTGGCCTTCGACCTGGAGCGAGTCCGAGCCGCGGCCGAAGAAGACGCGCTTGACGGCGTCGGACATCTGACCGATGGCGTTGCCGACGACGCTCTCACTGGCCGGACCTTCACCCTGTGCGGTTGAGCCCGGATCAAGCTTGTTAAGCGCCTGGCGCGCGGAGTACTTGCCAAAGCCGATGCTGGCGAGGAGCTCCGGCTGGCCGCCGAGGCCGTAGTCGTTGGCGACGCGCTCGAAGTCAGCCTCAGAGAACTTCGAGAGCGAGACCTTGAACTTGCGGGCTTCGCGCTCGAGCAGCTTGCGACCGATCTCGATGGCGCGCTCACGCTGGTGCTCGTTGAGCCAGTGCTTGATCTTGTTGCGGGCGCGCGAGCTCTTGGTGAAGGAGAGCCAGTCGCGGCTGGGCGCGTGGCCAGTCTGCGTGGTGATCTCGACGATGTCGCCGTTGCGCAGACGCGTGCGCAGCGGCACGATGCGACCGTTGACCTTGGCGCCGATGGTGGTGTTGCCGACCTCGGTGTGGATGGCGTAGGCGAAGTCGATTGGGCTTGCATCCTTAGGCAGGACAACGACCTTGCCTTTTGGGGTGAAGGTGTAGACCTCCTCGGGGTAGAGGTCGATCTTGAGCGTCGACATGAACTCGTTCGGGTCGCTCATCTCGCGCTGCCACTCGACGAGCTGACGGACCCAGGCGAGGCGCTGCTCGTCTTTGGCGGTGACGTTGTCAGAGGCCTTGTACTTCCAGTGCGCGGCGATGCCTTCTTCGGCGACGCGATGCATGTCTTCGGTGCGGATCTGTACCTCAAACTGATGGCCGCCCTCGGCGATCAGCGTGGTGTGGAGGGATTGATAGAGGTTGGGCCGCGGCATCGCGATGAAGTCCTTGATGCGGCCAGGGACGGGACGCCAGATCGAGTGCAAGAGGCCGAGAACGGCGTAGCAATCCTGCACGCTCTCGCAGATGACGCGCACGGCGAGCAGATCGTAGACCTGATCGACGGGGATCTTCTGACTTTCGAGCTTCTGCTGAATGGAGTACAGGCGCTTGATGCGCGACTCGACACGGCCGGAGATGCCGTGTTCGCGCAGCTTGTCTTCCATTTGCGCGACGACCTTCAGCAGGAAGGTTTCGTTCTCACCGCGCAGCGCGTCGACCTCGTTCGAGACGCGTTCGTAGGCGAAGGGATCGGTGTAGCGGAAGGCCAGATCTTCGAGCTCGCCGCGCAGTTTGCCCATGCCGAGGCGATGCGCCAGCGGCGCGAAGATGTCGAGCGTCTCGCGGGCGATCTTCTGCTGTTTCTCGGGCTTCAGGTGCTCGAGCGTGCGCATATTGTGCAGGCGATCGGCGAGCTTGATGATGACGACGCGGATGTCAGTCACCATGGCGAGCAGCATCTTGCGGATGTTTTCGGCCTGATGGTCTTCTCGATTGGCGAACTTGATCTTGTCGAGCTTGGTGACACCTTCAACGATGTGCGCGACCTGCTCATTGAAGCGTCGGGCGATCTCGGCTGAGGTAACGTCGGTATCTTCGACGGCATCGTGCAGCAGGCCGCCAGCGATGGCAGTCGAATCCATTTTGAGCTCGGCGAGGACTTGCGCCACCTCGAGCGGGTGGATGATGTAGGGCTCGCCCGAGGCGCGTAGCTGACCGCTATGTTGCTGCTTGCAGAACTCCCAGGCGCGACGGATCAGCTCGAGATCGTCGTTGGGACGATTTCTATGCACGATCTGCAACACCTGCTCGAAGTAAGCCTCGATCGAGGCGGGATCGGAGCCAGCGGCTTTGTTGCGGACGTCGGGAGCGGCTGTTGGCGTAGCTGACGTCGTGGCGGGGCGGTTGACGGCGGCCAGCGTTCCGACCGGCTCTGCCAGAACGACGCCTGCGTGAGTGCGATGCATGGCGGCGCCGGCAAGCTCCTCAGCATCGCCCAAGGCTGGCACATCCGTCGGAACCGCCGCTTCCAGCTCCAGACCGCCACTGTCGGTCGCTTCCGAATCCGCAGCAAGACGCGTCTGCATAACCGGATCGGAAGACGGCGCTGCAGGATCGACGCTTGGCATGCTTCATTATAGAGGGCGATTTTGAAGGATGATCGCGGTCTGCGCGCGCTGGGCGGAGGTTGGCTGAAGCCAGTTTGTGCCCCCGCACGTCACATCTGCTGTGACTCGATCCCTTCGTTCCTGCGCCGCGTTTGCTGGCTTCTTTCTGCTGCTGTGGAGCGCTTCCGCTCCCGCCGTGAAGCCGCGACCGACCGCCAACCGGCCCAAGGTAGTTGCCTACTTCGGCCAGTGGGGTGTGTACGACCATTTCTTCGTCAAGAACCTGGTCGATAGCGGCGCCGTGCGCCAGCTGGATCAGATCAACTACGCCCAAGGCTTCGTCACCGGCGGCCACTGTTCTGTCGCCGATCCGAATGCTGATCTGAACCTGAGCTTCAGCGCGGCGGACAGCGTCACCGGCGTGGCGGACACGCCGGCGAGCCCGTTTCGCGGCAATCTCCATCAGCTGGTTGAGTTGAAGCGGCGCTACCCGAAGATCAAGGTTCTGCTGTCGCTTGAGGGCCAGGCGCGGGACTTTGCCGCAGACGCGCAGCCGGCTGTGCGGGAGGCGTTTGTGCGCTCCTGCGTGGACCTATTCGTGCGCGGCCATCTCGCTCCCGGCATCGAGGCGCCACGTCTGTTCGACGGCATTGATGTTGACTGGGAGTACCCGCACGGCGACGATGGCGCTAACTTTGTCGCGCTGCTGGGCGAGCTGCGAAGGCAGATGGATGCTGCGCGACCGGGCCTTCTGCTGACGATCGCTGCCGGGCCGTCTCCACGCATGTACGGCGGCGTTGATATCGCGGCCGTGAACGGGCTGGTGGATCAGGTGGGGCTGATGAACTATGACTACAACGGCCCGTGGAATCAGCGGACGGGCTTTCTGGCGCCGCTCTATACCGAGGATGGCAAGGGCGGCAGCGTAGAACGCAGCGTGCATGAGTGGGAGGAGGCCGGGGTTCCGGCGCCCAAGCTGCTGCTCGGCCTGCCGTTCTACGGCTATGGCTGGCGCGAGGTGACCAAGGCGGACAATGGCTTCTGGCAGGTAGGAAAGTCGATCCGTGGGGATCGACCGTACCCGTTTTTTCGCGACCTGATGGCGCCACAATCAGCGGCGAACGGACCAAGCGCGCTGGTGGCGTCGGCGACGACGACGGCTGGTCCGGCAGCGACAGAGGCTGGTGGAGGGAGCTTGCCGGCTCGCTCTGCGGCGCAGGCGCAGGTGACACCTCCACCACCTTTTGTGCTGTATCGCGATCCACGGTCCAAGGCGCCGTGGCTGTTTGACGGCAGCACCTTCTGGACCTACGAGGATCCGACCTCGGCGCGAACCAAGGCCAGGTTTGCGCTCGATGAGCATCTGGGGGGTGTGATGGCGTGGGAGCTGAGCGAGGATTCTGCTGACAGCGCGCTCTTGCGGGCAGCACATCTTGGGCTGCTGGGAGCAGGCAAGACAGCCCGCTGAATGGAGACGATACGATCGTGCGGCTGAGAATTGGTCGGGACGACTAGATTCGAACTAGCGACCTCACCCACCCCAAGGGTGCGCTCTACCAGGCTGAGCCACGTCCCGACTTTTGCCGGCAATCCGTGCGGATTACGGCGGGGTAACAACATCTTGAAGTGTACACGACGGGCAGCTGCCGCCCGTCGCTACATCCATGGCGGAGCGCTAGGTGGTGGGGGCCACATACTCCTTCGGCAGTTCCCCACCTTCGCCAAAGAAGAAGTCGTTCATCTGCTCGACCAGAAACTCCTGCGCCTCGCGCGTCCAGGGCTGGAGGCGATATTCGTTCAGGAGCATTTTTTGCCGCTCTACCCACTCGCCCCAGGCTTTCTTGGACACATTCTTGAAGATCTTCTGGCCGAAGTCGGAGTCGAACGGTGGCTCGTCAAGACCTTCCATCTCCTGCTTGTACTTTGTATCGAATACCATGTGTGCCATCCGGTAAGCTCCTCGTCTTCTCTATTGTAGGTGAGCCTTTGCCGGAGAGATTGCGGAAGAGCGCTTCGCTGCGATTGGGCGAACGCGGCTGCTCTGCGACGGACCACCTAGCGCGTTGAACCGGCGCGCGACTCGGTAACGTGCGAGTTGATGACTAAAGTCTCGCCAGAGATGCTCTCCGCACTTGACCTTGACAGGCCATAATGGACGCACCGTCTTAGTGCTTCCTCTGCGTGGGCCTTGAACAGAGAGGTTCGTTTCTGTTTCGCATTCCATTTCCCTGGTAGATGCGTCTATGCGCTTGCTCACCGAAGAACCACCCGTGCTTGAGGAGATCCGTGCAACGCTCGGAGCTCCGCCCCGCGGCTTCACGCGGCTCTTCAGCGGATCGCTTCAGCAGCTGCTCCATCCGCCTGCGAACCAGCTCCCCTTCTTACATGGATTGCGAGCGTTTGCGGTTCTGCTGGTCATGAACCATCACTTTGATACTTACTTCACCACGGCCCACGGCACGAACGCCTATTCGGCTCTGCCGTTCGTGGCGAATGGGTGGAGTGGCGTCGATCTCTTCTTTGTCCTGAGCGGCTTCTTCATCGGCGGCCAGCTGTGGAAGGAGCTGTGGAAGGATGGATCGATCTCCATCCGCCGCTTTGTTCTTCGCCGGGGCCTGCGGATCTGGCCACTCTACTTCTTCACCTTCGTGTGCGTGTTCGCCCTGATGCCGGGCTATGCGGTCCTGCACCACTTTGGCTGGGCGGATCTCGTCTTTCTCTCCAACTATCTCCAGGACGGCGTGCACTATACCGACGGCATCATCCTGGGCGGCTGGTCGTTGTGCGTCGAAGAGCAGTTTTACCTGCTCGCGCCCGTGCTGCTGTACGTCTTCGCTCGCGGCAGATCTCCGGCGAGCTCGTTGCGTTGGCTTTGGGCGATTTTTCTTGCGCTGCCTTTGCTGCGCGCCGGCATCTGGTTTCACCACACCGGCAGCTTTGCCGTTCACGACTCCGCTCTGTTCCAGAAGATTTTCTACTCGCAGTTTCACACGCACTGCGATGGCCTGGTCCTCGGCATGATTCTTTCGCACCAGTGGGTCAGCCGCAATCGTCCGAAGATCTCGCGGCCTCGTGCGATCGCCCTCATCGGTGGCGGCCTGCTTCTGTTTGTTGTTCTTCGGCACGTGCAGCACGAGGTGCTTATCTTCTCTGCGCTCGCTTTGCTGTTTGGATCGCTCGTCTGGGCCGGGCTGGTCGGCCGCCTGATGCTCTTTCGTGGCCGGCTTTTTTATTGGCTTTCCAGGCTTTCTTTTGGGATGTACCTCAACCACCATTACCTGAGGGGCCTGGTGGTCGACACCCTTCTGCCGCGTTTGCACGGGTTCCCGCAGAACTCTATCGCCAATGAGCTGATCGGTTTTCTTTTGTTCACGCTGCTGTCCACGGCGCTGGCGCTTGTCACGTTTTGCCTGGTGGAGCACCCGTTTCTTAGCCTGCGGATGCAGCTGCTGGAGCCTGACGCCGAACACGCGCACGCCCGGCGCTAACCGCGACGCTTGCCCTTGGCCTTCTGGTTTCGTAAACGTTTTTTGAGCTTCCCTGGTTTGATTTTGCCGGTTCGCTGCGGACGTTTACCTGCCTCGTCTCCGCCCGAGCGCACCTTGCTTCGCCGCAGCGAACCGGCTCCGGAAGGCACCTCCGCCTGCTGTCCGCCCTTGACCTCAAGCAGCGCGAACTGCAGTCGTCGCTGCTGTCGATCAATGCGATCGAGCAGCACCCGCACCTTGATCCCCATGCGAAATACCCGCCCGCTGCGCTGGCCAACGATGGCCCGGTCTGTATCGCGAAAGACGTAATGATCCTCGTCGCGATACGTCTTCGCTCCGAAGCCGCCGAGTGTTGCGATCGGGACCAGCCCTTCAATAAACAGCTCTTCGAGCTCTACAAAGAAGCCGTACTTGGTGCAGGACAGGATGATGGCGTCGAACTCTTCGCCGACCCGATCCTGCATGAACTTCAGTTTCTTCCACTCGATCAGCTCGCGCTCAGCATCATCGGCGCGCCGCTCTGTCTGGCTGGTCTCGGTCGCGATCGCTTCGAGCTCCCCACGCGTCATCGGCCCGCGATCTTCTTCGACCTTCTTCGCGATGGCATGGGCCGCGGGATGGCTTCGACCCTCCTTCGCATCGAGTTCCCGTTGCCATGGCTGCGTGTCACTGGAGAGAATCGGCCTGCCGCGCGGATCTGCCCCTTCCTCCAGTAGCGCCCGCAAGAGCCGATGCACGATGAGATCCGGATAGCGGCGGATGGGCGAGGTGAAGTGCGTGTAGCTCGGGCTTGCCAGCGCAAAGTGCCCCTCGTTCTTCTCCGCATAGCGTGCCTGCTTCAAACTGCGCAACATCAGGTACGCGAGGATGCGCTCCTCCGGCGTGCCTGCGATCTTTGCCGTCAGGCGTTGGTACATTTGCGGCGTGACTGGAATGCGATCGGCGACCTCATGCACCTTGGCGCCCTGGGCCCTGCCGCCCCCAGAGAAGCCCCGCTTCACATCCCGGCGATCGCTCTTCATGGTTAGTTTTTTGACGGGCAGAGTGGCGAGGCCCAATGTGTAACCGAAGCCGGCCGCTGTCTCCTCGAAGTCGATGATGCGTTTTGGATCCGGCATCTCGTGAATGCGATAGACACTTGGGATCCCCTGTGTCTCGATCCACGTCGCCACGCACTCGTTGGCGGACAGCATGAACTCTTCGATCAGGCGGTGAGACCAGCCGCGCTCGGACCGCACGATCGCCTTCATATCGCCTTGTGGATCGAACTGCACCACAGGCTCCGGCAGATCGAAGTCAATGGAGCCGCGTCGCTTCCGCTTCGCATTCAGACGCAGAGCGAGGGCGTACATCCTCTCGAACTCCGGAACGAACTCGCTGAATTGGAGCCGCGCCTCCTTGTCCGCGTCAGAGGCGTTCTCGCCCATTCCATCGAGGATGGCCTGCACCTGGTTGTAGGTCATGCGGCGGGCGCTGCGGATCATGCCCTCGCCAACCTCGTACCCGACCACCTCACCTCGGGGATCGATCTCCATTACGCAGCTCAGCACGAAACGATCCTCATCGGGACGCAGCGAACACATGCCGCTCGAGAGCGCGGGCGGCAGCATGGGCACGGCGCGATCAGGAAAGTACACGCTGTTGCCGCGCAGACGCGCTTCAAGATCGAGCGCCGTCTCCGGACGCACATAGTAGCTCACATCAGCAATGTGGACCTGAAGCTCCTGGTTGCCGTTTGGCAGATCGCGCACCAGCACGGCATCGTCGAAGTCGCGCGCTGTCTCGCCGTCGATAGTAACGATGGGCAGCGCGCGGAAGTCCGATCGGCGGGCGATCTCTTCAGCGTCGGCGGCGGCGACAGTGTCTTCTGCGCTTGCGGCGGCCTCAGCCAGGACGTTGGCCGGGAAGACGTGCGGCAGGTGGTGTTTGCGGATCACGATCTCGACATCAACGCCAAACGCGTCGGGCGGCCCGAGGACCTCAATGACGCGGCCCTTGGCCGGTCGTCCAGGCTGCGGGAATTCGGTGATCTCGATGTCGACCGCCATGCCTTCGAGCGGCCGAAACGCATCCTCCGGAACCCAGGTCGCGCGCGCTGCACGCACCTCATCGCCGAGCACGCGATCAGCCGGCTCATCCCGCGCCACAACCTCTTCCGCGCCGTCCGGGATCAGCACCGGCGCGCCCATGCGTTCATCGAGCGGTGTGACGTAGTTGCCCTTCACCAAGGCGCCGTCGACCCACTCGCTCTCACGCCGCCGGCGTGTGTCACCGCGGCCGCGCGCGTAGTGGAAGATGCCGACGACGGTGGGATTGCGCCGCGTCAGCACGCGAACGACACGACCAGATCGCCGGCCGTCGCGTCCTGCCGGTGCCTCATCGACCAGCACTTCGTCACCCTGCATGGCGCCGTTCATCTCAGTCGGCGGGATGAAGAGATCGTCTTCGCGGCTGGTGCTTCCGTTCGGCCGCACGAAGCCATAGCCATCCCGATGCAGATCAAGCTTGCCGGCGACCAGAGACTCCCGCGTGCCGCGCAGTCCGGAGGGGCCACGCTCGCCCTCGGTGACAGCCCGGGAGACCCGTGCGGTTCGTTCCGGGGTTGCGGTCGGCAGCGCCCAGAGCTCATCGTCAATCTTCACCAGATCGCCGCGTGCCGTAATGCGCGCCAGCTGCTCAAGAAGCAGCCGCCGCTCGCGGCCGCCACCCAGCCCAAGCTCCCGCACCAGCTGTTTGTATCCGGCCCTTTGTCCTGCTGACCGCGTCACCCGATGGATCAGCTCGCGATCGGTCTGCGGCGTTGGTGTCTTGCCCATATCTTCAGGATACGCGCGGCTCTGAGGGGGTTTGCCACGTCCTGAACATCCGCCCGGCGCGGATACATTAGTGCAACGTTCTTGAGGCCATCGCCGCCTGCTCGAGTGTCGCGTTGCCTGGAACCTGCGTGAAGTCTGTCTGAACCTCGTCCTGCTGCTCTCCGATTTGCTTGAACAGCAGCGCCTTGCCATCGATGTGGACGTGGGTTTCAGTGATCTGCCAAAGCCCTGGCTTGATCTCGCGCCGTTCGACCAGAAACGTGCCGCCCTCTTTCATACGGCCCAGCAGACCAAAGCCGATCGTGACATCCTGCGACAGGCGTCCGCTCAGCGTCTTCATGCGGTGCTGTCGCCGATCCAGGACAACTTCGCCGGCCATGGTGCTCAGCACACGAGCCTGCAGATTGGTCGGACGGAAGTCCGGCCTTGGCGTGAAGGAAAGTGTGTCTTCCTTCTCGGCGACCTTTGTCACCTTCCAAAGGAAGGCCTCCGGCAGCATCTCCAGCAGTTGCCGGGTGCTTTCGTCGTCGGAGAGGCCGTCTTTACGCTGTTTTGCGATCTTTGCCGAGTCGTGCACAAACGCGTTCAGGCGTTGGTCCTCCGCCTGGGCCTCTTCCGGAGAGAGCGGATGGCCGTTGCGTTCCACCAGCCGTGTCACGGAGCCAGAGTCCGTCTGGACGATGATCGAGACTGTCCCTTTGACTCGCTCCTCGTCGCGATATCGCCAGCGCGATCGATCGGTATCATCCGCCGCGAGCTCGGTACGAACCGCCTGACGGATGGAGGCAAGCGCATCCTGCGCTCGCAGCGCGGACGGCAGCAGAGACAGGCCGAGCCCAACTACATACATCGCCGACCTTAGCCGCATTGCTTTGCCCCGATCCGTTTGACGCCGTTCGGCTGCCCTTGGGCAGTGTCTCACCGACTTACCGCCATTGCACGCGCACCGCGCGCTTGCCCAGCCGCAGAACGGGCGAGTCGCCCATCGACTCAAGTCCGAACAGTTTGCCGGAGAACTTTTGTCCGTTCAGGCTGACCGCATTCTCCGCCAACTTGCGCGTTGCCTCACCGGCCGAGCTGGCCAGACCGGCAAGCACCAGCAGCTTCGCTACGCGAACCGGTTGCCCCATGTCCTCCGTTGCCGGTGCGATCAGCCCTTCTTCATCTCGCGCCACCACAACCACCGGCACATCCTCGTTCACCGCCCGATCCTGGAACTGCCGGGCCCATCCCTCCGCCGCGTGTTCGGCCGCGCCCGCTCCGTGGAAGTCGGCCGTTATGGTGCGCGCCAAATCCTTTTTCACCTGCATGGGGTGCAGCGTTCCCGCCGCAACCGAAGCGTACATGCCGTCGATCTCTGCCGTCCGCAGGTCCGTCAGCAGCGTCCAGTATCGCCACATCAGCTCGTCCGAGATGCTCATCAATTTGCCGTACATCTCCGCCGGTGGCTCCTGAATGCCGATCGCATTGCCCAGCGACTTCGACATCTTCTGTACGCCGTCCAGGCCTTCAAGGATTGGCACCATCAGAATGCTTTGCGGCCGCTGCCCCGCATCGCGCTGCAGATCGCGACCACGCATCAGGTTAAATCGCTGATCCGTTCCGCCCAGCTCCACATCGCACGCAAGCTGTACTGAGTCATAGCCCTGCGCCATCGGGTACAGCAGCTCATGCACACTGATCGGCTGCTCGTCCTGGAAGCGCTTGTGGAAGTCCTCGCGCTCGAGCATCTGCGAGACGGTGAACTTTGCCGCGAGCTTGATCATGCCTTCAAAGCCGAGCCGGTTCAGCCACTCGGAGTTGTATCGAACCTCGGTCTGTACCGGGTCGAGAATCTTGAAGACCTGCTCCTTGTAGGTTGCCGCGTTCGCCTCGATCTGCTCCCGCGTCATGGCCGGCCGGGTCTGGCTCTTACCGGTCGGATCGCCGATCAGCGCCGTCGCATCACCGATCAAAAAGATCACGGTATGCCCGAGGTCCTGGAAGTGCTTCAGCTTGCGAATCAGAACTGTGTGGCCCAGGTGAAGATCTGGTGCCGTCGGGTCAAAGCCGGCCTTCACCCGCAGCGGCACACCCGACTTTTCGCTCTCGGCCAGCCGCTCGCGCAGCGCCTCTACGGGCAGGATCTCCGCCACACCCTTGCTGATGAGGTCCCATTGTTCATCTACAGACGCAAATGTCGATACATGCATGATCGCTTCCAAGTATAAGGAACGCAGACGATCTCCAGCTTCCGCGGCACCTCCACCAACCCGGTCGCGTACCTCCGCTGCACGCGATTGCTCAGCTGCCCGCCGACTGCCGTGTGACCGCGTACGAAGCAAGGGCGGGTTCACGCCAGAGAGGTACGAACCCGCCCATACGCTTCCATGCTGCAGCCCCGTCTACGCCGGAACTTGGTTGAGGTCTGATGGAGCTTCGATCGTCTTGCCGTTGTCGGCCAGCCGCCGCTTCGCAAGCATGGTGTAGGCCAGCAGCCGCGCCCGATTGATGCCGCCCAACGGCCGGTGTGCCGCAAGCGTGTGCGCGGGCGAGAAGGACAGGTCCTCGAAGTATCCGTCCTTTGCCGGATCCCACGCCGTCTGCACCGGGATGGTGAGCCTGGCGACGGTCTGGTACTGCGACTCCGTCTCCGACCACTCTGCCTGCGCATCTTCAATCGGCATGTCATCGATACCGGTGTTGAGTTGCACCCGCAGCTCATACTCTGCCGGATGCGTCTTGAAGTACGCGTTCATCGCATCGCGAAGTGCGTCTGGCGTCTTGGGGTCGAAGGGCTGCTCCTTCAGTTCGGCCAGCCCTGGCGAGACCGGGAAGAGGCCGAGTTTTGCCACGTAGTCGCCGTACCGAAACGCCACTTGAGAGAAGTACTCTTCGCCCGCAGGATGCACGATGGGGTGGCCGTAGAACGCGAGCTTTTCAGAGTTGGCGCCCACGGCGTTCAGCACCGTATTGGTCGCACGGGCTACGGAGGAGACGGCACCCTTCACGCTGTCGGAGAGCTTGGGAGCGATCTCCGCATTCGGCTTGAAGGCCTGCAGAAACTCCTTCATCCCATTGGCCAGGAACTGCTTGCCTACGTCGAAAACCCAGTCCTGCGCATTGCCCGTGTAGCCGTCAAGCTTCGGGCCGTCGACGCCCAGCACCTTGACGGACATGCCGCGATCGGTTGACAGCTTTGAGTCATCGAGGAGCTCACCTGGCTGCTGCGCCATGCGCACCAACACGTCATAGCACCCTGGTCTGGCAAACATACCCTGCGCCAGCTCCTGCGGCAGGCCATCCAGAACCGTGAGCTCGCCCTTCAGTAGCGCATGCGCCTTGGCGTGCGAGACGCGCACCGACCGGCCGTACTTCTGCCGTGCCAACTCCATGCCCTCGGTCATCACATCCACAATCTTCTGTTTGGTCTCGCTCTCGTCGGGCGCGATCGTTTCCAGATCGTCCCGGTACATCAGGTAGTTAGGCATGGCAGCAAAGGTCCCTTTCATACATGTGGCTGAGGTTTATGACACTGCGGATCAACGACGAGCAGGGTGCGCCGTCGCACCCATCCTCACTCGACCGTTCGACTGAATACGTTACACGGCGCGCACAGGACTGCACAGCTGCGGAAGTCACTTCGTCCCCACCAAAGTCTGATTGATACGCGCAAGTCGACCTTTGATTTCGAAAGGCTACACTCAGCTCGTGACCCTCCCGCCCCCCGACATACGCCCTGGCCGTGACCCCCGCTATCCTGCCGGCCCGGCGTTTCTGCCGCGCATTCTCTCGGGCGAGGCCTTCCGCTCTACATCTGCTGACCTGATGCTCAGCTCCGCCCAGCGATACGGTGACCTCGTCCACTATCGCGCCCTGGGCCGACACATCTACCAGCTGAATCATCCCGATCTGATCCGCGACTTCCTTACGACAGACAGCGTGCACCACAACCGGAATCTCGTGATGCAGCGTGCCCGCACCGTGCTCGGCAACGGGCTGCTCACCAGCGAAGAGCCGCTGCATATGCGGCAGCGCCGCCTTGCCCAGCCTGCCTTTCACCGCGACCGCATCGCCGGCTACGGCGTCATCATTTCAGATGCCGCCGCCCGCATGACGACGGGGTGGCAGAGCGGCACCACGCGAGACCTCCACGCCGACATGCTCGAGCTGGCGCTCCGCATCGTCGGCAAATGCCTGTTCGATCTCAACCAATTTGACGATATTGAGGCCATAGCCTCTGCGGTAGACAGCTTTATGAGCTTCGTTCCGCTTGCCTTTCTGCCCTTTTCCCAGGCCATTCAGCGCCTTCCCATCCCGTCCATGCGCAAATTGGAGCGCGGCAAACGCCACCTCGATACGCTCATCAACCACATGATCGCTGAGCGCCGCGCCGAGCCCGCCGACGCCCCGGACCGCGGCGACCTGCTTTCTATGCTGCTGGCCGCCACGGATCCTGAAGACGCCGCCTCCGCCTCCAATCAGATGTCCGATCAGCAGATCCATGACGAGTGCGTCACCATTCTGCTCGCCGGTCACGAGACGACGGCCAACGCTCTTTCTTTTGCGCTCTACCTGCTCGCCACGCACCCTGACGCGCAGCTGCAGCTCCATGAGGAAGCGCGTGCCGTTCTTGGGCCCGATCGCAATCCATCGGCGGCTGACTACCCGCGGCTTCCCTTTGCCACACAGGTCTTCGCTGAAGCCATGCGACTGTATCCTCCGGTGTGGGTGACTGCCCGCATGTGCGTTTCGAGCTACAGCATCGCCGGCTACGCGATTCCCGTCGGAGCCGCGCTGCTGGCGCCGCAGTTTGCCGTGCACCGCGATCCGCGCTTCTTTCCTGACCCTGACCGCTTTGATCCCAGCCGCTTCACCCCGGAACGCAAGGCCCTGCTGCCGCGCTACGCGTACTTTCCATTTGCCGGCGGCGGCCGCCAATGCATTGCCGAGGGCCTTGCGTGGATGGAAGGCGCTCTGACCCTGGCCACGATCGCGCGGAGCTGGCAGCTTGCCATGCCGCTGAACGCGCCCGCCAAGCTCAACATCAACCCGGCCATCAGCCTTCGCCCACGGGACGGCCTCCCCATCGCGTTGGAACGCCGCTCGCTGTAGCTTGCTTGCGGGCGCTTGCATCGGCTGCACCATAGTCGACGCCCCCCTTGGTCAAGCGTTCGCCTGATGTACCGTGGAGCTGGACCGATGCAACCCGCCCCTGACCCTGTACCCGCACGCCGCCGCCGCGCAACCGTATGGCTCGAGGACGAGAACAGGTTCTGGCTCTTCTTCATCGCCCTTCTTGCGCTGCTTGCTGCACTCAAGGGCTTTCATCTTCCCGGGGAGTGGCCACTCACAGAATCCCTCGTGGACTACAGCCATGGCTTCGTCAAACGCGGTCTGCTCGGCACTGTTCTGGGTGCGATCGGCATCTCGCAGCGCCACTCCCTTAGCCTGTTCTACTTCGCGGAGCTCTCCTTGCTCCTCGCCCTTCTTGGCGGCCTCGCGCATCGCAGCGGCCTGATCCGACGAGCTGGTCTGGCCGCTCCTGTCGCGCTGTTTGCCGGCAGCTACGCCGTGACCTATCTCTTCCATATCGTTGGCTATCCTGACATTGTCAACGCGCTCCTCCTGGTTGCTCTTCTGCTTGTCCGCGATGCGCGGCGACGCTTTCTCCTTGCCCTTCCCGTTGTTGCCGCGGCGCTGCTGATCCATGAGGCGTTTCTTCCCCTCTTCGCTCCCGTACTGCTGGTCAGCTTCTATCTTCAGGGTCTGGCACAGCTCCTTGCGGATCGCCGACGAACATGGCGCTTTGGCCTTCTGCTCGCCGTCTTTGCCGCTGCGGTGACGCTCGTCGTGGCACTGCAGCCAACGCTCGCTCCGGAAGAGGTTGACGCCTTCGCCGACTCCATCTGGAACCGCGCAGACTTCGTTGTTCGCGAGGACTTCTTCCAGGTCTATCTCACCACCCTGCCCGAGACACTTCGCATGATGATCCACCTCGGCTGGCAGCAGTACCTGTGGTGGACCAACCAGGTCGTCTCGGTCTGCGTGCTCGGCCCAGCGCTGCTGCTGCTCCTTCACTTCAGCAGACGGCTGCTCGGGGCACGCCTCCCCGCCCGGCATGGCCGTGTTGACGAAGCGTCTACGCCACTCGCGAGCCCTCCCTTGGCAATGGTGTCGTCTCGCTGGGCCATGGCGGCTGTACTGCTCGCCGTGTTAAGTCCGCTGACGCTTCACCTTGTCGCGCTCGATGGAGTTCGATGGAATGTCTGGGTCGTCGTGGATGCCTTTCTCACGCTCTGTCTGCTTGCCATGCACCTGCCTGGCGCTCGCCTTGAACTTACAGCTGCGGAGCGCCATGCTGTGCTGCTTGCGATCGCGCTTGGTATGGCCAGCGGCTATGGATTCTTTAACTACGGCCAGGTGAACCCTTATCCCTTCTTCCCTTCTCTGCTCCGAGACAGGATCAGACACCACGACAAGCCGCTTAGCGGCTTCAGCGGAGAGCTCACCTCCCGCAGCCTTGCCCCCGCAGAGCCTGATTTCGCAATCGGCGCGCTGTGCCGCTTGCCCACCGGAGTGAAGCCCGGCATCCAACCCCTCACGTATGCCTGACCGCAAGACAAGATCGCCTTCTTCGAGCGCGGAGCACCCGGACAAGACCTGCATTACCTGCGGCCGCACGATCACATGGCGCAAGAAGTGGGAGCGCGACTGGGACCAGATAAAGTTCTGCTCCGACGGCTGCCGTAGCCATAAGCCTTCGGCCGGAGACCAGCGGCTTGAAGAGACGATCCTTGCGCTTCTGCAGGAGCGCGGCCGCGACAAGACGATCTGTCCGTCAGAGGCTGCGCGCGCCGTCGCCGCTCGGGCCCAACCGCAAGGTGCAACTGATCCTGCGCAGTGGCAGCCCCTGATGGAACCAGCGCGTGCCGCGGCGCGCCGTCTGGTCGCGGCGGGCCGCATCCTCATCACGCAGGGCGGGCGCGTCGTCGATCCCTCCACTGCAAAAGGGCCGATCCGTTTACGACTTCGCTAAAGGCCTGCCGATTTCTACCGGGCCGAGGCGGCATTCGCCGCAAGCGCTGCTTCCAAGCAAGCATGACCCCTGCGACGAAGTCCTCCACCGCATCAGCTAAGAAGACGGCCACGAAGAAGTCTCCTGCAAAACGTGCGACCAAATCCGCGACAACGAAGACTGCCGCCTCGCGCAAACACATCACCGGTGCGGATACCAAGAAGACGCCAGCCAAGAAAAGTGCCGCGAAGTCAGCCGAAGGCGACAAGGATTCGAGCGCGAATGCCTGCTGGCCCGGATACGAGCCCACACCCGGCAAAAAACAGGGCGAAAAAGGAAGCTGCAAGCCGAAGAAGAGCCAGACTGCTGGAGAAAAGAAGGGCGACCAGAAAGCAGCAGCTTCGGCAAAGCTCAGTGGTCAGCGAAAGTAACTCTTCTCTCGTCATTGAGGCACTACACTTGCCTGCATGAACACCGATCAGGCCCGGTCCTTTCTGCTTTCCTTGCCTTTTGTCGTCGAGACCATGCAGTGGGGCGACAACCTGGTCTTTTGGGTAGGTGACAAGGCAATTGGCGGCAAGATGTTTGCGCTGCTGGCCCTTGACGCCGATGTGCGCGCTGGCCAGCCCGTAGCGTCGTTTGCCGCAGGGCCAGAGCGGTTTGCGCAGTTGCTTGAGTGCGAGGATCTTCTTCCCGCGCCTTACTTCGCTCGAATCCACTGGATTGCCGCTGCGCGCTGGAGCGCTTTGACTCCCGGCGAATGGCAGGACCACCTGAGCCACGCCTGCGACCTTACCTATAGCAAGCTTCCTCCGAAGGTCAGGGGTGTGCTCGCGCTTCCGCAAGCGCAACGCAGCCGCCTCATTGCGGAGCGTCGTCGCACTCTCGAGGAGAGCGAGATGGCGAAGCGAGCGCAACCAGATGCCTCGAGGACAAAGAAGGGGATCGCTCGCGGTTAACTTACCTCGTGAGCTGAACCCAAGAGAGTGCGGAAGTATCCGCGGTAGGCCCAGATCAGAAATGCTTCCAGCAGAGTTACAAACAGCCCAGGTGCTACACCTGCTCCGCCCAGCAACAGAAAATGGAAGAGCAGAATATTGACGATCACGGGCGCCAGCAAGGCGAGCCCGAGCGGCACATATCGCCCGACCAGCAGCAGGATGCCGCCCACCAGCTGAACCAGCCCCGTAAAAGTCATCCACTTGCTTCGTACCATGATCTCGCTCAGTTGCCCTGCATCACCGGTGGGCGTGGGGGTATGAAGGAAGTGAAGGATCAGGTTGGCTCCGAAGAAGACAAACACGATCCCCAGCAGAACACGGACCGCCAGAATTACTTTTTTCATCTCGCACCTCGGTTGAAGCTCTCGAGTAAGACGCGAACCGACGTCTCTGCTCGACACAAACGGACACGAGCGACGGTAACACGTCGCCTGTCTTGCATCATCCCCGCCATCTCACCTAGCCTCACTCTCATGCCTTCCCTTTCTCACCAAAGTGAATCCGTAGCTGCGCCGCCCGCACTTTCGCTGGCTGGCCGCACCGCTCTGATCACTGGCGGCTCGCGCGGTATTGGCGCCGCGACTGTTCGGCTTTTTCGCGAGGCCGGCGCCCGCGTCGCCTTTTCGTTCAACACTGCTGCTCCTGCCGCTGAGGCGCTGGCGACGGAGTGCGGCGGTCCCACTGTGTGTCGCGCGCTGCAGCAGCCGCTCGCCACCCCGGCCGATGGCCGCGCCCTCGTCGCCGCGACGCTTGCTGCCTTTGGCACGCTGGATCTGCTTGTCGTCAACCACGGCGTCTGGCCTGCGCACGACCAGTCGATTGCCACCATGTCGGACGAGCAGTGGGCCTCCACCCTCGCCATCAACCTGCACAGTGTGTTTGGGCTTGTGCAAGCGGCCGCCGCACACATGCTCCCAGGGCCTGAACCAGCTGGCGCGCCCCGCGGCCACATCGTCCTGGTTGCCTCGACGGCCGCACAGCGCGGCGAGGCGTTCCATGCTGACTATGCTGCCTCGAAGGGCGCGCTCATCTCGTTGACCAAATCGCTCTCGTCCGAGCTGGCGCCACAAGGCATCCTGGTCAACTGCGTTGCCCCAGGCTGGGTAGCGACGGAGATGTCAGCCGCTGCCCTCGCCGACCCCGCAGCGTCCAAGAAAGCGATGTCCCTGATTCCGCTCGGCCGCGCTGCCCACGTCAACGAGATTGCCGGCCCCATTCTGTTTCTGTGCACGCCCTTTTCCGGCTTCATCTCCGGTGAGATCTTCAATGTAAATGGCGGCGCCGTTCTCACCGGCTGACCGCGCCCAGCCGGCGCGTCTGCTTGCCAGGCATTCGCCATTGCAGAGACTCTGCCGCTCCATCGCGTACGCTTTCATTGAAGGACTTCCATGCCCCTCCGCAGCCTCCTCGCCCTCGTCTTCGTGCTTGCCACACCCGCGGCGCTCTTTGCGCAGGCCAGTGCCATTCCCAGCGCGGCGCCAGCCTCCAGCACGGCTGACCCCGAGCAGCGCGGGCGGCAGCTCCTTGATCAGATGGTCACAGCGCTTGGCGGCCCGGCGTGGCTGAATCGTCAAACCCTGTCCACCCAGGGCCACACCGCCGCGTTCTTTCGCGATCAGCCTACTGGATCCAATCTTGAGTTCGCGGAGTACTTTCAGTTCGCGGCAAGCGGCAAGCCGCAGACCGAACGCATCGAGTTCATCACGCCGAAGGGCATCATTCTGCCGGGCAAGAAGCGCGATGTCGTCCAGGTCTGGACGCCTGACCAGGGCTACGAACTTACCTACAAGGGGAAGAACCCGCTCCCGAAGGAGCAGGTGGACGACTACCTTCGCCGCCGTGCGCACTCCATCGAGGCCGTCGTCTCCGTCTGGCTGAAAGCTCCCGGCGTTGTCGTTCTCTCAGAAGGCTCGACCATGGTGGAGCGCCGCACCGCGGACAAGGTCAGCGTCCTTTCCGCCAACAATGACGCTGTTACGCTGGAGCTCGACGCGAACACGCATCTGCCGCTCGCCCGCACCTTTGAGTGGCGCAACCAGCAATTCAAGGATCACGACGAAGACCGCGAGGAGTACGACAACTACCAGACGTACAACGGATTTCCAACGCCGCTTACGCTCTCGCGCTATCGCAACGGAGACCTGATCAATCAGCGCTTCCTGAACAAGATTAGTTACAACCAGCCGTTGCCGCCGGAGACCTTCAACCCGGATGCGCCGCTGCAGCAGAAGAAGTAACCTTTCGGGCGTCAGCGAGGGCATCGGCTATACGGCGGCAGAGCGCCTCCAGCACCAGACCAGCCGGTATACTCATCCCTGCCATGACTGACACCCCCAAGGAGCCGTCTGCGGACACCGCGACCGCAAAACAGACTCTCGACATCGTCGAGATCATGTCGATTCTGCCGCACCGCTATCCGTTTCTGCTCATCGACCGCGTCATCGAGATCGAGCGCAAGCAGCGTATCGTCGCCGTCAAGAACGTTACGGCGAATGAGCCCCACTTCGCCGGTCACTTCCCGCACTTTCCCATCATGCCTGGTGTCCTGATGGTCGAGGCCATCGCTCAGGCCGGAGGCGCGCTTCTGCTGACGGAGATTCCTGATCGTGACTCCAAGCTGATGGTCTTCACCGGCATCGAGCAGGCCAAGTTCCGTCGCCCGGTCACCCCTGGCGACCAGCTCCGTATCGAGGTCACCGTGCTCAACTGGCGTACCTCTGCCGTGAAGATGCGCGGCGTCGCCACAGTGGAGGGCAAGATCGCCTGCGAGGCCACGGTCACGTGCGCCCTCACCAACCGTGCCCCTTCGCCGGCGACAACAGCTCCCCCAGCACCTGAGGCCGTTCCCCCAACACCTGAGACCGTTCCGCAGGTCACGGAGTAACGCGGCTCGTGCCCATACACCCTTCCGCCCTCATCGCCGCCGGCGCGCAGATTCCGGCTTCCTGCACGATCGGTCCCTTCTGCACCGTCGGCCCGAACGTCACACTGGGGGAGTCCTGCGAGCTCGTCTCGCATGTCGTTCTTGATGGGCACACCACCCTTGGCGCGCGCAACACCATCTTCTCCTTCGCCTGTCTTGGCATTGCTCCACAGGATCTGAAGTATGCCGGCGAACCGACGCGGTTACAAATTGGCGATGACAACAGCATCCGCGAGTCCGTCACCATCTCCCGCGGCACCGCCGGCGGCGGCGGCCAGACGACCGTGGGCTCCAACTGCCTCATCATGGCCTACACCCACATCGGCCACGACTCGCACATCGGGGACGGCTGCATTCTTGCCAACGCCGCCACGCTTGCCGGCCATGTCACGGTTGAGGACTTCGCCGTAGTGGGCGCGCTCTGCCCCGTGCATCAGTTCTGCCGCATCGGCCGGTACAGCTACATCGGCGGCGGCACGACGATCACGCAGGATGTGCTCCCCTATTCCCTCACTTCGATCGAACGGAACAACCATGCGTACGGCCTGAACAAGGTCGGGCTCGAGCGGCGTGGGTTCACCCCTGAGCAGCTACGCCAGCTTCGCCACGCCTATCGCCTGCTGCAAGCCTCCAAACTCAACACGGGCGATGCACTTACAGCCATCCGTGCCAGCCTTCGCGAGGATTCGGGCGACACGGAACACCTTCGCTACCTTGCGGACTTCATCGCATCGAGCACGCGCGGCGTAATTAAATAGAGCCTTCTGCTGCGACTCACACGCTGCCGGCTTTCCATCGTTGGCTAAGCTCCTCGACCACATCCACCAGCCGTCGCGTACAGTGTTGCTCGGAGATCTTCTGCCATGCGAACCCGTCGCCAGTTTCTGGCCCATAGCGCCGCCGCCACGTTCACCACTGTTGCCGCGCCTCGCACCTTCTTCGGTGCGGCGGAGCCTTCGCCCGGCACCCTGGCGCATGATCCACTTCGGCCTCAGTTTCACCTGCTTCCGGCTGGCAACTGGATTAATGATCCGAACGGCCCGATCGTATGGCGCGGCCAGACCCACCTCTTCTACCAGTTGAATCCGATCGGCGTGGTCTCCCACCAGATTCACTGGGGCCACTCCGTCTCGCCGGACCTGGTCCACTGGAAGCATCTGCCCGTCGCCCTCAGCCCCACCCCCAACTCGCCCGATCAGGATGGCTGCTGGACCGGCAGCTGCATTGAACACGACGGCCGCTGCTATGCCCTCTACACCGGCGTTAGGGAGGTTCCACGCGATCAGGCCACCTGCAAGGGCGACACCAGCTTCCTTGAGACCCAGAACCTGGCGATCTCCTCCAGCCCCGATCTCCGCAGCTTCATCAAGCGGCCGAAACCGATCCTTCCGACGCCGCCTGCCGGCCTGGAGGTCACCGGCTTCCGCGATCCCGCTCCCTGGCGCGACGGCAACACCTGGTATCTCTGCATCGGCTCCGGGATCGAAGACAAGGCCGGCGCCATCCTGCTCTATCGCGGCTCGCCCGACCTGCTCACCTGGGAGTACCTCCACCCGCTCTTTGAAGGTCCTCCCAGCAGCAAGAAATCCTCCGATCCCGTCGACAGCGGCACCATGTTCGAGTGCCCGGACTTTTTTGAGCTTGACGGCCACCACGTCCTCTTCTTCTCGACCGAGCGCAAGGTCTATTGGCACGTCGGCCATCTCGACCGTGCCACGCTGCGCTTCACGCCCACCGCGCGCGGTCTGCTCGACACTGGCAACTTCTACGCGCCTAAATCCATGCTCGATGCCAGCGGTCGTCGTATCCTCTGGGGCTGGGTTACCGAGGCTCGCCCGGAAGCCGAGTTCGTCCGTGCCGGCTGGGCCGGTGTCATGGCTCTGCCGCGCGTCCTCCACGTCTCCGCCGACGGCCAGCTCACCATGACCGTCCCAGACGCGTTCAATCAACTCGTCGGGCCACCACAGCCCTGCAAGCCCAGCGTGACTCTGCCTTCGCTCGCCGCCAAAGTTTCCGCGACCCTCGCCCCGGGTAGCGGCGTGACCCTCACCTCCGGCAGCATCACACTCGCAACCCTTCAAGCCTCATCCGACGGCGGGCAACTCAACGTCAACGGCACCACCCTCGACCTGCATTCCAACGAACCCCTCACCCTCTTCGTTGACGGCTCTGTCTTCGAGCTCTTGATCGGGACCCGCGCCGCTCACACCTTCCGTGCCTACCCGTCGCTTCCGTCGAACCTCACCCTCACCGCCATCGGCTCACCTCTCCACCTCGCGGTCTCCGCCGTCCGTCCCATATCGCCGGACCGCCTCACCACGTGAGTCGTGATCAGCCCACCGCTGCGTAGCAGGCCTTCGCGCCTGGCACGTCCCTCCTCGAGACATCCGTGACGTTCGTTTCGATGGCGACGCGTGTCTCACGATTTTCCACACCTGGCACCGTTCCCATACACTGGTCTGCACCATGCGACCCGCCCTGCTCGCCACCGCCCTCCTCGCCTCCGCCCTCTCCGCCAACGCGCAACAACCCGCTCGCGTTGCCATCGTCGGCCTCACGCATGGTCATGTGCAGGGCTTCCTGCACAACCTGCCCAATCATCACGAGGTCGAGCTCGTCGGGATCTCCGAGCCAGACGCCGCTCTGCGCGACAAGTACGAGAAGCTTTACCACTTCGATCACGCGATGCTCTTCGCCGATGAGAAGGCTATGCTCGCCGCCACGCACCCGCAGGCCATCCTCGTTTACACCGCGCCGGCCGGCCATCTTGCAGCGATCCAGGCCGCTGCCCCCTTGCACATCGCGGCCATGGTCGAAAAACCTCTCGCCACCACCGTGCCTGACGCCGTCGCGATCCAGCGTCTCGCCGATCAGTACAAGATCCCCGTCCTCACCAACTACGAAACCACCTGGTACGCCTCGAACGCCGAGGCCACGAAACTTTTCAACGACGGCAAGATCGGCGAGCTTCGCCGCGTTGTCTTCCACGATGGCCACAGGGGTCCAAAGGAGATCGGCGTCGACCCTGAGTTTCTCGGCTTCCTCACAG
The DNA here is from genome assembly GCA_964235665.1 of uncultured Acidobacteriaceae bacterium. Lineage (GTDB taxonomy): Bacteria > Acidobacteriota > Terriglobia > Terriglobales > Acidobacteriaceae > Edaphobacter. The sequence goes on from CAXSAY010000004.1 coordinate 187,230, forward strand.
ACGCGAAACAGAACGGCGGCGGCGCTCTCTTTGACTTCGGCTGCTACGGCGCCGATCTTGCCACCGTTCTCAATCACGGTCAGCTGCCGCTCTCTGTCACGGCCGTCACCCACACTGACAAGCCTGCCGTCTACACCCACATCGACGACGACTCCACCATTCTGTTGCAATATCCGAAGGCTGTGGCCGATCTCGAAGGCTCCTGGAACTGGCCCTTCGATCGCAAGGACATGGAGATCTATGGCGCCACCGGATATGTTGACACTGTCTACGTCTCCACCCAGGTCACCGACCACCTTCGCCTGCGTCTTCCCGGCGAAAAGGAAGAGCACACCGAGACTGCGCCCGCGCTTGCCGCACCGCAGAATGATTCGCTCACGTACCTTGTGGCCGTCCTGAACGGTAGCCTCCACCCACAAGGCGACCTTACCGCACTCGATACCAACGTCAAGGTTGTGCGCATCCTTGCCGCTGCCCGCGAATCTGCCAACACCGGAAAGACGGTCACCCTGTCCCCGGGCAACTAGACGGGGCCGCGTCTACGCTGCGATTCCGTCCAGCACGTCGTTGAGGACCGCCTGCGCATCCCGCAAGGCATCTCTCCGACCTTCCAGGCGGCTGATCATCAGCGCCCCTTCGAGGGTTGCCACGATCATGTTGGCGATTCGCCGCGGCTCGGTCCCGGCAGAGATCTCTCCGCAATCGATTCCCTGTCGCACCACTCGCTCCAGACGTCGCTTCCACGCACGAAAGCCTTCGGTGACGAGCGTTTTGAGCATGGGATTACCATCATCCGCATCAATCGCCGTGTTCATCAGCGGACATCCACCGGGCATGGTTGATGGCGCCTCAACAAAGCGCGCGACACCTCGCCGCAGATGCTCGAGAGCGCTTGCCCCTTGCTCGAGATCGTTCGTCCGCAGACGCAGCGCTTCCTGCATCGCATAGCGGAACGCCTCTGCCGCCAGCTCTTCCTTGCTCGCGAAGTAGCGGTACAGACCGCCCTTCTCCAGCCCTGTCGCTTCCATCACATCACTCATAGAGCAGCCCGCAAAGCCGCGCTGGTTGAACAGGGCTGCAGCCTCCGCAACGATCCTCTGTCGTGTCGCCGCTCCCTTCCGCACCGATCCGATCTCCGTCATAAGGGCACTCTATCGAAAAAAGACGCATCGGTCGCTTCTTTTCTGAATCACATGCAAGCAGAAGCGGCAGCTTCGTCTCTTTCAGACACCCCTTCCAGGAGACCTATGGCCTCGACCACAACCCTTTCCGACCAGAAGACAGAGGCACGGCAGACCTCCGCTCTGCCTGTGATCAATCCCTGGGTAGTGGCCCTCACCGTCACCCTTGCCACCTTTATGGAGCTGCTCGATACATCGATCGCGAACGTCTCACTGCCTTACATCGCCGGTGGCCTTGGGCGCTCCTTCGACGAAGTCACCTGGATCCTGACCACATATCTCGTCGCGAACGCGGTCGTGCTGCCGATGTCCGCATGGCTCTCTCGCGTCTTTGGCCGCAAAAACTATTACATGGCCTGCGTCACCCTGTTTACGATTACCTCGTTCTTCTGCGGCATCGCCCCATCGCTCGGCGTCATGCTGATGGCACGGGTTCTGCAAGGCATCGGCGGCGGCGGCCTGGCTCCCGTTGAGCAGGCCATCCTGGTTGATACCTTTCCACCCGCAAAACGTGCCAGCGCCTTCGCCCTCTATACCGTCGCGATCGTTACGGCGCCGGCTATCGGACCGGTGCTCGGCGGCTGGATCACCGACAACTACAACTGGCGCTGGGTCTTTCTGATCAACATTCCCATCGGCATCCTGTCGCTTCTGCTCACCAGCCGCTTCGTGTACGACCCGCCATCGTTCGAGGCTGAGCGTAAGAGTGTCCGGCGCAACGGCAAACTCAGCGTCGACGGCATCGGCATCGCTCTTATCGGCATCGGCTCGGCCGCACTGGAGATCCTGCTCGATCGCGGTCAGATCGATGACTGGTTCGGCTCCACCTTCATCACGTGGATGTTCGTCATCGGCATCACCTGCCTCGTCACTGCTGTCTTCTGGGAGCTCCATCATCCCGATCCGGTCATCGACTTTCATCTGCTGCGCGTCCGCAACTTCGGTATCTCCTGCGTCTTCTACTTCCTCTTTGGCTTCGGTCTCTTCGCGTCCACCACCATGATTCCGCAGCTGCTGCAGTCGCTGTATGGCTACCGCGCGATCGATGCCGGTCTCGTCCTCGGGCCCGGTGCGCTGGTCATCACCTTTCTCGCTCCTGTCGGTGCGCAGCTCGTTCAGCGCGGCATCATCAAGCCGCGCCTTCTGCTCTTCGGCGCTGTCATGGTTGTTGGCATCTCCTTTATCCATTACAGCCGCTTCAACCTCGATACGGATTACAGCCATTACGCGTGGGCTCGCGCGCTGCAGGGGCTCGGCTACGCCTTCTTCTTCGTGCCGCTCTCTGTCATCTCCTACTCGCAACTGAGCCCCGCGCAGAACAACAAAGCGTCGTCGCTCACCAACTTCTTTCGTAACTGGGGCGGCAGCTTCGGAATCGCCTTCATCACCACGGTCGCCGAGCGCCGACAGAACTTCCATCAATCCACGGTAGGCGGCAACATCGCCTCGTCCTCACCCTTTCTGCAATCCACCATCCAGCAGAGCGCGGCCTATCTGCAGACACATGGCTTTGCCCACGCTGATGCGCTCAACGCGGCCTACGCGCGCATTAACGACCAGCTTTACGCGCAGACGCGCCTGCTCGCTTTTATGGACTGCTTTTACATCCTTGGCCTGGTCACCCTCGTTGGCGCGCCACTAGCGCTTATGGCGAAATCCGCCAAAGCCAGCAAGGACACACCGGCCCACTAAGGTCCGCCGTCGCACGGGTCGCGCGATTCCGTTTCGACGTCGCCGCTCTCGCCTTTCTGCCAAGCTGCCACGTTAGTCAGCCGCCTCACTTCGAGGCGTTTTCGATCCCATCGCCGCCACTCACCCGTGCTACGGTCAAAGCCATGCGTCGCCTGCCTGGCAGAGGTCTCGAATCATTCGGAGTGTTGGCCGTCGCGGCCACGCTCTTCGTCAGCCCCGTCCACGCTCAATCCCTCGCTTCTGCTCCCGCAGTCGACCCCGGCCTCGCCCAGGTCATCGCCGCCATTCGCGCGGTCGACAACCACGCCCACCCTGTTCTTCCGCCCTCCGTCGATCCGCACGACCGCAACTTTGACGCGCTGCCTGTCGACAACATGGTGCCGGAGACCAGTGCCGTCGTTCTTCGCCCTGACAACCCGCAGCTCGCCCTGGCCTGGGCCGCGCTATGGCATGTCACCGTTACGCCGCCTCTCACGGCGGAGACCACGCAGGTCCTCGCCGCCGCGCGCACCCGCGTGCAGACGAGCGAAGGCCCACACTACAGCACATGGGTGCTCGACCAGGCCGGCATCGAAACCATGCTCGCAAATCGCGTTGCCCTGGGCACCGGCGTTGAGCCGCCGCGCTTCCGCTGGGTCCCATATGCCGACGCGCTCCTCTTTCCCCTCAACAACGCCGTCCTTGCTGAGGCCACACCCGATCGTGCCCAGTTCTTTCCGCTCGAGGATCTCCTGCGCGCGAAGTATCTGCACGATTGCGGCCTCACGGCCCTGCCGCCTACTCTTTCTGGGTATCTCCAGACCGTCCTCACCCCGACGCTCGAGCGACAAAAGGCCGGTGGCGCTGTCGCCGAAAAGTTTGAGATCGCCTATCTGCGCTCGTTTGACTTCGGCAATCCCAGCCGAGAGGAGGCCGGCCGCATCTATGCGCAGCTCCTCCACCAGCCACGGCCTGACTCTGCGCGATACAAGGTCCTCCAGGACTATCTCTTCCGCTACATCGCCGCTGAGTGCGGCCGGCTCCGCCTGCTCGTGCACCTGCACACCATCGCGGGCAGCGGCGGTTTCTTCGGCGTCGCCGGCGCCAACCCTCTTCTCCTCGAACCACTTTTCAACGATCCGCAGCTGCGCAAGACCACCTTTGTTCTTCTGCATGGCGGTTGGCCCTTTGTTCGCGAGGCCGGTGCGCTGCTTGAAAAGCCAAACGTCTACCTCGACATCTCGCAGGAGACCCTCACCTTCTCGCCGCGCACGCTCTCCGGCTGGCTGCGGGAGTGGCTCGAGACCTACCCGGACAAGGTCCTCTTTGCCACCGATGGCTATCCCTTCTCGGACGCGCTCGGCTGGGAAGAAGCCACCTGGATCGCCAGCCGCAATGGCCGCGAGGCGCTCGGCCTCGCCCTCACGGGCATGCTCGCCGACCAGGAGATCAGCCGTCCTCGCGCCGAAGCCATCGCGACCGAAGTTCTACGCTCCACCGCCCTTTCGCTCTACCCCGTGCGCTAGTGCTTCAGGCTGTTCTTTGCCGCATAAACCCTCTACCCTGACCGAAGCCCCTCATGTCCGCCGACGATCCACTCCCCAGCCCGTCCACCATCCTTGGCCTGATCGCCGGCAATGGCCGCTTTCCCTTTCTTCTGCTGGACGCTGCGCGCGCTCACGGCCTCACCGTCGTCGTCGCAGCCATCAAGGAAGAGACGGATCCCGAGATCACCGCGCGCGCCGCCACGGACCCGCACATCCGCGTTCATTGGCTCTCACTCGGCGAACTCTCTCGCCTTATCGACATCTTTCATCGCGAAGGCGTCACCCGCGCTACCATGGCCGGCCAAGTGCGCCATAAACAGATCTTCTCTTCGATCCGGCCGGACTGGCGTCTCGCCAAGCTCCTCTTCTCGCTTGGCTCGCGCAACACCGACAACCTCCTCGGCGCCATCGCCAAGGTCCTCGCTGACGAAGGCATCACCCTCATCTCTTCCACCGAGTACCTCGAGCCGCTGCTCGCGTGCGCAGGCATCCTTACAGCACGCGCTCCCGTCGCTGAAGAGCTGAAGGACATCGCCTACGGCCGCATCGTCGCCCGCGGTCTCGCTTCCTTCGACCTCGGCCAGACTGTTGTGATCGCCGCCCAGGCCTGCGTCGCCGTTGAAGCCATGGAAGGCACTGACGCCACCATTCTCCGCGCCGGCGATCTGCTCCGCGCGCAGGGCGGCCCGGCAGCTACAACCCTCAGCCGCGCGCTCACCATCGTCAAAGTCGCCAAACCCAACCAGGACATGCGCTTCGACGTCCCTGTCATCGGCCTTCGCACCATCGAAACCATGCGCGCCGCCGGCGCAACCTGTCTCGCCATTGAAGCCGGCCGCACGCTGCTCTTTGATCCTGCCGCTATTCTCGCCGCCGCCGATGCCGCCGGCCTCACGATCGTCGCGGAGTAAACTTTAGACCGTACCCGTACCCGCGCTTCGCCACCCTGTCTCCACCGACCAAAAGAGGACACTTCCATGCGCAACTCGCTTCTGACCGCAGCCCTGCTCAGCGCTCTCTCCCTCGCACCCGCTGTCGCGCTCGCCGCAGACACCCCCGCCGTCGGCTCTCCGGCCCCCAACTTTACCCTGCCCTCGCAGCTCGACAAGCCGGTCAGCCTCTCTGACTTCAAGGGCAAGTTCGTCGTCCTTTACTTCTACCCCAAGGATCAGACCCAGGGCTGCACCATTGAGGCTCACAACTTCCAGCGCGACGAAGCCAAATACACCGCCCTCAACGCCGCCGTCGTCGGTGTCTCGCTGGACACGGTCGATAGCCACAAGCAGTTCTGCACCAAGGAGACCCTCACCTTCAAGCTTCTCGCCGATCCAACCCACAAGGTCGTCGACGAGTATGGCGTGCCGATCAAAGGCATGGGCTCGGTTAAGTTCGCCTCCCGCCAGACGTTTCTGATCTCGCCGGACGGCAAGATCGTCAAGTTCTGGCCCGACGTCAAAGTGGCCGACCATAGCAAGGAAGTTCTGGCTGCCATCAAGGAAGCCGGCAACAAGTAACCCGCGTTGATACAGTTCCGATAGCGGACAAGCAGTTCGTCGAAGGCCGGCAGGCGGTTTCGCTGCCGGCCTTGTTGTCTTGCTCCCCGTCTTGCCTCGCATCGTTTGGTTCGTTTGAAGTCCTGGCGCCACCCCGGAACGCTGCTCCGAGACCGTTCCAGCTCCAGGCAAGCTGTCCGTCGATCATCAAGGTGTTCGCGGGACGCAAAAAGGCCCGGATCTCTTCGCGAGATGCCGGGCCTTTTTGCTTGCCTTAGGTGCGCTTACTTCTTTGCTGCCGTCTTGGTCGCGGTCTTGGTCGTTGTCTTCTTCGCTACGGTCTTCTTTGCGGGAGCCTTCTTGGCGACAGTCTTCTTCGCCGGCGCCTTTGTTGCCGTGGTCTTCTTCGCTGGTGTCTTCTTTGCTACGGCCTTCTTCGCCGGAGCAGCTTTCTTCGCGACAGCCTTCTTCGCAGGAGCTTTCTTTGCGGTTGCCAAGGTTTTACCTCTCACTAGTGATTTTTTGCTGCTTGCGGTGCCCTTGTTGCCTGACACTCCTTTCTTCGGAGCGCCCTTCACGCCGCGCGGAGCACTCGACTTCTTCGCGGCAGACCCTGTGACCTTCTTGGCGACGGACGTCTTCGCCGGTGCAGCCTTCTTGGCTGGTGCACCCTTCTTGGCTGGCGCACTCTTCTTGGCTGGCGCACTCTTCTTCGCCGCAGCTGACTTCGCGGGCGCCGCTTGCTTCGCCGGCACAGTGGCCTTCTTCGCCGCGGATCCGGTTTTCTTCGCCGGCGATCGCACCGGCGCATCAGCAGCGCTCGATGTTTCGGACGTCTCCGCCTCGGACGCCTTCGCTTCAAGCTTCTTTGCGGCAGACTTCTTCGTTGCGCTCTTCTTCGTTGCGCTCTTCTTCGTCGCCGTCTCCGTTGGTGTCAGATCGTCGGCGGTATCCACTTCAGCCTCGTTTGCAACCGGCTCGCTCGACATCTTCGTCGGCGGATCATAGGGCTGTCCTGGCGCGGTCGGCATCGCATAGATTCGCGCGTCCTCGGCGTGCGTGTCCTTGCGGATCAGCGGATCAGAGTCCTCTTCGTCCACATCTTCATCTGCGCCACTGAGTTCGTCGTCGTCCGAGGTCGTCGTGATCTCGTCCTCGTCGTCATCCTCCTCAGCGTCGTCGTCGAACCCTTGATCGAGCGCGTCGTCGTCTGCGTCCGCCATCTCATCCTCGTCGTGCGCCGCTGCGTACAGCTTGATCGTCTCGTCGAACATCATCGTCGTAGTTCCTCTCGCTGACTTTTTGCAACTGCACCTATTACGATGCAACAAGTTCGTCGTCGCAACGCGACGGAACGGATTCTAGCAACATACTGCATCGCTGAGCCAGCAAGCGCAAGAACTCTTTTGTTGCAGTGGAGAGAGCGGTACCGCGCTAGTGTCGCGACGTCTTCGTCGCAGAGCCTGTCATGCTCTTCTTCGAGCGTGCGCTCGCAGCCGACACGCTCACCCGCGCTCCTCGTGCAGAGGTGGCGCTGCGACGCGCCGTGCTGCTCGACGTGCGTGTTCCCGCTCGCGCCGCTCTTGCACCGCTTCGTCCGCGTGAGGCCCGCGCACGCGCTCTGCCGGTTGGTGCCAGATGCATCGGCTCCGCCACCACCAGCGTTCTGCCCGGCGCCATCGTGCTCGCCCGCAGCCCGTTCCACTGGCGCAGATCGGCTACTGACACATTGAAACGATCGGCAACGGTGATCAGCGTGTCGCCGCGCAACACGCGATAGTGCGTGGCACGCGCCGTCGCCAGGCTCACCACCGGCGTGATCGGAATCACCAGTTCATCCCCCGCCGCCACCGCCTCGGTGGTTGTCAAACCATTCGCCTCGTCAATCTCTGCCACGCGCGCGTGCATCGTCGTCGCAATCGAGTCCATCGTCTCGCCCGGCTTCACTACATGGAACCGCCAGCTGGCGCGATGCTCGCTTGGAATCTCCTTCATTCGTGCGTCAAACAGATCCTTCGTTCCCGTTGGAATATGCAGGTCGAACGTCATGTCCTGCGGCGTCGTCGATCGCAGCAGGCTCGGGTTCAGCGCCACAATCTCGCTCACCGGCACATCCGTCACGTCTGCGATCAGTCGCAGATCAACCGCAGCATCGGTCTGCACCGTGTCGTAAATGACCGCCGGCATCGCATGCAGATTGGTCAGCCCGTACTGCTCCGGATTTTTGGCCATGATCGCCGCCGCGATGATGCCCGGCACATAGTTCTTCGTCTCTCCTGGCAGCACGCCGCGTCGGTAGAGCTCCCAGTAGTCTGCGTAGCCTGTCTTCATCACCGCGCGCTGCACGTAACCCGGACCCCAGTCATACGCCGCCATCGCGAGATACCAGTCACCAAACTGGTTGTAGAGCGTCTTCATGTAGCGTGCATACGCGAGCGAGCTCTTCTCCGGATCGAAGCGCTCATCCACATAGCCATTCCGCACCAGGCCATACGCGCCCTGGAACCCCATGAACTGCCACATTCCCGCCGCGCCGCTCTTCGCATTCAGCGCCTGTGGCTGAAAGCCCGACTCCGCCACCGCCAGGTAAATCAGATCCTGCGGCAGACCGGCGTCACGCAGGTTCTTCTGAATCATGTCCTTGTACTTGCCCGCACGCTCAAGCGAGCGCAGCAGATGTGCGTGACCCTTCTGCGAGTTCGAATAGAAGTTGATGAAGCCGGTCACGTAATCGTTCACCACCAGCGGCAGATCCGATTGCGTCGTCTTCAGTTCCGTCTGCACCTTCGCCGTCAACGCCGCGTTTGGCGCAAACGTCACCTCATCGGCCGCATCCAGCGGTGCTGCTTCCACCGGCGCCGAGAACCCGTTGCCCTGCTTCAGCGACGCCATCTCAAGCGAGTTCACCGCGCTCAGCAGATGATCCATCTCATCCGCCAGCTGCGGATCCGCCTTCACATCGATCCCGCTCGTCAGGATTTGGTCGATCGACGCATCGAAATCTGCCCGCGCCGCATCCAGCCGCCCAGCGCGATAGTTCGCTACACCACTCGCATAGGCGCGCTCCGCGCTATTGATCAACGCCTGTACCCGTGCAACGTGGGCCGCAGTCTGTGGAATGCTCTGCACCGGCGCCTCGGCCGGCGCAGCCGCCAGATCCACAGCCGGCGTCTTCTGCACTGGCCTGCCCTGCGCCGTCGTCGGTGCTGTCAGCGTCGGAGCGGTAGCCTGCACAGGCGGCGGCCCCAGCGGATCACTCTGCGGACATCCCAGCAGCGCCAGCAGCGGAGCAGAGCCCACCAAGACACCCAATCGCCGCCACCACCGCCCGCACCCGCTCGTATCCGTCATCCTCGCCCATTGTAAGACGCTGCCCACCGGAGCCCTCCCTCCTACCGGCATCGTTGCCATCGTTCCGGCCAGACCCCGCGGCGGTCGAAGGGAAGTAAGTCGGACCGCAGTGGAGCGTTCCCCGGTTCCGCCTTGATCCCGAACATCGCAGCGATCCGGAATATTCGTATTCCCCACGGCTCGCCCGCGTCCGCATTGACCGCCTCCCATATGCGAGCGCATCATCGCTGTCGACATGTGCGCCGTCTCCATCGGTCGCCAGAAAACGCCGCATGATTGTTGCCGTTACACTGCAATTTCTTGCACTTTGCTGGTGGACCTTCCGCGAACACCTTCGTGTCGAACTGCCCCAAACAACAGGGAATCAACCAAAACCACAACTTCTCGCAAATGGCCGTTTTATTGCAGGACAGTGAAGACAGAAAGCCGACTTAAGACTGGGACTCCCTTCGATCCCGGCGAGGTATCACACATGCAGCCACTCTCCCCTCTCGTCCCTTCTGCCCTGGCACCATCGATCTCTCGTGCGCGCCGTGCATCCGCGCCCGCCGCTGCCCTTCTCGGAGCCGCCACGCTGCTCGCCACCACTGTGGGTTGTGGCGGCAACGTCGCTGTTCCGGGCGGCTCGCCCGTCGCTGCACCGCCAGACCCCGGGTACGTCCTGCTTACCGGAAACTGGCAGTTCCAGGCCACCCCATCCACCGGCGTCTCGCCCTTTGCTTCTTTCTCCGGCTTCGTCTATGAGGAAGCCGACGATCCCGGAACCAACGACGTCATCACGTCGGCCTTTCAGGTCGTTCCATCCTCCGGCTGCTACGTCGCCGCGGTCAGCGTCCCTCTAAAAGGAACCGCGGAGAGCCTAAAGATCGCGGAGCGCTCCTTCTCGGTCAACGGCCAGTTCCTCAGCCTCACGGCCACCCGCGCCGATAAGACCTCCGGCATGCTCAGCGGCACCTACAGCGTCGCGGGCGGCTGCGCCAATGGCGCCACAGGGACCATCACCGGCGTCAAGTACGCGCCGCTCACCGGCTCCTACACGGGCTCGATCGATGGCACCAGCCCCGCCAAGACGATCGCTCTCAAGCTCAGCCAGTTCACCCAGGGCACGGGTGACGGCATCTTCCTCATCTCTGGCTCTGCCACCCTCGGCGGCTTCGCCTGCTTCACCGGAGGGACCCTCGCGAGCGCGGATGGCGCCATCACCGGCAGCTCCGCCATCCTCAACTTCACCGCGAACGACGGCCAGAAGACTCCCCTTCAACTCGCCGGCACCTTTGATCCCGCTGCGAAAACCCTCACCCTGTCGTCCATCAACGTTCCCAGCGGCAGCTGCTCCGGCTCCTACGGTACCGCCACGCTTGCTGTCCAGCCCTAAGCGAAAGGTTCATCCCGAACTCTCCTCGTAGAAGCCCGCAACAGGCGAGGCACGTCCCGTGTCGATCGGCGAAGGGCAGCAGCTGACGGGGCTCGAGATCGCTGTAACGCGCGAGCTATATCTCCGAGTCATCGTACGTCCGTCCGGTTCTGCTGGCAGCTCGTTCGTTGATCGCTATGACGTCGTTCTGCAACACAGAGATCACACGAGTGAGAGGAAGAGGATGGCAGCTACCTGATCCCGCAGATACCACCCGGGCGGTACACGTTGGTAAGCACGGCCTGGTCCGGCGTTACCTATGTGGGCCAGGGCGAGGCGGAGTTCACTGTCATCGACTCCGACGTATCGATCGACGTCGCGGTCGGAGGATTAGGTGAGATTCAAGTCGTCATCCTAGACAAAACACGAACGGATTGCGCCACCGCTCCTCTTGTCCTCGGCCGCACCCTCGCCGAGGGTGCGGCTCAGGGCAAACAGCTGAGTTCTGACCGAAGCATTCGGTTTGACCGCGTCCCTCCCGATCACTACACGTTCAGCTTACTCAAGTCACACGACGGAGCTGACGTTGAGAGCGTTGGCTGCGGGGGTGGAGAGGTGAGTGTGACGGCTCCGCTCTGGTCGGTCCGGAACAGTCTGTTCCAGACTGCACCATCAGCCTCGCCGGCACTAAAGCTCCATGGGCCCGCTACACGCTTAGAGGGAAGTTGATGGCACAGACACCTCGGCAGGGTCGCTCCTTCGACGTCCGTTCCGGCCACCGCAACTTTCTCTACGCGATCTGGTCTAACTCATGCAGAGGCCTCCTGATCATCATGCGTCTCCGCGCCGCGATCCTGACCACCGCACTTGCTCTCGCAGCATCCCTCCCCCTCGCGGCGCAGCAGCCCCAGGGCGTCTATGACGCCCTGGCAAACCTTGCCGACCAGCCAGCCTCACGCATTTCCTTTACCTTCGACCGCTCCATGCTGCAGTCCGCCCAGACCCTCTTCGGCAACGGCTCCGCATCCTCGCTCGCCTCCGTCACGGTCGATACCTACCGCTATGCGCAGCCCGCCTTCTACACCCCGGAGGCCTTCACCGCGCTTGTCGCCGACTACAACGCCGCCGGCTGGAAGCACCTCGTCAACACCAACGCGACGCCCGGCCAGAACGCACAACCCGACCGGCCGCTCACCGATCTCTGGCTCCACTACGAAGGCACAGAAGTTCGTGACATGACCGTGATGCTCCGCGGCCCACGCAACATGAACGTCATCCAGGTCTCCGGCTCCATTCGGCCGCTTGACCTCCTTCACCTTGCCGGCCACTTCGGCATCCCCAAAGTCGACCCCAACGCCGTCATGGTTCCCGCCCCGCCCGGCCACTAGCGGGCAGGAGTCGGCGTAGACTTCTCCCATGCCCGACCGCATCGCCCCTTCGTCCCCCGCGGACTGCCTCTTTTGCAAGATTGCCATCGGCACTATCCCCGTCGATCGCGTCTACGAGGATGACCTGGTGCTCGTGTTTCCAGACATCAACCCACAGGCCCCGCAACACCTTTTAATCATCCCAAAACAGCACCTGACCTCTACCAAAGAAGCCCTTGCCGAGCACACTCCGATGCTTGGGCACCTCGTTGCTACTGCCGCGCAAGTCGCAGCACAGAAGGGTCTTGGCACCGGATACCGCCTGGTCATCAACACCGGCGCGGATGGCGGCCAAACCGTTCATCACCTGCACCTCCATCTCCTCGGCGGACGCCCTATGCACTGGCCTCCAGGCTGATCTGTCCATCGAAAGCCCGAGGCTTAAGCGACACAGCCCGGAGCATATAGCTCCGGGCTGTATCGCGTGCGTCGGGCAGCGTTACTGATTGTAGTTCGCGTCGTCAGACTCTTCCTCAAGCCCATAGCGCCGCAGCAGGTTTGGCAGATTCTGCGAGAAAGCCGCTCGCGGCATGACCGTGTCGCACCCAGCCTCGGTAGCTTTTGCTTTCAGATCCCCTTGAAGATGGGAAAGAAAGCCGACGATCGAGGTGGATCGCTTGAACTTCGCCTTCAACTTCGGTACCAGTGTCAGCGGCTTTGCATTGGCGTTGTTCAAGTCAAAGACGATCAGGCCGGGGCGGCTCGCCTCTTCAACGGCCAGCATCTCTGCAATCACTTCCTTCTCGTTCTTCACAAAGGCGACCTTCACCCCGAGCTTGCGGGCCGTCTCATTGATCTTGGCCGTGATGAACAAGTCGTCGATGAAAAAGTAGATACGCGTCGGTGCGTCTTCCGCGATCGGGATCGACCGCCCTTGCGAGTAGTCGATGGGCTGGCTGTCGCCGGAGCTGTGATAGCTCTTGGATCGCCCGTGAAAGGCACTTCCATGCTGCTCGATTGTGGAGGGTGGCGCCTCGGTAAAGTTCCCGTTTACTGCACGGTAGCTATGGTCCATCGGTCCGACAAAGCTTCGCGGACCACGGTCGCGCCCCTGCTTGCCCCCGCCACTGCTGCCACTTCCCTTCCGCTTGAAGGAGTCCGATCGATTCCCGAACTGATGTGTATTCGTATCCCGCGGCCCGCTTGGTGGCGCGGAGAAGCCGGTAGTTGGCTGGCCATTCCCGGCGTCTGCGTGTCGCGGTCGATCCCGATCGCGGTCACGGAACTTCTTCTTCCATCGCTTTGCGCCACCAGGCTGCCCTTGTTGAGACCCGGTATGCCCGGACTGCTGCTGTCCGTTCTGCCCTGGTTGCTGCCCGTTCTGCCCTGCCTGCTGTCCGTTATGCATTGACCCTTGCTGGGGCGCCGCCGACGGCATACCCCCTGGTGCCTGCTGACTCGCCTGCCCCTGTAGCGCCGGAAGGGTCCCTGCGACCGCGCCACCGTTTTCAGAAGCGAACTCGCCGCCAGTTGTCTTTCGTTTACGCCGCCGCCGTCGACTGCTCTTGGATTGGCCCATCCCGTGAGGGGTACCAGGCTCCGTTAGGGATTCCTGCTGCTGAGATGGGGGCGGGCCCTGGTGCATTGGCACCTCAGGCACATTCTGCTCTGAACTCATGCTTCCACTTCCTAATGGCACGATCGTGCTCTAACTGGGCGCGCAAACCTCGGGGTTACGCTTGCCGGGACGAGACGCTATTCCGCGCACACGAACCGCCGTGCCGCGCGAGGGACGAATCTGGAGCCGTACTGCTGAGAAGATTTGTAGAAGACACGTCAGAGTCAAGCGGTCACTCAATAGGACATCTTGTCACGTCACCATCGCTCGCCTTAGCAAACGACGTCTCCGCAGATCGCGGTCCATGCTGCTTCTATTCGCTTGAACGCCGCTTCTAATCTGATGCCTCCTCAGATCAAAACCCGCGCTCGACATTTCCGGCAAATGGATGCACCCGGAAAACACTCACCCTACACGGAAACGGAGGGCACCCGACAGGGCTTTCCAAGGCAACCTCAGCGTACCGCGAAACGGGAGGCTTGGCAAGCGGCGCCGCGACATTTCCCTTGCGGCGAAGCCACTCTCCGCATTCTCAGACCGCGTGCAAGCCATCCTGCCCGCGACATTGCTCGGCTACCGCCCTACTACCTACGACTACTGGCCAGTCACTGGCCTCCTGAAGAACCCCTTGTTCGAGGGGCAAACTCTTGCTCCAGCGGCCATTCCCGTCATTGCAGGAGCAGCTTCACGCCGAAAGAGGACGCGCAGTCCGAAGATCAGAACCATGCGACACCATACATGAAAGCAAGCCACGTACCATTTACACCTTATTCATTGCAAAGACCTTAGGCTTACATGGTCGGCTGCGATCTTTTACAATTTGGAGAAGGCCGTGAGGTATCTTCAAAAAACAGAAGGTTCGCTCTGGCCGGTTGCGTCCTCGACCCTCTTCTAATCTGTCTCCAACCCGGGCGACGAGCGCCAGCGCCACAACCCTCGGCCCCGCCCTCGCCGGTTTGACCGCGTATTAGGCCATACCTATAATTGCGCTTGATCTGCCGTCCAGCGCAGGCGTTTCTTCTGGAGAGACGCGGGGCTGGCCGAAGCCGGACACAGTCACGTTCCGCGTTGGCCGTGCGGCTCCAGCAGGAGAACCATTCGGTTGCCGCCACAGGTAGCCATGCATCGCAGGACCGTCCTCGACGGATCTCGAATCGAACCGATCTTCGTAAGGAGCAACACACCAGCATGAATCGCACCGTAATCGTGTCCATGGCGCTCAGCGCCGGCCTGATCCCTGCCTCGGCCTTTGCACAGACCACCGGTGCAGCCTCCGCAGCCGCACCCGCTGCCGCCACCGCCAACACTGCCCCGACAACCGCTGCTCCTCAGGCTATTCCCGCCAAGGTAGCCTTGATCGCCTTCGAGCAGGCTGTCTTCTCGACAAATGAGGGTCAGGTCGCCGTTCAGACCGTTCAGAAGAAGTACGAGCCGAAGAAGTCTCAGATTGAGTCCCTGTCCAATGAAGTAGACAGCCTCAAGAAGCAGGCGCAAGCCGCTCCTGCCACCTCGTCTGATGAAGAGCGTCAAGCCCGCCTGCGAACGATCGACACCAAAGAAAAGCAGCTAAACCGCGACGCAGAAGACTCCAACAACGCCTTTCAGGCTGATCTGCAGGAGTCTTACGCTAAGGTCGCGCAGAAGTTCTCCATCACGATGAAGAACTACTGCCAGCAGAATGGCTTCACCCTTCTCCTCGACGTCAGCAACCAGCAGACCAGCAATGTGATGTGGGCGCTTCAATCCACCGACATCACGCAGGCCGCTGTTGATGCCTATAATAAGAGCTCGGGCATCGCCGCTCCACCGCCATCGGCACCCTCCGCCTCTGGCCCGGCTGGATCCCGCTCCACCACACCGCGTCCGACGTCCACCACCCCGCGTCGTTAACGCCCGCCGTAGAGTGCAAGGTACAGGGGGAGACCGCAAAGGTCCCCTCTGCACCGGATAAACACCCTTCTCTGTGGAAATACCTGTGAATCCTTTCTGCCTTGTTTCGCGGCACTCGCAGTATCATGCGCTCTTCCCAGCGCGCCACAATGCCATCCCGAAATCGCTAACCCTTTTCGTTTGTTTAGTTTAGAGCTACGCTCAACCTCCTGGCTAGCCACACCGACGCGCCGCCGTACCTAAGTCAAACACAGACAAAGGTTTCCACAGAACAACATTACAATCGTGTAATCCAACGCGATGATCGCCCTTGCGAAATCGCATTACGCCGGTTACCTAGGCACGATCCCTCCTGCTTCCCTCGCTCGGCCGGCGCCTTCGCTACTCTTCTCCCACCTTGAGCACCGCCAAGAACGCCTCCTGCGGAATATCCACCTTGCCGATCCGCTTCATGCGCTTCTTGCCCTCTTTTTGCTTGTCCAGCAGCTTGCGTTTCCGGCTGATGTCGCCCCCGTAGCACTTCGCAATCACGTTCTTTCGGATCGCTGACACTGTCTCCCGCGCCACAATCTTCGACCCGATCGCCGCCTGAATCGCCACCTCAAACATCTGCCGCGGAATCAGCTCGCGCATCTTGTGCACCAGCGCCTTGCCCCGGTCAAACGCCGCATCCCGATGCACAATGATCGACAGCGCATCCACCGGATCGCCGCCAATCAGAATGTCCATCTTCACCATCGGCGAGATCCACGTCCCCGCCACCACGTAATCGAGCGATGCGTAACCGCGCGAGACACTTTTCAGTCGATCGTAGAAATCCAGCACAATCTCGTTCAGCGGCAGCTCGTACGTGATCATCACGCGCGTCTCCGAGACGTACTCAAAGTTCTGCTGACGCCCGCGCTTGTCCTCGACCAGCTTCAGGATGCCTCCGACATATTCCTCGTTGGTCAGGATCTTCGCAATAATCACCGGCTCTTCGATCTGCTCGATGTTCGAGGGGTCCGGCCACCGCGACGGATTATCCACTTCGGTTACAGATCCATCCGTCAGCGTAATTTTGTAACGAACTCCGGGCGCCGTCGTGATCAGGTCCAGGTCGTACTCGCGCTCCAGCCGCTCCTGGATGATCTCCAGGTGTAACAAACCCAGGAAGCCGCAGCGAAACCCAAAGCCCAACGCCACCGACGACTCCGGCTCGAAGTTGAAGCTCGCATCATTCAAACGCAGCTTCTCAAGCGCATCCCGCAGCAGCGCATGCTCATGCGAGTCGACGGTATAGAGCCCCGCAAACACCATGCTTTTGATGTCCTCAAAGCCCGGCAGCGCCTCGGCGCACGGCCGTTCTACCTCCGTCAGTGTGTCGCCCACCTTGGTATCCGCGACGTTCTTGATCGTCGCGACAAAGAACCCCACCTCGCCCGCCGTTAGCTCCGTCAGCTCCACCGGCTTCGGCGTCATCACCCCCATGCTTTCGACGTCGAACTGCTTACCATTCGACATCACCTTGATCTTCATGCCCTTGCGCAGCTTGCCGTTGATGATGCGTGCCAGCACAATCACTCCGCGATAGGCGTCGAACCAGCTATCAAAGATCAACGCCTGCAGCGGCGCCTCCGGATCCCCTAGCGGCGGCGGCAGCAGCGTCACCACCGCCTCCAGAATGGCCTCGACGTTCAGCCCCGTCTTCGCCGAAACCGCAATCGCATCATCCGCCGGCAGCCCCACCGACTTCTCGATCATCTCCTTCGTCCGCTCGATATCCGCTGACGGCAGGTCAATCTTGTTGATCACGGGAATGATCTCGAGCCCATTCGAGATCGCCAGGTACGCATTCGCGAGCGTCTGCGCCTCCACACCCTGCGACGCATCGACCACCAGCAGCGCGCCCTCACACGATGCCAGCGACCGCGAGACCTCATAGGAAAAATCCACGTGCCCCGGCGTGTCGATCAGGTTCAGCTGATACAGCTCGCCATCCGCCGCCTTGTACGCCATCCGCACCGTATGCGCCTTGATCGTGATCCCGCGCTCCCGCTCCAGGTCCATTGCGTCCAGAACCTGCGCCTGCATCTCGCGCGAGGTCAGCGATCCCGTCATCTCGAGCAATCGATCAGAGAGCGTGGACTTGCCGTGGTCAATGTGCGCGATGATCGCAAAGTTACGTATGTGCAGAGGATCCATGAAGGTCCTTCTATCTTACAGTTCCTGCCTCGCCTGAAGGGGTCCCGACAGCGGAGGCCGCAACGAAGCAACCTGGCTAATGAGGGAGCGCCTGGCGAAGGTGTGCCCGCATCGCCACTAGGCAGAAGTCCAGCCTTCATTGCCTCATCAACGCAGTACAGTCTTTATACAATCCCTCACTCACGGTCCAACTCCAGATGGCCTCTGCCTCAACGACACCGCTTCTCCGCCTCCACGGGCTCGATACCCTGCGCGCCGCAGCCATCCTCATCGTCATGCTCTTCCACCTCAGGATTCAGGATCTGCTTCCCGCAGCCTTAACACCATTCGCCGCCGTGGGCTGGATCGGCGTCGACCTATTCTTCGTCCTCAGCGGCTTTCTCATCGGCTCGCAGCTGCTCCGCTCTCACGTGGATGGCGGCAAACCCTCTCTCAGAGACTTCTACGCCCGCCGCGCGTACCGCATCCTGCCCGCGTACCTTACGGTCCTCCTGCTCTACCTCGCGGTCCCACTCTGGCGTGAGGCTCCCGGACCGTCCGCCGTCTGGCAATACCTCTCCTTCACCTGGAACCTCACCCTCCTCGGCTACCCTGAGCAGCGCGCGTTCTCGCACGTCTGGTCGCTCTGCGTAGAAGAGCACTTCTATCTGCTGCTTCCGTTGCTGCTCTTGCTCCTCATGCGAAAGCCCTCGATCGTCAAAACCAGTGCCGTTCTCCTCCTGATCCTTCTCGGCGGCATTGTCCTGCGCGCTTGGCTGCTCCACCATGTGGTCCTTGCGCCCGATATCCCTGAGGACGAGCACGGCCTGAGGACGATGCAGTTCCTCTACTACCCCACCTACACCCGCCTCGATGGCCTCGTGGTTGGCGTCACCCTCGCCCTCATCCGCACCTTCCGCCCCACCTGGTGGAGTCGCCTCACGCAACACGGCAACCTGCTCGCCCTCGCCGGCCTCGTCACCGTCGCCGGTGCCCTGGGTCTCTCCGCCTTCACCTTTCCCAGCCCCGATCTGCCCGCGAGCCTCCTCGTCGCCTTTCCCATTCTGGCCCTCGGCTTCGGTCTTCTTGTCCTTTCCGCAACATCTGCCGGCAGTCTGCTCAGCAAACGCCTACCCGGCGCCACGCCTCTCGCCACCCTCGCCTTCAGCCTCTATCTCACCCACAAGTCCGTTGCCCACGCCACGCACCTGCTGCTCCCATCCCTCACAGCAGAGGCCGATTGGCGTTCCGTCGCCATCTATCTCGTCGCCTGCCTCGTCGCCGCCACGCTGCTCTACATTGCCGTGGAGCGGCCCTTCTTAAGCCTTCGATCGCGGCGAGCAGCAAAGCAATCAGCCTCGCTCCTTCGCCAGGAGGTCCGCCTCGATCCGGCACTCTAGAGCAAGGGTGCGGGTAATGAAAGTTTGTCGATGTCGCTTTGTTGTCATCCCGGTTAGGATCTGCTTCCTACCACACTATCTTGATGCCATTTACTCCAGCCAATCAGGCAGCTCTCCCTGATGCGCCTTCCCTTCCTAAGCCGGAAACGGACTAGCCCCCGTCTCTGCATCGATCCACCCATACCGCGTCTCCGCCCCACCAACGCGCCACACCCCTGGCGTCCTCGCATCCATCCAGTCCTCGGGCTCAGCCGGCGCACTCGCCGCCGCACCCACCTGCACAAACGCCTCTCGCAACGCCCGCTTCTGCTCCGCGCCTACCGCGCCCGGCTCCGGCGAGACCAGCAGCACAGACCCCGTCGCCGCCACCGCTCGCAACCACTGCTCCGTAAGCGACCACGGCACCGCCGCCGTGATCGGCACACAGTCCGCATCGATCGAAAAGAGTTTCCGGTGCTGCGGCAGCCGAAACGCCAGCGTGTTCACGCCCATCCGCCGCGTTCGCTCCCAGTCTTTGCCGCTCACATCATCGCCCGTCCGCTGTGCGTCAAAGATCCCCGCCGCCAGGTGCCCCACCGTGTTGCACCCCAGCACCAGCCGGTCTTCCCCGGCCGCCGTCCGGATGTCGCGATACAGCCCCGCAACGATCTCCGCGTTTGTCTGCGACCGATCACGAAAGCTCCATCCATCCCGCGTCGGCGACGCTCCCATCCCGAACCCCCATTGCCCCAGCAGCTCCCACGTCGTGAAGTCATGCTTGATCAGCCGATAGCCCCACCCTCGTGCCTCCCGCACCACCGCCAGCGCCGCCGCCCGCCCCTCCGGCACCGTCGGGTCATACGCCGCGCCTTCCGTGCCCTCATGCCGCGGCCCAAACCGACTCATCGGCAACAGCAGTTCAGCCCGCGTCCCGGGTGCCGCCCGCAGCGGCCGAATCCACACCCCCGGTACCACGCCCTGTGCCGCGATCTCCCCCGCCAGCCGCGCCATATCCGGAAACACCGCGCGGTCCTGGTACCCGTCGTCGATCACCGTAAACGGCCGCGGACCACTCGCCGGCGCCATCTCCCGCATCAGCTCCGCATCCCGCAGGATCCCCGCCGGCGTGTTCTTCCCGTACGCGTAGTACCAGTCATTGCTGCCGAAGATCGTCCGCGCCGGCAGCCCGCCCCGCTCCGCCGGCAGCGGAGCCTCCGGCGCCATCCGCCCGCACAGCGCCTGC
Organism: uncultured Acidobacteriaceae bacterium; assembly: GCA_964235665.1. Lineage (GTDB taxonomy): Bacteria > Acidobacteriota > Terriglobia > Terriglobales > Acidobacteriaceae > Edaphobacter. Next base: position 207,487 of record CAXSAY010000004.1, read on the forward strand.
GTCGCCCGAAACGCCGTCTCCCCCGCCGTACCGCTGTGCTCTACCACCTGCGCCAGCCGCAACTCCCGCTCGCCCAGCCGCACCCCGTTCCCGCCGTTCCGCACATCCAGCCACAGCGAGATTCCCTCCGCATCCACCTGCCAGAAACAGAACGCCCCCGCGCCCGTCCGCACCCCATACCCACGCGTCCCGCCGCCCGTCTCGAGCACGCAATACCAGGGCAGCACCCGCTCCGGTTCCATCGGCAGCCACGCCAGATCGCCATAACTCCGCTCCCACGCATCGCCCAGCACCCGCGTCTCCGCCGCCGTCTTACCCGCCCACCGCAGATGCACCCGCCGCACACTCGCCTTCGGCGCAGAGAGCGTCAGCCCTAGCTCCTCTGCGCCCACCACGCACCGCAGCGCCATGCCAGCAGCCGCCCACCGCTCGCCCACCCGCTGCATCGCCCGCGGCGCGGCATCGGCCGCATCGCCAACAAACACCCGCACCGCGGATGGCTGTCGCAGCAGCGAGACAAACCCTGGCGCACCGCCGGTCGGCATCGCCGGGCTCGGAGATGTCGCCGCTGCCAGCGATGCCGCACCCAACCCCTGTAGAATCCGGCGTCGCGAGACCGATGCTGAAGACAGATCCGATGGCATGTCAGAGACTCCGTTCTCCGGAAAGGACGGCCGCCCGCCTACTGCGCCGGCCGTGGCGCAAAGTACCCCTTGCTCGCCCGCACCTTATATCGCGGGTCCAGCGCCTGCAGATAGATCGTCCGGAACGCGCCATTGTTCACCAGGTTTGCCGGCCGATACTGCAGCGAGTACTGCGATCGCAGCTCCTGCTCGATATTCCGGAATCCCGTCGCCACATCCTCCAGCTTGTTCGGAAAAAACGCCTGCCCGCCCGTCGCGTCTGAGATCACCTGCAGCGTCTGGTCGCCCTTGTCCTTCGTCGGGCTCAGGTTCGTCGAAATCGTCTCCACAATCGTCTCCGACCGCTGACACATCTTGATCGCATCCGACAGCTCCGCCCGCGAGTAGTTATCATCCCCATCCGACAGCAGGATCAACACCTTCCGCACCGCCAGATCATCCCGCAGCGTCAGCATCTGGTCGCGACACGTCTTGTAAAGCGAATCGTAGAGCGCCGTTCCGCCGCCGGGCCGCAGCTTGCGGATGCCCTGGTTCAGCGCATCCACTGAGTTCGTAAAGTCCTGCGCCAGGTTCGTCTGGATATCGAACCCTTCCACAAACGCCCGATCATTCCGATGCATCGTCTGCAGAAAGAACTCCACCGCCGAGTCCTGCTCAAACTGGAACCGCGACCGGATCGACGACGATGTATCCACCATCACGCCCACCCGCAGCGGCAGGTTCGTCTGCTGCCGAAACCCCACCACCGCAACCGGCGGCTTGCCATTGTCGAGCAGCCCGAAGTTCTCCTGCTTCAACCCGGTCACGAACCGCCCGTGCTTGTCGGTCACGGCGAAGATCAGGTTCACCTCGTTCACCTGCACCTTGAACGTTGTATTCGCCTCATCGTCCGTCCCGCCCGATTGCGCCGGAGAGACCGCCGCTCCTGGCGCGACTGGCGCTGGTGGGGGCGCACCCGGAGCCGGCACCGCCGTGGGCTGCTGCGGTGCGGGGGTTGCCGCCGGCGCGGGCGTTCCGGCAGGCGCGGGTGTCGCGGTCTGCGGTGTCGTCGCCTTTGGCGGGTAGTACGGCGTCGCCGATTGTTGCGACGCATCCGGAGCCTGCGCAATTGCAGTCCCATAAAGAAAAACAGAGCCCGTCAGCAGCAGAGCAGCTGACCAAAGTCGGAGACACACAGCGCGATCCATCACGGGCTCGATTCTACTGGCTTTCCCCGCTCCCCTGCGCCTCACCCCGCAGCTCCGCCAGAAACCCGAGCAGCTCAGCCGAGAGCGGCGCCGCCGCCCGCAGCGCCTTGCCCGTGCGCGGATGCGCCAGTTCGAGCCGCGCCGCATGCAGAAAGTTCCGCCCGAGTTCGAGCGTTCTTCCCTCCGCAGCCCGCAGCACCGCCGCCGCCCCATACACCGTGTCCCCCACCACCGGATGCCCCAGCGCCTGCAGATGCACGCGGATCTGGTGCGTCCGCCCCGTCTCGATCCGCACCTCCACCAGCGTGAATGCGCCAAACACCGTCTGCAGCCGCTCCACCACGTGCACGTGCGATACCGCGCTCCGTACCCCTACCGCCTCGATCGGCCGCCGCGTCGTCATCCGCGTCCGCCGGATCAGGTCCCGCCCGATCGGCAGCGTCACCGTCGTCTCCTCCTTGCGCAGATGCCCCTGCACCAGCGCCACATAGGTCTTCTGCACCGATCGCTCAGCAAACGCCTCGGACAGCTTCGTATGCGTCCGGTCATCCTTCGCCACCAGAATCAGCCCGCTCGTCTGCTTATCCAGCCGATGCACGATCCCCGGCCGCAGCTCGCCCCCCACACTCGAAAGCTTTCCCGCAAAGTGATGCATCAGCGCATTCACCAGCGTCCCTGCCGATCGCGGATCCCGCAACTCACTGTTCTTTGTCTCCGATTCGTCTTCGTCGTCCTCCTCGGCAGCCCCCACCACCGGCGCCGCATTTCCCGCATGCACACTCATCCCCGCCGGCTTGTTGATAATCGCTAGCGCGTCATCCTCATACACAATCTCAAGCGGAATATCCTCGGCCGTTGCCTTCAGCGGTGCCGGCCGTGGCGAGCCCTCAATCACGATCACCTCGCCCGGCGTCACCTTATGCTTCGCCTTCGGCGCCACCCCGTTGATCAACACCTGCCCACCCTCCACCAGCAGCTGCACCCGCGAGCGCGAGATCTCCGGGATCGCCTGCGCCAGATACTGATCCAGCCGCAGTCCGCGCGCCTCCGCCGGCACCACCACGCTGTGCGTCGCCTCGTTCGCCCCCGGCGCGTACGGGTCGAGCTCCAGTCGCGGAATCACCGGCGCCGCCGGCTCTTCTACCCCACGCGTCTTCACATACTCCGCCCGCACGGAGCGATGGCGCTGCCCCTTCGGCAACATGTTCTTCGACGGCATCGCTATGTCTCCCTCTGGTACGCATGCATCGAGTGCTCCCGATGGATCACCGGCAATGGCACCGGCCTCAGCAACAAGCAACCTCCCGCCACCACCATCCCCAGCCCTACCCACTGCACCGGATCCAGCCACGCCATCGCCGATCCCGGCTCATACACATACGGCAGCCGCAGAAACGTCAAGAGAAACTGCACGGTCCCCACGCACACCAGTCCGGCACCCGCTACCCGGCCCGCCGCTCGTTGCCGCTTCATCAAAAAGTACAACCACGCCGCCACTAGCAGCGCCACGACCGCCGCATAAAGCGCCACCGGCTGCTCGGGATACCCTGCGAGCGACGTCCGCAGCCCCATCCGCGACGGCAACCCCGGGTCCGATCCCTCCGCCAGATGCCCGGTCGCCAGAAACGCCCACACGAGCGCAGCCGGCGCCCCCCAAGCATCGAACACCCGCAGCACCGGCATGCGCTTTCGTCGGAGAAAGACCACCACGGCCACCGCCGCCAGCCCCAATCCCATCGCCGTAAGAGACGGGACCATCAGCAGCAGAATCGGCGCCGACACAAAGCTTCTGAAATTGAACATCACCAAGAGCAGCCGCGACGCGGCAAACGCCGCCACCACCGCAAATAGCCCCGCATTCCAGAGCTCGTCCGGAGCCAACCCAGCCAGCCGCGCCGTCCGCAGCGATAACCACAGCGCCCCCGCCAGCCCAAGCGCCGCCAGCAGCCCGAACGTAGGCAGGTAAAGATGTCCGATGTGGAGAAGAATGGGGTGCACGGCTCTCTACAGGCTACCGTGCTTGGAAGATAGCCGTACGGGGGCAGTGCAAGGCTAGCCGAGAGAAGAGTTCGGGCGCGTGGCGCAAGGCTCAACTACGGGGCTCTATTCTTGCGTTGCGAGCGCATTCCTCAGGTTGGTTCGCCCACGCCTCGCCATGCGGTTGTCGCTCTGGTCTCGCCATGCACTCAATGATGGCGATCCGGTCTTCGAACGCCGCCGAGGTCCGGACCTAAGCCGAGCGTTTCGAAGATTTTAGGACAGGCTGTAACGGGGGGGGTAGGAGAGGAAAGAAAACCGATCCGCTGGGCCGTGCGTCGAGTCGCTGGTGAACCCGTCTAAGACGGTGGGACCCCGCCGTGGCTCTTTAGGCATTCCGGACTGGCGGACACTGCACACCGAGCCATATCTACGAGCTGGATCCCTGTTCAATGAATATTGGTTCAACCAGCGTTGGTCGCGCACCTGCTTTGCAGACCGGTTTCTTGTGTTGGATGCTATCCGGGATGCCCCCGATTGGCAAGTCAAGCCTTTCTGCCACTTCTGGTGTAGTTCCGCAACGTTCTCAGCGAATGTTGTCCGGCACAGCAACGACATCAAAGGCATCCGCCAGCTCATACAACCGGTTCGCGACACCCTCGCCCGCCAGCGGCTTCCCGTGTCCCGGCGCCACTGTCAGTGGCTCGAGGCCAGCCAGCCGCTCGACCGACGCCTTCGCCGCCGCCCAGTCTGACGTGAAGTACGCCGGCGGCCCGTGCAGCTCTGGCTGCTGCGCCACCGCCGCTTCAAAGAAGCTCTCCGGCTTTGTGGTGCAGAACGCATCACCCACCAGCAGCGTCTTGTCCTGATCGCGGAAGAACGACACGTGCCCCGGCGTATGACCCGGCGTGTGTAGCAGCGTCCATCCCGGCAGCTCCGTCACCTCCGTGCCGTCCCCTGGCAGCGCCTTCAGCCGGCTCCCCAGGTTGATCGGCTCCTTCGGGTAGGTCGGCGACAAGAGGCTCATCAGCCCGCCGCCTGCATGCCAGTTCGGCGCGTCGTACGCCCGTTCCCCTGTCAGGTACGGAAACTCGAGCGGATGCGCAAAGATCGGGCAGTCCCATCCGTCCGCCAGCTCGGCCGCCGCGCCGGCATGATCAAAGTGCCCATGCGTCAGCACAATCGCCTTCGCCGGCCGACCAAAGGTCCGCTCCGCCCACGTCCGGATCCGCCCCGCCGCGAATGGCGTTCCGGCATCGATCAGCGTCCACGTCCCATCCGGGTGCGACACCCCGAACACATTCACAAACAATATCCGCAGGCCCTTCACCCCCGGCGCGATCGTATCGAGCGAACTTACTTGATCATCCGGAATCTCAATCTTGTCCATGCTGTCCCTCATCCGCCTTCCCCATCTGCCCGGTTGGATGCGGACGGCTGGGTAGCACATCCTGACTCCTCGGCCGCAGCAAAGCCACGCCGCCTTCGCTGCAGTTCAGCAGGGGAGCCTTCAGCACGGTCCCAAATGCAGCAGGGGCCGATTCCGGCACCCTTGCACCGTTTCGGCCCCGCCCTTGTCATCAAAGACTACGGAAGTCGCGTCGTCCTAGAGCGACAGCCGTCGTCGCAGAACCCCCACCACGCCCAGTGCCCCCGTACCCAGCAGCGCCAGCGAGCCAGGCTCCGGCGTCGCCGCCGGCGCGACAGCCGGGTCAATCGTCAGCTGGTACTTGCACGGACCCAGCTTCGCATCCACGGTCTCTGCCGCGATGTTGCCGCCGCATCCAAACTGCGTCAGCTTGAACATGCCTTCTTTGAAGGTCGGTTTCTTCACCGTGCCCGTGAACAGCTTCGGACCGGTAAAGTCCAGGCCGTCGATGGCGTTGTCATTGGCATCATTCAGGCTGAATCCCCCATCATCCGGCTTTGTGTAGAAAAACACATCGCTCGCCGTCATGGTTGTGCCGTTCTCGACAAAGGAAATGTCGCCCAGGTAGAAGAAGAACCCTTTCTGGAAGTTGTCTCCAACCACAGGCATCGACGGCAACGTAAAGGTGAGGTCCAGGCCATGACCCGTCACCGTGAAGTCATCCAGTGAGTCGGCATGGGCGACTGTGGGCAAGGCGAGCGAAGCGGCAACAACAAAGGCAGACAAGGCAAAACGCATGAGACTTCCTTCCAACGAAGCGAGATGCGAGCAGAAACACTCGATGGGAACGCACCGCGACCCTACCAAGCACGCTGTTGCAATCACAATGTCAATGTTAGGAAAGAGTTTTCCTTCTGCCCCGTGCCTCCACCCTCGTTCCGCTCTACCGCGTCCCCGCCGGCCCAGTCTCCGGTGCCACCTTCGGCAGCACCCGCCGCGGATGCGCCTCCCGGTTCGCCTTCAGCAGCAGCCCCCGCACTCGTGCCTCAAGATCATCCGCTCCCACCCCCACCACCTCACTCTTTAGCGCCCCATCCGCGTCGATCGTGAAGGTATGCGGCAGCCCGTCCACCCCATACGTATTCGACAGCTGATGCCCCGCATCAAGCACCTGCGGCCACGTCATCCCGTTCGCCGCCACATACGTCTTCCACGCATCCTCGTCTTCATCCCACGAGACACTCACCAGCGTGAACGGCTCGTCCTTCAAATCGGCCGCCAGCTTTTGCAGCCGCGGCAGAAACTGCCGACACGGCACACACCACGTCGCCCAAAAGTCCAGCAGCACCACCTGCCCATGCAGCCCGTCGAGCGACACTGTCCGCCCATCCATCGTCTTTGCCGAGAACGGCGGCGCCATCGTCACCCGCGCCAGCGATAGATTTGCCAGGTAGTTCTGCGCCCGCGCCCGGTACCGGTCGTCCTCCGGTGCCATCTGCACATAGCGTGTAAACGCCTCGCGCGCCGCATCGTCCTTGTGCAGCGCCGCCAGCGCCCGGCCATCCAGATAGAGCGCCGTCCGCAGCTCCGGATCATGCACGATCGCCGCCTTCAGCACCGTATCCGCCTCCGCCAGCTCCTTCGGCGTCGGCTGATCCTCGTTGAGGTGGAACACCGCCGACCCATGCAGCAGTTCCGCATACGCCTGGTCCTTCGCCAATGGCGCAATCTGTGCGAATTGCGTCGCCGCCCGGATCGCCTCGTCCCATTGCCCAACCCGAAAACTCAGCGTGGCCACCCGCTCAAAGCACTCCGCGCACTCCTCCCCCGCCACCGTGTTCGCCTGCTTCCAGTGCATGATCTGCTCCGGAATCGCCTCGCCCTCCGCCCGTGCCCCCGCCACCTCACTCACAAACGCCGGATCACTCCGAAACGCTGCCGCCGGGGCCGCCTTCTGCGCACACGCCATCGCCGCCCAGCCTAGCGGCGCAGCGAGCACAGCAAGGAACAGCCAGAAAAGCGTGCGAGGAACGGTCATCATCCCAGTCAGCACAACAGACCTGACGCCGCCGCACAAGTCCCCATTTCGGGGATACCACACCTCGACCCACATCCTGCCACTTCAACGGAAGCTAGATCCCGACCGATGCCGACCTTTCACCCCACCCGGCGGTCGTCCAACACCTCGTCCAGCGCATGCGCCAGGGACCCCGCCCGCGTCCGCACTGACCCCTGCGTCTGCCGCAGCGATCCCTCAAGCGTCGCCACCCGTTGCCGAGTCTGCGCCAGCTCGTCGGCCAGGTTCAATGCCGCCAGCACCGCCACCCGCAGCGAGTCCACCGTCCCACCCATCGCCGAGACCGCCCGCATCTTTGCATCCACGCCAGCCGCCAGCTGCTCGATATACTCCGGATCCGTCCCGCGCAGATGGTACACCTGGTCGTAAATCTCTACCCCCACCGCCGCCGGAATCCCGGTCGTCGTTTCGTTCTCGTTCATTCCGTCCCCTATCGTTCCTGATTTTGCCCCGTCCCCGCCGCGAATGCCTCACCTTCGGAGTCCTCCCGCATGGAAGGGCGACTCTCACTCCAAAGTCCCCGCTTACAACAGCTCATCCATCTGGTGCAGCATCTTCTCCACACGCTGCCGAACCTGCTCGCGCTCCTGCCGCAGCGCATCGAGCTCACTCGCCGCCGTCTCAGACGACGCACTGTTCTCCTGCCGCTCCCGCGCCAGCTCGTCCTTCAGCCGCAGCACCTCAGCCTCGGCCACCGCCCGCGCCTCCCGCTCGCGCTTCACGATCTCCACCGCGCGATACACCTTCTGCTCAAGCGCCTGAAACTCATCCACGCTGATCGGTGCTGCTGTGCTCATCCCGTACCCTCACAAAGCTGGTATTCCACAAAAAGTATAGGGCGACGCCAGGTGGAATACAGGTCCCAAATAGCAGCGCAAGGAACCACGCTAGATGCACCCCCTGTTTCACAGATCACTCTGCTCGCCCCATCGGTGGCAACTTCAGGGAACCTGCTTCTCTCCCACGAGCACCCCGGGGGACAAGTCGCTCGATCAAAGCATCGCTCCTTGGTTGTGCCCAGATATCATTCGCCGTATTCAGGAGCGTGCCATGGACCCCATCCTCGAAGAAGAACTTCTGACCGCGCTCGAACTCCACTCCGTCCACCGCATTCGGACCGTCCTGGACGACGGTTGCGATGCCCGCTCAGCCATCAAGGGCCAGCCGCTTGTCACTATCCTGCTTGATATGTATCTCCGGTCAGACCGCTTTGCGGACTGCCTTCGCCTGCTTCTCGAACGGGGTGCGGTTCTGGAGGATCCGAAACTTGCTCCGGTTCTGCTGAACGACCCGGAAGCTCTCGCAGCGGCAGTTCGCCGCGATCCGCTTCTTCTCAAACACAAGACGTCGATGATGTGTGCCTTCACCCCGTTGACCGGTGCTTCGCTGCTCCACGTGGCGGCTGAGTATGGTCATCTCCAGGTCGCACGCCAGCTCCTTGAACTTGGGACCGAGGTCGATCCGCGCGCTGCCGTGGGGAGCGACGGTTTCGGTGGCCAAACCCCGATATTTCATACCGTCAACTCGCATGCGAATCGTTCCGAGCCGGTCATGCGCCTTCTGCTCGAAGCGGGTGCCAAAGCCGATCTCTTTCTTCGTGGCATCACCTGGGGCAAAGGCTGCGAATGGGAGACGCAGTGCTTTGACGTGACCCCCGTCTCTTACGCGCAACTTGGTCTGCTGCGACAGTTACAACGCACAGAAGAAGACACCTACGCCAACATCCGGACCCTCCTGTCTGCACTCGGCAGAGAGCTTCCCCGCCTCGAGAATGTTCCCAATCGCTACCTGCGTGGCAGCTGAGCGTCTTGGCGCGCCCGAGGGCTGACCGTTCCGCCAGCGGGGGCTATCCTGGCATCCGCTGCACACCGCCCAGCGCCGTCAACGCCTCCGTCACCCGCCGCGACGCCTCCACCAGCTCTGTATCCGTCAGCGTCCGCGTCGGTGACTGAAACACCAGCCGGAACAGCAGCGAGTGCTGTCCCACCGCAATCGCCTTTCCCTTCGGGTCGCGGAAGATCTCGAGCGGCAACAGCCGCTCCAAATCCGGCAAGGCCAGCGCACCGATCGTCGCCGCGATCGTGTGCCACTCGGTCGTGTCCGGAAAGAGGAACGAAAGGTCTCGCTCCACCGCCTGGAATCGCGAGATCTCCCGCGCCGTGTGCGCCTTCAGTGGCAGCGCGAGCAGCTCGCTCCCATCCACCGTCGCCAGATACACCGGTTGCCGCAGCTTCCGAGTCGCCTGCTCCGCGCGCGCGAGCTCGCCAAACGCGGCAAACGGCCGGTTGTGCAGCAGCGCCACCCCACCGCGTCCCCCTTCAATCCACGCCGGCACACCAGCCGTCGAAAAGCTGAGCGCCTCCTCCCCGCCCTGCAGCTGGAACAGCGATGTCAGCGACTCGATCGCACCCTTCAACTCAAAGATCGGTGCATCCTCCGCGCTGTAAAGGGGCGTCCGCTGTGCGGTCGCCGACGTCACTCCCAGAACCAGCGATGCCGTCTCGACGACGTCGCCGATCTCCTCGCCGTCCGCCGTCCCCAGGAACACCTGCCCCTGTTCAAACAGCCGCACCTCCCGCACATCGCGGTTCAGGTTATGCGCCAGCATCGCGAGCATTCCCGGCAGCAGCGTCGGCCGCAGCAGCCCGGCCTCCGCCGAAAGTGGGTTCTCCATCGGAACGTGCTGCAAGGGCGCACCGTCCTCCGTCACCTCTTCCGTTGTCTCCGGTCGAAACAGCGTCGCCTCCGCGGCCGACGCAAACGTCGACGAGATCGCCTCGGTGAACCCAAGCGCCAGCAGCCGTGTCCGCAGCGCCCGCTCCTGCCCGGCGGTCCCGTGCCGCCGCACCGGCAGCGGCGTCGGCAGCGTGTTCGCAAAGCGGTTGTACCCGAACACCCGCGCGACCTCTTCGATCAGGTCGATCTCGCGCTCCAGATCCAGCCGCCAGCTCGGCAGCGTCACCGCGTAGCTGCCTGCCTCGTCCGTCCGCTCCAGCCGGCATCCCAGCGATGTCAGGTACTGCTCCACCAGCGAACTCCGCAGCGCGCTCTCACCCGCCGCGTCCTCCACCGTCGTTCCCAGGTGTCGCTGCACCTCGCGCACCGACAGCGAGATCGCCGCCCGCTTGGCTGTACGCTGCTCGACCATCGGCACGACCACGTCCACCATCTCGCCCGCGACGCTTCCGCCGTCAGCCAGGATCAGCTCCGACACCAGGTCGTTTGCCAGGGGCGGCGCGTTGAAGTCCGCCCCGCGCTCAAAGCGATGGCTCGCATCCGTGTGCAGCCCGTGCCGCCGCGCTGATCGCCGCACCGCCGCCGGGTCAAACCACGCCGCCTCCACCAGAACGTTGGTCGTCTCAGGCGTGATCATCGACTCCCATCCGCCCATCACCCCCGCCAGCCCCAGCGCCTTCCGCTCATCCGCCACCACTAGGTCGTCGATCGCAAGCGTCCGCGTCGTCCCGTCCAGCAGCTTCAGCTGCTCACCCTCTCGCGCCAGCCGCACTACGATCCCGCCCTCGACCTTGTCCAGATCGAACGCGTGCGTCGGGTGACCCATGCCCAGCAGCGTAAAGTTCGTCGCGTCAACCGCGTTTGAAATCTGCTTCTGTCCCAGCAGCTCAAAGAACGTCTTCACCCGCCCCGAGCTCGGCCCGATCGTCACACCGCGCAGCACCCGCGCCGTAAACCGCCCGCAGAACGCCTTCGCCTCCCGCTCGATCCGCACCGGGAAGGGCGTCTCAGCCTGCTTCACCACCGGCAGCACCGGCCGGAGCGTCGGCAGCTCGAGCGCGTACATCGTCGCAATCTCCCGTGCGATACCACGGTGGTTCATCGCATCCACCCGGTTGGTCGTGATGTCCATCTCGAACAGGTGCCCATTCGATTCACCCGTAGCGGACACACCAAGGTCGTGGACACCCTCCACCGCGATCCCCCGCAGCGTCAGGTCGTCAGCCAGTTGTCGGTCAGAGACAGAAATCGTGGGCAGAGTGGCGCGAAGCCATGCAGTAAGAATCTTCATGAGAGGGCGAACTTAGTGTACCGATTGCCACGCCTCGGGCCGTCGTGCGATGGACCTCGGCGAAAGTGGCCTTAACCTCGACGAAACCCTACGCGAACTGCTCCAAAAAGCGCAGATCGCCGCTATAGAACTGTCCAATATCCGCCACACCGTGGCGAATCATGGCAATCCGTTCCACCCCCATGCCAAACGCAAACCCGCTCACCCGAGCCGGGTGGTACGCCTCCGGATCCCGCCCCTCTCGTCGCCGCTCCTCCGTAACTGCTTCAAATACAGCGGGATCCACCATCCCACAACCCAGCAGCTCAATCCATCCCGAATGCTTGCACTTCCGGCATCCCGCCCCGCCGCAGAAGATACACGAGATCTGCACATCTGCCGAAGGCTCCGTAAACGGAAAAAAGCTAGGAAAAAACCGAGTCCGCACATCCCCACCAAACAGCGCCTTCATGGCGTGATCCAGCGTCCCTTTCAGATCCGAAAACGTGACATCTGGACCAACGGCTAACCCTTCTATTTGGTGGAAGATAGGTGAGTGTGTCGCGTCCGCCGCATCGTTCCGATGCACCTTTCCTGGGATCACAATCCGCAGTGGCGGGTCGCTCGCTACCATCGTCCGGATCTGTACCGGCGATGTATGCGTGCGCATCAACAGCCGATCCCGCGACGCCTTATGTCCCTGATTCGCAACAAGCAGCGTGTCCTGCGTATCCCGCGCTGGGTGATTCGGCGGAAAGTTCAACGCTTCGAAGTTATAGAAGTCCGTCTCAACCTGTGGCCCCAGGTTCACGGAGTAGCCAAGGTTTTCAAAGACTTGCACAACCGCCTGCAGCGTCTCAGTCAGCGGGTGCGGCGTGCCGGGTCTGCGGACCAGCCCCGGCAGAGATAGATCTAGACTGCTCGCAATAGCGCCACCCGAAGCTAGAACCTCGGCCTCCGACCTAACCGGCGTCCTGTCTTCCAGCGCCGCATCCACGGCCTGCTTCAGCTGATTGAAGCGAAGGCCCAGCGCTTTACGAGCCTCCGCCGGTGCGGCCTTTAGCCAAGCGTCTCCGATTAGCTTAAGGCGTCCTTGCTTGCGACCAAGCCAGTGGAGGCGAAATGCTTCACGCTCCTCAGATGTGAAGCGCGTTGCAGACCAGGTCGCGACCTCCTCGTAGAGCGCCTTGAAGGCAGCATCCAGGGCAGATTCTTCGTAGTTTGGCAGGTATGGAATGTTAGGTTGCATAGGTCTCTCTGAGCGTAATCGAGCCTCGTTTACAGCGCCGACAGCGCAATCAGAACGACCAGCGCTCCCAGGGCTAGCGAACGCTTGTCTGTGATCGCATACACGACAGGATCCTCATCCAGCTGTCCGCGACTGGCGAGCAACCACAACCGGCTCAGCCAAAGCAGCAGCACCGGAACCAGCAGCCACAACCGGGTTGAGTGCCGGTAAAGCTCGTGGGCATTCGATAGATTTGAGATGTAGAGCGTGAAGACCACCACGGACGCGTACGCCGAAGACGACCCAAAGCTTCGCAGCTGCTCGATGTCCTCCACGTGGTAACCGCGCCCCTTGGAGGTCACACCGCCACGAGCCCTCAGGCTCTCGAGCTCCGCAAACCGCTTGACGAACGCGAGCGACAGAAAGAAGAAGATACTGAAGCCGGCCAGCCAGGTTGACACTTCGACTCCGGTCGCTGCTGACCCGGCCAGGATACGAATCGTGTACAGCCCTGAGAGCACGATCACATCGATCAGCAGTGCACGCTTCCAGCGCAGCGAGTACGCCAGCGTTGTCACCGTGTAAAGCAGAAGCCAGCCGAGGAAAGAGTAGGGCTCAGAGAGCGCGAGCTGAGGCGACAACGCACGTACAACATACGGCACAGCGATCGCAAGCAGGGTGGCACACACAAAGAAGAGCCCCACCACGATCACTCCGTAAATTGCCGAAAGATCCCCTGACGCAAATGGCCGCTTCCGCTTGCGCGGGTGCATCCGGTCCGCCTCGACGTCCAGCAAATCGTTAATGATGTACGTGGCGGAGGCGCAGAGGCCAAAAGAGAGAAATGCCACTACAGCGCCGGCAAGCAATCCGATTGCCCGGACATGCGCCAGCACCAGGGGAAGAAAGATGAGAATGTTCTTTGCCCACTGGTGCAGCCGAATAGCCTTCATCCAGGCTCGAAGTGGCGAGGCGCGCTCCACGAAACTGCGTGTCGGCACGATCCCTGCCGCGCGAAGTCCGGCAGCTAAGCCGCGGGTCGGATTGGCGACCAGGACCTCCGCCCCGCTTGCTGCGCACGCGCCCAGCAATGGCAGATCCGCGCTGGCGTTACCGATATAGCAGAAACCGGCCGGGAACCTCTTCTGAAACGCTGCCAGCTTGTTCGCGCCAGCGAGGTTATGCGCCCCATCCGACGCCAGAACACCGGAGAACAATCCCACATGCGCAGCGACCCGATCTGCAAGAACACGGTCCGCGGCCGTCGCGAGGTAAAGTGGCCGGCCGGCGGCATGTTGTTCTTCCAGGTACCGCATCAACTTCTGGTTGTAGGGAAGGTGCACGACATCGAGCTCCACAGCCTGCGTCAGATGCCGCTTCAGGGCAGCTTTCCCGCCCCGCAACCAGCCCGGCAGCTTCAGCAGCTGCAGGGGAGATTGCCGCGCCAGCGCGAGCGTGGAGTCGATAAGCGTGTCGGACCGAACCAACGTTCCGTCCAGATCAACGCACAAAGGGAGCGCCGTCAGCTCTTGAGGCGAAATCGACACATTCCCCTCAGGCGGGATTGGTTGCTGCGGCATCATCCTGCTGCTCCTGACCTTGTTGCTCGGGCTACAAACCCACGGGCCATCGTCTCATAGCGACTTTTATTCGTGGGACCCAGCTCATGAAACCTTCATACCAGTGCTCACGTCATTATCATGGATTGAGAAGCTCTTCCCGTTAGGCAGCAGCGATTGAAGAGCAGATATCTTCCAAGTGAGCGTGCATGGCATCTGTCCCAGTTGAGCAGGAAAGTCTCCAGCAACACGAGCCCCCGCTGGCACTTCCGCCGCCCGAGCGGCAGACAACCCCACCTGCGTCTTCGGCGCCAAGAGGCTCCCTTCTGCGTAAGCTTCTGGTTGCTGCGGTCATCGTGTTGGTTATTGCCGGCATTATCTGGAAGGTTCGTGCCAATCAACAGCAGCAGGAGGCTGACACTCAGAAGCTGGCTGCCGCTGCAGACCGGCCGGTCCCTGTCTCTGTTATTCCGGTTCAACAGAAAGACATGCCGATTTATTTGACGGCGCTTGGAACGGTGACTGCCTACAACACGGTTACAGTCCGCTCACGGGTTGACGGCCAGCTGATGCGCGTTAACTTTCGCGAGGGGCAGTCTGTCCGCAAAGGCCAACTTCTCATTGAGATCGATTCTCGCCCGTACCAAGCGGCGCTCGAGCAAGCCCAGGGGCAGCTCGCCCGCGATCAGGCCAATGCAAAGAATGCAGATGCGGAGGCAGCCCGATATACAGCTCTCTATCAGGCTGGCGTGGTAAGCCGCGAAAGCCAGCAGGCACAGATCTCTACCTCCGGCCAAGCGACTGGCACACTAACTGCTGATCAAGCAGCGATTGATGCTGCACGAGTCAACTTGGTCTACAGCAGGATCACGTCACCGATCGATGGGGTAGTTGGGCTTCGGCAGGTAGATCCTGGCAACATCGTTCATGCTGCTGACACGACGGGACTCGTCGTGGTTACACAGCTGCAGCCCATCGCCGTCATCTTCACGCTACCTGAAGACTATTTACCCCAGGTGCTGCAGATGACCCGGGCCGGCAAGCGCCTTTCCGTTGAAGCCTACGATCGGTCTGAGACGACGCATCTGGCCAGCGGCAGCCTGCTCACGGTGGACAACCAGATCGATACTACGACCGGTACAGACAAGGTTAAAGCCATCTTCGACAACCGGGAGAACACGCTCTTTCCTAATCAATTCGTCAACGTACGGCTGATTCTGCAACAACGGCCTAACGCTCTGGTGATCCCCGCAGCTGCAGTCCAGACCGGAACGCAGGGCAGCTTCGTCTACGTTCTTCGTGAAGGCGATCCACCCAAAGAGTTGCAGGATGCGAACGCCGCAACGCGACATGGGGTGAAAGGTGGAAAGGCAAAGCCAAATGCCAACGCTCCGGGTGGCGGCACAAAGCCGCAGAACGGTCCTCCACACTACGTCATCATGCAGCCGATCAAAGTCGATCTAACGGAAGGGACGCAAGTGATTCTCGCGGACGGCCTGAAAGCTGGCGATCAGATTGTGATTGACGGCCAGGAGAAACTCAAGAATGGTAGCCGCGTGATACCGCACGCAGCTGCAGGACGAACAGCGGGAGCTCCTCAATCGGCCAGCGCTACTTCAGACAGTGCCAATCCAGCCACTGGCGATGATGCCGGAAAGCCGACTGATCGCATGGACACACGCCGACCGCGGAAAAACGGTCAGCCACAACAAGGCAGCGCAGGACAACAGCCATGAGTCCGTCTCGGCCATTTATCCTCCGGCCGGTGGCCACCTCGCTCCTGATGGTGGCCATTTTGCTTGCCGGTTTTGTCGCATACAAGCAGCTGCCAGTTTCGGCGCTGCCTGAGGTCGACTATCCCACCATACAGGTGATGACCTTCTACCCCGGCGCCAGCCCAGAGGTGATGGCGAGCTCCGTCACAGCTCCCCTGGAGCGCCAGTTCGGCCAGATCCCAGGTCTTTCGCAGATGACCTCTACCAGCTCCGGCGGCGGTAGCATCATCACGCTTCAGTTTGATCTGTCGGACTCAATTGATGTGGCTCAGCAGGACGTGCAGGCCGCCATTAACGCCGCTACCAGTTATCTGCCGAAGGATCTTCCCAACCCGCCGGTCTATAGCAAGGTCAACCCGGCCGACGCTCCCATTCTCACGCTTGCGCTTTCAAGTGAATCACTCGCCTTATCCAAGGTCGAGGACCTGGCCGACACGCTGCTTGCGCAGAAGATCTCACAACTTTCGGGCGTTGGTCTCGTCTCGATCAACGGCGGCCAAAAGCCGGCGGTTCGCATCCAGGCCAACCCCACGGCTATGTCGAACTATGGTCTCAGCCTCGAGGACATGCGCACCGCCCTCGGTACCGCTAATGTTGACCAAGCAAAGGGCAATCTGAACGGCGCGCGCCAGGCCTACACTATCGGTGCCAACGACCAGCTACTGTCGAGCGTCGATTACAGCAACGTCATCATCGCCTACCGAAACGGCTCACCCGTTCGCCTAAGCGATGTCGCCAATGCTGCGGACTCCGCTGAGAATCTTTACCTTGCTGCGTGGATGGGCTTCTCGGCTCAGCCCGCCACAAAAGACGCACCCGCCCGCGATCTGCAGCTTAAGCCGGCGGTCATCGTCAATATTCAGCGACAGCCAGGCGCCAACATTATCGGCGTCGTAGATGAGGTGCAGAAGCTTCTGCCCCAGCTCCGCAGCTCTTTGCCCGCCAACGTTACCCTGCAGGTCCTTACTGATCGCACCAACACCATCCGCGCTTCGGTCAAAGACGTTCAGTTTGAGCTTCTACTGACCATCGCGCTTGTCGTAATGGTGATCTTCCTCTTCCTACGCTCCGTAGCTGCCACGATCATTCCATCGATCGCCGTTCCGCTCTCGATCGTCGGTACCTTTGGCGTGATGTACCTGCTCGGCTACAGCCTGAACAATCTGAGCCTGATGGCCCTCACCATCTCGACCGGCTTCGTCGTTGACGACGCCATCGTCATGATCGAGAACATCAGCCGCTACCTTGAAGAAGGGGACGACCCTCTCACGGCCGCACTGAAGGGATCGGAGCAGATTGGCTTCACCATCCTCTCGCTCACTGTCTCTTTGATTGCCGTGCTGATCCCGCTGCTCTTTATGGGCGATATCGTCGGCCGCCTCTTCCGTGAATTTGCTGTAACCCTGTCAGTCACCATTCTGGTCTCTGCCTTCGTGTCACTCACGCTGACGCCGATGATGGCCGCCAAGCTCTTGAAGCACACACCGGATAGCCAACAGACACGCTTTTACAAGAAGAGCGAAGAGTTCTTTGAGTACGTCATTGCCCGTTATGGAGCCGGCGTTCGCTTTGTCCTTCGCCATCAGACCATCACACTGCTGGTCACGCTTGCGACTTTTCTGCTGACCGTGTTCCTCTACATCATCGTCCCTAAAGGCTTCTTTCCGGTGCAGGACACGGGCGTTCTGCTCGGCATAACAGAGGCTCCACAGACGATCAGCTTCGCTGCCATGGCCTCCGGCCAGCAAGCTCTCGCTCGCAAGATCCTTGAGAATCCGGATGTTGATAGCGTTTCCTCATTCATCGGCATTGATGGCACCAACACGACCCTGAACAGCGGCCGCATCCAGATCAACCTGAAAGATCGTGAGACCCGTTCGCACTCCGCAACGGACGTGATCCGCGTCCTTCAGAATGACCTCGCGTCTGTCACCGGCATTCAATGTTTCCTGCAGCCGCTGCAGGATCTAACCGTCGACGATCGCATTAGCCGCACGCAATACCAATACTCCGTGGAAGACGCCAACGCGGACGAGCTTGCCATCTGGTCCAAACGCCTCGTCGATAAGTTCCAGACCATTCCGATCATGACTGACGTTGCCAGCGATCAGCAGCTTGAAGGACTGGAAGCTCATCTCGTGATCGATCGCGATACGGCTTCACGCCTCGGCATCACGCCACAGAATATCGATGACACACTCGACGACGCCTTCGGACAGCGCCAGGTCTCCACCATCTTCACTCAGCTGAATCAGTATCACGTGGTCCTTGAGGTCGCACCCAAGTTCCAGCGCAACACGGATTCGCTCGACAACATCTACGTCAAGAGCTCCAATGGTACGCAGGTCCCACTTTCTACCTTTACTCACCTCGAAGAGCGCCCCGCAAGTCTGGCCATCAACCATCAAGGGCAGTTTCCAGTGGTGACGATCTCGTTCAATCTCGCCCCAGGAAAGTCAATCGGCGACGCCGTTACGGCCGTGAATAAGGCCAACAAAGAGCTCAATCTGCCGGCCAGTGTCAACGCCAGCTTTGAGGGCACGGCGAAGTCCTTCGAAGCCTCCCTCACAAATGAGCCCATCCTAATTCTTGCTGCGCTCATCGTGGTCTACATCGTTCTCGGGGTTCTTTACGAGAGCTACATCCACCCCATCACTATTCTTTCAACCCTGCCTTCGGCTGGCGTCGGTGCCATTCTTGCCTTGCTGCTCTTCCACATCGATCTTTCTGTCATTGCCCTTATCGGTATCATCCTGCTAATCGGCATCGTGAAAAAGAACGCCATTATGATGATCGATTTTGCGCTTGAGGCTGAACGGGATCACGGTATGGAACCTGAAGAGGCGATCTACCAAGCCTGCCTGCTGCGTTTTCGTCCCATCATGATGACCACGATGGCAGCGCTGCTCGGTGGCGTTCCCTTAGCCCTTGGCAGTGGCACTGGCAGTGAGCTTCGCCGACCGCTCGGTATCGCCATCGTTGGCGGTCTTATCGTCTCGCAGGTTCTTACCCTGTTTACAACGCCGGTTGTTTATCTCTTCTTTGATCGCATTGGTCGCAAATATCTTCATACCGCCGAGGCCGATGCGGAACTGTATGCCCATACGCATGAGGGTGAACACGCGCCTGTACATGCGGCGGGAGACTAGGTACCCGCATGTCGTTCAAGAACCCTGAACCTGGCGATACAACCCCGCATGAGTCTCTGCGCTCCGGCGATGCCGAGAAGGCCTACGCCGGCGCACAGGA
Organism: uncultured Acidobacteriaceae bacterium; assembly: GCA_964235665.1. Lineage (GTDB taxonomy): Bacteria > Acidobacteriota > Terriglobia > Terriglobales > Acidobacteriaceae > Edaphobacter. The sequence goes on from CAXSAY010000004.1 coordinate 226,558, forward strand.
CCGTGGTGGCGACACGGCCTCTGCGGAACACGCCCGACCATCGGATCGCCGCGATCCCGGCACCCTCGATAGCGAGTCGCGGCCCGACCCCAGTGCGGACAACAACAGCGGCGTTCACTTTTCAGCTCCCTTTATTCGCCGCCCAGTAGCGACCTTTCTACTCTCCATCGCCATCCTTCTGGCCGGCGCCGTTGGCTACAAGCTTCTTCCTGTTGCCAGCCTTCCGCAGGTCGAATTCCCGGTGATCTCTGTCGGAGCCAGCCTGCCCGGAGCCGATCCAGAAACCATGGCTTCCTCGGTCGCCACACCGCTTGAGCGCCAGTTCTCGAAGATTGCCGGCATTAACGAGATGACCTCCTCGTCGTCGACGGGAACGGCTTCGATCACCATGCAGTTTGATCTCACCCGGGATGTCAACGGCGCCGCCCGTGATGTGCAGGCAGCTATCAACGCCGCTCAGAGTCAGCTCCCCGCAAATCTTCCAAGCAATCCGACCTATCGCAAAATCAACCCTGCTGATGCTCCGATCCTGATTCTCGCGCTTACCTCCGAAACCCTGAGCATCCCGCAGATCTATGACGCCTGCGATAGCATCCTCGCCCAGAAGATCGCGCAGGTCGAAGGCGTTGGGCAGACCTTCTGCGGTGGCAGCGCGAAACCCGCTGTCCGCATTGAGGCAAACCCTTTGCAGCTCAGCGCCAATGGCGTAGGCCTTGAGGCGCTTCGTGCCGCCGTTGCCTCCGTCAACGTCAATCAGCCAAAGGGCTACCTGCAGAACAATCAGCAGCGCCAGAGTGTCAGCACCTCCGACCAGCTCTTTGGCGCGGCTGCTTACGGTCCGCTCATTGTTTCAACGGACCGCGGTCCGGTCAGTTCGGCTGCCGCCACCACTGGTCTGCCGCAGGCGCTTGCCAGCGCTGTCTCAGCCACACCCTCAAGCACCACTGCGACCACCAGCACCAGCTCAAGCTCAGGGACGACCAACAACAGCACCACGCCAGCCGCGACAACGAATTTGAATGCCGACTCTGCTACCGTTACCAGCGGTGTCGCAGCTCCCGGCCACGGCATCGTGCGCATCCAGGATGTTGCCTCGGTTGTTGACTCAGTGGAGGACATTCACACCGGAGGTCGCTTCAACGGCAAGAAAGCCATCTTGGTCGTTGTGTTCAAAACGCCGCAAGCCAACGTCATCGAAACTGTTGACCACGTTCTCGCGTTGCTCCCAACGCTCGAAGCCTCCATTCCGCCATCGATCAACTTGAATGTCGCGCTCGACCGCACCACGACCATCCGCGCCTCGGTCAAGGACGTTACGCGAACGCTGATCATTTCGATTCTGTTGGTGATCCTGATCGTCTTTGTCTTCCTTCGCGAAGTCCGATCAACCCTCATTCCGAGCGTCTCTGTTCCACTTAGTCTGCTGGGCACCTTCGGTGTCATGTATTTGCTCGGCTATACACTCGACAACCTCAGCCTGATGGCACTCACCATCTCCACGGGCTTCGTCGTTGACGACGCCATTGTGGTTATCGAAAACATCAGCCGTCATCTAGAAGAGGGCCTCTCACCTTTCCAAGCGGCCATGCTCGGTTCGAAAGAGATCGGCTTCACTGTTGTCTCGATGAGCGTCTCGCTGGTCGCAGTCTTCATTCCCATTTTGCTGATGGGGGGAATCGTCGGCCGACTCTTCCGCGAGTTCGCGGTCACGCTTTCTGTCGCCATTGCCGTGTCCCTCGTCGTCTCACTCACCACCACGCCCATGCTGAGCGCAAAGTTTCTGAAGGCGCATAGTGATCAGGACCACGGCGCCGTATATCGCTTTGGCGGTCGTGTTCTCGACTGGATGACGCGCGAGTACGAGCGCGGTCTACGGTGGGTTCTTCGTAAACAGGCGCTCGTCCTTCTGATTACCGTTCTGACTTTTATCCTCAACATCTATCTTTTCTTCCTTGTTCCCAAGGGCTTCTTCCCGCAGCAGGATACAGGGCGTGTCGGTGGCCAGATTCGCGGGCAGCAGGATGTCTCCTTTGATGAACTAGAGACCAAAGTCAACCAGATCTCCAACATCGTGCAGAAGGACCCGGGCGTAGAGAACACCATGGCCTTCGTGGGTGGCGGTGGCCCTGGCGGCGGAGGAGGCAATACTGGCTCTGTCTTTATCTTTCTCAAGCCGGATGCCGTCCGCCAGAAGACCGGGGACTCTGCCGAGGCCGTGCTCAACCGCCTTCGACCGCGAACAGGGAACATTCCGGGAGCACAGCTCTTCCTGCAATCGCAGCAGGAGCTACGTATCGGTGGCAGAAACACCGCCACGCAGTACCAGTACTCGCTCACAGCCGACAAACTTGCGGACCTGAACGAATGGTCACCCAAACTTCTGGCCGCCATGGAAAAGCTGCCGCAACTGAAGGATGTCGCAACCGATCAGCAGGATGACGGCTTGCGAGCGCAGATTGTGATTGATCGCGATACAGCCAGTCGGCTGGGGGTGTCATCGTTGTCCATCGACAATACGCTCTCCGATGCCTTTGGACAGAAACAGGTATCCACCACCTACAAGCCACTAAATCAATATCACGTCGTGATGGAAGTTGCGCAAGAGTATCAGCGCAATCTTGATTCACTTAAGAACATCTACGTCAAAAGCACGACCGGCGCCATGGTGCCGCTCTCTGCTGTGACGAAGGTCGAGCAGCAGCGCATTCCGCTCACAGTGAATCATCAGTCTCAAGCGCCGGCGACTACACTCAGCTTCAATCTCACGACCGGCACATCTCTCAGCGATGCAACCGCCGCGATCGAGCAGGTACGGATCCAGATCGGCGTGCCGTCCAACATACGCGGCGGCTTTCAAGGCACAGCGCAAGCTTTTCAAGCCTCGCTCTCCACAGAACCCTACCTGATCGTGCTGGCGCTAGTAGCGGTCTATATCGTGCTCGGCATGCTCTATGAGAGCTTCATACATCCACTTACGATCCTCTCCACCCTTCCCTCAGCTGGCGTCGGCGCACTGATCGCGCTTCTGATCACCCAAACCGATCTCAGCGTGATTGCTATGATCGGCATCATCCTGCTGATCGGCATCGTCAAGAAGAACGCCATCATGATGATTGACTTCGCTCTCGTCGCCGAACGTCAGGGCGGGAAGAGCCCGGAAGAGGCCATCTATGAAGCCTGTCTGCTCCGCTTCCGTCCCATCATGATGACGACGATGGCCGCGCTCCTTGGCGGCCTGCCGCTTGCCCTTGGCACCGGCACTGGCAGTGAACTGCGCCGGCCTCTTGGCATTACGATCGTCGGTGGCCTAATTGTCTCGCAGGCACTGACACTTTTCACCACGCCAGTCGTGTACCTCTTCTTCGATCGTCTTCGAGGCCGCTTTGCCCAGCGTCATGCCCAGCCCTTGCCGCGGCCTGCGACACCTCAGCCGGTAGCAGGCGACTAAAAGATTCGCCTTGTCTTCGCCGAAGCGCTATGCTTGCGGCAGGCAAAGAACAATGACCGCAACGCAGCTTCGACGCGAACTCGGCGCCCGGAACGCCATCTGGGCCGCACAGCTTGATCATGACGCTACCTACGGCTCTGTTCCCTGCATTGTGCATGCCACTCAGCCAGACGGCGGTCATGGCAACTTTCTGGCCAATAGCTGGCGCCGCATTCAGGCGCGTCCTAGTTGGCGGCGACGTCTCGAAAAGACCTACACAGGGAGCCGGCGCGTTCCTCGATCGTACGACCGGTCAAGGGGTGAGCTAGAAGCCGCTACCAGCTCCGACGCTCTTTTGATGAACCTTTTCTGCTATCAAGGCATGCTTCGACGCACCTCCATGTTGCAACGGCTCGGCACAGAGCCCGGACTCTCCCCTACTTTCGGGGTACGCGTCCAGGTTCCCCTTCGAAGCGGAGCCACCGACCGGACGGAGGTCGATCTTCGGCTCGGCAACCTTCTCATCGAAGCCAAGCTTACCGAGACCGGCTTTCAGACCGCGCGGCCTGATCTGGTTTTTCGCTACCGTGATCTCGAGACTTGCTTTTCCGTGGACGAGCTTCCCCGCACGCTAGCGGGTCACTTTCAGAGCTATCAGCTGATAAGGAATGTGCTGGCGGCCTACGCTCTCGACTGCCGATTCGCTGTCTTCCTGGATCGCCGCCGTAACGATCTGCAAGAGCGCTGGTTTGAAATCCTTCGCGCCGTTCACTCGAGTACCCTGCGAAGCCGGCTCTGCCTCCTGAGTTGGCAAGAGCTCTCTACTGCCGCACCTATCACGGTACGCCGCTTCCTGGCCGCCAAGTACGGGATCGAGTCACTCTGAAGATCACGCCCCGTGGACAAACACATCCCGCCTGCAAACTTAGGAGCGGTGTAGCCGCTTCTCCGTGTGCTTATGCGAGAGCTGTTTCGTGGCTGGAAGCCGGCACGATCGCTTGGACAGGTTGCGCTGTAAACTCCTGCAGTTCGGATAACACACCCACCTCGGCAGGCGGCAAATAGGCATTGCCGATGTATTGCGCAAGCATGCGATGCGTATTGAAGAAGCTTCCGTTCATCGCGATACAGTGCTGCTGCATCCTCGCCCATGCTGTTGAATCTTTATACAGTGGAGCAATGGCATGCTCGAGCTTGTCGTAAAGGCTCGCAGCCTCCTCCGCAATGGTCTCGTGATCTTCGATCGCCCAGCCGGTGACGTCCTCGGCGCAGCCTTCAATCCACCAGCCATCAAGTGTCGACAGCGAGGGCACGCCATTTAGCGCAGCTTTCATGCCGGACGTTCCTGACGCCTCATACGGCCGCTGTGGCGTGTTGATCCATACGTCCACGCCTTGCGTCAGCTGCTGCCCCAAGGCCCAATCGTAGTTTTCGAGATAAACAATTTTTAGAGCGGAGGAGTTCAAGTGCGCTGCCGCTTCAAATACCTCTCGGATGAGCGCTTTGCCGCCTTGGTCCGCCGGATGCGCCTTGCCAGCAAACAGAATTTGCAAGCCGCCGATCTGATCCGCAATCGCCGCCAGCCGCGCTGGATCCGAAAACAGCAGCGTGGCTCGCTTATACGTGGCCACGCGCCGTGCAAATCCAAGCGTCAGGGTATTTGGATCAAACTCCTGCCCCGTCCGCCGCTTCACCTCATCCATCAGCGCCAGCTTGCCCAGCCGATGCGTCTCGCTGATCTGTTTCGGCGTGATGCCATAGACCGATCGGAAGTATTGATTGTCCGTTCGCCACGAGGGGATCTCATGATCGAAGAGTTCCTGAAACGGATGAGAGAGCCACGTCGCCGCATGAACACCGTTCGTGATCGAGTGCACGGTGTACTCCGGAAACATGTTCTGTGAGACCTTCCCGTGCTGCATCGCGACGCCATTGACATAGCGTGAAAAGCGCAGTGCCAAATACGTCATATTCAAGAGACCGTTATGTAGCGCTCCCGAGCGATCAATTGTCGACGCTCGCTCATGGCCGAGGATCTGGTACATTTGGTCGCGGCCAAACTGGTCGTGTCCTGCCGGCACAGGTGTGTGCGTTGTAAACACGCTTTGTTGTCTGACGAATTCGAAGTCCGCCTCCGACGCTCTAGAAACGGGGCGCCCGTCCAAGTTACCAAGCCTTTCTTCCAGAAGACCAATCGAAAGCAGCGCGGCGTGACCCTCGTTCATGTGGTGCACCTCAGGCCGACAACCTAGTGCATGCAGCAGATGAATGCCGCCCAGTCCCAGAATGGTCTCCTGGCACAGGCGGTAGAACGTGTCGCCTCCGTACAGGTAGTCCGTCAGGTGCCGGTCCCAGGAGTCATTCCCTTCCACATCCGTATCCAGCAGAAAGACTGGGATGACATGACCCGTTACACCAACGACGTCGAAGCGCCATGCACACACAGTCACGTCCCGGCCGTTCATGTAAATCGTGACCGTCTGCTTTGCACTTGGCAAACTTGTCTCTGGCGACCACGGCACATCCGTCTCGGTCTGCTGTCCCGTCGCGTCCAAATGCTGACGGAAGTAGCCACGCCGATGCACTAGACTGACCGCTACCATCGGTGCGGCAGTGTCGGCCGCCGACCGCAGCGTATCGCCAGCCAGCACTCCTAAGCCTCCGGAATAGGTTGGAAGCGCAGGCGAGAGCGCAATCTCCATCGAGAAGTAAGCGATGGATCTTTGCGAAAGATCCGGAAAGGCTGACGAGACGTTCTGTTGGCTCATATGGATGTGATCCTTTACCGTGTTGTTCGAGTTGCCGTGGAGCCGCTAGATTCGGTGAACTAAGACTACCGGAGGGTAGGAGACCAACGCACACTCAGGAAAGCCGTAAAGGAGTACCCGCGAGGACGCGCCCGAGGGATTGACAGAACGCGCGCGAAGGCGCACACGCGAGTTAAAACTCCCTTGTCACAAAGCCAAATCGCAGCAAATATCCGAGCAGGCCCGCGAGAATCACGCTTGCCGTCGTCCAGGGCGCAAGTTCCCGAAGGCGCTTGCCGGCCACCGCGATCCCCAAGGTGAGCAGATAAAGACCCAGCATCAGCAGCACACCATCCCAGATAAACAGGCGCACAACCAAGCCGTTCGACCCCAGCATCCGCGTCGCACCGAATGGACGGAGAAAACTCCCCACAGCGAACGCGAGCACATAAAGCACAAACAGGAACGCCGTCAAGAATCCTCGCTTCATCATGTCATCCCCCGTTCAACGACTGTGTTGATGATGATCAGTCGTCATGGTCCCACAGCATGTTGTACCCGGGTCCAGCTCACCGGAACATCCCTTCAAACTCACGGAAGCGGCGTTCCAGCTCCCATTGCTGTGTGGCACGCGGATTCGCCGCCAGGAAGGCCGCACATGCCTCACTGGCCGCGCCGCCATCTCGATTCTGACCTCTGCACGCGACAACGGGCTGTATGAACGAATCCGGTGATTGCCAAAGGCTCTCTCCCGGCAGGAAGCTGTGCGCCAGCGACGTCCGCGCCATATACTTCAAGTCAAGATATCCAAGCTGAAACTCACACACTGCCCGCACATACTCGTGCGTCAGATCGATCCGGCTCACGCCTTCATCATCCGTTGAGAGCGCTACCGGCACCTTGGCCGCGCGATAGGAAGCCAGCGGATGACGACTTCCTGTCACACCAAGAATCACATCGTTCGAAGTCAGATTGATCTCCGCCATCACATGTTGCGTCGCCATCTCGCGAAGCAAGTGGTTTGCATCCTCCTCATGCATCACGTCGACTCCGTGTCCGATGCGCTCGGCATGCGCAATCTCGATCGCCTGCCGCACATGAAACCGCAGTCCCTCTGGCGGAACTAGACCTTCAGCTAACTCCCCCGCATGCAGCGCAATGTGTACCTTCGGATAGAGTGCGTGCAGGTAACCAATTATTCGCATCTGCCGCGTGTACTCCGCCATGGCGACTCGGCTATCCTCCGGCTGCACAAAGTTAATGCCGACCACCTGCGGCTCGGTTCCCTGCAGTTCCGCATCCCGCTCCGCGATGACGAAGCCCAGCAGTGTCTGCGCGAACGCGACGGAGGGCGGTGTCGCCCGCAAAACCTGAAACAGAAATCGAACCTGCACGGAGCATCCTGACAAAGCATTCGCCGCGCCACAATGCTCGCGCTGACGCCGATCTGCGAGCATCGTTGCAAACTCCATCCGGTCCGCCTCCGCTGCTTTCTGAAACTCCGCATTCTCGAGTAGTATTTTCCGTGCGGCTGCCAGCTCCGCATCCGTCGTGCCCGTTACGTCCTGCTGAAAGGCTGCTATCGTTCGCGGCTCCGCCGGCCACTGCAGGACCGTCGCCGCCACTATGGCTCGTCGCAGGTCCGGGGTGTGCATGATCTCCAGGTATTGCTCGTTCTGCGCGGCCGCCCGCGTCACGATCTCATCCAGCCACTCCCCGCCATGCCGCGCGCCGGCCGTGTTAGTCGGATCGAATCGAGCAAACGTACCGAAGAACTGGTCGTGTCCGCTCACGCCGGCAGACGCCACAAACGATCGCATCGAAAACGAATTTACCAGTGCGTCATAGAGTGCCTGGTCCGAGAACGCCTGCTCCGCTCGAACCTTCCCTTCTCCGCAGACTGCCTGAGGAGACAGCGACCGTGTCGTTCCCATGTTTGTCGCGAGACTCTTCGTCGCCGGATCAACGCACATCAGATCCGCGCGCGCATCTTCAAGAAACGTCTCCGCATACACGGCCCCGGAGAGATGCATGTGAAGATCGCCCCCTTTCGGCATCTTTACCAGCAGAGCACGCAGTGCCTCTGGATCTCCTGCCGCGGCTGCAAACGCATGAACAGCCTTCGCCTCGGAGGGAGAGCCGGCCGCCTTTTGACCTTCTAGGTTCGTCGGCATGATCAGCAACAGCAAAGCAGCGGAGATGGCGCGCATAGCCTTCCCTTCAAGGAGAGAGTTTCGTTTGAGCATAGCGCGGCGTCGCTCGGGGTTTGGCGAACAACACACTGGTTGCTATACTCGGACAGGCATTTGAGCTGCTGCTCTTCCTGAAACATGGCTTCGCCCTCTGACTCCGGGAAATAGCGGACGAATGTTGGAGTTACACTCCGGGTTTCGCTTGGCAGCTCCCGGTAGTTCTACCTACTCTGCCAAGGCCAGATAGCTCAGTGGTAGAGCGCGGCCCTGAAAAGGCCGGCGTCGGCGGTTCGATCCCGTCTCTGGCCACCATTTCACCTCCATCAAGATTGTGTGGCCTCAAAAAGCTTGCAATCGTCGAAGACCTGCTTAGTTTCGCAGAATGCTTCTACACTCGCGCGCTTGATTTCTACAGCAGGCAAAGCCTCGGAACGTTATCTGAAAATCCGCCAGCGAGAAGCTTCCTCCCAAGAACCTTCTCTATATCGACGCGGTAGCCCTACCAGATATGGCATGCATTGGCAGGCATCATGGGCTGCCCGGCATGACAACCAAAGGCTTCTCCAAACGGCGCGAAGTTCTGCACTGTCCCATCTACCCGGAACTCTCCTGGAAGGTGAGGATCAGTCTGGCCACGTAGGCGCTGGAACTGCTCGGTCCGCGTCTCACACCAGCTCTGCGCAAAGCCAATGAAGAAGCGCTGATTCGGGGTGTACCCGTCTAGCTTAGACGCCTGAGCCGCTGCGGATTGCTGAGCCAGCACTTTCTGCAGAGCCTTGTAAGCGATTCGCAGTCCACCGTTGTCAGCAGTATTCTCACCGACACTCAGCTCTCCATTCAGCCTCAGTCCCGGTACTGCCTCGAAGCCGCTGTACTCTTTCACCTCGCACGCATTCATCTGATTGAAAGCCTTATGATCGCTCGGCGTGAACCAATCTCTGAGATCGCCCCGTTCGTTGTAGCGAGAGCCTATGTCGTCAAACCCGTGCGTCATCTCGTGGCCGACCAGGGTACCGAGGCCACCATAGTTCACTGCGGGATCCACCGACGGTGAGTATCGCGGCGACTGCAAAATGCCGGCGGGAAATTCAATATCGTTCAGGTGCTCGTTGTAGTTCGCGTCTGCCTCGGGAACAGTCCAATAGAAAAGCGCTTCGTCTACAGGTCTGTTGATACGGCGGAGCTCCTGCTGCTGATTCAGAAGTTCCACATTGTGAACATCAGAGATGAAGTCGGCAGAACTTATTTTCAAAGTTGAATAGTCACGCCAGTGGCTCGGGTAGCCTATCTTCTCGCGCATGGCGTCAACCTTGCGCAAGGCCTCCTGCTTGGCTTCGGCTGACATCCATGGAAGGCTCTTGATCTCATCGCGAAGAGCGTTCCGCACGTTCGCGATGACCTGTGCCGCAGCGGCTTTGCTCTCCGGTGAAAAGTTCTGGCGAACCCAGTCTCGTCCGACCGCGTCACTCAGCACCTTGTCGCTTAGCTGCGTACAACGCTTCCAACGAGGTTGTTCTACCGCCTGCCCTCGCAACGTCGTATTGAAGAAATGAAAGGAGGCTGTCGATAAAGGTTCAGACAGATAGGGAGCGCTAGGGTTAACAGCATGTATGCGCAAATAGCTTTTCAGGGCCGGAAGTGGCTGTGCCGAAATAACTTTGGCCATCGTTGCCACATAGCGCGGCTGCTCTATATTGAGCGTCGTGAACGAGGGAGCACCTACGCCTGCGAAGTAAACAGGCCAATCAAAGTCAGGGGCTATCTGCTGCAGCGCAGCTACTGTTACCGGATGGTAGATCTTGGTAGGATCACGCATATCCGACCGCGACATGGAGTCTTTCGCCAAAGCTGTTTCAACGTCGAGCACACTTCGTGCCTCAGCGAGCGCTTGATCCGGCCCATCGCCCAGTAACCGAAACACTGTCTCGAGATAACTACGGTACTGGATGAGCGTCGCCGTTTGCCGCTCGTCTCCAGACAGGTAATAATCCGGGGTCGGCAGAGTTAGGCCGGCTTGCCGCAGAGTAGGCAGCTGCTTCCGTGAGTCTCTCTCATCCTGCTCCACGGTCAGCGTGAACCATCCCCGCCCAAGATACCGTTGATCCCCCAGGAAGCGTGCCAACTCTCTCTTGTCGGCGATCGCTTGGATCGCGGTCAACGTAGGTTCAAGAGGGGCTTTACCCAGTGTATTTGCCTGATCTACGTTCATGCAGGCTGCAAAGAAGGTCCCGTACTGCCGCTGTAACGGCGTCGCTGGGGAAACTGACGCCTGTTTAAGCTCGGTGTACAGAAGATAGAAGTTGCGGTCGTTCATTTGGCCGCTGATCCATACTCTTTCTTCGTCACCCGGAACTGGGTTGGCCTTTGTCCAACTCCCACATGCAAACTTGTAGAAATCGTGACATGGGTCCACCGTGCGATCGATCAAAGAAGCGTCAAAAGAGTGCAGTGTTCTCGGCGCAGTCGGCTGTGAGTCAGTCGGCTCGGACGTTTGCGGCGGAAGAGTCTGTGCTGAAGACGTCGGACCGAAACTCGTAAGAAGCAACAACGCCATCACGACGACGTTTTTCCATGCGACTCTTTGATGAAGCACCCCGGCCCCCAATTCTAGAATCGGCCCATTGGAATACAAGGCGGTACCTCCTGACAAACGCTCGCTGATGTTAATAGCTGGCCCATGCTCTAGCGGCGCCCTACGACGGACTCACGCGAGATCCAACGAGACAGGCAGAAGCTCTCGACCAAGCTAGACCGCAGTTAGAATGAGTAAGTGTAACGTCGTACTCCGGAGTGCCCTTCGAGGCTAGGATAGCTGCGTTGTTTTTCTCCGCAAGTGCGTTCCTGAGAGATCTCTCACGAGGCGGCGTGACTCGGCTGGTCACGCGCGTCGAGGCCGATGGACTGCTTCGCCGGGAGGCTTGTGAGGATGACGGCCGCAAGGCTTTCGTCGTTCTGACCGAAGCAGGAGCTGACGCGCTTCGGCGGGCGGAGCCGGTTTTACCGCAGGGTTCTAGCAGAAAGTTTCGCCACTCACCTCACGCCGAGCACATAAAGAGACACATGACTGCAACGATCTCATATTGTATTTCTTATACCTGCGGTGAGGCCGCCTTCGATCATTCGTTTCAGGAAAGGTCAGCTCGAGCAAATCCACCGATCTTAGATCTGAATAGCCAGCCCAAGCGCTGATCCATTCTGCACAATTTGGTCGAGTGCAGGAGCTCATGGCAGCCGTATCGTCGTGCCGATACTGTTCTTGAGTCAACCGGTTACGCGTGCGACGATTGGCAACCTACGCCCCGTAGTGCTCGTGCCTCACTTACTGGCGAAAGAAGCTGTTGAGAATGATCTTCAAGCAATGTTCGCTCATGAACTGGCACACGTAGCTCGTCGGGACTTCTTTCACAGCTTACTGCAAGAGATCGTTAGCATCCCAATTGCGTTTCATCCGGCCTTGAAATCCTGCGAAGTCGCATCGCGGACAGCCGTGAGCTCGTTTGCGATCAGATTGCGGCGAAGCACATCGGATGCGCAAGCGGGTACACGACCTCACTTCTGCACCTTGCAACGCTCTTGGCTGAGCTCAGCCCAACTCTAACCCCATCCTAGGGCTCCTTGAAGGGCAGAATCAGGAGCATCGCATCATGTCACTCCTCGAGAAGGCACCTGAACCTTCGCAGACCCGCGCGGCGTTCCTAGCCTTCGCAACCTTTAGCGTCTCCGCACCAAGTTGTGCTGCAGCGGCTACTTTCTCAATGCAGCCGGCGCTTGTCGCCGCCTCTGACCTTCAGCCATACTCCGGCACTTGGCACTGGATGTTCAAAGGAAGACCCTTCGTCACGATGCAACTGGTACCGACAGGAGACCACTTCACGGGTTATCTGACGAATGGTGGCTTCGATAACGACAAGGCCGGCAACATGATCGCTGCGAAGAGCCTTCCAGGGACGTCTCCTATTATCCGCAGCTTCTTTTCTGGCAACATCCTTCACATCATTGTTCACGGGCGGGATAGAACTACGAGTGAGTGGACAATGTTGTTACTCAATTCGGACAGGGCGCGGTTCGACACAGCCGATCCAGAAGCATGAAAGAATTTGAAGCCGTGGTTAGCTCTGCGGTCGGCAAAGTAGAAGTTTGGCTACTCGGTAGTGGAGCACTACGTGTCCAAGCGCGAACACCTCGTTCTGGTCGTTTGTCGCTTCCAAGTCTGCCATTCGACTGAACACCAACACCTTAGGTCTGCACAAACCACCAGCTGACAACATTTATGGGGACATGGGCGACCGCTTCGTCATGAGCTTCTACCTAGTATCAGCCTAGGTGGTCACTGACGATCAAGCATCGTTAGGGAAGACTGTCATCTACGCAAGACCGAGAATGGCGCGATGGTTATTGCGTCATCGTCAGCAGAACAGCTGATCTCGTCTGGCACAAATCAGTAACGACGCGGAGCGAACAACTAACAAAACATTTGTTTGAGACGGCAATCGACGATAAATCCTCTTGCCAGGTCGGCCGGATTAGAAGATCGGTGCACTTGCAGGTGTGAAGGCCGGAGTCGCCGCATTTGAAGTTGGACATTCACATTCGCGTAGGTGCGTGAACTCGCTGCTACAAGTACTCAGCTTGGATCTCACTTTAGTCGAGGATTCCGGTGGCACTTCACAGGCGCAACGCAAAGAGCTTAGTCCCTGTTGGGATAGAGCATTACAGCTTGTACAGCAGTCCTCAGAACCACTTGTTTCAGGAGTCAGCATCGAGGCCGGCTGTTCTCGAGCCTTGGTGATACTTGTATTCACCACATTCATGGGCAAAGAGCTAAGCACTCTCAAAATTGCCTGGCATGTTGAACGGCAAGCCGTCGTCTCAGAGCGACCAGCTTTGCTGAGATACACGAAGAACTGTGGGCTTAGCCGCCTTTATGCCCCTGAAGTGGTACGAACTCCCGTAAAGCTCTCCAGTACTTTGTCGATAGGACGGTTACATGAAGTCTGCGGCAGATCAACTCGCCGTAGCTAAGTGCACGGGAGTTCCTGAAGAGCCCCGATCTACTTCTACCGGAGATCCACATGAAGTTCCCGCCTACCTGCAAGTCTGTCCCTTCTGTTATCAGTGCCCTCGCCCTTGCACTGTTCGCCGCGTCCGCAAACGCCACCACTTCGGTCCCCACAACCTTTGGTGTAAGCGCAACTGTTCAAGCCACCTGCGTCATCTCCGCCACGGCTCTTGCGTTTGGTACGTACACAGGTATAGCTGCCACAGGTACGTCCACGGTGTCGGTCACATGCACGAACACCACGGCGTACAACCTTGCTTTGAACGCCGGCCTTGGCTCTGGCTCGACAGTGACCACGCGGAAGATGACTGGGCCTTCATCGGCAACACTCAACTACGCCCTCTACTCAGATTCCGCCCGAAGCGTGAACTGGGGCATTACATCGGGTACGGATACCGTGAGCGGCACCGGAAATGGTTCTGTCCAGGCTCTCACCGTCTACGGGGCCCTTCCTGCCGGCCAGTATGTTGCCCCCGGTTCCTACTCCGACACCATCACCGCAACTGTCATCTACTAATATGCATACCTATTTGCATCGAGCCATCACGTTCCTTGTTAAAGGCTTGGTGGCTTCTCTTTCAGTCGGCGCTATCGCAACGAGCCAGTCCGGCGCGCAAAGCTTGTCGGTACTTCCCGTAAACATCAACCTAACCGCAGATCGAATGGCCTCCACCATCACGGTAGCGAACTTGGGAGTTAACGTCACCGCCGTGCAAGTTCGTGTGTTTGCCTGGTCGCAGGTGAACGGTGAAGACAAGCTCACACCTACCGATTCCGTACTGGTCAGCCCCCCGATTGCCACCATCGGGGCGGGTGATAGTCAGACGGTGCGGATTGTTCTTCGCAAGCACCCGCAAGATCGCGAAGTTACCTATCGCATCCTTCTCGACCAGATCCCACCACCAGCTGAACCTGGCGTTGTGCACGTTGTTCTCAAGCTTTCGCTTCCCGTGTTCGCACTCCCTGCGAACCACACCTCACCCAAGCTGCACTTCGAAGTGCAACACACTGCGGGCAAGCTCTTTTTAGTCGCCACAAACGATGGCACCGAACACGATTCCGTGCGAGAGATCGCACTCTCCACGATCGACGGTCGGAAGCTGACGATCTCCTCTACATTGCCGTATGTGTTGGCGGGGTCCACCAGAAGGTGGGAGATCTCCTCGCCTGAAGCACCGCTTGCGGCTAACCAACTGCTGAAACTCACCGCTCACAAAAATGCTGGAGCCATTGATCAACAAGTGTCACTTGTGGAAGCGCCTTGATCCTTGGTTCCACCTTGGAAAGAGGCGGCTCATGCCAGCGCTCCTCGCGTTGTGCTTTGCCACGCCTTTGTATGCTGCCGAAGATGACGCATCGCTTCTGCTCGAAGTGAAAATCAACGGCTTTCCAACCGGTAAGATAGGCGAGTTCATCCTGCGCAAGGGCGATCTCCTCTCGAGGTCCGAGGAAATCCGCGATCTCGGGTTGCGCCTTCCGATCGGCAGCGTTGCTACCGCCGATCTCCTGTCTTTCTCTGCATTGCCGAACGTCACTTGGCGCGTGGAAGAGAGCACCCAGATGCTCTACATCACCGCCCGACCGGAAAGCCTTGAGATTAACATCGTCAAGGTTGATCAACGCTCTGAAAGCGACAGAAACGTAGAGACCGGCACAGGCCTTACACTCAACTACGACGTAGTTGACACGGCTGTCGGAATGCAAAATGGAGTCAGCGGCTCCTTAGATGTCAGGGCATTCTCTCCGCGCGGCGTCTTCAACTCCGGAACTTTGGTCTACCACGGCCAGGGCGATGCACACGGCGATCAAAAACACCTCATCCGTCTAGATACTGCGATGATCTTCGTGGCTCCGTCCTCCCTAACACGCTTTACCCTGGGCGACTTCATCACAGGCAGCCTGAGCTGGACGCGCCCAGTGCGCCTGGAGGGTTTTCAGGTCCGCTCGGACTTCACCATGCGTCCGGACCTCATCACCTTTCCCCTTCCTACGCTGTCCGGTGTAACCGCCGTTCCCTCGACCGTGGACGTGCTGGCAAACGGTAACACTGTTCTCTCGAGCCAAGTGAATCCCGGTCCCTTCGAGATTCCAGCGCTTCCCGTTGTTAGCGGGGCGGGTAATATCTCCATCACAACGACCGACCCCCTTGGACACTCCATCACCGTCAGCCGACCTTTTTACGCCAGCGCTGCACTTCTTAAACCAGGCTTGCAGGCGTTCTCTATACAGGCCGGGGCAGTACGGCTCAACTGGGGCGCGGCCAGTAATGACTACGGCGCATTTGCAGGGTCTGCAATCTATCGCCGCGGGCTGACCAACCGACTCACTATCGAAGGCAATGTTGAAGGCACCTCAAAGTTCGCCTCAGGTGGTGGAGGCGTGGTTGTGAACCTGCACGATCAGGGCATCGTCAACCTCGCTCTCGCCGCGAGCGAAGCCGCCGGCAACGTTGGTGCCCAGTACAGCGCAGGCTTGCAGCGGCTCGGTGCCAGCTACAGCTTCTCCGCTGCGTTCACCGCTGCAGACGCGCGCTTTCGCGATACCGCCGCGCTGAGCGGACAGCCTCTCCCGAGAAGGCAGATCAGCGGCAATGCCGGCTACACGACACGTCACGTGGGCTCTTTCGGAGTGGCCCTTGCCGTACTCGACCAAGCGCCCGGCGTGAACTTGCCAAGCACGACTGGCTTTGTGGAGCACCCAAGGGTTCTTTCGGCGACGTACTCCTTGCAGGTGCATCGCCTGTCCCTTGTTACCTCGCTCCTTCGCAACTTCGCATCGAGCAGCAGCAACGGCGTCACCGTAGGTCTCACCCTTCCATTTGGACGTGTCGGCTCAGCAACCGCCAGCTTCGGCTCTGAGAGCAGCTTGACTCAACTGCAGGTCCGTCAAAGCGCCGTCTCCGTTGGAGAGTGGGGTTATGAAGGGTTCGTCTCCGGTGGAGAGGCCCCACACGAATTTGCGAAGGTGGAGCATAAATCCCGGACCTCGTTGCTCTCCATCGGCTTGGATCGATCTGGTGAACAGACTTCACTTATCAGCGAAGCACAAGGCGCCTTTTCACTTATCGACGGCAGCGTGTTTGCCTCGAACACCGTGAACGACAGCTTCGCTGTCGTCGACACCGAAGGCTTGCCCGACGTGCACGTCTTCGCAGAGAACCGCCCCGTCGGCCGCACCGATCGAAGTGGCCGTCTGCTTGTTCCTGACCTGCGATCTTTTGACAACAATCGCTTGGAAATCAATCTACTGGATATCCCCCTAGACGCTGCCGTCAACTCCGTCGTCCAACACGTCCGTCCTCTGGATCATGCCGGTGTGGTTCTCAAATTCAAGGTCCGCTCCGCACGGTCGGCCCTGCTGCAAATGATCGATGAAAGCGGCAGTCCCCTTCCGGTTGGAAGCACGGCCACATTGCGTCAGACCGGTGTCGTTGTTCCCGTTGGGTTTGACGGGCAAGCTTTCTTTCAGGATCTGAGCGGTACTGACGATATCGATGTCATTCTGGCCGGCGGTGGCAGATGCAGCTTAAAACTCGAGTACAAACCTGTATCCGGTCAGATCCCCACGATAGGACCTAAGCTATGTCGTTCAGGGAACTAGTGCGAGATGCGACTAGAACCGCTGGGCTTGCCCTGCTGTTCGCGTGGCTCTCCAGCCCAGAGGCTCATGCTTCGTGCACCCTCTCGTTCACCAATCTGGCCTTCGGCACCTACACCGGCACGCTGCTCCCCAGCACATCGCAGGTGACCGCGAACTGCACGCTCTTACTGGCCTATAGCATCGGGCTTAATGCCGGGAACGGGGCTGGGGCCACGACCACGCTGCGAAAGATGACAGGCCCTACTGGAACACTGACCTACCAAATCTTTCAGAACTCCACCCGCACAACAAACTGGGGCAACAGTGCCGGAGACACAGTGTCGGGCACAGGAACCAGTAGCAATCAGATCTACACCGCCTATGCTCAGATCCTGAGCGGACAGTTCGCGACACCTGGCAACTATACGGACACGATCTCAAGCTCCACGCAGTCGTTCACTGTAAGTGCTTCGGTTCAGGCTACGTGCAGCATATCGGCTAATGCATTGGCCTTCGGTACCTATGCCGGCGCCTCAGTCACAGCCTCGTCGAGCCTCTCAGTGCAGTGCACAAACACCACCCCCTACACCGTAGGCCTGAGCGCTGGCACTACCAGCGGAGCTACAGTGACAAGTCGACTGCTTGCCGGGTCTGGCGGCCAAACGTTGGCGTATAACCTCTTCTCTGACTCGGGGTATACAACGATCTGGGGCTCAACCAGCAATGCGGTTTCGGGCACAGGCACAGGCGCGGTTCAGTCGCTTAATGTGCGCGGCCAGATCCCCGGAGGTCAATACGTCACGCCTGGGTCGTACACCGACACCATTACAGCGACCATCACATACTAAGACTGAAAATGTCTCGAGCGGCAGCTCGTTACCATTGAATTTACCTGGAAGACGTTAGAGATCATGACGACAAGTGTCGGGATAAGCCTGCCCATGTCGTCAGTGACGATCGTGACGAGTTGCACTGTCGCGACCATCAAGCGCACGGCATTGCTGATCTGCTTCGTGGACAACACGAAGCGGCCAGGACACCTCTCCCGCATCTCACCTTTGGCCATTCCTGAGGGAACCTTGGCCGGCACCTTACCCTATCGGCTCACGGGTTGGAACAGGCATAGAACCTCCATTCACTGCGAAGCCCTCTGCTTAGATCGAGCGAACCCTGAAGATACAAGCTGCTCGATTGAAGGCAGGAACTACTGTGCGGACACGATAAACTTACTCACTCGAAGGAGCCATCCCTGGACTCGCGTTTGCGATGCTTTCTCTGATTGGCCTGCTTAACTACTGGAATGGCTTGCTCCAGTACCAACTCGCCTATCTGTACCTTCGCGTCGCATTGATTCGAAACGCGACTGGCAATAGTTTAGCCGTCACTCAACGGTGAAAAGTACTAGGGGCACCAGCAGAAGTGTGTACGGTGGCCCGCCTCGTGAGCGGAATGACCTAACATACAGCTAAATGGCAGGAAGGCCAACCCTTTTCGGGCGTTCGATCACACGGTCCTTGACTCCCGGTGCTGGCTAGCTGACGTGGATGATTGGACGCTTGTTCAGGTCAGGTACAGCTCTGCGCAGGACCTCGTGCGTGATTGGAGCAGCATCTCCCTCACCGAGAAAGAGGAACCGGAAGACGTTCGCAACGGGATTTCCTTCTTTCCATTTGAAATACGCATGTGGAACCTCCCCTGTGGTCTTCTCCAGATGGATCAGCAGCGCTGCAATCGAGTTTGCAACCACAGGGCTCTTGGCACAAAGGACGTTGTGAGATCCCACACGATGTCCTTCAACGCAGAGGCATTGGTCAAACTCAGACGCATCGGTTCGCTCGACTTCAAGGAAACAGATTTTCTCTTCTGCTGGAAGTCCATACTTTCTGCGCACGAGGGCATCGACACGGTCCAGATCAGCTACGGAATCTGGTTGAGCGCGCCTAGCTACAAGTCGGATTGGTTGCCCTTCCCTTTCTGCCAGAATCTGCGCTGCAGAATCCAGGATCACGACGTCTGTGACTCGCAGTTCAGTCGATCGCATCGCCCGGGACACAACCGAAACAGCGATGATCGTCAGAATAAAAAACGAGGAGATCTTCAGCCCTTCAGGACGTTCCCAGATGTTCATGGCTGTGGTGTAAACAAAGATCATCGTCACCAGAAAATAGAGCCATCGCGCTGGCCTTCGCCAAAGTGAAATTGTGACAGCGGTTGCAGCCGAAGTGATCAAAACCAGAACGCCAGTGGCGTATGCTCCACCTTGAGCATCGACATTCGCGCGAAAAGCAATGGTCACTACGAAAGCGATACCCATAAAGACGAGGACTAATGGTCGTGACGCTTGCGCCCATTCTGGCGCCATTCCCAATCGAGGAAGGTATCGAGGAATAAGATTCAACAACCCTGCCATCGCAGAAGCCCCGGCGAATGCCAAGATCGCAATGGTGCTGACGTCGTAGAGGGTTCCAAAGCTGTTCCCGAAGTATTGATGCGCCAGGTAGGCCATGGCTCGTCCATTTGCGGAGCCACCTTCTGCAAACGCCGCAGGCGGAATCAGGAGTGTTGTCACCAAACTGGTCGCTAAGAGAAAAATGCTCATCGTGATTGCGGCCGTATTCAGCAGCTTGCGCGTGTTTCGTATGCGATCTTCTAACTTCACGCCGGCGATGAGCGGCATAACAGCTACGCCTGTCTCAAATCCCGAAAGGCCAAGGGCAAGTTTGGGAAAGAGAAAGAGGGAAACTCCAAGCATTGCAAGCCAGTTCGAGTGCTGGGCCAGAAGGGCGTTCTTCCAACTTGGCAGCAGTTCCGGATGATGAAGCACCACTAAGATCGCCTTTGTGGTGACAACAGCATTCAACGCCAGATAGAGTCCGACAAGGACAACAGCGATGCCAATGGCTTCTTTAAACCCCTTGAGAAAGATTGCACTCAATCCTGTCAAAAGGAGCAAGGTCACGAGAAGCTGGCCTGATAACCACCGAGGAGCGAACGGGTTGTGGATGAAATGTGCTGCCGCATCAGCAGCGGATAACGTCATCGTAATAATGAAGTCCGTTGAAGCGAAGCCTAAGAGAACGAGAACGAAGATCTTTCCGCCCCATTCCGGGAAAAGGCGCTCCAACATCGCGATGCTTCCTTGTCCATTCGGGCTCGCAGCCGCAACTCGCCGGTACAACGGAAGCGCCGCGAACAACGTGACCAGAACAAGAACCAGGGTCGCCAGAGGCGATAGAACGCCAGCAGCAAGAAAGGCAATGCCGGGCTGATACCCCAGAGTCGAGAAGTAATCCACTCCGGTTAGGCACATCACACGCCACCATGCGTGAACAGGTTCAGGGTCGCTATGCACGCCTTTGGGGAGACGAATGTCGGCGAGAAGCCAATCTTCCAGCGCAAGCTTGGTCATTCCTGTGCCTCAGTTCTTGTCTAATGAAGTCTGCTGATCAACCAGCGATCGCGCTCGTACGAATGCTCTTTCTTTCGATGCAAGGGATCACCTCGGCTCCTAAGCTAAACACGACTTCCACGGAACATCAGCAGAAAGTGTCGTTAAGGTGGAGAGCGGCGATGCTCCCGGCGAGAAAACCGCCTCGTACAGAGCACTCCATCAAGCATTGCGTCGCTGTTCTAGGCGCCGGGAAGCCGAACTCCTGCGACCTCTCTCACTGCAGGCGTCAGCCTCCTAAATGAGCCGATACCACAGAAAGGATGCCGTCAACAATCTCCTAGAAGCCGAGCGTACGGCTCACGACCGCCGACATCCAAGACAGGAGGTTAGGTGCTCTGATGGCAAACGTATTCATTACCGGTTCTTCTGATGGCCTCGGTCTGATGGCGGCGCAACTCCTCATTGAGGAGGGTCACACCGTTGTCGCGCATGCTCGAAATGCGCAACGAGCCGAGCACACCCGTCGCGTCCTCCCAGGCGCAAACGCTGTGCTCATCGGCGATCTCGCCAGCCTCGATCAGACATGCGCGCTTGCGGATCAAGCCAATCAGTTCGGCATCTTCGACGCAGTCATTCACAACGCTGCGATTGGCTATAAGGAGAGAAGCCGGAAACTTACAGCGGACGGTCTGCCGCAGGTTCTGCAGACCAACACCCTTGCCCCGTATATGCTGACTTCGCTCATGTCCAAGCCGAAGCGCTTGATTTACGTAAGCTCTGAACTGCATAGGAAGGGCGAGCAGACCCTCGACGATCTCACCTGGGAGCGCCGAACCTGGAATGGAAGCCGCGCCTATTCTGACACGAAATTCCACGACATTATCCTGGCGTTCGCCTTTGCTCGGCTCTGGCCAGATGTACTCTCGAATGCCATGGAGCCCGGCTGGGTGCCCACCAAGATGGGCGGCCCCAACGCCAGCGGTGACCTGGATCAGGGACATCGCACCCAGGCCTGGCTTGCCGTCAGTGACGATCCGAAGGCTATGGTCACCGGAAACTACTTTTACCATCTCCAGCCACGTAAACCAGCCGGCGCAGCACGTGACCACACGCTCCAAGATCAACTTCTCGCCGCCTGCGCCCGGCTCTCCCGTGTTGCAACGCCACAAGCCTGACACCAGGATCAGCTCAAGAAAGACACTAACGAACCAGCTACTTTGCCAAGTTCATGAGTGCTGCAGCTTGGTCCTTTCTTCTCTCCTGACTGCTGTAGTACTTCTGCCAAGGCTCGCGGCTTCGCAGCGCGTTTGCGACCGCGTGTGGACCATTTGCGAGCCAGCAAATGCCTGCCGACGTTGCACTCAGCCGGCTATGATCACGGCGGCCCCTTCCCGCCCATCACGTATCTGGGCTTTACAGCGGTCGGTGTTCCTCGCTCCATGCAGCGCTTCAGTGTGCTCGAGTGCTATAACAATGTCCGTCCCCACCGTCTGCCCTCTGCGGGACAGAGCGATCCACATTGCTGTCATGAGGCGTCAGATCGGTGACGCATCGGCGCGTGGATCACGTGTCCGTATCTCGCCGATCCTGTACAAATCGTCGCCTCTCGAGGAGTCTCTATGAAGCACCTGCTATACGGCCTCGCTCTTGGTGCCGTTCTTCTAGCCTCGTCCAGTAGCAGTTCAGCGCAGACCGCGCCGGCTCCTCTCTTTCGCGACACGACGAAACCAGTTGAAGACCGCATAACTCATCTCATCAGCCAGCTCACTCTCGAAGAAAAGGCCAGGCAGCTCAATCACCTCAACACCGGCATCCCGCGTCTCGGGATTCCCGTGTGGGGAGGCTGGAATCAGACGCTGCACGGTGTCTGGTCGAAGCAGCCCACTACGCTCTTCCCTGCACCAATCGCCATGGGCGCCACCTGGGATCCGGAACTCGTACACGCCGTCGCAAATGCCATGAGCGATGAGGCACGTGCTCTCTACAACGCCAAGGCGGATGGACCTCGCTCCAAACACGGGCTCGTCTATCGATCGCCCGTGATCAACATCAGTCGTGACCCGCGATGGGGGCGAATCCAGGAGGTCTTCAGCGAAGATCCCACCCTCACCAGTCGCATGGCCGTAGCCTACGTCAAAGGTCTTCAAGGCGACGATATCAATCATCTAAAGCTCGCCGCTACCATCAAGCATTTTGCGGTGAATAACGTTGAGACCGGTCGGCAGCATCTCTCGGCTACCGTCGATGAGCGTAGCTTGATGGAGTACTGGCTGCCACACTGGAAAGCCGCCATTACGGAGGCACACGCGCAGTCCGTCATGTCAAGCTATAACGCCATTAATGGCACCGCCGATGCCATCAATCATTATCTGCTTACGGATATTCTTCGCGGTCAATGGGGCTTTGATGGCTTCGTCACGGACGATCTCGGCGCCGTAGAACTGCTCACAGGAACCCGCACTTCTGTCGGCACGGAACCCGGACAGCATGTCACCGAAGATCCGGTCGTCGCTGCAGCAATGGCCATTAAAGCCGGCAACGATTCAGACGATACAGAGTTTGAAGTCAATCTGCCTCTCGCCGTTCAGCGCGGTCTGCTTACGGAGAAGGAAGTCGATGAGGCGTTACGTCGTGTCCTGCGTGTGGGCTTCCGCCTGGGCGCCTTTGACCCTCCAGAGATGAGCCCCTACAACCGGCTCACCATGGCCAGTGTCCGCTCGCCGGAGCACCTTGCGCTCTCGTTCACAACAGCGCAGGAATCGCTTACACTGCTCAGCAACGTACACGACTTCCTGCCGTTAGAGCGCTCCGCGATCCACTCCATCGCTGTGATCGGGCCGGCGGGGGATGAAGACTATGAGACCGGCAACTACTACGGCAGACCCTATAAAAAGCAGGGCGTTGCTGCCGGATTACGCACGCTTCTCGGCTCCGCTACACGTGTCACCTATGAGCAAGGAGCAGGCTTTACGGAAGCCGCCGATCCCGCAGCGATGGCGCGTGCAGTCGATCTCGCGCAACAGTCTGACGTTGTCGTCCTGTGTCTCGGGACTAACCTGCACGTCGAAGCGGAAGGGCGGGATCGTCGTGACCTCAACCTTCCCGGAGCCCAGCAAGCATTGCTTGAAGCTGTCTTTGCTGCGAATCCAAAAACAGCACTGGTGCTCATGAACGCCGGTCCATTGGCAGTGGACTGGGCGCAGGACCATCTGCCGGCAATCCTGAGTGCATGGTACCCCGGTGAGGCCGGAGGCAGAGCTGTCGCGCGTGCTCTCTTCGGCGAAGATAATCCAGGCGGCCACCTGCCATACACCGTCTACGCGAACCTCGACGGTGTGCCGCCACAGAACGAGTATGACGTCACCAAAGGCTTTACCTACATGTACTTCAAGGGCGTTCCACTTTATGCCTTCGGTCACGGACTGAGTTACACCCGCTTCGAGTACAGCAACGTCTCTCTTGAAGAAGGTTCTGTGGCTGACCCGGGCCAGGTAGACATCAGCTTCGACCTCAAAAACACCGGCTCTCGGACTGGAAGCGAAACAGCGCAGTTATATACCCACGAACGGACGAGCGCTCTCGTTCAGCCGTTTGAAAGCCTGCGTGCCTTTCGCCGCGTCACGCTCAAACCGGGCGAAACGTCGCACGTCCGCTTTACCATCCCCGCATTCCAGCTCGCCGTCTATGATGTAGCGCGACACGCCTTCACGGTAGAGCCAGGCACCTTCGATGTCTCAGTCGGCTCCGCCTCAGACGATATCCGCCTGCGTTCCGCCGTTCAAATCATGCCATCGAAGCGATAATCTGCTCTCGTCTCCTCACCTCTCAGCCGTCGTTCCACGCCACTTAGGCGAGCAGCTTGAGAACAGCATGCATATCCATGGGCGTTGCAGAGCTGGTGCCGGCCGGTAGACCGGGGCCGACCACCACGGCTTCACGTTGATCCTCATGCCAAACCAGAAAACGCAATGCGCTTGCAGGTAGCCGACGCAGGTTGAGAAAGGTCAGCCATGCAGCCTCATCCGCATCAACCAGCGATCCGGCAGGATCCGGCCCAGTTGCAGGAGAGCCGCCCAGCATTGCGTCCATGGATTGAGCCTCTTGGCGAGGCGTGAAGCGTAGCAGCAGCGTCTGTGGCTCCGCGCGGCGGATACACTCGCGAGCGGCCCATTGCACAAAGGTTGTGGCAAAAATCTGCGTTCCCGAGCCCTCAGTAAGCAATGACAATTGAAAATAACTCAGAGCGCTCCTGCCTGGATCTTCGCTCAAGCCAATCTCCGATGGTTTTAGATGCGCAAGCAGCGAGCGTAGGCTCTCCGGACCCATCGTGCCTGAAGCGATCGCGTGAGTCGTACGAGCCAGAAGTTGCTCGCGAGCGGGCTCAAGGTCAGCATACCCAACCTGAGCAAGACCAGAAGCAGGCGGCGCAGCGAGGGAGTGAGCGCCATCAATGGACCAGTGGGCGAAGCTCGCCGAAGGACTCGACGCAGCGCGGCTGAGAGCGGCTTGGAAGAGAATCGGCAGTCCACCACTTGGATCAAGGTTGGTCACGTGAATGCCAAACGGGCGAAGCCGGCGAAAGAGCGGTGTGGCAGAGCGCGGAGCACCTTGGCCGATCACGATCAGGCCAAGCCGGTCAGGTGTTGGGGCCGCAGGGTTGGCGGCGGCGCAGGCCTGCGCGAAACCATCGGCCACTTCCCGAAACCGATCCGTCTGGTGCGAGCTCCACAACCAGGCCGTCAGGCTCTCTATGAAGCCCGAAGGATCGTGCAGCCAGTCATGGTTCGCAGGGCTTCCACGGCCCTCACCCAGGTCGATAGAGCGAAAGCCGGCGAGCAGACGAGCCCGCTCCGCCGAAGACGCATTGTCGAGCGTTCGCAGCTGGGCTTCCACTGTCCGACGCTCTGCCGGTAGCTTCCAGTCGAGGCCGGCAAGCTCACGCAGCACAAAAGGCGCAAGTGCCAGCGGAAGCGATTGCAACAGGGACAAATGTGCGCTAGCCGTCGCGCGAGCCTCGCGTGGAAAGCTGTTGAAGTCGGTAAGGGTTAGCTCGGAAGGCAGCATGACTACAGCACCTCCACCAGCGTTCGGCCTTGAGCGAGTGATGGATGGAACCCCAGCAGTGCGCCCAGTGTTGGAACAAGATCAAGCGAGTCAACTGGGCGTTCGTGGATTACATTCTGCCGGACTCCCGGCCCCAGCACCAGCATCCAGGTCGTACGGCTGAGGGCATCTCCTGTGCGGTGATGCTGGAAGCCGTTTCCGGTAGGACTCATGTCCGAATCGCGACCAAAGTCCGGAAGAATGAAGAGCGTGGTGCGATCCTTGTACTCAGGGTCCGCCTGGATCGCTCTCCAGATCTCGGCACACAACCGATCGGAACGCCGGATCCCGTCCAGATAGAGCGAAAAAGCGCCAGAGTGAGCTACATCAATGTCGTGCAAGGTAAGCCATAACAGACTCGGTGAAAGCTGCGCCATGAGTCGGCGTGCGATATAGACCGAGAGCTCGTCAGGGCTGGCCAGCGAGCGGGCATGCGCCGCAAAGTCATCTAGCGAAAGCTTGAGCAACTCCGCGGTACGAAGCAGGTCAACAGGTTCATGCTCCCCCCGCCCGATCGCCGGGGCGAAAAGCGGAGTCTCATAGTTATCGCGAAGTAGATGCTCGAGATCCGACGAGCCGTACTTCCGTGCAGTGGCGGCCGACAGCAGACGCTTGGGCAAAAGCACCTCGGCGCCAAATCCCGGGCCAAAGCTGCCATGCCCACTGGATCCTATTCGGTTAAATCCGTTGCTGGGGGCAACTACCCAGGCGTCACTTGCAGGCCGGCGAAGATCGCGGCGAAAGTACTCAAAGACCGTTGGATTCGCCGGCGGAACCGCAGCAAAATTATTCAGCGTCTCGTATGCGCCCGTGGCAAGCGAAGCAGTCGCCACATAATGCCCGAGAATCCCGTGGTTAATTACCTGAGCGTAGAAGGTGCCCTGCGGGATCAACTCGCCAAGCATGCAGGGGATGTTGGCCTGTCCTTCTGGTGCAAAGGTCTCCGCATCGCGAGCACCTCCGCCAAACGTCACAACCACTGCCTTCGACCCACGCGGTCGTGGCATTGCAGCGCGAATAGGCGCAAATCCTGAAAGCGGGGCCGCGACGCTTAGACCAAGAGCCGAGCGAAGGAAGTGGCGACGACTCAGAGCATGCTGCGCGGATGCGGCCGATTGTGACGTCAAGGAGGTCATTGCACACCTGACGGTATGGTAACGGGTGCTGTCCATCTCAAATCCAACGCCGAAGCTATCCTGAAACAACTCACATCATCGACTACCGTATTTGAGAAAAGCTCATTCGTGAAACTCCGGCCAACAAACACCGGGAACAATTCTTTAGACCAGAATGGTTTCCAGTGCTTGCCGCCGGGTGAGTGTCTCGCTTAGAAGGTGTACTTCAACGCAAACTGAAAGAACCGCGAGTCCGGCGTGTTCGCTTGGAAAAGCCGTGACCCTGTAATGAGACCACCAGTAGAGGATATGTTCGTGGTGCTCGGGTTGCCGTACGCAGGGGTATTCAGCAGGTTGAAGATGTCAGCCCGGAACTGGAGGTTCTGCTCGCGGAATGTCGGGAAGGACTTGAACAGTGAGGCATCCGCGCGCTCGTAGCCAGGACCATAGACCTGACCGCGGTTGCTACCGACATAAGCGAAGGCGGCCTGTCCGGAGATAGAGTTGGGAACCGGCGTGCCATCTGGATACTTTGCCGCCGAGTTGCCGATAATGTCGGCTACCGGATTAGCAAAGGCGCAAGGGTTATACCAATTCTGCACCGTACGTACCCTTGCCGGGCAGGTGATCCCAGGGTTTGAGGTACCAGGAGTACCACCACCTGCGTATGGATCACCGATGCGAATCGCGTTATATGCAGCACCAGTAGGGTTCGTGATGCCGTTAGTGCCGATCGTCAAAGGCTGGCCAGTCTGAGCGCGGAAGACGAAGCTGCTGGACCATCCGCCGATTGCGTAGTCCACAAAGCGATTGCTGCTGTTCAGGTATTTCCTGCCACGACCAACCGGCAACTCGACGTTTCCATTAATCGTGAATCGCTGACGCACGTCGAAACCTGAAGGACCGTAATCAGCTCCAAGTCCCAGGATATTCAAGCTACGGGTACCTTGGTCGTTTGTGCTGCCGAGCGGCGTGTCCGCATTGTCAAGCGAATGAGCCCAGGTATAAGTAGTTAGGAAGCTTAGCCCGCGCGAGAGACGCTTCTCCAGCTTCGCCTGTAGCGAGTTGTAGTTTGAGGCGCCGTCATATGCAGTAAACGAAAAGCCGGCAAAGTGGGGAAAGGGCTGAAATGGATTGGTCTTATCCCCATTTGCATCCGTGTAGCCACTGAAACCGCTGGGCGTTAATGCCGTCTGTCCGTTTGGGTTCGGGAAGAATTGCAAGTGACGAGAGACGGCGCCAACGTAACCCACAGATCCCACCAGCGTGTTGCTGATCCCGTACTCGACGGTAAGGTTGTACTGCTCACTGTACGGAGTTCTGACCTGGCCCTCGCCGCCGCGAAGCGTCGGCTGGCTGGGAGAGGTGATGCTCTGTGGTAGACCTGTTTCAAGGGTGAATC
The DNA here is from genome assembly GCA_964235665.1 of uncultured Acidobacteriaceae bacterium. Taxonomy (GTDB): domain Bacteria; phylum Acidobacteriota; class Terriglobia; order Terriglobales; family Acidobacteriaceae; genus Edaphobacter. The sequence continues at coordinate 254,573 of CAXSAY010000004.1, forward strand.
CGTTAGTCGGGCAGGAGCCATTTACAGAACAGCTCGCGGTGGCAGCATAGTTAGAATCAAATTCGAACGGGAAGTTCTCCCCGAAGTTCGGGAAGTAGCCAGTACTCTCCAGGCCGCCAAAGAAGATCCCATAGCCGCCGTGGAGAACGGCTTTATCTGTCGCCTTGAAGGCAAAGCCAACGCGCGGAGCGAAGTTGTTCTGCTGTGGCTCAACAAGATAGCGGTTCTTCGTGTACGTAAGGTTAATGTGATCTTCTGCAAGCAGCTGTAAGAACTTAGCCGGAATCGCCACATTCGACTTACTCTGCGGGATACGATACTCACCGGTCGCTGTGCCGCCGCTCGTGTACGCGCTTGTAGGTACAAACGCAGCCTGATTATCATGACGCTCTAAGTAGGGCGTTGAGTAGTCGTAGCGAATGCCATAGTTGACCGTTAGTCGCTCGCTGGCCTTCCAATCATCCTGGATGTAACCCGCCCGATTGAAGCGGACATCGTCCGAGTTGAAGACATTCGAAATGGCTGCGCTGTTCATGTTGTTTGTTAACAAATCAGCAATCGCCGACCCAGTATTCGCCGATCCCTGCTGAGCGGTATACGTTCCATTGAAGGTGTAGGTACCGCGCGGTTGCGTGGGTTGAGAGGTGGAGAATCGAATTCGTTGGATATTTACGCCACCCTTAATTGAGTGATTGCCGACGACTTTCGTGACGTTATCCAGAATCTGATAAACATTCTCGTACTCGTTCGTCGCATAGAACTGAGGCGATCCGAAATTCGAGACACCCGTAACGGAGAAAAACGGGAGCCCGCCGTTGTTCTGAGCAAATGGAACGCCCCCTAGGCCGAGGCTTGATGCGAGTGTGGGATTGTTGGCGTTTTCGTGCAGACCAGCGTAGTGACCGTAGTTGTAGCCAAAACGGAATTCATTAGTCAGCGTCGGAGTAAAGACGTGGCTTTCACTTCCCGCAAAGTTTTCACCCAGTGAAACGAGCTGACCGGTATTGCCGAAACTTCCTCCATCAAGGATATTGCCAAGCGGAGCGGGATGGGTAGACGGTTCGTGATTGTAGCTGAAGCGGCCGAATGCTTGATCCTTGGGACTGATATTCCAATCCATGCGGGAATCCCATTGGAATGTGTTATCAATCACGTTGTTCTGGGACGTGAAGTTGTTGAACGTTTGCCCTGCTGGGCCAACGTTCGGCGCAGGAAACAGGCTTAATAGCTTTAGCGCGACAGGATCGAGCGTTACCCCCGGCTGAAGATCCAGCCTGTTACCAGCGACCGCGACAAGCCCATTGTTGGTTGCGTTTGGCACGAAGATCTGCCCTGAGACAGGGTATGGTTTGCCCGTAGTCGGGTTGATCCCCGTTGGGTTCGCTGATCGACCGCTAAGAGCGGGGTTCAACAACTCGCTGAAGTCGCCAGTGCGTTCTTTGAGCGTCGGCACTGAAAAGTTTGATCCGTTCCCGCCATTCGTTTGCCCAAAAACGATACGGTTCGCTTCAACATCACCGAAGAAGAACAATTTGTTCTTGAAGATCGGGAAGCCCAGAGTCGCACCAAACTGATTCTGTCGATACTTCGCGATGGGCGAGGTTCCTTGAAAGAACTCTCGGATGTCATAAGCGTCGTTTCGGTTATATTCCCAGAGCGATCCGTGAATCTGGTTCGTTCCCGACCGAATGCTGGCGTTCACCACTGCACCCGCGGAATGGCCGAACTCCGAGCTGTAGCTACCTGTTTGCACCTTGAACTCGGCGAGCGCGTCAGGTGGGGGTCGAACGACATAGCTGGCCCCGTTGAAGAAGTCGACGACATTGACGTTGTTGTCTACGCCGTCCATGATGTAGTTATTCTGCTCAGCACGCTGACCATTCGCGTTGAAATCTCCACCCTTCTGTCCACGGGCGCCATTCGCTGGCGCAACACCAGCAGTAAGCTGCGCAATGAAGACCCAGTTGCGGCCATTGAGAGGCGTGTCATTAATGGTCTGGGACTCGATCACCTGACCAGTCGATCCCTCCTGCGTTTGCAGAAGCGGCGGCGCCGTCGTCACCGTTACCGTCTCCGCTGAGCTTCCAGTCTTTAGCTGGACATTCACCTCATCGCGATCCTGCACGTGCAATTGGATATTCTCCTGCGTCGTCGCTGAGAATCCAGAAGCCGTAACAGTGAGGTTGTAATTTCCAATCTTCACCGGCGAAAAGATATAGACGCCGCTGTTATCAGCCTTTCCCTGAAGTGTAAGCCCCGTATCCACACTCGTAAGCGTTACGTCGGCGTTCGGGATAACCGCGCCGGTGTTATCGGTGACAACGCCGGTAATGGCTCCTTGGTCCGCTTGGGCCACAGCATGAGACGTAAGACCAAAAACCAGGAGCATCGCGAGGCCGACATGAACAAGCCCGGAATAGAACGAAGGGTAGCGAGTGGCGCGCGTCATAATAATCGATCCTCACAGACACAAGTAGAAACAGGTCAACAAGCTTCTTCCAGTTTCCTTCGATAGAAATGCAATCGCCAAAGACTCCGTTGCGCAAGTCAGCTTGGCACAGCTTTCAAGGGCGATGACAAATGTAAGCGTTTCCGAAAGCGGACCAACACTACATCTCAGAATGAGCACTGTCAAGACAATCAGCGGCAGCGTCACGGAAGCATAAACGAAGCAACACCGCATCCTTTTTTTACCGAACTGCTTGGCGTTAAACGTCGCAGCTTCGAGGCTCCGCCTAGGCGAGAGGGTTAAACGTCGATGCTTATCTGCCTTCGCTATCGAAGCCTCGCCTCTTCTTTGACCAGAATCAGATCCCAAGGCCCAACGGAAGCGACTGTTCCACGCGTCACAGCGTGTCCAGTAAGCAAATCAACGCCGGACCCGTAGCTGTAAGTCACCGTTGCTGGCAGGCTTGAGTAATTGAGGTAGTAGTGCAACTTGCTTCCATTCTTCGCGATGCCATGCTTGACGCGCACACTCGCGGGGAGCGCCTGATCCGGCCCTGTAAGGCCGACGGCTCGAAGCTGTTCGAGCACAAGCGCTCTCTGCAAAGCATCCGTAACAGCGGTGCCTTCATAAAGGAATGATCCTTTCCCGAATCGATTCTCGGTAATCGCAGGCCATCGCCCGAAGAAAGGATGGTCGTACACGGCAAGCGGCTTCGCCGTATCCAGTGTCAGAAACTCTGCCCACGTCATCACGTGATTGGCTTCCGCGCCAACATGAAACGGATCTCCGCGAAGAGCCAGGGGCTTCTCTAGATTTGAGAATTCTTGGTATGTGAACCCTGCTGCTTTGCGTAGAGGACCAGGTGCAAGCTCTGCCCGCACAGCGGAGTTTTCGTTAGCAAAGCCGCTCTTAAAGGTCACAAGAACGTGACCGCCTTGCTCTACGTAGTCCGCAATACGCTTCAGGAGCGCGTCATCCGCAATGTAAAGAGCAGGAATCAGGAGAAGCTTATACCTTGCAAGTTCGGTAGCAGACACATTAGGGAACACAATATCTGTCCCGACGTTCGCGTCGTAAGTTGCCTGGTGCAGCTGCGCCAGCAACGCCGCATACTCGCCGTCAGCCTTTCCAGGCTCCCAGACTCCGGAAGGCTGCTTAGTGAACGGCATAAACCCGATCGCATTTGCGGAATCGACGCTGTACAGAATGGCGACGTCGTTCCTAATCTTCATGTTGGCGAGCTCGGGGCCAACTCGCTGCAACTCGTGTGCGACCCGGCTGACTTCGGCGTAGGCACGATTCGGCTGCAGGTCATGGCCGAGAACTCCCTTCCAATACGTCTCCTGGCCAGCATGGATCGAGTGCCAATGCCAGTACTCCACCATGTTGGCGCCGCTTGATATGTGCGTGTAAACATCCAGCCGCAACTGCCCGTCATAGGGAGGAAACTCTTCAGCCGAGCTCCATCCCAGCGTCTGCGCATTTGTCTCCAGCACAAAGAAGTTATCGTGCTTCAGCGACCTCGAATAATCACCGGAAAGAGCCTGCCATGACCCGTCCATGTGGTCCTGCCAGCCATGATAGGGGTCGTTTCCGATTACATCGAGCGATGTTGCGACCGTCTGCTCATTCACATCCGCTTTCATCACTCCGCCGAAGTTCTGCGTGATGAACTGATCCGGTCGACGATGCTTCTGCACTAGTGCTGACTGAAAGGCAAGATAGCGGGCTACGCGGATCTGCTCCCAGCGAGTCCACTCCAGTTTGTAACTGGTACTCGTTGCATTGTCCCGCGTCGGCATATCGGCCCAGCTATTTACATCCTGTCCCCAGTAGTTCAGAAACCACGCCTTGTTGAGGGCGTCAGTCGTCCCAAACTTATCCTTCAGATGATCGACAAACCCGGCGAAAACATCTGTGTTTGTAGCTGCATAGGAGCCCGTCTCGTTATCGATCTGATACCCGATTACGGTCGGATTATTCCGGTAGTGCGTCACAATGTTCGTGACGATCCGCTCCGCATAGGCGCGGAAGCGAGGGTTGTCATAATCCATGTTCTGTCGCATCCCGTAACTTACTTGTGCGCCTCCCATTGGACGCACATAGAACTCCGGGTGCGCCTTGGCCATCCAGGCCGGCATGGAATAAGTGGGCGTCCCCAGGATCACCTTAATGCCGGCTTTCCCCATTGCCTGAACGACACGGTCCATCCACGCGTAGTCGAAGCGACCGTCCTCTGGTTCCCACAGACTCCAGGTAGACTCCCCCATCCGGACGATGCTGATCCCGGCCTGCTGCATCAAGGCGACATCCTGATCCAGGCGCCCTGGCCCTAAAGCCGCTGGCATATATTCGTTGTAATACGCTGCGCCGTAAAGAATTGTCGATTGTGAGATCCCCAGGGGTGCCGCGGCTTGTGCACCTGCGTTGGCGGTGATTAACACAAGAGCGGCCATCGTGAACAAGGTACAAGGCGTCGTAGAGAGCATACGGAAGCGATCCTCCTGGAAGATATCTAAGTGTGAAACGTGGCTCGCGAGATAGTGTCTGGCCTTCGATCTATCGGAGAACAGCCACGCCATACCGCGGCAATGTCACGCTTGTGAGAGAGTTACCCGTAAGCACATCCGTCATCGCCTTCGGCAGCGGGACTGTTGCTGGATCGGCGCCATAATTGGTGAGCAGCAGGATGCTCTTACCTTCGCCGCTTCGAATCGCCACGTCCACCGTAGGCGGCAGACCAGGCATCACCGGCGAGAGCCCACTCTGCTCCAGCATCCAGGCCGCCGCGCGCGGCAGGGTCTTCTTATCCAAACCCTCACCGATATAGGTGATGCGGCCCTTGCCGACCTTGCGTGTCACCGCCGCAGGCTGTCCGTCCAGCCATCCATTGCTCGTCCCGTAGCGCATCAGCACCTCGGCATCCTTTGCGATCACGCCAATCTGTTCAGCCCAGATACTGTCTTCGCCTTCACCCCAGATCCCACTTACTGGAACGGCTTTGTCCAGCGCATACCACTGCTCCACCCGGGCGCCCAGCATCTCCGTTAGTGGGCCAGGTTGCCGCTGCGGAAACAGGCTGTTGTCCTCATCCTTCATTGCACTGCGCTGCATCAGCACGAGGTGGCCTCCATCGCGCACGTAATTCTGCAAGTTGGTGACAGCGGCTGGTGTTAGCAGATTCAGCGCTGGCGCCACCACCAGTTTGTACCGCTTGAGCGGCGCCGTATCTGGCACAACATCGATTGACCGGGCAAGAGCTCGCAATGGACCGTACACCTTCACCAGTTCGGTGACAGGATCGAAGGCGTGATTATGCCGCTGCCAGTTGACTGCCCATCGACTGTCGTAATCCTGCAGAATGGCCACTTGCGATTCGACCGTGGTGCCTTCAAGTGCCGGTGCTGCCTTGGCAAACTCCCCCCCAAGCTGTCGCACCTCCTCATAGAGTGGAACCGGCGTGCCATCGGCACCCACCAACGTTCCGTGGTACTGCTCTTGTCCGTTCAGCGCACTGCGCCACTGCCAGAACTCCACGGCCTGCGCCCCATGCCCGATCGCATGCCATGCCATCGCGCGCACCTCGCCCTTGTCGAGTGCGTTATTGTCTGCGGACCAGTTCACAAAGCCAGGCTGCGTCTCCATCACCCAGAAGTTCTTTCGCAAAAAGCCGCGCGTCAGATCATGGGTGGCCCCGTTTCTTACCGGGTCCAAATGACCCTTGCCCACATAGTCATCCCACGCGGCAAAATCGAGATCCTGCGCTACCGTGTAGTGGTCGTAGGCGTCAAACCAGCCCATCATGTTCGTCGTAATTCTCTGCCGTCCCTCTGCGTGCTGGCGCAAGATGTCGAGTTGAAAGCGGTCGTAGCTGCGCCAGCTGTCACTCACAAACTCCTTCCAGTTCAGCAGCAGCCCAGGATTCCCGTACGTCTCCTCAATCGGTATCTGTCGCCAGTCGGAGTACCGCTCGCTCCAGTATTCCGTCGTCCAGCGGGCATTCAGAGCGTCAAGCGTGCCATACTTCGCCTTCAGCCAGCTCTGAAACTGCAGCCGCGTATCCTCCCCAAAACTCTCCGAGCCGATCTCGTTGTCGATCTGCCACGCGATCACGTTCGCATCGTGCCCGAAGCGCGTCGCCATGCGCTCATCCACCTTGCCCAACAGTTCCCGGTATCTCGCACTGGTAAAGTCGAACTGTTCCCGATTGCCGTGCTGGTCCTTGCGCCCATCCGCAAGCGTACGCAGCGTCTCAGGATACTTCTGCGTCAGCCACGCGGGTGGCGTGGCTCCCGGTGTTCCCAGCACCACAGCAATGTGGTGCTTCTCGGCAGCGCGCACTGCATGTTCCATCCAGTCGAGGTCATACCGTCCCTCGGTCGGCTCCATCCGTGCCCACGCAAACTCCCCAATGCGGACGAACGTAATCCCGGCATCCTGCATCAGTTGCAGGTCCGCATCCCATCGCGACTCCGGCCACTGCTCGGGATACCAGGCAGAGCCCAGCAGCAGCGCCGGCGTCCGCGGCGCGGGTGGCAATGGCGCCTGCGCGATAAGTGGACCAGCGCTCCCGAGCACGCAAACCAGCAGGGCCTGCCTGCACGCCCATAATTTTTGTCGCCTGCGGAAGAACGTAGCGCGCTTCATGGGGTTAGAGAGTCTCCAGCGATCCAGATCGCACGCAGTCGACGAAGCAACCCTCGTCTGACGCGGCGCCCGATCCTAGCAGATCCGAGATATCGTTTGCTGGAGAATGATTAGCCGCTCCCTCGATCGCTCTCACGCGTTCACATTAGCGAGCTCGTCCGTTCCTCTTGGTCGTCTCTCGCCCCATGATTGTTTCCGTGCAAGCCCCTGGGCATGCAGATCTTCCGTTAAGCACCACCCACCCGTTAAGCGCAGAACGTGAGAGACCTGGCTTCGGCCCCTCACGCCCCTTAGTCGAAATGAATCACAGCAACGACCTAATCTAGCCAGTACCCGCCCATTATGTCGTCAGGCGACGCAGCGACCGGACAGCAAGCGTGACGGCAGCAACATCACCAGTGAGCGCGACTGGAAGATCGCTAAGCCCGGCTCCCTTCGTCAGACCGCGTCTCGCAAAGAAGCCGCCGTAGGTTCCAGCCGCGGAGCCTAGGGCGCCCAGCGCGATGCCGCCGGCCAGGGGCCGACGAAATGCCGTCGCCACAATGGCGCCAACCAGTCCGCCGAGAACCAGACGGCCAAAGAGCGGCACCGCAGACGTGCGAGCCGGCGTATTCGGGAGCTTGTCCCCGATCAACTCTCCAGCCGCCGCCGCTGTCAGCACTCCTACAGCAGCCGGATGCGCGATCCAAGCGGCCCACGTCCCTTGTACCGGCAGCTTGCCTCCCTGCGCGAACCAGGCAGCGACAGCCAGTGGTGTGAAAGAACGAAGACCTGTGCTGACTCCAAGCAAAGGTGTAGCGATATGAGCAACAGCGGCAGACGATGGCATATACACTCCGGAAACTCAGATGATCTTTCACATCTGATGCCGAACCGCCACAAACAAAGTCATCCTGCGGGGAAACACGTTCGTGGTGTGATCATCCGTTTTTCCCGCACTCCCACGTGTCACCCGGCCGAATTGCCCGGAACCTGACACCTTCAATAGGGTCTGCGCGAAGAACCGCCTCGAGCGCGAGCGCTGGCTCGTCGTGGGGCTCATCCGTCAGGGCAAATGTCCCCCAATGCACGCCCAGAACCTGCTCTGCACCACAGTCTCGAGCGATCTGTACGGCTTCGGCGGGATCCGCATGCTGCGTCTGCATAAACCAGCGCGGCGCATACGCACCAATTGGTAGCATCGCGAGCTTCGGCGGCCCGAACCGGTGTCCGATCTCCTTGAAGATCGCACCGTCGTCTCGATATGCGGTGTCGCCTGCGCAATAAACCACGCCTGACTCTGTCTCAAGAACGAAGCCGCCCCACAGCGCCATCCGACGATCCCGAAGACTGCGCGATGATCAGTGATAGGCGGGAACGATCGTCACCCGCAGCGTCTCCGAAAGAGAAAACGAGTCCCACCAATCACCCGTCTCCACCCTCATTGCAGGATCCTGGGATCGAAGGACCGCGTCATTGCCAAGTGGCGCAATGATACGCGGCTGATGCGTCTTCCAAAGTTGCGTCACCGTATCCAGATCAAGATGGTCATAGTGGTTATGCGTGATCAGCACTGCATCAATCGACGGCAAAGCCTCGAGTAGAACAGCCGGTGCGTTATGCCGTCGCGGCCCCGTCCATCGCAGCGGACTCGCCCGCTCACTCCACATCGGATCAACCAAAACATTCTGGTTGCCGGTCTGCAATAGATAGGAAGCATGTCCGATATGCGTAACCTTCAACCCCGCAATGCGATCCGCCGGACGCACCCCCGTCAGAGCAGGAACCATCTCGGGCCACCGCACCCGCTTGCCGCCTATCTTCCATAGCAGAACCTCCCAGAGGCTTCTGTCAGAGGGAGGGAGACGCGGGAGGAAGAAACGCGTCCCATCGAAGTGGTCCGTGAGCGGTCCGTTGTAGTAGCGGTTACGCATGCAATCTCCCTTGTGCGGCTGTCAGCTCCTCAGAGCATCTCGTCGGCAAACATCGCCGGGCATCCGATATCTCGATACTATGGGACGGCACCAGTCTCTCAGTCTTGGCAAGTAGTGTGATCGTGCTGTGCGCAGGGCATGATCGGAGCAATCTGCTGTGCGCATCACTCTCCTCAGGGGCGAAGCCGAAGCAGATCCGCGTCGATCGTGCAGTCCACCTAAGTCGTCTAAGGGCCCGCTCGGGCCGGAGGCATCTCGTTATGCATCGCAAGCGTTCTGCACGTCGTCTTTCCCTCAAGTCACGCAACCCGCACCGCCTGAAAGCTCTCTGCCTCGCGCCGCTCGCCCTGAGCCTTCCTCTCGGCGCCCAGGCGCCACCCACATCGTCTGGCCCGATCAATAAGGCTCCCGACATCACGAAGGTGCCTACCTTGTACGTCGTACCCTACGCGCATCTTGATACGCAGTGGCGCTGGGAGTTTCCGCAGGTCATCAGCGAATATCTCCTGAAAACGATGGAAGTCAACTTCGACTACATCGATAAGTATCCGCACTACGTCTTCAACTGGACCGGCTCCAACCGCTATCGATTGATGAAGGAGTACTTCCCCGACGACTACGCGCGCATGACAAAGTACATCGCGGCTGGTCGCTGGTTTCCCGCCGGCTCCTCCGTCGAAGAAGGAGACGTCAACCTTCCCAGCGCCGAAGGCATCTTTCGCCAGTTCCTCTACGGCAATGAATACTTCCGCCATGAGTTCGGCAAAGCCAGCAACGAGTACATGATTCCGGACTGCTTCGGCTTCCCCGCCTCTCTGCCCGCTCTTCTGGCCCACGCCGGCATCAAGGGCTTCTCCACGCAGAAGCTCAATGCGGAATGGCAACCAGCCCCCAAAGTCGGCGGCCCAAGCTCCCCTGAGCAGACTCCCGAGGGCATCCCCTTCAACGTGGGTGTCTGGATCGGCCCGGACGGCAGCAAAGTTGTTGCGGCTCTCAACCCAGGCGGCTATGGCAGCAACGTCTACACCGATCTGAGCAAGGAGAACGCGCCCATTCCCATGCCCGTCGTTCCTCCCGCGGAGCTGGCGACGCTCACCCAGCAGCAGAAAAGCTATCTCACCCGCAATCGCGTGCGAAACAACGAGCCAGACTGGGTCAAACGCATCGATCTGGACGGAAAAGTCACCGGTGTCTACGCCGACTACCATTACGTCGGAACCGGCGACATCGGCGGTGCAACCCAGGAGTTCTCAGTGAAATTGCTCGAGGCCATCGCGCAAAAGAGCGAGACCACGCTGCCACCCCCGCCTCGCCCTCAGTTCCTGAAACCCGCGCCCCCCTCAACCGAAACCGTACACGTCGGCGATGGTCCCGTTCACGTTATCGAGACTGAGGCCGATCAGCTCTTCAACGACATCAAGCCCCAGATGACAGCAAAGCTGCCCTCCTACAAGGGCGATCTTGAGCTCATCAATCACTCCGCCGGCTCGCTCACCTCAGAGGCGTACCACAAACGCTGGGTCATCAAGAATGAACTGCTGGCCGAAGCTGCGGAAGAAACTTCGGTTGCCGCCGCAATGCTCGGCGGCCTCCCCTATCCGCAACATCGCCTCAACGATGCCTGGACACTCGCCCTCGGCGGTCACTTTCACGACACGGCCGCAGGCACCGCCACCCCGCGCGCCTACGAGTTTGCCTGGAACGACGACACCATCGTCGCCAACCAGTTCGCCGGTATCCTCACCAGCGCGACCGAGGCCGTCTCCTCGGGTCTCAACACGCAATCCACCGGCACACCGCTCGTCGTCTTCAACGCCCTCAACATCAATCGCGAAGACCTCGTAGAAGCCTCCGTTCCCTTCCAGGGCGAGACACCGCAGGGTGTGCAGGTCAAAGACCCAAGCGGCAAGGAAGTTCCGGCACAGCTCGTCGATGGCAAGGTACTCTTCCTGGCCAAGGCACCCTCCGTCGGCTTCGCCGTCTACGACGTTCTTCCCGCCTCAAGTCCCGCACCCAGTTCGGTCTTAAAGGTCACCGCGAACTCCCTCGAGAACGCACGCTACAAAGTCCAGTTGAACGCTGAAGGCGATGTCTCAAGCGTCTACGACAAGTCCCTTCAGAAGGAGCTGCTCTCCGCTCCCATCCGGCTGGCTCTTTCCAAAGACGCACCAAAGCAGTGGCCTGCATGGAACATGGACTTCGACCAGGAGCAGGCAGCACCGCTCGCCTACGTTGGCGGTCCCGCCTCCATCCGCATCAAGGAAAATGGTCCCGTTCGCGTCGCCATTGAAGTGTCGCGCGAAGCCATGGGATCCAAGTTCATCCAGACCATCAGCCTCGCCGCAGGCGAGGCCGGCAATCGTGTCGAGTTCTCGAACAAGGTCGACTGGCGCAGCAAAGCTGTCAACCTCAAAGTCGCCTTTCCGCTCACCGCCTCGAACCCCAACGCAACCTACAACGAAGAGGTGGGAACCATTGAGCGCCCCAACGCCACGGACCGGCAGTTTGAAACTTTCTCTCATCGCTGGATCGATCTAACCGACAAGACCGGCAGCTTTGGCGCGACAATCTTGACGGAGGCCAAGAATGCCTCAGACAAGCCAACTGACAACACCATCCGCCTCACACTCCTGCGCACACCCGGCCTGCAGCCGCCCTCGAACGGCGGTCCCGGTCCTTACTCCGACGAAGCCAATCAGGACTGGGGCCATCACGAGTTCTCCTTCGGCCTTATCGGCCACGCCTCCGGCTGGCGAGAGGCCCAGACCGATTGGCAGGGCTATCGCCTCAACGATCCCCTGCGCGCCTTCTCGACCACGAGTCACCCCGGTCGCCTGGGTAAGAGCTTCTCGCTCGCGCAGGTCAGCAATCCTCGCATGCGCGTCCTTGCCTTGAAGAAGGCCGAAGCCAGCGACGAGGTCGTTGTTCGCCTGGTCGAGCTCGATGGCAAACCAGCACCTAACGTCCACGTCACCTTCGCCTCGCCAGTTCGTTCCGCAAGAGAGCTCACCGCACAGGAGCAGCCGATCGGCGACGCCAAGGTCACCGGCGGAGCTCTTGTCACCTCCTTCGCTGGCTATCAGCCGAAGACCTTCGCTCTGAAGCTGGGTACGTCGAAGACGCCATCGGCCCCCATTACCTCGCAGAGCGTTGACCTGAAGTACGATCTCGCAACGGCAAGCAATGATGACACGAAGACAGTAGGTGGCGGCATGGACGGTAAAGGCAACGCCTTCCCCGCCGAGATGCTGCCAACCCAGCTCGCGTTCAACGGGGTAAACTTCCAGCTCGCGCCTGCGGCCACGGGAACCCCAAATGCCGTCGTCGCCAGCGGCCAGACCATCCCTCTGCCCGACAGCAAATTCAATCGCGTCTACATCCTCGCAGCGTCGGAGGAAGGCGATCAGGAAGCGGAGTTCCGCGTCGGCGACAGTGCCAAGAAGCTCATCGTGCAGGATTGGAGCGGCTTCATCGGCCAGTGGGATACGCGTCTTTGGAAGCCAGGCGACACGCGGGATTGGGCGATGTCAGCTCATCATCCAGTCTGGCCCGGCGACTTCAAGGAACGTGAGACCTCCAAGCCTTCGCCGCGGTACCCCGATGACTACCTCGGTCTTCGCGAAGGCTACGTCAAGCCCGCCGACGTCGCCTGGTACGCCTCGCATCACCACACCGCATCCGGTCTGAACGAACCCTACCAGTACTCTTACCTCTTCGCCTACGCCATGGACGTTCCGGCCAACGCGAAGACCCTAACTTTGCCAAACAATGACAAAGTCCGCATTATGGCCGTCTCCGTCGCGAACGAAAACCCTGTAGTCACACCAGCCCAGCCGCTCGCGGATCCGCTCCGCCACACCAGCCAGCCAACCTCCCAAGAACCGCCACAATAGAACAAAACTGCTGAGGCGGAAACAGCAAGGGCGGCGCACGGAGCGCCGCCCTTGTTCGTTTCGCAGCATGCGTTACGGGTACGACACAACCGGACTAACCGTGCCTGCATTGCTCTGGCTTACCGTCCCACCTACTCCATCAATCACGTGCGTGATCTGCCCATTGCCGTTCAGAAACACTGTGCCGGTGTCATGCACAGCGACACCGCTCGCGTTGGGAACCGTCATCGCATTGTCCTCGATGATGTTGATGCCTTGATTGAAGAAGGAGTAGATCCCCGATCCGTACACCTGGTGCGTGTTCACCAGATCTGTCACCACATACGATGGGTAGCCATTTGCAGCTCCGTCTTTCCAGGCACTCTGGCTCGGCGGATCGTACGGCAGCTCGCTCTGATAGAAGATCGTCTCTCCACCATTGCCGTTCCACAGCACCTGCTCTTTCTGGTAGTGCTCCACCGCCAGTCCAAGCGCCGTCACTCGATCGCCATTCACGACCAGTCCGTGATCAGCTGTGTTCAGCGTCCATCCCACACCATTTCCATGGTCCGCCCGCCACGCCCAGATATTATCCAGAATCACATCGGCACTATTAATTTCAAGACTCGTACTTGCCTTTCCCGGCGTCGCGCCACCAATGCGAACGTACACATCATTCAGCGACGATGGGTTGTTCAGGTGAGAAAAGAAGCCGCCGCGCGGCAGTGGCAGCCCAAACAGACCGATGCCCATCTTTAGCAACACCGGAGAGTTCACCGGCCCAGCATCAAAGATCAGTCCTGCGATCTTCACACCGTCTACGTCCGCCACCAACATGGCCTCTTTCCCCGTCTGCGGCACCAGTGTCGCCAGTCCGAGACCGAGAACCACCGTGTTCGGCCGCTCCACCACAATCGGCTCCTTCAGCGCATACACCCCAGGCGTAAGAAGCAGATCTTTTCCGAGCAGCAGCGCCAGATTGATCTCTTCTACCGGCGTCTTTGGAGTTGCGAGAAAGAAGCGAGACAGCGGCAGATCCTGCCCGGGCGTCGCGCCGCCGGCCCACGTTGTCCCCGTCGAGTTCCGCTGCACAGCCGGCACAAAGACGCCGTACTTGCCGTTCGCGCCCACCGTCAGAAATGGCTTCTCGCGGCTCACCGGCGTGCTCGTCAACGTCGTGTACGTCTGATTCGGATAACTCTGCGCCGGCGCTCCTAGATCGCCAGAGAACACCTGATTCCATACACCGTTCGACCATCCGCCCAGATTGCTGTTCCGGACAAAGAACTGCTGCTGTGATCCGTTGATTACGAAGCTCGTCTGCGAATCGGCGATAAATCCCCCGCTCGCGTACTGCGGTCCGGCGCTGCAATAGTCCTGCAACGAAACGTTCTGCCCGCTGATGTTCACCCGTCGCATCGGCGATGCCTGCGATACCGCCCAGAAGTCGGCCGAACTCTGACATCCCGACAAACCCTGAACATGAATCGTCAAATTCGATAAGGATCGCCAGAAATTATCAAGCGCTGTGCAGTTAGAGGGCGCTCCGGCCGCTACCGGAAAGCACTGGTTATACACGTCCACATGGCCATTGATCACCACATCGTTCGGCGACGTGCCCAGCCCCGCCACATCCGTGTAGAAGCCCACCTGCACAATCAGCGGCTCCGTTGCGCTGCCATAAGTACCCGGCTTGAATAACAACGCGTATCGCTGTGGCCCGAACTGATTGCTGACCTGCTGCGTAGAGATCGCATCCACCGCTGCCTGGATCTGACTGGTCGGCATACTTGGATCAAAAATCAGTACGTTCGGACCAAATTCTGGGGTCCTGGCTGTCTGCGCATTAGCCACCTGGCTTACTGCACCCAGTCCCAGCAAGAATGTTCCGAAATGTCGCACAAGGACTGGCGGTCTACCTGAAAACAAAGTCATAACGTCTGATCCGATCCCATTTATCTGAAATGAACTGCGCGGGTCAAACTAGGTCTCAGGGGTAAGACTTGTCAACCCGAAAGCCCGGGGTAGGCACCAGCGTTGCGTGGGCCGCCTGAAACCTTCATTTCACGAAGGTCTCCACAAGACAGTTCGCCATCTCTCAAAAGCGGAATCCGTGTCAACTGGAGCTCTTCTACAAACCCTGTCGCAACGCAAAAGCACCGTCTCGCCTTTCTAAACAGCGGACGGACCACGCGTTTTGTCGGACAAGCACACTCTCAGGTAAGTCATTCGTTCTCTGCCTGAGAGCGACTAAGTCCTGGCACCATCATCTCGCAACATGAATTTGGGCGTGATCTCCCCGCCCATGATGCGGCCGGGACATCACGCCCGTTCTCTTTGTCGACAGGACTTATCCGTTGCCGTTCGCATCAACGGCTGGAGAATTTACAGCCGGCGAAGAGGAGGTGCCGGTCTGCTTGGCCGCACTCTTCTTTGGAGACTCTTTCTTCGCTGCCCCCCGCGGTGAGGAGGGCGTCGCCGACGGCTTCTTTGCCGGCTTAGGAGCAGCCTTTGCTGGAACCTTCGTCGCTGTCGCCTTCCCAGCCGTTTTCTTGGACTCCGTTCCCTTGAGAGACGCAGACTTTGGCGGACGACCAACTGGCCGCTTCACCTGCGTCGTCTCCGTCGTCTTGGCGGGACGTCCAGGAGCCTTGCTCGCCTTCGCCGGTGCGGCAGCCCCGTTTCGCTTCGCCCACCGAGCCCGCTGTGCGGCAGCAATGCGCTCTCGTCCCTCGGCACTCATCGTGCCTCGTTTTGGAGCCGCTTCTCCCGCGGCAGAACCGCCCGCTTTATTTACGGAACCCTTGGGCCGCCCCGGTCCCCGCTTCTGCGGTGCAGCTGACCCAACAGCAGGATCAACCTTGCTCTCCGAAACTCCCTGAGCCTTGCGGCTCCGCGGAGCCCCTTCGTCGCTGCTTATTAGGTCGCGAACCTTTTGTAGGCGAGAAATCTCAGAGTCAAGTGCGGCGATAATTTCGGTCGTATTCATTGTCAAGAAAAGAATACTGTAGTTATTGCTTTCACACAGGTCGACTTTCTAAAGAAATGCACCTAAGTGCTCGGCATGAACTATTTTCCTGGTCCAACGTTCCTCCAGGAGTCCGTTCGATCCGCTAACTCGCAAAGAATTGCTTTGAGCGCACACCAGCTCTTTGGGTGTCGAACTCCGCGCCGTCACCTCAGTTCATCCGGTCGCCCTGTCGCAACAGAGAAACGCCGCACTTACTCACACACGCAAGGAGCCCTGTGTTTCCCATCCTCTTTCGGGTCGTCTCTCTTCTGCTCGCACTCGCTTCACTCAGCACCCTTGCCGCTGCCGCAACGGTCACCTACATAAAGATTGGCAACCTCTTCGAGAGTCGCTCCGGCCGCTACCGCCCTCACGTCGTTCTCGTGGTGGAAGGCGATCGCATCCGCTCCGTCGAGGACGCCCGCTTCACCATCCCTAGCGGCGCCACTGTCGTCGATCTCGCAGAGTATTTCGTCTTCCCTGGCCTCATCGATTGCCACACCCATCTCACCGGCCGCGCCGATCGCTACGATCCTATCCACGACTTCGATGACTCCTACGGCGACCACGCCATCTTCGGCGTTCGCAATGCCCGCGTCACGCTCGATGCCGGCTTCACGACCGTGCGCGACGTCGGCTCCCCTCCCTTTCTCGCCGTCGATCTCCGCAAGAACATCGACGCCGGCTTCATCCCCGGTCCGCGCATCGTCGCCTCCGGCCCGCCGCTCTCCATCACCGGCGGTCACGGCGACCTGAACAACTACTCGCCCGAGACCTCCGTCACCCTCTTCCCGGACAAGCGGAACTTTGCCATCGCCGACGGCGAGCAGCAGGTTCAGCAGACTGTGCGCGAACAGGTAAAGTACGGCGTCGATGTCATCAAGATCCTTGCCTCAGGCGGCGTTCTCTCGAAGGGCGACCAACCCGGCGCGCCGCAGTACACCCTCGCCGAACTAAAGGTCGCCGCTGACACCGCGCACCAGGCGGGTCGCAAAATCGCCGCCCACGCCCACGGCGCACAAAGCATCAAGTGGTCCATCGAAGCCGGCATCGACTCCATCGAGCACGCCTCGCTGGTCGACGATGAGGGTATCCGGCTCGCAAAACAGCACGGCACCTACTTCGTCATGGACATCTACGACGACACCTACATCCTCGGCGAAGCGAAAAAGTTCGGCATCCCCGAAGAGCTCACCACCAAAGAGCGCGCTCTTGGCCAGCTGCAGCGCGACAACTTCCGCAAAGCCTTCCAGGCCGGCGTCAAGATGGCCTTTGGCACCGACGCTGGCGTCTACCCACACGGCGACAACGCCAAGCAGTTCCACTACATGGTGCAATACGGCATGACACCCGCCGAAGCCATCCAGGCCGCCACCTCCTCCGCCGCCGACCTCATCGGCCGCTCCGCCGACGTCGGCGAACTTAGCCCCCACCACTTCGCCGATCTCATTGCCCTCCACGATGATCCCCTCCAACACGTCGAAGCCCTCGAACACGTCCCCTTCGTCATGAAGGGCGGCGCCATCATCAAGGACGAACTCACCTCCGCAAAGCAGGCTACCCGATGATCGTTCGCATGCCGACACGCGCCCTCGCCTTCGCTTTCCTCTGCGCTAGCATCACCCACGCGCAATCTCCCGCAACCAAGGAGCCGGAACCCACCTCGCACGAGTTCGTCCTGCATAACGTCCACACCGAAAGCGGCGCCGTCCTCCCCGAAGCCCATATCCTCTACGGCACCTACGGCCACCTCAACGCCGCCGGCGACAACGCCATCCTCCTCCCCTCGCACTACATGGCCGAGCAGCACGGCTACGGCTTCCTCATCGGCCCAGGCAAAGCCCTCGACCCGGACAAGCTCTTCCTCATCACCACCGAGCTCTTCGGCAATGGCCGCTCCTCGTCCCCCAGCAACACACCGAAGCCCTTTGACGGCCCGCGCTTTCCCGTCATGACCATCCGGGATAACACCACCGCCGTCCATCAGCTCCTCACCGACGAGCTCCACGTCAAACACCTTCGCGCCGTCATCGGCTTCTCCATGGGTGCCCAGCAGGCCTTCCAGTGGGCCGTCAGCTATCCCGACTTCATGGACCGCATCGTCGCCACCTCCGGCACCGCCAAGACCTACGGCCACGGCATCGTCCGGCTCGAAAGCGAGATCGCCGCCATCGCCGCCGATCAGACCTTCAACGGCGGCGACTACACCACCGAGCCGAAAAGGGGCATCGAGGCCTACTCCCTCGTCTGGACCGCCTGGCTCTTCTCGCAGGAATGGTGGCGTCGCGAGCTCTGGCGCGAAGATGATCCCAAGCTCACCACCCTCGCGCAGGTCATCGCCTCCTATCGCGAGAACTTCATCCCCAACCCCGACGCCAACAACCTCATCCTCCAGATGCGCACCTGGGAGTCGAACGATGTCGGCCACACTCCCGGCTTCCATGACAACGTCGAAGCTGCGCTACGCTCCATCCGCGTTCCCGTTCTGTACATGCCCTCCGCTACTGACCTCTACTTCCCCGTCGAAGACGCTCAGTACGAGGCCCAGTTCATCCCGCACTGCACCCTCCTTCCCATCCCGTCCCTTTGGGGCCATCCCGCCGGCGCCGGCGCCTCCCCCGCCGACGGCGTCTTCCTCAATCAGCACATCGCCGCCTTCCTGAAGCGTTAACCGGTGGCATAGAACATCGATCGCCGGTACTTGCTTTTGTCGTCATCCTGTAAGGATCCGCTTTCTACCGCGACACTTCGTCCTTGGCCGCTCGAAGCCATCGACTCATCGTCCCGCGTATCCTGCCTTCACCAACCACCCAGGCCTCTCTGAACACTCCGTCCATCTCGCCAACACATCACCGCCGCCGCTGGCGCATCGCCTGGCTGCTCGGCTTCGGGGTCCTGGTCAACTACTTTGACCGCGTCAACCTCTCCGTCTCGCACGCCGCCCTCGTCACCACCTTTGGCATCTCGAAC
Source organism: uncultured Acidobacteriaceae bacterium (assembly GCA_964235665.1). Taxonomy (GTDB): domain Bacteria; phylum Acidobacteriota; class Terriglobia; order Terriglobales; family Acidobacteriaceae; genus Edaphobacter. Next base: position 273,434 of record CAXSAY010000004.1, read on the forward strand.
ATCGCCTTCGGCTATCTCTCCGGCGCCTACAACTGGACCTACGCCCTCTGCCAGCTGCCCGTCGGCGTTCTTCTCGATCGCTTCGGCGTCCGCCGCGTCGGCCGCATCAGCACCGCGCTGTGGGCCGCAGCCTCCTTCGCCGCTGCCCTCACTCCCAACCTCGGCGGCTTCTTCGCCGCCCGCCTGCTTCTCGGTGTCGGCGAAGCTCCCACCTTCCCCGCCAACGCCAAAGCCATCGGCCTCTGGTTCCCCAGCCGCGAACGCAGCTTCGCCACCTCTATCTTCGACGCCGCCGCGAAGTTCGCCTCCGCCATCGGCGTCCCCGTCCTGGGCATCCTTCTGCTAAAAGTCGGCTGGCGCTGGAGCTTCGCCGCTACCGGTCTCATCTCGCTCTTCTTCTTCGCTCTCTTCTCCCGCGTTTATCGCGACCCTGCCGACGATCCCGACCTCACGGAAGCGGAACGCCTCCACATCAGCCACGACACCGCCACTCCAGGGCATACCGAGCCCGAGCCGCCACCCGCCTCACTCAGCTATCTGCTTCGTCAGCGCAAGGTCCTCGGCCTCGGCCTCGCCCTCGGCTCCTACAACTACGTCTTCTATCTCCTGCTCACCTGGCTGCCCAGCTATCTCTCCTCCGCGCTCGGCATCGATCTCCTCCACTCCTTCCTCTACACTGGTGTCCCCTGGCTCTTTGCCACGGTCACCGATCTCGCCGCCGGCTGGGGCTCCGACCACCTCATAGAGCGCGGCTGGAATCCCAGCCGCGTCCGCAAGACGATCCTCGTCACCGGCACCGCCTTCGGCCTCGGCATCCTCGGCGCCGCCCACGCCCACACCGCGCCGCGCGCCCTCCTCTGGATCAGCATCTCCATCGGGGGCCTCGCCGCAGCCGCCCCCATCGGCTGGTCCATCCCCTCCATGATCGCCCCCCGCGGCTCAGTCGGCTCGGTCAGCGGCATCGTCAATCTGTCCAACCAGATCTCCGGCATCGCCGCCCCCATCATCACCGGCTACCTCGTCGCCGCCACCCACTCTTACACCTGGGCCTTCGGCGTCTCCGCCATCTATCTGCTCATCGGCATCAGCGGCTACCTCTTCCTGCTCGGCACAATCGATCAGCTCCCACCCGAAGCCTCAGCTTAGCGCGCTGCTTTCACCGGGTATTGCACCGTCTCCCCCGTTCGCTCATTCCGCACGGCAAAGCTCCCATCCTCTGCACCGAACAGCTCGAGTCCGTGCCCCGCCTCCACCCCTAGCGGATTCGCAATCAAGCGTGCCTCTGTGTTCTTCGCCCCGCCCTCCGCCGAGGCGTGCAGCTGCCACCGCGCCTCCAGCCCCGGCGCCTTCGCCAACGTCTCAAGCGTCGCCGTCGACCCACCCTTCCGCTCGCCGTTATCCATAATCGCCACCCGCGGTTGAATCGCATCGACCAGCGCCGGGCTCGAGCTCTGATACCACCCATGGTGCGACACGATATACACGCCGACCTTCCCCAACTTGTTCATCGGGCACATCAGCTCGGTCTCCTTGTCCCACGTCAGATCGCCCAGATCCAGCAGGCGCAGCCTGCCAAAGCGCAGCTCCACCCCCAGCGATCGGGAGTTCTCGGTCTGGTCCGTCGCTCGCTTCTCGGAAGCAGCGCAGAATGGATTCGGCTGCCCACCGTCTGGCAGCGCCTTCGGGATGAGTTTCCCATCCGCGCTGATCACCGTCGCCGTCATCCCGCCCACCCGCACCTCGTCCCCCGGGTGCATCACCCGTCGCGCCGCCCCACTCGCCGCGATCGCCTTCACATACTCCGCGTACCCGTGCTCCGTCACACCATGATCAAGCTCCCGATTCTCCCCATGATCCAGAAACGTTCCCACCGGAATCCGTGCCAGCAACTGCGGCACACCGCCCACATGATCGTCATGGAAATGTGTAACCAGAACCGTATCAATCCTCGTCAACCCGGCCGACTTAGCCGCCGCCACGATCCGGTCCGCGTCCCGTCCATCATTCCCTGGCCATCCCGTATCGATCAGCAGCGACTCGCCCGTCGGCGCCACAAACAACGTCGCCTGCCCACCCTCCACATCGAGGAAGTACACCCGCAGCCGATCCTTCCCCTCACTCGTCTGCGCCACAACGCCACCAACCGTCAGCATCGCAATTCCCGCAACCATCGCCCGCACCCAACCAGACCTGTATCCCAGCACGCCGTCTCCTTCTAGTGCCCAACCCTCATCACGCCCGAGCCTTTACCAACGCATCCCGCATCGCTGCCGCAACACCTTCACTCGCCAGTCGCCCCATGCCCTCTTCCACCTGCACGACGAACGCCGCATTTGCCGAGAGTCGCTCGCCAAAGATCGACCGCACTGCCAGCACCGGTCGCGGATCTAAGCCCGCCGCCCCGGCAGTCCCCCGCAGCTCCGCCGCCCGCGCATCCACAATCTCGAGAGCCGTCCCGCGTTCATCCACACCACGTCCCAGATAGAAGATCCAACTCGCCACCACAAAGCTCAGCAGCCCAATTCGTCTTTGTTTCTCGGCTAGCTCAGCAATCGACGGCAAGAGCCACTTCGGCAGCTTCGCCGATCCCTCCGAGCAGATCCGCGTCACCTGATCGTTGATCGTCGGGTTCGAAAACCGTTCCATCAATGTCGCCTTGTACTCCGTTACAGACGTCCCTGGAATCACCGGCACCACCGGCGTCACCTCTTCCATAAACGCCGCGATAAACTCCCGAAACAGTCCGTCCGCCATCACCTCGTGCACATACCGGTATCCGGCCAGCGCCCCCAGGTACGCCATCGCCAGATGGCTCCCGTTCAGCAGCCGCATCTTCATCAACTCATACGGCGCCACATCCTTCACCATCTCGCCGCCCACCCGCTCCCATTCTGGCCTTCCCGCGCAGAACGTGTCCTCAATCACCCATTGCCGGAACGGCTCCGTCACCACCGGCCACGCATCCTCCACCCCAAATCGCTCACGCACAAACAGGACATCTGCCTGCGTCGTCTGCGGCGTAATCCGGTCTACCATACTGTTCGGAAACGCCACGTTCGCCGCAATCCAATCTCGCAGCTCCGGCTTTCGCAGTCCCGCGTACCCCAGCAGCACCCGCTCCACCACATGCCCATTGCCCTGCAGGTTGTCACACGACATCACCGTGAACGCCGGCAGCCCGCGCTGCCTTCGTCGATCGAGCGCCTCGGCTATCAGACCGAACGAGCTCTTCGCCCTCTCCGGGTTCCGCACGTCCTGCACAATGTCCGGATGATCGGCCAGAAACGCGCCCGTGCCCTCATCCAGGAAGTACCCACCTTCTGTAATCGTCAACGAGACAATTCGCGTCGCCGCCGCAGCCATCACCTCAATCGCCCGCTCCCGCTCCCCCGGCGCATACACATAGCCCGTCATGGACCCGATCACCCGCGCTGCCGGCTCGCCCGCGCTTCGCTCCACCACCGTGTACAGAAAGTCCTGCCCCGTCAGTGCATCGCGCATCCGATCATCGCTCTTGAGCACACCGATCCCACACTCGCCCCATCGCGCGGTTCCCTCCATTTCAAGCAGATCGTCCAGATACACCGCTTGGTGTGCGCGATGAAATCCGCCTACTCCCAGATGCACCGTATGCTGCTCCAGCGCCTCGCGCTCGTAGCGCGGCACCCGAACGCCGGGCCGCAACTGCCCTTCCGTTCCCCGCCCCAACTGCACTGCATCGCCTGCCATACTCATCGTTGCCTCACTCCCAAACTCAGAGCCACACGTATCGCATCACGCGCAGCATCCTCCCCCTTCACACAGCGCGAAGAAGATGTCCAAGCAGTCTGTCAGGCAATCGATAGGTTCGGCAACTCGCTGTCCCACCCGGGCAGCGGATCGTCTAAAGTTGGTCGGGGCGGAGGGATTCGAACCCCCGACCCTCTGGTCCCAAACCAGATGCGCTACCAGACTGCGCTACGCCCCGACTTTCACGATTCTATCGCACACCTCAGTCGGCAAACTCTCTACCTGGCGTGCAGGTCTCTTCCAATTGCATGCAGAAAGTGTGCGGTCAGCCAGCTAAAGACCAGTAGCGGCAGAACAATCAGCACCACCAGCACAACGCACAGCCCGGCAAAGAACAGCCAGCTTCGCCGCTCCACCTCCTTCGGCTCGTCCACACTTCCCGTCAGCAGAGCATAGTTCCGCCGGTTCGCCCGCCACGCAATATCGAACGCGTCCCCCAGCACGGGAACCATCCCCACCACCACCTCGATCCCCACATTCGCCACCATCCGCAGCAGCGTAATCTTCGGCACTCCACGCGCCCACGCCGCCAAAATCAGCACCGTCGACGCCACCCCGCCAAGCAGGTCCCCCACCCCTGGAATGAGCCCTACGATTCCATCCAATCCAAATCGTATCGACGTCCCCGGCACCCGGATAAAATCATCCAGCAGATGACTCAGCAAATCCAGGTTCTCGTCCCGCAGCACCCCACCCTTCACTCCATCGCTGCCCCGCGTTCCGCGCTTCCATCGCGGCGAAAGAATCTCCGGCTCACCCGCTATCGCCATCTCGTCCCCTCGCCAGCGCTTCCGCTTATCTTTGCATCTCAGGGTTCAGATGCTAGAATCATCACCATTGTGGCGGCTATAGTTCAGTGGCAGAACGCCGCTCTGTGGCAGCGGATGTCGTGGGTTCGAAACCCACTAGCCGCCCCAACCTTCACCTCCCCGCTCTCGAGTCTTTAGCCCAACCAGTCTAGCCTCTGGAGAGTTTGTCTTTGCCTCGGGATTCATCACGCCAATCTGCACCTGAGCTCAAGCTTGCTGCCCTCCTCGAAGGCGGGACCGCGCCCCTTCCCAATCTCTTCGTCGGCACCTCCGGCTGGGCCTATCCCACCTGGAAGCCAGGCTTCTACCCCGACGGCCTCGCGCAAAAAAACTTCCTCGCCTTCTACAGCTCTCGCCTCTCCACCGTCGAAGTCAACTACACCTTCCGCGCCCTGCCCACGCCGAAGATGCTCAGCAGCTGGCTCGCTGCCACCCCGTCTCACTTCCGGTTCGCCTTCAAAGCTCCGCAGCGCATCACCCACTTCAACCGCCTCCGCAATGCCGATGCTGCGGTCGTCCAGTTCCTCGCCGCACTCGCTCCCGTCGCCACCGCCGGCCGGCTCGGCCCCCTGCTCTTCCAGCTCCCTCCTACCTTCAAGGCCGACGCCGCCCTGCTCGCCGACTTCCTGAGCCTCCCCGCCCTCACCGGCCCCCTCGCCCCCCGCATCGCCTTCGAGTTCCGTCACGTCTCCTGGCTCTCCGAGCCCATCTACGACCGCCTCAGCCAGCACCAGGCCGCCCTTTGCATCGCCCACGCCGGCGATGAGCCCGGCGACCTCGCCACCCCCGAAATCCACACCGCCTCCACCCACACCTGCTTTCGCCTCCGCCGCTCCGGCGGCTACACACAGCCCGAGCTCGCTGCCTTCGCCGCTCACTACCGCGAGCTCGCCCGCACCCGCGAGGTCTTCATCGCTCTCCGCCACGAAGACGAGCCCACCGGAGCTCTCAACGCGCTTAGCCTGTTCCGGCAGGCCGGAGCGCTGCCCGCATGAGTACCATCCCGCGCCTGAACAAGACGCCCTTCAATGTCCTCGCAGCGGACTTCCGCGCCCGTCGCTTCCTCGCCAATCCGCATCTGCAAACCATCGCCGGCAACTTCCTCCCTCGCGCCAAGCACCTGCCAGCACCCGAGTCCGTCTTCGTCGAAGTCGCCCCGCCAGACGCCGCGACTGGCATGCAGCTGAACTCCCGCGTCCTTTGCCACTGCCATTGGCAGCCTGTCTCCCGTCGCGCCTCCGCCCCCACCGCCATCATCCTCCATGGCCTCGAAGGCTCCTCAAACTCTCAGTACGTCTGCGGCAACGCCGACAAACTCTGGTACTCCGGCGCCAACGTCATCCGCATGAACATGCGCAACTGCGGCGGAACCGAAGCTCTCTCGCCCACCCTCTACCACTCCGGCCTGTCGGATGACGTCCTCGCCGTATTCCGCTTCTTCTGCGATCAGGAAGCCCTCACCTCTGTCTCCCTCATCGGCTACTCCATGGGCGGCAACCTCGTCCTCAAACTTGCCGGCGAACTCGGCCCCCGCGCGCCCGTGGAGCTTCGCAGCGTTATAGGCGTCTCTCCTGTCATTGACCTCGCCGAGTCTGCCGACGCCCTGCACGTCTCTCTCAATCGCATCTACGAGCGCCGCTTTCTGCGCAACCTCCTCAAGCGCTATCGCCGCAAAGCCGCCCTCTTCCCCACCCTCTTCGATCCCGCCCGCGCCCTCGCCGTCCGTTCCCTCCGCGACTTCGACGACCACATCACTGCCCCCTACTCCGGATTTTCCGGCGCAGACGACTACTACTTCCGCGCCGCCAGCGCCCGCGTCCTCGATCGCATCGCCGTCCCCACCCTCATCCTTCACGCCCTCGACGATCCCTTCATCCGCCTCACCTCCCCCACGCGCAACGCTCTCCTCGCCAACCCCTACATCACCCTCCTCGAGCCCCTGCACGGCGGCCACTGCGCCTTCCTCGCCCAGCCCGATCTCAACCGCGGCAACGATGGATACTGGGCCGAACACACCGCCCTCAAATTTCTCCTCGCCAGCTCTTAGCCACGGCCTCCTTCGTCGTCGCGCCGTAAGACTTCGCTGTTGCTCTCGCTGCCTTGCTTGTCATCCCGAGGCGCAGCCGAGGAACCCCCGCATGTTCGCCCGTTAGCAACGGGGCGAAGCGACGTACATCCTCATCTCCCGCACCCTCCTCGCACCCGGCTTCCCACTCGCGTTACCCTACACACACATGCTCTTTGACTGGTCCGCCGAATGCTCTGTTGACGATCCGGTTCTGGTCGTCCCCTGGGAAGATCCCTCCGGCCTTCTTCGCTTCATCGATCTCCGCGAAGACCCATACGCCATCGACAGCATCCCCGAAGCCGAAGATCACCCCGCCCTCCAGCACGCTCTCCGCTCGCTTAACTCCGCCCGCTCTCCCCTTTTCACCGCCAAGTGCGACGTCTGGGAAGCCTCCGTCGAAGAGCGCGAGCACCTGCGTCTCCACCTCGCCCTTGAGCCCGAGGAGTGCGCTGCCGCCGTCATCTCCTACGTCGATCTCCTTTGTCGCGATCGAGCCCTCTTCACCTCCTTCCATCAACAGGGCCATCTTCTTGGCCGGCTTGAGCGTCGTCTTGCTCCCCTCGACCAGCCCTTCGCGGCAGCCGAGTGCATCATTCGCCCCGCCTTTCTCGATCTCACCACGCCCCAGGAAGGCTTCGCGCTCTCCCTCTACCTGAAGGCCGTCGGCTCCACTCCCCAGCAGGCCCGCATCCATTGGTCCACCGCCCTCGATGGCGTCACCTCGGTCCTCCGCACCAAAGATCTTTTCCCCCAGACCTGATCCGCCCCGCTTCGCCTCACCCGCTACAATTCATTCAGGCGCGATCGCGGGCGAGTAGCTCAATTGGATAGAGCATCAGCCTTCTAAGCTGACGGTTGCAGGTTCGATCCCTGCCTCGCTCACCACCCCGCCGCCGTTCCCCAAAGCTCAGCCACCAGTTGCTTTACGACGAGCAATCTCCTCCTTGGTGCATCTCACAGGTTTTTCTTTTCCTCCACCCATCCCTCCTCGCGCTCGTCGCACCCCAGAGCCACAGCACGTGGCCGAAGCAACCCCTCCGCGTGCCCCGTTACCGTTGCTTACTTCATTCTGCCAATCGCATCCGTCTCCCCGCATCTGCAGCAACTCGCCCCCACATGGCGCAACTCCCCTCCCGCCCTCCGCACAATAAAAGGGTGATCGCCAGGCGATCTCCGGAGACGAAACCATGCGTCGCAAACACATCCTGATCGGCATCGCCGCCGTAAGCCTTACCTGGGCCGGCCTCAGCCACGCCCAAACTCCCACCACCTGGACCAAGGTCCTCGCGGAAAACTACGCCGCCCCCGACACCGTAACCGTCACCGTCCCGGCCAGCCAAACCCTCAGCATCCGTTGGGGATCCGGCTCCACCTTTGTCGTTCGCACCCTGCCCCCCGGCACCACCACCTTTCTCGCCGGCAATGCGACCTTTGGCGACCCCACACCCGGCGTCACCAAAGAACTCGACGTTCAGGGAACCGACCTCAGCGACTTCAAGGTAGATGGCCAGCAGCCGGCCCCGCCCGCGCCCACCCTCGTCGACCTGGCCATCAGCCCCAGCCTCATCACCGCGACCACCGGAACCGTTGTGCAAACCAAGGCCACCTGCACCTACAGCGACAACTCCACCAGCGACTGCACCGCCCAGGCCACCTTCTCCTTCGTCAAAGGAGGCGTCGCCGCCTACACCGGTGCCGGCGCCATCCTCGGCACACAGGCCGGTCCGGCTGAGGTCGATGTCTCCGTTGGCTCCTTCACCGTCAAGCTCAACATCCTCATCATTGACCTGCCCCTCTTCTTTAATGGCGGCGTCCTTGCCACCCGCTAGCCAGCGATCGCCCACTCACCAGTCCCTAGCCCGCCATCTCCCTCGGCCCACCGTCGCCCACCCATGGCAACGTTGGGCTCGGAAGATCAACTTTAAAACACCCGCCGCCTAGTGGCTCGGATTCCACATCGCCCACACCAGAATGTACGTAGCTCCAAACACAATCACCAGCAGCGGCCACCAGCGCTCCAACCAAGACTCCGACTCATGCTCCGAATTCATCGCATCGCCTCCCTGACTCATCCCTCAAATCCTACCCGAGATTACCCCGCCCGCCCAACCTGCCCCGAGCCCAAGGGCGTATCAGCCGAAACGATCCACTTCCTCACCTGCACCTTCCCCACCGCCCTAAACTTTCTCCGCTCCCTGCCGATCTCCCCTGCATGCCCATCCATTCCCTCGCAACCACCCCCTCCGCCACTCCGACCCTCCCGCCCAGCCTGCTTCGGCTCCATGTCCCCCGCCACAACCCGTCTCCCCTCTACGCCGCCGCACAAACGCTCTCGCACGCCGTCGGCTACCTCGTCTCAGAGCAAGTCGCCGGCCGTCGCCCTTCCCTCTCCGCCAATCGTGAAGCCATCGCCATTCTCGCCGTCGCGGCCCGCCACCTCCATGAGGCCGAGCGCCGCCGCCCCGCCAAAGCCTCCATCGCTGCCTGGCTCCGTGGCGCCTCCCTCTCACGCGCTCTGCACCACCAGGCCGAAGACACATCCGTCGTGTAGCAACAGGGAGAACACACCAGTCCCTGCACGCGAAGACCCGTGGTCGCGACCGACCTGCAGAGCACGCCATCGAGAGACACCGCGATGCTGCTCTGCAGTCCTCGCGCAGCCAAGCGAACCACCCGCCCCTTAGGAGATCGCCTTCTGCACCATCTCCAGTAGAAACTGCGCGATCGGCGCCGGAACCTCTCCCTTCCGCGCCTCCGTCGCAAACAAGCCAAGATCCTTCGCCGGGATCGGCGATGGCTGCGTCGGCATGGTCTTCTCCGCAATCCGCTTGCCGTAGCTCTGGTAAATCGGCGCCGCAAAGAGCGTCTCCGTCAGCATCGCAACCACCGCTCGCGGATCCGCGCCCGCCGCCTCCGCCATGGCCAGCCCTTCCACCATCGATCGTGTCGCTGACACAATCAAGAAGTTGCCCACCAGCTTCACCACCGTCGCCACCCCCACCTCTTCCCCGAAATCGAAGATGCCCTGCGCTCCCATCGCCGCGAGCAGCGGTCGCACTCGATCCTTCGCCGCCGTCGGCCCCGCCACCGGCATCCACAGCTGCCGTGCCACCGCCGCCTCCGGCCGGCCAAACACTGGCGCCTCAACATACGTGCATCCGTGCGCGGCATGCAGCGCCGCCAGTCGCCGCGCGGCCACCGGAGATCCCGTGCACATGCCAACATGCACCCCGCCCGGCCCGAGCCGCTCGAGAAGGCCCGCGCTCGTCACCAGGCTCTCCACCGCCTCCGCGTCCCACAGCACCGTCACCAGGACCCCACCGCGCGATACCACCTCCGCCGGAGTCGCGGTCACCCGTGCTCCCATCGCCCGCAGCGGCTCCGCCTTGCTTGCGGTCCGGTTGTACACCGCCAGCTCCTGACCGCGCTCCAGCAGATTGCGCGCCATCGGAAATCCCAGGTTGCCCAGCCCGATAAAGCCGACCGCTTCGCTCATACCGTCTCCTCCGAAACCTAATCATAACGTTAACGTCATGTTTCGCCCAAGGAGACGTGCCACCCCTTTACTTCTCAAACCACCGCTCAAATCGCTTGATATGCGCCATCAGATCCGTCCGCAGTCGCCCCAAAGCCGCAAGCTGCTCGTCCGTCTCCTCCAGGTGGTGCCGCAGCATCGCCAAAATCTTGCGCTTTGGCGCCCTTCCCGTCGGATCGGTGAAGTACAGGTCGATCACCGCGCGGATCTCCTCCAGGCTCAGCCCAAGCCGCTTCAGCTGATCGATCTTTGCCAGCCGCACCACCGTCTGCTCCGGGTACCGGTGCTGCCCGCCACCCTCCCGCGCCCCGGGCGGAATCAGCCCCATCCCCTCGTAGTAGCGAACCGTCCGCGGCGTCACCCCCGCCCGCTTCGCCAGCTCGCCAATCCGCATCGCATCCGCCATCAACTCATCCTACGGACCCAGCCCTCAACGGTTCACGCTCACCCTCAACTGAACCGTTAGCCGCATCCTGTCATCCCGACGAAGTGGAGGGACCCGCTTCCTCCAACTGCTCTTCGGCCGCTCACCCAACCGACAGCGACTACTGCTTTCGTGTCATCATCCCGTAAGGATCCGCTTCTCTACCGCATCAGCCATGCGAGGCAGTCACCTACCGTGCCAGCAGCATGCGGCATCTCACCCAGCCTGCACCAGTCGCCCGCGTCGGCTTACAATCGACAGCTTCTCGAGCTTCAACGTCCGCTTCGCCTGTCCCCGCGCATGCGCATTCCACGGCCCCACCGGGTCCAGCCGCACATACGTCAGCCAGTGGCGCAGCGCCCGCCGTCGCTGTCCCTGCCGCTCAAAGGAAAGTGCCAGGTTGTAGTGCGCATCGGCGTAGTGCGGCACCAGCTCTACGGCCCGCTGGTAGGCTGCTGTCGCCTCCGGCAGTCGTTGCAGCTCATCCAGAACGTTTCCCAGGTCGAAGAACGCCAGCGCATATCGCGAGTCCACCTCCGTCGCCCGCCGGTACAGCCGCTCCGCCTCTGCATACTGTCGCAGGTTGTAATGGATCGTCCCCAGGTTGATCAGCGTCGGCGCATGCTGCGGCCGGATCGCCAGGATCTCCTCGTACACCGCCATCGCCTCCTGCACCGTCGCCGGATCTTCCTCGAGCCGCACCGCCCGCAGAAACATCTCTTGTACTCGCACGCTGCGGCGTCCATCCGCCGCCTCCGGCGCTCCAACGGTCGGGAGTCGCTCTCGCGTGCCGGTCGTCTCGAAGTCAAACGCCAGCTGCTGCGTCATCGGATCCAGCAGTGCTCCCTCATGCCGAAACCGCAGCCGGGCTCCACCTGCCGCTGCAGATACCTCGCGCAGCGCCATCCGTGTCCCGCCCGTGCGATGCATCGCATCGAGCGCCGCCCTGATCCGTCGTGCCGAGATCCGCCGCGCCCGCAGGTCACGAATCGTCCGCAGCTCGCCTAGCTCCGTAAAGCTGTACTGCTCCTGCGCAGCAATCAGCCCCGCTCGCTCCCATCGTTCCAGCTCACGCGGCTCCAGATGAAGAATTCGCACGGCGTCCTGTCGGCCGAATCCGTTCACGCTCACCCTCACTCGGCGTCGCCCCAACCCGTCACACAAGGCCGCGCCTGCGGGGAGTATGCGGGGAATCGCCGCGCCAATCAAGGTCCTGGCGCCCACCTTGCGTGAATAAGCGTGGATATCGTGTACCAAACCTGATTCTCAGCCCTGATTGCGCGCACTTCCGCCATCGAACCGGCTTACTCCCCTGAATCCTCTCCGACAGAGCCACTCTTGCGGCCGGCATCGCGACTGAAGACCGAACGCCACAGCGGGGGGAAGCCCTCACCTTTTGCTCCTGCCCCACTCCGCTGAGCGCCGGCAGCCCAACATATCCTCTCTCGGCGAGCTTTGCTTCCTTGTCTACCGCCACAAAGTTTCTGCCGGAGTCGCTTCTCAGGAGTATGCTTGGTGTCGCTAGCCTGGTCGTCTAAGAGTTTGAAGCAGATCTGGCATCTGAGCCGGACATTCGCGTCACTTGCACGGAAGCGATCCCAGTGGAGCCTCCCCTTCCTCCCCCTTCCGCCATCTTTCCTCTCGTAGGACGGTTTCCATGCGTCAATCTTGCCTTTCGTTCCTTGCCCTCGCAGCTCTTGCCGCACCCGCAGCGCTGCATGCCGACACCTATAACTTCGCCATCACCACCGCCGATACCAGCAGTACCCCCGGCAGCAGCTTCACCGTCTCTGGCCTCATATCCGGTCCCGCAGACCCCTACGCCTCCGGCGCCTTCGACATCAACAGCATCACTGGTGCCGCATCCATCTACACCTTCTCCGGCATCGTCAACGCCGGCACCAACTCGAAACTCTCTGCAACCCAGTCCGGCTTTACCTTTGACAATGTTCTCTACACCACGGCCGGCGAGAAGTACGTCGATGCCGATGGCTTCCTTCTCTATCTCACCAGCGTTCGCGGCACCAGCCTCGCCCACGTCTTCTACAACGCTTCGGGCGCGACACCCGGCTATGAGGTCGATGTCGTCGATCCGAATGACCCCGGCGATGTCACCCCCTTCGCCATCGCCAGCTTCAATGTCTCGCCTTCCTCGGTTCCGGAGCCTTCCACGCTTGCCCTGCTCGGCACCGGCCTGGTCGGTCTGGTTAGTCTTGGCCGACGTCGGCTGTCCCGCTGAACCACCTCAACCAAAACGCACCAAACCACCCCTAACCTCAACGAAAACCCGCTTAACCTCGACAGAAAACAACATAAAAGCCCACCTGATCGGTGGGCTTTTACGTTGCAAACGGAAGGTCCTCCCTCGGAGCTGGAACGGCGGTGGCAATCTCGATCCGCTTGCGCAAGGCTTCTACGGCGACAACGTAACCATCTGTTTCGGGCATGGTGATGCTTCCTCAGCAACGGTACGCAGTTCAGCACAGCGGCTCCTCGACGAACCCAGTCTCAAGTTCGCGCCTCCCGCCCACGACGCAGTTGCACAGACCTTTATCTCGGGCCCTTTATGGGCAAGCAACGCCCTCGTCGACCTCAACGGCGATGGCTACCTCCGGAGGAACTAGAGTGAGCATCCCTATGCTCGACAACTGGCGTTGCAGGGGAGATTGGCCACCTACGTGAGCGTTTCCGAAGCTCTATATGAACTTCTGAGTAGTTTGCAGGTCCATCATGGGTGGAGTGCTGGCTTGCCTGCGAAGAAAACGCGAGAAATCAAGCAGTCTCAAACTCGGCCTGGGGATGAAGGCCAAGGTAACGACATACACTCAGCCATGCGAGCTTACCGCCCGACACATAGCTGAATAAGTTGTTGCTCTGTAAAGGGATATGTGGAGCCGACGAACGGACTTGAACCGTTGACCTGCTGATTACGAATCAGCTGCTC
>CAXSAY010000005.1:0-235605 GCA_964235665.1 uncultured Acidobacteriaceae bacterium
TGGAGCCGACGAACGGACTTGAACCGTTGACCTGCTGATTACGAATCAGCTGCTCTACCAACTGAGCTACGTCGGCCTAAGCCTGCCGCCATTCTAGCGGCTTCCTGCAGTGCACGCAAAGACCCTATAGAACCAACAACTTAAGGCTGGGAAAGAAATGAGAAGGCTGCCCGGCAACCGGGCAGCCTTCTCGCTAGGGAGAATAGTTCCAACGGAGGCAAGGCCATCAGAACTTTCTGGCAGAATGTTAGGATTTGCGATTTCCGGTGTCAAGGAATAATGCGGCTTCCTGTAACTTGTTGTAAGGATGTGACTTAGTACTTGCTTGTGAGCGTTGATGAGAGCGCCGGCTTCGCCGAACTTTCGCCTTGCCAGCAGCCGAAAAGGGCATTGAATGTGGGGCTTAGACCCAGAGCTGCACCCAAGTTGGTGCAAACACTTCCCATAATTTGATGGGCGTTTTTGCCGAGGTTATGCGGCCTTTCGCTGAGGTAAAGGGCTAGTTCTCACGGTTTCCGCGAAGGTCGAGGCGGAGGAACTCAGGTTCGGTCGCAGCCGGCTTGCCAAGCAGCACCCGGACCCAGGCGCGGCCGAAGCCCAGGAAGGCGCCAAGCAGAATCGCGGCAAGGGCGCCGACTCCGCTGAAGACCATGATGCTGGTGAGCAGGCTCGCGGTCTTGCGGACCTCGACATGGAACTCGGGCGGCACGGGTTTGTTCCAGGTGAGTTCGGTGCGGAGATGAATGGTGTCGACGATGGCAGCGGCCTGCTCCGGGGTGAAGCTGCCGGTAGCGAGAGCGAGCATGGGGCCGATCCTGCGCAGCTTGATGGTGCCGAGGGCGGCGGCCTTTCTGGTCGGTGAGTTCAGCCAGTCTTCTATCGCGCGACCGCGATCGCCGGCGATCTGCGGGGTGGGCAAAAGGAGAAGCGTCAGCTTTCCGGATCCCGTGGCGCGGCCACTGTAGTCCGCAGTAGCCGATTCGCCGGCCTTGTCAAAGCCGAGGAGGTCCGCAGGGAGAAGGCCGGCGGCAGTCTTGTAGGCTACGGGACCGACGGCGTACTCGACTGAGCCGGGAACCAGGCCGCTGGCGGGGAGATAGGTGGGAAGCAGCGGCGGGAGACCTTTGGGGCCACCGATCTTGGGCAGGGTGTCGGCGAGAGCGCGGAGGTCCTGCTGCGGCAGAGCACCGCCGTCAAGCACTACGAGCGAGGCACCTTCGCGGAGGAGGGTGTGGCCGCCGGAGGTGGCGATATTGGTGTGGTTGCGCGCGCCGGGGTCGGGGGTGGTCTCTGCCATACCGCGCTGGCGAAGAAAGGTGAAGGCGGCAACGGCGCCCGTGGCATCGGTGAACTGCATGGCCTGCGCGGTGACGGAGCGGCCGGGATGGGTGTAGGTCTGGGTTTCGCTGCGGGTGAGGCCGTCCTCCTTGGCGATGGCAGCGGTGGTGCCGTCATTCAGCAGAGCAAGGTCCGGAGAAGAGCCAGTGGTGGTGGCGGCGTCCCATGTGGCAAAGTGCGCGGGCAGAAGCGGAGCTTGGGGGAGCACAAGAGTGGTCTGGGCGCTGAGCGTCAGGGGAAGGGCGAGTGCGGCACCCATGCAGAACCGCAGGGAGAGGGACAGAGGGGCCATACTGCGGAGACTACCACTGCGGCGGTTTGGTTAGCACGCGTGAAGGATGAGCGTTTTGCGGTGTGAAAGGCAGGAGCGAAGCGCGGCACTTTCTCCGGAGACGGACAGAGCGCGGAGCGACTGGTCTGAACAGGACGATGGCTTGCCTCTGAACTCATTGACGGTCGCGATAGCTCTTGATTGCTTCCTTCCTGCCGTCCGATTGTGAGGATCGAAATGCGTTCGGGTTGGTCCGAGCTTCATTGCATTGGAGCCATCCCTCGCGTGGGATGATCCACGGTCTCTGACGGGGGGACCGTAAAGAAATGCTGATCCTGCCTTGATTTCAGACGCATGCCGGTCTGGGCCAGGCGCGTCGTCGCTCTGATCCGCTCTTACGGGCAACTGAGCGACATAGCGTTGCCGACGCGGTACCATCCGACGCGACCGCCGATATGTCGATACAAGTCCTCACGCCTCGCACAGCACGAAAGATCAGGGCAGTACTTCTCTACGCTCCCCCTCTTTTCGCATCGCTTCGATGTTCAGGGCAAAGCGCCGATGATTGGGAGGCCTTGCTGAAGTTCCGGGGAGAGACGCGGATAGGAGTTCTGATCAGGGCTGGAGGTAGTAGCCGTCGCGGGTGCGGGCGGTCAGGCCTGGTCTGGCGACCTGGAGGTCGAGGTGGTGATACTCGTTTGCGACTTCGGAGGGCGGCGGGCTGAAGGTGAGTTCGTAGAAGGCATCGGCGTCTGAGAGGCAGCGGCGGAGGGAGCCGGCGACGTCACTGTTGCCGGTGATGGCGAGGCCGCCGCTCTGGGTGGCGAGCACCTCCAGGCTGAGGTCGCCGAGATCGACCTGGCTGGGCTTTGTGATGCCTTTGAGGAAGGCGCGGTAGTACTGGGTACGGAAGAGGGAATCTGTCGGGCCGAGGGGATCGATGCTGTAGAGAGTGATGCGGTTCTGGCGAAGCTGGGTGGAGAGGCTGACGATCTCGGAGAAGAGGCCATTTTGCTGCTTGTTGTCGAGCTGGACGTTGGGGCCTGAGAGAGCCGGCCAGCCGGGTGAGATCCAGACGATGAGTTTGCGGCCGGGCTGCTGCGACTCGGCGCCGATGAGCTGGCGAAGCGCGGTGAGCGAAAGATTGAGCCGGTCTTCAGCACCGTAGAAGCCGCTCGAGCGACGAAGCTCGCGGAGGCCGATCTCCTCGTTCTTCAGCGCGGCGCTAAGGGCGTTGCCGTCCTTTGAGAAGCCGGGCTGGATGCGGGTGCCGGTGTCGGTAAAGATGGCAAGGGTGGTGGGAAAGGGGAGTTGGCCCTCGTTGGCGTGGAGGAACTTCTCGATCTCGGAGCGCTCGTAGGCGACGTTCTGGAAGCGGGTGTTGACGGCGTCGATGACCAGGATGACTTCAACGGGGGCGTCTTTGCCGACGCGGGCGTTGAAGCTGGTGAGCGGCCGCTGGGTCTTGTTGTCGAGCAGGGTAAAGTCGCTGGCCTGAAGAGCGGGAGTGGGGATGCCACCTTTGGTCTCGGCGACGGCATCGATGGTGATGGCTTTGCTGGAGGACTGGGCCGGGGTGGGGTTCGGCCCGAGGGGAATGTTGACGGGCCGGGGCGTGGTGTCGCCCGGCTGCTGCGCGGAGGCGGCGAGCGGAAGAAGCAGAGAGGCGACGAGAACGAGGAGGGGCTGGCGGACGGAGAGGGTCATGAGGTCCTTAGGGCGGTCGATCGCGCCTTCCTGTAAGACGCTGGCCGGGGGAGAGATGGCGCAGGAAGGGCAACGGGACGTGGAACTTTGTTGCGAGAGGAGGCGTCGTGGTTGCAGAGGTGCCTGTTCGAGCATTGAAGGTGAAGTGGCGATGTCCTTGCGTCTATCCTGCTCTCGGACGTGGATTGACGGGCAGAGACTTTGCGGCGTAGGTTAGCGGCGCTAGCCTGTTTCCTTCTCAAAGGGGGGTTGTGCTCGTGAGGAAACCTATGTGGGGCATGGGGTTGCTGCTGGTGGCGGCAACGGCGTGGGGCCAGGGTGTTGCGACTGCGGCAGCGGGGCCGGAGACGACGGCGGATGAACCGGTGACGACACTGAAGGTGGCAACGCGGGTGGTGGAGATCGCCGCAGTGGTGAAGAGCAAGGATGGCGCGCCGCGGGGCGGCATGACCAAGGATGACTTTGTGTTGAAGCAGGACGGCCGGGAAGAGCCGATTCACTACTTCTCGCAGGGGTCGGACCTGCCGTTGACGCTGGCCCTGATGGTGGACACGAGCGGCAGCCAGCGGACGTTTCTGGGCGATGAGGAGCAGGCGAGCGATGTGTTCTTTGAGACGATGCTGGGGCGGAAGGAAGACCGGGCGATGCTGGTGCAGTTTGATACGCGGGTGCTGGCGCTGCGAGGGATGACCAACTCTGCAAGTGCGCTGCATCTCTCGCTGCTGAACCTGGGGTCGCAACCGGCGACAGCGGGCGGAACGCGGCTGAATGATGCGGTCTATGGCGTATCCAAGAACCTGCTGGCGAAGGAGAGGGGCCGCAAGGCGATGGTGATCCTGACGGACGGGGGCGACCAGGGAAGCCGGGCGACGCTTGAGATGGCGATTGACGAGGCGCAACGGGCGGACGTGCAGATCTACGCGATCGATTACAGTGCGTTTTCCCCAAACCTGAGGAGCATGAATCATGGTCTGAACGGGGTCGCGGCGGGGGCAGCGGATCCGGGACTGGCGGCGTTACAGAAGTGTACGGAGAGTACAGGCGGGCGGGTGTTTACGGTGTCGAAGACGATGGGATTGCGAGAGATCTATGCGCAGATTGCGGAGGATCTGCGGCTGCAGTATGAGGTCGGGTACACGCCGCCGGCGAATGTGCAGCCAAACACGTACCACAAGCTGGAGCTGCGGGCGAAGGATAAGAAGCTGACGGTGCAGGCGCGGAAGGGGTTCTTCGCGCCGCCATAGCTGGTGCGCCGCGCGCGGTCGTCGCGCTTGCAGACCAGGCTCGCGCCGCTGCCGTTGTTGCGCCGCCACGGTGCCCGCGCCGCGGTGGTCATCGCGCTGACGCGGGCGCTGCGGCATACCTCGTTTGGGTTATTACCTTCGAGCGAACCCCCGCGGGATGTTCATGCAGGGGGCATAGAAGCTGGCTAGACTGGCCCGCATGGATCGCCTTTTCGGGCTGCCCCGGCTGGTGGCGGCTCTTGTGTGTCTTGTTCTGTCGGGGAGTCTGTCGGGATGTGGGAGTGCGGTGGTGGCGGGAACGCACGCCACGCTGGGCGTGCCTGTGGTTTCGGCACCCGTCAGTCCTGCGCCGCCTGTGGTCTCAGTCCCACCGCCTGTGATTCCGGTCGCAGGAAAGTGGGTCGGGGCGTGGGGCGCGGCGATGACGAACGCGGATGCATCCGCGGAGAACGCGGGTGGAGCCGAAGAGAGCTTTCGCTTTCTCCTGTTGCCGACGGTGGGCGGGACACAGGAGCGAGTGCGTTTTTCAAACGTATACGGGAAGACGCCGGTGGTCCTTGGCGCGGCGCGGCTGGCGGTCGCTAGGGAGGGGATCGGCAAGGGAGAGGCGGCGACCGTGGATGCGGCGCGAGATCAGGCGCTCTTGTTTGCGGGGAAGGCGAGCGTGGTGGTCGGCCCAGGGCAGGTGGTGGTGTCGGACCCGGTGATGGTGCCGTTTGCGTTTGGAGAGACGCTGGCCGTGTCGGTCTATCTGCGGGGGCAGTTCGGGCCGGTGTCGCGGCACAGCTCAATCTTTGTGACAAATTACCGGAGCGGGACAGGATCGGGCGACGTCACGGCGGATGCGACGGGCGCGGGCTTCAGCAAGGGAACCCTGCAGGACTGGCTCCTGGTCAATGGGGTGGATGTATTTGGCGACTACCAGGGCACCGTGGTTCTGTTTGGCAGTTCCACGACGGATGGCTTTCACTCGAACTACAGTTCGGACAAGGTATACCCGGTGCCGAACGCGCCCGTGGATGGGCAGCATAGCAGCCGGCTCTCCGACTCGCTGGCGCGGCGGCTGAATGCGGCGGGGTACAGGCTGGGCGTGGTGAACGAGGGGGTTCCGGGCGACACGGTCACGGTGGACAGCACCAACCTGACGAACGATGTGCAGAACGCCAACGACCGGATCGCGCAGGATGTGTTGGCGCAGCCGAGTGTGGTGGCAATGGTGACGTACTTCGGATCAATCGATATCCGGTCGCCGGACTGCAAGTCGGCGCCGGCAATCGAAGCGGCAACGGAGAAGCTGATCGCGACGGCGACGGCGGCCGGAGTGCGGGTGGTGCTGGGGACGATCCCGCCGTCAGCATTCTGTACCAATCCGGCGCAGAACAACTACGGGCCGGTACCGTCGCCTGCGGATCCCTATGCCGGCGGATCGGTACCCGGACCGGCAAACGGCGGCGAGGTGCAACGGACGGCGCTGAATGCATGGCTGCGCGAGACTGGGGCCGGCCTGCCGGGAGTGGTTGCGATAGCTGACTTCGACGGGGCACTCGCAGACCCGATGCGGCCGAACTTTCTGCTTCCGCCGTATAACTCCGGGGACAACTATCACCCCACGGGTGCGGGCTACGGCGCTGAGGCTGGCGTGATTCCGCTCGAGCTGCTGCTGCCGCCGGTAGCAAAGTAGGGGTTCCGAGGTTGATCATGCCGCCGAAGTGAATCGCGGCGAGGCCGTAAGTTTGCGAGCGTGCCGCAACTTTTCGAGCAGGCGGCCCGTTCTACAAGCATGCCCCTGATGCGTCTTCGCCCGCTTGTCTCTGGTCTGGTCCTGTGCCTGCTCCCGCTGGGGCTGAGCTGTTCAAGCGGCAACACGACGACAGCGCCGGTGGCGACACCAACCCCGACACCAACGCCCGCCGTCGCGCCGATCTGGGTTGTGGGATGGGGCGCGTCTCCGGAGAATGCGCTCGCCGGGGCGGAGAACCCGGGCGGGTCCGAGCAGAGTTTTCGCAGCTTCTTTCTGCCGACGGTAGCAGGCACAGAGGAGCGGGTGCACTTCTCGAACCTGTTTGGGGCGACGCCGCTCGTGATCGGCTCGGCGCGGCTGGCGGTGGCGGGCAGCACGGCCGGACAGACGGCGGCGATCGATGCAACGCACGATGTGGCGCTGACGTTCAGTGGGGCGAAGGGCGTGACGATCCCGGCGGGGCAGGAGATTGTGTCGGACCCGGTAAACATCACGTATACCTTCGGGCAAAAGATGGCGGTAACGTTCTATGTGTCGGGCAGCTTCCCGGCGCTGACGCAGCATGAGTCGCAGGTGACGACGAACTATGTGACGCCGGTGGGCGCAGGTGACACGACATCGGACGCGACCGGGGCGGCATTCAGCGTGGCCGATACCGAGTGGTTCGTGGTGACGGGCATGGACGTCTATGGCGGGTATGGCGGGACGGTGGCGATCTTCGGGAGCTCGTCGGTCGATGGGCATGCCTCGAACTTCGGCGACACAAGCTCCTATCCGGCGGCGAACGGGCCGATCGCGACGCAGGACAACGATCGGCCTTCGGACTGGCTGGCACGACAGCTCGTTGCCGCGGGCTACAACCTAGGTGTGCTGAACGCGGGAACGATCGGCGACCCGGCCGGAGAGGATGCGCGCACCCTGCCGACGCCGGGTGCGGGCGCGATCGCCGGGATCGACCGGTTGAAGCATGACGTCCTGGAGCAGCCGGGGATCAAGGCGGTGGTGATCTACATTGGCGGGATCGATCTGCGGGCGGACTGCCTGCCTGCAACAAACGTGGAGGGCTCGTTGACGAACATGGTGGCGCAGGCGCAGGCGGCCGGAGTTCGGGTGATTCTGGCGACACTGCCGCCTGCGGAGTACTGCCAGAGTGCCACGCCGCTGCCGAGCGCGGCGGACCCGTATGCGGGCGACGTGACCCCCGGGCCGGAGAACCCGGGATCGACACAGCGACGAGCGCTCAACGACTGGATACGCACATCTGGCGCCACGCTGCCGGGGGTCGTGGCGATCGCGGACTTCGACAAGGTGCTGGCGGATCCGAACCACCCCGACTTCATGATTGCGAACCTGAACTCCGGCGACAACTTTCATCCCAACGGGGCGGGGTATGGCGTGCAATCGAGTGCAATTCCGCTGGCCAGCATTGTGGGGCAGTAAACGAGGGTACGGCAGGTGAGCTTGATGGACGTCAGGTAAGGACGACGATCTTGCCACCGGCCTTATTCTCCTCCATGACGCGATGGGCTTCGACGATCTCGTCAAGGCGGAAGACGCGGCCGATCTCGATCTTCAGGGTGCCGGCGGCGATCTGCTGGGCTAGATCTTCGAGCGGCGTGCGCATGAAGTCGGCGGACTCGCCGGCGTAGACGGTGAGCGAGACGGCGGAGGGGATCGCCTCCATGGGGGAGAAGTCGTCGAAGGACCACTTGTTGCCGACGATGCCGGTCATGCAGACGATGCCGCCGGTCTTGGCGCAGCGAAGGGAGTCTTTGAGGGTGGTGACGCCGATGAGCTCGAGGACCTTGTCGACGCCGGCGGGGAAGCGCTTCCGGACTTCGTCAGCGACCGTGCCGGAGTCGACGAAGACGTCCGTGGCGCCGTGATCGCGGAGAAGCTGCTGGCGATCGGGGTTGCGCGTGGTGGAGGAGACGGCCGCGCCGAAGTTGCGGGCGATGGCGGCGGCGGTAAGACCGACAGACGTAGTGCCGCCGCGCACGAGGAGGGTCTCGCCGTGCTTGAGCTGGAGGGATTTGAAGAGTGATCCCCAGGCGGTCTGGAGCATCTCCGGCATGGCGCCGAGGGTCTCCCACGGCAGCGGGGTAGTGATGGCCTGGACCTGCCGCGCGGGAACGCAGGTGAACTCCGCGTAGCCCCCATCAAAGGCGCGGCCCATGTCGCCCATGGCGGTGGCGACGACGGTGCCGGGCGCGAACTCACCGCCGGGCGCGGACTCGACGAGGCCAGTGGCCTCGATGCCGAGGATGCGAGGAAACGTGACGCTGGGGGAGTGGCCCTGGCGCGTGAAGAGCTCGGACCGGTTGAGGCCGAAGGCCTTGACATGGATGAGGACTTCACCGGGCTTCGGCGTGGGAACGGGGCGGCTCTCGAGCTTGAGAACCTCCGGGCCGCCAGGCTCGTGCATGACGACGGCTTTCATGGTTTCGGGCATGGGTTCCTTGCTGCGCCAAGCTCGCGCGACGACGCGGCGCTCTCAGGCGCGCGGTGGGTTGGTGGTGGAGAAGCAATAGCGCGCGATCTTCCAGGCGCCCTCGAGCTTCTGAAACAGGAAGAGCTCCTGGTTGGCTTCGGCGCTGCGCTCGCCAGTGGCGTGGACGGTGACGGTGCCGGCGGAGTTGGTGCGGGCCATTACCCACTCGGGGGCGAGTTGCTTGACCTCGGCGACTTCAAATTTGACGCTGAGCGTGATGGCCGAGAAGACGGCATCGTACGCAGCGCGCACGGCGGCGGTGCCGATGCTCGACGGACTGTTTTGCGACATGAAGATGCCATCGGGCGCGTAAAGCGGCATGACGGCTTCGGTGCTGGAGGCGTTGAGGGCATCCTGGTAGGTGGCGAGGGCGATGGCGACAGCCTGTTCGTCGGGATTCATACGATCTGCTCCTGCGGAGGGTATGTTCCAAGAAACTATACCGTCCGCCGGCCATGCAGGAAGTTGAACGCCTGCTGCACAAAGGTCCCTATTGCGGCGGAGCAGGTCTGTACGGCCCAACGATCTCGGACGTCACATGCGTCTTCTCGAAGTCCTGGTTCTTGGCGTCGATGATGATCTGCCGACGAAAGAAGAAGAGCACGTGCAGTTTGAACTCAGTGCCGAAGCTGACTGGAAACCAGACGCCGTCGGCCTGTGGCGCGTAGACGACCGCGAAGCCCAGTCCTGGCAGGCTGGTGCCAAGCAGGGTGCGAACGGCGAAGGGGATCTGCCGGCCCATTGTGGTGCGGATGACAACGGGCTGCATGGCGATTGCGTCGATATAGGCGTCTCCCTTCCAGCCGAAGTCCGTCTTGTCCTTTGGCTGGAACTGGAGGTGGAAGACATCTCTGCCGTTGAGAGTTTCGCGGCCGACAAGACGGAAGGCGCTGCTGCGCTGACTCTCTGAGGTGAGAGGAAACAAGCGTGCACTCAGCCCGTCCTTGGATTTGTCTCGCGTGAGATTGTCGCGCATGTTCTCGACGAGGTCGCGATCGGTAGCGGAGTCCACGGCGATCGTGACACCGTCCTGCTCGTTGGCATCACGCATGGGCTTGCCGGATGTGGCTGGCGGCAGTGTGGTGTAAGTGACGTAGCCGCTTCTCCCGAGCAGCCTTCCGTTCAGCTTGAACACCTGCGCCTCGGAACCGGCGGCCGAAGGAGTAATGCGGGCGTCGGTGGTCTCTTCGCACATCACCGTCTTGCCCTTTCGTGAGACCACATGGGCATGTTGCACATAGAGGTAGTGGCTGCGCTCACTATTTGCTCGGTCCTGATTAGCCGCGACCTGCGCCATGATGGCGTCAGCCGTCGGTGCGGCTGGTTGCTCCGCAGATCCCCAAGCAGCCAGGAGCGCGAGCGACACGGCGAGAGCGATCCCGTACCGGGCAGACATGCTGGAGAGATACGAAGGGACGGCGGAAAAGTTCGGACGGCTTCGTTCAGCGAGAGCGAACCGTCTGCCCGGAGGCTGGTTCCCACGCCCCGAAGGGACAGGGCGGCCGGGTTACTGGCCGGAGGTGGCAGCCCGCTCGGTCTGCGGAGATGCGGGGGTCGTGCTCGAGAGAGAACCGACGTAGCGGGCGACGCCTTTGTAGAGGCTCTCGGCGACGCGCTGCTTGTAGTCGGGCTGGCGGAGCAGCGCGGCGTCGCGGGGATTCGTGACGAAGGAGATCTCGGCGAGGATGGACGGCATGTTGGCGCCGATGAGGACGACGAAGGGAGCTTTCTTGACGCCGCGATCTTTCAGGACACCACCGCCGCTGCTCGAAGAGCCGCCTTGGCTGATGGCGCTCAGACGGCTGTTCTCTGGGGCGCGCGCGAGGCCGGCGAAGAGGGACGATTCGACATCGGTAGCAAACTCGCGCGATTCGGCGATCTTGTCTTTGAGAGTGATCTTGCGGACGAGGTCGGAGAGCTGCGAAACGGACTGGCCGGAGACGGCGTTTTCGCGGGCGGCGACCTCGAGAGCGTCGGCCTGCTGGGTGAAGTTGAGGTAGTAGGTCTCGACGCCGCGTGCGGAGGAGTCGGGCGAGGAGTTGGCGTGGATCGACAGGAAGAGGTCGGCCTGTGCCTTGTTGGCGATGGCGGTGCGGGTTTCGAGCGGGATGAAGGTGTCGTCGGAGCGGGTGTAGATGACCTCTGCGCCGAGCTTGTCGTGGAGCAGCGCGCCGAGGCGAAGGGCAACGTCGAGCACAACGTCTTTCTCCTCGATGCCACCGACGCCGAGGGTACCGGAGTCGTGGCCGCCATGGCCGGCGTCAATGACAATGCGGTTGATCTTAAGGCCAAGGGCGCGGACGAGCGAGGTCTGGCCATCCGCAGTCTTGAGGGCGGCGCGGGCGGGAGTGGCGGGGTCAGCCACAGGATTGGCGTCGGCAGGGAGAGTGGCTTTGCTTCCCTTCCCTCTGGACTTCTTCAGGGACGCGACGGCGCGGGCGGTGGTGGCCGGGTTAGGATCGCCGACCACCCGGGCGTCTGCAGAGGAGGGCGCTGTGGGCGACGGAAGGCCTCGATCGGATCGCGAGGGCGGCGCGCCGCCGGAGTTGCCGACGGCGCTCACGCCCGGAGTCTGCTGCGGGCGAACGAGAGGCGATGTCGAGGCAGCGTTTGAAGGCTGACTGGCGGGGAGCGTGAAGGCGGAGTCGTTTGCGCGCGGTTGCGTGAGCTCGGCGGAGCGGTCGCGGCCGGCCACAGTGGCGGCGATGGGCTGCGAGGTGGGGGTGCTGGTGGCATCGACCTTGCCGGGCTGGTTCGAGAGATTGTTGACGTCCGCTGGGCTGCCGGCGTGCATGGCGTGGGTATTGGGGACCGAGGCGGAGCGCGGCGCGGGCGAATCAACGGTGGCAAGCTGCTGCGGCGCGGCGGCCTTGCTTCTGCCGTGGATGTCGATGATGAGGCGATAGGGATTGGGCAGCAGAAAGGCGGAGTACTCGGTGACGTCGTTGACGTCGAGCACGACGCGGGCGACGTCGGGCGCGGACTGCGAGACGCGGATGCGCTTCAGGAAGCCATCATCGGTGACGGCGAAGGACTTGCCAACAAGATCGCCGGCGAGCTTGGCGCCGTGAAGATCGAAGAAGATGCGGTCGGGCGAAGGAACGCGGGCGGCCTCGTACTCCACCTGATCGCCGAGATCGATGGCAACGCGGGTGTAGGAGGCGGTGGACCAGTGGCGGATGCCGGAGACACTCGAGAGCGGGCCGGAGCGGTGGGCGACCTGACGTGGCGGCGGCAGCGCGGTACCGCCCCCGTCGGCGATGGGGGTGGCGGTGGCTCGGCCCCCGTCGTCGGCCGCCGAACGGGTCGCGCTGGCGATCTCGCCAGTGCGCGGTGAGCGGACGACGGGGGCCGCCGGCTGGCTGGAGGGCTGCGCAATCTGTCCGGGCCCGACAGCCTGGTTGCTGCCGGCGGCCTGGTTTGCCGCGGTGACCTGGCCGGCGACGACTGGAGGTGGGGTGCTGGAGTGGGCATCACGGCTGGTCGCGCCCCCATTCGCGGCCAGAGCTCCGCCGGCGTTTCCGCGGGTGCGGAGCGAGGCAAGGCCGGCCCCGGCCTGTTCGGCGAGCGCGCTTTTGGGGTACGACTTCAGCAGCAGCTGATACTTCTCGCGGGCGAGCGCGGAGTCATGCAGGTCGTTCTCGGCGATCTGGCCTTCGGCGAGCAGGGCGCCCACGCGCAGGGAGCTGGTGGGGTATTGGGTGCGGAGAAACTCGTACTGGCCAACGGCAGCCTCGAAGCTGCGGCGGTCGTGGAGGTCGCGGCCGGACTCGGCGAGCAGCTCGGCGACGGCGTTGATGGCTTCGGGTGCGTGGCTGTCACGCGGATTGTCATGGTAGACCCCGCGGAAGCGATCCATGACGCGGGTGTACTCGGCGCGGGTGCGAGTGGACTCAACCGTGGCTTCAAAGGCGTCGCGAGTGCGCTCAGCGGCCTCCCACGGGGTGATCTGGACGGGCTGAGGGCGGCGGTGCTCCGGAGCGTGAGAGGTCCGGCTGGGATGCGCGACGGCGGCGTAGGCCTGCGCAGCCAGCAGCGTGGGCTCGAGGCACACGGCGGCGAGCGCGAGCGCGGAGGTGGCGCGGCGCAGCAAAGGTACTGCTGCGTGGTGGCCGCGAGTGCGAGGAAATCCCATGCCACTCTCAGGGTAAGCGGGCGCGGGCGGGATGGCGAGGGCGTAGGGGGTGGGGGATACCGGCGGATACCCCTGCCAGGGTACGGAGGATTACGGGGTTGCGGCGAGAGGCTCTGGAAGGTGGCTCCCGTCCTTCCAACGATCGACAATCTCCTGGGTTGCCGACCAACGCTCCAGAGGATTGCTTTTGAGGACAAGGAAGCTGGCCTCCGAGCCGGGTGTCAAGGTGCCGATCTTCCGGTGAGGAAAGATGTCGCGGTCAGTCGCCTCTGTGCTGAGCCGGAGCAACTCGGCGCTCGACCAGACACCGAGGCTGGCGAGATAGGCGAGTTCGTGCCGTGAATCTGAGCCATAGCTATCCGAGCCGATGAGAAGGGCTACATGAGCGCGAAGAAGTCGCTGCAGCGTTTCGATCTGCAAGGCACGGGTTGCCGCCTTGTCTTCTTCGCTGCGGTTGTAAAAGCTGTTGTCGCACACACTCGCCGTGGCAATGATCGGCACATGATGCCGGGCCGCCAGGCTGAGATCTTCATCGGTCAACCGGTAGCGCTTCGGATCTTCCTTTGCACTGATGCAGTAGCCGGGCAGGTGTGCCATCTCATCCACACCTGCCAGGAGAGCGGTGTGGAAGTCGGCTTCCGTATCGACATGGGCAACGACCTTCAGATGCGCTGCATGAGCCCGGACCACGATAGGACGCACCATCGCTGGGTGCAGCCCGACCTGGTCGATCTTGTCGGTCTGCGCGCGTCGTGCCAGATCGTCTTCAGAGCGAGTCAGGTAGACCTTGATGAGATCAGGCTTGCCGGCGAGGATCTTTGGCCACTTCTGCTGAAGTTGTTCCGGGGTGTCGATGACCCAGTAGGCGTCGCCCTCGCGACGAGCGGAAGCACGAATCCGCTGGACGTAGTCAGTGGGCCTGGGGCCGCCGTACAGGCCGAGTGCTAGCGCCTCATAGACCTCCTTGGGATGACCCTGATCGCCGGTGAGACCACCGTGGGCGTAAGTGACATCGACGCTGTCAGGCCGATTCACCAAGGGCTGAACCGGAGCGGAGCCAGTGGCCGGCTCGGTCACACCCTGCGCGTAGAAGATGCCGTCGCGCAGGTAGGTGGCGATCTCGGTCTGTGCGGTGCGCAGGCTCGAAAAGTTGTGCTCGTGGGCGTCTCCAAAGGGCGGAATGACGAAGCCACCTTGAAGATCAACGGTCTGGGTGACCGGTTCACCCGTGCTCTCCGCGAGAACACCGTGGACGCTATACACGGCACGGCTGCGGAAGGTTATGCCATCGAACCACCGGCCATTTGTGAAGAGAATGACCGGCGAGGTTGCGGTTGATGCGGGTGAGGAGATTTGAGCAAGCGCGGACGAGATAAGGGTGAGCAAAGCTGCGAGACAACGGTGACGTACAGGCATGCGTAGCCCTCAGAGTTCTGGCCCTCGGCGCGGAGATGCCGGGCGCTGAATGCGAGCAGTCTACGGCATCCCCGTTAGTTCAGGAGTGAGCGCAGGATCTCCGGGGCTTTGGCGAGAGCGGCGTCGAGCGAGCCGGGCTCGTTCCCGCCGGCCTCGGCGAGATCCGGCCGGCCGCCGCCTTTGCCGCCGACCAACGGCGCGAGCTGCGCGACGAGCTTGCCGGCCTGAACGCGGGCGGTGAGGTCTTTGGTGACGCCGACGACGAGCGAGACTTTGGCTTCGGCGCCCGCGCCTGTAATCGTTCCGAGGAGGACGACGCCGGAGCTGAGCTTGAGGCGGAGATCGTCGACCAGAGTGCGGAGCTGCGTCTTGTCTACACCGTCGACACGTTGCGCCAGGAGCTTAATGCCTGCGACGTCGACGGTCGATTGCGCGGCGTTCGCGGTCGAGGCGGAGGCGGACTTGAGGCGGAGCTCGTCGAGCTCGCGGCGCAGGCGTTTGAGTTCATCGTCCGAGGCAGCAAGGCGGGCCTGCAAGGCTTCGGCGGGCGTCTGCTCGGGCGATCCTGCGAGCTGGGCTGCGATGCGGGCGACCTCGGCATCGCGGCGGAAGCTCAGGAGAGAGGTGGCGCCAGTGATGGCCTCCACGCGACGTACGCCGGAGGAGACGGAGCTCTCGCCGGTGAGCTTGAGCAGGCCGATCTCGCCGAGGGCTGTGGTGTGGGTGCCGCCGCAGAGCTCGATCGAGAAGTCCCCAATGCGCACGACGCGGACGCGGTCGCCGTACTTCTCGCCAAAGAGCGCGGTGGCGCCAAGATCGTTGACGGCCTCGTCGATGGGGACATCAACCAGCGTTTGCACCGGTGTGTTGGCGAGGATCTGCCCGTTGATGATGTCTTCGACCTGCTGCAGCTCGGGCTCGGCGACCTGGGTGAAGTGCGAAAAGTCAAATCGTAACCGCGAGCGATCGTTGAGCGAGCCGGCCTGCTTGACGTGGGTGCCAAGGACCTCGCGTAGCGCGGCCTGCAGGAGATGGGTGCCGGTGTGGTTGCGCATGGTGGCGCGGCGGATCTGTGCGTCGACGACCGTGTCGACGACGTCGCCGACGGCAAGCGGCTCGCGCGCGATAACGCGATGCGCGAAGACGCCGGCGATGGGCTTGGCGCAGCCGGACACATCTGCGATCACAGTCGTGTGGTCGGCTGCGGTGAGCGTGCCGACGTCGCCGACCTGGCCGCCGGAGTCGGCGTAAAAACTCGTCGCGTCGAGCACGGCCTCGCCGGCTTCACCAGGCGCAAGGGTGGGGACGCCGATGCCGTCTTTCACCAGAGCAAGCACGCGCGCGCCATCCAGCCGCGTGGCGGTATAGCCCTCGAACTCGGTCTTCGGGAGATCGCGATAGACCGGCGCGGCGGACTTCTGCGAGCCGCCCTTCCACGAGGCGCGGGCACGGGCTTGCTCTTCTTCCTTGGCACGCTCGAAGCCGGGCATGTCGAAGGCGATACCGGCGTCACGGGCAGCGTCGACCATAAAGTCGAGAGGAAGACCGTATGTTTCGTAGAGGAAAAAGCCGATGCTGCCTGAAAGTGTCGGGTTCTGAGAGCTCTGGTCCGCAAGAATTCCGCTCGCCGCACTCCTCCTATTTACTTCTTCATCCTTATTTGCCTCAGCTTCATTCAACGCAGCGGAGATACTAGCGTCGAGTTTCGCTGAGCCTAACGTCAACACTCGTGCGAATTGCTGCTCTTCGGCGAGCACGATCTTGCTGACGCGCTCGGCGGCGTTACCAAGTTCGGGGTAGGCAACGGCCATCTCGTCGCGGACCGCGAAGACCATACGAAACATGAAGGGCTGTTCCTGGCCGAGCAGGCGGCCGTGGCGGATGCCGCGACGGAGGATCTTGCGCAGGACATAGCCGCGGCCTTCGTTGGCGGGCAGCACGCCGTCGTTGATGAGGAAGGTCGCGGCGCGGGCATGATCGGCGATGATGCGTAGGGATGGCGCGCCTTTTGCGTCGGAGACGGCGGCCTCTTCGGCGCTCATGCCGGTGAAGTGCGTCAGCTCGGCGGCTTTGGCGATCAATGGCGTGAAGAGGTCGGTCTCGTAGTTCGAGAGCTTGCCTTGCAGAACGGCGGCGATACGCTCGAGACCCATGCCGGTGTCGATGGAGGGTTTGGGTAGCGGCGTGAGCGTGCCGTCGGCGGCGCGATCGAACTGCATGAAGACGAGGTTCCAGATCTCCACGTAGCGCTGGGCGTCATCGGGGAAAGGCTTGTCGATGGGCTGGCCACTCGCATCGCGGTCGTCAGCGGCATCGAGCCCGAGGTCGTAGAAGATCTCGGACGACGGGCCGCAAGGGCCGGTGTCGCCCATCTGCCAAAAATTGTCGGTCCAGCCAGGAATGGCGACGATGCGCTCGGGCGGAACGCCGGCGTCGATCCAGAGCTGTTCGGCCTCGGTGTCTTTAGGGACGGATCCTTCTCCGGCGAAGATGGTGACGTAAAGCTTCGCCTGCGGAATGCCGAACCACTCGGGGCTCGTGAGCAGCTCCCAGGCGAAGGCGATGGCGTCGCGCTTGAAGTAGTCGCCGAAGGAGAAGTTGCCGAGCATCTCGAAGAAGGTGTGGTGGCGGCGGGTGAAGCCGACGTTTTCGAGATCGTTATGCTTGCCACCGGCGCGGACGCACTTCTGCGACGTAGTGGCGCGCGTGTAGGGGCGCTGCTCGGCGCCGAGGAACGTGTCTTTGAACTGGTTCATGCCGGCGTTGGCGAAGAGCAGAGTGGGGTCATTCGCCGGCACGAGAGAGGACGAGTGCACGCGGCGGTGCGCTTTAGTTTCAAAGAAGCGCAGGAAGTCTTCGCGAATCTGGCTGCCGGACCTGGAGAGCATACGGTTTGAGGATAGCAGCGGACCCGGACCATCTCGGCAGACGGTATGGAGAGTCAGGCAGCGAGACCTTGCGCTCGGCGCAATCGCCATGCGGCCGAAAGCGTCTCGACGTCGTTCTGCCACCTTCCGTCCGTTCCATACTGTGCGGCCAAAACGACGCCGGGGCCTAAGAGAACGCGTCCCCAAACCATCGCCCACGGGATCGAACGCCGCAGTCTGCCTGGAGATCTCATGCTTCGCTACTCTAGCGCGCTCGGGCGTAGACGCGGTCGCTGCGCTCGCTCCTCGAGGGAGACGATGGGGTTAGAGCTCGGGCGCCCAGGTCCAACCTTCGATGCGGTGGGCAGGGTCTCGCGGCGCAGGCAGCTGTGCGAAGGAGTCGCGTCGGGCAGCCATGACCATGCAGGAGACCAGAGCGTCAAAGGCGTCCTCGCCCGCGCGCGCGCGGGTGAGTACGGCTGGCGGCAGAGCGACGTAGCGTGGGTCGAACTCCGGCGACGCAGGCTCGCGTCGGCGGGCAAGGTAGGCGGCACGGGCGAGCGGGTTCGC
Organism: uncultured Acidobacteriaceae bacterium; assembly: GCA_964235665.1. Classification (GTDB taxonomy): domain Bacteria; phylum Acidobacteriota; class Terriglobia; order Terriglobales; family Acidobacteriaceae; genus Edaphobacter. The sequence continues at coordinate 17,781 of CAXSAY010000005.1, forward strand.
CTTGTGCACAGCGCCGGTCATCAGGCGGGTGTACATCTCGACGACCATGGGCCTGGGTCTCGATCCCCCGAGCGATCGCGCGGCATCGCCATCAAACGGCCAGATCTGAAATCCGGCGGCGCGCAGGGCGAGCAGGGTCGGCATGCCGCGCAGCGAGCCCGTGCCGACCGAGCCCGAGCCTCCGATCTGGAAGACCGACTTGGGCGTGATTCCCTTCACACGGGCGGCGCGATCCGCTTGCGGAATGTGGCTGAGGAGCTTGCAGTCGATATCGGTGGCGCGAAGCATGCGATGAAGATGCTCGCCTGAGAACTGGGCCGGCCGTTTGTGCGGCTTGCCCCAGAACCGCGGGTCATGCGCGGGGTCGTCGGCCGCGCGACGCATGAGCCAGCGCTCACCGTGTGTCTCGCTGACCAGCTGCCAGAAAGCAGGGGCACTGCTTAGGCCGAGTTCGTCACGCACGAACCACTCCGGGTAGGAGAAGCAAAAATCGAACCCAACCACCATGCGCGGCGTCTCACACGCAAGCTCGATGAGCCACGGAGCGATCTCATCGCGGGTCCGGCCGGCCTCCAGACGAACGGTGCCTTGCAGCACCGACGGGGCTGAGCCGGAGGATGTTTTCGTTGAGGTACGTCGCACCGGGGAGTACGCCGCGGAGGTCCAGATGCCGGCCCAGATATGCCGCCGCTGGCCAGGAAGATCGACACGGCCCGACCAGTCGATGGCGACGATACGATCCGGGGCAATTACCGTCTGCAAGGAGAGGTCCACTGCTCACTAGATGCCAGCCAGAGAACTATCGCGCTCGCATGGGACCAGGGCTTGCGCCTCTCAGGAAAGAGAAAGGCCCACCCTTAAGGGAGTGGGCCTTTTCCTCTGCTGGTTTGCTCGGTTATTTGATGGTGCCGTTAAGACCCGCGGGGAAGAAGCCGCCGGTCGTGACGCCGGCGGCGTTGGCAGTACCGCCTGCGGTGACGATGGCGAGGATCTGTGTAGTGCTGCGGCCAGCAGCGATGGAAAATCCAGGGCTGGTAGCCGTCCTGGACGGTGTTATGACGGCGTCAGCAAAGGTTGTGACGTTATAGGTCGGACTGGTGCCATTGAGAGCCACCAACGTATTGCTAACCCCGATATCATCCGTCGTGGAGTAAGGAGTGCCGCTAGGGTTGGCTACGGTGTATCGCACCTTCGAGATGGCCTGCGTGGCTCCGATCAGCGCGCCCGAGTAGGTGGCGACATCCAGACGATTGAGCGAAAAGCGCACTAGACCCGCGTGGTAGGCCTCGGTGGTGTGAATGCCCACGGCAGCCGGAAGAATGTTCTTCTTGTCGGAGATCAAGGGCGCTGCACCGTGATAAGCGCTAACACCGGTGTCCTCGAAGATGTACGCACCCAAAAGGAAGCTGGCATCCGCTGAGAACGCTCCGTTCGCCGCAAAAGGATCGAAGGTAGCCGGCAAGCCCGCGTCCTTTGCTAGACCGAAGAAAGAGTTTTGCAGGTCAATCGACGGCATCGCCACTGCGTTTGATCCCAAAGCTTTCTGGAGAAACGAGACGTGCTTGCCTTCTTCGATCGCCGTCTCCATCGCGTAGGCGGCGATGACGCTGTCGGTAAAGGTGACCTTTGGATTGGCTTTCACGGTCACCGAACCTGCTGTGCCGGTCGCGTTGGGATCGATGGAGATCGGAGTCGACAGCTTGTCGATGGTGACTCCAAAGACCGCGAGGGTGTAAAACTGAGCCTCGAGATACTCGAGGTTTAGAGCGAAGTTAAGGATGTCGTTATCAGTGATGGTTGCCGCTTCAGCCTTGGGTGCGAAGGCGAGACCGGCCAGCGCCACACCACCCATCGCGAGCATGGCTCGGCGACTGGAGATGATGGAATCGAGTTGTCTTGTTTCTGCGTTTGCCATGAGGATCTCTCTTCTCGTTAGACCGTTGTGATGGTGCCGTTGATGCCGCTCGGGAAGAAGCCGCCTTTGTTGGTTCCGGCCGTGTTGCTTCCGTAAACGATGCTGAGCACCTCTGACGTCGTGCGCGCAAAGCCGATGGCATTTGTAGGATCTGCGGCAACAATGCTGTTTATGCTGACCGCGGTCTCAAAATTACCGCCAAGACTGGCGCGCAGGGTAGAGATCAGGTTCGCGTAGTTGAGGTAGGTAGGATCGCCTGTAACGGCAGCCTGACCAGCGATAACGGAACGGAGGAGAGCTGCATGGTAAGCCTCTACGGCAACGATCCCAGCGGCCGCATCAAGGATGGCGTTGCTGCTGATTGCCGGAGCCGCTCCGTTATAGGCGGTCACGCCAACGTCGGTAAGGGTGAAGCCGCCAACAACAAAGGCCTGCGGGCTTGAGAACGGATCAAACGTTGCTCCGATCTTGGCGTTCGTTGCCAGGGTGTTGAACGCGTCTGTGAAGTCAATCGAGGGGCGAGCAACCGGTGTTCCGCTGTTCGCCGTGATGGTGGCCTGAATGGCCGCAATGTGATTCATCTCATCTTGAGCGATGGCATTGAGGTAGCCTTGGAACTCTGTGGTTCCAGTAACCTGAATCCCGCCCTTGGTGGTTCCCGCACCCGAAAGTGCAAGCGCCGATGGCAAACCACTTCCAGTTGCTGCATGCAAATAGAACTCCGCCTCGAGATATTCAAGGTTCAAAGCAAAGTTCAGAATGTCGTTATCGGGAATATCAAGCGGTGCCGGAGTTGGAGTTGGAGTCGGGGTTGGGGAGGAGGACGAGGAGTCATTGCAGCCGGTGAGCAGGGTGGCTGCTCCGACGGCGCCGATGGCACCCGCACCCGCCAGAAAGCGGCGGCGTGACTGCTTGGATTGAATAAGCTGATCGATCTGTTCCACGAAGGTAGGCCTCGCACAAACGGTTGATGATGCGTGATACGAATTACTTCCAGTGCCGTAGTTACGCACTGGCTTCAACTTTGGTTTTGTGACCATGCGCAAATAAGCAAGGGCTCACCTAGCAGTGCGCATGAAACCGAGAGAGACAGGGAGGTGCAGACATTGCAAAGACCACATCGAAGTCGATCTGTACCCTCTTTAGCGAGCTCTTGGACAGCGAGTACAGAGCGAAACTCTACGGTGGCGATTTCACGCCGTCAATACTTTCCTAACCACGAGGGGTTACCCTACTCTGCAACTTCCGGGGAGTGGACTTCGACCTCATCCACGTCCACCTTCCATGCGCGCAACAGCTTCCAGATGGCCGTCGAGCTGAAGCCGGCGCGCAGCAGACGACCCAGAATACGGGCCGTCTCCTTCTCCGATGTTGGTGGCTTGATGCGCTTGCGGTCGACATATTGCTGCGCGAGGGCGAGCTCATCGGTGTCATCAAACGCACGGGCAATCGTATGGCTAACCAGATCCTTGGCGATCCCCTTCTGCGCCAGATCCTGCTGGACGCGGCGGCGGCCATGACTCTGGTTCTCCTTGCGCAGACGGGTGAAATCAGCAGCGAAGCGTTCGTCGGAAAGATACCGCAGCTCCTCCAACCGTCGGATCACATGATCGATCGCCTGTGCGCCCGTCTCTCCGGGCTCGGCGCGCGGCGTCATCAAGCGGCGTAGATCGCGCACCGAGCGCATGCGCCGCGCGAGCGAGTCAACGGCATACTCGAACAAGCCCTCTTCCGTCAGAGGCTCGCGTGGCTTTGGTCGAGCAAAGGCACTCATGCTGGTCGCGGAGCAAGGAGAGATTTCACGGGGTAGCGCAGCCAGCCGAGCCGCTCCTGTCTCCTTGGCCGCCTTGCCGGGACGCTTTGACGCCTGCCCGAGGACACACTCCCCTGCGCTAAGAAGATGTTGGATCGGCCGACAGGCTGCACCCATGCCGGCACCACGGTCTGGATCTCCGATCGTTCCATATCCATGATGTGCCTCGTTCCCCGCGCGGTGCCGCCGGCGGATCACGGTCAGTCTATCGCGCGCTGGCGGCCGGGAAAGCAAGGGGCCTGCACCTTCGGCAAAGCTGCCTCAGATCATGGACAAACTTCCAGCCGGGCGCCACGTTCCGATTGGGGGCCGACCCGACACTCCGGCAACCCGTTCGGTCGGAGATGACGCGGGACGCAGTACCTTTCGGACTTGTTCGAGCACGGCAGCGGTCCCCAACGGCTCAGTCGATGGAGCGGGAGCTTGCAGCGTGCGGCGCTGTCCGCCTTCGTCGGGAGTAGCCGGGCGTTCGCGGCCCTTGGTGGACCGGGTATGCCGATCCTTGGGCCGATTCGGACGAGTCGGAACGCGGGCCGGCCATACCGGCGTCAGGTTCTCCGGTATGGCAAGTTGCATCGTCAGCCGCAGGGCAAGTGCCTCGAGCGGCTGCAGCAGATCGGCCAGCGGCAGAAGCGGCGCGCCCGTGGAGACCCGGGTCAGCTCCAGCGGATCAGAGTGCCGGGCGCTCGGGCGCGGCTCCGTGCACACCACCAGTGCGCCAACCACTCCATGCGCCGTCCGGAGCGGAACAACGTGAACCTGTTTACAACTCATAGTGGAAAGTGGATTCCGCTCCTCGCAACGACGATCCAGGGTCAGCGTGAAGCTCGCAGTGCCTACTCGTTGCGCTTCGGCGGCGATCTCCGCCAGCGAAAGGCCCGAGCCGGAGACACTGCGGCCCCATCGATTCAGGGCTTCGACCGAAAGATCATCGAATCCGGCGCTGCCTGCGACGCCCAGGGTTCCAGCACCATCCCGCAACAGAAAGGCGGCGCGGCCAAACGAGCTGCGAACGGCCACCAGACGGCTGAGCTGGCGGCCCAGCTCGGCCGGCTCCATCGTCCTGACGGAGCCATTGAACAGCAGATACGCCAGCACTTCCTTGCGCAGGGCAAGCTCCTGGCGATGGAGCGCGGCGGACCGGAGCTGATGCCGGCGGACATGCAGCAGAGCAGCGCCCAGCGCGACAATCCCAGCAGTAGTAACGACGTGCAACGACAGGCCCGTGATGACGCCCGCTGCACCGAGTAGTGCAACCATAAGGCGACCTCCAGTGAGATGACTTGCAATCCATGGACCGATCGACATGACAGAACTCTCCTGAGCCGCGTCTATGGTACTGAGAGGGTGGGAACCGGTCGGTTGCCCGCTCGAAGAGAGGCATCGACCCATGCATCCGTTCAAATCCCTGCCCATGACCTTGCTTGCGCTGGCTCTTCCCTGCTTATCGGCAGCGCGAGCGGAACCTTTAGGGCCGCCCTCTGACCCGATCGCGGTGCAGGCTGCAAGCGACCAGCCAGCAGGCTTCGGCAAGCTGGACGTAACCCTGCCCTCAGGGGCGCAGACCCCGGCGCAAATCGTGGTCAAGATGGGAGAGCGCGAGGCCGACTTCGCTCGCGCGCGTCAGGCCTATACCTTCCGCCAGAGCGTGAAGGTGCAGACCATCTCCGACGACAATGGCAAGCCCGACGGCGAGTACCAGCAGGTCACGGATATCGTCTTCAACAAGGATGGCAAGCGCGAAGAGCGCGTCGTCTTCGCGCCGCAGAACACGCTTGAGCGCGTCATGATGTCGCCATCGGACTTCGAGGACATCGAACATCGGCTGCCGTTCATCCTCACCACAGACGACCTGCCGCAGTATGACGTGACCTACGCGGGCCGGCAGAAGGTCGACGACCTGGACACCTATGTCTTCGACGCCAAGCCAAAGGTCATGGAGAAGGGTAAGCGCTACTTCCAGGGCAAGGTCTGGCTCGATCAGCAGGATCTGGAGATCGTATTGGTGAACGGCAAAAGCGTTCCAGACGACAAGCGCAAGGGCCACGAGGATCTGTCGCCGCCCTACACCACCTACTACGAGCAGGTGGACGGCAAGTACTGGTTTCCGACCTACACCAAGGCTGAGGGTGTCTTGCACTTCGATGGCGGCAACGGCTACCTGAGCCAGTCCGTGCAGCTGCGAACCATCGTGAAGTACACCGATTACAAACGCTTCAAGGCCACCAGCCGCATCATCTATAACGGCGAGGACATCACCGACCAGCAGGCGCCGGATCAGAGCCAGGCCCCTGCCGGGCAGGCTCCGCCTCCGAAGAAGTAATCCCGCGGCCAAGGCGTGGCCACCTGCCGCGCCTCACCCGCCGGTCTGAGTCGGAACGGCGGAGGACAAAGGCGACGGACGACGACCAGACCCGTCCTCCCACCCCCGCGCTGGCATTCTTTGCCTTGCAATCCCCGGCATCGCCGCGCTGCCCGGCAGCCCGCACAGCAGCACTGAATACGTAAACCAGAAGAACGCCATCACCGGAATCAGGTTGGTCGCACCATCGCTCGTCGCCACGATCACATACAGAACCAGTCCCTTCGCCGCTGCGTTTCGCACCGGATCCTGCAGCAGATCAGGCCGCGCCACCACCAGCACGACCGGAAACAGAAACACAAGCAGCACCGTCCACAGCCCCACATAACCATAGAGCGTCAGCGCTGACGCAAACAGCACCTCGGCAAATCCATTCAGCGGCTGACTTGGCAGCATCGTCGCCTCGCTGATGATGTTGATCTCGCCGATCCGCCCGCCCAGCGTCGGATCGAGCAGAAACGAGAGCGAGTACGAGCTGGCAAACAGGGCCACGAGGATCGCCACGGTCGTGCCCGCCACAAACAGAAGCGGCTTCAGCGTGCGCCGCGCATTCACCTGCGGAAACGTCACAGACATCTCAAGCAGTGGGCGAGCAAGTGAAAGCAGCTGCTCAATCACCAGCCCCGCCCACACCGTTCGCGAGAGCGTCAGCAGCAGCGCCAACCGCACGGTAGAGCGCCGCGTCCGGCTCGGCTCCAGCCGGCTGTAGAGCGGCAAGAGAAGCAGCGTCGCCACCCCATACACATTGCCATTGTTATAGGTGGAGATCAGCTTCAGAAACGCGCCGCGCGCAATGTGCTTGGTCCGCTCGATCTGCCCATAGTCCCCCAGATTCACGGTCAACATCGGAATCTCGATCAGGTGTCCCGTCAGCGGCCGCCAGAGAAAGAGAAAGATGCCGTACGCCGCCGCCCAGAACACGCAGCCGCACAGCAGCCGCGCAAACCACTCCCGGTCTACATCAGGAAAGAACGCCGGGTACACAAACAGAAACAGAAACGGCAGCACAAAGAAGTTCACCGCCAGGCTGACCACGTACTCCATGCTCAGAACCCCGTTCGCCGAGTAGCTGTACAGCAGGATCAGCTCAAACGGCAGCACCGAGGCCAGCGCCGCCATCGACAGCGCCGACATGCGCAGCGGCAGAAACAGCATGCGATAGACCAACGCCGGCAGCGCCGTCACCGCGATCAAAAAGTATCCCCACGTCAGCGGCGCGTTTCCCAGCTTCACGCCGCCCTTCGGGAACAGCACCAGAAACACCGTGAGCAGCAGCACCAGGAGGCGCAGCAGCCGGTGCCGCGAGCGCGCCATGCCCTATCGGCTCCAGCGCACGTTCTGTTTGATCGAGACCAGGTGCGTCCGCTGCACCGGATCTGCCAGGATCCGCCGCGCCAGCAGCTGCAGCGCGATCACCAGCACTCCAAACAGCAGCGACGCCCCTGCGGCCGCCTCCAGAAACAACCGCCGCGGTGGCCACGTCGGAAACTCCGGCACAATGGCCGGGTCGATCACCTCAAACGTGTTCGCCCCGCCCGACCCCATCCGTAGCGCCTCATACCGGTTTGCAAGTGAACTCACCAGCGACTCGTGATAGCGCACCTCGCGCTGCTTCCGCGCATACTCCAGGTTCACCTTCGGCATCCGGCCCGCCGGCGAGGCCGACCCCACCCCGCCGCTGCTCCCGGTCTCCATCTGCCGCTCCTGCGCCTGCAGCTGGCCGATCTGCGATCGCAGTCGCTGCACCTCGGGGTTCTGCTCGGTCGAGCCCTGAAGCAGCGCCGCCAGCTGCACCTGGAGCGACGTGATCTGCGATCGTGTATTCGCAATCGCGCCCAGCCCGATCTGCGTCTGCGTATCCATCTGCACCACGCCAGATCCCAGCTGCGTCCGCTCCAGATCCTGCTCCGCCCCTGCCAAGGCATCCTTCTCGCGCTGCAGCTGCTGCTCGAAGAACTTTCGCTGCTGGTCCTCCTGCGCCGTCGTCATGGACTCCTGCAGGCTCTCGAGCGCGCCGACGTACGCATTCGCAATGCGCGCCGCCATCACCGCATCGCGATCCCGCACAATCAGCACGATCGTCTCGCCCGAGATGATCTTCGTCATGCCCAGCAGCTTGCTCCGCGCCGCCTCTGGGCTGCTTACCCCGAAGTACCGCATCAGGTCTGCCCGCCGCACCACATCATCCCGCAGCGTCCGGCTCGCCAGGAGGCTCACATAGTTGCTCGCCGGCTTGATTCCGGTAAACAGCGACGTCAGGTTCGATCCCCCAGCGCCGCCCTGGTCCTTCGGCAGAATCGACGTGCCCGCCTCATACTGCGCCGGAACCCGCGCAATGACGATGGCGGCGATAGCAAACGCCAGCACCGCCGCAATCAGCCCCGTCCGCCACTCCGCCGTAAACAGCGCAACCACCCGCAGCAGATCGATCTTCTCGTCGGTCTCCGCGATCACCGGCTCAGCGCCCGATCGGTCCACGTCAGGCCTTTCCACTCCAGACCTCTCCATCTCGTATCGCATCCCGTCCGCTCGTCCTATCTGACAGCATAGATCCAATCGCCTCGCCCGTAACCCGCTTCCCGCACCCGCGGATCCGCATCCAAACGGTCAAAGCAGGGGAGACCATATGAAGATTCTCGTCATCGGAGCCACCGGCAAGACCGGCACCGCCGTCGTCGACCGGGCTGTTGCCGCCGGGCACGACGTCACCGCGTTCGTTCACAACGCTGAGACCTACCACCGCACCGATGTCCGCGTCGCTCAGGGAGACGCCCTCCAGGCTGAGGAGGTCGCCGCCGCCCTCGCCGGCCAGCAAGCTGTCATCGATACCCTCGGCGGCGCCACGCCGTATCAGCCAACTACTCTCGAAACCGATGCCGCCCGCATCCTCGTCGCCGCCATGAAAGAGCACGGGGTTCGCCGCCTTCTCGTCGTCTCCGCCTTCGGCGAAGGCGACAGCAAAGCCAACACCAGCTTCGTCTACGAACACATCCTCATGCCCACCTTCCTCCGCGGCGTCATGAAAGACAAAGCCGGCATGGAGGCCGAAGTCTCCGCGAGCGACCTCGATTGGACCCTCGTCCGCGCCGCCCTGCTCACCGACGACGATCCCACCGGCTCCGTCCGTACCTACGACGCCGATGACGGCAACACCGCCCACAAGATCACCCGCGGCGACCTCGCCACCTTCCTCGTCAACGAACTCCCCCGCGCCACCTTCTCCCGCAAAGCCGTAGCCGTCGCTAACGTCTGAAGTCCATCAAGCACCGCATCGCAACCCCGCCGCACTCGCGAAGACAAACCCATCCAGTAAGCTAAGGGGATGTCCCTGGAGATCGTCCTAGCCCTCTTCGAGTACCTCGTCATGGTCCTCTCGATCTCCATCCACGATGCCGCCGAAGCCTTCACCGCCGACCGTCTCGGCGACCCCACCGCCAAGATGCTTGGCCGCATTACCCTCAATCCCCTCCGCCACTACGATCTCTGGGGGACCGTCCTTTGGCCGCTGCTCTTCTTGTTTCGCAGCCCCCTCGTCATCGGCTGGGGCAAGGACGTCCCCGTCACCGATCGCAACCTTCGCCGGCCCGACCAGGTCAACCTCATCCATCTTGCCGGCCCCGTCGCCCAGCTCCTCACCGCCACCCTCTGCCTCATCCTCCTCATCATCCTCAAGCACGTCAGCCCCGCCGCCGCCGGCTCTCTCACCATCGTGCCGCTCTACGCCATGCGCGCCGCCATCATCCCGCCCAGCAACCTTCCGCCACTCTTCCCCATCATCCTTCTGCTCTACCTCGGCATCCTCGTCAACATCCTCCTCTTCGCCTTCAACCTCATGCCGCTCCCCACCCTCGATGGCGGCAAGATTCTCCGCTACTACCTCCCCTACAACGCTGCCCGCCTCTACGACCAGTACAGCTTCTACATCACCATCGGCTTTCTCTTCCTCGGCTTCCGCCTCATCTACCTCATCTTCACTCCCATCCTCAGCGTCTACCAGGGCCTCCTCGCCAGCCTCTAGCCTCGGCCCGCCGAGCACGCCCGCACTCCTGTAAATTAATTGCATGGTAGATACCGGTCTTCTCACCCAGCAGCTCCGCGCCAAGGGCCACACCGTCGAGCACGTCGAAGCCGTCTCCGAAAACGCTGGCAACTGGATCTTCATCGTCGACGGCCAGACCCTCGACCTCGACGCCGCCCGTGCCCTCCTCGAAGACAACGTCGCCGAGTAGCGGCAGGGCCGAACCCGTAAGCCAGCCGCACACCACTCCCGCCGCACGCCCTCTGTTATCTTCCGTCCGCGTGACCCCGCCGCATCCCACTCGCCCGCGAGCTCTCCCGCGCCCTATCACCCGATCACGAGATCGAGGTTCCATGGCTTCCAGCGATCCGCCCCGTCAGCACGCCCGCACCGGCCCCCTCCTTCCCCAACCAGCCGAGCCCACCCACGCCGAGCGCGTCCGCACCCTGCTCGCCTTCGCCTCTACCGGCACCCTGGCCACCATCTCCCGCAAGCACCCCGGCTTTCCCTTCGGCTCGCTCATGCCCTTCGCCCTTGACCCCGCCGGCCGTCCCCTCTTCCTTATCAGCAACATGGCCATGCACACCCAGAACCTCAAGGCCGACCCGCACGCCAGCCTCTTCGTCGCCCAGCCCCCCTCCGATGGCGACATCCTCGGCTCCGCCCGCGCCACCCTCGTCGGCCTCGCCGAACCTGTCCCCGTCTCTGACCTCCCGCAGGCACGCGAGCTCTACCTCGCCGGCCATCCCAACAGCCGCTACTGGGTCGACTTCGCCGACTTCTCCTTCTTCCGCCTCGCCCCCATCGACCTCTACTTCGTCGGCGGCTTCGGCGTCATGGGCTGGACGGCCGCCGCGGACTACGCCGTCGCCACCCCTGATCCGCTCGCCCCCGCCGCCGCCGGCATCCTCTCCCACATGAACGCCGACCACATCGACTCCATGCTTCTGCTCGCCCGCACCAGCCCTCCCACCGACCTCGATCCCGCCCTCATCACCTCCGCCGCCATGACGTCCATCGATCGCCTCGGCTTCACCCTGCGCCTCTCCACCCCCACCGGCGCCAAAGCCACCCGCATCAACTACCCCGCCGCCTGCCGTACCTCAAACGAAGTCCGCCAGGCCCTCATCGCCATGGTTCAGCACGCCCGCACCGCCCTGTAGCGCCTCCCGCGTTGGCACCATGGCGATGCTTCCTCCCGACTCGCGCCCCATGTACCCTCTCTCTGAACAACACTCCGACGGCACAGCCATGCACCCACCTCATCGCGCATCAATCTCCTCGCGCCAACCCCGCCTCTCCCTGCTCCTGCTGCTCCCCGTCCTCCTCACCCCTCCCGCACCCGCCCAGACGCCGACCCAACTCACTGTTCCCACCCCCGTCTACGACGTCGTCTCCATAGTCCCCAACAAGTCCGAAGGCAACAGCACCACCTGGCGAACCCTCGACGCCAGCTTCAGCGCTTCCAATATCACCCTCAAGATGCTCGTCTGCGATGCCTTCGACCTCCGCGCCGATCTCGTCTCCGGCCTGCCCGGCTGGGCCGACTCCGCCCGCTTCGACCTCAACGCCAAGATCGTCGACCCCGACCTGCCCACCTTGAAAAAAGTCACCGACAAGCAGCACAGCGCCATGCTCGCCCAGGTCCTCGCCGACCGCTTCCAGCTCAGAACCCATATCGAAACCAAGCAGCTTCCCGTCTACACCCTCGTCGTCACGCCGCACGGCCCCAAAGTCAAACGGAGCGCCGCCCAGGACGAGGCAAAAGGCAGCTGGTTTAACAACAACGGCGAGTTCACCGGAAGCACAATCCGCATCTCCTCCTTCGCCGACTATCTCGCGAGCGAGCTCCACCGCACCGTCCTCGATCAGACCGGCCTCACCGCCTTCTACGACCTTCACCTCAAATGGGCCGCCGACCGCCCCGCCAGCCAGGACGACGGTCGCAACCCCGCCGACGATGCCGGGCCGTCCCTCTTCTCCGCCCTCCAGGATCAGCTCGGCCTCAAGCTCGTCCCCGCCAAAGGCCCCGTCACCACCCTCGTCGTCGACCGCGTCGAGCCCCCAACCCCCAACTAAACCTCCCCACCTCCGAGGCGAACCGCATGCGCCAACTCCCGCACCTCCTCCTTCTCCTGCTTCTCCCGCCCCTTATCCGTGCCCAGGCCCGCGCCACCGTCCCCACTCCCGCCTACGACATCGTCTCCATCCTCCCCAACAAGTCCGACAGCGGCAACATGAGCATTTACACCCAGGACGCCGCCTTCACCGCCACCAACATGCGCCTCAAAAACCTCCTCAGCAACGCCTTCGACATCCGCGAAGACCTCATCTCCGGCCTCCCCGGCTGGGCCGAGTCCGCCCGCTATGACATCAAGGCCAAGATCGTCGATCCCGACCTCGCCGTCCTCAAGAAACTCACCAAAGAGCAGCGCGAAACCATGCTCGCCGGGATCCTCACCGACCGCTTCGGGCTCAAAGTCCACACCGAAACCAAACAACTCCCCGTCTACAACCTCGTCGTCACCCCACACGGCCCCAAATTCCAACCGAGCGCAGATCAAAGCCCTGACCACGGCGGCATGGGAGCCAAGAACCACGACGTCACCATCACAGCCTCACCCCTCGCCACCCTGGTCTACTTCCTCGCCGGCAGCCTCCACCGCACCGTCATCGACCAGACCAACCTCACCGCCCGCTACGACATGCACCTCACCTGGGCCGCCGACCGCCCCGCCGCCGCAGCCGGCCTGGACGACGGCCACAACGCCGCTGACGATACCGGCCCGTCCCTCTTCTCCGCCGTCCAGGACCAGCTCGGCCTCAAACTCGTCCCCGCCAAAGGCCCCGTTCCCACCCTCGTTGTCGACCACATCGACCCACCCACCCCCAACTAGCTCGCAAACTGGACGGCACCGACCTCGCGACATCGATCAACGGCGCACCGCATGAGCAACCGCTCCCAGCCCCAGAAACCAAGCGAGACATCACAGCAGCAGGCTGTTCCATGCCGTAGCACCCTGCACCTAGTTGTCTGTCCAGAAGAAACCCGCTAGCCTGTCTCCTATCCTTTCCGGGAACGATTTGTCGGGAGCATCATCATGGGTTTCATTCGTACCACCTGCCTTCGTCTTGCCCTGCCAGCCTTAACTTCGGTTGGCTATGCGCAGCAACAACCCAGCATCGCCGGATTGACCATGGGCATGTCCCTGTCGGCGGCCAAGGCTAAACTCGCAGACTTCTCTATAACTCCCCTTCATGTGAGCGGATATCTTCCCGACCTACAGGCAATCGCAGCTGTCAAAGATAGCGAGGGCTACATCATCGCCGCCATGGATGACAAGGTTTCCTACATCTACCGGCAGGTAGACCTGCCACCCGAAAAGGCCGTGGATCAGAAAGCGTACTTCAACCAGGTCCTTGCAAAGTACGGACAGCCGACCCGGAACAACGACACATGGAATTGGAATGGGGCTGGGCAACTTGCATCCGGGCGAGACTTCGACTCGTATCAATGTCCTATTCAGGGCCGAACCATCTCCGTAGGACCGATCCCTCCCTTCCAACCCGCAGATCGTGGGTGGTGGTGGCCTCACCCTCCGACCGCCTACTTTGGCGTCCCCTCGCGCGACGTAGGCGGATGCCATACGCAGCTCAACATCTCCCTCGTACGGAGTCACAGCACCCTGCCAGCGAATGCCGTCGACTATATGGCTTTCACAATGCAGGATCCTTCCCTTTACTTCCCTGCTGTAAGCAGGGAGATCGCCAAAGCAAAAGCGGACGCCGATGCCAAGCAGAAGGCGGTGCAGAAGAACGTGGGTCCACCCATCTAGTGACGATGTCGATGGGTCAACACAGCATACGAACTCCCTGCTTCTTTAGCACGGATCAGGAAACAATGAAGTCGCTTCTAGTCGCAGCAAGCTAGCGACTCAGGAGCGGCATCATGCTCCAGACTCGTCTCCGCGATCACACCCTCGCCTTCACCCGCAAAAAACTCCTCCACCCGTCCCAGCACCGCCGCGCCTGTCTTCGCCTCGAAGATCGCCCGCCGCAGCCCCGCGCCGCCCGGAACCCCATGCGTGAACCAGCTGGCAAACTGCTTCATCTTCCCCACGCAGTCGCGCTCGATCGCCTTGTTCGCCGACGCTCCCAAAACTGACCCCACCCCGCGCTCCTCCGCCGTCACCTCCGCCACCAGCATCTCGAAGTAGGCCCGGATCATCCGGTACCGATCCGCATCGGTCGGGACGTCGTAGTTGCCCGTCGCCGTGTACTGCGCAATCTGCCGGAAGATCCACGGGTTCGCCGGCGCCGTCCGCCCGATCATCACCGCATCGCACCCCGTCTTCTCGACCATCGCCGCCGCATCCTCGGGCGACCGGATGTCCCCGTTCCCGATCACCGGAATCCCGACCGCATCCTTTACCGCCGCAATGTACTCCCAGCGTGCCTGCCCCGTGTACCCGTCTTCTCTGGTCCGCGCATGCAGTGCCACCGCGTTCAGCCCGCAGTCCTCCGCCATCCGCGCCAGCTCCACGCACACAATGTTCGCGTCGTTCCACCCCATCCGGAACTTCACCGTGAACGGGATCCCGACCGCCGACCGCACCCGCTCAAAGATCACCCGGATCGCCGGCAGGTCCCTGAGTAAGCCGGAACCCCCGTTACACGCCACCACCCGCTTCGCCGGACACCCCAGGTTCAGATCGACAATGTCGAACCCCGCCTCTTCGCAGATCTTGGCCGAGTCCGCCAGCGTCTCCGGGTTCGACCCGAACAGCTGCGCCGAGATCGGGTGCTCATCCTCGTAGTACGTCAGGTACCGCTTCCGCTTGGACTCCCGCATCCGGCTCAGCCCATCGGCCGAGGTGAACTCTGTCATGATCAGCCCGCACCCGGACTGCTCATTTGAGGTCTCGCGCTCAACCTCCGCGAAACTACCCTTAACCTCGTCCGAATCGCGCGAAACAGCCTCAGACCTAGGCGAAACGGGGGTAGAAAAGACACTCGCGTTCTTGATGAACCGCCGAAATACCGTGTCCGTTACCCCGGCCATCGGCGCCAGCACCGTCGCCGGCCTAACCCCAACGTTTCCAACGGCAAAGCCTGCCGGCACACGCACCCGCTCGGGCATCGCATGCGCTACCGGCGCGTCCCATCGGTTCTGATCAAGCGTATACCGCTTCTTCATACGGCTCCCCGTTCCCAACACAAAAGGCCTCCACGCCGTGGAGGCCTTTGCTATCTGCCTTTCCTGCAGTTACTTAGCGGCAGCAGCCTTGCCCGCGTCGGACTTGGCAAACTTCTGCCGGAAGCGCTCGACACGGCCGGCCGTGTCGATCAGCTTCTGCTTGCCGGTGAAGAACGGGTGGCACGCCGAACAGATTTCGAGCACGATATCGCCCTTATGCGTCGACCGTGTCTGGAAGTTGGTACCGCATGCGCACTTCACGGTAATGTCGTTATAGCCTGGATGAATTCCCTCTTTTGGCATCGCTAAATCCTTTCGATTGAGACACCTGCCGGAGTGCGGATCGCTTGCAACCGGCTAGGTTCACGGTCACATCGAAGGCCTGTCGCACATCGCGGCTCACGTCTGCTCAACGTGCGGCGCTTTCCTCAATATACGTTTGATTCCCACACCCGGCAATCGGATTCAGACCCTGCGATACTGGTCCTGTACGCGAAGACCTGCTCCTTCGACAGGCTCCGCACCCCATCTTCTTGTGACCACACCCTGCTCCATCTGCGACGGCTCCGGCCTCTTGATCACCACGGACAATCGCGGCAACCGCTTCGCCGGCGACTGCCGTTGCCGCGTCGAGCTCCGCATCGAACGGTCCCTCGCGCAGTCCCGTATCCCTCGCCGCTACTTGGATTGCTCGTTGTCCAACTACGAAACTGGCCACTCCTCGGCCCATCCCAGTCTGGGTGCGGCTGCCGTCGTCTCCAGCCGCTTTGCCGCCGCCTACCCTCTCGAAAGCCGCGGCCAGGGCATCCTCTTTGTCGGCACCAGCGGCCTCGGCAAAACGCATCTCGCCGTCTCGATTCTGCGCTGCCTAATCACGGAAAAGGGGGCAAGCGGCCAGTTCTGGGAGCATAAAGAGCTGCTCGACAAGTTGCGCTCCATCTACAGCTTGCGTACCGCCGGCGCTGAAGACAAGCTGCTCCGCTCCGTCATCACCTGCGATCTGCTGGTGATCGACGATCTCGGGGACATCACCCCAAGTGACTGGAGCTGGGACACCACCGCCTATATCCTCAACTCGCGCTACAACGAGAGCCGTTCCACCGTCATCACCACCAATCTCCCAAACGAGCCCCCCTTCGGATCCCCGAACGATGAGCCGTCCAGCCGTACCGAAGCCCGACGCATGGCACGGCGCGAGACCCTCGGCGACCGCATCGGCGAGCGCATGCGCTCCCGGGTACAGGAGATGTGCGTCAGTGTCGAGATGCAGGGCAAGGACTTCCGTCAGACGGTAAAACGCGCGACCTTCTCCTAAGCCCGGCGACGTTCCTGCACCGACAGAGCCGCGCTGGTCGCCGCTCCTTTTGGCGATCGCGATAAAATCGCAGCCACCATGCCTGAGCCGTCTTCCCCCACCTTTCGATCCCCACATGAGCCTGCGCAGCGTACCTTTCCCGCCGTCTCGGCCGGTATCGCAGGCGCCGTCATCGCGATCGTGATCGGGATCCTGGTTGCCCTCAGCAATCGGCATCACGCCGTCAATCCGAATCAGCCGCTGCCGCTCGATCCCTATGCCGGCAGCCTTGCTCTTTCGCAGCTGGCGATGAGCGAGTCGACCAGCCTTTCCGGCGGCAAGAGCACCTTTCTTGACGGGCACATCACCAACAAGGGCCAGGGCACTGTCACGGGCGTCACAGTGCAGGTCTTCTTCAAAAATGACGAGGGCATGCCGCCCCACCTGGAGACCCTGCCGATCGCCGTGATCCGAACCCGCGAGCCGTACGTTGACACGCAACCGATCGCGGCCAATCCGCTCAAGGGAGGAGATGAGCGGGAGTTCCGTCTTATCTTCGAATCCATTCCGGATAACTGGAACACCCAGCTGCCCGAGGTTCACGTGGTCCACGTCGCCACCCGGTAGTACGAGCCGGTTAGCAGCGAGCCGAGTACTGGAGAGCGTGACAGTCCACCCTCGGCAAATCTTGCCCGTCCACCGAAAAAAGTACGTAGTTGATCGTCCTTAGGGCGTACATGTCCCTATTTGCCCTTTCGCCCAACTTGTTTCTTTAGAACAACATCGGCTGGATTCCACGTTTGGCTCTCCGTGTGCTACTACCAACCCCGGACGGACATGCGACTCGTGTTTCTTCTCCCGCAGTTGATGGTGACTGCGAGCAAATGGCAAAAGAGTCAATGAGAACTTCTCAGGAGCTGGCTTACCATGATGAAGTCAAATAACAGACTCGCACTTTCGGCGATCCTCCTTTCGGGCGCCCTTTCACTCCCTGCACTGGCTCAGACTTCCACAACACAGGCGGCACCCGCCTCCGACCCCGCGGCAGCCTCAACTCAACCCAGCGCTGCGGATAGCAGCACCTACGCCACCGGTAAGCCCCTCGAGCAGCAGTCGAAGGAAGGGTTCTGGGGCCACGTCAATCCTTTGGCCCGCAAGAAGTGGGTGAAGCGTCAGCTGGACCCGATTCGCGATCGCACCAATGAGCTCGATCAACTGCAGTCCAAGAATCGCAGCGACATTCACGATGTAGACGCCCGGGCAACGGCCGGTATCAGCAAGGCCAATGCGTCCGCCGCGCTCGCCGACCAGCACGCCCAGGATGCTGCAAACCGGGCGAACTCGGCCAATGGCGTTGCAACAGATGCAAGTAACCGCACGACAACGTTGAATGGCACCGTTCAAAACCTCGATCAGTATCAGCAGGTCAGTGCCGTGACTGTGCCCTTTGCCGCTGGCCATCTGACACTCGGCAAGACGGCGAAGTCCGATCTGGATGACGTCGCCAGCAAGCTGGCGGCCGAGAAGGGCTACATCATTGAAGTACAAGGCTACAGCGCGTCGGGCGTAAAAGCCTCGCAGGACATGGCTGACTCCGTCGTTCGTTACCTTGTGACAGAGCATCAGGTCCCGATCTTCCGTATCTACAAGAGTGGTCTCGGCAAGCAGACAGCCACCGCTGCCACCGCCACTGATCCAGATGCAAAGCCGATTCGTAACGGCGTTCGCGTCACTCTGTTGCACAACAGTTTGGCCAGCATGGGAGCGGGAACCACAGCCTCCAATGCTTCGCCAGCGAGCAGCGCCGGCACAACGGGAACGAGTAACCCTCCCGCGAACCAGTAACACCCTCAGGGCGCGCGAGACCACCCGCCGTCCGCAAGTTTGCCGAGACCAAGCCTTAGAGCAGGCTCGACAATACACTCTCCTAACCAGAGAGAACCAAGGCAGATTGGCCCCTCATGCGAGGGGCCGCTTTTTTGCTATGGAGAACGTTTCAGGTTGCCAGTCGTTTGACCGCTGCCAACAGCCTCAACGGATTGGCTCGGCATCGTCGGCGGAGTGCCGTTCGAGCGATGGCCGGCGTTTCGGCTCGGGCTTCATCGCATCGCGATTCTCAGGCGCAGCTGGATGGACCCCAAAATCCCACACGCCCAGGTTGATCCTCTTTGTATCGAGAGTCTCCAGCAGTGCAAACTCGCCGAAGTCCAGCGAACGAACCGGCGTAAGCTTCTGCCAGTGCCCGCCGGGCAGCAGTTCAGCTTTCACTTCGGTGACCTCATCCGGGAGCGGCCGGCCGTCCTGCGGCGAGGTCAGTGAGAAGCTGGCGAGCACCCGTGAATCTGTTCGCACATCCGTCCGCACAATCACGTAACGGCTTGTTGCTGAGCCACCCGCGCTGGCGGTTGCTGCGCTTCCAGTAGCTCCATGCGTGTCGACCGTCAAGGCGCTTCCGCTGGCTGGCGTATCCGCATCATCGCCGATGCGGACATAGAAGACCGGATCTGCGACGTGGACCTGCACTCCCGCCCGCATGCCCCTCAGGGTCACAACCGGGTGCGGGCTCGAGAGCGGATTTACCACGCCTAGCAGCACATTGTGCGCGGTGTTGCGATTCAACTGGCCGTCGCTCTGCGCCAGCGGCACCAGCTCCGGCGTGGAATGAAAGGTATCAAGGGCCAGAACCGAATCCTGCTCGGGCAGATTGAGGTTAGGCAGGATCTCCGGCGTCAGCGCCGCTCGTGCCGCCTCCTCTTTCAGCAGCTCCGGATCGATGTCGGGCGGGGCTGCCGGACGCCCGTCAGCCGTCAGGCTATGTCGCGTCTCCCAGGTGTGCGTCGCATCCAGATCAACCAGCGACAGCGGCACAACCTCCTCCGCGCCGCCACGTTCGGCGCTGTGGTAGAGCACATTCTTTCCCACAATGCGGTAGTCGAGCACCAGCTGAAAGGAGCCATCACGAAGGATCAGGTGAAGGCGGCGTGGCGCCTGCGGAGCCGTCGTCTGCGCCGGCCCAGATGGAATCGCCAGCACTCCCACAAACACGGTCTGAAAGGAAATCAGGCGTACCATAGACTTCCAGGCAGGCTTACGCGTCCAAGTCATCAACAGATCTCCCACGCATTAGACGCAGGCCCCGCGATCACCGTACCTTCCCCACCGTTCCGTGGTGAGCCAACGGAACGTGACCTTCGTTTGAGCATGTAGTCACAACAAAGATCCTCCCCTGACAATGATGCGTCCTCGCCACTCCCGATCGCAACACAGGCACTCCACCTGGCTGTGTCTGATGGCGTTGCTCTGTGTGTCGCTCCTGTTCTGTGCGAGCACCGCTCAGGCCTGCCACGCGCATGACGCGCTGGTTCGATCAACGGATGGCAAGGCACAGATCTCGGCGCCGGTTGATGAGTGCCCGCTGTGCGTAGCGCCGCACGCCGCCCTTGCTGCGGAGCCCCATGCTACGGTCGCCCAAACCCTTAGCAGCGAGGGACTTGCCCCGGGTCTGGTCAGCGCTGCGTGGCCTTCGTCCCTGCCCTTCCATCTGTTCAGCCGTCCCCCGCCCGCCACTCTGCGTAGCGCCGCAGCGGCTGTGACAGGATTGCGAACGGACTTTTAGAGAAGATCGCGACAACCTGTCGTACCAGAAGACGGACGGCAATCCGTCCCCAGTGACAGGAGTCTCTCTTGAAGCACCATCCCTTTTTCACCCGATTTCTTCCGCACGTGGCACTCGCCGCCTGCGCCTCCCCCATCTTCGCGCAGGGGACCTCCGGCAACATCTCCGGAACCGTACTTGACCCAAGTGGAGCCGCCCTGCCGAACGCCACGGTGGAGATCAGCAGTCCCCTCAGCGGGTATGTTCGGTCGACAACGACAGACGATGCCGGCCATTACATCTTCTTCAACGTTCCCTACCACGCCTATCAATTGAAAGCCACCGTCCCGGGCTTCAACGACGGCACCAAACGCGTTGATCTGAACGCGTCGGTGCTGGCTGTACCCGTTATCCAGCTGGCGATCCAGGGCAATGCCACCACCGTCACGGTCGAAGGCGGATCCGATCTCGTCGAGAACGACCCCAATGGGCATGCCGATATCGATCGCTCGACCATCAGCCGACTTCCTCTTGAGAGCCAATCCAGCTCGCTCAGCTCGATCGTGACCCTTGCCTCGCCCGGCGTCGCGGCCGATTCGAATGGTCTCTTCCATGGGCTCGGCGACCACGCCGAAAACTCCTTCTCGGTCGACGGCCAGCCCATCACCGATCAGCAGAGCAAGGTCTTCTCAAACCAGCTCCCCAGCGAGGCCGTCCAGTCCCTCACTGTCATCGACGGCGCCCCGCCAGCCGAGTTCGGCGACAAGACCAGCCTCGTCATCGTAGCCACCACCCGCTCCGGCCAGGGTGTCACCACCCCACACGGCACCGTCTACGGATCCTACGGAACCTTCGGCACCACCAACGACGGCGCGGACCTCTCCTACGGCGGCAAGCGCTGGGGCAACTTCATCTCGCTGAGCGCGCTGAACACCGGCCGCTTCCTCGATCCCGGCGAGTTTCAGGTCTTCCATGCGCACGGCAACGAAGAGAACGTCTTCGATCGCGTCGATCTGCAGCTCAACGACAAGAACGCCATCCACACCAACCTGCAGTACACCCGCTCCTGGTTCCAGACCCCCAACGACTACGACCAGCTCAACGTTCTCGATCAGGACGGCAACCCGGTCGGCGCCGCAGATCAGCGAGCAAAGATCGAGACCGTCAATGTCGCTCCCGTGCTTACCAGTACCATCAACGATCACACCGTCGTTAACTTCGGTGGCTTCTTCCGCCGCGATGGCTTCAACTACTCGCCCAGCAACAACCCGCTCGCCGATCTCGGCCCCATCCAGCAGGAGTCGGTCGGCCAGTTCCGCTCGCTCACGAACACGGGCCTTCGCTCAGACGTCACCTATAGCCATGGCGTCAACAACATCAAGGCAGGCGCAGTCTATGAGCAGACCTTCCTTCGCGAGAACAACAGCATCGCCCTCGTCGATCCCACGTTGAACTCTCCCTGTCTGGACAGCGCGGGTGTGCCACTCGACCGCTTCAGCAATCCCGCGACCTGCGCTCTCTTCGGCTATCAGGCGAACCCCGGCTTCAATCCCGTGCTTCTTCCGTACGACCTCACCCGCGGCGGCGCCTTCTACCACTCACATGGACAGGCCGACGTGAAGCAGCTCGCACTGTACGTTCAGGACCAGGTCACGGCCGGCCACTTCCTATTCAATATCGGCATCCGCGGAGATCTGTACAACGGCCTGGCCATCGCCAGGCAGGCACAGCCGCGGCTCGGCTTCTCCTACACCACACCGAAGACGAAGACCGTCCTTCGCGCCTCGTACGCCCGTGCGCTTGAGACCCCCTTCAACGAGAATCTTGTCCTCTCCGTCAAAGGCTGCACCGATCCCGTCCTCAACGGCATCCTCTCAACCATCGGACCCTGTCAGCCCGCGCCCTTCAACCCCGGCTTGCGCAACGAATTTCACGCCGGCTTCGAACAGGCCTTCAGCAAGCACTTCGTCGTCAACGCAGACTACATATGGAAGTACACGCACAACGCCTATGACTTCAGCGTGCTTGGCGCAACTCCCATCACCTTCCCGATCGAGTGGCATAACTCAAAGATCCCCGGCTTCGTTCTTAAAGCTACTGTGCCGGAGACACACGGCGTCAGTGCCTTCGTCACCATGTCCTCCGTGGCCGCTCGCTTCTTCAATCCGCAGATCGGCGGCGTGGGCTCTACGCCCGGAACCGTGGGCACAACCCTCCCCTTCCGCATCGATCACGACGAACGCTTCAATCAGACCACGCATCTGCAATACGCTCTGCCCTTCCACAAGACCACATGGTTCAGCCTCAACTGGCGCTTCGATAGTGGTCTGACCGCAGGCTCCGTCCCCTGCCTTAACGACACCGGTTCGAATACCAGCTGCGCCCCGAGCATCACCCTGCCCGATGGCCAGCAAGGGATCGATCTTCGCGGTTTCACCGCCGACCAGGAGTTCCAGGCCGGCCTCACCTGCGATGGGGTCCGCGCCACGCCAACCTCCGGCTTTACCAGCTGCGACGCAACTGGCCTCACTTCAAAACTTGTTTCGATTCCGAGCCCCGGAACAGAAAACGACGACAAAAATCCACCGCGCATCGCGCCTCGCAACCTGTTCGATATAGCGCTCGGCGAAGACAACCTGTTTCACGGCGACAAGCGCAAGGTCGGTCTACAAATCACGGCCGTCAACGTCACTAATAAGTACGCCCTGTATAACTTTCTCTCCACCTTCTCCGGCACGCACTACGTCACACCGCGAGCCATCACAGCAGAGGTCCGCTACAGCTTTTGAAAATGAACTAAGTGGCAACGAGCCGGCCCGCAAGGGTCGGCTCGTTCCTGCGTCCTACCTTGCAGTAGACCGAAAGAAGACGCAGAAAAAGGCAGCTCCAAAAAGCTGCCCTCCTGCAATCCGGAATCCGGTCGTTACTTCGCGGCCGAAAGAGCTTCGCCCAGCTCTTTGATGTATTTGGAGTTGCCCGCTTCACCATCACCCGCTACCTTGACGGTCTCTTTGCCGAGCTTCTGCAGCAGGGTCGTGATCGCCTTGCCATCCAACTCTTTGGACTGAAGCAGCTTCTTGAGCTTGCCCAGATCCGCCACGACGGCCTTCACACCCTCGTGCTCATGGGTGGAGAGGTACTCTTCCCAGCCTTCGATGTTCGTCACAGCCTTCTCAGCTGTGAAGCTCTTTGCGCCTTCATGGAGCGCCTTAATCGTCGTCGTAAATCGTGTCGTGGGCATGCTGAATTCTCCTAAGTTTCTTCGCGCTTCCGACGCACCAGGCGTCGTCTCTCGGTGGGATGCACCCTTCACAACCCCATCCTTGCGCTCTACGACCTCACCAACGACAGACTTGAATATCGGCTATCGCACGGAACCAGATCGAGCGTTCTCGCTCAGCGAGGAAAGGCGCATGGCCTGGCCCTAGGCGTCCTTTCTTCAGCCGCAAGTCCGCTTCATGGCCGAACGTCTCGCGCAACCCACTAGAATTAAACCTCAGGGCAGGATGCACGGCCGTGATGACGATGCGCTCTCCTCACGATCGACCAGGCATCCCAGGTCCAGACCTAACCCCCATCGATCGAAGATTTTAGACCGAATACGGGGGAGGGGGGTTAGGTACCGCGCCCCGCAGAGCCGTTAGTGATGCCCCCCTTCATGCGCCTCACCGCCGCCATGCGATGCCTCCGCCCGCGGCTCTGGCCGCGCCTGGGGCTGTGCCCGCTGCGGCTGCTGCTCGGCACGCGGCTGCTCGGGGCGTGGCTGCTGTGGCGCGACCTGCCGCTGTGGTTGCACCTGTTGTTGCGGCGCCGATCGCTGCTCCCGAATCTGCTGCTGTTCCGCCGATCGTTGCTGCTGCACCTCTTGCTGCTGCGCCGTGCGCTGCTGCTGCATCTGCTGCTGCTGCTGCGCCGCGCGTTGCTGCTGCACCTGCTGCTGTGTCGCGCGTTGCTGCTGCTGTGCCGCGCGTTGCTGCTGCTGCTGGACCTGCTGCTGCTGTGCCTGTTGCTGTACCGCCCGCTGCTGCTGCACCTGCTCCCGCTGCTGCACCTGCTCCCGCTGCTGCACCTGGGGGCTCCGCTGCACTATCGTCTGCTGCTGCGCCGGTCGCTGAGTGTCAAATCGTCCCTGCTGCCCAGCCTGCGGAGACGGCACCTGGCCTGCCTGCACCTGCCTCTGCTGCGGCGTCTGTTGCGGGCGAGGCTGCTGCTGGAAGCCGCCGGCAGTCGGCCCAGGGCGAACGCCCGGCGCAACGGTTCCAGGCCGCACCCCGCCGGCAGCGCCAGACGTGAACCGCACCGGCTGGTTATTCACCGGCGGCGCCGCAACGCGGTCCGCTGCCAGCACCCGGCCTGCCGTCGCCAGCGCCGGCCGTCCCTGGTTCTGCTGGAAGAACTGACCACGATTCGTCTCCGCCGCACGCTGATTTTGAATCTGCGCCGACATGGGAGCCGTTCGCTGTGATCGGAAGGCCGCCATCTCCGCCGGAACTGGCCGCGCCTGTATGCCGCCGCGACCACCGTTGTAGCTCACCCGGTTATTGATCACCGTATTGTTCACGTACCGGTTCGTCACCGAGTTGTTGATTCGGATGTTGTTCACGATCACCGTGCGGTTGTACACGTTGTGAATGTTCGTAATGTTCACGTTGCTTACCGCGCGGTTATAGGCGAAGTGGTTGCCGCTCCAGTAGCCGCCGTAGTAGCCCGTGCCGAAGTAGCCAAACCCATACGGAACGCCGCCGTAAAAGCCGATGTGACGGCCCCAATACCCGCGATGGAACCCATATCCGCGACCGTACGGCCCCCACCATCCCGGGGTCCACAACGCGCCCGCATACGGCGCGGCACACCATGCTCCCGGCACCCAGTAGTAGCCCGCAGACGCGTAGCCCCAATAGCCTGGAGTCCACAGATAATCGTCCGCCGGGGCGGGTGGCTGGTCATAGACCGGCAGCGGCGGCGGCGGCTCCTGCGCCTGCTGGTTCGGGTCTACATCCTGGTAGATCTGGTCGCTCAACGCCTGCGCATCGTCGGACCCGTACTGCCCGCCAGCATTCTGGCCGTCGCTGTACGCCCCATTGCCTTGGCCATTGTCATACGCGCCGTTTCCCTGCGGATACCCCTGTGGCGCCTGTCGCTCCACGGGCGCGGGAGCCTGCTGGCCAGTGCTATACCCCTGCGCCGCCTGTTGGCTCTCGTTGATCGTTCCCTGTGGCGCACTCTGGTACCCACTCCCACGATAGTTCGCGGCGCTACGGTATCCAGAAGCCGGGGAGTACGGTGCAGCCGCGGGCCCGTACCCCGCCGGCGCCGGCGAAAGTCCCGCCCCCGTTGCAGCTGCCTCGGCATCACTCGCGTCCACCGGAGCCATGTTTGCCTCTGCCGGATCTGGTCCCGTGTCGCTCACCGCTGTCATCTGCGGCTGGTCTGACTTGCAGCCGAGTACGCTCACGCCCATCACCATCAACAACAGCGCCGCCGAGAGAGCTCCGGAAGTAACCGGTCTCTTCGCGCCTTTCAACAAAATCTGCATCTCTGTGCTTCGCATAACTTCCCGTCCCTTATCCGGTCCCGCCGTTGCCGCCTGCCTGTGCGGGATTGGCCGTGCTGCTGCTCTCTTGAACACCAACTAGAGCAACTAGCTTCGGTACGAACTGTATCAACTGCCATCGGTGTCATGGAATGACCTCTTCGCAGCACCGAGTACGTTCGTGATCACCCCAAAGCAAGCACGTCTTCCGTTTCGACGGAGACCCTCGTGCACCACACCGCCCGGCACTCAGCTACTCTAGTCTCCTATCCGGCAAACCGTCTCATCTGTCCCTACTCCACCTCTGAGGTCTCCAGCCGCCCCCATGCCCGCCCCTCGCTGCACCTTTTTCGCCGCCGCCCTTCTGCTTCCATCTCTTGTCATCGTCGCGCAAAGCCCCGCCCGCACTCTCACGGATGCCGACTACCAACTCGCCGAAAGCCGCCTCTCCTATAATGTCAATCCGCTTCTCGCTCACACCGTCACCCGCCCCACTTTCCTCTCGGGCAACCGGCTCTGGTATCGCGATAGCAGCCCGGCGACCGCCGGCGCTCCAGCCCGCGCCACCTACGTCCTCGTTGACCCGGTTAGCAAAACTGTCTCTCCCGCCTTTGATCACAGTGCCCTCGCGAAAGCGATCCTCGCAGCCGTTCCCGACGCCAAGCCTGCTCCGGACGCCGCCCACCTTCATCTCGACGGCCTAGAGTTCGCCGACCTTGATCCCTCAGGCCATCCCCGAACCCTCACCTTCGCCGTTTCGGGCAAGAAGCTCCGCTGCACCCTCGCTAACACCAGCGTCACCTCGGGCGTGGCCACCTGCGCCCTTGACCCAGCCAGCAAGGACCAGCCTGGCACCCGGCGCGCCCGCGCTGCCTCGGTCACCTCGCCTGACGGCACCCGCGCCGCCTTCCTGCGCGATTGGAATCTCTGGCTTCGCGACATCAAATCCGGCGTCGAAACGCAGCTCACCCACGACGGCATCCCTGACTTCGGCTACGCCACCGATAACGCCGGTTGGACTCACTCCGACAATCCCATCCTCGTCTGGTCGCCGGACTCCAAACACATCGCCACCTTCCAGCAGGACCAGCGCAAAACCGGCATGATGTACATGGTTCCCGTCACCAATCGTCACCCGCAGCTCGAAGCTTGGCACTACCCGCTCGTTGGCGATAAAGACGTGACCCTGATCGAGCGCGTCGCGATTGATGTTCCCTCCGGCAAGGTGGTCCGCTTCAAGATGCCGCCCGACCAGCACCGATCGACGATCTGTGACGACGTCTCCTGTTCTGGTGGCTGGGACGACGTGCAGTGGGCGCCCAACTCAACCTCCCTCGCCTTCGTCTCCACCTCGCGCGATCACAAGCAGGAGTGGTTCCGTGTCGCTAACACAGCCACTGGCGACGTCCGCGACGTCTTTCATGAAACTGCCCCCGTCTACTTCGAGTCCGGCAACAATCGTGTCAACTGGCATTACCTGCCCGAGAGCAACGAATTTCTCTGGTTCTCTGAGCGCTCCGGCTGGGGCCAGATGTACCTCTATGATCTAAGCTCCGGTCAACTCAAAAACCAGATCACCACTGGCGACGGCAACGTCCTTCAGGTTCTCTCGGTTGATGGCAAGGGCCGCCGGCTGCTCTATCTTGCCGCCGGAAAAGATCCAGCACGCGATCCTTACTTTGAATCTCTTCACACCGTCGACCTCTCCGGTAAACATGACGTTCTGCTCACGCCGGAGAACGCGACCCATGCCGTCACGCTCTCTGACGACGGCTCCGTCTTCGTTGACATCGCTTCCACGCCGACTTCGCCGCAGGTCACCACGCTCCGCGATACCAGGTCCGGCAAACTTGTCATGCCCATCGCGCAGCAGGATCTCTCCGCGCTTCTCGCTACTAGTTGGAAACCGCTCACTCCCATCACCGTCAAAGCGCGCGACGGCAAGACGGACCTCTTCGGTTACATGTTTAGACCGACTACCCTCGATCCTTTGAAGAAATATCCTCTTGTCGACTACATCTATCCCGGCCCGCAGATCGGCTCTTGCGGCGGTCGCGACTTCTCCGCCGCCCATGGCGATAATCAGGCGCTCGCCGAGCTGGGCTTCATCGTCATCTGCATCGATGGCATCGGCACCCCGTCCCGGTCAAAGTCTTTCCACGAGGGCGCGTATGCTGCCGATCCTGCAGATAACACCCTGCCCGACCAGATCGCCGGCATCAAGGAACTTGCTGCAAAGTACCCCTACATCGACCTCGACCGCGTCGGCATCTGGGGTCACTCCGGCGGCGGGAATGCCACCGGCACCGCCATGCTGCGCTACCCCGATTTCTTCAAAGTCGGCGTCAGTGAGTCCGGCAACCACGATCAGCGCCAATATGAGGACGACTGGGCCGAGAAGTGGGCGGGTCTCGAGATCATCAAGCCGGATGGCACCTCCAACTACGACGGGCAGGCCAATCAGAACTATGCGAAAAATCTTAAAGGCCATCTCCTGCTCGCCCACGGAACGATGGATGACAACGTTCCGCTTAACAACACGTTGCTACTCGTCGATGCGCTCGAAAAGGCCAATAAGGACTTTGACTTGGTCCTCTTTCCAAATGCGCACCACGGCTATGGCGAAGGCAGCCTGTACATGATGCGGCGACGCTGGGACTATTTCAGCCGCTACCTCGCTGGCAACGTTCCGCCGTCGCAGTATCAGATGAGGCCCTTTGCCGAAGCCATGCGCGCCGCACAGGGTCCATCAGCCGGAAATGGTCCCGCTCCGGACAGTCCCGGCATCGCGGCTGATGACACCCTGTTCGTGGACCCCGCTGACAGCGCCATCACCCACACCACACCTTGACCCACGCATAAGGCCCGCAGATCGACCGCGGGCCTCCATGTTTCCCTTGTCCGCTTTCGCTTCCGATCGCTGGCTGTTCGCACGTGTGCCGCCGTCCGCTGCTCTGCCTACCGTGGTTCCGGCAGCTCGTAGAGCTCCTGGCACTGCGTCGCATGAATCGTGTATCGAAAGCCAAGCAGCCAGTCATCCTGCGGACTGCAGAAATTCGCCACCTTCTCGGCCGCGCCCATGGTCTCGAAACCGACTGCCTCCATCCCTGCGCTGGGTAGAAGGACGTATTGCACGTGGCGCATCAGCAGGTACTCCGGCACTTTTCCTTCCGCCAGATAGTGAAAGTAGGTAGGATCCACCAGACCGCCGAGATCAATCACCTGTCCGCCCCAGTCAAAGCTAACGCGGCCGATATCAAAGGCCGCAAACCGCGACGTTACCGGCACATGATCCCGCATGAACAGCGCAATCTTTCCATGCGTGTCATTGATATGACGGATCCCGACCAAGGTTACGGTCCGCCATGTACGTAGAGAAGCCACTCCGGCAGCCACCATGATCGCGCACACCACGCCAAATAGCCACGCTCGTTCGCCCTGCAACAGCAGCGTCAGGGCGGACAGCAGACCAAGAAACAACAAGGGAAAGAAGAGCATCAAGGTCAGCGGCTGGTAACGCCCACCATGCCCACCCGAAGGAAAGGTAAGCAGGTAAATCGTAAAGTGAACCGCAGCCCAAACCAGAAGCACTGTGAGGCGCAGCGGTCGCTTCGCCAGCAAAGACCATGCGCCAACCAGTGCCAGCGCAACCAGCACAATACCTAGAAGAGCCGCAGCTGCACGAATATCGCGCACCGACGCCATTTGATGCGTATATCGCACGCTGAACTGGCGCGGCAGCCTTTGGATCCACGCTCCGCAGAAGCGCAGCATCGATTCCAGCGAATGCGCGCCGCCGCTACGATGGAAGTAGAGCCACGAGCGCCCGCGCAGGGTCACCGGCATCAGGCTCCCGGATGTCCACAGGTTTGTCCCGAAGAAGACCCCCAGCATCAACGCCCAAATCCCGAGCAGAAGACTCACATCGGGTGCACCCCGCCGCACCTTCGCCAGGTACGACAGCAAGAGCAGGAGTGGGGCAAACGCGATGGCCTCCGGCCGCGTAATCACCAGCAGGCCGGCAGCACACCCAGCCAGCAGGGCGGTTATCCGCGTAGCCGGCGCAAACCACCAATAGATTGCCGCCAGGGAAAGCACCACAAAGAGCAGGTGCTCCATGCCGATCAGCCCCAGCCAGAGAAAGTTCCCCATCAAGGCAGGCGCTCCTGCCAGCACCGAGCTGGTTCGTTGCGGCAGACCATCCCGCTCCGCTAAGAGAAGAAGCAGCGGGCCGATCGCGGCAAAGCACAAGTAGCTCAAACCCAGGTTGTACCAGACTGGATCCAAGCCGCCCAGCACCCGGTAGTTCGCCGCCTGCACAATCGTCCAGAGCAGACTCGTCGCTCCGGATGATCGCTGGCCGGTGATAAAGCCAAGCGTCGCGTGCTCCGCCAGATTCCGTCCAATCGTCTGGTGAATGTACGAGTCGTCCAGTGGAAAGCCATGCTG
The DNA here is from genome assembly GCA_964235665.1 of uncultured Acidobacteriaceae bacterium. Taxonomy (GTDB): domain Bacteria; phylum Acidobacteriota; class Terriglobia; order Terriglobales; family Acidobacteriaceae; genus Edaphobacter. The sequence goes on from CAXSAY010000005.1 coordinate 47,957, forward strand.
CTGATGCAGTGCGCTGCTCAGATACGTAAAGCTAACGGCATAGAGCAGCATCAGAAGCAGTCGACGACGAAGGGACCGCTCCGATGCGACCGCTGCGCGCGGTTGCATGACAGAAACCCTGTCCAGCGCGAGACGGGGCAACGCAGAGGACGTTGTCATGTGGAACTCCTCAGAACCCGGCCCAAGCAGCACCTGACTCTTCGTCAGGAACCTTCATGCCGGAAGGGGCATCATGGAGCCACAAAGAAGGAGGTCAAGATCTACCGTAGCCCGACAACATGCGCGACCGTAATATCTGTATGCGTCGACTGACAATGCTGCTAAACTAAAGTCACGCACTAAAGTACGAAGAATTAGTCGGCATGTTACTTGTGGCCGGCAAAACGGTACCTGTGCGTCGACCAGGATCCAACACCCTTGCGGAACCTGGCCCTCACGCATGGCAAAATAGGTGAACCGACCGGCCATCAGCTAATGGTTTCTACAGGAAGAGGGAGGTGTCCGAGACCGCCGACTTCTTCTGCAAAAACACTGGACTGTACAGCCGTACCGAACGAATCCCGAGATGTTGAGGTGGCCTCATCCGATCGAGCCGCAGCTGTAAGACCCGCTAGCAGAAATCCGACCATGCACCCTAACCAAGATCCAAGCAAAAAGATCATCCAAGTTCCCATCGCAGCAATCCTCCAGAAAGGACCATACCTTCGGAGGAATAGTGACTCCATACCACGTATGTGTTAACGCAGCCTCGCGGAATGCTCTGTACCGGTCTACCTTGTCGTTCTGCATTAGTTGTCACGACGGTGTGTTGGAGCAACTTGCTTGGCACAACGGAAAACACACCGACCTTTAGTCGGCACATAGATTGCCAGATAGGGGCCTGCTTGAATCAACTGGAACAATCGCAAGTCTACTTTTCGCTTCCCTACGTCAAGGAACTTCGCAGCGCCACGATGTCCCGCGTGTTGACCTTTTCGGTCGCTGTTTTGTTGGATTGCGTCTCCATTCAGTTTGGCGCCCTCTTGGGCGTTCTCGCCTATGTTCAGATCCGCCATGATATTTGGCAGCACTTCTTCCGCGCCGTTCTGGAGTTCTCCTTCGAGTACGCGCTGATCTTTGTCTTTTTCGCCTACAAACGCGAACTTTACAAGCACGCCCATAGCCTGCTCGAGATCCGTGAAACCGCGGAGATCCTCCGCGTCAATACGCTCTGCCTCGCTCTCGTCGCTCTTAGCATCTACCTTCATCGTCTCCTTGTGCCGCGTCTGATGCTGCTCTTCTGCTGGGTCCTCACAACGATGATCCTGCTGATGCAAAAGCACCTCACGCGCCAGCTCATCGTGCGATGGAAGAGCCGTCACGTCATGCTGCGAAACGTCGTCATCATCGGCTCTGACAAAGACGCGCGCCGCATCTTTTCAATCCTCACCAAATCCCCAGACCTTGGTCTCAGCCCGGTCGCGTTCCTGAATGAGAACGAGGTCGAGGCAAACCAGGTGATCTTCAGCCACGACTACCATTTTCGCCGTTCCGCGCCTGTCCTTGCTGAGCCGCTCTCGGAAGAACTGCTTCGCCGTCTCAAGGTCTCTGAGATCTATGTCTCGCAAGCTACCGTCTCCGACGCTCGCCTGAACGAGCTGATCGCCTTTGCCAAGCAGCACACCGTTCCCATCTCTTTTATCGGCAACAAGGGCGTGGCAGACGCAACACATCCCGCCGATGTTCGTTTTCTCGATGGTCTTCACATCTCCACGCACATGGTCTCGGAACGGCCGGATCTCCTCTATATCAGCGCCAAACGTGCGTTCGATGTTCTGGTTGCGTCGATTCTGCTGCTCTTCACAGCACCGATCTGGGCCATGGTCGCCATCTGGATCAAGCTCTCCTCGCCTGGCCCTGTCTTCTTTCGCCAACAGCGCGTCGCCAAAGAAGGCCGCCCGTTCGGCATCCTCAAGTTTCGCAGTATGTACGTCACCGCGCCCAAGTACAGTGCCTCTCCGGAGAAAGCCTTTGATCCCCGCGTCACCTCCGCAGGCCGCTTTCTGCGCAAATCCAGCCTCGATGAACTGCCGCAGCTACTCAACGTCCTTATGGGTGATATGTCGCTTGTCGGCCCACGCCCGGAGATGCCCTTCATCGTCCGGGAGTACACCCCAGTCGAGCACCAGCGGCTTCTCGTTCCGCAAGGCATGACCGGCTTCTGGCAGCTCAGCGCCGATCGTAAATTCGCCATTCACGAACGCCTCGAGTACGATCTGTACTACCTCGAGCAGAAAGGCTTCTTCTTCGATCTCGCCATCTTGGTCCACACTGCTTTTTTTGCAATGAAGGGCATCTAGCGCTTAGTCGCTCCTCCGCCTCCAGAATGCGAAACAGGTCGTAGAAAATCGGTTGGCGGTCACACGGCGACAGATCCGTTGTTCACGTTTGTTCCTGCTACGGTTACAGATCTTCCACTCGTCCGGCGACACGCTCATAGATCTCTGTCACCTTGCGGGCGCTTTGCTCGATCGTGAAGTGCTCCCTTACACGCTCGCGACCGTGCTCCCCCATTGCCTGCGCCCGGTCAGGATCTGCCAGTAACGCGCAGAGTGCCTCCGCCATCGCCGGCCCATCCCCCATTGGGACCAGCAAACCCGTTACGCCATCGATCATCGTCTCGCGCACGCCACCGCCGTCCGTCGCGACGACGGGCTTTCCGCAGGCCATGCCTTGCACGACCACCTGCCCAAACGGCTCTGCCACGGTCGACGCATGCACCAGCACATCCAGCCCGCGTATCACGGGCGCCACATCGCTCTGAAAGCCGGTAAACTCCAGCACCTCTGCTAAGCCCAGGCTCTCTGCTAGCCGATGCAGCTCCAGATCGTAGTCATGCTCCTTGAACAGTGCCGCCCCGATAATCTGAAAGCGTGCCTCCGGGTAGCGGGCATGCACCAGCGCCGCCGCCTGTATGAAGATGTGCTGCCCCTTCCACGGGCAGATTCGCCCCACCAGCCCGATCACGGGTGCCGCCCCGTCCGTTCCCTCCGCCCGCAACGCCAGCCCGTCTGCCTCCGGCGAGAAGAACTTGCCGAGATCGACCCCTGACGCAATGGCCGCTGTCGGCGTGTTCGGCAGATGCAGCGTCGCCAGTGTCGCCAGAGAATTCCCGATCACGAAGTGCGGGATCACCTTTGCCATCTGTCGCATCAGCAACACTACTTTCGCCGGCAGATAGTCCGCCGCGATCCGGTCGCGAATGTGCCACACCACACGCACGCCGCTCAACCGTCCCGCGATCCCGCCCAGGATCGAGGCCTTCAGCGAGTTGGTGTGCAGCACTTCTATTCGTTCCTGCTCTATAAAGCGCGCCAGTCGTCGGATGTAGGTCAAACTCGACCGCACGGCGCCTAGATTCCCCACTGACGCCAAACCAAGAGAATCCTTCCGTGCATGCACCACGCTCTCGTCAAGCAGCATCAGGTGTACCGGAACCTGCCCCTCCAGCAATCCCTCAAGCGGCCCATGCGAGCCAAGCAGCACCAGGGGATCCACGCGTGATCGATCAAATCGCCGCACCAGTTCTGCCAGTGCAATCTCGCCGCCTCCCAGCTCCGCCGTGTGATCGAACAGCAGCACGCGCACAGGGCGTCTGCCCGATGTTGCTATCTGGTCGCTTGCCATCTGATCCTTTCTGCCCAACAGGACATCTGTCCCGCTTCTTCCCTCGTTATGTTCGGCTCCCGCCACACCGGCTCTGTATTGCCCATACGTCACTCACGCCTGCTCTGCTCCTAACGCCGGGAGCCGTCCCTTTGTCGCGTCTGCCAGAAACGCCCGCACTCGCCGCTGGAACTCCGCCGTATCGTATCCGCGCGCATGCGCCTGAATCGCCGCTGCGTCCCACCTCATCTCTGCAAATCGTTCTATCGTCTTCTTAATTGAAGCGACCGTTGGCTCGCGAAAGAACAAGCCATTAAGTCCCTCAATTACGGTCTCCATCGCGCCTCCGCCGTAGAATGCGATCACCGGTCGTCCGGCCGCATTCACCTCAAGCGGCGCCATACCAAAATCTTCTTCACCTGGAAACAGCAACGCCTGGCAGCGACTTACCAACTCCGTCACCGCCGCATCACTCTGCCGACCCAGAAACTCCACAGTCGGCCCTGCCAGCCCACGTAACCGCGCGAGATCCGGACCGCCGCCAATGACCTTCAGCGGCAGCCCCAGCTCCGTCGCCGCCCGTACCGCCAGATCCAGCCGCTTGTATGGCACCAGTCGCGACAGGATCAGAAAGTAGTCGCCGACTGCATCGCTCGCGTGAAAGCGTGTCGTCTCGATGGGTGGCGGAATCACCACAGATTCAATCCCAAAGGCATCCTGCAATCGCCGCTGCACTACCCGCGAGTTGGCAATGTAGAAGTCTGGCTGTCGGGCCGCACGCATCTCCCATGCCTTCAACGGCTTCAGCGCGGCGCCTAGAAACAGCTTCTTCAACATGCCCACCTTCTCTTGCGCGAAGTAGTCTTCGGCCCGCCACACCCAGCGCATCGGCGTGTGGCAGTAGCACACGTGTACGGCATTCCTACCGCGCTTGACCCCCTTCGCGAAGCCGAAGCAGCTCGTCACCACCAAGTCATACGCATCAAGATCCACCATCTCGACGGCAACCGGGTAGAACAGAAAGTAATGCCGAAAGAGCTTTGCCTTATTTGGCAGACGTTGCATCCACGTTGTCCGTGCCTTGGCGGCCTGCAGATGCGGCGAAAGACGCTCCGTCACAGCCAGCGTCGAATACAAGTCTGCCCCCGGCAGCGTCTTGTGCAACACCTCCGTCACACGCTCCGCTCCCCCCATCTGCGCTAAATTGTCGTGAAACAGTGCAATGCGAAACATTGCCGTGCCCTCTCTTCCCATACCGTGCTTTCCCAGCTGACCGCACACCGCGGCACACTCTTCGCCTCCACGAGGCGCTCGGTCTGGCACGCAGGGTGCGCTAAACTTGAGCTCTACAAAACATCCCAGCGGCATCTCTTGGCGTACCACTATCTTACGTGCGATCCACGGCATGGCCCAGGGAACTCAAGGCCGTCCACCGTTCATGCGAATCCTTCACCTCTCAAACACTGTCTCCGATCGCGGCAACGGCATCGTTAACGTGGCCGTCGATCTCGCCATTGAGCAGGCTCAGGCCGGCCATCAGGTCGCCTTTGCCTGTGAAGGCGGCGGCTATACCACGCTGTTGGAACGCCACGGAATTCAGGTCCTTTTCGCCCGCCAGACTGGTGCCGCTCGCACCTTGCTGAACTCCCTCGGCCTGCTTCGCATCCTTCGCCGTTTCCGACCGCAGGTCCTTCACTGCCACATGCGCGGCGGCCTTCTGCTTGCTGCACCCTGGGCGAAACTCCTCCACATTCCTGTCGTCGCCCACGTCCACAACATTCATGATCGCGCCGTCGGCCTCAAGCTGCTTCCATCGCGTGTCATTGCCGTCAGCAACGCAGACCGGCTCACCATCGCTGCCGCTGGCGTCTCGCCCGGTCGCATCTGCATCGTGCTCAATGGGCTCATTGGCACGCGTCGCCTGCCCACAGTCCCCGCCCCGAGGCAACTTCTCCATCCGGCCATCACCACTGTCGCTGGCATGATGCACCGCAAAGGCATCGCCGAGCTCATCACCGCCTTCGAGCTGCTTCTTCCTGACTTCCCCGATGCCCATCTCTACCTCGTCGGTGAAGGCCCGGAGCGTCGTCTCTTTGAAGCTCAGGCCGCCAGCTCAGCCGCCGCCAAACACATCCACTTCGAAGGCCTGCAGCCCGACCCCCGGCCATATCTGCTCAGCACCGACATCTTCGTCCTCGCCTCTCGCCGTGAATCCTTCGGCCTCGCTCTCATCGAAGCCCGCCAGGCAGGCTGCGCAATAGTCGCGTCGGAGGTGGACGGCATTCCTGAGCTCCTCCACCATGGTGAGCTCGGCCTCCTCGTGCCACCGCAGAACCCGCCCGCTCTCGCCGCGGCAATCCGGACCTTGCTCCTCGATCCGGCCCGCCGCGACGCGCTCAAGCAAAAGGCCCGAGATCATCTCGAGCCCTTCACCACCACCCGTATGGCTGCGGAGGTCTTCGCTGTCTACGAAGAACTCCTGCAGCCACAGCGCTAAGGCTTTTCGCCACCACCAGCCTGCTGCAGCGACGCCATCGCCGGCGTGGCATGGAACGGCTTCACCGGAAGCGCCTGCTGAGCGCCACCACGAATCGCCGCGTCCGTCCGACCCATAGGCGCTGCTGCCAGATTCGTCAGCCGCCCGCCAGAGGCTATGGCCGTCTCCTTCGGCGCCGGCTCGCCCGTCTTCGCAGTTGTGTCCTGGTTTGCCTGCCACCAGGTCACATCGTGGTAGGTATTAACACCCGGCTGGCCAGCGCCCACATTGAACTGCCGATTTGTCGTCGGCGTTACGTTGTAGTGATTGTTCTGAAACTGCATTCCCGGCAACGATTCCTGGCGAATGTACAGGGTCAGCCCGCCATTGCCGGCATTGTTACTCGAGTCGAAGTAGTTATCGTGCACCGTCCAATGATCGCAGCCGACCTCAAGCGTCGCCTCGGCCCCCCACACGGCGGAGATCGAGTTGTACGCCAGCGTTCCGTTCGGCGCTCCACCGTTGCAGTCCACACCGTTATAGAGGCCTTTGCTCGCAGATGCCGCAAGGTCGTGGATTACATTGTGCGTCAGGACCGGCGCAAGGGAGTTTCCGCCCGTCTGCACTCCGTAACCAGCAGAGTTACGAATAATGTTGCTGTCTACCAGCGCCTTCGCGCATCCGGAAATCCGCAAGTTCCCTTGATTGTCCGTCAGCAGATTTCCACTCACCACGGGCTCCGTGCACGCCGGCCCCTTGCCGTCTGTGGCCACCGAAATTCCAACTGCCTCTACCGTCGCCACAAAGTTGTTCCGGACTGCCGCGCCCGCTGTACCGGAAAGGTAAATTCCGCTCCGCGAGTAGCTCACCGCCATCGCACTGTCGATCCGGCCCACGGCATTATCCGCCACCACCCAGCCACGCAACCCGCCGCCCTGTGCGGTGCCATCCATCGGCGCCATGATGTAGATCGCGCCTTCGCCACGCGTGTCCGCATCAGAAGTCCGATCCGCGTCGTTCCAGAACACATCGTTTTGCACTGTGCCATACTCATTGCCGCCAGAGGTCGACGTGGTCGCCAGCAGACCAGCCTTCGCTGCATGAATCATCCGCAGATTCGTCACCGCAACGTAATTCACACCCTTGAGCGACACACCATAGCGGCGCACACTCGCCTGCACTGCATGGCTGGACGGATTGCTGCCATCAGCCAGGTGCACGTAGAGCGTGCCTGCCCCTGCGTCATAGAAGAACATCCCTGGCATGCGTGCCACATTCTTCACGCCCGCATCCTGCTGCTCTGGCGGCAGCATGCCCGTGTGATACCACTCCGCAATCTTCATGGACTTCTGCGTCTCGTGCAGCGCCTCCCACATCTGGTGATTGAAACTCACGGTATCGTTTGGCTCATACACCCTTCCCGGCGCATACGGCCCCAGGTAGTTCGGCGCTGCCTGCAAGGCCTTTGTCTCCCGGTTCGCGCCGTCCACAAATACCTTGTACACCGGCCCTTTTACCTGCGCCTTGAACACCCCATCGCCGGCGCTCGTCCATCCTTTAACCTCATCCGCGCCGTCGATCGTCGGCATCTCGCCTTGGCCATAGCTGCTGATCGTCAGCACGTTGCCAGCCGCGCCGGAGTTTGTGCTGTTACTTGCGGCAAGCTCCAGTTGCTCGCCCCATCGACTTCCGTTCTTTAGCAGAATCTTGTCGCCGGCATGGAAGCCACGTCCTGCCGCGAACGTGTTGACCGCCTTCAGGTGTTGCCACGCCGTCGTCGCCGTCGTTCCGTTTGCTCCATCTGATCCGGCCTTGCTGTCCACGTAGTAGGTCGTCGCTCGCGCGGCCGTTGCTCCCGCCAGCAGCAACACGCCCATCGCCAGACTCCGCTGCGACCTCTGAATACTTCCCATATAGCCTCCTGTAAGGTGTGTCTCCACTCAGATGCAATCCCGGCGCGCGGCGCGCACGTTGAGGGAACTCATCGGTAATCGGCACAGCCTCTCTGCGAGAGCGCAATCGTTCGTTACGGCTCAGGGCTTCGGCTAAACTAAGAAGACTTCCATAGACTCAGAGCTCCAGCCCGCAAAGGAACCCTCACGTGCACATCCCCGTGCTCTTCTGCATTGATGGCAACTATTGGCAGCACCTCGGCGCGACCATCGCCTCCTTGCTCTACAGCAATCCCGATAACACCTTTCGGCTCTTTGTTGTCTCTGCCTCAGAGATGCCGGCAGATCGCGTTCGCGATCTCCATACCATCAGCAAAGAGGCCGGCAACGCCACGCTCGAGACCATCACCTTCCAGGAAGCCGAGCGGTATCGCTATCTTCCGACTATCAACCATCTCACCTTTGCCGTGTACCTCCGCATCTTCATGACGGAGTACCTCGATCCCACCCTGGACAAGATTCTCTATTTCGATAGCGATATCATCATCTGCTCCGATGTTGCTCCGCTCTTCAAGATCGAGCTGGGTGACTACTATCTCGGCGCGGCCCGTGAGCCCTACGACTACCGCCAGCGTTCTCCGCTCAACTTTGGTCCTGACGACCTCTACGTCAACTCTGGTGTGATGGTCGTCAATTTGGCCAAGTGGCGTCGCGATCAGGTCGTTCCCAAATTCATCGCCTTTGCTGACGTCCATCACGCTGCCTTCAGCAGCCTCGATCAAGACATCCTCAACTCCGTCTTCCGTGGTCACATCCTCGACATCGGCTACGAGTGGAACTGGCAGGCCCTCTTCGTTCGCTCCACACCGGCCGAGCTGAATCTCACACCCGAGGCCTACGCGCAGCTACGTCGCGCTCCACGCCTCGTTCACTTCACCTCCCGCTATAAGCCGTGGTTTTATCGATGGCAGCCGCACTATAAACACCTCTACTACCGTGCCCTTGCCCGCACTCCCTGGGCCGTCTATATACCGCCCGACCGGTCCCTTCGCAATCTACCCACTCGCCTTCGAAGGCTTCTTCAGCAGAAACTGGAGTGGTACGCCCCCGCTCTGGCCCGCATCCTTCGCACACGTTCCCTACCGAAGCCCACGCGCTCTCTTACGAAGTCCTAGAGCCTTCTGCTGCGGTCCATTCTCTTGATGAACATCGAGTCGCCGTTCATCAGCAACCACACGCGGAACACGCCGCGAGAGCTAGCCAGCGCTTTGCGGCTCTGCCAGTCGCCCCACCGGCTGTCGCAGCAGCGTCTCCTCAGCCGGGGCCGCAGTGGCCTTCATAGCAAAACACAGCGCTATAGGCGTCCAAACCAGAAAGCCACTCGCCCCCGCGAAGATTCCCATCACTGGCGCCTGAACCAGCATCGCCACCAGAGCCGCTTTCATGCTGGCCAGCTCGCTGAGCGGCTTCGTTCCCTGAAAGCACGCCAGTACCGCTTGTCCGAACCCCACCACAAAAATAATGCTGGCAAACCAACCAAACGACAGCATCACCTCTTCAATGCCGTTGTCACCAAGGGCCACACCTTCGGTCTGCGCCACCCCATAGCTCGGCCCATCGCTCTTCGACGAAGCCGCGTCCACGCCCAATCCGATCCCGAAAGGTGACGCCTGAAACAGCGCAATCGCTCGCCGCTGGCTCGCCACTCGATCCGTCACGCTGCTGTCCTCACCCAAATTGTTCAGGGTCTCCGCCCGGCGTGAGAGCACCTCATGGATCTCCGGAATCTGCGACACAACACCGAGCATCGCCATCGCCCCCAGCAGCAAGGCCGCCAGCTGCACCCGTTGCCGCGTCGTAAACGAAAGGCTCAGGGCCATCAGTCCGACCACTGCTCCGATCCATCCCGATCGGCTCATGGTCAGGCCCAGCACCAGCACCCCAATCGGAAGCGCCAGCAAACGGATCCGCTTTGCCGAAGCCAGGCTCAGCAGCATCCCGAACACCAGGTAATCGCTAAATGGCTGCGGGGTATTCATAGTCGAAAACACACGCACCCCCAGGCGCTCTGGCACACCGATCGAGGTCAGGCTCGAGTTCTCCATCCACAACGCATCCCACGGCGCCAGAAAGAAGAACTGGTAGAGCCCGTACAGCCCCATCACCAGCACGCCCCAGAGAAAACACGTTCGCAGACTCTCTAGAATCTCTCTCGCCTGCTCCCGCTCGTGGAAGACATATAGCGCAAAACATAGCGGCGAGATCCACCCAAACACGTCCTGGATCAATCCCAGCAGCCCATTCGATAGGAAGCCCACAATCGTTCCATACAGGACCGCCGCAAACACATAGGTCCACGCCTGAAGCTGACTCTGCATCACTCCCGACCACTGGTGGCGATAGATCCAGAGCCCCGCGATGCATGCAAGAAACGGAGACACCATGACAAACGAAGCTGTCGCCGATCCCGTCCGAAACTCAATCAGCCGCCGCAACATCGGCGTTAAGAAAAACAACCAGCACACCAGCGAGACATAGTGTCGCCGTGAGCTCTGGCTGAAGTACAACGCCAGCCCCAGGCACAAGACCGGAAACGCATAGATCAATCCCCGCGCTGCTGGAGTCACCGCACCCGCCGCCGCGATCCCCACCAGCGCCGCCAGCAACCGCCGGTGTTGGCCTTGTGTGCGCCGCTCCGCCGCTGTCATCACCAGTGCCAGCGTCATCGTGCCTCGCTCTTCTCCAGGCGCTTGAACGCCCGCCGCAACGTGTCGAAATCCTGCTGCTGCGGGACCAGGCTCGGCGCCGGAATCTTCAGCAGCAGCGGAAAACTAACATAGAGAAATAAAAAGCGTGCGCACGTCGACATGAGCAGTGAAAACGCCGCGCCAGCAATCCCCCACCGCGGAATCAACACCACCATCAACGGGACACTCAGCGCCAGCCCCATCGCTTGCAGCAGGGTCACCGTCCCTGGCCGCCCCAGCGCCATGAACGCCTGAGCCAGCACATACAGGCAGCCGGAGATGGTCACCTCCGCCAGCAGGATCCGTAAGCTCAGCGCCGATCGCGCGTACGCCCGGCCATAAAAGATCCGCAAGAGCAGCGGCCCGATCACCGCTACAATCGCCGCGCAAACGCCCGTCAGCAGCAGACTCATCCGCGCCGCCCGGCCGGTCATCGCCACCGCATCCTCCTGCGTCCGTCCGGCCGCTTTGGGAAACAGCACCATCACCACGGAAAGCTGAAACACGTTCAACATGCGCGACAGACTCAGCACCACAACATACAATCCCAGGTCCGCCGGCGTCAGGAAACTCACCACGAGCACCTGGTCCACCTGCAGCGCCAAGGTCCCCAGCAGATCAATTCCATAGGACCGTATGCCATAGCTCAGCAGCAGTCGCGAACTCGCCACACTCGGCCGCAGCCTGCCTCGGAACAGGTGCCGCGCCTGCCACGCCAGCAAGCCAAACACTGGAAACGCCGCCAGGATGTACGCCAGCGCCGCCGTAAACGTCGTAAAGCGATGCGTCACCAGCAGCCCGAGCAGCATCGCCAGTGTCACCGCTGGATTCAACAGCTGCGCCGCATTCGAGGTCTTAAACGCCCCACTCGCCTCAAGCGCGCCACGTATGACAAACGCTGTACTGCACAGCGGTGTCACAATCAAGAACCACTGCGCCGACCGGATCGCCCACAACGGGTACTGGTGCAGCCAGTGCGGCATCCAGATCACGCCAACGATCGCCGCCACAATCGACAGCAGCGTGCTCATCACCAGGCTGTTCACCAGCAGATCACCCGTCTGCTTCGGCCGATTGCGAATGTAGTAGATCAATGCGCTCGGCAGGCCAAACGTCGTCATCCCCGCCAGAAAGGAACTCCACAGCGTGATCGCCGCCAGCTGCCCTCGGCCCGCCGGCAAAAGCAGCCGTGCCGTGAGCACACCTGTCCCGGCGTTCAGCCCCTGTATCAGAACCCGTGCGACAACAGTCTGCCCGATCGCCTTCACGCCTCGTCCCGCAGGCGCAGGCGCCACCGCCACTACCTCCTGGTTCGATATCGTTTCGTCGTCTGCGGAAGTCAGCGTCATCTCAGCGCATGTCCTTTGAACCCATCTATTGCGTGCTTCCCGTCCGCTTACGTCCCGGTCGTGAGTGGCCTTGCCTGTGTTTCGCGTACCATCCCTGCAACTCGTCCAGTGAAGCGCGAGTCCCGGCATATAGTCCTGCACAACACCTTCGCTAGAACGCCTGTGGCTGGAAGCTGTAGCTCAGACCCACAATTCGTACATAGCGCGCGACGCTCTCCACCTTGTTCCGCGGTACCAGAATCAGGTCTCCCGGCAGCAGCCTCATGTCGTTCGTCATATCGGCGTTCTTGTGCATGCGCATGTTGATGCGGTGAACCTCCGCATACTCGGAGTTCACGCGCCGGTACAGCAGAACCTGCGTCTCGCGTCCCGAAATCTTGATGCCGCCCGAAAGCAGAACGGCCTGCAGCGCCGTCATCTCCTCCCGCATCTCCAGCTTCTGTGGCAGAAAGACCTCGCCCGCCACCACCACATAGAAGTGCTGGAAGTTCGTCAGCTGCAGGTTCAGCTCCGGCCGCACCAGATGCTGCGACTCCTTCTCCAGAATGGACTCACGCGCCTGCGTGACCGTCATTCCCGCTACCTGCACTCGCCCGATCAGCTCCAGGCTGATTGACCCATCCGGGTCGATGATCACCGTCTGGTTCAACTCCGGACTCAGCCGAAATGAGAGTGCCAGCGAGTCGCCCGCACGCAGCGCATACGTCCCTGTCTGCGCCAGCGCCAGCGTAGCCGCCTGCTGTCCCTGCACTGGCGCCGCGATTGGAGCCACAGTCTGCGGTGGAGTGCCCAGCGGCTGGGTGCTGGGCGGCGGCGTCCCCGGAGCAGCCGGAAACCCCGGCACGGCTTGCGGCAGGGGCGCAGGCGCCTGCGCCGGACCTCGCGTTGCTACACCCAGCAATCCAGTCGCAACCACCATCATCGTTAGAACTCGCACAGGCCCTCTCATAAGCGGCGCCGCGCCCAGTCCGGCACCAGGTACTTTCTCTTGTTCAAAATGCTGCCAAATAGCCGCCCGCCCGCAGACTCAATCTGTCGCTCCGCCTGCAGCATCTCCGCCTTCGTCGTCTGGTCAGCCTCGACGACGAGCAGCAGCCCATCAATCAGCGGTGCGATCCCCAGCGTGTCGCCGCTCTGCCGCAAGGCTGGACAGTCAAACAGCAGGTACTGAAACTGCTCGCGCAAACGATCCAGACACTCCCGGCGATGCTCCGCACTCGCGTGCCAGAAGGCGCCTGCCGTTCCGCTCGACATCCCGCTCGAAGCCGCGCCATTGGTCCCCACGCCCACGCTTCCGCGTCCACCACTCTCTCCCGGCTTCTCCCCAATCTCAAAGATGGTTGGGGCTGAGGTCGGCCGCACCATCTCCAGCACCTCTGCCGCTGACCGCACCTGTCGCGCCAGGTAGAGCAAATCCACGCGCAAGATTCGGTGCGTCGGATGCGTTCCTAGCTCGTTCGTCAGCGCCCGCGTCAAATGCGTTGTGCCCGCCCCGCGAGTCGGTGAAGTCAGCGCAATCGCCAATCCATGCGGCGTCGTTCGCGGCAGCTGGAAGATGTTGTAAACCAGCGCCTGATACTCCGACAGCGGTCCCCGTACGTCGTCCGTCTTACTCGGCCCGTTTGCCATCAGGAGCTCCGTCTCGCCCCGCGCTGATCAGCACGATCCCGCATCGCGGTCAGGATAGAGCGCGTCGCACGCGGTGGCAGATGTTCTCCCAACGCCACGTTCGCACCATACCCTACCGTCGCCAGCACCGGGTACCGCGAGGCCACATCGAGCTCCGCCGGTGTGGCAATCGTGTCCCGCCCGGCCTCTGCCAGGTACACCACAAAACTCGCCAGGAAGAAGCTCGTCAACAGCCCCAGAAACGTATCGATCAACGGTCGCGGCCGAACCTGACCGAGCGAGAACGTCGGCGACTGGGCAATACCCACGTTCAGCAGACCCCGCTCATCCATCGCCTCTGAGATCTGCGCCGCCTCCCGCTTCTGCACATAGAGCTGCTGATTGCTGTCAAGCGCCGCTACCTTCTGCTGCAGCGTCGTAAACTCCAGCGAGTCGCGCTCCGTCGTCTTGAGCTCGTTCTCAAGATCCACCAATTGCGCTGCAATCGTCGATCGCCGCCCCATCGCCGCGCCCAGACGAGCCTTGTCATCCGCCAGCGCCTGGTCCTGTGCCTGGTACTTCGGACTCACATTCGTCTGAGTCTCCATCGAATTCATCGCCTGCGACTTCTTCAGCTCGATCTGTGCCTCGTCAATCTGCGAGTCCAGTTGCTGCACGATCCGGTCCGTCGGCAGATACTCCGTCAGCAGCTGCGCCCGTCGTAGCGTCAGCTGCGCCAGCAACGTATTTACCGAGTCCACTGATCCCGCTGCCGGCACGATGCGCTGCACTGTCTGTTCCCGCGCCGGCGTCGAGGCAAGCGCCGAGGTTTCGGCCGCAATGCGGTGCTCTACCTCGCTGATCTCGGCATCCGCCGCCCGCTGCAGTGCCTGCTCATCCGCGATTGCCTTTTCGAGCTCGGTCTCTTTATCCACCACAGACACCAGGTGGTGGCTCTGCTGGAAGTTCGCCAGATCCTGCTGCGCCTTGGACCATTCCCCCTGGTACCGGCTCGCCTCCTCGTTGAAAAAGTGCGAGGCTCCGGTTGGCTGGCCGATGTCCTTCTGCCGCGCGATAAAGATCGCCAGCAGTCGCGTTAGGGTAGTCGTTGCTTCCTGTGGCGAGTTCGCACGATAGCTCACATCGATCACATGCGACTTCCGCACCGGCGCCACCACGAGATGCCGTTGCAGCTTCCCGACCTTCTGCTCGTGCAGTGCTTGCATCTCTCGCGAATGGCTCGTCACTGGCACGTTACGCCAGCCCGGATCCACAACCTCGTCCAGCACGTCCGCGCTTCCCAGGATCTCTATCTGCGAGTAGAGCTCCTCTTCGGTCACCTCTGCCACACCCTGGCCTATCGGGTTCGCCTCAGCCGAGATCACCTCCTGCTTGCGCGCATTCTGCACAAGCAGGCTCATGTTGGACTCGTACTTCTTCGGGCTCGCGAAGACATACAGCAGGGTCAGCAGCAGACCAAAGCCGAAGACCAGGAGAAATCGCGTCCGGTGCCGGAATAATGCCTCAACGGCTCCCCGCAAAGACGATGGAGTCGCGTCACTCGATACAGCAGGAGATAGGGTGGTCACGGAGTGGCCTCGCTATGAAGGTACGGCAGAGACCGTCTTTCGACGGAAACAAGTCAACCTCGCCATCTCCAACTCTCTCACTGCCGCCTTCGGCAAACAAAAAAGAAGAGGAACCTAGATAGCCAACTGCCTATCAAAAAGTTGGTGATGACAGGAAAAAATTACGTGTGTCTTTGTCGAGTTTACAGGAAAGATCGCAATTTGACCCCTCTCCTGCTCACGCCCTCTGCATCTACGACCTTCGCGGTACGCTATCGCCCCGTTTGGTGATTATGCAAAGTATTGCCTAGTCCCTAGGATGGGCCCATGCCAGCCCTTCCTCAACCTTCACCCTCCTCGCCCCCAGCCCGCTCTTCCCTTCGGGGTCTCCACCCCGTCCGCGCCCATCGACTCGGGCGGCAGATCTCCTCCGCCCTCCTCCTCGGGTCATCCCTGCTCGTTTACTCCGGCGCGCTCGCCGCTACGGCCGCCCCTGCGACTACCGTAACGGCCGCCTCCCGTTTGCTCGACCAGAGCACCTTCGGTCCCACCACAGATTCCATCGCCCATGTGCAGAAGGTTGGCCTGCAGGGATATCTCAACGAGCAGTTTGCCCTCGCTGCCACCAGCGTCCCGGCTACCCCAGTCGCTCCGTATCCCTCCTATTGCACCTCTGACAACTCCTGCAATGATCTCGCCTGGTGGAAGATCGTCCTCACCGGCAACGATCAGGTGCGGCAGCGCACCGCCTTCGCCCTCTCCCATCTCTTCGTCGTGTCCTTCGGCCAGGCCTTCGGCAATGACTTCCCCTACTACCAGAACGTCCTCACCCACGACGCCTTTTCGAATTACCTCACCCTCATGAAGGACATCACCCTGTCCTCTGCCATGGGCCAGTTCCTCAACATGGCCAACAGCTCCCGTCCGATCGGCGACACCATCGCCAACGAAAACTTCGCCCGCGAGATGATGCAGCTCTTCACCCTGGGGCCCAATCGCCTCAATCTCGACGGCACCCTCAAGCTCGACAGCTCCGGCCAGCCTATCCCTACCTACACCGAAGCCCAGGTTCAGGCCTTCGCCCGCGCCTATACCGGCTGGACCTTTCCGACTCCTTCCGCCATCACGCAGGACACCCTCAACCGAGGCCTCCGCAGCCACAACGGACCCATGGTCCCGGTTGCATCGCAGCACGACTCCTCCGCCAAGACCCTCATCAACGGCCGCTACCTCTCCTCCGGCCAAAGTCCCGAGCAGGATCTCGACGGCGCCCTTCAGGCCATCTTCAGCGACGACAATATCGCCCCGTTCGTCAGCCGCTCCCTCATCCAGCATCTTGTCACCAGCAATCCCAGCCCGGCCTACATCGCCCGCGTCGCGACGGTCTTCCTGCATAACAACGCCGGCGTCCGCGGCGACATGAAGTCCATCCTCACCGCGATCCTGCTCGACCCCGAGGCCCGCGCCGGCGATACCACCCCCGACACCACCGGCGGTCACCTCCGCGAACCTCTGCTCTGGCTAGCAAACGTCTACCGCGGCCTTGACGTCTATCCCGTCGTCTCCGACCTCGGTGCGTACACCAACCTCGCCCTCAAGGCCAGCCACCTCTCCGAAGCTCCCTTCGACCCCGCCAGCGTCTTCGATTTCTACAGCCCCAACTATGTCGCGCCCGAAACCGATGTCTTTGGCCCGGAGTTCATGCTTGAAGACGGTGCCAGTGTCGTTATGCGTGCCAGCTACGCCGATCAAATCACCAATAATCAAATCCTCCCTGGCATCCGCGTCGACCTCAGCAACACCAGTGCCTGGGGCAAACTCGCCGCCAACCCCGCCAACCTCGTTGATGCCCTTGGCGTCGTCTTCATGCACGGCCAGATGCCTGCCGACATGCGCGCCACCGTCATCAAAGCCGTCGCCGCTGTCACCTCGCCTGCACAGCGCGCCCGCTTCGCCGTCTTCCTCATCATCTCCTCACCCCAATATCTGATCGCCCACTAGGAGCCTTCCGCCATGGCCACCACCCGCCGTTCTTTCATGAAGTTCGCCTCCCTTGCCGCCTCCGGCTCGCTCGCCGGGCTCGATCCCTTCGGCTCCCTCAGCGCCTTCGCTCAGTCGGGCGCCACCGACTACAAAGCCCTTGTCTGCATCTTTCTCGTCGGCGGCAACGACGGCAACAACCTCATCATCCCCACCACCGCCGCTGGTTTTGCCAACTACAAGAGTCTGCGTGGCCCCCTCGCCGTCGCCCAAAGCTCCATCCTGTCGCTCAACGGACAGCCCAGCTACGGCATCAGTGGTGCCATGCCAGGTGCCCGATCGCTCTACAACAGCGGCCACCTCGCAGTCCTCGCCAACGTCGGCACCTTGACCAAACCCCTCACCCGCGCGCAGTTCCTCGCCAACAGCGACGCCGCACCGCAAAATCTCTTCTCGCACGCCGACCAGCAGCGCATCTGGCAGACCGAAACTCCCCTCGGCGCGGCCGATACCGGATGGGCCGGACGCACCGCCGATCTCCTCTCCGCCTCCTCGGCCGGCACGCTGCCCATGGTCGTCTCCACTGCCGGCTCTGAGATCTTCACCAGCGGCCACTCCACCTTCGGCATGTCGGTCAGCCCCGGCAACGCCGGCACCTCCGGCGGTGTCTGCAACGAAGGCATCAACTGCGCCATCCGCCTCAACGCCGCGCAGCAGCTGCTCACCTTCTCAACCGGCGCCACACTCGTACAGGCCGACCAGACCATCACCTCGAACGCCTTCCGCTACGCCACCCAGCTCTCCGCCGCAGTCAAAGACGCCTCGCCACTCAAGACGGTCTTCCCCTCCGGCAACTCCCTCGCCTCCCAGCTGCAGCAGATCGCCCAGATCATCCAGGTCCGCTCCACCCTCGGCGCCCGTCGGCAGATCTTCTTCGCCTCCCTCGGCAGCTTTGACACCCACAGCAACCAGGTCGCCACCCATAACTACCTGCTCGGCGAACTCGATGCCGCCCTCACCGCCTTCAACGCCGCCACCAGCGAGCTCGGCATCAACCCCAACGTCACCTCGTTCACCATGTCCGACTTCGGCCGTGCCCTCACCCCGAACACCGCTTACGGCAGCGACCACGCCTGGGGCGGCCACCACCTCGTCATGGGCGGCGCCGTCAAAGGCGGCAGACTCTACGGCACCCTCCCCACCCTCGCCCTCGGTGGGCCAGACGACGCCGGCGCCGACGGCCGCTGGATCCCCACCACCGCTACCACCCAATACGCCAGCACCCTCGCCTCCTGGTTCGGCGTCCCCACCTCCCAGCTCAACACCGTCTTCCCCCTCCTCCCCAACTTCCACACCACCAACCTCGGCTTCGTCTAAAACCAACCTCAACCACTACCCACCGCAAATCCCCAGCCTCCGCGAAACCATCGCACAGGCTGGGGCTTTTGATGTTCACGCAGGTAACAGCAAGCTGACCTTCCCAGCGGCGCCTCTTTGCGGCGGGTGGAGTGCAGACCCGTCTACAATCGACGAAGATCGACAGTAGGCCAAAGCTACTCGCCATAGCCTTCTTACACGTCTCACGTTGGCGACTTAACTCGGCGAATTAAAACAATTTGGAGTTTTGGATGTCATCCTACTGCTCTGCGCGAATTGTCGGAGCCGCGCTGTTTACGTCTTTTGTCCTTGGCTGTTCGAATGGTTCCCAAACGTCCACAGCGCCCTCCTCGCCGACACCCACTCCGTCGCCTCAAGTCACGGACGTCTACCTTGCGGGATTTATTAAAAGTGGGATGGAAGCCGTATCAATTTCAACTGTGTGGAAGAACGGGGTTGCCATCACGCTTGGAGATGGGCTGCATGACTCCGGGGCGTGCTGCGTTGCGTTGTCGGGCGCGGATCTATACGCCGGAGGTGTGCAGAATGATGGAACCCATGATCGTGCGGTGATATGGAAGAACGGAGTCGTGACGACGTTGACGGACGGTACGCAGGACGCCAACGTCGCCGCGATCGCCGTGTCGGGAACAGACCTTTATGCCGTCGGATGGGAGCAGGTGCTACACGGCACCAATCTCGACGTTGAAGCAAGACTTTGGAAGAACGGCGTGGTGACAGATCTTCCAGATAAGGAGATCGGCTCGCAGGCGAAGGCAATGACTATCTCAGGCAACGATGTCTACGTCACGGGCCGAGTGTTTGACAACCAGACTACCTCCAGTGGTCAGACCTTGAGTGGCGATTTCGTTGCACTATGGAAGAACGGCGTTCTTTCATTCCCCGTTGGGGAGACAACGTTCGGCGAGGGAGAGGCAATCGCAGTGGTTGGGTCGGACATCTATCTTGCCGGCGAGGCATCTCTGGACAGCAACTCAGCTGTTCATCAAGCCGTGTTCTGGAAGAACGGAACTGTGACACAGCTATCAACCAACGAAGGTCAGGTTTACGCGATGGCTGTCTCTGGACAGGATGTCTATGTCGCGGGAGCGGTTAACAGCACGGACGGACTGACTGTGCGAGCATCTACCTGGAAAAATGGAATGGCCACAGACTACAGTGGGACCGCCGAGCTGAGCTTTGCGACTGGCCTTGAGGTGGTAGGGGGAGATTTGTACGTCTCAGGGTTGCTCTATCCATCCGCAGTAGTCTGGAAAAATGGTGTACCCACACTGGTTGGGCTGACGACGTCGTCCTCGATTACAAACGCTTCCGGCCTATTGGTTGTGCAGCACTAGTTTGGACCTATAGAGAGATCGATGCCATCTGCAGGCACGGCAGCGCACCAGACCAAAGAGAGCGGAAACGAATAAAAGGCGAAGATGCGATAGCCTAATACCGTCATGAGCAGCCACCTCGGCATCGACGAGCGGGATCGCTTCGGGTTCCTCCACATCGACCTGAACAGCTTCTTCGCGTCCATCGAGCAGGAGCTCCACCCCGAGTACCGCGGCCAACCCACCGCAGTCGTCGGCACCATGGCTGATACCGGCACCATCATCGCCGCCAGCTACGAGGCCAAGGCTCTCGGCATCAAGACCGGCACCAAAGTCGGCGAGGCCAAAGTCCTCTGCCCGGAGATCATCCTCGTCAACGGCTCGCACACCGTCTACTCGGAGTTCTCGCACAAGATCGCCGCCGCCGTCGAGCGCTGCTGCCCCGTCGCCCACACCCCGTCCATCGATGAGATGGTCTGCCAGCTCATCGGCCGCGAACAGGAGCCGCCTCGCGCCCGCCGCATCGCCCTCGAGATCAAGCAGGCCATCCGTGACGATGTCGGCTCCACCCTCCGCTGCTCCGTCGGCATGGCACCCAACCGCTATCTCGCCAAGATCGCCAGCGACATGCAGAAGCCCGATGGCCTTATCGGCCTGCTGCCCAGCCAGCTTCCCCGTGCCATCGCCCATCTCGATCTTCGCGATCTCCCCGGCGTCGGCGCCCGAACCGAACTCCGCTTGCACGCCAAAGGCATCCACACCATGGCTGAACTCCTGGCCCTCGATCGCCCCGGCATGCATAAGCTCTGGGACTCCGTCTGGGGCGATCGCCTCTTCCATTGGCTGCGTGGCGAGATGACCGGTGATGACGGTGCGCCCGTCTCCTTTGGCGGCCAGAAGAGCCTCGGCCACAGCCACGTCATGGGCCCAGAGCATCGCTCCGACGAAGGCGCCTGGGCCGTCGCACACAAGCTCCTCCACAAGGCCGCCATGCGCCTCCGCATGGAGAAGTACTTCGCCGGCGTCATGAGTGTCACCCTCAAATACGCGCTCACCCGCGAGCAGGTAGAGCAGGCCCGCCATCGCCAGCCCGGCGCGCACGAAAGAGGCGGTCGCGTCAAAAAACTCAAGCAGCACACCAGCGGCATCCAGCACTCCGGCTGGGGCATGGAGGCCCGCTTCCGCGATGCGCAGGATACCCTCACCCTGCTCCAGGTTCTTCAGGGTATCTGGAGCAAGCGGCCCGCCGGCGACGAGTTCGCCCGTCCCTTCTTCGTCGGCATCACCCTCCGCGAGCTCATCCCCGAAAGCGAGCGGCAAGCAGAGCTCTTCGCCGAGCCCGGTAATCGCGCGGATCTCTCAAAGACCATGGACAAGCTGAACCTCAAGTTCGGCCACACCACCGTTCACTTCGCCGGCATGCTGCCCGCCCGCGAAAGCGCACCCACCCGGATCGCCTTCACCCAGATCCCGGTCCAGTATGGCGTCGAATACATGTAACCACGACGGATCGTCAGCGGCTACGCGCGGACAGAAACTTCCTGGCACATCAAGATCCGAGTCGGCGCCGCACCAGGGCCGCAAACCCCACCAGACCAGTCCCGAGCAGAGTTACGCTCGACGGCTCCGGAGTCACCGTTCCGCCTGTGCTGAGGTCGGCGATGGTCAGTGTGCCGTTATAGAGTGTGTAGTCGTAAAACTCAGCCTGCGCCTGATAGCTGCCTGGTAAGAACGTGGGATCACTCTGCGGACCGGTATAGAACCCCTGCGGAACAGAGATACCCCCGAAGCCATATTCGTCGTAGATGCTCCCATTGTTCGTAAAGAAGGTGACATCCTCTTCGGTATCGCCCGGCTCGATTGGGGCATAAGCGTACAGAGTGAGGTTTGCTTCGGAGGCGAAAGGGTTACCGGGAAGCGGAACAAACGCGTAGCGATAATCAGGGTACTGGTCGTCATAAAGGTAGAACTCCGGAGGGCCGGAGATCTGCCAGGAGAACGTCAGGGTGGGATAACTCATCGTGACGTAAGGAGGCAAAGGCTGGAAGTCCCCGTTGAAGGTGAACTGGAAGGTATCGGCGCGGGCTGCACCAGTGACGGCAATCAAGCTAAGCAGCAAGGCGGGTAGAGGTAGGCGCATGAGCCCTCCAGAGGGTGAGCTGAGTTTGCCGCTTGGTTGCTGCCTTGGTCAACAGAAAGAGCGGTGTAGGCCTCAAGAACAGCCAGAACGTCCTCAGAGAACAGGGTCAGGATCAGCTTCGGAGCGCCCAGGCTCCGGGATGGGACGCGCAAGCAGCAGGCCGCCAAAGGTCAGCACGGCAGTCGCGGAAAGATAAATGCCGACGTACTGCAGGCCGTACGTCTTGGCGAGCCAGGTCGCCAGATACGGAGCAAGTGAGGCGCCCAGAATACCCGCCAGAGAGAAAGCCAGCGAGCTGCCGGTGTAGCGAACGTGCGTCGGAAACAGCTCCGCCAGAACCGTGCCTACAGGACCGTAGGTCAAACCCATCAAGCTGAGGCCCAGGGCCATCGTCGCAAGCGCACCGGCATTGCCGCGCACAAACAGAGGCGCGAGCGCGAAGCCGAAAAGAAAGATGCCGGCAGTCACCCAGAGCATCACACGGCGTCCGCTGGATCTCGCAAGCAGAGCCGAAATCGGAATGGTGAGCGCGAAGAACGGAACACAAAGCAGCTGCAGACGAAGAAAGTGATCGCGGCTGAAGCCCAGCGCGGTCGTCCCCCACGAAAGAGTAAACACAATCATCAGATAAAAGAGGGTGAAGGTAGCCAGACACAGCAGCACACCGGCCACCAGGGGCTGCGCATGCTCGCGTAATACCGTGAGCAGAGGCAGCCGAACCTGTTCACCGCGAGCCAGCGCCTGCGCGAACGCCGGTGTCTCGGTAATAGTGAGCCGAACATAGAGGCCGACGAGAACCAGCAGGGCGCTCGCCAGAAAGGGTAGTCGCCAGCCAAACGCAAAGAACTGGGCATTGGTAAGAAGGCGCGAGAGCACCAGAAACACTGCGCCGGAAAAGAAAAAGCCGATCGGCGCGCCGAGCTGCGGAAACATCCCGTACCAGGCCCGCTTGCCGGCAGGAGCGTTCTCCGTGGCGAGCAGGACAGCCCCGCCCCACTCACCCCCCAGCCCAATTCCCTGACCGAAGCGGCAAAGCGCCAGCAGCAAAGGCGCAACAAGGCCGATCGAGCCGTAGGTGGGTAACAGGCCGATCGCAACCGTCGAAAATCCCATGGCAGAAAGCGCCAGCACAAGCGTCGTCTTCCGCCCGACGCGATCCCCGAAGTGCCCGAAAAGCGTAGAGCCGATCGGTCGTGCAAGAAAGGCGATCCCAAAGGTGGCCAGTGAGGCGAGCGTCGCACTGGCAGGGTTCGAAGACGGAAAGAACAGCCGCGGAAAGACCAGCACGGCCGCCGTCGCGTAGATATAAAAGTCGAAAAACTCGATCGTCGTACCGACTAGGCTGGCGAAGAGGATCTGTCGCGGCGTGTTGATGGGCTTCACGGAAGCAAGCGTCGAGTGCATAGAATCTCCCAAACCCCTAGGCCACCATAGTGATGGCAGGATGTCTAGCGGCTCGGGGGTTTCGCGGCGCGGTCGCGCTCATGAAGGCACGGCAGACATGTTGCTGAAACAGGCAGAAGCAAGCAGACTGGAACCATGGCGACATCACCTGCTCTACCAAAGTCCCCGAAACGGGTTCTGGTCTATCGTCTTGGCAGTCTGGGAGATACAGTCGTCGCGTTGCCGGCCCTGCATCTAGTCGCACGCGCCTTTCCCCAGGCAGAGCGGCGCATGCTCACCAGCTTTCCTCCGCACGTCAAGGCGCCAGCATCGTCGGCGGTTCTTGAGCACACAGGTCTCATTGAAGGCTACTTCCGCTACAACTACGCCACACGTAGCCCGCGCGAGCTGCTGGCACTCTGGTGGCAGCTGCGGCGATGGCGGCCGGACCTCCTCGTCTACATGAGCGGGTCAGGAACCGTGGCCTCGGCCAAGCGAAACCAGACCTTCTTTCGCATCTGCGGCATCCGCAACATGATCGGCGTGCCGCTAACCGAAGATATGCAGCAGTGGCGTGAGCTGGGACCGCGGGATGCGGAGGGACTGCGCAATCTGGAGGCCGAAGGATCGCGCCTGGTGCGCAACCTGCCGGAGCTCGGCACGATCGACCTCCAGGACCCGGCCAGCTGGGATCTGCACCTCACCGAAGCCGAGCACGCGCGGGCAGCAGAGGTACTCGCGCCGGCAGGAGACCGCCCGCTCCTGGCCGTCAGCGTTGGAACCAAAATGCAGGCGAAGGATTGGGAACGCGAAAACTGGCGCGCTCTTCTCACGCGACTGGCAGCCCTCTATCCCACCCATGCCCTCGCGCTCTGCGGCGCAAAGGAAGAGTCCGAGACGAGCGAGTTTGCGGCGGCAGGCTGGCGCGAGCAGGCGAAAAGTCCGGTCATCAACCTCTGCGGCGTGCTCAGCCCGCGGGAAAGCGGCGCCGTCTTCGCACGCGCTAGGGCCTTTCTCGGGCATGACTCCGGCCCCATGCATCTGGCGGCCGCGGTGCAAACCCCCTGCGTGGCCATCTTCGCCTCCCGCAACATCCCCCGCGTCTGGTTTCCGTACGGCAGCCAGCATCGCATCCTCTACCACCCGGTTGACTGCGCGGGATGCCAGCTGCAAACCTGCATCGTCGAGAAAAAGAAGTGCATTCTCTCGATCACCGTGGAGGAGGTCCTCGCCCAGGTCACAGCGGTTCTTTCTCCCGTGTAAGTCCCTCGCGGTCACCATCAGCACCGCCTCGTCCGAGAACGTCACAGGTATTAGCCTCGGTTCCCTGCACGGCGCCCGCGGAACGCGGTCTCTCGTCCTTGCATCCCAAACACTCGAGGAGATTTCGCCATGACACGTTTGCCCAAATCGCCCGCACGAAGAACCCTGGCTACCGCAGGTCTGCTCTGCCTCGCCCTTGCCGGCTGCAGCAAGAAGGTAGATAACACCAGCAACTTTAAGAGCGCGATTGACACCTACTACAGCTCCCGGCCGGTCTGCCTCTGGGACGCCCCCAAGCAGCTTCCCGTTCAGGCCAATCAGGATGACAAGAGCAAGACCAGCGACTACGACGCGCTCGTCGACCAGGGCCTTCTCACCCGCATGGCCGTCGAGAAAAAGAAGCTGCTCGTCCTGAACCAGAAGGCCAATAACTACGACCTGTCCGACAAGGGTCGTTCCTCCTGGACCGCCGACCCCACCCAGCCCGGCTACGGCAACTTCTGCTACGGCCATCGCAAGGCGGCCTCCATCACCAGCGCCAGCCCCACCACCAGCGACGTCGGCGCCACCAGCAACGTCGTCTACCTCTACACCATCGATGGCGCGCCAGACTGGGCCAAGGCCCCTGAAACTCAGACCGCCTTTCCCCAGCTGAAAGCTGATCTCGACGGTCAGCAGACCGCCCAGGCGACCCTCTCGAATACCAGCAACGGCTGGCAGTTGACCAGCGCTCCCGGATCCTCACGATCCTCGACCGGCAGCCGGGCTGCAAGTGCGGCCGATGGACAGGTCGTGCACTAGGACTTCGGCCACACCCGCAAGACTGTCTCGCCATCAGCCAGAAGGCCCGCACAAGCGGGCCTTCTTCGTTTCATAACGTTGCGCCCTCAGCGATCCAACCGAAGCTTAGCGCAGGCGATATCGCCGCCACCCGGCTCCGACGACACCCATCGCCCCCGTCCCCAGTAGCACCAGGCTCCCAGGCTCCGGCGTCGCCGCGACAGGCCCTGTCGCCGCCGCCGGGGTGAGCGCTCCGTCGGTGATAAAGAAGACATTGACCCCGAACTCATCGTCAGCCAGGTAATCATCATCGTCTACACCCAGGTTTGGAAACTGGCAATCAGCCATGGCGCCGCCACAAAAGCCGCCACCCTTGAACCCCACCAAACCTTGAGTCGCCGTCGTATCAAAATCGAGTCGTCCCTGCACCCCAGGCGCGGAAACATTCTGTGCGAACACGTTGCACGGCCCGAAAACACAGGGCCCGCTCCCATAACTGGAGTCGAGCGTCGGGAACGTGTAAGTCGTGCCGTCCAGCGTCGCCACGATGTCCACCGCTGTGATCGTTCCAGCAACGGTGTTAATCGTCTCCGTTCCCGAAAGCGTACCAACCGTGCCGTAGTAGCCCTCGAAGGTTCCGGAAAGATTGAACACATCGGCCCGAACTGCGAGGGATCCCGCTACAAGGAGCCCCACACTGACGAAGGAAGTTGCGCGCACCCGAGAGTCTCCTTTGCTGTCTGTCCGTGAAGGAACACTACGCCTGCCGCGCCGCACGGGCAACCACGAAAGAGTCATCCGTGGCCACAGCTCCGCCTCGCTCTCTCCCCTTGCTGGTCACGTTCATAAGCGGAAGTCACCGGGCCACGCCGCGGGAGATGCTACGATGCTGCCACCACGTATCGCCGGGCCCACACTTCCCTCTGAGGTGACCCAAATGAGCCGACTTCCTGTCCTGCTTCGTCTCGCCGCAGTCCTTCTTGCCTTTTACCCAGCCGGCTCCCAAGGGATAACCCCTCTCGGAACGCCGGCCGATGAAGCCGCCATCCGCGCCGTTGTTCAGAGCCAGGCCGATGCCTGGAACCGCGGTGACGCTCCAGCCTTCGCCGCCCACTACGCCGAAAACGGCTCCTTCACCAACGTCATCGGCCAGCAGCTCTATGGTCACGAGGCCTTTCTGAAGCAGCACGCCATGATCTTTAGCACCATCTACAAGGGTAGCCACAATACCTTCTCGATCGGCAGGATCGCCTTCCTCCGTGCGGATGTCGCCGTCGTCGATATCGACGGCGCTCTCACCGGCTTCTCCCGCCTGCCACCCGGCCTCAAAGCCTCAGAGGACGGCGTCATGCACGTCAAGTTGCAGGAGGTCATGACCAGCGAACATGGCCAGTGGACCATCGTCGCCTTCCACAACGTCGCTGTCTACCCGCTTCCGCCGCAGAGCTAAATCACCCGGCAGATCAAACACTTCAGGTAGCGCGTCTCTGGCAGGCTCAGCACCTCCGGGTGATCGGGCGCCGCACCCCGGCTTTCGAGCACCTGCACCGTTCGGCCCGCGTCCACCGCCGCCGCCCGCACTGCCTCGCGAAACTCCGGCTCGCCCACATGGTGCGAGCACGAGCATGTCACCAGCACTCCACCCGGCTCCAGCATCGAGAGCGCCCGTAGATTCAGCTCCTTGTACCCTCGCAGCGCACCCTCCGCCGCCCGCTTTGACTTCGCAAACGCCGGCGGATCCAGCACCACCGCGCTGAAGCGCTCTCCTGCCTCAGCAAACGCCCGCAGCAGCTCAAACGCATCTGCCTCGATCCAGTCCACCTCGCCGGTCACCTGCGCCCGGTTATGCTCCAGGTTCCAGTCTGCCACCTCAAGCGCCGTCCGGCTCGCATCCACCCCCGTCACCCGCCCACACACCCGCGCCAGGTGCAGTGCAAACCCACCCTGATACGTGCACACATCGAGCGCTCGTGACGGCTCACCCACCGTCCTCTTCCGTGCCAGTGCTCGCCCGACCGCGTCTGCCGCTGCCCCGTAGTTCAACCGCTGGTCGAGAAACGCGCCGGTCTTCTGCCCGGCTGTCACATCGAAGTGAAATCCCAGGCCATTCAGCCGGAAGATCGTCTCTGTCTGGGGCGCACCTCCGGTCACCAGCAGGGGATCCGCAGGGGATGGCGGCAGCTCTTCGAGCTCTCTTGCCCGCCCATCTGGCCGCTCCCAAAGAGTGATACCGTCTTCCGTTTCAGACGTGGGCGAACTCTGCGAAATAGGCCCCTTCACCTCAGCGAAATGCTGCTTAACCTCGGCAGAAATTGCACGTCGGACGTCATCCGCCGCCATCCCTTGCGTCAACAGCTGCAGCACCAGAAGCGGCCCATATTGGTCCATCACCATGCCCGGCAGTCCATCTGCCTCGCTGAAGATAAGTCTTCTGCTGTCAGTGAGTTCCGAAGCCGGTGCGACCTCCTCCCGAAGCCGCAGCGCCGCTCCAACCCGCTCCCGCACGAGTTGCAGGAACCCATTTCGGTCAAGGCTCCCCCGCGTCAGCAGCCGCACCGCAAGCATCGACGACGTACTGTAAGTGCCACATCCTAAATCACTTTTGCGCCCGTCGACGATGCGCACCAACGCTCCTGCCGCCAGCCCCTCCGCGCCTCCTTCGAGATCGTCCCGATATACCCACACCTGCCCCGCCCGAAGCCGCTCCGCGGCTCTCCGGGTCACCCGAAGGGTTTTCGTAACTTGTTGCATCGATGACACTTCACTCATCAGCCGACCTCACACGCTACCATCAGTCTAGATGCAAACTGCCGACGTCATCATCCTCGGAGCCGGTGCCGCCGGCCTGATGTGCGCCATCTCCGCCGCAGAAGACGGTCGGCGCGTTTTGCTTCTCGATCATGCGGATCGTGTTGGAAAGAAAATACTTATCTCCGGCGGCGGACGTTGCAACTTCACCAACCTGCACACCACGCCAGAGAATTTCCTGTCCGAGAATCCACACTTCAGCAAGTCCGCCCTTGCTCGCTATACCCCGCAAGACTTCGTGGATCTTGTTGAGAAACATAGGATTAGCTACCACGAGAAAGCTCGCGGGCAGCTGTTCTGCGACGGATCTGCGCAGCAGATCGTGAGCATGCTTGAATGCGAATGCGCCGCACGGGGTGTGGTGCTGCGATTAGGAACGCAAATCACTCAAATAGAACGAGATACGAGATTCGTGGTGGAGACAAGGCTCGAGAGCTTTGCGGCTCCGGCGCTTGTCGTTGCGACCGGTGGGCCGTCGATCCCGAAGATGGGAGCGACCGGCTTCGGGTACGAGATTGCTAAACAGTTTAGAATGAATATTATAGCGCCACGTCCGGCCCTCGTTCCCATGGTCTTCGGGGAGAGCGATCGGGAGACCTGGTGCGATCTGGCCGGAGTGGCGACGGAGGTCGTGGCTAGCTCAGGAAGAGCTCGGTTTCGCGATCGTATCTTGCTGACGCACAAGGGGTTGAGTGGGCCGGCCGGCTTGCAGGTGTCAAGCTACTGGAGGGCAGGCGAGACGCTGGTGATGGATCTGGCACCAGATCGCGAGATATTCGCTAAGTTGCTTGAAACAAAGGGGTACCGGGATGCTGCGATGGCCCTTGCAGCGCTTCGTGAGGTGCTGCCGGCACGGCTGGCGGAGCGCTGGCTGGCGCAGTATGCGACGGGATGGAGCAACGCGGCTGTGGTTGAGCTTGAACGGCGGCTTCATGCATGGGAGATAACCCCTGCTGGCACAGAGGGTTACGTGAAAGCAGAGGTGACCGCCGGAGGCGTCGATACCCGTGGCCTGGATGCGAAGTCAATGGAGAGCCGGACGGTGCCGGGGCTCTACTTCGTGGGGGAAGTTGTTGATGTGACAGGGTGGTTGGGCGGCTACAACTTCCAATGGGCGTGGGCGTCGGGAGTAGCCGCAGGACGTGCGATTTCGTCGAGGTAAACGCACGTTTCGCCGAGGTCAAGCGCGTTTTCGTCGGATTTCGCCGAGGTGTATCTTGGCGACTTACTGAACGGTCACGACGAAGTTCATCGAGCGGGTAAGACCGGCACTGGTGGCGCTAACGATGAGGGTATAGGTGCCGGGCGGAGTCGGGGTGGCGCTGGCCGTCGGGGTGGCACTGGATCCGGCTGTGGGGAGCTGACGGGGCGTGGAGCCGCAGCCGACGATCGGGAGGATGGCGACGAGGGTGAGAGCCAGCAGGGCGGGGAGGCTGCGCCGACGGCGGATGGTGAGCAAGCCGAGGGGCAGGAGGAGGGCGAAGATCACGTCCGTGGCGATCCTGATAACGGGTCCGTCCGCTCTCCTTTCGGCTCGCGTCGCTCGCTCAGGATTCGGCTCGGACAACAGATTGAGAGCACCGGCGGGCAAAAGGTGAGCTACTCGGGACTGGAGCAGCAGGTCCCTCCACCTTGATCGAGATGACAGATCTGGGGGCAAACGGAAAGATGCAGTCTGGGTGGTGATGGACTGGCCGGTGGCGAGGGTTACGGTGACGAGGGTGGGAGTGGGGTTGCCGAGAGGGAGGGTGTTCGGGGAGAGGGTGCAGATGGAGTTGGCGGGGGCTCCGGTGCAGGCGAGGGTGATGGTTCCGGAGAGATTGGCCGGGGTGGAGAGAAGAAGGGGAAAGATAGCGGGTTTGCCACTGGTGATGGTGATGGAGGTGGGGCCGTCGGCGGCAAGGGCGAAATCGATCGCGGTGCCGGCGAGGGGAACGGTTTGCAGGCCTGCCTGCGGCGCGGTTTGGGAGCTGGGGGCGTTGTCGGTGATGGTGAGGGCTCCTGAGCGGAGGCCGCTGAGGGTGGGCGTGAAGACAACGGCGACGGTGCAGGCCGTGCCTGGAGCGAGGGAGACGGAGCAGGTGCTGCCGGTGGCGGCCAGTTGAAAGTCTCCGGTGAGACTGACGCTCTGAATCAGCAGTGGAAGGCCGCCGTTGTTGGTAAGGGTGAGGAGCTGCGAGGCGGAGGTGGCGCCGAGGCCGGTGCTGGGGAAGGTGAGGGTGGAGGCAGGGAGAAGCGAGATGCCGGGTGGGGCGACAGCGGTGCCGGAGAGGGTCACGGTCTGGGTGCGGTAGACGTCACCGACGAGGAGGGTAGCGGTCGATGCGCCGACAGTGTGAGGGTTGAAGGCGACGGTAATAGCGCAGGCGGAGTGAGCCGCGAGAGAGTTTCCACAGGAGTTGGTTGCGGAGAAATCAGGGCTGCCAGTGGAGCTGTTTGTTACTGATGTGGTGACAAGGGTGAGGGGGACATCGCCGGCGTTGGTGAGGATAAGGGATTGCGGGCTGCCCGCGGAGCCGACCTGGGTGGTGGGAAAGGTCAGGGAGGTGCTCGACAGGGCGTCGGTGGGAGGTGCGGTCGCTGTACCGGAGAGAGTGGCAGTCTGAGTGCCGAGGCTATCGACGACGGTGACGGTGCCGCTGCGGGAGCCGAGGGCGCCAGGGCGGAAGACGACGGAGAGGGTACACGAGGTGCCGGGGGCAAGGGTCGAGGCACAGCTTGCGAAGGAGAGCTGGAAGTCTGTTCCTGTAAGGGTTACAGATGCCAGGCTGACGATGGTGCCGCCGGTGTTTTGCAGGACGAGGGTCTCCGCGGGGCTGGCCGCGGAGAGGCTGGTGCTGGGAAAGAGGAGCGTCAAGGGAGTGAGTTGGACGGCAGCGACCGCGGTTGCGGTGCCGGCAAGGGATGCGGTGGCCTGGCCTCCGGGGACGTTGGCGTAGAGGGTGAGGGTGGACGACCGGGCACCGGTGGCCGAAGGAAGAAAGCTGACGGAGAGCGAGCAGGTCGCGCCCGGAGCGACTGCACCAGCCGTGCAGGTATCGGTCTCGGCGAAGTCTGTAACGACGGCGGTAACTGATACCGGCGCGTTGTTGCTGGTGATGGCGATACGCGAGACAACAAGCGAGGCGGTTCCTGTATTTGTAACAATAATGGTTTGCACGACGCCGGAGCCGCCGACGGTTTGTGCGGCAAAGGTGAGGGCGGCAGGGCTGAGCGCAACGGCGGGCTGCTGGACGGTGGCGGCGGTGAGCAGCGGGATCTGCCAAAGGCCGCGGCCATAGGTGCCAGCGCGAAGGAGGCCGAGGCGGCCATCCCCGGTGGGCATGGCAGGAGCGGCGGCGAGGGTGGTGACGGGTGAGTTCGGGAGGGCAGTGCCGAAGAGGGTCCAACAGTTGGTGGTGGCGCAGGTGGTGATCGTGGTGGTGGCGTAGACGCCGGTGTCAAGCGCGATGTAGACGGTGTTGGCGTCATTGGGATCGATGACGAGGGCGTTAGCGGGGGCACCGGGAAGGTTGGCGGAGAGGTTAGTCCAATGGGCGCCGGCGTCGGTGGAGCGGTAGAGATGCGGCACTGCTCCCTTGGTGGTGTTGAAGCCCTGAATGGTGGCGTAGACAGTGTGACCGGTAGCGTCGTGTGGATCGGCGGTGAGGGAGGAGATGGAGTAGCCGCCGGGATTGAAGACGTTCCCGTTGAAGGCGTCGTTTGTGACAGAGGAGGTTGCAAGATCGGACCAGGCGGTGGTGGCGGTCGCAGTGGCGGCAGAAATGGTGGAGAAGAGATGGCCGCCGAGAGTGCCGCCGCCGGCGAGGGTGCCGGCGAGACCGGCATAGAGCACGGACGAGCCGGAGGTGGTGATGGGGCCACCGGCGGCGAGTGAGCGGAGGAAGCCGTTCGAGGCGGAGCAGGCGGCGTTCTGGGGGCCAGTGAAGATGGGGCTGACGCGGTCAGAGGCAGACCAGAGAGACGGTACCGAGGCAGGGCCGCGCCAGACGCGGCAGGTACCGGCAAGGAAAACTCCGGGGACGGCTGGATCGAGGAGAGAGGGGGCGTCGAGGAGGGCGAGATCGCCCGAGAGCTGGGTCGAGCCGACGTCCGAGATGAGATCGCCCGGAGTGCAGGCGGAGCCGAGCGGGCAAAAGGCGAGATTGAGGCCGGCAGCGGTGGAGAGGTACCAGGAGGATGGGTGCGAGGGGTCGATGGCGACGGTGCCGCCCTCGCCGGCGGAGAGCTGCTGCCAGGCGGTCTGGTCGGCGCGGCCGGTGGAGACGGTTCCGGAGGCGCCGAGGCCGGCGAGGAGGATGGCGGGATCGGTGGGGTCCTGGGCGAAGGAGACGACTTCTGCGAGGGAGCCGAGGGTGAGGTTGAGGTCCTGGAAGTGGGAGCTGTCGTCGGCGGAGCAGGGGCTGGCCTGCTGGTTGACGGTGTCGGTGGATCGCCAGAGGCCGCCGTCGTTGCCGAGATAGAGGACAGAGGCGGCAACGGGGCCGCCGAGGGCGAGGGCGTGCTGGGCGGGGGCGACGCCGGCAGGGGCGGCACAGCCATTGCTGGTGTTGGTGGTGTTGCGGAGGATACAGCCGGTGGAGCCGGTTGGAGCGATGGAGCAGCGGAAGAGGTCGCTGGTGCCGACGAAAAGGAGGGTGGCCGGGGTGGAGGTGCTGGTGCCAGTGGGAAGAGCGGCGAGGGTGAGGTTGTAGTCAGCCTGGGGGATGATGCCGGCGGTGTCGAGCGGGGTAGAGACAATGGAGTTAACGAAGAGCGGGTTGGTGGAGGTGCAGGCGGTGCCGGAGAGCTGGCAGGTGTCCTGGTAGAGGCCCCGGTCTTGGTTGTTGCGGTCGACGGTGAGGGCGAAGGTGTCGCCGGTGACGGGCTGGACGGCGAGGGCGGCGCGAAAGAGGGGGCAGGCGGCGCTGCTGCCGGAGGAGGGACAGGCGTCAAGGGTGAGGCCGGAGCCGGGCTGCGTGGGAAGGCGTGTCCAGGTGATGCCGTCGGCAGATTGATAAAAGCCGTGATAGCGGAGGGCGGCGAAGAAGCGCTGGCGGATGGGGTTCCAGACGACGGCGGTGGCGGGGATGCCGCCATGATTGTTGCCGTTGGGGAGCGGGGTGAGGACGTTGGTGGCGCCGTCAAGGACGGTGGACAGGTGCCAGGTGAGGCCGGAATCGGCCGAGTAGTAGAGGCCTGCGGTAGAGCTGGTGAGGGGGGCGCTGACGGCGGTGCCTTCTTCAGATTGGGAGAGGGCGGCGACGAGGAGGTTGGGGGTGATGGAGCTCCCGGCGAAACCGGCAAAGCCAAGGCCGAAGAAGGAGTGGCTGCCGGCAGAGCCATCCTCCGAGCCGGTGATGAGGGACCAGGTGAGGCCGGAGTCGGTGGATCGGAGGAGGCCGGTGCCGTAGAAGGAGTCGTCGGCGTCGTTAGGGTCTCCGGTGCCGGCGAGAAGGAGTCCGCCGGGAAGGGCGGCGAGGGCGCCGATGGAGAGGGACGGGGTCGCGGCGGAGCCAGCGGAGGGGCTGAAGGCGGGCAGGGTGTCTGTGAGCGGGGTGAAGGTGACCTGGGCGGTGGGGCCGGCGGCGTTCGTGGACTTCCAGAGGCCGCCGCCGGCGGTGCCGACGAAGAGGGTGTTGCCAGTTATGTCGCTGGGGTCGAGGGCGAGGGCGGTGACGCGGCCGGAGATGGCGCCGTACTGCAGGGACTGGATGGCGGCGGGGCCGGCGGGCGTCCACGGGGCGGAGAGCGGGGCGAGGGTAGAGTCGGCGGCAAGGGCGAGGGCGCGAGCGGCGAGGAGCCCGGTGTTCCCGGCGCGAGCGGAGGCTAGGGCGGGAGCGGCGGGGGCTCCGGTAAAGAGGGCGTGTGCGGCGGCGAAACGGCGGGCTCGGGCGGGGGATGGACTCTGTGGCTGGGTCTGGAGGATATGCGCTTGGGCTTGGAGGCTCTGGCTTTGGGGCTGGGGGGTCTGTGCGGGGAGTTTTGCCAGAGTGAAGAGGAGAAGCAGGGCGAGCAGGGGCGAGTTGCTGAGACCGCGGGGATGGCGGCGGGAATGACTGGCTCGTGGCATAGACGGGCAGACGGATGGCTTGCTGCAGGATTGATTGTGGCGGGTCCCGGGAGGCGGGGGTATCCCGCTGAGGTGGTATGCGGCGGGTTACGCGGCTTCGCTCTGATGCCAGGCGCGATCGGGGGCTGGGGGCGCTTGGCGTTCCTGGTAGGGCGACGGGATTAAAGCTTCTTGATTTTGCCGTGGAGTTTGATGGAGGGGCGATCGGCGTCGGCGCTGAGGTAGGGGGTGTTCTCGGCGATGACGTGGTCAGGGATGGGGAAGCCGGTGGCGAGCACGCCGGGGCCGCTGATCTGGTTGATGCCGCGGAAGTTGAGGGAAGGTTTGACCAGGGCGGCGATATTGGAGGGATCGAGCGAGCCGATGTAGAGCTCGTCGATGGTGACGTTGGATGTGTCGAGGAGGAAGGGGATAGGCGGGAAGGCCTGACCGGCTTCGTGTTCGATGGCGAAACCCTCGATCGCGAGTTTGTGGATGACGGAGCCGCGTGCGGCATCGGCGGCGTGCAGGCCATATGCCGGGGCGTGACCGCGAGCGCTGCGATAGATGCGGCAGTTGGCAAGGGTGACGGAGGAGAGGGTGACAGGGAGTGGGATCCAGAGAAAGAAGCCGGCGACCGTGGGTGAGTCCCAGATGTTGTTGCCGAACGAGAGGACGCCGCAGCTCTCGTTGAGGGTGGCCCAATACGAGGCCTGGAAGGAGCAGTTGCCGGTCTGGAAGGTCTGGATGGTGTCGACGGGGGCGTTCTGCTGGAAGCCGATCATAAAGGGAGTGTTCTCGACGAGGCCGGTGCAGTTGGCCATGACGACGTTCGAGACGGGGTAGCTGATGGGCGGGTAGGCGCAGCCGTAGATGCGGATGGCGGTGGGGCAGTGATTGAAGATGCAGCCGGAGATGGCGACCCGTTCAATGGGACCGCCGAAGGCCTCGGGGGCGTTGAGGGCAATGGGATCGTCGCCGGTCTGGAACCAGCAGTTGGAGATCTGGAGGTCGGAGGCTGGACCGTTGACATGGATGCCGTCGCAGTTGCGGTCGCGCGGTGTGGTGACGCGGAGGTTGCGGCAGACGACGCCGGCGCAGTTATTGAGAGTGACAGCGTACGTGGTGAGGTCGTGCAGGATGAGATCTTCAAGCCAGATGGCGGTGGCATGAACGAGGTCGATGCCGTAGAGCATGGTCCTGCCGAGATTGTCGTAGGTGATGCCATGGTCGGTGTTGCCGGAGGTGCCGTCGCCCCGGTTGCCGTTGATCTGAAGATTGCGAATGGCGATGCCGGAGTTGGAGCGAGGCGGCGCGGTGTGACCGGCGCCAGGATCTCCCTGCATGTCCGCGTGGTTGCGAATGGCGTGCGCATTCGAGCCGGATTTGAGGAAGAGGCCGGAGTCCGGGCCGATGCCCTCGATGGTGGTGTGGCCGCCGTTAATGAGAAGACCGGTAGTGAGAGTGGCGCCGTCAAGGATCAGAGCGATGGGGTTGGTGGCGGAGGCGGTGGCGAGGAAGGCGTTTAGAAGGGCAGTATTATCAGTGGCGGGCTGACCGGCACTGGTGAGGCCGGTGGCGAGATTGCAATCGAGGATGCAGCCGAGGTCGGAGGCAAGACGGCGGCGGGGATCGGGCATGAGGTAATTGTCCTGGAGGTATAAGGAATGCGAGAGGGTGCTGAGGTGTGCCGCCTCGCTTCGTGGTCCGAGGCAAAGACGCTCGGAGTGCGCTGAGGCGGAATCACTCGAGACGACTGGAGTGCGGGACCATGTCTCAGAAGTCGAGTGATGTAGCCGCGAGCTCCTGTAAGTATTCGCGCATAGATCGAGGCTCGCGGCCGAGAACGGCGCGAAGGGTAAGAGCGTTGCCACCAGGGAAACCGAACTGATCGTAGTCGGCGTACATGCGCTCAAGGCCATCGCGCAGAATACCCTTTGGCACGTGCGCCTTTTCGGCCCACTCCGCAAACGGCAGATTGACGGCTGTGACTGTACGGCCAAGCGCCTGCCCCATGAGGCTGACGAGTTCTGTGCGGGTGAGCATGCCGGGGGCGCAGAGCTCGAAGGTGCCGAAGTCGAGGGTGTCTGTAGTGAGCGCGAGTGCGGCGACTTCGGCGACGTCGCGGTAGTCAACGTAGCAGGCCTTTGTCTCTGTGGAGTAGGGAAGCGCGAAGCTGCCCTGCTCGACGATGGTCTTCCAGCTCCCTGTTAGATTTTGAAAGAACATGGCCGGCTGGAGCACGGCAAAGGTGAGACCAGACTCACAGAGGGCCCGTTCGACAGGGAGCTTGGCCGCATGATTGGTGAGCGAGAGCGAGGGATGAATGACGCCGGAGAAGACGAACTTGCGGACGCCTGCTGCCTTTGCAGCCTGAACCAGACGCACGCCCATGTCGGCCTCTTGCGGGGCGAAGCCAGGGCCGATGTGGAAGATGCCATCGACTCCGGCGACGGCGCTTTGCAGGCTTTGGGGGTCGTTCAGGTCGCCGATGGCGATCTCGGCGGCTCCCTGGCGGCGGGCCTCTTCCGACTTTGCGTCGTCGTGCACGAGCGCTCGTACGGTCGCGCCGCGCCTAGCGAGTTCGGGTACGACCAGGCCGGCGAATTTACCGGTGGCACCGACAACTAAGAACGTCATAACCGGGTCTCCTTGGGTCCAAACCTTTTGCTGGTTGGATGCACCAAGGACAGCTCGGTCTTAGACCGGCAGTCACGCAAGCCGGACTTATGCGAAGTCTCTGACGACGCTAGCGTTGTTTCCCCGTAGCGACGTCGGAGGTGGACTCAATGGGCTGGGGAAGCGCGGCCATCTGGGCGATGTACTTCTTCGAGTTGAACTTGCGGCCGGTGGAGGCGCCGGACATGTAGCGGATCTTGCCGAAGATAGGGTGCTGGTTCCAAGCGCGATCGAACTTGCCGACGATGGCCCAGGCGATGCCGGCGTAGCCGCCGGGGTCGCGGCCGTCGAGGAAGTATTTGTCGTTGAGGTAGACGGTGTTCTCAAAGGCGGTGGTGTTGTCGGGGCTCCACTCGAGGATCTTCTTGGCCCAGTACATGCGGAGGAGGTTGTGCATCCAGCCGTGGCGAACCATCTGGGTCTGCGCGGCGTTCCAGAGGTCATCGTAGGTTTCCGCGCGCTCGAGCTGGTCGCGGGTGTAGAGGTGTTCGCGCTCGTCACGGGCGTGCTCGGCGATGGTCTTGACGGCCCAGGACTCGGCGCACTGAATGTTGTCGTAGTTGGGGTTGTAGCGGGCGAAGTTGATGCAGAGTTCGCGCCAGGCGATGATCTCGTTGAAGAAGCTGTCGCGGGCGGATTTGAGGGATGGGTTCTGGGCGGCGGCTTCGTCGACGGCGAGGGCGATGGTCTGGGCGGAGATGTGGCCGTAGTGAAGCCAGGGGCTGAGGCAGGAGGTGCCGTCGACGTCGGGCTGGTTGCGGGTGAGCTCGTAGCGCGGAAGGACTTCGGTGACGAAGAGCTTGAGGCGGATGAGGGCGGCATGGGCGCCGCCGCGCCAGGCGGCGACGGGCTCGACGGAGCGATCGAACTGGGGGACGCCGGGGCCGGGCCAATCGCGCGTCATATCGTCGTGGACGGAGTCGGCCTGGAAGCCGCGGGGGCGTTTCCAGGGGATGTCGGCGTGCGGGTTCTCAAAGGGAACGAGGAACTCGGGGAGAAGCTTGTAAAGGCGCGGGCGCATGGTGTGGGCGGCATACTGCGCTGAGGGAAAGAGACGCTGCGGGATGATGCAGTCGGCGTCGACGGTCCAGAAGGGCATGCTGATCTGTTTGGCAAGACCGGCGCGCCAACTCTCGGGATCACGCATGGGATTCTCGTCGCCGATGACGAAAGCGGGCTGGACGTCTGCGATGAGCTGCGTGTGGGACTCGTGCGGTGCGCGACGGAAGACGAAGGAGATGTTGCGGGCGGCGAGGTCTTCTTCGAGGTCGGGCAGGCCCTGGTTGAGAAAGGCGTAGTGGCGGAGGTTGGCGTGGGGGAAGTTGGCGATCCCGGCGAAGTAGACGACGAGTGGCAGCTTGAGTTCGTTGGCGATGGTGACGGCGATATCCACGGCGTGATTGTCGGTGCCGCGCTGGGAGCGCTGCATCCAGTAGAGGATGCATTTGCCTTTCGGGTCAGGGGCGCCGTCGCGGCGGACCGTGATGCGCGGGTTGGCGAGAAGGAAAGCGAGCGTGGCGGGAAGAGCGGGATCGTGCGGGGGAGTCTGCCGGGCGGCAAGCTCGCCGCGGGCTGCGGATTTCTTGACGGCAGCGGATGGCGGCCGTGTGGTGGCGCGCGCGGACTTCGCTGCGGGGTGGGCTTTGGGTGCGGGCGGCAGCGTACGGTGCGTATCGCCGAAGGTCTTGCGACCGACAGGGCTGTCGGTGGTGCGATCGCCATCGTTGAGGGAGGCTTCTGCGGCCGCATCGCCCTGGAGCGGGGCGGCGGGCTCCCCGGGCGGAGTGGAGGCTTTAGCGCGACGCGGCTGCTTAGGGTCCGGGGACTTGGCGTTGGGAGACTTGGAATCGGAGGACAGCGGCATGGTGCTACGGTACGGGATAGGGAGATTGGGATGGTTGCGGCGGCAGGCAGATGTGTTGATGAGATCGTAGTGCGGCGAGCGGGCGTCGAGGATGCGGCGATGCTGGCGCTGGTGGGTGCGGCGACGTTTCTGGACGGGTTTGCCGGAGTGCTGCCGGGCGAGGCCATGGTGGCGCATGCGGCGCGACATCATGTCGCCGAGGTGTATGCGAGGTATTTGCAGCGGGCGGAGGTAGCAGCGTGGCTGGCGGTGACCACGCACGGGGGAGCGCCGGTAGGCTACGCCATGCTGACGCCGACGGAGCTGCCGGAGGAGACGGTACAGGAGGGGGATCTTGAGCTGAAACGGATCTATGCGCTCTCGCGCTTTCATGGATCGGGCGTGGCGCAGGAGATGATGGACACTGCCGTGGGGGAAGCGCATGAGCGTGGCGCGCGACGAGTGACTTTGGGTGTGTATGCAGAGAACGCGCGGGCCATCCGGTTCTATCAGCGGAACGGCTTTCGGCAGGTTGGGACGCGGCAGTTTACGGTGGGGTCGCTGGTGTGCGACGACTTCGTGATGGGACGAGAGCTGTAGCTCAGATTCAAACGTGAAAGGACGTCTCCGAGGAGACGCCCTTTGCTGCAAGACAAAGAAGATGAACTACCAGCGGCCCCAGGCGCGGCTGATGTAGTCCGACATCGTCATCATGATGAGAACGAGAAAGGTGAAAAAGCCGGCAACCACGGTCATCTTGATGAGTCGCGACTGATAGGCAACGTGCATGAAGAAGAGGATGACAACAACACCTTTGAAGGTCGCAATGCCGAGCGCGATGATGGGATTGAGCGGACCCATATCGAAGTAGGCGGCTAGGACAGTGACGCCGGTGCCAATTAAGAGGGTGGCGAAGACCAGCATGTACTGAAAGGGCGAGACGAGATGATGCTCTGAATGCTCAGGATTGGTCACGTTTACGGCGTCGTGCTTGTCGGTCATTACGGGTTCCTTTTGGCTGACGCTACCAGAGGGAGGAGGTATGCCGGCGTTGGTGCCGGCACATCATCCCTGATCAGTGCAACGGATGCCGATTGATGAGATAGAGCAGCGGAAAAAGAAACAACCAGACGATATCGACGAAATGCCAGTACAGCCCGAAGTTCTCAATTGGAGCGACGTAGCCGGTGCTGAACTCTCCCCAATGCGCACGAAGGGTGAGCCACAGAAGGATGCCAATACCGATGATCATGTGGACGGCGTGCATGCCGGTCATCGCAAAATAGAGCGAGAAGAAGACCTGCGTCCGCTGAGCCATATCCGGTGCGAGTGGCTGCTCGTTCATGATGCCGTGAGCACGCGGATTGACGAACTCAGAGATGTC
The DNA here is from genome assembly GCA_964235665.1 of uncultured Acidobacteriaceae bacterium. Taxonomy (GTDB): domain Bacteria; phylum Acidobacteriota; class Terriglobia; order Terriglobales; family Acidobacteriaceae; genus Edaphobacter. The sequence goes on from CAXSAY010000005.1 coordinate 88,247, forward strand.
GAAGTGTGCGCCAGGGATATGGTGTTTCTCCCACTTCTCGTGGTACTCGTCGTACTTGACGCCAAGGAAGATGAGACCGAAGAAGGTGGTGAGGCAGAGCATGAGAACCAGCAGGCCCTTTTTACGAACCTCCGCCGCCCAGACACCCAGAGCCATACAGAATCCGGAGCTAATCAGGATGACGGTGTTGGCCGTGCCGAGCGGAACACTGAGCTGATTGGAGGCGACGGCAAAGGCTGGGTAGTACCAGTTGCGGTAGAGCAGGTATGCGAAGAAGAGGCCACCGAAGAACATGATCTCCGTGAGAAGGAAGAGCCACATGCCGAAGGTACCGGCTTCGCGCTGTTGCTCTTCCGTCTCGAAGTGGTGACGGTGTTGCGGAGTTGCTGTGTGCTCGTGCGCGGCGTGAACCGCGGTCTCGTGCGTGTGAGGATGCGCGGCGATAGCGTTATCCAACGGTGGTCACCTCTTTGCTGGTCTTGTGCTCAAGCCAAGCATAGTCGTACGCTTCGTGATCGACGATGGGTGTTTCGATGAAGTTTTCGGTCAGTGGCGGGGACTGAATCTGCCACTCGAGGCCAGTTGCCTGCCAGGGGTTATTGCCGGCGATGGCACCGTACTTGAGCGACCAGCCGAGATAGAGCAGCGGCAGCATGTAGCCGACGCCGAGGACTGTGGCGCCCGCGGTCGAAAGGACGTTCAAGACCTGGAACTCGGGCGGATATGCATGATAACGACGTGGCATGCCAAGGTAGCCGAGGATGAACTGCGGAAGGAAGGTCAGGTTGAAGCCGATGAAGGTAGTAACGGCTGCGAGTTTTGAGAGCGACTCCGGATACATGCGGCCGGTCATCTTAGGCCACCAGAAGTGAACGCCCGCGAGAAAGGCCATGAGCATGCCGCCAACCATGACAAAGTGGAAGTGGGCGACGATGAAGTAGGTCTCTGTGAGATGAATGTCCATGCCGAGCGAACCAAGAAAGACGCCGGTCATGCCGCCGATGGTGAAAAGGCCGATGAAGCCAAAGGCATAGAGCATCGGGGTTTCAAAGGTAATCGAGCCCTTCTGCAATGTGAACGACCAGTTGAAGATCTTGATGGCAGACGGAACGGCGACGAGCATGGTCAGGAGAGAGAAGACCAGCGCGGAGTAGTTAGACACACCCATGATGAACATGTGGTGGGCCCAGACGAAGAAGCCAAAGAGCGCGATGGCGACCGATGAAAAGGCTACGGCAGTGTAGCCAAAGACGCGCTTGCGGCTAAAGGTGCTGATGACTTCAGAGATCACGCCCATGCCAGGCAGGATCATGATGTAGACGGCGGGGTGCGAGTAGAACCAGAAGAGATGCTGAAAGAGCAAGGGATCGCCGCCCTTGGTGGGATCGAAGACGCCGATACCGATGGTGCGTTCGAGTGCGACGAGAACCAGGGTGATGGCGAGAACCGGGGTGCCGAGGACCATGAGAAGTGAGGCCGCGTAATTGGACCAGACGAACAGCGGCATGCGGAACCAGGTCATGCCGGGGGCGCGCATCCGGTGGATGGTCACGATGAAGTTGAGGCCGGTGAAGATTGACGAGAAGCCGGCGATGAAGACGGCGGTCGCGGCCGTAATGACGTGGGTGTTGAGGTAGTGCGTCGAGAGCGGCGTTGTGAAGGTCCAGCCTGTGTCGACGCCGCCGAGCACGAGAGCGGCGAGGGTCATCGTGCCGCCGATCATGTAGAGGTACCAGCTCAGCAGATTGATCTTCGGGAAGGCCAGATCCTTAGCGCCAAGCATGATCGGGATTAGGAAGTTGCCGAGCGTAGCCGGAACGGACGGCACCAAAAACAGAAAGATCATGATGATGCCGTGCATGGAGAAGAATTTGTTGTACGTGTCAGACGCGACGAGATCAGGCTGCGGCGTCAGCAGCTCGAGACGGATCAGGCCAGCGAAGGCACCACCGATGAAGAAGAAGAATGTGATCGAGATCAGGTAGAGGATCGCGATCCGTTTGTGGTCCCCGGTGAGCAGCCAGCTAAGGAGGCCATGCTCGTTGTTCAGATAGTTCCGCTTGGGAATGGTCGCGGTGCTCTGATCCGGAAGGCTAACGATGGTAGAGGTTGTGCTCATGATTACCGCCCTGGCGCTGTCGGCGCCGACTGCGTGGACTGATTGGTGGTCAAGGTCTGCTGCACGCGATAGTTCGATTGCAGGGTCTTAATATATTCGACGAGATCGATCAGGCCATCTTCACTGATCTGCCCCTGGTAGGTGGGCATGATCGGCGCATAGCCGGCGGTAACATGCTGCGACGGATTGAGGATGCTGTCGCGGAGGTAGGCCTCGTTGACGGTGACCGACGATCCGTTCGCAAGCTGAAGACGAGAGCCGTAGACACCGGCGAGATTGGGACCGCGGGCGGCGGCAGCGCCGGAGTGGCAGGCGTTGCACCCCATGCTGGCATAGAGACGCTCTCCGTTCTGCGCAAGGCTCATGCCGGAGGTTGAGGTCTGGGTCCACTTGTCGTAGTCCTCAGGAGTGAGTACGGTGACTTGACCGATCATGCCGGCGTGGAGGGTGCCGCAGTATTGTGTGCAGAAGATGTGATAAACGCCGGGAGTCGTAGCCTCAAACCAGACGGTCGAGTAGCGGCCCGGGATAACCTCACGCTTCACCCGGAAGTCTGGGATGGAGAAGCTATGAAAGACGTCTTGCGAGATCATGGTGAGCTGCACGGGACGGCCGGTTGGGACGTGCAGGGCATTGATCTCGTGCTGGCCGCCGGGGTGCTCGGCCTTCCACATCCATTGCTTGCCAACCACATAGATGTTCATGGAGTTGGTCGGCGGGGTGTAGATGCGGAAGTAGAGCAACGCACCCCAAACGAAGATAATGAGGAAGATAGCCAGTGGAATGATGGTCCAGGTTGCTTCAAGGAGGGTGGAACCCTCGACCTGGGTGGCAACCGGGTGCTTCTCACGACGGTACTGAATGGAAAAGCCGAAGACCAACGTGCCGACGAGAATAATGCCAACAACCGTGATCAGAAGCAGAAAGAAATAGAGTGCGTCGGTGTATGGCGCGATGGTCGAAGCCTCTGCCGGGAAGAGCGCAGAAGCGTGAAGCCATCTCACCAGAAACTGCCACAGGACTGGACTGATATGCATTGGTACCCTTTATCCGTTCTTCGTCAGATCGTGGTCGCGTCCGAGCCTGAGATCCTGCCGGAACATAAGAAACATAAATCCGCCGAGCCCGGCGAGAGTCACCATTCCACCAAACTGAACCACGCGCGCGACAATTAGAGAGTGCTTATTCGTCTGCGGATCATAGTGGTAGCAGTAGGTGAGGATGTTGGCGACAGGAGATCCGATCTTGTTGCCCGAAGCGTCGATCAGACCGAGCAGAAGATCCTTGGGTGAGTACTCAACGCCCAGGTAATATTGCGCAAGTTTTCCTTGCGGTGTCAGAAGTTGAATGGCACTCGCGTGGGCAAACTGGCTCAGGGTGCCATCCGGTCCCGGAACGCGCATATAGCCAAAGCCGACGGCGCTTGTTAGGGCATCAATGGCAGGCTTTTGGCCAGTAAGAAAGTGCCAGCCAGCAGCCGTCTCCGGCTTGCCGTAGCGCTTAATGTAGCGAGCCTTGTAGTGCGCGGCCATCTCCGGCGTCTCGCTGGGATCAATCGAGACGACGATGATTTCGAAGTCCTTACCCGGCGTGAGGTGGACCATCTCAAGCGCGCTGGTGACCCCATCGAGCTCTTCCGAGCACAACATCGGACAGTTGTAGTACACGAGCGCAAGCAGAGCGGGATGCTTGCCGGTGAAGTAGTCAGCTAGTCGGACCGGATGGTTGAGATCGTCAACGAACGCCGCGTCAAGCGGAAGCTGCTGATTCAAGTGCTGCGAGATGCCTACCTGTTGCAGCACCTTGGGCAGCTGGTCGCCTTGATTTTCCCCAGCCTGCTTTTCGCCATAGGCCGCAACCTGAGCAAGAGCGGGCGAAGGAGCAAGCAGCAGGCCGCCAAGGGCGCCTGCCAGACCTGCCCGCCGAATTACGCTGCGAATGCCCATCCTTGCTGTCCTTTTTAGCGACTCCGAGCAGCGGAAACGCCTGTCTCTATGGTACTTCCTCTGACCTGTCCGTCCCTATCGCGCGGGGGTCAACTGGGCGTGTTCCGTGCCTTCGGCCTTGCCGTAGCTTAGCTTTTGCTGCCGGGCTTCCATGACATCAAGCTCGTAGCCGGTGCGTGCAAAGCCGCTGGTTAGGGGCTCCGTGATGGTCGCTGTGTTGTCTCCAACAAAGCCCGGGCCGGAGCTCGCGACGTTGGCGTTGACTACTGGCAAACCACGCTGGGCGATGAGTTCCATGGCTCGATCGATGGGGATACGGATGGTGCTGTGCTCGGTTGCGCTTGTGCTGTAGTGCTCAAGCAGAAGATCTTCCCGGGCGTGCAGATCCGCTGTAGCCTGGTTGCTATCGTCGATATCGAGACGCGGACTGGGAAAGGATTTGGTGACCGTCGCAAGCTCGCGTTGCTGCATCTCCGGGTTATTGGCAAGGTTCTCTCGTTTGCCGGTGTCGGTGGTCTTCATGCCGGCGTCCGAGTAGTTTCGTGTCCACTTAGTCGGAGGGCCATCCTCCTTGACAAAGGCTGAGTTGATGACCTTACCCATGACGAAGCAGAAGACGAAGAAGATGAGCACAAAGCCGGTGAGGCCGGCGAGGAAGATGACGATGCCGCCGACGTTGACGTCGGTCGTCTCGTAGCCGACCTGAAGGCTATCGGGACCGCTGTCCGGCTTTCGTCCGAAGTCGCCTGATGCTGCCGGATGATCGCCTGTTTGATTTCGGTCGCTCTTGTTAGTGGGCATGTTCAGCCTCCAGCATTTCCTCGAGGTGAGGATCGTTGACGTTCATGAGAGGACGCTTCTGCAGTTGGCCGAGGTAGTTCCAGGCCCAGAAGCAAAGCATCGAGGTGGGCACCGTGATGTAGGCCAGGATGCCGATGTTGTTTCGCAGGTGCAGATTGCCAGCCGCATCCGGGAAGGCCGGTTCAATCAGCCAGAACATGTCGACGCAGCGCGCGAAGATCATGAAGCAGGTGAGATAGACCATCTTCTGCTTGTTGCGCTTGAGGTCACGGGAGAGCAGAAGGCAGAATGGGATGAGCCAGTGGCAGATGGCGTCCAGGGTGCAGATGCGCCACCAGCCGCCGTGGATGCGTGCAAGGTAGAACGGAATTTCGTCCGGGACGTTCCCCGACCAGATGATGAGGAACTCTGCGAAGGTGAAGTAGATATTCAGCATCGTGAAGGCAAAGGCGAGTTTGCCGAGATCGTGCTGCTCGGTGGTGCGCAGGAGCGTCTTCATAGGCTCGTAGCGCGAGAGCAGAATGACAGTGAGGATGCCGAGGGCGAGCACGCTGTAGCCCTGTGCCACGACAAACTGGAAGCCCCAAATGGATGAGTACCAGGTGATGTCAAGCGACTTGATCCACACGATCGCGCCATCGGTGAGCAGGATGATGTAGATGAGGATGCCGATGCCGCACAGGTTTTCGAAGCGAATCTGCCACCGGTTCCAGCTCACTTCGGTGCCGGCGCGGGGATCAGCATCGCGATCAAGGGACCATTTGTTAAGGATGAAGGCGAAGCCACAGACCACCACGAAGATGAGGATGCTCTGGAACCAGGCTGGACCGGGACTGAGCATGGCACGTTTGGCGTTGAGGGTCAGGGCCTGCTCAAGCGTGACCTGGTGGTTTTCAAGCGCGGAGCGAACCGCCGTCGCATTGGGGAACTGCGCCCACTGGTAGAGGTGCTTGGACAGAAGAAGGATGGGCAGCAGAAGCACGCCGACGAGGGGCAGCGTACGGGTGGCAGCCTCAAGCGGCCGACGCAGGAGCAGACCCCACTTGCCGCCAGAGACATACTGCAGCATCAGCATGCACAGGCTGCCGCCGGCGAAGCCGAAGCTGGTCATGAAGCCCATCAAGTAGGCGCGCAGGAGATGGTTGCGGCCCTCGTGGGTCCAGGAGAAGGCAAGCAGCGAGATAGCGGCAAAGAGCAGCGAAAGGATGCCCAGACGCAGGCGCCAGGCGGTCACTGCGGGCGGTGCGCTGAGACTTGCAGGCAGGCTCCGCGGGCCGTCGTGGCCCATCGCGTGATGCCCATGCTGGTCGTCGTAGTATTGGATCGATGCCATGCTGTTTCGGACCTCGGTGTGTGAAGCGTAGATCGTGTTGGAAGACGGTACTCGAAGAACGCGACCGGTACCCAGACCGCTTATTTCTGTTCGTTCGTCGCTCCGGCGGTGGAGGTCGCATTGTCTTCGGGGAACGGCGTGTTGCCGGTCGGTGAGTGCGCGATGCGATTGCTTTGGGTGGAGTCCGAGTTGTGGCCGCCGGAGGCCGCTAGCGGGTTGTTAGTGTTGGTGTCGATAACGTAGTCGCGGTTGTTTGGAGTGCCTTTTACTGCCGTCGGCGGAAGGTTCCAGTCATACGCGAAGCCGGCAGGGAGGCCCTCACGCTCGGTGATGTTGTCGAGCGACTCTACGCGGGCGCCGGAGGCGACATCAGCCTGGGTGGCACTCTGGCTGAGCTGCAGGGCCTTGATATAGGCAACCACGGCCCAACGATTTTCTGGTGTGAGCTGTGCCGAGTAGTCCGGCATAGCGCCATAGCCGTTGGCGATAACGTTATAGAAGTGACCGAGCGGCGCCGTCTCGAGGCGTGCGGTATGGAAGTTGCCAGCGGGCGCGTAGCCACGCTGGACGATCATGCCGGCCCCATTGCCGACGCGCGAGTGGCACGGGGTGCAATAGATGTTGTAGCTTTGCTGGCCGCGGGCGAGCACGGTGGCGTTGACCGGAAAGGGCATGCCGTCGCCCTCTTTACCGTTGATGAAGCCGGTGTAGAGATAGCTGTCGCGACGGAGCTGGCTGCGGGCCACTGTGGCATCCACCTGTGGACGGGCGGACCGGCCATCGTTGTAGAAGGAGGTGCTGCGCTGCTGATAATCGAACTTGGGCTGATTATGCATGTCCTGCCGACAGCCGGCGACGCCAAGCGTGGCGACGGCAGCAAGGGCGAGACGAGGAGCGATGTGGCGCTGACGATTAATGATCCACCTCCACCACAGAGATCGCGGGGAACTGCTCAAGGAAGGCGCGGGTGCCGGTGAGCGAGAATTTGGGATCAGTCGCTTCAAGACACAGAAAGAATTTGTCGGTAGTCGCGCCATTGCGGAAGTTGGGCGCGTTGAAGAGCGGGTGATAGAGCTGCGGCAGGCCATTCTGCGCAATCATGCCGAAGGCGGCAGAGAGGCCAGCGAAGAGGATCGTCCACTCATAGGCCGGGATGATGAACGCGGGCCATGAGAAGAGCGGGCGGCCGGCGATGTTGAGCGGATAGGCGTAGACGTTGATCCACGCCTCCATGATGTAGGCGACGGTCACGCCGCAGAGCCCGCCAAGCAGGCAGATGAGCGGAACGCTCGTCTTGTGAAAGTGGAGAGCGACCGCGGCCTCTTCTACTGGATAGGGCGTGTAGCACTCCATACGGCGATAGCCCTCCGCCCGCGCGTGTTCGGTTGCGCGGACGAGCTCGGTTGGAGTGCTGAACTCCGCGATGATGCCGTAGATTCCTTCGCGTGGTGGCATTAGACGGTCTCGTCAATTACGGTCTGGGCGTCAGCGGATCTGGCGCGAATCTTGGTTTGTGGCAACATCATGCGAATCTCGGACATCGGGATCATGGGCAGGAAGCGCACAAAGAGGAAGAACAGCATGGTGAAAAGACCCATGGTGCCGACGTAGATCATGTAGTCCCACTTGGTAGCCCGGTAGGTGCCCCACGAGGAAGGCAGGTAGTCGCGATAGAGCGAGGTCACGACGATGACGAAGCGCTCGAACCACATTCCGGTGTTGACGACCAGCGACAAGAGAAAGAGGTAGGCGACATTGACGCGGAGCTTGCGCGACCAAAGGGTGGTGAGTGGGATGGCAATGTTGGTCATAATGAGGATCCAGTACGCCCAGCCCATGGGGCCAAACATGCGGTTCCACATCATGAAGAACTCCCAATGGCTGGCCGAGTACCAGCTCATAAAGACCTCCATGCCATAACCGTAAGCAACGATGGAGCCTGTGGCGAGCATGACCTTGCCCATGTTGTCGAGGTGGCGCAGGGTGACGAGATCTTCGAGGTGGTAGAACTTGCGCAACGGAATGGCGAGTGTGAGTACCATGGCGAAGCCCGAGTACACAGCGCCGGCGACGAAGTAGGGAGGGAAGATCGTGGTGTGCCAGCCAGCGAGCGCGGCGACCGCAAAGTCAAAGGAAATGACGGTGTGGACCGAGAGTACGAGTGGCGTAGATAGCCCGGCAAGCAGCAGTGAGGCCGACTCATACCGGATCCAGTGGCGGGTCGAGCCGCGCCAGCCAAGCGACAAGATGCCGTAGCAGTACTTGGCGAGCGGCATGGTGGCGCGATCGCGCAGCGTTCCAAAGTCCGGGATCATGCCGATGTACCAGAACACGATTGAGATGGTCGCGTAGGTGGAGACGGCGAAGACGTCCCAGGCCAGGGGAGACCGGAACTGCGGCCACAGATTCATGGTGTTCGGGTAGGGAAACAACCAGTAGGCGAGCCATGGACGGCCTACGTGGATGAGCGGAAAAGTGCCGGCGCAGACGACGGCAAAGATCGTCATGGCTTCTGCAAAGCGGTTGATCGAGTTACGCCAGGTCTGCTTGAACAGCAGGAGAATCGCGGAGATCAGGGTGCCTGCGTGGCCGATACCGATCCACCACACGAAGTTGATGATGGCGAAGCCCCAGGCGCCAGGGATGGTGACACCCCAGATGCCGACACCTTTGAGAAAGAGCCAGGTGATACCAACGACGACGCCCTGGGCGACGCCGGCGCCGACGATCAGACCAAAGAACCAGCCGAGTGGCGTGTTCGATGTGAGCACGATGCCGGCGATCTTCTGCGTGACCGATTTGAAGTTGTGGCCCGGGGCGATGACCGCGTACTCACCGGTACGCGAATCGATCATAGGGTCAACGACGGGATCGGGAATCGGTTTGGTCGCCATTATGCCAGCTCCAGCTCAGGGTTTGGGTTGATGACACCCGCGCTATAGGTTGTGCGCGGACGGTAGTTGAGATCACCGAGGACCTGGTAGGTACGCTCCTCGGCCTTTCGCTTGGCGACCTTGCTGCTGGGGTCGTTGATGTTGCCGAACAGAATGGCGTCGGTCGGGCAGACCTGCTGGCAGGCCGTGATGACCTCACCATCCTTGATGGCGCGATTTTCCTTGTCCGCGTTGATCTTGGCTTCCTCGATACGCTGGACGCAGTACGTGCACTTCTCCATGACGCCGCGTGACCGAACAGTGACGTCCGGGTTGCGCATGAACTTCAGGCTCTCGGTCTCGTAGTCCGAGTAAAGCAGGAAGTTGAAGCGACGCACTTTATACGGGCAGTTGTTCGAGCAGTAGCGGGTGCCGACGCAGCGGTTGTAGACCATGGTGTTCAGGCCTTCGGGCGTGTGCACCGTGGCACCAACCGGGCAGACCAGCTCACAGCCGGCATTCTCGCAGTGCTGGCACATCATCGGTTGAAAGTGGGCGCGCGGCGCGTGCAGATCACCCTCAAAGTACGCATCGATGCGGATCCACTGCATGTTGCGACCGACCTTGACCTGCTCCCGGCCGATGACGGCGATGTTGTTCTCGGCGTAGCAGGCAACCACGCAGGCATTGCACCCGGTGCAGGAGTTGAGGTCAATAGCCATGCCCCAGGCGTTCTGCAACCGGAGTGACGAGGCGTCGGTATGGTTGTAGCGCCAAGCATCCGGGAAGAAGCTCTCGTCGTGCTTGGGCGACTCACCCTGCGGGCCGTAGCCGACCTTGTTGACGAGAGTATGCGCGTCCCCTTCGTGAGCGAAGTCCGGGTGCTTCCGCGCTTCCTCGAGCGTCGTGTAGCGGATGATGGACCGCTCTTGAGCCTCATGGCCGGCGAGCGAGTAGGTTCCCTGCTTATCAGACAGTGGCTTCTCGAGGTCATGCTGCGCGAAGCTGCCGCGATGCTCGATGTTGTGGATCTTCGTGACGCATAGATCCCACGTGCCGCTTGACTTCTTGAGAGTCGCACCGGTGGCAAAAAGCGGAGCGCCTGACGTGCGTAGCGGGTAAACATCAAAGCCGACGCCGGCAGCCACGCGACCCGCAGGGGCCTGGCGACCGAAGCCGAGGTGAAGCGTGATGACCCCATCCGGATGACCGTAGGCGAGCAAGACGGGCGCAAGGATCTTGCGGCCATGGGACTCAATCTCGATGATCTGGTTCTCTTCGAGCTTGAACTTCTCCATGCTGTCGAGGCTCATCAGCGCAGCGTTGTCCCAACTGAGGTTGGTAATTTGCTTGGGCAGCTCCTGGAGCCAGCCAACGTTAGCAAAGCGGCCGTCGAACAAGGACGGATCGGGCCGGAAGCTAAGCTCAAGGGTGTCTCCCGCGGGGGCAAAGGCGTTCCCGGAGGTGGCGATCGAGGGTTGCGCTCCACTGGGTCCGCCAGCGCGGGGCGTGAAGGCTGTTCCTTCAACCCAGCCGTCGTGCAGCGCCTTTCGCCAGGCAGCGCCCATGTCACCGCCCGGAATGTAGGTCTTGGCGGTAGCCTGGACGGCCTCCAGCGGTGAGAGTTGCGGGTTCTCATCGAGCAGGCTTTGCAGCACCTCGTGGGCGCTAACTCCGCCGTAGAGCGGCGCGATCATGGGCTGAATGATTGAGATAGTGCCATCGTAGGTGCGGGCGTCAGACCAGCTCTCGAGATAGTGCGCCTTGTTGAGGTGCCAGACCGAGACACTGCCAGTCTCATCGACGTGCGAGCCGAGATGAACCGTGTTGGGCACCTTGGCGAAGGCAGCCTCAAAGTTCAGATCGGCGGGCGCCGAGTAGAGCGGGTTGGTGCCAAGCATCACCAGCCACTGCACGGAACCGGCGTTGATCGCTGCGACCAGCTGCTTGAGATCGGCTGTCTGCTCTGTGGGCAGCGGGTTGACGGTGTCGGTGTAGACCACCGACTTGCCAACAGCGCCAAGGGCGCTGTTGAGCGCATAGGCTGCCGCGTGCACTTCGGGAGCAGCCTGCTCACCCGGGACAACCACGGCCCGGCCGTTGGCAGCCTTGAGGTCGGCGGCGAGAACGGCAAAGAACTTTCCTTGCTCGGCAGAGAGACCCTGAGGTGCTGTGCCGGAGACGAGAGCGGCGGCGAAGCTGGCGATCTGGCTGGGTCGCAGCGCGAGACGATGGTCGGCTTTGAAACCGGTGACGGTCGGCATGCTCTCGACGACGTACATCCGGTTCATGGTCTCGCCGGGTTCGTAGCGATGGCGTGCGGCGTAGGCCCGCGACATCGGCAGAAAGCCTGGGTGCGCGATGCTCGAAAGAAAATCCGCGTCAAGCGACAGGATCAGATCGGCATTCTCGAGCCGGTACTGCGCGTCGACATACTGACCAAAGGCGGCCTTTGATGCAGCACGGGCGCTGTCACGGTTGACCGGATCATACTGAACCAGCTTCGCTTGCGGAAAGGCGGTCTGTACCTGCTTCCACTGCGCGGCAAGGGTGGGCGAGGTGACGGTTTCAGACAGGAAGTAGAGCCCCTGGCCACCCGGCATCGCCTTGGCTCCAGCGATGAAATCCCGCTGAAATGCGGCGAAGTCAGAGGCCTGACCGCGATGGAGCACATGCTGCGAGCGATCGGGATCGTAAAGATCGAGCAGGGTTGCCTGGGTGTAGATATCAGACTTACCCTTGCTGACCGGGTGCTCCGGGTTGCCGTCTACCTTGATGGGCCGGAACTCCTCGGACTTGACGAGGACGGGAATGGCGCCGGTAGGGAACGGGAAGGCAGTGGCGAAGTACATGGCGTTGCCGAGGACAAGATCCTCCGGCTGCCGGATGTATGGGTAGATCGCTTCGTCTGGCTGCTTGGTGCAGCCAGCGAGACCGGCGAGCGCGAGTGACGCGCCCATGACCTTCATGAAGCCGCGACGGCTGACGGAGTCGACCCACTCAGTAGACTGGCGGGGAAACTCCTCCTGCATCAACTCATGGAACTCCGGCGTCTCTGCCAGCTCATCCAGATTTTTCCAGAAACGGCGGCCGGTCTTGCCGTCGAGCTTGCCACGAACCTGCTCAAGCGTCATCTTGGCCGGGGCAATCCGGGTTACGACCTGCGCACCGGGTGCGCCTGCTGCCTGTGTTTCTGACATCGCGTCCGTTCCCATCTCGTGTGTTTTCATCGGTGGCATGTCTCGCAGCTGGAGATCTCGTTGGCCCCGCGGATGTGGTACTGCTTCGTCAGGTAAAGGCCAAGGTCCGTCTGGGTGGTGAACTTCTTGTAGTTGGCCGGCATAAGAACCCGGTTGGCTGGCGGAAGATCACTGACGGTCTGATCATCTCCCTGGTTGGCGTGCGGGGAACCCATGGTGCCGGAGTGGGTGCTGGGTAGACCACTCTGGATCGGCTTCTGCATCTGCAAGGCGGCAAGCTCCGGGTTGGCGCCGCTGGGATCCTTGGTGGTGCAGGAGACCTGCTGCGCGGTGGGGCGACCGTAGCTGTTGGGGCTGTCCGTGCACCAGACCGGTTTATCTGAGCTGGGACCGGCCCAAGCCATGTTGTAGATCTCGGTGGTTGGCCGGAGGTTAACAGCCGGGTTGCGGTGGCAGTTCAGGCACCACTCCATCTGCAGGGTGTTCTGCATGTACATGATCGGCATCTGGTCCACACGACCATGGCAGCTGGCGCAGCCAATGCCCTTGTTCACGTGAATGGAGTGATTGAAGTACACGTAGTCCGGTAGATCATGCACACGGATCCACTGGATGGAGGCGCCAGTGGCCCAGCTCTGCCGTGCTGGCTCGAGCAGCTCGGCGTTGGTCCAGATCTGCGAGTGGCAGTTAATACAGGTTTTGGTTGGGGGAATGCCGGAGTACGCGGCTTTTTCCACCTGGGTGTGACAGTACTGGCACTGCAGACCGAGGCCCTCAACGTGATGCTTGTGGCTGAACGGGATCGGCTGATCGGGGCGCTGGCCCTGCCGGGTGACCCACGGCGAGCGCTGGAGCTGGTCCAGCGCGACGCCCAGGGCGATCACGATCAGACCAGTCAACACCAGGCTCATTCGGGCGAGCGCATTCGAGCTGCGGTCAAAAACTTGCGCCATGAGTGCGTTCCTGCTTCCTCTAAGTCAAAAACCTGAAATCTATCGCGCCGGCCGGCAGATCCGAGTCGACACGCATCGTGTAGTGGTACGGGCGGAGCCAAATTGGTTGTCTAAAGCGCCAAAAATGGGGAGAAACAGCGCCTTAGGTGTCCGAGTATAGCAGTGGCAAATCACTCCAATCGCATCCGTTTGGGCGGTTGTTTATGTCCTCAAGTACAGCCGATTACCGCACGCAACTGCTTCCTTTACATAGAGAAAGCTCAGGAAAGAGGTGTGTGTCACTACGTTCCCAAATGTGGTGGCCGCTTGTAAATTGCGGCCGGATTGGTCCTAGTTTGAAATGCATCAACTTTGGTGCGGTTTGTGCCCCTTCGTCCAAGCAGGAGACGCCTTCGGTCGGCCGGCGTCCGAGTCAGTGGGCGGTTTGGCGGCTGTTCGGTTATCGTTAGCGAATGCCGGAACTTACCAGCAGTCGCAGCCGCCGGCCTCCTTTCGACGTTGCCGAGGCTTTGGCTGCGCTCGCCGGAGCGGACGCGAAGCTGGGGCGTTTGATGGAGCGGGTGGGGCCGTTTACCTTGCGGATGCCGGGAACGCAATCTCCCTTTGAGGCCCTTGCGCGGTCGATCATCTATCAGCAGTTGCACGGCAAAGCGGCCGCGGCGATTCATGGGCGGATGATTGAGGGGTTTGCGACGGTGTGTGGGATTGGAGTTCATCCCGGGCCGGAACATCTGCTGGACTGCCCAACGGAGCAGCTGCGCGGCGCGGGGCTGTCGCGTAACAAGATCCTGGCACTGCGGGATCTAGCGGCGAAGACGCTGGACGGGACGGTGCCGAGTCTGGCACAGATCCGGCGGATGCCGGACGAAGCGATTATTGAGCATCTGGTGCAGGTTCGCGGCATCGGGCGATGGACGGTGGAGATGATGCTGATCTTCCGGCTCGGCCGGCCGGATGTGCTGCCGGTCGATGACTATGGGGTGCGCAAGGGGTTCGCGCTGACATTCCAGGGACTAAAGCCGACGACAAAGGTGGCGCCGGCGTTGCTGCCGAAGGCGGAGGTGATGCGACGGCGGGCCAGGCGATGGACGCCGTGGTGCTCTGTGGCGAGCTGGTATCTATGGCGGGCGTGTGATCTGGCGGATGCGGCGAAAAAGGGAGAGTAGGAGAGCCGTTCGTTGCGAACTGCCCGCTGGCCTTCGATCCTAGGAAAATCCCTCGCGCAGACGGGCCACTCGCCCATGCCATCCACGAAGGAGCTTTGCAGCGAGAGCCGAAGCCAGAGTCGCCGAAGCGCCATGGCCTCCGCAGGTACTTAGGAACACCCCATCGACCTTTACCCCCCAAAGTTTAAACCTATTGGCGGGCGCAAAGTTGATTTCCGATAGCATCACCCTTGATGCCGAAACCCCGACCGATCTCTGCTGACCGCAAGACGCCGCCAGCCGCCGCGACCGAGAACAAACGCTTCGTTTGTGTGCATGGGCATTTTTACCAGCCGCCACGGGAGAATCCCTGGCTGGAGACGGTGGAGCTGCAGGAGTCTGCCGCGCCCTATCACGACTGGAATGAGCGCATCACGAGTGAGTGCTACGCACCCAATGGCGCATCACGGATCACAAACGAGCAGAACGAGATCATCCGCATCATGAACAACTATGCGCGGGTGAGCTTCAACTTTGGGCCAACCCTGCTGAGCTGGCTTGAAGAGAAGGCACAGCGCACGTATCGCATGATTCTGGATGCGGACGTGGCGAGCGCGGAGCGCTTTGGTGGGCACGGCTCGGCGGTGGCCCAGGTCTACAACCACATCATCATGCCGCTTGCGAACGAGCGGGACGCACGCACGCAGATCCGGTGGGGGATCGCGGACTTCGAGCAACGGTTTGCGCGCAAACCAGAAGGCATGTGGCTGGCGGAGACGGCAGTCAATACGCGGGTGCTGGAGCTGATGGCCGACGAAGGCCTTGCATTCACGATTCTGGCGCCACATCAATGTCGGCACGTGCGGCGCACGGTGGAGTCCGCGATTGCGGCTGGTGCGGCTGCGCCGGTCAGGGGTGATGGCATGGTGACCCCTTGGATCGAAACGCCGAACGCGACAGTGAATACAACGCGGCCCTACCGGGTGCCGCTACCAAATGGCAAGAGTATCGCGGTGTTTTTCTATGATGGGCCGACCTCGCGGGCGATTGCGTTTGAGGGTCTGCTAAACCGCGGCGAGACGTTTGCGCAACGGCTCCTGAACGCCCTGTCGGCTGAACCGGCGGATGGCGAACCGGCGATGCTCTCGCATGTGGCCACAGATGGCGAGAGCTACGGGCATCACCACAAGCATGGCGAGATGGCGTTGAGCTATGCCATGCACTGGATTCAACAGGGCGATCGGGCGGAGTTGACGAACTACGGACAGTTCCTGGAACGGTTTCCGCCGCGCTGGGAGGCCGAGGTCGTCGACGACACCAGCTGGAGCTGCGCCCACGGGATAGAGCGATGGCGCTCCGACTGTGGCTGCAACGGCGGGAAAGCAGGATGGAACCAGGCCTGGCGAGGTCCGCTACGGCAGGCGCTGGACCTGCTGCGTGATAAGACGGCACCACTGGCGGAGAAGCTGGCCCAAGGGCTGCTCCATGATGTGTGGGCCGCGCGGGATGGCTACGTGCGCGTCATTCTTGACCGTTCGTCGAGCAGTGAGGATCGGTTTCTTGCAGAACACGCAACGCACACGCTGACGCAGGACGAACGCACGACAGTATGGGAGTTGATGGAGCTCGGGCGACATGCGCAGCTGATGTATACCTCCTGTGGCTGGTTCTTTGACGAGATCTCGGGCATCGAGACAGTGCAGATCATCGCCTATGCGGGTCGCGTGGTGCAGCTGGCAAAGCGCCTGTTTGGGGTCGAGGGAGAGGCGATCGAGCCGGAGTTTGTCGCCATGCTCGCGCAGGCGCGCAGCAATCTGCCAGAGGTGCGGGATGGGGCCGAGGTATACCGCAAGTTCGCGCAGTCCATGCGGCTTGGGCTGGAGCAGGTGGGCGCGCACTATGCGATTAGCTCCATCTTCCGCAACTACCCGGAGGAGGGAGCCCTGTTCTGCTACAACGTGACGCGAACAGAGCATGAGCTCCTGGCGTCCGGACGGGGGCGCCTGGCAATTGGACGAGCACAGCTGAACTCGCGCGTGACGGAGGAGTGCGAAGAGATTGCGTACGCGGTGCTGCATCTAGGAGACCAGAATCTTTCGGCCGCGGTAAAGCGCTGCGACACCGGCGATGAGACCCAGTTGGCAGCGTTCCACACCTTTTCAGACGAGGTCGGGCACGCTATTCGCAAGGCAAATCTGCCAGAGGTGATCCGACTGATCGATCGTTACTTTGGCGGGATTGCGTACTCGCTCACATCGCTCTTCACTGATGAGCAGCACAGAATCCTCCGAACGATTCTGGATCAAACTCTCTCTGAGATGGAAGAGTCACTGCACAAGATCTACGAGGATCATGCCTCGCTGCTGCACTTCCTGACAGAGTCCGGCATGGCGGCACCACCGGCACTGGCGCTCGCGGCCGGGTATGCCTTGAACGCCAATCTGCGGCGAGCGCTCGAGGCTGAGGAGTTTGACGGCGCGCAGGTACTCGGGCTGCTGGAGCTGGCCCAGTCAGACCAGGTGACGCTGGACACCACCCAACTGAGCTACGTGGCTGGGCTGCGGATGAAAAAGGCGATGACGCGGCTGGAACTGACGGTGGAAGGCGAGTTGCCGCCAGAATTGGCACTCACGTCGGCGCGATCCATCGCGGAGTGCTTGCGGGTGATGCCGTTTGAGGTGAATCTATGGCAGGCGCAGAATGTGTGGAACGATCTGCTGCAACGGGGAACGATGGATGTGTGGAACGAGGAATGGCGCGCCGGCTTCCGCAAGCTGGGTCAGGCGCTGCACATCTCGCTTGATGAGCTGGTAGTGGAGCAGGCGTCGGCCGGAGTCGTCTAAGTGCACTAAGGTTGTTCGACCGAAGGGGAGGGATGGATGAAGGTCACACAGAGTACGTCGAATCTGCTGCAACTGACTCGTTTCGGGCTGGTGAACTGCTACCTGGTTCGCGAAGAAGATGGCTTCACCCTTGTGGACGCCGGGCTGCCTGGTGGCGCGAAGGACATCTTAAATGCGGCAGCAAAGGCGGGTGCGCCGATCCAGCGCATCCTGTTGACGCATGGGCACGGGGATCATGTTGGCGCGGTGGACGCTCTGGCGGCGCAGCAGCCTGGCCTCTCATTGGCCATCTCGGCACGCGACGCGCGGCTGCTGCGGAAAGACATGTCCCTTGATCCCGGTGAGCCGCAGACGAAGATCAAAGGGAGTGTGCCGGGAACAAAGACGGCGCCCGGCGTACTGGTAAGTGACGGGGAGTTGTACGGGTCGCTGCGCTGCGTGGCTACGCCAGGGCACACACCAGGACACTTCTGCTTTCTCGATGAGCGGGACGGCACGCTGCTGGCAGGGGATGCGCTAGTGACGGTTGGTGGGGACCTGCGAACGGCGGCTAACGCGCCATGGTTCTTCCCCTTGCCGACAGTCGCAACCTGGCATAAATCGACTGCGGTAGCGAGTATAGGAAATCTGCTGGATCTGTCGATCGCGCGTATCGCGCCGGGTCACGGCCGCGTTCTCGAGGGAGGACGAGCGGCGCTCACCGCAGCGAGGGATCGGGCTCTACGCGGATAGTGGACCGCGTGCAGGAAGCTAGCTGCGCCAATGGAGGGTGACCGGGCCCGCGAGTGGGTGTTCGCTGGACCCCTTAAGGCGCGCCTGCTTCAGCGCGAAGTACCACTTGGCGGGTTTGTCGGCATCGTCGATCAGCATAAGGGAGGGATGGTGACGGAGACCCTCCGCCTGCTCGATCATGGTCTGCTGATCCTGGCGAACAAAGCGAGCGCCGAAGAAGGTAGCGATAGTGGTTACAAATGGGACGTTATAAAAGATGTTCCAGGCAGCGACGACATCGATGCGGCAGGTAGAGGGGGTCACCGGCGTCACGGTGGTGAGCGACGAGAACCACTTGGCGTCAGCACCTTCACCCGCGCGAATCGTTTCAAAGCGACGATTGGGCAGAACGAAGTCGATGGTAGTGGTGATGGTTTCGCCATAAACCCCGAGCAATTTGTAGGGTGCTGAGTTCTTGCTGGGCGCGTGTGCGGCCATACGAAACCCCCCGGCAATCGGCTCAAAGTGCTTGGTCTTCTCGTGGATCGAGGCTTGCGAGCGCCACCACCAGGCCTGGTGTACGAAGGGGCCGTGTGCAGGATCCATAAGACCGATGATGCCGTGGTCCACGTTGCAGGGCAGATCGGCCGTGAGATGAGCGGTGCGGAACTTGGTTGAAAACTTCGGTAGCTCGGGGACGGCGGGCAGGGCGCGGTTCATGCGGCCTTCGCCGGCAGTGGGCAGGTAGACCCAGGCGTAGCCATCACGATCCTCGCAGGGAAAGGCGCTCGCGTAGATCCTGGTGGGGTCGAGAGAATCGTCGCCGGTCAGTGAGGGAATCTCGCGGCATTGCCCGGTGCAGGGCTCAAATCGCCAACCGTGGTACTTGCACTGCACGGTTTCCCCGTCGAACCAGCCAGCAGAGAGTGGAATGCCGCGGTGCGGGCACAGGTCGCGCATGGCGAAAATGGCCCCATCCGATTTGCGGCCGAGCAGCAGGGGAAGGCCGAGGAGAAGGGCCGTGCGCGTCTTGCCACGGACAAGCGTATCGGAGCGAAGCGCAGGGTACCAATCGCCGAAGAGAAGCTCTGCGGGCGGACCAGTTTGGATCGGAGATGGGCTCTGCAGGCTCATACGCGGCACGAAGATCGACTTCCTTCATGATACCGGGCGTGAGCGCTCGCCTGCACCACAGCAAATGGGTACGAGTCGCGAACCTTAGTGCGTGTTAGAAGCAGGGGACGGGCTTGTTGATGTCGCGCCCGGGGCGTTCGCCGTGGCTGCGGAGTTGTTGCTGGTGGGCGCGTCTTTCCCGTGCTCGGGATCATAGTTGTGGGCAAGCATCCAGCGCTTAAAGTCTGCCGTCGGCTCAGAGTTCAGGTTGCCATTTCGCGAGAAGTACGCAAAGTCCTTGAGCTGCACCTTAAGCTTGCAAGTGTCGTAGCTGTTTGGTTTGCCGAACTGAGGCTGAAGAATGACAAGCTCTTCATTCGGCTTTTTCCACTTTGCGGGGAAGGTCTCGTACCCGGATGAGGTCTGCAGCTTTTCCGAGCATTCGAACTGGAAATCGATGCCCTTGGGTTCGCCGCCCTCAAAGAGGTTCGCACGACCTTCGCCCTTGGCTTCTTCGGCCACGCGCTGATGGTAGAAGGTCGTCTCCGAGCGGCGAAAGATGTGAACGCGCAGCGGGTAATCAGCCGGATTCTTACTTTCGGCACCTAGGGGTGGCAGCAAAGCGGCGTTGGCGATGAGAAGGGCAACCAGGACAGCGGACCGATGGAGGCGCATGCACAGAGACTCCTTGCCCGCGATCGTAAAACAGCGCCTCTGCCGGCGCATAGCACTATTTCTGCTCCAGAAACTTGTGCTCCGAAAGGGGAAACAACTGTGCGGCCATGCATTAGGCGTGGTCTGTTTCGGACACGCGAGGAATGGGAGACGGAACTTCGGTAGAGTTCTCACAGGCGCTCTTGAACTTGCGTGAGTCGCGCCGCTGTGAGAGATGATGAACGCCGCCCCCGCGATCGATCCGAAGCCACTAGCCGCTCGCCAGCGGAATCGTGTGGTGCTCTCAGCGCTGTGGGTTGTGCTGTATGCAAGCTTCACCCTGGTAGCGCCGCCGTTGCTGGACGACGCGGATTCCGTACACGCGGAAGTGGCACGCGAGATGATTGCGCGGAACGACTGGGTGACGCTTTATGCCAACGGCATCCGCTATCTCGAGAAGGCGCCACTGCTCTACTGGAGCATGGCCTCGAGCTTTCGCGTCTTTGGCTCCAATACGGGCGCCGCGCGCGTGCCGCTGGCGTTGACGGTGCTGTTGCTGACGATGGCCATCGAAAGCTTCGCGCGGCGGGCCTTTGGCGGTGCCCGCGCGGGATTGACGGCGGGGCTAATGACGCTTTCGAGCTTCGGTATCTTCATCTTCACTCGCATCACGATCCCGGACGCGATCGTTTGTTTGTGGATCACCCTGGCAATGTATTGTTACTGGCTGAACCTGCAACGACCAGTGCCAAACCCGCTGCTGTGCTGGGGATTTGCTGTGTGCTGCGCGCTGAATGTGCTCACCAAAGGGCTGATCGGCGTGGTCTTTCCGGTTGGTATTGTGCTGGTGCACCTATTGATAGTGGATGGCTGGCGAGGAATGATCACAGCCGTGCGGCAGCTCCATCCGGTATCGAGCACTGCGGCGTTTCTGCTAGTGGCGGCGCCGTGGCACCTGATGGCGGGGGAGGCGAACCCGACGGAGGGGCACCCGGGCGGGCTCGCGTTCACGCACGGACACTGGAGTGTGCCGCTGCCCACGGAGGGCAACGTACACGGCTGGACGTGGTTCTACTTCACGAATGAGCACGTACTGCGCTATCTCAATCTACGGGTGCCGCGCGACTATGACACCGTACCGCTGTGGCTCTTTTACGGCCTAGTGCTGGTGTGGCTAATGCCGTGGAGTGCGTACCTGTGGAGCGCACTGCGCACGGTGCCACTCGCAGATGCTGTGGCACGGCGAGCGCTCGATGCGCGAGGTTCGACGCGATTATTGCTGGGCGTCTGGGCAGCACTCGTGATGCTGTTCTTCAGCTTCTCAACACGGCAGGAGTACTACTGCCTGCCCGCGCTGCCGGCATTTCTTCTGCTGCTGGCCGGGTGGTTTGAAGACGAGGCGCTAGAGGCTGAGGCCTTTCGCGTGCCGGGCCGGCTGGTGCCTGCCGGACAGCGTATTTCGATCGGTGTACTGGTGCTTGGATCTGCTGCAACGTTGGCGTGCGGCTTCTTTGTGCTGCGCACGCAGGCGCCTGGACCGAGTGTCGATCTGGCATCGCTGCTGAAGCAAAATCCCGGCGATTATGCGCTCTCGTTCGGACACTTTCTTGATCTGAATGCGAAGGCAATGGGAGCCTTTCGCACGCCGTTGATGATGACGGCGGCGGCCCTGTTCTTTGGCGCACTTGGCGGGTGGTGGGCGCGGCGTGAGTACCGGCCCGCCCTGGGAAATTACTGGCTGGCTGCAGGAGCAGTTGGCTTTCTGCTCGCGGCGCATCTGGGGCTGCAGACGTTTGCGCCAGTGCTCTCGTCCGAACCGTTGGCCGAAGCGATTCGGCCCCTGCTCAAACCAACCGACCTGCTCGTGATCAACGGCGAATATGAAAGCGGAAGCACGCTGGGATTCTATTTGCAGCAGAACGACGTACACATCCTAAATGGACGCAGCTCGAACCTCTGGTACGGATCGTTCTTCCGGGATGCCCCTCCGATCTTCGAGACGGATGCGACGTTCCCGGTACTTTGGACGGGCCGGCGGCGCGTGTTTCTCTGGACCGAGCCGGACAAGGTGCCAGCACGGCTCGGAGGACCGGCCTTTCTGATCGCCTCGCAGGGTGGCAAAGAGATCCTCAGCAATCAGGCAAGCGAATAGATCGAAGTTGCCGCAGAGGTTTTGAGCACAATCAGTAAGGTGGAGCCGGTGCGCTAACAGTGCGGACCCGCGTCATGGAAGGGGCTCCAATCGACCTTGGTGGAGACGAAAGCGCTCACCGCGCCAAAGCACGGTATCGCCGGCATAGCTCCAGATCCAGAAGAAGAGGCCGAAGAGATCGCGCAAAGGGAGCAGCCACAGGTCACGCAGGACCTGACCATCGCCGAGGATGCCCACGCCGACTGAGAGCGCGAGAGCGAAGCGGGCGACCAGCGCGAGCGAGAACAGGGCGAGCGACCAGAGCGCTAAACCACTGGCGAGGCAGGTGGCGAGCGCCCAGGGCACGACGAAGGTGATGCCGAGGCCAAGATAGCCGAGGCGGCGGGAGTCGCGCGTGGATCGGGACCAGCGCAGCTGGTGATCGAAGAAGCCCTGCAGCGTGTAGGGCGGAACGGAGGTCTCGACGACCTCGGCCGAGAGCTCCACGCGGAAGCCGGCGCGATGGATGCGAGCCCCGGCTTCGTAGTCGTCGGCAAGCACTTCAAGCAGCGGCTCGAGACCGCCGGCAGCGGTGAGTGCGTCGCGGCGCATCGCGAGCGTGGAGCCAAGGCCGAAGTGGATGCCGCCTTCGAGCATGCGCGCGGTGAGCACGCCGGGGAGGAACTCCGTGGCAATGCCGAGCGCTTCGAGCCGCGACCAGATGGGAATGCGACCGCGATCATCCGCGTGGGCACAGCCGAGATACGGGGCGGTGACCATGCCGACGGGCTGTGCGGGTTTCTGCGGATGAGCGGGTGGGAGATGGAAGGCCGCCATGATGTGCGCCAGATACCCGGGGCCGACGTGGATGTCGGCGTCGTTGATGAGGAGGTGATCGAACCGCGCCGACCGCAACATCTGTACCAGGTTCGAGACCTTGCCGGAGGTGCCGAGCCGCTCCGGGCAGACGACCAGGCGCAGGTCGACATGAGGGTAGAGGGCCTGCAGCTGCGTCACGATCCCTGCCGCCGGGTCGTCGGGCGTGCTGACCCCGCAAAGAATCTCGAACGGGGCAGGATACTGCTGCACGCAGTGAGATTCGATTGCGGCGAAGAGCCTGTCGTCCGCGCCTTTGAGCGGCTTCAGCAGGGTGACGGCGGAAAGCAGCGGCGACGAAAGCTGCCGTCGCAGGCTGCGGGCAAAGCTGCGAGCTGCCCAGAGCGCGAGCGCCGTGTAGACGAGCCCGCTGAGGGTGAGCAGCGCCAGCAGCAGCTCGATCGCGTGGGACATGCGGCTAGTGTAGCGGGCGCCGTCCGGCGCGATGGGTGTGGAGTGACTCGCTATCTATAAGGCAAGGCGGCGACGGATGGAGTTCGCGGTGTGTAGAGCCCGGCCAGCAACGGACCAGAGCAGCAGGCCGGCACCGAGCGCGGAGGAGGCGATCATATGGTCACCTCGGAAGAGGACCATGCAGAGCAGTCCCCAGATCGTCATCGCAGCGCCAAGCACCAGATTGGAGCGGGACCGATAAAGCGGTGGCATGATGAGGAAGTGCGCGCCGACCACGAGGACCGCGCCGGCGACGGCGAACTCCTGGTAGCCCAGACGCGGAAGGATGGCGAACAGGAGAAAAATGAGGGCTCCCTGGGCCACGTTGATCCAAAGGAAGGTGCGGTCCTCCTGTTTCTGTCGCGGGTGCGACGGCTCGCGGTCCAATGCGGCCTGCATGCGCGTGAGCAGCCGGCGGGCGAAACCGATCGTGAGCGCCACAACGGCAGCCAGCAGAAGGAGTGCAGGCCAGTGAAGCAAGCCGAAAGCATAGAGACCAAGCGCCAGCCACGCGGCACCAAAAGCGGCAAATAACATCGCTGCGGTGCATCGGCCGCCGGCAAACTGCAGCGGTGGGCGGGATATCGGGGGCATCGCGCGTGGCGAAGCGACGCCCGTGTTACTCATACCGCAGCGCCTCGATGGGGTTGAGGCTCGCTGCCTTCCACGCAGGATAGATGCCGAAGACAAGGCCGATCGCGCAGGAGCTGAAGAACGCAAAGATGATCCAAAGCACAGACACCTGCGAGGAGATCAGGAAGGTCAGACCAAGAGCGCCGAGAGAACCTAGGGTGATGCCGATAGCCCCGCCAACCGCGCAGAGGACCACCGCCTCCAGCGTGAACTGCAGCAGAATGGTCTGGCGTGTAGCGCCGATGGCCTTGCGCACGCCGATCTCGCGAGTACGCTCTGTCACCGAGACCAG
This sequence comes from uncultured Acidobacteriaceae bacterium, assembly GCA_964235665.1. Taxonomy (GTDB): domain Bacteria; phylum Acidobacteriota; class Terriglobia; order Terriglobales; family Acidobacteriaceae; genus Edaphobacter. The sequence continues at coordinate 112,323 of CAXSAY010000005.1, forward strand.
CATGATGTTCATCACGCCAACGCCGCCCACCATTAGGCCAACCGCGGACAGGCCGAACATCAGCAGAAACAGCGAGCCCGTAATCTGCGTCCATAAGCGTGTGATTGAGTCCGAACCGAAGATAGCGAAGTTATCGTCCTGATCGTTACGAACCTTGCGGCGGCGACGAAGCAGCTCGCGGATCTCATCTTCAGCCACGGCCTTGTTTTTCTGGTCGTCGAACTTGGCGGAGATCCAGTAGTCGAGGACCTCCGGATGCAGCTTGTGAAACGTGGTGATGGGCATATGAACCGTGTTGTCATCAGGGTTCTTGCCCCCGCCAAAGGCAGTCTTCTCTTTATCCTGAACGCCTACCACGATGAAGGAGCGACCGCTGACGGAGATCTCCTTGCCGACGGCGCTTTCTTCACCAAAAAGATCTTCCGCTGTGTCGTGACCAAGAACAGCTACGTTGGCGCCTCGAAGCTCATCGCCATGATTGAAGTAGCGGCCCTGCGTGAGCGCAAAGTCGTAGACCGAGGTGTTGGAGGCGGTGACGCCCTCAAGCGAAACGTCTTCAGACTTCTGCTTTCCATATTTAACCACTACGGATCCGGAGTTGAACTGAAAGTCCTGGTAGCGAAGTGACGGTACGACATCGACGATGTGCGGTAACAGTTTGATCGCCTCGGCGTCGTCGTAGGTGAGCTGCTTCCGCGTGAGCATCTCGGTCGTTGGACGAACGCCGATGACGGGAAAGCGGAAGACCCAAATGACGTTGGTGCCGAGCGACGAGACAAGACCGGAGATGTTTGAGTTCAAGCCGTTGATGACCGACGAGATGACGATCACCGTCATCACCCCGATAACGATGCCGAGCACCGTAAGGCCGGAGCGCAGCTTGTTTGTGCGCAGGGTGTCCAGTGCCATACGGACAGACTCTTTCTGATCACTGACGGTCATACGCGACTCCGTTCTTGCTGGCGTGCCCTGAAGCGTTTAGAAATCCGACCGGAGGGCGACGATGGGATCAAGCGCGGCGGCTTTGCGCGCAGGATAAACGCCGAAGAAAATACCCGTGGAGAGTGCAACAACGAGGCCGGCGAAGACGCTCCACAGCGCGATAGTAGATGGAAAGCTAAGCAGGACCGTCACTGCCTTGGCGATAACGACGCCACCAATAACGCCAACCACGCCGCCCAGGAGAGCCATGGTGGCGGACTCCAATAGAAACTGCAGCAGGATGTCCTGGCGCTTGGCGCCGAGGGCCTTGCGAACGCCAATCTCCCGCGTGCGCTCTGTTACCGATACCAACATGATGTTCATGATGACGATGCCGCCAACCACTAGGGAGATGGCGGCGATAGCCACAGCGACCGCGGCAAATGACCCGCTAATCTGCTTCCACAGGCCAACCAGAGTGTCTGACGTTTCAAGCGTAAAGCTGTCAGGCTGGCCCGGCGCGTCGTGCCGTTGTGAGCGCATAATGACGCGCGCCTCATCCTCCGCCGCCTCCATGCCACCGCCGTTGCCTCCCTTGGAGTAGATGGTGAGCGTCTTGGCTGTACCGTAGGTCTTCTGGTAGGCGCCAATCGGGACGGCAACCCAGTCATCCTGGCTTTGCCCAAGGGTCTTGCCCTGCTTTTCGGCGAGACCAACAACCGTGTACGGAACTCCGTCGACCCGAATCTCGTGGCCGAGCGGGTCTTCACCCTTCATCAGGTTCTCCTGAATGTCGGAGCCGATGAGAGCCACGTGCGACGCGTGTTCGTCATCATTAGGCGTGAAGCCGCGCCCCTGAATGATGTTCAGATTCTGCATCTCCGGCATGGACCACGTGTAGCCGCGAATGGAGGTGTCCGTGCTGGATTGCGTCCCGACCACGATCTTGCCCAGTGTGGTCTGAAGCGCGCCAACGGAGGTGCAATGTGTGCAGTTTTCGAGCACGGCACGGTAGTCCGGAAGGAGGATGTTGCGGCGCTTCTGGAACGTGATGTACTCGTCGTAGCTGGAGATGAAGGCCGGCTGCTTGGAGATAGTGAAGACATCTGCGCCATAGCGGTTGATCTTGGTCGCCACGTAGACGTTGGCGCCATTCACCAGCGTCACGACGGCGATGACCGAGGCGACCCCGATCACGACTCCAAGCAGCGTCAGCACCGTGCGGAGCTTGTTGGCCCACAGCGACTGCAACGCGATCCGGAGTGCTTCTTTAAGCTCCATAGTGTGACCTGTGACAGCAACGATAGCAGGCGAGGTTGGCGGTTTGCCGCAGCAATCGCCGGCATCTGCGATAGGATGAACGCTGCAGACGGTCGGGCGATCGCTGCCGGAAGTCGGCTTGCGGCCGGTCTTTCGGGGGAGGAAAGTCCGAACTCCGCAGGGCAGTGTGCCGGATAACGTCCGGGACGGCCGCTTGAAGGCGGCTGGACGGCCAGTGCAACAGAAAGCAAACCGCCTCAGATCTGCTGGGCTTTGCGCAAGCGACGCCCAGGCATGTGGGTCTGCGGTAAGGGTGAAAGGGTGCGGTAAGAGCGCACCGCGTCTTCAGCGATGAGGGCGGCATGGTAAACCCCACACGGAGCAAGACCAAATAGGCAGGGAAATGGCCGCTTTCCTCGTGGCGGCCATGCGCGTACCGGCCCGGTGCGCCAAGGCGAGGAGGTCCGGCAGAGGCACTTCTGCCGGGCAAACGAAACCTGCGGGTAGGTTGCTGGAGCGAGTGCAGTAATGCCTCGCCTAGAGGAATGATCGCCTAGAACAAAATTCGGCTTACGGGCCGTCTGCAGCAGGCCGACCCGGCGGATGCGTGAGAACGAGCCGCCGGGCCCTCACTTCCGCACACACGATTCCTCGCCTGGTTGCCGGTCTGCGGGGTTCCGCTTCCTTTACACTCGTCAAGGCGCTCGATATGCTGAGAGCTTCGGGTGGATGTACGTCTGTGTCTAGACAGGCGCTGCTCGACACACTTACCTGGCATCATTCGCCAGGGATTTCCATCCAATACGAGATCAGGAGAAACAGAAATGGCCGCAGTAGACGAGAAGGTAAAACAAATCATCGTCGAGCAGCTTCAGGTCGATGAGGCCGAAGTCACCCCGGGTGCAAGCTTCCAGGAAGATCTTGGAGCAGACTCACTCGACGTCGTCGAATTGGTCATGCAGTTTGAAGAAGCATTCGACATACAGATTCCAGATGAAGACGCAGAGAAGATCAAAACTGTGAAGGATGCAGTGGACTACATCGAGAAGAGCCAGAAGGCAGGGAAGTAACGTAATGGAGCAGCGACGCGTCGTTGTGACCGGCATCGGTCTGCTATGCGGAGTTGGGAACACAACTCAGCAGGTGTGGGACGGTTTGCTGGCCGGCAAGAGCGGCATGGCGGAGATCACACACTTCGATCTCACCGGCCATCCAGTTCGATTTGCGGCTGAGGTGAAGAACTTCGATCCACTTGCGTTTGTCGAGAAGAAGGAATCGCGCAAGATGGGGCGATTCATTCACTTCGCGCTCGCCGCCTCGCATGAGGCCATCGTGCACTCCGGCCTGAAGGTAGAGGGCGAGTTGGCCGAGCGGGTAGGGGTGCACATCGGCTCAGGCATCGGGGGCTTCGATGTTATCGAGCGCGAGCACTCGAATATGCTTGCCGGTGGCCCACGCAAGATTTCTCCGTTCTTTATTCCGGGCTCCATCGTTAATCTAGCGGCCGGCCACGTCAGTATTCGTCACGGAGCCAAGGGGCCGAACGAAGCAACGGCGACAGCCTGCACCTCCTCAGCGCACTCGATCGGCGACGCCTTTCGCATCATCCAGCGCGGTGATGCGGATGCCATGATCGCCGGTGGCACAGAGGCAGCGATCACCCCAATGGGCGTCGGTGGCTTTGCCGCAATGAAGGCCCTCTCCACACGTAACGAGGATCCGACACACGCCTGCCGGCCATTCGACAAGGACCGCGATGGCTTCGTGGTTGGCGAAGGCGCGGGCATCCTGATCCTTGAGGAGCTTGAGTTTGCCAAGGCACGCGGGGCGACAATTCTCGCCGAGGTGCTGGGCTACGGGATGAGTGCCGATGCCTTCCACATGACCGGCATGGCACCCGAGGGCGAAGGCTGTTACCGAGCCATGATGGCCGCGCTCAAGGTCGCGGGACTCGCGCCCGATCAGATCGATTACGTAAACGCGCATGCAACCAGCACACCGCTTGGTGACGCTCTGGAATCAAGAGCGATCGAGAACGTATTCGGGGAGCGCGCGCGCAATCACGCTCTGCTGGTAAGTTCGACTAAGTCAATGACAGGCCATCTCCTCGGTGGCGCGGGCGGCCTGGAAGCTGGCATCACCATCATGGCGATGCTGCACCAGGTGGCGCCGCCTACGGTCAACCTGGTAGAAGCGGATCCGGAGTGCCGGCTCAACTACGTACCTAACAGACCAGTAGACGCAAAGATTGACTATGCGCTGTCGAACTCCTTTGGCTTTGGTGGCACAAACGGCTCCCTCGTCTTCAGGCGCTGGGCCGAGTAGCTTAGCCATATTACGGCAGGCCGCATGCAGCACGGAACACGATCTTCTGCGTCCCTTCTTAGGCGATTCATGAACTAACTTGAAGCACGCCGACCGCAATCAAAAGGAAAAGGCCCTCTCCGAAAGAGAGGGCCTTTCTATCTAACGCAAGCCCGAGCTACTTCATCTCGATGCCGCCCGAGTTCTTCTTCTCCTTCTCAGCCTCGTTCGCCTTGCGGGCACCCATGGCCCGCTGTGTCCATTCATCCGCCTTCGCCAAATCGGCCTTCCTCGCTGCGTCATTGCCACACTCGAGGTCGGCCTTGCGACGGTAGGTCAGCTGCAGATACTGCATGGCGTCGTCATAGTTCTTGTTAATATCGATGGCTTTGTTGAGATATTGCAGACCTTGATCGACCAGCGTTGCGTTTGCCGCCTGCATCTTCGCACATGCCGGTTTGGTCATCTTGGTGTTTCCATCGGCTTTATCCGTGAGGCCATCAGCGGCCAGAATGGTGACGGCATTTTTATAAGACTGCATCCAGTTCACAACACCGATCGTGTAGTACGCCTCAGGATCATTCGGGTCGATAGCGATGACCTTTTTCTCATACTCCTTGGCCTCATCCAGCTTCTTAATGTTCCGATCGATGGATGCTACCTGCTTAAGCGCTGTCAGATCGTTCGGGTCTTTCGCGAGCACTGCATTGAAGCCGTCCAGCGCCTTCTGCGCGAGCTTCAGATTCTCTGGCGTGTCCAGGTTGGGGACAACCTGATAGGCGTACGCCGTTGCAAGGTAGAGCTTCGCATTCTCGGACTTAGGATCGAGTTCGATCGCTGTCTGGAAGTGCTCAGTCGCTTCTTCGTAGCGAGCGTTCTTAAAAGCCTGCACACCCTTATTTACCTGGTCACGCGACTTCAAGATGTTACATCCGGTGGTAGAGCCCAGAAGCAGAGCCAACAATGGGGCGGTCACCGAAATCCGTGCGGTCAGTTTCATGAGGTGTCACATCTCCTTCAAGAGTACAGGCGCAATGCGGTTAGGCAGAGCAGACCAGGGAATAGATTGAGCTTGCGGTGATTGTAACGGCACACTGTATCAACGTGCCAGTGCTGTTGCCACTCCGCGAACGCGTAGCTCACTCTATCAGGTCTTTTCCATCTTTCGTAAGCTCCTCTGCTTACGTTCTTGTTGTTTTTGTAGAAGCAGTTTGTACGGGCACTGCTTGTACTAGCCAAGAGCGGTCCGTAAATGGTGACGGGGCAAAGTAGCGTTCCGCATCGGCGTCCGCCTGTAGCCTGTCTGTCCGCTTGTCGTAACCAAGAGCGTTGCTGCAGGCTTACCAAAGACAAACGGCCTGGAGCCGCATCATGCGGACCCAGGCCGTTTACTGTGACATCGGTAAACGGGAACTACTGTCCGGCTTCAACTCTTGGTGTGATGAGGCCGATGTTATCCACGCCCGCCTGATGACCGAAGTCGATAACCTCAGCGACATTCTGGAAGTCCAGATCCTTGTCACCTTTCACAAACATGACTTTCTCTTGCCGGGCCGCGAAAATCTCGGCCAGCTTTGGCTCAATGGCCGTCTTGTTGAACGCATCTTCATTGATTTTGTATGACGGCGCACCAGCACCATTCGAGAGAACCTGCACGACGATCGTGCGATCATTCTCCGGCTGATTCGTTTTGTTCTTTGGCGGCTGCGGCACCAACGTTTCGAGGCCCTTCGGTGTGACTGGCACAATGACCATGAAGATGATCAAAAGTACGAGCAGCACATCGATAAGCGGCGTTACGTTGATCTCCGAAACCGATCCTCCCTGTGAACCGCCACCCATTCCCATAGTGAATCTCCTTGTCCTTGCTTGACCGTGCTGCAATAGTGCGAAGTGTGAAGCCTTTAGTTCCGTGCCGACCTTAATATGCCGGTTACTTGGTCGCCGGCGCGGGCGTGCTTGAGTCATCCTTCTTTTCTGTCAGCAAGCCGAGTTGGCTTACGCCAGCAGACCGTACCCCGTCGACCGCGTCCATGACCTTGCCATAGTTGGCGCGGATGTCGGCCCGAAGGAACACTTCCTTGTTGGTCTTGTTTTCAAGCTTCGCCGAAATCTTCGTACCCATATCATCGAGCGTGACTTGATCGCCGCCTAAAAACACGCGGCCGTCGCGAGTCACCGCAACAACAACAGCATCTTCCTTGTTGGCGTCTTCCATCACTACAGCCGCATCAGCCTTTGGAAGATCGACATTGACCTTATTGTTCAACATGGGCGTGATGACCATGAAGATGATCAACAGAACAAGCATGACATCCACCATCGGCGTCACGTTGATGTTGGAGTTGACCTTCTTGCCTTCATCACGCTTTGAAATTGCCATACGATCTCTCCTACAGTCGCTTTACTCGCCGTATCAAGGTTGAGGAGCTAACCGCTCCGAGCGTCGTTTCGCTGCGACGCTCGGAGCGATGGTCAATGTTCCCGCTCGAGCTACCAAGCCCTCTGCTCCTAGAGGAGCATCTGGCTAGCGGTGGCTCTGCTTGATGAAGTAGTCCACAAGCTCTGACGAACTGTTGTCCATCTCGACATCGAAGGCTTCAACCTTGCCCGTGAAATAGTTGAAGGTCATCACGGCAGGAATTGCGACCAGCAGGCCGAAGGCGGTCGTAACCAGGGCTTCCGAGATACCACCGGCAACTGCGCCGATACCCGAGGTCTTCTGTGTAGCGATCTGCTGGAAGGCGTTCAGAATACCAACCACCGTGCCAAATAGCCCGATGAACGGTGCAGTCGAACCGATGGTGGCAAGGCCGCCGAGACCACGCTTCAACTTCGCATGAACAATTGCTTCTGAACGCTCAAGGGCTCGCTTCGAGCTCTCAACCTGCTCCTCCGTGATATTCCCGCCTGATCCAAAGCTGCGGAACTCCTGCAGGCCAGCGGTAACCACCTCTGCGAGGTGAGACTTCTTGGAACGGTCGGCGACCTTGATCGCTTCATCCAGGCGGCCATCCTTGAGCGCGCCGGCAACCTTGGGGGCAAACTCACGCGACTGCTTGCGGGCAGCCGAGAAGTAGAGCGCGCGATCGATGATGACGGCCAGCGACCAGATCGACATGATGAAGAGCAAAATAACAACGGCGCGAGCCAGGTTTCCCATGTTGCCCCACAACTGCAGCGGGCTGAAGCCGACCTGCGCCTCCTGTAGGAACACGGCGAGCGAGGCGGGGGTATGAGCGAAATGTGAGAGTTGAGCGAGAATCACGGTGGTCTTTCCTCCTGGGTTATCTTCCGGTCAGGCTACGTCAGCGAATATCCCTCGTAGGTTGCACCGAGAAACATTGCTTCTGACGCGTGAACTAAGAGTGGCAGCTTGCGAGAGCTTGTACGCAGGCGGGTTACAGATCTCTGCGCCCCGCCCTTGTCGCGGCTTAGAGAACTAGCCGCCCATGTTGAAGTTGACGGTGACAGTCGTTTCAACTTCGGTTGGCTCGCCATTCAGGATGTAGGGCTTATACCGCCAGCTACGAACTGCATCGAGAGCGCTCGAGCGGAGCATCTCCGGTCCGCTAATCACAGTAAGTCCCTCAATCGTTCCTGACTTCGAGATGTTGGCGTGCAGCACCACAGCACCTGAGACGTGTGCGGCACGAGCGATCGGCGGATAAACGGGCTGCGTCTTTGTGAGGATCGAGCCGGCCATGACACCGCTTGAGACGCGTGCAGGACCCTTTGGCTTCTCAACCCGGGCGACAACCGCTGGGGCGTTACCGGTCCCGCCGAGAACACCACCCAGAACACCTGCGCCTGTCCCACCACTCATGCCGCTCATACCAGCGACGCCGGCAACCTGCGGCGGCGGTGCAGCGTCTTCCTTCAGCATCTTGATATCTTTGGGAATTTTGGTCGGCGCATGCAGGCCCTGATCAATCTCCGAAACCATCTTGATCGGCTTGACGATCTGCGCCGGCGGCGGTGGAGGAGGGGGTGGCGGTGGGGGCGGAGGCGCAGTCAACATCGCCGTCATCGCTGTCTTCGGCAACGCTTCCGGATAGATCAGGGGGATAAGGATCAACGTCGCGAGAATCGCGCCATTGAAGATGAAGGTGCCGATCATCCAGTACTTGGACTTGGTCTTGATCTGGCCACCAGATTCCATTAGAGAGTCTTCAAACATGAGCCGCCTCTTTCAGTGGGAGAAGAGCTGATTTCCTTAGACACCGAAAGATTCAAAAGGTTCCCAGGAAGTTTGAGGGGCGCTGCAACCTTCGTCCGCGCCCCTCATTTCTCTTCCTAGACCCGAACCTTGCGTGCTGCCGGCAGGCTTGCGGCCTTTCCGCGGGCGGCACGCCAGTCCTGGTACGCGACCAGCATCGGCGCTGCAACCGCGATCGACGAGTAGGTCCCGATCAGGATGCCAACCACCAGCGCGAAGGAGAAGCCGTGCAGGACCTCCCCGCCAAACAGGTATAGCGAGAGCACCGTGAGAAAGGTAAGGCCAGAGGTTAGCACGGTCCGGCTTAGCGTCTGGTTGATGGATCGATTCACTACCTGGGCCAGGGTCTCGCGACGGCTAAGCGCCAGGTTCTCGCGAATGCGGTCAAAGACCACGATAGTATCGTTCATCGAGTAGCCGATCAGCGTCAGGATGGCTGCGAGCACCGTCAACGTCAGCTCCTGGTTGGTCAACGAGAAGGCGCCCACGGTGATCAGCGTGTCGTGGAAGACCGCCACCACCGCCGCAACTCCATAGATGAACTCGAATCGGAACCAGAGATACACGAGCATGCCGATCAGCGAATAGATCGTGGCGAAGGCCGCCTGTTTCTGCAGCTGCTTGCCGGCAGTCGGGCCGACGATCTCGACCTGCTCCACCTTGAAGCCAGAGTCATGGTAGTTCGCGTGGAGTGCACCTTCTACCTGCTCGCGGCCGGCATCGTGCTGCTGATCGGTCGATTGTGGAAGCGCAATGATGACCTTGTTCGCTGCGGCGCCGCTGGGGTCGGAGATGCGCTGAATCGTCGCATCGCGCAGGTTGCTTGAGGCCATCGCCTGGCGAATGTGATCCTCATTCGGTGCCGAGTCGAAGGCGACGCGAATCTGCGTGCCCCCCTTAAAGTCGACGCCGAGCGGAATATGGTGCCAGAACAGCATGCTCAGCACGCCGGCGGCAGAGAAGACCAGGGAGAAGCCCAGGAAGTACCACTTCTTCCCGAGCCAGTCGATTGTGCTATTCCGGAACAGTTCCACGTTTCTTCCTTGCCGTGCAAACTACACGTTGCTTCTAGGTTGCAAATCTACGTCGCAGATCTTCCGAGTCCGGTACCCGTCATGACCATAGCTGCTGCAATCAGCATGGAGAACGAACATCGGAGAAACAGACGACCAACTAGATCGATAGCGCCGCTCCGCGTGCCTTGCGATCGAGGATGGCATCGAAGATCACGCGCGAAACAAAGACGGCGGTGAAGACGTTGGCCAGAAGACCAAAGGCCAGCGTAACGGCAAAGCCGCGTACCGGACCAGACCCGAACAGAAACAGAATCAGCGCCGAAACAATCGTAGTCACGTGGGTATCGATGATGGTCTGCAATGCGTGGCTGAAACCCTCCTGCACTGCCGTTGCGTTGGTCTTTCCGGCCCGCAGTTCCTCTCGAATCCGCTCAAAGATCAGCACGTTGGAATCCACGCCCATGCCAATCGTAAGGATGACGCCCGCGATGCCCGGCAGCGTCAACACCTGTCCTGAAAAGCCCATGAAGCCGAGCAGGATAACCAGGTTCAGCAGCAACGCGAGATCCGCGTTGATGCCGGCGCCGCGGTAATAGACGAGCATAAAGATCATCACGGCCAGCATGCCGGCAACCGCTGCAATCACGCCCTGCCGAATCGAGGTTGCTCCTAACGAGGGACCCACGGTGCGCGTCTCAAGATAGCTGAGGCTCGCTGGCAATGCACCAGTTCGCAGCATCAGCGAGAGATCCGTCGCCTGCTGCTTGGTAAAGCCGCCAGTGATCTCGCCGCGGTCGCGAATCGCGCTATTAATCCCCGCGACTTCCTTTACCTTGTTGTCAAGCACAATGGCCATCTGCCCGGGTGTACTGCTGCCGCTGCTGTGCGCCGAAGTGTACTTATAGAAGCGATTGCCGGCATCGGTCGTCAGATTGAAGGTGATGTTCGGCCGACCCTCCTGATCCTGGCTTGGCTGCGCGTCGCGGAAGTCCGTTCCCTCGACCTCGCTTGCGCGCTTCAAGAGCCACACGCTTTCAGGCGCTGTAGCCGTCGCGCTGCCGTGCAGCAGAATCGAATCGGCCGGAAGCACACCATTATTCGCCGTGAGTGCAGCCTGGTCATCCGCGTACGGGCCACCAGATACGGCGTGGATCGCCAGCTTGGCAGTGGACTGGATAATGTCTTCCACACGATCTAGATTGTCGACGCCCGGCAGCTCCACCAGGATCTGGTTGGCACCCAGACCATACTTCTGGATGACCGGTTCGGCCACACCCAGCTTGTCGACGCGCTCGCGAATCGTCTCGATCGACGTGTCGAGCGTGCGTTCGTTCACGTCACGGATCGCCGCTTGCTTCATAACCAGGTTCAGGCTGCCATCATTGCCCGTGCTGACGTCGTAGTTACCGTAGTCCTGTCCGCTTGTGACGTTGCGAACGTCGCCCAGCTTGCCGCTTGGAACTCCCGAGACCACGATCGTCTGAGGATGCGCCGCATCAGTCTTGCCCACCGTCGTGCCCGTCACGCCGGCCTTCTCCAGATCGGCTTGTAGCCTGGCAGCGTCCCGGTCGGTCAGTGACGCGACTGCTTCAGCCACATGCACCTCCAGCACCAGATGGATGCCGCCCCGCAGATCGAGACCCAGATTGATACGGTTCCGCATCGACTGCTTCAGGCCGCCGTGCGGAATGCCGATGAAGCCGTAACAGAAGATGAGCAGGATCGCTACGATGAATACCGTTTTACCGGTCAGATTCTTTGCCATGGGTCCTGTCGCAGTTGCCGATCGCTCCTGATAAGTCCTACCGGCGGGCTGCTCTTTCCTTCTTCTCGATCACTGCCGGTCCTTGGACCTGCTGTTATCGGAGCGTTCCTTTAATGTAATGTCTACTCTCCTTCACGCTTGCTCTCCTTGAGCGCGAAAAGGCTCTTACTCCCCGGCAGTCGTCACGGCGGCGATCGCGCTCTTCACAAACTCGAGCTTGAGGCCGTCGGGTTGAATCCGGAGAATTATATTGTCGTCCTTAAGAGAGATCACCGTCCCGCGTAGGCCGCCGTTGGTTGTCACCTGATCGCCGGATTTGAGCTGATTCAGCATCTCCTGCCACTTCTTCTGCTTCTTCTGGTTCGGCAGCACGAGAAAGAAATACATCCCCACCATAAACAGCAGCAGAAGCGGAAGGCTGCCGAAACTGCCGAGCCCGGCTCCGCCGAATTGCATCCATAATCCCAGTGCCACGTTGTACCCCGAAACTGCCAAGCTCGACTCCCTCGCCGCAGCCGTCGGCCGATCTTCCGCTCTGCAAACCGATGTGTCGAGCGAAAATGGAACGGCGGATCAACACCTCGGCGCCCTCTTTGTCGTGCCGCGAGCAGAAAAAGCCTCGATGAAGCATCGGCGCGCGCAAAGAGGCACAGACACAGAGGTCTGTGGCCAGTGCCTAAGCATCGCGTACTGAGCAGAGCCTGTCAAGAAAGAGGCTTGTCCGGCACCGTCGGCGCGAACCTGCCTCCTGTCCGTCGCTTTCAGGCCTCGCTCGTTCCCCCCTCTTCTGCCGAGCTACTGTCGCAGAAAGTCCAGAGCAGCAGCGGCCGCATGAAAGCCGCACATGCCATGCACGCCACCACCGGGCGGGGTCGAACTCGAGCACAGAAACAGCCCGGCGCGGGAGGTCTCATACGTCCGTGGTGTTGGCCGCATGGCCGTCTGCCACGCCGTCATGGCCCCACCGCCTAGATCGCCGCCCACCAGGTTCGCATTCTCCGCCTCAAGCGCCGCCGTTCCCGCCACATGCCTCGCAAGAATGCGCGCGTGAAAGCCGGGCGCAAACCGCTCCACCTGCGCTTCAATCGCCACTGTCGCATCACCCTCCCAGCCGTTCGGCACATGGCAGTAGCCCCACGCCGTATGCTGTCCCGCCGGCGCTCGCGTCGGATCACAGATGCTCGGCTGCACCAGCAGCACAAACGGCCGCGCATCCACCTCACCGTTCCCCGGCGCTCGCTCCCCGGCGGCAATCTCATTGAGCGTCCCGCCGACATGCACCGTACCCGCCCGCCGGCAATCAGCAGCCGTCCACGGGATCGGTCCATCGAGTGCCCAATCCACCTTGAACGATCCAGGCCCGTAGCGGTAGCGCTGCAGCAGCTTGGCGTAGCTTGGCGTCAGCTCACCCTCGGCGATCGCCAGCAAACCACGCGGCGTCAGGTCGCACACAATGGTATCGGCTGGCCCAAGCTCCGCCAGGCTGTGCACTCGCACACCAGTGTGAATTGCGCCGCCAACGCTTCGCAGACACGCCGCCAGTGCATCTGAGATCGCCTGCGCTCCACCTGCGGCAACCGGCCACCCTACCGCGTGCCCCGCGGCCAGCAGCACCAGCGCGACCGCAGAGCTCAACGGCCTCTCCAGCGGCAGCACTGAGTGCGCCGCATTGCCAGCAAACAAGGCTCGTGCCCGCTCACCCTGGAACAGGCCCTTCGCCAGCAGCGTTGCCGGCTGCACGGCTCCCAGCCCGAACCGTGCCAGCAACAGTGGGTGCCGCGGGACGTGCACAGGCGGCCCCAGCAGCTCCGGCGCCAGCTCCTCCCAATGCTCGACCAGCGGGCCAACCAGCTTCCGGTACGCCGCACCATCCTTCCGGCCCAAACCCTCCGCCGTCGCATCGACCGACCGCTCCTGCACCGCCGCCGTGCCATCGTCGAGCGGGTGGGCGAGCGGCGCGCCTGGCTGCACCCAGCGCAGCCCGAACTCCTCCAACCGTAGCTCGCGAAAGACCGGTGAAGCCGCTCCCATCGGAAAAGCGCTCGCGCCTACATCATGATGGAACCCCGGCAACGTCAGCTCTACCGTACGCGCGCCGCCACCGATCGTCTCATTCGCCTCAAAGACGTCGACCTTCAGTCCCGCCCGCGCCAGCACGCAAGCCGCGGCAAGCCCGTTCGGTCCTGCTCCAACGACCACTGCGCGCTTCGCCATGCTGTAGCTCCTAAAGGTCCTGCGCGCTTCTCACCAATACCTCGGCCGCCGATCTCGCCCCCGCCAGGTCCGCCCGTACCCGCTCCATCGTGTCCAGATAGAACTGCAGATTGTGGATCGAGTTCAGCGTTGCGCCCAGCGCCTCACCGCTTACATACAGATGCCGCAGATACGCTCGCGAGTACCTCCGGCACACCAGGCAGTCGCACTCCGCGTCGATTGGACGGACATCTTCAGCGTTCTCCTTCCGCTTGATGTTCATCCGCACCGTCCCTGGGTAGTTCGCGGACGCACCCGCACCCTCCTCCCCTGGCTCTGCCCGCCGAAACACCAGCCCATGCCGACCGGCGCGCGTTGGCAGCACACAGTCCATCATGTCGACCCCCATTCGCGCGTACTCCTCAATCTCGTCCGGATAGCCCACGCCCATCACGTAGCGCGGCTTCTCCACCGGCAGATGCTCAAGCGTCCGCGCAATCATCTCCCGCGTCACCTCGCGCGGCTCTCCTACTGCCAGCCCGCCGATCGCATAGCCTGGAAAGTCCAGCTCCACCAGCCGCTCCGCACTCACCCGCCGCAGATCCGCATACATCCCACCCTGCACAATCCCGAACAGCGTCTGCGTCCGCCCTTCGAACCGGCCCGGATCATACCCGTGCGCGGCGTCTCCCGCGAGCGCCCGCACCCACGGCACCTCGTGCTGATGCGCCTCAAAGTACGCCTTCGACCGCGCCGCCCACGCATGCGTCAGCCCCATGCTCTCGTGCGTCCGCTCCCAGCTCGCTGGCGTCTCCACACACTCGTCGAACACCATCATCACGTCCGCCCCGAGCGCGATCTGCACCGCCATCGAGTGCTCCGGCGAAAAGAAATGCTTGGACCCATCGAGGTGCGAGCGGAACTCCACTCCGTCCGGCGTCACCTTGCGCAGCGAGCTTAACGAGAACACCTGAAAGCCACCCGAATCTGTCAGCATCGGCCGCGTCCAGTTCATAAAGCGATGCACTCCGCCCATCCGCGCAAGCAGCTCATGCCCCGGCCGCAGATACAGATGGTAGGTGTTGGCCAGGATGATCTCCGCCCCCCGCCCGCTTGCGCCCATGCGTTCGAGCACCCCCTGCTCCACCGTCTTCACCGTGGCGGCCGTACCCACCGGCATAAACACCGGCGTCTCCACCGCGCCGTGCGGCAGCAGCAGCCGGCCGCAGCGTCCCGGCGCAGCATCGCCCTTTCGAACTTCAAAGGTGAGTCCCATCTCGCAGGGCCATTCTACTGACCCGCGCGCCTTCCTCGCGGCCCACTTCTCTCGTCCCCTTCGCACGGCCCATCCCACATCGCCATGTTCTTCTCCCGGTCGCGCGCGTTCTCTCACTGCATCGCGCCTCGGTAGATCCGCTGGCTCTTTGGAAGCTGACGCCCCTCCCCTTTGACGATGTTCCTCATCGGAGCTCTCGGCGCACTTCTGCTGCGTGGCTCCTCCCGCTCCCGCCTTCTCGTCGGCAACGCCTCTGCTCCTTGCCGGAGGCAAACTGCTTCTGCTCGGCACCTTTGTTCACATCGCTTAGAAGGGAGCGCGCACCTTTGGACCCGGCAGATGACTGGCGACTTCGCCGGCATCGATCTCGCTGCAATCGCAGTGTTACTCCTAAGCCTCCGGCAGGACACGATCCTCGCCCGCGCCTTGGCGGGTCACCAGTGCGGGCAGTTGGCCGCATCAGCTACGGCTTCTATATCTTTCACGTCATCCCCTTTCTTTTATCTCCGCTTCAGCGAGCGCCTGCTGCGCCGCCTGCCGTTCCTCGCAGGCTTCTTCTCAGGCACAAGTCTCGCGGCCATGGTGGCCTTCATCAGCACCCTCGCGCTTGCCACGTTGAGCTTCCGCTACCTGAAAACACCGTTCCTGCGACTCAAGAACAAGCTCGCCCCCACGCAGCGGCCCGACACACGATCTCACCCGGGCCTGTGCCACACCGCAGCGCAACCGTTTCGAGCCCACGCATGCTTCTTTGACGATGCGCGTAGTTCCGCGGACCTTACCGGTCTTCCCGGCCTGCTCTGCATCCAATGGAATCGTGCGCGAAAGGCTGCATGGTCTCACCGTGCTCCAGCGGACGAAGGGCATCCAATCTGCTCCGAGTGTCCGTTCCACTCCTCCAACCTGCGTACCGCCACAACATCGGTCAGCCGCAGATTCAGAAAGGCTCCTCAGCATGAAAGCTCTCGTTTATCACGGTCCCAAAAAGGTTTCGGTCGACACCGTTCCCGACGCCCGCATTGAAAAACACACCGACATTCTGGTCAAGCTGACCAGCACCAACATCTGCGGCTCCGATCTGCACATGTACGAAGGTCGCACCGACGTCGAGAAGGGCAAGATTCTTGGTCACGAGAACCTCGGCGAGGTCATCGAGATCGGCAAGGCCGTCGACCGCGTCAAGGTCGGCGACAAGGTGGTTCTGCCCTTCAACATCGGCTGCGGCTTCTGTGCCAATTGCGAGCGTGGCCTGACTGGCTTCTGTCTTACCATGGCCGACCCGAGCGTGATGCCCGGCATGGCAGGTGCGGCCTACGGCTTCGCCGGCATGGGCCCCTACGCCGGCGGACAGGCGCAGCTCCTGCGCGTCCCCTACGGCGACTTCAACGCCCTCATCCTGCCACCCGACGCCACCGAGAAAGAGCGAGACTACACCATGCTCTCGGACATCTTCCCCACTGGCTGGCACTCCACCCGCCTCGCTGAACTCGAACCCGGCCAAAGCATCGTTATCTATGGCGCTGGCCCGGTCGGTCTCATGGCCGCGCTTTCGGCCAAAATTCAGGGCGCCAGCCAGATCTTCGTCGTCGACGGCCTGAAGGATCGTCTCGCTCTGGCCGAGCAGATCGGCACCACGCCGATTGACGCTATGGGTGACATCTCCGGCCAGATTCGTGAAGCCACCAAGGGCCTCGGTGCGGACTGCGGCTCAGAGTGCATCGGCTACCAGTGTCACAACGCCGCCGGCAAGGAAGTTCCCAATCTCGTCATGAACTCGCTCGTCGACTGCGTCAAGGCCACCGGCAAGATTGGCGTCGTCGGCGTCTTCGTCCCGCAGGACCCGGGCGCGTCCGATACCCTTGCCAAGCAAGGTCAGATCGCCTTCGACTTCGGCAAGTTCTGGTTCAAGGGCCAGAAGCTCGGCACCGGCCAGTGCAACGTCAAAGCCTACAATCGCCGGCTCGCGGACCTCATCCATCACGGCAAGGCAAGCCCGTCCTTCATCATCTCGCACGAGCTTCCCCTCGAAGACGCCCCCAACGCCTACAAGCACTTCAACAACCGCGACAAGGGCTGGACCAAGGTCATCCTCCATCCCAACGCCGCCTAGTTTAGACAATTCAATCCGCAACACCTCGAGGGGCGACGCACACTGCGTCGCCCTTTCCGTCTGGAGAGATGTCCAGGAGGATTTAGCCTATGTTCGTGTGTCCTCCGGCGACAGAGTCGAGGGACCCGTCCGTCGTCCAGCGCGACGGAGAAAGCAAGGTGCGGCAAGCCTTCTGCCTGAAGTACTCTTGCCTCCTCTCTCAAACCTGAGTAGAGTGACAATCATTATTGAGAGATATCCTATGGCAACCGCGCTTCCGTATCTTGCTCCTGACATCGCCGGCTATGCTGTCGAAACCTCCTCGGACATGTCCCTGCTCGAAGTTCGCAAGCGCCTCAGCCCCGCCGCGATCGAGGGCTTTCTTCAGATCATCGACCTCTGGCAGGTCCGTGATGTGGACGCCCGTCAGCTGCTCGGCGGCCTTTCCACCGGCTCCTGGCACGGTTTTAAAAAGCAGGTCGCACAGCGGGTTCTCTCGCAGGACGCCCTTACCCGCATCTCGCTGCTCGTCGGCATCTTCAAAGCTCTGAACATCCTCTACTCTGAGCCGCTCGCCGACGCCTGGCCCACCCTGCCCAACCGCAACACGCTCTTTCGCGGAACCACACCGCTCGCCTTTATGCTGCAGCATGGTCTGCCCGGCATCCTCGAGGTGCGCCGCCTGCTGGACGCACGGCGTGGTGGCCAGTGACCGCAACCCCCATTCGTCGCAAAGTCAAGCCTCCACGTCCCGCGCCGACGCCCGCAGTCCCGTCAGACGCTCAGGCCGCAACCGTCCCCGTCACGGATGTGCGCCTCCGCGACACCCACCGCCTCATTCCCTCGCGCTTCAGCCAGGCCGGCACCGTCCTCTCGCGTCTTGCCGCCTCGACTGATACCCTCGCGCGCCTGATGGAGCTCGACGACGCCACCAACGACCGCTTCCTCGGCGAAGAAGGCCTGCTCTCCGGCATCGGCATTCATGAGCTCGTCTATGGCGTCCGCTACGCCCACATCGTCAACGCCGCCTTCACCCACGCCAGCCCCGCCGGCGGCCGCTTCAACTCCGCCACGCGCGGCGCTTGGTACGCCGCGGTCGATCGTCCCACCGCTCTTACCGAGGTCGCCTTCCATCGCACGCGTCAGCTTGAGGAGATCGACTGGGCCGTCCCCGAAGTCTCAACCGTCGACGACTACCTCGCCGACATCATCAGCCCCATGCACGATCTTCGCGGCGACTCCGCCGCTACCGCCGCCTTCGCGCCATTCCTCAGGCGCGATCCCATCCCCGCCTGCTACGCCGCCCCGCAGCAGCTCGCCGCCAACCTCCTGCACGAGCGCTCAAACGGAGTCATCTATCCCAGCGTCCGCCGCGCCGGCGGCACCTGTGTCGCCTGCTTCCGGCCACCGCTCGTCTATAACGTCCGCCGCGCCGCCCGCCTCGAGCTCGCCCTCATCGCCGGCCGCACCTTCCGCCCCTCCCTGGCGAAAGAAGTTTCGATCGAGGACCAGTAACCCTCCCACTTCGGCACGCAGGGCAAGCGGTGACGGAAGCTCCGCTAAACTAGGCTCTGCGCTTCCGAAAGCCGCATGCCAGCCGAAATCATCCTCCAGCCATCTCCGGACACCGCCGTCCTGCTCGAGAGACGCGAGCAACTCGCCGCCGTTCGCACCCGTCTTGCCGAGAGCGAGTCAGAGCTCGCGCAGCTTCGGGCTCAGCTCAAGACCTTTGAAGGCCGCTACCTTCGCCAGGTAGGTGTCCTGTACGCCGCACTGGACGACCTCGAAGCGCGCATCGCCGAGCGTGAGGTTGACCTCTACGACTCTGACTCCGCGCGCCAGCACGCGCAGGAGGCCCGGCAACGCGCACAGGACACTCACGACGCCGCCTTCGGCGACGCCCACCAAGCCGAGGAGTTCGATCCACCGCCCAGCCTCAAGACCCTCTTCCGCGAAGTCGCCAAGCGCATCCATCCTGACTTCGCGCGCGACGACGCCGAGCAACGGCACCTTACCCTATTGATGGCCCGCGCCAATCATGCCTACAGCCGCGGCGACACCGAAACCCTTGAGCGCCTGATGGACGATTATCGCGAACTCAACACAGCTCTCGCCGGCGAAGGGCCGGCCGCCGATCTGCTCCTCCTTACGCGCCAGATGCAACACGCCGAGCGCGACATCGCCACCCTCGCCGCCGAGCGGCACACCCTGCTCGGCGGCGACATCGCCCAGCTCTTCCTTGACGCCGAAGCCGCAGCCCGCGAACACCGTGATCTCCTTGCCGAGCTCGCCACCCGGCTCCGCGAGCAGATCGCCGACGCCCAGCGCCGCTTCGATCTCATCCATCGCCAGATCACCGCCCATGGACGATAACGAGGGCAGGGACGCCAACGCCGGCCTGCAGCATGTCCCCAGCAGCACCTCGCTCGCCCGTCACTCCGCGCGCTCCGGCCTCATCGCTCGCGGCCGGGAGGATGCCGCAAACACCGCTGCCAACCCGCACCACCGGCAGGCCCTCGCCGACTACAACGCCCGCAACTTCCCCGCTGCTGCAGCCGGCTTCCGTCTCGCCGCCGAACAGGGCCACGCCGAGTCGCAGTTCCTCCTCAGCACCATGCTCGATGCCGGTCAGGGTTTGCCCAAGAACGAGATCGAGGCTGCCCTGTGGGAACAAAAAGCCGCCGAGCAGGGTCACGCCTACGCGCAAGCCAACCTGAGCTTCCGCTGCTACGCCGCCGGCAACTTCCCGGAGGCGTTCGCCTGGTGCCAGCGTGCCGCCTTTAGTCATCTCGCCTGGGCGCAGTACCATCTCGGCCTCATGTACCGCAAAGGCGAAGGCACGCTGCAGAGCAACACCGAAGCCGCCCGCTGGTACGAGCTCGCCGCCGCCCAGGACTTCCCCGAAGCCCAGCAAAAACTCGCGGACCTCTACTTCCTCGGTCTCGGCGTCCCGCTCAGCTACACGGAGGCCGCGCAGTGGTATCGCAAGGCCGCCGACCACGGCAACGCCGAAGCCCAGTTCCAGCTCGGCCATCTCTACGCCACCGGCCAGGGCGTCGACCATGACTACACCCGGTCCCGCCATTGGATTCGCCAGGCCGCGCTCCAGGGACACGAACCCGCCCTGCGCGAGCTCAAGCGTCGTGAGTACCGCGACCCATGAGGTCCTTCCTAGGTTCCGCCGTGCGCTCCCCTCATCGCTGCGTCAAGGCGTGCATTCGCGAAACTCAGACCGGCCTCGCTCCGTCCTTTCGAGAGCAGTGCTGAGGTGGATCGTGCTTGACTCGCCCTCCCGACTCGCGGCTCTGATGACCGGCTGCTGTCTTCTCTCAACTGCCGGCATCTTAGCTAGCAACAGGTATGCCGTCCACAGCCAACTCTCTGTGCTGGCCGCCTGCTTCGCGTGCGTTGTGGTCGGCTACCTCAGTATGCTGTGGACCGCAAGCACCCTGCGTAACAACATTCAGAACGAACGCTGGCCCGTGGAGACCCTGGCCCCGTTTCGACAGGTCATCGATCACGTCCTCTGGAGGTTTGCAATGGCTGTCCTGCTCGTCGCCATGCTCGCCACGCTCATCTTCCAGGACCGGCATCATCACAGCTGGTACTGGGCCACCTTTTTCCTCCTGCAGGCGCAAACCCAGTTCACGTACGCTTTCGGGCGCCCACGGGAGCCATCCGCCACCGGCCATCTCCTCGATTGGTCCAAAGTCTCACCCCTGCGCTCTGACCACTGGGGCGAGCGCTAGCAGCCAGTCGCACGCCGCACGTCGCTGCTTCGCTACGGCGCCGTCAGCGAAGCCATCCGGTCCCGCATCTCCTCCAGCAATACTCGCATCGTCTTGCCAAAGACCGGGTGCACCATCTCCGGCGCGATCTCCGCTATCGGCTCCAGCACAAACGCCCGGGTGTGCATTGCCGGATGCGGCAGCGTAAGTTCGTTCGTCGAGAGCACCGACCCGTCGTACAGCAACAGGTCCAGATCGATCAGGCGCGGGCCTTTCGTTGTTACGCCATCGCGCACCCGGCCCATCTCCCGTTCAATGGTCAGCAACGCCTGCATTAGCTCCAGCGGCACCAGCTGAGTATCCAGCAGTGCCGCCCCGTTCAGGAATCTCGGCTGCTCCAGGTAGCCCACCGGCTCCGTCTCCCGCATCGTCGAAATCGCCGTGACTCTCCCCAGCGCCCCCATCCGTCGCACCGCCTCGGCAATCGCCATCGCCGGATCGCCCCACACCGAGGGCAGATTTGATCCCAGCGCGACCGCCGCCATCATAGCGCGTGCGCCTCTGCCACCTGCAGGGACACGCCAGCCTCCATCGGCCCGTCCTGCACATGCGTCAGCTCCCATGCCGAGCGATCGCGCAGCAAACGCTGCACCAGCGCCACATGCATCGCATGGCCCGCCCGTTCCGCCACCACACGCCCCTGGATGCGTCGCCCCGCCAGCGCCAGATCCCCAATCAGGTCCAGCACCTTGTGCCGCACAAACTCATCCGGGAACCGCAGTGGCCCGTTCTGAACACCCTTCGCGTCGACGATGATCGCGCACGCGTCAGACACCCCGCGGATCAGCCCCATATTGCGCAGCATCGGCTCGTCTTCCTTAAAGCCAAACGTCCGCGCCGGCGCGATCAACCGCGCATAGTCGCCCTCTTCAAGATCGCCCGCAAACGTGGCTGACCCAATCGGCTGCGGAAAATCGATGCTGTAGTGAATGCCGTAGCCGTGGCCCGGATAGACCCCGATAAACTTCGACCCATCCCGCACCTCGACCTCGCGCAGGATCCGCAGCACCTCGCGTCGCCGCCGTTGCCGCACCAGCCCGACTGTCTCGAACGCCTGCACATACGGCAGCGCACTGCCATCCAGAATCGGCAGCTCCAGGTTGTCCACCTCAATGATGACGTTATCCACGCCATACCCGATCAGCGCCGACAGCAGATGTTCCGTTGTCGAGATCAGCACACTTCCGCGCATCAGGCTCGTCGCATAGCTGACCTTCGCCACGTTGCGGCCCGTCGCCGGTATCTCGAAGTTCTCCAGATCGGTCCGGCGAAAGACGATCCCCGATCCCGCCGGCGCCGGAATCAGCCGCATCGCTACCGACGCACCGCTATGCAGACCCACGCCGCTGAACGCGATCTCCGCGCCAATCGTCTGCTCATGCTGCGCTGACATCGTCAGACCGGAAGCCTCCGCGCCGCAATATACTGCGCGGCATATACGAAAACACTACATCCGCGGCAAGGAGCCTGACTGTGTCCGTTCCGCCACACCCCGTGGCACGATCCCGGGTGTGCACCTCCATGCCTTAACCCGCGCTCCGCCTCCGAGTGTCAGTTTTGCGAAGTTCCGTGAGCCTCCGCCAGCAGGGCCACTGTCCGCGCAATCGGCAGCCCGACCACGTTAAAGTAGTCGCCCTCAATCCGCGGAATCCATCGCGCCGCAAACCCCTGAATCCCGTACGCGCCCGCCTTGTCCATCGGCTCGGGCCCGCTCAGATACTGCACCATCTCCGCCTCCGCAATTACGTCAAAGCTCACCTGCGTAATCTCCACATCGGCAAAGCTCTCATCGCGGGTCAGCGCGCACAAACCTGTAAGCACCTGGTGCGTTCGGCCCATCAGGAGCTCCAGCATGCGACGCGC
The DNA here is from genome assembly GCA_964235665.1 of uncultured Acidobacteriaceae bacterium. Lineage (GTDB taxonomy): Bacteria > Acidobacteriota > Terriglobia > Terriglobales > Acidobacteriaceae > Edaphobacter. Next base: position 135,017 of record CAXSAY010000005.1, read on the forward strand.
ATCGGCCACATCCACCGGTTTTCCCAGGATCTCTCCCTGGCACAGCACACACGTGTCCGCACCCAGAACAATCAGCGGATCCTCCCGAGACTCAATGCGTGCCGGCGATTGCCGCGCCCATACCGCCTGCGCCTTCGCCTCTGCTAATCGCAGCACATACGTCGCCGCATCTTCCCCGGCAAGCGGCGTCTCCGGCAGATCAGCCGTCTCAACCGCAAACGAAAGTCCAGCCTGCGTGAGCAGATCCCGGCGGCGTGGCGAAGCAGAAGCAAGCACAAGCATCTAGTCTCCGATGCTCCCGCCGCCCGCAGCGTCTCGCAGCACCGTCACCTGCACCTCCATCGTGTGCGTCTCGCCCGCCGCGAGCGAGATCGCCGCCTCGCCCACATTCGCCGTCTCCACACACAGCATGCCGTGCCAGCCGTTCGGCTCCATGTCCGCCAGCCCGGCCGTAAGCTCCGCCCACGGGTTCCACACTACCGTACTCTGCGAGTGCGTCTTTGCAATCTGGATCCGCTTCCCCGCCCTATCGTCCACCACGCAGGTCCGCTCTGTCTGGAGGTAGACCCGATCCGTCACCTCCGAAAAGCGCAGTGGCGCCTCAGCCTGCCGCTTACGCTTCATCCCGTCCGGCTTGTCGAGATACTCCGTCCCTTCCGTCCCCAGTAGCTCAACCTGCTCCACCTCGCCCACCGCGAAGTAGCTGTGCAACGCCTCTTCAAAGCGCAGCTCGTTTTGCCCCACATTCGCCACCGTCAGCCGCAAGGTAAGCTCCCGCCCCAGAATCATCTGATACACCAACCGGAAGCCGTCAAACCCAAGCGCACGGCTCTCATCGGTTGGCGCCAGCGTCCACGTCAGGTGCACCGCCTCCGCCGCCACCGCGGCAAACTGCAGCCGCCACATCGACGTCCGTGCCACGCCATGCGACGGACTCTTCGGCGCTCCCTCTGGCGCCGGCAGTACCGCGTCCGAGCGCCCGCCGAACCACGGCCAGATCACCGGCACGCCACCGCGAATCGCCTTTCCTGCGGTGAACTCCGATCGTTCACTCAAGAACAACACCGGCTCCTCGCCCGCCGGCTGCCACCGCAGCAGATGCGCGCCCTGGAGCGCCACGGCCGCTGTCACCGTGGGCGTCGTGACAGCGATGCACACCAGATCGCCGCGATGGGTAAACTCCAGCACCCCCGGCATCCCGAACTCTTCCCCTAAGCTTTCGATCGTCTGCGCCTGGTCTTCCATCTCCCCTCGTCCTCCATCGTCCGACCAGTGTACGTCGAGGCACCCACGCCAGAACCCGCACCGTTTGGCAATCGTATTCTGACGACGTATGCCTCGCCTCCCTCTTTCGCTGATCATCACCCTGCTTCTGCTGCCTCTCGCCGCTTCGCGCACCGCCCGCGCCATTGAGGTCAAAGTCTCGGCCAAGGCTCTCGAACGCACCGCCCGCGCCCAGCTCTTCAATGGACCGGACGGCCGTTACTACATGCGCGGCGACGCCAAATCGCCCTGCTCTGTCTACGCCGAGCAGCCGGAGATCAGCTTTCGTGACGATCGCATCGTCGTTCGCGTCCACACCCGAGCCCGGCTCGGCACCTCTCTGCACGGCACCTGCCTCGGTGTCTCACTCACCACTGACGCAGTCGTCTCGCTCGTGCCCGATGCCGAAGGTGAGTCCATCGGCTTCCGCGACGCACGTCTCGAACGCATGAGCGATAACCGCGAGCTGAACTTCGTTCTGGCGCCGTTTCTCTCCGGTAAGCTGCCGCAGCAACTCAAGGTCAACGCCGCCGACCTCATGCGCAAGCTGCTCGCCGGCTCCGGTCCATCCACCGGCTACGCACTCTCGCTCGATCGCCTCAAACTACACTCGCTGCTGGTCCAGAACCACGCCCTCATCCTCGACGCAGACGGCGGCATGAACGTCGATTAGCAGCGGCAACGCACGCGCGACCGTTTCTACTTATCCATCTTCAAATTGATTGTGAGCGCGTTCTTGGTCTCAAATGAGCTGATCGTCTTCACACCACTCTTCTTCCCGTCCGCCTCGGCCCACAGCTCATAGTCCGTCGCTTGCGAAAGCTGCCCAAAGCGGAATCCACCCGAGTCATCTGAGATAAAGCTCTTCACCGAAAGCGTGTGGTCATCCTTCAGGTACACCACCGCATTCTTCACCGGCTGGCTATCTTTCGTCGTCACTTTTCCCGTCACAATCCGCTGCGCAGTCTGCGCGGCGATCGGCGGTACAGATGAAAACAGAAGCGGCAGCAGGGAAGCCGAAGCCAGGAGCAAACGAGCAGGGGAAAGACCAAACAGAAGGGAGGGTCGAGCCATCATGTCCGCCAGTATACCGCCCTACTCCTCGTCCTCATCTGCAACAACCGGCTCATCCTCATCGTCGTAGCCACTGGTATCGACAGGCGCAATCTCCACCGGGTCCGTTCCTACAACCTCCAGATCGACGCCGCACTCGTCGCACTGCAGGGTGTCCCCCTCTTCGATCTCATCCGCATCCAGATGAAGGGGTGTATCACATTCCGGACAAACAACAGCCATGGTCTCTCTCCACAAACTAGCCCAGTCGACAGGTCAAACCCAATCGATCCCGCAGCTGTCTCGTCCTTTCTATCGGCGGGCGTGCGTGCCGTCAAGCCCGACTATGAGGTATCCACCAGCACATGGATCCACCTACGGCATAACGCGCAGCCAAGCTGCGGCGCTCAGCACCAGCCGTCGAGATCCGCCGGCTGGTGCTCACTTCCGTACTAGATGACGTGGGTGACCAGCAAAATAATCAGAATCAGCAACAGCAGGCTGACCCCGCCGCCACCGTAGTAGCCGAGACCAGGACCCAGCCGGAATCCGCCAAAGCCAAACACCAAGAGAAGAACGATAAGAAGAATCAGCATATGGGTAAGTCTCCAGTCGCGGCAGATCATCGAGCTACGGCCTAAGTCTGCCGCATCGTGGAAACGCCGACGACCTTCTGTGATGCAACTTCCTGTTGTTCTGTCACTTTCCTTTCAGAAATCCTCGAGCCTGCCTTCGGACACTTCGGAACCGCCGTCAGCCGGCTCGCCCGCGCCACCCAACGCCAAGCCGCGCGGCGTGGTCAAATAGAAAGGCAAGCGCTTTCCTGGCCTGCGTCTCCTTATGCCCCGCACGTCCGCCAGCACCCTCGCCCTGCCGCCCTTCAGCGGCGCCACCCGCCAGCTCGTTCTGCTCAACGTCATCGCCTTTCTTGCGATCGCGCTGCTGCAGTGGTTCGTGCCCGGCCCCCTCAGCTTCCTGCTCGGCCATCTCCTCCTTGTCCCCGCCGCCGTCGCCCGCGGCGAGATCTGGCAACTCGCGACCTACTCCGTCGTTGAGTCCAGCCTGCTCGGCATCCTCTTCGGCATGCTCACCCTCTGGTTCTCTGGCTCCCTGCTCGAAACCAGCTTCGGCAGCCGCTGGATCTTCGAGCTCTACAGCACCTCCGTCATCGGCGGCGCGCTGCTCGCCTCGCTCATCGCCTTCACCCACGTCTTCACCCTGCGGCCGGACCTCGTCGGCACCGGCGCCTGGGCCGGCATCTTCGGCCTGCTCATGGCCATCGCTATGCGCTTCGGCGACCAGGAGTTCACCCTCTGGTTCGTCCTTCGCCTCAAAGCCAAATACATGGTGGCCATCTATCTTCTGCTCGCCCTCGCCACCCTGCTCAAGGCCGGCAACGCCTTCAACGCCCTGCTCGAGCTCATGGGCGCCCTCTCCGGCTTCCTCTACGTCCGCTACGCCCCGCGCCACGGCCTCGCTAACGGCATGACCGAGCGCTGGTTTGGCCTCCAAAACGACTACACCCGCATGCGCCGCCGCCGCGCCGCCAAAAAGTTCGAAGTTTACATGCGCAAACAAAACCGCGAAGTCCGCTTCGACGACCAGGGCCGCTACATCGAACCCGAAGATCCACCGCGCAGCAACGGCCGTAACTCCCCCGGCCGCAAACCCGACGGCGGCTGGATGAACTAGACGCCATGCCTCACCGCGCTGAGCAAGTTGCGCCCTTGCGCACTTTTGTTGTCATCCCGTAGGGATCTGCTTCTCTACTGCCATGCTGCGCTCCGGAACTCTCCGCGCCTGAGCGGTGTCTATTCAGAAGGCATCTCGCAGGGCAAAAAGCAATGATGGTTAGCGTTCAGGCATGGCTCTCTATCACTCTCCTCCTCGCGATGAGTGTTACGGCACAGCCCAGACCTCAACCCGCCAGATCTTCCCCTTCGTCAGCGTTGCAAACACCGGTAGGCATCTGGGAGGCGGACGACGGAGCGGGTGGCACGGTGGGTATAAACCTATGGAATGTCTCCTCGGCATATGGCCACGGCGGCCCTTCACCACCCGGGGACAACGCTCCATACAACATCCTCCAGGTCGGCGTATACCAACGAGGACCTCTCAAGCCGCGCTGCGGCGAAGAGAACTTTTACGACATGGGCTAGCTAGGCCCTAGCAATGGCGTCTCCAGCAGCTACACGCAGGACCAACTCAACATTCACAATCCGGCCAAGATCCACGGCGACATTCCCCTGGACCTCGCAGTCAGACGCGATCCGAAGACCGACAGTTGGCGAGGCCGCTTCCATCGTGGGAACTTCGATAAGCAGTTGACGCTGCACCGCGCGACAGACCGTCCCTTGCACGATCAGGAGATTTGTACCGAGCCAAGCGCGATGCCGCGCGTTCCGCCCTCTTCTTTTCCCTAAGCCTGGTGCTCCGGAACCAAGAAAGTCTTTGACGACGGCTAACCTCAACGCACTTGCAGACGAAGGGTATCTACAGCACCGTCCGCCCGCCATCCACAATCAAATTCTGCCCCGTCATATACGAGCTCGCATCCGAGCACAGAAACAGCACCGCGCCCTGGTACTCATCCTTGTGCGCCATCCGCGCCATCGGAATCAGGGCGTGCAGCTTGTCGGTAAACGCCGTCGGCTGCCCGTTAAACACGCCCCCCGGCGAGATCGCGTTTACCCGCACGTTATTCGCCGTCCAGTAGGTCGACAGATACCGCGTCAGCCCGATCAGCCCCGTCTTCACCACCGAGTACGTCACCGGCTTCACCGGCTGCTGCTCTTCGGGCAAACCATCCTTACGATACAGCCGCTGATCCGGCGCAATCACGCCCAGGTCTGACGCCACATTCAGAATCACGCCCGCGTTTCGCTTCACCATCTCCGCGCCAAACACCCGCGAACACAGAAACGCCCCTGTCAGGCCCACCGCAATGTCGTCGTTCCACACCTGCACCGGAAAGTTCTCGAGCCGCGACCACTGCTGCCCCGGCTTGGCATCCTCCACCTTCGGGTTGTTCGCCGCGTTGTTGATCAGGATGTCCACACGCCCGAACTGCGCCACGATCTTGTCCCGCGCCTCTTCAATCGACGCCTCGCTCGTAATATCCACCGCCAGCCCCAGGCACTCCGGCCCATGCGCCAGCTGCAGCTGCTCCGCCCGCATCGCCGGGTTCGCCACCGCCAGATCCAGCAGCACCACATGCGCGCCAGCCGCCGCCAAAATCGCGCCATGGTGGTAGCCCAGCAGACCAGCACCGCCAGTCACAATAGCAACTCGGCCCGTCAGATCAAAGAGTGTGTGCGCGCGATTCGGAGAGGTCGTCGACATAGCCCCTAGTATCGCAAATGCCTCGCGCTACAGTGACCGCGTCTGCCCACCATCCATCACATACGTACTTCCCGTCGCAAACCCCGCTGCCTCCGAGCACAGGTATGCCGCCAGCGAGGCAATCTCCTCAGGCGTCCCGAACCGCCCCTGCGGCACCTCGGTCTTCAGCATCGCTTCTACCGCCTCACGCCGATTCTCGAGATGCCGCTCCCACGAGCCGCCAGAGAAATAAATATTCCCGGGGCAGATCGTGTTCACCCGAATCCCCTCCGGCGCCAGCAGCCGCGAAAGATTCTTCGCGTAATTCGTCAGCGCCGCCTTCGCCGCGGAGTAGGGAAGCGGCGCTGGCGTCGCTTCAATTGCCACGATCGACGAGATGAATAGGATCGATGCCGCACGTCCTCGCAAGTGCGGCACCGCCGCTTGCGCCAGCCGCACCGACGAGAAGAAGTTCGCCTCAAACAACCGGATCCACTCCGACTCATCCTGCTGCCATCCCGGTTTGCCCGAGCCCGTCCCCAGGTTCGCCACCAGATGATCCATCTGGCCGAAGTGCCCCACCGTCAGGTTGAACGCATCCTCGATCGTCTCCGGAATCGAGAAGTTTCCCGAGATCGCAAAGATTCGCGTTCGATCCCCACACTCCCCCGCCATCGCCTCATGCGCCTCGGCCAGCGACTCCGCATCGCGCCCCGTCAACACCACGCGCGCACCTTCCCGCAGCACCGCCGACGCGATCGCCCGCCCGATCCCGCGCGACGACCCCGCGACAAACACCACCTTGTCCTTGAGCTTCAGATCCATCGCTACACCGCCGTCCATCCACCATCCACAATCAGGTTCTGCCCCGTCACATACGTGCTCGCGTCCGACGCCAGAAACAGCAGCGCGCCACACAGCTCAATCGGCCGCCCGATCCGGTTCAGCACCGTATATCCCTTCAGCTTCGTCACAAACGGCGAGTCTTCCGCCACCGCGTTCTGCCCGCCCTCGTCCTCCGTGTTCGAAAATGGCCCGGGCGAGATGCAGTTCGCCCGCACGCCCGACGTTCCCCAGAAGCTCGCCGTGTACCGCGTAAACGCCGCCAGCGCCGCCTTCGATGCCGAGTAGCCCGGCGGGTTCAGTGAGCTCGTGCCTTCGTACAGCTGCGGCCGCGGCGCCACCGTCGCATACATCGTCGCAATGTTCACGATTGACCCGCGCTGCGACTCTTTCATCCGCACACCCAGCCGCTGCGTCGTCTGCACCGCCCAGTACACGCCGCCCTGCAGGTTCTTCATCCAGTGCTCAAAGCTCGCCTGCTCAAGCGATCCCTCCGGCACATTAAAGCCCGTGCTCGCCCCCAGCTCATGCGCATTGTTGATCAGCACATCGATCGTTTTCTCGTCCGCTGCGATCGCGTCACACAGGTCATTCAACGCGGCCGTGTCGTACATATCGATCTGCTTCACTGAGATCTTGTCGGCACCAAACTCATTTGCCCAGCTCTTCGCTTCGGCCTGCAGTCGCTCACTCCGCCCCAGCGCCACCACTCGCGCGCCGTTCGCCAGCAAGGCTAGCGCAAACGTCCGCCCCAGAAACCCCGACGCGCCCGTCAAGACAGCGGTCTTGCCTTCGAGAGAAAACAGGCTATGGAGCGAAAGGTCCTTCGCGGAAAGTGGCATATGACGTCTGGCTCCCTTTTCGTGTACGTTCTGAATTACGTTACAAATAGCTGAATGCCGCTTAACTCCAGCGCGCCTTCACAAACGCCAGCTGCCCGCGCAAAAACTCCACCTCATCCCCCGGCGTGCCACGCGCCACCTGCAGCGTCACACCACCGCTATACCCCAGCTTCTTTAACGCAGAAAACACATCGTCAAAATCCGCCGACCCCGTCCCCAGCGGCCGTGTCTCGATCCCGCCCTCCGGCTTGCGGTACCGATCCTTAATGTGTACCGACCCCAGCCGATCGCCATATGCCCGGAACTCCTCGCTCGCCACATACCCCAGCCCCGACGAGTTTCCCGAGTCCCAGTTCACCTTCAGGTACGGATCCTCCAGCCGCGCGAGAAACCCCGCAAACTCCGCAGGCCCAAAGTCCGCCTCGAGATGCAGCTCCACCCCATGTTTCTTCGCATGCGGCAGCGCTTCTCGCAGCACCTCGAGCGCCACCTGCTTCTCGTCCTCATTCGTCAATCGTGACTGATCCACAAACGGCAGCACCATCCGCCGCGCTCCGATCTTCGCCGCGATCTCGATCACCTCCCGCAGATGCTGCTCCCGCTCCGCGCGCTCGGCCCCCGTGCATCGCACAAACGGAAAATCCATAAACCAGTCCCCGCACACCGCCGGCGTCTCGATGCCATGCTCCTGCTTCAATGCCGCCAGCTCCGCACGACCCTCCGCCGTAAAGATCGGATTTGCCCCGCGATCATAGTCATCATGAATCCACTCAATGTAGTCGAGCCCCGTCTCCCGCGCCCGCGCAATCTCCTTCCGCCATGACCCCCGCGGAAATGATTGAAAGCGCCCGTCCTCGGGTGGCGACAATCGCCCCTGCATGACCCCATAGCGTCTCGTGCTCTCGCTTGCCTGCGTCATCAATCCCATTCCCTTCAGCCCCTAACAATACATGGCGTGACTCCGGATCGGGCTGTCTTGAAGACCGCGGATTGATCGTCAGCCCTACAAACAAGTCACGCCTCGACTACACTGAAACGACCGGCGAAGAACGATTTCTTTGCTGCCGGCGACCACGAAGCTGCACGGCAATCTCGCGCGACACACAGAAAGGGACCCGATCTGATGGGCGTGTTCGTCACAACTTCCCAGCAAGCAGAGACCATTCGCTGGAAGACTTTGTTGGAACAGCTCAAATCCGGCTCTTCTCGCTTCGTTGAAAACACCTCGAATTGGATGGAGGCTCACCCGCTTGGGTGCATGTGGGTGCTTGTGCTCCTCTATGTGCCGCTCAGCATCCTCGAGGCACACTCCCATCTGATCACCCGAGATGAGATCTATACCTGGCACATCGCTCAGGCGCCTACACTCCGTCGCATGCTGGCCATGACCCGCGAGACGAATCTTCATCCGCCCTTGCACTATCTGCTGCAGCGCTGGTCACTCAAGCTCGATCTGCCTCGCTGGCTCGGCTCTCGCCTTCCCAGCATGATCGCCGGCCTCATCACTCTTCTTGCCCTCTTTCGCTTCGCCGCCAAGCGCTACGGCAATACGATCGGTCTAACCGCCGCTGCCGCCTTCGTCTGTAGTCCGGCCATCGATCTCGCATGGGGGAACCAGCCGTACATGCTCCTCCTGTGCGCGCTTATCCTGCTCATCTTCACCTGGGATGCAGCGATTGCGCCCGATCGGACCTGGCGCAGTGTGGTCTGCGTCCTGCTCGCCAGCCTGGCTATCGTCGCCGATCATCGGACCGGCGTGGCCTGCCTCGTGCCCTTCGCCGTCGGAGAAGCCGTCCGCTTCCGCCGCAGCCGTCGCACGGATTGGCCGCTGTGGCTCTGTCTTTTCACTCCCTTACTGCTCGGTGTCGTCTATCAGATCCGCTTCCTCCAAACCAGGTCCCTCACCGACGAATACTTCCCCACGCTCCTTATGTCCTGGAACTTCTACGGCGATCTGCTCTATGACTTCTTCTTCGCCGCTGCTGTCTGCACCCTCCTCCTTGCCCTCTTGCCGTACCTCCAGGATGCTTCCTTCACCCGCCAGCGCGTCCTGCGTTCGGAAGAGTTGGCCATGCTTGGTGCCGTCGCTCTGCTGCCGATCGTGACCCTCAGCTTCTGCGCCATGATTGGCGTCGCCATCCTCGTCCCGTGGGTGGTCGCAACTCGTTCGCGCGCGCCGAAAACGTTTTCGGTCTTCGTCTTCTGCACGCTCGTTGCCACCATCATTCAAAAAGGCTCAACGGAATGGGCCGTCGGCGGAACCTACGCTGCCGCACTCCGCCAGACAGGCCGTGTTCCCATACACCTGCAGGACCTCGATCCCTCGCTCCCCATCGTTGACGCCAGCACCGCGACCTTCATGGAGATGTCCGACCGGGAATCCGCATCGATCGTCTCGCGCCTCTACTACCTCACCGACCACGACGCCTCCCGTCGCTACTCTAGTTATTCCAGCTATACCCTCTTTGATAAAGAAGAGAAGATCCACGGAATCCTCGAATTCCACTCTCACATCGCCCAACTTCGCGACTTCGTTTCCCAGCACTCGAAGTTCTACATGATCGCTGCCTATCCAGCCAGTGACGACTGGCTCCCTCGCAAGCTCACCGACAGCGGCGTCAACGTCAACTACCTCGGCAAGTTCGTCTCCTCCTACGACAACGACGATATCTTCCTCGTCACCGTTCCGCCCGGAGCCCTCGACACCGCCAACGCTGGCTTCAAATCAGACGATCCACGCGTCATCCCCTATCCGGCCACCTCGCGGGAACGCTGAACGATCAACGCAGCCGTCCGTCTCTCATCGCGGTGGCTGCATCCACACTCTTCTTCCGCGAATCCAACCCATCATGGATAAGCGAGCTCTCGGCAACAGCGGCCTCAACGTAGTCCCCCTCACCCTCGGCGGCAACGTCTTCGGCTGGACCATCGACAAAGCCAAGTCCTTCGAGATCCTCGACGCCCTCGTCGACCGTGGCTTCGACTTCATCGACACCGCCGACGTCTACTCACGCTGGGCACCAGGCAATCAGGGCGGCGAATCCGAGACGATCCTCGGTGAATGGTTCCAGGGGAGCGGCTCGCGCAACAAGGTCATCCTCGCTACCAAGGTCGGCATGGACCTCGGCAACGGTAAGGAAGGCCTCAAGAAGCGCTACATCCTCGAAGCCGCTGAAGCTTCGCTCAAACGCCTTCAGACCGACTACATCGACCTCTATCAGTCCCACAAAGACGACGAGTCCACCCCACTCGATGAGACCCTCGAGGCCTATCAGCAGCTGATCCAGGATGGCAAAGTCCGCGCCATCGGTGCCTCGAACTACACCGGCGCCCGCCTCTCTGAGGCAGTCGAGATCGCCCAACAACACCAGCTTCCCACCTATACCAGCCTCCAGCCGGACTACAACCTGCACGAGCGCCGCGGCTATGAAGAGGATCTCGCACCCATCGCCGCAAAATACAACATCGGCGTCATCCCCTACTTCTCACTCGCCAGCGGCTTCCTCACCGGCAAGTACCAGACCCTCGAAGACACCAAGGGCGTGAATCGTGGCTCCCGCGTCGAGAGATACTTCGACGACCGCGGCAAGAAAATCCTGAAAGCCCTCGCCGAAGTCGAGCAGCAGACCGGTGCCAAACAAGCCTCTATCGCCATCGCCTGGCTGCTCGCGCAGCCCACCATTACCGCGCCCATCGCCAGCGCCACCTCCGTCGATCAGCTCCAAAGTCTCTTCGCCGCCGTCACCCTCAAGCTTTCCCCGGACCAGCTTCAACTCCTCACCGACGCCAGCGCCTACTAAACTTGCAACTCACTAAAGAGAGGCCTCCCGCAAAGGAGGCCTCTCTCCGTTACAAATTGTCTTGCCTCTAACTCCGCACGGCCGTCCGCAGACTCAACTCACGCATCTGCCCCTCACTTACCGGCGTAGGCGCATCCACCATCAGGTCAATCGCCTTCGCCGTCTTCGGAAACGCAATCACCTCCCGCAGGCTCGTCGCCCCCGCCAGGATCATCACAATCCGGTCGAGCCCCAGCGCGATCCCGCCATGCGGCGGCGTCCCATATTCGAGCGCATCGAGAAAGAACCCGAACCGCTCCTTGGCCTCCTCATCGCTCATCCCCAGCGACCGGAAGATCTCAGCCTGCACATCCTTGCGATGGATCCGGATCGACCCCGACCCCAGCTCTGTCCCGTTCAGCACAATGTCGTATGCCAGCGCTCGCACCGCGCCTTTGTCGTTGACCAGTCGCCCGCTTGTGATGTCCTCTTCATGCGGCGACGTGAACGGATGATGCGCCGCCTGCCACACGCCCGCCCCTTCGTCCCACTCGTACATCGGAAAGTCTGTCACCCACAGAAACCTGTAATCTCGCGCCGTGCCCGTCTTCGCAAACAGCCCATGCTTGTCCGCGAACTTCTTCCCGAGCTCTAGCCGCAGCGCGCCCACACGCTTCCAGATCCACTGTGGATCGTAGTTCCACTTCTCCGGCGTCCCCAGCTTCGGCGTAATCACAACGGCCAGATCCTCCGTCGTGAAGTTCCCAACATCGTTGCCGCTGGCGCCGCCAAATACAATCTGCTCCGCATTCAGCTTTGCCGCAATCGCCTCCGCCAATGGCACGAACTGCTCATTCGTCCGCAGTCGCACCACATCCAGAAAGTCCAAGCCGCTGTCACCAAAGCTCGCGCGAATCTCCTCGACCAGCGCCCGCTTCTGCGTCCCGCTCAGCACGCCGGCGCGCGGAATCGTAAATCCTAGCACCGGCAGCCCCTGTTCAATCTTCAACGTCGCCCGAAGCTCCGGCGTCAGCTCGTGCGAGAGATCCACCATCGCCGGCAGTCGCATGTCCGGCTTGTCGATCCCATACTTTCGGATCGCCTCGTCGTACGTCATCTGCACGAAGTTCCCCACAATCGTAACCCCTGCAGTAGCAAATGCCGCACGGAGAAATCCCTCGACGATCCGGAAGATCGTCTCCTGCTTCGGAAACGTCGTCTCGAGATCGATCTGCGTAAACTCCGGCTGCCGATCCGCGCGCAGATCCTCGTCCCGGAAGCACCGCGCAATCTGGAAGTATCGATCGAACCCCGAGATCATCAGGATCTGCTTGAAGATCTGTGGGCTCTGCGGCAGCGCATAAAAACTCCCCGCGTGTACCCGGCTCGGCACCAGGTAGTCGCGCGCGCCTTCAGGCGTCGACCGCGTCATGAACGGCGTCTCGATCTCCAGAAATCCCTCGCCCACCAGGTAGTTCCGGATCGCCATCGCCACCCGGCTGCGCAGCGCAAAGTTCCGCTGCATCTCTTCGCGCCGCAGGTCGAGATACCGGTACTTCAGCCGCACCTCTTCGTTCACAATCGCGTCCTCGGCCGGCGAAAACGGCGGCGTCTTCGCATCGTTCAAGAGCAGCAGCTCCGTCGCTACCACCTCGATCGCGCCCGTCGCCATGTTCGGGTTCTCGAGCCCCGCTCCGCGCAGCCGCACCGTCCCCTTCGCCGCCACCACATATTCGGGCCGCGCCGCCTCCGCCTTCCCGTGCGCCTCACCGGCCAGCTCCTTGTCGAGCACCACCTGCGTAATCCCCGTCCGATCCCGCACGTCGAGAAAGATCAGATTGCCGTGGTCCCGCCGCCGGTTCACCCATCCCATCAGCACCACATCCGCTCCAGCCTGCTCCGGCCGAAGCTCTCCACACATCTGCGTTCGCGCGAGCGATCCAAGAAAGTCCAGTTGCATACGTCTCCCTAGTATGAAGGAAAACCCCCGCCGCGACGGATCGCTCGCCCGCGCGCCGCTTAGAACTTATAGATCAAATCCGCCCCGGCAAAGAACTGGTTCCGCGCCGTTCCCGCGTTGTACCCCGGCTTGTCCCACGAGTGGTCAAACCGTATCTCCGGCCGGATCAAAATCGTGCTGCCAATGTACTTCGTCGCATAGAGCGTGTTCTCCGTGTACTTGGTCGCAATGCCCGTCCTCTGCCCCTTCTTGTCGTTGAGCAAGTCCGACCGGAAGCCGATCATCAGCTTGGAATTCACCTCACGATTGACGTAGTTCACCACCGCGTACTCTGGCGCCGTACAGCGTAGGAGCCCGGCCGCGCAGAAAGCCCCATTCGCCCCCAACTCCGTCGCGATCGGGTTCGCCACGTTCCCCGCCACATTCGGCACCTCGCGTTCGTACATGGCCCAGGCCTCCGTCGCCATGTGCCATTTCGCGTTGAAGCGGTGATACCACGTGCCGTCGTAGTCCTGCAGGTTGTTGTAGGCGTACTTGCCGCTGTTGATGCCATTCGCACACGCATAGAAGTTGTCATGGTTGCTTGCCGTCGAGTAATCCAAACACGCAATCGCCGAAGGCGTCCGGTCATCCGACCACGGCGCCACATCGTGCCCTGCCGAGATCCCCAGCTGCACCGCCCACTGCTTCGTCAGCTTCAACGTCCCAATCGCGCCCGTGTCCGTAAACGGGTCGATCGTGTACAGCAGCGAGTGCGTCATGTTGTAGTTGTTCGGCGCCAGCTGCGCCTCAATACCCGGCACCGAAAGAAACCGGCCTACCCGGATGTTCAGCCCTGCCTTCACCGGAAAATACAGATCCACATACTCAAGCACCGGATCAAATCCATATCGCCGGTTCTTCTGTAACAGCTGCTGGCTGAAGAAGTCCTTAGCCGTCGTAAACCGGTAGTCATTCCCATAAAACGCCGTCAGGTGGTATCCAAAATCGAAGTGCTTGTTCTCGACAGTATTGGGCACTCGTTCCAGGTACAACACCGCTTGGTTCAGCACGACGCTATTTGGAAACACGTCATACGACACGGGAAAGTTGTTCTTCGCCGACGTGCTTCCGTTAAAGCTAGGCGCAATCCATCCATACACCTTTGTCCGGCTGTTCTCCCTACGCAGCGCCGTCATCAGCGGGTACACGTTGCCGTCCGGCACGCCAATCGCTGGTGACCCGCCATAGCCCCAGTCCGACGATGGAAATGGCGGTGCATCGAGCGGCGCCTCCAGCATGCGCCGCGCAGGCGTCGGTCCGCTGGGCAGCTTTCCCGTCCAGTCAGCCACGTAAAACTCGCCCAGCCGCTCGAAGAAGTTTCCTCTCAGCCCGGCGCCGATCGCTGCCCCTGTCTCGGTCGTCGCCGTTGAGGCCGTAGCGCCAATCTTCTGCATCGCCGGATCGCCATAGAGCCGCCCCATGTCACTGGAGACAGCCGCCGCCGGTTGCACCGTCTCCGCCCCGGCGCCAAGCGTTAGACCCACACACAAAAGTCCTGCGCTCCATCGCGCAGGACTGCTCTTCCAACTAGCACATCGCATACCGCTCCTACTCGCCTCGAATGCGCCTCAGCGTGCGGATCACCCGCAACCCCGGCATCCCAAAGCCGACATCTCGAAGAGTAGAAGCCACTGCGATAAAAAGTCCGTTAAGTCGGCACACTGTTTCGCGACCTCAGCGAAAGTCCGCCAGACTCCGGCCGAACCCTCCCTCGCCTCCACGAAAATGGCCCGTACACACGCCTGTACGGGCCATTTCGCTGGGGAGAGATCTCTCTTTCTTACGTCTGCGGCACCGGAAATGGATTGCGCTCTGCAAACTGAATCTGGTGCCAGTACGGATACGCCACATCCACCTTGCTCGCCCCGTCAAGCGCCAGCACCTGCGCCTCCGTCAGCGTCCATCCCGTAGCCGCTAGGTTCGCCTTGAGTTGACCCTCATTGCGCGCGCCAATCACCAGCGTCGATACCGTCGGCCGCCGCAGCAGCCAGTTCAACGCAATCTGCGGCACCGTCTTTCCCGTCTCCTCCGCCACCCTGTCGATAGCGTCCACAACTTTGTACACGTGCTCGTCCGTCACCTTTGGCCCCGCATCAATCACCACCTTCGTGTTCAGCCGGCTCACCTCCGGCGTCGGCTGCCCGCGACGAATCTTCCCCGTCAGCCGTCCCCACCCGAGCGGCGACCACACCAATGCGCCTACGCCCTGGTCCGCCGCCAGCGGCATCAACTCCCACTCGTAATCCCGCCCGATCAGCGAGTAATACACCTGGTGCCCCACATACCGCGACCACCCATAGCGCTCACTCACACTCAGCGACTTCATCAGATGCCAGCCAGAGAAGTTTGACGCCGCGATGTACCGCACCTTGCCCTCACGCACCATCTTGTCCAGCGTATTCAGCGTCTCCTCCACCGGCGTCGTCGCGTCAAAGGCATGCAGATGATAGACATCGATGTAGTCCGTCTTGAGCCGCTTCAGGCTGCGTTCGAGCGACTGAATCAAATGGTATCGGCTCGATCCCACATCGTTCGGCCCCGTTCCCAGGCGAAACGTCGCCTTCGTCGAGATCAGGATGTCCTCGCGCTTCAAGTGCGAGACCGCGCGGCCAAGCATCTCTTCGCTCTTCCCGCCGGAGTACACGTCGGCCGTGTCAAAAAAGTTCAACCCGGCCTCCATGCAGATGTCGATCAGCTTCCGTGCCTCGTCCTCGCTCGTCTCCCCCCACGCCTTGAAGAACTCATCACCCGCGCCAAACGTTCCCACCCCGAAGCAAAGCTCCGGCACCTTCAATCCCGATCGTCCCAGCTGTCTGTAATCCATATGGGCTGAGATGGCCCGGAAGCGGCAGATGATGCAGCCGGCCATAGTTTCGCTTCCGCAGCGCGCTGTGGGTACTCTGAAGGCATGCCGAACAAAGACCCGCAGCTGCTCGACTTCTCCCTTCCTCTGCCCGAGCCGGAAGCGGACTCACCGAAGTCGCACGTACCCTCGCAAGCCAGCCCATCGGCCCCCTCCCCCGAGCCAGCCTTCGGCGAAGAACCCGAGCTGCCGCCTACCTGGAGCGAACAGAGCCGCATCTTTCACACCACCGAAAAATGCACGCGCCTGCAGGCCATTCGGCGCAACCGGCGTATCACCGGAAACCCCGGCCTGCGCGATCAGTGCCTCAACTGCCTCGACATCGTCAGCACCAAGCGCCGCGGCTAGTCCCACCCGCTGAAACCTCGCTCCCTTTGCCTCTCTCGCGCGTCTGGATAGGGGTGTCTATCCAACGAAGAGATCTGCTGCGAGCGTCTGCCGCCCTCACCGCTGCCGCGCTGCTCGAAGCTAGTCCCACCCTGCACGCCTTCGCACAAATCGCCTCAGGCGCCGTTCCGTTATCCCTTGAAATCGCCTACGACAAGCCCGGCAACCCCCTCCCCGCGAACTTCACCGGCCTCGGCTATGAGATCTCCTCCGTCGCCCGCAAAGGTCTGCTCGAGCCGCACAACGCCGTCTACGTCGAGATGGTGCGCTCGCTTGGCAAAAGCGGTGTCATTCGCGTCGGTGGCAACACCTCGGACTTCTCCCGCTACGCCGCGGGCGGGCCGGCCGTCTCCTCCCCGAAAGGAACCGCGGTCACCGCGGCCGACCTGCACGATCTCGGCGGCTTCCTCCAGGCAACCGGCTGGCAGCTCATCTGGGGGCTGAACCTCGGCAGCGAGCGATCCCCCGAAGCCCTCAGCAACGCGCTCGACGAGGCAGAGGCCGTCGTTCGCATCGCCGGTCCCCGCCTGCTCGCCCTCGAGATCGGCAACGAGCCTGACCTCTTCTCGATCGAGCATCGCCCCAAGCCCTATACCTACGACAACTTCCGCCGTGAGTTTGAGCCCGTGCGTGACGCCCTGCTCAAGCGCCTGCCTAACGTGCCGCTCGCCGGTCCGGATGTCGCCGGTGCAACCGATTGGGTCGCCCGCTTCGCCGCCGACGAAAAGCAGAACCTTCGCCTGCTCACCCATCATTACTACCGCGGCAGCCAGAGCGCCCGAACCACCTCGACCGCGCAACTCCTCAGTGTCGATCCCGGCCTTCCCCGGACCCTTGCGCAGCTGCAGTCCGCCTCGCAGGCCTCCGGCCTGCCCTTCCGCCTCTGCGAGGTCAACAGCTTCTCCGGCGGCGGTCGCCCCGGCATCAGCGACACCTTTGCCGAAGCGCTTTGGGTTCTCGACTACATGCTCCGCATCGCAGCCGGTGGCGCGGCCGGCGTTAACATCGAGACCGGCGTCAACCAGCTCGGCTTCATCAGCTCCTACTCGCCCATCTTCGATGACGAACACGACCGCTACACGGCCGCGCCTGGATACTACGGCATGCTCGCCTTCGCACAGATCGGCGAGGGCCGCCTTCTGCCGGTCACACTTGGCGCCACCTCGCTGAACCTCGCTGCCTACGCCGTGCAACGATCGAACGAGGACACGATCCTCATCGTCATCAATCGGGAGACGCTCACCCCAACCTCGCTCCGCCTGCCGCAGCGTCCCGGCTCGAAGGCCAGCCTCCTTCGTCTCGAAGCACCCGCACTCTCCGCGACCAAAGGCATCGCCCTTGGCGGCATCCCCGTCTCCATGAGCGGCTCCTGGCGCGCTCCGCAATGGAAGCCAGTCACACCCACTGCCGAAGACACCCTGCTCCACATCGAGCTGCCCGCAGCCAGCGCCGTGCTCATCCGCCTCACCCGAGCCTAGCCACAGCCCCAAAGCACTCCCTACGGCTAGCTCTCCGCATCCACCTCCTCAGCCGGCTTGTCCACCTGGCTCTGATACACCGCCTCAACCCGCTCCACCGTATCGATCTCGCCCACCGGCTTGTCCGTCCGGATCCGCAGAATCCGCGGAAAGCGTAGTGCAAATCCACTCGCATGCCGGTCCGATCGCATGATGTTGTTGAACGCCACCTCGAGCACAAGCTGCGGCTCCACCGTACGGAAGTGCCCGTTATCTTCAAGCGTGTGCGCCTTCAGCCACTCCGTCAGCTCCACAATCTCGGCATCCGTCACGCCGGAGTACGCCTTGCCCACATTCAGCAGCTCGTTCTCCGGCCCACGCACCGCAAACGTGTAGTCGCTCAGGAACTGCGACCGCCGCCCACTGCCAAACTCGGCACCGGTAATCACCACATCGAGCGTCGCCAGCTCGCGCTTCAGCTTCACCCAAGCCAGCCCCCGCCGCCCCGGCAGGTAGAGGGATGCCGCCGCCTTCAGCATCACGCCCTCATTCGCCCGCGCCCGCGCATCCGCGTACGCCCGGTCGATATCCTCCGCGCTCTCCACCAGCCGCGATGGCGACAGCATCAGCCGATCCATCCCCGCCGACGCGCCCGGCTGCCCGCCGCTCGAGAGTGCCTGCGGCGCATCCTCCCCCGTCAGAAACAGCGCCCCTTGTCCGGTCTGAAAACTCGTCTGCCGCTGCGCCTTCACCTGGTGCTGCTCGACACCATCAAGCGGCGAGCAAACCACCACCTGCAGCTCCTCCACCAACGACTCAAGCCGGTTCCGCCGATCCCGCAGCGGCTGGTCCAGCTGCAGCGCACCCTCGGCAAACATCAGGTCGAACGCCATGAAGATCACCGGAATCTGACGCCGCACCTCGTTCGAGACCCGCTTTCGCCCAATCCGCTGCCCCATCACAGCAAACGGCAGCGCCCGCGCCTGCTCATAGTCCCAACCCAGAATCTCCCCATCCAGAATCAGCCCACCCACCGTCGTCTCCCCCACCCGCGCAAACGCCTCCGCTAGCTCCGGAAAGCTCTCCGTAATGTCCTCGCGATTGCGCGAGTAGATCGCCACCCGCCCCCGCTGCTCGGCATCCCCGCAGTGCACCTGCGCCCGCATACCGTCGTACTTATCCTCAAGAAATGCCTGGATCGCCGCCCCTGCTGCGCGTTCACTCTCCCCTGCAAGCAACACGCCCGAATCGGGATCGCCCGCCATCCTCCCAGCCTTCGGATCGGTCGCGATCGTGTCCATCGCCGGCACCTCCGTAAACGTCTCCTCCGCCGCGGCCGCCTCAGCCTCAATCGCCTTTTTCCCCTTGCGCTTCGGCTTTTTCTCCGCCACCACCTTCGGCGGCTTCGGCGTAAACCGATCCACCGCTTCCTCCGGCGTGTCGACCGGGCTCGCCAGCATAAACCCAAGCGGATGAAACAGCCGCATGCGCGCCCCATCCAGCGTCCCCCCAAATGCCCGCCGCACCGCCCCCGCCAGGTCGGCTTCGAGCATCACCGCGTGCCGCACCTGCGCCACCTCCGCCCCGGCCGCGACCGCAATCGCCTCCTCCACCAGCGATTCCTTCACGCCAATCCGCATATCGCCCAGCATCAGCTTCAGCAGATACTTCGCCTCGATCGCCGTTGCCCGCCGAAGCAGCTCCTGCACCAGCCCCGCCCGGATCGCCGTCGTCTTCGCCGTCGCCATGCCGTCAAACGCCGTCTCCACGTCCTCGAGCAAGACCTCCGCCGTCTTCTCCGCATCCTTGGCCACCAGCAGATCAAACGCCGCCGCACCCATATCGCCATGCCGCCGGTACGCCGCCGTCAGCTGCATGTCCGTCGCTCCACTCACCGCCAGAACGGCCTTACTCAACAGCGCCCCGCCCGCATTCAGCTTGCGCGGATCCGCCTCCGCAAACGGCAGGCCGGCCAGATACAGCGCAAACCGGCCCGCATCGGCCAGCGCCGCCTCATCCCGATCCCCCGCAGCCACACCGATCGCCTCCGCAATCGCCGCCCGCTTCGCCAGACGGCTCGCCGTCCCCGCCATCTGCTCCGCCAGTGCCGCTACGGCAAGAAATCCGCTCATACCCTCTCCATCCGCCCGGTCAGAGTTCGCCTGAGCCTCAGCCCGCGAAGCCCCAAGCCGTCCCTCTCAAACCAGCCACCTTCTGTGGTGCGATGCGAGACACCGAGCGGGGTTGGTCCCATCCCTCCCGCAACCCACCCCGAGCACCCTCCCCATCACCTCCCGCCATCGAACCCCGCATGAGCCCCGTCAGCCGCCGCCGCTTCAGCGCCCTCGCCTCGGCCGCCAGCCTCTCCCCGGCCCTTCGGAGCCTTCCCAGCTTGGCCGAAGCCCCTGCCCCGCCTCCCGAAGCCATCCTCCTTCAGCCGAACGGCTGGATGCCCAACAACACCCGCCTTCCCGTCCTTCTCTATCGCGCCGCCGTCCCCACTGCCGGCGACAGCGCCAGCCGCATGGAATCCCTCTTCACCAGCAACGGCTGGCCCCCGCAGTGGCGGAACGGCGTCTACACCTTCCACCACTTCCACTCCACCGCCCATGAGGTCCTCGGCTTCGCCCGCGGCGAAGCCCGTCTCGTCCTCGGCGGCCCCGGAAACGGTCCGACCCCCGCTCACGAGCTCACTGTCCGCGCCGGCGACGTCCTCCTCCTGCCCACCGGCACCGGCCACTGCGAGCTCTCCTGCTCCCCCGACTTCCTCGTCATCGGCGCCTACCCACCCGACCAGCACTGGGATATCTGCCGGGAGGCCCCGGACGCCGCCGCCCAGGCCCGCATGGCCACTCTCCCGTTCCCGCCCTCTGACCCGGTCCACGGCCCCAGCGGCCTCCTCCGCCACCTCTGGCCCATCTCCTCCTGACCTTCGGTTGGGGCAACAGGCCACCGCGGCGCGCCAGACGCACCCCCGTCCTCACCCCATCTGACTCTTCCCTGACGACAACGCGATCCTCCTTCAGGAGTTATAGGTCGCAAAGTCTCGCGCCGCGCCACGTTTTGCGCTGAGGTACCGACGGACGGGCTCGTCGTAGAGCGTCAAGACGGCCCAGGCGAACGCGACCATGACAAAGACACCCAGCGCCACCGCAGTCCAGAGCGACGGGGACACGAGATGGTGTTTGCTGGCATAGTCGCCCCATATCCAGATAACGCCGTAGTGCGTCATGTACAGCGGATAGGAAAGTTCCCCAGAGATCCGGCACAGCCGTTCGATCCTTGGCGTAACCGACACACCTGCTCCGAGCGCAACGATCAACGGAAAGATCAGAACGATCACGACCGCCTCCCGTACCCAGGCGCCTCGGGCGTAGGGCATCGCCAGCGTGAGAAGCAGAGAGAGGCTAAGCGCCCCGAACCCTAAACGGGTGCGGAGCTTCCAGCCCAGCCGATAGAGCAGCAATCCTGCAGGGAAGGAGAAGGCAACACGTGCTCCTCCGTCCCAGAAGTTGCGAGCACTCCAGCCTCCGGAGAGGTTGCCGGCGCGATGGCCTGCCCAGCACAACGCAATCGCCGCACCGACAGTAAGGGCCACGAGTGCGCCACGCCGGAGACGATACAACACCAGACTGAACACGAGATTCGCGATGTACTCCCAGAAGAGGGACCACGCGGGTGCGTTCAGGCTGAACAGATTACGGCCTCGTTCGCGCATGGCTCCATACGGGATCAGCAGGATGGAGGCTATAAAGAGCAGCACGAGTCTTCCGTCGCTGTACCCTGGCGTTCTGCCAAAAGGGTTCGCATAGAACGCGGCGAGGCCCAGCGCGGCCCCGAAGATCACCATGGGATGAAGCCTGACCAATCGCGCCTTGAGAAACCTGCCGAAGCCCATCGTGCCGATCCGGTCGTCATAGGCATACCCCAGCACAAAGCCGGAGAGACAAAAGAAGAAATCGACTGCCAGAAAGCCATGGCCGATCCAGAGCTTGCTGTAGTCCCAGACGACCATCTCTGCAAAGTGGAAGATCACCACGCAAAGCGCGGCCACCCCGCGCAAGCCGTCAAGCACCGCAAAGTGAGGCTTGCTCCCGCTGACCCTGGGAGCCGTATCCTTCGGCGTCATGATCTCTCCTGAACGGACCGACACTCGCTCACCAAGACTAGCCCCTGCCAACGCCGCTCTCCTCGGTCCGACCAGAACCTCGTCCGGAACATCTCGCCCCCCCCCCCGGACGATCTCTGCCTGAACACGCGGCGCCTCAGGAAGCGCGATGCCTTCGGCTACAAACCGCGTGCATCTCCATGCTCCGGCGCAAGGCGCTCCTCCGACCTCCACCCACCCGCGCAAGCCCCTCAAAAATAGCAGGAAGAGATCACAAAGTTCCCCCTTGACACCGCCCAGTAACTCACTACCATACGGTTGTGGATAAGTTGGGTACAACGTTCGCGGCGCTCTCCGATCCAACTCGGCGAGCGATGATCGATCGGCTCTCACGCGGGCCTGCCTCGGTGCATGGCTTAACGGAACCATTTGCCCTCTCGCAGCAGATGATTTCGAAACATATTGCCTTCCTGGTGCGGGCGCGTCTCGTCGTCAAGACAAAGCGTGGACGAGAAAGTGTCTGCACTCTCAGACCAGAGGCCATAAGGACCGTCAGCAACTGGGCCATGAACTATCGCCAGTTCTGGGAAGAAAGCTTCGAAAAGCTGGATGCCGTTGTCAATCAAATCAAGAAAGAGGAGGCGAACTATGACAAAAAGAACAGGTAACGACGTAGAGCGCATGGTGATTACGAGAGTGTTTGACGCGCCCCGCGAAGTGGTCTGGAAGGCGTGGACAGATCCGAAATACGTTCCCCAGTGGTGGGGACCTAAAGGATTCACCACCCCCTTGTGCAGGATCGACTTCCGTGTGGGAGGAAAGTTTCTCCTCTGCATGAGATCGCCCGATGGGCAGGAGTTCTGGAACGGCGGCGAGTACCACGAGATTGTGCCGCACGAGAAGATCGTCTCCTCTATGTACTTCTCCGACTCTGAAGGAAACAAGGTTGAGCCGGAACACTACGGCATAGAGCATCAGGCCCTTGACGATGTGCACGACGTGATCCTTTTTGAGGATCTCGGAAACGGTCAGACCAGGCTTACCTTCATCGGAAACGAAACCATGGAGGACGCAAAGAAGAGCGGGCAAGCGGACGGCTGGGCCGAGATCCTCGAGAAAATTGCTGCGGTTGTTGCGGAGCTGGCGCAGGCAAACTAACCAACCAACAGTTCTCGGGATCGCGCCCGTCTGCGCGAGCCACGGAACATAGAGCCAACGCGAGTCCATCCCGGCGACCCCGCCAGGGATGCTCGCGGTGGTGGCTGACTGCAAGCGCACGTCGCTTGAACCTCCTGGGGTTCAGACCTAAGCTGTGTCGCCTGAAGATGTTGAGACCAGGAGCAAGAGGGAGATCAGGAGACACGCATCTTGACGCCGGCTGTACCATCTAATCAGAGTATGCGTGCCTCCTCCGCACAGATCGTTGCCGTCGTCGTGACCGCTCCCGCGCGCCACGACTTTGCCTAGCTACGCCAAGCTGGCATCTCTTCCGTTTCGACATCCCCATATAGCAGCCTGCACAGCCCCCGCAGGAGGAGCACCTCATGTTTGACCGTCTCGCCCAGATGGACGCCCGCTACGAAGACCTCGGTACCCAACTCTCGGACCCCACCCTCGTCTCGGACCAGAAGAAATTCCAAACCACCGCCAAGCAGCACCGCGACCTCGAGCCCACCGTCGAGCAGTACCGCAAGTACCGCTCCGTCCAGCAAGCGGTAGCCGACGCCAAAGCCATGCTGGCGGAATCGGATCCCGAGATCCGCGAGATGGCCACCGAAGAGCTCTCCACCCTCGAGCCGCGTCTCGCCGAGATCGAAGCCGAGCTCCGCGTTCTGCTCCTTCCCAAAGATCCCAACGACGACAAGAACATCGTCATCGAGCTCCGCGCTGGCACCGGCGGCGACGAGGCCTCGCTCTTCGTCGCAGAGGTCTTCCGCATGTACCTCCGCTTCGCCGAGCAGCATCGCTGGAAGGTAGAAGTCATGTCCGAGACCGCGTCTGACGTCGGCGGCCTCAAAGATGTCACCGCCATCTTCGAGGGCGACAAGGTCTACTCGCAGATGAAGTACGAGTCCGGCGTCCATCGCGTGCAGCGCGTCCCCGCCACCGAGACCCAGGGCCGCGTCCACACCTCCGCCATCACCGTCGCCGTCCTGCCTGAGGCCGAAGAGGTCGACGTCAAGATCGAGCAGAAAGATCTCCGCATCGACACCTTCTGCTCCTCCGGCCCCGGCGGGCAGTCGGTCAACACTACCTACTCCGCCATCCGCATCACCCATCTGCCCACTCAGACCGTCGTCAGCTGCCAGGATGAGAAGTCGCAGATCAAGAACCGCGAAAAGGCCATGCGCGTCCTCCGCTCCCGCCTCTACGAGGTCGAGCAGGAGCGCCTCCACCAGCTCCAGGCCTCCGCCCGCAAGGCCCAGATCGGCTCCGGCGATCGTTCCGAGAAGATCCGCACCTATAACTTCCCCCAGAACCGCCTCACCGACCATCGCATCGGTCTCACCAACCACCAGCTCGCCATGGTCATGGAAGGCCAGCTGCAACCCACCATCGACGCCCTCATCGCCTTCGACATCGCCGAGAAGATGAAGGGCGAAACGGCATCCGTCTAAATCCCTTCGCGGGGCAGATCCCTGCAGAGAGTTGCGCCTAAGTGGTGTCCGTTCAACGCGCCTGCCCCGAAATGTTCTGATGGTTCCTGCTCCTAACGCAGATCGAACGTGGCCCTGTGATTGCTCTCGAACCAGCTATGACTCTTCGCCAGGCCGTCTGCGCTGCCCGCGACCAGCTCAGCAGCGTAGAAGATCTCCGGCCGACCGCGTCGCAGGATGCCGAACTGCTGCTCCTGCACACGCTCTCGCTGCCCCGCACCACCATCTACGCCTATCCCGGTCGCCTGCTCAACCCCCGCGAGCAGGCCGCCTTTGCCGCCGTCGTCTCCCGCCGCATGCAGCGTGAGCCCGTCCAATACATCACGGGCGTGCAGGAGTTCTACGGCCTGTCCCTCGCCGTCTCGCCCGCCGTGCTCATCCCCCGGCCCGAAACCGAGCTGCTCGTCGAAGGGGCGCTCAACCGCCTTCCCCAAACCGGTCCCGTCCGCATCGCCGACATCGGCACCGGCTCCGGTGCCATCGCCATCGCGATCGCCTCCCACCTGCCGCAGGCGCACCTCACCGCCATCGACCTCTCCGCCGACGCCCTCGCCCTCGCGCATCACAACGCCACGATCCATCAGGTTGTCGACCGCATCCACTTCCTTGCAAGCGATCTTCTCGCCGCCCTGCCCCCTGACGCCCCGCCCTTTGACGCCATTCTCTCGAACCCGCCCTACATTCCGGACGCCGACCGCGCCTCCCTCCATCCTCAGGTCCGCGACTTCGAACCCGCCGGCGCGCTCTTCGCCGGCACGGACGGCCTGAGCATCTACGAGCGCCTGATCCCCCAGGCCCGGCAACACCTCGGCCCCGCCGGCCTGCTCGCCATGGAACTCGGCGCCGGTCAGCAGCCCGCCCTCGCCCGCCTCCTGCACGACTGGCACGCCGTCCAGTTCCTCATCGATCTCCAGGGCATCCCGCGCGTCGTCCTCGCCCGCCGCCCTTAGCGATCTGCCCTACGGCACAAACCCCACACTCCTCCACAGCGGCCCCGGCTCATACACTGCCCCGGCCGCCACCGTCCGCCACACCCGCCGCGTCGCCCGGATGTCCGCCAGCGGATCCGCATCGAGCAGCAGCAGATCCGCCCGCTGCCCCGCCCGCACCGTCCCCACCCGGTCACTCAGCCCCATCGCTCGCGCCGGCACCGACGTCGCACTCTCGATCGCCTCCATCGGCGTCATCCCCGCCTCCACATACAGCTCCAGCTCGCGATGCAGGCTGTACCCCGGCACCGCCTGGTCCGTCCCCGCCACAATCGGCAGACCCGCCGCATGGAGCGCCCGCACCGTCGCCACCATCGCCCGGTACCACGCCGTCGTCGATGCCTCCTGCTTCACGTCCACGCCACCACGCGCCAACCCATACGCCAGCTGCGGCGCCACCTTCTCCACCCCCGGCTCAAAGCTCGCCACCGCCACCCGCTCCGGGTGATACACCAGCTCAAACAGCGCCAGCGTCGGGTCGAAGACCGTGCCGTGGCTGCGAAACACCTCCATCAGCCGCCGCGAGCGCTCACTGTTGAAGTCAATCCGCACATCTGCCGGCAGCTGCCTCCGCTCCGTCACGTTCGCAAACTCCATCGCCGGGTAGCTCGCATGGTTGATCTGATCCATCCCCGCGAGCACCGCTTCGGTCGCCGTCATGCCCGTCGGCACATGGCCCGTCACCGTCATCCCCAGCCGATGCGCCTCGGCGGCAAACACCGGCACCAGCGCCGGCTTAATCGAGCTGTACAGCTTGATCTCGAGCGCACCGGCCGCTTTGTACCGCGCCACCACGGCCCGTGCTTGCTCCGGCGTATCCGCAATCGTCGCCCCCAGCGACCGTGGACCGCTCCCGTCCACGATCCCCGCCATCAGGATCTCCGGCCCGATCCCCCGCCCGTCGCGCAGCGCGTCCCGCACCGTCGTGATGAAGTCGAACTCATTGCCGCAGTCCCGCACCGTTGTCACACCGCTCGCCAGGTAGATCGGCCCCCACTCCACCTGTTCGAAGTGCGCATGCATGTCCCACAACCCGGGCAGCAGCCACTTGCCGCGAGCGTCCAGCGTCTCTGTCCCGCGCGGAATCCGCACCGCGGCGCGAGCGCCTGCCGCGACGATCCGATCCCCCTCGAGCAGCACCGCGGAGTCCTCAACCGGCGTACCACCCGTGCCGTCGATCAGCGTCGCCCCCACGATCGCCATCCGCCTCGGAGCTGCTCGCCTCGCCGCGGCCCCAAGCTCCGCCAGCGTCGCCAGGTTCGCCGTCGCCGCACCCTGGATGAACTGCGGCAGCGCCCCCTCATACCCCTCCCGCACCGCCTCGAAGTGGTCAAACTCCGCATCCGTGCTCACCAGCGCCACCAGCTGGCCAGCCTGATCTAACCATAGGCTCTCCCCACCCCAGATCAGGCCGCCGACCGTAAACCCGGACAACTCCTCCGCCGTGCCGTTCCCGCCCCGAACCGACATCGTCGCCGCCGCCTGGATCCTCACCGTGCCCGCGGGCAAGATCGGCAAAGCTGCCGGCCGCCCACGCCCCATCCAGAACCGCATCATTAGTTCCTGCATGGCAACCGGCGCATAGCCATCGATCACAAACGCGTCCTTCGGCTCCGCCGCCTCCGTCGTCACCGCATCGCGCGTGATGCGCACGCGATCGCCCGCGACCTCGACCGTATCGTGCAGCTCGCTCGTCCGCGAAGAGCTCCCATCCGTCGCAAACGTTAGCGGCCGCAGCTCTCGATCCGCCAGCAGCATCGTCTTCAGCGGCACCTTCGTTCCGCGATCGGTAAACAGAAAATCGTCCCGCAGCTCAGCGATCCCGTCGCCCCTTGACCGCAGCGTGTAGGTCTCCTGACCGATAGCTTTGGCAAACTTGTACAGCGTAAACACGCCGCGCTCTTCGCTCTTCGGCGCCGCCACGGCCAGCTCGCCCCGCGGCCACAGCAGCACGCTCAGCCCCAGCGCCCATATCCAGACAGAAACTCGCGTCATCGCCTCACTCTACCCGCGCCCGCCTGTCTCCCGGTGTATTTTGTTGCCGTAAACCGCCCGGCCGAATGGCATATGGTATCGATACCCTGCTACCCTCGGTCCCATGCGCCCTCGCCGATCGACCCTTCGTCTCGCAGCTGCCTTCGCCTGCCCGCTCTTCGCCGCCGCCGTCCACGCCCAGACGCACACCCCGGAGCGCGGAGAGGCCACATTCTCTGCGCAAAGCCAGAAAACACTCGAAACGCTGCAAACCCTCACCTCCCTCTCCGCACCCACCGACGAGTGGCGCATACACACCGGCGACATCCCTCACGGCGAAGCCACCACCCTCGACGACTCCTCCTGGCAGCAGATCAAGACCCCCTACACCGGCGGCAAAGACACCATCTGGCTGCGCCACAAAGTCACTATCCCGAAGGCCGTGCACGGCTACGACATCTCCGGCTCGCGCGTCTGGTTCCAGTTCCGCGCAGACGCCAACGGCCCCATCCCGCAGATCATCTACTTCAACGGCCGCCGCGTCGCGCTCGGTGACGACCTCGAGCCCATCGTCCTCTTCGAGCCCGCCAAGCCCGGCGACTCCGTCGAGATCGCTGTCAAGCTCCTCCAGACCGTCGACGACAAACGCCTGCGCGGTGTCAGCCTGCGCATCGAGCCCGTTGCCCCCGTCAGCGGCAAGCCCGCCCGCCCCAGCCCCGAAGACATCCGCATCCAGGCCATCACCGCCGCCAACATCCTGCCGTCGCTCACGCCCTCGCGCCAGGACCTCATGCCCAAGGTCGAGCAGGCCGTCGCCGACATCAACTTGAACGCGCTCTCGGCCGCCAACCAGGTCGCCTTTGACGCCTCGCTTCGCAAAGCGCAGGGCGTGCTCGACACCCTCCGCCCCGAACTCGAAAAGGCCAACATCATCCTCACCGGCAACTCCCACATCGATGCCGCCTGGCTCTGGCCCGAAAGCGAAACCATCGACGTCGTCAAGCGCACCTTCTCGACCGCGCTCCAGCTGATGAACGAGTACCCCAACTACACCTACACCCAGTCCGCCGCGCAGTACAACGAGTGGATGGCCGACAAGTATCCCAAGCTCAACGACCAGATCAAAGAGCGCATCAAGGAAGGCCGCTGGGAGATCGTAGGCGGCATGTGGGTCGAGCCCGACCTCAACCTGCCCGGCGGCGAGTCCCTCGTTCGCCAGCTGCTCGTCGGCCAGCGCTACTTCCAGAAGGAGTACGGCGTCACCGCCCGCATTGGCTGGAACCCGGACTCGTTTGGTTACAATTGGCAGCTCCCGCAGATCTACAAGCGCTCCGGCCTCGACTACTTCCTCACCCAGAAGATGCATTGGAACGACACCAACCAGCTGCCCCTGCGGCTCTTCTGGTGGGAGTCTCCCGATGGCTCAAAGGTCCTCACCTACTTCCCCACTGACTACACGCATGACAACGTGAGCCCCGCTCGCATCGCCGCCGACTTCAAGGAGTCCGCAGAGCGCAACCCCGGCACCGCCGACATGATGGATCTCTACGGCCTTGGCGATCACGGCGGCGGCCCCACCCGCAACATGCTCGATCAGGCCGAGCACTACATCGCCGCCAGCACCCCCGGCAACTCCGCCGAGCAACTCGCCGTGCCCACCATGCGCTACGGCACCGCACAGCACTTCTTCTCCGGCCTTGAAACCAAGATCGCCTCCGACTCGCCCGAGTGGAACTACGACAAGATCGGCAAAGGCTGGCAGGCGCCGCCCGCTCCCCCAGCCGGCCAGATCAGCATCCCCACCTGGAAGGATGAGCTCTACTTCGAGTTCCATCGCGGCGTCTTCACCACCCAGGCCAATCACAAACACAATATGCGCCTGAGCGAGGCCGCAACCCTCGACGCCGAGAAGCTCGCCTCCCTCGCCTGGCTCAACGGCGTCGTCTATCCCAACGACATCTTCACCGACAACTGGCGCAAAATCACCTTCAATCAATTCCACGATCTCGCCGCCGGCTCCGGCATCGCCGTCATCTATCGCGACGCGCAGAAGGCCTACAACAAGGTCTTCTCCACCGATCAAATCATCGCCGATGACTCGCTGAGCAACATCGCCGCAAAGATAGACACCCGCGTCAAGGGCAACACCCCCATCCTCCTCTTCAACCCGCTTGCCTGGCAGCGCTCGGAAACTGTTAAGCTCACCGTGCAACTGCCCGAACACGCCGACGGCATCCGCCTTCTCGATGACGGCAACAAGCCCGTCGTGACGCAGGTGCTCAACCACGATGCCGCCACCAGCACCTTCACCGTTCTCGCCCGCGTCGACGATCTGCCCTCACTTGGTTACAAACTCCTTCACGCCCAGGCGCATGACAGCTCCGACGACGCAAAGAAGCTGGTCAAGGTCTCGAACAAATCCGACGCCATCACGCTTGAGAACGCCGCCATCCGCGTCTCCGTCAATAAAGGGACCGGCTGCATCACCAGCCTCGTTGACGTCAAGTCCGGCAACGAAACCCTCGCTCCGAACGCTTGCGGCAATCAGCTGCAGACCTTCAAGGACACCCCGCAGGAGTACGACGCCTGGAACATCGATCCCGGCACCCTCGATCACAACACCCCCATCGATAGCGTAGACTCCGTCAGCATCGCCACAGAGGGACCGCTCCGCGCCACCGTCGAAGTCAAGCGTCACTGGCAGGCCTCCACCTTCACAGAGCGTATCTCCCTCGATGCTGGCGCCGATCTGGTCGAGGTCGGCAACGACGTCGACTGGCACGAGACCCACGTTCTCCTGAAGGCCGCCTTCCCCATCGCCGCAAAGAACGAAAAGGCCAGCTACGAGATCCCTTACGGCGCCATCGAACGCACCACCCTCCGCGAGAACTCCTACCAGAAGGCGCAGTTCGAAGTCCCCGCGCTCAACTGGGCTGACTTCGGCGACAGCAAGCTCGGCCTCTCCGTCCTCAACGACTCCAAGTACGGCTACGACGATGAGAGCAACGTGCTTCGCCTCACGCTGCTGCGCTCGCCCGCCTCGCCCGATCCCGACGCTGACCGCGGCGAGCAGCACTTCCGCTATGCCCTCTACCCGCACGCCGGCACCTGGAAGCAGGCGCAGACTATGCATCGCGGCTACGAGTTCAACTACCCCATCACCGCCATGCAGGTCGCCTCGCACGAGGGCGCGCTTCCCAAGGAGCACTCCTTCATCTCGGTCGAGAATCCCAATGTCGTCCTCACAGCCGTCAAAAAGGCCGAGGACTCGAACGCCCTCATCATTCGCATGTACGAGTGGGCGGGCCAGACCGGCGACGTAAAGCTCCACCTCCCCGCCGGCGCAACCACCGCCACCGTCACCAACCTGATGGAGAAGTCCGAGGGCACCGCACTCACCGTCTCCGGTGACACCCTCACCGCACCCATCAAGCCCTTCCAGATCCTCACCCTGCAGGTGAACTACACCCCCGCACCCGCAGCCATCACCACCGCCTCAACCCGCTAACGCCCCGGACGCAAGGAGCGGTGCAGCCCCCCGGCTGCACCGCTTTCCTCTTCGTGAGGTGTCGTGGCGCCATGCCCGCCATCACACCACCTTGTTGTCATCCCGTAGGGATCTGCATCTCTCCTGGGAACGCCGCTCGCTCACTCGCGCTCCGCGTCGTTCTCCATCTTTCGAAACCACTCCGCATACACCGTCGTCCCCGCCATATGCCGGTTCAGGTCCGGAGCCCCGTCCGTCCACCAAACCGGTCCCCGCTCGCCCAACCCATGCTTCGCCGCATCCACCCGCTTCCGTGCTGCCTCGCGCGCAGCCTCGTCGCCCGCCCGCATCGCAACGCCCTTCGCCCGACGCGCCGACATCAACTCGCGCGTCAATTGCTCGCGCTCATCGCTCGCTAGCTCCGGGTTGCTGCATCGCCACAGCCGTCCCCGCACCACAAGGTAGCGTCCATCCGGAGTTCGCATCCACCGCACCTCGCTCATCCCCATCCAACTGGCGCAGCCACCCGCGCGCAGGCCCTACACTGGATTGGCTCATCACGCCCCACACATGGTCTCAGCCGAGCTATCTTCAGCGGAATGAGGAATTTAGCCGTAACCTCAATCGTTGCAAGATTTTACGGGAGCTGCATCACCTAAGCCAAGCGAAATGAGGATTTTAGGGCCGGAGAGGGGGGCACCCCTACCGGATCGTCACCAGCACCTTCGTCCCGGCTGCGTCGGCAAACGATACCGCGCGATCCGTCATCTCCGCTGCCCTCCGCCCGGTCGTCGCCTCGCCCACATCCATCACCCGATCCGCCGGCGTCAGGCACAGCATCCCTTCAATGCAGGTCAGCCCCGCCGGCGTCGCCGGCAGCCCGTTCCAGTGCTGCACCACAAACATCTCGGTGCCACCCTTCTCCCGCACCAGTACCTCGTTTTCGTAGTTGATGAAGATCCGCGAGTCGTCCTGCACCACCCCATTGCGAGCGATCTTCCCCAGCGGATCCCGCAGGTACAGCCGGTCGCGGTACACCACCGCCAGAGCAATCAGGCCCAGCACCACCAACACCAGCAATCGCCGCATCTACTTCTTCTCCTCGTGGTACTCCTGCTCCGTGTTAATCCCCCACAGCTTCGCCTTGTCCACCCGCCCGGTCGCCGCGATCTCATCCACCGCCGTCATCGCCGTCAGCATGCTGTGATCCTGGTTGTTGTACTTGTGCATACCGTTCCGCCCAATCAGAATCAGGTTCTCAAACCGATCCGTCCACTCCCGCAACTCCTCAAAGCGCGAGTACGTCCCGAAGTACGCCGGATACGTCTTCGGCACCCGCACCACATGCCCGTCCGTCACCGCATCCGCCGTCAGGATGCCGATCTTCACCACCTCGGAGATCGCAAACGTCTTCAACGCCTCGTCGTCCATCTTCCACAGATCGTCGCTTTCATAGCAGAAGTACTCGAGGCCAATCCACACCTTCGTCGGGTCCGCCACCAGGTGCGGACTCCAGTTGTTGAAGATCTGTAACCGCCCAAGCTGCACATCCGGCTCCTGCACATAGATCCACGTGTCGCGCAGCAAGCCGCCACCCGCCTCCTTCACGCGTAACCGATCCGCCAGCAGCCCCACCGTGATAAAGTCCCGATACTCCAGCCCCTCACTCACCTCGCGAACGCTCGTCGGCACCGGCGCATCCATCGCCCGCACTAGGTCCTTCATCGGCATCGTCGAGAAGAAATAGTCACCGGCAAACTCGCGTCGCTCCCCACCGGCATGCACCGCCTCGATCGCCACCACGTGATCTCCCTGGCAGCGCACCCGATCCACCGTCCACCCCTGCAGCACCTCGCCGCCACCCGCCACCACCTGGTCCGCCACATGCTCCCATAGCTGGCCCGGCCCAAACTTCGGATACATAAACCGCTCAATCAAGCTCGTGTCGGTACCCTTCTGCGCCACATCCGTAGTCTTCCGCCGCGTCAGGCTCTTCTTCACAAAGTGCTTCACCGCCGTCGTCAGGCTCAGCCCCTTGATCCTCTGCGCACCCCACTCGGCCGAGATCTCGCTGCACGAAGTCCCCCACACCTTCTCCGTATAGCTCTTGAAGAACGTCAGGTACAGCTCGCGCCCAAACCGATTGATCAGAAAGTCTTCGAGACTCCGCTCCGGCTCGATCTTCCGCACCCGCGACCACAGATAACTCAGCCCCACCCGAATCGTCCGCCTCGCCCCCAGCGCGCGCAGGGTCTGCAACGACAGGCTGATCGGGTAATCAAAGAACTGCCGCAGATAGTAAATCCGGCTCTTCCGCGGCCGAATCAGCATCACCCGATCGCTCTCCGCCACCGTTGGCGCCACCACGATCGTCTCCGTATGCCCGTGCGCCGCCGGGTTGACGCGATCCTCGACATCCGTCTCGTCGGTGTCGGTCGCCAGCAAAATTGGTCCCGCGCCGCGCAGCACTGGCTCCTGCGACAGCCGCGCCGGTACCGCCAGCACCCGCTGCTTACCCTGGTAGCTAATTTTCTGGTCGGCCTCCGTCGCCTCGGGCGGCATCAGGTCCATCCACCACTGCATCACACGATCACTCTTTGAAAAGAAGCGGTGGCCGCCGATATCCATACGGTTGCCCTTGTACCGGATTGTCCGCGAGATCCCGCCGATCTCATCCGTCGCTTCCAGCACCAGTGGCACAACGTCCGTCTGCCGCAGCAACTCCAGCGCCGCCGTCAACCCCGCCGGCCCCGCACCAATCACAATCGCGCGCCTAGCCACGCTCGATCGACCCCACCATTCCGTTCATTCGCAGCACAGTCTCTCAGTATACGAGCTTGAGGCGTGTGCGGCGTTGAGTCGTTCTTACCCATAACCTCAAGCACTCGCCTTGCTACCGCCGGTATACTTTGGCGAACGCGCATCTTCTTTGGAGGCCGATATCCCCGACGCAAGTCTGCACTCGCCAGAGAGCCTGACACTCCCACCAGATGGACAGGCCCTGGCAGCGCCCGACCTGCCACCGCCGGAAAACAAACGCTTCTATCCCGCGCTCAACGGTCTCCGCGCGATTGCCGTATTGCTCGTCCTCTTCCAACACTACCTCGGGCCATCTCACCCGGCGCTCAACTGGGGCTGGACCGGCGTAGATGTTTTCTTTGTCCTTTCCGGCTTCTTAATCACCGGCATCCTTTACGACACTCGCAACCACGCTCACCGCGTCCGCAACTTCTACATGCGCCGCACACTGCGCATCTTCCCGCTCTACTACGCTGTGCTTCTCGGCGCCGTTCTCACCACCCCCATCTTTCATTGGCTGTGGAACCCCGCCTGGGTGCTCTGGTTCTGCTATCTCGGCAATTACGCCCGATTCGTCTTCCTCCACAGTCCTCTCTTTCCGCTCGGTGCCATCGAACACCTTCGCGCGCAGCCTATCCCTCCTACAACCTTCACTCTCTACCTCGGTCACTTCTGGTCCCTCTGCGTCGAGGAGCAGTTCTATCTTGTTTGGCCTATGGTCGTCTTTACCCTTCGCAAGCGCGAGACCCTGCGCAACCTTTGTCTCGCCAGCGTGCCCGTCCTCCTTGCTGCTCGCCTCGCCTGCCTCCATCTCGTTCCGCAGGCATACCTCTCTGCAGAGCTTCTGTATCGCTTCACGCCCCTCCGCGCTGACGCTTTACTGATCGGCGGTTTCACTGCTCTCGCCATTCGCGGCCCCGAAGCCGCCCGTGTTCACCGACTCGCTCGCCTGACTTTGCTCGCCGCCAGCACCGGCTTCATCCTTTGGGAGTTGACCTATCGTCATCTCGGTCCAACTCACCTCTTCTATCACCCGTACGCCGGTGACCCCGTGATGACCACTATCGGCTACACCCTTCTTGACATAACCTGCGCCGCCCTTGTGCTCCATCTTCTCTCACTCGACAACCTCCTCGCACGAACCCTCAACCTCGCTCCATTGCGTTACCTGGGGGAGATCAGCTATGGCTTCTACGTCTTCCACGATATGTTTCATTGGGTTTATGGCCACACCCTAACGCACTTTTTCGGCGAGCATTTGAGCAAAGGTGGTACCGCAATCTTCCTGCTGGCGTTCGTCGGCACCCTTTTCTTCGCCTCGCTCAGCTTTCGTTTCTTCGAGAGTCCGTTTCTTCGTCTCAAATCGCGTTTCGCCGACTGACTCGGCAGTGTTTTATTAATTGCTCCTGGGCTGTAGCTCATGACTCCAAGGCCAAATCTCGACTTCATCCGAGCCATCGCCGTCTGTCTTGTGGTTTTCGATCACACTCTTCTCGCCATGAAGATCCAGTTTCTCGGCGTCTGGGAAGTCGAGTGGATCGGCCTCGCCGGCGTCTATATCTTCTTCGTCCACACAGCGCTTGTGCTCATGTGGTCTCTCGAGCGCAAACCTTTCGTCCTCGACTTTTACATTCGCCGCGTGTTTCGTATTTATCCGCTTGCCATCGTCGCGATTTGGGTCGCACTTCTAACCCACGCTCCGGTCAATGGCACCGTCAGCAACTACTTCCAATACCTGCATGTCAGCATGCTTAATAAGGTTTCTGCAACGCTGCTCATTCAGAACCTCTTGCCACTTCAATCAAACCTGCTGGGAGTTCTTTGGACATTGCCGCTTGAAGTGCAGATGTATCTTTTCCTTCCATTCCTCTTCTTCTTTGTGCGGCAGGAGAAATCAATCTGGCCCTTGGTCCTGATCTGGTTTCTCATCTGTCTCTGTTGCCGAACCCTGTTTCCAAGCATCTCGGCAACCTTGCCGATGGTCGCCCCTGCTTTTATCCCGGGCGTCATTGCATACGTCGGCTTCGGAAAATGGCGCCCGCGACTTCCCGCGATGCTGCTTCTGCCGGCGCTAGTTGTGCTAGTGACCGCTTTTCTGGCGCATCCCAGTTCCCGCACCGCCTGGGTCTTCTGCCTCTCCTTGGGCCTTCTTCTTCCTGTCATCAAGGATCTCCGCGAACCCTGGATTCTTCGTGCCAGTCATGAAGTCGCCAAATACTCCTACGGCGTCTATCTCTCGCATCCTTTTGCCATTGTTCTCGGATTGTATGTTCTGCGCGGGCAAAGCCTCGCCATCCAACTCTCCGTCGAGTTCGCCTCGATCATCCTTCTTTCGGTTGCCGCCTATCACCTTATCGAATATCCGCTAATTCGGCTCGGATCGCGTGTCGCGGCTCATGTCGAGCAGAGGTATAAGCGAAAGGAATCGAAGGCCTCCTTCGCAGGGTCGAGCTAGGCTCATCAGCCCGCCATCCAAGATCAGCTTTTATCTCGGGCCGTAGCGAAACGGACTCTCAAACTCGGCGAGTGATGTAAAGCTGTTATCCCGTTGCGACACAATCGGCTCTTCCACTGGCCACGCCGCACCAAACGAATCCCATCGAATACCAGCGTCCAATGCTGGATCATGCTCGCTACTCACGTGGTACACCATCACCGCAGGTGCCTCGCGGACGAAAAACCCATGGGCGATGCCGCGTGGTAGATACACGGCATTACTGGCATTGGTCGAGAGTTCGTAGATCTCATGCTGTCCATACGTCGGTGATCCCACGCGCAGATCCAGCGTCACGTCATAAATTGAGCCCGCCGTGCAATACACCAGCTTGGCATGATCGCTATCTGGCAGCTGAAAGTGCATGCCGCGTAAAACATCCTTGTACGACGTACTGTAAAAGCACTCCTTGAAATCCGCCTCGAGCCCATGCGCCTCGAAGGCAGATCGTTGAATTGTTTTCACAAAATGACCACGATCATCGTGAAAGACCGGAAACTGCACCACGAAGCATCCGGGAAGCTTCGACTCCGTGAATTGAATAGTCCGCGAGAGTGTCATCGTGTCGTTTCGTCTCCCCTAGCACATCAGGCATGTAGCTCTAAATGCCGCGATTAACTCGACCGTAGTCCTCTCAGCTAACCAGGTCACGATGTCATGGATTCTTGCCTAGAGTTCCAGGAAATCGCCTCTTCACTCAAGGAAGCGAGAGGCTGAAAGAGTGCATACACAAACAATGCGAGAAGCAGAACGCTTTTAACCTGTCCTCCAAAACTGACGTGATGGCGGATCAGTTCAGGAATGAATCCGAGAAGAACAGCGAAGCAAGGAAGAAGGAACTTCAGGCCAGGGACTCTTCGTCCTTCTCGCCGATAGGTCACGATCAGCAGAACATACATCGCAAACGGATCGAAGAGATGCAGCAGCGTGTACTCGAACGACGTTGGCGGAAAAAGGATAGACGCGATCACCAAACAAAGCACCTGATTGAGCACCGGCAACTTCCGGATGCGGAAGACAAACAACACCAATCCACCAATGGCTGCGACAGCGAGGTAAATCGAGAGAATCTTACCCAAATCCCTAGGTGGCGGAAGTGTGGGCAAAGCCAGTTTGAAAACCGCGAAAAGAGAATGATCTGCTCCAATCTCGGGTCGCACATGAAGCATGTACAGAAATCGGAATTGCTCAACACCAGCGCTGATTCTTTGTGACGAAACCAAAAGACGAGGGTACACAGCCCACAGGGAAGCCACGGTCGCCAAAGTGGCCGTAAGCACTCCCACAATCACCTGCCGGTATTGCCGGCGTACCAGCAGCAGACCGAGATAAATGATTGGATAGATCTTCATCGAGGCGGCGAATCCAAAGCATGTAGCTGCCGAATATCCTCGACCGTTTAGGAAAAGCGCGAGACCTGCCGCGACGATGACCCAAATCACAATTTCCATGTTCGCCTGCTTACCCGCAAACCAGAATGGGTAAGAGCACAGCAGTACCACGAACGGGAAAATAAATGCGTCAACAGGCCGGACTCCTCGCTGACGGAGAAGTCGCCCAAAGAGTATGCCGGCTGCGACGAAGGCCGCTAACCCAAACAGCAGGAAAGTCCTGAGCGGGTGTGCGGGAACGAGATAGAACATCTCATACACAACCGCAACTGGGGCCGGATACATGAAAGGCGTCACCCCGGGAAAAGTAAAAAACTCAGGGGTATGGAAATGCTGAAAGCGGGGCTTGAGTAACACAAAATCTGGAAAATACTCCGTGAACAGAGGGGTCGCATAAGGCTCGTAGAGATGCAGGAAAGTCCCACAAAGAAGGTTAAGAATGAAGCACGTGAGCATGAGCGCAATCAGGCCCCACGCAAAGCGATACAGATCAGTCGGTAACCGTACGGTGCGCTCCGACCGATTTTGACCCGCCACACGACGTGATCTCAACGACCCCGTACCTTCTCTGAAGTAACTCATATTGAGAGTTTGCTTACTCCTCATGCAACTCTCTCTCCACAATGCTCAGCGAGCGGTTTTTCATTTGCAGGTACATGCGTCCCAGGTATTCGCCAATAACACCCAGTAACAAAGCATTGATGCCAAGCGAACCCAGAATCAGAACCGTGATGGTCGTGAACCCAGCGGGCGCTCGAAACCCCACGGTGAAGTAAGCAACGATGTAGCCTAAACTGGCGAGTACTGTCAGCGCAGCGATAGCTAAACCGACGTATGTGGCCACGCGTAAAGGAACAACGGATTGATTAACAATGCCATCCAGGGCCAACTTAATATTGTCGTAAAAGGAAAATTTCGACTGCCCCACCATACGTGCTTGTCGCGCATAATCAATCCCGGTCTGCCGGAATCCAAGCGTCGCAATCGTTCCTCGCAAATAAGGGCTCGGCTCCCCGATCCGCCGCAGCTCCTCGATCACTCTTCGACTAATGAGGCGGAAATCTCCTGCGTCGCGCGGTATGGGATCTTCTGACAAAAAGTCGACCAGCCAGTAAAATACCTTCCGAGCCAACGTCCATCGTCTGGACTCAAGCCGCGATCGCCGAATGCCATAGACAACATCTGAACCCCCGCGCCACGTCTCCAGAAAAACGGGAATCAGCTCCGGTGGATCCTGTAGGTCGCAGTCCAGTTGGATGGCCGCATCTCCCTTTGCCCGCAGATAAGCCGTCAGAATTGATCGCTGGTACCCGAAGTTTCGCGAAAATCGGTAGGCACGAATCCTGCTGTCCATCCGCGCCAGCTCGCGAAGTAGCTCGGGCGTTCCGTCACTGGAATGGTTATCCGTAAAGACAAACTCGAACTCATACCGGTCTGCCAGTGGATCGATTACAGCCCTCACTGCCGGATAGAACAGCGGAAGAGTCTCCTCCTCGTTGTAGACCGGCACCACAAGGGAAATGAGCGGCTTGGCAGCTTGCATTATGAGACCATACGCTACTCGACGGAAGAAGCTCTATGAAGGAACTCCTGAAGCTCAGCGGCGCACTCCATGATCGCCTC
This sequence comes from uncultured Acidobacteriaceae bacterium, assembly GCA_964235665.1. Taxonomy (GTDB): domain Bacteria; phylum Acidobacteriota; class Terriglobia; order Terriglobales; family Acidobacteriaceae; genus Edaphobacter. The sequence goes on from CAXSAY010000005.1 coordinate 174,349, forward strand.
GGCTACCGGCCGCATCCGCAACTGCGGATACAGTGCTGTCAACTTTCCTGTTGCGAGCCCGGCAGCCAGCGGCCGCGGCGCGCGCTGTCCTAGTTCCGCCGTAGACACACCCTCGAGCAGCGATCCATTGAGCCCAAGCTGTGCTGCAATCGCTCGCGCAAACTCGAGTCGCCCCAGCACCTCCGGTCCACATACGTGAAACACGCCTGAGGCTCCACACTGCACCAGGCCAACTGCCGCCGCGATCAGGTCCAGGTTATACGTCGGCGTCGACACCTGATCCTCCGGCACACGCATCCGTGTTCCCGTCGCTAGATTGCGCATCAGGCTGTAAAGATAATTTTTCTGCCGCGCGTCCGGTCCGTACACAACTGTCGTCCGCAGAATCAGCGCTCCCGTACACGCCTTGCAGACCGCCTCTTCGCCCGCCAGCTTGCTTTTGCCATACACACTGAGTGGCCGAAGCGCCGCGTCTTCTGCGTAGGGTCCCGGGTGCTCCGGAGCTCCATCAAAGACGTACTCGGTCGAGAAATACACAAAGGGTAGCTTTCGCCGTTGCGCATACGCCGCCAGAACTCCCGGCCCGCGCGCATTCGTTCGAAAGGCCAGATCTGGCTCATCCTCGCATGCGTCCACAGCCGTCATACCTGCGACGCAATAGATGCTGTCGAGCTCGTACCCGTCAAAAAGTGCAGCCGCTTGGTCTATCGTCGCCAGCTCGGCAAAGTCTAGATGCAGCCAACCCTCCCGCGTATGCCGTGTCGTCGCCAAGGCCGTCTCCGCCCCACGAACATCCGTAAGGTATCGCAGCATCTGTGTCCCTACCTGCCCCGTAGCCCCTGCGATCAGCGTTCGTGCCTGCACCGTTCCGTCCTCGCTCCGCTCGATCCGCACCGGCACCCTCTCCGGCATCGTGCCCCTGCCACTGGCACCTTCTCTAGTGACGCGTGTCGCCAGCAAGTGTCATCGGCCGGCCCGGTCCCAACCACTCCAGTTCGGGGCCCCACCATCCTAACTCCGCTTCTCACGTTCTCGCATCCCCCGCACGCGTCACGCGCCGTCCTGCATGAATCCCTCGCGCAAGAAAAGGGCCGGCAGGCAGCAAAGGCATAGCTGCCCCTACTACCCGTCGGCCTGCACGTTCAAGACACTTACGCCGCCGCGCGCTCCGCCACGGTGAATCGCAGGCTCCCATCCGCTACGGCGTCAATCACCACATGGTCGCCATGCAGTACGCTCCCATCCAGAATCCGCACCGCCAGCTTGTCCTGCACCATCCGCTGGATCGCCCGCTTCAACGGCCGCGCGCCATACGCCCGGTCGTACCCGGCCTTGAAGATCGCGTGCCGCGCCGGCTCCGTCAGCTCGAGCGTAATCTTCCGGTCCGTCAGCAGCGCCTGCAGATCCTTCAGACGCAGATCGACGATATGCGCCAGCTGCTCCTCCGCTAGCGGATGAAACACCACGATGTCGTCCACGCGATTCAGGAACTCCGGCCGGAACTGTTGCCGCAGCGTCTCCATCACGCGGTTCTTCGCATCCTCAAATCCTTCCTCGCCCTGCGCCCACGCCGTCGTCAACGCGCTCGCGCCCACGTTACTCGTCATGATCAGCACCGTGTTCTTGAAGTCCACCGTGCGTCCCTTCGAGTCCGTCAGCCGCCCATCGTCCAGCACCTGTAGCAGCACATTGAACACATCCGGATGCGCCTTCTCGATCTCGTCAAACAGCACCACCGAGTACGGTCGTCGTCGCACCGCCTCCGTCAGCTGCCCGCCCTCGTCGTAACCCACGTATCCCGGCGGTGCGCCAATCAGCCGCGCCACCGCGTGCTTCTCCATGTACTCGCTCATGTCGATCCGCACCATCGCGGCCTCGTCATCAAACAGAAACTCCGCCAGCGCCCGCGCCGTCTCCGTCTTACCCACGCCCGTCGGCCCCAGAAAAATAAACGATCCGATCGGCCGCTTCGGATCACTCAGCCCCGCCCGCGATCGACGAATCGCATTCGCCACCGCACTCAGCGCCTCGTCCTGCCCCACCACGCGCTCGCGCAGACGATCCTCCATCTGCACCAGCTTCTGCATCTCGCCCTCAAGCATCTTCGACACCGGAATGCCTGTCCACTTCGACACAATCGCCGCAATGTCCTCTTCGTCGACCTCCTCCTTCAGCATCCGCCGCGGCTGCTTCGCCGCCACGGAGCCGGGTGCCCCAGGTCTCGCTTCTGAGACCTGGGCGTCTCGTACGTCATCGAGCGCCGCATCCTCCGCCACCGCGGCCTCTTGCAATCGCGTCAGCTCGCGCAGTTCCGCTTCGGCCTTTGGAATCTCGCCATATTGCAGCTCCGCCGCGCGTTGCAGGTTGCCCTTACGCGTCTCCTCCATCTGCTGAAAGCGCAAACCCTCGAGCGACTCCTTCAGCTCCGCAATGCGCCCGATCGCACCGCGTTCCTGCTGCCAGCGCGCCCGCAACCCCGCTACCGTCTCCTTGGTCTCCGCCAGCTCTTTCTCGACTACCTCCAGCCGTTCGCGCGAGTGCACATCCGTCTCCCGTGTCAGCGCCGCCCGCTCAATCTCGAGCGACGTCGATTGCCGTTCGAGATCATCAATCTCCACCGGCACACTCCCAATCTGGATCGCCAGCGCAGCTGCAGCCTCATCCACCAGGTCAATCGCCTTGTCCGGCAAAAATCGATCTGAGATGTAGCGATGGCTCAGCGTCGCCGCCGCCACAATTGCCGCATCCTTCACGCGAACCTTGTGGTGCGCCTCGTACCGCTCCTTTAGACCGCGCAGAATGGCCACCGTGTCCTCGACGTTCGGCTCACCCACATACACAATCTGAAACCGTCGCTCGAGCGCCGCGTCCTTTTCGATGTACTTGCGATATTCATTCAGCGTCGTCGCGCCAATCGCCCGCAGACCGCCACGCGCCAGCGCCGGCTTCAGCATGTTGCTCGCATCCATCGCGCCTTCGGCCGCACCGGCACCGACCAGAGTATGTAACTCGTCGATAAACAAAATAATCTCGCCGTTCGATTCCTCAATCTCCTTCAGCACCGCTTTCAGCCGATCTTCGAACTCGCCGCGAAACTTCGCGCCCGCAATCATTGCGCCCAGGTCAAGCGAGCACACCCGCTTGCCCCGCAGGATCTCCGGCACATCACCCATGAAGATGCGTCGCGCCAGACCCTCCACAATCGCCGTCTTGCCCACGCCTGGCTCGCCGATCAGCACCGGATTGTTCTTCGTCCGCCGCGCCAGCACCTGCACCACACGGCGTATCTCCTCATCCCGGCCGATCACCGGGTCGAGCTTGCCGCGCCGGGCCAGCTCCGTCAGGTCCTTCGCATACTTCTCAAGCGCCTGGAACTTGCCCTCCGGATTCTGGTCTGTCACCCGTTGTGATCCCCGCACCGCACTTAGCGCCTTCAACACTGCCTCATGCGTTGCGCCCGCCGTCGCCAGCGCCGTCTGCACCACGTCTTGGCCATCCCGGCCGCCGGCGCCCTTGGCCTGCGTCAATGCCAGCAGCAGGTGCTCGGTCGAGACATACTCGTCCTTGAAGTTCTCTGCTTCCTTAAAGCTCGTCTCAAGCACGCGCGTCAGGCCCTGCGAAAGCCCCGGCTGCGCACTCCCGCCACTCACCTTGGGCAGCTTCGCCACCGCCGCGTTCATGCCATGCAGCAGCGATTGCACCGCCACGCCAACCCGCTCGAGCACCGGCAACACCACGCCCTCTTTGTCCTCGAGCAGCACTGTCAGTAAATGCACCGGCAGCACCTCCGGATTGCCATGCTCCGCCGCCAGCCCCTGCGCACCCTGCAGCGCCTCCTGGCTCTTTACCGTCAACTTCTCCCACTTGATCGCCATCTCGTCTACCCTCGCCTGCCGTTCTCAGCTTCCTGCTTGGTGCCATCGCGGGTGCCGCCCTCACGCCGCACTTCAGCAACCACACCCTTTGGTGCGCCCTTCCCCTCGCTGTCCACCCTCCTCGACGTTTCCCTCTGTCTACTTAGACGCGCGCCTTAGTCCTTAGTTGCATAAAATGTGACATTACTACACTCATATCTCGTGGCCGCAACAAGCCCGTCGCAGCGCCCTCAGAAACGCCCTAATCCGCGGAATACCTCCGTCAGACTGCTTACCGCAGCGCCATCGCAGCACCCACCACTCCGTACAATGGCCTCCATGGCCCTTCTCCTCCGAGCCGCAAGCAACGATGATCTGCCAGCGATCGTTGCCCTCATGAACGCCGCCTTTCGCGGCGGGGGCGAGCGGCGAGGATGGAGCACCGAGTCCGCCTACATCACCGGAAATCGTACGGAGAAAAGCCTGCTGCATGCCGACCTGCGCGAACACGTCCAACTCTTCGTGATCGACAACCAGCAAACCGCAAATCTCGATGGCTGCGTGAGTCTGCAGCCCATCTCCCCCGAAAAGTGGTATCTCGGCTCACTCGCCGTCCACCCAGCACAGCAAAACTCCGGTCTCGGACGGCGGCTTCTAGACGCGTCGGAGCGTTACCTCGCCTCGCAGGGAGCCTCATTCGTCGAGATCACCGTGGTCAACGTGCGCGACGCACTCATCTCTTGGTATGAGCGCAGAGGCTACCGGCAAACCGGCGAAATCCGTCCCTTTCCGTACGGCGACACGCGCTTCGGCACACCACTCCGCCCGGATCTCGCCTTTGTAGTGCTCGAGAAGCCTTTGCCGAAGCAGCCAAGCGACTCCTAAACGGAACCAATCAGCAGACGAGCCTCCTCCAGGCCAATCTCGCTCCGAAACTTTCACCTGCCTCGACCAGGCGCTCTCGCAGGAAGAGCCTCGCTCCCCGCCCGGCGCGAAGGGACAGCCTTGCGCTCGCGGACAGCCTGGCGCGCATCGAATCCCTGCTTCGCCTTCTCGATCTCCACCTGATGTCCCACCGCCCACTCGTACAACGCCGTAAAGGGTTCTTGCAGCGTTCGGCCCAGCGGTGTAATCGAGTACTCAACAGCGATGGGCGAGACCGGGAACACGCGGCGTGCCAGCAACCCGTGCCTCTCCATCCGCCGCAACGTCTCCGTAAGCGCCTTTTGCGTGATGCCCTCGAGGCGACGTCTGATCGCGTTGAAGCGCTGCGGTTTCTCGCAGATAAACGTTAGAACCAGGATCGCCCACTTGTTCGAAATCTGATCCAGAATTGGTCGGATCGTGGGAAGCGTAGCCAGAATTTGCTCGTCCGTATTGGGCATCAGGTTTCCTTCGATAGACCTAGGCTAAGTCAGGTGCCTCATTGACATCAGGTATATATCCTATACCGTCATACCTGGGACGTGACTTCACAGAAGCACGACCGAGGGAGATACCTTGAGCCAAGCAAGTACCAGCACACGCGGCACCGCCGTGATCACAGGAGCCTCCTCAGGCATCGGCAAGGTCTACGCCGATCGCCTCGCCGCCCGCGGCTACGATCTTCTTCTCGTAGCACGGCGTGGCGACCGCCTCCAGAGCATCTGCGAAGACCTGAACCAGCGACACGGAACCCGCGCGGAGGCCTTCGTCGCGGACCTTGCTTCGTCAGACGGCCTCGCTGCAACGGTGCGCAAAATCGCTGCCGATTCCTCCATTACTCTTCTGCTAAACAACGCCGGCTTCTCGCAGGTAGGAAGCCTGACAGACATTGCGGCGGAAACTCTCGCGAACATGATCGCCCTCAACATCATGGCAGTCACAAAGCTCACCATGGCGGTCCTTCCCGGCTTTCGGGAACGAGGGTCCGGAACCATCATCAACATCGGTTCGGGCGTCGGCTTCGCGCCACTTGCCTTCGTTCCTGTCTACGGCCCGACCAAAGCCTTCGTCCTCAACTTCACACAGGTTCTCCAGCAGCAGCTCGCCGGAACCGGCATTCGCGTGCAGCTCGTCAGCCCTGCGGTCACTGTGTCCGAAGGCTGGGAGAGCGTCGGGATCTCCCTGTCTACCCTCGATCCTGCAACGATCATGACCACCGAGGATTGTGTCGATGCGGCGCTGAGCGGCCTCGATGCGGGGGAACTCATCACCGTTCCCTCCCTGCAGGATGACGGCCTGCTTCGCACCTTCGAGGCGTCCTCTGACGCGCTTCTGAAAGCGATGATGTCCACCGGCCAGCCAGCATCACGGTATCGCCTTCACGAGTAGCCACCCCTCCATAAGGCACCAGACCCTGCGGTCTGTCGAGACAGAGATCAGCGCTCAGCAGATCGCACGGGTCCTCTGGAGGTGCCAGCGTCGCAAGCAACGCCTGCAGAGCCACCACCCGTTCTTCGCACCGGAATAGAGTCGCCCTTCCCTGACCGCGCCGGTCAACCCTCCCCAAAAGTCGCAGCCGCTTCTTCCAAAAGTGGCCCTCGCTCCGTCCCGCCCCGCCGCTACGCTGGTCCAGACTGTGTGTCTCGCGTTTGGAGCCTCTTCTGTGACCCCGATCCGCCCCGCCTTCGGCCTTTCTCTCGCCTTCGCGATCTTGGCGTCGCTGCTCAGCGGCTGTGCCTCGTCCTCGACCACCTCCGCCGCCGTCGCCACAGGCACCAGCTCCTCGGCCGCTCCCGTCGTCACACCCTCCACCCCCGGCACCCTCCGCGGTCACGCGCAGGCTGGCCCCAGCCAGATCGCCGACTCCCACATCTATCTCTTCGCCGCCAATACCTCCGGCTACGGCAGCCCCAGCATCTCGCTCATCAACCCCACCGCTCCCGGCGTCCTCACAGACAGCGTCGGCAGCTACGTCGCCAGCGATGCCCAGGGCAACTTCGGCCTCACCGGTACCTACCAGTGCACCCCCGGACAGCTCGTCTACGTCCTCGCCCTCGGCGGCTCACCCGGCGGCGAAGCCCCCAACCCCCATCTCGCCCTGCTCTCCACCTTCGGTGTCTGTCCGTCCATCGGCACCTTCGCGCAGCAGATCAGCTTCGTCAACATCAACCAGGTTTCGACCGTCGTCAGCGCCTACGCCCTGGCCGGCTTTATGGTCGATGACCTCCACGTTAGCTCCACCCAGTCAGCCAACGCGCTCGCCGGCATCCGCAACGCCTTCCTCGCCTTCGCCAATCTCGTAGATATCGGTTCCGGCAGTGTCTATTCCTTCGCTCCGGGCGGAAACGGCGCCATTCCCGTCGCCACCTTCGACACTTTGGCCAACCTGCTTGTTCCCTGTTCCAACGCCGCCAGCGCCTGCAACGCTCTCTTCGCGCTCGCCCCCGATGTCGCCGGCAACCCACCCGGCGACACCGTCCAAGCCATCCTCAACATCGCCCGCAACCCCGCCGCGAACGTTCCCGCCCTCTTCGCCCTCACGGGCGCGCAACCCTTCCGTCCCGCCCTTGCCGCCGCCCCCAACGACTGGACCATCGGCATCACCTATCTCTCTGAGTCCATGGCCGGTCCCTATTTCCCTGCCTTTGATGGAGCCGGCAACCTCTGGGTACCCGGCTATGCCAACAACACCCTTACCGAGTTCGACCCCTTCGGCAACATTCTCTCGGGCTCCACTGGCTTCACCGGCGGCGGCCTCGCCCAGCCCGTCTCTGTCGCTCTAGACTCCTCCGGCAATGCCTGGGTCTCCAGCTATGGCGCCATCGCACCCGGCGCTCCCGTCCTCTCAGAGTTCGCCCCCAACGGCACTCCCATCACCTCGAATGGGTTCCCCTGCGGCCGAAATTGCTCCTTCGTCGCCATCGATTCCGCAGAGAACCTCTGGGTCTCGGGTGCCCCGCAGGTCACCGCCCTGCGCGGCTCCGGCGCTACCCTCACCGCCTTCAACGTCAACACTGCAAGCTCCGGCATCTCGGTGGATAGCCAGGGCCGCGGCTGGGTCATTGGCTCCGGCCGCAACCTCTCCCGCCTCACCATCCCCGCCACCATCACCCAGTTCGCCGAAGGCGTCACTGCCGCCGCCGGCAACGAAACCAACGCCCTCGCCCTCGATGCCGACGACAACATCTGGTTCACCAGCCCGAAGAACAACGCCCTCGGCAAGTTCTCAAGCGACGGCACTGCCCTCTCGCCCGCCGCGGGCTTCACCGGCGGCGGCCTGAGCGCCCCCACCGGCGTCGCCATCGATGGCTCCGGCCGTGTCTGGGTCGCTAACCGCGACGGCAACTCCGTCTCCGCCTTCGACCCTACCGGAAAGCCCATCTCGCCCGCCGCCGGCTTCCTGGCCCCTGGTATCTCGAATCCGCGTGGCATTGCCATCGATCCCAGCGGCAACGTCTGGATCACTGACTTCACCGGAAACGCCGTCACCGAGTTCCTCGGAGCCGGCTCACCGACAGCTTCGCCGCAGACCTCAACCAATCATGGCCAAAAACCCTGACAACCTCGACGAAATCGCGCAAAACAGGCCTTTACCTGAGCGGAAATCAGCACATATTAACGCCCGGATTCACTTGCCCGGATAAACGCCGAAGCGTAGTCATGCATGCCCTTCAGGCCGTCTTCGTTGATGTACACCATGTGCCCGGTAGGAAAAAAGTGGAAGGAGATGTTGTCCTCAAGGGCCTTTGGCATGGGTAGGTGCTTCATCTCGTAAGTTGAACCAAAATATAGGGTTCCGAGATCGAAGTACCCGCCCATCAGCATCACCTTTAGACGTGGGTTTCGCTTCATCGCACTCGCCAGATCCGTCATCACATTCACGCTTGCGTCTGGCCGCCCACTGCCCGGCGTGGCGTGCCGCAGCTCCCAGTCAAACCCCGGCAGTGCATAGGCACTCGGCAGGTACGTCGCTTGATCACCATACCGTAAGTCATTGCGAACATAGGAGTTAATGGCCGCAGCAAAGGCCGAGCTGATGCCATTCGTGAATGGATCGTAGTCCGACTCCGAATTTAGCGGGTCCATCGCCGGCCCCTGGTACCGTGAATCCAACCGCCCAACTGTAATGTTTTCAGCAGTTTCCAGTTGCTGGGCAAACTGTGCTCCACTCAGCCGCAGGTTCGCCTTCATCCAATAGGCTACCGGTATCCCCGTAAATGCATTGAGCTTCTCCGCCACGGCCTGCTTTCGCGCGTCAGGCAGATCCGATCCCTGCAGCAGCGCCGAAGCATACTCCCCTAGCGTGTACTCCTCAACCTGCTTGAGAAAGGGAACCAGCTCGGCAGGTTGGTTAGGAACCCGCTTGTGGTACCACGCCGTAGCTGCAAAGCTCGGTAATGCAGCAACATACGCGATATCCGTTCCAGGGTTGGCACCCGGGCCGTCCGCTGTGATATCGAAACTGAAGATCTGGCTCAGGAGCATCACTCCATTCAGATCGACCTGGTTTTCAAGCAGGTTTGAAAGCACCGCAGATCTGGTTGTGCCATAACTCTCGCCAAAAAGGTATTTCGGCGAGTTCCACCGGTTGTACTTGGTAAGAAACCGCCGAATAAATCGGTCAAACGCGTGCGCATCCTGGTCCGTCCCCCAAAACGCCTTGCCAGCATCCTTCCCCATTACGCGGCTGAAACCCGTTCCCGGTGCGTCGATAAAGACTAGATCCGAGATGTCGAGCAGGCTGTATTGATTCTCGACTAGTTTGTAGGGCGCGGCAGGATCGTGCTGAGCGTCGGTAGTCACAACGCGCTTAGGACCGAAGCTGCCCATATGCAGCCACATCGTGCTCGATCCCGGACCGCCGTTGTAGAGGAAGGTGACAGGACGGATCTCCCCGGAAGCCGCTTTTTTGAAGTAGGCGGCGTAGAAGATGCGAGCAGTCGGTGGGGCTTCTTCCGGTTTGTCGCGATCAGGTGGGTGAACGCCGGCTTCGGCTAGGAGCTTGCCATCGAAGGCGAGGGTAGCATCTTGCGCATCCGTTGCACCAACCGTGAGAGTTCCGGCAACAGCGCGATAGTTGATGGCCTGACCACCTACATGCACGACGCCCTCTGTGGTCGAATCAACCGAAGCAGTTCCGGACGGAGCAGCGGCAGGAGTACCCTGCACAATTACCTTTTCGCCTGGTTTCGCGGCGGAACCAGCATCAGCTGAGGTTTGCGTAACGGCAGAGAGAGACACAGAGCAAAGAGTCGCGGCGACAGCAAGGCAACGAAGCAAAGGCGGAGTACCTCTGGCAAATAGGTTTGCGAGTCTGTGGTTATTGTAGGGCCGCCACGAGAGGTGCAGCTTCAACGCGAAGTTGCCTCCCGCAGTAGGTGGGGGTTTGCCGATGCGGTCTTTCTGTGCGACTTCCGATTGCTGTTGGCGAGGCCAGTGTCGCGGAACTCAGCGTCTATTCAGGCGATGGTTCCTCCGTGTACTGGCTTTCTTGGGAGAGGAGCTCAGTCCGCTTTTCTTCTGTAGGGTCAAGCGGGCGCTCGCCAGTTCGCCGAGAAACATGCATTGTAAGAAGCATACGGAAACAGCCCTAAGGTCCCGCGGAACCATCTTCACGCGAAGTTCGCAGGCATCCACACAACCAATCTTCTACTTCCAGTTCCTCCTCGAGGCCACGCTATGTTTCTTGTTCCTAGAACCTTCTTGTTCCTGCTCTTTATCTTCGGAGCAGGCATTGCGGCCGACGCACAGTCAACACTTGGATCCATCAGCGGAACGATTCACGATGGAAGCGATGCAACGGTACCAGGCGCGACAGTTTCACTGCACCGAGATGAAAGTAATACCGACCGACGGGTGACGGCCGGGCAAGACGGAACCTACACTGCGCTGAACCTTGAGGCAGGAACGTACTCGGTTCGGGTGGAGCGCGACGGATTTGCTCCTAAGACAAACACGCATCTTCATCTAGACTCACGCCAGCAGCTTCGCTTGGATGTGGATCTCTCCGTAGCCGCGGTGAGCCAGACCGTGCAGGTAGATGCCTCGGACGCAGGAACCATCACGACGGACAACGCCTCGATCTCCGCAGCCCTGAGCCCGAGTGATGTGCTGAACCTTCCGGCGAATTACAGGGGCGCGGGTTCAACGTCGCCATTGAACGTGATCCAGACGCTTCCTGGAGTGCAGCCAGATTCGGGCGGCTACCCGCCGACGCCCTCCGCTTCGCCTAACCCCAGCATTAAGTTTTCTATTCAGGGAGGTCTGCCATCTCAGTCGGAGACGACGGTAGATGGTATCTCAGCGCAGAACCAGACTTCAAATAACATCCAGGCGGACGCGTTTCCATCTGCTGAGTCAATCGCGGAGATACGGGTCGACGGCGTAAATAACAATGCGGAGTATGCGCAACCTGGAGAGATTACAACTGTAACGAAATCCGGTACAAACGGCCTGCATGGATCAGCATTCTGGTACTTCCAAAACCGGGCATTCGATGCAATTCCATATGGAACGAACGCGGCGAATAAGCCTCAGAAGGTGGCAAATGATTTCGGCGGATCAGTAGGTGGTCCAGTCATGATTCCACATCTGTATAACGGCCGCAATCGAACTTTCTTCTTCGCCACGTACGAGGGGCTACGCTTTCCGCAGTCCGTACCGGAGCAGTACCTAGTGCCAACAGCGCGCGAGAAGGCAGGCGACTTCTCGCAGGAGACGACCACGCTCTCCAATCCGTTCGTGCCGGGATCCGTTTACCCGAATGAAAAGCTACCTTCGATCAATCCGAGTTCGGCAGCTTTTCTCTCGCTTTTTCCAGATCCCAATCTCGATCCGAACCAGTCTGTTCAGAGCGCTCTAAGTTCGGCGAGTTCTCACCCTGGGTACAACTATCTCGGTACGCGGCGCAATGACATCAACTCAAACCAGTACGATCTGCGGTTGGACGAGACAGTGGGCTCGAAAGCCAACTTCTTCGTGCGCTATACAAATAAAAGCATCAATCAAGATCTCCCTTCCGCCTTGGCGTTACCCGTAGGAACAGCATTTGCGAACTACAAGATCTTCGCGGCTTCATTCAATGAAGCATTCACGCCGCACCTGGCGAATGAAGTGCGGTTCGGATTCACGCTCGAAGACGACGGCAATCAGAACCCCTTCGACGGACAATCGCTAACGCAGGCAGCCGGGCTGACCGGACTGGGTCCTACGTTTCCATTCAATGGACTGACGCATCTTGGCTTCACGCAGCTGACGAGTGTGGGCGGTCGGCTAAACATGATGTCTCGATCGCGGTTATTTCAATACGTCGACAATCTAACGTGGCAGCGGGGCGGGCACACAGTTCGCGTGGGTGGCGACGTCCGGCATCTCGGTGCATTTACGCCATTAAGCTTTACGCCCTCGGATAACTACGGCAATCTTTACTTCCAACAGACTGGGAGTTATACCGGCAATGAATTTGCCGATTTCCTTGTAGGCACTCCGTACCAAACACAAACGGACAGCGTTACGTCAGACAACAATGGTACGTCAACGGCCTATGCCTTTTACGTGCAGGATAATTGGAAGTCGACAACGAATCTAAACCTGACATTTGGGCTGCGGTATGAGCTGCATCCTGCCTTCGCTTCCTCGAATGGAGAGATTGGGAACTTTGATCCGTCCACGGCAAAGTCGGGGAGCTTGATCTATCCGAAGGGCTACGCGGGTCTGCTTTCTGCGCAAGAGCTAGCGAATGTCAATGCGTGTCCGACGGCTGGTGTAACGAATCCCTATGCTACCGGCTCCGTTGCAAATGGCGCCCCGTGCACACCAGTCCTTTCCAACACACAGGCAGGTTTGCCAGCAGGCCTGCGGAGAACGCCGAAGCTGCGGTTCGAGCCACGACTCGGCTTCGCCTATCGTCCGTTTGGCAACGAGCGGACAGCGATTCGTGGCGGGGCCGGGTATTACAACATCACAACCTCAGGCGCGCTGTTCTATGCTCTAACAGGAACGCTGCAATCGAACCTGCAAACGTTCAATAATTCGATCACAGCGACAGGGCCAGCGTTCGCATTCCCGAATGTCTCGGCGAGTTCGGCGAACGCTTACACCGGACCACAGCTCGGAAGTACAACGTTCTATTCGGCCGTCGATAATACGTGGCACGATCCATATTCGTTACAAACTAACTTATCGATCGACCATGATTTTGGTCGTGGGTTTGGCATGAGGGTGTCGTACGTAGGCTTGAAGACCTGGCATCTAGTGTGGCAACCGGAGCTAAACCAGCTACAGCCCTCAATGACGACTATCGCGGCGAACCAGCCAAGGACGGCATTCCCATTCCCGAATTTTTATTCCATCTATAACCGATCAACGGCAGCACAGGCCAGCTATCACTCAGGACAAGCGGAGCTTTCGCACAGGTTCACCCGTGGGCTATCCCTAAACAGCGCCTATACGTTCGCGAAGAACCTTGCGGATAACCAGGGAACCTACGGAACGGCGGCGCTGAATGGGCAGGCGAGCTTTGTGGATGAGCAGGGTGGTTACGACGCAACGGACAGCTACAACCGGCAACTGGATTATGGGAATGTGACCGGCACTCGACGGCACCGCTGGTTGTCGAGCAGTGTCTATGAGCTACCGATTGGGCGTGGGAAGCGCTTTGGTGGGGAGATGAGCCGGTTCGCTGATTTGGTCGTAGGCGGGTGGCAGGTGTCAAACATCTTCCTGATGCAGTCAGGGCCATTTCTAACAGCCTTTCTCTCGGGCAGCAATACGGATCCCTCGGGGACGGGGTCAGGAACACTCTTCTTCCGACAGCAGCGGCCAGATCGGGTTGCGAATGGAAACCGGACTAGCGGGCGAACGAGGACAAACTGGTTCAACAACGATGCCTTCGCGTGCCCAGGTCGCGTGGGGTTTGCATCGCTGCAGAATGGCGCTTGCGACGTAGGCGGCGTGGATGCGACGGGCGATCCTGTAGCACCGATCGGGCGATTTGGGACGGAGTCCGTGGGCGACCTGCGGGGGCCTGGATCGGTCAGCCTGTCATCCGGACTCAGCAAGACGTTTACGGTTGTTGAAGGAGTGCGATTGCGAGCAGAAGGCACGTTTACGAACGTGCTGAACCACACAAATCTTGCGGACCCGAACCTCGATGTGACCAACCCGGCATTTGGAACGATCTCGCAGGCGCGTGGGTCGGACTTTGGCGGAAATCGGACCGGGCAGGTATCAGTAAAGGTGGAGTTCTAAGCGGAGGTGCATCAGAGAGGAGAGAGATGATGAGGGTGATAGATGGTTGAGGCACTGCTTTGCGATATAGACGGAACCCTGGTGGAAAGCAATTGGCTGCATGCTGAGTCATGGCAGCGGAGCTTCGCTGTGATGGGAATCCAGCTTGAACTGGATGCGGTACGACGACAGATCGGCAAGGGGGGCGATGAGCTGATTCCGGTGTTTGTAGCCTGGTGGCGACGCGGAGCAGTAGAAAAACCACTCAAGGCCTACCGAAAATTCTTGTTTGAAAGTGAGTACCTGGCACAGGTGAAGCCACTACCGCGAGCGAAAGAGTTCCTGGAGCGAGTGAAAGCTGCCGGTATTCGACCGGCCCTGGCGACGTCGGCGAGCACGAAAGACCTGGAGATTTATAAGAAGATCGTCGGGATGGAGGATCTAATTGAGGAGCAATCCAGCGCGGACGATACCGAACGGGCGAAGCCGCATCCAGACATCTTTTCGGCCACGCTGAAGAAGCTGGGGCTGAAGCCGGCCCAGGTACTCGCTCTAGGCGACACCCCCTACGACGCGGAGGCTGCCGGCATGGCGGGAATCTCCACTCTCGGGGTGGAGAGCGGTGGCTGGAGTCGGTCAGATCTCCTTGAGGCTGGTTGTATCGAAGTCTATAAGGATGTAGCAGACTTGCTCGAACTGTTTGATGCAAGCGCCCTGGGGCGCGGGTAAGCTATCTTACTGGAAGTTCACCTGCATCCGTTTGTCGTTGCCCGTAGCGACACCGCTTGAGAAGGGGACATTTCGGGCACTGCGGCTCATTAAACGTGCAAAGTGTCTGGCCATGAAGCTTAAACAGGGCATGATCCTGCTGCAGGGTATCAGCCGTCCATGTCTCGGGAACAAGCCGCATCAGGAGCTCTTCGGTGCGCTGCGCGTCGGCACGCGGCGTTAGACCAAGACGATGCGCGACTCGCAGGTGGTGAGAATTCATCACCAGAGCGGGACGGCGCAACGTGGAGAAGTTAACTACCTCGGCAGAGACCATGGGACCGGCGCCAGGAAACTGCTCGATCCAGGCGCGGATCTTCTCGGTACGGTACTTGGCAAGAAAATCTAACGATAGTTCGCCGGTCCGAGCAGTGATTTGCTGAAGGGAAAGCTTGAGGTTCGGTGCTTTCTGCTCAGGGTAGGTAACGTCTGCGATGGCGGCCTGGATAGCGTCGACCGGGGCCTCCCGCAAGTTTTCCCAAGTGCCGAAACGAGTGCGAAGAGAATCAAGCGCTGCGTAGGTAGTTTCGGTACGCGTGCGAGCAGCAAGAACGGAATAGATAAACTGCGTGAGTGGATCCCATCGCTCACGCAGTTCAGGTTCACCGTAGTAGCCAAGCAGAAGCCGATGAATGTACGGCAGGCGATCGGGATCAGCCGGCGGCGTAGGAGTGGGTGCGATGTGGGCGTCAGGAAACAGGCTGTCAGTCATGTGCGGCAGCGAGCGGTACGGCGAGCCTTAGCCTTGCTTCATTTCATTGAAAAGGGCACCAAAGGGATCTTTGACCACAGCGCCAGCGATGTCGTCGAGAGACTTACCGCGCTTATACATGATGTAGGCGGCGAGAGCGCCGGAGGCGATAGTAACCCAGAAGAAAGCTTTACGCATGATGTAGCTCCACTTGCCGAAAGAATGGCCGTATGGCGGCCTGAACGCTTGGATGCAAGATTCTCAGGATAGCGCGATGAAGTGCTAAGAGTGGTAGTCGACGCCAACGCGAGAGCCACTTTCGTCTTGAAGTCCCCAAGCCATGCGGGGGGTGTTGTGGGCGAGGCCGAAGCGGCCGTCGGGACCGAGGAGGATTATCCCGCCGTGACCGCCAAGCCGGGTATGAAGATATTCGATTGAGGCGGAGGCGGCCTGCTGCGGGGAGAAGCCTGCAGCGACGCGATCAACCGCCCATTTGCCAAGCACAAGCTTCATGATCGGTTCGCCCCAGCCGGTGAGCGAGACGGCGGCAGACAGATTGTCGGCGTAACAGCCGCAGCCGATCAGCGAGGAGTCGCCGACACGGCCGGGAGCTTTCGATAGGGTGCCGCCAGTTGAGGTACCGGCGGCGACATTGCCCTGCGCATCGATGGCGACGGCACCAACAGTGTCGTGAGAGTCGAGCGTGGGGTCGATGCTCTGCAGAGCGTCTGGCAGACTTCGTTCGGCTTCTGCGGCCAGGTTTGCCTGGGTCAGGCTAACAGGGGTAGAGAGAGTTTCTACTTCGCCGGAGAAGGTCGTATCTGCAGCGCCCGTGAGCTCCGCCTGCTGAAAGCGCATGAGACGATCGCGCTCGCGTGGGACGATCAGTTCGGTGTTGTCGATGAGTTGCATGCCATGCTGCCGCGCAAAGCGCTCTGCACCGGTACCAACGAGATAAACGTGCGGACTATGATCGAGCACCAGCCGTGCTGCGTGGATCGGGTTACGCAGGCGTTCGACGCAGGCGACGCCACCGGTGCGGAGGTTGGCGCCGTTCATCAAGAGTGCGTCGAGCTGAACGCGACCGTCACGCGTGAGAAAGGAGCCGCGACCAGCGTCGAAGGTGTCATCCTCTTCCATGCTGGCAACCGCGGCCTGCACCGCATCAACTGCCGTGCCGCCGCGGGCATACTGAGCCCATCCAGCGGCCAGAGCAGCGGCAATGCCGCGTTGATGAGAGGCGACGGCGTCATCGGGCATCGCCCAGGCGCCACCGTGGACGAGGAGAAGGGGACTGATTGGCATGCTGTCCCGAGTCTACGGGACCATTGTCAACGAGCCCGTGGGTCCTTTGGGTCCGTACCACACCAGATCGGCGTCGGAGAACATCTTGGCTAGCTCGTTGTCGCTTGGAACGACATAGTACGCTAGCTTGCGCGCGGCGAAGGCGATAGGGGACGAACGCATTGCAGCGAGGTCAGTTAGACTCTCTGTCGTGAAAGAGTGCCGGATCGGATGCGAAGTACCACCCTCGATGTAGAAACGCTCCGAGCCGGCCATGATCTCATGCTCCATGAAGTAAGAACGCATTACCAAGCTGAGCGAGTAGACCGGCATGCCGTCTCGGTTCATCTGCCAGAGAAGTTCGGAGCCGGTTTTGAAACGGCGACCGCCGATCAGACTTAACCACTGACCATCGCGATCACACATGCCCATCAGCAGTGGCTGCGAGAGTTCCCGAAGAGAGTTGAATCGCCAGGAGGCGACAGCATCCGGAACGGCAAACATGCACTTGCGATTGAATGCAAGAAAATCAGCTAGCGTGATCGCAACAAAGGGAATGAAGGTACAGCCAAGTTCCTTCTCCGCCCGACGGCGATAGTAGCGCATGTTGCTGCGAGTACGCTGACCAATGCGAGCAAGGGTCGCGTCGAAGGTCTTTTCAAGCGGCAGGTATTCGGCAACTTGACGAGTTCGTGTCGCCCATCGCGAAGCGACCTTCGAGGCAAGAAAGGTCGAAGGAGCTGGGGGCTGTTCTTTCTCTTCGCGATACGTGATCATCGCCACATGAGCGCCTTGGCGAAGCAGTGTCTGCGTGGCAAACTGGGCGATCTGCGATCGTCTTGACGCGGGTGCGACCAAAGTGCTGCGACCTGAACGATCGTTCGTAGTGTAAAGGCCCGTTCCGCAGCCCAGCACGCGATATTCAAAGAGCAATAGGGCGCCGAGCAGGCTATCAAGCGTCGGTTCAGCGTCTTTCGCGATCAGCATGAGACGGGGAACGCGTTTAAGAAAGCCGGGTTTCGAAAGAAAGTAGCTTAGATCCTCCATGGCCCCGAGTTGGCCGCAACGATCCGCGAACTGCTGCAGCAGGCCACTCACTGCCAGGATCGCCCGCGATCCACTGACGACTCGAACCTGGGGCTGCAAGCTAGCGTGCATCTCGGCGGGAGCAACGAGCTTTAAGCTGGCCAGCTGATGATCAGTGACGGGGGACGAGAGGTTTGCAACAGACTCAGATTCGGTGAGGACGTCAACTCCTGACGCAATCCGTTGAGACACAACGGCAGGGAGACTCATGGCAAGGGCAACCTAAGTGAGAGTACGACTGGTTTTGATGATCCAGTGCTTTGATCCTAGCGACCGTGCGAATGAACGCAATAAATTTCCACCGCCTCCATGCCTCTGATTAGATCCCTTCGTAACTCCGCCTCTACTAAGGGTAACCATAGGAGTACGTCGCTGCTGAGATCTTGATCGTGATCCATCGTGAGTTGTCTTCGTGCGACGTAGTCCGACGCAATACCTGGCCTGTATGTTCACGCATCCGACTTGTGGAGGTCAGCCTGCGTGCCTTCAAGCGTGATTGCAGCAATGCACTATGACGAGCACACGCGTGTTTTGACGTTGATCTATCGCGGCGGGCGGGGCAAATACCGCTACTTCGATGTGCCGGCGGACATATGGGAGGCGTTTTCCGGGGCAGCTTCGAAGGGGACTTATCTGAACACGATCTTTAAAGAGAAGTGCTACCGGTATGAGCGTGTTACAGACGTACGCAAACCTAAGGTGAATAGGGGCTAGGAAAGCTTACCCAGCTTCATGCGCTCGGTCTGTACGTAGGTATAGCGGATTCTATGAATCACAGTAAGTGTGGAGAAGACGGCGAGAACCCAAAGTGCCGGTGCCATAACGCCCCAGTGGTTAAACAACGCTCCAAGGATGATGAGCACGACGCGTTCAGGGCGTTCCATGAAGCCGACTTTGCAGGAGCCAATGAGCGCCTCGGCTCGGGCGCGCGTGTAACTGACCATCAACGACGCCGTCATGACGAACGCGACGAGGACAACATAGAAGAAACGGTTGCCACGAGCGTAATAGACGAGCAGCCCAAAGAAGAGGGCCACGTCAGAGTAGCGATCCATGACCGAATCAAAGAAGGCGCCGAAAACAGAAACCTGGTTGGTCTGGCGAGCCACGCGGCCATCCACCATGTCGAAGAGGCCAGCTCCTATCACCACCAGACCAGCGTAGAGGAACATACGGTCGGCATGCTCACCACGTGCGTAGCCGAATAAGATAGCGGCGACGATGTTGATGAGCAAACCAATAAAAGTCAGCGTGTTCGGCGAAATATGCGAGAGAGCCAGGCCGTTGACGATCTTCTGCAACAGCCAGCCACTCCCCTTACCGAACTGGCTCGTCCAAGTCACGATGGCTACTCGGCCGCTGTCTCATGAATCGTCGTCAACTTCAACACTTCAAGCTCTCGCTTGCCGTTCGGCGTGACTACGGTTGCCACATCACCAAGCGCTTTCCCAACCAGCGAACGGCCGATAGGCGAAGTCGTGGAGATGAGGCCCTGGCTGACATCGGACTCTTCGCTCGTCACCAGCTTGTAGGTGAGTTCCTCGTTCTTGGTGGAATCAAAGACGACGATAGTCGAGCCGAAGCCGACTTTGTTGCGCGGGATATTCGCCAGATTGACCATGGCAAGCTCGCCCATACGCTTCTTAAGCTGGCCCAAGCGAGCGTTCACGAACTCTTGGCGCTGCTTAGCCGAATGATATTCGGCGTTTTCGGAAAGATCACCAAGGGCGACGGCCTTTTTAATCTCGGCGGGCAGTTCGGTTGTCAGTTCGTACTCAAGCTGGGTGATCTCTTCCTGCAGCTTTTTCATGACGTGGCTCGGCATGTTGATCTGTTCTGCCATGGGAGAAGCCTTTCAGGGGGTACGGCGAACTTGCATCAGGGCGCGCGCAGCACCCCACCTGATCGCTCAGGTGCGTGAAAGCTAGATTATACGCGGGCTACTGCCAAGGGCGTAGGGCCTACAGGAGTGTGGGCTGGCCAAGACGTGCTCGGGCCTCCTGGTAGGCGCGAGCCGCCAGAAAGCCTTCAAGAATCAACACGGCGGCAACCTGATCGATCAAAGCGCGATGCTCCTGCCGGGGCTTGCCCATGGCATACAGGTGCTGATGTGCCTCGTTGGTGCTCAGGCGCTCATCGGAGAGATGAACTGAGAGACCAGAGGCAAGTCGCAATTCGTCGGCAAAGGCCTGCGTTTTGCGGGCCTGCGGGCTGATCTCGCCTGACAGGTGCAGGGGATTGCCCACCACGATCTCGGCAACGGCATGTTTCCGGATGACCCGGCTAAGCGCCTTCAGATCAGCACGCGGTGTACCACGATGCAATGTGAACAGCGGCTGAACAGTGAGGCCTAGAGGATCAGTGATCGCAAGGCCAATACGCTTTTGCCCGACGTCCAGTGCCAGGATGCGCGGTGGCAGCGCGGGAACTGCATTGTCGGACGTGATGGTGTCGGGCACGCTTGCAGTGTAGCTAGAAGAAGCTGCAGTATACGCAGTCTCTTTAGAATGACTGGAGGCGACGAGTCTCTCGCCTGCTGGAACGCTGAAGGGGGTGGAGCCTGAGGAAGCTAGGTGTCTTTCTAATTGTTCTACTGATGATTGCAGCCGCGGGTGCATGGCTGCTGCTAGGGTCCTTTGGTCCATCAAGGGAGACATTTGTCGATGTCCCCAGTGGCAGCAGTACGCCCAGGATGGCGTGGCTACTTGAGACAAACGGCATCGTTCGCAGCCGCTACGCCTTTGATCTGCTACGCGTGCTCAGAGGCGGTCGGCTGCGAGCCGGTGAGTATCGATTCGATCGTCCCGCTTCAGCGCTTGAGGTCTATGCCAGGTTGGCGCGTGGCGACGTCTACACACGGACTGTCGTTATTCCTGAGGGATACAACATATTTGATATCGCACGCGCCGTAGAAACGGCTGGGCTGTCATCTGCGGCAGAGTTTCTCCGTGCAGAGCGTGAGAACACATCACTGATTTCGGATCTTGTACCGCGCGACCACCCGGCTTCGCTGGAGGGATTTCTCTATCCGGATACCTACCGATTTTCTCGACACACTACCGCTTCGGCCATGTTGGCTGTGATGGTGCGGCGCTTCCGCCAGCAGACATTGGGGCTTGGCTTCGGAGCGAACCCGATGCGAGTGGTGATCCTCGCATCGATTGTGGAGAAGGAGGTCGGTCAGAGTGCTGAACGCCCACTGGTCGCGAGCGTCTTCGAAAATCGCTTGACGAAAGGCATGCCATTGCAGACGGATCCTACTGTCATCTACGCCGCACTGCTAGACGGGCGCTATCGGGGGACAATCTATGCTTCAGACCTCAAGGCTGATTCGGCATACAACACTTATCGGCACGCAGGTCTCCCGCCAGGCCCTATCGCGAGCCCGGGTCTTGCCTCGCTACGAGCGGTGATGCACCCGCCTCGGACGGAGTTCCTCTACTTCGTGAGTGACGGCGCTGGACACACAAACTTCTCGACCACGTTGGCAGAACATGCTACTCAGGTCGCGCAATTGCGTCGGCAAGGGACACCATAGCGGCAACGTGCATCGACCAGGTTTCGAATCTTTAATGCGAACTCCTGATCAAATACAGTTTAGACAGGATTGTTCTTCAAGAGACCATATCGCGGCGGTGTTGCGCCTGAACGCTATACTTTGAGATCGTGCTGATGTTTCGACCCGTGGTTTTCTCTGTGATGCTTTGCCTGGCGCTCCCTCTTACGGGCTGTCTATCGCGAACTCACATGGTGCGCAAAGTCCGTCGCGCCCCGGTCGTGCAGAGTACAACCCTTGATGGTCTTGTTCGCGGTATTAATCGTCGTTATGACGAGATCCAGACCATGAACCTTACTGTTGAGATCTCTGCGACGACGGGCAGCGGACTGACCGGCGAGATCAAGGAGTACCCAGCTTTCTCCGGATATATCTTCATGCGCAAGCCCATGGATCTGCGCGTTCTGCTGCTAGTGCCTGTGCTCCGCTCAAAGGCGCTGGACATGGTGAGTGACGGTAAGACTTTCAAGCTGCTGATCCCACCGCGCAACAAGGCGATCATCGGGAATAATGAAGTCACGACTCCGTCAAAGAACGGTCTTGAGAACCTGCGACCGAATGTCTTTCTCGATTCGATGCTGATCCACGGCCCGAGCGAGGATGAGATCGTTTCCCGTACACAGGATATGCGCGTCGTTGAAACGACCGATAAGAACAGGGATCTAGTAGAGCTGCCCGATTACGATCTCCAAATTCTTAGCAAGCCTCAGGGTCAGATCGCGCACACGGATCGCGTACTACACATCAGCAGAGACAACCTGCTCACCTACCAGCAGGAGATCTACGACGCGACCGGGCAGATCGTGACTCGGGCGAATTACAGCAACTATCAAACTTACGGAGCAATCCAGTTTCCGGCAAAGATCGTGATTGAACGGCCACTCGACCAATATTCGCTAACCCTGATTGTCACAAAGGCGACGTTCAACGAGAAGCTTGAAGAAGACCAGTTCGAGCTGAAGATTCCGGACACCGTTCCGGTACAGCAGATGAAGTGACGCGTTCAGGCCAGAAGGCCGCTTCGCTTGGCATGTGATTCGATGGCCTTTGTGATGTCAAGCGCCAGGGCGAGCGCACGGCGGCCTTCTTCGCCGGTAACACTTGGAGATCTTTCATCACGGATGCTGTCGAGGAAGGATTGAATCTCGAGGCGTAAGGGTTCGCCTGGCGTGACTTGTATCTTGCTCAGCGACAGCCCAGGGGAGGGATGGCCAGAGCTGCTGGAGGCGGCTGTCATCGTCGCGGCCAGAGCGGCCAATTGTGCCGAATCCATCCCGGCGATAGAGCGTACGTCAATCAACAGGAGATCCTGGCGAGCGAAGTCTAGCGAGAGGTATTGCTGCGGTTGAAAGAAGCGGAGTTTACGAACTCGCTCCGTGCTGACGCGGCTGGCCGTGAAGTTGGCGACGCAACCATTCTCAAATTCTAGGCGAACGTTCGCGATATCCACCTTGCGGGAAAGAACGGGCAGACCCACGGCGCGAAGCTCGCGAACTGGAGAATCTACCAGGCTGAGAACAAGGTCTAGATCATGAATCATAAGGTCGAGCACGACATCGACGTCCAGCGATCGAGGCGTGAAAATGCTGAGGCGGTGTGCCTCAAAGAACATAGGCTGGTGCAGATGCGCGCGGGCAGCGGTGACGGCGGGATTGAAGCGCTCGAGGTGGCCGGGCTGAACCACAACCTGGTGCTGGCGGGCGAGGGCAAGGATAGTGTCGGCCTGCTCGAGAGTGGCCGCCAGCGGCTTTTCAATGAGGCAGTGAACGCCGGCCTGCAGAAGAGGTATCGCTGCCGCGGCGTGATGGGCGGTAGGCACGCAGATAGAGGCGGCAGTTGGTGGGCCGAGTGCCGCGGTCGCTGCCTCGACGCTTGAATACGAGGGGAGATCGAATTCTGCTGCGGCTTGGGTGGCGGTGGCGGGGTTGGAATCGATGACGGCGGCGAGATGGACGGGGTAGCCGGCCTGCTCCAGCTCGCGGTAGACGCGCAGGTGGTGGCGTCCGAAGACGCCGGCACCGGCGACGAAGATGCTGATGGGGGTGGTCAACGAGCCTATTTCGTGGGGGAAGCAGGGGGTGCTTCGACCGCCTGGCGGCATTTGCCGTACAGCTCAAGTAACTGATTTACTTGATCTTCTGGCTTGTTTCCGGCGGTGGCGCCGAAGCCGGTGACGCCGGGGGCCTTGCTGCCGATGTGCGCGGTGGCGGCGACGAACTTTAGTAGATCAAGCGCGATATCTTCTTTGCTGCGCGCAGTTGCGATGGATTCCATGCACTCTCCTTACGTCTTGGTTTGATGGTATCGGGCACCGCAAAGGGGTGCAAACCGGCAAGGTTAATGGGGCGTTTTATCGAGTTTGGATGAGGTGCGCACGCATTCCGCAGAGGATCTCGTAGGGGATGGTGCCAGCGAGGCGAGCGTGATCTTCGGCGGTGACCCTGGGGCCGAGGAGGATGGCCTCGTCGCCGAGAGCGGCGTCGGGAATGCCGGTGACGTCGACGGTGGTGAGATTCATGGAGACCCGTCCGAGGATGGGGGCGCGTTCCCCACGGATCATGACCCAACCGCCGGGCCGGTCGTTGGTGCTCGAGAGCTCGCGGCGGAGGCCGTCGGCGTAGCCGACCGGGAGCAGAGCAAGCCGCATGGGTGCCGTCGCGGTGAAGGTGGCGTTGTAGCCGACGGTTTCGCCGAGGGCGAGGTCACGGAGGGCGATGAGGTGGGACTTCCAGGTGCCAACAGGGGTGAGCGATGAGAGGAGGTGGGGGGCTGCGCCCTCGAGCGGCAGGGCGTGGCCGTAGAGGGCGAGGCCGGAGCGGACGAGGAGACGGGCGTTGATGGTGCTGGCCTGTGCGGCGAGCCAGGGAAGCAGGCGGGCTTCATCGACCGTCGAGGTGTTGCCCGCGTGCAGCCAGGCGGGGTGCTGGTTTGCGGCTCGGAGCTGCGCGAGGGCGTGCTCGAAGCGGTGCTGCTGGGTGCCCGTGAGCGCGGCGTCGGCGATCTCGGAGGAGGCGAAGTGGGTCATGACGCCGTCGAGCCGGAGCTGCGAGAGCGTGCTGAGAACTACGAAGAGATGCGCGAGGTCGTCGCCGGGGCGGACGCCCTGGCGGGCCATGCCGGTGTCTATTTCGAGGTGGATGGGGAGCGGGTGTTCGGGGCTGGCGTGCGCGGCGAGCCAGTGTAGCTGCTCGGGGAACCAGACGACGGGGGTGAGGCGGTGGGGCGAGAGCAGAGGGACGTCAGCAGGTTCCAGACCGCACATGAGCAGGATGTGCGGCTGGTCGGAATCAGGGATGCCGGCGGCGGTGAGGGCTTGGCGGACGGCTGCGCCTTCCCCGGCGTCGGTGACGCCGAGCCACTCCGCGCCGGCGCGGGCGAGGATGGGGGCGCAGAGCGTGGCGCCATGGCCGTAGGCGTCGGCCTTGATGACGGCGAGGAGGGCTGGTTGTTTCGTGGCTGGAGGAAGGGCAGCGGCGGCTGTGCGGCGCAGGGCGGCGGCGTTGGACTCGAGGGCGTGTTCTGAGACTTCGATCCAGCTTTTTCCGGACGGCATTAGGTTTATGGTATCGGACGTGGTTGGGCGCTTCTGGTGCGTCGCTTCACGGTAATGGCGGAGGAAGCGGGTCCCTCCACTGCGACTGCGCTGCGCTTCGCCTTCGGTCGGGATGACAGGTTTTGAGGTACGAGGAGGTCTCGGTAGAGAAGCAGATTCCTACGGATAACAACCAGAAAGCAGCTTGCCGGCTGCTTACGTCCCACCCATCGCGATGTAGCCGCGACGGGTGGGGCACCCTAGGTTTCGTCTTCGGTCGAGATGACGGCCTTCTGGGGTTTAGGGGAGATCTTGGTAGAGAAGCAGATCCCTACGGGATGACAACAAAACAGGCAATGGCAGCTGCAACGGCGAATGCGGGGGTTCCTCGCTGCGCTTCGGAATGACAACTAAGAGAGGCAAGAGCAACGGCAAAGACACCAGACAGCGTCAGCAGCGGTCGGCTTAGTAGTCGCTGCCGCCTCCGCCGCCTTCGGCGAGGTTTTCGAAGCGGGTGTAGTCGGCGAGATAGGCAAGCATGACCGAGCCGGTGGGGCCGTTGCGTTGCTTGGCGACGATGATCTCGGCCTTGCCTTTGAGGTCTTCGTTTTCGCGGTCGTAGTACTCCTCGCGATGGATGAAACAGACGACGTCGGCATCCTGCTCGATCGATCCGGACTCGCGCAGATCGGAGAGCATGGGCTTTTTGTCGCCGCCGCGCTGCTCGCTCGAGCGAGAGAGCTGAGAGAGGGCAATGACGGGGACGCGCATCTCCTTGGCGAGGGCCTTGAGGCCACGGGAGATGGCAGAGACCTCCTGGTTGCGGTTCTCGAAGCCCTTTTTGTTGGCGCCGGAGCCGCCGGACATGAGCTGCAGGTAGTCGATGACGATGAGATCGAGCGCACCGCCCTGTTGACGGAGGCGGCGGGCCTTGGCGCGCATTTCGGCGAGGGTGATGCCGGGGGTGTCGTCGATGAAGAGCCTGGACTCCATGAGGCGCTCGAGCGCGCCGAGGAGCTTGCCTTTATCTTCACGCGGAAGAAAGCCGGTCTGGATCTTGCGCGAGTTGACCATGGCTTCGCTGGCGAGCATGCGCCGAAGGAGGCTCTCCTTGGACATTTCGAGTGAGAAGACGGCGACTGTTTTCGCATCGCGGACGGCGGCGTTCTGCGCGATGTTGATGGCCCAGGCGGTCTTGCCCATGGAGGGGCGGGCGGCGATGATGACCAATTCGGAGTCCTGCAGGCCGGAGGTCATGCGATCGAACTCGATGTAGTGGGTGGCGAGGCCGGTGACTTCGCGGCCCTGCTCGTAGAGGGCGTCGATCGAGCCGAAGGAGTTGGCGACGATCTCCGAGATACCGGCGAAGCCGCGCTGAATGCCCTTCTCGGAGACCTCCATGAGCTGCTGCTCGGTGGCGTTAAGGACATCGAGCGCGTCCTCGCTCTGGTCGGCAGCGCGGGCCATGGAGGTCTGGCAGATGCTCATGACCTGGCGGAGCAGGCTCTTGTCCTTGACGATGCGGACGTACTCTTCGACGTTGAGGCGATGCGGAAGATCTTCAGTGAGCGAGAAGAGATAGGGCCGGTCGCCGATGGCCTGGAGCTCTTTGCGCTTGTCGAGCTCTTCGATGACGGTGATGAGATCGACGGCGCGGCCGACGTCGACGAGGCCAGTGATGCAGCTGTAGATGCGGCGGTGGGAGTCGAGTGAGAAGTCGTCTGCGAGGAGCTTCGAGGTGGCGTCGTTGAAGGCGATGGCGTCGAGCATCATGGCGCCGAGAATGGTGCGTTCGGCCTGGATGGAGGCGGGGAGGCCGCGGTCGGTGAGGATGTCTGCAAAGGCTGCCATGAGGGTTCTAGGCTACAAGCTAAGGGCGGGAGAATGCATCGCGTTCAGGGGAAGTCCCTGTGCATAGGATGTGGAAAGCCCGCCGACCCTGAGAGGAAGGCGGGCTTATCTGTCGAGCGAACTCGACGAGGCCTGTGTTACCGATTGGACTTGTAGGCCTGGAAGAGCTCGGGAAACTGCTGCTTAAGCGCGGCGGTCTTGGGGACATCGCAGATCTGGATGTAGGGGTTGTCGGGGTTCTTCTCGGCGTAGTCCTGGTGGTAATCCTCGCCGTCGTAGAAGGCTTTGAGGGCAACGACCTCGGTCACGATGGGCTTGGGAAAGGCGTGCAGGTCATCGATCTGCTTGATGTAGGCCCTGGCGACCTTCTCCTGCTCGGGCGAGGTGTAAAAGATTGCGGAGCGGTAGGACGTTCCGGAGTCCGGGCCCTGGCGATTGAACTGGGTGGGGTCATGGACGACGGAGAAGAAGAGACGCAGCAGGGTGCCGTAGCTGATCCGGGTGGGGTCAAAGACGACCTTGACCGACTCGGCGTGGCCGGTGGTTTCGGTGGTGACCTGGCTGTAGGTGGCGGTACTGGCCGCGCCGCCAGAGTAGCCGGCGGTGGTGGCAGTGACGCCCTTGACTTGCTGGAAGACAGTCTGGACACCCCAGAAGCAGCCACCGGCGAAGACGGCGGTCTCTGAGTGCGTGCTGGAATGTTCGTCGATACCTGGTGCGGGAAGACGCTCCTTCAAGACAGCCTGTCCGATTGCCACATGCCTCCATCCTGCAAAGACCGCTCCGACGAGAAGAAGCGCGATAAGGGGTCGAATGAACTTGTTCAATGAAGTGCTCCTACGGCCGAGTGCAATGGCCTTCACTGTGTTAGACGCAGATCTCTCGAAGGGTTACAGTCTGGCTGGGTCAGTCGCTGGCGGGGGTTCTTCAGAGGGCTGGATCCGCCGTTCGTAGCAGAGAACGCGGACTCCCGGGCGGAAGGCGATGGTGATCTCTCCCGAGAAGACGTAACCCAGCCTGGGAAAGAGCCGTTGCGCGGCGCCATTGTCGGCGCTGGTATCGGTGCGCAGGACGTCGATGCCGCGCGCGCGGGCCAGTGTCTCTGCGTGGCGGAGGAGTGCCGTGGCGATGCCCTGGCCGCGGAAGGCGGGTTCTACGGCGAGACGATGGATGACCAGGGCCGGCTGTTCGAAGTCCCAGCCGACGTGGGCGTACTCGGGTTCTCGCTCGGCGGTGATGGCGGCGACGCCGGCGAGGTGCTCGTCGAACTCTGCAACCCAAAGCTGCCCATGCGCGACGTCGTGCTCGAAGACTCTGGCGTTGGGGTAGGTGCTGTCCCATTGCCGGTTGCCGCTGGCCTGCATGATGGGGACGACCCGGCCGATGAGGGCGAGGATAGCGGGTATGTCCTCAAGCGTGGCGGGGCGAAGCTGCATGGAGGTCTCGGTGGTGTGATGGTCGGTTAGGAGGCGAGCTTGCGGCTTTGGAGCTCGATAAAGACGTGAATGAGGCCGATGGCGGCGGGGGTGACGCCGGGGATGCCGCCCGCTTGGCCGAGGGTTTGGGGGCGGATGTCGGAGAGCTTTTCTTTCATCTCGCGCGAGAGGCCGCTGACGGCGGCGTAGTCAAACCAGGGTGGGATGATCTTGCCTTCGGCGGCTTTGAGCTTTTCGATGGAGCGGCGCTGCTGGTCGAGGTAGCCGCCGTACTTGGCTTCGGTCTCGACGGCGCGCCACTCGTTGCGGAGCCAGGAGGGCAGGGTGGCGGGGGTGGGCGTGAGGGCAGCGAGCCAGGGCTCGGCGGTGGTGGCACGGGCGGGGGTTTGGAGCGCGGCGGTGATGAGGGGCTGGAGGTCTTCGATGCGAAGCTCGGGGCGGCGGAGGACCTGGGCGAGCGACTGGCCGATGAGCTTGGTGCTGTCACCAGGGAGTTTGGCTTCGAGGGCCGGGGGGAGATCGCCGGCGTGGAGCTTGGTGGTCTCGAGGACGTCGCGGAGCATGCTGGCACGGGCGTGGCGAGCCTCATAGGCGTCCCAGGTGCTGTCGTCGATGAGGCCGAGGCGTCGGGCGTGCGGGGTGAGGCGGCGGTCGGCGTTGTCGATGCGGAGATGGAGGCGGAACTCGGCGCGGGAGGTGAACATGCGGTACGGCTCGTCGGTTCCCTTGCTGATGAGGTCGTCGATCATGATGCCGATGTAGGCCTCCGTACGGTCCAAGGTGAACGGCTCCGCATTCACGTCGCCGCGGCTGCGGCGGACGGCTAACGCGGCGTTGATGCCGGCCATGATGCCCTGGCCGGCGGCCTCCTCATAGCCGGAGGTGCCGTTAATCTGGCCGGCGAGGTAGAGGCCGGCAATGGACTTTACGCGGAGAGTTCGGTCGAGCTCGCGGGCGTCGATGGCGTCGTACTCGATGGCGTAGCCGGGGCGCAGCATCTCGGCGTTTTCTAGACCGGGGATGGAGTGGACCATGGCGGCCTGGACGTCCATGGGCAGACTGGTGCTCATGCCGTTGATGTAGACCTCGTGTGTGTTGAGGCCTTCGGGCTCGAGGAAGAACTGGTGCTGGCTCTTGTCCGGAAAGCGGACGATCTTGTCTTCAATAGACGGGCAGTAGCGCGGGCCAACGGCCTCGATCTGGCCGGTGTACATGGGCGAGCGATGGACGTTGTCGCGGATGAGCTCGAGGGTCGCCGGTGTGGTGTAGGCGATGTGGCAGGAGATCTGGCGCAGGGGCAGACTGCGGGTGCGGAGGCTGAAGGGGGTGGGGTCGGCGTCGCCGGGTTGCTCTTCGAACTTCGACCAGTCGATGGTGCGGCCATCGAGGCGGGGCGGGGTGCCGGTCTTGAGACGGGAGCCTCGCAAGCCAAGGCGCTTGAGGCTCTCGCCGAGGAGCACGCTGGCGGGCTCGCCAGAGCGGCCGGCGGTGTACTGCTGCTCGCCGCAATGGATAAGGCCGTTGAGGAAGGTGCCAGTGGTGATGACGGTCGACTTCGCCAGCACGGTGCGGCCGTCGCGGAGAAGCAGGCCACGCAGAGTGCGGGTGCCGTCTTCATTGCAGTCGAGCACGAGATCGACGACCTCAGCCTGCTTGATGAAGAGGTTGGGCTGAGACTCAAGAACTTCGCGCATTTTGACGCGGTAGAGGGCCTTGTCGCACTGCGCGCGGGGGCTCCAGACGGCGGGACCGCGGCTGGTGTTGAGCAGGCGGAACTGGATGCCGGTGGCGTCAGCGACCTCGCCCATGACGCCGCCGAGGGCGTCGACCTCGCGGACGAGATGGCCTTTGGCGATGCCGCCGATGGCTGGATTGCAGCTCATCTGGGCAATAAGGTCGAGGTTCAGGGTGAAGAGGGCGGTGCGCAGGCCCATGCGGGCGGCGGCCACTGCGGCCTCGCAGCCGGCATGCCCGGCACCGACGATCGCGACGTCATATTGTTCGGTAAAGGCCACAAATCTATTGTAGGGTGCAGGACGAGGCTCATCGAAAGGAAGGGCGAGGCAAATGCTGGCTGACGGGAGAGCGGTAGGTTTTGTGTTGACGACGGATGCGGAGCGCGCGCGGAGCTTTTACGAGGGGACGCTCGGTCTTGAGTTTGTGGAAGACAACGGATTTGCGACGGTATTCCGAGCGGGCCCGAAGGAGGGTGGCGCGACCCTAATGGTGACGCGGATCAAAAGCTTTTCGCCGGGGGAGCACACAGTATTCGGATGGGAGGTCGACGACGTGGGAGCGATTGCGCGACAGCTCGGGGAACGCGGCGTGACAGCAGAGCGGTACGGCTACCTTGAGCAGGATGAGAGCGGGGTATGGGCGGCGCCAGACGGGCGCGTACGGCTGATCTGGTTTAAAGATCCGGACGGCAATGTGCTTTCCGCAGCGACGCACGCGAGCTAGAAACGGCTCGCGTGTGCCACGCAGATGCGCAACCAGGGCGCGGCGGCAAGTTCAAGCGAAGCGGCGAGAGTCGCTAGGACCGGCGACGGCCATCGGTATGCTAGTCAAACTGCGGCAGGTGGTGGATTTCATGCTCGGGGACGGGCTCGAGCTCACCACCTGCTTTGATCCAGCCACGCAGACCGCCGTCGATTACCCTGGTCTGGCAGTTCTGCTGGTTGAGCATGTAGGCGACGCGAACGCTGGTGGCCTCGCGGATGCAGGAACAATAGAGATAGATCTCACACTCAGGGGCCATGAACTCCTTGAGGGCGAGCAGCTCTTCTTCCAAGCGATGCGGCTCGACGCGAATGGAGTTCTTGATGCGTTGCATGCCGGGATCGTAGTAGCCGTGGCTGCGCACATCGGCGATGACGACCAGCTTATCCGGGCTCCTCTCCTGCAGGCGCTGATACAGGGAGGCGGCATCGATGCGGTCGATCTTCTGAAAGCGACGGGCTTTTAGGGTGAAGATGAGCCAGCTGGTGGCGTAGCCGACGATCAGCAGAAGAACAACCCACAGGACTACATGGCCGGCGCGGCCCATCCAGCCTTCGATGACGCGGATGAAGCTGCTGAAGAGATAGCCGGTAAGGATCCAGGAGGAGGAGTAGACGGCTGCGCCTGCGAAATCAAGCCGGAGAAAGCGGAAGAACCGCATATTGAGGCTGCCGGCCAGGGGAGCTGCCATGGCGCCCAAGCCAGGAACAAACTTGGCGAAGAGCAGTGTCTTCGGTCCGCGGCGATAGAAGTAATCTGCCGAGCGAAAGATGCATTGCTCCGGATTGGTTGTCAGGCGGCAGAGCAGGGCCAGCAGCCACCACCCGGTGTACCGGCCGCCGAGATAGAGCAGGGTGTCGCCGAAGGTTGAGGACAGGCAAACAGTCGGAAGCACCCACAACAGGCTGTACTGACCAAAGTGAGCGGCAGCGCCTAATGCCAAAAGCGCCACCGATGCGGGCGTTGGAATGCCCATACTGCCTAGAAACACAAAGAGCAACGTCAAGAAGTAGACGTGCCCTGCAATCAGCCGCTCGAGATCCATCCGTGCTGGTCCGACCCTTCTGCGGCGTACATCCTAGCCCACTCTGTACATGGTACAGATGCGTTGCCTCTGGTCGCGGTTCTCCCATTTCACACGTCGGTGTAGCTCACGCCGACGGTCGATCAGAACTCGAGCCGGAGGCCGAGCTGAACCTGTCGTTCCCGAGCCTGGCCCTGGCTGATGCCGGTGGCACTGCCGAATGGCTGCGTGGTGAGGCCTTCGGCGGCGATGGTTGCGGTGTCCTGAAAGGTGAGCGGGGTAACGCCGTTGGCCGGCGATCCCACGAGAAACGCGCGTTCCGTGACGGCAGAGATGTTCCGGTGATTTGGCAAATTGAAGATGTCGCCCGTGATGCGGAGCCGGGCGCGGTCGCTGACGGAAAGCTCACGGCTTACACGCAGGTTGACGTCGACCTGCTCGGGCAGCCTGAGGACATTGCGGCCGACGGTAGGCAGGTACACGGCACCTCCTGAGCCGTTCAGACTCTCGTGGCCGCCAGCGAGCCGGGTTCCGCCGAAGACGTTGTAGCTGTAGGGGCGGCCGCTTGTCTCGACCAGGACCGGTGCGGCAGTCCAGCCGGATGCGGCTGCGCGCTGCCATCGCTTCCGGAACTTCTTCTGCGGAGAGAGGATCGCACTGACGACGATCTTATGGGGGTAGTTCAGGTTGGAGACGGCCTTGTCGTAGCGGACGTCGAAGGGGTCGAACTGACTATCGGTGCGCGGCGCGGCTCCGCTGCTGTCGCCATAGTCGATGGTCTTGGACCATGTCCAGCTGCTACGGAGCTGCACGCTTCGCCCTGCAGACCGGTTCGCTTCGAGGACCAGCGCGTTATAGCTTGCGTTTCCGTTTGAGACGATGTCTGTGACTGGCCCGTAGGCCGTATCGAGGCGCTGCGTGTAGAGCGGTAGGGAGAACGTGTCGCCACTGCGAACACCCGGCGCGCGGCCTCCACCTACCAGCTGAAAGCTTTCGGTTGCAGTGGCAGGTGCGATGTTGATGTCGGTTGAGTTGGGCAGCTGGCGGGTCAGGTTCAGGAGGTAGGTCGCACGCAGGATCGTTCCCGCGGCCATCTCCCGCTCAACTGCGACTGTGGCCTGCTGCGAGGCAGGCAGGCGGAAGCGGCGATCAAAGACGATTGCGGAGGTCGTACTCGCCACGCCGGTCGGCGGTGTGGAGAGGAAGGCGCAGGGATAGCCGAAGCCCTGGTTGCTGACCTGCGGACAGGCAGTTTCGACTGTGGGCAGGATGCGAATGCGGGTGATGGTGGAGGGAAGGGCTGTCTCTGCCAATGCGCTGCGAATCGTGGCACCGGGCAGCCGGCCGAAGTAGAGGCCGTATCCGGCTCGCACGGTGGTGTGGTCCGAGCCGAAGGGCTGCCAGGCGAGACCCACACGAGGACCGACGTTGTTGCGGTCTTCCGGGAAGATGCTGCTCGCTCCCACTGTGCCAAAGACGCGATCAAGAGCGGCGTTTGGATGCTGGGGCAAGGGCAGGAACTCATACTCATAGCGCAGCCCCGCGCTCAGGCTCAGCCCCTTGCGCAGACGGAAATCATCTTCCAGGAAACCGGCCCACTCCTGTGTGTTGAAGCGGGTGTCCTCGGCGCCGAAGCTCTGCGAGAAGGAACGAAAGCAGAACTCGTGCACTGGCGCGTTGATGCTCGGGCAGCCGCCGTTTGGATAGCTATTGACGCTGAAGGTGTAGTCGGTGATCCAGTCGACGAGGCCGCCGGCATGGCCGCCGGTCGTGCCGCTGTCGTACTGAAAGGTGCCTGCTGCGTTGGGGAGCGCCTGCACGTGATCCTGTACGGCGCTGACGTCTCCTCCAATCTGGATCAGGTTCCGTCCATGCACCCAGGTGAGCACCTCAGCGACCTGCGTGCGCCGCTCCTCGGGGGAGGGTCCCTGGCTCACAGAGGCCGGCGTGCCGAAGATCAGTCCTTGCGGGCCAATGACTACTTCAGGCGCCAGGCCGCCAGCGCTGATGGCGGGCTCCTGCGCAAGCGGCGTCTGCGCTCGTTCGAGGTGAAGATCGCGTCCGTACTGGGCGCGCACTTCGTTGCTGAGATGCGCGTTCACCGTGTGGATCCAACGGCCGATCACGGCGTCGACACGGACGTCTGTGTTGCCGAAGCTGGCCAAGCCGCGATTGACGACGGCTGCGGATCGTCCACCGCCGGTTCCGCTTGATCGCGCGCGGTTGTACTCGGCACTGAGTCGGTCCCCTTCGCGAGCCTGCCAGTCCAGCTTGCCGAAGTTGATGGTTTGATCCTGCCGACGATCGAGAGTGCCGGTCAGACTGTCGAGATAGGTGAGCGCTGCCTGGGTCTTGGCCGCGGTCACACCGCGATTGCCAAGTAACGCCGTCTGCATCGGTGAAAGGCTGTAGAAGGTGGCGCTCTCAGGGGACGATACGCCGGGAAAGTCACGCCGCTGGCCATCAAAGGCATAGAAGTAGAACAGGCGTTTCGGGAGCGCGGCGCCGCCGATTGTTCCGCCGAACTGCTGGCGCAGATCGTGCGGCTGCACCACGCCACTGGTGACGACGCCGTCTCTATAGTGCGTGACAACGGAGAAAGGATCGCTGGCGGCAAGGGCGCTGGATCGCGCCAGGTAGAACAGGCTGCCGTGACGGTCATCAGATCCGCTGCGAGAGACGGTTGTGATGACGCCGCCGGCCGCGTGCCCGTAGAGCGCCGAGTCGTTCTGGCCGGTTACGCGAAACTCGCGCACGGCGGCCTCAGAGAAGGTGTATGCCATGCCGGGATGGCGTCCCGCGCCGGTGCCCGCAGCGTAGCCGCGTTCGGCCGATTGTGGGGAGCCGCTGCCTTCTGTTTCGTCCTCGGCCTCAGGCCCGCTCTCCTGTCCGCTGCCGCGCGGGACCCCGCTGTAGCTCTGGTCGTCATCGACGCCATCTACCCGGGTGCTGTTCGCAGATGGTGGTAGCCCGCTGAAGCTGAGCAGATCGAGCTCCGCCGTGGCTTGATTGGCCTGGGGGGTGAGTAACGCGAAGCTCTGCCAACGGCGCCCGTCGAGCGGAAGCAGGCCGAGCTCCGGGCTGGCGATCACCTGGGTTGACGCTGCTGGGGCGCTTTCCTCACCGGTTTCGGTGACGGTGATCTCTGCGGAGACATGCTGCACCTGCAGGCGCGTGGTGATCTCGGCTGTGGCACCAAGCTGCACCTGAAGCTCGCTCTCAGCGGGGAACAACCCGGCCGCGGAGACTTTGAGGCTGTAGGTGCCGGGAAGCAACGCGATGGCGTCGAAGCGTCCTGCCCGATCACTCTCGAGCAGGAGGTGCCGGTGTGTTGCCAGCTCCTCAAGATCGATCCGCGCTTTTCGGACGACAGCCCCGGAGGCGTCTTCGACTCTGCCATGCAAGGCACCCGTAGTGGGACCTTGCGCCTGGAGGGACGCAACGGGGAGAAGAAACAATCCAACTGTGAACAGGCGCGCAAGGACGGCCCGGCACGCGCCTCTGGTGGCGCCCGCCGGTCTCGGCCGTTGCTGCTTTCCCGGTAATCGCATGGGGACGAAGTCACTTCCAGCCACGGCGACAAAGCCGGCAGGCTAGGGCAGAGCCTATTCGCCTTCGGGCGGCCCTGAAATGACGCGAAAGCCGCAGAGAGTGCCAAGGAGGACTGTGCCTTACGGGGGCGGCGTGAGCGGTACCGTGCGTCTTGTTCTTACGGAATCGCTGCTGCCGGGGCGATGCGGGATGAACGCTGAGCGGTTCTGGCTGCTGACGGTACACTGATGGTGGCGCACCTATGTTTCTCGATGAAGCAAAAATTCGTATCAAAGCCGGCGACGGCGGCAACGGCTGCATGGCTTTTCGGCGGGAGAAGTTCGTTCCCCGGGGAGGGCCATCGGGCGGTGATGGCGGCCATGGCGGCGACATCCTCATGTCGTCGTCGCTCACCCACAACACCTTGATTCACTTCCGCTTCAACCCGGAGCACAAGTCGCAACGCGGCGGTCATGGCCTAGGTTCAAATTGCTCCGGCTTTGCCGGCGAGTCCACTACGCTGCGGGTTCCGGTGGGCACGCTGGTCTACGACGACGCGACAGGCGAATTACTGCATGACTTTGCGCATCCTGATGAGACGATCATTGTGGCCAAGGGCGGCCGCGGAGGACGCGGCAACCAGCACTTTGCCACCAGCACCCACCAGGCTCCGCGCGAGCACGAGCTCGGGCGCGCCGGCGAAGAGCGGGTTCTTCGGCTGGAACTGCGTCTTCTCGCCGATGCCGGGCTGGTGGGATACCCAAATGTGGGTAAGAGTACCTTCATCTCGCGCGTCTCCGCGGCCAAGCCGAAGATCGCCAACTACGAGTTCACTACGCTTGAGCCGAATCTTGGTGTAGTCCAGATCGGCGACTACCCCCATACGGAATCCTTCACGATTGCCGATCTGCCGGGCTTGATCGAAGGCGCTCATCTTGGGGCCGGCCTCGGCATTCAGTTCCTGCGCCATATCGAGCGCACCAGCGTGATCGTTCACCTGGTGGACGTGTCCGATGCGACGGACCGATCCGATCCAGTTGAAGACTTCAAGGTGATTACGGGTGAACTGAAGAGCTTCGATCCGTCGCTTCCGACGCGGCCTACCATCATCGTTGCTACAAAGGTAGATGTTGCCAATCCGGACAAGCTGAAGAAGCTGGCCGCCATGGCGAAACGCCGCAAACTGCCGTTCTTTGCCATCTCCGCCGTGACTGGTGACGGCCTGGAGCCTCTGAAGTACACGATTGCCGATCTGGTGCGCATCCATCGGCCCGTCGACATTCAAGCTCCGGAGCTCGATCCCATTCGCCCTAGCCACCCGCCACCGCCGCCTAACGCGCGAGGCCGCTCGCACTGATGCGCGAACTTGCTTCTGCGTTCGCGAGTTGGCCTCGGCGAAACGGGACGGCCGAGTAGGATGCGCCTCGGATATTTTGGCGGCAGCTTTGATCCGCCGCATCGTGGGCATCTCGCAATCGCGCAAGCTGCGGCTACTTCCTGCTCACTTGAGCACGTTCTGCTGGCACCGACCGGCCGTCAACCTTTGAAGGTCGATGGTCCGGAAGCCTCATTTCCGGATCGGCTCGCGATGGTTCAGATCCTTTGCAAGGAGGACGCGCGGCTGGCTCCTTCAACGCTTGACGCACCTCATGTGGACGGCGCCCCCAACTATACGATTGACGCGCTCATGCAACTCGCGGTGGAGTGGCCGGATGCTGATCTGTTTGCGATTGTTGGTGCGGATAGCTTGCAGCAGCTACCACGATGGCGCGAAGCTAGCCGGCTATTTGATCTCGCGAGCTGGATTGTTGTCAGCCGGCCAGAACATGCATTTCGTGACGGCCTACCGCCGCTGCTGCGCCACGCGCAGGAGCAGGGCCGCCTTTATCTGCTTGGGGGAGTGAACATGCCTATCTCATCGACCGTGCTGCGACGACAGTTGCATGAGGGTGTGGAACCGCAGAGCGACGCGCTCTCTGAGGAAGTGCAACGGTATATCCAGACCCATGCGCTCTACTCTGGCGGAACGAAGACGGGCGAGGCCGCCGACTTGTAGCGAGTTTGACCGTGGTCCTTTCCTGTTGCGTCACCACAAACCCATGGGGGAAGCGTTGCCGTTGGTCGAACAACCCTCTACGATCAAAGATTAGGAGATCTATGCCTTCACTTGAAACGTACCAACTCCTCCTTGCCGCGTTCGCCGCCTGCGAGGACAAGAAGGCTGAAGACATTCGCATTCTGGCTCTCGATCCGACGGAGAGCGGGCTTTCTGATTACTTTCTCATCTGTAATGGGACCAATGAGCGACAGAACGTCGCAATCACTGATGAGGTGGAGATCCGGCTCAAGCGAGACTTTGGCATCTATCCAAATTCGGTTGAGGGGCGGCGACAGGGTGAATGGATCTTGATGGATTACGTCGACTTCATCGTTCACGTCTTTTCTGCAGAAAAGCGCCAATACTACGGACTTGAACGACTACGGAAGTCGGCTGTTTCTGTGAGCGCCGACGACCTTAACGTCGAACTGAAAGCGGAGATTCGCGCTACTCGCGAGAAAGCAGGCAGCTCTCGTGAGAAGAAAGCGGCTGCTGAAGCGAGCACAGCGAGCAAGCGCGTTCCGGCCAAAAAGAAGCCCGGCGAGGGAGACAAGCCTGAAACTGACGCCTTGCCAGCGCCTCCAAAACGGAAGGCAGAGTCGACCGAACGGAGACCGGCAAAAAAGAGGAGTGCGAAGAAGACTACGACTGAGGCAGCGAAGTAGGTCCGAAAGAAATCGTCAGAGAGACAGTCGAACCTGAACGCGAAGAAGCCGGGCGAGGGAGTCACCTCGTCCGGCTTCTCTTCTGTGTGCTTGTTAGAAGTTCAGTTTCAGTTGGAACTCGGTCGATCGCGGTGATCCTTGTGAAAAGGTACCAATACCGCGAGTCTGACGGTACGAGTTCTTCGTGTCGAAGCCGTTATACGGCGAATTGACGCTGCCAGTTGTCTCGTCCGCAGGTGTCAGTAGCTGCCCACTGGGTCCATCGAAGTTTGCCAGGTTCAGCGCGTTGTACATGGCCACGGCCGGCTCCAGCCTGATCGACTCTGGAAGCCGTGGAATGTGCACCGGGTACGAGACGATCAGGTCAAGTTGCCGGTACGGACTGTTTCCGAATGCACCAGCGGTTGGCACGGGAGCCAGACTTGGCACCACGCCCTTAGCCGCTGTAAGCTGTGCCGCCGAGAAGAGACCAGATGCCACGAGAGTCTGACCGGCAGGAGTTAGGGTTCCTGCCTGCGTCGCGTTGTAGTTGCTGATTGCACCGTTGAGCTGGTTCGGTTTGATCTTCCGCTGGTAGGCTCCCTGGTTGGTCCCTGGCAGGAGATCTCCCGTCGTTCCATCTCCTGTTACGTCTGTGCGGAAGATTTCTGCGGCGCCACCAAGCTCCGTGTTGTCGAGTGTGAGTGAGGTTGGCAAGGACGAGTTGAAGTGAGCAAGGAAGGCAAGCTGCGGTCCGCGGGCTACGGTTACAGATCCCCCGAGAGAAAGCTGGTGCGTACGATCCAGGCTTCCGTAGCCGATGTACTGCGTTGCATTCCGGTAATCCTGCGCTGTTGCAGAAAAGAAGGTGTCAGATGAGTTCGCACCACCGGTCGTCGAGATCACACGAGAGTAGGCGTAGGAGACTTCAATATTGCTGTCCGAAAGACCCCGCACTGGGTGAGCTCGTTGCTCGCGGAAATTAAGTTGCAGGCCATCATAGGCAGACTTGCCTGTCGGGAACTGGAAGAGCCCCTGACCCACTGCAGGATTTACGCCCGCAAAAGCGGCGCCCGTATCCGGTGTTGCGTTGTTGAAGGAGGCGGGAGTTCCTCCGTAGAAGTTGACCCCAGAGTCAAGACCATTTCCGGCGAAGTCCGCAATAGTGTCGCCTGACGCGATAGCACAGGTGATCGCTGCCTGGCTCGATCCTCCGGTGCAACCGGCTGCGGCAGTGGTTGCCGCGACTGCTGCCTGGGCGGCAGCGAGGTTGAAGTATCGGGAATCACCGACGCGATTCGCGTCGATCGTCTGAGCGATGTGGAGGGTCGCAACGTGGACGTAATCCGCAGACAAGATGGCGCCACGGAAGAGTTCATGCTGGACACCGAAGTTGATGTTGATAGCGTAGGGGCTGCGGTAGTTTGGAGCGAGGAACTGATTGCCATCGTTGACGGCTAGTACGTTCCCGACGTAATTCGCGTTCGGGGTCGCCGTGGTCGCAGATGCCGTTTTGAAGTCGTTCTCTAGAGTAAGAAAGCCTGGTGCTGCCTGCGAGAGCGACTCGTTGCAGAGGGACTGGATGGACTGACCCGCGCTGTTTTGCGTGATTTGACCTTTTCCTGGAACGTTCAGCTTATAGAGGCCGCCAACGCAGAGCTGTGTGTAGGAATTGAAGTGGCCGCTGGCGAGCTTACCCGGACGGTCGAAAAGAACATTGTTGAAGACTGAGGTCTCATAGTAGAGACCGAGACCACCACGGAAGACGGTCTTGTTCTTGAGGGCAGCAGGCGAGTAGGTGAAGCCGATCTGCGGACCTACATTCCGATTCGGCTGGGCGATACGGCCACCGAGACCGGCACCAAACTGATCAAGCAGAGGAGAATTTCCGGTGCATGGTACCGAAGTGAAGGCGCTGGCATTGATCTGTGAGCAGGGAATGGTTGCAAGGTCAGAGTCTGACCGACCGGTGTCTCGATCATAGCGTGCACCTAAACTGAGGGTAAAGGTCGGTGTGAGCTTAATGGAGTCATTGATATAAAAGCCAAGACGCCAGTCTCCCTGACCACCTCCTGGAAACCCAAACTGAGGGATCTCCGTGAAGTTACCCTGGCCGTTTCCGACGTAGACATAGTATGGGGTGTAGCTATTGATTGGATCGCCAGGATCGGCCCCGGGAATCAGCGTGCTCTTGCGAATGGAGGCATAAGGCCCCGCTCCGAAGAAGCTGGCAAAGCCGCCGCCCAGAATACGATTTACACTCGCGCCAAAGCGGACGTCATGCTTGCCAATGGTCGTGCTGCCGTCATAGCGTAGCTGCTTGTCGCTCTGAAAGGTACCCTGTGGCGCATCGTCATTCGGCCCGGTATGAAGATTCTGGGCGGTATAGTTGACGGCGAAGCCGGGGATCGGGTTGTAGATGGACGAATTTCCTGTTGTAGCATCTGCGATCAGATTGTGGAACTTCTCATAGCTGCCACGGAAGCTATGCGTGAACTTCCCTGTCACGAAATCGGCACCACCTGCAATACCCGGGGTGTTATCGCGATTTGCATAGAGCTGGTAGTTTCCGGTGTCGAAGGCATTCGATTCGTAGTTGACGCGAGCAAAGAAGTGGATGCCCTTAGGTCCGTTGTAGTCGAGGCGACCCGTGGAATAGGTGTCCCGAGCGGGCGCAGCTACCGTCGAGAAATTACCGCGAATCGTTTGGAAGACTGCAGAACTGCCTGTGAGAATCGGGCTTGGAGACGATTGGTCCTGCTTGATGCGTTCGGAGTTTGCAAAAAAGAACAACTTATCCTTGATGATTGGTCCGCCAATTTCCCCGCCGAACTGGTTCCGCTGGAAGGGAACATCCGCTCCGAGAATCTCGGCAAATCCGACACGATGGTCTTGGAAGTTATAGAAGATCTGGCCGTGGTAGCCGTTTGTTCCGCTCCGGGTCGATGCAATAACAGATCCAGTCGAGGTGATGTCGACCGAGGGATCCTGCGTGGCGCGGTTGACCTGGAACTCACCGACGGATCCGGAGGTGACATTGAAGATGGTCGACCCGACAGTTTCATCCGTGATGTCCTGCCCATCGAGAAGAATGCGGGTCGTCCTCCCGGAGATGCCGCTGAACGAGAGAGCGGAGTATCCGGCCTTGGTTGGATCGAACCCACCTACTGCACCGGAGTCGGCGTTTTGCAGCTGGACGCCGGGTTGCAACTGAGCAAAAGCGAGGAAGTTCCGCCCGTTGACTGGGAGGGAGTCAAGCTGCTTCTGCGTGATTACGGCGGAGACGCCTACCTGCTCGGTATTAACCTGTAATGCGCCAGTAGTGACCTCAATCGTCTCGGACGATTGTCCGACGGTGAGCTTGAAGTTTCCGCTCGTAGCCGTTCCGGTACGGACCACCGTCGTAACTTGCAGGGTCTGGAAACCAGGGGCCGCTACGGTCACTCGGTACCCGCCGGGATTAAGCGGCCCGATCGAATAGAACCCCGAACCGTCCGCGGTCAAGGTCTTAACAGATCCAGTGTCAATCCCGGTGATGGTGATCGGAGCATTTGGCACTGCGGCGCCTGTCGAATCCGTGATGGTGCCTTGAATGGATCCGCCATTTACCGAGATGGCCTGACCGAAGCTCATCGCGCTGAGCGGAAAGGCTAACGATAATCCGAGCAACTTCTTCATCAATGGTTCTCCGGGAAAATGTACTTAGCTACCCTTGGGCAGGCATTGAGACAGAAACGCCGGGAAGCAATTTCCCGTCATTCCGTAAAGTTGTTGAGTCTTGACCTGAAGAGTGCAACCACATGGCCAAACTTTCATGCGCCGTTGACAAAGTGCACCAAAGGTCATGAGGGAAGGCAACCCTAAGAGCAAGATGCTGAAAACACTTATCTATACACCGCCACGAAACGTCTCGTATAAGTCTCCCGCAACGGGTGGGGCCGTCCCGCTTAGCTGCTGATGGTGGTCTACTTCCGAAGCATCACGGCGATCTACCAAAAGTTGTAGCGCTCGGTACGCGATCTGCAGATACTCATAGAAGGTTGCTTGCCATGAAGATTCAGCTAGCGGGCGTTGTGCCGTCGGAACGGAGATTACGTGCGGACCCGGCTTTCACGCTGACGCAGGGTTATCTTGACCGTGCCAGCCAGTATGAGCCGTGTTCGTTCGAGGCGTTCTCTCAGGAGGAGAGTCTGCTGGCGGCACTGGATCGACGCAGCGGCCGATCGCGCGCGTACCTTATTCTGCTAGACGGCAGGGGTAAAACTGTCACATCGAGTAAATTTGCCGAGCAGATCGGGCAGTTTCGCGACTCGGGGTGTCAGCAGCTTGTCGCCGGCGTTGGGCCGGCGGACGGCTGGTCAGACACGGCGCGGGTGCGGGCGGATCTTCTGCTATCGCTTGGTCCAATGACGTTGCCGCATGCTCTGGCGCAGGTTGTTCTGGCGGAACAGATCTATCGCGCACTCACGATTCTGGCCGGGCACCCCTATCATTGCGGGCACTGATACATCATCGTACGCGTTTTGGTGTGTGAGTCAGGCCCGGCGACGATACCGTATGGCGAACTCGTACCCTGCATTGGGTGGGAAGAGACCAGCCATGACTCGAAGTCTTTCCGCCAGGGCATGCGGCGCCAAGAGCGGATACTCCCGTTCTCGCAGTTCCGCATATTCGAAGTCCACGGCGAGCGAAAGCAGATAGATAGCGACCGCATCCGCGAACGCCGCCTCGTAAAAGGCCGTTTGTGCCTTTTCATCCAGCTGCCCATTGAGCACACTTTGCCGCGCGCGGCCGCGATGCTCCCATGCATCCTGGCTGGTCTCACCGCGAACATCAGCCGTAGCCTGTGTCCAGACCAGCGTTGAGAAGGCGTCCGGGACGCCCGCAATCTCGACAAAACCATGCCCTACATTGATGAAGAACTCAAACGAGAGGGCAAAGCGATCGGAAAGAAGCCGGGCCGAGATGAAGACAGCATCTGTTTCGCCCAGCAGCACATTGCGATGGCAGGTGGCCTGTTCACTCAGCTCCGAGGTATAAACCGGCGCGACCAGGGTCTCATCCTCTTCCGGCTTCGTGCCTGCCGTGCCAGAGCGCGAACGGCTGATGGCCAGCGGAACAAAGAAATATGCGGAACGATCGAGCGTCTTCGCAATGGTGTCTGGAACCGCCTGCACCAGCCGCTCCAGATCGCGCGGTTCGATGCGTGTGTCCCCAAAGGAGGCAAACGCAATACCATTGGGAGATCGTCGAGGTGTCGCCTCGCGTGCAACCTGATCTGGCAGCACAAGGCTTGTTGGAACGCTTTCAGCCATAAGGCAGTATTCTACTTCCAGTGACTCCAGATCCTCACAGCCGCCTCAACCGCCCTGCGCGCAAACCAGCTGGCGACACCTTTGTCGGCATTCCGATCGGCGAACTTGGTTGGTTCACCTGCCTGCTGATGGGAACTGCTGCCGGGTTTGCTGCTTTCTTCGCGGCTACTTTTCTGGCGATCATCACATTTCTGATTTTGAACTCAGCCGGCCACCACCTGAACTACAACCTGACCTATCGAAGGATCGGCCTGCCAGCGGGTCTCCTGGTTGGGGGGATCTCGCTTGCTTATCTTGCGACCTCCTGGACGCGACGCCAGATCACCCGTCGCTGAGAGACGATGCATCGCGCGATTCCGCCTCTTTCTCCGCCGCGGCGCCTCTTCGCCTCTCTCCTGTCGTAGTACAACTAATCTCAATCCCGCTACGCTTTCAGGAGGATCTTCGTCCATGCCGCTTTCCCGCGCCTTTTTGCGCCTCGGTTCCATCACCACCCTCGCGGGTCTCTGCCTCCCTCTCGCCATACCGGCCACGGCCGCTGATAAGAAAGCGCCTGAGCCGTCGTTCTACGGCCCGCAGCCTGCTACCGAAACGCTGGATCTCACCATGTACGCCCGGATCCGCGAAGAAGGCCTCAAGCACTCGCACGTCATGCAGTTTGCAGGCGCTCTGTCCGACGGCATCGGCCCTCGGCTTACCGGCTCGCCGAATATGGCAAAGGCGAATGCCTGGACGCGCGACACCCTGACCGCTGTCGGTCTGGAGAACGCTCATCTGGAAGACTGGGGCGAATTTGGCATGGGCTGGCAGCAGATCAACACCTGGGTTCGGATGGTCTCGCCTGATCCTGAACCGCTCTGGGCACAGGCCGCTCCCTGGTCTCCTGCGACCAAAGGGGCTGTATCGGGAGAGGTGATCCTGGTCAACGCAACCACGGAAGCCGATCTGGCGAAGTACAAAGGCAAACTCGGCGGAAAGATCGTTCTCTTCGGCGCGCCGCGTGCGACCCCTGACCTGACAGAACCACTCTTTCGCCGATACACCGCGAGCGATCTGAAGGAGATGGAGAGCGTTGAAAGCCAGACAGTCCGGCCTCAGTCGACTGGGCCTACGTTGACGATTGAGGAACGACTGGCACTTCGCGCCCGACAGGTGGCTCTACGAAAGGCAGCTCTGGAGATGATGAGTTCTGAAGG
Organism: uncultured Acidobacteriaceae bacterium; assembly: GCA_964235665.1. GTDB lineage: Bacteria > Acidobacteriota > Terriglobia > Terriglobales > Acidobacteriaceae > Edaphobacter. Next base: position 218,866 of record CAXSAY010000005.1, read on the forward strand.
CGTCCTTGCCATCCTTACTCCATCCCGTGATGGTGGAGAAGGTGGTGGCACGGGCATCATCTTCGACGACAATGGCGCGAATCTGTCGCGCAATGCACAGCTGAAAGAAAGTGCCGTGACGATCCCGAACGCCGTCATGATGATCGAGCACTATAACCGCCTGGCGCGGATGCTGGACAATCACGTGCCTGTTCAGCTAGAGCTGAATATCGAAACCAAGTTCACCGGCGATCACGAGCACGGCTTCGATACTGTTGCCGAGATTCCCGGCAATGATCCGAAGCTCAAAAATGAGGTGGTGATGGTTGGTGGCCACCTTGACAGCTGGATCTCCGGTACAGGCGCAACCGATAACGGAGCCGGCTCGATTGTCGCCATGGAGGCCGTACGCATTCTGAAGGCGCTTGGGGTCAAGCCGCGCCGCACTATCCGTATCGCGCTCTGGTCTGGCGAAGAGCAGGGCCTGTTCGGATCAGCAGGCTATGTAAAGCAGCACTTCGGCACCTTCGGACCGTCGCCGACGCCGGATCCTCCGGGCACGCCGGCCTTTCTTGCGCATAAGGGCGCGCTGACCACTACCAAGGAGTGGGAGACGCTCGATGCGTACTACAACCTCGATAACGGCACTGGCAAGGTACGAGGCGTGTATACCCAGGGCAACTTTGCCATTGCGCCTATCTTCACGCAATGGATTGCTCCACTCCATGATCTCGGGGTCACCACGATCACGAATCGCGACACCGGCGGAACCGATCATCTTTCTTTCGACGCTGTCGGTCTGCCCGGCTTTCAATTCATCCAGGACCCAATGGACTACGAGACCCGCACGCATCACTCCGACATGGACACCTATGACCGTCTCCATGCGGAGGACCTGGAACAGGCTGCGGTTCTTGAGGCAATCTTCCTTTACAACACCTCCGAGCGCGAGGCGATGATGCCGCGCAAACCGTTCCCGCATCCTGAGGATGAAAAGCGGCTCACAACCCCTGTCCCGAACATCTACCCCAACGCGGTTCCCTCGCCTGACAGCGGCAAACCTGCGAAGTAACATCGCAGGAGCTGTCCACTCTACCGGCTGTAGGGATTGCTCCCTACAGCCCTCTCTCTTGCGACGTCCCCGTGGCCGCAGTTTCAGGCCATAAGCTGCGAATCGTGAGAGCACACAACTTGTTGAAGTCTTCTTCCATCCCAATCTGTCTGGACGGAGGATCTATGTTCGCTTGCAAGTCTTTCGCGTTTTCCGCTCTCTCCGCCGTGCTCCTGAGTGGTGTACCGCTGGCGCCGGCTCAGATCTCCGTCAACATCGGCCCCGCCCCGGCATGCCCGTACGGCTATTACGACTACGCTCCTTATAACTGCGCTGCATACGGCTATTACGGACCGGACTGGTTTTCGAGCGGCGTCTTTATCGGAGCCGGGCCATGGTTTCGCGGGCCCCGCGGCTTCTACGGCCACGTGGATAATCGATATGATCCCCGTCGCGGCTACGGCGGGCCCTACCCGGAACGTGGAGAGCAGGCCTTCAATCATTTCCATGCGAATGAAGGCCGAGATGGAAACGGGCATGTCGGTAATCCTGGACATGATGGAGGCGGAGAACGCAGTGCAGGAGCTCAAGGGTTCCACGGCGGCGGCGGCGAACATGGCGGCGGGCGCGGGCGCTAGTTCGAATGCTTCTACACTTCACGACAAAGGCCCCTTCCGGGGCCTTTGTCGTGAATAGCGAAGTGTTCAACGTTAAGTCGTCTAAGCCTACCTGATTACACCCTCGCGCGGACAAGGCGAGGTGCTGTCCTTAGGATCTGCAGAGAGTCGGTACGGCCGGCGAAGTATCGCGCGTTGAGCGCATCGCGTCCGAGATCCTCGCTCTTGTTGAAATGGCCAAGCTCATCTGCCATCTGGGCCTCTGTGAGGAAGAGCTGGAAGGGTTCCCCTGCTAGTCGAACCCGCGAAGCCAGCGAATCATGCTCTGCTTGCTCAAATGCCGGCAGGACGGAGCGGGGCTGACCGTAATCCAGGACCACCTCACTTCCTGGCGGCGATGCGGCGATCAAGCGGAGCGTGGCTCGGAAGCCTGCAAGCGTGAGGTATGGAACGACGCCAAGCCACGAGAACATGGTCTGCACACCGGCTTGAAAGCCACCGGCACGCAGGGCGTCACCTAGCCGGTCTCGTTCGAAATCGACCGGGATGAGATGTACGCTCGGCGGCAGCTCGAGTCGGCCTGCCGCAAGCAGAGTTTGCTTCCACATTTGCGTCGCAGGATGATCGACTTCAAAGACCCGCAGCAGCGGATGTGGATTGCGCAAACCGAACGTATCCAACCCGGCCCCGAGCACGACATATTGCGTTACACCGGCAGTGACGGCTGCGGCTAGTGAATCTTCCGCAAATCGGCTACGCGCGACCAGCCATGCCCGCAAACCGATTGAATGTGGTCGGTCTGCTCGTTGCGGTGTTCGCCGGAGTTCATCGCGGTAGGTAGCGCCGAGAAGCGGCACAGCGAAGGGGTCGTCGAAAACTAATGGCTGGCTGTCGTAGATCTGGTGAGCCGCTCGACGCAAAGCTACACGAAGCGCTGTGCGGGATGGTTGCAAACGCTCCATCGAAGCCCGCTACTTGGGCTGCATCCAGGCGAGCGCTCGGGCCAAGTAGATTTTTAGGTCTTTGCGCGGAACGATCGCGTCCAGGAAACCATGCTCGAGCAGGAACTCAGATCGCTGGAAGCCCTCGGGCAACTTCTGCCGAATGGTTTGTTCGATGACGCGAGGCCCGGCAAAGCCGATCAGGGCCTTGGGCTCCGCGATATTAAGGTCGCCAACCATCGCGAAACTGGCGGTTACCCCACCCGTAGTGGGGTCTGTCATGAGCGAAATGTAGGGAATTTTGGCGTCGTCGAGGCGGGCCAGGGCGGCGGAGATCTTCGCGAGCTGCATAAGGGAGGCGATGCCTTCCATCATGCGGGCGCCGCCGGAGGCAGAGACGATGACGAGGGGATTGCCTGTGCTAAGTGATCTATCTACTGCTCTTGCAATAGTTTCGCCGACGACGGCGCCCATCGAGCCGCCAATAAAGCCGTACTCCATGGCGCTGATCACGAGCGGCCGGCCATCCAGGGTGCCGACGGCGTTGACGATCGCGTCGTTCAGGCCGGTCTTGCGCTGAGCCTCTTCGAGGCGTCGCTTGTAGGGCTTTAGATCAACAAACGAAAGGGGATCGGTAGACTTCAGGCCGAGGTCGACGAGCTCATAGCCAGGGTCGAGCAGATAGGCGATGCGGGTACGGGCATCGATGCGGAAGTGGTGCTCGCACTTTGGGCAAACATATTGATTCTGAAGAAGATCGGCCTTGAAGATCGGCTGTCGGCAGCTTTCGCAGCGGATCCAGAGGCCTTCGGTACGGACTGTCTTCTGCTCATCGGTGACGATCTGATGATCTTCGCGCTTAAACCAAGTCATAAGTGGGATTCTTCATGCAGGGATACCCCTGTAATTGTACCGTTTCGACCAGGTGCGGCAGGGTTTAGCGGAGTTGAAGATCAGGTGGTGGCGAGACGGAGGGCAAAGACGGTGATGAGCACGACGCAGAAGTCTTCGAGGAGGGCGACGGGCCAGTCGCGGCACTGCTTTTTACCGACGAGAAACTGGCGAACATTGTAGCCACCGAAGGCACCGATGACGGCGCCGATAACGCCGAGGACGATGCCAATGACGAGCGAGCCCTGCAAGCCTGTGGCGACGATGGCGCCTACGAGTCCGCCAAAGGCAAGGCGAGGGATGAGGCCGCCCGGAGAGAGGCGGGAGCCGGCCCGCGGAAGTTTATCCCCGACGAACTCGCCAAGAGCGAGAACGGAGAAGACCCCTACGGAGACGATGCTGGCGGTCCAGAAGGCCCAGGTGTGTTGGACAGGTAAGAGCCGAAGGTATGCGAACCAGCAGATGGCGGCGATGGGCGTCATGGTGCGACAGCCGGTAGCGACGCCGAGCAGCGGAATTGCGAGTAGCCAGCTCATGACGGTGGCTGCCATGGAAGAGCTCCTTTGCGGGTTACGGATCGGTTTCGGCGCGCGAAGGGCTCAGAAGGCGGCGGGACACCGGGATGTAGCGTACCACCCGAGGATCGGGGCTTTGCAGTAGGGTGAACGGGAACGGAGATCCTTGGGGGTGCGGCGAAGGAGAGGATTGCTCGCAGGCTCTCGGAGCGATCACCAGAGTTTTCGACAGCTCCGCACCGGCAGTGGCAAGTACGGAAGCAACAGCAAGGGCGCGGGTCAGGGGCGGAGGAAGGCGTAGAGGGGGAACTGGTTGGCGAGGTCAAGGACTTCAGCCTTGATGCGGGCGAGGTGGGTGGGATCGTCGCGGTGGGTGAGGGCGTCGACAACCCAGGTGGCAACCTGCCCCATCTGCTCTTCTTTCATGCCGCGAGTCGTAAGGGCTGGGGTGCCGAGGCGGATGCCGGAGGGCTTGAGGGGTGGATTGGTGTCGTAGGGGATGGCGTTCTTGTTGACGGTAATGCCAGCTTCGCCGAGGGCGTGTTCGGCCTCGGAGCCGAGGATGCCTTTTTCGAAGACGTCGACGAGCATAAGGTGAGTGTCCGTGCCGCCGGAGACGATGCGGAAGCCTTTATTGGCGATGGCGGCGGCAAGGGCGCGGGCGTTGGCGACGACCTGGTGGGCGTAGGTCTTGAAGTCGGGTTGGAGAGCTTCGCGGAAGGCAACGGCCTTGGCGGCTATGACGTGTACCAGCGGCCCGCCCTGCTGACCAGGGAAGACAGAGCGGTCGATGCCGGCGGCGAACTCCTTCGAGGTGAGGATGAGGCCGGAGCGAGGACCGCGCAGGGTCTTGTGCGTGGTGGTGGTGGTGACGTGGGCGTGCGGCACGGGCGATGGATGAGCGCCGCCGGCGACCAGACCGGCGAAGTGGGCCATGTCGACGACAAGATAGGCGCCAACCTTATCGGCGATCTGGCGCATGCGAGGGAAGTCGAAGTGGCGGGCGTAGGCACTGCCGCCGCCGATGATCATCTTCGGCTTTTCGCGGGTGGCGATGTCTTCGATCTGGTCGTAGTCGAGGGTTTCAGTGTCCTGGCGAACCTGATAGCCGCAGACGCGATAGAGCTTTCCGGAGAAGTTGAGCTTGTGACCGTGCGTGAGGTGCCCGCCGTGGGCGAGATCGAGGCCAAGGATGGTGTCGCCGGGGGTGAGCAGGGTCATGAAGGTGGCGGCGTTGGCTTGGGAGCCGGAGTGGGGCTGGACGTTGGCGTGCTCGGCGCCGAAGAGTTGTTTGGCGCGATCGCGGGCGAGGGTTTCGACGACGTCAGCGAATTCACAACCGCCGTAGTAGCGCTTGCCAGGGTAGCCCTCGGCATATTTGTTGGTGAAGACAGTGCCGACGGCTTCAAGCACGGCGCGCGAGACAAAGTTCTCCGAGGCGATCATTTCAAGGCCTTCGTGCTGGCGGAGAACTTCGTTTTGAATCTGCTCGGCAATCTCCGGATCGGCGGAGGCGAGGGGCGCGTTGAACTCGATGGGCATGAACATGATTTTATGCTGGTTGCTGACTCCCTAATTCTTAGGGGGAAGTTGCCGCATGCAAGAGCAGGAGCGGATCGCTTATGGATGTGCGGAGCAGCTGGTCAGTAAAGCTGTGGCAGATGAGACGAACAGCAAACACGCGAGCGCGCAGAAGTATCTCGCCATGCACCAGGGATATCACTCCCTGCCGATCAATGCCGACTAGCACACCCTATGCAGCCCTTTCTCTAATCGGCTATACGGTACCAGGCAGGTCACGGATGCGTACCTGCTCGGCTTGGCTGTGCAAAGCGGTTCTATGTTAGTCACCATGGACAAGGCGACCCGCCATCCTGCCGGTGCTGAGCATAGCAACGTCGTCCTGGTGCTTACAGACGGATAGAGCTGCAGGCCCATGCTCGTCGCCGGCGAGGGCTCAGTTATGGTGCCTTTGCGGGTATCCCATTGCGCGAAGCAATGGAACTGGCCCGCGTTTCCGGATAGGATGAGACCTCCGTGGGCCGGTGGTGTGTCTGGACGAGCGAGCCTTGAGCAAGTGAACGCCCGACCTGCTACGAGGAGGTCCTTCCACTATGGATGTGTTCTGCGACGCGCATGAGACGATGCGCCGCTTTGAAGGGTATGTGGTTGACCTGCGACGGCTGCTGGTCTTTCACGGGCTTGCGTGTGGGGAGGCGCAGAACTTCTGCGATCTAGGCGTGAAGCTGGAGGAGAGTCGAGCGCTTCGGCTGGATTTGCCGTCGCTGTTGCGGAATATTCGAGATCTGGAGCAAGACGCGATCACGGCGGAGGAGATGCTGACGGTGGTCGCCCTAGCCAGCGGCGGCGATGAGCTGGTGGAGGGACGGGCTGGCTCGACTGGGCTGATGCGGACGGTGGGTCTGCTGCAGATGATGCTGGCGGGTGTGGGGACGTGGGCGGAGACGGGCGGCGCGGAACGGGCGGCGCAGGTGATGAACGCGGCCGGGACAAGCGAAGAGCGGGTGTCGTTTGAAGTGGCTCTGGAAGAGCTGCGATTGCAGCTAGGCGAGGTGAAGCGGCGGATGCGCGAGCTGGAACCGCTGACTTCGGCCGGCGCTGAGCTGCACGAGGCGGGCGTTGGTGTGGCAGAGGATGTGCCGCTCGAGAACGATCGGACGATCTACGCGATGGCTCAGCAGGGGGTTGACCCCGGTGCAAGGGGGTTCGAGGAGCCGATGCATCGAGACTCGGCGATGGAAGGAGCGGCTGCGGAGAGCTACGGAAGGGAGACCAGGGGCGCGACGGCGATGGCCGCTGCTGAGCGAGAGAAGGCGGAGCGAGACGCGGCGATGGAGTGGGCGGCAGAGCGAGACGCGGCGGAGCGGGAGGTGGCACAAGAAGACGAGCGGCGACGGACGTGGCCGCTCGAGGAACGAGTGTCGCCTTTGCCGCCGAGGGTGAGCCGGATGGCAGCGGCAACGAAGAAGGTCCAAGGCGTGGGCGGCGGGCGGCAAGGGATGCTGCAGATGGGAGCGATTGCGGCGGGGCTGTTGCTGGCGACGGTGGGGATTTATGACTCGCTGCGATCGACCACGGTGCGGGCGAACAAGACAGTGTCGACGCCGGCGAGCAGCGCGGGCGCGGGGGCGGGCGCGGCGAGTGACAGCTCCGGGGCTGTTCCGGCGGAGACATCGGGGGTGGCGATGAGGCACGATGCGACGACGTCTGCCCAGGCCACTGGAGCTGATGCCTCGGTGACGGCGGGAGCGATGACCGGGGGGACGCAGGCTGCCGCGCAGAGGGCGCCCAGGGAGGCGGTGCACCAGGAGGTGGCGACGGCCGATGCGCCGAAGGTTGATGTGTCAAAGGCAGCGGCAGTGCCGGTGGAGCGGAAACCGGCAACGACCGAGGTGGTGCTGAAGAATCGGCGAGATGACGCAGCTGTGGAGGCGGCGCTGCTGACGAAGCCGCGGACGGGCAAATACCTGTATGTGCCGGCAGATGTGATGGACAAGCACCTGTTGTCCTCGCGACAGGCAGTTCTGCCGGCGCAGATGGCGGACGCTCAAGGACCGGCGAAGGTGGTGCTGAACGCCTTCATCGCAAAGGATGGGACGGTAAGCCGAACGGACGTAGTGGAAGGGCCGCCACAGCTGATCAACTCGGCGATGGCGGCGGTGTCGTGGCGGCGATACCGGCCGTTTCTGCTGGGTGGAAAGCCGGCGGAGGTGGTGACGCCGGTGACGGTACGTTACGGAGCGGGCTCGCGATAGGGGTACGCGGTGAGGTGCTAGGAGCGGAGGCGTTTGAAGGCGGTGTGGAGAAAATGGCCCATGTAGAAACCGTCGAGGTATTTGTAGGGAAACTCGCCAGTGGTGTAGTGGCCGCAGGGTAAGGTGCGGGCGATGTGAGGGACGCCGAGGCGGCGGAAGTCGGCGAGGACCTCTTGCGAGAACTCTTCGAGGAAGGTGAGGTCCCAGGTGGCGTGAATGACGCAGGTCTCCCGGCGGGGGCTGTTGGTGGCGAACTGCTCCATGTAGTGGACGGGGGAGATGCAGGCGAAGCACTCGCGGAGGTCTGCTTGCGAGAGGCCGGCGTCTTCAACGGCGGCGCGGATGTGGCGGGTGGACTGGCCGGTCCAGACGACGTCGCCGAATATGCGGGAGGCGTGGTTGAAGCAGCAGACCTCAAGGCGGGGATCGTGGGCGGCGGCGATAAAGGCGTAGGCGGAGCCGAGCGAGGTGCCGAGGACGCCGAACTGGGTGTATCCCTGTTCCGCGAGCCAATCGAGGCAGGAGCGGATGTCGACGACGGCCTGGCGGCAGGCGTTGATGGTGCGGCCGAGGTTGGAGGAGACGGCGAAGTCGGAGCGCTCAAGCTCAGCGGGGCGGCGGATGTCGTGGTATGGCTTGGACAAGCGAAGGGCGGAGATGCCGAAGCTGTTCGCCATGGAGCAGACGGCGTTGTGGGAGAAGGCGTCGGCGTTCCACTGCGGCATGACGATGACGGCCTGTTTGGGGCGGCCACGCTGTTGGGATGGGTGGGTGGGGTACCAGCGGGCATTGACCTGATCGTTTTCAGGGTGCGGGGTGGTGATGGGGGAGGTGAAGCGGAGGAACTCGGCGGGCTCGAGTTCGTCAATGGCGGCGAGGTGCTGGAGCTCGGAGTCCTGGGCCAGGGTTTCGGGGCGGACGTTGGTGGGAAAGAGCTGGGGATGCCGGGATTCGAGACGGAAGTCGGTGGGGGTCTGATAGCCGAAAAAGTCGGCGGAGTGGGCCAGGATGCTGCGATTGAGGGCGACCATCGTGGCGAGGTTCTCGGCCTCGTCAGCGGGGAAACGGGTGTTGAGCCAGTTGAAACCGTACTCGAGGGGTCGGACGATGCGGTTGGTGTCGCGGGTGGTAAGGGCGGTCTCCCAGCGGAGCATCCAGTTGCTATAGAGCTGCGAGAGCATACACGCCTAGTTTACGTGGGGTTGTGGGAGCGGTGGGCGGTTAGAGGTCGGAGAGCTGGAGGCAGATGCGGCCGACGAGGAAGTCAGCGAGGGAGAAGGGGGCGACAAGTGGAAGAACCTGGATGGGGTGTTCGAGGGAGAGAGGGCGGAGGATGAGGTTGGAGCCGTCGAGGTCGATAAAGCGGAGAAGGAGGGAGTTGCCACTTTTTACGGCATAGAGGTTGGGCTGGGCGGCGCGGAAGGGCGCGAGCGAGATGTAGTGGCGATCAAGGACGACGAGGGTGCCGCGGGCGAGCAGGGGGGCCATGGCGGCGGCCTGCTCGGTGTCGACACGGATGGCGAGGAAGCGTTGCCAGTCAGCACGGCGGGTAGAGGCGCGGGAGGGACCACCTTCGAGACGACTAGCGGCGAGGTGGAGGGACTCAATGATGGCGGCGGGAGCGAGGCGCGGCTGGGCGAGGGCGGAGGCCGGGCTAACGACGGGGACGCGTATGACGGTGTCGGCTGCGGCGGCCGGGTCGAGACCATTTGAGGCAGAGAGAGTGAGGGGAAGAAGCTGATCGATGGTGAGCTTCTGGGCGGCAAGGACGCGATCGAGGCCTTCAAGCGAGAGGGCTCGCCGGCCATTGAGGAAGTTTGAGATGTGGGCCTGACGGAAGCCGGTGAGTTGGGCGAGGCGGGTACCGGTAAGGACGCCGGTCTCGATGCGGCGGGCGAGTTCCTGACGGAGAAGTTCGTGAAGGTCGGCGAAGTTCATGGAGGTGGCGGGTGGAACGGAACCGATGAGAGAACGATACGCTTTCCTTAAGCGAAGATACAGCGAATACTTAGCTAACAGCAAACACTTAGCGATGTAAGTGGTTCATTTGGTTCATATTCTCCAGAAGTAACAAGTTGAGCATTCTTTTTGTTGACACTTTCTTTGTCCAAAGCTATAACCAGTGAACTTTAGCTTATCGCGGCGGTTTGGCAGGGTGGGACCTTCCAGGGCGCGACGCGACGAAGCGTTGGTTAGGCGGTGCAGCTGTCGATAGCTGGAGCATCCCAGGCTCGAGCACCGCGATCAGTCAGACGACGGAGACCTTTTCCGGGCCAGGGCACCAGAAGAAGTGCACGGCACGAGGAAGCGATCCCCATAGCAACCTGAGCGAGCCCCTTCGACCGCTGAGACGCCCGAGGCTCGCCGGGGGAGCAGTTTGCCTAAAGGGGAACAGATGAACTATTTGCGCTTGGATCTGAAGGTATGTGAAGGATGTGGGGCACTGTGGCTCCGCTCGGAGACGACGGCTGGGGTGTACTGCCGGAATTGCTCGGCGAAGCTGGCGGAGTTTCCGGCGCCTCGACGGCGACGGAGCACGCGAGTACGACCGGCTCGGGAGGTACGGACGGGATGCAATGGAGCGCGGACGGGATCCGCAAAGGGGGCACGATGAGCGCGATGGTGATGGTGTTGCCGGTGGTGTTTGGGGCGGCGGCTGAGGACCTAGTTCTGCAGCCTGAGACGAAGGGGACGGACCATTGGAGAGGGGCCGGCGTGCGGATGGAGGCGGGAGCGGCGTTGCCGATCTCGCGCTACGCAGGCCGGCCGGAGCTGGCCTTTTACAGGAAGTACACGGAGGGCATGCTGCGGCGGTATCTGCGGCTTTCGATGGAGAAGGGGCGAGTGCCATCGCTCTTAGGGCAGGAGATGTTTCGGGGGAGGGTAACGACGTATAAGATCCGGAGCTTCGAGGACGTGGTGATCTTTGTGCATGACGTGGAGATGTGCCTGAAGCGGCTGACAGAGACGGAGCAGGACCTGCTGGAGCGGATTGCGATCCAGGAGTACACGCAGGGTGAGGCGGCCGGTCTGCTGGGGATGAGCCTGCGGACGGTGGTGCGGAAGTACCCGGCAGCGGTAGATGTGCTGACTGGCCATTTTCTGGACACGGGACTGCTTGAACCCATGATGGCGTGTCAAGACGAGGAGGTTTGCCATGGTCGCTAAGTTGTTGTTGTTGAAGGCCTTTTTGATGGTCTTGGCGATGGCGTGAGCACTGGGCGCAGATTGCTATTCTTGAGAGGTCAGAGAGAGCGGCGGTACGCCACAGAGATGAGGGAAGGGCAGGCGCAACAAGCCGGCTCTTCCCTCGTTTTGCTTTCTCTGGCCAGGGTGGACGACGGATGGCTGGTGGAACGGGTGGGGCTGGGGGAGAGCACGGTCCGGCGAGGCGGATGCCACGATCGCCTCGGCCGGATCTGTGCCGGCGGTATGCGCGGAAGGAGCTGGCGCGGGGGCTGCCGGGCATTTTGGAGCGGTTTATCGATGAGGCGCAGAAGGGGAGCATTCCGCATGCGAAGGCGTTGATGAGCCTTGCAGGTCTGGATCGGGAGGAGGCGATGCCGGCGGCGCACAGGAAGAAGCCGAAGGGGCTATCGGAGATGTTGCTGCGGGAGTTGCGACGGCGGCCGGCGGACGAGGCGGCAGGGGCGAAGCAGGATGAGAGGGCGAGGGAGGACGGACATGAAGGCAGCGGCGACGGGGTCTCGGCGGAGCGACCGACGGGAGAGTGATGAGGTGGGCCGGACGGGATCGCTGGCGCGGTCGCGATGCAGTCGACCGGTTGCCATGCACGCGATGGCAATGGAGCTGCCGGAGGTACAGGGGCATCCGAACCGGCTGCCGTTTGAAGGCGTATTGACTTTGGTGGATGTGGCAAGCGACAAGGCGCCGAGCGGCTCACGGGGGCACCGAGTGGTGCTGACGCGGGAGGCGGCCCAGGCGGCGTTGCCGAGTCTGCTGGGGATGGCGGTGGGGTACAAGGCCGGGTGGGATGGGCATGATGCGCGGCAGAAGTGCGGCATCATCACGGCAGCCGAGCTGGATGGACACGAGCTGGCGGTGAGCGGCTATCTGTTTGCGCGAGACTTCCCGGAGATGGACACCGACCTGGGGCATGACGGCGCGATGGGAATGAGCTACGAGCTGGCGGATGCGCATGTGGAAGACATGCGAGCGCCGGTGTGGACGCTGACGCGAGCGACGTTTACCGGGGCGGCGATTCTGTTGCGGGAGAAGGCGGCGTACCGAGCAACGAGCTTTCGGGTGCGGCGACCGGCAATAGCGGCGGCGGGCCGGTCAGTACGGCACCGGCGAGCTGTGGTGTAGCGAACGTTTGGACAAGGAGGAGTAATGGAGATGGCGATGGAGCAGGGAGCGATCGATCTGCAGGCGACGATGGAACGACTGGCAGCGGCGGCGAGTCTGCTGGAACATGCGGTGGAGCAGATGGGACTCAAGCAGGTGGCGCAGCTTTCAGCAGAGGCGGAAGCCTCGATTGAGCGGATTGTGGCGACAGCGGAGGCGAAGCGGGAGGCAGAGCTCGAACGCAAGCTGGAGTTTGTCGAGGCACAGCTTGAGACGCTGCGGGCTTCGCGGGCGACGGCGCACGTTGAAGGTGGACGGCGGACGCTGCCGGCGACGATGGCGACCTTGCTGGTGAAGCAGGGAGTGGCGCTTGAGTCGGTGGAGGCTGGCGGGCTGGATGTTGCGGCTGGTGGAGCGCTCGACAAGGCTCTGGCGAGTCTGAGCATCGAGCAGCGGATCGCCGTGAAGGCGCAGCTGCTGCGGAGCGGCACCATCGGCTAGAGGTTGCGCGACGTGCGCGAAGGGGCGACGGGGCAAGCCGCAGGCAGGATGGGATCCTGCGAACAACGGCTTCACTTGCGTTGTGGGCGCATGCGCGTCGCCCGACTTTGTAGTCGGAGCAGATTGCGGCTTGCTCGCCAGGTACGGAACAACAACCAAGAAGAGAGGTCAAGGCGAAGCCATGGATGGCTGCGCCTTTTCTATTTGTAACCAACGACTTTTATAGGAGACGGGATGAACGCGAAGTTTACAGATATCAATGCGGCTGCGGATTACCTTGGGCCGGGTGCAGTGGAAGTACCGATGTACCAGACAGAGATCACGGACCTGGTCCGGCGACGTGGGATCTTCGGGCGACGCATCAAGCAGGTGCCGGCCACGGGTCACCCTTCGCGGTACTTCGAGGAGACCTCGATCCCCTCGCCATCGGCAAGCTCCGGGTTTGTGGATCCGCGCAACATCATTGCGCCATTGGTGAGCCCGACGCGAGTGGAGCGGAGCGTTCCGTTGAAGGCCCTGGTGGCACAGATCAATTACAACCTGTTTGATCTGGAGCTGGGACAACAGCAGAGCCAGTTTGCTTACCTGCAGGCAAAGGATCTGGCGGACACGGTAGATGGCGTGTTGCGAACCCATGATGTGGCGTTGTGGAACGGCACAGATACGAGCCTGAGCTCGCCAACGACGGCGCAGTATTTTGGCGCGGCCGGGCAGATTGCCGGCGGCGGCAATACGGTGACGATTGGCGCCGCGGCAAGCATTGTGGATGGTTTGAAGTCGACGATTGCGCAGATGGTGTCGAACAGCTCGTTCGGGGTTCGACCGACGGCGATCTACGCCAATCCGGTGCTGCTGGATCTGATTGATCGCGAGATGAAGAGCGAGTTCAACGTGGTCCTGAATTCGCGTGAGATCGACGCCGGCTTCTCGGTGAAGACGCTGAGCACGCAGGCGGGCGACATTCCATTGATTCCTGAATGGACGCTGGGATACACGGGCACGCCTGGATCGGGCTCGGCCGTGTTGCCGGCGTACATCGTGACCGAGGACATGATTGAGTACCACTGGCTGAGCGATCCCAATCCTCGGATTTTCCAGTTGGGCGTTCCGGGATCACTGGCTTCACAGTACGTTGTGGTGAAGTTCGGCGGTCTGGTGGTGAAGGGTGCGAACTACGCGCACTACCAGGTGCTGGTGGATCGCTAGTTCTGATTGCTCGTTGCTGCTGCGTCTTGTGGTGGGCTGGCCGGTGGGCCGGCCCACTTCTTTTGGGCAACGATCTTGTCGCTGCGCTTCGTGACTAGGAGCGAATACGAGGACACCTCCTCTCACTTTGAACGACAACCAACAGGCAGGCGCGTGGTCCTGGCTCGATCAAGATCTGCGTGCGCAGGAGATCGGAAAGACGGTGGATATGGGGTATTTGGAGCCGACGGAGTATGTGGCGTACGGGCTGACGGCGGAGACGACGGATGATTGGGTGACGACGGCATCGGCGCTAATGGAATCGTACTGCCGACGACCAAGTCTGCTGGCAACGCCGTATACAGAGCGGGTGCGGCTGGGGCGTGGGGGGATGGTGGCCCGGCTGACGTATCTGCCACTGGCGGTTGTGGCTCCGGCAACGACCGCGGTGGTGAGTGCGCGAGCGCGGCTGGGGAACAGCCGGCAAGGCGAGATACTGGATACGTTTCGCGAGCAGGTACTGCAGGCATTCAGTGCGCCGGGAAGCTGGGCGGCGCTCGACGTAACAGCAATGGATGTGGATATGACGACGGGCGAGGTGACGCTGCCGGTGAACTTCCTTGGGCTGCGCTATACGGACCTGGAGGTGACGTATACGGCGGGTTTGGTGACTGTGCCGCCGGCGCTGAAGGTGGCCTGCGCGCAAATTGTGCGGAATGCACAAGCGACGCCGGCCTTGAACGTGCGATCGAGCAAGCTGGACAAGCTGCAGATGCAGTACTTCAGCGGATCGCTGCTGGATGAGCAGGTCCAGGCCTTGCTGCAGCCGTATGTGGCAGAGAGGCTGGGGTGACGCGATGGCGGATCTGACGAAGCTGGGGGACGGCGTGCAGCGGATGACCGAGACGGTCTTGCGCGGTGCCGGCGGCCGAAGCGTGCAGGTGCGGGTGCCGCGGCCTGGTGTAGCGGACGATGTGACGGAGCAGCTGGGGCTGGCGGCGGCGGCATTCGATGATGTGGACCTTGCGCCGTGTGTATTGCGGCTGCTGACCTCGGAAGGGGCGGAGCGATTTGAAGTGCAGGTGGCGGCTCGCGCGGTGGCGGAGGTTGCCGGGAGCGAGGTGGCGCTGGTGCTGGCGTGGTTTGCGGAGGCAGCTGGTGTGGTAGTGGATGACGAGCTGCTACGGATTGTGAGTGTGAGCTATCGCGATCTGGCGGGGGTGCCGTATGTGTATCGGCTGGAGCTGACGGGGCCGGCGGCAGCGGAGATCTAGGCGAGGAGAGGGCATGCAGAGGGCAAAGGATACGTTTTACGTGGCGCTGCGCGACGGCGTTGCGGCGGCGAACCCGCAACGGACAACGGTGGTGCGAGGAGTGCTGCGGCCGGGCGTGCTGGTGGAAGAGAATGAGCTGCCACTCACGGTGCCGGCGGCGGATGTGTTTCGGCTGCGATGGACGGCGCTGAGTGTGGACGGCACAGGGACCGTGCCGGTAGCCAAGATGCGCGGCGAGATCGCGTATGAGACGGCGGGCACAGCAGAGATGAGCGGGATGGATCGGGGGCGGCTGCTGGCTGCGATGGATGCGGAGCTCGCGACCGTGCTCGATGGCGAGACACAATCGGCAGCGAAGATGGATTTTTCGGCGGGAACGCCAGAGCCAGATGGGACGCGCATTTTCTGGAGCGACCCGGTGTTTGGACCGGCGGTGGTGACGGGAGAACGGGTGAGCCGGGTGACGACGGTGGAGGTGTGGAGTCTTGAGGGAGCGGGCGAGCCATGAGTGCAGGGGTCACAGGAGCGGGCGTGTTAGCGGCGGGGTCACCGGTGACCCGGAGGGTGCGGGCGTGGTTTGCGCCGAGCAACCGGGGTGGCAGTGGAGCTGCGGTGGTTTTTGATGCGGCCCAGATGGGGAATGTGGATCTTGATGCGATGCCGTCGCCGTGGGTCGACCTGGGCGAGTGCCGGAGTTTTGTGCGGCGATCCGGGACGAAGGTGGAGGCGTTGCGGACGGGCTCACCGGTGACGGCGCGGGAGCAGGTGCGAACAGAGGCAGAGGCGACTGTCGAGGTGGCGTTTGCGCAGTGGGGCAAATTGCAGCTGGCGCTGAGCGCGGGTGTACAGCAGATGAATCTGCTATCGACGGCGACGGGCACAGGCATGGTGGCAAGTGGTGGAACGGCTGCCTCGGCGGTACCGCTGGTGACGACGGATGGGGGTTCGACCGCGACGACGCTGGACGTAGGTGTGGCGAATGCAGCGGAGTTTGCGGTGGGCACGATGGTTGCCGTGGACGTGGACTATGCCGGGGGTACCGGCTATGTGGGGAGCGGCGCGAGTGGAGGCTATGTGGCGTCTAGCGCGGCGATCGGCACGGATGCGGACTATGTGCGGCGAGTGACGTTGAATGTTGGTCTGGTGTCAGCCATATCGGGTGGGGTGCTGACGCTGGCTGCGCCGCTGCTAGCGGGTACGCCGACAGCGGGCATGAAGGTGAGTCAGGTTGTAGGGTTTGTGGACCGTGAGGGCGGCGGGTTCTTTCAGGAGTGGACGGGCTTGTTCTGCATGCAAGGCGAGCAGGGGGATCGGGTGTGGCTGTTCTACCCGAGGCTGCAGGCGACCATTGGCGCAGCAGAGCTGACCGAGACACTGGCAGGATCGCTGGTGCAGCTGCGACTGAGTGGCATGTTTCGTGCGTTAGCGACGAAGGATGGCAATGATGGAACGCAGGTGCTGTGTTACCGGAGCTACGTACCGGCAGCAATGCGCCTCATCTGAGCTCTGGCGAACGGGAGCATGGACAGGACGAAGCTGAAGAGCACAAGGAAAGACGCAGTGAGCGTGGCGATCCACGATGGGCAAGAGCAGGTAGAGAACGGGCAGCGTATGACAGCCGATGGCGTTGCGGTGAGAGGAAGTGACGGGATGAGGGGAATGCGAGCGAGAGTTATTTTGCTGGCGCTGCTGCTGTGGCCGT
>CAXSAY010000006.1:0-100528 GCA_964235665.1 uncultured Acidobacteriaceae bacterium
GCGGATCTTGCCGCGTTCGTCTGAGACGGGATGCGGGCGACGGGGGTGCGATGGACGGGCTGCGATGGGGAATGGAGGAGCTGCTGGCATTGGGAACCATGCTGGACGAGCGGCCTGAGGCATTGGGAGGTGAGAGTGTCGGCATGTGGCTGGCGGCATCGCTGCTGCGAGTTCGGGACCGGCATGGCGTGGCTCGAGCGCTGGCGGCTAATGCCGTGCAGCGGGCGTTTGAGGCAAGACGCGGACGGCGCAATATCGTGCTGAAGGCACGGCAGATGGGCGTGACGACGTGGGTGGCAGGACGATTTTTTCTGAAGACGATTACGCAACCGGGTGTCTTGACGGTGCAGGTGGCGCAGACACGTGAGGCTGCGGAGGGCATCTTTCGCATGGTGCAACGATTCTGGGAGGAACTGCCGACCGAGCTTCGCGAAGGACCGCTGCGGTTAAGCCGGCTGAATGCGGGACAGATGCGGTTTGAATGGCTGGACAGCGAGTTTCGGGTGTTGAGTGCAGGAGATGAGAATGCCGGGCGTGGGCTGACGATGCAGCAGCTGCACTGCAGCGAGTTGGGGCGATGGCCGGGAGACGCTGCGATGACGCTGGCGGGACTACGTGCGGCCCTAGCGCCGCAGGGCGAGATGGTGATGGAGTCTACGCCGAACGGAGCGTATGGATGCTTCTACGACGAGTGGCTGAGTGCGGAAGAGCGCGGAGTAACGCGGCACTTCTTTCCCTGGTGGATGGAGCCGGAGTATGTGAGTGCGGCGCCGATGGAGATGACGAAAGACGAGTCGGCATTGATGAAGACCCATGCACTGAGCGCGGGACAGATTGGGTTTCGACGCGTGCTGGAAAGAGAGTACCGCGGAATGCGGGGGCAGGAGTTTGCGGAAGATGCGCAGAGCTGTTTCCGGGCGACGGGCGATTGCTGTTTTGATGTGGACCGGATCGATCGACGGCTGGAGCAGATTGGGGCGCCGATCGAAGTTCGCCATGGCGGGACGATCGAAGTATGGCTACCGCCGGTGCATGGGCGCGGATATTTGTTGGCTGTGGATACAGCGGGCGGCGGGTCGGACGGAGACTATGCGGTTGTTCAGGTGCTTGAAATAGAGACCGGCCTGCAATGCGCAGAGATGCGCCGGCACGTAGGTGTGCGGGAGCTGGCGCGCGTAGCGGCGTCGCTGGGGCGCGAGTATGGCAACGCGATCGTGGTGGTGGAACGCAACAACCATGGAGCGGCGGTGCTGGCGTACTTGGAGGGCGAAGAGCGGTACTCTCAGATCTATGAGCAGGGCGGGATGCCGGGGTGGCTGACGACTGCGGCAAACAAACCAAAGATGATCAGCCGATTGGGAGGTTTACTGGCGGAAGAGCCATGGCTGTTTTCCAGCAGACGACTGCTGACGGAGTGTCGGACATTTGTGACTCTGGCTGGCGGACGCATGGGGGCGGCGGCGGGAACGCATGATGACTGCGTGATGGCGATGGCGATCGGGCAGGCAGTGCGAGCGGAGAGGCAGGACCAGCGTGGTGCACAGCTGGTTCACTCGGCAGAGCTTTCCAGTATTCTCGAAAGGCGAGGTGTAGCCGGTGGCGGTTCTGGCAGTGCAGGCGATTGGACGAATGCGCGGAGGCGCGCAGAGTCAGCTGATGGTTGGCGCCGATAGCCGCTTGTGGGTGGTGAAGTTCCAGAATAATCCGCAGCATCTGCGCGTGCTGGCTAATGAGTTGATTGCAACCCGGCTGGCAGAGGCGATCGGATTGCCGGTACCGGCGACGGATGTAGTTGAGGTGACCGACTGGCTGATCGAGAACACCAGAGACCTGTATGTGGAGCGAACTACAGGAACGCGGGAACGATGCCGTGCTGGGCTACAGTTTGGTTGCCAGTATGTCGGTGGCGAGCAGGCGCGGCACGTGGTGGATTATCTACCGGAGCAGGATCTGCAGGCCGTGAAGAATGTGGGTGCGTTCGCGGGAGTGTTGGCGCTGGATAAGTGGACTGGGAACTGCAACGGGCGGCAGGCGGTGTTTAGCCGGAAGACACGCGAACGTGGCTATCGGGTGACGTTTATCGATCAGGGCTTCTGCTTCAATGTGGCGGCTTGGGACTTTCCGGACGCGCCAAAGCGCGGCGTCTATGGACGGAACCTGGTGTACGGGAAAGTGACGGGATGGGAGAGTTTCGAACCATGGCTAAGCCGTATCGAGACGATAAAGGATGAGACTCTGTGGCGAATCGCGGATGCGGTACCACCGGAGTGGTACGACGGGGATACGGGTTTACTGGAGCGCTTGATCGACGAGCTGCTGCGACGACGAGCTGGGGTACGAGAGCTGATTGAGGCGTTTCGCGAGTCGGACCGGCTGCCTTTTCCAAGGTGGCGTGAACGAGTGATGTTCGCGGAAGGTCTGCGATCGACTCGGGTGATGTAGGCAGAGGAGAGAGGATGCAAGAGCGCGTGGCGTGTGAGTTTCGGCTGCTTCGTTATGTGCCGGATGTCGCGCGTGGTGAGTTTGTCAACATCGGCGTAGTGCTGCGAGCGGTGGGTCGGGACGAATCACTGCTGGTACGGTTTGCACGTGGCTGGAGCCGGGTACGGAGTCTGGACGCAGACGCCGACGTCGCGATGTTGCAGGCGCTCGAGGGCGAGTTGCAGGACCGGTTCGTTGATAGCGATGCTGAGCAGAGACCGCTGCTTGATGTGCTCGATGTGAGCTTTTCAAATCAGGTGCAGGTAACGCCATGGCGAGCGAGCCTGGCGGAGACTCTGCCAGCGGAGATGGATCGGTTGATGCGGTTGTATGTTGATGCCGCGCCGAGAACGATGCGAGCACGGGAAGGTGGCCGGGCGCTAATCGTCATGGCAATGCGGCAGGCATTTGAAGGGGTCAGCGTGTGGGCATTGATGCGGAAGGAGATTCGTGCGGCGGAGTACACGGGGTCCGGAGATCCGTTGCACATCGATTGCGGTTACAGACAGAACGGAACCATTCGCATGTTTCAGGCGGTCGCATTACGGGGTGATCTGGATGGGGCCAAGGTGCTGGCGTACGCGATTCGGGATCTGACCGCGGGCGTCAAGGCGAAGGAAGGTGCGGCGCTGGAGATGACAGCGATCGTGCCGCCCCTTCGAGCGCCGGAGGATGGCAATGACGAGGCCGAGCAATACCGGTTCGCAGTCAGCATGATGGAGCGTGAGGCGATCCGGGTGATGACGACGAATGATCTCGGCCGAATGGCGGAGACGGCTGCACGCGAATTGCGCGTTTGACGTTAAACAAGTGACGTAGAGACAAAGCGCAGCCCGAGTGGCTGCCTTCTTTTTTGCAGACGAGAACGGAAGGGGAGGAATGATGGGATTGCAAGAGGCAGTGATACAGGCGTGGCAGCGGCTGAATGGATTCTCGGTAGAAGCGCAGGGAGAAGCGACTGGCACGCGCAAGACGAGCATGTTGCCGTCGATTCTGACGCCTTACACGCCAACAGCCCGACCTGGACAGAAGACGATGCCGAAGCCAACGACCGTGAATCTGCGGCGATTGGCAGAGACTCCCGTAGTGCGACGGGCCTTGAATGTGGTGAAGGATCGAATTGCGTGCATGGACTGGCAGATTCGTGTGCGTCGAGGTTACGTTTTCGACGAGGTTGCGAACGCGACGCAGCGGATGAATGCGTTGCGCTTCTGCCTGGAGGAGCCGAACTCCAGCGACAGCTTCCGCGTGCTCTGGGAGCAGGTGCTGGAGGATGTGCTGGTAGGCGGGTTTGGCGCGGTGGAGATGGAAGCTACGGGAGATGATGCGCGTCCCTTTCAGATGTGGGCTGTGGACGGGGCAACGATTCAGATCGACGGCAGCTGGCAGGGAGATCCGGACAAGGCACGATACGCGCAGGCGAGAGGACCGCTGGGTACGAACGAGATGGTGGCGCTGCGGGATGACGAACTCATGTATCTGCGGCTGAACCCGCGAACGCATACTCCCTTTGGTCTGGGCCGACTGGAAGTCGCGTTTGAGGCGGTCAACCAGCTGCTGAGTGCGGGACGGTATGCGGGGCGATTGGCGTCAAACTCCGTGGCGCAATATGCGCTCTGGTTGGATGATGTGACACCAGAGCAGCATGACCGGCTGACGCGGTGGTGGCAGGATGAGATTGAAGGTGCAGGACGGGTGCCGATCATCAGTTCCCAGACGAAGCCGGAGGTGCTGCGGTTTGCGGGAGGGACAGATGCCGATCTGCGGCTGCAGTGGCAGGAATTCTTATTGCGGATCATCGCAAATGCCTTTGATCTGCCGCCGATGCTGCTGGGGTTGCAACAGGACGTGAACAAATCAACTGCCGGCGAGATGGCAGATGAGGCATTTACGACAGCGATTGTGCCCGTCGCGAAGTTGATTGAAGAGCACATCACGCGGGATGTGTTTGCAAAAAAACTCGGCTGGCGTGAGTTTGAGTTTCGCTTCAACGATCTGAGCTCGCGGAACGAACTCGATGAGGTACAGATGCAGACGGAGCTGCTACGAGCAGGCGTTCTAACGGTTGCAGAGGTGCGAGCAGTCCGCGGGTTGGCGCCGCTCGAAGGGACGGTAGCCGAGTGAGAGTGACGATTGACAATCTGGATGGACTGGGACCGATCGATTACAGCGACCAGTTGATGGCGGAAGGGCCGGTGACAATCGAGCGGGTGTTAAACAAACCTTCCACCTGCCGATGGACGATGTGCGACGGACAGACGCGGCCCGCGAGGCTGGGACGCGTCACGGTAACGAGCCGTAATGGTGCTGTCCTATTTACCGGGTACATGACCAAGGAGCCGGTGGCGGCGTATGCCGGCGCTGGCGCAACCGGGACGGTATGCCGGTTGCAAATGGAGGCAATCAGCGACGAATGGCTGCTTGATAAGCAGGGCCTGCAGGTGAGCGGGAAGAGCTTCGCCGAGGGAGGGGACACGCTGCTGCGAAGCCTGACGAGCCGTGTGGATGGAAGCCGGTTCACTACATCGGTCACGGGTGTCATTGGACAGCTTGGCAGCGCGCAGTTGACCGCAGGAAAGAGCTGGTCAGAGAATGCGGGCGCGATTGCGGACGCAGCGGGAGCGAGCTATCGGGTGGTTGCGGGTGAGGTGCTGATGGCGCCGCTGGGCTCGGTTCGCCACACTTTTGCGACAGCAGACGACAGCCTGACCGAGAGCGGGTTGCATCTGGCAACGGCACGGGAGCTGGCAAATGACATCACGATTTCCGGCGAGATGGAGGCGGGAACCGCGGTGACGGAGATCTTCGTCGGGGATGGAACGACCAGTGACTTCGCGTTGTCGTTGCCACCGTTCTCAGCAGGATCACTTGCGAGTCGACTCCTGGTGCGTGATGACTTCTCGACCGGTCTGATAGACCGGCAACGATGGGCGGGCGGGGATCCAGGGTCTCATATGAGTGTTGGAGCCGGCGGTCTGGTCTTGAGCGGCGGTAATGGCCTAGATGGACAGACGACACTGATCGCGCAGAGCGCGGTGGAGTTAGGTGGCGTGCTGCTCTTGGAGGCCTCCGCCGTGACGCTAACGCAGGGCAGCGATGGCGTGCTGCTCGGAATTTACAGCGGAGCGGTGAGCCGGGCGACATGTGTTGCGGGGTTTAACGTACGGCAGGTGAATGGGGCGACTACGCTTGGCTGTCTGGTAAATGGCATAAGTGCGGGAGCGAGCATGACGCTGGCAAGTGGCCATGTGTACTCGCTGCGGATGTATCTGCAAGCGCCGGAGATACAGCGGGTTCGCCAGAGCTATGTGGTGATGATGAACGGCATACTCCAGCAGTTTGGCGGTGGACTGGTTGACTCGCCGCTGTCCGTGGTCTTTGCGGTTGAGGATCTTGGTGTTAGTTCAAACACGCCCATGACGGTGCTGTATGACGGAACGATTGCGAGTTCTCCGGCGATTGCGACGTTTGCTCCTGTGAACAGCGTTCAGCTGATAGGAGCCATTGGCGAACTTCTTGCTGAGCGGCTGTCGTCCGTGTGGGTTCGGGGTACCACCAGTGGAGGAGCTCGGGTGACGCGCCTGTCTGGAGCGACCGGGACCGGTGCGGATTTTTCCCTGACAAGTGCGGGTGCACTGCGCTTCTTTGCCGGTCGCGTACCTGCGGCGGGCGAGCAGGTGACGGTGCAATATCGGCAGGGACAGCGAGCAGTGGCTCGTGTCGTTTCCCCGGCGAGCGTGGCGGCTGAAGCGAAAGGAGGGCTGCCGGGAGGGGCAGTGTGGCAGGGGCGGGTAGTGAATCCGGTGGCGTATAGCTCTGAGGATTGTGCGGCGGCGGCGAGTGCAATCTTAAGCGTCGCGACAAGCCGAGCAGAGGCCTCGGCTGGAACTTATGCGGGGGCGAATTTTGGCGATGTATGGCCGGGTGATGTCGCGCTCTTTGTGACCGCGTCCGAGACGGTGACGGTGATCGTGCGGAGAGTGGAGTTGACCGATGGAGGGTCGATGCCGGAGCTGGTGCGAAGCCGGCTGGATGTCAGCAATGATTGGGTAGATTGCGCATCGGTTCAGGTCTCGAACACCCTGGCTGCGGACGCCGGGGATGTTGCGGCAGGAACCGGATTGTCCGTCACACCTGGGCTTAGCGGCTTGCAGGTGGTCAGTATCAGCTCGAGCGCAATCCAGATTGACACCGGGGCTGTAGCGCCGGCTGACGGTGGATTCGAGGTGCGACGAATAGATGGCGGCTTCGGACCCGGGCAAACGGGCGGTCTGGTGCTGCGCAGTGCGGTTCGCGGGATTACGATTCCTCGCGGTGCACAGGTTGAGCGCTTCTATGTACGGATGTATGACGGCTCGACACCGCCGGTTTATTCGCGGCTCTCGAGTGCAGTGATTACAGATGTACCCGTGGGCTAAGGCTTAGGGGAAAGGAGGGGGCCATGACGGAGTTTGAAGGGCAAGTACTAGCGGATCTCAGTGTGCTGAAGAGCCAGATGCGACAGGTGATGGGTATTGGGGAGCCGGGACGGCTGAACCAGCTAGAAGAAAGAGTGGCGCAGCATGAGCGCGGCATGCAACGGATGAAGGGTGTTGCTGGAACGGCAGGTGGGCTGTTGACAATTGCCCATCTGGCCATGGACTACTTCCGTCGGCATTGACGGCGCATGCCCCGGGGGCAGGCTCGCTATACTGAAAGGATGAGCGGGCAGCCCCTGGTGGGCGTAGTTATGGGAAGCCGCAGCGATTATGGGGTGATGCGCGCTGCTGTTGAGATTCTCGAGGAGTTTGCGGTGCCCCATGAGGCTCGGATTGTCTCGGCCCATCGAACACCGGATCTCCTGTTTGACTATGCCACGGGAGCAGTGGGGCGAGGGCTGCGCGTGATCATTGCGGGCGCGGGCGGGGCGGCACACCTTCCGGGCATGCTGGCCGCTAAGACAGTAGTTCCTGTGCTGGGCGTGCCCGTCTCAGCGACGGCGTTGCAGGGAATGGACTCGCTTCTTTCGATTGTGCAGATGCCGAAGGGGATTCCGGTGGGAACGCTGGCGATTGGCTCGGCGGGGGCTATGAACGCGGCGTTGCTGGCGGTAGGCATGCTGGCGACAACGGATACGAGCCTGCAAGAGCAACTGATCGCGTGGCGAACGGCGCGGAGCGCTGAGGTCTTAGAGCAGACGCTTGAAGAGGGTGAGCGATGAGCGAGATCAGCGGTCGAGGGCGCGACGAGGTCATTCTGCCCGGAGCGACGATCGGCATCTTTGGCGGTGGACAGCTGGGGAGGATGACAGCCATGGCAGCACGCGCTATGGGATATCGAATCCTTGTGCTGGATCCAGATCCGGCATGCCCGGCGCGCTTTGTAGTGGATGGCTGCATTGAGGCCGGATGGGAGGACAGCCGAGAGGCGGCGAACCTGGCGCGCGGTTGCGATGTTGTGACACTTGAGATCGAGCAGATCTCTGAGCGAAGCCTGGAGGCTGCAGGAAGTTTTGTGCCGGTACGGCCAGGACGCGCCATGGTGACCATGATCCAGAGCCGGGTAGAGCAAAAAAACTGGTTGCGCCGGAATGGCTTTCCATTGGGCGAGTTTCGCGCGGTGAGAACAAGTGGGGAGTTGCGCGCGGCCATTTTAGAGCTTGGCGGCCGATGTTTTTGCAAGAGCTCGCGTGGCGGGTATGACGGGCGCGGCCAAGGAAAGGTCGGCTTCTCGATAAACAATGACTTCACTGCGGAGGTGCGTGGGGCCTGGGAGGCGCTCGGCGAGGGCGAGGGTGTGGTCGAGAAGGCGATTGACCTGGAGCGAGAGATTAGCGTGCTGGTCGCGCGGAGCCCACGGGGCGAGGTCAAAGTGTATCCTCCGGCTTGGAATCACCACGAAAATCAGGTTCTGGCATGGAGTGTACTTCCCGCACCACTATCTGACAGCATGACCCGAGAGGCGGAAGCTGTGGCTTTGCAGCTCGCAGAGACACTGCAGCTCGAGGGATTGTTAGCTGTAGAGATGTTTGTAACAACAAACGGCACACTTCTTGTCAATGAGCTTGCACCCCGACCTCACAACAGCTACCACGCAAGCGAACGAGCCTGCGTGACAAGCCAGTTTGAACAGCTGGTGCGGGCGGTTTGTAACCTCCCATTAGGCGACGTTCGTGTGATTGAGCCGGCTGCCATCGCTAATTTGCTCGGAGATGTTTGGCTGGACGCAGAGGGTTCTCCGAAGTTCGATCATGCGTTGAAGATTCCCGGAGTTCGCCTGCATCTATATGAGAAGTTAAAGCCGCGCCGGGGCCGAAAAATGGGCCATCTTAGTGCGGTCGGCAGCACAATTGAAGAAGCAGTTGCGCGGGTGCAAGATGCACTTTCTGTGCTTTCGCAACATCGATAGGTCTGACTTGGGACGAAGATCAACGACGTACGGTTTAGCGGCACGGCGCGCTCGCGCTGCAGGTGCCAAGGCAGCCAGGCCGATACTTTTGGCATGTGAAAAATGTGAGCATCGCCTGGCGAAGGAAGGACGCTTTCGCCAGATCGGGCAGCTACGGCAGGCTCTCGATTCTATTGCTGCTACCGCTCAAGAGAACGGGTCAGGATTACAGATCCTTCCGGTCTCCTGCCTGGATATATGTCCGCGTGGAGCAATGGCAGTTGCGATCAGGGCGAAGCGAGGTAGCATGCCTGCAGAGACGGTGGTGATCAGGGATGCGACAGAACTTCACCGTCTTTGTGCAGCGATGATGGCTGAAGCCTTGGCGACTCATGTTGCGACGGGCGAAGGAGAACATAGTGCTTTCTTCAGCGCCCGTCCGGCGCAGATCAGCCCAGATCTTCCGACCAATTCTCGAGGTAGGTCTTGAAGTCTGTCATAAACTTTCCGGCATCCGAGCCGTCGATGATTCGATGATCGAAGCCTAAAGTGAATCGCTGGATCGAGCGGACGGCGATCGTATCTTGCCCATCCTCGTCGGTTAGGACAACTGCTTCCTTGTTCAAGCCCCCAATTCCGAGGATGGCGGACTGCGGTTGCGCGATGATCGGTGTGCCAAATTGCTCGCCAAAAATACCGGAGTTAGTCAGGGTGAAGGTGCCACCGGCAACTTCGTCCGGAGCCAGCTTCTTGTTGCGGGCGCGATCGGCAACGTCAACGATTGCACGTGCAATACCGAGAAAGCTCTTCTCTTCGGTCTGCTTGATGACGGGAACGATCAGGCCCCACTCTAAAGCGACGGCGATCCCGATATTGATGTTCTTGTTATAGAGAATGGCATCGCCCTGCGTGGCCGCGTTGACGATGGCGTGCTTGCGCAATGCCTGTACTGTCGCCCGCGTGATAAAGGGCATGTAGGTCAGCTTGACGCCGTTGCGCTGCTCGTACTTGCTCTTTTCTTTCTCCCGCAGGCGAACGATGCGCGTCATGTCCACTTTAAAGACGGTATGGACGTGCGCACTTGTGGCCTTAGACTCCACCATGCGCTTGGCGATTATGCTGCGCATCTTGGTCATAGGCACGAGCTCGCCAGGTACAGGCGGCGCGAGAGTAGCGGCCTTGAGGGGTGCAGTGGTTGCCTTGGCCGACTCAGCTTGAGTATAAGTGGGCTGAGTCTGCACCGTGCTGGTGGTGACTGGGAGCTCCTCTTTGTGTGGCGTGGAGGGCACAGCACCTTCCATATGGCCGAGGATATCGCTCTTCGTGATGCGGCCCGAGGCTCCGCTACCGGAGAGCTGACTAAGATCAACGTTGTTCTCTTTGGCGATCTTGCGGACGAGCGGCGAGGAGCGTTGCGGCTCGCTCTGGCTGGCACCCGTCGGAGCAGCCGAAGGTTTGCCGTTCTGTTGAGCAGCCGGTGCAGCTTGTGGGACCGTGGACTGCGCAGGTGTTGTGGCGACGGGAGGAGTAGCTGCCGGAGCCGACGATCCGTTCCCGATGAGAGCAACGACCGTGTTGATCGTGACAGTCTGGCCCTCGTTCACCTTGATCTCGGTCAGCTTGCCGGCAACGGGAGAGGGAATCTCCGCGTCGACCTTATCCGTTGAGATCTCAAAAATGGGCTCATCGCGTTGCACGCTGTCGCCCACCTTCTTGAGCCACTTCGTGATCGTTCCCTCGGTGATAGATTCGCCCATCTGCGGCATTAACACTTCTGTAGCTGGGTCAGACGAGGAAGCGGCAGCTGCAGATGGAGCGGCACTGCCGTTGGTCGCGTCCTCTGTGCCAGGAACGGCGGCTGGATTGCCCTGAGTAGCGGAAGGGGAGTCGATGGCGGCCGGTTCGGCACTGTCTTTGGCAGGCGCAGCGGCAGTCTCTGTCGATGTAGATACTTGCTGCTTCGGTGTCGCAGTGGAACTCGCTTCGTTTTCAGTCAGGGTGCAGACAATGGTGTTAATGCCAACGGTTGCGCCTTCTGTGACCTTGATCTCCTCAAGCGTACCTGCCGAGGGGGATGGGATCTCCGCATCGACCTTATCGGTCGAGATCTCAAAGAGGGGCTCATCGCGCTCAACGTGCTCACCCAGCTTTTTGAGCCATTTGGTGATAGTGCCTTCTGTAATCGATTCGCCCATCTGGGGCATAACAACTTCGGTCGGCATGAGTCTCCTCTGGGGCGGTTTGCGCGTTTCATGCACATAGCGCCGGCAAATTGGATTATACGGCGGTGGCTAGATGGCTGGCTCGTGCTGAATAGAGCGTAGAAACAGCTCCTCAAGCGAGCCGATAAACACAATCTGGCGACCAAAGATGCGGCCAAAGCTCTTGATCACCAGGTGAGCGCATCGCTCCATAGACGGCTTTGTTTCCGGATCTGCTTCAAGCTCCAGCGAGGTCACGCCACGATCAGCAATGCCGCACGGCACGATCCAGCTGTAGTCGCGCAGGTCGGTTGTTACATTCAGGGCGAAGCCATGCGATGTAATCCCACGCGACACGTGAATGCCAAGGGCGGCGATCTTCCGCTCCGGCTGGCTTCCACCAGCCAAGGTCCAAACGCCGGTTCGTTGTGCGACGCGCCGCGTAGGAACACTGAACTCTGAGCAGGTGCGGATAAGCACCTCCTCCAGAAGCCTCATGAAGTCAACTGGGCCAAGATGAGGGCCGCGTTTTCCAGGCAGATCGCCACGAAGGTCGAAGATAGGGTAGCCCACCAGCTGCCCTGGCCCGTGATAGGTGACGTCGCCACCACGCTTGACCTCATGAACGGCGATTCCCCGCTGAGTAAGGAAGTGTGTGGAGGCCAAGATATTGGCGCGACTTGCATTACGGCCGAGCGTAAGGACAGGCTCGTGCTCCATTAGCAGGAGTGTGTCGGCGATGGATCCAGCCTGTCGGGCGGCGACGACGCGAGCCTGTGCTTCCAGACCCGCCTCGTATGGGGTGCGGCCAAGAGCAACGACCTGAAGCACCATGCGGGCCTAGACGTTGACGGCCATGCCTTCGACGCTTGCGAAGCCGTCAAGCATGCTTTCCGCCAGCGTGGGATGCGCATGGATGGTGAACATGAGCTCTTCTATGGTGGCTTCGAGCTCCATGGCGGTCACGCTCTCCGCGATCAACTCTGTGGCATTTGGGCCAATGATGTGTACACCCAGCACCTCACCGTACTTCGCGTCAGAGACGACCTTGACGAAGCCATCGTGCGCATCGAGGATCGTCGCCTTGGAGTTGCCAACGAAAGGAAATTTGCCCACCTTCACCTGCAATCCTTTCTCCTTGGCTTGCGCCTCAGTGAGGCCGACGGACCCGATCTGCGGATCGCAGTAGGTGCAGCCAGGAATGCGATCACGCCGAACCGGCCGAGCATACTTGCCGGAGAGTCTTGCTGCGACGACAAGGCCGGCCATGGCGCCGACGTGTGCTAACTGTGGCAGCCCGCCGACGATATCGCCGATCGCAAACACGCCGGGTTCAGTGGTCTCCATCCATTCGTTCGTCATGATAAAGCCGCGATCGGGCGCTATGTTCGTCGTCTCGAGACCGATATCCGTCGTGCGGGGTGCGCGACCTACGGCCACCAGAACCTTCTCTGCTGACAAGACTTCACCCTTACCATCCGACTTCGTGAAGTGAACGCTGGCTCCCTCGGCCGTTTTCTCTATCTTGTCGACCTTTGCCGAAACGTGCACGTCAATACCGCGCTTCTTATACAGCCGCAGAAGCTCCTTCGAAATATCCGCATCTTCTGCGTTCACGATTCGCGGCAGGGCTTCAATGATCGTTACGGTCGATCCAAAGCTCTTGAAGACTGACGCAAACTCAACGCCCACAGCTCCTGAGCCGATCACAATCAGCGAGGATGGGATGCTCTCAATGGTGAGGATCTCCATGTTGGTCATGATGGTCGCATCGGGTGTGTAGCCCGGGAGCATGCGCGCGTCCGATCCCGTGGCGATGACGACCTTCTTCGCCTTTACCGCTTCTTTCTTCCCGTTCCTATCCACGTCGATTGTGTGAACGCCGTCCTTTGCCGGCCCGGTCAGTCGACCATACCCCTGGAACGTTGTGATCTTGTTCTTCTTCATCAAAAAGTCGAGTCCCTTAGTGTGCTTCGTAATTACATCATTTTTTCGCGCCAGCACACCTTGCCAGTTGACCTTCGGCTCTGCAACATCTATGCCGTAGCGATCTGCGTGCTTTAAGTGATCCCACAGCTCGGCTGAGAACAGCATCGACTTCGTAGGGATGCAGCCCCAATGCAAACAAGTGCCACCCAACTTGTCCGTCTTCTCGATCAGCGCTACCTTTTGCCCGTATTGCGCTGCTCGGATACCACACGTGTAGCCAGCCGGTCCACCACCTAAAATCACCAGATCAAACACTGTCTCTGCCAAGGGAAACTCCGTTCTTGAACTCGCCTATCTATTCTATTGGATGGAGCAGGCGATCTTTAGGAGCAGCAGGACGGAGCCTGGTTTCGACGGCGTTCTCGCTTCGCAATTTTGTTTAACTCAGGCAGAAAGATAGTTCGCATGTAAAGGCTT
Organism: uncultured Acidobacteriaceae bacterium; assembly: GCA_964235665.1. GTDB lineage: Bacteria > Acidobacteriota > Terriglobia > Terriglobales > Acidobacteriaceae > Edaphobacter. The sequence continues at coordinate 13,455 of CAXSAY010000006.1, forward strand.
TAGTAAAGCCCTGATTACGAAGAGCGCTGGCGAAAACGGCGATATCGGTCCAGTAACGACGCCGGTCCCCGGACTCTGAGAAAGACGAGATTGCCCTCGAAGCGCTTCTCCGTAATCGTGGCGCCGCTTTCGAGCGAGGCGAGGATGGATCCTTCGGATTGCGGCAGACGAAAGTTTCCCTCGACAAGTGGATCGACGACGAGTGTGGCGTCTATGGCGCTCAGAAGCTGATCGAGGCCGGTGTGCTGTAGAGAGGAGATGCAAATCGCTTTGGGATCGCCTGAAAGGTGGGCAAGATCCTGGGATGGAACGAGGTCGACCTTATTCAAGACCTGAATGACCGGCTTTGTCGAAACGGCAAGCTCGTCTAGCACTCGTTCCACTTGAGTCTTCTGTTCATCACGCATAGAGCTGGAAGCGTCCTGGACGTGAAGCAGGATCTCAGCACGCTCAACCTCTTCAAGGGTGGCACGAAAGCTCGTGACCAACGTATGCGGAAGATTGCGGATAAAGCCAACGGTGTCAGAAAGCAGAACCTTGCGGCGGGAGGGAAGTCGCAGCTGCCGCAGTTTGGGATCGAGGGTAGCAAACATCCGTGCCGACTCCAGCACGCCAGCCTCGGTCAAAGCATTGAAGAGCGTGCTCTTGCCTGCGTTTGTGTACCCAACGAGGGCGACCACCGGCACCGGGACCGCCTCGCGCCGCTGCCGCTGTTGGCGACGAATACGGCGGACTGCCTCAAGCTGAGTCTTGATGTGGTCAAGACGGAGGTTGATCTTGCGGCGATCCGTCTCCAGCTGCGTTTCGCCCGGACCGCGAGTTCCGATACCACCACCCAGTTGGGACATGGCCCGACCTCGTCCTGCGAGGCGAGGAAGCTGGTATTCCAGCTGTGCAAGCTCCACCTGCAGCTGGCCTTCGCGAGTCCGGGCGTGGCGGGCAAAGATGTCCAGGATCAATTGAGAGCGGTCGATGACATGGCACGGTAGTCGGGCTTCGATATTACGAAGCTGAGACGGAGAGAGATCGTGATCAAAGAGAACAAGAGAGGCATTTGTACTGGCTACTACGCTGACAATCTCTTCCAGTTTTCCCTGCCCGACCAAGCTCGAGGGATCGGCTCTCTGACGGCGCTGAACAAGGGTCGCGGCGATCGTCGCGCCTGCTGAGCGAGCGAGTTCTTCAAACTCAGCACGACTGGCTTCGAAATCAAGGGCAGTGGGGGTGTGGATTGGCGGATCTTCTTCATCCACCATGACTGAAGCGGCGGCGCGAGCCAGTTGCGCAACCACGGTAAGCTGCTTGCGTTTACGAAGCTCTCCGGTGAACTCAACCACAACGAGGACGGCGATCTCCTCCTGCGTTTGTGATGTGCGCAGCTCACGGGCGAGTAGAGCTGCATCTTGCGCCGCGCTCGCTTCGGCAAGGCTACGACGAGCAATCTTCCCGCCACCCCGGCGTGCTTGCGCCAAGTCTGGATCAACATCATTAGCAGCCTTGTTCTTGGCCAAAAGAGCTCCTACTTCAAGGCCGGGGTCCCGACGCTTGTTGCTTCATCATACGGAAGAGGGGGACACGAAACGTCCGTCCAAACTGCTTCGAGTCGCAGACTTAGTGGTAAGCAAGCCAGTCGCGCTCGTCCAGGCGCTTTCCTGGGCAAAACTGCTGTTCCTGGTAACTCGGATGCGCTTTGACCTAGGCCCGCTTCCAACCAGACAGTACACATCTTTGTTGGGCAGGAAAGATGGCGAGCGTTGTTCGATCTTAACGGCTTGGAGGCATAACCTAGCTCTCCTCCTCAACGACTCACCACGGTATGCGTCTAGACGAAAGAGTACGCGCTTATGGATTTGATTCCGGCTTTAGATGGAGCGCCAGGAAAGCCAGTTGCCGTTCATAGGAATCCTGTCGGTGCTCACGCTGCTGAAAGCCGTGTCCTTCGTGCGGGTAGGTGACATAGCTGTAAGTCTTACCCGCCTGCTTTAGAGCCGCGACCAGCTCGGCAGATTCCTGCGGCGGAACCTGCGGATCTTCCTCGCCGTGCATGACGAGTAAGGGTGTCCGAATTTGTGGCACATCGGGCAGGATGTTAGCTTTTCGATAGACTGCCGGCTTCTGCTCCGGCGTGCCACCCATCTTGGTCTCCCAGCGAATCGCTGAGTTGCGGTTGGTGTACTGAAGAAAAAGAGCGCGATCAACGACGCCGAACATCTCGATTGCCGCGGCGAAGGTGTCTGGCAGTTTGGTCACTGCGTTCGCCACTACGGTTCCACCATGACTGCCACCACCAATCGCAACCCGCTTCGGGTCCGTAATACCGGAGTTGACGAGGTAGGTGACTGCGGCAGCTATGTCGTCGATCTCGCCGCCTCCAGAGTCTTCAACGTTGCTGTTACGGAACTGCTCCCCGTATCCGGTGCCGCCTCGAAAGTTAGGCTCGAGGACGACGTAGCCTTGCTGCGCCAGATACAGGGACCACGGCGTAAGGGAGAGCAGCACCTGTGCCTCGGGACCACCATGCGCCCAGATCACGGTTGGATAGCGCCGGGACGCATCGAAGTGCGCAGGCTTGTAGAGAATGCCAGCGAGCGGCAGACCATCTTTGCCTTGAAAGTGGGCGACTTCGGGGTTGATGCCGAGTCCTTCAAACCTTGATGGTTTCTCAGGGTCAAGTTGCCGCACTCCTCCTTCCCCGCTTGCCTGAGCGACATAAGTCGCTGGTGCTCTGAGCGCGGTACCGCGTGAGAAGTAGATCTGCTTACCGTCAGGTGACCACTGCGGTCCTGTTTCCACACCTGAAAGATGGGTAAGCCGATGCGGCGAACCACCTTCTGCGGGAACGACCCAGAGATGACGCTCCTCCGGAAGATCGCGATTGGAGCTGAAGACAATAGATCGACCGTCAGGCGAGAAGACCGGAGTCTCGTCCTCACTAGCTCCGGTAGTAAGAGGCCGCGGCGCTCCGCCCGTAGCCGGCAACGACCACAGCTTGTCCCATCCGCTCTCCTGCAGAACGACGACCAGCTTCTGACTATCCGGCGACCACGCCGCTGTGTTGATCGCCCACGCTCCTCCAAGATCGTTCTTCGCGACATACAGGTCTGTCCCTCTACCGGCTGTACCTGCTTTTTGATCAAACGGCATCACCTTGAGCTTTCCAGAGAAGGTCGCCCGCGATCGCTCCGTGTAGGAGATCCGGGTACCGTCAGGCGCCCACGCTGGCGCGGGGTCGAAGCGATCAGAGGAGACCGCATCGCCTTGGTCAGGCTGAGTGGAACCTACAACATCGCGGTCCTTGTAGATCTCCGTCGCGGCGAGAGTGTGCTCTTCGCTACCATCCTCCTTCACGACATAGAGTTCATTAAAGCCGTGCCGTCCGGACTCATAGAGAATCCACGTTCCTTTCGGGCTCCACAGCGGATGATGATCTGTAGCTCCGCGCGGATCGCCTGCTCCCACGGGATCATGCGTAAGTCGCTTTGCCTCGCCGCCGCCGATGGAGACCGTCCAGAGATCGCCCTCGCTGACGAAAACGATTCGTTGACCATCGGGCGACCAGCTAGGCTCGGACTTAGCCGGCGGCGTCTTTGTAAGAGCAATGGCAGCACCTCCCGTCACGGGCAATAACGCTAGCTGGCCGTGGTCTTGCACCACGAAGTGCCTGCCATCAGGCGAGAGCACACCTGCCCCGCCACGCCCCGCACTTGGTAAGGAAAGAAGGTCCTCCATGGTCAGGCGAGTCGTTTGAGTGAAACCTAACGTTGCCGAAGCAAACATTAACAAAGCGAGACGACGCATCGTGAAGCCTCCTGACTGCGGGTGGATCGCTAGAAGAGGAATTTGCCGAAGATCACGAGCACGCGACCGGAGACAATGGCGCCCTGACCCGTGCCGTAGATGCTGGTTGGTGAACTCACCGTGGAGCTGATAAGACCGAAGCCCGCAGCTCCTACGTTGCCGTTCGGTACAGCAAGATTCGTATGATTAAGCAGGTTGTAGGCGTCCGCACCAAGATCAAAATGGGTGTGCTCGGTCACTGGAATCGTCTTGCTGACTTGTGTGGCAATCGAGAAGAATCCGGGCCCGCGGAAGCTGTTTGGCGCCGTATTGCCGAAGTCATGTTGCCCCTGCAGATTACTTGCGCTCACCGCAGAGGCGAACTGCGCTGTCTTCAAGCAATTGACGTGCACCGCTGCTTTGCCGCAATGCGAGGCGGAAGCGTTGGGATCGAGCGTGTCAGCCAGAATTGCCGTGCTGTTAGGAAAGGTGTTCGTTCCCGAGCTGACGAGGCTGGTCTGAATCAGGCTGTTCGTGACCGAAAATGGACGTCCACTATAACGGTACAGCTTGCCGCCAACCGTCCACCCTCCAGCGGTTGCATTGAGCAACTTGTTGTGCAGGCGTGGCTGCACGTATAGCAGATCCGCCTCTAAGTTGTGTCTCGTATCAAAGTTCGTCGGTCCGTAGGAGCCGACGCCCGTGGAGCCGGTACCTGCGGCAGCGAACTGGACAGGATTAAAGATCGTGCCGAACTGCAGCGCTTTACTCCAGGTGTAACTCACCTGCCCTTGCAGGTTGTGTATGAAGGCATGACGCTCCGTAATTGTCAGGCCGTTGTAGTTGGAGTAGCCCGCGGTTGAGATCTGCGTAACCGTCGAGAAGCGCGGATCCGGTGTGCTTGTCGGAAGTCCGGCAAAGCCGTTCGGGTACAGTGTCGGATTTGAAACATAGGCGTTAGCGGCCGCGTTCGTCAGGGGTTCATCATAACCATGGTTACCGCTATAGGAGAAAGTCGCCAGATCGTGCGCCGTTAGCGGCTGCTCGATTTCACCACTCCACTCCAGAACCTTGATGGTGTGAAAGGTATCGGGGTTGACGTACAGCGTGGGAGTCGCAAAGGCTGTGCCGCTCGGAACGGCACTGCGAATTTGCATCAGTGTTCCGCCCTGAGCAAAGCCGGTTTGAAATGCTTGGTTGGAGGCGATTGCGGCCGCTTGCGAACTCTCTCCGTCGGCTACAGGGCCAACTCTGCCCGTACTTACCGTCGGTGAGAATTTGTTTGGCGCATTTCCAAATACGTTTGCTGTGATGCTGCCGGCGATGGTGTTGGCAAACAGCCCTACTCCTCCACGAACCACCGTTCTCCCTTCGCCGAGCGGAGAGTAAGCAAAGGCAAAGCGCGGTTCGGTCACCACTCCTTCAAAATCTTTAAAGTTCTTCCTCAACCCCGTCTGTAGTGTCTGGTTGTACGGCACAGACAAGCCAGCTTCATATCCGGAAGCAAGAAACGCGGTGTTGGCACGGGAGTAGCAGTCCTCCTTGCAAGAAGGATTGCCTTGCAGCTCAAAGCGAACACCATACGTTACATTTAAGTTCTTTCTCAGCTTCCACTCGTCTTGCGCATAATACCCAAGGGAGTTCAGGCGAGTATGCACGGTCTGTAAAAGCGGAAACGACTGTGTGTAAGTGCTTCCTTTGCCCGTGCTGTTCACCAGTCCGTTCGCGAAGTCGCTTAGATCGGCAAAGTTGTACGTACCTACCACCGAACCGCTCGCGATGTTCGAATCCGAAATACGATTGTTGCGATCATTCACGCCGAACTGTAAAGTGTGCTGGCGAAGCGTAAATGAGAGGTCATCGATGATCCCTAGCTGCTGGCCTCGTCTTCCAACCGGCAGTGACGGGCCGATCCCGGCCAGCCCCGTCGTACTGCCCGCTGAAGTGCTGGTTGGTCCGCTATTTGTTGTGTTGCTTCCATTTGCGCCGCCATCGCTAAACCCAAAAGCCGTGGGTAGGCTTGCTTGAGTCGCTGCAAAATTAGCCGGGCCTGTCACGGCTGAGTACCAGTTTCCATTTAGAACGAAGTTGTTCACCAAATTCGCTGTGATGGCATAGGTGTAATTCAGTTGCGGAATTACCCAGGGCTGCACACTCTGCCGGTTAAACGTTGAACTAATGGGGCTTGTAAAGCTTGCCTGCGTACCAGCATCGCGACTGATGCGGAAGTAAAGCTTTTGCTTGTCATTGATGTTGTAATCCACACGGCCCGAGATAAAGCTCTCGGTGTTGATGCTCGAAGCAGTGGTTCCGTAAGCGACCGCACATGGTGTGTCCACGCCGAACTGCGCGCCGTTACCTGCGCTGACCTGCGTTCCGGTAAAGGTTTGCCGACCACAGCCCAGGTGCCCACTACTATCCTGCAACGGAAGCGAACCACTGACAACAGGGATTGCTCTTCCTGCCCCAGGAGCCGCGTTGTACAACTTGAAAAGGTCTTGATAGATCGGCAGTGCTGACGCGGGGACATGCGCTAGCACATACTGCTGCAACTGCTGAGATGGCAGTGAGACAACTCCGCTCGACGGCAATGCATAGCGGAGGCCCTCTGTGTTGACGAAGAAAGCCAACTTATCGTGGAGGATCGGTCCGCCAAGAGACGCCGCATATTGATTCGCCACAGAACGCGCTCGCGGCGTCTTGTTCAGCTTATTGAAGTAATCATTCGCATTCAAAAAACTGCCGTTATAATTTTCCACCAGATTGCCATGAAAACTGTTCGTTCCAGACTTGCTGATGTAGTTGACTTGCGCTCCGGCTTCTCGGCCATACTGTGCGCTGTAGGCGTTGGTAATGACCGCTGCTTCAGCGACATCATTGGCGCCTAGAGTGTTGTTGCTGGCCCCCGACTTGTTATTGAGGTTGTAAGGCTCAACAATGTCCGCACCGTTGATCGTAAACAGGACTGAGTTGAATGGAAGCCCGTTTACATTAAAGTTTGTGTTGCCACCGCCTACATTGAGGCGAAGCCCCGGTGTCGTGAAGGCGACATTAGTGATGTCGCCACCATTCACTGGTGTGTTCTCGATATATTGCTGGCTGAAGGAGGCGACTTCGTTGCCGTTCTCTGTCTGAAGCAAGGTAGCTGAAGTGTCGACATCGACGGATTCCTGCACGGCCTGAACGCCAAGGGTAAGATTAATTGATTGTTCTTGCCCTATCAGTAAGTGCACCTTGATGGAGGTCATGGTGAAGCCGATCCCTTCGGCTGAGATGGTATAGTCGCCGGGCTTCAGAAAGGGAAATCGGTACTCGCCGTTTGTTCCCGTTTGAACGATTCGGACCGTATTAGTTTCTGCTTGAGTAACTCGTATAGTTGCGTTCGATACTGCAGATCCGCTGCCATCTGCAACAAAGCCGGTCACTGTCGAACTCGTAAGCGTTTGAGCCGAAGAAGGACCGGCAGTCGTAAGAATGATCCACACGATGAGCACGGGGCAGGAAAGAAAGCGGAGAATCATGGACGGTCCTTGGCACCATGCGCAGATCTGCACACCGGCGCTTTGAAGTGCCGAACTCGCAACGCGCCTCCACGATCAAACGTGGAACGCTGGCGAGCACACTTATGAGAGTAAGAGATCGCAAGGGTGTAGAAGAAAGCTGAGCCTTGAGGACATCAGCTTAGACCTCTATTCCTAGACGGAAAGAGCGACTACGCTTGACATCGACACGAAGAGACGCGATCGGCAGGAGTTCTATGTGCTCTAATCAGCAGCGTCCGCAGCAAGGATGTCATTTGAGGAATATAACACGAGCAAACACGATCGAATAGCTGAACTGACTGCTTGATAGTGGCTATATTCAGGACCGGCAGTCGGACGATCAGCCTCCTCTTGCAGACGCGTTCGACGGCAGGGAGACGCTGGACGAAAGAACCTTCGGGAAGGAATGGGAACAGCGGTCTTCTTATTACCATCCCCTGTCGTAAGCAGGTTATGAACGTACGTAGAGGAGCCTTATTTGCCGATGCAAAAAGTAGAGAAGATGTAAGTCAGTACGTCGTCGGTGGTGGTGGTTCCAGTCAGACTATCGAGTGCATCAAGGGTCTCGTGAAGATCGAGTAAGACCATCTCATGCGGGGTATCTCGTCCAAGTGCAGCCAGCGCTGCGGTAAGTCCTATCTGCGCAGTTTGTACCGCGGTATGCTGTCGCTCGTTGGTTAGGAATGCCTGGTCCATTAAGGCGGTCTCTCCTACCAGCTCCTTGTGAATAGCGGCGCGCAGGGTCTGCAGTCCATCCTGTGTATATGCGGAAACACGTACAACGCTCGATCGCGGAAGATACTGTCCGAGGTGCCCTTCCAGCTTTTCGAGCTCATCGTCTTTGGACAAATCCGATTTATTTAGTGCAACGAGGGTAGGCCGTTCGCAGAGCTCGCCTAACATCGCTCGATCAGCCGCATCCAACTCCCTCGTTCCATCCACAACTAAAAGAACGAGGGCTGCTTCCGCCAGCATCTCGTGAGAGCGAGCGATCCCTAGGGCCTCGATCTCATCGGTTGTGTCGCGAAGGCCAGCAGTATCCGTGATCTGCACGGGTATACCGGCGAAGCTCATTTGTTCCACAATAGCGTCGCGAGTCGTTCCTGGTATTGCCGTGACGATTGCGCGATTCTTACCCAGCAACACATTAAACAGAGATGATTTCCCGGCATTTGGGCGACCAATGATCGTAAGGGTTGTTCCTTCGCGTAGCGCGCTGCCATAGCGGTAGCTTTGTTCAAGCCGCGTGAGCGCCGCGAACAGAGTGCTAAGTCGACTTACAGTGAGCGCATCCGATTGAACCTCCAAATCGTCTTCAGCGAAGTCGATGCCGGCTTCGAGCGTTGCGATCAGCGCGATCAACTCTGTCTTGATTGGTTGCACAACCTTTGAGAGCGCGCCGCCCATTTGGCTTGCGGCGACACGCGCTTGATGCAGTGTTGTTGCGCGAACAAGATCGTGAACAGCTTCAGCCTGGGTCAGGTCGAGCCGTCCTGACAGGAACGCTCTTTGGGTAAATTCGCCGGGTTCTGCCAAACGTGCTCCAAATCGTACGGCGCCTTGCACGACAGCCTCGAGAACAACGGGGGCGCCGTGTGTCGCAATCTCGAGCACATCCTCGCCTGTGTAGCTTTTGGGTCCAGCGAAAAATGTCGCGACTACCTCATCGAGGATGCCGGTGGAGCCTGGTGCGGTGTCCTGCAAGTAGCCGAACTGCGCCCTCCCTGCGACGAAATCTCCCCTCAGCCGAAGCAGCTTCATTCCGATCGTCGACGCCTGGACGCCTGAAAGCCGTACGATGCCGATACCACCTCGTCCATGCGGAGTTGCAATAGCAACGATTGTGTCGGGCGCGTAGCTCACGCTTCTATCTTGCACCACGGCTACCAGGCAGTGCGACGCACTGTGGCGTCACGGCCCTGTGCATTGGCTGGTCGTTGCAGGGCGGCACGGCATCGCGCTGGTGCCCAGTCGCCCTCAGTCAACCATTCACCGCGTCCGTCACCTGCAAATGCCGAGGTCTCAAGAAGACCTGCTGTAAACCGCTGCAACTCCCCTCTTTTCAGAATAGGAACCGGCGAAGGCTGTCCTCATTGTGACTTGCCTCTGCGAGCTGCAGCACACAGAGCTGAAGCTCGCGTGCAGCATTAAAACTGGCTATGAGACTCATCCGGCGGCGGTGCGTTCTGCGGGGCGTACGTTCCGCCTCTTAGACCGGCTAGGATCTGGGTTTGGAAATCGTTTGCCGCTCCAGGATTATTCGGAAGAAAGATTGTGTTGGTTCCACCTCGAGTGCCAATATCGCGCAGGGTGTCAAAATATTGCGTCAGCAGCACGAGTGCCATCACGTCGTCCGCGGTGGAGCCGGGAACCGTCTCTCGGAAGTGCTCGATGGAGGCGCGAAGACCGTCAATGATCGCCTGTCGCTCGGCGGCAATGCCCTTCCCTTGGAGAGCTTTTGATTCTGCCTCGGCTTCAGCTTGCTTAACCTTTAGAATCTTCTCGGCCTCGCCGCGCGCCTGGGCCGCTACCTGCGAACGTTGGGCCGCATTGATATCGTTCATCGCGTTCTTCACCTTGCTGTCGGGCACGATGTCCGTCACGAGTGCGGTGAGAATGTTGAAGCCGAATCCCGACATAATCGAATCGAGCTCGATCTTGACCGCTACAGAAATGCCGCTTTGCTGCTCAAAGGTCTCATCCAGTGTGAGCTTTGGAACATGACCGAGAACCGAGTTGAAAACAAAGCTTTCAATCTGCTTTTGCGGCGCACTCAGGCGATAGAAGGCGTCATAAATCTTTTCGTCTAGGACTTGATACTGGACACTTACGGGAATTTGAACAAAGACGTTGTCGCGCGTCTTGGTCTCTACGGAGAAGTTTGCCTGCCGGACCTGAAGATCAACGAAGTAAACGCGCTCAGCAAAGGGAATTAGCACGTGCAGGCCGGGCCGAGTAATGCGATCGAACTTGCCGAATCGTTCTACAACGCCAGCAGTGGCCGTACGAACGGTGTAGAGCGTTTTTAGAATGGTTACGAGAAGAATGAGTGCCAAAACAAACAGAAGAAAGAGCAACGCCGACGAGAGCTCCATGCCGGGCGACCTGTAACGCCGTGAACCGAGCATACAGCAGTTGACTCTGCGGCTTCTTCCAGCCAGGACGGCAGTAAACGATGCCTATTACCATATTGCAATGGGTGCGCACATTTCCGAAGCTGGCCTCCGATTCCTTCGCGGGCTGAAGCGAAACAACGATCGTGATTGGTTCAACCAGCGTAAGTCGATTTACGAACAGGAAATGAAAGAACCCCTGCTCGCGATTATTCAAGAGATAAACGAAGCCATGCTTCGCTTTGCGCCTGACCATGTTCGGTCTCCCGCTAAGACCATGATGCGCATCTACCGCGACATCCGTTTCGCGCAGGACAAGCGCCCCTATAAAACTCACGTAAGTGCCTGGTGGGCGCGCAATGGCATGGAGAAGACCTCGGGAGGTGGCTTTTACATCCAGATCGCAGCCGACCAGGTCCAGATAGCGGCTGGCGTGTTCATGCCGGAGAAAGCACAACTCCTGGCCATCCGCCAACATATCGTTCTGCACCACTTGCGGCTACGAAGTGAACTGAAGTCTCGTCGTCTCCAAACACTTGGTCTTGCGCCGATGGCGGGAAAGCCGCTTACGCGACCGCCAAAAGGATTCAGTGAACCAGGTGAAGGTTCAGATCTACTGCGGCTCCGGGAATGGGGAGTTGGGGGGACGTTCCCAGTCGCCATGGCGCTTGCTCCTAACTTTTCACGAGAAATCGCGCGCCGATTCGAGCGCGCAACCCCTCTGGTTCATCTGCTTAACGAGCCTCTTTTACTGCGGCAGAAACCAGCTTCCTTCGTCCCCATGCCACTGCACGTGTGAGGACCGGAAGGAACAGCTGCTGGGATGGCGCCAGTCCAGAGGGAGCACGGGACGTACATAAAAGCCGACAAAACCGGCTAAACCCCGAAAAAACCTGTGGAAACACGGCTTTTACCGTTGACAAAGCTTTTTGGAGGGTCGAAGGTGAAGGTCGGTACGGTACTCCGAACCCGCGTAAACACTGGTGTTTCGTCGTACAGGCAGCGATCAGCAGGTGAGTGGAATCACCAGCTTCTCCTCAAAGAAGACGATCTACCGGCATCACATTTAGCAAGAAAGAAGGAGCAAGACATGGCGAAGGGAATGACGAAGACCGCTCTGGTCCGGGCAATGGCCGAGAATCTGGAACTCACAAACAAGCAATCCGCAAGCTTCTTTGAACTGCTGGCACAGACCGCAGTGAAGGAAACGAAGAAAAATGGTGAGTTTACGATTCCTGGCATCGGCAAGCTGGTGAAGGCTGAGCGGAAGGCTCGTCTTGGCCGCAATCCGCAGACGGGCGAGACGATCAAGATCAAGGCAAAGACGGTGGTTAAATTCCGTGTTGCCAAGGTCGCGAAGGACACGATCGCGCCAGTCAAGAAGTAAGAACAGTTGAATTCGTCGGAAGGGAGCCGGAGGACTGCTATGCAGTGCTCCGGTTTTTTGTGTGTACGGCTATGATCCGACTTCGGCGGACGTGCTTGGCGATGTCTCTAAAGCTTTCGGAATGAATGCGATAGCAATTAGAGAGAGCCCCAGGGAGATGAGGATTCCTTTGAGAATCAAGGTGGAGTTGAAGTTCCAGCCGAGTGTGATGAAGCTCAGGGCGGTGCCAACGACGAAGAGCTCTGAGAGGAATCCCTTGCGATAACTAGGTGATGGGGTGCCGGCAGCGGGAAGGTGAGGGCGAAACGTGGGAAGGAAGCGCGGGACGGCGGCGCAGTAGAGCCGGTATGGTTCGCCTAACTTGTTCAAAAGAAACGATTCTTCGGCACCGACCAAGCGGATCTGAAGAAGGGCGAGGAGAAGTATTGCGACGATGGCGCCAGTTGGCGGCATGAGCAGCGAAAGGGCCATCCCATTCAGTAAAGTGCCTAGATACAGTGGGTTGCGCACATAGCGGAATGGGCCACCGGCGAGGACACGAGAGCCATGCATTGCGCCTGCGTGGACGATTGAGGGGCCAAGGAAGGAAGCGCCCCAGACGCGAAGGATTGCCCCCAGGGTAGCGGCTATGCAGCCTAAGACCAATAGAATCTGCGAGCTAGTCGTAAAGGGAAGCCATTGCTGGCGGGCCGGAATGGAAGCCAGGAAGAGCCACCAGGTGCTTGACCCCAAGGTGAACGTGGTGAATCGCTCCCATGGGGCGAAGAAGCCCAACGCGTAGATCACGCCGTGCAGCAGGAAGCGAAGACGGTATTCAAGAAGGAAGGCTTTCATGAGAAAAAACGTGCCGTTTTCGTCGAGGTTAAGCGGGGTTTGGTGGAGGTTAGAGGTGTTTTGCGCGACTTCTGCAGAGGTGTGATGTTTAAAGTGGGTGACATCAGTCAGTCTGGCCCAAGACGTCAAGGATGTGATCAAAATCCTCAAGCCTGGCGTACTCGATCACGATGCGACCGTGACCGCGCGAGTCTTCGATCTTAACCTTGAGGCCAAGGGCACGCTGAAGACGGACCTCGGCCTCGCGAACGTTAGGATCTTGCGGAGGCGGCTGCTTGTCGGCTTTGGCCTGCTTCTCCTCAGGGTGCAGAAGACCCTGGATGTAGGATTCGGTCTGCCGGACGGACATGGAGAGGGCACGAACGCGCTGTGCGGCGGCAAGGATAGCTTCCGGAGTCTCGAGTGCGAGCAGGGTGCGAGCGTGGCCGAAGGAGAGCTCGCCAGCTTCGACGGAGTGTTGCACAGGCTCGGGGAGACGCAAAAGACGAAGGAAGTTCGCGACCGAAGCGCGTTCCTTGCCGGTCCGATGCGCCATCTGCTCCTGCGTGAGCTTGAAGTCCTGGCTGAGGCGGTGGTAGGCGCGGGCCTGCTCCATCGGGTTGAGGTCAGCGCGCTGGAGGTTCTCAACGATGGTCATCTCCATGGTTTGCTCGTCCGAGGCGGGGCGGACGATGGCAGGAATGGTGGCGCGGCCGGCATTGCGGCTGGCGAGCAGCCGACGTTCGCCCGTGATGAGCTGGAATCGACCCTCTGAGAGGGGGCGAACGACGATGGGCTGAATCACGCCGGTGGCGGCGACGGAGGCGGTAAGCTCAGCGAGTTGGGTCTCGTCGAAGCGGGTGCGAGTCTGGTAGGGGTTGCGCTCAATATCGCCGACGGGGATCTCGAGAGGCTGACCTCCCGGGGCCGGGGATGGCTCGGCGGGCGTGGGTTCCGGGGCGGGACGAGAGGGAAGGAGGGCTTCTAGGCCTCGGCCAAGGGCTTTGCGTTTGTCGGGGGTGGTCATCGTAGGTCCTTGTAGACGGCGATTGAAGGCTTGGCGGAGAAGTTATCGCTTCGCTCCGTCATCAGAGCGGAATGCTGGGGTACTTCACCTGCTCGGAATGACACCGATAACGTGAGGGTCAAGAGAGACACGCTCGAGATACGACGGAAGACGCGCCGAGTGACACCTCACTTGTTGTAAGGCCAGAGGCGGATCTTCTTCGCGGGTCTGGCGGCGGCTTCAGCGGCCTGCTGTTTGGCTATGTCTACTCGGCGTCTGGCTCCTGGGCTCTCGATTTTGTTGCGCTTGAGGAGTTCCGCGGCGAGATCGTTATAGGCTTCCGCGCCGCGTGACTTCGGGTCATAGATGGAGACCGGCTGGCCGTGGCTGGGTGCCTCGGCGAGGCGAATGTTGCGCGGGATGGTGGTGGTGAAGAGCTTGTCCTTGAAGAAGTCGCGGAGGTTTGCGGCGACCTGTTGGGAGAGGTTGGTGCGGTCGTCCACCATGGTGAGAAGGACGCCTTCGAGGCCGAGCGAGGGGTTGAAGGCCTGCGCGACGCGATCGAGGGTGCTGACGAGCTCGGAGATACCTTCAAGGGCGAAGTACTCAGATTGCATGGGAACGAGAAGGCCATCAGCGGCAACGAGGGCGTTGAGGGTGAGCAGATCGAGGGCGGGCGGGCAGTCGAGCAGGATAAAGGGGTAGCTGGAGCGTACGGGCTCGAGTGCGTCGCGAAGACGGAACTCGCGGCGATTCTGGTTGACGAGCTCGAGGTTGGCGCCGATCAGATTGCGGCTGCCGGGGATGAGCGAGAGATTGTCAACGGTGGTTGGAAGGATAGCGTCGGCAATGACGGCGTTGCCAAGCAGAAGGTCGTAGATGCTGGTGCGTTCAGCGGTCCGTTTGAGGCCGAGGCCCCCGGTGGTGTTGGCTTGTGGATCCATGTCGACAAGGAGGATTGGCAGACCATCCAGGGCGAGGGCGGCGGCGAGGTTGATCGCGGTGGTGGTCTTGCCCACGCCGCCTTTCTGATTGACGATGGCAAGGACGCGAGCGGGAGGGCCGGCGGGGGGAGGGGATGTACGTGCGGGTGGCGTGGTCATGTGGGGCGTGAGTGAAGGGTAGCGGCTCTGGAGGGAGAGGGCAAGCTTGGGATTAAGCCGCTCTAACCTTCACGGTCGATGTCTCAAGGAACAGCGAGCATTTAGGTGCGACACGTTCCACGTGGAACAGTTTCAGTTGCGACCCATGTACGTTCCACGTGGAACATCAGGAGAGTACCAGGACGCCATCTATGGTTTGTGGGATCGGCAGATGGCTTCCCGCCGCTGCAAGGCCGAGTTCGCGCTTTGTGGTGAGGATGAGGATCGTCGTCCCAAGTTGACCGGCGATGCTTTTGGCCAGCGACATGTTGTCGACGGCGCGCAGGGTGACGACGTCGAAGTGCTGTGTGCCGACGAGAGATTCCGCCCGACCAGCGTGGACGTGGGTGGACAGGTGGAGGGAACGGACGACTTCCCGAAGGAAGGCGGCCTTCTTGTGTTGAGATTCGGCGAGTGTGACGGTGAGGTCTGGCCGAAGCAGATGCAACGGGAGACCGGGGAAGCCAGCACCTGAGCCGAGGTCGAGGACGGTGTGGATGTTCTGCGGCAGATGTCTTGCGAGGAAGAGGCTTTCGCCGAAGTGGCGAGTCACGATGGACTCGGCATCGCGGATGGCGGTGAGGTTGGTGCGGGCGTTCCACTTGAGCAGAAGGTCGAGGTAGGCGGCGAGCTGCAGAAAGAAGATGTCGGGAGTCGGGGTCGCTTGCAGGAACGGCTCGAGGAGGCGCGCGATGCGATCTGGAGAGAGGGACGGCATGACCGACAGGATAGTGCGTGCCGTTCGTGCCGTGAAGCCGAGACGAGATGGACGGTCAGGGGTCGCTGAAAGGGCGCATCTACCGGTGAAGAGGATGGCGACTATGGTGGAGCGGAATGTCTGGAAGGGTATGGCGGTCGGTGCGGTGAGCGGGGTAGTGGCGTCTTGGCTGATGCTGCAGTTCAGTGAAGGTCCTGGCAGTCGGTGGGTGGAGGCGGGCAAGACCGCGGCGGATCGGGAGGCGGAGCGACGTCGCCAGGAGCAGCACGGCCTGGACAATCCAGACAGTGTGACAATGCAGGCGGCCGAGGCGTTTGCGACCCATGTTCCGGGCGGGCGGCCCCTCAGCTTTGAAGAACGTCAGCGGGGCGGGGCAGCTGTGCATTACGGATTCGGCGCGCTGATGGGAGCCGTTTATGGCGTGGCAACCGAGATGGCGCCAGTTGTTGGGATTGGTTTGGGCATTCCCTTCGGGACAGTGCTGTGGGCGGGAACGGATCTGCTGGCGGTGCCGGCGGTCGGGCTTGCCAAATGGCCTATGGATGAGCCGGCCTCGGCGCAGGGAACGCACTGGCTGGCACATCTGGTGTATGGGGTAGGGATGGAGACGACGCGACGACTGGGACGATGGCTCTGGTAACCCGCCAGTCTAACGGGGCGCGACCGCTTGCTCGACCAGGTGGCGGAAGAGAGCACGCGAGGTGGGGCTGATTGCGACGGAGCGTTCAGGGTGCCATTGGACGGCGAGAAGCGCGAGGCCGGTGGCGGGATCGGCCTCGATGGCTTCGATGACGGCGTCCTGCGGGCATCGGGCAGTAATGTGAAGGCCGGCACCGAGGATGGCGATGGCCTGGTGGTGGGACGAGTTGATGGGAAGGCGGGGGTAGGCCGGTTCGCTCTGCGGACTGGAAGGAGCTTCGTCGAGGTTGGTAAGAGCCCCCAGAGTGGAGGCGGGTGCGATGGCGGCGGTGTGAGCGATGGCGATAGAGGGGCCGGCTGGATGGTTGACGGGGAAGATGCTGAGGTCCTGATGGAGGGTGCCACCGAGCCAGACATTGATGGATTGCAGTCCGAAGCAGATGCCGAGGATGGGTTTGCGGTGGGCGGCGGCGTCTTCGAGAAGGAGGAGGTCGGTTTCTTCGCGGGCCTGATCGGCAGGAGCCGTGGCGGAATCGGGTGGTTGACCGTAGCGGGCGGGGTCGATGTCGGCGGGGGAGCCGGGAAGAAGGACGGCGGCGCAGGTGCTGGCTATGGCCTGCTGGTCGGAGGGGGAGGCGGTGAGGGGAAGCTCGACGGGGATGCCACCGGCTTGTTCGATGGCGGCAAGGTAGGCGGGAAAGTTGCGTCGGTTGTAGTCGAAGTCGGTGCTGGTGGGGGTGGGGATGGCGATGCGGGGAGTCATGGCGTAGGGAGATGATACGTCGCGAGGTGCGGACATCAAGGGAGATTGGCGCTGTGGTGGAGGTAGGTCTGGGTGATGACCTGGAAGGCTTGCTCGGTGAGGGTTGCGGCGTCGCGGGTAGTGAGGCCGACGGTGGAGATCGGATCGCCAAGAATGAGGAGGAGCGGACGCGGACGGAGGGTGTAGGTGTGGATGGGCAGGAGTTGCCAGGTGCCGACGAGGGTGACAGGGACGAGGGGAACCTGGGCGCGGATGGACATGACGGCAGCGCCTGAGAGGAAGGGACCAGTCTGGCCGGAGGCGGCGCGGCCACCTTCGGGGAAGAGGACGATGGGCATGCCGGCTTTGAGGGCTGCGACGGCCTGGCCGAGGGAGCCGACGGAGGTGCGGGCGGTGGATTGATCGACGGGGACCTGTCCGGAGCGTTGAAGGTGCCAGCCGATGAAGGGGATCTTCCAGAGCGATTGCTTGGCGAGGATGCGGAACTGAAAGGGGAGGTGGGCAAAGAGGACGGGAGTGTCCATGTAGGAGAGGTGGTTGGAGGCAAAGACGGCGGCACCGGCGGGGAGGTTTTCGGCTCCGAGGACGGTGACCGGAGAGAAGGTGACGCGGAGGAGAGTGCGTGCCCAGGCGCGGGCGATGCCGTGCTGCTGGCGGCCGGAGGTATCCCAAAGGGACGTGAGGAGGGACGCGCAGCCGAAGAGGGTGGTGCAGAGGGCGATCAAGGGGTCAAAGACGCAGTAGGTGAGGAGACGGAGGGACGCGCCGGGGGGTGAAGGGTAGGGCGGAGCGGCGACTGGCTGAGGAGATGGGATTTGCTCAGACGGTGGTGGATGGTCCAGTCCGGCGGGCTGCAGCTCTGGTTGAATCGATCGGTCGTGCTGGGGTGTCATGCGTGGGGGACCAGGAGGTGGCGGAGCTCGCCGACGAGGTAGACGGAACCAGTAGCAAGGATGAGGCCGCCTGATGGGGTGATGCTCTGCGCCTGGGTGAGGGCGCCGTGAAGGTGAGGGGCGGCGTGGGCGGGGATGTCGAGGCGGTGGGCCTGGGCGAGGAGGTCGTCGACGTGGGCGGCACGGGGGTTCTCGATGGGAGCCAGGAGGATGTGGTCGTGACGACGCTCGGGATCGGTGGAGGAAGAGTCAAAGAGTGGAAAGAGGATCTGGGCCATTTCGGCGAGGTCTTTGTCGCGGAGGCAGGAGAAGATGAGGGTGCGGGGTTGGGCGGCCGGAAGCTGGGCGATGGCGGCGCGGAGGGTCCAGGCACCGGCGGGGTTGTGGGCGACGTCGAGCAGGAGCTGGTGGTGGTCGCTGAGGGATAGAAGCTCGAGGCGACCAGGCCAGTGGGTGTTGCGGATACCAGCTTCAATGGCTGTGTTCGGTATTTTGTAACTCTTCTTGTTACGTAATTCCTGTGCGGTTGCAACAGCGAGGGCAAGATTGCGCTGCTGGTGGTGGCCGGGGAGCGGGGAGTCGACTTCGAGAAGACCGTCTTCGAAGTTGATCTGGTAATGGTTCGGGGCCAGGGGAGAGTCGATTGCGGCAGAATGAAGGGATCTCTCCACGTTGTGGCGCTCTGGTCCAGATGACGGAAGAGATGGGCGTGCGGACCAGGGCTCCGCTCGAGATGACGGTGGGGTAGGGCGGGATTCGTTGTTGCGCACAGCAGGGGGGATGAAGGGAGCGGCAGAGATGGCGCGGAGATCGGGCATGGTGGCGGCGATCTCGCCAAGGGTCTGGTTGACCTCGCCGTGTTGGGGAAGGGTGATGAGGGTGCCGGTGGGGCGAAGGATGCCGGCTTTTTCGCGAGTGATGGCGGCAAGGGTGGTGCCGAGGTAGTCTTGGTGGTCAAGGGCGATGTCGGTGATGACGGAGAGGAGCGGGGTAACGATGTTGGTGGCGTCGAGCCGGCCGCCGAGGCCGACTTCAAGGACGGCGATGTCGGCGTGGCGCTCGCTGAACCAGAGGAAGGCGACGGCGGTGAGGCGCTCGAAGAAGGAGGGAGTGTGCGGGAGGACGCTTTGCGCGACGAGGCCGGTGGCGGTGTCGTCGACGCGAAAGTAGAGGCGGGCTAGATCGTCATCGGGAATGGTATGGAGCTCGACAGGGCCGAGGGTGGCGGGATTGTCTGCGGAGCTGTACTCCGTTGGAAGTGCGGGCGAGGAGAGCTGCATGCGCTCGTTGACGCGGACGAGGTGCGGGGAGGTGTAGAGAGCGGTACGGTACCCGGCGCTCGCGAGAATGCTGGCGAGGTTGGCGGCGGTGGAGCCTTTGCCGTTGGTGCCGGCGATCAGGATTGAGGGGACGGTATCCTGCGGGTTGCCGAGAGCGCTCATCAAAGCGCGCATGTGGGCGAGATCGAACTTGCGGGCAGAGGCGCCGGGGGTAGAGGGCGGGAGCTCGGGGCCGAGATGGGCGAGGTGCGAGAGGGCCTCGGCGTAGGTGTGGGGCATGACGGTATTTTAGGCGAGATGGGGAGATGCTGGGTGGTTGCGAAGGCATGGCGTCGCCGCGCCATCCTGGCAGATGCTGTGCTGTACCGCTTAGCGCCCGAGCATCCGTTTCCTGCCGCGGTCGAAGATGCTGTCCTGGTGTATCGCGAGGTGCTGAAGACCTACCAACCGCACAACGTTGGCATCTTTGGGACGTCGTCCGGCGCGGTGTTGACGGCGGAGGTTGCAGTACAGCTGAAGCAGCTTGGCTTGCCGATGCCGGGCGCGCTGGGCATCTTTTCGGGGACCGGTGATTTCAGCCGCAACGGCGATTCGCAGGCTTTCTTTACCCAGCATGGCTTGACGGGCGAGCTGTCTGTGCCAACGCCGCCGAAAGAGGGCGACAGCGACTATCTGGGCAAAGCAAACCTTCAGGACCCGGTGGTCTCGCCGATATACGCCGACCTGCATGGCATGCCGCCAACCCTGTTCGTGACGAGCACGCGCGACATGCTGCTGAGCGGAATGACCCTTCTGCATCGGGCTTTTTTACGAGTAGGGGTGGATGCGCGGTTGATCGTTTCGAGGCGATGCCGCACGCGTTCTGGGAGGGTGCCTCGCTGCCGGAAAGCCAAGAAGCGATTGGGTTTATGGCGCAGTATTTCGACAGCCAGCTTGGCCGCTAGGCCCGTTTGGTTATCGGCCGGGGAGCATGAGTCTGCGTGTGAGCGTCAGGCATGCGGCGGCGATGGCTCCCGTCGTCAATATGAGCTTTGCGTCCGCAGCGACAAGGCTTCCTGCAAGACCTTCGAGGACTGCCTGCAGACCGGTTGGTACGCTCGCGGACGGCTGCCAGGTTCCAAAGGCAACGACGAACGCCGCGACGAGTAAAACGACGATGAGGGCACTTGCGACGAAACCCGGTAAGGCGCGTTCCCAGGGGAAACGCAGTTCGGGCGGCGTGGCTTTCCCTTCCGCAATGGCCGCCATGACGGAGATGGCAAAGCCTGAAGACGGCACGATGCTGTCTTGCTCCCGGCTCAGTGCTTTGTCGATATCGGCCTCGGTCAGATGGTTCATTCCATATCCTTTTCATCGCCTTCAGCTGAAGCGCGTATCGCGTCTGCCTTTTGCGCGTAGAAATTTCTTGCGTAACAGGTCGCGGCCGCGGGAGAGCCTTGTCTTTACGGTCCCTTCGGGAATGCCCAGGGTCAGGGCCGTTGACGACACGTCTTGGTCCTGGAAGTAGAAAAGCACTACTGCATCGCGATACTTCTCCGGGAGAGCCTGCACAGCATACCGAATCGATTGTGCCCACTCCTCGTCCTGCAGTTGTTTTCCGACGGTGGCTGGAGCGGCGATCTCGGCGATCTCATCAAGCGAAAGCATGGTTGCCGGGTGGCGCCGCAGCTCCGTGCGATACACGTTGGCGGCGAGGGCAAACAGCCAGGTAGAGAATCTTGCTTCGTCTCGCCACTGTCCGAGATGTCTGAACGCGCGGA
Source organism: uncultured Acidobacteriaceae bacterium (assembly GCA_964235665.1). GTDB lineage: Bacteria > Acidobacteriota > Terriglobia > Terriglobales > Acidobacteriaceae > Edaphobacter. The sequence continues at coordinate 34,288 of CAXSAY010000006.1, forward strand.
GGAAGGCAGTTTGCGCCATGTCCTCCGCACGACTTCGGTCATGACAAAACCGCCAAGCCAGGTTCAGCAAGGGACTCTGCCACCGCTCCACGATCTCGGCAAACGCCGCAGTATCTCCGCGGAGTACGCGATCGACACACCTCCGATCTTCCTGAACTTCGCGGCTTTCCGTCACATGCGGTATGACCGAGACCTGCCGTGTTGCGTTTCACTTTCTTCTGTCGAGCGCGAAATGAAGTATTTGAAACCAAGTGTCTGGAACGCTGGTCGTACCAGAAGAACGGGGATGCGGATCAGACCCTGTTGGAGGCACATGATGGTATCGCAGGCACTCACTACGGGGTCGTTTCCGGTTTTCCTGTTTCTTAGCGCCAGCGCGGTCAGCCTGTTTTCCTTTCTTGCGGTGGCCTCGTGGTCGGACGCACGACGGAGGGAACGGGAGAGCTACTACCGGTACGAGATGGTGAAGCGAGTGGCGGAGTCGTCGGGATCCGGCATCGATTCGGCACTTCGGCTGATGGCGGCGCAGGATCTGGAACTTCTCCGAGAGAAGGCGCGGGTCGACCTGTGTCGCAGACAGAGCGCGTTGCGGGTGAATGGGCTGGTTCTTGGGGCACTCGGTCTGGCGCCACTGGTTGCGTTGCCCTGGCTTTCGTACAACAGAACCGCCCTGGTGCTCGGGCTGCTTCTGGCGCTTACCGGGATTGCGCTCTTCGCCGGCTCCTACATGCTGAAAAGCGATCGCTCCCAAACCGGGTGACTCGGCTTCGGGGTATGATTTCGGCCTGATGCGAACCATCTGGATGGGACGAGTGAACGGCTTTGCTACGCGGATGATGCAGGCGATGGGCGGTAGGCTGCTGGTGCTTTGGCGGTGGGTTGGGGCGATGGCGGAGGGGCCGGCGTGCGCGGCGGCGAGGGATCCGCTGCCGGCGACGATGGCGTGCCTTGCTGACCACCTCGAGTGGAAGCCTGCGCCTGGGGCCGCAGACGAAGTTTCTGGTGGTGATGGCGGACGATTCCAAGAAGTAGCGGGGGCGGACGGGGGAATGACGCAAAGGTTGTAGAGGCGCGGGTGCGGGTGGGATGTCGAAGCGGGTACCTTCAATTGATAGTTATTTCAACAGCCTGCGTACCGCAGCGTATAAGCGGGCGACAGGTGAAACGAGCGGGCGATCCAACGTGGTGGCCGGCCGGGGACGAACTGGGGAGATGAAACGATGCATGTGGCCTTGGGAGTAGCGCTGGGATCCATTGTGGTGGCGCCGTTTTTTGGCAAGTGGCGGGCAAACGTGTGGTTGCGGAATCGGGAGCAGGCGTTTGAGGCGGCGGATCGGCGGTCGCTGAACAATGTGATCGAGATCGCCTAAGAGCGCCTCGGCAGGTAGAGATTGAGGCGGGTCGTGCCGGAGGGTCGGTACGACCCGCTTTTGCCTGGAAGGGTTGAAAGGGGGGCGGGTTAGTTCTCGTCGGGGCGGTTGATGTGGTCAACGATGAAGACCGTAACGGGGCCTGTCTGAGGTTGAAGCTTTAAGCCGAGTTGCTCCTTCAGTGCAGTGGTAAAAGTCGGTGCAGAGTCGTCAGGATGGAAGTCCTCTCCGTAGGCGATATTTGCGGCGGTAGCTGCCCACTCGAGGGTGAAATCGACGTTCCCGAGGAGGCCGGTTCGATCCAGCATCGGGCGTCCAACGTTTCCGACGCCTGCAAGGGAGGATGCCATCAGGCTGATGGAGACGTTTCGCCCTCCATTCTTGAGTCTTCCTGGAGAGCTGGCCGGCATGCTCACCAGGTCTCCGCAGAGGCTTGGAAAGCCGTCCTGATCTTTCGCCGAGGGTTGAGGAGCTGCAGTGGCTCCGTCTAATCGGCTTCGACAGAGAGGATCATCCGGTGCATGCCTCCTCATCTGCTTGCCAAGTCTGCCGGGCACTACCAGAACTACCGCGTAGACAGGCTTCTGTCGGACTTCGGAATGGATCGTCAAGTTGAATCGCTCTTGCAGAAGAGCCTGCATCATGTAGCGATAGTCCTCTGTTGATGGATCGCCGTCTGCCCGCGCCTCGATGTTATAGCGTTCCTCGGCTATCCAAGGTGCCTGAGAGACGACTGACTGCAGCTGAAGATTGGTCAGCTTGTACGCGAAGGAGATGTAACTGACCAGGACAATGTTGTGCCCTCGATACAGGCCCGCCGTGGGTCGAGACGCCTCGCTGGAGGTGGGAGACACGTTGATGGAGCCTTCCTCGTCGGATTTGTTTCGATGAACCGAAGCGACACTGAAGCGTAGACCCGCCACCTGACCAGCCGCGGGCCTAAGCGGTGAGACCACTTGAGCAGAGGCCCTAGACAAACACAACGTGCTCTGAGCAACAACCATCAGGAGGACGAGCTCCGCACCGTAGCGTGTCAGGTTTGAGACGAACGCCGTACTTCTGTCTTCCATGTTCTTGGCCCTCTACCTCTTCCAGCGACACTCTCTTAGAACAAGACGTCTTTACTTCCTTTCCGCTCGGCGATTTCTACTCTCTCAGACTTCGGTCGCAGTTGCTTCTACGCAGAAGAAAGAACCAGCCTGCAGACCCAGGCCCACACCCCTTCTGGATGGCTGCCCGTAAGATCCAGGAGGGGGAGCCGTGGGCGTTGGTATGCTTTGAGGGAAGTCGGGAGAGCACGATGCTTGATGTTCATCCACCGCATGGGACGATGCACGGTGTGCGCGACCTCCTACTGCATCTGTTTACGATCACGGTTGGTCTGCTGATCGCGCTGGGGCTGGAAGGGTGTGTGGAGCGGCAGCATCATCGGCACCTCGTGCATGAAGCTGAGGCGGGGATGCGGCGCGAGATTAATGAGAATGCGATGGGGATTGCCTCGCTGCGAAAGCAGGTGGCCGACCAGGAGACGCAGCTGAATCATGATATCGACGTGCTGAAGCGGGCAAAGGCTCATCCTGGCGGCAAGCATGAGCAGGTTGCGTTTACGTTCCGGATGCAAAGCTTCGACGACCTGACGTGGAAGACGGCGCAGACGACAGGGGCGCTCGCGCTGATGCCGTACGGGGACGCGACGGCGTACTCCGGTATTTACAACCAGCAGGACGAGCTCTTCCAGGAACAGCGTGAGATTGTTGTGGACGTAATGCGGGCGGCGTCCGTTGTTGTATCGGGAAGCGACAAGGAGCAGCCGACGCCGGCGCAGGTGGATGCGACGGTTGAGCGGATCGGGATGGTCAAGCTGCGGTTGCTGCTGCTGAACTCGTTCATCGACAACCTGGACGAGAAGTACCATTCCTTCCTGAAAGAACACCCGGCGAACTGAGAAACACCCAACGTGCTGAGAACTTGCGCGTGGCGCGCGACTACTCGGGCACGGGCACGTCGTAGCCGTTGAGCAGGACGGAGATCAGGCTGTAGCAGCCGATGAGGTAGAAGAGCTCGGCGGTGCCGGCGTCGCCGAAGGTCTGGATCGCGGCCTGATAGGCGGTGTCGCCGAGCTGGCCGCCGCGGCTGAGAATGCTGGCGGTGTCATAGGCGACGGCTTCTTCCGCGGTGAGATCAGCGGGGCGCTCGCCCGAGGCGATCGTGGCGATCTTGGCCGGGGAAAGGCCAGCGCTGGCGGCGACGCGCTCGTGGGCGTAGAGCTCGTAACGGGAGTGGAGCTGGGCGCCGGTGACGAGGATGGCGACCTCATGGGCGTTCTTTGGCAGGGTGGTGTGTTCAGACAGCGCGGTGAACATGGACCAGGCGGCGGCGCCGAACTGCGGGAAGTGAAGCATGGCCGGGAAGGGACCGATGAGGGAGCCGCTAGGCTCTTCACTCTTGAAGCCGTGAAGGTGTTTGTGGACGCCGTCGGTCATAGACTGGTTCAGGGCCTGCTGTTCGGGGGTGAGCTGGCCGGGGACGAGGGGTTTGAGGCGCATGGGGAGGTCTCCTGAGATGGGTTCAGGGGCTTGGATGCGTGGCTCGACCGATCGCCTGTCGCGGACGCGCCCTAAGCTCTCTGAGAGCTGGTAGAAGGGAGGTGCGCCTGCGGCGGAGGGGCGACCCTTCTGACGGCGGCGAGAGCGAGGGTGTGAGTGGCGAAGAGTTACGGCTGGTCGATGATCATTCTATGGACGCTGGCGGCTTCCAGAGGAGCGACGGGGCAAGGCTGCGCGCCGCTTGCGGGCTCCTGGACGCTGACTCTGGGACCGAAGACGTTTCTGGTGTTATCCATCGCGGTGGAGCCGGGGACGGCGGGGGTGGGTGGAAGCCTGAGCCGGCCCCTCCACTTCCAGACGGCGGACTCCTGGAGTTTTGCGGACGTGCACGGCGGGGTGACGACGGAGCCGATCGCCTCGCCGGCATGCGATGCGGGCGTGCTGACGTTCGCGACGGGCAGCAAGGACGATCTGATTCATTACAGGATGGAACGAGGGAGTGCTTCGCAGGTGCACCTGCAGGTGGTTGAGATCCCTTTGCCGCCGCTCGTGTTGACGCGTGCAGCGGGGAAGGCGGCGGTCAGCGACGTGTGGGAGCAAGGAAAGACCTATACGCCGGATGATGGCGTTGCCTCGTCGGCGGTGATGAAGGCGATCTTTGCGGAGGACCAGCGGGCGCGGGAGCCTGGGTCGAAGATCGATTGGGTTGTGGTGAAGCCTGCGGATGAGGTCCGCCGCCAGAAGACGGTTGAGCTGCTCCGCAAGGGAGAGCTGCATACGGCCGACGACTATCTCTGGGCGTCGTTTGTGTTTCAGCATGGGGACACGCCGGACGACTACCTGATGGCGCATACGCTGGCACTGGTGGCGCTGCGCAAGGGCGACAGGCAAGCCGTGTGGATGACGACGGCGACGATGGATCGGTATCTCCAGAGCATCGGCAAGGCGCAGATCTTCGGGACGCAGTTCAACACGCCGGATGGCCGGCCAACGACGATGGAGCCGTATGATCGGACGCTGATCTCGGATGCGCTGCGACATGAGCTGGAGGTACCGGTGCAGGCGTCGCAGGAGGAGCGTCGACTGCAGTATGACCGGGACCGCGGTCTGGTGAAGTAGGGGCGGCCATCCCGTCAGACGCCCTGTCACTTTGCGTTGGACCGATCGCTCCGCCGTCACGCTACGGTTGGATTGCCGCCCGGCGTACACAGCTGATCTACGGGCTTCGAGTGACTGATCACCAGACCTTGCAGGTTGGGGCGTGAACCATGGGCTGACCGGTCTTGCAGGCAAAGGCCCGCTCGAACTGCGGCAGATTCGAGACGACGCCGTTGATGCGAGCGAAGCCGGGCGAGTGAGGGTCAGTGACGGCGCTGACGCGCTGGTTTTCCGGGCGTTCGTTCTCACACGCCCATTGCGCCATGCCGATGAAGAAACGCTGGTCGGGGGTGAAGCCGTCGACTGGTTGCAAGTGCTGATCTGCGGTTTGTTTCTGCCAGGCGATGTAGGCCAGCAGGGTGCCACCGAGATCGGCGACATCTTCGCCGCTGGTGAGTTTTGAGTTGATGTGGATGTCGTCGACGATGACGTAGGTTGCGTACTGGTCGCGAACGCAGTTGATGCGATCCTCAAACCCCTTGGCGTCGGTGGAAGTCCACCAGTCGCGCAGGTTGCCCTTGCTGTCGAACTGGCGGCCCTCGTCATCGAAGGCGTGAGTGAGCTCGTGGCCGATGGTGGCGCCCGTGTTGCCGTAGTTGGGGGCGTCGTCGAGCTTAACGTCATAGAGGGGCGGCTGGAGGACGCCGGCGGGGAAGTTGATGTCGTTCATCTGCGGGTTGAAGTAGGCGTTGACGGTGGGCGGAGTCATGCCCCACTCGTTGAGATCGACCGGCTTGCCAAGCTTCTGCCATTGCCGCTCCTTTTCGAAGAGGGTCGCACGAAGCACGTTGTCGAAGTAGCCGGTGGGCGTGATGGTGAGGGCGGAGTAATCGCGCCAGGTGTTTGGGTAACCAATCTTGTTACGAATAGCAGAGAGCTTGCGCAAGGCTTCCTGTTTGGTGGCGGGCGTCATCCAGTCCAGGCCTTGGATTTCAGCACGCATGGCGGTTTCGATCTGCTCCGTCATGCGCTGGGTTTTCGACTTCATATCGGCGGTGAAGGTGCGGCGGACGAACTCCTGGCCGAGCGCCTCGCCGAGCTGACGGTCGGCGCCGCGGGTGCAGGTCTTCCATCGCGGAAGCATGGCGGGAATGCCGCGGAGCGTATGGCCGAAGAAGTCGAAATGCGCCTGATCAAAGGGGTGAGCGAGGTTGGGGCTGGCTGCATCAAGGAGATGGAAACGGAGATAGGTGCGGAGATCGTCGACCGGCTCAGAGGTGAGCTCGGCCTGTACGGCTTTGACGAAGTCCGGCTGTGAGACGTTGAGCTTGCCGGACACGGTGACACCCTGGACTTTAAAGTAGCCGGGCCAGTCGAGAGCAGGCGCGAGCGTGGAGAGCTCGCTGACCGTCATGGGGTGGTAGGTCTTATGCGGGTCGCGACGATCGACGCGAGAGAGCGAAGCACGGGCGAGGGCGGTCTCGATGCGAAGGACGGTGGCGGCATCGGTGGCGGCCCGAACGGCGGGTTCGCCAGCTAGAGTGAGGATCCGCTCGATGTAGGCGACGTACTGCTGGCGGAGGGTGACGCTCTTGGCGTCGGGATTGAGGTAGTAGTCGCGATCAGGAAGGGCGAGACCGCCGGCCTCAAGGGCAACGATGACGAGCGAGGAGTCTACGGCGTCCTGGTCGGTGCCGGAGTTGAAGAAGAAGGAGCCCATGGCGGTGTGGTCGAGTGTGGCGAGGGCACTGATGAGCTGGGGGCGGGTCTGAAGGGCGGCGATGCGAGTGAGGGCGGGTGACAGGGGTTTAAGGCCGGCGGTGTCGATGGCCGCGGTGTCCATGCAGGCGGCAAAGTAGTCACCGACTTTCTGCTGGACGGGCGTGCGGTTCGTGGCGGCGGCGTCCTCCTTGAGGATGCCCCAGAGGAACTGCTGATTGCTGTCGCCGAGCTTGGCATAGACGGACCAGGTGGCCTGGTCGGCGGGGAGGGGGTTGTTACGCTGCCAGCCGCCGCAGGTGAATTTGTAGAAGTCCGTGCAGGGATCGACGGTGCGGTCGAGGCTGGTGAGATCAAGCGAGGGCGAGTAGGGCATGGCGGAGAGAGGCTGCTGGGCGGGCAGAGACGGAACGAAGACGAGCGCGAGGGCTGCGGTCGCGAGGGCCAGCAGGGCTTTAAACGGCATGAGATCTCCTGTGGGAGCCATCGTATACCGGAAGGCAGGAGGGACGGGTAGTATGTGGGTTCGGAGGATGGTGCAGGGTGAGAATGCGGCTAGGAGGCGTCAGCGGGATCGTTACGATAACGGTTACGTATCTGCTCCTGCTTGGCATGGGCGTGCTGGCCTCACTGCCGCGATGGCGCAAAGAGGTGCATGCGGGCATCACGCCTCTCTATAAAGAGGCGGATGCGCCGGTGGAGGACCGGGTGCTGGATCTGCTGCGGCGAATGACCGTGGACGAGAAGGTGCGGCAGCTGGATCTGTATGCGGGAGCGAAGGATGTGATGGATACCCACACAGACGACACACATGCCGGGGAGATGGCGCGGTTTGTACCAGCGAAAGCGGAAGCGCTGTGGGGCGGGCTGGGTGTAGGCGCTGTGCACGATCTGAATGCGACGCCGGCGCAATACAACACCCTGCAGCGATGGATTGTAGAGCATAGCAGGCTGGGCATTCCGGCCCTCTTTGTGGAAGAGGCGCTGCATGGGTCTGATACGGGCACGGTCTTTCCGGCGCCACTCAACCTTGCAGCCACGTGGGATACGGAGCTGGCGCAGGAGACGGCGGCGGCGATTGCTGCGGAGGCACGGGCGAAGGGTGTGGGGATGATTCTGGCGCCGGTGCTGGACCTGGCACGCGAGCCGCGATGGGGGCGCGTTGAGGAGGACTTCGGCGAGGACCCGTATCTGACGGGACAGATGGGGCTGGCGTATACGCGCGGGGCACAGGGAGACTCGCTGGCCACGGACCACACGGTGGTGAGTGAACCCAAGCACTTCGCGGCGCACGGCTCGCCTGAAGGCGGCACGAACACCTCGCCGGTGCACATGGGCGAGCGCGAGCTGCGGAGTGTGATGCTGCGAGGGTTTGAGCCGGCGTTTCGCGAGGGGCACGCAATGGCAACCATGGCCGCGTATCACGAGATTGACGGTATTCCGGTCACAGCTGATGCGATGCTGCTGAAAGGCCTGCTGCGTGGGGAGTGGGGCTTTGACGGCATGGTGCTGTCGGACCTCGGAGCGATCGAGCGGCTGTACTCCGCACACCGCGTGGCGGCGACGAGGAAGGATGCCGCGTGTCTGGCGATCCGGTCCGGCGTGGACATGCAGTTCTATGATTTTCCGCACGAGGTCTTTCAGCGGTCGCTGCAGGAGTGCGTGAAGGACGGGACACTGCCCGAAGGGGACTTGAACCGGGCGGTGAGCGCGGTGCTGCGGCTGAAGATCGAGCTTGGCCTGTTTGATCGGCCGACTGTGGATGAGGGACTGAATGCGCGGGTGTACCGGTCTGCGGAGCATCTGGCGGTGTCGCTGCGGTCGGCGCGGGAGTCGATCACTCTGCTGAAGAACGAGGGTGGGGCGCTGCCGCTCTCGAAAGCGCTGACGCGGATCGCGGTGATTGGGCCGAACGGCGATGTGGCGCGTTACGGCGACTATGAGAAGGAAGAGAACGGGCTCAGGATCAGCGTGTTGGATGGCGTAAAGAAGGCGGTGCCGGGGGCAAAGGTGACCTTCGCCACAGGAGAGAACGTAACAGAGGCGGTTACGAACGCGAGAGAGGCGGTGGCAGTGATCCTGGTGCTCGGGGAGAAGCAGGGGATCTCGGGCGAGGGATACGACCGGACGGAGCTGGGGCTGCCGGGTGGGCAGGAAGCGCTCATGGAAGCAATTGTCGCGACGGGCCGGAAGGTTGTTCTGGTGCTCGAGAATGGGCGACCGCTAACGATCGGCTGGGCGAAACAACACGTGCCGGCGGTTCTGGAGGCGTGGTATCCGGGCGAGTACGGCGGGCAGGCGGTGGCGGAGACGTTGTTTGGCGACACAAGCCCAAGCGGGAAGCTGACGGTTACGTTTCCGGCGAGCGTGGGGCAGTTACCGGACTTCTACAACGCGGACCCGTCGCGGACGCACGCGTATGTCGACGGAGATGGTAAACCGCTGTGGCCGTTCGGGCATGGGCTGAGCTATACGACGTTTCACTACGAAAACCTGACGGTGCAGGCGCCGCCGGCGGGGAGTAAAGATGACCTGATCGCAACTGTTCTGGTTACAAATACGGGACAGCGCGAGGGGACTGAGGTGGCGCAGTTGTATCTGCGGGAAGATGTGAGCAGCGTGGAGACGCCGAACCGGCAGCTGCAAGGGTTCATGCGCGTGCTGTTGAAGCCGGGAGAGAGCCGGCAGGTGCGGTTCCGGGTGAAGCAGCAGCAGATGGCAGTGTGGAGTCTCGATCGGCGATGGGTGGTGGAGGCGGGACGATACACAGCCTGGGCGGGTGGATCGAGCGAGGCGGCCCTCGAGGCGCATGTTGTCCTGCAGCCCTGAGGGCGGCTGAAGCCCTGGGCGGAGGCGAGAGACAGAGCTTGTCAAGAGCGTTGTTGCAGAAGCGTTATCGCCTTGATTTGCTTTGACTTGCGTCTTGCTTGATAGGGTAGGGACCTGTGCATTTCTTTGTTGACGAACAGAGTGCCGCGCAGGATGATGACTGCACCGTTCGACACTATCCTGCATGGTCTGAGCAGGATCACAACACCGCCGGGCACGAGACGACGGACCAAGCACGCCAAGATGGCTCGGCCAACGAGCCTGTTGTAGGAGGCCACCCCGCATGAAGGGCATTCGATCCGCTCTCTTTTTCTCACTTCTCGCCGCGCCGATGAGTGGGTATGCTGCCGAACAGTTGATTCCGGCAGGATCCATCATTCAATGCACGGTATCCGAGCCGAAGCTGTCGTCAAAGACGGCGGATATCGGCGATCCGGTGCTGTGCCGGGTAAGCCACTTCGAGATGTACGGCCGATCGGCGTTTCCATACGGAAGCTATCTGGTCGGGCGGTTTGAGGACTACAAGGATCCCGGGCACCTGGTGGGCAAGGGATGGATGGAGCTGAAGTTTGACCGCATGGTGCTGCCGCCGGGAACGGTGGTTCCGCTGGCGGCGAAGGTGGTGCAGGTGCCGAACTATCCGGTGGACAAGGAAGGGCGAATCCACGGCAAGGGACATCCGGTGCGAGATACGCTTGGATGGATGGTGCCGGTGCTGTGGCCGATCGACCTGATCAATTTGCCACGACGCGGGCCGCGGCCGGTGCTGAAGGCAGAGACGCGTCTGACGCTGAAGATTATGGATGACCTGGGTGTGCCGGTGCGGGATGTTGCCGCGGAGTCGGGTCCAGGGCTGACACAGCGAGCGCCAGTGTCGTACCAGGCGCCAGCGCCGGAACCGACCGTAGTGCAGGTGGAGCATGTGTATGACACGCCACCACCGCCGCCACCAATGCCGGTCTCGCAGCAACAGGCGCCAACGCTCCTGATGATGCGGAACGGGATGGGCATGTATGCGAGCAGCTATTGGTTTGACGGTGGCGGGCGGGTGCACTACACGGCGATGAACGGAGCACCGGTGGTGATGGGCCGCGAGCAGCTGGACTGGGCGTCGACTGTAGCGGTGAACCGGCAGCGGGGTATAGCCTTCGGGGGTCCGCCGGCTCCGTATGGTGTGCAGGCGGCTCAGTACTGATCTTGACGAGGTTGCAACGGAATGGCAAAGGCCGCACCTGAATCCGGTGCGGCCTTTGTTTTTGATCTTGTGCGAAGCGACTGGGGCGTCGCACGGACCAGCCTTAGGCAGTGACGGCGGCAGCCAACTTGGGGGCGAAGGGCTCGACAAACTGATCGACACTGACCTTGCCTGAGTTCAGAACGTGCGTGCCACCAGCGTCGATGAAGGTGACATCCGTGATGCCAAGGAAGCCGAAGATCTGCTTCAGGTAGGACTTCTCCGCGTTGTAGCCGTCCATGGGCGGAACGCTGTAGTCCCCGGAGCTGGCGATGATGACGGTAAGCTTCTTGCCCTCGATCAGGCCGATGTAGGCGCCTTCCGGAGTGACCTTAAAGGTGACGTTGACGCGAACGACGTGATCGATCCAGGCCTTCAGCACGGCGGGGACGGCGAAGTTGTACATCGGCGCGGTAAGCAGGATGTGATCGGCGGCCTTGATCTCGGCGATAAAGTCGTCGCTGATCTTGAGAGCGGCCTTGTGCTCGGGGCTGCGGGCCTCTTCGGGGGTGTAAGCCGCGCCAATCCAGGGAAGGTCAACGAAGGGGATGGTCGTGGTGGCGAGGTCGCGGGTAACGACCGTGGCGCCAGGGCTCGCCTGCTGGAACTGCTCAGCGAACTGCTGGCCGAGCTTGCGGGAGACGGAGTGGTCACCGCGCGGGCTGACATCGATCTTGAGAAGAGAAGCCATTGAATCTCCTTGGGCACGCTTGGGGAGTGTGCTGTGTGGGTAGATGAAACGTGGAACGAGGAGGGTTCAATAAAACTTCGATGTCGAAGCTTATAAAGCGGGCTTGTGTACGTCGTGAAAGGGTGAGGTGAGATTGGAGCAGGTGAGTGTACGGAGAGCGAAGGAGACTTGGCAAGGCCGGTTTCAGAAAAGTTTGCCGCGATCACAGGCCGATGAATTCCCTATAGGACAGGACAACAGCGGGGAGCTTAGGGGCCTCACAGAAGGTGGGCTAAGGCCCAGAAAGAGGACCACGCACATGGCAAAGGAAGCACACGCAAAGGCAGCAGAGCACCACGAGAACGCAGCGAAGTCGCACCGCACAGCAGCAGAGCACCACGAGAAGGGCGACAGCAAGGCTGCCGAAGAGCACTCGACCAAGGCTCACGAGCATTCCGCGAAGGCGCACGAGCACTCGACCGATGCACACGCGAAGAGCAAGGCCAAGAAGGCGTAGGTCTGCGGTGTAGGGCAATAGCCCAGACACAAAGAGGTCAAGGTGTGCGGGAGAAATCGATCGGCAGGTAGCCGACCGATCCTCGGCAGACTTTGACCTCTTTGCTGTCGTGAACTTCAGATTGTGCGACGGCGTCGCACCCTGCCTAACCCTCCTTAGCGTGCTTTGCCGGCCTTCGCCGCACCGTGCACTTCAACGAGCCTTCCGGTGGTGACCTCGTAGAGGTAGCCATAGATAGGGATGGCGGCGGGGACGAGCGGGTGATTGCGGATGCGGAGGACGTCATCGAGGACGGCCTGCTGCCGGTCGGAAATGGTGAGCCACTCGATGAACTCGCCGGCGCGCGATCCGGGGCCCTGCCCGACGTCTCGGAAGCCCTCAGGCGTGAGAGCGGCGGTTTCAAGCGAGCTGGCGAGAAGACCGCGCAGAGTGTCGTTCGAAAAGAACTCCATGCCGCAGTCGGTGTGATGGATGACGAAGAACTCCTGCGTGCCAAGGAGCTTGTAGCTGATAACGAGTGAGCGGATGGCATCATCGGAGGCGCGGCCGCCCGCGTTGCGGATCACGTGGGCGTCGCCTTCGGCCAGGCCGGCGAACTTGGCGGGGTCAAGACGGGCGTCCATGCAGGTCAGGACGGCGAAGCGGCGGGCTGGTGGAAGGGCGAGGCTGGCTTTCTCGCCAAAGCTGGCGGCATACTGCTGATTCGCGGAGAGGACTTCATCAAGAATGGTGCTCATGCGTTAGCTCCTTGGTGGTGCCTGGTGCCCCAAGGGCGCAGCCGGCGCGTAGAGAGGCACACGGCGTGCACTGCGAGGCGAAAAGGGGAGAGTGGGGGCTGCAATGGGGGGCTCTGCAGAGGTTAAGCGCGCTTACTGCTGCGGAGGGCAGAAGGGACAACAACGCTGGAAGGCGTCTAGCAGCATGGGGAGACGGTACTGCAGCTGCGTGGGGTCGTCAAGCAGGGAGAACGCCGTGATGGCTAGACAGAGCGTGCGCTGGCCTCCTCGAGAGCAGCGATGTCGAGCTTCTTCATGGACATCATGGCCTTCATGGCAGCGGGATGACGAACCAGGCTGGTGAGGTGGGTGGGAACGACCTGCCAGCTGACGCCGAACTTATCCTTCAACCAGCCACAGGCAGCTTCGGCGCCGCCATCGGCGGTAAGTGCGGACCAGTAGCGATCGATTTCGGCCTGGGTCTCGCAGCGGACGACGAAGGAGAAAGCTTCGGAGAGCTGAAAGGCTGGGCCGCCGTTGAGGAAGCTAATCTGCTGGCCTTCAAGCTCAAGATCGAGCGCGAGGACAGAGCCCGCCGGGCCGGTCCCGGGAGCCATATCTGACTCGGGCCAGCGCAGTTCGTTGAGCTTGCGAGCGTTTGGGAAGATGGCGAGATAGAAGTCGGCGGCGGCTTCGGCATTGCTGTTGAACCAGAGAAAAGGGGTGATCTTGTTCATGAATTCAGCCTCAGAGGACTTCGGGGCGATGCTGTGAAGGACTAGGCAGCATCGTTTCGGGATCACGGTACCGAAGCGCGGAGAGGCCGTCAATCAGAGAGGCCCTTGTGCAAGCTTGACGATCCGCCGAGTGGCGCGGAGCGGCTATCCTTAGAGGCGTGAGCGAACAATCAGTGGACCAGGTAGAGGTGCAGCCCTCGATGATACGGATTCAGTTGCCGGATGGCAGTGTGCGCGAGGTAGCGCGGGGAACGACGCCGCTCGAGGTAGCGACGAGCATCTCGCCGCGACTGGCGGCAGCGGTCATAGTGGCGCGAATCAAGCCGCTGGCCGGGCGGGCGGATGAGGGAACAGCCGAGACCGAAGCCGGCGCGAGTGAAGAGGCGATGTATGCGGCGAGTGTGGGCAGTGCGGGTGACCGGCTGGTGGATCTCTCGATGCCACTCCACGAGGATGTGGCGCTGTGGTTGCTGAAGGAGCAGGATGAGGCGTCGCTCAAGGTAGTGCGGCACTCGGCCGCGCACGTGATGGCGACGGCGATCCTGGAGCTGTTTCCGGAGACCAAGCTGGGGCATGGACCGGCGACAGACAGCGGGTTCTTCTATGACGTGTATCGCGCTCAGCCCTTCACGGATGTGGATCTGGCGGCGATTGAAGCGCGCATGGCCGAGGTGGTGGCGCGGGACGAGGCCTTTGTGCGCGAGGAGGAACCGCGCGAGAAGGGGTTGCTCGACTACGAGCGCGCCGGCGAGTTCATGAAGCTGCATTTCATTGAGCGCTTCACCAAGCCGGGTGAGGAGATCTCGCTCTACCGAAATGGCAGCTTCACGGACTTCTGCCGCGGACCGCATGTGCCTTCGACGGGGCGGGTAAAGGCGTTTAAGGTGACAAGCATCGCGGGTGCGTACTGGCTAGGCGACGAGAAGAACCAGCAGCTGCAGCGGGTATATGGCACGGCATTCTTCAACGCAAAGGATCTGGACGCCCACTTCAAGCGACTCGAAGAGATCAAGGCCCGGGATCATCGCGTGCTGGGCAAGCAGCTGGACCTATTTTCGATTCAGGAGGTCGCAGGGGCGGGGCTGATCTTCTGGCATCCGAAGGGCGGTTTGATCCGAAAGACGATGGAAGACTGGATGCGCGATGAGTGTATCCGTCGCGGGTACAAGATGGTGTACACCCCACACATCATGCGGCGCGAGCTGTGGAAGATCAGCGGGCACGAGGGCTTTTACGGGCAGAACATGTACCCGCCGATGGAGCTGGACGATGCGGAGTACCGGCTTAAGCCGATGAACTGTCCAGGCCACATCCTGATCTACAAAAACACGCCGAAGAGCTATCGCGACCTTCCAGTACGGTATGCGGAGCTGGGCAACGTGTACCGATACGAACGCTCGGGAACGATGCACGGACTGCTGCGGGTGCGCGGGTTTACGCAGGACGACGCGCACATCTTCTGCACACCGAATCAGATTGAAGATGAAGTGGTGGCGTGCATCGAGTTCGCGCAATCGGTGCTTGAGACGTTCGGGTTTGCGGAGTTCCGAGTCGAGCTTTCGACATGGGATCCGAAGGATATGAAAAGCTACACGGGCTCTCCTGAGAACTGGGAGCTGGCCATCGGCTCGTTGAAGTCGGCACTGGATCGCAAGGGCATCCCGTACAAGGAGATTCCGGGCGAGGCGGCGTTCTACGGGCCGAAGATCGACGTGAAGCTGGTGGATGTGCTCGGGCGGCTGTGGCAGCTCTCGACTGTGCAGTTCGACTTCAATCTACCGGCGCGCTTCGACCTCGAATATACCGGTGAAGATGGAGAGAAGCATCGGCCGGTAATGGTGCATCGCGCGCTCTTCGGCTCGGTGGAGCGATTCTTTGGCGTGCTCATTGAGCACTACGCGGGGGCATTTCCGATGTGGCTGGCGCCGGTGCAGATAGGCCTGGTGCCGATCTCGGAGAAGCACTTAGACTACGCCCACGCGGTTCGAGCAAAGCTCGAAGCTGCGGGGCTGCGCGTGGAGGTGGATGCGCGAAACGAAAAGATGAACGCGAAGATTCGCGAGTTCACATTGCAAAAGGTGCCCTTTGTGCTGGTGATGGGCGACAAGGAAGCAGCGAGCGACGCGGTCAGTGTGCGGGTTCGCGGAAAGGGCGATGAAGGATCGATTCCACTCGCCGAGTTTTTGACAAGAGCAACCACATTGGTTACAGATCATCGCATGACGTTGTAAAAAGCATACCGAGCGCGCTGCAGGCACATGTTGTGCTCACGCAGAAGGCTCCGCTGGTAACTGCTACGTAACAG
This sequence comes from uncultured Acidobacteriaceae bacterium, assembly GCA_964235665.1. Classification (GTDB taxonomy): domain Bacteria; phylum Acidobacteriota; class Terriglobia; order Terriglobales; family Acidobacteriaceae; genus Edaphobacter. Next base: position 50,029 of record CAXSAY010000006.1, read on the forward strand.
TACTTCTTGTCGATATTGTGAATAACTCTGACAGTCCCGTTCGCGTCTCTACCGATTCGAAACCGTCGAGAAAGTGGGCTGGATTTCCCCTGAAAAATCGGCGACAGTCAGATCAGCACGTACGCGTCGGCCTTTGGTGACAGGTGTGGAAAAGGGGCGAGTTCTGTGGCTGAGCTGTTTACGTTAAAGGATGAGGTTTTGGTTCGGGCTCCGATCGAGCGCTGTTTTTTGCTGTCGACGAGCGTGGCGCTGGTGCAGCGCGAACTGGGGATGAACCCCGTACGAGGCCGCACCTCCGGGCTGGTGATTGCAGGAGATACGGTGCGCTGGGAAGGATGGCAGCTTTGGCTGCCGCAGTACCACGAAAGCCTGATTGAGCCATTCAAGCCGCCGGTCTTCTTTCGCGACAGCATGATTGCCGGGCGGTTCGCAAGCTTTCAGCATGATCACAACTTCATTGACCGCAAGGATGGACACGTCGTGCTTCTCGATGAGGTGCGCTTTGCCATGCCGTTGGGATCGGTGGGCGCGCTGCTAGGACGGACCGTCATGGTGCCGCATATTCGCGATCTGATGCGGCGACGCTTTGCGATGCTGAAGCGGCTTGCAGAGACGGATGGATGGCGTGAGTACTTGCCAGAATTGAGCTTGCAGACACCAGCCACGCGGAAGCTCGCCGTGTAGGACGCGGGAACTCTAGCAAGAGTCGCCGCATCTTAAACATGGAGAGGTGAGCTGCGATGAAGGCTGTGGTGATCCACAAGTATGGCGGGCCCGACGAGTTGAAGTGGGAGGAGTTCCAGGCACCCACTGCTGCGGCGGGTGAGGTCCTGGTGAAGACGGCAGCGGCAAGCATCAATCCGGTGGATTACAAGATGCGAAGCGGTGAAGCCAAGGAGCGGTTCCCGCTGGAATTTCCCGGGATCCTGGGGCGGGATGTCTCCGGAACCGTGATCTCTGTCGGCGACGGCGTGACGAACTTCACGGAAGGCGACCGCGTCTTCGCCCTCGCCACACGAACGTATGCAGAGCAGGTGGTGGTGAAGGCCGAGGAGCTGGCGCGGATTCCGGAGGAGCTGGACATTGTAGATGCAGCGGCGCTGCCGTTGGTGTTGCTGACAGGCGAGCAGCTCATCATGCGAGGCGTGAAGCCGGAGAAAGGCTGGACGGTGCTGGTGGCTGGGGCGATTGGCGGAGTCGGACGAACGGCGGTGTACGTCGCGAAGCAGGCGGGCGCAACCGTGATCGCAGGGGTGAAGAAGAGCCAGCTGGACGAGGCGAAGTCACTCGGAGCAAATGAGGTTCTGGCGCTCGACGATAAGGACGCGCTCGAGATGTTGGGCTTTCTGGATGGGGTGGCGGATGCCGTAGGCGGCAAGACAGCCGAGCAGCTGCTCGGCAGGGTTAAGCAGGGTGGAGTGTTCGCATCCGTACTGGGACCGCCCGCGAACGCAACCATGCACCCGACGGTGCGGGTGGTGCCAGTGCGCGCGGAGCCGGATGTACCGACGCTGCAACGGCTGGCTGAAGATGTGGTGCAGAAGCGACTCACGATCCCGGTCGACCGGATGTTACCCATGAACGAGGCGGCCGCTGGGCAACGAGCCGCAGAGAAGGGCGGCATCGGTAAGGTTCTGCTGCTTTCGTCCTAGCACCAGAAAATATCCATGTGCGGCGATGAAGGAGGGGGGTCAGGGTGACCCTCTCATCGTTTGCGGAAGGCCCGGCGAATCGAGTCCAGACGAGCCGCACTGAGGGGTTCACCTCCGCCGACAGACGTAGCCGCATCTTGCCGGTTTCCCAAGCCCTCAAGGTCTTGAGCAGGTGATGGAGAGTTCCTCTCGTCGCTGACGGATGAGGCAGGGGGACGGCGTTGCTGTGGAACGGAAGAGCCTTGACCTGATTTGTAGCCACTCTGGTTACGAAACGGTGTTGATCGATTTGCACGCGGCTCGAAGCGTTCCGGATCGGGCGTCTGGCCGGCAGGATAGAGCACAACGAAACGTCGCGGACCAAGGCCGGAAGAGGCGGTCGCGAGGCCGGAGGGAATGAGAGCGAGGTGCAGAAGGCGACGCTCGCGCGAGTTCATGGGTGGGAACAGAAAAGGCTTGCCCGTCGCGTGTACGGTGGCAACCGCGGAGTCAGCAGATTGGGTGATAGCGGAGAGGCGCGCTGCTTTGAAGCCGTCTGCGTCAAATGAAAGTTGCTCGGCCTGCTCGGGCTCAAGACGAAGGATGGCCGCGGCAAGGCTTTCGATAGCGTGGAGCAACTCACCATTGCGCTCCAGCAGAAGTGGTGTATCAGGGCCGGAGAGGGTGACCTCTGTGAGGGTGGACTGGGTGGTGTCAGCATCCGGCTCCCGGGTGTGAATGGCATATTCGAAGCGCAGGCCGCCAGAGGAACGAAGGGCCTCAAGGAAGCTGGTGAGGGACGGTTTGGCAGGGCCCAAAGGAGTCATGGTAGTCGTCCGGAGGTCGTGGTGGTTAGCGTTTTCCTTGGATGGTCTTGACCGCCGGCTTGGCGGAAGATCTAGGGGCAGGCGCGGAGCTGTTACCAGCTTTGCGCAACGCACGTCGGGCAGCGATCTCTCGCATCTCGCGGCCAAGGGAGGTACGGTTCATAACCGCTTGCTGGGCGATGCCGATCAGGTTGCCGACTGACCAGTAAAGAGCGAGGCCGGCGCCGTAGTTCCAGGTCATATAACCGGAGACCGCTGGCATCATGAAGGCCATCATCTTCTGCTGCTGCGGATCGACGCCAGGAGACGGGGTATAGAACTGCACAAGAAACTGTGAGACGACCATGATGATCGGCAGAATGTGCCAGGGATCGGCTGCCGAGAGATCAGGAATCCAACCCCAGTGCGCGTGACGCAGTTCGACCACCTTCGGCAGCATGCCAAAGAAAGCGAAGAGCAACGGCAGCTGAATGAGAGTCGGGATGCAGCCGCCAAACATGTTGACGCCGTTGTCTTTCTGGAGCTGCATGATCTCGGCGTTCATCTCGTTGCGCTTTGGGTCAGTGACCTTGAGATCCTTGTACCGTGCCTTGATCGCGTCCATCTGCGGCTGAATGCGCTGCATCTTCAAGCCGGATTGCATGGTCTTGATGCGTAACGGCAGAAGCACACCGTTGATGATCACCGTGAGGATGACAATGGCCCAGCCCCAGTTGGAGGCGATGTGGGCATGGATGAACTGAAGCGCAAGAAAGAGGTACTTGCCAATGACCCCGAAGAAGCCGAACTCCAGCAGTGGACCAAGGGTGACGGAAGTATCTGCGGCCTTGACGTTCTTGAGAACGTTGACGAGTTTGGGACCGACGAAGATGCGGGTGCGGACATGGCCGGAGGTGTCGCCGATGGCGGCGCCGAGCAGGGGCACATTGATGGTGGCGCCCTTGGCGGCATCGTTTGCGGGAACGCCGTGGCCAAGGCCATTCTTGCGGAAGTCTTTGGGTACGGCGAGGTCGTCGCGCAGAGTGACCAGTGAGGCGGTGTTGGCGTTTTCGGGGAGAAAGATGGCGGCGAAGTAGGTGTCGCTGACGCCGGCCCAGTCAAAGGGGCCATTAACTGTGGCACCGCCGGCAATCTTCTTCGGTGCCTGGTGCTCTTCCTTGCCACCGCCGAAGGTGTCCAGCTGCGAGCCGGCGTACGCCTGTGCGTTGTCCTGGTCGCCAAAGCCGCCGGGCCAGCTGATGAGCGCACGGACGGGTGCGCCGTTGCGTGTCATCTCCACGTCAGCGTGGAGTACATAGGTCTCGTCGAAAGCGAAGGTCTTTTTGACGTGAGTCGCGCCGTCCGAGAACTCGAAGGAAAGGGTGTTCGGCGCGTTCAGGTTGCCGGTGGCGGAGGGGATAAACATCGCCGTGCGCAGGCCCGCCGTGAGGGCGGGATCATAGGTGAAGAGCGAGAGCGGGTAGCCAAACTTACCAGCTGCCTGCTGATGAACCAGATCAAGCGGCTTGCCCTCTGAGTCTTTCTGCTGCTTGAGCTGCCAGGAGCGGACCTCGGCCCCCTTGTTCGAGAAGGTGATGCGATACAGCTCGTTCTCGACGACGGTCGTGGTCTCGGCGGCTGCCTGCAGAGTTGGGCCACTCGAAGAGCCAGCCGGTGCCGGAAGGGTTCCGGAGTTCCGCAGAAGCTCGGCGGAGGGCTGCGGGATGCCAGCCGCGGAGGGACTATTAGCGGCCTGCTGGCTTGCGGAGGTCGCCTGATTCGGCGAGGCCGTCTGCGGATTGTGCTTTGAGCGATAAAACTGCAGGCCAGTGAAGACAGCGACCATGACGAGCATCATGACGAGCAGGTTGTTGTTGCCACCCTGCGCGCCTTGCTGATTGGGGTTCTTATACTCTGCCAAGCGGGTAACTTCCTATCTGCTACGGCGCGAAGGCGTTGCCCTCAGCCGAGATGGCGCAAATGTGCGCCGGCTTTTATGGTAAATGGTCCCCGGTGCTGGAGTTCGCCAGAGATGTCGGGAGGGGTGGCACGGGATCGAGACCGCCCGCGGACCAGGGATGGCAGCGGCTGATGCGGCGCAGTGCCAGGAGCGATCCGCGCAGCCAGCCGTGCCGGGCTACTGCAATGTACGCGTACTCGGAGCAGGTTGGCAGATAGCGGCACTGCCCGAGGCCGGTGGCGGCGAAGAAGGGTGAGAGCGATCTGCGATAGAAGCCGAAGAGAGCAGCCAACAGACGGGCATTCATTGGGGCTTCGTCGATGACGGCGGAATGGCGGGTAGCTTCGAGGCTGCGGGCGAAGCATGCGACCTCTTAGGCCGGCTCCGATGCGCCGGATGGCTGGGCGGAACGGCCTCCACGTTTCCCTGCTTCGCCGCACGATCGAGATGGGTCTGCACGGCGCGAAAGATCGTGGCGATCTCGCGATGGAGCAGAGCAAACTCCAGGGTAAGGACAGAGCGGCGCGGATGGAGGATGACATCGACCGGTGCGATCAGGAGCGGCAGGTTGGCTGCAACAGCAGCGCGCAGGCGGCGTTTGATGCGATTGCGATCGTGCGCCTTGCCAAGAGCCTTGGGAACGGTGAGGCCGATGCGAGGTCCGGGGGTATCGGACCGGCGATCGGCCGGGCGCGCGGCAAAAAAGTAAGCCATCTGCTTGGTGAACTGCTTGCGGCTGCGCGCGTAGGCATGCTGATAGTCGGCGTGCTTTCGCAGTCGGGAGGGCGTGGGCATGGCTGGATCTATCGTAGACCGTACGTGATCGGAGAGCGCGGTGCCGTATAGTTCTGCGCATGACCTCTGGGCCGATCGCTCCTGACGCGCTGGACCGCCTCTTCTCACTCGGCGGAGCAGTGGTGACGCCGTGCTGGCTGCTGCTGCTCTTTCTGCCGCGCTGGCGATGGACGCAGCGTCTAGCGACCTTTGTCGCGCCACTGCTGCTGGCGGTTGTGTATCTGGTGCTGCTGTTGGGAGCGCATCCTCCACCAGGAGCAGGCTTCAACTCGCTTGCGCAGGTGGCCCTCTTATTCAGCGTGCGGCGCGCTTTGCTGGCGGGGTGGCTGCACTATCTCGCGTTTGATCTCTTCACTGGGGCATGGGAGGCGCGGGACGCTGTGCGGCTCGGAATCTCGCAATGGCTGGTTGCGCCATGTCTGCTGCTGACCTTCTTCTTCGGGCCGGTCGGGCTGGCCATCTATCTTCTGCTGCGGCTGGCGATGCGACGACGTGTCGGGGCCGAGATTGCGGTGGACTGATGAATCACCTCCTCACCTTTTGGCGAGCTCTCCTTGGCAGTCGCGCGGCCGCCGAACGCGGCCTTGTACTGGGGTTCTGGTGGAATGCGGGGTTGTTGGTCTTGAGTGTTGTCGCGCTGCCGTTTGACCAACGTATGATTCTCGGGCTCAATCCCTGGATCAAACCAATTAAATTTGAGCTGTCAGTCATCGTCTACGTATTGACCCTGCTCTTGCTCATGAGGACGCTGAGCGAAGATAGCCGATGGAGCGAGCTGCGAAGACGGATGGGCTGGGGCTTTGGGGTAGCCATGGTCGTTGAGATCAGCCTGATTGCCGTGCAGTCCGCACGAGGCGTACGGTCGCACATGAACTATACGAGCTGGTTCAACGGTCTCGCGTTCTCAGTGATGGGGATCTTTATCGTGCTCAACACCATTCTGCTCGCAATGCTGTTTCTGCTGTTCGTCAAGGCACGGCTGCGTCGGCCGGCAGCTGAGGTCTGGGGTATTCGTCTCGGACTATTGATGCTCTTGGCGGGTAGCGTCGAAGGCGTGCTGATGGTGACAGGCGGTGGTCACACGGTGGGCGCGGCGGATGGCGGTGCGGGCCTGCCTTTCCTCAACTGGAGCACCGCGCACGGAGATCTTCGCGTGGCACACTTCTTTGCGCTGCACGCCTTGCAGTTGCTGTGGGCGGCGGGATGGGCGATGGGCAAGCTTGCAGAGCGAGGCCGCCTCTCGTCACGGGCAGCTGTCGGCCTGACGTTGGCCGCGGCCGCGCTGTATGTGGGCGGAGTCTGGCTACTGTTTGCGCAAGCGATGGCAGGACGCGCTGTGCTTGCTCTGCGGTAAAGGGCGCCAGGTGCGATGCGCGAAGGGTTTCAGAAAACGACGCGAAGAAGCAAGCCTCTGCTCAAGGACGCCTCAGTAACGGCTTAGGCCAACTCACCGAGTTGCTCGGCGATCGAGCGGGACATGGACGTCTCTGCATCGCCGGCGTGCCGGGTTGCAGCTGGCTCGATTAGCGCCATCAAGCACTCTTCGCCGATCGCTGTCGAGGTATTGTGCCGAACCCCGCGCGGGACGATAAAGAACTCACCAGCCTGCACCTCCACAGAACCACCATCGCTCTCGGAGCGACCGATGCGAAGAGCGCCACGAAGTACGAGAAACATCTCATCTTCGTGTTCGTGGGTGTGCCATGGGAACTCTCCGCAGACACGCACGGCTTTGACGTATTGATCATTCACCTGACCGACGACGCCGGGCGACCATAGGTCCGGACGCGCTGCAGCCGCAGCCAGCAAAGAGATTGGTGTCTGTTGAGGACGCACGGCAGATTTAGTCGCGGAAGCCAGCGGAGACGGCGATCTTATGGCGACCCTTGGCGCGACGGCGGTTCAGTACGGCCTGACCGGCTTTGGTCTTCATACGAGTTAGAAAACCGTGGGTCTTAGCCCGGTGACGGCGGTTCGGTTGGAAGGTGCGCTTCGGCATGAAACTGACTCCTGCTCAAAGGATCACAAATCCCAATCCTGAGCGATCTTTTAGCTTGTTGCAACGATCTCTGAGTATACCTGAGGCACATCGCGACGCCAATTCGAGGCTGCCATCCGTACACGAGGGACTGCATACGGCGAAGCCGCTCCGCGGGCAAGCGAACGCGCCATAACGGGCAACCTTTTTCATCTTCACAAGGATTGGTGCAAGTGTCTTTTCTTGGCCCGAAGAAGCAGATCGAAGCCTGTTGATCATGCTACTATCGAGTCCGTTTCGCATAGTAATTCCCGGGCGTTCCGCCGCACTTCTAGCGCGTAACAAACGGGCCATGCGGCCTTCCGTCGGCGGTGAGACGGAGCGTTCCAGACACGTATCGCTGTCTTTCCTTACTCGTCCGCTGAGACGGGGTGGAGATCTGTTTTTGGTGCGCCTCTGGTGTGCCATGTTGTTCTATTCCCGGTCGTTTAGCGAAGCCAATCAAGTTGAAAGAGGAAGTCGCAACATGTCTTTCGTCCCCACGGCAACGGCCGTTCTTACTCACCATTGGGTGCGCATCCTTGCGGCACTCGAGAAGAAGATCAACCGCCAGTCCTACGAGACGTGGCTGAAGCCGACGCGTCACTCCAGGGTGGAAGGACGAACGCTATATGTGCGCATTCCTTCAGCGGACTTTGCGCATGTAGGTGATCGCTACTTCGATCTCATTCAGGAGGCGATCGAGAATCTGGGTCTTGAGATCGATGAGGTGAAGTACGAAACTCCGGCGCAGGATCCAGCGGCGCCGAAGGTGCGGGAGGATGGTGGATTCGCGCCTCTGCCCAGCCACAGTCCGAATGCGCCGCGCGCAAACGGCAGCCTTGGGCAGACTCAGGGACGACCTGCCAACACGGTTACCGGGCCGGAGCAGGCGCGTTTCGACTGGAGCACCGCCTCGCAGCTGAACCCCAAGTACCAGTTCGACGCCTTTGTGATCGGCAGTGGAAACCAGTTTGCGATGGCGGCGGCGCAGGCGGTCGCGGAACGGCCCTCCAAGGCCTACAACCCGCTCTTTCTCTATGGCGGCGTGGGCATGGGCAAGACCCATCTGATGCATGCAATCGGCCAGGACGTAAAACGGCGGCAGCCGCATGCGCAGATCAGCTATGTGAGTGGTGAAAAGTTCACCAACGAGATGATCGATTGCGTGCGCTACCAGAAGATGACAAGCTTCCGGGATAAGTTCCGGTCGGTTGATGTGCTGCTGATCGATGACATCCAGTTTCTTGCTGGCAAGGAGCGGACGCAGGAGGAGTTCTTCCACACCTTCAACGCACTGCACGAGAGCATGAAGCAGATCGTGATAGCGAGCGACCGGCCTCCAAAGGAACTGGCAGACTTCGAAGACCGCTTGCGGAGCCGCTTTGAGTGGGGACTCATCGCGGACATTCAGCCGCCCGATCTTGAGACCAAGGTAGCGATTCTGCAGAAGAAGGCGGAAAGCGAGCAGACGCAGCTGCCGACCGACGTGGCCATGTTTATCGCGTCCAACGTACGCACAAATGTGCGCGAGCTTGAGGGCGCGTTGGTACGGCTGATCGCCTGGTGTTCCATGCATGGAGTCGAGATCACGCTGGCCGTGACACAGCAGTGCCTGAAGCAGTTCATTGACACGCAGGTACGCAAGATCTCGATTGAGGCCATTCAGCGCGCCGTGGCCGAGCAGTTTGGCATGCGGGTGGCAGAGCTGAAGCAGAAGAACAACTCGCGCCAGATCGTGGTGCCGCGGCAGATTGCCATGTATCTAGCAAAACAGCTGACCGAAGCCAGCCTGCCGGAGATCGGTCGACAGTTTGGCGGCAAACATCACACAACGGTGATGCACTCGATCTCAAAGATCGATGAGCAGCGACGGACAGATAAGGATCTGGGTCGAACGGTGAATAAGCTGATGGAGACGCTCGGGTAGGCAGCGCATCAGCCTAGCAACGATGAGGCAGGAAGCCGCAGAAGCTGTTATGGGAGCCTCTGGGCTCCCTTTCTTTCGTATGCCGCGTGATGTTCCAAAAGGCTGCATCAGGATGAAGGCAGTCGCGACCTGAGGGAGCGTTAACGACCGGCTCGAGGAGCTCCGCGATCACGAACTTGCCCGCGCGGAAAAGATCGCCGCACGCGTGCAGCGGCAATGGCTGACGCGTGGAAGCCAGGCGCAACTTCTGTTGGATGGAGAAGAAACCGGAATCCTGCACTCTGCCTGCTTCTCAACAGGTCGTGTGGGCGGTCTGTGGGAAAACGGGAAACTGTAAGTCTTACAAACAAGGGGCGTAAGCAGCACGATCAACCACGGGGCAAGAACTTCCGCGTGCCCGGTTCCGGTGAGATGTGGAAGAGCGGGATCGGTGAGAGGAAACCGCGACGAGGGGGCAAGGTGTCCGCACTCCGGGTTTTTACACAGCCGCGTTCTCTAAATTCGAGCACGTGACTAAATGGCGTTCACCGTTGAGCTTAGGTAGTGCATCCACATTTCCTCAGCTAACGACTACGTCTACGGTTCTTTCTCTCTTTTTTAGCTTCTAGTCTTAGAAGCAATCGCACGACATGCCGCAAGGGTTGGCCTCAGCTCTGCCGTGAGTTGTTCGCACAGAGAGCGCCGTGCTTTCCACAAAGAAAAGGCTCGCAGCCGAAGGGTGTGACCCCTAGAATCGCCACAGGGATACGGCGAGGATGGCAGTACACCGGGCTAGTCGTTTCGGTGTAGAGTTCCCCAAGACCCTTCCATCCTGCAGCCCCATGGAGACCGAGATGCCTGTGACAACCGCGACGGAAGAGCCCGAGACGACTGCAGTGACTGCCTCAACCGGCAACCTCGAGATCACAGTCTCCCGCGCGGAGCTGCTCCGTGAGCTGACTGCTGCGCAGAGCGTGGTGGAGCGAAAGACGACGATCCCGATCCTTTCGAACTTCCTCTTTGAGGCGACGACGGGTGATGAGGGAGCGGGCAAGCTGACAATTACCGCGACTGACCTCGACCAGTCACTGCGGACGAGTTGCGCGGCCAAGGTCAAGAAGCCAGGTGCCTGCACCATTCCAGCCCGCAAGCTGTACGACTACATCAAGCTGCTGCCCGAAGGCGAGATCTCCATCAAGCTGATGGACAACCACTGGGTGCAGATTCGGGCCGGTCGCTCGAACACCAAGATGGTCGGGATGGCGCGGGCGAACTTCCCGCAGGTCGCCGAGTTCCCCGACGCCGGCGCCTTCCGGATCTCGGTCGTGAGTTTGCGCAGCATGGTCGCAAAGACGATCTTCGCGATCTCGAATGAAGAGAGCCGGTACACACTGAACGGAGCGCTCCTGGTGTTGAAGGCCGAGAGCATGGCGATGGTGGCGACGGACGGGCATCGGCTGGCGCATATCGAGAAGACGGGTGAGTCGCTTGAAGGGATCTCGGGTGAGAAGAAGACGCTGATCCCGCGCAAGGCGCTGAGTGAGTTGCAGGGGCTGCTCTCAAACACCGAGGCCGAGACGCTGGAGTTCGCTGACGACGATCAGACGCTCTTCTTTCGGATCGGCGGCCGGGTGCTCACCAGCCGGAAGCTGACTGGACAGTTTCCGAACTACGAGGCGGTGTTACCTCGGGATAACACCAAGTTTGTAATCGTACGGAGCGAGGATCTGATGGGGTCGATCCAGCGCGTGGCGCAGTTTGCCGACGAGCGGTCGGGTGCGATCAAGATTCGGCTAGAGCAGAACGAGCTGAAGTTGTCGAGCTCGTCGACGGATGCGGGGGAATCGGAGGATACGATCGAGACGCCGTACAACTACGATCCGTTGGTGGTTGGGTTCAACTCCGCGTATCTTATTGATTTCTTGAAGGCTATCGGCACGACGGGAGAGGTTCGGCTGGAGTTCAAGGATGCGCAGTCAGCAGGGCAGATGCGGCCGGAGGATGGGTCCGAGGATGTGAAGTACCGCTATATCCTGATGCCGATGCGCATCTGACGACCTGCTGCCGAGCGTCTGCCTCGGTGGCGCAGTTTCTGGTTCTTGCGGATTAGTAGCAGCTAAGTGGTACAAGGAGCCAGGCTTACAGCCTGGCTCCTTGCTTTTTGGCAAGTGAGTTGCAAGAGAAAGGGCAGAGCGGTGGTCTGGGGAGTCTGCCGCTTGATCTGGCATCCGCGGAGTTCTGGTTTCGTTGCAGAACTCCGCGATGCGAGGCATCCACAGACCGCACGATGTGCTTCCTATGGGTACTTCCGTGACGTTTTCGTCGAGGTTAAGCGCGGTTTCGCCGACGTATGGCGCTGTTTTGCAGAGGTTCATTTTCAACTCCGCAGAGGCGAGCTTCCAGGCGGTGCAGCGCAGGAGAAAAGATCTTCCCAAGGGAATGAACAGGAGTTCCAGTATGCGAGTCTGGGCAGGGGTGGCGTTGACGGCGGGTCTGGTGATGACGGCGGGGATGGGAACTGCCTACGGTCAGGAGCGGCTACCGCAGCAGGTGGCAGGAACATGGCGAATCACTCGCGTGCTGCCGGCCCGGTCAGGAGCGGCGTGCTGGTCAGACAAAGAGGCGCAGCCGCTAGTTGGATCGCTGCTGGAGTACTCGCAGCACACGATGCGATGGCAGGGTGGATCGGTGCCGCTTCACGGTGTGACAACCCGGGCGGTGAGCTCGTCGGACCTGGCCGAAGAGGCTCCGGCGGCGGAGGGTCGAGCGAGGCTGACGCTGGCTGATCTGGGCATCCAGGCAAAGGGCGTGACTGAGGTGAATCTGCAGCACGAAGATATGGACATCACAGGCGCGACGACAGAGGTTCCGGGCGACTCGATACTGGTTGCCGGCCCGGGTCGCATTGTGGTGAGCGCGTGCGGGGTGTACCTGGAAGCAAGGCGACTTGCGCCACGGCCGCAGCCGGTGACGACGGCGAGTGCGACCGTTGTGGGTGCAGGCAAGGGGCTGTGACACTCCTGCATTCGTTGGCGTTCTGACCTGCATCGCCCGGGTAGAAGCTCATGCCAGGGTGTGACGTGTGCACTCGATCACTCGACCGTTCGAGTCTTCGTGGCTTGCTGCTGTCGCAGTCGCTGATCGCAGGCTGGGCCGAGCTGGCGTTCTTCCTCGGTGATGGATGGTTGAAGAAAGATGGACGAAGCAATGGCGCCATGTTGCAGAGTGTCTTGGCGGATGACTTTGTTGAAACCGAAGTGCTGGTTGAGAACGGTCGTCTCCTCAGGAAGCGCAACGGAGGGTAACTGGAGTCGGTGCAGATGCAGATATTGCTCTACATCGATACGAGGCGGTATGCCGTAGCGTTCGAGACGTGAGTCCGGTGGACCGACGTAGAGGAAGTCGCCACCATCCGGTGGGCTATACCAACTGCCGTCCCTGGCTCCGCTGATGTCAATGCTTCCGAGGCGGCCGTCTGACTCGTAGTTTGCAGCGATCAGGCGGTACCCGGCAGCGACGCGGAAGATACGCACAAGGCTAAGGGAGGTGAGTGGCGGAAGAGCTCCAGCGGGAACGGGGACAATGGCTGGCTTTTCTCCGCCGCCACTTGGCCTGGCTGCCACCGCAACCGAACTGAGATGGTCGACGGCGGCGTAGGTGTAGAAGCAATTCCTGAGCGCATAGACCGTGCCGAACGGACCTTCGAGCAGTTTGTCCCACTTGCTGGTTTCAATTAGTTGCTGCTTGTGGTCCGCTTCAAGGAAGAGGACCGTTTGGCGTTGGCGGGAGCCAGGAGGGAGCACGGTGTGAGTGATTGCGGTACCGGAGGCACCGTGGAAGAAGAAGTAGGTGGTGTGTAGATCGGGCTGCATGACGGATCGAGGACCACCTGGCGCGAGATGAAGGCCAGGGTCAATACGAAGCAGGGGGGCGTAGAAGTTAGTGGGACCTCCACAGGCGCTAAGAAAGGAAAGCGAAAGCAAGAGTCCGACAGGCGTGGTGCGTTCCCAGAGAATGGTCATTGTTCAAGGCTCCGGAGGATAGGACCGCCCGACGAGCGGTCGGCGCGACGGACGGAGTATAGCCCAGCACACGATGGATGCCGGGCGATGCCATCGAGAGGGCGGGCGAGAGGCGACAGCGCAAAGCGCATCCTAATAGAACAATGCGGGCGACGGTTGCTGGTTGGATCGGTCTGTCTGCGAGGAGAGTGCTGTGGCGAGACAACAGGAAGAGGGTTCGATTGAGAGTCGGGCGAAGCATCCGCAGAGTGGCGGCGGGGAGTACACGTCGCCGGGGCGTGAGGTGGTGAACTCGGCGTTGAGCCTGGTGGCGGTGGTGGGACTCACGCTGATGGGTGGCGTCGTGCTGCGGCGGCTGCTGGCCGGGGTGGATTCCGCGAAGTAGACGGTGGCGCTGGATAAGGGCGATGGATGTTGAGGGGATGGAACGGAAGGTTGTCGACGCGATGTTGTTGGACAACGGACACTTTGCTTTTGAGCACTCACCGTACTGAGCTGCAAAGGCGGCTGGGGAGATGTGACGGGATGAGCATGATGCGGAGTGCACGGAGAATGATGATGGCGGCGGCGATGTTGCCGGCGGTCCTAGGTGTGGGTATGGCCGTGGCGCAGACGTCTGGTGGTTCAGCTACGGCGCAGGACAAGAGCTTTCTGAAAGAGCTGGACCAGGATTCCAACTTTGAGATCAAGACGGCGCAGCTGGCGCTCAAGAAGAGCTCAAGCGCGGACGTGAAGCAGTATGCAACGATGCTGATCCACGACCATACGGAGCTGAAGCAGAGAACAAAGGTCGCGGATGGTGTGGCGAAGGTGACGCCGGAGTCAGCGGATAGCCTGTCGCTAAGTGATCGCGCGACGTACAGCAAGCTGGGGTTGCTAAGCGGCGAGACCTTCGACACGGCGTACATCAAGGGGCTGGTGAAGGGCAATGATGACATTGTGCGCGATGAGAAGTCTGAAGCTGCGAGTAGTGCGATTCCCGCGGTGAAGGCGTTGGCGGCACATGGAGCGCAGCTGGACACCAAGCATGCGGAAAAGGCAAAGCAGCTGGCGCAGGCGCATGGAGTAAAGGCATAAGGACGGGCTGAGCGCTTCGCCTCCACGCGGTCGCGGTGAGAACGGTCCACTTCGGCAGAGGAGCACTCGCTCTCGCCTCGCGACGGTGTAGCGTGAGAGGAGACGGACGTCTGGGCAGGGAGCGTGGCATGCAGGGCGAGGGGACGGGGCCAACCTATGCGGCCACATTTGCGTGCATTGGGCCGGCGTGTGAGGACCACTGCTGCCGGGGGTGGCGGATCCCGCTTGATCGCGGAACCTATGCGCAGTATCTACGTTTTCCGGCAGAGCGGCTGGGCGAGGTGGTGGCGCGGTCCGTAGTGCTGAGGCCGGCGGGCTCGCCCGACGAGATGGTCGCGGAGATACGGCCGGAGCCTTCGGGTCTGTGCGCGTTCTTCGGGGCGGACCGGCTGTGCGGGATCCAGAAGGAGTACGGGGCGGCGATGCTGTCGTCGACCTGTTCGATCTATCCGCGCGTGTTGAACCGGGTGGAAGGGCAGATGGAAGGATCGCTGATGCTGTCGTGCCCCGAGGCGGCACGGACGGTGCTGCTCCAACCGGGGTTGCTGGACCGCGCCGGTGATCTGTTTGGCGGGGGCTTCCGGACAGACAACGCGTTCCACCTGGGGACGAACGGGCCGGGGTTGCCGTACAAGCCGTTCGCGCACTTCCGCGTGATCCGTGAGGGTGTGGTGGCGACGCTCAGGGATCGGTCACGGCCGCTGTGGCAGAGGGTGCTGCTGCTCGGATATCTATGTTTGCAGTTGCAGGCGATCGAGACGGAGGAGGCTGCGGCCGCGATCCCGGCGATGATGGCCGAGTATGGCCGCGTGCTGCAGAGCGATTGGGGCGTAGCCGAGTTTGCCGCGCTGGGGGCGCAGCCAGCGGTGCAGCTAAACGCGATCCTGTGGCTGACGAACCAGAGGATCGCCATGGCGGGGTGCGGGGCGAGGTTCCAGGAGACGTACTGGGCGTTCATCGAGGGCATTGGATCGACGCCGGGCGAGGCGACGGGGGACGATCTGGCGCGGTACCGGGAGGCGAGCGAGCGGTACGTGCAGCCCTTCTTCGCGCGACATCCGGAGATGCTCGAGAACTACCTGCTGAACTATGTGTTTCAGAACCTGTTTCCGTTTGGAAGCGAGGGCGGGCAGCGGGCGGAGCCGCGATCGCTGGTAGCGGAGTACCTGTTGCTGGCAACGCAGTTCGCGTGGGTGAAGGGGCTGCTCACCGGCGTGGCGGGGCGGTACCGCGAGGGGTTTGGAGCGGATGAGGTGGTGCGGACAGTCCAGTCGTTTGCGCGCGAGGTGGAGCACGACGCCTCGTTTCTGCAGACGATGATGGCCTACATGCGCGCGGAGGGGATGGACAACCTGGAAGGGGTGGCGGTGATGTTGCAGGAGTAGCTCACTGGCGCAGCTCGACGAGCGTGGCGCCCTGGCCGCCTTCGTTGAAGGGGGGCTCGGTGACGGCTGTGACGTGCGGGTGGCGCTTGAGGTAGTCGCGCAGGGTACGGCGGAGGATGCCCATGCCGGTGCCGTGGACGATGCGGACGCGGGGGAGGCCGGCGAGGAAGGCCTGGTCGATGTAGCGCTCGACCTCGCCTTCGGCCTCGTCGGCGGTGCGGCCGATGACGTTGAGCTCCATGGGCAGATAGCTGTCGGTGTCGCTACCGGACGAGGTTGTGACGGAGATGTTGCCGCGGCGGCGAGCGGCGGCGAGCGGGTTGGCGATAGGGGTGTGGCTGGTAATCTCGTCGCGGGTGACGCGCATCTTGAGCTGGCCGACCGAGACCTCGAGGTTGCGATCGTCGATGAGGCGGGCGATGCGGGCTTCGCGGTTGAGCGTCTTGAGGTGGACGAGGTCGCCGGGTTTGAGGGTTTTCTCTTTCGGTTTCTGATTGGCGGCCGGCTTGTTCGCGCCGGTGTGCTCGGAGACGGCCGTGGTGAACTGCTCGGAGAACTCGCGGCGGAGGCGGGCCATGCGGAGGGCGGAGTCGCGGGCGATCTTGCCGGCGAGGGTCTTGTCGTCGATGGCCTTGACGGTGTCTCGGAGCTGCGACTCGAAGTCGGTGATGAGGCCGTTGAGCTTTCCTTCGAGCTCGCGGGTGCGCTGCTTGATCTCGGCGCGGCCCTCGGCGTCGAGGCGTTCGCGCTCCATGCGGACCTCGTGCTCGCGGCGGCGGAGATGGGCGCGCTCTTCATTGGCGGCGGCAAGCTGGGCGTGGAGCTGATCGAGAAAGGCGCCGATGTCGGCGGTCTGGGTGGAGAGATTGGCGCGGGCGTCTTCGATGATGTTTGAAGCCAAGCCGAGGCGGGCGGCGATGTTGAGGCCAGCGGAGGCGCCAGGGACACCGAGGCGGAGCTCGTAGGTGGGCGAGAGGGTCTCCTGGTTGAAGCCGACGGCGGCGTTGACGACGCCGGGGGTATTGTTGGCGGCGTAGATCTTGAGCGCGTTGAGGTGGGTGGAGATGAGCGACCAGGCGCGGCGGCGAAGAAAGTGGCCGGCGATGGCGACGGCAAGCGCGGCGCCCTCTTCGGGGTCGGTGGCGGAGCCAAGCTCGTCGAGCAGGATGAGCGACTCGGGGCCGGCCTCGCGGGTGATGTGATCGACGTTGGTGATGTGGGCGGAGAAGGTAGAGAGATTGCGCTCAATCGACTGCGCGTCGCCGATGTCGGCGAAGACGGCGTCGAAGACCGGCAGCGAGGCCTCAGATGCGGGCACGGGAAGGCCGGCCTGGGCCATGAGCGCGAGCAGGCCGAGGGTCTTGAGGCCGACGGTCTTGCCGCCGGTGTTAGGGCCGGAGATGATGAGCTGCCGCGCGCCGCCCTCGAGGATCAGCGTGAGCGGGATGAGCGGGACGCCTTGCTCCGCGAGGCGCATGGCGAGCAGCGGATGGCGGGCGCTGCGCAGGGTGACGGACTCGCCGCCAGTGGTCAGCACCGGCCGCAGACAATCGAGTTGATCGGCAAAGCGGGCTCGGGCCGTAAGCGCGTCGAGCTCGGCGAGAACGCTGGCAGCGGCAAGCAGGGTGTCGGCATGGAGGCCGACGGTGCGGGTCATGGAGACAAGGATGCGATGGATCTCGGACTGCTCTTCGTCGAGCAGGCGGAGGAGCTCGTTGTTGGCCTCGACGGTCTCCATGGGCTCGATGAACACAGTCTGGCCGGTCGAGGACGAGCCATGAATGACGCCCGCGACCTTGCGGCGCTGCTCGGTTTTAACGGGGATGGTGAAGCGGTCGCCACGGACGGTGATCAGTTCTTCCTGAGTGGCGCCTTGATCGGCGAGCGAGCGCAGGGCGCGGCGCAGGGAGTCCTGAATCTGCCGGTGTTGACGCTCGAGGGCGCGGCGGATGCGGGCGAGCTCGGGGCTGGCGTCGTCGGCGAGCGAGCCATCAGGCTCGATCTTGCCCTGCAGGGCGTGGAGGAGCGGCGCGAGGTGCGAGTCCAGGATGGGTTGCGACAGTGCTGTTATCGCCGTCCAGCGGGAAGCGACGGAGTTCGGCGGCTCGGCGGCGAGGACGCGCCACTCCTCGGCAAGCTCAGCGAGGGTGAGGAGATGGAGGAGGTCGAGGGCTTCAAGGGCGGCGCCTGGAACGCGAGACTTCGCGAGCAGGTCCTCGGGATCAAAGACGCCGGCAAAGGCGGGCAGGGTGCCGCTGGCGAGAAGGCCGCGGATCTCGCCGATGCGGTCCTGCTGGAGGGTGATCCAGAGGAGGTCTGCGGTGGGCTCGAGGGCGAGGATGCGGTCACGCCCGACGGACGAGGTGGTGCGGCGGGCAAGGAGCTCGCGAAGCTTCGGCCACTCGAGGGAGGCGGCACTCCGTTCGCGGAGCGGATCGGGAATGGGCTCAAACTGCACGTCTCTTAGGATACGGTCTGGCGCCACGGCCACGGAACGGCTTGCCCGGACGACTTACACCGGACGAACAGGACCAGAGCAGGTGGCGACGACGTAGGACTCGTCCCTCCGCGCGAAGTGCGGGCATAGGATGGGACCACGATGATGGTGCCTGCGTATGACCCTGCCTCGATCACCTATCCGAGACGGCTGGCCGAAGTAACGGAGGAGTACGGACGGGCGCTGCGGTGGACAGCCTCCCTGCGAAATGGCGTGGGTGGGCTGCTGGTGCTTCTGGTGCTAGCCGTAGCGGCGGCGACCCGGGCGGCGATACCGGGGTGGGTTTCCCTGCTGGTGCTGGTGCTTCTGGTTGTGCTGGTGATTGGATATCTGCGGAGCTTCGCGGTGCGCGATCGGCTGCTTCGGCTGGTGTTGCACTACGAGCGGGCGATGGAGCGGCTGTCGGGAACGGCGCAGCAGACAGGGAGTGGCGGTGAAGAGTTTCGCACGGAAGGGCACCTGTACGAGCGGGACCTGACGGTGCTGGGGGCGGACTCACTGTTCGGACGGCTCGATACGGTGCGAACGGGTGTGGGGCAGCGGGGGCTGGCGCGGCTGCTGCTCGATGTGGATCGGGAGCCTACGGCGGAGGCACTGCTGGCACGGCGGGCAGCGATCCAGGAGCTGACGCCGGGAAACGCACTGCGCGAACAGATTGCGCTGCTGGGAGATTCGAGCTTTCAGCAGGTGCCGGCAAACTTCTTTGATGGATGGCTGACCGAGGTGCCGCCGGAGTTTCCGCGATGGCTGCGGGGGAGTCTGCTGCTGACGAGCGCGGCGCTGGTGGTGCTGACCGGGCTGGGACTGCTCCATATGCTCTCGTGGGAGGTGGTGCGGCCGAACCTCCTGTGCGTCTTTGCCGTGCAGGGCGCGCTGGCGATGAGCGTGCGCCGACGCGTGGTGGGCCTGCTGGACGGCTCCAGCCGGCTTTCAAACCAGGTGGAGATCTTTCGCGAGGGTCTCGGGTTGCTGCAGCGCGGTACCTTCGCGGCGGAGACGCTGCGACAGTTGCAACAGATCGCGGCGACGCCGACTGATACGACGACGCTGCTGCGCCGGTTGGAGAGTCAGCTGGTGATCGTGGAACAGCGGACGAAGCAGTGGTTTCTTGTGCCATCGCTGCTGTTCTGCTTGGGAACGCATGCGGCGCTCTCGATTGCGAACTGGAAGCGGGCGTACGCGCCGGCGATGGAGAGCTGGCTGGCGGCATGGGCGGAGTTTGAGGCGCTCGCAGCACTGGCTACCTTTGCGTATGAACATCCGGAGTACGTGTATCCCGAGGTGCTGGACACGGGGACGGCGGTGTTTGCGGCGACGTCGCTGGCGCATCCGCTGCTGCCGGAGGGAGCCGTCGCGAACGACGTGTGTCTTGACGAGGCGAACCGGGTGTATCTGATCAGTGGATCGAACATGGCGGGAAAGTCCACGCTGCTGCGATCGATCGGAGTGAACGTGGTCTTGGCCAACATGGGCGCGCCAGTCCGGGCGACATCGGCGCGGATGTCGCCAATGATTCTTGGCGCGTCGCTTGCCCTGATGGACTCGCTGGCCGAGGGACGCAGCAAGTTCCTGGCGGAGGTGGAGCGGCTGCACGCCATCCTGGAGGCGGCGCAGGCCGGTGAGGGCCGCCGCGTGCTGTTTCTGATCGACGAGATCTTCAGCGGAACAAACTCTCTGGACCGGCGGATTGCGGCAGAGGCGGTGACACGGACGCTGATCGCACATGGCGCTGTAGGCGCGCTTTCAACGCATGATCTAACGCTGACCGAAATGGCGGCAAAGCGAGAGCTGCACGCGACGAACGTGCACATGGGCAGTCCCCATGAGAACGATCCGCTGGCGTTCGACTACCGCTTGAAGCCGGGGGTGAATGCGAGCTCAAACGCTCTGGCGATCCTGCGGATGATGGGCATCGCACTGTGATGGCGCAGTCAGCGCGCAGCGGTGCCTAGGAGAGCCCTTGGGAACGAAAACAAGGCCCTCGCTGGGAGAGCCTTCTCTTCGGTTTGTCGAGTTTGTGACGAAAAGCGTTACTTTTTGCTGCTGGACTTCCTTGCCTTTGCTGGCGCACCGGCCTGGATCTCGGGCGCAGCTTCCTGCTCATCCTCTTCGCTCTTCTTTTCGGATTCCTGCTCTTCGGGATCTTTCTTTTCTTCTTCCTCGTCTTCGTCGTCCTCTTCATCTTCCTGGGAGAGGGCATCTTTGAGGATGGCGGGGGCACCGCTGAGGACGTTCTTGGCCGCAGTCTTTTCTTCGTTCAGGGTCTCGGTCAGAAGGGCGACAATCTCTTTTTCTTTGAGCGCCTTGGCGATGGCGATAGCGGCGGTGTAGCCGGCGATCTCATAGTGCTCCACACGAAGCGCTGCGCCGAGGATGCCGGCATCTTTGAGAGCGCCTTCGGAGTCTTCTTCGAGGGCCTCTGTTACTTCCTTGATGCAGCCTTCCATGCCGTTGCAGTGCTGGCCGGTGGGCTTCTTGCCGAGATGGCTGAAGACCTCGCGGAGACGCAGGACCTGGCCCTTGGTCTGCTCGAGATGTTCTTTGACATTGGCCTTCATGTCGGGGTCGGAGATGGCCTTTACACTCTTCGGGAGAGATTTGACCAACTGGTTTTCAGCACTGTACAGGTCGCGAAGTTCATCAATCAGGACTTCTTTGAGGCTCATGGGTTAGGTCTCCTGAGGGTTGGGATGCAAACCGCTCTTCGTCTGGCGAGGAGAATTTCGTGTGTTACCGAAGATGGTTTCTCGAAGAGCGGCGGCAAGAATGCGGGCTGCGTTAGGCTGTGGCGGAGGTGAGTGCTATGGAGCAACGACCGCCGTTTCCGCCGTACACGACAGAGACGGCAACGGAGAAGGTTCGCGCGGCAGAGAACGGATGGAACTCGCGCGATGCGGAGAAGGTGGCGCTGGCGTACACGGTGGACTCGCGCTGGCGGAACCGAACGGAGTTCATCAACGGACGGGCAGAGATTGTGGCGTTTCTGACCAAGAAGTGGCAATGCGAGTTGGAGTACCGGCTGGTGAAGGAGCTATGGGGCAACAAAGAGAACCGGATGGCCGTGCGGTTCTGCTACGAGTCGCGCAACGCGGAAGGGCAGTGGTTCCGGTCCTACGGGAACGAGCTGTGGGAGTTCGACGAGAACGGGCTGATGCGGACGCGGCATGCGAGTATCAACGACCTTCCAATCACCGAGGCGGAGCGAAAGTTCCGATGGCCGCTGGGGAGACGGCCGGAGGGGCATCCGGGATTGTCGGAGATGGGGCTGTAGGATCTCGGGCGCGAATGGCCCCATCACCACTGATGTCGCCCAGCAACCATCGCTTCAGAAACGCTGATCTTTGCGAGATGACAGCTGGAAGAGCCGAGGCGCTTAGCTGGTTGTCAGGATCAACGGTCGGCACGTAGTGCGTCAGGGGCGGGTGGCCCAGGCTAGCCCGTCGGGCTCGCCGCCGGCGTCGATACGGCCGACGACGGTGAGGGTGGCGAGGTCGATGACGGCGACATAGTTGTCGGGCGAGCAGGAGATAAAGGCGCGGCGGCCCGTAGGTTCGATGAGAATGCCAGCGGCACCTTTGCCAAGGTCGAGCTGCTTGATGGGTTTGCGGGTTGCGACGTCGTAGACCGTAAGAGCTGTGCCGCCGAGTGAGGAGACGAGGACCTGTCTCCCATCGGGCGTGAACTTCAGGCGATTGGCGTGCTCGATGCTGTCGGGCAGGGTGGCGACGACCTTCTTCTGGGCCACATCGATGACCGAGAGCGTGCGATCGCCGGCGTTGGCGACCCAGATCTCTTTCATGTCGGGCGAGAGGTCAAAGCCTTCAGAGCCATGGCCGACGGGGATGACGGTGGCGCTCCAGTCTTCCTGGGGCGGACCAGGCGGGGGACCCGGTGGGGGCGGCGTGGTCTCGTGGAAGGACGACTCCGGAGCAGAGGTCTGCGAGACGGTGAGAGCGGAGCTTTCGGGCACGGGCGGTGGCCCGCCAGAGCCGAGCGGCGGCATCCGGGCCTTCTCAAAGAGCGAGATCGTGGCGGAGTTGACGTTGGCGGTGACAATGCGGCTCAGGTCCGGCGCGACGAAGAGCATGTGGGTGCGGTTCTGGCCGGTGCCCAGGATCCAGTCCACATGGTGGGTGGCGGGATCGTAGCGGGCGATGCTCTTGGCCTGCTCGGCGGTGAACCATACCTTGCCGTCGACGAAGGTGAGCCCGTGCGGGCCACGCAAGGCGCCGAGATCGACAGCGGGCAGAGCGGCCTGATGGATAAGGTCGACGACGGCCAGGGTGTTGTAGGCGCCAAAGCCATAGTTTGAGACAAAGGCGGTAGAGCCGTCGGCGGAGGCGATGACCTCGTGTGGATCGTTGCCGACCGGCACGGTGGCGATGACCTTGAGGGTGGTGGGATCGACGATGGCGAGGGTGTGAGCCTTCTTGGAGAGAACGAGCAGGGT
Organism: uncultured Acidobacteriaceae bacterium; assembly: GCA_964235665.1. Classification (GTDB taxonomy): domain Bacteria; phylum Acidobacteriota; class Terriglobia; order Terriglobales; family Acidobacteriaceae; genus Edaphobacter. Next base: position 72,578 of record CAXSAY010000006.1, read on the forward strand.
GTGCAGCCGGGTGGGCGCGGGGCCCTTGTCTGTCCTTGTCTGCGCAGAAGCGGGAAGGGTGACGGTCAGGGCGACGATGGCGGACAGGAGAGCGCGGGGCAGCATGGAGGTTTCGATGCGGCATGTCCCTGCACCGTAGAATCAGGTATATGGAATTTCCAGTGACACGGCTGCGGCGGATGCGTCGCACCGAGGCGTTGCGAGGGCTGGTGCGAGAGACACATCTGCGGCCGGGACAGATGATCTACCCGTTGTTTCTGGTGCCAGGTGAGGGCGTACGGAAGCCGATCAGCTCGATGCCCGGCGTGTTCAATCTATCGATCGACGAGGCCTTGACCGAAGCGCGCGAGAGTGCGGCGCTGGGAGTAGGGGGCCTGCTGCTGTTTGGGCTGCCGGCGGAGAAGGATGACGAGGGCTCGGGCGCGTGGGCAGCGGATGGAATCGTGCAGCAGGGTCTGCGGGCGATGAAGCGCGACCGGACGCTCGATAGGCTGGTGCTGATTGCGGATGTGTGCCTGTGCGAATACACCAGCCACGGGCACTGCGGGATCGTGGCCCGTGATGGCGAGCACGCGCATGTGGAGAACGATGCAAGCCTTCCACTGTTGGCGCGGACGGCGGCCTCGCTGGCGGCGGCTGGCGCGGACGTTGTCGCGCCGAGTGACATGATGGACGGTCGCGTAGCGGCAATGCGAACGGCGCTCGATGCGGCGGGAAAGACGGACACGCCGATCCTCAGCTATGCGGCAAAGTTTGCGAGTGCGTTCTACGGGCCCTTCCGCGAGGCGGCTGACTCGGCGCCGCAGTTTGGCGATCGGCGCAGCTACCAGATGGATGGGGCGAACCTGCGCGAAGCCATGCGAGAGATCGAACAGGATCTGGCAGAGGGCGCGGACATGCTGCTGATGAAGCCGGGCATGCCGTACCTGGATGTAATCCGCGAGGCGCGGACGCGCTTCGATGTGCCGATGGGCGCCTACCAGGTGTCGGGCGAGTACGCCATGCTGCAGGCGGCGTTCGCGCGAGGATGGCTTGAGCCCGAGCGGGCGATGATGGAGTCGCTGGTGGGGCTGCGGCGTGCCGGGGCGGATTTCGTCGTGACGTACTTCGCAAAAGAGGCGGCGCGGCTGCTGGGATGAGTCTGCCGCTGCTTTGGCGGCGGCATCGAGCGCGTGCGCCGCGGGAAGAGCGGCAGTCGGGAACGCGGTACTCTGATGGGCGTGACGCCTTCTTCGAGCCTGCCGCGCCGGACGAAACCTAAGACGAACGGGCGGGCACCAGCTGCAGGAACGCGCCCGAAGATCGGCGATGTGGCCACACTCGTTGGGGTCTCGCTCGGAACAGTTTCGGCGGTGCTGAACGGCAACGGCCGGGTGAGCACAGCGACACGCAAACGGGTGCAGGAGGCGATTGTCTCGCTGGGCTACCGGCCCGATCTGTATGCGAGCAATCTGGCGCGCCGGCAGACGCAGACGCTGGGCGTGATCGTGTCGAACCTGCAGAACCCCTTTTTTGCAGAGACGGCGCAGGCGATCGAGGAAGAAGCGGCCCGGCACGGATACCAGATCTCGCTGATGGCTACGAACTTCTCGCCCGAGCAGCATCGGGCGGCAGTCAAACAGCTGCTGGGCGCGCGACTTGCAGGCATCGCCGTGATGACGTCCGAGCACGATGCGCTGTCCTATGAGTTGATCCGATCGAGTGGCGTACCGTCGGTGTTTTTGGATGTAGGCAAGGCAATCGGCAACTCGTCGAGCATCCGCGTGGATTCGCGCGGTGGCATGCAGGAGATTGTGTCGCATCTCTTGCAGCTGGGGCATCGCGATCTGCTGTTTGTGCGGAACTCGCAGCAGGCGAGCGGCAAACCTCTGCTCTCGCACAGGTTGCGCGATCAGGGCTTCGCCGCAGCGGTTCGGGGGAGCTCGACGCGCGGGCTGACGACGCATGTGGTGGACCTGCGCGGGCCGGGCGCAGACGCGGGCGAACAGGCAATCTCAGAGACCTTTGGCACACTGCACTACACGGCGGTCATTGCCATTACGGATCTCGTGGCCATGGGAGTGTACCGCGGCCTGCACTCGCGCCGGGTACGCATTCCTGAGGAGGTATCGGTGGTGGGCTTCGACAACACGTACTTCAGCCGGTTCTTGACGCCTCCGCTGACCACCGTGGATGTGCCGCGGGGCGAGCTAAGCCGGAGTGCCGTGCGGGCGCTGCTGGAGCGACCTGAGGAATCAGCCGAGCTCATTCCACTCCGAACCAGCCTGGTGCTGCGGGAGTCTACGGCGCCGCCGCCAGCGGAGAGCCAGCGGGAGCGATCTGCCAGGGGTGGAACGCAAAGGACGAGTGTTACGCCAGGGACTGCCACCGTCTCAAAACGATAGCGTCCTGGTAATTACCCGAGACGATGCAAGAGCGCGAGAGATCGCGCTTGACACAGGAGCACGGACGGGAGGATGCTCTCTGCTGAAGCGTTTCAGCAAGCCGTTAAGGAGGCGAGCATGGCCAGCATGGTCGAGATCCAAAGCCGCAGCATCTCCGAGGAGCTGCACGCTCCCTACCAGCTGACGGAGGAGCAGATCCGCTTTTATAACGAGAATGGTTACATTAAGCTAAAGCACGTGCTCTCCGCCGATCTGCTGGAGCACTATCGTCAGCTGATTCAAGCGCGCGTTGCGGAGCTCTCGGCGGATGCGATCCCGCTCGAGCAGCGCAGCACGTACGGAAAAGCCTTTCTGCAGATCATGAATCTGTGGACGGAGTCTGACGGCGTTCGGGAGTTCGTCTTTGGCAAGCGGCTGGCGCGAATCGCTGCTGAGCTGATGCAGGTCTCGGGCGTCCGGATCTATCACGATCAGGCGCTCTATAAGGAAGCAGGCGGCGGCATCACGCCGTGGCACGCGGACCAGTACTACTGGCCGGTCTCCAGCGACAAGATGATCACGGCGTGGGTGCCGCTGCAACAGACGCCGATCAACATGGGGCCGCTGGCCTTCTGCGCGGGGAGCCATCGCTCTCCGATCGGTCGCGATCTCGAGATCAGTGACGAGAGTGAGACGACGCTGCAAGAGGCGCTGAGCACCTTTGCAGTGGAGGACGGCGGCTTTGATTTAGGCGAGCTCAGCTTTCACTCCGGGTGGACCTTTCATCGGGCCGGAGCGAACTCAACAGCACAGGCGCGTGAGGTGATGACGGTCATTTACATGGACGAAGACATGATGCTAGTGGCGCCAAAGAACAAGGATCAGCAGAACGACATCGAGCGCTGGTGCCCGGGTGTCGCCGTCGGCCAGGTGGTGGCGTCGCCGCTCAACCCTGTGGTGTATTCCACCCGGTCCTGATCGGGCCGACGCACGGCAGGGCAACGTGCCCTGGCGGTCACAAGGGAATGGAAGAGCATGATCGAGATTGAGGCAGCGGTCGCACGGGGCGACGGAAGTTTTTTGATCGAACGCGTTGGATTGAACGAACCAGAGCGAGGCGAGGTGCTGGTCGCCATCAAGGCCAGTGGCGTGTGTCACACGGATTGGGATTCGCTCGGGTGGGGCCGACGCATCGTGATGGGGCACGAAGGCGCGGGGAAGGTGGTGCGCGTGGGCGATGGGGTCTCGCACATCACACCGGGCGACCGCGTGATGCTGAACTGGGCGATCCCGTGTGGCGTGTGCTTTCAATGTGTGCGCGGCAAAGAGAACATCTGCGAGGATCGCGGCTCGGTCCCGGACGCGCGCTTCCATCACGCGGATGGCCCGATCAACGCGTCGTTTTCGCTCGGCACCATGGCAACACACGTCGTGGTGCCGGAGGCCGCAGTGCTGCCGCTGCGTGAGGCGGTGCCGTACGAGGTCGCGGCGATTATGGGATGCGCGGTGATGACCGGCTTCGGCTCGGCGGTGAATGCGGCGCGGGTAGAGCCGGGCAGCACGGCCGTCGTGCTGGGGTGCGGGGGCGTGGGCCTGAGTACCATGCTGGGCGCGCTCTTCTGTGGCGCCACCCGGGTGATCGCCGTGGATGTGAACCCCGCGCGACTAGCGCTGGCGACGCAGTTTGGCGCGACGGAGACCCTGCTTGCGGATCGCGCGGACACCGGTCTGCTCGCGGCCGCCAAGGAGATCAGGCAGCGCACCGGTGGTCGTGGGGCCGACTACGCGTTTGAGTGCACGGCCGTGCCGGAGCTTGGCTCAGCGCCGCTGGCCATGGTGCGCAGCGCGGGAACGGCAGTGGGCGTGAGCGGCATTGAGAAGGTGGTGCCGGTCGACATGGAGCTCTTTGAGTGGGACAAGATCTACATCAATCCGCTCTATGGCTCGTGCCGTCCGGCACGCGATTTTCCGCTGTTGATGGAGCTATATCGCGCGGGAAGGCTGCCGCTCGATGCGATGGTGACGCATCGCTATCCGCTCTCCGCGTTGTCACAGGCGTTTGCGGACATGCATGCCGGCATTAATGCCAAGGGAGTGCTGGTCTTTGGCTAAAGAGAGCACAGCCGGGCAGCGTGAGATGAGTGAGGTTGTCTTCCGAACGGTCGAGATCTCGGATCCGGCGTACGAGCACGAGGGTCTGCGTACCGTGACGGTGAAGAGCGCGGCGCTGCGTGGTCGAGGGGATGTCTCGGTGTGGGTGCCGGAGGCGGCGGAGATGGGCATTCTGCTGGTGCTGCTGCATGGCGTCTATGGAAGTCACTGGGTGTGGCCGCTGAAGGCAGGCGTGCCGCGAACGGCGCAGCGCCTGCTCTCTGCCGGGGAGATTCGACCGATGGTGATTGCGATGCCGAGTGATGGGCTGGGTCGCGACGGCAGCGCCTATCTGACGCATCCGGACGGCATGGATGTGGAGCGCTGGATTGTGGAGGAGGTTCCGGCGATCGCGCGTCTCGCGGCACCGGCGCTGCGGGCTGACGCCGGTGTGGTCATCGGGGGCTTGTCGATGGGTGGGTACGGCGCGCTGCGTCTCGGGGCAAAGTATGCGGATCGCTTCCGCGGGATCTCGGCGCACTCGGCGATCTGCACGATCGAGGGGATGGCGTCGTTTGTGGAGGAGCCGCTCAGTGACTACCTGGCGTGTGCGCCGCGCGAGGAGTTGGATCCGCTCGAGTGGCTGCGGCGGCATCGCGAGCATCTGCCGCGGCTGCGCTTCGATTGCGGGATCGAGGACAACCTGCTTGCGGGCAATCGGCAGTTGCACGCAGCGCTTGAGGCGGACGAGATGGCACACGAGTACAACGAGTTTCCGGGAGGGCATACATGGTCGTATTGGCAGGAACATGTGGTCGAGACACTACGCTTCGCGAGCGCGTGCGGCGAGCCGCGCTGACGTCGCTTGCGGTGCTGCTGACAGCAAGCCTCTCCCTGAAAGCCGCGGCACAACAGGCCACGATCACGATCGATGCGGGGACGGTCGAGAATCATGTCAGTCCGCGCATGTATGCCTCCTTTGTCGAGATGATGGCCGAGGACGTGAAGTGGGGAATGACGGCGGAGATGATCCATGACCGATCGTTCGAGGAGGCGCCCAACTACATGGGGCTGCCGGCGCCTTGGCAGCTGGAGCCCGATGAACGCAACGATAACGTGGCGGCTATTCGGTTTGCGCAGACCACTGAGGAGGCATATCCGAAGCTCAGCGCGGCGGATCATGCGGTCGAGCATGCGTTGCGCGTGACACTGAAGCCCGAGGACATTACGGACAGCCGTCGCGGCATCTCGCAGGGCCGTCTCTCGATCGTCTCGCATACGAAATACGTGGGATACCTATGGATGAAGTCGGCTGCGAAGGACGGCTACGTCGGCGAGATCACGGCCGCACTTCAAGAAGACAACACAGACGGTGAGACCTACGCCAAGACGACGCTCAGCACTGTGGATGGTGACTGGCGGCAGTACCGGTTTGTGCTCGAACCTGCAAAGACGGATCGGTTTGCCAAGCTGACGTTTCTCTTCGGAGGCAAGGGCACGGTGTATCTCGATCAGGTGTCGCTCGAACCGGCGGCGGCGCAGCGTGAGGTTCGGCCGGACGTGGAGCGCATGATCGCGCAGCTCAAGCCCTCCTTCATGCGCTGGCCGGGCGGCAACGTGGCGCAGGACTATCACTGGCAATGGGGTGTTGGACCCCGCGATTTGCGACCCACCTGGACGAACAAGGCATGGAGCAATGCGCCGGAGCCGGACGATCTGGGGACCGACGAGTACCTGACGCTCTGTGCGCGGCTGGGCATCGAACCATCGATTACGGTCAACGTGGATGGCAACGGCGCCACCGTGGAAGAGGCCGCGGCGTGGGTGGAGTACGTCAATGGGCCGGCGACAACCAAGTATGGCGCGATGCGCGCAGCCAACGGGCACCCTGCGCCATATGCCGTCAAGCAATGGGAGCTGGGGAACGAGATCTTCGGCGGCTGGGTTCGCGGCCATGTCTCGGCGGAAGACTATGCGCGGGCAGCGGTGCGGTATGCAGCGGCTATGCGCGCCGTGGACCCAACGATCAAGCTGATCGCTGTCGGCGAAGGCGTCTTTCCGCAGGAGGACGCCTGGAACAGCGCGGTATTGCGCATCGCAGGCTCATCCATTGACTACCTGGCGGTCCACGACTATACGAGCCTGGCGCAGAACGCGAAGGCCGCTGATCCTCGAGTCGAGATGATGCGACGCGCCACCGAGTTTGAGGGGAACTATCGGCACACGGCGACGCTCATCGCCGAGCTCGCCCCGAGCCGCGGCATCAGGCAGATCGTCAATGAGTGGAATCTCTTCTATGACGCGGGAACGATCCAGTCGATGGAGGGCGCGGTCTATGCGGCCCGCATGATGGATGGCTTCGAGCGCGACGGCGATACGGTCGAGGCTAACTGCATCTCGGACCTGCTGAACGGCTGGGTGGGCGGCATCCTGCAGGCCAGTCGTGATCGCGTGTACGGCACGGCGGAGTTCTACGCAGTGTCGCTCTACGCGCATCACCTTGGGACCGACCGCTTGAAGACGGAGATTGCGTCGCCTCTGCTGGCTCCCGGTGTCGCAAGTGTAGATGCAGTGGCCACGCGATCGGCGGACGGAGAGAAGCTCTTTCTTAAGCTTTCGAATGCGGACCGCGCGCGTGGCGTACCGGTCCGCGTGGACGTGCGATCGTTTGCGCATGCGCGCGCCGCAGAGCTGGCGCTGTTAAGCGCGCCCGCGCCGCACACCCGCAACAGCTTCGCACACAAGGATGCTGTCGAGCCACACACCCGAGGGCTGCAGTGTGCCGTCGTGTGCACGATCACGCTGCCGCCCGACTCCGTAGCCGTGCTGACGTTGTTCGGCGCCGGCGCGGCAGACCGGAGAGCTTTGCGGTAAGCCGCAGAAGCGCATGATGTGCCCATGCCATCGCGATAGCCCCGGCCTTGCGGAATCTTCGATCGCACACGAGGCGCCGGTTTACCCATGAGCGACGGCGTGTGACAAGAAGGTCGTTCATCAACGCCAAGTCTGATATGGTGCAGCTACACCGCTCAGGAGACTTTCCCACCGCATGCGCTCGTCTGCATCCGCCGTCCTTGCCGTCTCGCTTCTTGGCCTCCCGGCCCTTGCACAACAGCGGGCGGATCTGACGCCCGAGCAGACCGCTGCCTTGATCGCCAGGCGGGAAGCCACAGAGAAGCAGCTTGAAGATGTCGCCGTGATTGACCGCAAGGTGATGGTGCCGATGCGCGACGGAAAACGCATGGCCGCCGATATCTACCGGCCCAAGGACCTCTCGAAGAAGTACCCGGTTATCTTCAGTCGCACTCCGTACAACTTCAACTTCTGGGATGTGAAGCTGGGCACCTATCGCGACATGACCCAGGAGCTTGACGCGGTCAAGCGCGGCTACGTGCTGGTGGAGATGAACGAGCGCGGCCACTTCTTTTCGGAAGGCAACTACGAGATTCTCGGTGCGCCGCTTACTGATGCCGACGATCAGTTCTCCTGGATGGCGGCGCAGCCCTGGGCAACCGGGAAGATCGGGCTGATTGGCTGTTCGTCTACGGCAGAGTGGCAGCTCGCGGCAGCCTCGCTCGGCAACAAAGCGCTGACGACCATCATTCCGCAAAGCTTCGGCGCGGGAGTCGGCAAGGTTGGCCCTTATAACGAGCAGGGCAACTGGTACCGCGGCGGCGCCGTGCAGATGCTCTTCATCGACTGGCTCTACGGCGAGCAGAACCAGGTGCGTCCGCAGTTCCCGCCGGACACCTCGCAAGCCGATCTCATCGCTGGCTCGAAGCTCTTCGACCTCGCGCCGCAACTGCCGACGATCGACTGGGCCAAGGCCTATGAGCACCTGCCCGAGAAGGACATCATCTCGGCCGTTGGCGGCCCCAAGGGCATCTTCAGCGACACCATGACGAACACAACCGGCGGCGCGATGATCGAGCGCACACCGGGCGATCCAGCGTGGCGTAAAGGCGGCATCTGGCAATCGGACACCATGCCGATTAATGTGCCAGGCTTCTGGTTCATGACCTGGTACGACGTCTCGACTGGCCCGAATCTCGCAGCCTACAACTTCGTTCGCGACCACGCCAAAGGCGATGCCGCCAACGAGCAATATGCCGTGATCGCGCCGACGTTGCACTGTGGGTACAAGCGAGCCACCGAGCACACGGTGGTTGGCGAACGCGACATGGGCGACGCTCGGCTGGACTACGACGCCATGACGTACGCGTGGTTCGACCACTTTCTCAAGGGTGAAGACAACGGCTTTCTGCAGAAGACGCCGAAGGTGCAGTACTACACCATGGGCCTGAACAAGTGGCAGCACGCCGAAAGCTGGCCGCCACAGGGCGCTAGAACCGAGGTGCTCAATCTCGAGAGCAGCGGCCATGCCAATACGCTTGCAGGGGATGGCCTGCTCTCGCCGCGCGCCACATCGGATAGCAGGTCGCTGCTGCAGTTCTCTGGCGGCCGGCCAGCGCGGCAGCTGACCGATCTTCCCGACACCTTCACCTACGATCCCCTCCATCCCACGCCCAGCTACGGCGGCAATGTCTGCTGTGCGGCAAACACCATCCCTGGCAATGGTGGCGCGCTTGATCAGCGCAAGATGGAAAACCGTCCCGACATCCTCGTCTACACCTCCGCGCCACTCGCCAAACCGGCGGAGGTCTCCGGACCCGTAACAGTTACATATTTCATCTCGAGTGATGTCAAAGACACCGACGTGACCGCCAAGCTTATCGACGTCTTGCCCGATGGCACAGCCTACAACCTCGACGAAACGATCCAGCGCCTCCGTTACCGCGATGGCGACGACAAGGTGGTCTGGCTGGAAAAGGAGAAGGTCTACAAGGTCACGCTGACGCCCATGGTGACGTCGAACCTCTTCGGCGTCGGCCATCGCATTCGGCTGGAGGTAGCCGGCGCTAACTTCCCCCGCTTCGATCGCAACCTGAACACCGGCGGCAACAACTTCGACGAAACCACCACGGCCATCGCCCACACCGCCATCCACCACTCGGAGAAGTATCCGAGCACGGTCACACTCACCCTTGTCCCCAACCATGAGTAGGAGCAGTCATGTCTGCCACGGTCGTAAAGAACACATGGCCGTCGCAGTCAACATCATCGTTTCGTCGCAGAGCCGGGGTTTGCAGCCGCAGTCCGTCTCTTCGGTAACCAGCCAGGCGCCCGGTACGATCTCGACGCCTCGCGCATTTGTTCATTGACAACCAGCCCTGGGACCAGCTACCGTTTGGCCCTTACTGGTTACGTTTCCATCTTTGCCGCGAACGGATCTTCGTTCAACGCGCTTCCGGAGGTTATATGCAAGTTGCTAGGTGTTTTCGAAGGTTGGCTCTGCGAATGCCGCGCCCGATGATCGGTGCGACCCCGTGGGTGCCTCTAACCGCGGCAGTCCTTTTTTCCTGTAGTGCCCCGATGCTCTTCGCCCAGGCATCCAGCGGAGTCACAGGTACCATCACCGACAACTCTGGCGCCATCATTCCCGGCGCGGAAGTCACCATTACCAACATCGCCACGGAAACGACGCAGAAAAGCATCGCCTCTTCCTCGGGTACATATTCGGCTACAGGTCTGCTCCCCGGCCGTTACACCATCACGGTGGTCGCGGCAGGCTTTAGCAAGACGGTCAAGGACCAGGTCAACATCGAGGTCAGCACCCAGGCCACCATCGACATCACCCTCAGCGCTGGCGGCAGTGACACCACAGTAGAAGTCACCAGCCCCCTCATCTCGCTCAACACGACGCAGCCTGAGCTCGGCACCACCATTGAGCCTGAGGTTGTCAGCTCCCTGCCGGTGGCTATCAGCGGAGGCCGTGGCCGACAGATTGACAGCTTGCAGTTCCTTGCGCCGGGCGTCTCGGGCGACACCTTTTCGCACCGCATCAACGGCGGCGTCGACTTTGAACAGGAAGTCCTCTATAACGGCATCCCCGCGCCGCAGGCAGAGACCGCCGGCAGCACTGGGCTCTTCAATCCGCCCTTTGAACTCGTCGGCGAGTTTCGCCTAGAGCGCTCTACCTTTTCCGCGCAATACGGGTTGGCTCAAGGCGCTGTCACATATCAGACTATCTCGGGGACGAACCAGTACCACGGTGATGCGTTCTACATCAATCGGAACGAGTTTTTCGATGCAAGAGGATATTTCAACACCGTGACTCCCACGGATCGTGAGAACAACTACGGCTTCACGCTCGGCGGTCCAGCGACCATTCCGCATCTTTACAACGGTAAGGACCGTACGTTCTTTACCTTCGCACTAGATTTTGCAAAACAGAACAATACCAATACCGCAATCGGTACCGTTCCAACCGCGCAGGAAAAGGCGGGCGACTTCACCGATTTCATCGATTCTAAGAGTGGACAAGTCATTAAGATCTTTGACCCGCTGACCGGCCAACAGTTCCAGTATCAAGGTAGGTTGAACGTAATTGATCCGGCCCGCTTCAGTGCCGCGTCAAGATCGATCCTTTCCTCCATCCCGGATCCGGATCTCGGCGGGCCAGGAGCACTCACCAACAACAAGAACTACATTCCGAACGCGTATCCCAGCGTGAACCATACCTGGGGCTTCACGTTCGATCACAAACTAACAACCAAGCAGTCCATCCACTACGCAGAATGGCGTAACTCCTTTTCGCAGACGGTATTTGACGGCAGCGTCATCTTTCCGGTCAACAACATTCTGCAGAGTACGAAGACGCAGCCAGATCTCGGCTCCGTCTTCCTCTTGAACTACGTGAACAGCGTGACGCCACGCCTTGTATACACGGCGGGGGTGTCATGGATTGGCGAACTCAACAACCAGTTCTCTCAAAGTCCTCAAGCCAATTTCGCCGGTGTAGTGCCAAGTCCCATCAGCGCTGGTCAGTTTCCACACATTACTTTCGACGGCCAAAATTCAATAAGTCAGTTTGGTGTCAGTTCGGGTGAAACACAGTCAATCAATCGCAAGCTTGGTCTTGCAGCGGTCAACAATTTTCTCTGGACGAAAGGGCGTCACACCTTCAACATCGGCGGTGAAGCCAGGCGTGCTTATCAGGACGACAACGAGTGCCAGCAGTGCACTGGAAACCTTAGCTTTACCCAGCGCACCACCGCAGATCCAACCAACCTGAGCACCACCGGAAGCTCTTTCGCCAGCTTCCTTCTTGGCCAGGTGGATGGCGCAAACCGTATCTTCGCCAATGAACTGAGTCTGCGAAACCTTCTTATTGCCCCTTATGTTCAGGATGATATTAAGTTCACCTCGAAGCTAACGGTCAATCTTGGTCTTCGTTGGGACATCATGCTGCCCTTTACGGAAAAGCATAACCAGATCGTCTTCCTGAACGCGACTGCTACTAACCCCGCCGCAGGCAACCTGCCTGGGAGCGCCACCCAGTTCGGTCCGGACTCCGGCATAACCCGAGCCGACATTCACTATAAGAACTTCGGCCCACGCGTCGGATTTGCCTATGCTCTCAACGACAAGACCGTCGTACAAGCTGGCTACAACCTCGCTTACCTCAATGGCGGCTCCTATGAATTCGGGACGAGCAAGGTTGCTACCAGCTACGGCAACCTCCTGCAAGGCAGCTTTACTCGCAACAGCTCCATCACCACCTCGCCCGGCTATGGATCCTGGGATGCTAATCCCATTCCGGCGCCGCCAGCCGGTGTAACGACGCCCTCCCTCGGCATTGGCACGACGATCCGCGCCTTTGATCCGAAAGCGAGCGGTCGCCCTCCGTATCTGCAGCAGTGGAACGCGAACGTCCAACGCCAGCTACCTTGGAACACCTTCTTACAGGTCGCTTACGTTGGAAACCTCGCGCTTCGGCTGGATGGGCAACTTAACCCAATCAATCAGCAAAACCCGGCAATCCTCGCCAACGGACCTCTTCTACAGCTTCGGTTCAATCACCCCACTGAGGCAGCGCAGCTTGCAGCTGCAGGGTTCAACACACCGTACCCAACCTTCGCCACGGACTTTGGGGACGGCTCAACTCTCGCGCAGTCCTTATCTGCCTTTCCGCAGTACTCAAACGTTTACAACAACTTTGATCTGAGCGGCCGCGCTCGCTACAACGCTCTGCAGGCCAGCCTGGAGAAACGTTTCTCAAACGGTCTTTCCTTCTTGACCTCCTACACACTCTCGAGAGAGATGTCGAATGTGGATAGCGGCTTCACCACCTTCGCTTCTCTTCCTGAGAACAAATACAACCAGAAGGCGGAGTATACCGTTGGAGGCGGCGATGAACTCAACAACGCTAAGATCAGCGGCGTCTATGAACTTCCGATCGGGCCCGGCAAGTCGTTCGTCAACAACAAGGGAGTTACTGGTCAAGTCGTAGGTGGGCTGAAGGTAGGGTTCATTCTTGACTATGAAACCGGTAACCCTTTTGGTGTCTCTGAGAACGGCAACCCTCTCGGCTGCGCTGGATGCTTTAATCGTCCCAACGTAGTTAGTGGCGTGACCCCAAAGTCAAACGGATACAAAAATTTGAGCTTTGCCGGTGGTCAGAGTACGCGTCAGGTCTTCAATGGAACCAGTGCCTTCGCCGAAACTCCGCAAGACTTCACTCAGGCCAGCGCCTACGTGCTAGGGAACGCAGTCCGCAACTATCCAACTCTGCGCAACCCAGGCTTCTACAGCGAGTCACTTCAGGCGTCTAAACGGTTTGCCCTCGGGGAGCACGCAAACTTCGTCCTCGAGATGAACTACTTCAACCTTCTCAATCGGGTTCGGTTCAACACGCCGAACAACAATATCAGCGATACAAGTAACTTCGGAACAGTTCCTGGCAACGGTCAGCAGAGCCTCACGGGATCGCCAAGCGGCGCCCGGAATGGACAGTTGAGCGGTCGCTTTACCTTCTAATTCAAATCAGTCTGAAACGGCAACAAGGCCGAACCGTTTAGCGGTTCGGCCTTGTTCCATTTGCGCTCACACCGTTCTTCGAACGGCGTAAACGCTCAGCCCAGGTCGATATCCTAGAAGAGCCCCTCACGGAATCGCGCCTAAGATCACGAGCAGCGCTCCTCCATCTATCAGCTGCGCCACGGCAGAACAGGCTCAAAGTAGGGCGAGGTCCCCACCTAACTCATCTGCCTTCAATATTTTGCGTAAGAAGTGTGGGAGGGGGTACCCACATCGCACCACCTGCAACCGCCCACCCACAAACAGCAAAAGGAGCGAAGCCCCGTCGCCACAGCTCCGGTACTTCACTCCTCTTCGTGCCTCAAGCAGGTGCCTACGGCTTGGGACCGTCTTCTTGCTCCACTTCCTTACCCTCCCCAGGGAAGGGCCATGTCTTGTTGAGCGGCTGTGTGGCCTCACGGACGGGCTTGGAGACAGTCGTGACCTTCAGGTTTTCGAGCACGTGCACGCCGAGCTTGCCGGCGCTGGCGAGATCCATGTCCCCATCATGATCAAAGTCAGCAGAGACAAACTGGGTGCCGGCGCTCGCAGTGCCATTGACGGATAGTGTGAAGCGGGTAAAGGTCGGATCGGAGGCGCTATCGGCAATCTGCATGCTTCCCGCGCCAACGCCTGGCGCTGGCTTGGCGCCGGCCTGGCTTCCAGCCTGAGTAAACTGTGCCTTTGTGGGCAGCTTGTACGCGTAAACTACGACCGGATCGTACGAGCCGGGGTCATCTCCGCCATGGCCGCGATACCGTTTGCCGGTGATCAGTTCGGGTGTGCCGTCGCCATCGATGTCGACGAGCGCAAGCGCGTGGGACTGCGAGAACGATTCGTCAATGGTATGTCGGATCCACGTGGGGTGTGCCACCGGGCCACTCTGCTCCAGCCAGTACAGACCATACCCGTGGCCCTGCCCATAGATCAGGTCCAATCGGCCATCGTGGTTGACATCATAGCCAAGAATCGGAAACCCGGTGTCGCCAAGATCCCAATCCCCGTGCCACTGCCACTTGTCGTTGTCCGCATCGATCTGCTCAAACCAACCGTGCGGGGTGAGAACGTCTGGCTTGTGGTCGCCATTAATGTCCGCGATGCCGATGCCGTGACCGTCTTGCTCGCGGCCGCCGAGGTGGTGGACGCGCGGCGCTCCCTTGCCGAAATCTATCCAAAGGACGCCAGCGCGGTTGTAGTGCGCTAGCGCGACATCGGGCTTGCCATCGCCGTTGATGTCGCCGAAGGCGCCCCCTTCCGTGTCGAAGCTATCGGTGATCTTCTCGGCCTTCCACATGGAGCCGGCGGCCGTCGCCTTCGGCCCCGGATTCTTGTACCAGAAGAGTCCATTCTGGATCCAGCCTGTTGTTACCAGGTCCGGCAGCCCGTCGTGATCGACATCGATGATCCACTCTCCGCAGTCGGAGACGAACTCATTGTGGATGCCGACGGTGCGGAACTGATGCTGCTTCCAGTCTCCACCACCGGCACCCGGATTCTGGTACCAGTACGCGCCACTGAGCAGGTCGGGGAAGCCATCCCCATCCATGTCGAGCAGCGAGATTCCCTCGGCATGGTCGCTGCCGAGCCGATGGGAGAGGAAGGTCACGCGAGGCTCGCCACCTGGTCCTTTGCCCGGTTCCGGCTTGCGGAACTCCGTCGCATGGGCAGGATCCTGAGCCGACGCGGAAACACACAGAACAGGCAAGGCGAGCAGCGGTGCAAGATACTTTAGGGCAGTCGTCATCAAGGTCTCCGAAGAGCTGGTTAGCCAATCTTCATGGTTTCAGGATTCCAGTGCACAATCGCGTCCTTTTCAACGCTTAAGTTGCTGAGCAGCGCGGCTCCGGCGGCACGGAAGCCAAAGGTCGCATCCTCAACCACTGGCTGGCGACTGCGCACCGAGGCGAAGAAGTTCTTGAAGTGGTCGTAGCTGTCGACGTAACCGGCAGGCGCGACGAACTTCTGGACCTCCTGCACGGGCGGGCCCTCATTGTGCTTGATAGGGTACTTCTGCCGATAAGCGTCAAGGGTCTGTTTCTGCATGGCCTCGGCAAAGGTGGAAACGGTGTAGCCGGGCTCGGTCGCGAGTGGGGTGCGGGTCACCGTCACGGTGTTGCCGGCGATCTCCATCAGGCCTTCGGAGCCGGTAAACAGGAAGCCTTCGCTCTCCTCGCCGCCGTCGACGAAGTTCACATGCAAACTGAGGTTAAAGCCTTCGGGGTAGTCGAACTGCGCGAGCAGCACGTCGTAAACGTCGCGGCCATCGTTCCAGAAGCGCAGGCCGCCGGTAGCCATGGCGCGCGTCGGCCCTTTAGCGCCGGTGATGAAGTGCGTGCCGCTAAAAAGGTGAACGAACAGATCGCCGGCGACACCGGAGCTATAGTCCTTCCACTTGCGCCACTGAAAGAAGCGCTCCGGGTTCCATGAAACCTTCGGCGCAGAGCCCTGGAAGCGCTGCCAGTCGCAGGTCTCGGGGGAGGCATCCAGTGGAACCGAGTAGTTCCACGCGCCGATAGAGGAGTTCCGATCCCATCGCGCACTTACCATGTTCAGCTTGCCGATGGCTCCCGAGGCAAGCAGTTCCTTGGCCTTCGCATACACGATCGAACTTACGCGCTGGCTGCCGACCTGAAGAATCCGGTTAGTGGATCGCGCCGTGTCGATAATGGCCGGCCCGTCCGAGTAGAGATGGATCATCGGCTTTTCGAGGTATACGTCCTTGCCCGCGTGCATGGCGTCAATGGCGACCTGCTTGTGCCAGTGATCCGGCGCGGCGACCAAGACGGCATCGACGTCTTTGCGAGCCAGGATCTCGCGATAGTCGCGCGTGGTGAAGACGTCTGACCCCCACATCTCCTTGACGTGTGTCAGCCGACCGTCGTAACAGTCCGCGGCGGCAACCAGCTTCACGCCCGGGCCTTGCAGCGCATAGCGGGTGTCGCTCTGGCCCTGAATCCCGGCGCCAATCAGGGCTAGCTGAACCGTGTCGTTTGGCGAGCGCGGCGCGGGTGCGGCCGACTCGGCAAAGAGAGGATGAAGGTGCGTGGAGGCCGCGGCTGTAAGGGCCGTCGTTGCGGAGGATCGAAGAAAAGTCCTACGATTGAGCATGGTCGATGGTATCTCGCTTTCACGCGTGTGTGGCGGAGCTTGCGCACCTGACGATGGACACTAAGGCACTAAAGGTACCACTGTCCAGTCTTCTGTCGGAGAAGACTGGACACGAGTCCATCTCGCCGAGCGGAAGCGGAACATTGTTGGTCGGGCGCTAAATCAGGTCTTCATCTCCAATAGGCATGCCGGGAGGAACATCGAGCATGGGGTCGGGCTTGAAGGTCTCCGGATGCTGTTCGAAGGCTGCGATGCGGCGCTTCAGCTCGTCTCCGGTTGCGGTTGAGGGCTGCGCAGCTGCGATCGCGTGCAGCTTTGCGCGTGTTATCGCCCCAGCGCCAAAGGAGGCCTGCGGCGAAGCAGCGAGACGAAACAGCGCCTCGACGAGGCGCTGTTTCACGGCCGCGCGGACGACCTCTGCCAGATCGTCTCGTGAGGACGGCCCAGCGTCGACGGCTTGCGTTGCTTGATCGATGACCTCATCGAGTGTCGGCTGCCCGCTGTCGCGGGCATGATATTCGACAAGCCGGTTCGCACGCTCGGGGCGAAACAGGACATCAAGCGTGAGGTCGGCCGCACTCTCGGCTGTCGCGATCGGATCGAAGGTGACCGACGTGTGCGAAGTGAAGCTCTCAACCGTCCGAGCCATCGCTGGCGGCCGGGGAGGCAGCTGTCGCAGCAACGCCTCTGGCAGGGTAAGGACCTCTGGAGAAAGGGTCTTGACCACGACGCTCAACGCCTTCCGTTGCAACTCTGCGGAGACAATTGCGGGTCCGGATTGTCCGTCCCCACGTGTGGTGTAGCGGTAGTCGAGCCCGCCTATCATTTTGGTCGCGGCCTCCGTCTGATAGCGATGTAGCAGAAAGAGGGGGACCAGAGTATCTTCCATCTGGGCCATCGGCGTGCCGGGCCGGATGGTGTCCGGACCAAAGCGAGCGAGAGCAGCGGAGCGCACCGTCAGAATGCGGGCTAGCTCATCTGCGGCGTCGGTGCCATTATCCCAAAGATGCGCGATCGGACTCGCAGAGCCAGGCGGACGCGCATCGCCGTCGCTCAAATAGCGGACGCCACTTGCCTCCGCAGCGTGCAGGATGCTCTCGAGAGCGGCGTCGTCTTCGACCGCTGTGCCACCGCGATCGAACTCCCGATAGCCATAGTCAATCGCGACCTTGTCCCAAACGCCAATGTTGACCGGATAAGCGTGACTGAGGTCGAGGACGCCATCCTTACCTAGCGTGATCCACGGATGCGGGTACTCCATAACGCTCATGGTCTCGTCCGGGCCATGCGGCATTGTGCTCGCGGCGTAGTTGTGTAAGAGGCCAAGGGTGTGACCGGTCTCGTGAGCAGCCAGCTGCCGAATGCGGGCAAGCACCATCGCCAATGCCTTGTCATGAGCTGCGTCCGGTATCTGCCCATCCTTGTAGGGCGCGAGTAGGGCCTCGGCAATCAGGTAATCCTGTCGGCCGCGAAGACTGCCAAGCGTGACATTCCCCTTGAGGATCTCGCCGGTACGCGGATCGGCGATCTCTGACCCGTAGCTCCAGCCGCGGTTGAAGCGGTGAACCCACTGAATGATGTTGTAGCGCGCATCCATTGGGTCAGCTTCCGCCGGCAGCACGTCGACCAGGAACGTTCCCTTGGCCCATCCCGCTGCCTGGAACGCCTGATCCCACCAGCGACAGCCTTCGACCAAAGCCGAGCGCAACGGCTCGGGTGCACCGCGATCCACATAGTAGTGGATCGGCGTCACGGCCTCGCAGCGTTGACGGCAGTTCGGGTCTTTCTTCTGCAGGCGATGCCGAGTAATAACCTGTTGCTTGACCGCGATGCCGAGCGGCGTGTTCATCTCGCTATAGGTTAGGTCGAAGTACCCGGAGCGTGCCGAATAGCGTCGCGGAACAAAGCCTGGCGCGGGCAGCTTCAAGAAGCTTTGTCGTTCATGAACCGTGATGGCATGTACGTCCGGAGCGACGTCGGCCAGCACGGTTGCTTTACTCGGATCGTCACTAACCAACGTAAGCTCCGCCTCGATCTCTGTATTCGTGGGGAAGCTCTTGGTCGATCCGGGAACAATGGTGGAGCGCTTGGCATCTACGCGATAGCTGCCTTGCTTGGCGCCCGCGAAGACCTCGCCGACACCATGGACGTCTTCGAGAAAGAAGTCTGTCGCGTCCACTACTAGAAACCCGTCCGCTTCCTCATCGATCTTGAAACCTGCGAGAATCGCGGACGGAAACGACTGCTGCACCGCAAGCTGTTCTGCCGGATCGTTAGACGAAGTGCGAAAACTCGTGTTCTCCTGCTCAAGCAAGAGCTTGGGCCCGACCCGTTCAAACCGTACCAATCGAGTAAGGTTGGTCAGACCGCCGGAAAGGGTTTCAAGCTGGCCGCGATCAAGTCCGAGGTCATTCTGGCCGATCCCGTTTGGCAGCGAGTTGGTGAGAATGAACTCGGCGGACGCAGTTCTATTCTTCTCCGTCAGGTTGATTCCAAGATGAAGCTTCCCTGTCTTTGGATCCCATTCGACAGGCAGCAACACGGCTTGCTGTCGCAGGCTCGCCAGCAAGGATCCCGAGGGTGCGGCGGTCTGCGGAAGTTCTTGAGCCCATGCCGGAAGAGCCATCGCCAGAAGAGCAATGAGGCAGCATGCAAGGCGCTGCTGCAACAGCAAGCGGAAGAGATGCATGCCAAGTTGTAGCATGCAGATCGGGCGAAAGAGGGCGGGTTTTCACGCGCGACGGTCCAACTCCAAGCTTGTCGAGAGGCAAGCGGAATTCGACTGAGGCTCACCGGAGCATGCTTGCCAGGGCCGTGGTTCCGCCGTGGGAGGCGACACGGTAGGAATCCTCAGCGGGTGGCGCATAGCTTCGGTAAACGCTGATGTGAAAGCAGGATTGTTGGAACTCTTCCTCGACATCGATCTTGCCGGACTCAATCAATGGGAGTAGGTAGCCGCGCATCCAGGCGATCTCAGCCAGTGGCATGCCGCGTTTCGCGAGGTCAATGGCTTGGCCGGTCAGGTGGGGTGAGGCGGTGTCGCCATCGGCCGGGGCGGCATTGCCGTTGATGTGAATGAGGTGGTGCTGGAACTCGACAGTGCGGACGGCGGAGTTTACCTGCAGCGGGGTGTGGAAGTGAGCGTAGTGCGCGCGCGCTAAGTCATTGAGAAAGGTGGCCGTCCAGGGCCGGCTATAGCGCCGGTTCATGGGCAGGCGATCGTCGACGCCGAGTCCGTTGCTGGCAGGGAGAGAGACGAGCATGCCGCGCTCCCGCATGGCATCGAGATCTGCGTCATTCTGCACCCGGCCGAGCCCGTCGAGGTCTGCCATTTCATTCTGGTGCAATAAGATCGCGTGCGATCCTACGAGGGCGGCGGGCATCATGAGATGGCCGCGAGCATCCACCTGCTGGGGCAGGATGAGGGGTTCAGACGCGGCAGTGGGCAGATCGACCAGACGAGGATGGTCAGCGGTGGCGCGGATCAAGTTAACGACTGAAACTTGCCTGCTTCCTGCAAGCTCCAGACGCGAAGCGCGATGAGGAGATCGGTCGTAATCGTGGAGATGAATCCGGCTCACACCGCCGCGGTGTGTGTGGTGCTCGCGTGACAGTGAGGCAGGCTGGGCGACCTGATGATGGCTATGCCGCTGAAAGGAAGCTGATCGTGCGCTGTTGGTGGCCGGAGCGCGATTGTGTGCAATCACGCCGACCGAATGAGCTTTTCCGGTTTGCTGATGACCAGAAGAGGCTTCAGCTTGGTGTCGAAGCGGCTTGGAATGGACAGGATGCGCGAAAGCAGGGATAGAGGTGCCAAGGGCCAGAACGAGCGCAAGGGGAGCCAGGTGGGGCATGGGTATGGATTGTAGGAGGCGTCACGAAGATCGCCAGAGCAAGTGTAAGACTAATGAATCGAAGGGAATGCAGGGAGTGTCGAGCGGGGTTCGCGGACGATATACTGGAGGTGCGAGGTAGGGATGCGAACGTCGCTGGTTGTGGCTATGTTGCTGGGCACAGTTGGGTTAGGGCTGGGGCTGAACCGCGGGGTGAGGGTTGTTGGGGCGGAGGAAAATGCGGGGACGGCGGCCTTCTATACCGAGCAAGTGCAGCCCATTCTGGCAAAGAACTGCTACACGTGCCACGGAGGGATGAATCATCGCGGCGGCTTCAATATGCAGACCAAGGCGGGGATGCTGAAGGGTGGCAAGGATGGGGTGGCGGTAGTTCCGGGTGATCCGGCCAAGTCCCTGCTGGTGATGCTGATGCGTCATGAGGGGCCGGCAGACGACCCGATGCCGATGCCGCCGCCACCCAGGCCAAAGGTGTCGGATGGGGACATTGCAGTGGTGGAGAGGTGGGTCAAGGCGGGGGCGATCCTGCCTGAGGATGTGCCGAAGCCCTAGTTGTGGGGGCGGCGTTGGTGATTGCTGGAGAGGCTCTGGTGGGGTCAGTCGCGGTTCCGGTTTCGGCGGGCGAAGCGGACCCCGAGAACGCCGGCGCCGCTGAGGACGAAGAAGCCGATGACCGCGACGGCGCCCATGGCGCCCATGAGGATGGAGACGAACTGCAGCAGCGTCAGGGCGGCTGAACGGAAGACGGCGGCGAAGACCTGGATCAGGGCGCGGATGATGCTCAGGGGGAGTCTCCCGGGGATGGAGCACGACGTCTCTGATTAGACGGCTTTGCCGGAGAAGTGTCTATCCCCCGACCGGGTACCCCTGGTTGGGGTTTGATCCCAAAATATTCATTCGCGGTGGGTTAGGTCTGGACCCAGGCGCTGCCGGTCCCTGGGGGGGAGAGCTCTCGAACGGAGCCCCAATATGAGTGTAGCGAGGCGGGGTGGATGGTTGCGCCGCGGCGATACCGAGCTGCCGGGCTCATTTGGGACAGGGAAGTGGGTTCGGGTGGCCGTTACTGGGTGCGATCGGCGATGCCGGTGCAGAGGAAGGCGACGGGAAGGACGGAGGTGCCGGTGCTTTTGGTGGTGAAGGCGACGGCGTTCGACATGGCGGCGGAAATGGCGTGTTCGGGGTCCGGGCTGTCGACGGGAAGGACAAACTGATCGCCGGAGCCGGGGCCCTGAGTGGGGTTGAAGCGGCGGACGGTAACGTTGTACTTCCGGAGCGGCTTGCCCATGATGGTGGTGGGGGTCGAGGCCGCGTCTGCAGTCGTCGCGGGGGTCTGGGCTTCGACGTGGGCGAAGGCGGCGACGCCGAGGGTGAGGGCGGCGAGGGTGGCACCGGTGGCGAGGAGATGGCGGCGGGAGCGGGGCGTGGCGAGGGGCTGGTTCATAGGAGGTTTGGACGCCGGAAGGTGGGGGAGAGCTTGTGGACAAGTACCACGCCGATGCTCACGCGCTTTACCTTAGCAGAAGCCGGTGAGACCTCCGAAAACCATGACCACGCTTGGATGGGTTTGTATTTAGTCACGTTGGCCTGCTAACGACCTAGTTTCGCGGCTTTGATTAGGTAACCGTTCTTTTCGTAAAAGGTAACCAAATCCTGGGTACCTTTTGACACTCAACTAAGGGTGGGTGTTCCCTTGTGTGTGTTTTTAGGAGTGTCTATGCGACTCGGAAAGCAATGCCTCTTTTTCGCCATAGCTGTTTGTGTGCCGGATATGGTGAGTGCGCAATCGATCAGCGGATCAGCGAACTTTGGAACGGTATACGGGAATAGCAACACGCAAGTTTGTTTTCAAAATAATTTAGGACCGCAGTACTACCCAAGCAGCAGTGGCCTGAGCTTCCTGGTTCCGGGAGGAAACGTGTACGTGCCACTGCAGGTCATCAATCCAGGCCAGACATGTGTAACTGCGCAGTTTACGCAGGGGGGCAGCGATGGCTCGCTTTCTGGATCGGGGAGCGCGCCCTACCGGAATACGAATGGCGGGACGGCGACGCTGGAGATCTCGACCAGTGGTCAGAGCTATGTTCAGCTGGCTACTGCCGCGCCCAAGTACCAGGTGCTCTCGATCCTGTACACGCCGCCCGGGGATGCGAGCAGCACGGGCTTCAGTAATACGACGAGCGCAGGGTCAACGACGTCTCTGGCGAACAACTTCTCAACTTCTGACACGGTTACGTTCAGCGGTGGCTTTCTGGGAGGAACGGCGGGGGTGACGTTTGGCGTGGGAACGTCCAGCAGCGATTCGAAGGCGTATTCAGTGACCTACCAGGCGACTTCGGGATCACAGCTGAACTCAGTAAGCCAGGTGATCGACCATAGCCAGGACCAGGTGTACCTGTGGCTAAACCCGGGGATCACGGTGCGGCAGACGGGGTCGACGACGGGATACTACAACGTGGGGACGGTGGACAGCAGCGGCAACTTCCTCTCGAGCAATGCACTGGACGTGGTGAACGTGAACATTGCAGGGCTCAAGAACCCCAGCCTGATTCCACTCAGCGTTCTTCTGCCGCAGACACCGCAGCAGGGTCTTACGCTGCCTGGGCTGGCGAATGTGTGCGCGAATCCGTTGCCGCCCGCGCAGTGCACCCAGGCCAATGCGTGCGGCTGCACGCCGGCCGACTTTGCGCCGATCGTGCAGCAGGATGAGCTGGCGAATGTGACGGACCAGACGGCGGCACCGAGCAGCATCGATCCGAACCGGTTCGCCTATGTCTCGTACATCACGCTGGAGGGACCGCAGCAGCAGGGAGCGGGGCCGGTACGAAACTCGTTCTCACTGACGGACTCGCAGATGGGCGGGACGACCTACTCCAATGGGACGAGCTACTCGACCGGCTTCACGGTGGGATGGAAGACGACGCCGTTCTTCGGGCTGGGCTTCAGCAACACGAACACGTTCACCTATGGGCAGACGGAGACGTCGGGGACCAGTAACGGCACGGGACACACGGGGTCGGCCACGATGGGTTCGAGCCGGGTGGACTGCTACGAGAATGTGAGCGTGTACGAGGACACGATTTATCACACGTTTGTGTACTCGCTGCCTGGCGCGCCGCCGCCCTCCTGCCAGTAGGGACGTGGTGTTGGGGAGCCCCGGTCGATGACCGGGGCTTTCTTGTTTGTAGGACTTTGTCTGGTTAGCGCTTTAATCCGAATGTGCGGGGGGGGGGGGGGGGAGTTCGCTGCCACGAACATGGCCCACTGAGTCACGATGAAGCCGTCCGAAGATGGGGCACCCGGTGTTGTGACTCGATGGAGACCTGGGCCACCGGCGCAAGGGAGTCGGTGAAGGAGATATGCCTTATCCCCCCAAGGCAATGTGATCCAAAATCTTCATTCTGTGGTGCTTAGGTCTGGACCACACGGTGCGGAGGGCACCGGGGAGATGACGTGCTTGCTGGGCGGGAGCCTGAGACGAGTGTACGGGAGTGAGTGGGGTGGTTGCGCCGATCAGGGCTGGGGGGTGGTGTTGAGGACGGTGGCGAGCTCGGGGGAGAGGGGCTGGTCCGCGTGCTTGAGGAGGAGCGACACCTGCCACATCTCGGTGGGGCTGAGAATGCCGGTGTAGGAGGGCATGCCGGAGAGGCGGATGCCGTTAGCGACCTTCCAGTAGGTCTCGCCGGGCTCGTCGTCCGAGACGCCGACGACGCCGTGGCCGTGGGATCGCCAGAGCTGCGGGACCGAGGGGTACATGGCCTTGGCGAGGGCGCTCGCCTGTTGCGGGGCGCCGTGGCAGCCGACGCACTGGGCGGTGTAGACGTGGGCGCCGGCGAGGAGGTTGGCGGGGGTGGGCTCTAGGGGCGAGGTGGCGAGCTCGCGGTCGATGCGGGCGGAGAGCGGGACGTGGACGACCTGGCCTTCGAAGGGGAAGGGGCCATCGGCGACGGCGACGGGCGGGTGGCCGAAGCGAAGGTAGGTGTAGAGGCCGGCGACGGTGACGAGGGCGGTGAACGCGATGCCGAAGAGGAAGGCGAGGACGGGCGAGGTGCGGCGGTCGGTGGCGGGCATGCGGAGGGTCCCTTTGGGGGCGGCGTATCGGGAGGATAGCAGTTGGGCGCGTTAAGGGGCTGAATGCAGGTGTGTGGGCCGATGGGCATGTTGGGAGTGTGAGGGATTTTCGCTGCCGCGAAGATGGCCACCTCCGTCACGATAAAGCCGTGCCGAAGATGGGGCACCCGGTGTTGTGGCTCGATTGAGACCTGGGCCACCCGCCACCCGGTGTTGTGGCTTGGGCCACCCGCCATAGTAGTTATGCGGGAATGTCGATCCTCACAGCTACGTTGAGACTTTGCCCTGAGCGCGTGAAATCTATGTGCAAATCTTGTTCTCTAACGGCATCTAGCTTCTTCCAAAGATTTAGTTCTAGTTGTCGTGCCGTAGACTCCGGATTCGGTGTTCTCGAACTAAACGCAGTGCGGTCGAAAGTCATTCCCCTGACCGTAAAGCTTATCGCCCAAAGCGCAGCAGCTCGCTCCAAGACAGCAGATCTAGGGACAGACTTTCCATTCAAATGGCTGTGCAATGCTTGGCGCGAGATATTTAGTAGGCGCGCAGCGGCGCTGACGCTGAGATTGTGTTCCCGGAGAGCTTTTCGGAGCTCCTCCGCAATAGACCTACTAAGAGTACTCATGTGTCAAGTTTGACTTGACTTTTAGAGAAGGTCAAGCGAAACTTGACAAGTAAAACTTTACACATTAGAGACTTTCCATTCCAACGCGGTCATAATTTACGGAGACAAGATGAAAGCAAATTCCAAATATTTGACTCTTGCGCTCGACGTGCGAAGGATAACGGACTCGCTGATTCGGCTCGCGGAAGATGGGAGCGAAAGCCAAGATCTTTCGGTAACGCTCCGGAAAGTTCTGGCTTCGCTCAGCGAGAAGGGCGATAGAACGGCTGTCCAGCGCCTGCGAGAAAGCGGATCTTTCGGGACATTCGATGGTCAAAGGACCGTGAGAGAGGTCTTTGAAAGCACGCAAACGCGGCAAGACCTAATTGGAAAGATCCAAGTTGTTTTGGATTCTCCTCGTCCTGAGGAGCGGAAGAAAAGTGCTCTAGCTGCCATTCCACTTTTGGACGCCTTAGAGCGGCGTGCCTTATACAGATACAATCGTCCACAAGCGGCATCTCGAGTTACGGCTTCACGGTGAGCTTTTACGTCGACGTCAGCCTTCTCAGGCAAGAGGCTGCGGATCTACATCGTTTTGTTGGCTCGATTATTCGGTTCTGCGATAACCGCCGTGATGACTACCCGGTCTTTTCGGAGACCGCTTCAGAGTTTTTCTCCTACATTCACGAGCTTGGCTCCGCCACTCAGCGATTTTTGGAGAACTTTCCGGCTGATCTTTACCGCACTGAGGAGTCGGTAATTGCGCTGTCAAAGAGACAGAAATTGCGAGTACTGCGCGACGCCTGGGAACGGCTACACGAGTATGTCAAGCCGGCTCTAGATGCTGATTCTTTAAACTTACCCACTTCACTCATCGATTCTTTCGAATCCATGGTCAGGAACGTAGAAGATTGGGCAGACTTCAGATTTGTTTACTTCCACACTACTGAAGCCAACTACCTCCAAGTCCCTCCGGAGAGAGTAAAGGATATTGCTGATCAGATTGCTTCAGAAGTGGATGGTAATTCTTTGCCGGAGACGATCGGGTTGGTGGGCATTCCGTATTCCCAGTCAAACAGTTTCTATCTAAACTGTTTGCTTCCTCATGAGTTTGGTCACTTCATATACAGCCAAGCTGCGTCTTTTGATGTGGAAACTGAAATCGATAAGTCTCTAGACGCCTTTACTACTGTACAGAACATCGCTGACGAAGAGGTCATCTCCTATAGGAGGGACACGTTACGTCGCTGGATAGAGGAGACGTTCTGCGATCTGGTCGCTCTGTGGCTGATTGGACCCGCCTTCACTTTCGCATATTCGGAGTTAACAGGAGCTTCTTTAAGTCTCGGGCGCGAACTCTCCGATTCAACAGAGCTCTATGAGTTTAACAACTCCTATCCGGCTGACGCAGCACGCTTTTATGTGCATTTGCAAGCTTTGAAAAGACTAGGCTGGTGGAACAAGATTTCTGAGACTGCGTCTGCCCCGATTCTTGTGTTGAAACACTTTGAACACTGGAGTAACGATCTCTACATCAATATCGTGCTAGACGAAGGAGACTCAATACCGGATACAGATTTTATGAATCTGTACAAATCGCTAGTTGGGTGGTTAATCGATTACGTGGATGAGACGGTCCCCTCGGGGCCGTCAGCGGTCTCAGACTTTGACAAACAGTTTCCGATCATCTCATCGTACTTAGAAAGAGCTGTAGTGCCCTCCACTATCAGAGTGGGAGATGAGAGGGTCTATCCAAGTGCGTCTGTTCTCTTAAACTCCGGCTACAGTTTCAAACTCACTCGGCTAGCAAATCTGTTGAATCGAATTGATAAAAGGCATCCAGATTCCGTGACTGATGTGAGCGAGCTCAGCGAACGCGTCGAGCTCTGGATTTTAAAATCATTAGAAGACCAGCGGTTACTAACGGGACAAAACAATGGCAGTTCTTCACACGAATGAAGTTCGTAGACGGCTAGAGCTACCGATTGAAGATGATAACTCTCTGGTAATAACTCCGCTTTTGCAAGAAAAAGAGCTCTTTAGTGAAAACGCTGATCTCGACTCAATCGATCTACGGTTAGGGTCGTACTTTCTTCTGCCTCAAGTGCCGCCAGTTCCTTTCACCTACCCGTCCAAGTCTTCAAATAAACTTTCTCATGTCCGAGTGCATGTGCCTCTTGGCAACTTCTTGGTCGTCCCGGCACACGAAACCGTTCTCGGAGCAACTCTCGAATTTATAAAGCTGCCCTGCGATGTTTCAGGAGAGATACTGACCAAATCCTCCGTGGCAAGAACGTTCATGGTGATCGAGACAGCACCCTGGATACATCCCTCTTATAGAGGTTGCTTGACACTTGAAATTGCAAATGTGTCAAATACCCCCTTAATCCTCTATCCCGGAAGGCTTATAGGGCAGCTTATCCTTATGCGTCTCGAGGGAGCTATAGCGGCTGAGAGAAAATTGTCCGGGAGCTATCTCGCTCCGACGTTTCCTGAAGCGCCAACGTTTAAGGAGCCAGAAGACGACTTGGCAGCAATAGGGATAAAGAAGGTTCGGCTGCCGGGTGCGGTCAAAACTCGTTCGTGATCTTTACTGCAGCAGCGTTCCGTTTTCGGGTTGGGTTTTGGGATCTTCGGGGGAGATGGTGACGGCGGCGGCGATCTTGTCGTCGGTGTCGAGGTTGAGGAGCTTGACGCCGGAGGTGGAGCGGCCGGCGGAGCGGATGGTTTTGGTGTCGATGCGGATGATCTTGCCGAACTGCGAGATGAGCATCATCTCGGTGGTCTCGTCGACGAGCTGGATGGAGGCGACCTTGCCGATTTTGGGGGTGGTCTTCATGTTGATGACGCCCTTGCCGCCGCGGGACTGGAGGCGGTAGCGGTCGCAGTCGGTGCGCTTGCCGAAGCCGTTTTCGGAGACGGTGAGGATGAGGCAGGGGGTGAGGCCGAG
>CAXSAY010000007.1:0-98637 GCA_964235665.1 uncultured Acidobacteriaceae bacterium
TGCTCGTGGGTGATGATGTCGAGATTGCCGGTGCAGGTGACGTAGATGTCGCCGCAGCCGAGGGTCTCCTCGATGGTGGTGACCTCGAAGCCTTCGATGGCGGCCTGAAGAGCATTGATGGGATCGATCTCGGTGACGATGACGCGGGCGCCGAGGCCGCGCAGACTGGCGGCCGAGCCTTTGCCGACGTCGCCATAGCCGCAGACAACGGCGACCTTGCCGGCGATCATGACGTCCGTGGCGCGTTTGATGCCGTCGACGAGCGACTCACGGCAGCCGTAGAGGTTGTCGAATTTGCTCTTGGTGACAGAGTCGTTGACGTTGATGGCGGGGACGAGGAGTTTGCCAGCCTCGAGCATCTTGTAGAGGCGATGAACGCCGGTGGTGGTCTCTTCGGCGACGCCGCGCCACTCCCGGGCGACCTCGGTGAAGTGCTGCGGGTTCCTGGCGTGGACGGCCTTGAGCAGATCCTTGATGACGCCCTCTTCCTGGTTGGAGGCGGGCTCGTTGACCCAGCCATCGCCGGCTTCCATCTCGACGCCTTTGTGGATCAGAAGGGTGACATCGCCACCGTCGTCGATGACGAGCTGGGGGCCAAGGCCACCGGGGTGCGAGAGCGCCTGCTCGGTGCACCACCAGTACTCTTCGAGGCTCTCGCCTTTCCAGGCGAAGACGGGGACGCCGGCGGCGGCGATGGCGGCGGCGGCATGATCCTGTGTGGAGAAGATGTTGCACGAGGCCCAGCGTACGTCGGCACCGAGGGCGACCATGGTCTCGATGAGGACGGCGGTTTGGATGGTCATGTGGAGCGAACCAGTGACGCGGACACCGGCGAGGGGCTTGCCGGCGGCGTACTTGTGGCGGATGGCCATGAGACCGGGCATCTCCTGCTCGGCGATGTCGATCTCTTTACGGCCAAACTCTGCCAGACCGATGTCGGCTACCTTGTACTCGCTCGCGATCCCCTTCGCTGATGCTGCCTGATCTTGTCCGATTGTCGCTGTCGCCATGAGTGGATGTGCCTCGAATTCTGTTGTGTTTTGACGATTAAGGATAGCATTCAGGCCTGTTCTGGCAGAAGTTACGGGAGGCTCGCATCCACGCTGTGGAAGTTGCATCCTCTCCTTCAAGGAGATCGTATGGCACTTGAGTTGAAGGCGAAGCAGACGGCACTGGTTTTGATCGATTTGGAGCACGGCATCGTCGGGCGAGATCTGGCGCCGCACACGGGGAAGGACGTCGTCGCACGATGTGCCGAGCTGGCGAAGGCGTTTCGCGCGGCCGGCGGAACGGTGGCGTATGTGCATGTGCTACTGCATGACATTGTGCGGCCGGTAGCGGACATGCCGATGGTACCGCCGGGGGCACCACCACCGCCGCCGGAGATGTCAGAGCTCGTTCCCGAGGCAGG
The DNA here is from genome assembly GCA_964235665.1 of uncultured Acidobacteriaceae bacterium. Taxonomy (GTDB): domain Bacteria; phylum Acidobacteriota; class Terriglobia; order Terriglobales; family Acidobacteriaceae; genus Edaphobacter. The sequence goes on from CAXSAY010000007.1 coordinate 1,412, forward strand.
ATTTGCCGAGGGAGATCTGCTGATTACCAAGCGACAATGGGGGGCGTTCCATGGCACGCCGCTTGACCTGCTGCTGCGCCGGCGAGGCGTGACAACGATTGTGCTGGCCGGCATCGCGACGAACATCGGCGTGGAGTCTACGGCACGGGCGGCGATCGAGCATGGTTACGACGTGGTGTTTGCCGAAGATGCAACCAGCACGATGTATGCGGAGCTGCACGCGTTCGCGATCGAGAAGCTGTTTCCGATTATCGGGCGGGTGCGATCCGTCGCGGAGATCACAGAGGCATTGCAGGGCTAAACGAAGGAGGAGAAGGAGGCGCGGTCAGGCCTTCTTCTCTTCGCTTTGCTCACGACCAGGCAGGAAGAGACAGAGAATCGCGGCAAGAACAGCCACTCCGCCGACGGCATAGAGGCCGGCCGAGAAGCCGTGGGTAGCGTCGCGCAGGCGACCGGTGACGGCGGGACCGGCGAAGCTGCCGAGGCTCCCGATCATGGTGATGATGGCAACGCCGCCGGCTGCTGCCTGGCCGCCGAGCACACGTGTCGGAAGGGCCCAGAACGGACCCATGAGGCTGAAAAAGCCGATGGCAGCCAGGGTGAAGGCAAGCAGACCGATGACGAGCGAGTGCGCCAAGGCCGCCCAGACAAAGCCGACGGCGCTGACGAGCATGCAAAGGATCATGTGGCCGCGACGCTCCCGCAGGCGATCACTGGACCAGCCGACGATGACGGTGACGATGGCGGCGGCGAGATAGGGGAGGGTGGAGAGGCGAACGATCTGGCTGTCGTTGGTGGCGTTGCTGAGCTCTTTGGCGGCGGCGGCTGCCGGGTGGATGATGGAGTTGAGAACCAGCGGCATCCAGAAGTTGACGGTGTAGATGCCGATCTGATCGAGCAGAAAGATACCGGCAAGGATCCAGACCATCGGCAGCTTGAAGGCGTCGAGAAGCTTATGACGCTCGGTTGCGCCGCCGGCGGTACGGTCCCGCTCGAGCTCGTCATCGAGCCACTTCTTTTCCGCATCGGTCAGCCATGGGGCGTTGTCCGGGTGATCGCGCAGAAAGAACAGAACAGAGATGCCACCGAGGATGGTGGGTATGCCTTCAACGATGAAGAGCCACTGCCAGCCGTGGAGAGCCCCGTGGCCTTCGAGCTTGAGCAGAAAGCTTGAGATTGGCGCACCGATGACGCCGGCAAGCGAGGTGGCGGTCATGAACTTGGCAACGGCGCGGGCGCGCTCCTCTGAGGGAAACCAATAGGTGAGATAGAGGATCATGCCGGGGAAGAAGCCGGCCTCACTGACGCCGAGCAGGAAGCGCAGAAGATAGAACGAATGCGGGCCTTTGACGAGGCTCATGCAGGTGGCGATGATGCCCCACGTGATCATGATGCGAGCGATCCAGAGGCGAGGGCCGACCTTGCCGAGGAGGAGGTTGCTCGGAAGATCGAAGAGGCCCTGGCCGAGAAAGAAGATGCCGGCACCGGTGCCGTAGACGGTGGCCGAGAGCATGAGGTCACGACGCATCTCGAGCGCGGCGAAGCCAACGTTGACGCGGTCGAGGTAAGCGAGGATGTACAGAAGAAAGATGTACGGGATCAAGTGCCAGCTGATCTTTGAAAAGAGCTTGCGCCGGTCGATCGATGTGGTCTGGGCCGTAGGCATAGTTTCAGAGATGCTGCCGTCGTTCGCCTGGTTCGGAGTTTTTTAGTAACCGCTACCCGGACAACAAAGCAGGAAGCCAGAGGTCTGCATCAGCAACATGGAGCCGCTGTGGGACGGAGAGCGAAGGCGATTACCTTGAGGTATGGTCTTCGTGAGTTTGACTCGGCTGCGAATTCGCTCGATCCGGTTTATGCCGGTGTTTGTTCTGTATACGCTGCAGTCTCTGCGCCAGGTGAAGCGTGCGCCTGGGTTCAAGGATGGCGGGTTGCTGCCGGACCGGAGCTGGACGTTCTGGACGATGACGGCATGGGACAGCCAGGCCAGCATGCGAGCCTACATGACGAGTGGTGCACATAAGCGGGCGATGCCGAAGCTGATGCAGTGGTGCGATGAGGCATCGGTAGCGCACTGGGAGCAGGAACAGACGGAGCTGCCGAGTTGGACCGAGGCCGACCGGCGGATGCGGGTGACTGGGCGCGTGAGCAAGGTGCTGCATCCGAGTGCGGAGCATGCCGGAATGCGGTACCGGGAGCCACGAGTGACAGCGGCTGGGCCGATCCGGCCGCAGCGGCGGCGGGCCTAGGGCGTGACGAGTGTGCCGAGAGCTTCGCCGCCAACGACGCGGGTGATGTTGCCCTCTTCGCGCATGGAGAAGACCATCATCGGCATGTTGTTGTCGCGGCAGAGGGAGACGGCACTGGTGTCCATCACGCGCAGGTTGCGGGCGAGGATTTCCCTGTAGGTGATGGTGGTGAAGCGGGTGGCGGCGGTGTCGGTTTTGGGGTCGGCGGTGTAGATGCCATCGACGGAGGTGGCTTTAAGCAGGATGTCGGCCTTGATCTCCATGGCGCGGAGGGCGGCGGCGGTGTCGGTCGAGAAGTAGGGGTTGCCGGTGCCGGCGGCGAAGATGACGACGCGTTTTTTTTCGAGATGGCGCATGGCGCGGCGGCGGATGTAGGGCTCGGCTACCTCGTGCATTTCGATGGCGGACATGACGCGGCAGAAGAGACCGCGTTTTTCGATGGCGTCCTGGAGCGCGATAGCGTTGATGACAGTGGAGAGCATGCCCATGTGATCGGCGGCGACGCGATCCATATCAATGGCCTGCTGGGCGACGCCGCGGAAGAAGTTGCCGCCGCCAACAACGATGGCGATCTCGCAGCCCAGGGCGTGTACATCGGCGATCTCGGCGGCTACCTTGTGGATGAAGATGGCGTCGATGCCGAAGCCGCGCCCGGCCGCCAGAGCCTCGCCTGAGATTTTAAGAAGCACTCGCTTGTACATGTCGAACCTAAGTATCGCATGGGCCCTGGGAGGTGCTGCAGGGGTGAGGCTTAGCTTCCGTGAGGAACTTGCGGAGCCCGGGTACGTAGCTTTGCCCGACCGTAACAGGCAGACTCGCGATAGGATTCATCGCGAAGGAGTTCCGCACCATGCAAAGCCGCCTTGTTGGAACGACCATGCCTGTGCTCGAACTGCTGCTCGAGCCAAACGAGAGTGTTCTGTCGGAAGCCGGCGAGCTCTCTTGGATGTCGGCGAGCATACAGATGAATACCCACACGCAGATGGCTGGGGGTGGGGGTCTGCTGGGCGCGATCCGGCGCGTGGCCGGCGGAGGCACGCTGTTCATGACGGAGTACACGGCGTTCGGCATGCGTGGGGAGATTGCCTTTGCGACGAAGGTTCCGGGGCACATCGTGCCGGTGCAGGTGGGTCGCGGACAGGAGTACTTCGCGCATCGCCATGGATTTCTTTGCGCGACGCCTGGAGTGCAGCTGGGGGTGGGCTTTCAGCAGTCGCTGGGTGCGGGCATCTTTGGCGGGAGCGGCTTTCTGCTGCAGCGGATCGGCGGTGAGGGAACGGCGTGGCTGGAGCTGTCAGGCGAGCTGGTCGTGAAGGATCTGCAGCCGGGCGAGACGCTACGGGTTCACCCCGGCCATGTGGGGGCGTTTACGACGGGGGTCAACTTCCAGATCACGCGTGTGCCGGGAATCCGCAACCTGATCTTTGGCGGCGACGGAATCTTTTTGGCGGCGCTGACCGGGCCGGGGCGAGTGTGGCTGCAGACCCTGCCGATCGCGCGACTGGCGCACGCACTGCAGGAGTACCTGCCGAGCGGCGGGACGGCGGAGCGGGCAGAGGGCGGGGTAGTTGGTGGCGTGGTCGGGAGCATCCTTCGCGGGATGTAGAGGCCCGCGCCTGCTTACCTGGTGACCTGCAGGACGCGGGTGAGGAAGCTGAGCTTGACCTTCTTGTCGCCCACGGCGAAGTGAACCAAGGCCATGTCGCCGTGCGACTCTTTCACTTTGCCTTCGCCGAAGGATTTGTGGCGAACCAGATCGCCTTTTTCAGGGCAGGGCTGATCCTTGCAGGGCCGCGGTCGACTCTCTGGCGGGGCGGACAGCACCGTACCGTACATGGTCTCCATATGCGCGATGTGATGGCCGTTGGTGACCTCTTCGTCGGGATGGCTAGCGGCGGCGGCAAGAGGGAACCCGCGGTCGCCCTGCGATTGCTGGGCATCTCCATCAGCGAGAACACGTGACGCATGACTTGTCTCTGCTCCTGCAGAAGCTTGACCTGTCTCGCAGTTATCGCACTGGCCGCAGGGCATGCCCCCTGGTTCGTCGAAGTAGTGGCGGATGAGTTGCACGCGGCAGTCGGGCGATTCGGCATAGTGCATCATGCCCGAGAGGCGATCCTTGTCTTCATGCGCACGCAGGCCGTAGGTTTCTAGAAGCTCTTCGAGTGCCTCTCCGGTCGGTGGCTGCCGGCGATCGAGAAGGAAGCCGCGCCGGCCGCGGCGCACCATGCCAGCGTCTCGCAGTAGATGGAGAACGACCTGCGTCTTGCGCTCGCCGACACCGGCCTTTTGAGCGATGGCACCGGTCGACATCTCGGGGACTTTTCGAGCGGGCTTGGAGGTGGGCTGAGCAGAGGGTGAGGCGGCGACGACGACCTCAGAGGGTTCGTTGGAGGAATCAGATGGCGGTACCATCATGGCTTCGAAGACCTGATTAAGTTCGGAGATCTTCGGGTATCGACCGCCGAGAAAGAAGCTCTGGATGCGCTTATCCTCCAGACGATAGAGCAGGACGGCGCGGCTGGGAAGACCATCACGGCCAGCGCGGCCTGCTTCCTGGTAATAGGTTTCAAGCGAGTCGGGAAACTCGAAGTGATAGACGAAGCGGATGTCGGGCTTGTCGACGCCGAGACCGAACGCCTTCGTCGCGATCATGACCTTGTGCTCGCCCTGCATGAACTCGCGCTGGATCTGCTCGCGATCGCGGGCCTTCATCTTGCCGTGGTAGCGGCCGACCGAGATGCCATGCTCTTTGAGCCAGTCGGAGAGCTCATCCGCACTGCGCGTGCTGGCGGTGTAGATGATGCCGCAGCCCTCTTCATGCGCGAGCAGATCGGTGACACAGGCGAGCTTGGCCTCAAGGTTTACCGTGCGATGCACGATGAAGCGAAGGTTGTCGCGTTCGATGCCGGCGTTGATGACCTTGGCGTCTGTGGCGTGGAGGCTGTCGAGGATCTCTGCGACGGTGTCGTCCGTTGCGGTCGCGGTGAGGGCAAGGACGGGCGGGTTGCCGAGAGCTTTGCGGGCGTAGCCGATGTTGAGGTAGGCCGGACGAAAGTCATGTCCCCACTGCGAGATGCAGTGGGCTTCATCGACGACGAGCAGCGAGATGCCGCCAGCATGGTTAAGCTGGGCGAGGAAGGCTTCGTTCTCCAGGCGCTCGGGGGTGACGTAGATCAGCTGCGCACGGCCATCCTCGATGTGGGTGTCGGCGTCACGCTGCTCACGTGTGGTGAGGGTGGAGTTCAGCTTTTCGACGGCGATATGGGCTTCAGTCGCGTGGTCCTGCTGATCCTGCATGAGAGCGATGAGCGGGCTTACGACGACGACCGGTTTGGGAAGAAAGATGGCCGGCAGCTGATAGGTGAGACTTTTGCCAGCGCCGGTGGGCAGGAGACCAAGGGCGCTTCGGCCACCAAGGACTTCTGTCAGGATCTCTTTCTGGCCGGCGCGAAAGGCTTTAATGCCGAAGCGCGACTTGGCCTCTTTCAGCACCTTGGGCCAGGAGATGGGCGCATTGCTGGAAACCTGCTGGTGCGCCTGGCCGGCTTGCTTTGGGTGACCTGGGGAGTGGGATGACTTTGTTTCTGAGGAGCGATGTGCGGGGTGTGGCGCCGAAGGGGAGGTTACCTGATCGGTGGAGTTTTCTGCTCGTGCGGTGTGCATCTTCCGTCTCCGTTCAACCCGTGGGATGCCTGGGGTTGGCGCGAAATTTCCACCGCCCGGGTCTCGCTACGATCCGGCAAACATCCGGCAAGGGAGGATCAACTGCCGAAAGCGTCGGTTTGCTGTTTATGGGCCTGCATTGCCCAGGACGCGACGCCGGTCTACACTCGCGAGCATGACCCGACCACGTACTTTTCTGCTCGCTGCCGCTTTGTTGATCCCGTTTGCGATGCTGTCGCGACCTGCCGGGGCCCAGGACTGGGCCAAAGCATCGCTCGACAAGAGCCCGCGCCATCGCGAGTATGTGGCGATCCAGGCGGGTGGGCGGGTGATCAACACCTTCGTGGTCTACCCTGAGGTCCCGAAGAAGGCGCCGGTGATCGTGCTGATCCATGAGATCTTCGGCCTGTCGGACTGGGCGAAGCTGATGGCCGACGAGCTGGCGGCGAAGGGTTACATCGTTCTGGCGCCGGATCTGCTCTCGGGCACGGGACCGGGAATGATCAATCCTGAGTCTGCCGCAGCGGGAACGGAGGCAGCAGCGCATGCGGACCACATGAGCGGCATGGCGCAGGGCGCCACGGCGGGCGCGGGCAGTGCCAGCAGCGGCACGGACAGCTACAAGAGCGTCGACGACATCACGAAGGCGGTCTCCGGGCTGCCACCGGCGCAGGTGATGTCAGATCTGGATGCGGTGGCCGACTATGGGGTGAAGCTGCCGAGCGCGAACGGCAAGCTGTTTGTTGCGGGCTTCTGCTGGGGTGGCGGCAAGACCTTTGCGTTTGCGACGCACCACACGGGAATCGGCGCGGCGTTTGTGTTTTACGGGCCGCCACCGCCGGCTGCCGACATGGCAAACATCACAGCGCCGGTGTACGGCTTCTATGCCGGCAACGATGCGCGGATTGACGCAACGCTGCCGGATACAATCGCGGCGATGAAGGCGGCGGGAAAGACGTTTGCGCCGGTGACGTACGAGGGTGCGGGGCATGGCTTTATGCGTGCCGGGCAGGCTCCGGATGCGACGCCGGAGAACAAGAAGGCGTTCAACGAGGGGCTGAGCCGGTTGCTGGCGCAAATAAAGCCGCTCGGATGACGGGCGTTGAAGGAGATGATGCCGCCTGAAAGTGGGGGATGGCCAGGAGCTGTTCTCCCTAGCGACCGTCTGCCAGGTCGAAGACCAGTGTTTCGACCTCGTTGTGCTGCCAGCGAGCGACAGGGGCCTCGCAGAACTCGCCGCGCAGGTGCGGTGCGTGCACGCCGGCCTGCGCTGGTTCCTCAGCGTGGAAACATCCCTCGTACGACGTGACCGAGCTGGCGACGTAATAGCGCACATGGTAGCGGGCGAGGACGGTGCGTAAGGGCGTCTGCACTCTGAGCTGGTCCAGGAAGGCTCGGTCCATCATCAGGCCTTCGGTCTGCACGAACGGCTGGTCGACCAGGTAGCCGACGGCTCCGCTACGGTCACCCATGGCGTAGATGCCCGGGTGGGTTGCCGACCAGTCCTTTAGTTCCTGAGCGGTTTGAATGATGGTGACGTAGCCGTAGTTCCACCGACTTGCCAAAGCGTACGTCCCGACGACTGCCGCCAGGAGTACCCAGACAACGCCAGAGTCGAGGGCCGATCGCAGGCGCGGGGCGGAGAGGAACACCATGACGGCGATGCACAAGGAGACACGCAGGCCATAGAAGTACCAGTGCCACACCGGCCAATCGCTGAGATAGGACAAGAGGAGAAGATGCAGGGGAGGGAAGGTGAGAGCGGCGAACGCGACGGCACGTTTGACCCTGGGCAGCTCGCGCCAAAGAAAGGGAAGGGCAAGCAGCGCGACGAGGGAGGGCGCGGCGTTCATCAGGACCTTGTGGTCGGAGAGGACGGAGTGGAGGGCGCTGCTGGTGAAGCCGTGATCGGTCTTGAGCTGCTTGGCCATGCCGGAGATCGGCATCCAGACGCCGAATATTTCGCGGTTGAGGGCGAAGTACCCGAGGAGTGGCAGCAAACCGACGCTGAACCCTGCGAGGGAGCGGCGGGAGAGACGCTCCTCAAATGCCAGGCACCCAAAGAGAAGCACCGCGAAGATGGCGGTATCGAGCCGGGCGAGGATCATGAGACACGTTACAAGGCCCAGGACCAGGGATCGGCCGGGCGTGTAGCCACCCTGCAGCACCAGGTAGAGGACGGCCAACATGAGCGGAATGGCGAGGGTCACCTCCATGGCCGCCGTGAACAGATGAAGCGCGTACAGAGCGACATACGCCGCAGCGAGGGTCGCAAAGATGGGTGATCCCTCGCGCAGGATCCGGAACGCCAGGAGGAACGTCACTACGGTTGCGAGAAAGCAGGTGCCCTCAACAAACAGACTCATGGGAATGTGAGCCAGAAAGACGGCGAGCACCGTGAGCAGCCACAGCGGATGGTAGCCGTTCGTGGGGGTGATTCCGTTGAACGTGGAGCCGTGACCGGCGGCGATCTCTTTGGCCACTTTGGCGTAGTAGAAGAAGTCGTCGGCCACATACAGCATCCAGTCGCTGTGGAGCCGGCTGATTGTGGAAGAGATCCACAGAACTCTGAGCAAGAACAGGCCGGTGATTGCCCACGCGAGTCGGGCTTGAAACCGGTTAGGTATGGCGAAGGGCTTGGCGGGTGTCGGTCCGTCGATCATCTCCTCCCTAATCTATCGAGGCAAGAGGCCTTACGGTGTAGCACTTCAACAAATCTGGAGCCGCGACTGGGTTGGCGTGCTGCGGCGATGCCGTAGGCCTTGCTTCTGATAGCAGAGGAGTCGAGGTTGAACGGAAGGGGGCGCAGAAAACCCGACCGAAGCCGGGGTTCTGTGCATGAGGTCGATCGGTCGTGCGGAGGACGATGAGGCGAGGCCGAGTGCGTGGCCTGCAGGCTGCTTTGCGTCAGGCCTCTGGCTCCTCGGCGGTCAGCCTGGTCGTAGCCACGGTCCAGTTCGGATCGCCAACCTTGAAACGGGCAAAGCGGCGAACGGAGATGTTCTCGCCGAGCTTGGCGACTTTGCTGGCGATTAGTTGCGCAATGGTTTGCGACTGCTCCTTGATGAAGGGCTGCTCGAGAAGGCAGACCTCTTCGTAGAACTTGCTCATCTTGCCTTCGAGAATCTTTTCAACGACGGCTGGGGGCTTGCCAGTGGCGGCAGCCTGCGAGCGATAGATATCCTTCTCGCGATCCATGTCCTCGGACGTAACGTCTTCCTTGCGGACGTAACGGGGATCGCTGGCGGCGATGTGCATGGCAACGTCGCGCAGGAGGCCCTGGAAGTCTTCGGTGCGGGCGACAAAGTCCGACTCGCAGTTCAGCTCCAGGAGAACACCGATCTTGCCGCCAGCGTGGATATAGGTGCCGACCGCGCCCTCGTTGGTGGAGCGAGTGGCCTTCTTGGCGGCCGACGCCATGCCGCGCTTGCGCAGCACGACAAACGCCTCTTCCATGTTGCCCTTGGTCTCCTGCAGGGCCTTAAGGCAGTCGCCCATAGGCGCGCCGGACTTCTCGCGGAGTTCCTTGACCAGCTTCGCGTCGACCTTGGTTGTCTCGGTTGCGGTGCTCATACTCTTATTTATCCTTCGTGGGTGCTGTTTGGCGGATCGATGCCCGGCGCCGAAGCGCGAGCAGTGCGGGTTGGCTCAGCAAGGAGAGCGTGGGGCTAGAGACCGCAACAGCTTTAGTGCTGAGTTGCAGCTCCGGCCTCCACGCTCTCAGGGATGAGCTCTCTGATTCGTGTGACCGGCTTAGGCGCCCGACTCGGCGGCGACGGTTTCGGGCTCGTCGACGGTTGCGGCGGCAGGGGCCTTCTTGATGTTGCCGCCGAGAACGGCAGCGAGGTCGACGTTTTCGTCGTCTTCGGCGGCGGCCTCTGCGGTGCCAGTGGATTCAGCGACCGGCTCCGCAGCGATGCCGGACTCGTGCTCTTCCCCAAGGAAGTGCGACTCGACCGGGGTCTGCTGAACGTCGGCGTACTCCTGCGAGAAGGCCTTATCGGAGACCATCTGCACGCCCTCAGCTGCTGAATCGGCGATCTTCGTGGTGAACAGGCGAATGGCGCGGAGAGCGTCGTCGTTGCCGGGGATCACGTAGTCGACGACTGTCGGATCACAGTTGGTATCGACAACGGCTACCACCGGGATGCCGAGCTTGCGGGCTTCTGCGACGGCGATGGCCTCGTTGTTCGAATCGATGACGAAGAGGGCGTCAGGAAGCCGCTTCATGCTCTTGATGCCGGATAGGTTGGTCGAGAGACCCTTGCGCTCGCGCTCAAGCTTAATGACTTCCTTCTTGGTCAGCAGATCGTAGCGGCCATCGGTCGACATGTCGTCGAGCTCCTGAAGGCGCTTGACTGACTTCTGCACGGTGACCCAGTTGGTGAGCAGACCGCCGAGCCAGCGGCTGTTGATGTAGGGCATGCCGGCGCGATTCGCTTCTTCCGCCACGGCATCCTGCGCCTGACGCTTGGTGCCGACAAAGAGGATCAGCTTGCCGGTCGAGGTCAGGTCGGTGACGAACTTCGACGCATCCTTGAACATCTTGAGCGTCTTCTGCAGATCGATGATGTAGATGCCGTTGCGCTCGCCAAAGATATACTCCTTCATCTTCGGGTTCCAGCGTTTGGTCTGATGGCCGAAGTGGACACCGGCTTCGAGCAATTCCTTCATCGTGATACTGGCCAAGGGTGACTCCTTCTATGCATCCACGGCGAGAGAGCAGGTGCCGGGATTGAATGCCTGCTGTGCCTGAGGCAAAAGCAGGAAATTAGACGCCTGACCGCGAGCGTGAACCTCGCGGGTGGTGCGGCGGCCAGACCAGAAAATCCCGATCTGACCGAGATGCCTAAACAAGAACGGACAACGAGAAAACTTTGCGGAAAAGCGTTTCTATCGCTTCGAGAACTGGAAGCGAGCGCGAGCGCCCTTCTGGCCATACTTCTTGCGTTCCTTGGCGCGGGAGTCGCGGGTGACCAGACCCTCGCTCTTGAGAGCCTTGCGCAATTCTGGGTTGAACTCCATGAGGGCACGAGCGATGCCAAGCTTGACGGCATCCGCCTGGCCCATGACGCCGCCGCCACGAACGGTGGTGATGACGTCGAAGGTCTCGCCGATATCCTGGATGCCGAGAGACCGCTTGGCTGCCGCACGTTGCTGCGCGGTGACGAAGTAGGTGTCGACGTCCTTCTTATTGACTGTAAAGTTGCCGCTACCGGGACGCAGGAAAACGCGAGCGATGCTCGATTTGCGCCGACCGGTGCCGTAGAACTGAATCAGATCCGCCATGCTGCTCCTTGAACTTCTGTAACTTCGCAGACCTCACAGCGAGGCCGCCTGAGACCTGTTAGGCAACCACTTCCATGGGCTGCGGCTGCTGGGCGACGTGCGGGTGATCTCCGCCCTTGTAGACCTTGAGCTTGGTGGCCATCTGCCGGCCGAGTTTGGTCTTCGGCAGCATGCCTTTGACGGCCTGCTCGACGATGACCTCGGGACGACGGGCCAGCAGCTTGAGAAAGGACTCCTCCCGCAGACCGCCCGGAAAGCCGGTGTAGCGGCGATAAAGCTTCTGCTCGGCCTTGAGGCCGGTGAGGACGATCTTCTCGGCGTTCACGATGACAACGTGATCGCCCATATCGATATAGGGCGTGTAGAGCGGGTTCAGCTTGCCGGCGAGAACGCTGGCGGCGTGGGTCGCCAGCCGACCCAGGGTCTTGCCGCTGGCGTCGAGAACGAACCACTTACGCTGAATATCTTTGCCGCTCGGAATGGTGGTGGACATATGTCTGCTACTCCAGTGGTTCTTTAAACTTGAACTGCAAGCTGATGCCACGCTGCCGACCGTACCCCTTAACAATCACAAGAGAAACGCCTGGAAGCGCAATGCCTTCGCACAAGAGCCTTGATCCGGATCTGTGGAGTGGGTGCTCTGGAGACGGCCGGCCGCTGGCGGTCTCTCATGGATCCACAACGATGTCTCCGCCGCCCTTTTGCTACAAGGAGTCGCTGCTGAACGACATGCGGACGCAAGACTGCGCGAGCTTCCATCGTAACGGAGGAGTTTTTACCGCGTCAAGCGCGATCGCGCGCTCCGCTTCGCAACCAGGGTAGACGAGCAGCTAATGTGTCGCGACCTGTTTCAGATCGAGGACGAAGACCCTGCCATCGTCAAACAGGTGCCGCCGAGTCTGAGCGAGCTCCTCATACTGATGGTGCGCGTCGAGTTGGAGCGCGTTCTCGCTGTGGATCCACTGCGTCGCATGCGGATCGGTCATGGTGTAGGCCGCGGCGTCGTCGGTAAGTTCCACGCCATCATGATAGGAGTAGGCGAGATAGCGAATGCCGCTCTGGGTAAGGTACTCAGCCAAGGCTTCGCCGGTCTGCCTGGCGGGCCAGCCGGGCGGCAGGCTTGCGCCGCCAGGGACGTCGGCCATGAAGATCCGGTGCTGGCGATAGTCGAGCAGGAAGGCGTAGGCGACGGTCTCGAGGACGGCGCCGTCGGTCGGGATGGCGGCCTGCAGGGCTGTGTACTCCTGCCGGACGTCCCGTGAGGTGATGCGGAAGTCGGTCAGGCTAGCGCGGAAGGAGCGCAGGTACCAGCCGTACTCGTAGGTAAAGGTATTGAGCCCGACATAGAGCGAGACGAGCACGATGAACGCGGCGCTGGCGAACTCCGGCAGGCGCCAGCGTTGTTCCGTGGGAGTGCCTGCGGCAAGATTCGCGCGGCTGGCGAAGACGGCGTAGGAAAGCAGGATGGCGGGCAGGATGCAGGGGTAGTTGTAGCGGCGGACTGAGTCTCCGCCGGTTGCGACACCGACCAGGATCGAGGCCAGGGCGGCGGCGATCGCAAGCGTCATCGCACTTTGGCTTGGCGCGTCTCTCCGGCCCCACATCCAGATAGCCAGAGCGATCACGACCATGGGAAGGTTGAACGGCAGCACCTTCTTCATGACGATGCGCAGATCGTAGTTGCCCGGCGGCGGGTACAGCTTGTAGCGGCTGTAGTGGTAGCCCTGGCCGAGCGAAGGATAGAACCAGGTCGCGGAGGCCTGATGATTTGCGAGCATCCACGGCCCCATGACGAGCAGGCAACCGACGCCCGCGAGAGCGATGACCTCGATGCCGGCGAGTACGCCGCGCCGACGCATCTCGAGCAGGGCAAAGACGACGAAGAAGAGCACGCCGTGAACGATGTAGGTGGATTTGATGGTGCCGATGGCGCCGGCGGTGAGCCCGAGCAGCAGCGCCTGCAGCCAGGGCTTGCGCGCGATCGGGCCGCCATCGGCCGCAAGCGAGACCATGCCGAGAAAGAGGGCACTCGGCAGGATGACGAAGGTGAGATTGAACTGCAGCTGCGGCATAAGCAGGAAGAGTGCTGCCGTGGCCGCCGTCTGGGTGCGGGTAAGTGAGAACTGGCGTGAGAGCCGGAAGGCCATGAGCGCCAGAAGCAGAACGCCTACGGCGCGGTCGGCCATCTGAACGTCTTCGACCGGAAGCGCGGAGAGGACCAGAACCTCCAGGAAGTTGTTGCCGCCGAGCGAGGACATGATGCGGCGTTCGCTGAAGGGATCGGGCGCGAAGTGATGCGTCTCGAGCATCTTCACGGGCGACGCGAGATAGAAGTTGTAGTCGTCCGAGACCTGATAGTAGGGGGTGTGGACGGAGGCGCCGAGCCGAAGCACGAACATGCAGGCGAAGACGGCGAGGAGGGCATTGATGACCCAGGCTTTGGCGGATGGCGTGTCGTGGGCAGTGACGGTGGAGACCTCTGCCGGACCTCGCTGCACCCAGCCAAGAACACCCGCAAGCAGGCCGAGGGCGAGAAAGCCGAGGAGCACCGGAACGGCGATCAGGCCGCGCAGATTCAGAAGGCCACCTAGCAACAAGGCCGCCCCGAAGCCGACCGTGGCTGCTGTGGCGAGGGGTGATCGGCGAATGCCCGCGAGGCGCAGCAGAAGGCTGCCGTACCCGGCGATGCTCAACAGGAGGAGCACGGACCAAAGGATGGCGCCAAAGAAGTGGGCGAGCGAAAGCAGAGTGATGGCCGGCAGCAGCGGCATTGGAATGCTGTCAGGAATCAAGGCAGGCGCTCCTGGGTCACCGGCTGGTGATGGCGGACGCTGAGCGCGAGAGTGCTCAGGAAGAAGCTGAATAACATGGTCTCGACACCGAGAGCCATGGCCGTAGCGGCGGGGATGACGAGCCGGGCGGTCCGGCTGAGCTCCAGCTCGCCGAAGGCCTGCTGCTTCCAGGTGAGGACGGAGTAGAGGGCCAGACCGAGCCCGACGAGGAAGAGCAGAAGACCGCTTACCAGACCGCGTTCGGTCGAGATGCTTTCAGAGATCTCGCGCGAGCGGCGGCTGGTCGGATACAGATTCTCCTGCATGGCATAGGCCCGCGAAAGCTGTGAAAACATGATGCCCTGAAAGCCGATGAGGAGGCCGAAGCCGCAGTAGATAAGGGTGTCAATATCGAAGTGCAGCTGCCCGATGGTGAGCGGGCCGGCCTCGATCAGGCCGCCGAGGATGAGCGCGAGCACCATGATGGCGCCGCCGGGAAAGAGAAAGAGCCAGTTAGGGCTCAGCAGCAGCATGAAGCGAAGATGCCGCCAGCCATCGCGCCAGGGCCGCAGATGGGGCGGGCGGCTGCGGCCATCGGGCGAGAGCGTGGTGGGCACTTCGGCAAGACGCATGCGCATCTGCGTGGCTTTGATGACCATCTCGGAGGCGAACTCCATGCCAGTGGTGTGCAGGTCCATTCGCTCGAAGGCGTCTTTCGAGAAGCCGCGGATACCGCAGTGAAAGTCACCGAGCGAGGAGCGAAAGAGCAGCTTGCCGATTCCGGAGAGGACGGGGTTGCCGATGTAGCGATTCTTCCAGGGCATGGCGCCGGACTTGATCTGACCGGTGAAGCGATTGCCCATGACGAGGTCGTTGCCGTCGCGCAGTTTGGCCACGAAGGCGCTCAGGTCTGAGAAGTCATAGCTGTCGTCGGAGTCGCCCATGATGAGATAGCGGCCGCGGGCGGCCATGCAGGCGGCGTAGAGCGCTGCACCATAGCCGCGGATGGAGACGTCGATGACGCGTGCGCCATGCTCGAGCGCGATGGCCTGCGATCCATCAGTCGACCCATTGTCGCCGACGATGATCTCTCCGGCGATGCCAGAGCTTCGAAGAAAGCTCTGCGCCTTATCCAGGCAAAGCGCCAGGGTCTCTGCCTCGTCCAGGCAGGGCATCACGATGGTTAGTTCCAGACTGTTGGTTTGCACGCGCTCTGTGAACCACCTTCCCTGCTGCGACAGCGAGCCCGCGATGCGCCTCGGGCGCAATACGGACACGCCGCCAGAGTACCATTGCGGCGTTGCGAGATGGCCGCAACTCCAGATGCTGGTACACCTTGGCGCAACGGCTAGATCGCGAGCGACGTGGTGGTAGGCGTGTCAGTACCGTTCACGCTCTGAGGACGAGCCTCATGCCGGATGGCCAGGAGCGAGATCCGCAGCAGCCAGGCGTAGCCGGAGAGCAGCAGCACCTGCAGGACGAGGTAGATGCCGAAGTTTGGCGCGTGTTGCAGAAGGCCCTGATGCATAACGCCTGAACCGATCGATCCGAGGACCGTGGCCCAGAAGCTGTGTTCAAAGACACACACGACGCAGAAGAACTCAAACAGCCAGAGTGCCCGTCGACTCTGCTCAGCAAGCAGAAGGCAGAGCGGAAAAAGAACGATCATCAGATATGGCGGCCAGGACTTTTTGGCGAAGAGCTCGAGCACCAGAGTGATAGCCGGCAGGGCGAAGAGCATGATGCGCGCACGCCCCTCCCCTTGCCTGCCGCGGGCGGCGATGGCGACCGCGGCCCAGACCAGAGCGAGCATGAGCACCATGATCGCGTCGAGCAGGCGACCGGGGAGGTCAATGCCCAGGATGCTTTCGACAAGGAACGGCAGATCGCCAGCCTGCTTCATCGCGGACTCTATGCGAATGGGCGTGAGCAAGGGCAGACCCATGGCGAACCAGATGCCTTCGCCGAGAAAAAGCGCGAGGACGAAGCCCGCGGACCAGATCCAGCGGCGTCTGCCGGCAAGTGGGCCCGCAAGCCAGTACACCGGGGCGTAGAAGAGCGCGATGAGTTTGAGCAGGCCGACACCGATGCCGATGAGAAAGCCAGAGGTTGCGTTGCGGGAGCGAAGCATCGACCAGAGCCCGAGACCAAGCAGCAGGGCGAGCAGGACGTTGTCGTGGCCATCGATCGTGACGAACTGAAGGCTGAGCGGATTCGCGAGATAGAGCAATCCGGCGACGCGCGTGCGGCGATCGGAGAAGAGGGTGCGCGCCAGGAAGAGAAAAAGCCGAAGGGTAGCGATTTCGATCAGGATGGAGAAGAGGATAAGTGCCGGCGCAGAGTTCCACAGGCGAAGCACGAGCGCGTCCATATACGGGTGCAGCGGACCGTAGCTGGAATCAAAGCCGCGGTACGGCATGAGCCCATGAAGGACGGAGCGGGCCTCCGGCAGGTAGTAGACCGCCACATCGCCACGCGCGGGGATGTGAAGGACAAGAAAGATAAGCGCAAACAGGGCGAAGCGGCTCGCCGCGAGAGCAAGCAGGAGACCCCGGTCAAAGCGCCGGGCGGAGCCCGAGTAGAACCGGGAGACGCGAAGACCTGCCAAACTTGCGCCGCCGGCAACAAGGCCGATGGCTGCCCGGGATGCGAGGACCTGAAGTCCGGTCATGCGGTGATCCAATCTGGAACGGGCGGCGGCATGGATGCGGCCATTATACGAAGGCATACTGGCGGCGGCGCAGCCGCGGAAGATACGCTAGTGCTGCAGTTGGCTCTCACTCGGCTGCTGGCCGAAACGCGAGATGAGGCTCTTCGGCAAGGGCCGGCGCCGGGGACGATTGGGCGTGCGATAGTGCGCGGCTGGATCCAGCCGATAGAGGATGAGCAGGTTTCGCTCAGGATCGTCGAGCGCAGGAAACGCGGCTACGCGCTCCAGGTGGTAGCGCGGTGTGAGCGCATCCATCTTGTCGTCGTCGACGCGATTCCAGCTGACGTACCAGCCCGGTTTATAGAGAGCGACGCGCTGTTCGAGCTCCAGGGTGCCGAAATCATCACAGATCGACGGCAGGCCGGTCATCAGCGAGAGATCGGAGCCGCTGATCGACAGCACGAGCTCCTTGTGCGTGGCATCCGCGGCGATGATGCTGTGAATCCGCCGTGCGGCCGAGAGAAAGGTGTACTCGGGCGAGCGGATATAGGCGATGGTCTCGCGGGCGTCATGGGCCGCCATGGCAAGCAGGAGGAGCGCAACGGCTCCGGCAAGCAGATGCCGCCCGGCGGTCCAGAGCAGCTCCAGAACCAGCGCCAGCAGCATCGTGAGCGGCACTGCTACAACCAGGTAGTAACGCGGCTGCAGATTGTTGTGGTACGCGAGAAACGCTGCGTAGCCGAGAGCCCAAAGCGCGAGTGACATCGCCGAAGCGTTGCGACGTAGCCGCGGCCAGACGAGGGTCAACACGACGGCGGCCAGAGAGAAGGGAAAGAGCAGAGGTCCGATCCACCGGCCATCCCACACCGTGTTCGTCAACACCTCAACCGCGGTGCCGAGAGTGATGCCAGAGTAGGCGTTTGCGCTGAAGAGATAGCGGTAGTCTTCGAGGAAGTGTGGGCGGACGATCAGACCGAAGTAGGCCAGCCACAGCGCTAAACCAAGCGCGCCGGCGAGACCGCCGAGACGAAGCAGAAGGCGTGGTTGGAAGCCACAGCGGGCTGCAACCATCCAGGCGACAGAGGGGAGCAAGAAGATGGCCGTAGTCTTCGTCAGGACCATGATCGGCAGCAGAAGGCCGAGCAGAAGCAATGGTGTCAGGCGGCGCGAGGGGCTGCCAGCGTACGGCGCGATGGTCGACGCCACCAGAAGCGCGAACAGCGTAAGCAGGATCAGCAGCGGCTCAAGGATGGCCATGCGCATGAACGCGTAGCAGAAGGGGCTGGCGGCGAGCAGCAGAACGGCACCGGCGGGTGCGAGTCTCGGCCCGCGCCCATTGGGAAGCGCCCGCGACAGAAAACGGAAGGCACAGAGAAGCGTAAGGCCGAAGACGCTGACCGTGAGCGCGCGGGCGGGGATGATGCCGACTCCGGTGACATGGAAGAGCAGACCTTCAAGCAGCGGCCACACCGGCAGCGCGGCGGCCGGGTTGAAGTCGCCGCGAACATACCAGTGGCCGAGATCGAAGTGACGGATGGCCGCGTCGCCATACCATCCCTCGTCGGTGTACTTGGCCCAGTCCATCCATGGCGAGTGGTTAGGGAAGTCCGCTGAGAGATGAAGGTAGTGGAGGGCGAAGAGCGAGATGGCAAGAAGGAGAAGGATCCACGCCAGCGGCCGCTCGAGAGACCAGGAGCGGCGGCGCGAGGCTGGCACTTCGAGGGGGGCAACGGTTTGGAGAGGAAGGTCGGTGAGGCTCACGGTCTCAGATCCGGTTCTCAGAGAGAGATACGAGCGTCGCCTGAAATCGTTCAGAGGCTAGCCGATACTGTACTACGATTGGTTGCGCTCGGTCCGGTGCTGGCACGTGCGTCCGATTCCCTTTACTCGTAGGAAAGGGCATCGATCGGATCTTTGTGCGCCGCCTTGAGCGCCGGGTAGAGAGCGCCGAGCATGGCACCGACAAAGGCGATGACCATGGCCGAACCCACCCAGCGTGAGGTCACGGCGAAGTCGAGAGTCGGAAAGCGAGCACGAAAGAACGCCCGCAGGGCGAAGGTGGCGGCGATACCAAGGATGATCCCAAGCAGGGCCAGCAGACCGGTCTCCCGCAGAACCACGGAAACGATGTATGTCTTGGACGCGCCAAGAGACTTCAACACGCCGATCTCCCGCGTCCGCTCCATCACAGCCGTGTACATCGACTGGAAGATCACCAGAAAGCCAATGACGGTTGCGATCCCGATGACCACGCGCAGGCCGATGTTGAACCCCGGAAAGCGCTCCGGTGTGAGCCCGGACAGCAACTCCTCGATGGTCTGAACGTCATACTGCTGCATGCCAGGTGTGGCGTGGATCTCCTGTTTGACGAGTGCCTCGTTCCGGACGTCATCGAGTTTCAGGTAGAACACGCTGGCCTTGCCTTCAGTGCCATTGATCTGTCCCATGGTCGTGATCGGAATGAATTTGCGACCGCCTTTGCCGTGTTCGACGATGCCGCAGATGCGAAAGGGATGGTTGAGCACCGGGATGGTATCACCCACGCTGAAGCCCTTTCCGGAGTGGGCGAAGAAGTCGTCAACGATCACTTCGCTCGCATCCGGTGCGGAAAAGGCATGACCCGCGAGGAACACAAAGGGGCGCAACGCGTCATACGTTGCGAAATCGATGCCGTAGATGTTCTCAACCGCGCTGCCGGCCGTAAGCTGCACGTTGACGGGCGCGACGACCTTGATATGACCGAGCGGCCGCAAGACCTCTGCCGCTTTGATTGGAGCCGCCGCGCCGGAGACGCCAAGCAGATTTGAGGCGGTGCCTGGTTTCGCGATCATGTCCATGCCGATGCCTGTCTGCCGCGTGCGCGTTCCATTCAGCATGCCCAGCATGACGGCGGCGATGGAAAGAATCATGATCACTTCAATGGCAACTGCCAGCGCGCTGATCAGCGAGCGTAAGGGCCGATGCACAAGATTGCCAACCACCAGACGATTCATGTACTACCAGTTTACTGCGACTGGGGGTCGCGGGGTCAGCTTTGACTGATGTCGAGCCGCTTCGGGCGAGCCGGCGGGGTGAAGCGCAACCCTCTTGTGGACACAGTGGTCTTGCCCGGCCCGACGAAGAGCGTTCCCAGAATGGGCATCACGTACCCGCTCATGACGGCTGCGAAGGCGATGGCAAACGTCACAAATCCCATCGCGTAGATCGCTCCTGCAAGCAGACCTTCTGGCGCGATGTGGGCGAAGTAAGTGATCGCGAGCAGACCCCACGGGCTCGTTCGCACGTCGCCGCAGAGCGAGTCCATCAGCAGAAACAACAGCAGCCAGACAAGGGGGCCCGCCACGAGAACACCTGCCCATTTGCCAAGGTGGTAAGCCTCTCCGGTGGGCGAGAACGAAATGCCCGTGAAGTAATCGTCCTCCGCAATGTTCACACCAGCCTCATGCGCGTAGATATTGCCCCAGAGAAACGACGGCTTGCCCGCCCAGAAAAAATGCGGGATCAGGTTTTCAAAGTCTGCAAGGATGGGATAGAACCCTTCAACGCCCTGACGCTCGGTTGCGTCGTGCAGCAGGTCGTCGACGGAGATCATCTGCAGCCGATCGAACAGCCCCTGCGATTTATTGAAGTAGCCTCCGCCGGAGTCGCCGGCGTCAGCCGCATTCGCGGCTTCAAACTTTCGGCGTACATCCGGAAGATCCGACAGCAGATGCAGGCTCACCTCAAGGCTCGGTCCCAGGCCTACCCTCATCTGAGTCCGGCCATATTGCGAGTACGGCACCATGTAGTAGACCAGGAACGCCATCACTACCGTGCCTGCGACGATCTGACCCAGGGTGATGCGGAAGCGTTGCGCTCCGGCAGCAAGCGCCCAGCAGATGACCGGCGTGAACATGCCTTCTTTGGAGAAGCCGAAGAGTCCACCAAGGACGAAGAGTGTCAGCGACCCCAGAATGACAGGGATGTTGAAGCTCTTTCGACCGCCGGAACGACGAATGGTATCGGTGACGCCGAGGATGATGGCGAGCTCGCAAAACCGATTAATCTGCAGCAGCGCACTCCAGATCGATCCGGAGCCGCGGTCGGTGGTTCGGGTGGCAACCGAAAGCGCGATACCCAGCACAAGGCAGCCGATGGTGGCTCGCGTGAGATTGTTGTCGCCGACAAGATTTTCGAGCAGCGGACGTTTTCGAGAGAACTTGCGCGAAGCTGCCGCCGTGAGCAGGAGCATGACACTGGAAACGGCATAGACGGTGATCGTCAGGTGGGGACGCAGCAGATTACTGTCGGCCGACTCTCCAACAAGCGCCTTGGTGGTCAATCCAAGAATGACCGCCAGGACGGAGTAGAAGAAGATGTACCCGCCGGACGGCCGCGTCAGCCCGCCTGCGACGTTGAAGGCCAACGTCGAGATCACGATGAACAGAAAAGAACAGGCGCTGAAGTAGAGCGAGGTGTGTTCCAGTTGCTGCAGCAGAAACAGCACCGTCGCGAAGAGAAACGAATAGAACAACGGGATACGTTCGACGAGTGAGATCCGCATGCGCTACTCTCCTGCTCCCACAGTCGCCCGAGGCGTCGGTGTGCTTCGCTCTTGCGTCTGTTCGAGTCGGTCGTAGACGTGACCCTGCCGAAGCAGACGGTTGCGAAGGCGCAGGGATGGCTGCTCCACCAGCAGGTAGGACATCTCCGCAACCAGCAGGATAGCCATCCAGTTCCAGGGGAACTCGCCGATCCAGGGCGCACCAGAAAACACGCTTCCATTCAGGTGATGCAGCAGAAGGGTCTGCCAGAGATAGATGCTGTAGGAAAGCACGCCAAGATGGGTGATCCAGCGCGCGTTCAGCAGCCGCCCCGGGGAAGTGTCGGCGTTGCGCACGGTCCAGAGCAGGACGGCGGCGATCAGCACACCTGTGTAGGTTTCCCCGATGGGGAAGTTCCAATAGTTCTGAAAGCGCATCTCCAGGTAGCTGCCGACTGCGAGACCCGCGACCGGCAGCCACCAGATGCGGGTTAGGACCCCGTACGCCCGCTCGAACCAGGTCTTGGTTTCGAGCAGGGCAGCGCCGCAGCCAAACATCAGGGCATCAGCGTGCATGTGGAAGCCGGCGCTGCTATGCAAGAGCGGATTATGCGTGCGGAAGCTGACGATGCGCAACAGCGGTGATAGAACAATGACGATGCCGGCCACAAGCGCTGCGCGATCGCGACCTGCGCCGCCGCGAACGCGAAGGCACACAATCAGGATCACCGGCCAGATCAGATAAAACTGTTCCTCTACACTGAGCGACCAGAAGTGTTCGATCGCCCAATTCGTCGATCCGATCGCATAGTTATGGAAGAAGAACAAGGCGCTGCCTACATCGAGTCGAGAGAGCGGAAGTCGGCCCGCGGCATGAAGGAGAGCCAGCACCCCTACATAGACATAGAGCGGCGGAAGGATGCGAAACGCACGCTTCAGGTAGAAGCCGGAGATACTGATGGTGCCGCGCGTCCGCTGTTCGTGCAGCAGCAGCCTGGTGATGAGATAGCCGCTGATGACAAAAAAGATCGTGACACCCAGCGAGCCGTTCAGCACGACCGACCACCACAGGCTGACGGGATGATGCACGCCATAGCGCTGAACGGTGTGCAGGCCCATAACGAGCACGATCGAGATCGCACGCAGCCCATCGAGACTGGGGATGCGGCGAAGGGACGCTGTGCGCGCCGATAGGGCTTCTGAACTCATGAGTGCCGGCGAAGGTCCGCTGCCTCTGATTGTACCCGTGCCATGCTTTGACTCCATGCCCCGAGAGAGCTATGCTCCGGGGAAACCGCGGAGGTCAGGCGTCGCGGTCCGATCGCAAATCCAGGCCGAGCGGAGTGAATGAAGCGATTCTCAGACGACCTTCGACGAGAGCGTGAGCGGCAGCAGGTCTCGCTAGAGACCATGAGCCAGATCACCAAAGTCTCGCAGCGCCACCTGCTTGAGCTTGAAGCCGGCGACTTCGCCAGCCTGCCGGGCGGCGTGTTTCGCAAAGGTATTCTGCGCAGCTATCTTTCGACCCTCCAGCTGGATCCTGCACCATGGCTCGATCGCTTCGAGCAATGCCTGGCTGCACTGGAACAGCCAGCGAGCTCGCCGGGCGGGATCGCCGAGTTCGCCGAAAACATCAGCCGGAGCCGCCCGGAGACGGTGCGCGATCCCACGCGCTGGCCGGGTGTCTTCGCGATGCTGCTCCTGCTGCTTGTCTTCGGCTGGTGTGTCTGGCACTTCGCTCTGAGGGGTCGTGTGGTGCTGACCCACGTCCGTCTTCCTGAGCCAGCACGCAGTACCGGCCCGCTTCCGCCCTCGTAAATCTCCGTTGACATGGCGCGATGCAACCGCTTAACTCAGTGCATCAGCCCACAGGAGTTCGCCAGTCGCGCCCGGCTTTGTCTTCTAAGCAGAGCGTCTGCATCGCTCGTCTTCCCGCAGACTGCAGCTTCTTCCCGCAGACTGCAGCTTCAGAAGAGATCGGTCTTGCCGATCCGCAGGCGTTCTTAGCCAAGGAGACCTACCCCGCATGCCGTTTCAGATCTTTCGCCGCAGCCTGGCCAGCTCTCTGGCACTTCTTCCGCTCGCCGCTGTCAGTGTCAGCCTCCTCCCCACCACCAGCTTCGCTCAGGAGATCTCAGGTTCGATCAGCGGCACCGTGCTCGACGCAAGCGGTGCGAGCATCAAGGGCGCGACGATCGTGCTTATCGATACAGACCGCAATCAGGACGTGCGCACCCTGACCAGCAACGGCAGTGGTTTCTTTACCGGGACCTCTCTGCCGCTGGGCACCTATACGGTGAAGATCACCGCAGGCGGCTTCAAGACAGATTCACTCACCGGTCTGGTGCTGCACGGCAACGATGCCCTTACGGTCAATCGCACGCTTGAGATCGGTTCATCGGATCAGTCGGTGACGGTTGAGGCAGATGCCGTTCAACTCAATCTCGAGAACGGCACCAGTCAGGGTCTGATCAACGGCACGCAGGTTCGCGAGCTCGTGCTGAACAATCGCAACTATGAGCAACTGCTGCAGCTGCAGCCAGGCGTGGCTTACGGCGGCGCGACCGATCAGCTGTACGTCGGCGTGTCGCTGCCCGCGGGCACGTCCAACCAGGTCGCGTTCTCGGTGAACGGCCAACGCGCTACGGCGAACAACTGGACGGTTGACGGGGCGGACAACGTCGATCGTGGCGCCAATCTGACGCTGATCAGCTTTCCTTCGGTTGACGCCATTGCCGAGGTGAAGACATTGCGTGGCACCTACACCGCAGAGTTCGGACGCTCGGCCTCGGGCCAGGTGAATGTGGTGACGCGCTCCGGCGCAAACGCCATCCACGGCAGCGCGTATGAGTTCTTTCGCAACGACATCTTTAATGCCAATGGCTACTTCAACAACCTGACCAAACAGGGCAGATCGCTGCTGCGCTATAACGATTTCGGCTACTCGTTTGGTGGGCCGGTGTATCTGCCCAAGATCTACAACGGCCGTGACAAGACCTTCTTCTTCCTCTCGCAGGAGTTTCGCCGCGTCGTCAACTATGCGCTGACGCAGGTGATCGTGCCGACCACGGCGGAGCGCACCGGTGACTTCTCAAACACATTTCTGGTGAACAGCAAGAACGCCTACACCGGCAGCACGGGCCCGGCGGCAGTCTGCACCGCCTTCGATGCGACGACCGGCAACTGCACCGGCTATGGCACGCACATCGCCAACATCTCACCGACCGCGCAGGCCTACCTCAAAGACGTCTATGGCAACCTGCCTGCGCCGCAGAGTGCGGTGGATCTAGCCGGCGGTCTGGACCCGCATACCTACAGCTACACAGCCCGAAACGTCTTCAACGACACACAGACCTTCATCCGTGTCGACCAAGCAGTCGGGCAAAAGCTGAACGTTTTTTATCGCTACCTCCATGACACGTTTCCATCACAGGAGGCAGGCGGCCTGTTTGTCGGTGGCGGCCTGCCGGGCGTGCAGAACACCAACACCAATGCTCCCGGAACGCAGCACCTCGGCCATCTCACCTACACTTTCACGCCAACGCTGCTGATGGATGCGGGCTATGCCTATAGTTCGGGGGCGATCAACAGCACGCCGGTGGGTACCGTGGCTCGTGCGAACTCGCCGGACGTCAGCCCGACCTTGCCCTACGCCGGCGCGCTTGGGGTGATTCCGTCCGTTTCTATCGCCAACGGTACAGGTGTTTCAAGCGCTGGAGTCTACAACGACTACAACCGCAATCACAACGCGTACGGCAATGTCACCAAAGTCCTCGGCCAGCACACGGTGAAGGCCGGCCTCACGTACAACCACTATCAGAAGACCGAGAACGTGACTGGCAACGCAAGTCCGTTTCCACAGGGCACCTTCGCCTTTGTGACCTCGAACGCACCAACAACAGCGCAGCAGACTGCGGCCGGCGGTGGCGTGCCCAGCAACTTCGCGAACAGCTTTGCAAACTTCCTGCTTGGCAATGCCAATGGCGGCTTTACCCAGGGATCGCAGGCGCTGACGCCAAGTATTCAGGAGAGCCTCTACGAGGCCTACGTTCAGGATGACTGGAAGGCGAATCCGCGCCTGACCGTCAATCTCGGCGTGCGATACAGCTACTTCGGCCAACCAACGGACGGCAACGGCCTGCTCAGCAACTTCGATCCCGCTGCCTACGTTCGCGGCAATGCCCCCACCATCACCTCCACAGGAACACTCTGCCTGACCGGCACCTGCGTCAATGTGAATGGCATCAACAGCGGCGCGCCCAACCCGAACGCAGATCTGCTCAACGGCGTCATCCTTGGCACGCCCGGCACCCGCGGCCATGCCTCTCCCTTTGGCGGCCAGATCGGGTCGACGCAGGCGAAGAACTTCGCACCGCGCTTCGGCTTTGCGTATGACGTCTTCGGCGATGGCAAGACCTCGTTCCGTGGCGGCTATGGTCTCGCCTTTGACGAGTCCGCCGTCTCCATCTACGAGCAAAACATCTTCGCCAACCTGCCCTACGTCAACGTGAACAGCTACACTACGGCGAACTTTGACAATCCCGCCGGCGGCACGGCCTCGGTCAATCTGGCGCCGCCAACGCTGGTCGGCACGCCGGTCGACTACAAGACGCCCTACACCCAGCAGTTCTCGCTTGATCTGCAGACCGCCATCACGCCTACACTGCTGCTCGATGTGGGCTACTTCGGCGATCTCGGCATTCACCTGCAGGGCAAGGTGGATCTGAACACGCTCCAACCTGGAGCCTTTGCCGCAGCGGGGCTGAAGGCAAATGCCGTGTCGGGCTGCACGGCTTTCATCTCGCAGACCTGCGAGCGCCAGCTGAATCAGATCCGTCCGTACCCTGGCTATACCGCGCTTAACGTAGTTCGCACCATCTTCTCCTCGAACTACAACGGCCTGCAGGTCAAGGTGCAGAAGAAGTTCTCCGGCAAGAGCTACATCGACGCGAACTACACGTTCTCCAAAGCTCTCACGAACTCGCAGGCTGACTATACCGGCGGCCCGCAGAACCTCTACAACATCAACGCCGACTACGGCCGCGCCGCCATCGACCGATCAGACATCCTGACGATCGACGGTGTGTGGGAGCTGCCGTTCTATCGCGAGCAGAAGGGCCTGGTCGGCCGCGTCGTCGGCGGGTGGGAGCTCTCCGGCATCTATGCCATCAACTCCGGCCTGCCGCTTACGGCGACTGTGTCTGCGTCCGCGAGCGGCGTTGTCAACTACAGCTCTGGCAGCGGCACCAATCTCGGCGCACAGAGCAGCGTCCTGAATCCTGACGCGGTCAACGGCGGGAACGTCTCAGACGCTGCTGGCCTTGGCATCCTCGGACCAAGCGCCGCCGGCCTGCGACCGAACCAGGTGCTCGATCCAAACAACGGCTACGGTCAGCCGATCCATACGCGGCTGAACTGGTTCTACCGGCCCGCGTTCACCGCGCCCTCGGCGACATCGATGGCGGTCGGCAATGAGAAGCGTGGCGTCATCGAAGGTCCCGGCTTCAATCGACTGGATATCGGCATCTTCCGCAACTTCCGCCTGCTCGAGTCGATGGCGTTCCAGCTGCGGGGAGAAGCCTTCAACGTGGCTAATCACACCAATTGGCAGGGCGTCGGCACGACGGCCACGACGCAGAGCACCTTCGGCCAGGTGACCTCCGCCCGCGACGCGCGCATCCTGCAGGTGGCGGGCAAGATCACCTTCTGATGCTGCGGCAAGCGGACCAGCGCCGCAAACCACTCACTGCAGCATCCCGCCCCTCGCTCGAATGAACCGCCCGATCGCTGCGCAGCTTTGCCGCCGCTTCGTCGATCCGCGTAAACTATCGGCTGATTGAACAACGCCAACCGCACCACCCCTGGAGGAAGTTCCTTGGCTACACGCGACCGTTTTCTTTTCACCAGTGAGTCTGTCACTGAAGGGCATCCCGATAAAATCGCCGACCAGATCTCTGATGCCATCCTCGACGCCTGCCTCGAACAGGACCCACTCAGCCGCGTCGCGTGTGAGACCCTGACCTGCACCGGCCTCGTCGTTATCGCCGGCGAGATCACCACCAAGGCGTACGTCGATTTCCAGGGCTTGGTTCGCTCGACCGTTGCCGAGATCGGCTACACGCATTCGGATTACGGGTTTGACTCGAACACCTGTGCCGTCATCTCCACCATCAACAAGCAGTCGCCAGACATCGCGCAGGGTGTGGACACGGGCGGCGCCGGTGACCAGGGCATGATGTTCGGCTACGCCACCAATGAGACGCCGGAGCTGATGCCGCTGCCGATCTCGCTTGCACATCGGCTGAGTGAGAAGCTGTCAGAGGTTCGCAAGTCCGGCCTTATGCCGTATCTGCGGCCTGACGGCAAGAGTCAGGTCACGGTGGAGTATGCCGAGGTCGGCAAGCCATCGCGGGTTGACGCCGTTGTGATCTCGACGCAGCACGATGAGGACGTCACCAACGAGACCTTGCGCGCGGACATCGAGAAGAACGTGATTCGCGCCGTGATCCCGGCTGAGCTCCTCGACGGAAACACCAAGTTCCACATCAATCCCACCGGCCGCTTCGTCATCGGTGGACCCATGGGCGACTCCGGTCTGACCGGCCGCAAGATCATCGTTGACACCTACGGCGGCATGGGCCGGCACGGTGGCGGCGCCTTCTCCGGCAAGGACTCCACCAAGGTCGATCGCTCGGCGGCATACATGGCACGCTACATTGCCAAGAACATCGTCGCCGCGGGTCTCGCTGAGCGCGTCGAAGTCCAGCTTGCGTACGCCATCGGCGTGGCCGAGCCGGTCTCGGTCCTGGTCGACACCTTTGGTACGGGCACCATCGAGCCCCAACAGCTCGAAGATCTGGTTCGCGCAAACTTCCAGCTCACGCCGAAGGGCATCATTGAGAGCCTTAATCTACGTCGGCCGATCTTCAAGCAGACTGCAGCCTACGGGCACTTCGGTCGTACCGGCAAGGACTTCACCTGGGAGGCGACTGACAAGGCAGCAGCTCTCAAAGCAGGCGCCATCAAAGCAGAACCGGCCGTGGCCGCCCGCTAGACGCAAGACAGCGCGGACGAGATCGAGCGGCAGCCTTACGGGTGTGCCGCTTGATCTTTGTATTCTGCTGAAGTCAGCGTCCGGGGGCGGCTATGATCACTGTGCCCCTGTGCTCCTCGCCCTTTCAGCATCGCGCCTGCGCCGGTTCCTCTCTGCCTACATCCTCGCCGTTGCACTGATCACCCTTGCCTTTGCGGCCCTCAACGCGCGCGTCGCGCACCCGTGGATCATCGGGGAATGGCTCATCAACTACAGTGGTGGCTTCCTGCGCCGTGGGCTCCTTGGCGAAGCGCTCCTGCTTCTGCATCGTGTGAGCCGCATCCCGCTCGTCGGCCTCGCCGCCGCGCTCCAGCTTCTTCTCTACAGCGCCTTCTATCTCAGTCTGCTTCCGCTGCTGCGCGGTGTGCGCTGGAGCCTGGCATTGCTGGCACTCCTGCTTTCGCCGGCGACCCTCGCCTTTACTGTGCTCGATCCACCGACCTCGGTTCGCAAGGAGGTTCTGCTCTTTCTGGCTCTGTCCCTCCTTGTGAACGCGGTGATCTCCTTCCGCCCACGCCCATGGCCGATCGCCCTCGCGCTTTCGATTGCCGCCCCGATCCTGGTGCTGATCCACGAGGCACTCGCGGCCTTCCTGCCCTATCTCTTTCTGCCGCTGCTGCTCACCGTCCCACGCGCCCGAGATGCTGCCCGGCTGGTTGTCCTGCCGCTCGCGCTGACCGCACTTGCCTTTGTTGCCGTCATCACGCATGCGGGCGGAAGCAGGGAAGCGGCGGCCATCTGCAGCTCCGTCGGCGGCCACCTCGATCATCAGCCGGCTGGGCTCTGCAACGGTGCCATCGCCTACTTCAAGTTCACGCCCACCGAGGCCCGCGCCGAGACGCTCCGCGCCATCCGGCTCTATCGCTATCGCACGCGGTATCCGCTTCCCATTCTCCTCACCTTCGCGCCGGTTGTGCTTCTGCTTGCCGCGCGCCTGCGCACGCCGGACGCGCTTACAGTGACTCGTCGCCTCGTCGGTGTCACTCTTCTATCTCTTCTGGCTTCGCTCCCGCTCTTCGTCATCGCTCGCGACTGGGGGCGCTGGCTTGAGATCCATGCCACCTGTCTGCTGCTCCTGTTCCTGCTGATCGAGCGCCCGGCTGCCTCACCACAGCAGATATCAATCCCGGCTAGTCCCGATGAGACCACCGGCCTGCGCATGCCCGAAGCCGTCCGGCCGCGAGTCACCCGCCTGCTCGCCCTGGCTTTCTACGTCACCTGCTGGACCCTGCCTGCGGTCGGCATCTTTCCCGGACGCTTCGGCTACGTGGATCTCGTCCGCTATCTGATCAGCTATCGCGGCAAGCCCCACCTCTCGACCGCCCCCGGTCGCCCCGCGTTCGAACCCGCCGCAAAGCCGGAGCCCTGATAGCCTCAGCCATGCCTCGCCCGCTGCCACTCTGGGCCGTCGGTCTCGCCAACGCGCCGCTCGGCTTCTACTACGGCTTTCTCAACACCTCGATGCCGCTGCTGCTTTCGCGTCAGGGCGTGCCGTTGCCGACCATCGCCACGGTCTCGGCGATCGCCTTCTCGCCAACCTTCTGGGTGTTTCTGCTCGCGCCCTCGCTCGATCTGCGATTTACGCGACGCACCTGGTCCGTCTTCTGGGCCGCCGTTGCGGCCGTTTGTATCGTCGCTTCGGTCTTCGCAACCAGCCGTCTTTCGGTCTTCACTGTCGTCGTTACGCTCGGCTGCGCGGCGGCGGCTCTCTTCGGCAGCTCCCTGGGCGGCTGGCTGCCGGAGATTGTGCCTGACGAGCAGCGCGGCCGCGCAGGCGCCTGGTTTCAGGTCGCGAACCTCGGCGCCGCCGCGCTCTTCGGCATCACTGCCGTGCTTCTGGTCGAGCGCCTGGCCGCCCCGCTGGCCGGAGCGTTGCTGGCGCTGATCCTGCTTTTGCCTCTCGGCCTGCTCGCCTTCTTTCCCAGGCCTGCGGTCCCCACCCGCTCCGCCGCTCTCGTCTTCCGTACGCTCTTCCGCGACCTCGCCGCCATCGTTCGTCAGCGCGAGGTCCTCCTTGCTCTTGTCGCCTTTCTCACGCCGGCCAGCTGCTTCGCGCTCACCAACCTCTTCGCCGGCCTCGGCCCGGACTTCCACACCTCCGAGCGGTCCGTGCAGCTGGTTTGCGGCGCCGGGGTGGCGATTGCCTGCTCTGCCGGCTGCCTGCTCGGCGGTCCACTGGCCGATCGCTTCTCGCGCATGCAGCTCTACATCCTTACTGGCCTGGCCGGCGCGATCGTGGCGGGTGGCACGCTGCTTGCGCCGCGGTCAACCGTCACCTTCGCCGCCGCCACGCTGGCCTACAACTTTCTACAGGGCATTAATTACACCGCCTACGCCGCCCTGTGCTTCCGCTTAGTCGGCCGCGACAACCCGCTGGCTGCTACACAGTTCAGCCTGCTCTTCTGCGCCACCTGCCTGCCCATCAGCTACATGACGTGGATCGACGGCAGAGGCTACGCCGCGCACGGTCTGCGTGGCCTGTTCGCGACCGATGCCTTGGCCAGCCTGCTCTTCGGCGTGACGCTCCTGCTGATCACCAGTCTCGCAAGCCGGCCCACTCCGCCCGCCATACAACCCCGATGACATCCGGGCGCTCATAAGGAGATCAGCCGCCAGCACCCCAAGTCTCCATCCGGCGCCACAAGAGGCAGGAACGCATGCGCCTTCTCTCCGAGTTCGATATTCAATTTCAGCTGCCGGCGCCGACCGCCATGGTCGCCCTTCTGCATCTTCATCCGTCTCTTGATCCCTTCCTCGTCGGGCCGGACACGCTGTTGATCGAGCACGTCGACGCCACGTCCACCACGCTCCTCGAGCCCAGTCTCTACCTCGACAGCTTCGGTAATCGCTGTGCCCGCTTCTCCGCGCCCGAGGGTGGTCTTCGCCTCAGTGGCCGCAACATAGTCGAGATCCCCGCCGAGCCGGATCCAATTAACACGGGCGCCGCCCAGGCGCTCGTGCACGATCTTCCGCCCGAGACCCTGCAGTTTCTGCTCTCCAGCCGCTACTGCCAAGTCGATCAGATGAGCGGCATCGCCGGCGATCTCTTCGGCTTTACCTCGCCCGGCTGGGCGCGCGCCATCTACATCCGCGACTGGGTCCATAACCATATCGCCTTCAACTACAAGATGGCTCGCCCCACCAAGACCGCGCTGGATGTCTTCACCGAGCGGGTCGGCGTCTGCCGCGACTTTCAGCATCTCGCCATCACGCTCAGCCGCGCCATGAACATCCCAGCCCGCTACGTCACCGGCCACCTCGGCGACATCCGCCACCACTACAGCGGCCCCGGTGACTTCTCCGCCTGGTATGAGGTCTTCCTCGACGGCCGTTGGTGGACCATGGACGCCCGTCACAATGACCAGCGCTATGGCCGCATCCTGATGGCGACCGGCCGCGATGCCACTGACGTTGCCCTTACCACCAGCTTCGGCATCGCCAACCTGACCCATTTCTCCGTGGAGTCAAACGAGGTCGACGAGCAGAATAACAAGCTGCCCGTCCCGCCGAATCCCAGTCTCGTGCAGTACGCGCCCGCGCCCATCATCACCGCCTAAGCTCAGTGTGAGCCGCCCGCGCCAGCGCAGCAATGTCGCGGTTGTTAAGGATCGGCTCTGCCTGTGCCCCGCGAGCGACCTCGAGCATGGCGCGGCCTACCTCTTCGGTCGTTGTCACGTGCGTGGGCAGAACGGCGCGAAGCAGGGGAAAGAGCGGAGTCGCAACGGAATAGATCATGCGGTAGAGACGCGTCTTTGAGGTGATTCCGTGCAGCGGCTGAATGATGCCTGGACGAAACATGTACGCCGCGCGAAAGGGCAGCGCGAGTAGAGCATTCTCGGTACGACCTTTAACCCGCGCCCACATGGATCGGCCTTTCTCGGATCGATCCGTGCCTTCGCCTGAGACGTAGACGAAGACCATCCTGGGATTGACCCGCACCAGCGTGCGCGCAGCCGCCAACGTGGTGTCATGCGTGATCCGCGTGTAATCGGCTTCCTTCATACCTGCCGAACTCACCCCCAGCGAGAAGAAGCATGCATCGTACCCGGTCAGAGCAGCCGCGACTGGCTCGAAGTCCTGGAAGTCCGTCACCCTAAGCTGCCGCAGCTTTGCGTCTGTGCTTTGGAATGGGGAGCGCACCACCGCCAGCACATCGCTGACATCCTCAGCCAACAGGCACTCCCGAAGGACGCCCTGCCCGACCATCCCACTCGCACCAAACAGAACCACCCGCATACTCGCAACGCCCCCCGCCCTATCCTACGATCTCCGGTCCGATCTCCGCCTTATACTCGGACTACGTTTATTCCGGGCCGATCAGCCCGTTTGAAGGAAGTGCATGGCCACCCTGATTGAAGCAATTAACATCAAGCGCAAGTCCGTCTTCGAGTTTGAAAATGCACCGTACGCCTGTCTCGATTCAGACATCAGCACGCCAACCGCCCGTGGTGGCCAGACGCTGGTTCGCCTCAAGATGCGTAACCTGCTCACCAATGCCGTCTTCGAGAAGTCTTTCAAAGCAGGCGATCGCTTCAAGGAGCCCGACCTGGTTCTCGTGCCCGTCTCTTACCTCTACAGCGACGGCGATGGCTCGCACTTCCTCGATCAGGAGTCTTACGAAACCCTGACGCTGGCGCCTGAGACCGTTGGCGACGCGCTTGACCTGCTCATCGAAGGCACCTTGCTCCAGATGCACAAGTACAACGGCAATCCGATCGCGCTGCAGCTTCCAATCTTTGTCGACCTGGACGTCGCCTACACCGAGCCCGGCGTACGCGGCGACTCGTCAAGCGGCAGCGTCACAAAATCCGCGCGGCTTGAGACCGGCCTCGAGATCCGCGTGCCGCTCTTCATCAAGCAGGGCGAAAAGGTTCGCGTCACTACCGAGACGCGCGAGTTTGCCAGCCGCGCTTGAGCGAAACCCGGCAGCAGCCTGGGCGCAGACTAGACCGCCTTCACATAGGTCGAATACATTCGTTCCCCGAGCTTCGTCCACGGCACAAACCGTCGCGGTCCGGTCGGCGTGGTTACGCTCCACTCGCTCTCACCTGTCTGCTGCGCGCTCAGCATCGCGTCAACCGGCAGGCTAAGTACGCCGCTCTCCCATGGGTCCCGCACCGCGAAGAGCACCTGCGGCCCGCGCAGCAGCGCCAGCGTATCCAGATGCATTGGACCGCCCTGCATCGGCATCGCCTCCAACCGGAGCGCCATCGGCAGCGTCAGCGTCACCGTGTCGCCCTGCCTCCACACCCGAGTCACACTGGCAAAGCCTCGCTGCACGTTTACAGGTATCGCTTCGCCGTTCACCCGAATCGCGGCGCCGCTGCCCGCCCATGCCGGAACGCGCAGACGCAGCGCCACAGAGATGGGCTGCGACACCGTTGACCATCGCAGCATAACCGCACCATCCGCCGGATAGCTCGTCGTCTGCTCGAGCACCAGCGACTGCGCGCCCTCCTGCCAGCGAAGCGCGGAGGGCTGGTAGAGATTCACCCACACCGCTCCCGGCTCGTGCAGATAGCCGTTGATGCCGTAGTCCGCCGCCAGCTGCGGCTGCGTGCCAGAGCAGCATGGCCAGCGATGCACGCTGTAGATCCGCTTCGCCATCACGTTGTAGTCCGCATAGTAGAAGGAGTGGCCGTCCGGCAGCAGCGGCAGTGAGCCCAACGCCGCATTGTGGATCACCCGCTCCATGCTGTCGCCGTAGAGCCCGTCGCGCGTCGCCCGCAGCAGGTACCGCGTCAGCTTGGTGTGCGCGAAGCTGCCGCACGGCACCTCAAAGCTGTTATGCGTGTTGGTCAGACTCGCGGCTACCTGGCCGTAGCCGGGCTTGCGAAACAGCTCGTCCGGCCCCCATCCCCCTGTCACAAAGCTTTGCGCCTGAACCATCGCGAAGGCATTCTTTGCGGCGTCGAAGTGCATCGTGCTGCCGTCCACGAAGTACGCCTGCATCGCGGAGCAGAGCGCGTTCAGGTAGCTGTAAGCGTGCCTGTCCGAGAGCTGATTCTCCCCGCGCGCCAGCGGCGCAAAGAAGGTCTCATTCTCCAGATACTCCCGTGCCATGCGACGGTACCGGCTCCCTGCGCCTGCACTTGCCGCGCGATACAGATTCTCCGGCATGGTGTAGCTCTCGTCCCACATAAACGAGGCGTCTTTGCCGAGCGCCCATTGCCGTTCCCGTTCAAGCGCTTTCCCCGGCAGGCTGGCGGTTGCCGCCGCAGTGACCCGCTCCAGCGTCTCCCATGCTCGCGTGTCAGCAGCCAGCGCTTGCGCATCGGTCAGGCCGCAGACCAACTTCTCATAGCTGTAAGCAGGAAAGCGCGTCCCCGCAAAGTAGTCCGGCGTGATCTCCTCGCGCAACAGGGTATGCAGCTGCACGGCCCGTTCGCCCATCGCGGTCTCGCCGGTCGATCCATCCGCTCGCGAGCCCGCATGCAGCCGCGCCATCGCGGAGGTCCACTGCCCAAAGGTCGAAGCAGGCGCAAATCCGGCATCGTCATGGTGAAAGTCGAAGTCCCCCTTCCACTCGTACCATCCACCCAGGCTCACACCCGCTGCGGGCTTGCCCGCCATCTGGCGAAACGGCTTCATCAGGCTGTCCTCGTTCAGCCCGAGAAGCACGCTGCGAGCCTGTGCCTGCTGCGCGGTCTCCAGCTGCCCGCGGACCTCCACCTGGTCGTAGCGGAACTCGTCAAGACTGCCCGGCGAGCTTGCCTGACCACCCGTCGTCACCCTCTCCGCCCGGCCTCCTGTCGCCGCAACGGCGCCCGCCGCGGATAGCCCTCGTAGCACGTCCCGTCGCGTCAGAATCACACACACTCCCGATCTCACAGCCGTGTCGCTCTTATGCAGGACACGCTCACGTTCAGCCTACGCCAGCATGCCGACACGGGCACCTCCTCGGCAAGCGGTGCCACCCTCCGCAACGATCCGTGCCGCCTCCTCACTTCTCCCGAAAATCCGGAGTGTGGCCATGGACCCCCTCCCGGCACCATACTAGCTATGGCCACCTTTCTTATGCCCGCACCGACACCAACCCGCATTCCGCCGACCGGCGACTTCGCCGGCAAAGCCTGGCAGCAGGTGCTCGCCCGCGACCCCGCCGGCGACGGCCAGTTCGTCTACGCCGTCCGCTCAACCAAGATCTTCTGCAAACCGTCGTGTCCCTCGCGCCGGCCTACCCGCCGCAACGTCAGCTTCTTCACCCTGCCCGCCGAGGCCGAGTCCGCGGGCTATCGCCCTTGCCTTCGTTGCAAGCCAAATGACGGCGCGGCCGCTCCTGATCCGCTCATCACCACCCTGGCTGCTGCGACGGAGTACCTGCAGCAACACGCCCGGCACGCCGTGAACGCCCGCGTCACTCTCGCCTCACTCGCCACAGCCATTGCGGTCGACGCCTCGACCATCACCCGTGCCTTCGATCGCATCCTCGGCGTGACGCCGGCGCAGTACGCCCGCAGCCATCGCCTGAACGCCTTCCGCGAACATCTTCAGCCGGCTCCTGCCGTGGTCGATCGTGATGCGGCGTCGCCTGAGCCACCCAGCATCACCGACGCCATCTACGCCGCTGGCTTTGGCTCCTCGTCGCGCTTGTACGAGACCAGCGCCGACACCCTCGGCATGACGCCCTCTACCCTTCGCAGCGGCGGCGAGGGCGCCACGATCCACTACACGCTCGTTCCCAGCCCGCTCGGCCGAACCCTGGTCGCCGCCACGGCCACAGGGGTCTGCGCCATCACCTTCGGCGACTCCGATCCGCAGCTCCGCGCCGATCTCGCAGCCCGCTTCCCGAAGGCCGCCCGCCGCGAGGTCCCCAACCCCGCCGCCGTCCTGTCGGCTGTGCCCGATCTCTCCTCAGCCGATCCCGAAGACATCACGGCACACTGGCTGGCAGAGGCCTCCCACTTTGTCCTCGCTGGCCTCTCCGAGAGCCCCATCGCCCGCACCTTTCCGCTCGACGTCCGCGCCACTGCCTTTCAGCAGCGCATCTGGCAGGCCCTCCAGGCCATTCCGCGCGGAGAGACTCGCAGCTATGCCGCCGTAGCTGCGTCGCTCGGCCAGCCGTCCGGCGCCCGCGCCGTTGCGACCGCCTGCGCGGCCAATCCCGTCGCTCTGGCCATACCATGTCACCGTGTAGTCGGCGCAACCGGAGCCCTGACCGGCTATCGCTGGGGCCTCCATCGCAAGCAAACGTTGCTCAGCAGGGAGAAGGAGTCGGCGGTCCCGCCAAGTGGTGACGTGTCGCCGGACCTTGACGACGCCGATCCCACCCGCAACAATCCCCCTACTTTCAAGCCACTCACACGCAACCTTCGTCCCTCGGCGGTGTCCAATTGACGAACCGACCTTTCCGGCGAACGCACATGGGGCAAGCCGCTCCTTGTACGTCGACATACAGCACCCCGATCCGGTACTTGGCGCTTCTTCATCTGTGAGCACGACCGTCCCCATCCCGGCCCACGCCCCGTCCGCGCCCGTCAGCGGCCATCCGCGCAAGCCGCCCTTGCCGGCTCTTAGCGGCGTTCGTACCCTCCTTGCCATCAGCATCATGCTCTTTCACTTCACGCCGCCGCATATGGAGTGGCTGCATCCCCTGCTCGACAACAGCTTCATCTTTGTCGGCTGCTTCTTTCTCATCTCCGGCTACATCCTAACTTATAACTATGGCGACCGCGCGCTCACCCTCATCAAGCGCGACTTCTGGTTCGCTCGTTTCGCTCGGCTCTATCCCACCTATCTCTTCGTTCTCCTGCTCTCCCTTCCCATGCTCGCTGCGGAGTGGCAAGCCCGCTCCCATACTGAGTTCTGGCAGGGCCTGATCCTCACGCCGCTTCTCCTCCAGGGCTGGAGTCCGTCGCTCGCCACCTTTTGGAACACGGTCGCCTGGACGCTCTCAGCCGATGTTCTCCTCTATTTTGCCTTTCCCTACCTCATCCTGCTCTGGGCCCGCAACGCCCGCTGGCTGGACCGCCCGTGGCGCGTTGTCGGGGTCGTCCTCCTGCTCTGGCTCGTCGGCCTGACCCCCCACACCCTCTACCACTTCTTCAACCCGGACCACCTGCCCGCCCCTGCTGACCGCTACACCGGCACCTACTGGATGCGCGTACTTAAGTACACTCCGCCCGTTTATCTCTGCACCTTTCTTGCCGGCCTCGCGCTCGCCAAGCTCCACGCGCTCCTTACCTTCTCCGAGCGGCAACGCCTGCTCATGAGCGCGCTCGCCCTGACCGCTATCTGCCTCTTCTTCTACCTTGCCGCGCCTCACATCCCGTACGTCATCGTGCATGGTGCGCTGCTTCTGCCGCTCTTCTGCCTGCTCATCCTCGGTCTCAGCGGTCCCAACCTCATTACCAGCCTCTTCGCTCTGCGCCCGCTTGTCATCCTTGGCGAGACCACGTTCGCTCTCTACCTTTTGCACTTCAACGTCTTCGAGATGATCCATAACTACCATCTGCTTGAGCGCACGCATCTCACCGCGCTCGATCCCTGGATCTCGTACGTCGCCATCATCGCGCTTGCCTACGCGACCGTTCGTTGGGTAGAAAAGCCCGCCCGCAAGTTGATCCTGACGAACGCCAAAAAGCGAGGCGAGATCGTCCGCAAAGAGCCTGACCTCGACCCCACTCCGATTCCCTGAAGTGCCCGGCACAACGCTGTCGAAAGCCTTTGCTTCGGTTAGCCGCCGCACTCCTGCAGATCCAGCCAGGTCTCACAACCGATACGCGCAGACGTAGAAAAGCCCCGCTCGCCGGCGGGGCTTTCTTACTTCTAGACCACGTTACTGATTGTTGACGACCTGCGTCGCATGCTGTCCGTTAGCGACCGCAACCAGGCAACTGGGCAACGCTGTCGCCGGGTAGGGCGTGTTCTGAATCTGCTTCAATGTCCCATTGTTCGGGCTAAGCTGCAGGCCGGAGACTGTCTGATCGCCGTTGTTCGACGTATACAGGTAGATCCCAAGCGCCGGCTCAATCGCTACGCACGTCGGGTTGGTGTTTACGGTTACTGAACTCGATCCGACGGATCCCGCGAGATTTCCCGTTGCCTGATCGATCGTGTATGCCGTGACCGAGGCAGCGTTGAAGTTCGTCACGTACAGGTACTTGCCGCGTGGATCAATCGTCAGGTTAGACGGGAACTGTCCCGTCGCGAATGGTCCGTTCGTCATTGGCAGCGGCAGCCCGGTCGACGTAACCAGATACCCGCCAACCTGGTTTGACAGCGCGTCCGTTACGTAGATAAAGCGTCCAGTCGGGTCCACAGCAACACCGCTCGGCTGCACCCCGGACCGCGTTCCCGGCGGCAAAGCCTGTCCCGCGGCAACGACCTCCGGTACGCGGGTCAGCGTTGCGCTTCCTTGCGTCTGCGTAAAGGTCTGGATGTAGCCAATCGGCTCAGGAGTCGTGCTTCCAGCAGCGGTTATGCTCTCCCGATCCGCGACATAGATGAAGTGCGTCGTCGCGCCTGTTGGATACGGCGAGACGGCGATCCCGATCGGCGTATTTCCGGTATCGACCGAAGTTGTCTTCGAAAGGTCGAGCGTTCCGTCAGCCGCATTGATGGGGAAGATCGTCAGATTACCCGGTCCCGGAAGGGCCGCCGTAAACCCCGGTTGAAAGGTCGAGGCCACATACAGGTACGAGCCCGTTGAATCAATTGCCGCCGCCACAGGGAAGCTGCCCACGGTGTTGTAGGTATTCTGCGGGTAGATCTTGCCATCCGTCCCAACCGCGAACTGCACCACGCTCGAGTCATCCCGGTTTAGCACATAGATGTACTTCCCACTAGGTGCTGCTACCAGCGTGACTGGATTTCTGCCACCTGAACTCGTGGGCGAGTTAGCCAACTGCGTCAGCGCGCCGGACTGGTAATCCACCAGGTAGCCATCCACCACGCCGGTCGTCGTTGTAGTGGATGCCGTGGCATACACATACGCCACCGTGAAGTCGCGGCTGCAGGAGATCGTTCCAAATCCAAGCGCTGCCGAAACCACTGCCGCCACGCTCCCGCGCCCAATTGCATTCCAGTTCATTCGTCTTCCAACCCTTCGCAAGCCCAACAGCGCTTGCTGCTTTCCATTCGGTGCTGCCCCTGCGATGCAGGAGCAGCCGGTGTGTAGCAAATACCTGTGCCTAGCTCGTTGCTCCGCTTACCGCCAGGCAGCTTGCATGTGTCACTGCCGTAAAGCTTGAGCCATGCTGCAGCGGCCCAAGCTCTCCCGTCGACGTGTTCAGCCTAAATCCGCTTACAGTGCCATCACTGTTGGACGTATAGAAGTATTTATTTGTGGGGTCCTCGATCATACAGGTCGGACCAGACCCGACGGCATATGGATTATTCTGCGTGCCAAGTCTCGTCAGCTTGCCCGTGGCATCAACGCTGAATGCCGAGATCGAGCTGTTCACCTGGGAGGCATCCGCATTCGATTGATTGAGCACATAGACAAACTTGCTGCTACGCGCTTCGGTTACGGTCCAAACTGGTGTTCGTGCAGGGGAGATGTTCTGAACGCTACCTCCGACCACGGCGTTGAGAGCGCAGCTCGTGCCCACCGTGTACGGAAGGATCATTCCAGAGGTCGTAGGAGCGCCGCTAGAATCAGTCGGTCCGATATCCGTTAGATAAAGGAATGCTCCACTTCCATTCGTGACGGAGGACGCATTGACAGCGGCCGTAGGCACGTTGCCGCTTACCGTCGTCGTCAACTGTCCGCCTGCCGCGATCTGATAGGGAAAGACAAAGGTGTTTGGCACCTTTGTTGACGTGGTGCTTGGCGCGTTGCCATCCAGAATGAACAGGCAGCTGCTCGCCTGCAACCGCATCATCGTCGGGTTCTGGCCGACCGGGAAATAAAGAATATTCTGGTCGTTCGCATCCTTCACCTGCTGGTTGGTCACAATCGAGAGCCGCCCGGTGTCAGCAGCAATGGTGAACACAGTGACGTCGCCCTGCTGGTTGTTGGCGTAGGGCGAGCCCGCCGGCGCCAGGCTGTCGAGCACATAGAGGAATCCGCCGGATGTGTCGGCTGACGCCCACACAGGCGACGCTCCAGCCGTGTCGTACGTCTCTTGGAACGTCAACGTGCCGTCGCCGCCGACACTGAATTCAGAGACATTTCCGTCCCGGTTCGTAACGCCTTGTGCGTTCAACGTGCCCTTGTTGACCACGTACACGTACCGTCCGCCGGCTCGCACGACGGGAACGCCAGGGTTCACCCCGACAGAGTTAAACGGAGATTTTGGAATCGTCGTCAGGTTCCCTGTGAAGTCATCGATCTTGTAACCAACAATCGAGCTTGCCGTTGTTCCCGTCGCGGTGGTTCCCGTTACCCACATGAAGCCGACTGTTCCGCCGCCACATGCCGTCATACCCAGACCAAGTGCTACCGAGGCCGCCAGTGCCATCGAGACACGGCCAATCTTGCTGAACTTCATGCGCTTCCTTCACCCTTGCAGATCGCTTTCAGCGCACACCGGGCGCTGAAGAGGACCGACATGCCATCAGGGATTCATTTCCCATAATTGTAGAAGCTGGCGAGCGTTTGCGCCACTTGCCAGCAACCCGTCACAACCTTTGGTCATCTTTCACCAGACGAAAAACGGAGGAGAAACGCCGTCGCGCTCTCCCCCGTACTTCAGCCTGCTTAAGCCTCACATCTACCAGGTGCGGCAGACATTCGTCGGCATCATCGGCTGGCCGGTCTTGCAGCTGAAGGCCTTGCCGAACTCTTCGAAGTTCTGCACCGTGCCGTTGGTCCGCCACTCGCCGCTGCTGTGTGGGTCCGTCTTCGCCCGCACCCGCGCCGCCTGCTCCGTGATGTTCTGGCACCAGACCTGCCCGAAGGAGATAAAGAAGCGCTGCTGCGGCGTGTAGCCGTCCTTCTTGCCGCTCGCGAAGTTCGGTCCATCCCCGCTCTTGGCAAGCGTCTCCTCAAGCGCCTGGAACGCGATGCGAATGCCGCCATTGTCAGCCGTGTTCTCACCGAGCGTCAGATGCCCGTTCAGCTTCTGCCCGGGCGCCACCTCAAACCCGTCGTACTCCTTTGCCGTGCACTCCGTGCGCTCCTCAAACTTCTTTTTGTCTTCGTCCGTCCACCACTGCCGCACGTTGCCGTTCAGGTCGTACTTCGATCCTTCATCATCAAAGCCGTGTGTCATCTCGTGGCCGATCACGACACCGATGCCGCCAAAGTTCACGCCCGGATCCTGATGGTTGTCAAAGAATGGCGGCTGCAAGATGCCGGCAGGGAAGTTAATGTCGTTCTGCGCCGGGTTGTAGTACGCATTCACCGTCGGTGGCGTCATGCCCCACTCCCGCTCATCCACCGGCTTGCCCAGCTTGGCGTTCTCGTACTTGGCCTCAAAGATCGCCGATTGCTCTTCGTTGCCGAGCAGATCGTCCCGCTTCACCGGAAGGCTGGAGTAGTCGCGCCACTTCTCCGGATAGCCAATCTTGTCCTTGATCGTATCCAGCTTCTTGCGTGCCTCCACCTTGGTCGCCTCGCTCATCCACGGCAGCTGCTTGATGTCCTCGGCCATCGCCGTTTCGAGCGCCCGCACCAGCCGCTCCATGTTGTCCTTCGCGTCCGGCGGAAAGTTCTGCTTCACCCAGTCCTGTCCCACAGCCTCGCCCAGCGCGCGGTCGGTCCGCGTGGTGCACTGCTTCCACCGCGGCTGCTGCTCCTTCTGCCCGTTCAGCGTCTGAGAAAAAAACGCAAAGTTCTCATCGACAATCGGCTTCGCCAGCAGCGGCGCTGCGCCATGCAGCGCATGCCATCGCAGGTAGTGCTTCACCGCCTCCGGCTTCTCGGTTGCCAACACCTGCTGCACTGCCTTCACGTAGCCAGGCGAGCTCACATTCAGCGTCTTCGCCGCACCCAGCCCGACCCCGTTCAGGTACTGCCCCCAGTTGAAGCTCGGGCTCAGCGCGTCCACTTGGTCGATCGTCATGATGTGGTACACGTTGTCCGGGTTCCGACGCTCCACCCGGCTCATCGAGCCCGTGGCCAGCGCCGTCTCGATCCGCATCACATCCGCTGCTTCCGCCTTGGCCATCTCTGGCGAGTCACCCGCCAATCCGAACATCTTCTCCACGTGCGCGAGGTACTGCGCGCGGATGGTCTTCGACCGCTCGTCATCATTCAGGTAGTAGTCCCGGTCCGGCAGCGAGAGGCCGCCCTGGCCCGTCGCCGCAATCTGCTTGGTCGAGTCCTTCTGGTCCTGGTCCACACCCGATCCGAAAAATCCGCCGCCACCGTGCTGCTGAAACTCCGTGACCTCGTACGCCGCCAGATCCCCGTTGCTCTTCAGTCCGTCGATCAGCGCGAACTCCGGTG
This sequence comes from uncultured Acidobacteriaceae bacterium, assembly GCA_964235665.1. Lineage (GTDB taxonomy): Bacteria > Acidobacteriota > Terriglobia > Terriglobales > Acidobacteriaceae > Edaphobacter. The sequence goes on from CAXSAY010000007.1 coordinate 43,987, forward strand.
CGATTGGCTTTACGCCCAGTGCGTCCACCCGGCTCACGTCCATGCACGCCGCAAAGAAGTTGCCGTACTGCGTCTGCAGCGGCGACTTCGGGGCATCCGCCGCCTTCTTCAGATCCGCATAAAGCAGGTAGTTATTACGCTCGCCCAGCTCGTCAAACCGTCCCCAGCGCACCCGGTCGCCCGGAATCGGGTTCGCCTTCAGCCAGTTGCCGCAGGCGTATTGATAGAAATTTGTGCATGGGTCAGCCGTCTTGTCGATCGACGTCACGTCAAAGCTGATCGGCTTCTTGGGCTCACTCGTCGGCCCCGTTGCTGTATCAGAGCCGATAAACCCCTGCGCGGAACAGACCGCACCCGAAATCACCAGAACACACGCCATCGCTCGAACCAAAGCCATCTCCAGAAAAGGGAAGTGCAGGCCGCCTGTGGCAGCAGTCACCGCACCCACATCATCGCATCGCCGGCTCTCTTCGTAAAAGGGCAAACGCGGAGACGGCCTGCGAGCCTTAGCGGACGCCGCGGGACAAACCCGCATCCGCTCCGTTCATGACTGATCCCCGTCGCCGCAGCACCTCTTCCAGCTCGACTGCAAACGTCACTCCTACCAGCGCACTCAGCTCACCAAAGATTCGCGTCTCCCGCCACACCCCCACCACCAGCGCGGCCAGTAAAAATGGGATCGTTCCCCACCAAAGCCCACGCAAACGGCGGTCGGTCACAGCGGCGCGCAGCAGCCACATCGGGATCGCCAGAAATCCGAACACCTCCAGCAGCTGCGGCCAATGCAGCGGCACCACTACCGACATCAGGTTGTTCCGCCACGGCAGGTCCCACTGCTGCCGGGCCTCGTGCAGCAGCCGTCCGATCTCCCACCGCCACGCCGCCCAGATCGCCAGCCCGGCCCCGCTATAGGCAATCGCTGCTCCGCGCCGACCCTCACGCCACAGCAGCACACACCAGGTCGGCAGCAGAAACAGAGCCGTCTCCCGATTCGGCGTCGCGGCTGCCATCACCAGCAGCAGCAGCCATCCCCTGCGCGCCGTCACGGCCAGCAGACCCACGCTGTAGAACAGCAGCGAAAGCTGGTCGTAGGGCATCGTGAAGCGCTGTTCAAAGTGCACGACATAGGTCAGCGCGACCACCAGCATCGTGACTAACGGCGCCAGCCACGTCGTCTCTGGTGCCGGCTCGATCTCGCGCCGCAGCGCCACAGCCACAGGCAGCAGCAAGAGCAAGCACGCGCAGTTCACTAGCGAGACCGCCAGATCCTCCGGTGACCCTACCGTCTTACGAAATCCTGCCTCATAGAGGCTCAGAAATCCGCGGCTCCGCTCTGCAGCGCGCAGCGGATATGCCATCAGCACGCGCTCCTGAAACGGAGACTTCTCCTCCAGGCGCGCATACCGCTTCAGGTCCAGCAGGTTCTCATTCTGAGACGTGGACGCACGGCCTACGCAGACCGCCATCGCCACCAGCAACACCCAGATCCACCGCGACAGGCTCTTCGGCACTCCGCCCTGGCTCGTAGTTGCTGCAGGCATCGGTCTAGAAGATCTTCAGATGGATCGTCAGATATTTTTTCGGGTCTGAACGGATTGTGTCCATTAGCAACGTGCTCTGCGTCAGCAGCTTGTTGAGATTCGTGTACGCCTGGTCATCCGTCGCCAGCTTGCCCAACGTTCCGCGCCCCTGGTCGATACCCGCTACCAGCGTATTCACCTGCGTCAACGTGTCCGCGAGCTGCTGCCGGAACTGCGGGTCCTTGGCCAGCAGACCCAGCGCACCCTTGCCTGCGTTCGCATCGCTCAGCAGCTGGTTCGCATTCGCAATGGTACTGTTCAAGTTGGTATACAGCTGCTCATCCTTTAGCAGCTTACCCGCTGATCCCTGCCCATTCTGCAGACCCGCTGTAATCGAATCCACTCGCCCGATCGTTTCATTGATCCGGTTGTAGAGCGCATCGTCGTTCATCAGCTTGCCGACTGTCCCCTTGCCCTGGTTTAGATTCACTGCCAGTTGATGCAGCTCATCCACCGTCGCGTTCGCCTTGTTGTACAGGTCCGGATTGTTAATGAGCTGCCCGACCGATCCCTTGCCGTTCTGCAAGTTATCGACGATCGTGTTCATCTTTGCCAAAATGACATTTAGGCTCTCGATTGTTCCCTGGCTCGCCTTCACCACGTCCTGCAGGTTCGGCGTCTCAAGCGTCTTTACCTCATCGCCGCTATCGAGAGGCGGCCCCACGGCGTACTGGCTGTTGATGTCGACCACCGTATCGCCCAGCACACCCACCGTACTCAGCGAAGCCTTCGAGTCCTTCTTCAGATCCTTGGCATACTTGGTATCGAGCTTCATCGTCACCATCACCGGCGTCAACTTTCGCTCGGCGGCGCTCGTGATCACGATCGTCTTTACTGTTCCGATCGTCACGCCCTGCAGATTCACCGCCGCGCCTTCCTTCAGACCGGCCGAGTTCTCAAAGTAGGTCGTGACCTGGATCTTGTGCGAGAACAGCCCCAGCCCCGACGAGCTCGTCATCAGAAACAGCAGCGTGATCAGCACGATCGACGCGATCAGCACAATCACGCCAACCTTCAACTGCGACCACCGCACCTCCTGCTGACTCGGCATAGCTCTCCCTTACCTGCAAACCCAACTTATACGGTCAACTTCACCGCATCCAGACCCCATCGGTGGGATCGCCGTCCGTCGAGCATACCGCAGCTCACGCGCCGTCGCCCTCTTTCTGTCGGGTATGTCTATGAAAGGATGCTGGAACGGCAACGGAGGGTTCAGAAATCACCCCGCACCACCCCTCACGACTCACGACCTTCCACAAGCACGATCGCCATGGCCATCTCCCGGCTGTGCGTGAGCGAGAGCTGCGTCGCCACCACGCCCATCGCCTGTGCCCGCTCGAGCGCCCGCCCGCTCCACACAATCCCTGGTTTGCCTCCGCGCTCATTGCGAACCTCGATCTCCGTCCATCGCACCCCACGGCTGATCCCCGTTCCCAACGCCTTTGCCCCCGCCTCCTTCGCAGCAAATCGCGCCGCAAAGCTCTCCGCCGCCCCATGCACCTTTGTTCGGCAGTAGGCGATCTCAAACGGCGTAAACACCCGCTCGAGGAACCGGTCCCCGAATCGCTCGACGCTCCGTCGCACCCGCTCGATCTCAATCAGATCCGTCCCTACCCCCAGAATCACCCGCTCACCTCCATCGCAGCAGCCTACGCCATCCCTTCTGCCACCCGCCCTTGCACACGTTGCCATCCCCCGTACGGGTAAGAAAATGCTGCGAAAGTGGTGCAAAATTTGAGCTCTTTTCCTCCCATAAACGGTAGGCTTCTGCTAACGCATCTTTGCGCCCAAGGAGCTCCACCATGCAGAAGTCCCTTCGTTTGCTCGCCGTTGCCTTTGCCCTCTCCCTCACCGCCGCCACTTCGCTTCACGCTGAACAGACCGGATGCAATCCGCACCCCCAGGTCGCGCGTCCTTCGAATAGCGCCCTTGGTTCCTTTGTCTACACTGTGCGTAGCTTCTTCGGGCTCTAATTAGCGGATCGGAACCGCTCCTATGAACCTCTCGACCTTGGACAACGTTCTGTGGGTGACGAGCTTTGCCGGCCACGTCACCCTTCTCTTTGTTCTGGTCGGTCGTTCCCGTTGGCGCTCTTTTCCTGTCTTCACCTGCTTTGTCGCATACGCCGTCTTCCGCACGATCCTGCTCTTTTTCGTGTTGCGTCACGGTACACGCCACGGCTACTTTCTCGCCTATTGGATGACCGGCTTCGCCGACTACGCCTTCCAGATCGCCCTCATCCTGGAAATCGCTCTCGACGTCCTTCGTCCCGGCGGCCGATGGGTGCTCGAAGCCCGGCGGGCGTTCCTCGTCTGGGGCTTCGCCGGTCTCCTTCTGGCCGCCACCATCTCCCTCTACATGGGGGCGCCCGAGTCGAAAGGTCTCGATCTCTGGGACGCTCGGATTACCGTCTTCACCTCTCTGCTCACCTGCGGCCTCTTTCTCGCAATGGCTAGCGCCGCCAATCGCCTCGGCCTCGGTCGGCGAAGCTACGTTCTCGCCATCGGTCAGGGCCTTACCACCTGGGCCTTCGTCGCCCTGCTCGAGGACTTCGGCCATGTCGCCCTCGGCTGGAATCACCAGTTCATCGTCTTGGTGCACGTTCGAATGCTGGTCTACCTCGCCGTCCTCGTGTACTGGATCACGACTTTCTGGCGTCCCGAGAGCTCGCACGCGCACATTTCCACCAGACCTGCCGAAATTCCGGTTGTTCTTCGGTAACGTGTCCAGTATGCTCAGGTCGAGAACGACGGCCCACCCTTATGAGCTTTGTGGCTATCTTTGGAATGACGATCCTTGGTGTTGGTGGCGCTCTCTTTGAAAGCCATCGTAAGGCAGCCTCGTTGTCCCGCCTGGGCTGGGACGATCTGCTCGCCCGTCTCAAGCCGGTCAGCGCTGAAGGCATCAATGCCATCGCGCTGGACTACCTTCAGCCCAAAAAAGGACAGGTCTCGATCGAAACGGACAAGCTTTGGACCCTGATCGGAGGCTTCGATGGGATCCAACGTCTCCATGCCAACGCTGACGTCCTGCTCGCCCTCGCCGGCTACGCCCAGCGCTGGAATCCCGGCGAAAGCCTGATCGTCGTTGAGCGTATGCGGCGCGATGGCATCGCCCTCCGTCGCGCCTCGCGCAAGCTGCTGCTCAGCCTTCCCCTCGGTCTCGGCAGAACGCGTGGTCCCTTCAATGTTCAGGAGGCCGCCGGCGCCTACTACCTCATGCGCCAGCGCCTGCTCGCCCTCTACGAAACCAGCCACATCGGCCGATACCCCGAGCTGGCCGCCGTCCTCTAAAGCCGCAAGACATCGCCATCACGCATACCATTGCTGCGCCGATGGAGCCCGCACGCTGGCCGGCTCCATAAGCGCCGCTATCGCCCACCTCATGTTTCTGTTTGCCTTGGGCCAGCGGCCGTCACCTGGTCTTGCTAATGCACCCGCACCTGGTTGCCGCCCCGAGCCTTCACCCGATACATCGCGCGGTCGCATTGCTGCAGCAATGCGTTCCACCCGCGTACCTCTTCGTCCATCTGCGCCACGCCAAAGCTCGCCCGCACCGTCATGACCGTCTCGCCGGAGACGCAGCGCATCTCCTCTACACAGCCCCGCAGCCGTTCGGCAATGTCGATCGCCTCATAGCGTGAGGTCCTCGGCAGGAGCACCGCGAACTCATCGCCGCCCAGTCGTGCCAGCCGGTCGTGGTCGCGCATCTCCGCCTCCAGGCAGCGTGCCACCCCCAGCAGCACGGCGTCCCCGCTCTGATGACCCCAGGCGTCATTCACTGTCTTAAATTCGTCGAGGTCGATCAGGATCGCCGAAAGCGGAAGATCACTCGCCAGGCTGCTCAGCACCTCGCGTTCCGCCCAGAAGTCCAGCGCCCGCCGGTTCAGCAGACGCGTCAGCGGATCCGTCATCGCCTCCATCTCGAGCTCGCCATGGAGCCGCGCCGCCGTCATCCAAACAAACGCGATCGTCACGGCGCCCTGCAGCACCGTCGTCAGCAGCAGCGCCCAGCACACGGCGCCCCGGCTCTCGAGATAGTCCGCCGGTGCGCCGAAGCGCATCACCGCCACCGCCCGAAAGAGATTATTCGTGCTCAGCAGCACCAGCAGACCGCCCATCATCCACGCGGACCAGCGCAGCGTCCCCGCCGCGTGGCGCAGCACAAACGCCGCGCTTAGCCCCACCTGCGCGCTCAGAATCAGGCTGTACCACAGCAGCCGGTGCGGCGTATCTGGTGTCACCAGCGTCCATCGCCAGAGCACGCCGGCACACACTCCCGCCAGCGCCATCTGAAAGGCGCAGAACCGGCTGCGCTTGCCAAAGAACTCCGTGAACGACCGATGGAGACACACGTAGGAGAGCGAGAAGAAGAGATCGCCCAGCCAGATCGACAGCAGCTCAGGAATCGATCCACGCAGCGCGATCAGCATGGCGCCAGCAAACGCGCAGAAGGTAAACGCCGGAAACCATCGTGATCCGCGAGCCCCGCGATGAACCACCGAGTTCACGATGGTCAGCAGGGTAAACAGTCCCAACAACGCCGCATGCTCGACATGCAGTGTATGCATATCCATGGCGAGAGCTCCATAGGTCCGTCATACCCTTGGTGCGGCAGCGAGAGGGGGGGGTCGCTGGACCCGCAGTCAAGGGGGCCCGTCCAGGGATGCCTCAAAAAGCAAACGGAGCGAAATCCCGCGGAGGCCCTCAGCTTAACACGGTACCGTTACCTCGCCTAGCTACTTCTTTCCCGCCGGAACTGTCATCTCGGCCGGCCGGTGAACATAACTTTCAGCATCCCCAACGGTCAGTCGTGCCCACGTCCATCCCGTATGCTCCAGCACCAGCCCCAACCCCGTCGCGTCCCTCGCCGGCCGGAATACCGGTTCACTCAGAATTGATCCTCCAGGCGTGACTGCCGTCGTCAGACGTACCCCGCCCAGACCCGGAACCTGGTCCCATCGTCGTCCCTGCTCATCCACCAGGTACGCCGTCAGTCCGGGCTCGCTCTCCGTGCGCTCCCGGTCGCGATTTGTCACCCGCACCAGCACCCGCAAGAGCCGCTCCGGCTCCTCTCCTCGAACCAGAAAGCCGCGCGGCTCCTCGGCGTTCGTGACCGCATAGCACATCGACCCGAAACATCGCTCCTGCCCGACGTTGTATCGCCGGATCGGCTGCGCGAGAGAGACCCCCACCAAAACCGCCGCGTACCCCACCCAGATCGCACTCAAGGTGGCCGCACCTCGACGGAATCGAGCGGTCTCGCCCCGCAGGCGAGCAATGGCAACGCCCGCCATGCCCACCAGCGTCCACAGCACCAACCCCAGCAATAACAAGCTACGCAGCCGCTCACCCATAGCTCATCATCCCACCTGGGCTGCTAAACTCGCACCTGAGCCAATGAACCCCATCATCATCGCCAAAGATCTCGGCAAAACGTATCGCACGGGAAAGGTTGAGGTTACAGCGCTCAAGAGCGTCAGCTTCGACGTCGCACCGGGCGAGTTCGTCGCCATCGTAGGCCCCTCCGGCTCCGGCAAGTCAACCCTCTTCCACGTCCTCGGCGGCCTCACCCAGGCGACCACCGGCTCGGTGACGATTGACGGCATCGACCTCGCGCCATTGTCCGACAGCGCCCGCACCAGCCTCCGCAAATCTCGCATAGGCTTTGTGTTTCAACGCTTTAACCTGCTTCCAACGCTCTCCGCCATGGGCAACATCGAGATCGCTCACGAGATCTCCGGCAGCACAACACCCCTTGATCGCCCGCTGCTCACTCACCTCACCGATCTCCTCGGCATCAGCGGTCGCCTCGGTCACCGGCCCAACGAGCTCTCCGGCGGCGAACAGCAGCGCGTCGCCATCGCCCGCGCCCTCATCACGCGTCCCGCCATCGTCCTCGCCGATGAACCCACCGGCAATCTCGATACCAAGAACTCCGATGCCGTGCTCGAAATGCTGCGCAGCTCCAGTCGCGAACTGAATCAGACCGTTCTCATGATCACGCACAACCCAGAGGCCGCCGCTATCGCGGACCGAATCCTCCATATGCGCGACGGGCAGATCACACGCATTGAAGCCGTTCACCACGCTGCGGCAGTCTAGCTGCATGACTCCCGATCCCGTGTATCGCCGCCTCCAGAGCCCGAGGGAACACTACGCGGCCATGAACGAAGCCGAACTGATGGCCACTGCCCGCCTCTATGACACCTTGCGTGAGCCGGAGCAGGACGCTCTGCGAGCCGAGTTCGCCGAGCGCGGTCTCGAGCCGCCGCTACTGGATGACGACGATGCGACCTCTCCGCCCCTTGATCAGAAGCTGGTCACCGTTGGGCGCTACCGCGATCTGTCCGAAGCCATTGTGGCGCGGTCCGTCATCGAAGGCGCCGGCATGTTCTGCTTCCTGCAAAACGAAAACATCGTTCGGCTCGACTGGCAGATCTCGAACTTCATCGGCGGCATCCGCCTCCAGGTCGCGGAGTCAGACGCCGCTGCGGCCGAAGAGATCCTTTCGGCCCCGGTCCCGGCCTCCATCGAGATGGAGGGCGAGCCAATCTACATCCAGCCGCGCTGTCCGCGTTGCGACTCGCTCGACATCAGCTTCGAAGGCGCTGGCCGCGGTGCCGCCCTCGCCGCCCTGTACCTCTTCTCGATCCCGGCGCCCATGGGAGAAAAGCGCTGGATGTGTCATCACTGCGGCCTGCTTTGGGCCGATGACGAGCGGGCCGAGGGCGCGCAGCGCTGACCGCTGAAGTCCCGCACTGCGCACCAGCCGGGGCTACTTCGCGGAGAGCGCGTTGTTCGCCCGATCATCATCGGGCAATCTGTGGTCCGGATCGATCACGACGCTCGCCACCGGCTTCTCCCCGGCCCAGGTGACCTCGCTCTTATTCAGCCATGTCTCGACCGCCAGCCGGAAGTGCGTAGTCGTACCGTCCTTGTACCTCACCTCGACCGTCGCCGGCAGCACCAGCTGACCTTTGTTGGTGAACGTGACCGCCTCGCCGTCGATCGCCTTCACCGCAAGATCGTGCGTCCAGTTGTTCAGGTACCAGCCGCGCCAGAACCAGTCCAGGTCCTCGCCGCCCTCGCTGGCCATCGACCGCATGAAGTCTGACGGTGACGGGTGCTTGTACGCCCAGTCGCGAATGTACCTGCGGAACGCCCAGTCAAAGCGTTGCGGACCGAGGATCTGGTCACGCAGCAGCACCATGCCGAACGCGCCCTTGAAGTAGCTGACCGGGTGTCCCAGCTGCCACGTATACGCGTCCGCCGGCATCAGGATCGTCGGCGCGGCCGGGTTGTCGAGCACCTTCAGGATGGTGTCCGCCGGCTCGCCGCCAGCCGAGTACTCGGAGTCGCGCTTCGGTCCGTAGACACCGCCTTTGAAGTCGTCTGATTCGAAGATGTCGATAAAGGTGTTGAAGCCCTCGTCCATGAACGCATTACGCCGTTCGTTCGAGCCGACGATCATCGGGAACCAGTCATGGCCGATCTCATGCGCAGTGATCCAGAAGAGCGTCTTACCCTGATCCTCGATGCCGTCGAACACAATGCCCGGGTACTCCATGCCGGTAGAAAAGCCTGCCACATTGATCGCCGCGGGATATGGATAGGGAAACCACCGTCGTGAAAAGTTCTCGACCGCATCCTTCACGTACTCTGTCGATCGTCCCCAACCCTCATCGCCCGCGCTCTCCGGCGGATACACACTCATCGCCAGCGACGTCTTGCCCTCGGGCAGGTTGATGCGCGCCGCGTCCCACACAAAGACTGAGCTCGCACTCCACGCCACGTCGCGGGTGCTATCCATGTGGAAGTGCCAGGTGAGCGTACCGTCCTGCTTCGGCCGGCTGGCCGGGTCCGCCACCTCGGCGACGCTCCGGATCGTCACCGTCTTGTCGCTCGCGTGCGCTTGGTTCAGTCGCTCGATCTGCGTCTTGGTCAGCACCTCCTTCGGGTTCACCAGCTCGCCCGATCCGGCAACAATCATGTTCGCTGGAACCGTCGTGAAGTAATCGAAGTGGCCGTACTCGAGATAGAACTCATTGCCCAGATACGGCTGCGTATCCCAGCCGCGCAGATCGTCATAGACGCACATGCGCGGGTACCACTGGGCCATGTCGTAGATCTCGCCCTGCTTGGACTTACCCCACGAGGTGCGGCCGCCCCACACGCCAGGAATCGCATAGTGGTAGGTGATGTGGATCTTAAGCTGTGCCCCTTTGCCCGCGAGCGGCTGCGCCAGGCGAATCTGCAGGCGCGTGTCATCCACCAGGGTCTCCGCCTTGCTGTGTTGCTTGCCTGCTTCGATCTCCACCGAGTCCAGCAGAAATCCTTCGCTGGTGCGATTGTTCGGGTTCTCTTCGGAGTCCGGCACCGGCTTTCGGCGAGGTCGGCCGCTGTTGACGATCGCGGCACGCGAGTCCTTGCGGTAAATATTTTGGTCGAGCTGCACCCACAGGCTGGTCAGCGTGTCCGGGCTGTTGTTCGTGTAGGTGATCGTCTCGGTCGCGCGCAGCTGCTTGGCAGCCGTATCAAGCGTGGCATGCAGCTCGTAGTCCGCCTCGTTCTGCCAGTAGGCCGGTCCCGGCGCCCCATTGCTTGAGCGATACGCGTTCACAGGCTGCGGCAAAGTCAGCGGAGCAAAGGTCAGCCTCGGATCGTAACTCGTGGCGTGCGTCGTCGCCGGGGTCTGTGCGAGCGCGAGCGGAAACAAAACGACAAGGGTGGCAAGCACCGTGAGGCGGCAGGCAGGCATGGGCAGATCTCCTTCAGGGCCGGGCAGAAACTGTTGGGTTCCTCTGAGCATACCCGCAGCGCCGTCCGCGCCGGCTGCGAACGCGTCAAATCCCGCATGCGAAAATCGCAACGCGCGGTCCACCGTGCTCATAAGGACTGCTATGCCCTGGTACGAACTCACTTCGCCAAACGATCCGAAGCTGCAGGAGCTTGCGGATCGCTTCCATCTGCACCCGCTTCATCTCGAAGATGCCCGATCCGACGACGAGCGCGTCAAGGTGGAACAGACGCCGCACTACGCCTTTGCCGTGTTAAAACCGGTGCAGTTGAAGAAGGCTGGCGACAAGATCGAGGTGTCGTTTTCAACCATCGACATCTTCGCCGGGCAGGCGGACGGTGAAACGTTCTTCATCACGGTCGCAGAGCCCGACTGCGCGACCAGTCGCGAGGCACTCGCCCGGGCGCGGCGAGACGGTTCGGATGAGAAACCGGCACGCCTGCTTTACCTCATCCTCGATACCATCGTCGATCTCTACTTTCCGGCAATCGATGCCTTCGATGACCAGATTGACGATCTCGAGGATCGCGTCGTCTCCCAGCCGGATCCGGTGGTGCTTCAAAGCGTCTTCGGCATCAAGCGGCAACTCGTCGATCTGCGACGTGTGCTGGTCGGCACCCGTGACGCCACGCTGCACCTGCAGCGCGATCCTGATTCGATCATCGATGCCGAGCACCAGCCCTTTGTGCGCGACATCTACGACCATCTGGTGCGCCTCTTGGATTCCGTCGAGACGCAGCGCGATCTGGTCAACAACTCGCTCGATATCTATCTCTCGAGTGTCGCCAACCGAACCAACGAGGTCATGAAGGTGCTGACCGTTCTTGGCACCATCGTGCTTCCGGTGTTGGCCATCTCCAGCATCTATGGCATGAATCTCAAGGGTCTGCCGTTTGAAGACTCCCCCCACGGAGCCATGTATGTCTCGCTGATGGCAATCGTGAGCACAGCGGCGCTGCTCCTCTTTCTCCGCAAGAGACATTGGCTTTGACACGGACCCACGCGGAGCAACGGCACCACTTCACAGCAACCAAAGAAGCAAGCCTGATTTTGATCAGGGGAAGCAGGAAGGTTGTTAGAAAAGAGTCTGTCGGGGCCGCATAGCGGCCGATCTCTGCATCCATCTCAGTACTGCGCGGCCGAGCCGCACGGAGGAGAGATATATGACCGACTACCGCTTAGCCCCGGGCGAGGCTCAGGAAGATCAAGTAACAGCCGCTATCGAGCAAGTCACCTCAAAGATTCCGTCGAGCGCCTATCTCGGCATGGCCCTGGCCTCGATGGCAGTCTCGGTGGGCTTCAAGGCAGCCGGCAAGAGCGATAATGCCCTCTTCGTCGGGCAATGGGCTGCGCCCTTCCTGATCCTCGGCCTGTACAACAAGCTTGTAAAGCAGCATGGGTCCGATTCCACCTCAAAGGGTCTCGCAAGCTAAGCAATCCCCTCCAGAAAACAAGGGCCCTCGCGAGGGCCCTTCGTTACGCCTGACCTGCAGAGCCCTCACCAAAGCACGCCGCGGACCGGCACCTCCGGCTGCGGCAACTCGGTCTCGCCCAGCAGCTGACGCAGATTAATCTCGATCGTTCGCGTGATCGACGTCAGCGGAACATCATAGGTCTTGTTGTCGAATGGATCCTCAAGATCACGGCCGATCTTATCGAGCGCGAGAAACATAAAGCCGACCAGCGTCGATCCAAGCGGCGTAAACCAGCCCAGATTCTCAACCATCCCGATCGGCAGCAGCAGACAATAAATCTGCACAAACAGCATGGGAAAGAAGTCATACTGCTTCGGCATGGGCGTGTTTTTGAGGCGCTCCGTGCCTCCTTGCGCGTCCGCCAGATCATCCAGATTGCGATCCATGGACTGCCACTCCAGCTGGTCAATCCATCCGCGGCGCTTGCTCTCCCGCAGCAGCCGTCCTATCTGCTGCTGAAGGCTGAGTGGAACATTCTTCGACGCCTGTAACGCAGCAATCTCGTCGGCATCAAGCAGCGGCTCAATCTCCTCCCACGGGCTCAGCTTCCGCAAGTGCTGCCGCAAAGCGTGAACATATGCGATCTGGTGCATCACCAGGCGTCGCTGCATGGCCATAAGATCAGCACCGTCCGTTCCATGCTGCTCCGGCTGGGGGTGCATGGTCGAGCAGACCTGCCGCGCCAGCGATCGGCTGTTATTCACGACTTGGCCCCACAGGCCGCGACCCTCCCACCATCGCGCATAGGCCGAGTTGTTGCGAAAGCCGACGATAATGCCGATCGCCGACCCATAGAGCGCCAGCGGAACGTTCTTCGAGCCGACCCATTCCCAGTGCAGCACTTTGAACGCAACCACAATCGCAACATCCCACGCGACCAGTGCCACCAGCGGCCAGCCGACGTACCGCAACATGCGCCCAAGTTGAGGAGCTTTGGGAACAATCATGCGCTCAGCCCTCCTGACCCGTCACGAGATCCCCTTCGGCTTCCTCCATCGTCACGTGGTGAAATTCGCGCGAGTCCTCCTCAGCAATCCGCACCTCTCCTGAGCCGATGTCGTACACCCAGCCCGAGATGGACAGGTCCCCGCGTGCCATGGCGCCGGCAACGGAGGGATGCGTCTTAAGATGGGCGAGCTGCATCAGCACATTCTGCTCCGTAACCACCGGCAGCAGTGCGCGGCCATCGTCTGCCTGCAGGCTTTCGGCAACAGACAGCGCCGCCTTTCCGTTGTTCAGCCAGCTCTTTACCGTGGGCATGCCTTCAGTCGCTTCAGGGTGCAGCAGAGCCTTCATCGCGCCACAGTCGGAGTGCCCGCAGATCACCACATGCTTCACGCCGAGCGCCGAAACCGCGTACTCAATCACGGCCGAAACACCGCCCAGCATCTCGCCATAGGCCGGTACCATATTGCCGATGTTGCGCGTGATGAAGACCTCCCCTGGTCCGGAGTTCGTGATGGTCTCAACATCCACACGCGAATCAGCGCAGGCGACGACCAGCGTATGCGGCTTTTGCGGCGTGCTCGCCGCATGCTGGTAAGCCTCCGCATTTTGTTCGTAGACGTTTCGGCGAAAGTGACGAACACCTGTCTTCAGTCTGTCCAGAATAGCGGTCATGGCAGAATTCTCCTCGGTCAAGCAGACGTTCTTTGGGCTTCAGGGAAGCATCATTCCTGTCTCAGCAGTCTCGTTCCTCGCGCGCGAGCTCCAAGCAGCCTTACCCATCGCGCCACTTGATGCTGCAGCCAATGCCCGGCGTCTGCTCAGGAGCTGGCACGACTCCGGATAGTACGGCCTTCAGCGCCGCTCGCAGGTCTTCACCCGTGACCGGCACGTCATTGCCCGAGTCCTTGCGACGCGGCCGCGACCCATCGAGTTGACCCCGGTAGACCAGCCGCGCCTCGGCGTCGAACAGAAACAGATCCGGCGTGCACACCGCGTCGTAGCTGCGTGCGACCTCCTGCGTCTCGTCCAGCAGGTAGGGGAAGTTCCAGCCCAGTCGCTGTGCCTGCGCGCGCATCCCGTCCGGACCGTCCTCAGGATATTGCGCAACGTCGTTTGGCTGAATAGCCACAATGCCGATCTGCTCACCAAACTCCGCACCGATACGACCCAGCTCCGCCTCGACATGCTTCACATACGGGCAGTGCACGCAAACGAACAGCACCAGCAGCCCCTGCTTTCCGGCAAGCACATCATCCCGTCCAACTGCTTTGCCCGAAAGAACATCCTCAAGCTCGAACGGAGGAGCGTCACTGCCCAGAGACACCATTGCAGATTCCAGCTTTGCCATACACATCCTTTCAGGACCGGCCTGAGTGCTCTTCAATCTTGCCAGATCGCGTCCGCACCTGGGATCAAGCGGCAGCATAAGAGGGCATCGATCAGGCTACTCCACAGCCCGTCCACGAATCGCTACTCTAGACCCAGTGCCGCACGCCTATCCATCTCGTACCCTGGCCGAAGCCGGCCGCGTCTCTCGTCGCAGCGATCCGCGCCTCGGCCCCAACGGCCTGCTGCTCTGCCGCTGGTGCGAGCTCGAGATCCTGGCCAAGCGTCGCCGCACCTTCTGCTCGGACTTCTGCGTCCATCAGTGGCGCCTCCGGTCCGATCCCGGCTATCTACGCGATCAGGTCTTCGCCCGCGATGGTGGCTGCTGCGCGGTCTGCCAGGCTGACACCCTCGCCATCTTCTCGGCGCTCAAACGTGCCCGCGGCACGGCGCGCGAGGAGGGGCTGCGCGTGTACGGGATGCGATCCATCAAAGCCCGCCGATCGCTCTGGGATGCCGACCACATCATCCCGGTCGCAGAGGGCGGCGGCCAGTGCGACCTCGACAACCTCCGCACCCTCTGCCTGCTCTGCCATCGTGAGGAGACCGCCCGTCTGCGCACCCGGCTGCGAGCCCAGCGCCCGTCCATGCAGGAGACGCCCGACTAGCTCGCCATTCGGGACCATCTACTTCTGATGGCCCATCCGGTACACGAATCCGACGTTAAAACCGAAGTTGTTCTGCAGGGTTCCGTGCACCGTCTGCGCGCCTTGGTAGTCCGAGCCATCAAAAGTGGTTCCGATATAGGTCGGCGCAATGCGAAACGCCAGATTCGGGTAGAAGTTGTAGTCGAAGTTGGCGCCCACCGTAAACGCCGCGCGCCACGGCGTCGACCAGATGCCCAGCAGCTGCGGCGGAATGTTCTTCGAGCCGCTGGCAAACTTGCCGTACCCGACTCCGCCCGTCACGAACCCTGTGACAGAGGTCTTCTGCTGCGCGTAGAAGCGGTACTCCGGCCCGGCGGTGAAGGTGTACTCGGAGATCTGCGGATTGGGCAGATCGAAGATATTGTTGCCGATCTTGGCATTGCCGTAAGCGCCGTGCGCGTCGGCCAGAATACCCAGCTTCGGATTCAGAAAGTAGGTCGTGTTGCCGAAGAACGTCACTTCATTGTTCTTCTGCAGAGACTCACCTGACCGGAAGCGTAAATAGCCACCGCCACCAGAGATCTCATAGCGATGCGAGTAGGTCTCGGCAATCGCGCGGTCAATACGCGCCCGGCGATTGGCATTGGTCTCGCGTCTGGCCCGTACTGGCCGCCGTGCCTGTGCCTCGGCAGTTGAGGGAAGAAATATTAAGAGCAGAACCGCAGGCGCTGGGAACGCCATCCATCTAGACCGGAAACCACGCACTCCACAGACTCCTCTGCCCGCGGCTTTGCTAAGGTGAAGACTTCGATCAAGGGCGGCCTTAGCGGGCATACCTCATTAGAACATCCACGGGCAGAGTCGTGCCGGCGGGCGAAAGAAGAAGGTGCAGGGAACGGATGGCGAAGCGGCAGGGAAGTCGACGCGGCACAGCGCGCCGCATAGGTTCATCGGGTCGAGGCACCTCGGGGCAGACCGTTGCGAGCCTCGCTGCCCTGGCGGCTGTGCTCGGCGGCGGCACAGCTCTTTATCGCTACACTGCCGCCCACCCTGCTGAACCGGCTGAGTCCTCGTCCAGCCGGTCGCTGCCGGCACAGTCTTCTCCCCTGCGACGCCACCCCGAAGCGATCCCGACCCCCTCCGCCGGACCTTCCTCATCGCCGTCAGCCCCGGGCCTCTCCCCGGCGCCCGCTAAAGCATCCGCACCATCCCCGGAGTCGTCGCAGCCAGCCATCCCCGGCAAAGTGCCGGTCGCACCCTTTGGCACCAGCGAAGAGGTCTTTGAAAGCGGCGCGCGTCTCTACGCGGCGAACTGCGCCGGCTGTCATGGACGCCCGGGGAAAAACGGCAGCGGTCCCCTCGCCGCACAGTTCTGGGACCGCACCAGTCCCGCCGGCACACAGGCCATCGCGCAACCCGCCGGCGCCCTCTACCAGGCCACCGCTCACGGCAATCTCGCCGATGGCATGCCCTCCTACGCGCAGCGCCTCACTGACACCCAGCTGTGGGATCTCGCCCTTCTGATGAAGAGCGCCCACGACGATCTGCCGGAGCCGGTCGTGCGTCTTCTACGCGGCGTCCACTAGGGAATGCCATCAGCCAGCTGCAGCGTGGGGCTGTTTCTGGCTAGGTTCGCCCGCTACTTCAACGTGTAGCTGACCCCTGTCACAAACTGGAAGCTGCTCTTCTTGTAGAACGCAGGCGTGTTATTGACGTAGTTGTCCGTCGCGGTGACGTTCGCCGCGAAGCGCCTCCAGATCGGAAACGCAAAGCCGGCCGACAGGTTGGCCGCATAGGCGTCAGAGTTGTTCCAGCTGTAGATGAAGTTACCCGCCTCTGTGAACAGGATCTTGCGCGGCAAGGTGCGGCGATAGGTCTCGCCAAAGGTCGATCCAACCAGGTCTTGGTTCGATGTGCTTTGAAAGAAGGCCTGTCTCTCGTAGTGCACATCCGCCTTCACATCCAGTTGCTGCTTCGCATCCGAGATCACCGTATAGCCCACGCCGGCTCCGTAGATCTGATCCAGATCAAGGCCAAGCGAGAAGTTGTGGTCAAACGCCACCTCTCCTAGGTAGTAGAAGCGTCGGCTGAGATACTCGTCCTGTTCCGCGTCCGCATGGAAGATGCTCGTCTTCACGAGCTGATCCGGCAGACCAAGCGGATTCGGAATCGCTCCCGGCGATCTCTGCGTGCCATAGGTCTCGCTCAGATCCACCAGCGTCCGGTTACGCGGCGGCAGGTACGAGACCGTAGGAAACGTTCGTACCAGGGCCACCGTCGCGTTGAACGTCGTCGCATTCTGTGTCGCACGCACCACCGTGGCGCCGGCCGAGACGGCACCGTTCCAGCCATACCAGATGCTCGGGTGCGGGTTAGTCTCGCGGCGAAACGTCGGCTCGTCGATCAGGTACCCAACGTCCTTCACAGGAATCGTCTGGATGATCTGCTCCCCGGAAGCGATGCTCAGCTTGCCATCTTTCACCGTGACCGACCCCGGCCGGACCAGCGCCCCCACCACCTTCTGCTCCTTCTCGAGCAGCGCAAAGGAGCCGGAAGACCGCAGCTCCCGCACCTTATCCAGAGAAACCGAGAGGTCGCCGGCCATCTCGCTATGAAAGGTAATGCTGCCGCCCACCGCTTGGACCAGCTTGCCCGTCAGCTGGTCCCCGTTCGTAAAGATCAGCACATCCGGTGCAGGCTTGGGCGGCGTCGGGTCCTGTCCGCTCGCTCGCAACGAGATCGCAACCAGCAAAAGAGTCAGGGGCAGAAACCGCGTCAGAAGGCGGAAGGGAATCAGAGAGCCAGGCATGAGTAGAGGGTATGCCCGGGCCGTCCTGCCCCTGCAAAAATATTTCCGGAACAAAGCATTGCCAACCCTATCGCGGCGGGCTTACTATCCGACTCGCATTCGGCACAGTTCGCTTAAGCGGGCGCGCCAGAATGGTTCGATAGCAGGCGAAACGTCTGCGGGTCCCATGTTGTCTCCGCGAAACACGCACAGTGTGCTTCAGAGAGTTTTCAGGAAGGTCAAAAATCGTATGGCATGGTACGCCTACTGCATCACAGAGCGTCAGGCGTTCCCTGAGCTCTGCCGACATCGCCGTCCTACCCCGCTCCAGGGGGTTCACGGACTCTTCAACAATCAGGCATTCCTCTTTCCCGCGGGAGATCTCGCCGTCGTCGTCTCCGAGCACCTGCCAGAAGACGCCGCCCGTATGGACCAGCAAACACAGCGGGATCACGCACGTGTCATCGCTGACTGCTTCAAGCACTCCACCGTGCTGCCGTTCCGCTTCGGCACCACCTTTGACGATGACGAGGCGCTCCGTCGCTCCGTCCGCTCCAACCAGAAGCACTTCCAGGCCAACGTCGAGCGCCTGCGCGGCAAGGCCGAGATGCACCTCAAGGTTCTGGTCGACGACACCTGTCCAGGCAATGCCCTGCGCGACATGACCGTCGGGCAGCAGTATCTGACCAGCCTGCGCGAAAGCGCCACCCGGCAGCGCGAGCGCCAGAGCAAGGCCAGGGCTCTCTCCGTCCAGATGCAT
The DNA here is from genome assembly GCA_964235665.1 of uncultured Acidobacteriaceae bacterium. Taxonomy (GTDB): domain Bacteria; phylum Acidobacteriota; class Terriglobia; order Terriglobales; family Acidobacteriaceae; genus Edaphobacter. The sequence goes on from CAXSAY010000007.1 coordinate 62,310, forward strand.
CGCATGTTCCTGCCCCTGGCCGAGGAGATCACCTGCAAACGGATGGAGTCCGGCAAGATGCTCCTCGATATCGCTCATCTGATCGACGGCAAGACGGTGGAGCGCTATCAGAACAAATACAGCTCCGCGATCCAGCAGCTGAAGGAGTGCCGGATGCAACTCTCCGGACCCTGGCCGCCCTATCACTTCGTCCAGAGATCGGGCGGAGCCCAGGCCTAAGTCTCACAACCCCTTCCATCACGCCGGCTCCCGATAGCCCGCATACTGCGGGCTATTATCTTCACATTCCCCCCACCAAAGTGTTACTCGCTCCGGTCTTAAAAGGACTAACCTTTGCCCCATCAAGAGCATAGAATCTTGATAGGCGCAAATTCCTGCTGAATGAACGAGTTCAGGGAAGCGTCGGTTGGTTGTTAGGAGATCGATACGTTTATGAAACGCACGTCACTGTACCTTCAGGGCGGAAGTGCCCTGTTCCTGACCGGACTCTTCCTGTCAGCTTCCCCTTTCTCTGCCGCTCAGGAAGCGAACCCGACCTCGAACGTCACACCAAGCGAAGCCCGGGATGCAGTTCAGCAAAAGGATGGGATCTACCTCTACCGGGTGAAGGTCGTGCAGCGCGATCTCGACGCCGTCAACTACTTTCATCGCAGCGGCTCGACCAAGGTGGCCTTCAAGGGAACCACACTCCTTCCCGGCGGCAAGGGCGAAGCGACGGTCAAGAGCGAGCGCGGCGGCATCACCATCGAAGCCAAGTTCGAAGGCCTCTCACCCGCTAACGGCTTCGGCCCCGAGTACCTCACCTACGTCCTCTGGGCCATTACACCCGACGGCCGTCCCAACAACCTCGGCGAAGTTCTTCCCGCAGGCACCAAGAGCAACATCACCGTCACCACCTCACTCCAGTCCTTTGGTCTGATCGTGACTGCCGAGCCGTACTATTCCGTCTCCCAGCCCAGCGACGTCGTCGTCATGCAGAACCAGATCATCGAGGACCGCACTCAGGGAGTGCTCGAGAAGGTCAACGCACACTATTCGCTTCTGCCTCGCGGCGCCTATGCCGATACCGATGGCGCGAAGAGCAACAGCAACCCGATCACCCGTAACGAGAAGTCTCCGCTCGAGCTCTACGAGGCCTATAACGCGATGCGCATCGCGCAGGCGACCGGCGCCGACAAGTACGCCTCGGACATCATGTCTCAGGCCAATCAGGATCTGCAGAACGCCGCCGACATCGACCGAAACAAGAAGGGCAACACAAAGCTCGAAATCACCTACGCCCGTCAGGTTGTCCAGCGTGCGGAAGATGCTCGCCTCGTGACCCTGCGCAAGCAGGCCGCAGAACGGCAGCAGCAGGCCGTCGATGCGCGCAAGGCAGCCGAGGATCAGGCTCAAACCGCACAGCTGCAGGCGCAGCAGTCCCAGCTTGAAGCCCAGCAGGCCGCGGCGGCCAAGGCGCAGGCTGACGCAGAGCGTGCCCGTGCTGAGGCGGAAGCCGCCGAGGCCCGTGCCAAGGCTGCAGCCGCAAACAAGAGCGCAGACGATGCCAACGCGATCCGTGAGCGTCTCCGTTCGCAGCTCAACAGCGTTCTCGCCACCAGCGAAACCGCGCGCGGCCTGATCGTCAACATGTCCGATGTGCTCTTCGACACCGGCAAGTTCACCCTCAAGCCCGACGCCAAGATTGCCTTGGCCAAGGTCGCCGGCATCCTGCAGGCGTACCCCGGCCTGAAGCTGCAGATCGAAGGCTACACGGACTCCGTGGGCGGCGACGACTACAACCAGAAGCTCTCTGAGAGTCGTGCAGGAGCCGTCCGCGACTTCCTGGTCTCTCAGGGTGTTCCCATGGATAACACCTCCGCCACCGGCTACGGCAAAAACAATCCCGTCGCCGATAACGGTACAGCAGCGGGTAAAGCCAAAAATCGCCGGGTTCAGCTCGTCGTCTCTGGCGATGCCATCGGCGTCCAGCAGTCCGCACCCACCGCGGGCGGAGATGCCCCGCTCCCGCAAGGCACCTCAAACCCGCAGTAAGTCTCCATTCACCTGCAGCAGCACGAAGCCGATCGGTCCTGCGATCGGCTTCGTCGCGTTTGCCCGGGCGTTCTGCATCCCATGCATCGACACCTTCATGCGAGAAGGAGCAGGAGACTAGGTATGGCCAGAACCAACGACGTTCTTCGCGGCAAAGTAGTCCTCATTACCGGCGCCAGCTCAGGCATAGGCGCCGCCTCTGCGAAAACCTTCGCCGAAGCCGGTGCAAAGCTTCTGCTCTGCGCCCGTCGGCTCGACAAGTTGAAGCAGCTCGAAGCCGGTCTGACCGAGGCAGGTGCTCCGGCCGTTCATAGCGAAGCGCTTGATGTCACCGATCGCGCAGCTGTGAATCATCTGCTCGGTGAGCAAGGCTCACTCCCGCCCGAATGGCAGGCGATTGACATCCTCATTAACAATGCCGGCCTCAGCCGCGGCCTTGGCAAGCTCTACGAGGATGACCCGAAAAACTGGGAAGAGATGATCGATACCAACGTTAAGGGGCTGCTCTACGTCACCCGCGCCGTCGTTCCCGGCATGGTCGCGCGCGGCGGGGGGCACATCGTGAGCCTCGGCTCTACGGCGGGCCATCAGACCTATGCCGGCGGAAGCGTCTACTGTGCCACGAAAGCCGCCGAGCGTGTCCTCAGCGAAGGCCTGAAGCTCGATCTCATGGGAACGCCCGTACGCGTCACCTCAATCGACCCCGGCATGGTCGAAACAGACTTCAGCAACGTGCGCTTCCGCGGCGACACTGCCAAAGCAGCAAAGGTCTACGAAAACATCACTCCCCTACAGCCGGAAGATGTTGCAGACGCCATCCTCTGGGCCGTCACCCGCCCCGCCCACGTCAATATCCATTCCATGCTGCTCACCAGCATCGATCAGGCGAACTCCACCACCCTCGTTCGCCGCGATACAGGCAAATAGCGGTCGCGCCCTCAGAAGCAGCTAGAGATGAATCGACCAGCCCAGCTCCGTCAGCTTCTCTTCGATATCAGCCAGCGCAAGCGACAACGCCGATCGCCGGTGCGCGCTCGACGTTCGCTCAGAAAGAATGCGCTCCCGCTGCATCTCAAGCGCCTGCCGCTTGCGTTTCTGCTCAGCCCCGGCTGCATCGGCAACGCGGGTATCAGGGCGCGGAACCTTGGCTTCAGCCTGCTGCTCTTCCACGTTTTTGCTCTCCCATCCACGCGACATAGCGCCATTCTACGTCGCCGCTTTCGTGCCGAAGCAAGATTGTGCGTCCCGTTTCGCCGGCCCGACCCGCGCAGATCGCCGCATCCATCGAGCCAACCTGCCTTGCCTATAATCGAAGAGGGCTCAGAATGCCATCTGTGCCCTCCAGGTCAAACTACTTGATCGTCACCATTGAACATCTCCGCAAGGTCTACAGCGCCAAACAAGACGTCATCGCCGTAGACGGTATTGACCTCAGCGTCCGCGAGGGCGAGATCTTCGGTCTGCTCGGCCCGAACGGCGCCGGCAAGACTACCACCATCAGCATCTGCACCACCCGCGCCCTGCCCACCACCGGCCGCGTGCATATCGCCGGGATTGACGTTGTCGCGCACCCCGCAACCGCCCGTCGCGAGATCGGCGTCGTCCCGCAATACAACACCCTCGATCGCGCCTGCACCGTCTTCGAAAACATCCATTTCCATTGCCTTTACTTCGGCTTCTCCCGTGCCGACGCCACCGCCCGCACCCGCGAGCTGCTCGAGCAGTTCCACCTTACCGAGCGCGCCGAGGCCCGGCCGCAGCAGCTCTCCGGCGGCCTCGCCCAGCGCGTGCAGATCGCCCGCGCCATCGCGCATCGGCCCAAGGTCCTCTTCCTCGACGAGCCCAGCGCCGGCCTCGATCCGCAAAGCCGCATCGCCATGTGGGATGCCGTGCGCGCCCTCCGCTCGCAAGGCATCACCGTCGTCCTCACCACGCACTACATGGAAGAGGCCGATGAGCTCTGCGAGCGCGTCGCCATCATCGATCACGGCAAGATCCTCGTCGAAGACACCCCCGCCGCCCTTAAGGCTTCGGTCGGCGCCGGCAAGATCTACGAGCTCGATCTGCACGACAAAGCCGCTCTCACCACTCTGCCGCAAACCCTTCGCGCCCTCACCGGCGTCACCGCGGTCGAGCAGACCGGCAGCGGCGTTCGCGTCTTTGCCCAACCGCTCGATGGCCTGCTCTCGGATGTCGTCCGCTCCGCCGATCCCTTCGGCCTGCGCGACCTCACCATTACCGAACCCAGCCTCGAAACCGTCTTCATCCGCCTCACCGGCCGCGAGCTGCGCGAGTAGCCGGTCCACATCCAGAAGAAAGAGCGCAGTCCGCAGCGACCAGCAGGAGCAAACTCATGGAAGCCGTAGCCGTTCTCACCGCATCACCCGTAAGCCGGCAGCAGCAGTACGTCCGCGCCTTCGCCGGCCTCTTTCTGCGCGATCTCTTCGTGCTCCGTCGCGAGCTGCTGCCGTTCGTCATCCGCGTCTGCATGAATCCGCTGCTCTTCCTCTTCGTCTTCACCGTCATCATGCCGCACATGGGCGCGGGTAACGCCGCCATGAACCCCGCGGCCAGCATGGCCGGCGCCAACTTCTCCACCATCCTCCTTCCCGGTCTCATGGCCGTCGCCATCATGTTCTCGGGCATCGCCGCCGTCGCCCTTCCGCTTGCGCAGGAGTTCGGCGTCACCCGCGAGATCGACGACCGCGTCATGTGCCCGCTCCCCGTCGCCGCCGTCGCCATCGAAAAGATCGTCTTCTCCGCGCTCCAGAGCATGATCGCTGCCGCCATCGTCTTTCCCATGGCCTACTACGTCCCCGCCACCCCCGTCGTCGCGCACGTCTCCAACTGGCCCTTCCTCCTCACCGTCATGATCCTGGCAAGCCTCGTCTCGGGCGCGCTCGGCCTCACCATCGGCACCAGTGTCAAGCCACAACAGATCGGCCTCATCTTCGGTGTCGTCGTCATGCCCATCACCTTCCTGGGCTGCGTCTACTATCCCTGGGCCGCACTCAATCACATGCGCTGGCTCCAGCTTGCTGTTCTCGTCAATCCCATTGTCTACATGAGCGAAGGCCTGCGCGGCGCCCTCACCACCGGCCTACCGCACATGAACTCCGCCCTGGTGTTGGTCATGCTCTGCGTCTTCCTGGTCCTGCTGACCTCGCTCGGCATCCGCGGCTTCCTCCGTCGCGTTGTCGGCTAGCGCCTTTACTCCAGGTTCCGCCGCGCTGACCGTGACCCGACCAGCGCCGCCTGATCCTCGTCCGGTCTCATCCCGCGCAGATGATCAGCGATCAGCCGCCCATGAAACCGTCCATTCTCAATGAAGATCTCGTGCGTCCGCTCGCCCGCCACAATCACGCCCGCCACATAGATGCCCGGCACATTGCTCTCAAGCGTCCGTGGGTCGCACACCGGGCAGCGATCGTTCGCCTCATCCAATCGCACGCCCAAACGCTCGATGAAGCTGAAGTCCGGGTGATAGCCCGTCAGCGCAAACACATGATCGTTCGGCAGAGTCCGCAGGCCGTCTGACGTCGAGACCGTCACCGAATCCTCCTCGATCGCCACCACCTCGCTCCGAAACAGCCCCGTGATCTCGCCGTTCTTGATGCGATTATTGATGTCCGGCAGGATCCAGTACTTCACCTGCCGATGCATCTCCGTTCCCCGGTGCACCAGCGTCACCCGCGCGCCATGCCGCCACAGCTCCAGAGCCGCGATCGCCGCCGAGTTCTTTCCGCCGATCACCAGCACATCCATGTCGAAAAACGGGTGCGGATCGTCGTAGTAGTGATCCACCTTCTTCCGGTCCTCGCCCGGCAGGCCAAGCCGGTTCGGCAGGTCATAGTAGCCCGTCGCAATCACCAGCTTGCGCGCCCGGTGCGTCACGGCGCGCCCGGCACGGTCCGTCACATGCACCCGGAAGTCCTCATCCGCTCCAGTCACCGACTGCACCGTCTCGTACAGCCGCAGGTCGAGCGCATAGTGCTGCGCCACGCGCCGGTAGTACTCGAGCGCCTCCATCCGCGAGGGCTTCGGGTTCGAACTCGAAAACGGGATGTCGCCAATCTCGAGCAGCTCCGGCGTCGTAAAAAACGTCATGTGCGCCGGATAGTGAAAGATCGAGTTGCACAGACAGCCCTTATCGACCACCACCGCTCGCAACCCAGCCCGTTGTGCCTCGATCGCGCACGCCAGCCCGGTCGGCCCGGCTCCAATCACCAGGACGTCATAGAGAGTGTCCGCAGCCTGTTCGCTCATAGCTTTAAGAGTGCAGGGCAGGCGGAAAAGATTCACCGCCCTCCCTGTCCCCCTTGCCCCTGACAGAAATCTACGTGTCGAGCGTCACCAGCTTGTGCGCAATCGCAAACAGCGCCAGCTCCAGCCGCGTCGATACCCCGGTCTTGTCGAAGATATTCGACAGATGCCGCTTCACCGTCTCCTCGCTGATCGTGAACTCCTTCGCGATGTCCTTGTTCGAGCAGCCTTCGACGATCGAGTTCACCACCTCGAGCTCCCGCGGCGTCAGCCCATAGGTCTTCCGCTCCGCACCCGCCGCCGCCTTCGCCGTCAGGTCGCGCAGCTTCGTCACCAGGTTCGCCACCCGCTCGCCGCCGATCCAGTAGTCGCCCGATTGCACCGCCCGCAGCGACCGTGTCAGCTCGCCCGCCACCGAGCCCTTCTCCACAATTCCGCGTGCGCCGATCTGCAGCGCCTCGATGATCTGCTGCGTCGTAATCGTCGCCGTCAGCAGAATGATCTTCACCCCGGAGGACCGGTTCACAATCGCCCGCATCGCCTCCAGGCCCGGCAGTCGCGGCATCGCTAGATCCAGCAACAACACATCGGGTTCGAGCTCGAGCGTCTGCGTAATCGCATCGTCGCCATCCTCTGCCTCGCCCACCACCTCGTATCCAGCCTCGTTCGACAGCATGGCAATCACACCCTTGCGCACCACAAGGTGATCATCCGCAACCACGATGCGAATGGGGTTCGCTCCTGAGCCGAATCCTGCCGGCTTCTTCAATACTTGGTTCATCTCGTCTCCTGGCCAGAAGAGCGGGTTGCCTCTAAACCTGCAGCCCGCGCGAAGTAAGCATACGCCGGAGCCGCTCCGCCGCTAGCGGAATCTCACGGAGCGTAGCTGCCTGGTCAGCAGCCGTGCCGCGGTCCGCTTCGAGCCGCGCCCCCAGCACCTGCATCTCCCGCGCCCCAAGAATGCTGAAGCCGCCCTTCATCGTATGCGCGCTCGCCCGGAGCGCCGCCGCGTCCCCCTCATCAATCGCCGCCTGCATCTGCTCGGTGTACTTCCGCAGCTCCGCCATCGCCAACCCAAAGATCTCGCTCAGCTGCGCCAGGTTCATCATGCTCGCCAGCTGCGCGAACGTCTCCTCATCCAGCACCGGCGTCGTCTCTCCTGAACTTGTTCCAGAGATCCCTGTCGCATCGGCTGGAGGGACTGCCTCAGGGGTCGCCTCTGCGTTCCCCCGTGCGATCGCCTCCAGAGCCTCGGCGAGCTGCTCCGGCGTGAACGGCTTCAGCAGAAACGCGTCATACCCCGCATACCGGTCCGCCACCGGCCGGCTGCCGCTCATCGCAATCAGCGGAACCAGTCCGCGCAGCACAGCTCGTATCCGCCGCGCCAGCTCCGGCCCGTGCAGCCCTGGCATCTGCAGGTCCGAGAGAATCACGTCTGCACTCACACCCGCGCCGTCGCGGAGCAGCGCCAGCGCCTCTTTGCCGCTCTCGGCCTCTACTACCTCATACCCCGCGGCCGAAAGATGCAGCTCCAGCACCGCGCGGCTGAGTTCGTCATCATCGATCAGCAGAAGGCGCTTCATTTCAGGGTTCCGCATAGCGTGCCCAGACTAACAACGCCCGCATCCGTCGCGCCACTGCTTCGTGCCGCGCAGCCGCCAGACCTGCCTCCTCTGGCGATACATTAAGGGCCATGGCCTGTTCGATCGGCAACCTCCTGGATCGAAGCGCATGATGCGATCCCTTCCCACGCTGCTCGTGCTGCTTCTTCTCGACGCGGCCAGCTCGCATCTCCGCTATCAGCGATCCGTCTCAGTCTCGAGCGCCGGGCAGAGCTGCCTCATCCTCGATCCCGCCATCTACGCGCACGCCGCTCCCTCGCTCGCCGACCTCCGCCTCTACACCAGCGACGGAACGCAGGAGATCCCCTTCGTCCTCTTGCGCAACGCCAGCCTGCAGACCGATCCCGAACCCGCGCAGATCCTCAACCTCCACCAGCTCGGCCGTTCCCTCAGCTTCGATCTGCAGATGCCCTCGCGGCCCTATACCGACGTCGTCCTCACCCTCACCGGCACCAACCTCCTCGCGCGCGCATCCGTCACCACTCCTGACGCTGCCGGCGTCTCGCTCGGCACCTTCACCCTCTTCAATCTCGCCGCACAGCATCTCCCCGCCGACACCACCCTGCACCTGCAGGAGACCGCCGCACCCCTCCTGCACATCACCCTCGCTCCTCTCGCCGGCAGTGATCCCATCCGCCCGGCTACCGTGCAGGCCGCCATCGTCCCACCCAGCCGCGAGGCCCAGACCCTCTACACCACCGCCGTCAGCACCTCCTCCATCACACAGGCCGCGCACCGCACCGTCGCCCGCTTCACCGTGCCTGCCCATCTGCCCATCGAACGCATTCACCTCACGCTCGCGCCCGGCAGAACACCCAACTTCAGCCGTCCCGTCCACATTGACAGCCACATCGCGGGCGAGCCCGAGAGTGCGGGCGAACAGATCCGCGGTGCCTTCGGCTATCTCCGCCTGACGCGCGCCGGCGTATCTCTCGCCGTCGATCAACTCACCGTTCCCGCCACCGTAGGCGCTAACCTGCAGAAGCCCGCAGACGTCCAGGTCACCGTCGAGAACGGCGCCGACGCCCCGCTGCCCATCGCCTCGGTCGAGCTCGAAACCCGCCAGCGCCAGCTCTGCTTCGACGTCGTCAAGCCTGGCCCGCTCACACTCTTCTACGGCGACCCGAAAGCCGATCCACCACACTTCGACTACGAAGAGCACTTCCGCCTCGACCCGGCCCTGCACCACGCGACCCTCGGCCCCGAGCAGCCGAACGCCCGGTTCACGCCGCGCCATGACGTCCGCCCCATGACGAAACGGCATCCCCGCCTTCTCTATCTTGGCCTCATACTGCTCATCTGCATCGTGTCAGTTACGACGCTGCGATCAAAGAGGCTCCGCCTCTGATCTCCACCCCACCCCAAACCCTGTCATCCTGACCGAAGAGGAGGGACCCGCCTCTCCACCCACGCCGCTACCGCATTGCCGTATCCACCTCGTTCAGCCACGTCGCCGGCTTCAGCAGCTCGCGTGGCTTCGATCCGTCCGCCGGTCCCACCAGTCCATCCCGATGCATCATGTCGATCAGGTGTGCCGCGCGTCCGTATCCAATCCGTAACCGCCGCTGTAACAGACTCGTCGACGCCTTCCCAAACTCAAACACCAGCCGCACCGCATCGTCGAACAGCTCATCGTTCGCCTCGCCGCCATCACCCGGCTCCCCATCCACACTGTCTTCCTTCGGTCCTTCGAGGAAGCCCTGCACATACTCGGCCTCGCCCTGCGCCTTCCAGAACTCCGTAACCGCCGCAATCTCCTTCTCGGTCACAAACGGCGCATGCACCCGCTGCACCCGGCTCGTCCCCGGCGGCAGATACAGCATGTCGCCGCGTCCCAGCAGGCTCTCTGCCCCATTTGAATCGATAATCGTCCGCGAATCCACCTTCGTTGCCAGCCGGAAGCTCATCCGCGTCGGCACATTCGCCTTGATCAACCCGGTAATCACATCCACCGACGGCCGCTGCGTCGCCAGCACCAGATGAATCCCCACCGCACGCGCCATCTGCGCCAGCCGCGTGATCGCCTCTTCCACGTTCGATCGATCGAGCATCATCAGATCAGCCAGCTCGTCGATGATGATCATGATGTACGGCAGCGGCTCCTGATCGCGCGGGTCTTCAAACATATCCGCCGTCGCATTCTCGACCATCTTGTTGTACTGATCGATGTTCCGCACATGGTGGCTCGCCAGCAGCTTCAGCCGCCGCTCCATCTCCCGCACCGCATTGCGCAGCGCATTTGCCGCCAGCTTCGCCTCCGTAATGATCGGCGTAAATAGGTGCGGAATCCCCTCGTACATGCCCAACTCCACCCGCTTCGGATCGACCAGAATCATCCGCACCTGCTCGGGCGTCGACTTGAACAGCACACTCATGATCATTGCGTTGATCGCCACCGACTTACCCGAACCGGTTGAGCCCGCAATCAGCACATGCGGCATACTCGCCAGATCGCCCGTCACGATCCGCCCATTGATGTCCTTGCCCAGCGCAATCGCCAGCCGCGACTTCGACTGCGCAAAGCTCTCGCACTCCACCACATCGCGCAGCCAGATCGTCTCCCGCTCCGAGTTCGGAACTTGAATCCCGACCGTCGACTTGCCCGCCATTCGCTCAATCAGAATGCTCTCCGCCGCCATCGCCAGGCACAGATCATCCGCCAACCCCGTCACCCGCGAGTACTTCACCCCCGCATCCGGCTTGAACTCAAACGTTGTTACTACCGGCCCGGGATTGATCTGCGTCACCTGCCCGTCCACATCAAACTCGGCGCACTTCTCGACCAGCACCCGCGCCTCGTCGCGCAGCGCATCCTCCCGTACCTGCGCATGCTCGTCACTCTTGTAGAGCAGGGAAGAGGGCGGCAATTTGTAACCACGAACGCTCTTCGGCGTAATCGCCACCGCCTTGATGTCCGAGTCCGCCCGTTTGCCGAACGAGATCGCCTGTGCTGGAGCCGTCTCGATCGCAGCCGCCGGGATCGGCATCGGCTCCGGCACGCGCGTCGCCGCCCGCGCCGGCATCGGCAGCGGTGCAGCCGTCTCCGCCTCGACCGGCCGCCTTGCCGCCGCAGGCTCTGCAACCGGAAACGCAAACGCCGCTTCCTCAAAGTTGTTCTCATCGTCGAGCGCCCGCCGCGGCGTCGCCGCCTTCGCCAGAGCCTCCGCATGCGGAGCCGCCGCCGCCATCGCGGTTGAGATCGACGTCGCCGCCGGTGCATCCACCAGCGTGCGCGGCATCGCCTCCCACACACTCGCCACCTCACCCTCCGGCACCACACTTGGCACCTCCGGTTCGGGCATCGCGCCAGACCGCCGCCGGCTCCACCAGCCAAACAGCCCCGAAAGCAGCGTATTCCGCTCTGGCGCCGCAGTCTCCGCAGCCCGCGCCTCGTTCTCCCGCGCCAGCTTCTCCGCCAGCTCGCGTCGCGTGCCGAATCGCTCCGTCCCCGCCTCCACCCGTGCATTGGTCCGGTTTAGCTGCCACTGCGCCCATCGATCCTGCAGCCCGCGCAGCGTCGAGAAGCGCGTCGTCAGCCACTCGCCCGCCGTCGCCAGCGTAAACGTCGTCGAAAGATACAGCGCCGCCGCCACCATCACGGTCGCCACCACCGCCGCACCCGGCAGGTTCAGATACTGCACCAGCATGTCGGAGACCAGCCGCCCGCTCACCCCTTCAATCGGCACCGCATGCCGCCACAGCAGGCCGCCCGGCAGCAGCGCCACCATCGCCGGCGCCGCCAGCAGCCATAAACACAGTCCGATCAGCTTCGTCAGCCCCGATCCCGTCGACCGCGACCGCATCCACCGCACCCCCAGCCGCAGGAGCAGCAGCGGCAGAAAAAAACTCGCCACGCCAAACAACTGCAGCAGCGCGTCCGACAGATACGCCCCAAATACGCCAATCCAATTATGTGCCGGCCGCCCCGCCGCAACCGCGCCAGCCGTGTCGAACGAGGCGTCCGTCGGCGCGTAGGTCACCAGGGCCAGCAGCAGCAGCGCCGCAGCGCCCAACGTGACGAGGCCGATCAGTTCGTTCAACCGGCGGCTGCGAGTCGGCGCCGTTCCAGGGCGTAAGTTCTTCATAGGGGATCACCGGCCATCCGCGGCCTCACCGTTTCACTCCTCCCACATCAGAGACATGCGACGTGCAAGGCGAACTGGAAAGGCGCTGGAAGCAACTGTCATTATCCCAGAGCCCATCCTGACCTCAACCTTCCCCGTCCGACAGGGGATCAGGATGCAAACCCATCCGCAGACCCGGCATCTACCTGCCTAAGGCGAAACCAGCGTGCGGCATCGATCCATCTGCGCATGGGCTCTACCAAGCCGCCGATCTCAAGAACTGTAAGGGGCACTATGGCTACCGATGAAGCAAAGCTGCACGAAACAAAGCGTGTTCTCTCGTCGCTCGTCAACACGTTGCTGGACAGTCAGAAGGGCTTCGCCGACATCGGCGAGCACATCAAGGATGATCAGCTAAAGCGATTCTTCCTCGCCGAAAGCCTCAAGCGCGCCAACTTCCGCGCCGAGCTTGAGAACGAGCTGCATCGCCTCGGCGAGCGCGACGTCAAGGAGTCCGGCACCACCGTTGCTGCCATCCACCGCACCTGGGGCGACCTCAAGGCCAAGCTGGGCGGCGGGGACCACACCCTCCTCGAGACCGCCGAGCAGGGCGAGGACGAAGCCAAAAAGGCCTACAAGGATGCCCTCGATCAGGAACTTCCGCTTCCGCTCCGTGAGGTCCTCAGCAACCAGCAGGCGGATGTCCTCACGTCTCACGACTTCATCAAGTCACACCGCGACGCACTCAAGAGCTAACGGCAATGCTGCATTGAACCGAAGGGCGGGGGCCAACCCCGTCCTTTCCTTTTGCCCGGGAGCTCTCCACCATGCGACTCGCTAGATCTCTGATGGGCGTGCTTTATGTGGCTGCGGGCACTCTCCACCTCGTCGTCACCGAAACTTACATGCGTCTCATGCCCAGTTACCTCCCCGCTCATCGCGAGCTCGTGCTGCTCAGCGGCGTCGCCGAGATCGCCGGCGGTCTAGGCATCCTCGTTCCGCAGACCCGCACCGGCCAGCCCGGCCGCGCCGCCGCCTGGGGTCTCATCGCCTTGCTGATCGTTGTCTTTCCCGCAAACGTCACCATGATCGCCGAGCACAGCCGCTTCGAGCAGGTGCCGCTCTGGGCCGCCTGGCTCCGCCTGCCGCTCCAACTTCCCTTGATCTACTGGGCCTGGCGCTACACCCGTCCCACCGCCGTGGCGCAACCATCCTCCCCACCCCGGTAGCCTCAAGAGGCACTCGACATCAAGTGCCTCTCAAGTGCGTCTTGGTTTAGGGCATGGCTTAGCCTTGAGGGCTTCGAGCGGAAGTGATCTCTTGCGCAGCCTGTTCCACTTGCCAGGTTCGGCTCCAGCACCATGAACATCTCTAGGAACAGGGAGGTCCAGACCTAAACCGTTGCCTTTGAAGATTTTGCGACCAAAAGTACGGGGAGGAGGGTACGCCTCTAGTAACCCGCTGTATGGAGGTAGAACACCACCCCAGCCGCCGCAATGCAGTAGATCCCAAACAGATACCACCGCCCCGCCTCAAGCCAGCTCGAAAGCCATCGCAGCGCCCCGAGCCCGGCCACAAACGCAAACACCGCGCCCAGCAGGCTCATCACCACAGACCCGCCCAGGTTGATCGGCGTCCCATTCGCCGCCGCCACATGCGTCGCCTTCACTAGTCGGAGCGCCTCGCGCAACACCACCGGCGGCGTCAGAATTACCGCTAGCGCAAACGAGAACCGCTCCGCCCGATCCCGCGCCGCGCCCACGAGCATCCCGGTTGAGATCGTCGCGCCCGATCGCGAAAACCCGCGAAACGGCAGACACAGTCCCTGCACCGCACCGATCCATCCGGCCTGGTTCATCGTCACCGACGTCCGCAGATCCGGCGTCAGGCTTCGCGTCGTATCTACCACCGCCTGCCGCTCTCGCAAACCGGCAACAAGGATCAGCAGGCCCGCCGCCAGCAGAGCATACGCGATCAGGTCCAGCCGCGAGAACAGCAGCTCGATCTCCGCCTTGCTCTGTCCCTGAAACGCCGTCCTCTCGATCACCTTGATCAGCGGATAGCCAATCACGGCCGTCAGCGTCGTCGCCCACGCCGCCCGGATCGCAAACCGCAGAAACGCGTCCTTGCTGGCAAAGTACGTTCGCTGCCACGTCTTCCAGAAGTACACAATCACCGCGAACATCGTTCCGGTGTGCAGCATCACCAGCAGCAGCGTCATCTCCGGCGCGGACGGATCAAGGTGGAGAAGCTTCTCGCCAACCACCACGTGAGCGGAGCTGGAGACAGGCAGAAGTTCGGCAAGACCCTGAAGCAGGGCCAGGAGAATAACCTTCCAGATCGGCATTTCCCCATCCTAAATGGCAACGGGGAAGCGCGGCCGAAGTCTTCGCACCATGGCCGTTACTCGCGATCACTCCCGAACACCGGGATGCCCTGCTGCACCCGGTACGCAACATTCACCGCCCGCGTCGTCCAGTCCGACTCCGGAAACTTCGCCCGCGCCTGCTCCGCCAGCATCTGCGCGTTCTTCGCAGCGGAGTCGGCGTGCTTCTTCTCCTCCTGCACCGTCCACATCGTCACCGCCACGCCCTCCCGGTACGTCGCGTTGTAGAGCGCTTGCGCCGTTCGCGGCCCGTCCGGGAACTGCTTGGCATACTTCTCATAAAGCGCCGCCTCCATCTCCGGACACTTCGGCAGACCCTGCCAATCCCCGCACAGCTTGTTGTCAATCAAACTAAACGCCGCATACGCCGCATACTTGGTCCCCGGATAGGTCTTGATCACACGCTTCATCTCGCCTTCGTACACCTGCGGCCGCAGATACGCCTCCTGCTCCTTCGCCGAGGGCAACGTCCGTACATCATGCTGGTCGATCTGCCAGCGCACATCCGCCGATCGCCACGCCGCCTCCCCTGCCAGCGGCGACTGCGGGAAGTACTCGAACACCCGCCGATACAGCAGATGCGCCTCGGTCGCCGCACTCGCCGGCGCATGCGGAGCCGACGCCGCATCCTCCGCATTGGCCGCTGCGCCAAACAGCACCATGTCTCCGCCCGGCGTCGTCGCGTTCACCACGCCCTTCGCCCGTATCCACCCCGAGATCGGCGACGTCGCCTCGGCATCGGGAAACTCCGGCGTGTCGTCCTCGTTCACCGCGTCCTTCGCGTCCGTATTGGCAAAGACCTTCATCCACTCGCCATTACGCTCGCTGATCACCACCTCGTGCCCCGGCGAAACCTCCGACAGCTTCTGCGCGTTCGGATCTGCCGCCACGTACACGTTCGCGTTATGCAGCAGCGTCGCCCGCGCCGCACGATCATACCCCGCCTGTGGCGGCGGGTTCTTCCCCTGCGCCAAAAGGGCAGCGCCGGTTGCCAACATCACGGATCCAAGGACGAAAGAGCGAAACAGGCCAGATCGCATAGCAGTTATTAGACGTTACGGCACGCCTTTCCGGCCCTTGGTTGCCCGGAACGGTCCGCAGCGCAATACTCGTCGAAGGAGGGGCCGAATGAACCTCAGCGATCACCTGCAGCATCTTGAAGAGCTCCTTCTCTTAAACGCTGTTCGCAAAGACCCGAAGCAACTCTCCGCCCTGCTCGCCGCGGACTTCCGCGAGATCGGCAGCTCCGGCCGGACCTTCTCACGCGCCGAGATCCTCGAGGAACTCCAGACTGAGTCGCCTCTCCTCACCATGACCCTGAGCGACTTCCGGTGCTCCCTGCTCTCGGATGTGCTCGCTCTCGTCAACTACCAGACCATCCGCAACGCCCCCGACGCCTCTCCCGTCGTAGCCCTCCGAAGTTCCCTCTGGATCCTTCGTGACGATCGCTGGCAGATCCTCTTCCACCAGGGAACCCGCGTCCCTTAGCCCCGCATCCCAGCCGCGATCTCTGCCTCCAACCGCCCCCGCAACGCCGGATCGACATTCCCTCCACTGATCACCGCCACCACTGCCTTTGCCACCGGCAGCCGCTCCGCTCCAAACAGCACCGCCGCCAGCGACACCGCGCCCGATGGCTCCATCATCAGATCCGTGGCCGCCAGTGCCACCCGCATCGCGGCGAAGATCTGCTCTTCCGTCACTGTCGTAATCCCATCCACAAATCGCCGCACATGCGCGAAGTTCAACACACCCAGGCTTTGCGTCCGCAGCCCGTCGCCAATGGTTCGCGTCGTCTCTGCCGCCGGCCACTCCACCAGCCTCCCGGTGTCGAAGCTCTCCTTCGCGTCCGCCGCCAGCTCCGGCTCCGCGCCCCACACCTGCGCCGCAGACGAAACTAGGCCCGCCTCCGCCGCCAGCTTCACCGCGGTCGCCACCCCGCTCAATAACCCACCACCGCTCACCGGTGCAACCACAAGATCCACCCCTGGCAGCTGCTCCGCAATCTCGAGCCCACACGTCGCCTGCCCGGCAATAATCGCCGCGTGGTCATACGGCGGAATGATCGCGTATCCATGCGCCGTCGCCAGCTCCTCCGCCTTCACCTTTCGGTCTGAGCTCGCGTTGCCCACCATCACGATCTCCGCACCCAGCGCCCGTGTTGCATTGATCTTCACCTGCGGCGCATTTTCGGGCATCACGATGACGGCCTTCGTCCCGAGCGCCCGCGCCGCGTACGCCACTCCCTGCGCATGATTGCCGGACGAGTACGTGATCAGCCCGCGTCGCCACACCGCCTCCGGCAGCTGCGCCGCCATGTTGTACGCCCCGCGCAGCTTGAACGAGCCAATCGGTTGCGCGCTCTCTGACTTCAGGTACACCGCGAACTTCGGTACCGGCAGCCGCGCAGCTCGCAGTCGCTCCGGCTCCAGGCGCACCAGCGGCGTTCGTACCGCTACCCCGCCTATCCGTTCCGCCGCCGCTCGTACTTCATCGAGTGTTACAAACTCCGTCATCTCGCCTCTCCTCGTTCTAGCGCGATTACTTGGGAAGAAACACGTGTGGCCAAGGGGTGCACTGACACTGCACAGCCCGGTGCAGACGCTGGCCTCCGAGGTCGCCGTTGCTCATCCACCGTAACGCAATCCATCAAAACAATGCGCCGACCCAGAGAGGATCGGCGCGAACGTTCTAAGAAGGAACGATCCTTACAACTCCAGAATGACTGGCATAATCAGTGGCCGACGGCTCGTCGACTTCTGTATGTACCGCTTCAGCTCTTGCCGGATCTTCTCCTTGGTGATGCTGTAGTCGGCCCGCTCTTCCGCGCTCGAGCTTTCCAGGGCACGCTCCACCACCTGTCGCGCCTCCGTCACCATCTTGGGATCGTCGACCGCAAACCCGCGCATCACGATCTCCGGCGTCCGTTCGATCTTGCCCGTCTGCTTGTTGATCGCGATGATCGGCATCAGAAAGCCGTCCTCACTCAGGTTCTTGCGATCCTTGATAATCAGCTCCTGCACGACATCGGAAGCAGCTCCGCCCGAGTCAATACAGATCCGTCCAACTGCTACCTTACCCGTCTTCGCAGCCTTGTCCTTACCCAACTCCAACACTTCGCCGTCTTCCATCAGAATGGTCCGCTCGACGATCCCGAGTGACCCGGCCAGCTCCGCATGACGCTTCAGGTGGCGGTAATCGCCATGAATCGGGATGAAAAACTTTGGTCGCACCAGGTTAATCAGGAGCCGCAGCTCTTCCTGGCTGCCGTGCCCACTCACATGAATCAGTCCATTCGTGCCGTCGTCGTAGATCACCTTCGCATCGCGACGTTCCAAGTGATCGATCACCCGTCCGATAGGCCGCTCGTTGCCCGGAATAATCCTCGAGCTCAGCAGTACCGTGTCTCCCGCGTCGATTCGCGCGAACTTGTGCGTGTTTACCGCCGCCCGGCTCAGAGCGCTCATCGGCTCGCCCTGCGTCCCGCTAATCAGGATCATCAGCTTCTCAGAAGGGTAGTCGCGCATCTGCCCCGGCTGGATTACCAGTCCCTGCGGCACGTCCAGATAGCCGAGATCCTGGGCAATCTCGGTTGAGTTGTCGATCGATCGTCCTACGATGGCCACCTTGCGCCCGTGCTTGTGCGCCAGCTCCATCGCGATCCGGATCCGGTGAATCGAAGACGAGAAACAGGAGAAAAACAGCTTCTTTTTGGTGTTGCCAAAGATATCGTCAAGCGCCGGCCGCACCGCATTCTCACCCGGCGTGTAGCCCTTACGATCCACATTCGTTGAGTCCTGCAGCAGGGCCAGCACGCCCTGCTTGCCCAGCTCCGCAAACGCCTGCAGATCAAACGGCTGTCCATCGGGCGCCGACAGATCAATCTTGAAGTCGCCCGTATGCACAATCACGCCCACCGGCGTGTAGATCGCGAGTGCCACGCAGTCGACCAGGCTATGTGTGACCCGGATTGGCATCACCGAAAACGGCCCGATCGTGAACCGCTTGCCTGGCAACATCTCAATCAAATCGGCGTTGTCGAGCAGCCGATGTTCCTCCAGCTTGCCCTCTACATACGCGAGCGTAAACTCCGTCCCATACACCGGAACGTTCAGCTCGCTCAGAATCCATGGCAGCCCGCCAATGTGATCCTCATGCCCATGTGTCAACAGAATCGCGCGTACCTTCGACCGGTTCTCAATCAGGTAGCTGATATCGGGAACAACAATGTCCACGCCCAGCAGCTCTTCTTCCGGAAACATCAGTCCGGCATCAATGACGACAATGTCGTCCTGCCACTGGATTGCCATGCAGTTCATGCCGAACTCGCCAAGCCCGCCCAGCGGAATCATCTTCAATTTATCGTTTGCCATCAATCTGTCATCTTACCAGCCCAGTCTCGGTAGGCTGTCGATGTTGCGGTAAGTTACCGCTCTCAGATCCTGTCCGATGGCTCGCCACAGCGCTTTAGGTGAAACGCCCTTCACGCCGAGGTCTGGACCGCCTACCGCAACAGATCTTCGAGCGCCAGCGACACCTCCGTCTTCGCATCCCGGTACTTCACGATCACTGGCGTTGCCACGCTGAGCTGCCACTCCGCGCCTTTGCCGCGCGTGATCGGCCGCGACCCCGGCACCACCACGGCACCCTCCGGAATCACCAGCGGCGTCTCCGCCGTCGCCCGATACACCTCACCGCGCACGATGTCGTACACCGGCGTTCCCCGCGTCAGCACCACACCCGCCGCCAGCACCGCGCCCGATCGCACAATCGTTCCCTCATACACACCCGTGTTTCCCCCTACCAGGCAGTCATCCTCAATCACCACCGGGCTCGCGCTCACCGGCTCGAGCACCCCGCCAATCTGCGCTGCCGCACTCAGATGCACCCGCTTGCCAATCTGCGCGCACGACCCCACCAACGCATGCGAGTCCACCATCGTGCCCTCATCCACGTACGCCCCGGTGTTAACGTAGGCCGGTGGTACCACCACCACTCCCTTCGCGAGAAACGCTCCCGCCCGCACCGCTGACCCGCCCGTCACAATCCGGATCCCCTCTTCCGGCGCGAACCGTCGCGTCGGAAACGTGTGCTTGTCTACACACGCCAACACCGCGTCCGTCCCTACCGCCTGCAGGTGTCCCAGCCGAAATCCCAGCAAGATCCCACGCTTTACCCAAGCGTTCACCCGCCATCCCTGCGGCACCGTCGCATCCGGCTCCGCCGCTCGCAAAATCCCACGCTCCAGCCCCTCTCGCAGCTGAAGAAACGCATGCATCGCCTCCTTGCTGCCGACCGCTTCAGCGCCCTTCGCAAACCAACCCTCAATCCGCTCTTCCAACCCGTCCTGCATGCACAGCCTCTCTCTTGGCGCGATCGCCACACTTCTTCTTTGTCGTTCCGTAGGAATGCGCCGCTCTACTGCTGGCCATTGATCCAGCCACAAGGCTTATCCCAGCAACTCGCCCGCACCACGCAACTCTTCAAGCAAGCCCGCGAGCTTTGCTCGCAGCCCTTCGCTCACCGGCACCATCGGCAGTCGCAACCGCTCCTCGCATCGTCCAAGCATCGCCATCACCGCCTTCACCGGCGCCGGACTCGTCTCCGCAAAGTGTGCCTGCATGATCCGGAAAAACCGCAGGTTCAGCGCCCGCGCCTCCTCCCACCGCCCCGCCTCCGCCGCGTGCACCAGCGCCGCCACCTGCCGCGGAAACGCGTTCGACGCGACCGACACCAGCCCCACACCGCCCAGCGCCACCACCGGCAGCGCCATGCCATCATCCCCTGCAAACACCGTGAACCCGCGGGGTACCGACGCCAGCACCTCCGTGATCTGCATCACGCTTCCGCTCGATTCCTTTACCCCGATTACGTTCGGCAGCTGTGCCAGCCGCGCCACGGTTGCCGGTTCCAGGTTCGCCCCCGTTCGTCCAGGAATGTTGTAGAGCAGTATCGGCAACGTCGTCGCCTCGGCGATCGCGCGAAAGTGCTGGTACTGCCCCTCCTGTCCCGGCCGATTGTAAAACGGGTTCGCCGTCAGCACGCCGCTCAGCCCCGGTAGCGCGCACAGCTGCTTTACTCGCTCCACCGCAACCGCCGTCGCATTGTGCGTGCACCCAGCCAACACCGGCACTCGCCCCGCTGCGGCTTCAATCGTGATTGCGACCACACGCAGCCACTCGGCATCGGTCAGCGTCGAGGCCTCACCTGTCGTCCCGCACGGCACCAGGAAGTCGATGCCGCTTTCAATCTGCCATGCCACAAGAGAACGCAGCGCCGCCTCGTCGACAGAGTCGTCTGCCGTAAACGGCGTTACCAGCGCTGTGCCACACCCCCGCAACTGCATCATCCGCTACCGCCTAAACCCACTCACCCTGGCGCATGAGCGGCTCGCGCGAGCCATCCGCGCTCACGCCGTCCACATCAATTGACGCCGAGCCGATCATCCAGTCCACATGAATCAAACTCGAGTTCGCTCCCAGCTTTGCCAGCTCATCGTCGCTCATCTTTTCCCCACCAACAAGGCACGTCGAGTATGCCTGTCCTAGCGCAATGTGGCTCGCTGCATTTTCATCGAACAGCGTGTTCCAGAACAGAACCCCACTCTGCGAAATAGGCGACGAGTTCGGCACCAGCGCCACCTCGCCAAGCCGTCGCGCGCCCTCATCGGTTGCAATCAGGCGGTTCAGCACATCTTCCCCGGCCGTCGCGTGCGCCTCGACAATCTTCCCCTCCTCAAATCGCACCGAGATGTTCTCGATCAGCGATCCCTGGTGCGACAGCGGCTTCGACGCCCGCACAACGCCGCTTACACGGTCCTTGTGCGGCGTCGTGAAGCACTCCTCAGTCGGGATGTTCGGCTGGCAGTACACACCATTGCCCGCCGTCGTTCCTCCACCCGCCCACAGATGCTCGTCCGCCAGCCCGACCGTCAAATCCGTACTTCCATCCTGCGACCGGAAATGTAAGGAGTGGAATCGCTTCGCATTCAGAAGGTCGACCCGCTGCTTCAACCGCGCGCCATGCTCCTTCCACTGCGCTACCGGGTCATCCCCATCGATGCGGGACGCCTTGAAGATAGCCTCCCACAGCTTGCTCAACGCCACGTCCGGCGCCTCGTCTGGAAACACCAGCTTCGCCCACTCCGGCGTCGCGCACGCCACGATCGTCCAATTGATCTCATGCCGCGTGATCAACTCCATCGCCGGCTTGGACGCTTTACTCGCGGCCACATTCGCCCGCGCAATCTTCGCCGGATCCTGTCCCGCCAGCAGTGCCGGGTTCGCCCCCGCAATCGCCATCCGTGCCGCGCCACCGCGAAACGCTGTCGCAATTGCCGTTTGCAGCCACTCCGGCGCATAGTCGAAGCTCGCATCCCCGGCGTACTTGTAGCGCGCCAGCACCGACGGGTCATCGCCATAGAACGTCGTTACCAGCAGCGCACCGGCCTTGTACGCATGCTCGGTGATCCGCCGTACCAGCGGCAGCGCCTCCATCGGCGCCGTCAGCAGCATCTCCTGTCCTTCCCGCAGGCCTAGCCCAATCTTCACGGCCACCTCGGCCAATCGATCCAGCTTCTCTTCAAAGGACAGCTTGCCGAATAGACTTGTCGTGTTCAGTACTGCCGTCGCCGTTGCCATGATCTCTCCACCTCTCGCCCGCGTTTGAGCAGGCCCCGCAGCGTTACAGCTGCTTGTAAACATCCTTGAAGTCAAACGTGCCGAGCCGCGTCGCCAGCCACTCGGCCGCCCGCACCGCACCCTCTGCAAACGCCCGCCGCGACGTCGATACATGCGTCAGCTCCAGCCGGTCCGCGTCGCTCTCGGCCACCAGCACGTGCTCTCCCGCCACCTCGCCCTCGCGCTTTGATGTAATCGGCACCTCGCCGCCCCCCACCGCCGCGCGCACCGCATCTGCTAGCGTAATCGCCGTGCCGCTGGGCGCATCCAGCTTCGACGTATGATGCGTCTCCTCCACGCGAAACGTGTACCCCGCATGCTTCAACGCGCCCGCCATCGTTCCTGCCAGCTCCATCATCACCTGCACGCCAACGGAATAGTTCGTCCCGTACAGCAGCCCCGCCTGCCTCCGCTCCGCCAGGGCCTCCATGTCTTTCAGCCGCGAGTACCACCCTGTCGTGCCAATCACCATCCGCGCCCCCGTCGCCAGACACGCGCGCATGTTCTGCAGCACCGCCTCTGGCGTCGTGAAGTCGATCACCACGTCAAACCCCGCCACAAACGGCGGCGTCAGCGCCATCGCGTCCCGATTTTCCTTGGCGTCGAGCACATGCACCCCGTGTCCGCGCTCGTGCGCCACATCCGCTACCAGCTTTCCCGTCTTGCCATGCCCCAACACCAGAACGCGCATCGTTACAAATCCCCTCTCTACGCCGTCGCGGCAACGCGCGCCGCAACAGGCTTTCGTGCCTCGACATCAAACACCGTCGCATCCGGCTCTGTAAAGAACGCGCGATGCAAGCTCCGCACCGCCTCGTCTAAATCATCCTCGTCGATCATGAAGCTCATATTGATCTCGCTCGCCCCCTGCGAGATCATCCGCAGGTTCACGTGGCTCACCGCCGTAAACACACGTCCCGCAATGCCGTTATGCCCGCGGATATCCTCGCCCACCAGGCAGATCAGCGCCTTTCGGCCCTCATACTTCACATCGGCGATCCGTCCCAGCTCTTCGCAGATCTCCGGCAGCCGCTCATTCGAGTCCACCGTCAGCGAAATACTCACTTCGCTCGTCGACACCATGTCGATCGCACACTTGTACTTGTCAAACACATCAAACACAGCCTTCAGATACCCGTGTGACATCAGCATCCGGCTTGCCACCACATCGATAATCGTCAGCTTCTTTTTCGCTGCAATGCTCTTGAACGGACTGCTGCAGTGCGGTGCCACCGCCGTGATCTTTGTGCCTTCGTTCTCTGCCTCGCGGCTGTTCAGCACCCACACTGGAATGCTCTTTTGCACCGCAGGCAAGATCGTCGCCGGATGCAGCACCTTTGCGCCGAAGTAAGCGAGCTCCGCCGCCTCCTCAAAGGAGATCGTCTTCACGCGCAATGCATCCGGACAGATCCGCGGGTCCGTCGTCATAATGCCGTTCACGTCCGTCCAGATCTCGATCGCTCCTGCATGCATCGCGCCGCCCACCAGCGCCGCCGTGTAGTCGCTGCCGCCGC
This sequence comes from uncultured Acidobacteriaceae bacterium, assembly GCA_964235665.1. GTDB lineage: Bacteria > Acidobacteriota > Terriglobia > Terriglobales > Acidobacteriaceae > Edaphobacter. The sequence goes on from CAXSAY010000007.1 coordinate 85,872, forward strand.
GTCCCAGCGTCGTTGTAATCCCGTCCACCGTCGAGCCAATAAATCCGCCCATCACCGGCGTCTGTCCGGCATCGACCAGCGGCAGTACGTGCTGTGCCAGACGGCTCTCGATCGCGGCTTCGAGTGGCGCCGCCTTGCCGAAATGCGCGTCCGTCACAACGCAGCTGCGCGCGTCCACATGCACGCCGTTCAGCCCGCGTTGCGCAAACGCCTCCGCCATCATGCGGCTCGACAGCCGCTCACCAAAGCTGACCACCAGGTCGTTCGTGCGCGGCGTCAACTCCCCGACCGCAGAAATCCCGCGCAGCAGATCGTCAAGCGCGTCAAACTCCTGCTCGAGCGCCCCCTGCATCTGCGTCATTCGCGACGAATCAAGCAGCTGCGCCACCGTATGAAGATGCCGATCGCGCAGCCGAGTCGCCACCGCCAGTGCTCCCGCTCTATCGCCATCGCCCGCAGATCTTCCTGCCGTCAGCAGCTGGTCCGTCACCTTCGCCATAGCCGATACCACCACCACGGCCCGCAGTCCGCGCGCTCGACGCCCCGCCACGATCGTCGCCGTGCGCTCCATCGCGCTCGCGTCCTCAACCGACGTTCCCCCAAACTTCATCACCACCAGGTCTTCACGCGCTGTACTCAAGCCGTCACCAGCTTCTTGCCAAGGTCCCGAACCGCGTCGAACTTGCCCATCACCGCCAGCACCTCGGCGTTCAACACCGCCGCGCCAGCCGCGCCGCGAATCGTGTTGTGCGACAGCACCACAAACTTCCAATCAAACAGACTGCACGCGCGCAGCCGCCCCACCGTCGCCGCCATCCCGGCACCGCGCATCAGGTCCAGCCGTGGTTGCGGCCGATCAATTCCCTCGTCATATTCCACCGGCTGATCGGGCGCACTCGGCAGATGCTCTCCGGCAAATGGTTTGAACTCACGCCACGCAGCCAGAATCTCCTCTCGCGTCACCTTCGTCTTTAGCTTCACCGACACACATTCCGTGTGCCCGTCGACCACCGCCACCCGGTTGCAATGCGCGCTCACCGTCGCCGACGCCGTAGCAATCCCGTCGCCGCGAAGTATGCCCAGCAGCTTCGCGCACTCTTCCTGCAGCTTCTCTTCTTCGTTCTTGATGAACGGCACCACATTGCCCAGAATGTCCAGCGAGGCGACCCCCGGATATCCCGCGCCACTCACCGCCTGCATCGTCGAAACGAATAGACCTTCAATCCCGAATCTCTCTTCAAGGGGCTTCAGCGCCATCACCAGTCCGATGGCGCAGCAGTTCGGGTTCGTCACAATGTACCCGCCGCTCTCGCGCCGCCAGCTTTGCAGCTCAAGCAGCGGCAGATGGTCCGCATTTACCTCTGGCACCACGAGCGGTACATCGTTCGTCATTCGGAACGCACTCGAGTTCGAAATCACCGCGCATCCCGCCGCCGCAAACTTCGGCTCCAGCTCCCGGGCAATCTCCGCATCGAGCGCCGCAAAGATAATCTTCGGCAGCTCGCCTATTGCCATCTCCGGCACATTCGGCTGCATCGTCATGGCCGCGATCTTCGCCGGCATCGGCGTGTCGAGCTTCCATCGGCAGGCCTCGCCATAGGTCTTGCCGGCACTGCGGTCACTCGCCGCCAGCCACGCTATCTCAAACCACGGATGCTGCTCCAGCATCTGCACAAATCGCTGGCCCACCATGCCAGTCGCGCCGAGAATGCCGACCCTGCGTCGTTCCATCCCCCAAGAATACCAAGATCCTCACGCAGTCTCGTTGAGGGCAGGAACCAGAGCTGAGACCCATGCGTAAACTCACTCCAGCAGCGCGCAAGGGGTCTCCATGCATATCGCAGCGCTTTGGCCCGTACTCTTCTGGCTCTGGACCGCCTCTGAAATCATCCTGGTCCTTGCCACGCGAACCCCCCGCGACCGTGGCAAGACTCAGGATCGCGGCTCCATCTTTCTTCTCTGGTTCACCATCGTCGCCTCGATCTCGGCCTGCGATTGGCTCGCCGACAGCCTCCATGTCGCGAACTTTGAGGGCTCGCCCTGGCTCAAACCGCTCACCATTGCTCTCATGCTTACCGGCCTTGCCATCCGCTGGACGGCTATCCTCTCGCTCGGCCGATCCTTCAGCGTCAATGTCGCCATCAAGCAAGCGCAGACGATCTATCGGGAAGGCCTCTTCCGCATCATCCGCCATCCCTCTTACCTCGGCATGCTCATCATCTTCGTTGCCATCGGCCTTCGCTCCCGAAACCTCGTCAGCCTCGCCGTCATGCTGGTCTGCCCGGCAGCGGCGCTTCTCTACCGCATTCACGTGGAAGAACAAGCCTTGGAGCAGGCCTTCGGCACCGACTACACACGTTATCGACAAACGACGAAGCGCCTCATCCCGGGCCTCTTCTAGAACCACTCAGCGAACACGGACATTCTCGCTTCAGTACTCGTCCCGTCGTCTCCTGCGCGCCGAGTACCCGCCTGACCCACCCCACACCAACAACGCCGCCAGCAGATGAATCAGAAACCATAGGCTAAGCCCCTGGTCGATATAGATCAGGTACAGCACCAGAACGCGCGGCAGAAGCACCGCAATCACCAGCGGCACAACACCATTCAGGTGAAACGGAAACAGCGCGCCTTGCAGCCACGCAATGGCTAGCGCCACCCGCGGCAGAAACAGAGAAAACACCAGAAACCAGAGTGGCAGATTGTGCAAGATCAATTCCAACTTCATCCCAGAACGCCTCCAGCTAGCAGAAGGGAATTGTACCCGCTACTTTGTCGCCGAGAACGTCACCGCCGCCTTCGCCGTTCCGTGCGCCTGCACCGTCACCTGCGCCGTCATCTCCCCCATCTTCTCGTGCACGAATCCCAGCGTGTAGTTACCCGCCGGCAGCCCCGTCAGCGTGAAACTCCCGTCTGCGGCCGTCACCGCAAAGAACGGCGTCGTCGAAATATTTACAAACGCATTCATCCACGGATGGTTGTTGCATCGCACCGGCATCATCGCCTCGGCATGATCAAACCGCCGTACCTGCGGCGCGCCCTTCGGCCCTTGCGACACATCAATTACCTCGTTGCCCACCACCGTCGGCATCGTGTGAATGTTGTGCATCGTCGAGTCTGAGTTGCGAAACTCCACCGCTCCGCCCCGCATGACTGCCACCACGTGCGGCACATACTTACAGCCCTTCTGATCCAGCACCACCGGCGTCAAAGGCCCGCTCGGCGCTGCGTTCATCGCCGCCGCCGGCCCACTCTTCACATACACATACACGTTCGCGAGCTTGCCGCCATGCACCACATACTGCTCTGCCTCGTTCTGCCCACCCGTCATCGAGCACACAGGATCCTGGCTCATATCGATCTGTAGCCGCTCCGGTTGCTTCCCGGAAAAGCTCACCGCGCCCGTCACTGCCCCAGCAGTCGCCGGATCGACCGGAGATCCTGCCGGCAGCGCTGTCGTCGTCGACTTCGTACCGCCATCAAGCGCCTCACCCTTCTTCAGCGCCGCATCCGGCTTACACCCCGTCAGCATCAGCCCAGACATCACGATCGAAGCAACTCCCGCAAGCCTCTTCATCAATCCAACCTCATACAGAACTCATTAAGTTGCACTCTCAAGCGCAGCCAGCACCGCTTCCTTGAACCCGTTCGTACCAGCTGAGCCGCCCACATCTTTCGTCAGACTCTTGCCCGCGGCGTACACCGCCTCGAGCGCCGTCTGGATCGCATCCGCCGTCGCCGTCTCATCAAGGTGCCGCAGCATCAGCACCGCGCTTTGCAGCAACGCCGTCGGATTCGCGAGGCCCTTGCCCGCTATGTCCGGTGCCGACCCATGCACCGCCTCGAAGATCGCGCACTCCGTCCCAAGATTTGCTCCCGGAACCAGCCCCAGCCCGCCGATCAAGCCACTGCACAGATCGCTTAAGATGTCGCCGTACAAGTTCTCCGTCACGATCACGTCGTACTGCCACGGATTCATCACCAGCTGCATGCACGTGTTATCCACAATGTGCTCCGCATACGGGATCTCCGGGTAATCCTTGGCCACCTTGCGGCAGCAGTCCAGAAACAACCCATCTGAGATCTTCATGATGTTGGCTTTGTGCACCGAGTGCACCTTCTTCCGGCCGTACTTCCGCGCCGCCTCGAAGGCAAACTTCGCAATCCGCGTCGATCCCTTCTCAGTGATGATCTTCAGCGACTGCGCGACACCCGGCACCACCATCACCTCAAGCCCCGCGTAGAGATCCTCGGTATTCTCGCGCACAATGATCAGGTCAATCCCCGGATACTTCGTCTCGAGCCCGGGCAGGTTCTTCACCGGCCGGAAGTTCGAGTAGAGATCAAACTTCTTCCGCAGCGTCACGTTGATCGACGAGAACCCGCCGCCGATCGGCGTCGTCACTGGCCCCTTGAGCGCGACGCGGTTCTGCTCGATCGAATCATAGAGCGCCTTCGGCACATACTCGCCCGTCTTCGCAAAGGCATCCGCGCCCGCGTCATACCGGTGCCAGTCAAAGCTCGCGCCCTTCCGTCGGCCCGCAGCCTCTAAAATCTCGACCACCGCATCCGTGACCTCCGGCCCGATGCCATCGCCTGGAATCAATGTGATCGCATGCGTCGTTCCTGCTTCACTCATGCCTGTCCCCTGGTCCTCTCTCGTCCGCCACCCAGCAAGCCGTCCAGCTCACTGCGGAACTCCTGCACATCCTTGAAGTCCCGGTGCACGCTCGCAAAGCGTATATACGCAACCTTGTCGATCTCACGCAGCCGCTCCATAATCATCTCGCCGACTTCTTTGGTCGACCGTTCCCGCTCCGGGCTGTCCACGACATAGGTCTCGGCCTCATCCACAATCTGCTCCAGCTTGGCCGCAGAGATCGGCCGCCGCGAGCACGAGTGCAGCAGCCCGCTCAGCACCTTTTGCCGGTCAAACTTCTCTCGCCGTCCGTCCTTCTTCACCACCATGTACGGGATCTCGTCGATCCGCTCGTACGTCGTAAACCGTTTGTTGCACTGCTCACACTCGCGCCGGCGACGGATTGAGTCCGCCTCCTTGCTTTCGCGCGAATCCACCACTCGATCTTGGGAGTAACCACAGTAAGGACATCGCATGGGGACGGGTTCGATTCTATCGCAGCAACGCAAAAGAGGAGCCGCAACACCTCGGCCCCTCCCTTACATCCTTCATCTCCACCGCACAACCAGAGCCCGTCTACGCGGCTTTATTGAACGTCAGAGCCGCCGCGTTCATGCAATACCGCAGCCCCGTCGGCCGCGGTCCATCATCGAACACATGTCCAAGATGCGCATCACATCGCCGGCATGCAACCGCTGTGCGTTCGACACCGAGCGTTGTGTCGCTTGTCTCCCGAACATTTTCCTTGGCGATCGGCTGCCAGAAGCTCGGCCATCCCGTCCCCGATTCGAACTTCGTGTCCTCGTTGAACAGTGCTGTTGCGCAACACACGCAGGAGAAGACTCCCTTGTCATGCAAGTCACCGTAGGGGCCCGAATACGGCCGCTCCGTCCCTGCCTGCCGTGTAATCTCGTAAGCCGCTGGTGAAAGCTGCGCGCGCCACTCCGCATCCGTCTTCACGATCGTCTTTACCGTTACGGTTCCTTCGCGCTGTCCCGACTTACTAAACTGCACGATCTGCACGTCCTTTGGCGTCACATCTCTCGCCTCAACCGGCTGCACCGTGTGTCGCAGTCCAAAGTACGCCGCAGCGGCCGCCGCCGAGCCCGCACCGAGAAAGATTCGCCGTGACATTCCGTTTGGTGTTCGCATCTGACCCTCGTTCTTCATCAGCTTCCTCCTGCTACCGCTTGTACCGCAGCGTTCATCCAAAGGTGAACGCAAAAACCTGTGCTCCCGCATCGAGAAATTCAATCGTAAAAGTCCGGTCGACAATCGATCCCTTCTGCCGGATCAGCTGGAACAGGCGATGGTCGGTTACCGTTCCATCTCCATTCTCATCGGTATCGATGCCATGGTCTACGCCAGGTGCCTTCCCGTCGATCGTCACGCGATAGCGCACGGGGGTTCCATTCATCGTCGGTCCCAATACCAGGTGAAGATCGCGAGCGTGAAAGCGAAACGCCAGCCGCCCATCCTTTGAGACCGGCACCGCTGACTGTCCTTCATCCGTCCACCGACCTCCTAGGGCCCACTGGTTCAGCGCCAGGTTTCCCGGAATCGAGTAGGTCTCTGCATCGTCGTGTTTCAGCCCGCCAGGCGCCGCAAATCCCTTTGACCGCTCGTAGCCGACATACGTCTCAGGCGACTTCACCTCATCTATATCCGGCGCGATCTCGGCCCCACTGGCCTTTACATCCACAATCCCGCTAGGCAACTGCGTCTGCTGGTCTCGCTCCTTCAAGAGCTGCTGAATCCATCGCTCCGATTCGTCATAGCCGCCTTCACCGAAGTGATGAAAGCGGATGGTTCCCTTGGCGTCAATGAAGTAGTGCGCCGGCCAGTACTCGTTGGCAAATCCGTTCCAAACCGCATAATCATTGTCGAGCGCCACAGGATACGCGACTCCCAGATCCCGCACCGCCTTCTGCACGTTTGAGAGATCCTTCTCGAACGGAAACTCCGGCGTGTGCACCCCGATCACCACCAGCCCGCTGCTCTTATACTTCTCCGTCCACGCCCGCACATACGGCAGCGTCCGCAGGCAGTTGATGCAGGAGTACGTCCAGAAATCCACCAGCACCACCTTGCCCTTCAGCGAATCCGCCGTCAGCGGCTGCGAGTTAATCCATGCCGTTGCGCCCGGCAAACTGGTCAGACCCGTCGTCGCCGGCGCGCCGTCGTCGGAGATCGTCAGCGTTTGGCTCGCCACCGTCACCCGCGGGTGAAAGCGATCAACCAGATGCTGCTCCACTACGGAGGTACTTCCAAGCGAGAACTTCGTGAGAATGCCCCGATCGAGCCCAAACGCAACCGCCACCACGCCCACCAGGACCGCCGCGCCGAGCGCCCGTCGAATCCATTCCTCCGCCGCGAGCGATCGTTTCATCGCCGCAAACACCTTGCCGCCCGCCAGCAGCGCCAGCGCCAGAGACGTCACCGCTCCCGCCGCGTACGTCAGCAACAGCAGAGACGTGTGTGCGCTCGCACCCTGGACTGCCGCCCCCGCCAGAATCAGTCCTAGAATCGGCCCGGCGCACGGTGCCCACAGCAGCCCTGTCGCTACTCCCAGCAGCATCGATTGCCCAACGCTGCCAGCCGAGCTCGCCGTCGCATGATTGGAAAGTCGGCTTCCCAGCTGCACCAGCGGCCGGGTCAAACGGTCCGCAATCCCCGGCCACACCAGAGAGACCCCTAACAGCCCAAACAAAACCAGCGCCGCCATCCGACCATATTGATTCGCGCGAACCAGCCACGAGCCGCCCGCCACTGCGATTGACGCTACCCCGGCAAAGGTCACCGCCATACTCAGCAGCAACGGCAGACCGCTCTTACGAAACGGCTGATCCGCCCGCGCAAACGTAAACGGCAGAATCGGCAGCACACACGGACTCAGAATCGTCAGCACGCCGCCTAGGTACGCCAGCACAAACAAGATCATCGTGGTTGCCTCCCCTCATCCAGCGTTTGTTAGAGCAACGCGTCCACGAAGCGTTACAGCTTGGACGCAGTGCGAATCGAAGGCCGATCCCCGCCAGTGCTCCGGTTCCGGGCCGCGCAAGGGCAGGACACCCCGCGCCAACACCATAGTTCCCGCCGATCTCCCACAACGCCTTCCTCTCGCATCCCCTCCGGACGCTAAGCCCCGCTTCACCGCGTCGCCTCGTCTCCGCGCAACCAGCTCGCAGCCGGAGCACGGTCTTCCATACACTGGTCTTCAACCCGCGTCCGGGCGCCCACTGGGCTCGGTCAGGAGGATCTCGTGCCCCAATCGCGTTACCTGGCGCTAGCCCTGCTCGCCAGCTCCCAACTCGCCTCCCTCGCCGTCTCGCAGAGCACCACCAATCTCTCCAGCCAGGGCTTTTACGCCGACCCCGAGATCCGCATCTTCGCCGGGGAGTACTGGATCTATCCCACCTCCTCCAGCCCCCAATCCGACGCCCAGCCCAACCGCGCCCTCAACCCCCTCCAGCAAAAGCTGCGCACCGGTCCCGTCATCCACCCCGTCTACCTCCTGCACACCTCGCTCGACGCCTTCTCCTCGCCCGACCTCGTCCACTGGACCCGCCACCCCGACGTCCTCGACATCAAGAACGTTCCTTGGGCCGCCTACGCCATCTGGGCGCCCACCGCCATCCACCTCAACGGCAAGTACTATCTCTTCTTCGCCGCCAACGACATCCAGAAGTCCGACACCTTCCCCGGCGGCATCGGCGTCGCCGTGAGCGATGCACCCGGCGGCCCCTTCGTCGACGCCCTCGGCAAGCCGCTGATCGGCCAGTTCCACAACGGCGCCCAGCCCATCGATCCCATGGTTTACCAGGACGATGACGGCGCGATCTACTTCTACTTCGGCGGCCAGGGCCACTGCAACGTCGCCCGCCTCGCACGGGATCTCAAGTCCGTCATCCCCCTCTCCGACGGCCAGCTCTACAAAGAGATCACCCCCGCCCACTACGTCGAAGGCCCCTTCATGATCAAGCGCCGCGGCGTCTACTACTTCATGTGGTCTGAAGGCGATTGGGGTGACTCCTCCTACGGCGTCGCCTACGCTACCAGCTCCTCTCCCACCGGCCCCTTCAAGTCCGGCGGCAAGATCCTCTCGACCGATCCCACCATCGCCAACGGCCCCGGCCACCACTCCATCCTTCACGTCCCCACGGCCTCCGCCGGCGGCGACCCAGACGTCTGGGACATCGTCTACCACCGCCATCCCCTCGGCACCACTGGCCCCAATGAGCGCGTCATGGCCATCGACCGCATGCACTTCAACCCCGACGGCACCATAGCTCCCATCCATATGACGAAGGACGGCCCCGGCCCACAACCTCTCGCAGCAGGCACACCAAACTAGCCCTCCTCGTCAAAGGAAGTCACACCGTGACACCCCTCCGCACCCGCGTCTACTATCACCGGGTGACCAACAGCACCTCCGGAGGCTCCGCCGTGTCGCTCCGCGCCATAACCCTCACCCTTGCTCTCCTCGCGCCTGCCCTCGCCCCCGCCCAGCAGTCTCCGCCCCGCCAGGAGCAAGCCGTCGTCAGCCGCACCAGCGCCGACGCCTGGTGGAAGCACGCCGTCATCTACGAGGTCTACCCGCGCAGCTTCCAAGACTCCGACGGCGACGGCAAGGGCGACATCAAGGGTATCGAGAGCCGCCTCGAATACCTCAAGACCCTCGGCGTCGACGCCATCTGGATCACCCCCATGTACCCCTCGCCCCAGGTCGACTTCGGCTACGACATCGCCGACTATGGCACCATCGACCCGCAGTACGGCACCATGGGCGACTTCGATCAGCTGCTCAAAACCGCCAAGGCCCACGGCATCCGCGTCATCATGGATATCGTCCTCAACCACACCTCGGACCAACACCCCTGGTTCAAGGAGTCGAGTTCCTCCAAGACCAATCCCAAGCGCGACTGGTACATATGGCGCGACGGCAAGAACGGCAGCTACCCCAACAACTGGCAGTCCTGGTTTGGCCACTCCGCCTGGACCCTCGACAAGACGACAAACCAGTACTACTACCACTACTTCTACACGCAGCAGCCCGACCTCAACTGGCGCAACCCCGAGGTCCGCCAGGCCATGTACGGCGTGATGAAGTTCTGGCTCGACAAGGGCATCGCCGGCTTCCGCATGGACGCCGTCTCGCGCCTATTTGAAGACCCCAACCTCCACGACGACCCGTATCTGCCCGGCACCAATGCCTTCGGCGATCGCAACATCCAGCACAAGTACACCGACGACCTCCCCGAAACCCACGAGGTCTTCCGCGAGCTCCGGGAGCTCGTCGACACCTACCCCAGTCACCCCGTGCTCATCGCCGAGGCCGACGAGCCCACCATCGCCGACCTCAGCAAGATGTATGGCACCCACGGCGACGAGGTCCAGCTCCCCATGGACTTCCAGATCGCCGACTTGAACCAGCTCTCCTCGCCCAAATTCCGCAAGCTCTTCACCGAGGTCGAGACCAACCCCGCCGACGGCTGGCCCGAGTTCTTCTTCTCCAACCACGACCAGGTCCGCCAGTGGGAGCGCTACAGCAATCTCGCGAAGTCTGACGTGGAGCGCCTCCAGATCGCCAAGCTCATGGCCGTCCTCGAGCTCACCCCGCGCGGCACCCCGCAGATGTACTACGGCGAAGAGCTCGGCATGCGCACCACCGAGCCCACCCGCAAGGAAGACGTTCGCGACCCTATCGGCATCACCGGCTGGCCCAAGGAGAAAGGCCGCGACGGCGAGCGCACCCCCATGCAGTGGTCCGCCGCCGCACCCAACGCCGGCTTCACCCCGCCCAACGCCGTCCCCTGGCTGCCCGTCCCACTCTCCGCCCGCACGGTCAACGTAGAATCCGAGTCCGCCGACCCCGGGAGCCTGCTCAACTTCTACAAGTCACTCCTTCACCTGCGCCATACCGAAACCGCCCTGCTCTTCGGCGACTTCGCCACCGTCAACCCCGACGACCCCAACGTCTTCAGCTTCCTCCGCAAAGCCCCCACAGGCACACAGGGCCGCAATCTCCTCGTCGCCCTCAACATGAGCAGGGAAGCCCACACCATCCACTTCTCCATCCCTGGCGCTACCACCGGCTCCGTCCTCGCCAGCAACACCGGCCCTACCGGCACGGAGGTCAACCTCAGCAGCATCGACCTGCCGCCCTTCGCCGCCGTCGTCATCGCCCTTGAGTAGGTCGCACGCCGTGCTCGCCGGGAAGTACCGGAGTAACTCGGAAAGGAAACCATGGACTTGTTCTTGCTGACCCGCTATTGTCGTCTGAATCCCATTCTGGTTGGACGCAGGAGCACTCCATGGTGCCTTCAGCCACGTATCGTCCCGAGATCCCAGCCCTCACCTCGTTGCGTTTCTTTGCTGCGCTTTGGGTTGTTCTCTTCCATCTAAGCGAAATGGGTCTTTGGCGCGGCGGCATCGCCCCGTACCGTGCGGTGATCCATCTGGGCTACCTGGGAGTCAGCTTCTTCTTCGTCCTTTCCGGCTTCATCCTCACCTACGTGTACGCAGGGCGAGAGGTATCGAAGCGACGCTTTTGGCAGGCCCGTTTCGCCCGGGTTTATCCCGCCTATCTCTTCTCGTTGCTGGTGACTGCGCCAAGCATTCCGGGCTTGCTTCCCATGCTGCGAGCCATGCACGGATCTCCCGCGATCGCGATCACCTCTTTTCCGTTGCTGCTGGAAGCATGGTTCCCGCGCGACCTGTTTTTTTGGAACGTTGTCGCCTGGAGCCTTTCGGTCGAGACGTTCTTCTATCTGTTATTTCCCTTTGCGCTACGCCTTCTGGATCGCACGCATACGCGCGGCCTTCGCGTGTGGCTGATCGCTTGCTGGGCCACCAGCCTCGTCATCACGGCGAGTTACATGGCATTCAAACCAGACGGCGTCGCATGGCCGACCAGCCAGGACTTCACTCTCTTTTGGCTTGGCGTCGTTAAGTTCAATCCATTAGTGCGTTTGCCTGAGTTCCTGCTCGGCATGGGTGTCGGTGCGCTGTTCCTGCGAAGTCGTCCGGCGCCGCAGATCTGGCCCCTCGCGGCGGGTGCGCTCCTTCTTCTGCTCGGCATAGTCTTCCAGGCGAAAATCCCGTACCCGGTGATGCACTCCGGCCTGCTCGGTCCGGCATTCGCGCTCCTGATCTATGGCTTCTCCACGCAAGCTGGGTCCTTCCGCTTCCTCCATTCCAGATCGCTCATCCTGCTTGGCGAGGCCAGCTACAGCCTGTACCTGCTGCATACCTTTCCGCTTGCCCTGATGACGTTTGTCTTTCACCTGGACCGCTCACCGCATGTTCTGCTTGCGATCGGCATCTATCTTGTCGCGATGGTGCTGGTCTCGATCGGGGTGTACATCAGCATCGAGAACCCCTTGCGGAAACGTCTACGGCCATCGCACCTCCCGCAACCTGTTCCCGAAGCGGCGTAAACGTGTGCCGTAAGCAGGTGGTGCCCGGGCTCGACGACCGGGCTTCGACAAGCGCACCACGGCGCCAGGTATGGTGCTGCCTCACTAAACGATCAGGACCACTCAGCTCCCAGGCTTGCAATCAAGCTCAGGTCCGGCCCGAATACGTGAAACTGTTGCACCGAACTTCCGCCTCGGAAGCTAAACCGTACAGCCGTTGGCAAGACAAGCGCCTTAACCTGGTACGACCCACCTTTACGGGACTGACCGCTGGCCACAGGCTTGATTACTCCCAATGAAATCTTCTTCACAGCTGGCGAGGCCTTGAGCATCTGCACAAAGGGCAGAGCGGACTCAATGATTGTCGTGTGACGCATGTTGAACTTGGGCCCGCGAAGTAGGCCATGCTTAGCTGTCACTCGTCGACTCCCCCGCAGTGCTTCTGTTGCTGTGATGCCCGGCACGTATCAGAGGGCACGCGAGACACGCGTGGCATGTCTACCTTCGCCCGCCTTGGTTACAGAAGAGTAGGCAAGTTGGAGCAAAGCAGGAACCCTCGAGCGCGATGTGTTCTGACGGGCTACTTTCCGACAACGGCGTTTATCAGGACCTATCCTAGGGGCAGAGCAAAGCTTGCGGTTCCTCTACCGCTAATTCCCTGTAGCTTGGGGAGAATGCCCCGCGGTTGAGGGACAGTCCAAAGGAGAGC
>CAXSAY010000008.1:0-29676 GCA_964235665.1 uncultured Acidobacteriaceae bacterium
CGGAAAGGGCGGAGCGAAGCGGAGGTCTGCACAAGCGCAGCGCGGAAGATGAGGGTGCCGCTTGCGCGCGCCAGGGACGGCCGTCCCTCAGGAAGGTCTGGTTTCCGAATAAGCGCGGAACGCGCAGACTTGCTTTTCAGGGGGCGTTGCGGGGTCTCCCCGCAGAGAGGGTGGCGGAAGAGATGGGCCGGATCTTTTTGCCGGCGCAACTCTGGAGACAGGGGGAACCCTCCCCCTTCGTACAGGTAGTTGATTTGGGTCAACTACCTACAAGCGCGATGAACTGGAGCTTCTTTGACACCCGCAGCTGCTCTTTTATCGGGTAAGTGTGATCGACTGACGCACTAGCGTTAGAGGCTCGAGAACATACGCGAAAGCCCATCGCTGCGGTCAGTGAGCTTGCATTACTTCCCACAATGCGACTTACGAGGACCGATGCCGGTAGCGGTCTGGTAAGGTGTGGGCATGATTCGGAGACTACTTTCCTTCTGCCTTGTTCTCGGCCCACTCACACTGCACGCTCAGAGCCCTGCGATGCAGGCCGCCAACGAGGGGATCTGGGAGGGATACGACGGCGAATGGCGTTACGCATCGCGCCTGCTGGTGGCGATGGCCGACGCGATCCCGGCAGACAAGTACGGCTGGCGGCCGGCACCTGGAGTGCGATCGGTGAGTGAGGTGCTGATGCACGTCGCGCAATCGAACTTCTATCTGCTCAGCGTGACCGGACCCAAGATGCCGCACGAACTTGAGCGCGACGATGCTGAAAAGGCGATTGTGTCGAAGCCGGAGGTTGTGGCGTATCTCCGACGTTCTCTCGATGCAGTGACGAAGGCAAGGGCGGGCTTGAGGCCCAGTGACTTGCAACGCAAGGTCGTCATCGAGAGGGAGACTGTCAACGTGGATGGGATGTATCTTCGGATCATCTGCCACGACAACGAGCACATGGGCCAGCTCATTGCTTACGCGCGCATGAACGGTATTGTGCCGCCGTGGTCGGCGGGTGTGGTTTTGCCCAGGTAGAGGTTGAGGCACGCTTGTCGTCCAGACCGAAGGCTTGCTGACGAGAATGCGACATATCAGTACAGAACTTCTTCATAGAGCAGCGTTCTGAAAACGACAGTTTTCTACTCGCAGCGCCGCGACGCCACTACTGAGCAGGCTGCTACACGAACGTTTCAGGCTGACGCACGTGTGCCGTGATGCCGTACTGCTTCGGGGCGACATCCTCCGCCAAGCAGTGCCGGTCGGGATAGTCACCGCCGTTCTGGGTTCGAAACGAGATAGTAGCGTCGGTAAAGAGACCGTTGAGACGCTGCCGCCAGCGTGCGCGCTCGGCCTCTACTCGTTCCTCTGTCATCACAACGGAGCTATAGACGGCAAAGGTCGGCAGCACCTCCATGCCCGCGAAGAACAGGGTGCCATGGGTGATGGGAAAGAGTATTTGTTCAAGTGAACCGTTGATGCCTCGCGCTCCATAATCCTGCAGCGGTCCGCCAACGGATGTGCAAAGCAGAGCACGCTTCCCTGCGAGTCCTCCTTCTCCGTAGCGGTACTGGTTTCCAGCACCCTTGTATCCATACGCCAAGCCGAAAGCAAAGACGCGGTCCACCCAGCCCTTCAGAATGGCAGGAAAGCTGAACCACCAGAGCGGGAAAACGAAGATGACCGCGTCGGCGGCGACCAGCTTCGCCTGCTCTTCCGCTACATCGGCGGTTTGCGTCGCCCCCGCGAAAGCCGCTCCCGATTCTTCGATGAAGGAAAGCCGGTCAGTACGCTTCCTGCTGGGAAAGTCGTCGCCGTCGAACACGGCCTTCCAGCCCATACCGTAGAGATCGCTCTCCAGAACCCGGTGCCCTTCGGCAGTCAGGGTGGCTTTGGCTTCGTTGGCAAGGGTTCGTGTCAGGGATGTGGACTCAGGGTGTGCATATACGAGAAGAACGGTCTTTGGCATCGAGTGTGGGCCCTTCGTCAAAGCAGATGGTGCTCACCCTTGCTAAGTTTCACAATTGTTTATACTTACAAAAAGGTAAGTAAGGGTGAAGCATGAGCCAGCGGCGCTTCCGGAACTACGAACTTCAAACAGGCTGTGGCGTGGAAGCATGCCTGGAAGTGATTGGCGGCAAGTGGAAGGGACTCATCCTCTACCACCTCATCCAGCATGGAACGCTCCGCTTCAGCCAGATGCAGAAGCTCAAGCCGGAGCTGAGTGCCCGCATCCTTACTGCGCAACTGCGCGAGCTTGAGGCAGATGGCGTGATTGTTCGGAAGGTCTATCCTGTCGTGCCGCCCAAAGTGGAGTACACACTTTCCGGCGAAGGTCAGTCGTTACGGGACCTGATTCAGGCCATGCAGGCGTGGGGCGATGGCTTTTTGGTGCGCAGCAAAGAAGAGTCTGCAGTTCAAAACCAAAGCCATGCGTGAGGTTAGCTCGGCCCGTAGAGGTCAGTCCTGTGAAACGCCGTTGTCGCAAGCGTCGGGATCGTTTGCTGACGAGAATGCGACTTGTCGTTACCTACCCGGGTCGGCAGCGGCCAAGTTTCCGGTAAGCCCGTTTGGCGACACTGACGTGGGTCCATACTGAAGGCCATGCGCGTGATTGGTTTTGGTCTGATAGCTCTGGCTCTGGTCTTCTATGTCAGCACCGTTCGGGCAATCTGGACTCTGATCAGGAAAGTCGCCAGCTTGAACCTGAAACACGGCTCAGCTTGTTTTTGTGGCTACCAGCATGGCGGGTCCATCGGCGAGGCTATCCGGCTAGTCAAGTGCGTAAGCAGATCGTGACGCGGTTCGGGTTTACCTTTGGGCTGATGCTTGCCGGGATGGCGTTCGTGACCGTCTACACTGTCCGACACTTGCCGAACAGATAGCAGCCTAAGTTTCCGAGATGCCCGTTACTCGTCCACTTGCCTGCGCAGTCTGGGAAGCTGCTCAATCAGAGCCTGTGGTATTGGCTCTCCCGCTTCGCGAGGATACTCAGAGATGTCCGTAGTCTTCTCCTTGAAGTGATAAAGCTCGAAGCGATCAGGAAACACCTCGACTTCCCACTTGGGCCAAGACAGGCTGACGGGCTCCCAGTACCCCTTACCGACATCGCTTGGTGGCGCACACTGTTCGCGACACCTGGATAAAAGGTCGCGAGTGTTGTGGATTGTCCTCTGGTCCAACGACGCTTCGGCAATCAAATTCGCGAGTTGTGCCTCTACCGTGTTCCAGTCGAGAGGGTGTGCAGGTTCCATGGAAAAAGTTTACTTCTTGGCAACTGGCCGCCAAGTCGGCTTATCGTACAGGTGGCCCCTACCCGACCCGGATCAGTAACGATAAACGCCGTTCTCGTCAGTTGGGTTAGACTGCTAGCGTTCTAATTATCTAGATGGCTGGAACTTCGCCGTGCATCGGAGCTTTACCCTGAGTGGGGAGCGTTGAGCATGTGCGGTCGGTACGTTCGTCGCAGTGACAAGCAGAGGATTGCGGAATGGTTCCACGCGGATCCGAACCCGGCAGATCTGCCGATACCGGACGCTGACTATAACGTCGCTCCCACGACGCATCAGCCCATCATCCGCCAGAGCCGGGAGACGGGCGAGAGGGAACTCATCCTGGCTCGCTGGGGTCTCGTTCCGTTCTTCACCAAGGATCTGAAAGACGTGAAGGGGCTTACAACCATCAACGCGCGTTCGGAGACGATCATGACGGCTCCGACCTGGCGTGAGCCGTTCAAGAAAAGACGCTGCCTCGTTCCAGTGTCGGCATTTTATGAATGGCCGAAAACTGGCAAGCCACCAAAGCAGCCCTACGCTTTCGAACTGGCGAACGGCCAGACCTTCGCCTTTGCGGGCCTGTGGGATGCCTGGAAAGACAGTGCAGGGCACTGGCTCCAATCCTTCGCCATCGTGACCACGGAAGCAAACGAGATGATGAGTCGCATTCACCCGCGCATGCCAGTGATCCTTCACGCGAGGGACTACGATCGCTGGCTCGACAGGGAAGAGACGGAGCGGCTGCCGATCGATCTACTCCGGCCCTATGAGTCCGAAGAGATGGAGGTTTACGAGGCCAACCCGAAGGTTGGCAACGTGCGCAACAACGGTCCCGAGATGATGCGAGCCGCGGCGAAGGCGGCCGAGGATGGAGAGCTGCCGCTATAGCTCTGTGACCCCTTCGGCTCATTCCGGGGTCTTAGGAATGCAGGTAGCCTAAGACAATGGGACAGGCGGTTCGCGTTCTTCTCGGCTTGATGCTGTCCGCTATCCCATCAGTGGCGCAGACCGATGCGCATCTGTACGCGCCGGGAACGAATCTCGAACGGAGCGAGTTGGTCCAGCTCGAGACGGCAACCCGCTCAGTAGATGTGGCGATGTACAGCTTCACCGACCGTGAGCTGGCAGAAGAACTCGCGACGCTTGCGCATAGAGGAGTTCACATCCGGGTCTATCGGGATCGCGAGCAGTTCTCCCAGGAAATGCAATCTGGCGGTCCGACCACAACCAGCATCCTGCTGGCGGCGGGTATCGAGGTCCGGGTCAAAGGCGCGAGAGATCTCATGCACCTGAAGAGCTATGCCGTCGATGGGCGTCTTCTTCGTTCCGGCTCCGCCAACTGGTCACCAACCGGACTCAAGCGTCAGGACAACGATGTGCTGTACGAAATGTCACCTGAAGCTGTGGAGCGGTTCGGCCGCAAGTTTGAAGAAATGTGGACGAAACCAAGCAATACGACCGCCACCATCCCAGAACGCTAGAGTGCTGGACTGCCCTATCTAAATACTCAAAGGGCTATATACGCGGAGCCCACCTGAATGCTGCGGGTTCCAGAGACTGTGCTAAGTCTGCAGGCAGATTGCTTGTAGCTGCTGTGATCTGTTATGTGTCAGAGCTCCTGGCAGGCGTGGCAGGACAGACAATGCCGGGCAAAGTTGTCCCACTCCTCGATGCCGGTAAAAGCCTCGTTCTCGAAGTGCACAAAGTCCTCCGGCCGGATGAACTCGAAAGAGTGAGGGTGGGCGTCAGCGAAGGCCTTCAACAGCACCATACCGGCAGGGCAGGCGGGGAGTGGAAAGTCTTCGGCTGGAATCGGTCTCCACTGGGCTTCGAACTCGGCTTGTGTCCTCTCGATCTGCATCGGGCTCCTCATCTGGTTTGAAAGTAGAGATCGAACTTTAGGGGAGGGTACTTCGCTCTTCTCGCCCTCAAGGTCGAAGTCTGAATCATCGCAGCACGTTATAGGCCCGCTGCTCGGGCCACAGCTTGCCCTTGTTCTGCCGCTTCCAAGCGAAGCTCTTCGCGCAGCTGACGTTGGGGCAAACGAGCTGTGTCGTATCACGCGGATCGAGCCGGAAGGTGCGGCCATCGACCGCCGTCCTGCAATGCGGGCACCGCCACGTGCTGCTGAGGCGGTTGTCGCGGGTGGAACTTAGCACTGCTCCTCCTCTTCGAGGTGTCGTTCGATCTCTTCCCAAACGATGCGGACGAACTCGACGCAGTCGCGCACCTGCTCGCGGATGGGGACGGTGTTGGCGCTCATGTAGCGCTGCTGCCGAAGCCGGAAAGCGGCGATACGGCAGGCGTTCTCGAGCCACCAATCCTTCGGTGGCTGTTTGTCACCGGGCGAGGTCATGGGCTCGCTCACGGCAGTCTCCTAGTGGAAGTCATGGGACTCCATGGGAGCGGCGGTCACGTCGAGCTCCTCGATGTGCCTGGCGCGGATGTGGATGACCTTGTCGATGTTCTGGAGGGCGCCCTCGATGAGCAGGAACTTGGCATATGTGACGAGCGAGCGGTTAGCCTCGTAGAGATCCGGGTCGACGATGGCGTTGGCGATGCCGGTCTCGTCTTCGATCGATAGGAAGATGAAGCCGTGGGCAGTGCCGGGGCGCTGCCGGGCGATGACCTGGCCGGCGATGCAGGCCTTGACGCCGTGCCGCAGCAGCTTGAGGTCCCCGGCGCTGAAGACGTTCATGCTGCGAAGCCGCGCACGGCAGTGCGCCATCGGGTGGCGACCAACGGTGACACCGGTGCCAGCATAATCGGCAACCATGCGTTCTTCGGGGTTCATGGCCTGAAGCGGTGACGTCGGCTCTTCATCACCGTCCAGCTCCGAGAGTAGAGGTCCGGCCTGGCGGCCGGCGCGTTCAACCTGCCATAGCGCATCGCGGCGGTGAACCTGCTCACCCAGCGAGTTCAACGCCCCCGTCTCGGCAAGCGTGGAAAGATCGGCCTGCGAAAGCGACGGCACACGACGGGCGAGTTCCTCAATCGAGCCGAACGGCCTTATGGCCCTCACCTGTTCGATCTCTGTAGCAACCGTGGAGCGTAGACCGCGCACGTAGCGCAATCCGAGCCGGAGCGACAGCGACTCGTCTGACTCGCGTTCCAGAGTGCAGTTCCAGTCGGAGCGCAGCACGTCTACTGGCTTGATGCGCAAACCATGCCGTTGCGCGTCCTTCACCAGCACCGCTGCCGAGTAGAAGCCCATTGGCTGGTTATTGAGGATGGCCGCGGTGAAGACGGGCAGGTAATGAAACTTCAGCCACGCGCTCGCGTAGGCGATCAGCGCGAAGCTCGCGGCATGCGACTCCGGAAAGCCGTAGAGCGCGAAAGAACTGATCGCCAGAATGATCTCCTCCTGCGCCTTGGGGCCGACACCGTTCGCGTCCATGCCCGCTCGCAGCTTCACCTCAAGTACCTTCATCTTGTCGGCGGAGCGGCGACTGCCGAGCGCACGGCGCAGCTCCTCGGCTTCACCACCGGTGAAGTTGGCGATCACCATCGCGATACGCAGCAGCTGTTCCTGAAAGAGTGGAACACCAAGGGTGCGACGGAGCACCGGTTCGAGCAGTGGGTGTGGATACTCGATGTCCTGACGACCCTGCCGTCGCTCCATGTAGGGGTTCATCATTTGGCCGACAATCGGGCCTGGCCGGATGATGGCGACCTGCACGACCAGGTCGTAGAACTTGTCGGGATTATTGCGCGGCAGCGATGCCATTTGCGCCCGGCTTTCCACCTGGAAGAGCCCGATGGTGTCGGCCCGCCGCAGCGACTCGAAGACCTTCGAGTCGTCGTGCGGGATCTGCGCGATGTCGACCTGCTTGCCGTAGTGCCTGGGAATGAGCTCGACGCAGTCCTTCAAAACCGCCATCATGCCCAGCCCGAGCAGGTCGACCTTGATCAGGCCCATGTCGGCGCAGTCTTCCTTGTCCCACTGGACGACATTGCGGCCCGGCATGGACGCGGGTTCGATGGGCACAACCGAAGCAAGCTGGCCCTCGGCGATGATCATGCCGCCCGAGTGCTGGCCCAGATGCCGGGGCAGGTCGAGCATACGAATCGACAGCTCGAGGTACTTGGCGATGCGGGGATGGTGGAGATCGAAGCCAGCCTGCCGGAAATGGTGCTCCATGGTGTCGGTCGGACCCTTCCACTCGAAGGAGCCGACCAGCCGGGTAAGCCGGGTCTGCATGTCGGCGTCGAAGCCGAGCGACTTGCCCACCTCACGTGCGGCGGAGCGGCCACGGTAGGTGATGACGTTCGCGCACATGGCCGCACCGAGCTGGCCGTAGCGCTCGTAGACGTACTGGATCGCTCGTTCGCGATCGTCGCCTGACGGCAGATCGAGATCGATGTCGGGCCACTCACCGCGCACCTCACTCAGGAAACGCTCGAAGAGCAGCTCCATCCCGACTGGATCGACGGCGGTGATGCCGAGCGCGTAACAGACGGCGGAGTTGGCGGCCGAGCCGCGGCCCTGTACCAGGATGCCGTGCCTGCGGCAGAACTCGACGATGTCCCACACAATGAGGAAGTAGCCGGCCAGACCGAGTTTGGCGATCAGCGCCAGCTCGGTGTCGACCTGCTTATTGGCCCTGGCACGCAGCTTCATGCTGGCCTTCGCGCCGTAGCGCCGGGCTACGCCCTCCGAGGTGCGCTTGCGCAGAAAGCTGTCCATACTCTCGCCATCGGGGATGGGGTAGCGGGGGAACTCGTAGCCCATCTCCTTCATTTGGAAGGTGAGCCGGTCGGAGAGCTCGCCGGTGTCGGCGATCGCTTTCGGAACATCCTGGAACAGCCGGCACATCTCCCCCGCGGAACGCAGGTGCCGCTTGCCGTTCTGCTGCAAGAGAAGGCCGGCGTCGTCGAGCGAGCAGCCGTGCCGGATGCTGGTGAGCACATCGAGGATCTCGCGCTCGAACTCGGTTGCCATGCTGACGCCGTTGGTGGCGAGCAGCGGTAGGCGGAACTCGCGGGCAAGCGCGATCGCGGCCTGGTTGCGGGCTTCCTGTTCGCAGATACCGTGCCGCTGCAGCTCGACGTAGACGTTCTTCGGGCCGAAGGTCCGGACCAACCGGGCGAGTACTGCGCGACCTTCATCGATGCCGCCGCGCTCGAGAGCAGCGGCGAGCGGGCCTTCATCGCCGCCGGTCAGGCAGACAAGACCTTCCGCATACTGCTCGACCTTGCGGAAGGAAGCGATGCCGTCGCCCTTGCTCCGCTGCGCCAGCTTGTAGCCGGAGATCAGCATGGAAAGATTACGGTAGCCGGTCTGCGATTCGCACAGCAGCGACAGCCGGACCGGACGGCTTGGTATCGTGTGCGGCTGCCATGCTGGCGGCTGTACCTGCTGGCCGAAGGCGTCGACCGAGACCTCGGCGCCGATGTGCGAGCGCAGCCCTAGCTTCTTCGCCGTGGTGTACAGGCGTGGCGACCCGTACAGGCCGTCACGATCAAGGATGGCGAGGCCGGGTAGCTCGAGATTGGCGGCCTGCTGGGTCATGGCTTCGGGCAACGAAGCGCCTTCGAGAAACGAGAAAGCCGACCGCGCATGCAGCTCGACGTAGCGCTCAGTCATAGAGCCCCACCACGAACCAGCTCTTCATTGCGTGATCCTGTCGCAGCCTCAAGGCCTGCAGGGGCTCGGCGGTCACCACATCCCAGAGGTCGTGATCCCATGCCTTGCCGTCCCACCACGAGCCAGAAGAGTGCCATGGTCCGGCACAAGACGCGATCGTAAAGCGGGAGCCCTGCCAGAACATGAAGCGGGGCTGATCACCCGCGCAAGTGACACGCACAGACTGCGGCGGCCGGAACATACGGACGGCAAGGCGAGAGGGAAGTGTCTCGCGTTCTGCAGTCTCGTGGAGACTCGGCCGGAACGGAGCCATGGTGAAGCTGTCCGCTCCATGGCTGTTCTGCAGCTGAGGTGAGCCCACGTTGTTCTCCCCGGTGATCGACCGCAACCGCGCCAGCAGCAGCTCCAGCTTGTCCGGGTCGGGGAACTGCGCCTGGAATAAGCCGCGCTGCGCGGTCTGCGGTTGGGTGGGTTCGGCATCAAGTGTGACGCTCAGGATGCCGGCCTGCGGTGGGTGTGCCTGCAGCTCCAGGTTGAGCAGCTTCAGCAGCAGCTCCCGGTTCTGGGTCGGCGTCGCCGGACGAACTGCGATCGCATGCGGCTCGGCTCGATCAAGCTGCAGGGTAAGCCGCACGGAACGAAGCGCATACGCCCGATCGATCGCCTTGCGCAGCATTGCCTCCAGCATCGGCGAGAGCACGAAGAGCAGGGAATCGAGGAGCTCCAAAGGGCTGTCGAGTGCGGTGGTCTCGGACAGCGTGAACTCCGCTTCTTCCGGGACCAGCAGATGATCGGCTTCGCCGCGGGCGAGCAGCTGCAGCCTGCGGCCCTGCTGACCGAGACGGCTGATGAGCGCGGTCTCGGGTAGGGCAGCAAGCTCGCCCAGGGTGCGGATACCCCAGCGGGAGAGCACTCCTAGAGTCTTGGCTTCGCAAGGAAGCAGCGAAGTGGAAAGTCGGGCGAGCTTACCTCGTACGCTGTCCCGGTCGGCGCAGACGATCTTCTCCGTGCTGCGCGCCAGCAGGAGCGCGGCTTCGGCGTTCGGCGCGGCGCCGATGCCGGCAGGGAATCCGGCGGACCGAAGCTCCTGGTAGAGCTTGCGTGCGTAGCTCTCGGCCGAACCGAAGAGAGTCCCGGTCCCGGAGCTGTCAATCAGGAGAACGACAGCGAGACGGTGGGCTTCCGCGTATGCGTTGAACGGGGAGGCAAGCGCTTCGACGCGTGGAGAGAAGCGCTCGGCCAATTCAACGGCAAGCGCAAACGCTGCCTTCTCCTCTTCGAGCAGCCGCGTGCGGAAAACAGCCGTGCATCCTGCCTCCGCCTGCACCTTGCTCATGCCGTGCTCGATGCCTGCGACCCTGGCCTTCGCGCATCGCGAGACGACCCTCTCCTGCGGCGGCACGCCCTCGAGCACCGCGCAGGGCTGGGAACGCAACTCAGGGGAGCCGCGCTGCCATGCAGCAACCGGGAACTCCGGAATGTGGATCGCGGCAAAGGACACGTTATCTCCCGGCCGCCTGCATCCATGCCGGTGCCGCGTCCCAACTCGTTGCGCGTCCTGGCGCTTTCCTGCCAACTGCGAGTCCTGTTCGTTGCCTGGCGACCTCCGCACTACGTTGTGCAGCTCGGAGAATGCCCTGGATCTTCGGCGGCTCTCCGGCTGAACACTCCAGCACGCAGGCCGCGCTCGATCGAGCGCACGGCTCCTTGGTCAGCAGCAGCAGGATCACGTCGCCCTCCTGAGCGGCGCGACGGTAGCGGAACCATGTGGCGGACGGGATGCGCAGCGCCTGCTTCGGGTCGACAGAGGCGAGGTCAAGCACGATGATGCGGAAGCCTCCGGACTGCAGGACCTGGTCGGTCACGCGAAGCGCACGGTCCAGCCGGTCCCATGGTTTCGGCTCACGAGCACGACTTGTGATCGCTGGAGTCTTCGCAGCCGCACGGACCCGTGCCGCTTCCGCCGCCTGCCGATCCATCTGCCGCAAGGGATCGGTCTCGTCGACCTTGCGCAGGTTCCAGCGCTCCCACTCCACCTGGTCCTGCGAAGCTGTATGCAGACCAAGCGGCTGGTTGGGATGGCCAGGCGTGCCCTCCATCTTCCGCTTGCGCCGTTCATCCTTCAGGAAAAGCATCTGTTCGAGCGCGGGCGCCAGGCCCTTGGTCTCGCCGCGTGGATGCGAACTGCCGCAACCGCCGTGAATGGGCCTGTGGGTTTGAAGCTCATCCTGGAAGGTTCTGGACTCTGCAGATGGGGGAGGAGAAGTGGATTGGACGTGTGTCGCGGACGCGAACCGCACCCAGAGCAGGTTCGCGAGCTCGACGCCGGCCGCTGCGGCGCTGTGCGGCGAAAGCATGTCGCTCACGTCGATGTACGCGCACGCCCCCACAATCGACGCGAGTGCAAGAAGGGACAGCACGATCGAAGAGCGGCCGGAACCGTCTGGCCCGGTCAGCTCGCAGACCGAGCCCAGCGGAAGGCCGCCACCGAGCAAATTGTCTAGCCGGGTGTTGCCGGTCGAATGCAGCCGCGGCGCTTGCTGCGCGATCGGCGACAGCGCCGCCGGGATGCGGTTGGCCAGCTTCGCCTCGATCTCACGTTTCAGAAGTGCTGCCTGCGCCTGCATTGCGTATTCGCCTTATCTTCGCTTCTTGGAAGAAGCCTAGCGCATCCCAGGGTGGAAGAGAAACGGAAAAGCGAAGTTGCACGAAGCATGATGCAGCCACAAGTAACGTGACAAATCATCGCTAAGGATAAGGAAATGGCTAAAGACGAGAGCAGAGCAGGCGGAACATCCCGCCTGCTTTGTTGTGGTTAGCCGATGGAGGGTGTGAGCTCTCTAAGCTGCCGATCGGAGCCGAGGCGGTACCCGGCGCCGTAACCAAGCTCCCACTGACACAGGAGGCACGCATCCTTCCATTGCGCCTGCTTTCCATCGCTGTGCACCACCATGGCTGAGCCGAGATGATGGTGGGCGATGAGTAGAAAGGCAGTCACGGCAAGGTCGTACGGCCGGAAGGCTGTCTTGCAGAAGTTGCTGAAGATGCCATCCTCGTCGACCTGTTCCGCGCTTACTACCCGTTCGAACCAGACCGATTCGTAGGAGCAGTCCCCGTTGCAGGTCCGGTAAGGCAGGGTGCCGCTCACGTCCTGGTTGTCGCCGATTCCGGAAGCCTCCGCCGCGGGCCACGGCAGGCGAACCGCTGCGTTCTTCGCATGTCCGCAGTTCTCCGCGCCGTTGAAGCCGATGAACTCAGGCCCTACCTCGGGGAACTCCCTGCCGTTTGGATTGGCGAGTTGCACGCCCGCTCGCTCGAGAGCAGGCAGGAGCCTCTCGAAGTCGTTGACGATCGCGCTGAAGGTGTCGGCTGCGATGCTCTGTGGCCGGTCCCAATAGTGTGTGTAGCCCATATCTTTCTATCTCCCGCTCCTGAATGGCTGTGCTGTGTTTGCTCTCAAACACGCCTTGGCCCTGGCCCACGCCAGCAGGGGCGGCAAGGGCAATAGCCGGGTTCCATCCCGGAGCAAGAGCGGAGGCGCCGCAGGCGGTCTGCACAAGCGAAACCGGGGTCCCCGTCGGGCGTTCTCGCCCGGTGGGGTGGAGAAGCGCGGAAGATGAGGGTGGCTGTTGTGCGCGCCAGGGACAGCGTCCCTCAGGAGGCTTGGTTTCCGTATGGCTTGCTTCAGCAAGATGGATTTATAAGAAGAGGGAATTGCGGGAAGGAACAGCCCGCAGAGGACGTCGAGAGCCGGCTAGAGCAGGGACGAAACCTGCTCCCTTGAGTTGGTAAAACTGATCGATAGAGCGAAAGCTTTTGCGCGGGTCGAGTGGAGCGAAGCGCCGGGGACACTCTGAGGCGGGCGGATTGCAGGAGTTTTTAGCGTGCTAGGCTCGGTCTTGCAGCAGCCGCAGTGCATTACCGAAACCACATGGCAAAGATCAATCCAGACCTCAGAATGCCTAAAGAGCTGGTGGACGACCTGCGTCAGCTGATCACGGAGGCTCGCCGACAAGCGGCAGCGGCAGTGAACATCAGTCTGACTCTTCTCTACTGGCGAGTGGGCGATCGGATCCGCCGGGAAGTCCTGGGAGAGGAACGGGCGGGGTATGGAGAAAAGATTGTTGCCACACTGTCGCAACAATTGGTGGCGGACTTTGGCCGCGGCTTTGAGCTGACCAATCTGACGCGGATGATGAAGTTTGCGGAAAGCTTCCCAGATCCGGAGATTGTTGCGACACTGTCGCAGCGATTGAGCTGGTCTCACTTCCGAGAACTGCTTCCGCTGAGCCAGCCATTGCAGCGGGAGTTCTACGCGGAGATGTCCCGTGTCGAAGGCTGGAGTGTACGGACACTCCGGGGCCGAATCGACTCAATGCTGTACGAAAGGACCGCCCTCTCCCGAAAGCCAGATGAATTAGCCCAACAGGATCTGGCACTTCTGCGCAGCCATGGAGAGGTCGGCCCTGCCCTGGTTCTCAAAGATCCTTACGTCCTCGACTTCCTCGACCTCAAAGATCACTACCTCGAACGGGACTTCGAAGACGCCATTCTGCGCGAGCTGGAGCTATTCCTCCTGGAACTTGGGGCCGGCTTCTCCTTCGTCGCGCGCCAGAAGCGTATCCAGCTCGACGGAGAAGACTTTTACATTGATCTATTGTTGTACAACCGCAAGCTGAAGCGGCTCGTAGCCCTTGATCTGAAGCAGGGAAGTTTCAGAGCAGAGTACAAAGGCCAGATGGAGCTCTATCTCCGTTGGCTGGCAAAGTACGAGAAGGAAAAGGACGAAGAGCCACCCCTCGGAATCATCCTCTGTGCTGGGGCCAGCACCAAGCAGATCGAGTTGCTTGAGCTCGACGCTGCAGGCATACACGTTGCCGAGTACCTTACCGTTCTTCCGGCTCGGGCCGCTCTCGAACGAAAGCTCCACGATGCGATCGCGGCAGCCCGGCTGCGCTTTGAAAATAAACAGTCAGAGTGAAAGCGGTCCTTGCTTTACCGAGCCAGCCTCATTCTGAAGGGATGAGCAGGAAGCTAAAACGGCGCATGGTGTCTATCGCGTCTACGTTCCACGGGTGCGAGAAGCGCGTTATGCCATGGTGATTGACCGATGCAGAAGGTGGAGACTGTCACGAAGCACTCGAAATAAGGACGACAGTGCAAAAGCGAGCTTTCGGTGGACAATGCTGTGGCCAAAGTTGAGGCTCCTTGCAAAACTTCACCGAGATGATCAACCATAGCCTCTCGCTACTTGCACTGCAGCCTCAACTTCACACCCGCAGAATCATGTAGCGTTGGACCGGAAGCTCGTGCCAGTGAGGAGACTTTTGTGCTGCTAGCGGAGATTCATGGCAAACGCCTGCCTGCAGCCGAAGAGCAGGAAAGTCAGAGATTGCAGACGCGTGTCTCGTGCGGATGCAAGCTGGTTCTTGCGATTTCCAGCAGATGCTGATGATGGGTGAAGAAGAGCACTTGGGTGGACTTGGCAAGCTCGCCGAGAACGCGAAAGCCGGCCTCTGCACGCTGATCATCAAAGTTGATGAAGAGATCGTCGGCCAGCACGGGTAGAACGGAACCTGCTTTGACAGATTGCTCAATCGAAGCGATGCGCAGGGCTAGAAAGAGCTGATCGATGGTGCCTTCGCTCATGCTGGCCACCGGTACGGGGCGGGAATCATCGGCGCAGTTGCCGAGCAAGACAGAGGAACTACCGTCGTCGTATACGGACAGGCTGCTGTAGCGACCGCCGGTAAGGATGCTGAACAGTTCGCCGGCACGCAGGAGCAGAGGGTTCTGCGTCTGCTTGCGCTTGCGTTCCACCGCCCAGCGCAACAACAAAGTTTCTGTGCGTTTCTGTAGATATGCTTCGGCCTGCACGTCCATCTCGGAACGTGCCATTTCGGCATCGGCTGCGGCTTCAGAGGCGCTCGCTCCGTGGTCGAGCGACTGAAAGTTGGTGCGCGAGGCACCGGCCAGATCCGCGGCGTCGCGAATCTGCTTGCCGATCTTGTCCAGGTCGCGGACGAGTTCGTCGGATCGCGCGGCAAGCAGGTCCGGAGTTTTGCCTTCCGCTTCCTGGAAGAGAGCGGGCAGTGGCAATCCATCCCCTAAAGACAGGATGGTTTGGGTCAGGTCATGAATCTGCCCCAGCACATTGCGAACGCGTTTGGACTCCTCAACCTTGCGGGAAAGGTCCGACAAATCCAGCGCGGCGGCGACTTCCAGCAAAGGCGCCAAGCTAGACTCAGCGGCCTTGCGTTTGGCTTCGGCTGTGCTGTACTCGCCTTCGCGCGCTTGCAGGGCGGCGGTGATGGTGGCGACCTGCTGCTTCACTTCGCGTGCGTTTTGCTGGCGGCGCTTCATCAGCTCGATGCATTCCGCGAATTCGGCCGGCGCGGCGGGCATATCCAGCGTGGTCCAAAGCGATTGCGTCCGTGCGAGAAACTCTTCTTGCGTAAGGCTGGTGGACTGGATTTCACGTTCAAGATCTTGAACGGAAGTTGCTGTGTTCCGCACCAGCTCCACGGTATCGAGTTCCGTCGCGCTGACGGACTCATTTAAGTGCGCCTTTTCAATCGCCAGTTTCCAGGTGTTGCGCCAGGTCACGGCTTCCGCCAGATTTCGGTCAATCTTGCGGGACTCCTGCAGAACCTTGTTCTCAGCTTTGCTCAAGTCCTGCTTGAGCTGGGCAAAGGCCGCAGTGTTGTTCAAGGCAATCGTCAGGATGGCTTCCGCTTGATCCAGCAGCCTCCGAAAAGAGCTTTCGCTAGCCGAGGTTGCACGCTGCCCCATCGCTTTCACAAGGGTTAGTCTGGCCGTGTCGAGCGCAGATTGAGCAGTGCCAACGTCCGCGCCAGACTTCTGGGTTTGAAGGAATGCTTCAACGGCATCGTCCCGAAGAACGAGCCATTCCCGTAAGCGAGAGACTGTCACGATCGGTAGAGATCTGGCGGAAAGCTCTGCTGACCACTGCGCGGCTGCCTGTTCCTGAGCCGTCGCGGCAGCCTTGACGCGGGTTGTTGCCTGGGTAAGGTGGAGCTCTGCGGTGGTTACAGTGGCATCTGCCTGAGCAAGCCGCGCGGAGGCCTCTGCGGAAAGAAAGCGCTCGTCTGCGCGCCGATCTGCTTCGGCCTTCAGGACTTCGAAGCGATCGGCTTCTGTACGCGGGCTGCTGAGCTGTATTTTTCCTTCGATATGTGCCCTGAGCCCATCCCAGGATGCATCGCGTGACACACGGGCTTCGGTGAGAGACGCGGCGGACACACTGGTGCCCGAATTCAACAGGAGCTCGCGTTCAAGGGTACGTTCGGCCAGTTGCTCACGTAGGCGCTCTTCCTCTTGCGTCGCTTCTGCATGCGTGGCCGCAGTGGCGAACTCCCGGTCGCGTGCATTCTGGAGAAGGTCGTCCGACGGCGGTGTGAGCCTGCGTAGCGTTTCCGCATCTCCGGACCAGGGCAACAGACGAGCAAAAGCATCCGCGGCTTCTGTCTTGTGCTCCGAGTTAAGTTTGAGCGCCTGCTGAGCCTGCCCATCGGGATCGCCCAGACGACGCGCAGCTTCGACCACTTCCTGTAGTTCGGGTGCCGTTTCAACAAAGTTATGGTCCGCCAGCGCTTGCGCAGAATCGTCGCGGTCGTCCTTCGCCTCGGCGTATGCTTCGCGCAGCGTCTTCAAGGAGCCGTCGAGGATTGTGCGCTCCTGCAAAAGACGCTTCAACTCCGCGACTGTGGCTCGTGGGGCAAGCGTAAGTAGAAGCGTTGCAACGGGAGCTTCCGGCAGGTGCAAAGCCAGAAGCGATTGCTGGAGTTCAAGCCTTTTCTGGTCGAGGCTGGCCTGTTGCGCGGGCAGCTTGTCTGCTGCGGCCTGGCGTGTTTTACGTTCTTCAACCAGCGCCTGGATCTCGTCTTCGCGCTCGATGCAGGGCTGATCGAGAACGATCTCGTTCAAGAGCTTTCGCTGCTCGTCGCGCAGCCGCTCTGCCACCTCCTGTTGCAGTGTTGCTTCTGCATGTAGGGCGAAGGTGGTATCGAAGAGAGCTTCCATCGCAGGCGTGAAGAGGGGAGAGGTCTGCTCCACGAGAGTTCCACGCAAGGTGTGAAGTTGCTCAACTGGTTTAAGAGTCCGGCGCGCTCGTTCTACTGTGCGCTGTTCCGCGGTTAGGACCTGTTGCTGCTGGTCCAACTTCCCCTGTTGCTTCTCAAGCTCCAGTAGCTGATTATGCGCCGTGCTCCACGCCGCGGGCCGCACCTCCGCAGCCTTCATTTTTTCTTGCGCGTCCTTCAGCTCTTTGCTTACGCGTGAGTAGCTGCGAGCCGCCTTTGCCCGAGGCCCCCAGATCTGCTCCTCTTCCTCTTCCAGCTCTTGCAAGATACGGGTGATACCGACCAGACCCGAGCCGGCTGCGAACAAGGCTTGACCAATGTCATTCTTTGCCGTGATAATCGCCCGTCCGCCTTCGCGCAATAAGCGATGGTCAAGGCTCCAGGCCGCGTGAAACGTCTCCCTTGTCTGACCGTGCAGCATACCGCTCAGCACAGTCTCCTCCAATGGAGTGTCCTGGCCATCCATCAGCGACCCGCGTCCGCGCTTGCGACGAACCTGGGTCCTTTCCGCGCCTTGCTCGAGGACGCCGCCCACACGCAGCAGCGAAGCGTCGAAGCGATAGTTCTGTGAGATGCCGTGTGGAAAACCGAAAAGAAGGTCGCCGACGGCGGCGAGGGTGGTGGATTTGCCGGCTTCGTTTGCCCCAAAGATCACGTGGAAGTCGATTGGTTGCCGGGGAAAGGTAAGGTCGCAGCCTTCGAAGTTGCCGTACTTGAGCAGGTGTAGTTCGTCGAAACGCATTAGTTACGAGCTCCTAAGAGACGTGCACGTAAAGCAGCCGCGGCTTGAGAGACGAGCGGCTCCCAGTCACCTTTGCGCACCGACGCGTTGAGGCAGTCCTCTCCCGGAGCGGGAGCGGGCGTCGTTGAAAGGAAAGCGGCAAAGTCGCTTGCAAGAATCTGCAGTAACTCAGGGTCAGAGGACGCCTGATCGAGCATCGCGAAAAGATCTTGCGACTCGGCCTCGTCGATCTCTGGAAGATGAGAGCCGATGGCGACGGTCTCGCTGGTTTCCAGAGACATCTTCTCGATCCAAAGATTTCCGTCGATTTCGCTTGCGATGGCTCGCAACTCGTCGCGCAGCAATGCCCGGGTATCCTGCAGCTCAGAATGCAGACCAGTGGCCCCGGTGATCGTTACCCTGACGATCAGCGGCCGACCGTCTGCTTCCATCTCGACACCATGGCGCAGCACGGTGCGCATGCGCTGATGTACTTCCTCTCTGGTTTCGAGAGAGGAACAATCTACGACGAGACGGCTCCATCGGATGACGTCGAACGAGACGGCTTTGCAACTGCGCACGGCCCCCTCTTCAACTTCGACCAGGACTGCACCCTTCACCCCTGTTTCCGTGATCTTCCGCCCTTGCAGGACGCCAGGGTAAACGATGTAGGGATTCTCGGATAGAACGGCGTAATCGTGTACATGACCCAGCGCCCAATATTGATACTGCTTGGCCGCCAGGGCCGCGATGGACGTAGGAGCATAGGTTTCGTGCTGCGCATAACCACCCATGGAAGTATGCAGGACGCCGATGTTGAAGTACCCACTGATTGGCGCGAGGTACTGCAAGGTCATGTCTTCAGAAACGTGGGCGTTGGCAAAACTCTTTCCATGCAAAGCAACCGCGTGATCTTCGAGAAGGAACGTATCTACTTTCCTGGAGCTGAAGAACTGCACGCCAGGGGGTAAGGGCAAACGCTGCGTAATCGTGGATTCAGCATCGTGGTTTCCCTTCAGGAGATACACGGGTATGTTCGCCGTGCTGAGCTTGGCCATAGTGCCGGCAAAGAAGAGACCGGTGCCCATGTCCTGCCATCGGCCGTCGAAAATATCGCCTGCGATGACGACAAAGTCGACATACTCCGCAATGGCGAACGAGACCAGCGCCTCTAGCGCTCGTCTCGTGGCACCGCGGATTTCTTCCACGGATAAGCCCTCATACCGCGAAAGACCGCGCAAGGGACTGTCCAGATGCAGGTCGGCTGCGTGCAGAAATCGGAAGCTATGTCTCATCTCGTATTCTGGTATCCTGCCTTACAAAACGACGTTAGGCAATTAGAGCAGGTGACGCCGTGTCTCCCCACGTGGAAGAGATTGACAGTACTATTGCCAGCAACCCCATCGCGGCATCGGCAGATCCGCTCGAAGTCAGCTGCTCCATAGAAGCATCGGTCTGTGCGAAGTTGAGCTTCGCCACTCACCAGAGTGCCGTGCCGGTCCTGCGAGATCTTCGGGTCACCAACAACTCAAGTCAGACTTTGCACGATCTTGAGCTTGAAATCTCTTCCGATCCGGCAGTGTTTGTTCCGCGGATGTGGAAACTCGACCGAATTCAGCCCGGCAGTTCTACCGACGTACGGGATCGGGATCTGGTTCTGAATGCCGAGTTCCTCCTCAGTATTCAGGAAGCCGTAAGCGCGCGCATTGTGCTCAAGCTTTGGCCGGATAGCGGTCGCGGCGAGGATGCGAGCTGCATTGCAATGCAGAGCTACCCTGTAGAAATTCTTGCTGCGAGTGAATGGGGCGGAGCCGCCAGCATGGCAGAGTTGCTCGCCATGTTTGTGCAGCCTAACAATGCAGCCGTTGCACGGATCCTCAAGGCTTCGGCCGAGGTGCTTCGGAAAGCTGATAAGCCCGACAGGCTGGATGGGTACGAAGCAAAGACCAGGGCGCGTTCTTATGAATTGGCTTCCGCCATCTGGTCGGCGATCTCCGGGCTACGGCTCACCTATGCTTTGCCTCCAGCAAGCTTTGAGACACAAGGCCAAAAGGTCCGTGCGCCGCAGCAGATCGTGGAACAGGGGTTAGCGACCTGCCTCGATACGGCCCTCCTGTTTGCGGCGGCCCTGGAACAGATCGGATTAAATCCAATTATCATCTTGACCAAAGGCCACGCCTTCACAGGCGTATGGCTGCAGCCACAGGAGTTTGCCTCCCTCATCACGGAAGACGCCTCGGCCGTACGCAAACGGGTAGCGCTGCAGGAGCTTCTGGTGTTCGAAACGACGCTCTGCATGCAAAGCAGCGGCCCCGGGTTCGGCAAAGCAATCGCAGAAGGAAACAGGCAGATTGCTGAGGAGCGTGAAGCAGACTTTGTCATGGCTCTGGACTTGCGGCGTGCTCGTATGCAGCGGCTCCGTCCCCTAGCACTGCCTAACCTGTCCCATACTGGATCGACCGCCGGCTCCACCTCTCTGTCTCCAGAAGAATCCGCAGAAATCAGTCTCGAATCTGCCCCGGCCTTACCCGCCTTTGACATTACCGAATCAGAGATAGCTGCGACGCCAGAGGGTAGGCTGCAGCGCTGGCAGCGCAAGCTACTCGACCTTACCGCACGCAATCGCCTGCTGCATGCACCGGTTGGAACCTCCGGTGTTCCGATCCTTTGCCCCAATCCCGGGCAGCTGGAAGATGAGCTTGCCGATGGGAAGAGCTTTCGCATCGTCGCCGCGCCGCAGATGGAAGGCGCGGTGGGTAGGGATGCCGAACTGCATAAGAGCCGGACGGGCGAAGTCCTTGACTCAGCCTATGCCTCGGACGCGCTTGCTCGTGGGGAAGTCCTCTCTTTGCTGCCGGAGCCGAAACTGGATGCCCAGCTCGTGGAGTTATTCCGAAAGTCGCGCCTGGATTTGGCTGAAGGCGGCTCCAACACTCTGTTTCTTGCTGTTGGCTTTCTCAACTGGAAGAAGAACGCAACCGATACGCGCGTGTATCGAGCGCCACTGCTGCTTTTGCCAGTAAAACTGGATCGTCGCAGTGTGAGATCAGGCGTGCGCTTGTCCCTGCTCGATGACGAGCCGCGGATGAACCTAACCCTGCTGGAGATGTTGCGGCAAGAGTTCAGGCTGGAAGTGCCCGAACTGGCTGCAGGTCTCCCTACCGATGGTCATGGCGTGGATGTCGCGCGAATATGGACCGCGGTCCGCAAGGCCGTGCGGGACACCCCCGGCTTTGAGGTTGCAGAAGACGTCCTGCTGGGGTCATTCTCCTTTGCCAAATACTTGATGTGGAAGGACCTTGTCGATAGAACGGAGACGCTGAAAGCAAACCGCGTGGTCCGTCACCTGCTGGAAACACCCCGCGAACCCTACCCCTACTCGGCCTACCCTCCGCGTCCCGAACAGCTCGATCAGGAGATTGCGCCTGGAGAGCTCTTTACCCCTCTGCCGGCCGATTCATCGCAACTTGCGGCTGTGGTCGGTTCGGCGCGTGGCTGCGACTTCGTTTTGGATGGCCCCCCTGGAACCGGCAAGTCACAGACTATCGCGAACATGATCGCGCACAACCTTGCGCTCGGTCGCCGCGTGCTGTTTGTAGCGGAAAAGCGCGCTGCGCTCGACGTAGTGTACCGGCGCCTGCGAGCGAATGGTCTCGGCCCTTTCTGCCTAGAGCTTCATTCCAACAAGGCCAATAAGAAGGAGGTTTTGGATCAGCTCGACCGCGCCTGGACGACGGCGGAGGAATTGCCCTCGGAGGCCTGGGCAAGGGATGCCGAAGCCATCTGCCGGGAACGCGATGCACTGAATGCCTTAGTAAAAGCATTGCACTACGTTCATCCGAATGGGTGGACGGTGCACCGTGCGATTGGGCGCGTGCTGCTGGATGTAGCCAGCCCAGTGCAGCTGCACTGGCCTCAGCAGATAACTCACGACGATACCTCCATGAGGGCACTGAAAGACGTCGCCCGCAGACTTGGATTACAAAGGACTGCAGTTGCTGCCCTCGACACGACTGCTTTCCAGCCAGTAGGCGAGACGGAATGGTCCAACGCCTGGCAAGCCAACCTTTTGAAGGCGTCGTTGTCCTTGGTAGCAACTGTTGCTGCGTGCACATCAGCACGCGCTACATTGCTGCAGAAACTGGGTATTAAGCTTCCTATAAGCGCTATGGGGCTTTCGGCTTTATCGGAGCTGGCAGACTTTCTTCCAGATGCAGCGCGGATGAACTTGGGATTCATCTTTACTCCAAA
Source organism: uncultured Acidobacteriaceae bacterium (assembly GCA_964235665.1). Classification (GTDB taxonomy): domain Bacteria; phylum Acidobacteriota; class Terriglobia; order Terriglobales; family Acidobacteriaceae; genus Edaphobacter. The sequence continues at coordinate 21,922 of CAXSAY010000008.1, forward strand.
TGCTTCCGCGGCACTGGAAGGCGTTCAGAAGGCGACGGCACTCATCGCCGGTTACGCCGAATCTTCTCGCGGGTTGTCCAGCCAGTATTCTCCAGATGCCCTCAAGGCACTTCCTTTGGAACACCTAGCTAGTGAGTGGAAGAAGGCGAAGACCGCTGCCTGGCCCATGTCCGCATTTAAACGGAAAGCTGTTCTACATGAGCTTTCCACTCTGGGCGTGCCCAACCTGGACTTGGATCAAGACCTCGACCGACTCCGCCAAATGCGCGAAAGCCAGGAGACCGTGGCTCGACTTGGAGAACAGGCAAAGACAGTTCCAGGTTGGAATGGCGTCGGTACAGATACTCAGGCAATGGAAAAAACTATAGCCGCTGCCGCAAAGCTGAGGTTACTCGTTGCCCGATCTGCAGATAGCCCTGCGCAAATCGGAGCGCTACGACTAACCCTGCAATCTCTTCTGAGTGAAAGAACAGAAGAACTTCTCGCTGGATCCCCTTTGCACCAGGCAGCGGCGGAGTACAGCCGCACCTATGGTCTTTTTTCCGGTGCTCTGACTGAATTTGAACGTTTGGCTGAGCCTTCTAACTCAGCCAGCAGCCCGGACCTGCTTGACACAGCAGGGCGTCAAGCTGCGCTGCTGATCCAGAACATCTCTGGGCTTAACCGCTGGACCGCATGGCTCCGTGTTCGCAAGGAGGCGCTTTCCCTCGGTCTGGAGCCGCTTGTCGACGCACTTGAACAAGGGGCTATCTCGCCAGCGGACACGCTCCCGACGTTTGAATCTGCCTATGCGCGCTGGTGGGTTGAGCAGGCTCTGGATGACGCGCCCGTTCTACGCACCTTCAACCTGGCAGAGCATACGGACCGGCTGGCACGTTTCAGGTCGCTCGATGACGAGTTCGCCAGCCTGACCAAGCGCTATATCCGGGCTAAACTATGCGGTGTCATTCCTTCCAAAATTGACCCCAAACTTCCACCCGGGTTTGCGACGCTGCATCATCAACTGCAGCTTTCAAAGCGCCATAAACCTGTGAGGCAGCTCGTTACCGAGATGGGAACAGCACTCACGACGCTGGCTCCTTGCCTCTTGATGAGTCCGCTTTCCGTCGCGCAATACCTGCCGGCGAATGCACCGCTCTTCGATGTCGTCATTTTTGACGAAGCCTCGCAGATTGCGCCTTGGGACGCGGTTGGAGCGATCGCCCGCGGACGGCAGCTGATCGTCGCCGGGGATCCAAAGCAGATGCCGCCCACCAGCTTCTTCAACAAGGCGGCCGGTGCCGACGACGACAGCGACCTCGCCGACGATCAGGAAAGCCTGCTCGACGAGTGCCTAGGAGCAGCCCTGCCTCGTCACCGGCTAACATGGCATTACCGCTCGCTGCGCGAAAGCCTGATTGCCTTTTCAAATCATCGGTACTACGAAGGCGACCTGCTGACCTTTCCCGCGCCCGTAACCAGAGACACCGCCGTTACCCTGAAGCGCGTGACTGGCTCTTGGTCTCGCGGCAAGTCACGTACAAATCAGATCGAAGCGGAAGCCATCGTCAAGGAAGTTATACGCCGGCTAACAGATGCTTCCCTCGCTGATGCTGAAGGACACTTCCCAAGCATCGCAGTCATCACCCTGAACGCCGAACAGCAGAAGTTGATCGAAGATCTGCTCGATAAAGCTCGCGCTCAGAATCCGGCCATCGAGCCATTCTTCGCCGAAGACGCTGCCGAGCCTGTAGTAGTCAAGAACCTGGAAACGGTCCAGGGTGATGAGCGCGACATCGTTTTCCTTGGCATCGGGTACGGTCCCGAAACCCCGGATGCGCCATCCATGCCCATGAACTTCGGACCTCTTAACCGGGCCGGCGGGTGGCGTCGCCTGAACGTAGCCATCACCCGTGCCAGGCGGGAGATGCTGGTTTACACCTCCTTCCCACCGCACCTCATCGATCTCAATCGCACCGCCTCCGAAGCGTTGCGGGACCTGAAGCATTTCCTAGAATTTGCCGAGCAAGGTCCACGCGCCTTCGGCCAAGCCATAGCTGGAAGCCTAGGTGGGTACGAATCTCCCTTTGAAGAAGCCGTTGCCGAGGGTCTTCGCAATCTAGGCTGGAGCATCGTTCCGCAGGTCGGCGTATCACGCTACCGGGTAGACCTGGGAATCGTTCATCCCGACCATCCAGGAGACTACCTGGTTGGGGTGGAATGTGACGGTGCCATGTATCACAGCGCTGCGACAGCACGCGACCGGGACAAGGTAAGAGAATCAGTCCTACGCCAGTTAGGCTGGAAGTTGCTCCGTGTCTGGTCCACCGACTGGTGGATCGACCGCAAAGCAGCTCTTCAACAGCTCCATGCACGCCTGGAGGTTTTGCTCACAGAGCGTAGAGATACCGATCAAAAGACAGAACGTAAGCGTCTGGAACAGGAAGCTCTAGCGGAGAGTGCAGAGCAGATTGTCAATCTGGACTCGCTGAATTTAAGTTCATCTGTTGACGTATCCGAGCGAGTGTATCCGGAGCTCTCCGCGGAGAGCAAAGAGCTGGTACTCGAAGAGTTTAAGAATAGCTATCCAGACATGAAGTCGGTGGAACGCCCTGCTGAAAACCTAGGATCCTCTGGCGAGCAAGTGTCCTCAATGGTTGAGCAAGAGCCAGCGCAACAGTTTTCGCCCCTTGACGGGCAAAACTCTTTCACTAGCCCGGCATCTTCAGTGTCTGTCGAGCAGTTGCCCATTGCAACAACTTCTTCTTTACAGATTGCCCATGAGCCAAAGTCCGCCGCTACAACTTTTCAGCAAGGCGTTTATAGGGCAACCGCATTCGATGATGAGAAATCATTTCTTCAGCCCGATCAGTTTTTCGAGGCCAGCTACTCAATACAATTAGCAGAATTAATAGCGAAGATCGTGCACCAAGAAAACCCTGTGAAGGATGATGTTCTTGTGGAAAGAATTGCCAGAGCACACGGTTTCCTGCGCTCCGGCAATCGTATTCGTGAGCGTGTCCTGTCTCTGACACAATCCTCACATCATGTTTTGACGGAAGAGGGCGGAGCAACATTCGTCTGGCTTGACGTTGAAACCGCCAGTAGTTGGAACCTGGCAAGGTACCCTCAGACAAACGACGATTGCCGCTCTATTGAAGACATTGCTCTAGTCGAGCTCGCAGCGGCTTTCCCAAAAACTGACCCGGGCGCTCACGTGACTCAGGTGGCCCGCAACTTTGGTGTAAAACGCCTTAGCGTGCAGGCCCGTTCCAGGCTCGAACGTGCTTACGCTATACATTCTCGGGGTGTTTGAGATTGTGCAGCAGCTGGTGCCGACACACCACGTCCAATCTGTGAGGATAGTCATCACACGCGAGAACAAGGGAAGTTTGGCTTTACCTGTCCGTTTATAAATTTCCCTGCTGAGTCAGCAGCAAGAAACTGCTCGTAAATCACTGCAGGCACGTTGTAATACTGGTAAATAAGATTCGAACTAAACTCAACTTCTAGCGTCTGCGAAGCTTCATCGTAACCAATTGAGAGCACCATCGAAGACGTGACTTGATTGCGTTCCACAACGTTCTCCTCTTGCTGAAGCTTTTTCCTGACGATGCGGTTTGCTGCCCATCTAGGGTTCTGCGATCTCCAAGATGCCATGACGCGGTCATAGCTTTCGGGGACCCTGTTGGAACCCCAACGTTGAGCTACTTGTGGGTCTTCACTGTCCGGTCGATTCGCCATCTCGGGGAGAGTGATCCTGCAGCGGATGGGTAATCTTGCTGCCTCGCCGGTGATGATTGCCTCACCGACACGGAGTATGGGTAGACTCTCGACCAGTCCGCTCAGGCTGTCCGGAAGCGAGGCTTGCACCTTCCCTCGATCAGCTGAATTCGTTAGGCGTAGTGCAATCATTGTTCCGCACTGTGAGAGTACCGTCTCATTGACGTCAGACGGGCGCTGACTGATCACCATTCCGCCCACGCCGAACTTACGTCCTTCCCGCATGATCCTCTGAACCATGGTCAGCGCTGACCCTTTCGCGTCGCGAGAGAGGTAGCGATGTGCTTCATCCATCACAACGAGAAGAGGTCGATTGATACCGCCCTCACTTTTCTCCCTAGCCCAGTAGAGGCCCTCGTACACAATCTTCAAGATCGCACCCACCAGCGTATCCAAAACTGACGAAGGAACTCCGGATAGATCGAGGATCGTGATGGGCTTTGTGCCGCCAATCCAAGACGCTAAAAGCTCGGGTAGGTCGCGGGCAGCCTGATCAGCTAAGTCGGGCTCCCAGCCGCCTGGGTGCAAAAGGAAGTCGTATTGCCGATCAAGTAGCCTCGATCGCATCTGATCAAGCTGGCGACGGATCCCAAGCACACCCGTTGTATTCATGAAAGGTGGCGTTGTGCCGGCACCATGCATCTTGTATTTGGGCGCGCGAAGCACACTTGGATCGCCTTCGTCTGCAGGATCGATCGCCCTAGTTGTTCTGGCGGTGTCCGACCACGTTTTCACTTCCGGATCGATCAGGTCGAACCAAAGTTGCTTCAGACTAAAGGGCACAGGTGTATCTGCGGTGATCGCATTTACATCCGTTCCTGGAGCCATCCCGTTTTTTACAGCGGCGACCTTCTTGGCCACTATTCGATCGAAGATCTGCGTCATCGGGCGGTCATCCACATTACCTAGTAAAAGCCGCGTGATCTCCATTGCGTCTAGAGCCCAGTATGGGACGAAGAGGCACTCTTCGCCAAGGTTGGGACTGGTTCTAAAGACTGTGGCCTCTTTGTGTAAAGCCCGGCCATATTCGCCGTGAATGTCGAGCAGTATAATTCGAGCACTCGGATAAGGCTGGTCTTCGGCTTCGATATCGCCACACGCGATGGATCTCAGAAGACTTGCAACCGTCGTTGACTTCCCGGATCCTGTCGAACCCAGAACGGCGCTATGACGAGTCACGAGCTTATCCAGGTCGACGCGCACCGGAATGCTTTCAGCATTTGCAAGACTACCTATGACAATCTGGCCTTCTCCGCGGGAGCCATATATAAGGGCAAGATCATCTTCCGTGACTAGGTGAACCTCGTCATTCACGCTTGGATATTGGCTGATCCCCCTTTCGAAAGAGGTTCCCACTATTTCTCCCAAAAGCTGGAGAGCCATCCAGCGATTCTGGTCTGAGCCGCCAGCCAGTTCTGGCTTAGGGATAGCTGAGGCTCCTACCTCCGTGACTACACCGTACAGATCGTTGTAGCCCTGCGGAATGCGGACGAAGCTGCCAACCTGCCCAATTCGATAGCTCTTACCCCCAATGATTGCTATCCCTGAATCTACTGATGGGGACTGTAGAACGCTAACCGACGCCCCAGTCACTGCTCCAACATGTCCTAGCAAAGTCGGTCTAGCTGCCATCATCAGTTTTCTCCGCCGCGATGGCCGCTACCGTACCCGGCTGGGGTGTTGGAACTGGCGCCACGAACGGCATCATTATGACGTTCACAGGTTCGGTCCCCTGCGTCGAACGCGATGCGGCAAAGAAGCGGGCGAGGTTTGTAAACGATCCCAGAGTGAACTCCGACTTCTTTCCTGAGCTCCAATATGTAGCCCGAATAGAGTCCCAATCTCTGGTGGGCGGATTCCCTGGACGCCAAGACGCTTCGATCCCGTTGATGATCGCTCCATCGGGGCAGTAGACGCTCATGTTCCCCCGCTTCGTCGCAATTGCTTTAGCGAAGATCTCTTCGACGAGCGGACGATACTGAAACGCAAAAACATTCGCCGAGGGATTTGCCGCCAGGCATTCACCGAGAAGGGCCGAGATATGAGCATCCGCAAAAGAGAAGCCTATTGTGATCAAGAGGGTGTCAGGGGTGTTCATAAATGATCGCAAGCGATCGAACAGCGCCGAATAGGGGGCTTTCTGAGTACGGTCGTACTTCAGGTGCTCTGGGAAAACAAGATGGGTGGAGTGCGAGCCGCCCTTTCTAATTACCTCTCCGTGTTGATTAGCTGTCCATCCAAGGGAGCCATGGAGCTTCCAAATGCGAGTCCAGCGCGAGGGTAAATCATTGGCGGCGACGGAAGAGGGGTCGAAGAAAGGTTCACGCGCTCCGGAGAATCCATCGAAGAAGGGGATACCAGCTCGTTCCATCGCCTCCTCTAGAAGGAGGTCGTAATTTGTTGTGAAAACCTCAATGGGGTGCTCGCGACTCGTCCCGCTGATCCATGAGACAAGATCTGTGTACGGCGAAGACCCGCTAGGCAGTCGCTTATCGACCACCTTGCCGATGTCGGCGCAGATGACTTCACTTAGCTTGTTGTAACCACTGCCATCCAGTCCATTTACCTGGGTCGCTCCAATGACGGAACCAAGGCTTCGGACACGTGACAACAAAGTTTCGATGTTGAAATCAGTCATCTCGCCCTTGAGAGCCTTTATAACGGCTCCGTAGGTCGGATTGAGTGCACTCACCACCTCTTGGGTAAGTCCTGCCACTGCCGGTATAAGAGGGTTCTTTGTCGCATTGTCGATCACGCTGACGGGGCCGCCAGCCCCAATAAAAAGGCCGATTCGTTTGCGCCCCTGCGCTATGAGGGGACGTAGGCTGGCCATATATTGGTCGGGATTGTGAACGCTAATGCTCAACGTGTTCTCCAAGGCTTAGTGTGCAAGACACAACAACTCCAATAAGAGCTTTCAAGCATAACCGGCTCTATACCTACAGGCGCTATCAGTCGATCCGGGGGGATCTGCGCAGGAGGCTGCGCACATGTTCGTTAGGGTATACGCATATAGGACACCGGCAAAGGTGTCAAAACGCGTACTACTAGATTCTGTTCTCCTATATTATTACAGACAGTGAATAGAAGTCTTAACCCTAATAGGACGAAAGCCAAGGAGCCGCCCGCACGGAAGGGCCTTCAGGTTGGATACCTGCGCGTGAGTGCGCTCGACCAGAAGGAAGTCCGCCAGCTCGACGGCGTTGAGCTGGATAAGCGGTTCACGGATAAAGTTTCGGGCAAGGATCGCAACCGGCCCCAACTCGAACAGATGATCGAGTTCGTTCGGGAGGGCGATACAGTGTTCTGTCACTCGATGGACCGTCTTGCTCGAAACCTCGATGATCTCCGATTATTGGTAAAGAAGCTCACCGGCAAAGGCGTTAAGGTCTGCTTCGTGAAGGAGAGCCTGACGTTCACCGGAGAGGACTCACCCATGGCGAACCTGCTCCTAAGTGTGATGGGGGCGATTGCGGAGTTCGAGCGGGAGCTGATCAAGGAGCGGCAGCGAGAGGGAATCGCCATTGCAAAAAAACGCGGAGCCTACGCTGGGCGAAAGCGAACTCTGACAGCGCCGCAGGCCGTTGTCCTGCTGGAGCGCATCGCAGCCGGGGAGTCGAAGACTAAGCTGGCAAACGAGCTGGGTGTGTCCAGAAACACTATCTATATGTATGTAAGCCGGGGAGGGAAGTGATGCGCGTTCTGGCGGATGGTCTGGATACGGTGATTGAAGGCGAAGTGATCGGCGGCGAACTGCTGGATGGCCAGAGCGGACGATTCGACTTGGAATCCGAGTTCACGGTGCGGTGCGACGATGGCGCATGCTTCACCGTTCACGGCTGGCTGGTGGATGTAGAGATTCTGAATGAACCTGCGGAATGTGTGATGTGAGAATGGGACGCCTCGTGCAGCGGTCGATCTGTTGTCCATGCGGGAATGATAAAGTCCTCGCGATGGGTCTCTGTGCGACTTGCTACACACTGAAACGGCAGG
>CAXSAY010000009.1:0-24850 GCA_964235665.1 uncultured Acidobacteriaceae bacterium
ACGCTGGCGCGTCCACTACAACACCGTCAGACCACACTCCTCGCTGGGCTATCGATCGCCGGCGCCCGAGGCGTGGCTGACAAACAGCATGGGGCATGGAGAAGTGGAAACCGCTACGCGCTTCCCACTTCTTCACACCCCGACGGCGGCTACTTGAACTCACAAGCAGCTGCGCTACACTAACCCATCCAACGGCACAAAAGATCGGGCACTCCAATAGTTGTCGGCGATTCGGGATGATTGTTGCGGGGTACAGCGGGCGAGATTCATCGGTAATGGAAGCGCTAGAAGCTGCATTTGACAGTCCGACTCCCTGTCCGGCTGGGCTGTTCTGGCTTCATCGTGGTGACGGACAGCCCTATGATCGCGTGACTGAACTTCTGGAAAAGGCAAAGCTGGCTGGCGCAGAAGCGGCTTTGGTCCGTATGGAGAACTTCGACTAAACGTTGCGCGACCTGGTCCGAGTAGAGTCAAGGGTCAACGCCGCTGTCTTAGATCAGTTCTCGCAACAGCGGCGGCGGAGAAGTCCTGTTCCTCGCCGAGACATCAAGGGTGGTTGGCCTATTCTTCGGCTAAATGCGGTTCCCGTTTTACAGTCCCCCTCTGTGTGTCGCGTGGTGGTCTGTGAGGTTGGAGGCTACTCGGATTGCCGAGCAGCGGTACAAGCTGCCGGAGTGAACGCCTTGGTAGCCCGTACCCGCGCTGGTGTCCTGGCATTTGGTGCGGATGCAGATGTACGTCTTGCTTTTAACGCCTACAGCATCACCTACTTCGATCTCCATACCATCGAGGCCAAGAAGCTTCGTCACGATTCTGGAGAGAGGGGTCTTCTGCAGGACGCACTTGCGGCTGCCATTGGGCGCAGTCGCAGCTTAACCGTCGTGCGGAAGGGAAGTTCGGATCTACTTCGTCCCAAGCTTCCTGGAGACAGCTGTTGGGCAGCGTTAAAGAAGCTGGTCGGCAATCTTCAGGCCGGGTTCCCGGTGCGCCTGATCTGCAATGGTATGAGGGACTGGAGATTGGAATGCAGTGGGCAAACGATCGACTATGGCTAACAATGGAGCCGCGAACAATCTTCGAGGGTGCGACCGCGATACACAAAGCGCTTTCTGCAGACTTCGCCCGCGAACGTACTGTTCGTAGATACAACCGAGCGCTCAATGACCTTATCGACTTTTGGGCACGCACGTTGGCAGGCGACAGTGGGATGCTCCGCGCTCTCGGGATTTCAGATGGTGTAGATGCGACCTTTCAGCTGGGGGAGTGAGACGGCATACTCGAGGAGATCGTGATGACGAGTCAACTAGCTTCTCATCTGACCCTGCCGGAACCGAGTCTTGCATTTCATCCTGAGCGTGTGAGCGACCGGGACGTGCACCCCTTAGGAGGTTTGAGACGATTTGGTCCGTACTCAAGTGGGATGGTGCCCGACCCGATCAGGGTAGCAACCATTGCTCCAGCCGGCGAGAGTAAGCGGCTGTACAGTTTTCTCAAAGAACTGAACTCTCCTGCAGTCCCAAAGGAGCGGGTGGACTATCTACCGGAGTACCCAGGCTTCAAGTCCCTTTTCGGGCTACAGATGCGGGCCGCTGGAAGCGGATGCCACCTTGAACTGGATGGCGTCCTTGAGCAAGATTCATGAATTCGCCTACGCCTCACGCCGTGCTTGCAGACAAATTGGTAAGAGCGATTTAGATGCTAGAAGCGCGCCGTGCTGAGTTCGACGTGCTCTTCCTGTACATACCGAAACGATGGGAGAAGGGCTTTAAGGGTGGGGACGATGAGGACTTTGACCTGCACGACCATCTGAAGGCAATGACCGCGGCAAAGAGGATGCCCCTACAGATCGTTAGAGAAGATAAGGCCCTTGCATACACTTGCCGAGCCAGCGTCATGTGGAGGATTGGGATTGCTCTCTATACCAAAGCTGGCGGGATTCCTTGGAAACTCGCGGATACCGATCCCGAGACGGCATACATCGGAGTTTCCTACGCTGTGCGGCCTCTGTCGTCCTTGCGCCCGCGTTTTGTGACCTGCTGCAGCCAGGTTTTTGACGCGGATGGCGGCGGTCCAGAGTTCATTGCATACGATGCGGATGAAGTGCAGGTACAGCGCGACAATCCTTTTTTGTCGCGAGCTGAGACTTTCCGCGTGATGACGCGCTCCATGGACCTCTACAGAAGGCGCCACGCGGGCAAGTCACCACGACGCGTGATGGTACACAAGATAACGGAGTTCAAGTTCGAAGAGATCGATGGGTGCATGGATGCCTTCCACTTGTGTGAAGCGGTAGACCTTATACAAGTTGTGCAAGACGCAGGTTGGCGTGCTGCTCAGATACAACACAAGGTCGGCGGTGGGAAGGGTGAGGCCAGTGCGTATCCAGCACAGCGCGGATCTGTGTTGAATTTAGGTCCCTACGAGGCGCTACTCTGGACCCACGGAACTGTATGCGGAGTCGGGAAAAGGAGTATTTCCAAGGTTCTCGGAGCACCCCACGGCCGCTTCGTCTGGTGCGTCATGCTGGTCATGGAACGTGGGAAGACACTGCTTCTGGCATCTTGTCGCTGAGCAAGATGGATTGGAACAATGACGCTCTACACGATCCACTTCCTGTAACGCTGGAGTATGCAAAGGTACTGGCGCAGGTAGTGAAGCGAATGAACGTTCTCGGAACCACACCCTACCAGTTCAGGTTTTTCATGTGATGATGCAACCGCATAAGTTCTTACTTAACCTCCGATGACGCACCTTGAATAGGTCGAGCGACGCGTTGCAACCCCATGAAACGAGAACCATACGCCTTGGCGGCTGTTTCATGTACCGGCCCGAAACTGGAGTGCGATGATGGCCAGCTGTCCTGCCGCGTTGTTAGCTGAAATCAAGCTGCGGGCATTTGGCCGCGAGAAGCACCCGATCAACCGGAACGTAGCTGCTTAGTTGATCGTTATCTCCTAGTTTGCCGGGGATGTCGAGGCCTTTCACAGCGACCCCAATCACTCGACTAGCGGCATCCAGTATCGGGCCACCGCTGTTCCCCTTGACGATATCGGCATCGACAATCAGATGATCCACGAAATCTTTGTTCCCTAAATAGGTCCGCTTCTGGACTACCTGACCATGGCGGAAAGCAACGGTGTCATAGATGTGATGATTCGGGAAACCTACGACGCAGACCTTTGAACCTAGTGCGTGGTCGTGAACGCTGCAGACGGATAGGTGGACGGGAAGGGTCACCTAGGTGGACGGGAAGGGTCACCGTAATTTCAAAGATTGCTATGTCGAGATCTTCGTCTCTCCAGAGTTCTGTAACCATGTACTTCTCATTCGATAAGCTGGGTTGTGAAGCGAACATGAAGTCGTCGAGTACGTGTGCGGCAGTCACCAAGTGTTTTCCGCTTACGGCGAATGTGGTTCCCTGGCTCGTAGAGTCCTTGTTTTCCATCAACCAAATCGCCTGCGCTGTGACTAAGGGACGAGTACCAGACTCAACCCGTATAGATTGCACGGATGCCTCGGGATGGAGCTTCTGGAGGCGGTGAATAAGCCTGACGTAGCTATGGTGATCCCGGCCTTGAATGTGGCCGAGGAACTCTACTTTACCTCGGACGACCTGTTTGAAGTCGGGAAAAGCGTTACGGGTTTGCTTCCGCTTGTACTTCTCGTGATACTCCTTTGCCGCCGGTGCTTCACCGTATTTCTCCCAAGCATGGCGCGTAGCTGCCTGACCAGCGCTTTGCTGACGTTCAGAATCCTGTTGTTGATGCGGATGCCTGTCACATGTTGACCGGAGTGATCGCTCCGAACCCGTGTTTTATAAGAGTTCACGTCAAAGGTGTTTGCCTGAACGATGTTGACGATCTTCTCGCCCAAGACCCAGTTTTTTCGTCGATGGATTGGGACCACAATATCCGGCGAGAACGCCTCAGCCTTGGTGGAAACTGAGATGTTGTCGGCATATCTGGTGTAGGTACAACCTGAGGCCCAGGCAAGAGCCTTCAGCTCAGCATCCAGTTTTGCGCAGATCATATTCGCGATGATTGGTGAAGTAGGAGCACCTGCTGGAAGGGAAGCCTTGTAGCAGCATATGCGGGCAATTAAGCTAGCAACTGATTCCGGCAGAGCGTAGGCCTTTCCAGCGAAAAGGCCGGCGACCCGGCCGTAGTGAATAGAAGGGAAAAAGTCTTTCAGATCGAAGTTCAGAAGCCAACGAGCGCCGAGATGACGGCGGGCGTTGGTCTTAATGCTCCTCTTTCTAACAAACCCGTGGACGGGTCCCCGCGTTCCATAAACCGCAGCGAGAACCTGAGCCAACTTCTTCTGGATAAGGAGTAAAGAAGTGGAGGGCGTAGAGATGTGGCGGAAGCCCCCTCCACGCTTGGTCAGCGTGAACTCGCGGTAGTTGTGCTTCTTGTAAACGTAGAACGACAACGTCTTGAACGGAACTTCGAGCAGATCAGCGAGGTCCTGGGGGCTCGACAATTGGCGAAACGCTTGGGCCAGTTCTGTCTCTGTTTTTTCTAGGCGCACGCTAGGTGGGGCCACGCTTTGCTTTCCCGCTTTCCGTGAACTCCAAGTGCGATACGAGTGATACGCGCGCACGCCACGCTTCTGCTAACGTTGCGCATCTCCCCCCAGCAGGAACGCTGGGTGGTTTACAAAGCCGCGTCGCCCCCAGAAGTATCGCAAAAAAGGAGAGCTTGAGCTACCCTCGCTGGCGTCAATGCCGATTGCCTCTGCCTCGTAGTGAAAGGGTATACCTCAAACCACGCGTGTCATGAGGAGTTCAGAGCCCGCGCCGCTAGGGTCAGGTCTGGCGTCCTGCGACAGGCCGGCCTTACGGTCGGAGCAGAAACTGCTTACGTGCAAAATCCAGGATTCCACAAGGGTCCCGAGTCGTAAACCGGCTCCTTCAGGTTGTCGCACCATCGTCACAGAGAAGGTACGCCGAGCTCCAGATAGATGGTGCACAGAGTTTTCTTGATGCGTCTACGCGTGCCAACCTGAGAGGCGGCTTGCATAAGGCCGTTCGTACCACAAACGGGGAATAGTGATGTTCTGTTTCGAGACATACGGTTGATATAACTGCGACCAGAGCTCGCAGGAACGGTCCCGTAATTCTCGGCTGCTCTCAGAATTAGCCAGAGTTGTTCTTCGGGTCCCGTTCGCCAGATTTCGGGAGCTCCATTTTGAAGATTGCATCAGCACCTGTTCAGCAACTTGCCTGCGCTCGCCTTACCAAGAGAGCTTTCCTGCCTTCTATCTATGCCTCCTTCCAGGCGACGTTGCGCCGACACACACCCATCTCGCTCCCCATGGGTGTTTCCTGTGTCCTGGTATGCCTTGTAACGATGCTTAATAGCACGTCGGCTTGGGCCGTACCGGTACCAACGAGTACCAGCCTGAGCCTGTCGTCCGGCTCGGTCCTTGCGGGAACCGTCGTGACCCTCACCGCAACCGTTACACCGGCTACCAGGGGCACCGTCGACTTTTGCCTGGCCAGCGCGACCTTCTGTACCGGCAGCAACCGCCTGCAAACCGTCCAGGTGAGCACAAGCGGCACGGCCATCTTCCGCAAAGTGTTCGGTGCCGGCGATTACAGCTTCAAGGCGGTCTTCCGTCGCCCAGGTTCACTGGCAACGAGCAGTTCGTCTGCGCAGAATCTCACGGTGACCGGAAACGGATCCTATGCAACGTCAACAGCGATTGCTGCGCAAGGTACGCCGGGAAATTACAGTCTCACGGGTACGGTGACTTCGTCGGGCCGCGCTCTGACTACCGGGAGTGTTTCTTTTTTCGACACGACGGCGAGCAATGTCGTGGTAGGTGCAAGTGTCCTGGACCCACTCACCGCGAGTTTTGCGTTTACCACGTATCCCGCAGTGTCGGCTCCCTCCTACCGGGTGGCTACGGGAGATTTCAACGAAGACGGGAAGGTTGACATTGCAACCGCCAGTGGCGGCATCACAGTCGCCCTTGGGCATGGAGACGGAAGCTTCACGACCCCGGTCGGCTACGGAGCTGTCTCGAACACGCGTAATCTAGTGGTGTACGACGTCAACGGGGATGGACACCTCGATATCGTAGCCGTCGGCTCGAACGCCGTCTCCAACTTTCAAAGCTATGTGGCGGTACTGCTCGGCAACGGCGATGGAACTTTTCAGCCTGCGCAGACCTTCTATGCCGGTCTTGACTGTGAGGACATTGCAGTAGGTGACCTGAATGGGGACGGCTACCCAGATGTCATCACAGTAAATGCTGGCGATGACCAGGTAGGCATCTTTCTAGGCGACGGTAGCGGTACGTTTCAGGCCAACTCCCCTATCGGTGTCAGTGGTGGTCTCTATGGTGTGGCCGTCGCAGATCTTAACGGGGACGGCAATCTCGATATTGTTGTAACAACCGGAGTGGGGATGTCTATCCTCCTGGGAACTGGTAACGCTTCCTTTGCAACTGCCGTACCATACGCTGCCGGACTGATCGCCAAGCAAGCCGTCATCGGGGACTTCAACGGTGATGGCACGTTGGATATTGCAACGGCAAACTACACCGACAACGACATGACCGTCATGCTGGGCAATGGCGATGGAACCTTTCAGGCTCCGGTGGCCTACTCGACGAACATCACCTCTTCTGGCTATGGAAGTGAACCGTACTCGATCACTGCCGGAGACTTTAATGGCGATGGTATACAGGACATCGCGGTCGGCACCCTCTTCCAGCAGGGAGCCCTTTTCCTGGGCAAGGGCGATGGAACCTTTCAGTCAGCAGGCGGCCTTAATGCGATCGGGCCCTCGTATTACGCGTATAACGATGGCATTGTGTCCGGTGATTTCGATGGCGATGGTTTGGACGATCTTGCCGTTTCGCTGAGCATCGACGGAATCACTGGCATCCTCATGGCGCAGCACACGGAGTCTGCGACGGCTACCGGCGTGTCCGTATCTGGACCGGCAACGCAGCAAGTGGAGGCTAGCTACCCTGGGGACACTCCGCATGCAGCCAGCGTTTCGGTTACCACACCACTGCAGCCTCTGCCCAGCACAACTGTCTTAAGCGCCACGCCTCTTTCCACGACGCCTGGAGATCCTGTCACTTTCTTCGCGACCGTCACCCCCACACCCACGGGAACCGGAACAGCGGGAACGGTGAGCTTCTATAGTGGAGGCACGTTACTCTCCACGGTCAATGTGGCCGGCGCGAACGCCACCTATGTCACAAGCAGTCTGCCAGCGGGCAACTCCACTCTTACCGCTGTGTACTCTGGCAATGTTGCTCTCGCATCTTCTGCCTCGAATGCGCTGCGTATCTTTGTCGGCCCGCAAACATCCTTGACTCTCTCCACATCGACCAGCACAGCGGTTGCTGGCACACCGGTCGTTCTCACCGCGACAGGCACACATCTTCCTGGCGCCTCTCCGTTGACTGCAGGCCAGGTGAGCTTCACCTACCAGCAGACCGTCAACGGAGCGACGATCTCGGGCAGCTTCGGTTCAGCGCAGCTTACCAGTGCAGGGACTGCTGCTCTAACAGTTCAGCCTGGTGCGGGCACCTACCTCATCACCGCCAGCTTTGCAGGCACGGCAACGTCAGGCCCTTCCACAAGCGCGTCCCAGACGCTCACCATCGGTGGCAATGGAAGCTATGGCTCAGCAATTTCTCTTGTCTTGAGCGGCAGTGTTGGTGATTACACGCTAAGCGCCACGGTAGCCGGCTTTGGGTTGGTGGCACCAAGCGGCACGCTCTCCTTCCTGAATACCACGAGCAGCAATCAGGCCATCGCCAGTGCTGTCATCGATCCGTCAACAACTGTTCAGGGACTGGTTCCTTCCTCAAATTCCCCAGTGGCGAGTACAAATGTGCAATTCGTCGCGACGGGAGACTTCAATAACGATGGGATCGCTGATTACGCCACTGTGACGAGCGATGGCAAGGTAGTAGTGCAGCTTGGACTGGGCAGCGGCCTCTTCCAGAGCACCTATACCTCTTCGATCAGCACCAGCCTGAATGGTCTTGTCACAGGAGATGCTAATGGCGACGGCAAGCTTGATCTCGTGGCGATCAGTTCCTCTGACACAACGATCAGTGTTCTTCTTGGCAATGGTGATGGCACCTTCCAGACGCCGGGAAGTTCGCAGGTCCTTGCAGCTCCCGATGGTCCAAGCTTCCTGGCCATAGCAGACCTTAATGGCGACGGGCTGCTCGACCTTGTCGAAACCGGTAGCAGCGCTGGGACCGTCGGTGTGTTCCTCGGCAATGGGGACGGAACCTTCCATGCCGAGCAGACTTATGGTGTTGGCAGCGGTCCGAATAGCGTCGTCATCGCAGACTTCAACGCAGATGGCAGCCAGGACCTGGCGGTCTCCAATCAGAACGATGGAACCATCAGCATTCTTCTGGGAGTGGGAGACGGCTCCTTCCATACGCAAACAACCGTTAACTATCCCTGGGGTGACTCCGCCGGCATCCTTGCAGTCGGTCGCTTGCGCACCAATGGAGCGGTTGACCTGATTGCTCCAGATCTCTACGACCCTGCCATCTTCGTCTTCCTTGGCAATAACGACGGTACGTTTACGTCGCCGGCCAGGTATGACATTAACGGAAACTCCGTGGGCCAGGCAGCATTGGTCGACGTGAACCACGACGGCAAGCTCGATATGGTTGCCACGTACAACAATCAGATCGCGATTCTTGTTGGTGCCGGCGATGGTACCTTCGGCTCCGAGCAGGACTTCTCGACAGGCAATGGCGTGGTGAACGTTGCTCTCGCTGATTTCAACAATGATGGGCTTATCGACTTCATCACTTCGGATTCTGCAGACAACACAACGACGATACTGCTCGGCCAGCAAACCGTAACAGCCACCGCATCTGCTGTGTACGCCACAGGCACAGGGACTCAGCTCGTTGACGCAAGCTTCCCAGGCGACGCGACGCATGCAGCCAGTCTTTCGAACACGGTCTCCCTGGATCCTTCAGTCCAGGCTTTGAGCAGCACATTATTGACCGCATCTAGCCAAAGCATCGCGGCTGGTAGCCCGGTCACCTTTACCGCGAATGTCACGCCGGTGCCCACAGGCGCTACTTACGGAACCTTCGGTTTTTATAATGGCGGCACCTTACTCGGAAGTGTGTCGGCCAACGCGAACGGTGTCGCCGCTTACTCAACAACCGCTCTTCCCGCAGGCTCCGACGCGATCACAGCCGTTTACTCCGGCAATGCTGCGCTGGCGCTCTCGACTTCCGGCGTTCTGACGGAGACAGTTACCGGAAGCACTACGACGCAGCTCTCTGCTTCCACCACAACCAGCACCTATGGTCAGCCGCTCACTTTAGCGGCGAGCGTTACGCCTGCGCCAACCGGGAACTCGCCGGGTTCTGTCAGCTTCTTTCAAGGCGGCACGCTCCTGGGCACCAGCACACTGCATTCTGACGGCTCAGCAAGCATTTCGTTGACGACACTGCCCGTAGGCGTAGATGCAGTTACGGCGGTCTACTCCGGCAACACGATCTACCTAACCTCTACGTCGAGCATCGTGACAATCGACGTGAACGCAATCGCTACCGCGGTCGTCCTGACCAATGCACCACCGGCAACGGTCGTGAGCGGTGGCACCGTCGGCATGTTGATGGCCGCCATCAAGGATGCGAACGGCAATACGTTGACACACTCCACGGCTCCTGTCACGGCCACTGTCACCGGTCCGAACGGCTACTCACAAACCCTCACGATCCCTGCCGTGAACGGTGTGGCCAGTCTGGATCTAAGTTCGCTGACGCTCAACACAGCCGGGACATACACCGCAACGACGACCAGCCCCGGTCTACTGCCGGCAGTGGCGTCGGTGGTTGTAGTTCCGAGCACGGCCGTACAGATCACCGTGAGTCCTGCTCCTTCGCCGCTGGCACGCGGCGGCAACGTCGGAAGCATCACCGGAACGATCAAGGATGCGAACGGCAACACGTTGACGAACTCATCGCTACCCGTCACAGCAACGATCACCGGCCCCGGCAGCTACTCGCAGGCGGTGACCCTGCCGGCGGCGAACGGTCAGGTGACCTTCAACCTGAGCTCGCTACCCTTCCCGAATGCCGGGACCTATACGCTGACGATCACTGGGGCCGGTCTAACGCCGGCGGCGCAGACAATCACAGTCTCGAAAACAACCTCGACCCTTTCCTGGACGACACCAGCGGGGATCAGCTACGGCACACCCCTGAGCGCAACGCAGCTCAACGCCACGGCCTCGGTCGCGGGTACCTTCCTCTACAACCCGACAGCCGGCACCACGCTGCCGGCCGGCACCAACACCTTGTCCGTGACATTTACGCCAACCGACGCAAGCAACTACACGACGGCAACCGGCTCTGTGCAGCTTGTGGTGCAGGCGGCCTCGACAACAACGCTCGCAGCGAGCAACTCCACCCAGCTTGCCTCCATGCCGCTGACCTTCACGGCTCAAGTGAGCTCGGGGTTCGCGGGTACGAAGACAGGGTCCGTCAGCTTCTTCGACGGGTCTACTCTGCTTGGAACTTCCGCCTTAACTGCCAACGCGGTAGCTACCTACACCACCACCACCCTTGGAGACGGCAGCCACACGATCACGGCAACCTACTCCGGTGACGCCAACTACCTGGCAAGCACCTCGTCTTCGACCGCCGCTACCGTGACGGTAGCCGATGTCAACCTCAACCTCGGTGGGGATCAGAACCAGTCGGTCGTTCCCGGAGCAGCCGTTTCTTATAGTTTTCCACTGTCTCCCCTCGTGACGCCCACCTTCCTGTACAACGTCCACCTGACGGCGACGGGTCTGCCTCCGGGCGCGACCTACACCTTCACGCCGGCGGTCATCCCCGCCGGAAGTGCAAGCATGCCGGTCACGCTGACAGTGCAGACCGCCAAGAACGTTGCCAGCCTCAGTTCTCCGAGCAAACCCGGAGGACGCAACACCTCCGGAGGGTTCACCGTGCTCGCCTTCAGCTTCTTCCTCCCGCTGTTGGGCATTAGCTCCGTACGCAGAAGGTTGAAGACCCTGCCCAGGCCGCTGTCCGCAGTTCTCGTGGCTCTCGTGAGTCTCGCGACAGTAGCTGGCCTTAGTGGCTGCGGAGCGGGAGGCTTCTTTGGGACTACCGCCAGCAGCGGGAAGTACACCATTACCGTGACCGCCACAAGCGGAAGCCTCGTGCGGTCCAGCACGGTCACACTCACGATCCAGTAATTGCGGCCTTTGGCGCAAGGAGAAGAGATGTTCAGCATCAAGGGACTAGCATTACTTGGGATCGCGGGCGCCTGGGCTTCTGCCCATGCGCAGAGGGAATGGTCGAATGGAGACCTGCCAAAAGCAGAGATAGCCGTCGACTACAGCTACATGAGGGCGAATGCAACACCCAGTCAGTGTGGCTGCTTCAACATGAACGGAGGCAGTGCAGAGGGTGCCGTTCATGCCTACCGAGGTCTTTCTGCGGTGTTTGATCTGACCGGAGAACACGCTGGTACCACCAGCGTTGCCGGTCAGTCGCTGTCTCTTCTCAGCTTTACTGCAGGTCCACGCTTCAGCTATCCGATTGCCTTCCACGGCAACACACGGTACGCACCGTTCGTTCAGGGTTTGGTTGGCGCGGTTCACGGCTTCGATGCGCCGTTCCCGAGCAGCTCCGGTTCCACCTCCACCTCAGCGACGGCTCTTGCCGTGCTGGTGGGGGGTGGGCTTGACATCTCCCTGAATCACAAGCTCGCGATCCGGCCGATCCAGGTCGACTACGACTTGACTCACCTGCCAAACAACGCGAACAACAGCCAAAATCTGCTGCGCCTCTCCACCGGTGTGGTATTTCGCCTGCCCTAAGGAAGGTCAGGTTCGGTCTGTTTCGACAACACAGCTACTGCCGGACATATTCCGCTCTTTAACCCGAAGTGTGGCCGGATCGCTAGTTGCTGAGGCTAAGATGTACGCAAGCGACTAGTCTTTCTTCATGCCTTGAGCTGAGACCGTGTTGTTCCCTGCGCGCCGCTGTGCATTTCTCGGTTCCTCCTTGTATCCCCGACTTCTAGGATCCATAAAGCACACGCCAGACACTATCTAGGTGACATATGTGCCAAAATAACGAGGTGTTACGTCGCGTTGAGGGATACCTCAGCGTTGCAGGCCATTCTAGTGGCGAGAACGCCGTTCTTCAGGATCTATCGAGAGCTCTTGTTCACAAGGTTGGCTGCTAGGCTAAGTCTTTTCTCCGCTGATTCAGTCCAGTCTCGGGTGAAAGGTCGCAATGAATTGCATTTGCGTTGCCAACAACGAAAGCTAGCAAGCCCCACACGGCGCATTCCTCGACCAATTTGCCGTCTTCTTAAAGCCGTGTGAGTAGGTGTGATATGAGCCAATGGATGCATCTGATCATGCCCACTAAAGAGTTAAAGATGACGAGTGACGTTAGCCAAAAGACAGTGTTCTTGACGCAAAACGTAGCGTCATTTCAAAGTAGGTTTCGAAAACGTCAGAAGCTAATAGAGGTGGCTCGGGAAAACTGGACAGTCTGTTAAGTGGAGGTTCTCGTGTTCTCTGGCACAACAATGGCCGGGAGAGGAGAGCAGATGAGCAGACGTCCTCGCAGGAATCACACAGCGGCGTTCAAGGCGAAGGTGGCTTTGGCGGCGTTGAAGGGTGAAAAGACGCTGTCGGAACTGGCGCAGCAGTTCGATGTGCACGCGAACCAGATCACCCAGTGGAAGAGTCAGTTGCTGGAGGGTGCTGCCGGCGTCTTCGGCGGTGAGGCGAAGGGTGAGCCGGCCGAGGCTTCCGTCGATCTGAAGACCCTGCACGCGAAGATCGGCCAGTTGACGCTGGAGAACGATTTCTTAGAAGGGGCGCTCACGAAGGCCGGACTTCTGAGCGCAAAAAGATGATCAACCGCGAGCACAAACTGCCGGTCAGGCGTCAGGCCGAGGTTCTGTCGATCAGCCGCTCCATGGTGTACTACCAACCGCATCCGGTCTCGGAGGGAGACCTGCTGCTGATGCGAAAGCTGGACGAACTGCATCTGAGCTATCCGTTCGCGGGCAGCCGAATGCTGCGCGATCTGCTCCGCCAGCAAGGCCATGTTGTGGGTCGACGGCACACAGGCACACTGATGAAGAAGATGGGGATCGAGGCTATCTACCGCAGGCCGAACACCTCGAAACCCGCTCCGGGCCATCGCATTTACCCGTATCTGCTGCGCAATTTAGAGGTCACGCGGCCCAACCAGGTCTGGGCGATGGACATCAGCTACATCCCGATGGCGCGGGGCTTCGTCTTCCTCGCCGCCGTGGTGGACTGGTTCAGCCGCAAAGTCCTGAGCTGGAAGCTGTCGATCACGATGGATGTCTCGTTCTGCCTCGAAGCCGTCGAGGAAGCGCTGTCGAAGTATGACAAGCCGGAGATCTTCAACACCGATCAGGGCAGCCAGTTCACCAGCGAAGCCTTCACCAGCCAGCTCAGGAACAACGACATCGCCATCAGCATGGACGGCAAAGGCTGCTGGCGCGACAATGTCTTCGTGGAACGGATCTGGAGAACGATCAAATACGAGGAGGTCTACCTGCACGCTTACGAGTCGGTCCAGGAAGCGAGAACCTCTCTCGCCCGGTACATCAATTTCTACAACCGAATCAGACCCCACTCCAGCCTGAAAGGAAAGACTCCCGATCAGGTCCACTGCAACCGCCTGCCAGAAGCCATGGCAGCCTAAACCAGACAGAACCTCCACTTAAGAAACTAAGTAACAGCGGAATCTGTCCAAACAAACCGAGCCACCTCTAATGATCATCCAGTTCCCGTTCTCGATTCGGGGAGCTCTCGTTGTTCTTCGTTAGTGAGAGCGCGGGTAAGATAAGGAGAGTGGGTCGACAAGTCTCGACTATGCTGCTCGAATCTTGACATTTACCTTCACCGTCCATAGAGTCCAGTCATGGTGATCCTCCAAACCATCCGTTGTTGTTGCTCCCCTTTGCTCTAGAAGGGTGAGCGCCTGCGCGCCGCTGCTAATTCCTCCAGTCTCTACTTGCTATTTCCAGCCGCCGCCGCCAAATTCGTGCGGGATCGCAGCGGTCCGTTCGGCTGATGTTCCCGTGCCCTAGAAGCATTCGCGTCACCCATGGAGACTCGCTTGAAGACTACCTCTCATCGTCCCTTTGCTTCCCGCCGCAAGAAGATTACGCTTGCCCTTGCCCTTGCTTCCGCTGCGCCGCTTTATGCGCAGAACTCCGCGGGCACCATTCACGGCCACATCGCGGACAGTTCCGGGGCCATCGTGGCGAACGTGCACATCGTCGCGCACAGCCCTTCGGTGGGTGGCACCTTTCGAGCCACCAGCGACGCCGAGGGCAACTACCGCTTGAACGATTTGCCCGAAGGAACCGAATACATCATCGAGGCGGAAACCAGCGGGTTTCAGAAGTTCGTGCGCCTCGGCCTGATTGTGCGGCCCGGGCTGGACGTCACGGTGGACATTCCGCTGGTGCTAGGCTCGCAGACGGAGTCAATCCAGGTCTCTGGCGATGCGCCCCTGATCGATACACAAAGCGCGGAGCAATCGGTCAACCTGAGTGGCGAACTCTTGCGCAACATCCCGATCACCGGCCGGCACGACTGGTCGGACGCACTGCAGATCACGCCCGGCATTGTCAGTGCGTCCAGCGACGCGTCCGGTGGCCAGACCTACTTTCTGCGTGGCTCCGAGAATGAAAACCACGCCGCACTGCTGGACGGCATGGACGTCGGTTCGTTTCAACAGAACTGGCCGTCTAACGTCATCAGCGTCGCCAACGAATCGCTGGGCGACATCCAGATCAAGACCGGCGCCAACGATGCATCCTCCCCGGCGGCGATGGGCATGGTCATTAACCTCGCCAGCCCGACCGGCAGCGACACGTACCACGGCTCACTGCTATACCTGTTCGGGCCTGCCGCGTTGAACGCGAACAACGTCCCCAACGGCAATGCCGCGGCCTCTGCGACGGAGCAGCCGGACTTCGCCATTGGCGGCCCCATCCTCAAGCAGCGTGCCTGGTTCTTCGCCTCCGGACGCTACATCCATCGTGACGACGGCATTAGCCAGACCGGCACGCAGGACGCGTATCTGCGCCAATTGCTGCCAGCCTTCAACCCCTTTTCGAACAACTCCCGCGGCTTTGTTTTTCTTGGCAACGTGAGCGCGCAGGTGACCCCGAAGCAGCGCCTCACGGCAACGTACCAGTTCGATTCGCGCAAGCAGGACAGCAACTTTCAGTGGTACACCGCGAACATCACGCACGCGCAGGATGGCGGCTCGGCCATCGGTGTGCGCCTGCTTTCCCAGTGGAGTTCGCGTCTGAGCACGCATCTGCAGGGCTCATACAACAATAAGGGCGTTAACACGAGCCTCAGCGCGATCGGCGGCGTCGGCAGCCTGCCGGAGATCGACATCTACACGACGGATACGCTTTCGAGCGGCACGCTGGTTGGGCAGGGGTCGTCGCTCGCCACGCTGAACAACCTGTCGTCCGTGACCACCAATCCGGCCAGCAAGCCGACGATCTCGGGCGATCTCGACTTCGCCATTCCCAAGGCCTGGGGCTCGCACCAGTTGCAGGCCGGCTTTTACCTTGAGCCGCATGAGCTCAGCAAGGCGACCACGTACTACGCCAACAACGGAACGCTCATCCAGCAGAACGATGTCCTCAAGGTCGCCACCGATCCTAGCCAGGGACACCTCGTCTTCAGCACGCAGTCCGTCAACCAGAGCACCCTGCTGACCAACTATGTCAGCGCCAACGACTACGCGCTTTACCTGCAGGATCGCTGGCATCCGCTTCAGCGCCTGACCGTCACGGCTGGCATCCGGCCGGACTGGATCTCCAGCCGCGACGAAATTGTGAAGCAGAGTATTCAACACTCGTGGAACGTTGCGCCGCGCGTCGGCGGAGCGTACGTGCTGACGAAAAATCAACGCAACGTCGTACGCGCAAGCTGGACCAAGATCACCGACATCACCAACGCGAGCTACCTGGGCGCAAACGGCGTTGGCGGCACCAACACGCCGACCACGACCAACGTCTACTACAACCCGAACGGCACCGTGCTCAACACCATCGTGACCCCGGGCACCAGCGCTAGTGCGACGGGCCGCTCGTTCGATCCCGCGCGGCACCAGGGCTACGTGCGCGAGTGGCTCGTGGGCTATCGTGGGCAGCTTCCGCATGAGGTCACCGTCGACGTCAGCTATATCGACCGCGAATACCGCGATCGTCCCGCGGCCTACGACACCAACCAGATCTATACCGTAAATGCCGCTGGCACGACCGTGTGGAGCGGGCTTGTCAATCCGGCCTTCAACACCACCTACTTCATCACCAACAATCGCTGGAACTGGTTCGTCTACCAAGGGTACGAGGTCACCGTCAGCAAGCAGACCAGGAAGGTCCAGCTCTTCGGCACCTACACCTATTCGCCGGACCACATCGCCGGCACCTGGCAGCCAAACGATCCCGCGGCTATCCTCGAGCCGACCAAGTTCGCCGACAACAACGGCATCGGCTCCGTACGCGGGTACGTCACCAACGACTACACCGGCGATACGCGCAATCGCATGTGGCAGCGCAACCAGGCGCGTACCGGCGTCACCTGGCAGGCACCATGGCACATGCGCGTTTCGAGCACGGTCACCGCCCAATCCGGCACGCCCGGCGGCCCGGTCGTCACGACGCTGGCTGCACTGGGTACGCCGTACGCGGGACAGAACGGCCCGGCCACCCTCTCGGTCACCTCGAATGGGGTGGCCCGCACCGTGTCGAACCCGCTTGCGGTTACCTACCGATTCAAGTATGCGGACCGTGGCACCGGCCAGATCTACTGCCCATGGCTCGTGCAATGGAACGGGCTGGTCGGCCGTGAGTTCAACCTCACCGACCGTCAATCGATCGAAGCCGACCTGAATGTATACAACCTGACCAACCAGGGTGCCGCGCAGCAGTTCGTAAACGGCAACAATGCCTCGTCCTCCACCTTTGGCCAGTTGCAGAATGTTCAACTTCCGCGGTCCGCGCAGGTTAGCGTTCGCTACCATTTCTAAAAGGAAAGCTCATGTCCGCCACTCGCACCGTCGCCCTACTTTCCGTCGCGACCCTGTCGCTGCTTGTCCCGTCCACCGGCAGGCCACAGAGCACGCCCAGGCTCACCCTGCAGGACCTCCTCGCTGCCGAGCCAATCGGCGAAACGGCGCTCTCGCCAAACGGTAAAACCATCGCTCTGCTGCGTAGCGGACAGGTAAACCTGATGCCCGCCGAAGGCGGTTGGCCCGTGGCGCTGACCTCTACCCAGGGCGCAAAGTCCGGGTTAAATTGGTCGCCGGACGGCAGGGAGCTGGCCTTTGCAAGCCAGGGAAGCATCTGGACCGTGGCGGTCGCCGGCGGGGCTCCACGTCGGCTGACCAACGCACCGGCCGGCGGCGGAGACCCTCGCCGGGCGGCCGACCGAGCGCCGCGCTGGTCCCCTGACGGGCGCTGGATCCTATTTGAAAGTGGACGCAACGGAAGCGGCGGGCTCTTTGTCGCCAGTGCTGACGGCGTGACTACCAGCTTCTTGACCATGCGTCGCGAAGAGGCAGGCGACGGCCGCTGGTCGCCCGACGGGCACCAGATCGCCTACATCGACCGCGAAGAGGACGCCTTCAGCGGACGAATAAAGCTGCTGCACTTCGACGGAGCCTCCGGCCGCGCAACCGGCGAGCCCAGCACCCTGTACACGGCGCCCGAGGACAGAGGCGGCGGATGGTCGATCCACGGCCTTTCCTGGTCCCCCGGCGGACAGGAGCTGGTCGCAGTGCTGCAAAACAGCGGCTGGAACCACCTTTACCTGCTCCCGGCTAAAGGAGGCGCTCCGAAGCAGATCACCGACGGCAGCTCTGAAGATGACGACCCCGTCTTCTCCTGCGACGGCTCCTCCATCGCCTTCGTCTCAAACCGCGTGCTCCCCGAGGCGAGCAATGTCTGGATCGTGCCGGCCCGCGGAGGAGAACCCCGGCAGGCCGCAACCTTCAGCACCCCTGGCGTGACCGGGCAGCCGCAATGGTCGCCCGACGGCAAGGGTCTGTACTTCAACCGGCAGTCGCCCAGCGAAACATCGGACCTCGTTTTTCAAAGCCTGGCCTTGCAGCAAGGCCCCCGCTTGCTGACCCATACCACTTCGCAGACCTTCGCCGGCGCCGCGCAAACACCCGAACGCGTTACCTGGACCAGCAAGGACGGCAAGGAGATTGCGGGCATGTTGTACACCCCGCGCGACGGCAAGCCGGGCGCGAAGCATCCGGCCGTGCTCTGGATTCACGGCGGCCCGGAAGCACAGGATGGCTTCCACAGCGACGGCTGGGCGCAGTACCTTGCGCAGTCGGGCTACGTGGTGCTCGAACCGAACTACCGTGGGAGCACGGGATACGGAGAACAGTTCCGCAACCTCAACGTGGAGGACTCAAACGGCGGCGAAGTGGATGACGTCGCCGCTGGCGCGCAGTATCTGATCGCACGTGGACTGGCCGATCCGGCCCGCATCGGTATCGGCGGCGGCAGCCACGGCGGCACCATGGTCGCGTACGCCGTCACCCGGTATCCGGACCTGTTCGCCGCAGCGCTGGAGCTGTTCGGCGTCGTCGATCGCGAGCTGTTCGTCTACCGCACGAACCGTCCCTCGGCTGTGCGCTGGATGCGGAAGATGGGCGGCACGCCGGCCGACAAACCAGACACTTACCGGCGCGCGGACATTCTGCTCAACGTGGACAGGATCCGGACGCCCATCCTGATCCTGCACGGCGAGGATGATCCACAGGTGCCACCGGCAGAGTCGGCCAGCTTCGCCCGTGCCCTCCAGGAACACCATAAGGCTTATCTCTACTACACCTACCCCGGCGAGTTGCACGGCTTCTCACAACCGGCCCATCGACTCGATGCCTGGCAAAAGCAACTCGCCTTTCTCGATCAGTACCTGAATCCGAAGTTTGGAACGGCGAATACGTCCACTGACCCTATCGCGGTGCCTGACGCAGGCAAACTGGCCAACTCTCATAACGGACCTAAATAGCCACAGCACAGTCGGGCTCAAGACCGCGGGAGGACACTCAAGCATCTCTCTCCCCGGCGTTATCTGCCAAACGACGTTCAGGTATTCCCACCAGATTGATGGTTTGCATAGCGATCTCAATTGAATTTATGGAGTACAACGGAACTGCGGCTACTCTATCGAGCTCAGATGGAGCGAGCAAGTAAAATATTCCCTACTATGCCGGAGGTTGCAGAAGATGTTACATGGTAACAAGGTCGGGCGAACCGAGAAGCACGGCATCGCAGGCATCAGCTTCAACGCCAGCAGAATTCCCATAGCCAACGGCAAGGCACATTGGCGTGGTCTATTCACGCTCTGCCATAGACAAAAGAAAATAGATTAAGCTCTAGTTCGTTGGTCACCGTGATTGGATGCCCTTGTCCATTCAGGATGCAGAAAGGCTTTCCTTCCTCTAAGACGTTAGCTCCGAGGGTGAGCAAGAAGACAAATCCACATGCAACAGAGAGGTGCACGGTCGGATTGTTATCTATAGTTGCTGGGTGGTAGGTCAACTGATTTACCGGGCTGATCGCTCTCACGACAACCATCAACATCCCGTTCTCAGGGAATGGTCTTTCATCCATGAGGTACTTTCTTAGTTGCTCCTTATATGGCCCCAGTCTGATCGGGTAAATGTCTGGCTGCCCCCATGTGTGCACTGCCGCCCTCCAGAAGATTGAAACGGCAAAATAGCCAATTGAAGCGGGATCGTAACTCTTGGACACGGGGGGCTGAAAGAGACCCAAAGTTCGGTCAGCCGAAGTTGGCCTAGTCTTCATCAGTTCAGTCAGTAGAGGAAATGTTACCGCGTCCCGTTGTAAACCATTCGTAAGCACCCATCGCTCTCCCCGATTGCTCAGCCGCTGCTCGCACCGGGAACAAAGGAGATACGCCCAGGTTTGCTTTGATGTCACAATCAGCTTGTTGTCCTTGATGAGAGCGGGATGTTCACCAGTCGACGACCGTAGACGTTTGTAGACCCGGCGGGTACCAGATGGCTCCTTTGTAGTTCCACTCCGCTTCTGAGACAAAGCGGACATGTTCCTAACGGTTTTGACCGATTTCGCATTTGCGAACAGGGTACCTTCCAATCATCACCCTCCGCATCGTTCATGACAGACGACGACTGACGCAGTTTCCCAGCCCCCAGCCTTTCGCCATCGGTTTAAGGCGCGCTCCGATTGGCGGTAACTGCTTGCGCTCTCTGAAACGTCCATTTCAGTACGCGTTGCGGCGCACTTTTGAACTGTCCGAGCCCCAGTCAGCGGATTAGTGCTACAAAGGCCGGTACAGCCTTCTGGTGGATTGCAAGCAGCCGTCCCATACCAACACCTGCGGCCGCCTGCTCCTCCAATTTCGCACGAACAGTGGCTTCGTCAAGATAGAACTGATGGACGAGAAACTCATCCGGGGTTTGCGCCTCAATGTTCCAAGGGACCAAAGCTTCCAATTCAAAGTCCTTGGTGTTGAATGTCACAATCGTTTGAGCTCCCGTGCGAACGGCAGCTGCTAGAACATGGCGGTCCTTCGGATGATTCTTCATTGCAGGAATGAGCTGTTCGTATTCTTCGACCCAGCAATCACGAAAGTGAATCTCGAGCTGTTTGACCAGGTGAGTCGTTTGGGCTCGCGATAAGCCCAATTTGTTTTCCAAGGTTCGCGTGGTCTCCTTCATGATGTCTTTTGACCATCTCGGAAGGTAGAGACGGGGAGGCTCCGCGATCCTAAGCAAGGTGTCGCGAAGAGCCGCATTTACAAGAACGCAGGCATCAAGAACGACTTGGTACCCAGAGGTCACGAGGCTGGGAGCAGAACCTGATCGTATAGTCCCTGCTCATCAGCTTCCCTTGCCATCTGATTAAGCGCCTCGTGACGCTGCTGATCACGATCCTGTTTATAGACGAGTAGATCCTGCAGGTATACCCGCCGGTGCGTGCCAGCCAAATGATACGAAAGCTGATTCGTCTCAAGCAGCTTGACGAAGAATGGTCGGGAGACGCCCAGCATCTCTGCCGCTTGCTGCGTTGTCAGATCTTGCGTAACCGGCACAATCGAAATGGCTTTCCCCTGTTGGAGTCCATCCACGATCTTCATCAGCAAATCAAAAACTGCGTCGGGAAGTTCTATGGCCGGCTCGCCGCCCTTGCCGACAAGTCTCGCCTTCCCTTCCTTCTGGAGGAGGCCGTGCAATGCCTTGACCTGGTCACTTTCAGCAGCAGGCAAAGAGATCGGATCTGATGAGCGCTTTCCCATAACCCCTCCAGGTGAACCGCGAAGTGCGTACACCTTTATACATGCTCAACCTGTGGTAAACGAAATAACCGAAACACCGGGGTAGCCTGCGTCTTTGGAGTGATTCATAGGTGACAAAAGCCAGACATGAGCTGCGGATGCTGTTTACGTAGCGGAGGACGTCTCAGAGTCCAAGTTTGCTTGCCGGAGCATCACGGAAGATCTGCGCATCCCGCACATACCTGGACACGGTGGTGATGGAGCGATGCCCGGTCTGCCGCATGATGTCGAAGGCGCTGGCTCCATTGCGTGCGGCCTGGGTCGCGAATCCCGCCCTAAGAGAGTGCCCCGCAAACCCTGCCGGATCAAATCCCGCCCGAGCGACGGCTCGCTTAAGAATGCCGCCCACTGAATCCCGATGGATTCCCGCCTCTCCCACCCGACCATGCCGGTCCACTTCGCGGAAGAGCGCGCCGGAGGTGACCTCAGCCGCTTCGAGCCAGTGACGCAGCGCGGTGACCGGGCAGGTGGCGGCATGCGCTCCCCTGGGGATGGCGACCTTTCTTCCCTGCCCGGCCTGGTCGGTCTTCGAGCGGCGCAAGGTGAGTACTGCTCCTTCCGGAACCCAGGCAAGGTCTTCGACCGTAAAGGCGGCGAGCTCCGAGCGGCGCAGTCCTCCGGTATAGCCGACCAGCAGAAGCGCCCGGTCCCGCACCCCGGCGAGACCGACGGGGAGATGCGCCAGTACCTGGATGAGGTCCGCGGTCAGCAGCGGCGTCTTGCCCGGCTGGGCGGTGCCGAGGGTACGCCGGATCCCCTGGAGCGTTTCGGCGACGACGGCGTGCTGGGTGGTGGCGGGATTGGAATGATTGGCAGTGGCGTGCGCCTTGGCAATCGAGGTCAGGCGCCGGGTCAGGGTGGCAGGCCGGTGGGTCTCGGCCAGCGCGACCAGGTAGAGGGCCACGGTCTCAGGTGCGGCGGGCAGAGACGAGACTGTCCGGCCATCGCACCAGCTAACAAAGTGCTTCCAGTCCGAACGGTAGGCCCGGAGAGTGGAGGGAGCCTTCGAGGCCCGTAGAAAAGCCCGGGCCTGGGCGTGCAGCCGCTCTTCGCCGAGCGCCGTATCGGGAACCGCCTGCTGGGCGGCCAGCTGCTGACTTTCGACCGCGCTTCCCTGCTCTGCCTCTTCAGTCATCTGACTCTCCGCGTACGCGTGTGTGGTGTTCCGCCCGCTTCCTGCCTGGAACGCCCGCTGTAGCTTTGAGGATTATATGGCGTAAGTCTTTGGGCAATATCTGGCGTAAGCTCTGAATGTGCAGGTACTCTCAGCGCTTTCGGAAGCGGAGATGGAGGTGGCCATGTCTCGCTTTCGCGTGCTCCAACCTCACTTAGAGCAGAACAAATCTCTTAGGATTGTGGTAGCGGAAGCTGGGCTTGCGTTTCGAACGGTGCAGCGCTGGGTTGCCCAGTACCGGACGTTTGGATTGGCGGCACTGGTACGCAAGGCCAGAGGAGACCGTGGTGGTCGGCGAGTCATATCGGCAACGATCAAGACCGCTATCGAGGGTCTGGCGCTAGAGAGTCACTCGATCCCGATCACTTCGGTTCACCGGCAGATCAAGGAATATGCCGAGGCCATCGGCGAACCCGCCCCGAGCTATTGGATCGTCTATGACGTCGTCCGAGAACTACCTCCGAGCCTCCGTACCCTCGCCCATGAAGGCTGCAAATCGTATGGCGAAAGCTTCGACTTGGTCCATCGGCGCGAAGCGATGAAGCCAGAACCTCATCTGGCAGGCGGATCACGCGCAACTGGATATTAAGCTTCTGAAGGAGGATGGATCGGTTGCGAGGCCCTGGCTGACCATCGTGATCGACGATTACAGCCGCGCGATAGCCGGCTACTATCTCGGCTTCGATCCACCTTCTTCGATGAGAACATCTCTTGCCCTCCGTCAAGGCATTTGGCGGAAGGACCATCCGCACTGGCACATTTGCGGTGTGCCCGCCATCCTTTACACCGACAACGGCGCCGATTTCACCTCCAGGCACCTGCAGCAAGTGGCCGCGGATCTCAAGATCCGCCTGGTGTTCTCCATTCCGGGCAAGCCGCAGGGACGTGGCCGCATCGAGCGTTTCTTCCGAACCGTCAACGAGATGTTTCTCTGCGATCTGGACGGCTACATTCGCCACAAACGCCGGCCGCCGAGCCTCACGCTGAACCAGTTTGAAGAACGATTCCGTCAGTTTCTGCTCGAAATCTATCATCGACGTTCGAGCGAAGAGGGACGTCTTCCCCCTTCCGATCAGTGGGAGGAAGGCGGATTTATTCCCAGGATGCCGGAGTCACTGGAACAACTCGATCTTCTCCTCATCCAGGAGGTGCGTTCCCGCAAGGTACGCCGGGACGGCATTCACTTCCAAAGCCTTCGTTACCTCTCGCTTACGCTGGCCGCTTACGTCGGAGAAGAGGTGACGATTCGCTTCGATCCACGCGACCTGGGCGAAATACGCGTCTTCTATCAAGACCGCTTTCTCTGCCGGGCGATCTCTGCCGAACTGTCCGGCGAAGTAATCCCGTTGCGCGAAATCATTCGGGTCCGAAATTGCCGTCGGAGGGAGCTACGGTCTCTCCTCCACGACCGCCAGAAGATGGTCGACACTCTTCTGCAACTCAAGAAGGCTCCAATTTCGGAGGAAATTGATGCAGAGACCGTCGTCCCAGCCTTGCCAGCAAAGCTCGTCAAGCGCTACCGAAACGAGTAGCGGAGCCTTTGTCGAGACAATCGAATACAACCGCTTTGTTGAATTTTGTGATGCCTGTCGCCGATTCAGGTATATCGGTCTTTGTTACGGAGCCCCGGGCATCGGCAAGACGCTCTCCGCACGGCGATACAGCCACGCCGAGAAGATTCATTCAGCCGACAAAGGAACGACCAATTCCGACGAGCAGGCTCCTCTGGATACGATCCTTTACACCACGTCAGTCATCAACACCCCTTCACGAGTGGACTCCGCTATCCGTCTGGCACGAGAAGGTCTGGTAGCCAAGGCCACACGCGCTCTTCATCATGAAGCCGCGGCTGCACTCCACGAGATCCGCCTGCGCGAAGAAGCAAGGAGGCAACAGATCCGCAACGGCACCATCTTTGCCATCGCCGACCAGTCTCCGGTCGACCCCGTCTACTTGTCGACTGTTCAGATGTTTGAGGCGAGACGAAGGGCATTCCGTGATCCGACCACGCTGATTCTTGTCGATGAAGCCGACCGGCTACAAATGAACAGCCTTGAGCAGATGCGGTCGATCTTCGATGAAGGCGCGGCAGGGATGGTTCTCATCGGCATGCCGGGGATCGAAAAGCGAATGGCACGCTTTCCCCAGTCTACTCTCGAATCGGTTTCGTTCACGAGTTCCGGGCGCTGCGGCCAACCGAGATGACGCATCTCCTGGAACAAAACTGGACACCGCCCGGGGTGACGCTGCCCGACGCTCCGCTCTCGCCGGAAGTCAT
>CAXSAY010000010.1:0-9003 GCA_964235665.1 uncultured Acidobacteriaceae bacterium
AATTTATAGTCGATATGGGGCGGTTCCTCTGGAGCCTCATGCTATGACGTGCCATTTCGTTTGAGGTTGCGCAGAGTCGCCGTCCGCCAGCGCTGTGAAGTGCTGTCTTCCAATAGCTACTCTCATACGGTTTGTAGATATAAAGGAGAAGCGAGAACGAGTGGCTGCGAACAAGCAAAAAGTTGTTATGTACTGGGTGGTGACACTTCTTCTGCTGCTGCCCACGGCTGGATCGGGTGTGCCTGAACTGTTCTCGCATGGCCCGGCGCAGACGGTTCAAAGTCTGTACCGGCTTGGCTATCCGCTTTATCTGATGAAGATTACTGGATTTGCAAAAATCGTCGGTGCTATCGCGCTACTCGTAAACCGTCCTTCTCGCATGGTGGAATGGGCGTATGCAGGTTTCACATTTTTGTTCTTGGGTGCCACTGTGTCACACCTGCTGGCCGATGATTCTGCCCACGCACCCATTCCGTTCGCCTTCCTTCTGCTGCTTTTTGCCTCCTATTGGCTTCACCGTCCAGTACGTCAGCCTCACTCCCAACACTAGGGTCGTTAACGAGTGGTCACTCTCGTCGTTGGTGCGCAGCCAAGCCGCCCGTCAATAGCGTGTTCTCGCAAACGAAGAATATCGAGAGCGCCAGCAAGCGAGAATGCGATCTACACAATGCTTGGCAATCAGCGTTCTGGACACACCCTTGTGGTTTGGAAACTGGACCGACTCGGCCGCAGCGTTAAGCATCTGGTTGACTTCGTCGGCAAGCATCGGAAGCAGGGTGTCCAGTTCAGGAGTCTGACCGACTCAATCGAAGCTGGAACGCCATCTGGCCGGTTTTTCTTCCACGTGATGGCGAGCCTGGCTGAGATGGAAAGAGAATTGATCGTAGGGCGCACGCGCGCCGGACTGGAGGTTGCGCGCCAGCTCGGCCGCACCGGCGACCGCGAACAACAGATGAAGGAAACCAAAGTCAAAGCGGCGAGAAAACTGCTGGCCAGCGGAGTTCCAGCTCGCGACGTGGCCAGCAATCTTGGAGTTTTCGTGCCTACTCTATATAGATGGGTTCCCGCGTCATCGCATCTGTAGAGGCCTCGCAGGTCGGTCAACTTCCCACAATGCGACTTACCGTTACTTATCTGCTGGAAAGGGCAGCTAAGTCTGAGCGGGATTAGATGACCGTCTAGAGTTCATGGCGTTTCTGATCGAAGTCGTTGCTAGGCCTCCGGGATGATCGTTGCGACGGGTAAAACTTGCTCCCGCCAACCAGGCCCAACGTTTCGGCAGAGTCAAAGAAACGGCTCCAAAGCCAAGGAATGTGACTACGGTTTGTCGCTTCACTGATCTCTCGTCAACGCCCGATGGCGAGTTTGATGGCTAAAGCAACAAGCAGCACGGCGAAACCTCTGCGCAGTACTACGTCGGACAGGTGCTGTGCCCAGAGACCACCGAACCATCCTCCGACAGCGAACCCGACCGCAATCAAAAGCGCGAGTTTCAGATCGACATGCCCGGCCTTGTAGTAAGTCCAAAACGCGAAGATACCGATGGGCAGCAGCAGGGTCGCGACGGATGTACCCTGCGCGGTTTTTTGTGACATGCCGTAGAAAAAGATCAGGGCGGGAATCAGAAATGCCCCGCCCCCAATGCCGATCATGCCGGAGATGATGCCGATGACCGCACCCAAGACGAGGCCACCCCCGATGGCGAGCGAAGTCATGCGTTTGCTTTCTCCGGATCGTTCCATGGCATGCGGCCAAGCACTGAGGCCATCATGCAGGTATCGCTCACTCCCGCGTAGACAAGGCCCGCACCTACCACAGCCGCGCCAACAAAGAACTTCTTCGATGTAAGCAGCCCGATCCCGAAGAATGTCAGCACCAAAGCGCCCGCCGCGACGCGCACCTGACGCTCCATCGACCAGGGCTTGTTCTGGACCACCGTGAGCGGCTTGCCGCTGTTGGTCCACGCTTGTACCCCGCCGTCGAGCACTTTGAGCGAGGTGAATCCTCTCCCCGCCAGGGTTTGCCGCGCCTCTTCCGCACGGCGTCCGCTGCGGCAGACGAGCGTCAATGGCGCAGAGCGGTCCCAGCCTTCGCTGGCCTTGTCCAGTGTTCCAAGCGGAACCAGTTCCGAACCTTCAATATGGCCCTCAGCGAACTCAGGGTATTCCCGTACATCGATCAAACGAGCTTCCATGTCCACCTCCCCGATATATATCGACTATATGCTCCTATAGTGATATAATCAAGTCATGACGAAGCAGCCGATGAGTGACAAGATGCTCGAGCTGGTAGCGCGGCGGTTTCGCACCCTCGGGGAGCCGTACCGTCTGCGCATACTGCAGGAGCTGCAGGCAGGCGAGAAGTCAGTCGGCGAGCTAGTGGCGGCGCTCGACGGGAACCAGCCCAATGTATCCAAGCACCTGCAGATTCTTTCCGATGCCGGATTGATTGGGCGGCGACGGGAAGGAACGTCCATTTTCTACGCCATTAGTGATCCCATGGTCTTCAAACTGTGCGCCTTGGTGTGCAGCAGTGAAGCCGAGAAAAGCCGCCGCGAGTTCGAAGAGCTGGCAGGAAAGCAAGAACAGGCAAAGCGATGAAAATCAAGCAATTTGAAGTACCGGGACTGGCGCAGTATTCCTACGTTCTCTCGTCTGAGGGGCAGGCTATCGTCATTGACCCCATGCGCGACTTCGACCGCTATACGGAGTATGCGACAGAGCAGGGCGTAGCCATTAAGTACGTGACCGAGACACACATCCATGCGGATTTCGCTTCCGGCGCGCTCTCCCTTGCTGAAGCTGTTGGCGCGGAGCTAGCCCTTAGTTCTTACGAGCAGGAGCCGTACCACTACAGCATGAAGCACCACGCGCTGCGGGATGGAGATGCACTGCACGTCGGCAAGCTGCGTCTGGTTGCGCTCCACACCCCGGGCCATACGCCCGAACACCTCAGCTTCGTTCTGTTTGATGAGGAAAGGGACGCATCCCAGCCGCTCGCGCTCTTTAGTGGAGACTTCCTTTTCGTCGGCTCGCTCGGCCGTCCGGACCTGCTGGGCGAAGAGGCCAAGCAGGCACTTGCTCACGAACTCTACCGTAGCCTGCATAAACGCATCGCTTCACTGCCCGATGGTATCCAGCTCTATCCAGGTCACGGCGCAGGTTCGCTCTGCGGTGCAGGGATGAGTGAACGACCCGAATCGACGTTGGGCTATGAACGCCTGAGTCAGCCATTGTTCAAGCTGGAAGAACAGTCATTTGTTTGTGAAATCCTGGCCAGCGTTCCACCCATGCCTTCTTACTACCCACGAATGAAGGAGCTGAATGCCAAAGGAGCTTCCAGCGTTGCCGATCTGCCCGGCAAGGTGGCACTTACACCTGCTCGTGTTTCGGCACTGCTGGCTGACGAGAGTGTAACGGTAATCGATCTGCGTCGTCCTGAAGCGTTTGGTGGAGCGCACATTCCGGGTGTCCTGAACATCGGCGCGGGTCAGAATCTTTCACTCTGGGCCGGCTGGATGCTGGAACCGGAACAGCGGTTCGTCCTCGTCAACGACAAGGGAGACGATGAGGCCTCGCGTCGGTCCCTCGTTCGAGTCGGGTTGGAACATATCGAAGGCTTTGCGCAGAAAGGAATGCCAGCCTGGGTAGACGCTGGCCTTGAGTTCACGCGAACGACTCAACTTTCAACCAAAGAGGTTGCCGAGCGGAAGCCTGACTCTCAGATCTTGGATGTTCGCAGCGAGAAAGAATGGTCCAGCGGACACATTCATCATGCCCTTCACATACCGCTGGGCGAGTTGAAGCAGCGGATCGAGGAACTCGAAAAGGATAGCGATCTAATTGCCGTATGCGGAAGCGGCTATCGTTCCAGCATCGCCGCAAGCCTGCTTCAAGCGAATGGGTTCACAAAAATCGGTTCCATGGATGGTGGAATGACAGCTTGGAATCAACAGAAATTGCCGCTCACTACGATTTGAAGCTGCCTTATATCGATAGATCCTGCTAAACGCAGTTGTCGGAAGTTGACCCAACTTGACAGGCTCCTACTTGGCAAAGGCTGCTCATCCCTCGATTGCGGCGTACACGGCTTATACAACATAATTAGGGATGAGTGACCGGGAAGCATTTCGCCAGACGAGGGCCAAATACAAGAATGAGGGCGAACGCGATGTACTCTCAACCGGCATTGTTCTCGATGAAGTACTCATCCGAGAACTTCGGGAAAAAGGTTCGGACATCCGGTACGGTGTAAACCTGATCTGTCCGCCGAACCAGGCCATCATTGACCACATCACAGCCCTTCAGCGTCGGCTGTTTCAATATGAGCCTACTCAGTACTACTATCCTGGGCGCGATTTGCATTTGACGTTGGTCGAGATTTGTCACAGTCGAGCCGAAGAGGAAGCTCAGCGCCTTGCATCCGCCGTACAGTCCATTGTGCCGTTTTTCCTGAAACGGAGGCAGCAGCTTGCAGCTGTGCTTGATGACCCCGTGCTCATCCATGACAGGAGGGGAGCGGCACTGAACTTCTTGCCTCGCGATAAGCAACTGCAGCACCTTCGTCAGGCCCTACGGGATGAACTCGCCCTGCACGGAATTACCATTACTTCCCGGTACGCACCCACGTCGGCTCACATCACTTTGCTTCGCTACGTTAAACCGTTGACGACACCGGTCGAAAAGTGGGTGGAAATTCTCCAAGATGAGAAGTCGACGATGCTTGCAGCTTGGTCTCTGCAGTCAGTTTGGCTCACCTGGGGTGCAACCTGGTACGGCATGGAAAGCCGGATGTCGCGCTACGGTCCGATGAAGATGGGCGGTAACATTACTCCTCAATAGTCTGTCAGGGATGTGGGTACCGGCAACGCGCTGGATTTGCTCAACACCTGAAGAAACGCTCTTCGCCAGAATCGCTTTGCACCCCACGTACACGGATTAAGCGCTGACATTTGTCGGCTGCCGTCATTGCAAGGTGGTGAAACTAGCCATCAATCCCTGCAAGTCGCAAAGGCGGCAGCCGACCGCGTCAGTGCCGTTTTCAAGCTCGCATGACTTCGTGACTGACGTGAAATGCGTTTCTTAGGAACTCAAGTTCGTCGTTCACACAAGATGCTTATTGAAGAGGTCCACCACACTCTGAGGAGCGTTGTTGTCGAAGAATCTCTCCAGGTTCTGTGCAGTCTCACGAGCGAATCGTTCGCTTCGGGGGAAGAGCTCGTTTTCGTAGGCTGCAAATGCGGCTTCGCTGTCCCCAGGATGGGCGAGCAGGGCTCGAGCCAGTTCCGCGCCATCATACATGGCGAGGTTGGCACCCTCACCTGCAAATGGGCTCATCAGATGGGCCGCATCTCCGAGCAGGGTTACGCCTGGAACCCGCTTCCATCTGTGATCGACCGGCAGAGCGTAAATGGGCCGGAGCAATGGATCGACTTCACTGTCAACAATCAAGGCGGTGAGCTGCGGAGCCCATCCCAGGAATTCTTCCGCGATATAGGACAAGCTCGATTGAGCGTCGCGGGAGTTGAAGGAAGCAATCCAGCTCTCCGGCTTGTTCAAAGCAACATAGGTCTTCAGCGTCCCATCGGCGTTGCGATGCGCCAGGATGCCCTTACCCGGGGCCACTGCCATACAGGTGCCGCTCCCGATCGCATCCGCGCTTGCTTTGTGGCGCGTGTCGCCGTCAGAGAGGAAGGTTTCGATGAAGCAGGTGCCGGTATAAAGCGGCTTTGCGTCAAATACGAGTGGGCGCACCTTCGACCATGCGCCATCGGCTGCGACAAGCACGTCGCAGAGAACCGTCAAGCCATTGGAAAAGGTTATCTCATGTCTGCCGTCAGCACTCGCCGCTACGGAGGCCACCTTGTGAC
The DNA here is from genome assembly GCA_964235665.1 of uncultured Acidobacteriaceae bacterium. Taxonomy (GTDB): domain Bacteria; phylum Acidobacteriota; class Terriglobia; order Terriglobales; family Acidobacteriaceae; genus Edaphobacter. Next base: position 5,870 of record CAXSAY010000010.1, read on the forward strand.
CCCATCGGATCGTTTCCTCAGGTATCGAATCGATGAGCATCTTTCGCAGTTCGCCGCGATCCACTTCGGGCCGCTTGACGGCATATCCACCGGGTTTGTCCAGGAGGATAGTGCCGTGTTTGTCCACGACGCGTTTTGCATCCTCACCGGGACGAACGAGGGAGCGGAACGACTCGAACAGACCCGCAGCTTTGATGGCAAGCTGTCCGTTGTATTCGTGAAGATCGAGAAGACCGCCCTGCGCCCTTGCATGAGCGGATGCTTCTGCTTCATAGACGGTAGCTGTCACACCATGGAGATGGAGAATGCGGGCAAGGGTAAGGCCGCCGAGTCCGGCACCGATGATTGTGATTGGGTTTTGCATGATAGCGCTCCTCTTGAACGTAGTCAGCCTTGCGGGCTGACCGTCGCAACTTGCACTGGGCAGTTGCATTCGGAGACGCTGGCCGAATCACACAGAACGCGTGATTGACTTGTACTCGACAACCCTGTCAGCAAATTACTGACTCAGGAATCGTTTTTCGCGACTGTTGTAAGCCTAACGCATCTACACGGCTTGGCAAAGCGTTCGTTTTCTGCGCAGTCCTCCGCACAGTTCCAAGCCGATGCTCAGTACCGGCATGTCGCAACACCGGAAGCCTGCCGGAGAGAATGTACGAAATATGAGACGGACGTTTTAAATTGACAGAGCTGACCGGCAGCTGCTGGTTTGGTGTTTTCAGAAGCACAAGTCACCACGGAAGACATTAAAGTGTTATTTCCGGGCCGGTAGGATCACTGTGAAAACTGCCTGCTCCTGTTGTCCGGAACGTGGACGCGGTGCCGAAGGTGTCTTCCATGAATTGCATGTAGACGATCTGTCCATTCCTGACTTTCGCAAGAATGCAGAACGGGGAAGTGACGGTTTTCCCCAGGGTCTTTGATCGGTAGGTAAACCGCCCGAAGACGGCCACGTTTCCTTCAGATTCCACAATGTCTTCGATCTGAAAGTCTTTCGATTCCCAATATTGACCGACGCGGGTGTAGGTATCGACGACCGCCTGAGGTCCTTTCGCTGTACCAGCCCAGGGCATGATCGCTTTGAGATCCTCATTCTCAAAATTCAGCGAAACATAGGTGGCATTAGGCGCAACCAGCTGACTAACCATGTTCAGGTTTGTAGGATCTTTCAAGAGAGCCTGCACGATCTCCGTAGGTGATTGTGACATTTTGCTCCTTACTTAATATGTGGTGGATTGTAAGCATTGCTGATGTGTCGTCCAAAAAGAGTAGACGGGTCTTTTCGAGAACTTACTTTCAACAGGAATCATTCTTTGGCCAGGTGATCCCATGCACTCATGGAGCAGTCCACGACCTGGGTCAAGGTCTTACGGGTAGCACCGTCCTTCGCACGAATGGATAGACCATGCAGCACCGTCGTGTAGAAGGCGGCGATCGCGGCGATCGGTGCGGTTTCCGCGACGTCGCCTTCGCGCTGTCCACGCCGAAAACGAGCCTCGATGCGGACCAGCGTCTGCCGCCGCAACGCAGACAGGTACTCCTGAACGCCTCTATTTTCGACTGTGCAGTTGATCGTGCTTAGAACGACAAGGCAACCGCGCGGGGTATCGCCTTCAGTAAACATATCGACTGCATCTTGAAGCATGACCTGAATGGCATCGCGGGTAGGTATTTGTGCGGCGAGGGCGCGTGGAGTGCCGATGCCATCGGTCCCTTGATAGAGCGCAACTGCCTCGCGGAACAGCTCCTCCTTGCTGCCGTATGCGGCGTAAAGACTCGCCTGCTTGATGCCGAGCGCCTCCCGAAGGTCTGCCATCGAGGTGGCCTCATATCCGAGTGACCAAAAGACCTGCATCGCCTTTCTCAGACCTTCCGTTCGGTCGAACTCACGCGGTCGGCCACGGCCTCGCTTGAAAGCTGGCAGGTTCGAAATACTTGACTGAACAGTCTTTTTATTTGCCATTACGCTTCCATCCATGTCATATTGTAGATCAGTCAATCAGTAAATGATAGGAGTTCCGCTTGAACCAGCAAAGGGGTGAAGTTGCCGTCGTCACAGGTGCTTCGAGAGGGTTCAGGGACTCGAAAGCCGAGCCACCGATGAATGAACAACTGCTTACAGAGAATGCAAGCCCCAAGCAGGTTCTCCTCAACTTCTATGAGGCCGAGGCGAACTACATGAAAGCCTTCGAGGAAAGCGGCTCCGCCAGCTTCGACGAGATGCAGGCAACGATGGATTCGGAGGTAATCCTTCACCAATCGCCCGACCTGCCCTTTGGGGGTGAGTACGTTGGATACAAAGGGTATGAGGATTGGGCGAAAGCCATGGCTTTCATCTTTGACAAGCTCGAAGTAAAGGAACGCGAGTTCTTCGAGCACGGCGACAAGGTGATCGTGGTTTGCCGCTTCGTCACCAGGTCGCGGGTGAATGGCTCCGTTCAAGACCTTCCCATGGCACAGATTGTGACTGTGAGGAAGGGCAAGATCGTCGATTTCCGACCGTTCTATTGGAATGTGCCTGCATACGTCGCTGCCGCGCGAAGTGCCAACGACTAACCCCACGCCCAAAGGAGCTGCCATGAGCACATCTGTAGAAGAACCTTCAATGGTAACGCTCTCACGATTTTACGAGGCCGAGAGCGCTTACCTGGCCTCGGGAGACGGTGACTTCTCCGGCATCGCGGCCACGCTCGACCCGGAGTGCGTCATCTACCAACCCGCTTCGCTCCCCTATGGTGGGGAATGGCGAGGACACAGCGGCTTTGAAGCATGGATGCAGGCGTTTTCGCGGGTATGGTCTTCGTTGGAAGTCAAAGATACGGAGCTCTACTCGCAAGGCGATGTTGTCGTGAGTAAATCTCACGTTTACGCGGTCGCCAAGGCAACGGGACTACCCGTGGACTGGCCATTGTTGCAGTTTTTCAGAGTTCGAAAATACAGAATTCTTGAGCTTCGACCCTTCTATTGGGACACCGCAGCTCTTCTGTCGTTCTTCGACAAAATTGAGTCAATGAGGGAGGCAAAGTGAGTACACATCCATCTAGTAATCCACAATTGCGCCCGTTCTGGGCTGGCACTCCAACACGCACGATTCGGCGCGGCCACTTCTGGATACCCGGCGAGCGCGTGGAGCA
>CAXSAY010000010.1:9103-18643 GCA_964235665.1 uncultured Acidobacteriaceae bacterium
CAACACGCACGATTCGGCGCGGCCACTTCTGGATACCCGGCGAGCGCGTGGAGCATGACGGCAAAACCTTTCAGCGCGGGCCGATGTTCGTCGACTGGGAAGCACCCGAGCAGGTGACTCGGCTCTATCCGATCGTGCTGGTGCATGGCGGCGGCTTTCAAGGCACGGAGTGGCTCACCACCCCGGACGGCCGCCCCGGCTGGGCGCAGCGGCTGGTCGAGGCGGGGTATGCCACCGTAGTCGTCGACCGTCCCGGCCACGGCCGCTCACCGTTCCAAACCGACATCGTCGGGCCCATGGGTCCACCCTTCTCTTATGAAGGTGGCCGGCAGATTTACTTTCCACCCGACCCGGCGGGCAAGCATACGCAATGGCCCTTTTCTGCCGATGACGCCGAAGCCATGGACCAGTTCATCGCCGGCTACGGCCCGCTGCCTGCCGACCTCGCCGATTCCGAAAACATGGATGCCGACCGGCTTGCGCGGCTGCTCGACCGGATCGGACCCGCCATTCTGCTCACGCATTCGGCTTCCGGCCCAAGCGGCTGGTTGACGGCGGACCGCCGGCCTGGCCTGGTCAAAGCCATTGTCAGTGTCGAGCCGATGGGGCCACCCTTTGCCGACATACCCAATATCGGTCCGCTCCGCTGGGGCTTGACGGCCGCGCCGCTCACATTTGACCCCCCGCAGGAAACGCCCGAGGCGGTGCGTGACGCCGATCCGGCACGTCTGCGCTTACCCAATCTGGCGGGGCTGCGTATCGCGGTCGTGACTGGCGATACCTCCTCTTTTGCGCCTGCCAGCCCGCCGATCGTCGCCGCCCTGAAAGCAGGCGGTGCCGCGGCGGAGCTGCTGCACCTGCCGGACCATGGCGTCACCGGGAACGGCCACGGCCTGATCTATGAGAAGAATTCGGATGCCGCACTTCAACCGGTTCTCGCCTGGCTGAACGGCATATAGGAGAGGTGAGCAGACTATGGACGAGCGGGAATGGACGCGGCGCGAATTTGTCGCAACCTCACTTGCTGGAGGAGCTGCGATGATGGCCGATCTACCGGGAATGTCAGCCTCAGGAGCCACCGGCGAACGAGCGAGCGAGTCGCATCGTCAGATTGACGTCGTTCTAACCGTCAACGGAGCCGAGCACCGCTTGCCCGGTCTCGACGCGCACACCACCCTGCTGGATGCGTTACGCGATCATCTCCATCTGACCGGCAGCAAGAAGGGCTGCGCCCTCGGCGCGTGCGGTGCCTGCACGGTGCACGTCGACGGGCGACGTGTGAACTCCTGCCTTACGTTTGCGGTCATGAACCAGCACAAAGCGATTACCACGGTGGAGGGCTTGGCAAAAAACGGCGAGCTTCATCCCCTTCAGGCGGCGTTCATTGCGCACGACGGTTTTCAATGCGGATACTGTACGCCGGGACAAATCATGAGCGGCGTTGCATGCATCGCCGAGGGTCACGCGAACTCCGACGATGAGATTCGCGAGTGGATGAGCGGCAACATCTGCCGCTGCGGTGCCTATACCAACATCGTCGCCGCGATCCGTGAAGCCGCTGGACGGGAGGGCTGACGATGATAAATTTCGCTTACGCACAAGCGGCCAGCGCTGTTGCCGCGACCGCCAGTCTGGCCCGCCACCGCTCGGACGGGGCACATGAGCCGGGCGCGGATTTCCTCGCGGGCGGCACGGATATGGTGCAGCTCATGACGGAGCATCTGCGCAACCCTGGCCGCATCATCGATATCTCCGCCTTGCCGGGGCTCGACCGGATCGAGCAACGTACCGATAGCTTGCGGCTGGGAGCCCTGGTACGAATGAGCGATGCGGCTGCGCATCCGGCTGTGCGAGCCGAGTGCCCAGTGGTCTCAGAGGCCTTGCTGGCGAGTGCATCGGCGCAGGTCCGCAATCTGGCTACGCTTGGCGGCAATCTGCTTCAACGCACCCGCTGCGGCTACTTCCGCGATTCTGGCGCGCCCTGCGAAAAGCGCGAGCCGGGAACGGGTTGCCCGGCCATCATGGGCCAGAACCGCTTTCATGCGGTGCTCGGCGGCAGCGAGCATTGCATCGCAACCTATGCGGGCGATCTCGCCAATGCGCTGCTGGTGCTCGACGCAACCCTTAGGATTGCTGGACCGAGCGGAGAACGCACTATCCCTCTTGCCGACCTGCACCGGCTTCCCGGTAATACGCCCGCGATCGAAACTCATCTGGAACCGGGTGAGTTGATCCTGTCCATCGATGTGCCGACCGGTCCAGCCGCGCGACGTTCCCATTATCTGAAAGTTCGCGATCGTGCGAGCTTCGAGTGGTCAATCGCGTCCGCTGCAGTGGCGCTCGATCTCGGCGAGGATGGGACGGTCCGCGACGTGCGAATCGCGGTGGGAGGAGTTGCGACCAAGCCCTGGCGGCTGCCGAAGGTCGAAACGGCACTGCGAGGCGAACGCTTCACTCCCGCGCTTGTGCAAGCAGTTGCAGCGCATGCCGCAGACGGCGCGGTCTCGCACGGTCGCAATGCTTACAAAATCGAGCTGATCCGGCGCACGGTGGTTCGTGCCTTGGTCGAGACAGGAGGCGTGGCATGAACGCCATAGGCGCACCGCTCACCCGTGTCGACGGACCGGCCAAGGTCACGGGCAGCGCCCGTTACGCGGCCGAGTTTCACCCTGATGGCCTTGCGTACGCGGCGACCCACGACAGCACGGTGCCCGCCGGACGTATTACCGCGATCGATACGTCGGCAGCAGAGCGCGCACCCGGCGTGCTGCTCGTACTCACGCATTTGAATGCCGATCACCTGCCTTATGAGAGCCCGGCCGAGCGGCCGGCAGTCGACCCCGTTGCGGGAGAGCAGCTACGCGTACTGCAGGATGCTGAAGTTCTGTTCAACGGTCAGCCCGTCGCGCTGGTCCTCGCGACAACGCAGTCGCACGCACTGTATGCGGCATCGCTGATCCGTGTGACCTACGATGCCGCCGCCGAGCCCCTCATCCGCTTCGATCCCGCGCTCGCCAAGCCAACCTCCGAGGCTGCCGCCAAGAAGGGACGCGGCCCCGAGACAAAAAAGGGAGACCCAGATGCCGCCTTCGCTGCCGCGCCGGTTCGCGTCGATGCAACCTACGTGCAGGCGCGCGAGCAGCACAACGCGATGGAGCCGCACGCCACCGTAGCGCAATGGCAAGGCGACCGGCTGACGTTGTGGAGTAAAACGCAATGGGTAGGAAATGAACGCGATGAGATCGCTCGCCGTTTCGGGATTGCGCCGGAAAAGGTGCGGGTCATCAACCCGTTCGTCGGCGGCGCCTTTGGCTCGGCGCTGCGCACCTGGCCGCATGTCACGCTGGCTGCCATGGCCGCGCGCCGTACGGGTCGTCCGGTGCGGCTGGAGCTGACTCGGCGGCAGCTCTCCACCGCGATCGGCTTCCGTTCCGAAACGCGGCAGCGAGTGGCCCTCGGTGCCGATCGCGACGGTCGGCTCACCGCCATGATTCACGAGGTCACGGGTCAGACCTCCACTTACGAGGAGTTTGCTGAACCCGCGCTCGCAGCTGCAGCCACCACCTACGCCTGTCCTGACCGGCGAACCCGTTACGGCCTGGTGCCGATGAACATCAGTACGCCCTGCCCCATGCGGGGCCCGGGCTGGGCGACCGGCCTGATCGGGCAGGAGATGGCAATGGACGAGTTGGCCGAGAAGCTGAAGCTCGACCCTATCGAACTGCGCTTGAGCAATTATGCCGAGAAAGATCCGATGAAGAACCTGCCCTGGTCCTCCAAGGCATTGCGTGAATGTTACCGGGAGGGGGCGGAACGGTTCGGCTGGCATCGTCGCGCGCCCGAGCCGCGCGCCATGCGAGTCGGTCGCGAGCTGGTAGGGTTCGGCATGGCAACCGCAATCTACCACGTCTCCCGCTATCCGACATCCGCGTCTGCCACGCTCTTTGCGGATGGAACCGTGACCGTACGCTGTGCGACCACCGACATGGGGCCGGGCACCTACACCTCGGCGACGCAGGTCGCTGCGGACGCGCTTGGCCTGCCGGTTGATCGGGTACGTTTTGAGCTGGGCGACTCGACTTTTCCAGCCGCGAAGGAACATGGCGGCTCGACAACGATGGCGAGCGTCGGATCCGCGGTGCAGGCGGCCTGCGCGGCCTTGAAGACAAAACTCGCCGGCCTTGCCGACCCCCGTGACGCGAAGGACCCTGTGAGGCTTCTTCGCAGCGCAGGCTTGGAACGTCTCGACGCGGAGGCCAGCGCCGCTCCCGGCGATGAAACGAAGACGTACAGCTCAGTGGGCTTCGGGGCGGTCTTTACAGAGGTGCGCGTCGACCCGGAGCTTTGCACCATCCGAGTAGCGCGGGTGATCGGCGCCTATGACGCCGGACGCATCATCAATCCCCGCCTCGCCCATAGCCAGTGCATCGGCGGCATGGTCGGCGGGATCGGAATGGCTCTCTTAGAAGAGGCCGAGTGGGACGCCAATCTCGGTCGCGTCGCAAACGCGACACTTGCCGAATACCTTGTCCCGGTCTGCGCTGATATTCACGAACTCGACGCCTTCTTCGTCGAAAGCGAGGACCGGATCATGAACCCGCTCGGCGTGAAGGGACTGGCTGAACTCGGCCTGTGCGGGGTAGCGCCGGCCATTGCCAACGCGGTTTGGCATGCAACGGGTAAGCGTATGCGAGAGCTGCCGATCACTCCAGACCGTCTTCTGATGGCTTGATCTAAGGAGATACACAATGCGCCTTCCGACCTTACCGCCCGAACAGCTTACCCACGAGCAGCGTGCCCTCTACGATCGCAACCGCATGCAGATTGCGCGCGGCTTTACGACCTTCAAAACGACGCGCGAGGACGGCGCACTGCTCGGCCCCTGGGGCGTGTTCCTCCATGAGCCGACGGTTGGTCAGGCGCATTACGACCTGATTGACGCGGTCACGGCGATGAAGCGCCTTTCGCCATCGGCCAAGCAGATCGCGATTATCGTCGTGGGCGCAAGGTTCAACGCCGCCTATGAACTTTACGCGCATGCCGCAACTGCTGCGGCAGAAGGCATGGACCCTGTCAAGATCGCAACGCTCGCCGCTGGGGGGCGTCCGCACGACCTGACCCCCGAGGAGGCGTGCGCGTTCGATGTAGCGACCGCACTGCTGGGCGGGGGTGCGCTGGCCGGCGCGACCTACCGGGCAGCGCTCGACCTGCTCGGCCAGGGCGCGCTCAACGAGCTGGTGCTTTGGATCGGCACTTACGCACAGGTCGCCATTACGCTCAATGCATTCGACGTACCCAGTGAGGAGACCTTCAAGCAATGACGACCATGTACGTAACTTATTCTGGAGATGCCGCCACTCGCTTCGACCGCGACTACTACATCCAGCATCACCTGCCATTGGTCATGGAATGTTGGGGTCCGCTTGGGTTGGAAGGCTGCGCCGCCTTCTGGCCCGCCGTTCTTGGCGCGGGAACGATCTGCATCTGCGAATGCCGGTTCCGCGACGAAGCGGCGATGCGGGCCGCGCTCGCCTCGCCCACAACGCCGCGTGTAATGGCGGACATTGCTCACTTCACCGACGCGACGCCCGCGCAGGGTCTTGTGGGGCCGATTTGACAAAGGCGACCTCCATAGCACTGACTGGTACCTTTCGCTGCCTGTTTCAAATCACTGGCTTGCTTCGCGATGAGGGAGTTGAGGGTATTTAGGAGGATCCGTTTATCGCTCTTTGGTATGCGCTGGACTTCATCGGAAAGAGTTGTATCTATGGGCCGCAGAGGCATCGCTCACGAATCGGGAGCGGTAGTACACTTTACGAGATTCATGGAATTGGAGCTATCCTCCGTCATCAGCTAGGCTGATCTCTCTTGCATCCGCAGGGTACTGACAAGTCGCAATAATGAAATGGATTACGGCGGATACCCACCTGCACCATACCCTGAATTAACCTGCCAATATTTTGTGGGGATATCCGTTGGCCACGCGCTCATTGCAGTTCGTGCCAAGTCCAGTAAGGCCTTCTGCCCAGCCCCGTCCCTCGCTAACGTCGACATGCCTTGACGATAGCCATCGTCATGGAGGCGAGCGCTTGCGCGTTCGCCGTTCTGGGCAGGTGCCCCTCGCGGATGTCTCGTTCCGTTCTTTTCTGAAGAGCCTTGCGGTTTGCGTCGCGGATGTTCTTCAGAGCTGCTCGCACCCGCTTTGAAGTGACCGACCCGCTGGATGCGGCGCTTGCGACTAGACACCCGGCAGGGGCGCCCTTTTGAGTGAACCACCGCGTGGAAAGCTCAAGGAGCTGCTGCGCCGCCTGCCGGGCCGAGGGTGCCTCAGCAATCACCTCGGAGCTCGACTATACATAAGATGCGTTATCGGACGTAACTTGTTGACGCTATTGTACTTAAAGTACTATGCGCGTTTACTCTTGCGGTCAACACGTTCTCCCTGAGGAGCCTTCCGTACAACTGTTGTCTCGTCTTCCTTGACGACGGATCGAGGGTCTTTGTCCTCTCGAAGTGCGACAAAGCTTGCATGACGGAGATGATCGTTCGGGGTCCATTCCAGAATGCGGAACTGCGCGACGGCCTCCGGACGGAGCCATATGCAGTTCTTCATCTTCGCGGCCGTCAGCCCCTGGCCCCATCGTCCTGCACTCGCTTCCGGCAGATTGACGAACGGGCACACCCCGGCCTCCAGAGATGCGAGCTGCGCGTGAAGGGTGCGACGGCTTGCCGGGACAAACCCTGCGCGAACACTGGCACAAAAATGGAGCTTACTGTCTCGGTAGAAGCCAACCAGGACGGCATCGAAGCCGTGCGTCCCTGGCGTGTAGCCACCGATGACGAGTTCCTGAGAGAGCTCGACGCGCAGCTTGGTCCATGCGCCTGTGCGTCTTCCCTGCTCGTAGGTGCTGGAGAGACGTTTAGCAACAACGCCCTCCAGACCGTGACCCCGAACCAGCTCAAGCATCTGCTTGGCAGAAATGTTGAAGCTTTCTGAGAGCTGGACTGTGTCAGTGGTACGAAGAGATGTCTGCAGGAGCGCGCGGCGTTCTGACAATGACCTCTGGGTGAGGTCCGCTCCCTCAAGCCGCAGCAGATCGAAGGCAAAGAAGACGAAGGTAGCTCCGCTCGTCGCGGAGTTCTGAATGAGACTGAAGCTGGGCCTTCCTGATGGATCGAGAGCGACTAGCTCCCCGTCCACTATTGAGCCGTGAGGAATGGCTTTCGCGAGCTCCGGTAGGAGTGCCGGAAAACGCTGTCCTAGGTCTTTGCCGTTCCGAGAGACTAGTTGGGTTCGCTCGCCATCGCAGAGTGCCTGAGCGCGATAGCCGTCCAGCTTGATTTCATACGTCCATTCCGGCCCTTCTGGGAGGCTGGATACAAGAAGGCACTCCATCGGCTCCTCAAAGCTCAGATGGGCTGCGGGCGCAGGACCGCGCTTCGACTTCGTCATAGACGTGTCAATCTACTGCCTGCAGAAGCTACTTTCTAGGGGAGTTACCTCATAGTCATTACGCAGCTGGGAGCGCGTAACTGACGAGAACGGCGTTTCTCAGGACTTACGTATGGCAGCGCTTAGGGGGTCAGTGTGACTTCTAGAGCCGAGGCGTTCCGGTCGATGTATTCTGCGACGGGACCCCAATATCGTTGATGACCTTCGGCGTGGAGCTTTACCCAGGGCTGTTGGCCTTGAGAGGCACCTTCAATGATCAAGTCGTATTCCGCTCGGGATCTCTCGATCATGAGGCTGATCAGCTCTCCGTTCATCGATGGTTCGAGCACATAACCGCCTAACAGCGCCTGCATCGCGGTCGCGGCAGTACCCAAGTCGCCGTCTGGCTCGAATGGTGGAAATGAGATGCAGCTCCACGCCAGATCCCAAAGTCTCGTAGCGGGTGCAGCAGCATCCCAATCGATGAAAGTCCAGCAGGCATCGCCACAAACCAGGTTCCACGGCGCGAGGTCATTATGACAGATAAGGTCGTGCCCGCTTGCTTTGTAGTGCTTATTCCACTGGGCGCCCTCCGGGGCATGGAACGAGGCCGCAGCATCATGCAAGCTCCGTATCAACGCACCAACACGCCGCAAATCTGCTGGCGTGTGCGCTTTACTGCTGTGCCATAAGGGGCCAGGAATGTACTCCCATACCTGCCGTCCCCGATCGTCTATTCCGAGCGGCTTTGGCGCTTGGAATCCCACGGAACGGAGATGTGTCACAAAGCTCTGCACGGCAGGAGTGGAGGGCGTCGCGATCTTACGAACGGTTGAGCCGAGCCGAATCACTGATTCGGCAGTGTTTCCACCCTTCAGGCGCTCCTCTTGCGGGAATAGGGCCTCGTCCTTCATCAACGATCAGATTAGTCCTGCAAGTCGCATCGGCAGAAGTGATACTGGGTCGGCAGCGTGGATTCCGAGCCAACTTCCCACAATGGCGTTCTCGGTACGAACGGCCTAAGCAGAGTCTCAGCTGAGGAACCACAATCTTATGTCATGCCGTAGTCCTGAACTACGCCCTTTTGTTCAGACTCGACCTGCCGCAACGGTGCCTGCGATATTAAATGCACCATGCGACAGAAGAGGACCCAGTAGACTGCCGGAGCGCCAGCGTAACAGAGCCAGCAAAGCTCCGAGTAGAGTCATGGAGCCGAACTGGAGAGCCCCGAAGCCAACCATCGTCCAAAGAACAGTTGGCGGTATCGAACCTTGCAGTGGCCCTAAGTGGGCCAGACCAAAACAGCACGAAGGGATCAGGATCGCCGCAAAGTCGCGCCTTTGATCGTAGGCCCGAAGCAGTAACGCGTATGCGACACCGCGATAGACCAGTTCCTCAGCAAGCCCCGGCATCGTTGCCTGGTAGAGAATGGTCTCTACATCGATCGGCTGATGGTACATTCCCCTGGATCTGAGCACATTCACAAAAACGAGGGTGGTCACCCCTGCAAATACCCATCTCCAAGAGCCCTTTCGTGGAGCCTTGAAGCCCACTTTCTCGCACGAGAGCCTAAAACCTCTCATTGCAACCAGGGCCAAGAGAATGCTGGAAAGTTTCCCGATCCAATTCCAGTGCAAACCATATATGCGTGGTGAATGGATCAACACTTCGTCATCCACGAGCAGATACAGCGCGGTGGAACACAACCCTTTCCAGGGAAGTTGCCGCGTCATCGGCAGGCACAACAAAGCGCCACCAAAAACTCCCCCGACCGAGATGACGGCAGCCCAAGAGTTCGCGACCATAGTGGTAGAAAAAGGCTACTTCAGCAATCAGATGTCTGCCAAGTGTTGCGTGTAACTCCACATGTTTTCCCACGGAGACATCCGTAAGCAGGGCTCGAGCACACCGATCGGTCCCGATATGGCGCATCACGGGAAGTGATCCGCCCGAACGGTCGCGGGACCGCCTCGCGGGCCTCAACTGACGACAACGGCGTTTATCAGGACCTATCCTAGGGGCAGAGCGAAGCTTGCGGTTCCTCTACCGCTACTTCCCTGTAGCTTGGGGAGAATGCCCCGCGGTTGAGGGACAGTCCAAAGGAGAGC
>CAXSAY010000011.1:0-9122 GCA_964235665.1 uncultured Acidobacteriaceae bacterium
GCTTCTGCCGATGCCTCGGGGCTCTCGCGCGTGGGGAAGTGCCCCGTGCCGTCCAACAGCACACGGCGGTAGCCGTAGTTGAAGTAGCGCCCAGCACCATCGGTGGTTTGGACGAGCTCGCAACGGTCCTCTTTTCCGTGAAGAAGCATCGTTGGGACATGGAGACTCCGTGTGCTTCCAAGCTTCGACTGTAGATCGGCATAGCGAGGGTCGAGCTCCGCATGACCCCATCTCGAGCGGTAAGCGTGAAGGACGACATCCTTGAAATCGTCGCCGGTCCAGCTCTTTGCTGCTTCCGCGAACTCGTGCTCGGTGTACCAGCCGCTGGGACTCCAGGAGTCCCACTGCGCACGGCCGTAGGCGACGGGATCGGAGCGGAACATCTTTTCTCCGGGCTTGGAACAAAGCAGCCACTGGTACCAGAAAGCACGGGCCTGCGGGTAAGCAGGAGGCTTTGCCTCCCCCGGCTGGAACGGTACAGAGATCGCGACCAGAGACTTCAGCCGCTTGGGGAACAGCGCTGCGAGAGCATAGCCCGCCATCGCTCCCCAGTCATGACCAACAAAGTGGAAGCGCTTGAGCCCCAACCGGTTCACGAGATCGATGACGTCCTGGGCGTAGGCGACAGGTTGTCCCGTCCGTCGTGGGTTCCTGCCCAGAAAGCGATCGCGAAAATGACTCGGACCGTACCCGCGAAGGTAGGGCGCGATGGTCTTGTATCCCGCCTCATGCAAACGCGGGAGTACCTTATCGAAGGTCCGGGGCGAGTCCGGCCATCCATGTAGTAGAAGGATGGGTTCGCCGCCCTTGGGTCCACTGATCTCGTACGCCTGTTTCAGGGAAGGGGTGTTGCTTTTCTCAAGTTTCGTCATGATTGCGACCTTTAGCCGTTCTGGCCCATGGCGGGGAGGAGAGATCCGGGTCCCCGAATCCCTCCGGGTTAAGCAGCAAGTGCACTCCAGTATCGAGAGGGAACTTGCGAGGGCAGTGCAGCGTTAGGGTTGACCCATGCCGCCACCCGCGCCGTAGATGTTGCCGGTGGTGTAGGACGCGTCTTGTGCCGCAAGCTGAACATAGATCGACGCAAGCTCAGCCGGCTGGCCCGCGCGTCCCAATGGATACTTGCCGCCGAAGTTGCGCCAGTGCTCCTCGGTGGCGCCTCCGGAGATCTGCAGGGGTGTGTAGATCGGGCCGGGTGCCACGCCATTCACACGGATGCCCTTGGGGCCGAGCTGCTTGGCGAGCGACTTGACGAAGTTCATCGTCGCAGCCTTGGTCTGAGCGTAGTCGTAAAGATTTGCCGCCGGATCATACGCCTGTTCCGACGTGGTGGCGATGATGCACGAGCCGGATTTCAAGTGCGGCAGCGCCGTGCGGATGATCCAGAAGGGTGCGTACAGATTGGTTTTCATCGTCCAGTCGAAGAGTTCGGTGGTCATATCCGAGATGGATTCGACCTGGTGCTGACGTCCGGCATTGGAGACAATGATGTCGAGCCCACCCAGTTCTGTGACAGCTTGAGTCACAAGCTTTTTGCAGAAGGCTTCCTCGCGAAGGTCTCCAGGAATCAGCACAGCCTTGCGCCCAGCTTGACGGATCAGCTCAGCCACTTGCTGCGCATCCGGTTCCTCGGCAGGCAGGTAGTTAATGGCCACGTCCGCTCCTTCGCGCGCATAGGCGATGGCTGCAGCGCGGCCCATCCCGGAGTCGCCGCCGGTGATCAGGGCCTTCCGGTTCAGCAAACGGCCAGAGCCCTTATAGCTGCTCTCGCCATGATCCGGCGGCGGGGTCATCTTGCTCGCAAGTCCGGGCCACGGCTGAAATGGGCTTGTGTAAGGCGGCTTGGGATACTTTGTGGTCGGGTCAGCGACGGGCTGCGCGGTGGAACTGGCCTGCGCCTGTGCTCCAGCGGGAATTGCGGCAGCAGCAAGGCCGGCGCCGAGGGTGCCGACGAGTTTACGGCGCGAAATGGTGTTGTCTGGGGAAGGCATGAGGATCCTTTTCTGTAGCTAAGCCCGTGAATCAAATCGCTAAGTGTCGTGCCTGTAACCTCCAAAGGAAGCCACAGGCACTTGGATGAGGTCTTACGCGTCCTCGTCTTTTAACGTGGACATGTCAATCACATACCGAAACCGAACATCCCCTTTTTCCACGCGCTTGTACGCATCGTTGATCTCGGCGATGTCGATGATCTGAATGTCGGGAGCGATGTTGTGCTTTGCGCAGAAATCAAGAACTTCTTGTGTTTCCGCGATGTTGCCGATAAGCGATCCCGCAACACTGTTGCGATGCGAGGCGATCTGCATGTTGTTGACCGGTTCGAGCGGCCCCAGGTCACCGCAGATGGCCATGGTGGCATTCCGCTTCAACAAGGGGAGGTACGGGTTCAGGTCATGCTTTTCAGGCACGGTGCTCAGGATGAAGTCGAAAGTCCGGGTAAGCGGATTTGTGGGGTCGACTTCTTTCTTCAGCTCTTTCTCCATTACAGCCGTGGCCCCGATGCGCGTGGCCTCTTCCTGCTTTTCCTCGGTCGTCGTAAAGAGGACAACGGTGGCGCCCATGGCGACCGCCATCTTGGCAGCAACGTCACCGAGACCGCCAAAGCCGACGATGCCCACCTTGCTGCCCGCCTTCACACCCCAGTGCTTCATGGGCGAGTAGGTCGTCACGCCGGCGCATAGTAGGGGCGCCGCTGCTTTCGGATCGAGTGAGGCCGGAATTTTCAGAACGAAATCTTCCGGTACCACCACCACATTGGAGTAGCCGCCAAACGTATTGTCGCGACCGTAATGGTTTTGCTCATCGGCTGCCTTCTTGGCCGGCACCATCGGGCCGTTGTAGGTAGCGAGCCAGCTATTCGGCCCTTCACAGTAGTTTTCATCCCCGGAGCGGCAGGGCTCGCACTGACGGCAGCTGTCGATCATGCAGCCGACCCCCACGAGATCGCCGACCTGATGCCGCGTCACCTCGGCGCCGACTGCAGAGACGCGGCCTACGATCTCGTGACCGGGCATACACGGGTAAACCGTGTTCCCCCACTCATTCTTTACCTGGTGAATGTCTGAATGACACACACCGCAGTAGAGAACCTCAATGGTGACTTCATTCGGCTTCGCGTCCGGACGCTCGAACTTGTGTGGTTTCAGACTTGTGAAGGAATGATTTGCGGCGTAGCCGTAGGACTGGATCATGAACTGCTCCCTGGAGTTAGCGGTAAGTGCACCACGCTATACGATGCCGTTCGGTTCTGTAGCAGATGACGAAGTGACGCCCCAGCTCACGCCGGCACGTCACTCAGAGCTGTAGGCAATTCAGCCTGCTTTCCGTTGTCCGCGAGCCTTCGCGCAGCAAGGGCCTTGTACACCACTAGCCGGGCGCGATTGATGCCGCCGAGCGGGCGATGCGACGCAAGCGTGTGGGCCGGAGAAAACGTGAGGTCTTCGAAATAGCCGTCCTTGGCAGGATCCCACGCCGTCTGCGTCGGGATCACAAGCCGGGCCACTGTTTGGTACTGCGATTCTGTCTCCGGCCACTCTGCCTGGGCATCTTCAACGGGCATATCCTCTAGGCCAGTGTTGAGCTGAACTCGCAGCTCGAACTCGGCAGGGTTCGCCTTGAAGTAGGCGTTCATCGCGTCGCGAAGGGCATCCGGTGTTTCAGGATCGAAGGGCTGCTCCTTGAGGGCCTGCAGGCCGGGGGAGACGGGGAAGAAGCCCAATTTGGCGACATACTCGCCGTAGCGGTACGGCGTCTGGGAGAAGTACTCTTCGCTTGCAGGGTGAACAACTGGATGGCCGTAGAACGCCAGCTTTTCTGAGTTAGCCCCTACCGCATTGAGCACCGCATTTGTGCCCCGCGCTACGGTGGAGACCGCGCCCTTCACGCTGTCTGAAAGCTTTGGGGCGACCTCCGCGTTGGGCTTGAATGCCTGCAAGAACTCCTTCATACCGCTGGCAATGAACTGCTTGCCGACGTCGAAGACCCAGTCCTGCGTTTCCGCGGTGTGCCCGTCGAGCTTGGTCCCTTTCACGCCGAGCACCTTCACCGACATGCCACGATCGGTCGAGAGCTTGGAGTCATCCAGCAACTCGCCAGGCGCCTGCGCCATGCGGATAAGCACCTCATACCGTCCAGGCTGAGCAAACAGACCCTGCGCTAACTGAAGCGGCAGAGCTTCCTCCACGATGAGCTCGCCCTTGAGCAGAGCATGAGCTTTGGCATGGGAGATGCGTACCGAGCGGCCGTACTTCTGGCGTGCCATCTCCATGCCTTTAGTCATCACCTCGACGATCTTCTGCTCGGTTTCGTGCTCGTCAGGGGCGATGGTCTCGATGTCGTCCTGGTACATGAGGTAGTTCGGCATGCAGCGTGCTCCTTTATGTCGGTTCTATTTCTGTGGATGGTTCGGGCCTTCTTCGCTGCTTGCTAGCCCGTTTACGGAGTGCAGAACTTCAAGAGCTCTTCGAGAAGCGCCCGCGGGTTTTCTTCAGCGATCCAGTGTCCGCAATCAGGGATCCCGATGACAGTGACCTTCTTCGCGACCTCAGCAAGCATCGCTTTCGCGATCGGGAGATAGAAGCTCGACGTGCCTCCCAAGGCGAGTACCGGCATCGTCAGACGCCCGTTCTTCTTGAGGGCTGCCTTGTTGTCTTCAGCGTCCCGGTCGAAGGCCCGGTAGACCTCAAACCCCGCTCGCATTGCGCCTGCAGCGGAGAACATTGAAGCGTAAAGGTCAAGGTCAGCGGCTGTGATCGCGTCCTGATCGAAGGCCAGGCGCTGAAAGAAGTGTTGGAGGTAGAGACGTTCGCGTCCCGCTGTGAGCGACTCGGCCAGGTTGTTCTGCGCGTTGTGGAAAAAGAAGTGCCACATGGCGAAGTTGTTCAGCTTCGTGGATGCGACCGTTGCGTCGTAAACAGCTGTCCCTGGCAGGGGCGCTTCCATGAGCACGAGCTTATCTACCGACTTGGGATAGTCGCTCGCGAAGGCATACGCCACCATCATTCCGATGTCATGGCCAACCATGGTGACCTGCCCGGAGATCTTCAGGTGGTTGAGTAGCAGCTTGAAAATATCTGCGGCCATGGTGCGCTTGTCGTATCCCCCGGTGGGCTTGGACGAGTCGCCTGCGCCGCGGTAGTCCGGAGCGACGACCCGCCAGCCGTCACGAACCAGGGGACCGATCACGTGCCGCCACTCATACCAGGTTTCCGGATACCCGTGCAGCAGGACCATGGTGCGTGTGCCAGTACCTGCATCGACATAGTGCAGGCGGACGCCCGGCTCTAACTCTGCCGTTCCGTGCGCCAAAGGAGGCATGCCTGGATTTTCCATCTCAATCTCCTGTAGCCTCTGCGAGCTTGTTGGGGTACTGCACAAAATGTCAGGCCCGGATCTCAACTCCGACGCAGCAGAAAGCGATCGGCAATGGCGACGAGCCCTGTACCTTGGTGGTGAAGGCGATGGCGTTGGACATGGCCGCGGAGACCGCATGCTCTTCGTCCGGGCTGTCGACGGGCAACACAAAGTCCTCGCCACTGGCGACACCCCTGTGCGAATCGAAGCGGCGTACGACAACATTGAACTTCTGAAGCTCCATTACTTCTCCTGTTAGTGATTGCTGTTTGTCTACACCGGAGTCTTTTGGCGTAGTTAAACCAACGGATTATTCCCTCGTAGGCCATGCCCTTCTCCTCCGAGACTGGCAACGTCTCAGAGAGAACGGACCAGGTGGCGAACGCCTTCCGTTATCGCGCCATACAGCACGTTGCCTGAGAGTCCACCCAGATGCTGGACAGGCGTTCGCTCTTGAGGCGGAGGCACATAGCGGATCGCCGGCAGCACGACCTCGCTGGCTCCGGTGAACAGCGCCGCGCCGTATAACGTGCCGGCGCCAGCCGTGACAGCGGGCAGATACTCGGCCACTGCGCCATACGCACCCGCACAGAGGATGCCAAACGCAAACTCTGTGATCGGGGCTGCAGCTCTTCGCTGCTTCGGGGTCAGGTCCAGACCGACTGCTCCGGCGACGACGTCGGCGGTTCTGGTATGAGCTTTCTCGAACATGCCGAGGAGCGCCTCCTGCTGCTCGCCGTAGCTGCTGTTCAGATCGAATTTGCTTTCCGCCGCCTGGGTCGCCTTTAGCGAGAAGGTCTGAAAGACGTTCAGGAAGATGGTGCCTACGGCGCCGCCAAGCGCACCGGCCAGGAACCCCAAGGCAAGCGAGCGTTTCTGTTGTTGCATGAATCTCCTTCCGGGCAAGAGAAGCCACTTGGCCCACGGCAAGTGTTAAGCAGGAATCTCAGAAACGCTCTTTGGCTCTGCACGCTGGCGGTCGTTCCGCTGAGCGCGGTATTTGATAGCTTCTTCGTAAGCCTTCAGCCTTGAACGCATGATGCCACCGAGCGGCCGATGCGCCTCAAGCGCGTGCCATGGGCTGAAGGAGAGCCGCTCGTCGACAAACAGCTGCCTGGCATCCGAGTACGATTCCTGTGGCGAGACCGTAAGGCGAGCTACGGTTTGCCACGCGCTTTTGTCTTCAGGCCACTTCTTGTCGGCAGCCTCAATGGGGAAATCCTTGTCCTTCTCCTCGGCTGCAGGGTCTTCCGGCGCAAGCGCAAGCTGTACTTTCACGTCCCACACGCCCGTTTCGTGCCTGAAGAACTTCTTGATCAACTCTTCCAAAGCGTTGTAGTCGGCACCAAGGTCCACGTGCTCGCCCGTCAGCTTCTGGAGGTTCTCGGACCCAGGGGCAAATCCGATCTTCGCCACGAAGGCGCCGTATCGAAGGGGTGCAACCGTGGAGAAGCTTTCTCCGAGGATGTGTGTAGCCGAGGCACCTATGCCTTCCAGCGTGGCTGAAGGGAGGTGAACCGCTTTGAGCACAGCGTTGGTAGCTTGGGCAGCCAGGGAGACTGCGTGTTTCACTCCTTCCGGCGTGTCTAGATTCTTGTCGAAGGTCTTGATCTGCTCGAGAAAACCCTTCGGGTCGGGCGCTGTGAAAGCGTTGGCGTTGATGCAGACAAAGTCCTGCGTGGTCTCGCCCGCATGATTGGTCACCTTGAGGCCTTCCACGTTGAGGATCTTGATCGCCAGACCGCGCGGGCTGGAGACGTTATCTGCAAGCATGTCGCCAGGATTTGTAGAGAAGCGCATGATGGCCGGATAGTTGCCGGACGTGGCGAACAGGCCCTGGGCTAACGGTTCAGGCAGGTTCGGCAACACTTCCAGCGTGCCCACCAGAACGCCGTGAGACTTTGCATGCACCGGGCGATAGGCGTGGCGGTACCGCGTAGCCATGTGCCGGGTGATGTGCTGCATCGTGCGTGAAAGCTCGTCGAAGGTGACGTGCTCGTCCGGGGCAATCTTCTCAACATCAGGGCTATACGGCAAGTAGGGCGTGTTTGCGGGCATGGAATCTCCAGGTTCAGTGCGGGGACGGAACACTCAGCTAGTGCAACGAGGCGGGCACACGTCTCTGTAGCCGCCCGCGTGCTCAAGCGAGAACAACGGTTGGTGCAGTCTTCTCAGCGAGCAAACTCAGCCGATTCAGGCTAAGCGGTAGACTAGGATCATGGCAAGTACGCACGATAAAGTAAGATACCCACCCGAAGGTAAGGTACCGCAGTCGCCCGGTCACACCCTTGAGGATTGGTCGGCGGATCGTGCTGAAGAAGCATTCAAGCTCCTTGAGGGCCGGTGGAAGATGATGATCGTCTTTCATTTGTTCGACAAGGGAGTGATGCGCTTTTCGGAGTTGGAACGTGCTATTCCGCTTGCATCACAGAAGATGCTGACGCAGCAGCTACGCGACCTGGAAGCGAAGGTCATCGTGCAGCGCACCATCTACCAGGAGATCCCACCGAAAGTGGAATACAAGCTGACGCCCCTTGGCCAGGCGCTTCGACCCGCGTTACAGGAACTCGTACGCTGGGCAAGGCTCCGCGATGAACAGTGACTAAGATCTACGAAGAGCTGTGATTGAGATTGCAGAGCCACCTACCGGTCGCATAAAAGTACGAAGTCGGCGACATGGGCGGTTAATTCGCCCTGGCCCGGAGCTACCTCATCTAAGGTTCGGGTTTGGTCAGCTGTGCCATGTCAGCAACCCGCAAGCGTGTTGCTGCTCGTTAGAAATGACAGGGTGCTGCGCTCAATAGAAATGTCAGTATAGTTCGTCGTCGTCGTGCGGTGAGAATGTGTGAAATCGCTGCCTTTGCGATTTCCAAGGGTTGAGGGAAGGGTGGGAAACAGCTTCATCGTCCGTTTCCATGCTTTCCTCAACCTGTCATTTCCACCGTTTTTGGCGCGAGCGCGTTTTTGATGAAGTCTGGCCCGTAGACCGACCGTGGTCGCTTCTTATAGCCGGTCTTCTCGCGGTTGGTCTTGATTTTCGTCTCGTGCCGGTTTGGAGTGCCCGGCTTGAGATGTGCCAGTGGATAAGAGAGAACTGGACAAGGAGAGCATATGGGACGAGGGAAGAAGTACCAGCCTGAGCAGGTGGTGAATCTGTTGCGACAGATCGAAGTGGCCGTGGCGAACGGGAAGACGACAGCTCAGGCATCGAAGGACGCCGGGATCGTGGAGCAGACGTACTTCCGCTGGCGTAAGGAGTACGGTGGGCTTCAGGTGGATCAAGCGAAGCGGCTGAAGGAGTTGGAGCAGGAGAACTCCAAGCTGAAGCGTCTGGTAGCGAACCTGAGCCTGGACAACCTTGTGCTGAAGGACTTCGCCTCGGGAAACTTCTAAGCCCTGAGCGACGACGGATCGCAGCAGATCATGCACAGCAGAAGCATGGGATGACGGAGCGCAGGGCATGCCGGCTGGCCAACCAGCCGCGCGGCACGCAGCGCTACCGGGCGATCCGGCGGGAAGACGAAGACGCACTCACGCAGGCGATCGTTCAGCTTGCCAGCCAGTACGGCCGTTATGGGTATCGCCGGATCACGGCGTTGCTGAAGCGGGCCGGCTGGCGGGTGGGCAAGGATCGGGTGGAGCGTATCTGGCGTCGCGAAGGACTGAAGGTTCACAGAAGCAGAAGCCACGAGGCCGCTTGTGGCTCAACGATGGATCGTGCGTGCGGCTAAGACCGGAGCGGCGGAACCATGTATGGAGCTACGACTTCG
>CAXSAY010000012.1:0-4257 GCA_964235665.1 uncultured Acidobacteriaceae bacterium
TCGCAATAAGGTCTACATGGGCTTCGACATGGCTTTGGGACATGACTTAGTATGCGATGTTTACAGGTTTGTGGTCGGAGAAGTAAGCCGTGTCCGGGGCCGGTTCGCCTTCGAAATGGGCCGAGGGCCGGAAACCAGAAGAGCAAGAGCCTCAACCCAGCACTATTGCTCTCCCCACACGTGGTGTGTGCAAAGGTGGAGGGTCTGGAGCAGCTGTTGAGAATGGATTCTATGACACATTCTCATTTGTCGCGGGAGTGAAGCACAAGGGCCTTGCGTGGGCTACTTATGATCGTTGGCTGCGGGGCCCCTGCCGATAGTGATCGTGAAGACCTGCATGGGGTAGTGAACGTCGAGCTTGCCGTGATTGAAGCTAGGAGTGTGGTTCATCTGGGCGGCGGGCATCCAGAGCTGGCCGTCGGAGGTGATCCACATGGCGTCAACCCAGACAAGGCGCGGATCCTGTACCAGTGTGGAGACTTGACCACTCGAGGTAATCTTAAGTACGGCAGAGTGGTCGCAGTCCGAGACGTAGATGTTGCCGGCAGCGTCAATGGCCGTGCCGCCGGCGGTGCCAGTTGGGGCGAAAGGCCGGGCGTATTTTGCGCGTTCGCTGTCGAGCATGTTCTCGTTGTCGAGCGCTGCGGTTTCGACGACGGCCATGGGTCCGGTGTTGGGCTGGTAGTAGAGCAGCTTGCCGTCAGGTGAGATCTCGAGCTGGTCGGCGTGGAAGAAGATGGGCCTGCCGTTCTTGTCTTCGAGTTGCTTGCCCTCTGCGCGCAGGGGGTGCGGGGCACGGACAGTTGGAGTATCGGTAAGGGTGCGGTACTGGTGGCCGGTCGGCAGGTCGAGCACAATAATGCCGGGCCAGCCGGCGTCGGTAAGGTAGGCGTGGCGACCGTTGAAGCGCACGTCGTCGACGGCGGAATCATGGCGCGTGGTCGCGTCGAAGAGGTACGAATGCGTAATCTTGCCGGTCGCGATGTCGAACCCGACAAGCTTGGGCCGTGCTTGAGCTCGGGCTTGCCGAGGCCTTCGGAGCCGAAGTCAACGACCCACAGGGTGCCGTCGGGGCCAAAGCGGACCGAGTTGGCGTGAACCCAATGGGTGGCAGCGTCGGAGAGCGGTTTGGACTTATTCCAGCTCTGGTCGGGAAAAGGTTTGAATTGGCCACTGATCCACTCGGCGAGCTGGGGCAGGTCTTGACCTTTCTGCCGAGGGATGACCATGAATGTGCGCTTGCCGTCCGGGGTGATGGCGACGCCATTTGTCTGGGCGGGCACGGGCAAAGAAAAAGCGACGTGCAGCGGTGGGGGGGCAGGGCCTGTAGTCTGGGCCTTCAGGGTTGCGCTGGCGGCGAGCGCGGCGAGGACGAGGGCCAAGCAGCAGTTCATGAGGAACTCAGATGCAGCCTTTACACGCCAAGTGAGCGCCTCCGTGGTGCTCCAAGGCATGTTCTGGCGGTCAAACATTTGAAGCGCGCGCTAAGCCATGCCCCAGGCCGGGCGTTCATAGGCAAGCCGAATGGCATGCTCCCGCTGTCGACGAGATAGATCCGGGACGAGCAATGGTGGCACGCCCCTTGGCACGATGCGAAGGTCCCGGCTAACGCATGTAGCACAATTGCACTAAGAGCTTTGAAATAGGCTTTTTCTTCGACCGGTTTGCTGGGTCGAATCGCCGACTTCACAGAAAGCTATCCGAACCAGGGCGAAGGCGGGGGCTGGAGAATGTCCTGGGCGGCCCTGTCTCTACTCTCGCTCCCGAAAAGCCTGAAAGATCGTGAGGATGTCGTCCTCTGCCGTATGAAGGACGCGGTCTGCCAGGGTATGACTAAGCTCCTGCAATGCTATGTGGAGCTCCGCTGCGGCTAGCCGTATGTTGTCGGGTCTCCTCAATTCGAGACCCTGTGTAGACAACGTGAGGGCGTGAGGCAACGCCGGACCGATTGCTGCCGCATCGTCAGCTGCATGAAAGTGAAGAAGAATTGGAAACAGGATTAGATCAAGGCGAAGTCGCACAAACGCCTGAGCCAACTCGGTCAGCGTTGAGACTCCCAGGTTCTCAATCAGGGAGAGCCCTGTCATTTCCTGTGCTTTTACGAGAGAGGAGATGCGCCGGGAAAGCTGTCGAGTACGCTCGAGGGCCGGATACAGCAAGACGAGCCAGGAGACGCTGGCAGTGATCATACTGATCCCGACAAGCCCTTCACAGGCAACGATCAGCCTCAACCACGCGGTACGCGGGTCCAGATCAAAGGTTTCGAAAGTACTGATAGCACCCAGGGAGAAGTAAAGGCAGTGCACGAAGCGCTTACCGAAGCTGACACTGAGTTCCCCGGAGCGACTCACAAAGTACTCCGGAAAGAGACCGCTGTAGATGAGCGCAAAGCCCAGCACAAGAAGCGAAACCCAGGACAGGATCACCACAATGAGGGCAAGAGGTCCGACGGATGATCGAAGCCTCGTATTACGGAAGAGCGTGGAGGTTAGCTTGCCAACGGCATCGCTCAGGTTGCCTGAACGGGTCGGGTGGAAGATGTCACTGAAAACCTCATACAACGCAAACAGTACGATAGCCAGACCGATCGTTTCGATCGACAAACGTGTCATCAGAGGAACCATGATCAAGTACGTCCTGCCTCCACGGCTGTGCTCGCCAAGGGCATCTGACGCGCCCTGATCGACGTGCATCCTGAAATGAGACTAGCGGAGTAGCTCCTTCGAAGCGCATGTAGAGTCTTCTGACGGATTCAGAATTGCACCGCTTAACTGAATGAGCCGTCCAGTTACGCTGAACGGCTTTAGGTAAGTAATTTTAGCGGTGCGATGACCTGCACAACAATCCTGAAGATCCCTACCGCGAGGTGGTTCTACGTCAAAGCCAGAGCTACACAGTATCCTTGGCGGCTCTCTTCTTGGCTGGAGCCTTTTTCGCCACGGACGTCTTGGCAGCAGCCTTCTTTGCTGGCGGTGCTGAGTTCCCGGCCTTCGCATCGGCGGCGGCGAGGCGATCCTTGACCGCAGTTAGTTGAGCAATCGTCTTTTCAAGAGCGGCGATGGTACGTGCATTGTTCATTTAGAAAAGGTATCAGGTTCTCTGGCTTTAGCTTCCGTGTCCAAGCATGAGGTCGCAGACGGACAAACGTCTGAAACGCTACCTGTTAGATGGTTCCTCTTCTCGGAGAAGAGGAACGGCTTTGGCCGCAAGCCTTTTCGAACTGAAGTCGAGCTGCACCTGTTCATGACCTTTCGGATGCTGCTCTCGCCATAGCTTCAGCAGAAGCGGCGGCATGGCCGAGAGCACTGCCTTTGTCCGGTGGATTCTGGCATGACAGCCAGGGCAAAGCGAGATCATCAGTGCGAGAACCGACTTGCCCGGCACCCGATGATGCACGATCATCTCCCACTTGCGTCCGCCAGGAGCATCGCAGACCCGGCAGCGATAGCCGTCACGCTCAAGAACCGCCTCGCGCAGTCCGCCAAAGTATTCTGCGTCCTGCCGCTTCAGGGTGTAGCAGCTCGCACAAAGACCGGTGGCGAGGATCTTCTCTCGCCCGCACGGACAATGCAGCGCTCTCTGGACCGCTTTCGTCATGCCTGCATCACCAACCGGTGTTTCTCTGCCACCACGGTTACGTCCACCAGCCAGCCGTGGACCTCAAAGAGGTTGCCATCATCGCGCCGAACGGTAAAGGTGTCTTCCAGGTCGCATTGCCTGGTGTCGGGATCATAGAACTCTCCACCGATCACCTCTCCCTCAACATCGCTTCCGTCCAACCCGCTCAAAAGGACACGCATCACTTCCCTCCCCCGCTTGGAACTACGCTTCTGGCTGCTCGTAGAATCCGGTCGATGGTGGCAACCGAAACGCTGAAGTTTGCCGCGATCTCATGCCGGGTATGTTCGTGGCTGTCCCACATTGTGTTGACCACCTTCACCTGCTGCGCGGTGAGCAGCTTCTTTCGGCACCCATCCGGCCTCGCGCCCGTGCCGAAGATAGTCCAGCCATCGTCCGCTCTCGGATAAGCTCCTTCTCAAACTGCGTCAAGGCCGCGAAGAAGTGGAAGACGAGTCGCCCAGCGGCGGTACTGGTGTCGAACCGCTCCTTGAGCGAGATGAAGTTGATGCCGCTCTTGTCCAGCCGGTCCACGATCTGGAGCAGGTCGCGGATGGAGCGGCCCAGCCGGTCCAGCCGCCACACCACCAGCGTGTCTCCCTGATCGAGGCGTTCCAGGCACTTCTCCAACTCGGGCCG
>CAXSAY010000013.1:0-3472 GCA_964235665.1 uncultured Acidobacteriaceae bacterium
CCTCCGACAACTGGAGTTGTCGGAGGTAAACGAGCCGTCCAAGCGTCGTTCTAACCTTTAGGTTTGCTGATTCGGCGGTGGCGCAGCCCGTCTGAGCGTTCTTACCTCAGTGTCCTTCACACTGCTTCACCGTCTGCAAGTTCTGTGCTTTCCATCGCATGGCCTCGATGATGCGCGTCCGTCCGCTGGGGTGATCAAAAAATATAAACTCCTCGGCCGGCCCGGGTTCCATCTTTCGGTATTGGCCTAGCTTCAACATCGCTTCAGCAAAGCCGTCCGGCTGCCGCGACGCGTTGATACCGTACATGTCTGCTTCGGCCTCCTGCGACCGTGTCATTGTGTTGGTAATCGGCGTAGCCAGTAGCAGGAGCACGGTAATTGCCATCGCAGCCGCTGGAAACAGCGCCAGATCGTCGATCCCGCGTGTACCCCAGTTTCCTCCCCTCCGCCGCTGCATGCTTTCCAGCCACCAGCGCAGCACACTGAAGAGAACGAAGGAGAGAACGGCATATTCAATGAGGAACTTGATCACGTGATGCAGGACATAGTGGCCCATCTCGTGACCGGTCACGGCTTCAATCTCCGGCAGGCTCGCTGTGTTCAACAGGTTGTCGTTCAGGGTGATCCTCGTCGTCCCAAACAACCCGCTCACATTCGCGCTCACATTGGTCGTCTGTTTGGAGGCATTGTTCTCCACCAGCTTATCCACTGGGATCCCATTCGCGTGCGCCATCTTCAGCACCGGTACGGTCACCGCTGGATTCTCCACCGGCTTGTAGGTATTGAATAGCGGTGCCAGGTAAACCGGCGCGATGAGCGCTCCCATGGAAACAAAGGCAATGAAGACCACCGTCGCCCATAGGTGCCAGGTGCGCGGCGCCCGCCGTACCACCCAGTACAGTGTTGCCACCAGCAGGCCGCCAAGCACCACACTGACTGCGAATGCCACCAATGAATCCCGCAGCCACCCCACAAACGGCTGGTGCGACTGCTGGTAGATATGTTCCCGGTAAAAGCTCTCGTAGATGGTGAGTGGCAGACCCAGCACAAAGGTCACCATGCTGAATTCCGCGGTATAGATCCATGCGTGAACCCATCGCAACCGCGTCGCTCGCTCAGCAATATTGCGCATTTTCGCTGAAACACCACTGAAAAGCAGAAGCAGAAACACGGCCATCGAATATAGCGCGTCCCAAAGAATCAGCCAGTACTTGCCTTCGAAATACTTGTTGGAAGCCGCCTTCCTGTCCGCAGGGATCTCATCGAGGTACGCTCGGGTTGCCTGCTGCACGTCCAGGTGCCCGGTACTGTCGAACTGCGCCCCCGCAGGAATGGGCGGCATCGAGGTCAGGCCGTCCGCTGGCCTTTGTGCCGTGCAAGGCGACGTGAAAAGCAGACAGAACACGATTGCGGGCAACGCATCGCGCGTCCAGAATAGCCACAGCCTGAAGGAATGCATGGAGTCACTCTACACGCGCCGGAAGCTTCAGAGGTCAGCTGTAAGCCTTCTAGGACGGATAACTGATATTCGGAACGTATAAGGAACAACCATGCGAGCTGTTTGTGTTCCCCACGGCCAGAGTACCGGCGAAGCCGACATCCTTGGATCACGAACCGATTCGCCTGGATGGGAGCATACTTCAGCCGGTTTCTCGAACGGCACTGCCCGGAGTCTCTAGGAGGGCAGTGCAGGGATAACTTTTGAGGCCGAAGCATCTATCCGCTGCATCTTTTTCTGCTTATGCGTCGGTGCCGCGACGGGATGGCCGCCAAGTAGACTTCTTACTACACCAACACGCCCTGTCATGTAGGGCAGTTTCGCAATGTAAATGATCCACCACATTGCCCAAGCGGCCAGACCGCGTATCTTGACGCCAAAAACTTCCGCCACGCCCTTACGCTGCCCCACCAAGGCGAGCTGACCGATCATGGTGTAACGGAAGGCAAGGGCAGCCCGTCCACGAAGCAGCGCGTTGATGTTCTGTGCCAAGTGTGTTCCTTCGCGAATAGCGTTCTGTGCCGTCGGAGCAAAGGTTTTCCCGTCCGCCTGCGGGATCTCGGCGCAGTCCCCAATCGCCCAAACACCCGGCATGCCCTCAACCTGAAAGCAGGAATCCGTACGCACTCCGTGATGCTTACCCTTCGGCACCTGAACTGACTCTAGAAGCGGACTGGGAATGATACCTGTGTCCCAAATCAGCAGACCTGTTTTATGGCTGGTGGCATTGGATAAATGCACGGTGTCTCCGTCGATCGCACTCACAGCGGTATGGAGGGCTACTTCAATCCCGTTTCGCTCCAGTTCTGCTTGGCTATAGGCCGCGAGCGAAGCCGCAGTCTCGTGCATGATCCGCTCCGTGGGTTCAATCAATACAAGCTTCACTTCATCCGCCGATATTCCAGCAGCGCCCGCTTTTTCACGGAGATATCCGCTGACCGCGGCCATGGTTTCGACGCCAGTGTAGCCTCCTCCGGCTACCGTAATGGTCAGGATGCTTCGGCGTTCCTGCGCATCCGGGCAAGCTGCTGCGCAGGCGATCATCTCATCCAGTCGTTTCAGGACCGCTTCTGCATCAGCCAGAGTTTTGAAACTAAGACTGTTCTCTCGTGCCCCAGGGATGTCATGGAAGTTCGTAGAGGACCCGAGTGCGAAAACGAGCTGCGTGGCTTGTAACGTGCGCCCGCCCACCAATGTGACCAGCTTGGCGCTGGCGTCGACCGCCGAAACCTCTGCTTTCACAAACTGAACTCGTTTGGGCAGATTGGAAGAGGGGACGGCAATATCAACCGGTCTGACAGTTCCGCCGGCGACTTCGGTGAGCATAGGCGTATAAAGCATGTGGTCTACACGGTCCACCAGCGTGATGCGATGCCGAGGCGCCAGCCGATAGGCAAGAGCTTTAGCAACATACCGGCCACCAAAACCGCCACCTAAAATCACAACGTGTTCGGGCGTTGAACCCGCATTCGCATTTCGCATCTGTCTCCCTTAGGCATCGAACATCGCCGACGTCAAGCCTTGAACGTTGGTGCGTGTTGACAACTCTTTATCGGTCTTACCTATTTCACCTAGATGCAAAAACCTTCCCTTGCACGGAAGCGCAAAAAACGATTGTCATACTATGGCAAACGCACTGGGGCGTAGTGGACTCATGAAAACGCCCGGTCGGTGTACGACGTTAGTAGAGCGCTTGGCGAACAGCAGTTGCACGCCCAAGCCCGAGCCTTCCTCCGGGCGTCGAAGGCTAGAGGCGGACTGGGGTTCAGTTTGGTTCTGGAACTTGGGTTTGGACCATTCTACTGCTCTAACCTCTGAGAACCTCTCCCACTCTGACGTTACATTGTCGTGGCTTTACCCCTGACAAGCCATATTGTCTTGGGGAACACCCCTAACAGGCTACCGGCACACTCTTCCGTCCCCCCCCTCAGCTGGGACACCCCGCAACTCCCCGCGAATTAGATCCAGCGCTCC
>CAXSAY010000014.1:0-2392 GCA_964235665.1 uncultured Acidobacteriaceae bacterium
ATAAAGATCCAGAACCGATCTGTCTTCTACTCCGACGTGTGCGCCACGTCCTATCATGATGTGCCTCTTGCTCTACAACGCGTTTGAGTATCCGCTTGAAGATCTCGCGTGCGTGCAGAGAATAAGTGCCGGTGACAAAGCAGATCGGTTTAGAAATAAGTAAGAAATGAGAGAGACCATGGTGAAAAATATGGCAGCAGAGAAAGCCCAAACGGGAGCAAAGCAGGCTCAGACGATCCCCTCAGAAACACAGGAAATGATTGCCGGAGCCCCCGTCGCCGTCATCCCCTCGGGGCAGGAAACACCAGCCGGTGGCGAGATCCATCAGATTGCCGGCGGCACCCATCCGCAGATGACCAACCAGCGCGGCACCGTCATTGCCGACGACGAAAACTCGCTCAAGTCAAACGCACGTGGACCGGTGTTGATTGAGGACTTTTTCCTGGTGGAGAAGACGCAGCACTTCGATCATGAGCGTATCCCTGAGAGGATCGTCCATGCGAGAGGATATGGCGCGCATGGTTACTTTGAGCTGACGGATTCCCTGGCAGGCATCTCCAAGGCTAAGGTGCTGACCACCGTGGGGCAACAGACACCTGTATTCGTGCGCTTTTCTACGGTAGGCGGCAACATGGGTTCGGCCGATACTGCCCGTGATGTGCGCGGCTTTGCCGTGAAGATGTATACGCCGGAGGGCAATTGGGACATCGTCGGGAACAACATCCCCGTGTTCTTCATCCAGGACGCGCTGAAATTTACCGATCTGATTCACGCAGCCAAGCAGGAGCCGGATCGTGGTTTTCCGCAGGCGCAGACGGCGCACGACACCTTCTGGGATTGGGCTTCGCTCACTCCGGAGTCGACCCACATGCTGATGTGGATCATGTCTGACCGGGCAATCCCCCGTTCGTTCCGGATGATCGAAGGCTTTGGTGTTCACACCTTCCGGCTGATCAACGAGGAAGGCAACTCCACCTACGTCAAGTTCCACTGGCGTCCCAAGCTAGGCATGGCCTCGGTCGTGTGGGATGAAGCTCTCAAGATCTCCGGTGCCGACCCCGACTTCCATCGGCGCGATCTCTGGAATGCCATCGAATCCGGCACCCTGCCCGAGTGGGAACTCGGCGTCCAGCTCTTCGACGAAGAGTTCGCCAACAGCTTCGACTTCGACGTTCTCGACGCCACCAAGCTCATCCCCGAAGAGATTCTCCCCCTGCGCATCATTGGCAAGATGATCCTCACCCGCAACGTCGACAACTACTTCGCCGAGACCGAGCAGGTCGCTTTCGCCACCACCGACGTCGTCCCCGGCATCGACTTCTCGAACGATCCGCTTCTGCAGGGACGCAACCTCTCCTACATTGACACGCAGCTCAGCCGTCTCGGCGGCCCCAACAACGAGCAGATTCCTGTCAACGCCCCCCGCTGCCCCGTGATGAACATGCAGCGCGATGGCCACATGACCATGCGCCCGCAGAAGGGTCGCGTCTCCTACAGCCCCAGTTCGTTAGAAGCCGACACCCCCCGGCAGGACCCTCACGCCGGCTTCACCTCCTTTAAGGCCCACGAGGAAGGCGACAAGCTACGCGTCCGTCCGGAGTCCTTCGGCGACCACTTCTCGCAGGCCCTGCAGTTCTTCAACTCGCAGACCGTCCCCGAGCAGAACCACATCGTCTCGGCGTTCATCTTCGAGCTCAGCAAAGTCGACACCAAGGCCGTCCGCACCCGCATGCTCGGCCTGCTCGCCAACGTTGATCCAACCATCGCCCAACGCGTCGCGAACGGTCTGGGTGCGAAGGACCCCATTGTCCCCGCAACCACCGCGGTGCCGGCCCGGACTGATCTGAAGCCGTCCGACGCCCTTAGCATCGTCAAGAAGATGAAGCCCGGTCTGGCAACCAAGGTCATCGGCTGCCTGGTCGCCGATGGCACCGATGCCGCCGAGGTTCTGGCGCTTGAGACCGCGGCCCATCGCCTAGGTGCTCACGTCAAACTCGTCGCGCCCAAGATCGGCGGAGCGGTAGCAGCGGACGGGAAGACCCTCGAGGCTGACTTCCAGCTTGCCGGAGGCCCCTCCGTCCTCTTCGACGCTGTCTATGTCGCTCTCTCGGCCGAGGGTGCCTCCCTTCTCGCGAAGGAAGCTGCCGCCGTCGCGTGGGTCCACGATGCCTTCGCACACCTCAAGGTGATCGGTGCCTCAACCGCCTCACAGCCCTTACTCAATGCCGCAGGCGTCGTTCCCGACACCGGCGTCCTTACTGGCGTCAAGGCAGACGCCTACCTGGCCACCGCCGCCCAGGGCCGCATCTACGCCCGCGAGGCAAGCGTTCGCACGATCTACTAAAGGCAACTTGTAAGGGTAGAGTTCCCCCGAAACTCTACCCTTACAAGT